>CAVSRB010000004.1:0-778331 GCA_963730305.1 uncultured Alphaproteobacteria bacterium
GGGAGGGAGTCATCGGGCGGCGTGCGTCGATCGTATCGCGGACTGTCTCAACCCGGCGGCCGCGGCAGGGCGATCGGGTGCTCGCGCTCGTAGGCGCGGGCGGCGCGCAGGACCAGGGCGTCTTCGTAATGGCGGCCGACGATCTGGAGGCCGACCGGCAGCCCGTCGGCGAAGCCGCAGGGGATCGAGCAGGCCGGGTTGCGCGACAGGTTGAACGGGTAGGTGAACGGCGTCCAGTCGACCCAGGCGTGGCCGTCCTGCTTGAACGGCGAGACCTGGCCGGCGGCGAAGGCGGGCAGCGGCAGCGACGGCGTCAGCAGCAGGTCGTGGTCCTGGAAGAAGCGGTTGATCGCGAAGCCGATGTCGCGCCGCTGCATCTGGGCCCAGACCACCTGCTGCACCGAATAGGCGCCGCCGCGGAAGCCGATGTCGACCAGGCCCGGGTCCATCTCGCCCTTGGCCGCGGCGTCGAAGCCGCCGACCACGGTGTTGGCGACCGAGAACCAGTGGATCGCGAAGACCTCGGCGACATGGGCCGGGTCGAGCGCCGGCTCCGCCTCGACGACGGTCGCGCCCATCGCCCGAAAAGTGTCGACCGCGGCGGCGACCGCCTCGGCGACGCCCGGCTCGACGTGGGAGCCGCCGAGGGTCGGGCTGAAGGCGACGCGCAGGCCGGCGACGCCGTCCTCGAGGCCGGCGGTGTAGTCCTCGGCATCGTCGGCGATGGCGTACCAGTCGCGCCAGTCGGGCCGGCCGATGACGTTGAGCATCAGCGCGGCGTCGGTGACCGTGCGGGTCATCGGGCCGACGTTGGCGAGCGTGCCGAACGGGCTGATCGGCCAGGCGGCGACCCGGCCGAAGGTCGGCTTGTGGCCGAAGATGCCGGAGAAGCCGGCGGGCATGCGGATCGACCCGCCGCCGTCGGTGCCGATGTGGAGCGCGCCGGCGCCGAACGCCGCGGACACCGCGGCGCCGCCCGAGGAGCCGCCGGGCGTCCGCTCCGGGTTCCAGGGGTTGCGCGTGATGCCGGTCAGCGGGCTGTCGGTGACGCCCTTCCAGCCCATCTCCGGCGTCGTCGTCTTGCCGAGCAGAACGGCGCCGGCCTCGCGCAGGCGGGCGACGCAGGGCGCGTCGTCCTCCCACGGCTGGGCCGGGTCGATCGCCTTGCAGCCGCGCAGGGTCGGCCAGCCCTTGGTCAGGACCAGGTCCTTGATCGTGGCCGGCACGCCGTCGACGGCGCTGAGCGGCTCGCCCTTGTGCCAGCGCGCCTCCGCCTCCTTGGCCGAGGCCAGCGCCGACTCGTCGTCGATCAGCACGAACGGGTTGTGGCTGTCCTGAATTGCGTGGGCGCGGTCGAGCGCCGCCTGGGCCGCGTCGACCGGCGAGAGGTCGCCCGCGCGGTAACCCGCGGCGAGCTCGGCGGCGGAGAGCGTGGCGAGATCGGTCATTGGCGCAGCCCCTTGACGATGGCGACGTAGTCCGCGTCGTCGGGCGCGATCAGGCCGTGGCGGACCAGGAAGTCGATGACGACCAGGTTGCAGTTGAACTTGAACCGCTGCGAGGTGGCGACGACCTCGGCGACCCGCTCGATCGACCACAACTCGAACTCGGAGATCTCGCCGTCGCGGTTCTTGGGCTCGAAGTCGGCCGGAACCTCGAGGTCGAAGCAATACTGGATGTCGGGCTTGATCCCGCCCTCGCCCTCGCAGCAATAGGTGATCGCGCCGACCGGCACCGCCCGGGCGATCAGCTCGTCGGGGATCGAGGCCTCCTCGTGCGCCTCCTTCTTGAGGTTCTCGGCGATGGTCAGGCCGAGCGGCTGGCCGCCGGCGACCATCTGGTCGAGCATGCCGGGATAGTTCTGGCGATGCTCGGCGCGGCGGCCGATCCACATCTTGAGCCCGTCGTCGGTGCGCACGTAACCGTTCAGGTGCAGTCCGCGCGCACCGATGCCGAAATAGCTGACCGCGGCCCGGTCGATCGCGAACAGCGGCTCCTGGTCGAAGCCGGCCGCGGCGCCGTAGAGCTCGTCGCGCAGCGCCGGGATGTCGCCCTTGTCGACCAGCGCCTCGACCACGGTCGCCATCGCCGTCGGACCGCGCTTCGTAGCCGTCGAGCTCGGGCAGCAGCGCCACGTCCTCCTTGCCGACGGCGAAGACCTTGTGGAAGTCGGCGAGCCGGCCGGCGAAGGCGTGGCGGATCCAGCCGACCCGGACGTCGCCGACCTTGAAGGGCCGGAACTTCGACAAGTCGTAGCTGTTGCACTCGCGGATGCGGTCGAGAAAGCTCATGCGGAAAGGCCGTGGGTTGTTGGGGCGTCAGCCGCCGACCGGGTGATAGTCATAGGGGCCGATGCCCTGGATGACCATGAAGCGCGAGGTCGTATCCGCGACGTTGCGGACGATGTGGGCGACCTTGGGCGGCACGATATGCTCGTTGCCCGGCTCCAGCCGGGTGGTGCTGCGCGGCGCCCGGGTCTCGATCTCGATCGCGCCTTCGAGGCAGATGAAGCGGTCGTCGATCACGCTGTGCCAGTGCCAGGGCACGCACTGGCCCGGCGCCAGGGTCAGCCGCACCGCGCGCAGGTCCGGCGTCTCGGCGACGACCTCGGTATTGTCGATGGAGAACTCATCTTCCCAGGGCCGGGTGTTGGCTTCCGGCATCGCACGCTCCCCCATGTGAGCGCCGGCGGGCGCGGCGCGTTTTCACCCGATCATGGCAGGGCGAGGGCCGCCGGGTCCAGCCCGACGTGACCCGCGGCGCGCCCCGTTTCCGAGCGGCTAGAACCGCTCCGACAGCCAGATCGCCAGCCGCGAGCCGGCCTTGATCGCCCCGGTCAGCACCTCGTAGCCGGGGGCGTTGCGGGCGTCGTTGTCGAGGGCGGTGTCGCGGTGCTCGACCTCTTCGCGGCGGAATTCCTCGATGGTCTCGCGCAGGTCGGCCTCGTCGTCGCCGAGCTGCTCGCGCTGGCGGGCGTAGTGCTCGTCGATCACCTCCTCGACCGCGACGGTGCAGGCCATCGCCGCCTCGCGGCCGATCAGCGCCGTGCCGGCGCCGAGCGCGAAGCCGGCGACGTGCCACAGCGGCGACAGGATGGTCGGCCGCACCTGGCGGTCGACGATCAGCTTGTCGAAGGCGTCGAGGTGGCGCTGTTCCTGCGCCGCCATGTGGCGCAAGGTCGGGGCGTCGTCGGACTGGCCGAGCACGGCGAGCTGGCCGGCGTAGATGCGCGCGGCGCCGAACTCGCCGGCCTGGTCGACCCGGATCATCCGCTCGACCAGGGCGTCGCGGTCGGGATCGCCGGGCAGCAGGCCCTCGCCGGTGCGCCTGCCGGTTTTCCGGGGGCTTTCGGTCATGCCGGCCGCCGCGCGCGCAGCGCCGCCCACAAGGCGAACAGGCCGAGGGCGAGCGAGATCAGGAAGTTGTAGCCGGCCATCGAGATGCCGAACAGCGACCACGCGATCTCGTCGCAGCGGGCCGGCGGATGCTCGATCATCTTGCGCATCTGTTCCGGGCTGAGCTTGGTCATGTCGACCGCGCCGGAGCAGGACGGCAGCCCGGCCCACCACTTGTGCTCCACGCCGACGTGGAAGCCGGCGATGCCGACCCCGACCAGCAGGATCAGCCCGCACAGGGCGAGTAGCCACGGCCGCGCGCCGGCGGGCGCGACGACGAGGGCGATCGCCGCGACGATCACCACCGCGTCGTGGGGATAGCGCTGCCACAGGCACAGCTCGCACGGCGCCAGTCCGCCGATGAACTGGAAGCCGAGCGCGCCGAGCAGGAGCGCGCCGCTGCCGAGCGAGGAGCAAGAGGGCGAATTGCCGGTCACGGGTCATGGCGAGAGACTATACGGACGGTCTGCACGGCGCGCACCCGCCGATTCGCCGCAAGGACGCCGGCGCGCTCCCCAGAGGACGGTCGCCTAGCCCGCGGCGCTGTAGCCGAACACGCCCGGCAGCCACAGCACGAGCTCGGGCACGAAGATCAGCGCCACCAGCACCAGCAGCAGCACGCACAGGAAGGGGATGACCTCGCGGATGATCGTGCCCAGGCGGACGCCGGACAGGCTGCTGAGCACGAACAGCAGCAGGCCGTAGGGCGGGGTCACCAGCCCGATCATGATGTTGAACACGATGACCACGCCGAAATGGACCGGGTCGACCCCGAGCGCCTGCATGGTCGGCACGAGCAGCGGCACCAGGACCAGGAGCATGACCGCGACGTCGAAGAAACAGCCCAGGATCAGGAAGGCGATGTTGGTCACGATCAGGAAGGAGATCGGCGTCAGGTGCGCCCCGGCAAGCAGCCCGGCGAGGAGCGCGGGCACCTGCTCGTTGGTGATCGCGAAGTTGAAGATGAACGCGCCGCTGACCGCGACGGCGACGATGCTGGTCGCCTTCGCCGACTCGAGCAGGACGTCGAACAGCGACGCCAAGCCGATCACCCGGTAGACGCCGATCGCCAGGATCAGCGCGTAGGCAGCGGCGACCGCGGCCGCCTCGGTCGCCGTGGTCACGCCGGTATAGATGCCGGTCAGCAGGATCACCGGCATCATCATCGGCAGGAACGCGCGCAACAGGATGCGCGGATAGGCCCGCCAGGGGATCGGCGCCTCGGTCGGGAAGCGGCGGCGGCGTGCGATCAGCCAGACCGCGGCCATCAGCGACACGGTCAGCAGCAGGCCCGGCACGACGCCGCCGAGGAACAGCGCGCCGACCGAGGTGTTGGCGACCAAGGCATAAAGCACCAACGGGATCGACGGCGGGATGATCGGGCCGATGGTCGCCGACGCCGCGGTGACCGCGACCGCGAAGCCCTCGGGATAGCGGTTCTCGCGCCGCATCATCTCGATCATCACCTTGCCCGGCCCGGCCGCGTCGGCGACCGCGCTGCCGCTCATCCCGGAGAAGACCAGGCTGGTCAGGATGTTGGCGTGGGCCAGCCCGCCCCGGACCCGGCCGACGCAGGCGACGCCGAACTCGAGCAGGCGCTCGGTGATCGTGCCGGCGTTCATGACGTTGGCGGCGAAGATGAACAGCGGGATCGCGATCAGCACGTAGCTGGCGAACAGCCGGCTGCTGATCTGCTCGAGAACCAGGCCGACGTCCTGGCCGGAGACGAACAGGTAGGCCACGCCGGAGCCGATCAGCGACAGCCCCAGCGGGAAGCCAAGTGCCGCGCCGACGACGAAGGTCAGGAACAGGATCGCGATGGCCATGGGGAGGTGCGGATCGCGCCTAGCCGGCGCGGGCGCCCAGCGAGCGCAGGCCGACCACGGCGTCGAACAGGCAGCGCAAGGCGATGACGACGAAGAAGATGGCGAAGCTGCTGTGGACGAAGGCCATCGATATCTCCATCAGCGACGTGTGCTGGTCGGACGCGAAGATCAGGTAGTCGATGACGGTCGGCGCCGCGGCGACGTAGAGCAGCCCGAACGCCCCGGCGGCGACCGAATCGACGATCACTTGCCAGCGCGGGCCCAGGACGTCGCGCAACAGGGCGAAGCGGATGTGCTGGCCCATCGGCACCAGGAGCGCGCCGGTCCAGAACACGATCCAGACGAACAGGATGGCGGCGAGCTCGTCCGGCCAGCCGAGCGGGGCATCGAAGACATAGCGGGCGACGATGTTGAGCAGGAAGGCGCCGAGCATGGCAGCGAAGGCGAGCACCGCTGCCAGCTCGGCGATCTTCCTGGCGATCCCGAATGCGAGACGCACGATCCGGGCTCCCGGCTAACGGACGATGCCGTCAGCCTATTTGGTCGCGCGGATCGCGTCGATGACGGCCTTGGGCCAGGTCTTCAGCTTGCCGGCCCGGGCATAGGTCGCCCACATGTGCTTGCGGAAGGCGGCGATGTCCGGGTGGGTGATGACGATGCCGCGCGACTTGAAGTAGGCGATCTGCTTCTGCTCGTCGGCGAGGCGCATCTTGTCGTTCCAGGCGCAGGCCTTCGTCGACGCGTCGACGACCAGGGCCTGCTGGGCCTTGGTCATCTTCTGGAACGCCTTCTCGGCGATCGCGAAGAACACCATCTGAACCATGTGGTTGGTCAGGACCACTTCCTTGGTGACCTCGTCCATCCTGGCCGCCCGGGTGATCGTCACCGGGTTGTCCTGGCCGTCGACGGCGCCGTTCTTGATGGCGAGATAGGCTTCGGACATCGCCATCGGGGTCGGGATGATGCCCAGGCCCCGGCCCAGCAGCAGGAAGTCGGGCGCGCCGGGCATGCGCAGCTTGATGCCCTTCAGGTCCGCGGGCGTCTTGGCGTGGCGCACCTTGCTGATGTTGACCTCGCGCGTGCCGAGGTAGCAGTTGGCGAGGATGCGGATGCCCATCTTCTTGAGCACCGTCGCCTTGTATTTCGCGCCGAGCGGGCCGGCCCAGACCTTCTGGAGATGGGCGTAGTTACGGAACAGGTAGCCGGCATTGTAGACCGACAGTTCCTTGACGTAGGCGGAGACCTCGAAGGTCGCCAGGGTGTTCATCTCCAGGTTGCCTCGGCGCATCGCCGGGATCTCGGTGCCCTGCTTGAACAGCGAGCCGCCCGGATGGACCGACACGTCGAACTGACCCTTGGCGCGCGTTTCCAGGTCGGCCTTGAAGCGCTCCATCGCCTTGACGAGGATTTCGCCCGGCGGCGCCGGCGCGGAGAAGCGCAGCCGGACCGCGTCGGCCAGCGCGGAGTTGGACAGGCTCGCCGCGGCGACGGCGGCCAACGCCGCAGCGCCAGCCAGGCGAGCGACGGGGACCTTGTGGAAGCTACGTTTCATGACACTTCTCCCTGTTCAGTGACTGCTTTCGCCGCCTCCGGCGGCGGTTCCACGACTAGATCAAGGTGCCGCCCAGCGACTTGCCGCCGTCGGCGTAGAGCACCTGACCGGTGACGAAGTCGGTGCGGGCGTCGGTGAAGAAGGCGACCGCCTGGGCGATCTGATCCGGCGCGGCCGGCTTGCCACCCGGCTCCAGCGCCGACCACTTGGCGAAGTCCTCGGCCGGCATGGAACGGGTCATCGGCGTGTCGGTGAAGCCGGGCGACACGGCGTTGACCGCGATCTGCCGCTCGCGCAGCTCCAGCGCCATCGCCCGGGTCAGCCCGATCACCGCCGCTTTCGACGCGACGTAGTGCGGGAAGCCGACGCCGCCGACCGCCGCGCGCGAGGCGATGAAAACGATCCGGCCGCCCGCGCCCATCCGCTTGAGCGCTTCCTGGGCGACGATGAAGGACCCGATCAGGTTGACGTCGAGGATCCGGCGGAAATCGTCTTCGGTGACCTCGTCGATCGACTTGAGCCAGCTCACCCCCGCCGCACAGACGCAGGCGGCGACCGACGGGTGCGCGGCGAGCGCTCCGGCGATCGCGGCCCGGTCGGTCACGTCGGCGGGGACCGCCTCCGCGGACAGGCCTTCGCCAGCGAGGTCTTCGGCGACGCCGCGGACGGCCTCTTCCTGACGGTCGATCGCGAGGACATGAAAGCCGTCTCGGGCGAGGCGCCGGACCACGGCGCGCCCGATGCCCTGACCACCGCCGGTCACGATCGCAACGCGCGCGGCGTCGGCGGACACGCCTAGATCTCCCCCGCCACGGAAACCGAAAGAGCGCCGACACGCTCGATCTCGGCGTCGACCGTGTCGCCGACCGACAGGAAGGTCCGCTTCGGGAAGCCGACCCCCGCGGGCGTGCCGGTCAGCAGCACGTCGCCCGGCTCCAGGGTCATGATCCGGGACAGGATGGCGATCTGCTCGGGGATCGAGAAGACCATGCCGGAGGTCCGGGCATCCTGCTTGGTCTCGCCGTTGACCGAGAGCTTGAGCGCCAGATCCATCGGGTCGCCGACGAAGGCGGCCGGCACCAGTTGCGGGCCCATCGGGCAGCTCGTGTCCTGCGCCTTACCGGCCACCCAGTCGAGCTTGTAGAAGGTGTCCGGCGCCTGGTTGAGGTCGCGGGCGGACAGGTCGATGGCGACGGTGTAGGCGGCGATCGAGTCGAGCGCGTCGGCCTCGCTGGCGTTGCGGGTGCGGCGCCCGAACACCACCGCCAGCTCGACCTCCCAGTCGAGCATCGCGGTATCCGCGGGCTTGAGGACGGTCGCGCCCGGGCCGACGATGGCGGTGCGCGGCGGCTTGAAGAAGAAGAACAGCCGCTGGGCCTCCTTGCGCAGGTCCTGCACGCCCATCTCGGCCAGGTGATCGTAGTAGTTCGCCCCCGCGCACAGCACCTTGCCGGGATAGCGCAGCGGCGCCGCGAACGTGCAGTCCGCCACCGGGCGGCCGAGGTCGGCGGCGTCCGCCGGCGCGCGCTCGGCAATGGCGCCCAGCGCGGCGCTCGCCGCCGTCCAGTCCGCGAAACAGGCGACGGTCGACGCCGGCACGTCGGCGATCCCGAGCCGCTGCGCCGTCTCGGCGAGCGGCCACCATTGCCCGTCGACGATCAGGCCGTCGGTAGCCGCGGCCTCCGGGTTCGAGCCCGGCGCGGCCGGAGCGGAGAGTACGGAAGCGAGTGAAAACAACGCCTGTCACCTGTCGCGAATGTTGTCCCGGTTCCAACGGTAGCGGCGCCTGTTCGAATGTCAACATATTTTCGAAAATATGGAAATGAGGGTAACAAATGGCAATTTGCCAAAAGATGGAGATGGTATATCTCTAGGACATGCGGCCGCGGCGGCACCGATCCGGGTGCGCGCGGCGCCGCGACGACCGACGAGGATCGAATGTCTGAGACCGCCGCGGATCGGATCTACAAGCTGCTCCACGCCGACCTGCTCCGGGGGCGCTACCAGCCCGGCGACGCGCTGCGCTTCGCGGCGCTGCGCGCGGCCTACGACTGCGGCATCAGCCCGTTGCGCGAGGCGCTGTTCCGGCTCGAGACCAAGAAGCTGGTCGTCGCCGAGGGGCATCGCGGCTTCCGCGTACCGCCGATCTCCAGCGCCGAGATCCGCGACATCACCTCGCTCCGGCAGAAGCTCGACACCGACGCGCTGCGGCGGTCGATCGCGCGCGGCGACGACGAGTGGGAAGCCCGGTGCATCGGCGCGCTCCACCGGCTCAACAAGGCGACCACGGCGGCGATAAAGGATGTCGACGGCTGGGAAGCGCGGCACCGGGCGTTCCACAACGCCCTGATCGACGCCTGCGACTCGCCGTGGCTCCTCTATATGTGCGAGCTGCTCTACGACCAGACCGAGCGGTACCGGCGGCTGCGCTTCTCGTCGACCGTCCAGCCCAAGCTGATCCGCGACATCGCCGACGAGCACCAGGCGATCCTCGACGCCACGCTCCGCCGCGACGCGGACGGAGCGGCGAAGCTGTTGTCCGAGCATATCGACGAGACCGCCGCCTTCGTGCTCGCCAACCTCGCGTCGGTCGACGACGCGGCCTGACCCCGTCGGCGATCCCGCCTAGACCAAGTAGGCGAGGAGGACGAAGCCACCGATGAACAGCGCCAGCGCGAACAGCGCGGAGAGGTGCAGGTTGTTTTCGATGAAGCGCTTGACCGGCGGCCCGAACCAGTAGAGCGCGCCGCAGACGATGTAGAAGCGCACCAGCCGCGAGGCGAGCGAGACCGCGTTGAAGGCCCAGAAGTCCATCTGCGCCACGCCGCTGGTGATCGTCACCGCCTTGTAGGGGATCGGCGACAGCCCGCCGATCGCGACGATCCATTCGCCGTACTTTCGGTACAACGCCTGGACCTCGGCGAACTGCGACATGTAGCCGTAGAAGTGAAGGATCGGCCGGCCGACCTCCTCGAACAGGAAATAGCCGATGGCGTAGCCGAAGCAGCCGCCGACCGCCGACGCGATGGTGGCGTAGAGCGCGAGCTTCCAGGCGTCGCGGCGCACCGCGAGCACCATCGGGATCAGCAGGATGTCCGCCGGCAGCGGGAAGAAGGTCGCCTCGGCGAAGGCGAAGGCGCACATCCACCAGACCGCGTAGGGGCTGGAGGCCTTGGCCATGGTCCAGTCGTAGAGGCGTTGCAGCATGAGGCGCGCCGGTCCCGCTCGCAGAGCTTTGGGTGGGGTGGCTAGATTACGTAGGCGAGGAGGACGAAGCCGCCAACCAGCAGCAGGGCGAAAACCGTCATCGCCAGCTTCAGGTTGCGGTCCATGAAGTCCTTGATCCACGGACCGAAGATATAGAGCGCGCCGGCCAGGATGAAATAGCGCGCGCCGCGGCCGACGATCGAGGCCAGGGTGAAGGAGACGAAGTCCATGCCGGCCACGCCGCTGGCGATGGTCACCACCTTGTAGGGGATCGGCGTCAACGCCCCGATCAGGACGAAGAACACGCCGAACTTGTTGTACTCGGCCTGGACCCTGGCGAATTGGTCCATGCTCGAGTAGAGCTCGATCAGCGGCTTGCCCACCGTCTCGAACAGGCCCCAGCCGACCAGCCAGCCGAAGCAACCGCCGAGCACCGAAGCCGCCGTGCACCACGCCGCGAGCGCCCAGGCGCGCTGGCGCATCGCGATCACCATCGGGATCAGCAGGATATCGGCCGGGATCGGGAAGAAAGACGCCTCGGCGAAGGCGAACGCCATCAGCCACCACACGGCGTGCGGATGCGCGGCCTTGGACAGTACCCATTCGTAGAGGCGCTGGAGCACGGGAATATCCGGGCGGGTGGCGGGCCTTCCCTGTAGCAGCGGGAGCCCGCGGGAGCAATCACGCGGGGCCTGCGGCAGCCGTTGGCCGGGCCTGGAGGCGGGGCCGGCACGGGGACGCGCGTTTCGACGGCACGCTGCAAACGGGCCTCGCTGCTTGACCGGCGACTGGTTTCGGCCGCTTATGCTTCTCGTCGGCAACCCATCGGTCCGGCTCGCCTGGCTGCCGAGCGCAGCCACCATCAGCCGTCTGACGGATCCCGTTCCTCGAAAGACCGTCGCCAGGCCTCGGCGCGGCGTCGGTCTTCGATGGCTGCACGTCGGACGGCCCGAAAAAAATACAAGGAAAAATCGGTATGATTGGACGTAGCCTGATCTTCGCCTGCGCGGCGATTGTCGTTGCCAGTCCCGCTTTCGCCGGGCCGCTGACTTGCACCTACACGCTGCAGGGCAAAAGCACCGGAGCCGATGGCGGAAACCGGTACAATGTGACGCCCGGCCAGTGGAAGAAGGTCGACCGTCAGTGGGTCTATGTGATTCCCGACGGCAAGTGGAACGACGGCAACGACTGCCCCAAGTCTCCGCCGAAGAGCTGATATCGAGACGCCTCCAAAGTCGGATCAGCAGGATGGGGCCGGGCCCCGTCCTGCGATCCTGCCGACGTCTCCGATGCGGTTCGGGGCTGCCCGCGCCAAGGGCGCCGCTATGGGAGAATGTCACGCGCGGTCTTTGGCCATCGTCCGATGGCGGGCCGCGCCTGGACTCCGTTGTCGCGATGCTACCGAATGGCCCGTCCCCGGCTGGCGACCGCATAGCCAAGACCGGCGATGGCCCCGGTTCCTGGCCCCGCCATCGACCTCCTCCGCATCTTGCCCTCCGGCCCAGCCGAATTTCAGGTCGAGCGCGCCAGCTCCGTCGTTCGGAGCGGGCTGCGAGTATCGTGACGACATTGCCGGGCTGAAGCAGGACCAGGCTTTCCTGACACGGCGCCTGTCCCTTATGGTCGGGAACCTTCTGCGCGGCGGGCTTGCCCATCGCGATATCCGGCAACCCGACGAGACGGCCCCTCATGAAATTCGCCCACTTCGCGCACGTATGGACCAAGCCGGGCATGACGCCCCATGACCGCTACGAACAGCTCTGGCAGGAACTGGAACTGTGCGACGCGCTCGGCTTCGACTACGGCTTCTGCGTCGAGCACCACTTCACGCCCTACGAGAGCTGGATGTCGTCGCCGAGCCTCTACACCGTCGGCGCCGGCGTCAGGACCAAGAACATCCGGCTCGGCCCGATGGGCTACGTCGTCCCGCTCTACAACTCGCTGCGCCTGGCCGAAGAGATCGCGATCATCGACCAGATGCTCGGCGGGCGCATGGAGGTCGGCCTCGTCCCCGGGATCATGAACTCCTACTTCGAGCCGTTCGGGCTGGACTACGAGGACCGCAAGGCGCCGACCATGGAATACCCGGCCTACCTGCGGGCCGCCTACGGCGACGACCAGCCGTTCTCCTTCTCGGGCAAGATCCACAAGACGAAGAACGCGCGCATCTCGGTGATGCCGCAGCAGCGGCCCCACCCGCCGCTGTGGATGATGAGCCGCGATCCGGAAACGCTGGAGTTCCTCGCCGCCAACGGCATCAACACCGGCAACTTCCTGGTCTTCCCGCGGGAGGTCGCGGCTCCGCGCTACCGCAAGTACCTGGAGGACTGGCAGGCGGCCGGCTGGGACCGCAAGCCAAACATCGCCTACGCGACGACGGTCTATATCGACGAATCCGACGACAAGGCGATCGAGATCGGGCTCGAGCGGGCGAGCCGGGCCTACGAAGGCCTGTTGCCCTCGCCCGACGCCCCGTTCGAGGACCGCCTGCAGGAGTTCAAGGACCAGTTCGCGGCGCGCGGCGAAGATCCGGCCGGGGCGCAGCTCACCAAGATCTTCGACCCGAACTACATCCTGGAGAACGATCTGGTCTTCGTCGGCTCGGCCGAGACGGTGGCCGAGAAGCTGCACCGGGCCGCCGACACCGGCGTCTTCAACACCTTCATGGGCGAGTTCAACTTCTCCGACCTGCCGGCGGACGACCTGATGCGCTCGATCCGCCTGTTCGGCGAGAAGGTGATCCCCGCGCTGCGCGACTTCGAGCCGTTCTGAGCAGACGGCGGACCGGGCCGCCGGAGTCCAAGCCGGCAGTCGGGCAGGATCACCCGCGGCGACGCGTCAGGTTTCCCAGGGCCCGGGCTTGGGTGCATCCGACCGAGGAGCACCCGACTGGGACGCACTCGCCTCGGGCGGTTCCGGAGCCGCGGCCTCGGACTTAACAGTCTCGGACTTGGCAGTCTCGGATTTGGCATTCCCAGGACTGGCGGGCTGGGACGTGGCGGCGTCGGGTGCCGCCGGCGCCGACTGCACTGGGTCGGTCCTCGCCGGCCCGGTCTTGGCGGGCGGAGGCGCGCCCTGCGGCGCCGGACCGGCCGCGCCCTGCGGCGCCGGGGCAGGAGAGCCGGCAGCCCCGTTGGTCTTGCCCGCCACCCACTCCGGCAGCGAGATGCCGTGGCTGTCGAGCACGTCCTTGAGCGGCGGCACGGCCTTGATAGAGGCTCTGGATGAAGTCGGCGGTCGAGCCGTTGCCGTTGCCCGAATCCCAGACCGTGACCTTGTCGAACTTCAGATCCTTGATCGCGCCCATCTGGGTAGCCAGCAGCTGCTCGACCTTGTCGGCGACGATGAGCTGGACTGCCTTTTCCGGATCGCCGCCGGCGGCCGCGACGATCGCCTTCAGGCCCGCCGCCGTCTGCTCGAGGATCGCATTGATGCCGCGGGCCTCGGCTTCCTTGACCGAGTAGATCGCATCGGCCTCGCCGCGGGCGTGCTCGCGCTGCCGCTCGGCGTCGGCCTGGGCGGCGACGATGGTCTGCTTCTTCTGGGCCTCGGCAGGGACCACCTGCTCGGCGTAGAGACGCGCCTCCTCGCGCGCCGCCCGCGCCTGTTCGGCCTCGCGCTCGGCGGCGTAGGATTCCTGTTGGGCCTTCGCTTCCGCGACCTGCTTGGCGGCGGTCGCGCGCCGGTCGGCTTCGGCCTGCCGCTCGCTGAAGTCGGCGTTGGACTGGGCGATCGCCGCCTTCGAGTCGTTTTCGCCCTTGATCGCTTGCGCGTTGGCCTCGGCGATCTGGATGCGCTTGTCGCGGTCGGCCGCGGCCTCGCCGGTCGCGCCGGACCGGTCGTGCTGGGCGACCTCGACCTTGGCCTCGTTGATCGCCTTGGCCGCCGCCTCCTTGCCGAGCGCGTCGATGTAGCCGGACTCGTCGGTGATGTCGCGGACGTTGACGTTGATGAGCTTGAGGCCGACCTTGGCCAGCTCGTCGCCGACGCTCTCGGTCACGTTCTTGATGAACTTGTCGCGGTCGGCGTTGATCTCCTCGATGTCCATGGTCGCGACGACCACGCGGAGCTGGCCGAAGATGATGTCGCGGGCCAGCTCCTGGATATCGTTGTTCTTCTTGCCGAGCAGCCGTTCAGCGGCATTCTGCATCACCGCCGGCTCGGTCGAGACGCCGATGGTGAAGCTCGCCGGCACGTTGATGCGGATGTTCTGCTTCGACAGCGCGCCCTTCAGGTCGAGCTCGATCCCCATGGGACTGAGGTCGAGCCATTCCGACGCCTGGATGACCGGCCAGACGAAGGCGGCGCCGCCATGGACGCACTTCGAGCTCTTGTCCTCGCCGACCTTGCCGTAGATCACCAGGATCTTGTCGGACGGGCAGCGTTTGTACCGGGTCAGCGCCGCGATGAAGAGAAAGGCAAACGCGATCGCGAAGACCGCGATGATGACGAGTACGACTGCTCCGCCCATGGCTTAGGCTCCCTCGTTTGCGGCCGCCGATTCACCGGTCGCCGCTGTAATGCACACGCGCCGGTGCGACGAGCAGCGTGCCGCTGCCCGAAATGTCGATGACCCGGATTTCCGTCCCGGTCGGGATCGGCTCGGTCACGGAGACGTCCTTGGTGATCGCGGGAAGCTCGCGACGCTGGCCCTGGACGGTGACCAAGACCGCGCCCCGGCCCTCGCCCGCCGGCGGAATCGGATAGTAGACCTTGCCGATCGCGCCGACGGCGTTGCGCAGCTTCATCGTGCCGCTCGACGACAGGCCATAGAGCTTGAACCAGACCCAGGCAACGCAGACGACCAGGACCGCGGCGACGAAGAAGCCGAGGATCGCGGCGTTCAGGTCGGTCATCCCCGACCAGAGGCCCGAAAGGGTGATCCATCCGAAGGCGGCGAAGAACAGGATGATATTGCTCGTCTCGAACACGTGCATGCCCGCGACGTCCGTGCCCCCGTCCGTGCCTCCGTCTCCGCCATGGTCGCCGGAATGGTCGACGGCGTGCGAGACGCCGTGGTCGAGGTCGTGATCGCCCAGTCCGACGACACGCAGGATGGCCTGGATCGCCCAGATCGTGGTGAAGAAGACGACCACGCCCCACAGGATCTGGTGAAAGAGCGGGAGGTTTCCGTACCAATCCATCGGTCTCTCCAACTCGGTCGGCGGGAGCCGGACGGCTGCTACCGAAGCGAACGTCGGTGCCCGGCCGGACACGGAAAGACGACGCCCGCGGGCGGCCCTCTTGAATCTGGCGCCGAAAAGTGGCGCCGCAAGCATTTATCATCGGCCGATTACAGACCGAGGTCCACCTTGTGGCCCGGCGTCGGGACGGACGAACCAGTTTCTATACGGTCGAAAAGGCGGTTACGGGTTACCGCCGGACGCCGACGATGCCGGTCGGGATCGGACCTCGGCCGCTACCGGTCGCGTCGGCGCGCAGGGGAACGCGGCCTACGCCGCGCGCGCCTCGCTGAGCGCCCGCCACAGCTTCTCCGGGCTCGCCGGCATGTCGATGCGGTCGATGCCGAGCGGCCACAGGGCGTCGTGGACGGCGATCATCGCGCAGGGCAGGCCGCCGACCGTGCCGGCCTCGCCCGCACCCTTGATGCCGAGCGGGTTGGTCGGCGACGGCACCGGGTTGGTCTCGACCTCGATCATCGGCATGTCGCTCGCCCGCGGCATCGCATAGTCCATGAACGAGCCGGTCAGCAGCTGGCCCGAGCCCTCTTCCCACCGGACCTCTTCCAGGGTGACCTGGCTGATGCCCTGGACCACGCCGCCCTGGATCTGGCCCTTGAGCAGCAGCGGGTTCATCACGGTGCCGACGTCGTCGACGACGCAGTAGCGCTCGACCGTCAGCGTCCCGGTGTCCGGATCGATCTCGACCTCGCAGATGTGGCAGCCGTTGGGGAAGGTCGGTGCCTTGTGGGCGAAGGTCGCGCTGGCGCTGAGCCCCGTGTCCATGCCCTGGGGCAGGTTCATGTAGGCGTAGGACTGACGCGCCAGGGCGGTCAGCGAGATCATCTTGTCGGTGCCGCCGACGGCGAAGATGCCGTCGTCGAAGACGATGTCCTCGACCGCGGTCTCGAAATGGTGGGCGGCGAGCTGCTTGCCCTTCTCGACGACCCGGTCCGCGGCGAGCGAGAGCGCGCCGCTGGCGATGCCCGACGAGCGCGAGCCGAAGGTGCCATGGCCGTGGCGGATCGCGTCGGTGTCGCCCTGGACGTAGCGGATCTGCTCCATCTCCAGGCCGAGCTTGTCGGCGAGCAACTGGCGGAACACCGTCTCGTGGCCCTGGCCGTGCGAGTGGGTGCCCATCAGCACGGTGGCGCTGCCGTCCTGGGCGAAGCGGATCTCGGCGGCCTCGTCGAACATGCCGGCCGACTGCTCGATCGCGTTGGCGATGCCGAGCCCGCGCAGCTTGCCGCGCGCTTCCGATTCCGCCTTGCGCGCGGCGAACCCGGCGACGTCGGCCATCGCCAGCGCCTTGTCCATGTTCTCCTCGAACTTGCCCGAATCGTAGACGAAGTTCAGGCCCGTCTTGAACGGCATCGCGTCGGGCGGGATCATGTTGCGGCGGCGGATCTCGATCCGGTCGATGCCCAGCTCGCGCGCGGCGCGCTCGACCGCCAGCTCGATCATCAGCGCCGCCTCGGGCCGGCCGGCGCCGCGGTAGGGGCCGATCGGCACGGTGTTGACGAACACGCCCTGGACCTCGGCGTAGATCGCGGGCGTGCGGTAGACGCCGGCGGTCCCGCCCATGTTGCCGAAGGTCGGCGCCGGGCCGAAGAAGCCGGCATAGGCGCCGAGCGAGGCGACGCTGCCGATGCGCATCGCCTGGAACTCGCCCTCCTTGGTCATCGCCAGCGCCACGTGCAGCCGACAGTCGCGGCCCTGGTCGTCGGCGAGGAAATGCTCGCTGCGGTCGGCGACCCACTTGACCGGGCGGCCGACCTTCTTGGCCGCCCACAGCACCAGCGCGTGCTCGGGGAAGGTGCTGCCGCGCAGGCCGAAGCCGCCGCCCATGTCGGGGCTGACCACGCGCAGCTTGCCGATCGGCATCTTCATGACGTGCTCGGCCAGGAAGTTGCGCGTGTCGTGGGGCGACTGGGTGCCGCTGTAGAGCGTGTAGCGGTCGGTGTACCGGTCGTACTCGCCCGTCGCGGCGCGGGTCTCCATCGGGTTCTGCGCCAGCCGGGTCACCGGCACGTCGAACTCGGTGACGTGCTCGGCGGCAGCGAAGGCGGCGTCGACGGTGGCCTTGTCGCCCATCTTCTGGACGAAGCAGACGTTGTCGCCGCAATCGTCCCACAGCACCGGCGCGTCGGCCTTGACCGCCTCCCCGGCGTCGGTGACCGAGGGCAGCTCCTCGTATTCGACCATGATCGCCTCGGCGGCGTCCTTGGCCTGGTTGAGCGTCTCGGCGACGACGAAGGCGACGTAGTCGCCGACGAAGCGGACCCGGTCGGTGACCAGCGGCGGCCGCTTGGGCACGTAGATCGGCTCGCCGTTGGCGCGCTTGAGCGGGATCAGGATCGCGGCCATGCACGGCATCTCGCCCAGCTCGTCGGCGGCCCAGTCGGCGCCGGTATAGATCGCGATCACGCCGGGCATTTCCAGCGCCTCCGAGGTGTCGATCGAGACGATGCGGGCGTGGGCGTGGGGCGAGCGCAGCACGTAGCCGCGCGCCTGGCCGGGCAGGTTGATGTCGTCCGTGTAGCGCCCGCCGCCGCGCAGCAGCCGCGGATCCTCGAACCGGGGCACCGCCTGTCCCATGCCGAATTTCATGCCGTCTCTCCCTTTCCCGGTCGTCTCTTGGCTATCGCGCGCGGATTGTTACATAAGACGTCACCTCGTCCAGTGACAATTCCGGAGACCCCGCATGACAGCCGGGACGACCGCAGACCGCGCCGCCCCGCCGGTGGCCAAGCGCGTGCCCGTCGAAGACGTCCGCCACGGCGACCGCCGGGTCGACGACTATCACTGGCTGCGCGACCCCGGCTATCCGCAGGTCGAGGATCCGGAGATCATCGCCTACCTGGAGGCCGAGAACGCCTATCGCGAACAGGTGATGGCGCCGGTCCGCCCGCTCCAGGACGAGCTGTTCGAGGAGCTCAAGGGCCGGCTCAAGGAGGACGATGCGGGCGTGCCGGTCAAGAAGGGCGACTGGTACGCGACCTGGCGGTTCCAGCCCGACCACCAGTATCCGGTCCACTACCTGATCCCGGCAGCCGACGGTCCCGACGCCGAGGGCCGGGTGCTGCTCGACGAGAACGCGCTGGCCGAGGGGCACGACTACCTGTCGGTGCGCATGGTCGAGCCGTGCCCCGGCTACCGCCGCTTCGCCTATTCGGTCGACGTCGACGGCTCGGAGAAGTTCGAAATCAAGGTGCGGCCGATCGACGGCGGCGAGGACCTGCCCGACCGGGTGCCCAACACCAACGGCACCTTCGCCTGGGCCAGCGACGGCGAGAGCTTCCTCTATCTCCGGCTCGACGACTCGCTGCGGCCGTCGAGCGTGTGGCGCCACCGGCTCGGCACGCCGGCCGAGGACGATGCGCTCGTCTACGAGGAGGCCGACCCGGGCTTCATGGTCTCGCTCGACGTGCCGCTCGACGAGACGCTGATCTTCATCGAGGCCGGCGACCACGAGACCAGCGAGGTCCGCTTCGTCCCCGCCGATACGCCCGATGCGGCGCCGACCCTGATCGCACCGCGCCGGAAGGGCCAGCAGTACAGCGCCGACCACCGCGACGGCACGCTCTACATCCTGACCGACGACCGCCACGAGAACCGGCGGCTGGTCACCGCGCCGGTGGCGACGCCGGGAACCGAGCACTGGCAGGAGATGATCGCACCGTCGGACGCGGTCTACCTGTCCGGCCACCTGGTGTTCCGCGACTTTCTGGTGGTGGTCGAGCGGGAGGCCGGCGTCCAGCACGTCCGCGTCCGCCGCTTCGCCGACGGCGAGAGCCACCGCATCGAATTCGACGAGCCGGCCTATTCGGTCCACCCGCGCGGCAACGCCGAGGCCGGGCAGACGCACCTGCGGCTCGGCTACCAGTCGCTGGTCACGCCGCCGACCGTGCTCGACTACGACATGGAGAGCCGCGAGCGCACCGTCCGCAAGGTCCAGGAGATCCCCTCGGGCTACGACGCCTCGGCCTACGTCTCGGAGCGCGAATGGGCAACCGCGCCGGACGGCGAGAAGGTGCCGGTGACCATCGTCCGCCGCCGCGACACGCCGAAGGACGGCTCGGCGCCGCTCTACCTGTACGCGTATGGCAGCTACGGCGCGACCATCGACCCCTATTTCAGCCCGAACCGGCTGTCGCTGCTCGACCGCGGCTGGGTCTGGGCGCTGGCCCACCCGCGCGGCGGCTCGGACCTGGGCCGGCGCTGGTACCTGCAGGGCAAGCTCGAGCACAAGGTCAACACCTTCACCGACGTGATCGCGGTCGGCCGGCACCTTGCCGCCCAGGGCTACACCGCCGAGGGCCGGCTGACCGTCGCGGGCGGCAGCGCCGGCGGGCTGATGGTCGGCGCCTGCATCAACATGGCGCCCGACCTGTTCCACGCCGCCGCCGCCCACGTGCCCTTCGTCGACGTGCTCAACACCATGCTCGACGACACGTTATGGCTGACGCCGAGCGAGTTCGTCGAATGGGGCAACCCGATCGCCGACGCGGACGCCTATTTCCGGATCAAGGGCTACAGCCCCTACGACAACGTCGAGGCCAAGCGCTATCCGCACCTGTTCGTCACCGGCGGGATCAGCGACCCGCGCGTGACCTATTGGGAGCCGGCCAAGTGGGTCGCCAAGCTGCGCGCGACCAAGACCGACGACAACCTGCTGGTCCTGCGCATGAACATGGGCGCGGGCCACGGCGGCGCATCGGGCCGCTACGAATCGCTGAAGGAGCTGGCCGAGGAATATGCCTTCCTGCTGCTGGTCTACGGCATGGCGGAAG
The DNA here is from genome assembly GCA_963730305.1 of uncultured Alphaproteobacteria bacterium. GTDB lineage: Bacteria > Pseudomonadota > Alphaproteobacteria > Bin65 > Bin65 > CAMYMQ01. The sequence continues at coordinate 19,954 of CAVSRB010000004.1, forward strand.
GCGGGTAGACGGGGCCGAGCGCGGGCAGGCGGACGCTAGTTCCCGACCGCCAGTGTGCAGGTGACCTGGCGGCCATCGAGCTTGAGCCGCGCGGAAGCGCCCTTGGTCCAGAACAGCGTGTCGCCCTTCTGGTACTTGTCACCCGAGGCCGCCTTGACCGACGGCAGGACGACCGTGTCGAACCGGCTCAGGCTCAAAACGACGCTGCCGGGCCGTTTGATATAGTTCGCCGTGACCGTCGATCCGTCGTTGCAGCGATACACGATCGGCTTCATCCGAGCGGTCGCGGAACCGGCGAAGAGACAGGTGGCGATCAGGGGAATGAGTGCGAAGCGCATGGTCGATCTCCTGTTCGGCGTCGCTCTCCGGCCGTTCGATAGCCGGAGATTATGGCGCGGTCATGGAGGTCTAAGGAAAGATCACGGAGCCGGCCGCGAACGCAAGCCCCGAGGTATCGCTGCCGACGGCCGCCCTACACCCCGTCCAGGTCGGCGCGGTTGCACCAGTAGTCCCAGGTGCGGACCACGGCGGTGGGCATGCCGGTCATCTCCGCGGTGAGCGCGACCTCGCCCTCGGACATGAAGGTGATGTCGCCGCCGATCCGGATCGCGTCCATCAACAGCCGGGCGTTGGTCTCGAGATAGATCGCGATGTGGACCGCCCGCTTGAGCGACTCCGCCGCGATCGCGCAGCCGTGGCCGCGCATCAGCGCCACCGTCCGGTCGCCCATCGTCTGGGCGAGGTCGCGACCCTGCTCCTGGGTGGTCACCAGGTGGTTGGTGTCGCCGAACTTGGTCCGGATGTCCCAGACCGGCACCGGGCTCGGCATGCCGCCGGAAGTATGAGTGATCTGGCGCAGCGGCACGCTGGTCACGCCGAACGGGATCACCGCCGGCGAATGGTTATGGATCACCGACATGACGTCGGGCCGAGCCTCGTAGAGCGCGCCGTGGATCGGCCGCTCGGAGTAGATCGGCCGGCCGCGCTGGTCGATCGGCTCGTTGTCGAGCGTGAATTCCATCAGGTCGTCGCGGCTGACGATGCCGGGGCTGCGCGAGCAGGACAGGAAGTACCGCTCGGGGTTGAGCGGATGGCGGATCGAGACGTGGCCATAGGCGTCGACCACCCCCTCGCGCTCGAGGATGCGGTTGGCCACCGCCAGGTCCCATAGCTGCTTGTCCAGATCGTCGTCGCTCATCGGCGCAAACCCTCCCCGTCGTGTCGTTTCGTTGTGCCCGGCATGCTAGGGAGGCGGCGGCCCGCGCGCAATGCTGCGCGGACGGAGGCATCGATGCACGCGGCGAATGGCGCGGTGCGGGCCCGGCATGCTATGGACCGGGGTCGCTATTGACCCGAATGCTGGGGGCGCCGCCTATCATTCGCGCCCTGTTCGCCCGGTGCCCCTGTGGCGGAATTGGTAGACGCGGCAGACTCAAAATCTGTTGTCCGGCAACGGACGTGGGAGTTCGAGTCTCCCCGGGGGCACCAATCATTCCCGAGGGAATGCGTGAAGCGCGAGTCCTCTGCGGTTCGTGCCAAGAAATGGCCGACCGCCGGGAAAGCGCGACAGCAAGAACCGTCGGCCGGGAACCGGAGGAAACCACCCCATGAAATGGGTCACCAGAGACCATGTGCATATGGACCGGGTCGCCTGCCCGTGGCTGATCAAGCGGTTCGTCGATCCCGAGGCGGAGTTCGGTTTCGTCCCGTTCGGGTCCGACGTTCCGGCGCCGGAAGGCACGATCGCCTTCGCCTTGCCGGGGGCTGAGCTCGGTCCGCACGACGCCGACGGCTCCACCTTCCGGAAGATCCTGCGCAAGTACGAAATCGACGATCCGGCTTTGGACATGCTCGCCGCCATCATCGAATCCGGGATCACGCACGTCTTCAGCCAGATCAAGCACGGCAAGACGGACGTCGCCGCCCTCCCCCGCCCCGAGGGCGTGGGCCTCGACGCGCTCTCCCAGGGGATGATGTATCTCTGCGACGGCGACCTCGACGACATCGAGCGGAGCCTCGTCCTGTACGACGCGCTCTATGCCTATTGCCGCGGCAAGCTGCTCGAAGCCACCAGCCCCGAGCTGCGCGACCTGCCATTCCCGCAGCGCTGGGACGCCATCAAGGCCGAGCTCAACCGCGACGGCGGCTGACCCGGGCGCCGCTGTCTTCGACGACAGGCGCGGCGAGCGTGTGTCTGAGCTTGAGGCGGGTGTGGCGGTGCGGCTACACTCCGGCCCTCCTGACATCAGTTCGGACCTCCCGATGACATTACCTGCCACCGACCGCCCTCGCGGCGTTGCCCGGGCGCCGCTGGTTTGACCGACGCCAAAGCCACCGCCTCGGACGGCTGCCGCCTGGTCTATTCCCTGCTGGCCGACGCCGGGCCGGAGGCGCCGCGGCTGGCGCTGGTCCACTCGCTGGCGATGGACCGCCATTTCTGGGCGGGGGTCGCCGACGCGCTCGGCGGCGCGGCCTCGGTGCTGGCGCTCGACTGCCGCGGTCACGGCGAGTCGGGCAAGCCGGTCGGTCCCTATTCGGCGGACCTGTTCGCCGACGACCTCGCCGCCGTGCTCGACGCCGCGGACTGGGACGACGCCGTCGTCGCCGGCGCGTCGATGGGCGGCTGCGTCGCGCTCGCTTTCGCCGCCAACCATGCCGGCCGCACCCGCGGCCTCGGCCTGATCGACACCACCGCCTGGTACGGCGACGGTGCGCCCGACGCCTGGGCGGGACGGGCATTGAAGGCGCAGTCGGGCGGCATGGCCGCGCTGATCGACTTCCAGGTCAGCCGCTGGTTCAGCGACGGCTTCCGCGAGGCGCGCCGCGACGTGGTCGAGGCGGCGATCTCGACCTTCCTGCGCAACGACGTCGAGGCCTATGCCGCGACCTGCCACATGCTCGGCGCCTGCGACCTGCGCGCGGCCCTGCCCGGCATCGGCGCGCCGACCCGGGTGGTCGTCGGCGAAGAGGACTATGCGACCCCGGTGGCGATGGCGACGGCGTTGCGCGACGGCATTCCGGGCGCGACGATGACCGTGCTCGACGGCGTCCGCCACTTCACCCCGCTCGAATGCCCCGAGCGGATCGCCGCCGAGCTCGAGACCCTGATCGAGGCAAGCCAGGCATGACCCCTTTCGAATTGATGGAGCCGACCTCCCTAAAGGAGGCGCTGGCGCTGCTCGACCCCGACGACCCCGACGTGCGGCCGTGCGGCGGCGGCACCGCGCTGATGCTGATGATGAAGGCGGGCGCGCTGAAACCGACCCGGCTGGTCAGCCTGAGGCGGGTCGACGGCGGCCTGCACGATATCGAGGCCGGTGCGGACGGTAGCCTACGCATGGGCGCACTGACCCCGCTGGCGGCGGTCGAGCGGTCCGCCGCCGTCCGCGACCACGCGCCGGTGATCGCCCGCACCCTGCGGACCCTGTCCAACATCCGCGTGCGCAACGTCGCCACCCTGGGCGGCCACCTCGCCCACGGCGACCCGCACATGGACCTGCCGCCGGTGATGATCGCCCTCGACGCGACGGTGACGCTGACCGGGCCGAGCGGATCGCGCGAGCTGCCGGCGGCCGACCTGTACACCGGCTTCTTCGAGACCGCGCTGGCCGGCGACGAGCTGATCACCGGCGTGAGCGTGCCGGCCCAGCCGAGGACCGCCGGCTACGTCAAGTGCACCACCCGCTCGGCCGACGACTGGCCGGCGCTGGGGGTTGCCGTGGCGCTCGACATGGACGGCGACACCGTGCGCGGCGCCCGGGTCGCGGTCAGCGCGGCGACCGAGCAGCCGGCGCGGCTGACCGAAGCCGAAGCGGCGCTGACCGGCGCGGCGATCGACGACGCCAGCCTGAAGCGGGCGGGCGACGCGGCGGCGGACGAAGCCGCCATCGTCGGCGACGCCCAGGGCTCGGCCGACTACAAGAAGCAGCTGCTGCGCGTGTCGCTCGGCCGCGCGGTCAGACAGGCGCTCGCCGCCGGACAGGAAGGAGCGGGCCGATGAGCACGACCGCCAAGACCCGACAGGTCGGCCGCTCGCTGCCCCGGCTGGAAGCGCGCGAGAAGGTCACCGGCCGCGCCGAGTACATCCACAACCTGCGCCTGCCGGGCATGCTGCACGCCAAGATCTTCCGCAGCGACATCCCCCACGGACGGATCGTCAAGATCGACACCAGCGCCGCCGCGGCGGTCGAGGGTGTGTTCGCCGTCTACACCGGTGAGGACGTCAAGCGGGTGATCCCCGACCCCTATTTCGGCCCCGCCTTCCACGACCAGCCGATCCTGGCGCTCGACAAGGTTCGCTACGTCGGCGAGGCGGTCGCGGTGGTGCTGGCCAGCGACCCGCACGTCGCCCAGGCGGCCGCCGACCTGATCGAGGCCGAGTACGAGGAGCTGCCGGCGGTGTTCGACGAGGTCGAGGCGATGAACTCGCAAGCCATCGTCCACGAGGAGCTCAAGCCCGCCGGCACCTTCCCGGACCTCAAGCACCTCCAAGGCAAGCGCGACACCAACGTCGCACTCGACTTCCACCTGCGCAGGGGCGACACCGACAAGGCCTTTGCCGAGGCCGACCACGTGTTCGAGCACACCTTCAACACCCAGCGGGTGCTGCACCTGGCGATGGAGCCGCTGGTCTCGCTCGCCGAGACCACCAGCGACCACACGGTGACGATCCACACCGCGTCGCAGAGTCCGTCCTTCGTCCGCATCGAGATCGCCCGGCTGCTCGGCTGGGCCGAGAACCAGGTGCGGGTGCGGACCGCCTATCTCGGCGGCGGCTACGGCGCCAAGCTCTACATCAAGCTGGAGGCGCTGGCGGTGGCGCTGGCCCTGCTCGCGCGCAAGCCGGTGCGGGTCGCGCTCGGGATGGACGAGGTCTTCCTACCATCAACAAGCACCCGACCACCTTCAAGATCCGCAGCGCGGTCACCAAGGACGGCAAGGTCACCGGCCGCGCCTGCGAGGTCTGGTGGAACGGCGGCGCCTATGCCGACATCGGCCCGCGGGTGACCCAGAAGTCGGGCTTCACCGCGGCGGGGCCCTACGACATCGACAACGTCACCATCAATTCCTACGCGGCCTACACCAACCTGCCGCCGGCCGGCGCGCTGCGCGGCTTCGGCATCCCGCAGCTGGTCTGGGCCTACGAGAGCCACACCGACCTGATCGCCCGCGAGATGGGCATCGACCCGGTCGCGTTCCGGCGGAAGAACATCCTGCGCGACGGACGGCCCCAGGCGACCGGGACGGAGATGAAGGACGCCGCCTTCGACGCGGTGCTCGACCGCATCGCCGCAGCGGATGGACTGGGACAAGCCGTTCGACAAGGGCGCCGGCACGAAGCTGCGCGGCCGCGGGGTCGGCCTCGGCTTCAAGGCCTGCATCGCGCCGACCACCTCGGTCGCGATCGTCAACATGGGCGCCGACGGCAGCTGCACGCTCTATTGCGGCACCGTCGACATGGGCCAGGGCTGCGGCACGGCGATGGCCCAGATGGTCGCCGAGGTGCTCGACCTGGAGGCCGAGGACGTGCGGGTGGTCCAGCCCGACACCGACATCACCCCCTACGACATGGGCACGCTCGGCTCGCGCTCGCTGTTCCACATGGGTCACGCGGTCCGGCTCGCCGCCGAGGACGTCAAGGCCAAGCTGGCGGCGCTGGCCGACGAGCTCGGCCTGCCGCCCGGCTCCAACATCCCGATCCCGGAGATGTTCGTGAAGCGCTACGGCATGCGGGCCGGCAACATCATCGGCACCGGCACCTTCGTGCCCAGCTACACCTCGCCGGACGCCGACGGGCTGACGCCGGACGCCACGCCCTTCTGGATGGTCGGCGGCGCCGGGGTCGAGATCGAGGTCGACACCGAGACCGGCCACATCAAGATCGAGCGGCTGGTCAACGTCTGCGACGTCGGCACCCCGATCAACCCGGCCATCGTCGAGACCCAGATCTCCGGCGGCGCGGTGATGCAGCTCGGCTTCACCATGTTCGAGGAGATGGCCTTCGACGAGGGCCAGCTCACCAACGGCACGCTCGCCGACTACCGCATCCCCGGCTTCCACGACCTGCCGGCGACGATGGAGAACGAGGCGGTCGACGCGGTCCAGAGCTCGGGACCGTTCGGCGCCAAGGGCGTCGGCGAATCGGCGACCTTCGGCGTCTCGCCGGCCATCGCCAACGCGATCCACGACGCCGTCGGGGTCCGGCTGACGCGCCTGCCGCTGACGCCCGAGGCCGTGTTCACGGCCCTACAGAATAAGGAGGGCTGACGATATGGGGCCGCAATTCAAATCGATCCGCTTCACCCTCAACGGCGCGCCGGCGACCGCGACGGTCGCCACCCACCACACCGTCGTCGAGATGCTGCAGGAGCAGTTCGGCCTGTTCGGCGCGCGCGAGAGCTGCGCCCAGGGCCTGTGCGGCTGCTGCACGGTCGAGGTCGACGGCACCGCGATGACGGGCTGTCTGACCTTGGCCGCCTTCCTCGACGGCGCCGACGTGGTGACCATCGAGGGGCTCGACGCCGGCGGCGACCTCGACCCGGTCCAGGAGGCCTTCATCGAGACCGGCGCCTTCCAGTGCGGCTTCTGCACCTCGGGCATGATCCTGATGGCGCGCCAGCTGCTCGACGCCGATCCGGACCCGGACGACGACACGATCCGCCACTACCTCTCCGGCAATCTCTGCCGCTGCGCCGCCTATCCCGAGATCATGAAGGCGGTGAAGCTGGCGGCGAAGAAACGGGCCGGCGCCGCGGCCTGACCGGCCCGGGCGCCGGCCTGCCCCACCCATCGAACCAGGCACATTCCAGGAGTTCAGCATGCAGGCAATCTCGACGGACAACGCGCCCCCGGCCGGCGGCCACTACAGCCAGGCGATCGTCTCCAACGGCTTCGTCTTCGTCGCCGGCCAGCTGCCGATCAAGCCGGGCGGCGGGCGCGAGATCCCCGAGGGCATCGAGGCGCAGACCCGCCAGGCGCTGGAGAACCTGAAGGCGATCCTGGAGGCCGCCGGGTCGAGCATGGACAAGCTGGTCAGCGTCAATGTCTTCGTCACCGACGTCGCCCACTGGCCCGCGGTCAACGGCGTCTACGCCGAGGTGCTGGGCGACCACAAGCCGGCCCGCGCCATCTCGATCTCGCCCCAGCTCCACTTCGGCGCGCTGGTCGAGATCCAGGCGACCGCCGAAGCGGGCTGAGCCGCAATCGCGCCGGCGGACGAACGGTCGCTCAGGTCTCCATCCCGCCGTTCGAGCCGATCATCTGGGCGGTGATGAAACCGCCCTCTTCCGAGCACAGGAAGCCGGCGAGCGCGGCGATGTCCGCCGGCTCGCCCAGCCGCCCCACCGGGACCTGGGGGAGCTGGACGACGTTGTGCTGCGCCATCGCCGGGTCGTCGTAGTCGCCGCGGATCGGCCCTGGCGAGATCGCGTTGGCGGTGATGCCGTGGGGCGCGAACTCCTTGCCGAGCGACTTGGTCAGGCCCCACAGCCCGTGCTTGGCGGCGCTGACCGGCGCGCGGCCGGAATAGCCCCGGATCGAATGCATGCCGGTGACGTTGACGATCCGGCCCCACTTGCGCGCGACCATGCCGGGCAGGAAGGCGCGGGCGGTATGGAAGGCGGCGTTCAGGTCGACGTCGAGCACGCGGTGCCAGTCCGCCTCGTCCATCTCCAGGAATGGCGTCGCCGGCCGGATCGCGGCGTTGTTGACCACGACGTCGACCGCGCCGAACCGGCCCAGCGCGTCGTCGGCGAGCGCTCGGATCGCGTCGCGGTCGCCCATGTCGGCCATCATCACCACGGCCTCGACCCCGTGGGCGCGGGCCAGCTCGGCGGTCTCCTCGCAGGCCGCGCGGTCGCGCGACCCGTTGACGATCACGGCGAAGCCGCGCCGCGCCAGCTCGAGCGCGATGGCGCGGCCGATGTTGCGCCCGGCGCCGGAGACAAAGGCGGTTCTGCTGGTGTCGGTCATGCGGCTCTCCTCTCGCTCATCCCCAGATCAGCACGCTCACCCCGATCACCAGCAGGAACACCAGCCCGAAGCGGCGGTAGCCCGCGTCGGGTACGTGCTTGAAGGTCTGCACGCCCAGCCAGACGCCGACGAAGTTGGCCGGGATGACGGAGGCCACCAGCCACAAGAGGTGGCGGTCCAGGATGCCGGTGATCGACAAAGGCCACGATGCCGAACACGCCGATGATCGCGGTCAGCGAATAGGCGCTGGCCCGGGTCACCGCGGCCGCGGTGTTCTGGGCGAAGTAATAGAACACGAAGGGGATGCCGCCCATGCTGGTCGCCCCGCCGATCAGGCCCGAGGCCGCGCCGCAGGCGATGTCGCGCGGCGTGGTGTGCTCGCCCCGGAAGCGCCAGCCGCTCAGCAGCAGCATCGCGCCGACCACCAAGGTGCCGGCGATGACCCGGCGCATCACGTCCTTGTCGGCGATCACCAGCACGTAGAGGCCGAGCGGGAAGGTCACGACCGAGGCCCCGGCGATCCACAGGATCGAGCTCCAGCGCGTGTGCCGGAACGCGCCGGGCACCAGCGGCGCGCCGGCGATGGTGTCCTGCAGCCACGCCGCCGCGACCGCCTGGGCGGGGTCGATGAACAGGCTGTAGAGCGGCGTCATCACCATGTTGGCGCCGAAGCCGGTGAAGCCGCGGATGAAGCCGCCCGCGAAGACGACCAGCGCCGCCTGCCAGAAATGATCGGGAAGCCAGTCAGGCATGGACGGCGGCGCGACGGCTCATCCGGTCGGGCCCAACGGAGCGGGCACCGCCACGCCCAGGTCGCGGCCGAGCGCGACGAGCTGGCTCCAGACCCCGGCATCGACCGGCACGCCGTCGCGCAGCCGCGTCACCCGCTCGCGGTCGCCGCGCTCGCCGGGGGTCAGGATCTCGTCGAAGCCCTCGGCGCGGGGCAGCGCCCGGATCGAGGCGGCCAGCGCCGCGGTGTCGGCGGCGTAGGTCTCCAAGTCGGTGAAGGCCGAGACGTCGAGCGCCGCGACCAGCCCGTGCTGCCACGCGGGCCGGGCGAAGCCGGCATGGCCGGCGGCGAGCAACGGTATGCCGACCAGCACGCTCGACAGGCATTCGAGCATCAGCGCGAGCCCCGAGCCCTTGGCCCCGGCGATCGGCAGCGGCAGCGCGGCCTCGTTCGGGTCGGTGGTCGGCCGGCCGTGCGCGTCGAGCGCCGCGCCCTCGGGCAGGGCGATGCCCTCCGCCCGGGCGCGGGCGAGCTTGCCCCACGGGATCGCCGCGGTGGACATGTCGAGCGCGATCGGCTCGGCCTCGGCGCAGGGCACGGCGATGGCGAGCGGCGTGGTCGAGACGCCGGGCGCGCGGCTGCCGTGATAGGCCATGATCGGCTGCGAGCCGCCGCTGGCCAGCCCGATCATGCCCTCGGCCGCGGCCTCGCGCACGTAGAAGCCGATCGGCCCGGTATGGGTGGTGTCGCGCAGCAGCACCCAGCCGACGCCGAACTCGCGCGCGCGCGCAATTGCTTCGGCCATCGCCTGGCGCATCGCCCACGGGCCCGGCGCGCGGTCGCCCTCGAACACGCAGGTCGCGCCGCGCTCGGTGGCGATGGTCATGTTGGACTGGGCGTTCATCCGGCCGGCAGCGAGCGCGTTGAGATAGTTGGGCACGCGGAAGACGCCGTGGGAATCCTGGCCGCGGGTCTCGGCCCAGACCAGCACCTCGGCGACCGAGGCGGCCTCCTCGTGGCGCAGGCCTGCCGCCTGGAACAGGCCGGTGACGAAATGCTCCAGCGCCGCGGCGTCGGTGAGGACGGTATCGGTCATCGAATTCCCCTGCCGCGCGGCGCCCGCGCCGCGATAGACTGGCCGCCGCGCACGCCCAGCCGACTGCGGAGGATACCGTGAAGAAACTGACGATCCTGGCCCTGCTCGCCGCCTGCCAGCTTCCCGCCATGGCGCCAGCCGCGCGGGCAGAGCTGTCGCCCAGGGTCTACGAACAAATGCGGAGCAAGGCGATATTCGAGGTGACACTCGCCGTCGAGTCCGTCGAGCGTTCGACGGCGTTGGCGAACGCGGAGATGCGGATCGATCGGGTGACCGTACGGGCGCGGATCCTGTCGATAATCCGCGGCGCCGGGCTCAAGAAAGACGCTACGGTGACCATCCGCTACACCCACACCGAGCACCTTAGACGCGGCTGGGTCGGACCGTCGCCGGTGCCGATCCTCGAAAAGGGCGAGCGCGTCCGAGCCTGGCTCAATCCGGCCAACGGCTACCTTGTCCCGGCCGCGCGCGGCTGGAGCTTCGAGACGCTGCGCTAGGGCGCAGACCGCTGGCCCGGCCATTCGCTAGGCCCCGACCGGCCGCCAGGCCGGGTCGCCCGCCGCCCGCGCCTGGGTCGCGGCGTCGCGCAGCAGGCGGCGCAGGATGTTGCCGTTGCCCGGATTGCGCGGGATCTCCGTGGCGACGAAGTAGCCCTTGGGCCGCTTGAAGCCGGCGAGCGGCGAGGCCTTGAAATGGGCGTCGAGCACGGCCGGATCGACCGCGCGCTCGCCCTCCGCCGGAACGACGCAGCCGACCACGATCTGGCCCCAGTGATCGTCGGCCAGGCCGATCACGGCGCAGTCGGCCACGCCGGGCGCGGTGCGCAGCACGTCCTCGATCTCGCCGGGGTGGATGTTCTCGCCGCCCGACTTGATCATGTCGTCGGCCCGGCCGCACAGGGTGAAGTAGCCGCGCTCGTCCACGGTGATGACGTCGCCGGTGTAGTACCAGCCGTCGCGGATCTTCTCGGCGGTGGCGTCGGGCCGGTTGAGGTACTCGGTGAACATGGTGTCCGAGTCGGCAGCGATGATCAGCTCGCCCTCGTCGCCCGGGCCGATCAGGTCGTCCGGCCCGCCGCCCAGCCGGATGAAGCGCGTGCGGGTGTAATAGCCGGGCCGCAGCGCGTGCGGATCGCCGACCGGGTCGGGGTTGTAGCCCGAGCACATCGTCTCGGTGGTGCCGTAGATGTGGCGGATGGTGGCGTTCTCCCACTGGGTCGCCATGTGGTCGATCAGGTCCTCGGGGATGATCGAGCCGCCATAGAGGACGAGCTCGAGCGAGCGCATCTTCTCCGGCGCGTAGGTGGGCGCGTTGACCATGGCGTAGTAGAGGGTCGGCGCGGCGAAGGTGTAGGTGATCGCGTTCCGCTCGATCGCGTCGACCGCCGCCGCCGGGTCGAAGCTCGACATCATGTAATAGGTGCCGCCGAAGCCAAGCGTGACCAGGAACACGCCGTAGAAGCCGATGCAGTGGGCCAGCGGCATGAAGCCGAACGCGCGGGTATGCGGGCCGTGACGCAGGCCGCCCTGGGTCGCCAGCCAGACGATGCGGTGCTCCGACGAGCGGTGGGGCAGCACGGCGGCCTTGGGCAGCCCGGTCGTGCCCGAGGTGTAGAAGATCATGCACGGGTCTTCCGGGTCGGGCCGCGGCACCGGCGGCAGGGTCGCCGGGTCGCCGACGCACTCGGAAAAGTCCGCCCCCGGCAGGGACGCCTCGCCGGGCGGCCCGAGCGCGACGGTGAACAGCGCGTCCGTGTTGGGCAGCGCGCCGGCGACGGCCTCGGCGACCTCGGGCTGGGCCATCACCACCGCGCCCTTCATGCCGGCCAGCTCGACCAGCTTGGCGACCTCGGCCGGCTTGAGCCGGGCGTTGATCAGCGCCGGGATCGCGCCGATGCGCTGCAGCGCGAGGATCGCCAGGGCATGCTCCCACACGCTCGGCAGGCAGGTCGCCACCCGGTCGCCCGCGCCGATCCCGCGCGCCGCGAAGCCGGCGGCGACCCGGTCCATTTCGGCGATCAGTTCGCGGTAGGTCAGGCGCCGGTCGGTGCGGTCGTCGACCAGCGCCGGATGGTCCGGCGTCCGCTCGGCCTGGTTCCAGACGAGGTCGTACATGGTCTGCATGGTCAGGCGCCTCCCCCCAGCGTGCGCGATGCTGGCTATCCTAACGGCGCGACAACGGTCGGCGCTATCCCGTTACCGGCAACCGCGCAGCCCGCCGGTGGCATGGCGTTTTCGCGGGCGCCCGATTCCTTGAGCGTCATGCCCGCGCAGGCGGGCATCCAGGCCGGTGGCGAAACTGGACCCCCGCCTGCGCGAGGGTGACGGGACAAGGAGTGCTGCCAAGCCGGCAGCGTCGGAAAACGCGCGAAGGTTATCATCGGTTATCTTTGGTTATCTTCTGGCAGTGGTCCCCGGCTCTCCGCCGCGCTTCGGCCAGGGTGGCGGAGATTTTGAATGATCCAAAAAAGACTATTCCGCCCCGGCCGTCGAGCCGGGGCCTACCGAGGCCGGCAACCGCATATGGGAATTAATTCAGAAGCTGCAAGAAAGATCATCGGCTATCAGCACCCGGCCGCGCGCCCCGTCCGGCGCGAGAGCGGCTGGTCGTCGGCACACGGGGCTCGGGGCGCGCGGGGCTCGGCGCGCGGGGCGCGCCGTTTCCGGTCACCACCCGGGCCGGTCCCGCCACCACCAATCCGGCTTGAACCGCTTGCCGTAGCCCAACGCATTGTCCAGCCACAGCGCGACCCGGCGCAGCGGACCGCCGGCCAGCTTCTTCCAGGCTCTGAAGTAGACCCGCCCCAGCCAGGTCTCCGGCAGCTTGTTGTAGGGGCACACCCGGATGCAGATGCCGCACTCGGTGCCCTGGTTGGCCCAGAAGCCGAAGCATTTCTCGCCGTCGACGTTCCACTTCCGGATGCCGACGAAGTTCGAATCGTTGTGGAAGGCGCCGTCGGGCGCACCGTGGGGGATCGCCTTGGGCGGGCAGGCGTCGGCGCACTTGCGGCAGAGGTCGCAGAATTCCTTGACGCCGAATTTCTTCGGCTCGTCGTGGGCGAGCGGCAGGTCGGTGAAGATCTTGCCGAAGCGCAGGCGCGGCCCGTACTCGGGCGTGATGACCAGGCCGTGGCGGCCGTATTCGCCCAGCCCCGCCTGGATCGCGTAGGGCACGCACTGGGCGGTGTCGTTGAGCGAGGCGACCGCGCGGTAGCCCAGGTTGCGGATGAACTGGGCGATCGACATGAGACAGAGGCCATCCTTCGAGTAGCCGAAGCCGGCGGCCACCCCGCCCAGCGCCGAGGGCATGGTCTGGATCACCTTGCCGGGCATCTCGGTGCCGATGACGATGCAGTGGGGCAGGTCTTCGCAGTCGGCGTTGTCCTTCTCGGTCATCGTCTTGGCGTTGAACCGCCTGGTGTAGTGCCAGCGCAGGTCCGTGGACGTGATGCCGATCAGGTCGGCGCCGAAGATCTTGGCCGCCTGCTTGAGCTGGGCCGCCATCTCGGCCGGGTCGTCGACCGGCTCCTTCTCCGGCGCGGGCGGGGCGTAGGCGGTGAGGTCGTCGAGGAAGCCCTCGTGCCGCTCCTCGTGCAGGCTGCGCTCGATCAGCAGGTTGGCGCCGACCCAGGCGGCGTTGCGGATGGCGAAGTCGCGCCGGCGGTAACCCTCGGTGTTGCGCACGCCGATGCCGTGCATGAACATCGACTTGAACCAGGCGATCGCCTTGTCCGAGCGCACCCGTTCGTCCCACTGGGCGCGGGCGAAGGTGTCGTTGCACGCGTTGAAGCGCCGGAAGCCGTCCTCGATCTCGAAGCCGCAGGCCGCGTCGTAGGGCTGGTGCTTGGGCCCGTGATAGACCTCCTCCGGGGTCGGCGGGTTGTCGACCGAGAGCGGCGTCGGCCGGTTCGGCCGCGTTGTCGCCTGCGCGGCCGCCGGCGCGCCCTTCGGCGGCCTGGTCTTGCCCGGCCGCGTTGGCGGCGTGCCGACTGCCTGCCGGCCGGATGCTTGTTTGCCGGTACCCTGTGCCATGGCGTTCCTCCCCGAACGCGGGCCGCTACAGGAAGGCGCGGATCTCCCGGATCAGACCGGCCTCGTCCTCGCCGGCGACGTTGTGGCCGGTGTCGAGCTCGACCAGCGTGAGGTTGGCGTTCTCCGCCTTCATGCGCACGGCGTTCTCTTCGGAGAACATGTCCGACTTCCGGCCGCGGACGACCAGCACCGGGCAGGATATCGAGGCCAGCGTCTCCCACAGGTCGACCGGCTGCTTGGGCGCCTCGCCGGTCTCCAGCACCTTCTTGAAGCGGTCGCGGAAGACCGTGTCGCGCTTGATCGCGAAGCCGCCGTCGACCGGCCTGAGATAGGCCTCCATCCGGGCGCGCACCGCCGGGTTCGCCTTGTCGTGGCCGTAATAGTCGAGCGCCGCGTCGACCGAGGCGAAGGCGTCCGGCACGCCCGCGACCGATCTGGTCACCCGGTCCGAGCCGGCCTTGGCGTTCTTGGGACTCCAGTCGACCAGGATCAGCTTCTCGACCTTGTCGCCGTGGCCGCTGGTGTAGAAGGTCGTGTTTCGCCCGCCCATCGAGTGGCCGATCAGGATCGCCCGGTCCCAGCCGAAATGGTCGAGCAGCGTGTCGATGTCCCCGGCGAAGGCCTTGAGCGAATAGTCCTTGTCCGGGCTCCAGGTCGAATCGCCGAAGCCGCGCATGTCCTGCGCCACCACCTCGCGGTCGGTCGCCAGCGCCGACGCCACCCCGGCCCAGTCGTAGGAGAAGTAGGACAGGCCGTGGACGATCAGGATCGGCGTCGCCCCCGGCCGGCCGAACTTCCGGTAGTGCAGGGTGACGTCGCCCGACGGGCAGGTTCCGGTCTCGTGCGCAGGCAGGGTCATCTCGCTTGGTCTCCTTCCCCGGTGGACTGGCGCGGCATCGTCCGTCGCGGGCCGGCGCGCCGTTTCCCGCCAACCTAGAGCGAAACAGACGGAAAGGGAATCGGTGCGGCCGACGTGACCGCCGTCACTGCGCGCATGGCGGGCCGGTGGCATGGTCCGGGCATGAAGGGGCCGCACCACGACGGCCCCGCCCAGGACAGGAACAGGAAAGACCCCGAGCCATGAAGAAGACCGCGCTCTCGCTGATTGCCCCCAAGCTGGCCGCCGGCCTTTTGGTCGCCGGCGCGCTGACTGCCGGGACGGCCGCCACCGCCGCCGCCAGCCCGGCGATGAACCTGACGATTCCGCGCGTCGACCAGCAGCAGACCCGCGACGCCCGGCTCAGCAACGTCGGCTACTTCCAGTACCGCCGGGTCTGCCGGCCGGTGATCGCCTACCGGTACGGCCTGTACGGGTGGCGCCCGTACGTCGCCGGCTACCGCTGCTTCTACCGCTACCACTACGGCTACTAGGCCGGTCGCGGCACCGAATGCGTGGCGGCGACGGGCCGGCGGGGTAATCGCACTCTCCCAGGCTTCGCCAGCTATGTCCCGCACGCAGGGCGGTCGGCTCACCCGAGCCGGCCGCCCATCTTTTGCCGCCGAATGCGAGCGTTTCGGTGCCTTTCGACAACTGTTGCATTTTAGCAACGACCAGTCAGATTCGGCGGAACGGGCGCAAACCCGGGCCTTTGCGGCCCGAAGCCGTGCTATAAGCGAGTCGGTCATGCCATAATCCCATTTGTATGGGCATGCCGGGAGGGGAAAAAATGGGCGTTCGCCTCGAGGTCTACGACCTCGGTGATTGTATCGTAACGGATGTTGCGGGACGAACACACTGGTTGCGCGAAGGTGTGGCCTTCGCGACACAAATCTTCGAAGACGGTATCGTCCATTTCGGCTACCGGTCGAGCTTGGCATCGGACGACCGGCTGGACCTACGCGTCGAGCGCACGGAAGTCAGCCGCCTGAAGCTCGCCGGCCTGGCCCGGCGGCGGCGCCTGCGCCTCGACGAGACGCGTGACCGCCGCGACCCACAGGTGCCCCGGGTCAGCCGCGACCGCCTCTAAGCCGCGCGCGCCCCACCGCCTTTCGGCCTCCGGCGGCAAGAACCGGAGTGCCTTGATTCCCCCGACCGACGATTGTCCGATCCGCGTGGACCAGTAACGGCAGCGGAGGACGGCGCATGAACGCGACGCAGGCGTCGGCGGACGACATCACCGATCGGATCCCCGAAGAGGCGCCGATCGGCGCGGCGCTGGACGCGGACGGCTATGCCGTCATCCCCCGCCTGCTGCGCGCGGCGGAATGCCGGGCACTGGCGGCGCTGTACGATGACGACGGACTGTTCCGCAGCCGCGTGGTGATGAGCCGCCACGGCTTCGGCCGGGGCGAGTACAAGTATTTCGACGAGCCGCTGCCGGCCCTCGTCGCGGCGCTGCGCACGGCGCTCTATCCGCCGCTCGCCGGCATCGCCAACCGCTGGAGCGCCGCGCTCGGCGACCCGGCGCGCTATCCGGCGGACCACGCCGCCTTCCGGACCCGCTGCCACCGGGCCGGCCAGACCCGGCCGACGCCGCTGCTGCTGCGCTACGGCGAGGGCGACTACAACTGCCTGCACCAGGACCTGTACGGCGAGCACGTCTTCCCGCTGCAGGCGGCGATCCTGCTCGCCGAGCCGGGCCGGGACTTCACGGGCGGGGAGTTCGTGCTGACCGAGCAACGGCCGCGGATGCAGTCGCGGGCGGCGGTGGTGCCGCTCCGGCGCGGCGACGCGGTCGTGTTCCCGGTGCGCCATCGGCCGGTGCAAGGCTCGCGCGGCTTCTACCGGGTCACGATGCGCCACGGCGTCAGCCGGGTGCTCGGCGGCCGCCGGCACATGCTGGGCGTCATCTTCCACGATGCCCGGTAGCGGGCGTCGGCCGGCGGCGCGGGGAAAGGTGGTCGGGGAAAGGTGGTGCGCGGAGGCTAGTGGCGGAACAGGCGGCCGCCGTTGCCGCCGGGCTCCTCGAGCCGGCGGCGCACGGCCTGGCGGCGGACCGGCCGGAACGCCGACAGCTCCTCTTCGCTTTGCACGGCGGGATGCTCGTGCGGCGGAGCGGGTTCGCGCTGGTCGCCATACGGATCGGCGGCCTGGTGCCGGTCGGCGGGTTGCGCGTGTTCGGCAGCCGGCGGCTGATGATAGTCCTCGTGGACCGGCGCCGGCTCCAGCGGCCCCTCCACCGGCAGCGCCTCGTCGGGGCTGTCGAAGGCGGTGTCGCGATAGCGCCAGCGGTGGACGACCTGGTCGAGGAAGCGCTGGTCGAGGGTATCGGTCATCCACATCGTCGAGACCGCGGCGGTGCCGCTGTGCGGCCGCTCGTGCTCGTCGAGCACCCGGAAATGCAGCCGGAAGGGGAAGGAGACGCCCTGGCCGATGACGATGCCTTCGCCGTTGCGCAGCGCCGGCAGCACCGACAGCAGGCCCTGGAGCGAGTCGACGATCGACGCGCGGACGTATTCCTGGTCCTCGAAGCTGCTCATGCGCAGCGCGATGATCGTGTTGCACTGGGACAAGAGGTCGCTCGACAGCTTGGTCGGGCGCTGGCTGACCACGCATAGGGAGACGCCGTACTTGCGGCCTTCCTTGGCGATCCGCGACAGCACGCGGCGCGACAGCTCGACCCCGGGCTCGTCTTCCGACGGCGAATAGCGGTGCGCCTCTTCGCAGACCAGCAGGATCGGGGTCGCCCGGTTGCTCCACAAGGCGAAGTCGAAGGTCAGCCGGCCGATCACCGCGACCACGACCGAGACGACTTCCGACGGCACGCCCGACAGGTCGACGATCGACATCGGCTTGCCGTCGACCGGCACCCGGAACAGGCGGGCGAGCAGCAGCGCCATGCGGTCGCGGATGTCGAAGCTGCCGAACATGAAGCCGAAGCGCGCGTCTTCCTGGAGCGCCTTGATCCGCGCCCGGATGCGGCGATAGGGGCGGCGGTCCTCGGCATCGGAGGTCCGGCCCATCTCGTTCTCGAGGCGGCGGATCAGGTCCGACAGCCGGTAGGGGAAGGGCGTGTCGACGGTGATCGCCGAATCGGCCTCGCGGTCGCCCAGGTAGTCGCGGCGCGCGAGCGGGATCAGCTCGCCGAGGATCTCGGCCTCGGCGCTGCCGACGTCGTAGCGGCCGCCGAACAGGACCTGGAGCAGCTCCTCGAAGTTGAGCAGCCAGTAGGGCAGCTCGAGGTTGCGCGGCGACAGGATCTCGGCCTGGTCGGCGAAGGCGCGGCCATATTCGTTGTGGGGGTCGAGCAGGATGATGTGGGCGTTGGGGTGCTGCTCGACCAGGCCGCGCAGGATCACCGTCGTCGCCGACGACTTGCCCGCGCCGGTGGTGCCGAGGATGGCGAAATGCTTGTTGACCAGCTCGTCGGTCAGGATGTGGGCGCCGATGCTGGAATCCTGGTGCAGGGTGCCGATCCGGATGTTCGACACTTCCGGCGGCGCATAGACCAGGGCCAGGTCCTGGTTGGTCGCGGCATAGATGGTGGTGCCGAGCGAGGGCATCATCGAGATGCCGCGGCGGAACTGGTGGCCCTCGCCGTCGCGGGTCGAGGCTTCGCCGAGCAGGGCGAGCTCGAAGATCTTGAACTCGCGGTCCGACGCGGACTCGCGCGGCAGCGGGATCGAGAGCGCGGTGATCAGGCCGAAGACCGTGCCCTGCGCCGTGCGCATCTTCACCAGCGAGCCCATCTGCAGATAGTCGTGGACGGTCTCCTCGTTCTGGCCCTCGGCCGCCTCGACCATGCAGATCACGCTCGAGCCGGAGACCGAGACCACTCGGCCGATGGTCAGTTCGGGGGTCGTCGGGTGGGTGCCGTCCATACAATTCTCTTCCGGTTCAGGCGACGCCGCGGGGCGCGGCCGTCATGTCTTGCGTTTCCGTGCCGGTGACGACCCGGATGGCGGGGAATGCCAGGGTGGCGACGCGGCGGCCGTCCTCGGCCGTCTTGAAGCCCAGCGTCGCGTCGTGGATGCTGGCCAGGAAGTTGGCGCGCATCTCGTCGAAGTCGGAGCGGCCCGAGGCTTCCGACGTCATGGTGGCGGCGGGGTCGGTGGCCTCGGTGCTGACGATCTGGAAGACCATCTTGCCGTTGTCGACGCAGCGCACGACGACCTCGACCGCCGAACCGGCGGGCGACAGGCGGATCGCCTCGCCGAGCACGTCGATCAGCATCTGCTGGACGCATTCCTCGTCGGCATAGAGCGGCGGCAGGGCGCGGCCGAGCCGGGCCTGGACCTTGACGTCCTTGCCCTGGGCGAGCTCGCGCACCGACTGGTAGGCGGTGCGGATGACCGCGCCGACGTCGACCCGGATCTCGTGCAGCGCCCGGGCGGGCGGCAGCAGCATCGCGTGTTCCTGGTTGAAGGACTCGATCAGGCCCATCAGGTCCTGGCCGCTCGAATGGATGTCGTTGGCGTATTCGCGATAGCGCTCGGGCATCGGACCCCGCGCCTCCTCGCGCATCAGCGCCGAGAAGCCGATGATCGCGTTGAGCAGCGTGCGCAGCTCGTGGCTCATGTTGACGAGGTAGTCGGATTCCGCCCGGGTCTGCTCCAGCACCCGGCGCAGCGAGGTCGCCAAGGCTTCGGCGCGCTGCTGGGTGTCGCGCAGCGCCGTTTCGGCCTTGCGCTGGCGCACCAGGTGGCCGAGCTGTGCCGAATAGGTCGCCAGAAACGACGAGCCGCTCGTCTGATTACCAAACATCAAAGGGCGATTCCCCCCGACTTCCCCGGATTCGAGGGTCGACCCTAGATCAATGTCGTTAACTACAAGTAAATTCGGCGTGCCCGTCAGGCACCTTTTGCCACCGTCAGTCGAGGCGCCGCGCGAGATAGTCGAACGTCGCGGCGACGATCTCGGGCTTCAACAGGAAGTCGTGCGCCTGGCGGCCGAATTCGGGGTCGACCGGCTTGATCGGCCCGACCGCCTCGGCGTCGAGCTGGAGCCGGGCCGCCCGCTCCATGAAATAGGCGAGATAGGTGGCCTCCTCGATGCCCGTCGCCGCGGTGAGCAACCCGTGGTGGGCGAGCAGGATCGCCCGCTTGCCGCCGAGCGCCTCGGCGATGATCCGGCCTTCCTCGTCGGCGATCGGCACACCCGGCCATTCGGGCAGCCAGGCGCAGTCGTCGTAGAGCATCATCGCGTCCATGTGGGCGGTGGCCAGCGGCCGGCCGGTCATCGACAGCGCCGACGCCGCCGGCGGGTGGGTGTGGACGATGCAGGCGACGTCGGGCCGCGCCCGGTAGATCCAGGCATGGAAGCGCACCGCCGGGTTGGCGATGCCGTCGCCCTCGACGGTGCGGATGTCGTCGTCGACCCGCAGCATCGTCTCGACGGTCGCCTCCTCGAAGCCCTGGCCGAGCGGCAGGGTCCAGTAGCCGCCGGCCGCGGCCCGCGCGGTGACCTGGCCGGCCAGCCCCGAGGCGTGGCCGTCGGCGGCGAGGATGCGCGCGGCCAGCGCCAGCGCCTCGCGCTGGTCGAGCGCCGGACGGCCGAGCCGGGCGGCGATCTCGTTCGACGCCCGGGTCCGGATGTCGTCGTCAGGCATCGCGTTTCCCCCGGTCTCGCGCGGCGACGCGCCGCCTGTTGCATGGCGCGCCTTCGCCGGCCTTTGGCAACTTTACCTCCCGCCGATCCGCCTCTAAGGTTCGGCGAGACAGGCAGGTTTTACCAGATTGACCATTCGGGAGGAATTACCATGAAAATTCGTATGCTCGCCGCCGGTGCGGCGGTGGCTGCCGCGCTCGGCGCGACCCCCGCGAACGCGGTGACGACGCTGACCTACGCGTCGTGGGTTCCGTGGACGCACCCGATCAACGTCAATCTCTACATCCCGTGGATGAACGCCATCGAGAAGGCGTCCAAGGGCGAGGTCAAGTTCCGCCGGCTGCCCAAGAGCATCGGTCATCCGCGCGCCTATCTCGACGCGGTGCGGACCGACCAGATCGACGCCGGCTTCAGCGTCCACGGCTATTCGCCCAAGCGCTTCGCCGTCTACCTGTTCGCCGAGCTGCCGTTCGCCGGCGACCGGGCGGTCGCCTCGTCGGTCGCGCTCCAGCGCACCCACGAGAAGTTCTTCGCCGACAAGAACTACTACCCGGGCACCAAGCTGATCGGCATGAACACCCATGGCCCGGGCCTGTTCCACCACCATTCCAAGTTCATCAAGTCGCCGGCCGACATGAAGGGCCAGAAGATCCGCACCGGCGGGCCGATCCCGCGCCGGATCATCGAGTCCTGGGGCGGCGTCTCGATCCGGGCACCCGCGCCCAAGTCCTACGAGATCCTGTCGGCCGGAATCGCCGACGGCATCACCTTCCCCTGGGAATCGCTGGTCAGCTTCAAGATCCTGAAGCTGGTCACCTACTCGACCTACATTCCGGGCGGCCTCTACAGCTCGAGCCATTACCTGGTCATGAACAAGAAGAAGTACGACTCGCTGTCGCCGGCCGGCAAGAAGGCGGTCGACATGTATTCGGGCCAGAACTTCGCGCGCATGGCGGGCAAGGCCTGGGACAAGATCAACGACGCCGGCAAGGCCGCCGCGATCAAGAACGGCAA
This sequence comes from uncultured Alphaproteobacteria bacterium, assembly GCA_963730305.1. Lineage (GTDB taxonomy): Bacteria > Pseudomonadota > Alphaproteobacteria > Bin65 > Bin65 > CAMYMQ01. The sequence goes on from CAVSRB010000004.1 coordinate 41,283, forward strand.
CCACATCATGACCGCGCCGAAGTCGCTGGTCGATGCGGTCAAGAAGCTGAACGTCAAGTTCGAGGCCGAGTATATCGCCGGCGCCAAGGCCAAGGGCGTCGACGGCGCCGTGGTGCTCAAGTACTACCGCGGCGAGGTCGCCAAGTTGCAGGCGAAGTAGCCTGTCTCCATTCTGGGTTGAGAGGGCCGGCAGCCACCGCTGCCGGCCCTTTTTCTCGTCCGGCGCGCGCCCCGCCTGCGACCGAATGTCGGCCCCGGCGGATCCCCTGCGGTGCAACTTTACCGACCGTAAATATTTCTCTAAGGTCTTGCGCTTCCGCGCTGCGTGGACGCGCGTGGAAGACATAGGGAGGATAATCATGAGAAAAGTACTCGTAGCAGCCGGCGCCTTTGCCGTGCTGTCGGCCGGCGCCATGCCGGCCACCGCAGCAACCACTTTCACCTACGCGTCGTGGGTGCCGCTGACGCACCCGATCAACATCTATCTCTACAAGCCTTGGATGAAGGCTGTGGAGAAGGCGTCGAAGGGCGAGATCAAGTTCCGCATCCTGCCCAAGAGCATCGGCCATCCGCGCGCCTACCTCGACGCGGTGCGCACCGGCCAGATCGACGCGGGCTTCGGCGTGTTCGGCTACTCGCCGAAACGCTTCGCGTCCTACCATTTCGCCGACCTTCCGGGCGCCGGCGACAATGCGGTGGCGGGGTCGGTCGCGCTTCAGCGGACCCAGGACAAGTTCCTCGCCAAGAAGAACTTCTTCGCGGGCACCAAGCTGGTCGGGCTCAACACGCACGGTCCGGGCCTGATCTTCACCCGCAAGGGCTTCATCAAGAAGCCGTCCGACATGAAGGGTCTGAAGATTCGCACCGGCGGGCCGATCCCGCGGCGGATCGTCGAGGCCTGGGGCGGCGTCTCGATCCGGGCGCCCGCGCCGAAGTCCTACGAGATCCTGTCGACCGGCATCGCCGACGGCATCACCTTCCCGTGGGAGTCGCTGGTCAGCTTCAAGATCACCAACCTCGTCACCTACGCGACCTACATCCCCGGCGGCCTGTACAGCTCGGGCTTCTTCTTCGTGATCTCCAAGAAGAAGTATGACGGCCTGTCGCCGGCGGCCAAGAAGGCGGTCGACAAGTATTCGGACGAGGCCTACGCGCGCATGGCCGGCAAGGCGTGGGACTATGACAACCACCTCGGCATCACCGCGGCCAAGAAGAACCACAACCACATCATGACCGCGCCCAAGGCGGTGATCGATGCGGTCGCCAAGATCAACAAGACGTTCGAGGCGGAGTACGTCGCCGCCGCCAAGAAGCAGGGGGTCGACGGCGCCGCGGTGCTCAAGTATTTCCGCGCCGAAGTCGCCAAGCTGCAAGGCAAGTAAGGCGTGGCCGCCGACACAGACGCCGTGGCAGGCGGCCATCGTAAAGCGTTAGCGTTCTGGCTCGGCACGGTTCCGAGCCGGGCGCTGGCGCTGATTTCCTGTCTGATTCTGTTCTTGATGATGGCGTTGACCTTCGTGGACGTCGGGGGGCGCTACCTGTTCACCAGTCCGCTGCCGGCGCTCGCGGAGATCATCTCGTTCATGATGGCGGGTCTGGTCTTCGGCGCGCTGCCGATGGTGTGCTTCTACGAAGGCCACGTGACCATCGACCTGTTCGACAGCTTCGTGCCGAAGCGGCTGAAGCGGTGGCAGGGGGTGGCGGTCAACGTGGTCTCGGCGGCCGCCATGGTGTTCATCGCCTGGCGCTTGTGGGACAAGTCGATGGACCATCTGACCTATGGCCAGGCCACCGACGAGCTGCTGCTGCCGCTGTGGCCGTTCAGCATGGGCATGGCGATCCTGTCCGTGGTCGCCGCGATCGCCCAGTTCGCCGCCGCCGGGGCCTATTTGATCGGCGTCCGTGACGATCCGGCCGTCGCCGCTGCCGGGAGAGCTACGTGACCGACGCGCTTGTGGGCTTCGCGGCCCTCCTGTTCCTCTCCTTCCTGCGCGTGCCGATCGCCTTCTCGATGATCATCGTCGGGTTCGCGGGCATGTGGGTCGCCAACAACCTGGGCGGCGCGCTGGCCAACGTCGGCCAGACCGCGTTCGACGCCGCGATCAGCTACGAGCTGTCGGTGGTGCCGCTGTTCGTGCTGATGGGCAACTTCGTGACCCGGGCGCGGCTGTCGGAGGAGCTCTACGCCGCATCCAACGCCTTCCTCGGCCACCGCAAGGGCGGGCTGGCGATGGCGACCATCGTCGCGTGCGGCGGCTTCGCCGCGGTGTGCGGCTCGTCGCTGGCGACGGCGGCGACCATGTCCAAGGTGGCGATGCCGTCGATGCGCCGCTACGGCTACGACGACGGCCTGGCCGCGGGCGCGATCGCCGCGGGCGGCACGCTCGGCATCCTGATCCCGCCCAGCGTGCTGCTGGTGATCTACGGCATCCTGACCCAGACCAACATCGGCAAGCTGTTCATGGCCGGCATCCTTCCCGGCATGGTCGGCGTGTTCTTCTACATGCTGGCGGTGCAGGTGGTGATCACGCTGTGGCCGGACCTGGGGCCGCGCGGCGAGAAGACCGACTGGGCCGGCCGGCTCAAGGCGCTGCGCGGCGTGTGGGGCGTGCTGCTGTTGTTCGCCATCGTCATGGGCGGCATCTACGGCGGCGTGTTCACCGCGACCGAGGCGGCGGGCATCGGCGCGGTCGGCTCGTTCCTGTTCTTCCTCGCCCGCCAGGAGACCGGCCGCCGGCTGGTCGACCATGTCGCCGTGGCGTCGACCGCCGGCACGATCGTGCTCGCGGCGCTGCTGGTGTTCCAGTGGGTGACCGGCGTCCTCGACACCCTGTTCGTGATCCGCCTCGCGGTCACCGCCGTGATCGTCACGGCGGCGCCGGTGGTGCTCTACCTCTACGTCGCCGGTCGCCCGGCGGCGGACGCGGCGGCCGACGCGTCGGGGCGCGTGACCCGGACGCTGGCCGCGTGGCGCGGGCGGATCGCCGCCCCCGGCGTCAGGCTCGGTTTGATCCTGATCGCCGCCGCGCTCTTGCTGTCCTGGGGCGGCAGTGCGATGGGCGCCGCGATGGGCGCCCCGGGCGCGGCCGGGCTGGCGCCGTTCCTGCGCAGCAGCGGGGTCTATATCGCGGCGATCGTGATCATCGCCGGGCTGGTCGGCCGGCTGCTGATCGTGACCAAGACCTGGGGCACGCTCTACGACACGCTGTTCGAGAGCGCGACCACGACGGCGATGCTGTTCACGGTGCTGATCGGCGCCTTGCTGTTCGCCAACTTCGTCAACTTCACGACCTTCCCCCAGTCGCTGCTCGGCATCGCCGAGACCTTCAAGGAGAGCCCCTGGCTGGTCCTGATCGCGATCCTGGTCATCTACATCCTGCTCGGCTGCGTGTTCGAGAGCCTGTCGATGATCCTGCTGACCGTGCCGATCTTCTTCCCGCTGATCAAGCAGCTCGGCCCGGGCTTCGGCCTCGGCCCGGAGGAGGTCTCGATCTGGTTCGGCATCGTCGTCGTGGTGATCACCGAGATCAGCCTGATCACGCCACCGGTAGGGCTGAACGTGTTCGTCCTCCGCGGCGTCCTCCCGGACGTCCGAACCTCCACCATCTTCCGCGGAGTCACCGCATACTGGATCGCCGACCTGTTCCGGTTGTCGGTCATCGTCGCCTTCCCGATCCTGTCGCTGTTCCTGCCGCAGTTCGTCAAGTGACGGGTCGATAGATTGCGCCGGGCGGCAGCCCGGCGCGCAACGCAAGAGGCGGGCCCGGGTCCGCCTCTTGTCATTCGGGGCCGGCTGCGGGCACCATGCCGCCGACTTCCGGCCCTAACCCAGCCCCGGCCGCGGCCGACCGCAACAGGAGGATCCCATGCCCGACGACAGCCGCGCGCGCACCAACCGGCCCAAATACCGCTCGCGCATCACCACCGACGGCATGGACCGGGTCGCGCACCGGGCCTTCATGCGCGCCATGGGGCTCGACGACGAGGCGATCGCCCGGCCGATGATCGGCGTGGTCACCACCGACGGCGAGACCACGCCCTGCAACATGGGCCTGTCGGACCAGGCCGCCCACGCCTACCGCGGCATCGCCGAGGCCGGCGGCACGCCGCGGGAATTCACGACGGTGTCCGTGTCCGACGGCATCTCGATGCAGCACCAGGGCATGAAGTTCTCGCTGGTGACCCGCGAGATCATCGCCGACAGCGTCGAGGCGGTCGTCCGCGGCCACGTCTACGACGCGCTGATCGGCTTCGCCGGCTGCGACAAGACCCTGCCCGGCCTGATGATGGCGATGGTGCGGCTGAACGTGCCCGCGGTCTTCGTCTACGGCGGCGCGATGCTGCCGGGCAATCGGGACGGCAAGGACGTCACGGTGCTGACCGCCTACGAGGGCATCGGCAGCGTCATGGCCGGCACGATGGACCAGGACGAGGTCGACGCCCTGGAGCTGGTCTGCGCGCCGACCATCGGCGCCTGCCCGGGCCAGTTCACCGCCAACACGATGGGCATGGTCTCCGAGGCGCTGGGCCTGGCCCCGCTCGGCTCGTCGATGATCCCGGCGGTCTATTCGGAGCGCGTCGGGGTCGCGCGCAAGGCCGGCCAGACCCTGATGGCGGCGCTGGAGAATGGCGGGCCGCTGCCGCGCGACCTGGTCACGCCGGTGAGCCTCGCCAACGCCGCCGCCGTGGTCGCGGCGACCGGCGGATCGACCAACGCGGCGATGCACCTGCCCGCGATCGCGCACGAGGCCGGCATCGACTTCGACATGGCCGCGGTCGCCGAGGTCTTCGACCGCACCCCGCTGGTCGCCGACCTGCAGCCGGGCGGCCGCTTCCTGGCCCGGGACGTCCACGCCATCGGCGGCGCGCCGGTGATCTTCAAGCTGCTGATGGAGCTCGGCTGCTTCGACGGCGCGGCGCTGACCGTCACCGGCGAGACCATGGCCGACGCGCTGAAGGCCTTCCCCGATCCCGACGGCGAGGTGGTGCGCAAGAAGGACAACGTGATCTCGCCCGACGGCGGCGTGGTCGTGTTGAAGGGCAACCTGTGCCCCGACGGCGCGCTGCTCAAGGTCGCCGGCCTCAAGTCGCTCACCTTCAAGGGCCCGGCCCGGGTGTTCGACAACGAGGAGGACTGCAACAGGGTCGTCCAGGCCCAGGACTACCAGGCCGGCGAGGTCATCGTCATCCGCTACGAGGGCCCGCAGGGCGGCCCGGGCATGCGCGAGATGCTGGGCACGACGGCGCTGATCTACGGCCAGGGCATGGGCGAGCAGGTCGCGCTGCTGACCGACGGCCGCTTCTCGGGCGCGACCCGCGGCATGATGATCGGCTACGCCAGCCCCGAGGCCGCCACCGGCGGCCCGCTCGCGCTGATCGAGAACGGCGACGTCATCGAGATCGACGCCAAGGCGCGCAAGATCTCGGTCGAGCTGTCGGACGAAGAGCTGGCGGCGCCGGCGCGCGGCCTGGAAGGCGCCCGACCCGCGCCACCTCGGCGGCGCGCTGGAGAAGTATGCCCGGCTGGTCGGCCCGGCGAACAAGGGCGCGGTGACGCATTCGGGCAATGTGGAGTGGGAGGTGGAGGAGCACTAGGCTCCCGCTTCCCGACGGGCATAGCGACGGTTGCCGCCCGCCACCAGCCGGCGAGACTCTTGAGGAAGACATGACGAGTGCCGAAGGCGCCCTGGTGCTGTTCTCCGGGGGCCAGGATTCGACGACCTGCCTCGCCTGGGCGCTCGACCGGTTCGAGCGAGTGGAGACCGTGGGCTTCGCCTATGGCCAGCGCCACCTGGTCGAGATGGACTGCCGGCCGCCGCTGCTGGAACGCCTCGCCGCGCTGCGGCCCGACTGGCGCGCGCGGCTCGGGCCGGACGAGGTGATCGACCTGTCGGCCCTGGGCGCGGTGTCGGAGACGGCGCTGACCCGCGAGGTCGCGATCGAGATGGGCGCGGAGGGGCTGCCCAACACGTTCGTGCCGGGGCGCAACCTGGTCTTCCTGACCTTCGCCGCGGCGCTCGCCTACCGGCGCGGGCTGCGCCACCTCGTCGCCGGCATGTGCGAAACCGACTATTCCGGCTATCCGGATTGCCGCGACGACACGATCAAGGCGCTGCAGGTCGCGCTCAACCTCGGCATGGAGCGGCGCTTCGTCGTCCACACCCCGCTGATGTGGATCGACAAGGCCGAGACGTGGCGGCTGGCCGCGGCGCTGGGCGGCGACCGGCTGGTCCGGCTGATCGTCGAGGATACCCATAGCTGCTATCTCGGCGACCGCGGCACGCGGCACGACTGGGGCTTCGGCTGCGGCGACTGCCCCGCCTGCGCGCTTCGCGCCGAGGGCTACCGACGCTTCATAGCGGATCCGGCAGCGCCCGGCGGCCAGCTCACGCCCCCCCTCCGCGCCCCGTCGACCAGGATGAAGGCGATCCGGCACACCTGCGTCCCGCGGTTCGACCAGGCGTGGTTGGTGCCGCGCTGGACGACCGTGTCGCCGGCCTTCAGGAGATACTCCTCCTCGTCGAGCAGCAGCCAGATCTCGCCGTCGAGGATCACCGCGTAGTCGACCGTCTCGGTCCGGTGCATCATCGGGTGGCGGGCGTTTTCGACGATGGCGTCGGCGGCGCCCATGTGCTCGAAGGCGGCGCGGCCGTCGACGGCGTCGAGCTGCGCCGGGTCCTCGGGCGCGAACTCGACGATGCGGAAGACGGTGCCGTTCGCGGGCGGCTGGAGCGGCATCGGGCCGTCGACCGTTTCTTCGGGCCCGTCGATCGGGGCGGGGGTCGCATGCGTCCGCCACAGGTTGGTGACCGCGGCGTCGGGGCCTTCGTTGACCCGTGCAGTGCCGTCGGACACGCAGACCGCCTTGCCGTTCGCGTCGTGCCCGGTGACCAGGCGGCGGACGGGCTTCGCCATGATCTTCTCCCCTCGTGCTGTCTCGGGCGGATGATAGCAGCGCTCGGAGGGAGCGTGTCACCCGTCATCGCATCCTTCGAGGCCGCCTTGCGGCGGCACCTCAGGATGAGCCTGAGTGTAACGGCGGTGGAGACCGAGACGTCGTCCTCGAGCTCATCCTGAGGCGCTCGCGACGCGAGCCTCGAAGGATGCGATGACGGGCGGGGTGACCGCGGCCGAGAAGGCGCGGCGCGCCTACCCCCGTTCCCCGTCGACCAGGATGAAGGCGATCCGGCACAGCGCGGTCCCGCGGTTGGACCAGGCGTGGTTGGTGCCGCGCTGGACCACGGTGTCTCCCGCCTTCATCAGGTATTCGGTGTCGTCGAGCAGCAGGTAGATCTCGCCTTCGAGGATGACCGCGTAGTCCACCGTCTCGGTCTTGTGCATGAACGGGTGGCGGGCGTTCTCGTCGATGGCGTCGGCGGCGCCCATGTCGGCGAAGGCCGCGCGGCCGTCGAGCGTCTCGAGCTGCTCGGGGTCCTCGGGCGCGAACTCGACGATGCGGAAGATCGTGCCGTTCTTCGGCGGGTGCAGGATCAGCGGACCGTCGACCGTCTCCGTCGGCCCGTCGATCGGCGCGGGGGTGACCTCGGTCTGCCACAGGTTGGTCAGGGCGACGCCGGGCCGCGCCGGGCGTTCGAGGATGTTGGTCGCGACCCCGTCGGAGACGCAGATCGCCTTGCCGTTCGCGTCGTGCCCGGTGACGAGGCGGCGGATCGGTTTCGCCATGGTGGTCCTCCCCCAGCTGGTTGTCGTCGGGATGATAGCGGGGGGTGCGCGGCGTCGCATCCTTCGAGACGGCCGCGTTGCGGCCTCCTCGGGATGGAGACCAGGCCCGACTTCACGCACGGACTTCATCCTGAGGAGCGCCGAGAGGCGCGTCTCGAAGGATGGGAGGACGGGCTCCACGGTAGCGTCCGCGCGGACCGGCGGCTAAACAAGAGCCACACCATCCGCGCATCATCCGAGGAGACCGCCGCATGACCGAGACCAAACCGCGCCTGGGCTATATCGGGGTCGGGCTGATGGGCGGGCCGATGACGGCGCGGCTGCTCGACGCCGGCTACCCGGTCACGATCTGGAACCGCACGGCGGAGAAGATGGCGCCGCTGGTCGCCAAGGGCGCGGTCGCCGCGGACGGTCCGGCCGGGGTCGCGGCCGAAGCCGACATCGTGATGATGTGCCTGACCGCCGCGCCCGCCGTCGAGGCGGTGGTGTTCGGCCCGGGCGGCGTCGCCGAGGCGGCGGACGACACCAAGATCCTGGTCGACTTCTCGTCGATGCGGCCGGACCTGACCCGCGACTGGGCGGCGAAGCTGCGCGACGCGACCGGCATGGGCTGGATCGACGCGCCCGTCTCCGGCGGCGTGCCGGGGGCCGAGGCGGGCACGCTGGCGATCATGGCCGGCGGGGCCCAGGCCGACTTCGACCGGGCCGCGCCGGTGGTCGCACACCTGGCCAGCCGCTTCACCCTGATGGGCCCGAACGGCGCCGGGCAGACCACCAAGCTCGCCAACCAGATCATCGCCGGCGGGACCATGATGCTGGTCGCCGAGTGCATCGGCTTCGCCCAGCGCGCAGGCGTCGACGCCTCGCGCATCCCCGAGGCGCTCAAGGGCGGCTTCGCCAATTCGATCCCGCTGCAGCTGTTCGGCCCGCGCTTCGCCGCCGGCACCTACGAGCCCAAGCTCGGCGCGCTGGAGACCATGATCAAGGACCTCGACACGGTCTGGGACGTCGCCCGTGACGCCACGCTGCCGATCCCGATGACCACCCAGGTGCTGGAGATGTTCCGGCTGCTCGCCAGCAAGGGCCTGGGCGACGAGGATGTGACCGCGCTGACCAAGCTCTACAGCGAGACGCCGTTCGGCTAGCGCCGGCTAATATTGCAGTGCGTCACGGCCAATTCAGCCTACAAAGCGGTCAAATTAAGGATTTTTAATAATCTTGATTGCATCGCAATAAGGACCCATGTCCTGATTCCTCCCTCGGCGACAGCCTCGCCGCCGCCTCACCCGGCATCCGTGACGGACATGGCCAACCGCAAGACCCAGAACCGATCCTACGAATCGATTGCCCTCGTCCTCCAGGGCGGCGGCGCCCTCGGCGCGTACCAGGCCGGCGCCTATTGCCGGCTGATCAGCTCCGGCCACCCGCCCGACTGGGTCGCCGGCGTCTCGATCGGCGGCATCAACGCCGCGATCATCGCGGGCAACCCGCCCGAATTGCAGCAGCAGCGGCTGCGGGCGTTCTGGGAGACGGTGACCCCCGACATCCCCTTCGCCGGCCGCAGCCTCAATGGCGACACCCATCGCGCCTTCGGCCAGTTCAGCGCGATGACCTCGATCGTCGCCGGCGTGCCCGGCTTCTTCGAACCGCGGATGCCCCCGGCTTGGCTACAGATGCCGGGCATCCCCCCGGCGCTGAGCTTCTACGACACCACGCCATTGCGCGGGACGCTGGAGAAGCTGATCGACTTCGACCGGCTCAACTGCGGCGACATCCGCCTGAGCCTGGGCGCGGTCGACGTGGCGACCGGCAACTCGATCTATTTCGACACACAGAAGCAGCGGGTGACCGTCGACCATATCCTGGCCAGCGGCGCGCTGCCGCCCGGCTTCGCGCCGGTCGAGATCGACGGCCGCTGCTACTGGGACGGCGGCATCGTCTCCAACACGCCGCTGCAATACGTGCTCGACGAGCACCGCGAGCGGACCCAGCTCGTCCTCCAGGTCGACCTGTTCAGCGCGCGCGGCCCGGTGCCGGCGACGATGATGGACGTGATCGAGCGGCGGAAGGACATCGTCTATTCCAGCCGGACGCGGCTCAACACCGATGCGTATGGGGAGATCCAGAAGCTGCGCCACAGCGTCCGCCGCCTGCTCGACAAGCTGCCGCCCGAACTGGCCGAGGACGAGGATGCGCTGGCGGCGCGCCAGCTCGCGACCCGCGGCGACATGACCATCGTCCACCTGATCTACCGCACCCGCGAGCACGAGCTCGCCTCGAAGGACTACGAATTCTCACGGGCGTCGATGGACGACCATTGGCACGCCGGGGAGCTCGACGCCGACCGGGCGCTGGCGCACCAGGAATGGTTCACGCCGCCGGCCGACGGCACCGGCGTCCGGGTCTACGACTTCGGCCGGCACAGCCACCCGGGCGGCGAGATGCCGGTCCCGGCGCAGCGCGACCGCACGCCCAAACGAAAGCAAAGGAGAGCCTCATGAAACTCGACGGCAAGGTCGCCCTGATCACGGGCGCGGCCAGCGGCATCGGCCACGGCATCGCCAAGCGCTTCGCCGCCGCCGGCGCCAGGATCGCGATCGCGGACATCAACGGCGACGCCGCGGCCAAGGCGGCGCAGGAGCTGGGCGGGGCCGAGAAGGCGATGGGCGTGACCATGGACGTGACCGACGAGGACATGGTCAACGCGGGCGTCGCCGCGGTGGTCGACGCCTACGGCGCGGTCGACGTGCTGGTCTCCAACGCCGGCGTCCAGATCGTCCACCCGCTCGAAGACTTCCCCTTCGCCGAGTGGAAGAAGCTCTTGTCGATCCACCTCGACGGCGCCTTCCTGACCACCAAGGCCTGTCTGCCGCACATGTACGAGCAGGGCTCGGGCTCGGTGATCTACATGGGTTCGGTCCATTCCAAGGAGGCGTCGGCGCTCAAGTCGGCCTACGTCACCGCCAAGCACGGTCTGTTGGGCCTGGCCCGGGTGGTCTCCAAGGAGGGCGCCGAGCACGGCGTCCGCGCCAACGTGATCTGCCCGGGCTTCGTCAAGACGCCGCTGGTCGAGAAGCAGATCCCCGAGCAGGCCCACGATCTCGGCATCTCGGAGAAGGAGGTGGTCGAGCAGGTCATGCTCGGCGGCACCGTCGACAAGGAGTTCACCACGATCGAGGACGTCGCCGAGGTGGCGTTGCTGTTCGCCGCCTTCCCGACCAACGCGTTAACCGGCCAGTCACTGGTGGTCAGCCACGGTTGGTACATGAACTGAGCGTTGCGCCGGGCGCCACGGGGGCGCCCGGCGCGCGGACTTGTGCGCGCGGGGAATTGGCCGCACACTCCGCCGCGCTAATCCGGCCACCCTCGGCAACCGCAGGGTGGGCCACGGCCTGGGGGCATTAACGGGGCATGATCAAGCGTTTCGTTATCGTCGGCATCCTGCTGGCCGTCGTGTTCGGCGGGCTGGCCGTCTTCCAGTACGTGCTGAAGCCGATGTTTATCGCCCAGTTCGTCGCCAACCTGAAGCCGCCGCCGGTGACCATCTCCGCAACCAAGGCCAAGCTGACGCCGTGGCAGCCGACCCTGACCACGATCGGCACCCTGCAAGCGACCCGGGGCGTCTCGGTGTCGCCACTGGTCGGCGGCAGGGTCAAGTCGATCAACTTCAAGTCGGGCCAGCAGGTGACCGTGGGTACGCTACTGGTCACGTTGGACGATTCGATCGAGCAGGCCCAGCTCAAGGAGGCGCAGTCGGCGCTCAAGCTGTCCGAGCTCGACCTCCAGCGCGGCCTCGAGCTCTATCAGAAGAACAACTACCCCAAGGCGAGCCTGGACAAGGCGCGGGCGCAGCGCGACCAGAACGAGGCCAAGGTCGAGTCGCTGCGCGCGACCATCAAACAGAAGAAGATCCACGCGCCCTTCACCGGGCGGCTCGGCATCCGCCAGATCAACCTGGGCCAGTATCTCTCGCCCGGCACGGCGATCGTGCCGCTGCAGGCGCTCGACCCGATCTTCGTCAACTTCTCGCTGCCGGAGACCGACCTCCCCAAGCTCGAAGTCGGGCAGACGGTGACACTGACCGTCGACGGCTATCCAGGCGACGACTTCCAGGGCCAGATCACCTCGATCGACGCCGAGGTCAACCAGAGCACGCGCAACATCCTGGTCCAGGCCACCTTGCGCAATCCCGGCTCGAAGCTGCTGCCCGGCATGTTCGCCAATGTGGATGTGCTCTACGCCGCCGAGATCAAGCGGGTGACGGTGCCGCAGACCGCGATCTCCTACAGCCTCTATGGCGACACCGTGTTCGTGATTACCAGCGGCAAGCCGGAGAAGCCGGGCGGCAAGGCGGTGATGACCGTCCAGCGCCGCAGCGTCAAGGTGGGGCCGCGGCGCGGCGACGTCGTCGCCATCCTGTCGGGGCTCAAGGCCGGTGATACGGTGGCGACCTCCGGGCAGATCAAGCTGCGCAACGGTGCGCGGGTGACGATCAACAACTCGGTCGAGTTATCGCCGCCGAAGGTACGGCCGAAGCCTTGAGCGCTCCGCCCTCCAACCGCGCGCCGCACGGCAACGGCGGCGAACGCGGCTTCACCGACACGTTCATCGAGCGCCCGGTGCTGGCGACGGTGATCAGCCTGCTGGTCCTGCTCCTCGGCGTGCAAGCCTTCTACAGCCTGCCGGTCCGCCAGTATCCGAAGCTGACCAACACCCAGATCACGATTACCACGGCCTATCCGGGCGCCAACGCGGACCTGATCCAGGGCTTCATCACGACCCCGATCCAGCAGGCCGTCGCGAGCACCGAGGGTATCGACTACATGACGTCGTCGAGCACCCAGAACGTGAGCGTGATTACGTTGAACCTGCGGCTCGACGCCGACGGCGACAAGGCGCTGACCGAGGTGTTGTCGAAGGTCAACCAGGTCCGCAACACGATTCCGTCGGAGGCCAACGAGCCGGTCGTGGTCAAGAAGACCGGCGATTCGACCGCGCTGATGTATATCGGCTTCAACAGCGCCAATATGACGCCGTCGCAGATCACCGACTATCTGACCCGGGTGATCCAGCCCAAGCTGCAGACGGTCAACGGCGTCGCCGACGCGAAGATCCTGGGCGGCCAGACCTTCGCCATGCGCATCTGGATGAACCCCAAGCGGATGGCCGCGCTGGGCGTGACGCCGACCGACATCCAGAACGCGCTCAGAACCAACAACTACGTCTCCGCGCCGGGCCAGATCAAAGGCGACTACGTCCAGACCAACATCACCGCCGCGACCAGCCCGGAAACCGCCCGCGCCTTCGCCAACCTCGTCGTGGCGGCGCGCAACGACACCCTGATCCGATTGCGCGACGTGGCAACGGTCGAGCTCGGACCGCAGTCCGTCGATTCGTCGTCGGTGTTCAGCGGGCTCAAGGCGGTCTTCGTCGGCGTCTACGCGACGCCGTCGGCCAATCCGCTGACCGTGATCAGCGACGTGCGCAAGGCATTGCCCGAAATTCGCCAGCAGCTTCCCGACGGGCTCAAGGCGACGGTCGCCTACGACGCCACCGTCTTCATCCAGGCGTCGATCGACGAGGTCATCTCGACCATCGTCGAGGCGGCGGTGATCGTGATCGTGGTGATCTTCCTGTTCCTCGGCACCATCCGCTCGACCCTGATCCCGATCGTGACCATCCCGCTGTCGTTGATCGGCGTGTTGTTCCTGATGCTGGCGATGGGCTTTTCGGTCAACCTGTTGACCTTGCTCGCCATGGTGTTGGCGATCGGCCTGGTGGTCGACGACGCGATCGTCGTGGTCGAGAACATCCACCGCCACATCGAGGAGGGAATGTCGCCGCACCAGGCGGCGCTGAAAGGTGCGCGCGACATCGCCGTGCCGGTCATCTCGATGACCATCACGCTCGCCGCGGTCTATGCCCCGATCGGCTTCCTCGGCGGACTGACCGGCGGCCTGTTCAAGGAGTTTGCCTTCACCCTGGCGGGATCGGTGATCCTGTCGGGGGTCATCGCGCTCACCCTGTCGCCGATGATGTGTTCGAAGCTGTTGAGAGCCGACGCCAGCGCAGGCCGGTTCAGCCACTTCCTCGACCGGCGCTTCGAGGGGCTGAAGAACTGGTACGGACGGCGGCTCGGCCGGGTGCTGTTGTTCCGGCCGGTGGTGCTGATGGTCGCGGTCGTCGTGCTCGGCAGTTGCGTCTTCCTCTACACCGGTACGCGCAAGGAACTGGCGCCGACCGAGGACCAGGGCGCGGTCTTCATGCTGATCAAGTCGCCGCAATACGCCAACCTGGACTATCTCGAGAAATTCTCGAACCAGCTCGGCAAGATCTTCGAGAAGGTGCCCGAATACGCCAACTTCTTCCTGATCAACGGCAGCCCGACGGTGAACCAGGGCATCGCCGGCCTGCTGCTGAAGCCGTGGGGCGACCGCGATCGCAGCCAGGCCCAGGTGCTGGCGTCGCTGAAGCCCAAGCTGAACACCGTCGCCGGCCTTCAGGTCCTGGCCTTCCCGCTGCCGTCGCTGCCGGGCAGTACGGGCGGCCCGCCGCTCCAGTTCGTGATCAAGACCACCGCGGACTACAGGACGCTCTACGGCATTCTCGAGAAGTTGCAGTCGGCGGCCATGCAAAGCGGCCTGTTCGTCTTCCTCGATTCCGACCTGAGGTTCAACAACCCGCAGCTACAGGTCGAGATCGACCGCGCCAAGGCGAACGAGCTCGGCATCTCCATGCAGGACATCGGCATCGCGCTGTCGACCATGTATGGCGGCAACTACACCAACCGCTTCTCCCTGCTTGGCCGCAGCTACCAAGTGATCCCACAGGTGCCGCGGAAATTCCGACTCAACCCGGATACCCTCAAGGGGATCTACGTGCGCACCAAGGGCGGCAAGCTGGTCTCGCTGGCGACGGTTACCCACTCGTCCCGCTCGGTCCAGCCCAACGCGCTGACCACCTTCCAGCAGCTCAATTCGGCGACGATCCAGGGCGTGATGTATCCAGGCCGGTCGCTGGGCGAGGGGCTGGACTTCCTGCAGAAGAAGGCGAAGGAGCTGTTCCCGGAGGGCTTCACGTACGACTTCCAGGGAGAGAGCCGCCAGCTCGTCCAGGAGGGCGACACGCTCGCGATCGCCTTTGCGTTCGCCCTGATCGTGATCTTCCTGGTGCTGGCCGCGCAGTTCGAGAGCTTCCGCGACCCGCTGATCATCCTGATCGCGGTGCCGATGTCGATCGCCGGCGCCTTGATCCCGATGAACCTGGGACTGGCTACGGTCAACATCTACACCCAGGTCGGCCTGGTCACGCTGATCGGCCTGATCAGCAAGCACGGCATCCTGATGGTCGAGTTCGCCAACCAGCTCCAGGCCGAGGAGAATATCGACAAGCACGCGGCGATCCAGAAGGCGGCCTCGATTCGGCTGAGACCGATCCTGATGACCACGGCGGCGATGGTGGTCGCCATGGTGCCGCTGCTGATCGCCTCGGGCGCCGGCGCCAAGAGCCGCTTCGACATCGGCCTGGTGATCGCCGCCGGCATGACCATCGGCACGATGTTCACCCTGTTCGTGGTGCCGACCATCTACACCTACCTGGCCGGCGACCATCGCCCGACCGAGGCCGAGACGGCGCCCGCGGCCTGAGCCGGAGCCGAGCCTGGGCGATGGTATTCCACCGGCGCCGACGATAGGATCGCCGCCGGGAGGAACGCCTCGGTGGAACGCCGTCTCGCAGCCATTCTCGCCGCCGACGTGGTCGGCTACTCGCGGCTCGTCCGGGCCGACGAGGAAGGCACGCTCCAGGCGCTGCAGACGCTCAGGGCGGAGCTGATCGACCCGACCATCGCCGCGCACAACGGCCGCATCGTCAAGCTGATGGGCGACGGCATCCTGGTCGAGTTCGCCAGCGTCGTCGACGCGGTGCGCACCGCCGCCTCGGTCCAGCAGGCGATCGCCGCGCGCAACGGCGACGTGCCGGAGGACCGGCGCCTCGTGCTGCGCATCGGCGTCAACCTGGGCGACGTGGTCATCGACGGCGCCGACATCCAGGGCGACGGCGTCAACGTCGCCGCGCGCCTGGAAGGCCTGGCCGAGCCCGGCGGCATCTGCATTTCCGACGGCGTCCACGAGCAGGTCCGCGACCGGCTCGACCACGCCTTCGAGGACATGGGGGCGCAGACGGTCAAGAACATCGACCGGCCGGTGCGCGCGTGGCGATGGACCGCGGAAGGTTCGGCGGCCGCCCCGGAACCGGGCGCCAGCGCCGACGCCGGCGTGTCGGACAAGCCGTCGATCGCCGTGCTGCCGTTCGACAACATGTCGGGCGACGCCGAGCAGGGCTATTTCGCCGACGGCATCTCCGAGGACATCATCACCGACCTGTCCAAGGTCTCGGGCCTGTTCGTCATCGCCCGCAACTCGTCCTTCGCCTACCGGGGCAAGAGCCCGGACATCCGCAACGTCTGCCGCGAGCTGGGCGTGCGCTACGTGCTCGAAGGCAGCGTCCGCCGCGCCGGCGACCGGGTCCGGATCAACGCCCAGCTCATCGAGGGAACCGGCGGCGGCCACGTCTGGGCTGACCGGTTCGACCGCGACCTCGCCGATATCTTCGCGGTCCAGGACGAGGTCACCCGCGAGATCGTCGGCGCGCTCAAGGTCGCGTTGACCGCTGGCGAGGAGACCCAGCGGGAGGGCCGGCGCAAGGTCGACCCCGAGGCCTACGACCTCTACGTCCGGGCGCGGGCGCACCTGTTCCGGTTCACCCCCGAAGCGAATCTCGAATGCCGCGCGTCGCTCGAAAAGGCGCTCGCACGCGACCCGACCCTGGCGGCGGCGCAAGCCATGATCGCGCTGTCGCTCGCTACCGACTATTTCAACGGCTGGAACGGCAGCAGCCTGGAGACGATGACGACGGCGCGACGGATCGCCGAAGACGCCGTGCGGAGCGACCCGACCGAGGTCCAGGCCTATCACGCCATCGCGCTCACCAGGATGTGGAGCGGCAATCTCGACAAGGCCCTGGAAGCGGCCGAAAAGGCGCTCGAGCTCAATCCGAACTTCGCAGGCGGCGTGGTAGCGCTGGGCCAAGCGCGGGACTTCGCCGGCGACCACCGGGGCGCGATCGAGGCCGCCGAGAAGGCGCTCGCACTCGATCCGCATTACGATATCGGCATGCAGTTGCTGGGTCGCGCCCAGTTCGGCCTGGAGCAGGACGACGACGCCCTCAAGAGCTTCGAGCAGCGGCTGGCGCTCAACCCCAATTCCGATATGTCGCGCGCCTTCCTGACCGCCATCCACGGCCTCGCCGGCCGGCAGGACGAGGCGCGCCAGAACCTGGAGAAACTGCGCGCGGTCAATCCGTCCTTCTCGGTCGAGGCGCTCCGCAAGATCTATCCCTACAAGTCGCCCGCCGTGATGGACCGCCTCGCCGACGGCCTGGCCAAGGCGGGCTTCACCGAATGACCGCCGCCGCCAGCATCCCGCCGCTCGAAGGCGGCTGCACCTGCGGCGGCGTGCGCTATCGGCTGACCGCGCCGCCGTTGTTCGTCCACTGCTGCCACTGCACCTGGTGCCAGCGCGAGACCGGCTCGGCCTTCGCCGTCAACGCCCTGATCGAGTCCAGCGAGGTCGTCCTGCTCGACGGCGACGTGGTCCGCACGCCCGTGCCCTCGGCCAGCGGCAAGGGGCAGGTCTTCGCCCGCTGCACGCGCTGCGGCGTGACCTTGTGGAGCCACTATTCCGGCATGGGCGACGCGATCGCCTTCGTCCGCACCGGCACGCTCGACGACACCGCGACGGTGGCGCCGGACATCCACATCTACACGTCGACCCGGCGGCCCTGGGTGATCCTGCCGGACGGCGTGCCGGCGGTGGCGGAATACTATCGCCGCGCCGATCACTGGCCCGCCGACAGCCTCGCCCGGTTCGAGGCCGCGGTCGCGGGCTAGGTCAAATCGGCGCGATCTGGCCGCTGGACTCGCGTCATCGGTTCGGTTTTCTTATGATGCTGCAAGCGCGAAGGGATGATCCTCCGGTGCGCGACCATAGAATCATCGGGGGCACGATGAGAGGCGACTTCGCATCATGGCGGAATTCCGTCGGCCCCGTTTCCCGAACGGGCCGTATCACTGTCGCACCGGTTACCGCGGGCCGCTGCTCGGCCTGACGCTCGCCGCGAGTTTGCTCGCCCTCGTCGGCGGCGCTGCGGATGCGCGCGCAGAAGGGAAGCCGCCGGCGAAGATCACCTACGCCGATATCCTGCGCGACCCCGACAATTTCGCGCTGAACCTCGCCTTCGCCCGTGCCGAGATCCGGCGCGGCCAGTTCCAGAGCGCGTCGACCGTCCTGAACCGGCTGGTCCTGCTCCGGCCGAACAGCCTCGCCGCCCGCGTGCTCTACGCGGTCGTGCTCTACCGGCTCGACAGCTTCAACGAGGCCAAGCGGCAGCTCGACCTGCTGCTGGCCCAGCCGCGCCTGCCCAAGCAATTGCGCAAGGAGTTGAGCATCTACCGCGCCGAGATCGGCCGGCGGCTGCGCAGCACCAACGTCCAGCTCATGACCTCGACCGGCGTGGCCGTCGACACCAACCCGAGCCGGCTGCCCAACGGCGACACCTTCGGCAGCCTGAACCTATCGACCGCGGACAAGCGCAAGACCGACGTCGCGCTGGTCAACTATGCGCGCCTGTCGGTGGAGCACGACCTCGGCCTGCCCCAGCGGCAGGTGCTGTTCGGGTCGCTCGCCTACTACCACATGGAATACAAGGACACGCCGCGCGCCTCGCACCTGATCCTGTTCGGCAAGGCGGGGGCGCGCCTCCACTTCGGCGATTGGCAGGTGACGCCGAGGCTGGACGGCCAGTGGGCCTTCCTCTCCCACGAGCAGTTCATGCGCAGCCTGCAGGCGCGGCTGACGGTCGGCCGCGACCTCGGCCACCGCACCCGCCTGTCCGGCTTCGTCGCCGCCGGGCCGCGGCTGTTCGACGGCCTGTCGGAATCGCCCGACCAGCGCCAGCGCACCGGCGCCGAATACCGAGGCGGCCTGACGCTGCGGCGGACGATCGGCGACAACATGGTGCTGAGGCTGGACGCCGAGTTCATCCGCCAGTCGGCGGCCGCCGACTATTACAGCCTCTCCGGCTACCGCCTGGCGCTCCATCACCGGTGGCGGTTCCACAACGGCATGTTCCTGCTCAGCCGCTTCGCCTGGCAGCTGGACCAGTATGACGGCCGCAATTCAGCCGACGGGGTGGGCGACGCCCGGCGCGATTCGCGCTTCAACGTCGGCACGCTGCTGGGCGTGCCGCTGTTGACCATCGACCGCCGCCTGCCCGCCTTCTTCAACCGGTCCGCGGTGACGCTGGACGTGGACTACTGGACCAACGATTCGAACATCGGCCGCTACACCAACGACGCGTGGCGGTTCGTCGTCAGCTTCACCAAGCGGTTCGACCTGTGAGGAGCGAGACCGTGCGCCGCAAACCGATCACCCGCGCGACCGCCGCGCTCGCGATCATCGCCCTCGGCCCGATCAGCCTGGCGGGCCCGGCGTTCGCCCAGACCGGCAAGGAGGTGCGCGCCGGCGTCGCCGCCGCCATCACCGGCGACGTGCGCCGCGTGTCGTTCCGCACGCCGCACGCCAAGATCGGCCATGTCATCGCCAGCGGCGATCCGATCTATCTCGGCGACAAGATCACGACCGGGAGCAAGGGCCGGCTGCAGATCCTGCTGCAGGACCGCACCACCTTCACCATCGGCTCGAACGCCGCGATCGTCATCGACGAGTTCGTCTATGACCCCAAGACGTCGAAGGGCAAGCTGTCCGCGCGCATCCTGAAGGGCGCGTTCCGCTTCGTCTCGGGTCGGATCGCGGCGCAGAACCCGGGCAACGTGAAGGTGAAGCTGCCAACGGCCGTGATCGGCATCCGCGGGACCATCGTCCTCGGCATCGCCGACGGCACCCGGTCGGTCGTCGTGCTCGAGGGCGTCGGCCCCGAGAACAACATCGGCCAGGCGAAGAGCACCATCACGGTGACCGCGGGCGGCCAGACCATCACGATCTACCGGACCGGCTGGGGCATCGTCATCCAGGGACCGGACACGCCCCCCGGTACGCCGATCCGCTTCGACGCCGCCGCGATCAACGCGATCCTGAAGTTCCTCGGCGACAATCTCGACGCGCTGGGGATCAACCCCGGCACGGTGCCGCCCTTCACCGTCGAGCCGCCGCGCGGCCCGATCTCGGGGCTGACCGAGCTGCTCCAGTTGATTCAGGACATTCAGAATGAGCTCAACCGGACGCCGGAGGTAACGCCGCCCCCACCACCGCCGCCGCCCCCGCCACCGTGCTGCTACTACGAAGAAGGCTGATTCCGGCGCCGGTTGCGCGAGACCGCCACGGCCCCGCTCTAGACCTGCCAGAACCACTTGGCGCATTCCTGGCGCCGGTCGGCCTCGGTGATGCCGATGTCGTGCAGTTGCCGGGCGTCGAGCACGAACAGCTGCCGGCGCGTCCGTGAGCGACGGCGCCAGGTGCGCGTCCGGGTGATCGCGATCCGGATCGGCCAGGCAAGCCGGGAACATCCGAACGTCCATATCCGCTCGGTCGTCATGGTCACAGCCTCCGCCGTCGTGCCGTCGTCATGGCCGCACCCTGACCCGAGAGGCCCGAAGGATGTTACGGTCGTTTCCGAAGCATCCGACCGGCCGTCGCGGGCATCCTTGCCGGAGCCGCCAGGGAGACGCCCCATGACCAGCATGACCCGTTTCGCCGAGATCGCCGCCCAGGCCGGGAACCCGGCGCGCGCCACGATGCTGCACGCCCTCCTGGAGGGCCGCGCGCTGACCGCCAACGAGCTGTCCCAGGTCGCCGGCGTGGCCCCGCAGACCGGCAGCGGCCACCTGGCAAGCCTGGTCGCGGCGGGGCTGGTGTGCGTCCAGAAGCAAGGCCGGCACCGCTATCATCGGCTGGCGTCGCCCGCCGTCGCGCAGATGCTCGAAAGCATCATGCAGGTCGCCGCCGAGGGCGCGCCGACACCCTCACGGCTGGCCACGGGTCCGCGCGACGCCGCGCTGCGGGCGGGGCGGACCTGCTACGACCATTTGGCCGGCCGGCTCGGCGTCGCCCTGGCCGATGGCCTCGCCGCCCGCGGCCATATCGAGCTCGACTGGGACGCGGGCCTGCTGACCGACAGCGGCAGCGCCCTGCTCGCGTCGATCGGCGTCGACATGGCGGCGCTGACGGGCCCGGGGCGCAAGTCGCACCGGGTCTTCTGCCGGCCGTGCCTCGACTGGAGCGAGCGCCGCCCCCACATCGCCGGCGCGGTCGGCGCCGCGCTGTGTTCGGTCAGCTTGGACAAGGGCTGGATCCGGCGGGTCGAGGGCAGCCGGGCGGTGGCGACGACCCCGGCCGGGCAACGAGCCTTGCGCGACTATTTCGGGGTGACGGTCGGCTGAAACGCCGCCGGCCGGGCTTGACTGCCCCGCCCTGTCGTGCCGACATCAGGAGGTGTGACCAACTGATGACGGACCAGGCTCCCGCCGATGCCCCGCTTTTCTGCCAACATCTCGATGATGTTCACCGAGCGTCCGCCGCTCGATCGGCCCAAGGCCGCGGCCGACGCCGGGTTCGCCGCCGTCGAGATCCAGTTCCCCTACGACACGCCCGCCGATGCCTGGGCGCGGGCGATCGAGGACGCCAAGGTCGGCGTGTCCGTGATCAACTTCCCGGTCGGCGACATGCACGACGGCGGACCGGGCCTGGCGGCGATGCCGGGACGCG
Organism: uncultured Alphaproteobacteria bacterium; assembly: GCA_963730305.1. Taxonomy (GTDB): domain Bacteria; phylum Pseudomonadota; class Alphaproteobacteria; order Bin65; family Bin65; genus CAMYMQ01. The sequence goes on from CAVSRB010000004.1 coordinate 62,747, forward strand.
AGGCCGCGTTCCGGGCGGCGGTCGCCGAGGCGGTGCCCTACGCCACCGCGCTCAAGCCGCGCAACTGCAACGTCCTGCCCGGCTTCCCGCCGGTCGACACGCTCGGGCGCGACACCTGCCTCGACGCGCTGGCCGGAAACCTGAGCCATGCCGCCGAGACCCTGTCGCCGCTCGGCGTCCGGGTGGTGACCGAGGCGGTCAACACGCAGGACCGGCCCGGCTTCTTCCTCAAGTCCAGCTCACAGGCGATCGAGGCGATCGACCGGGCGGGCCATCCCAACCTCGCGATCGAGCACGACCTCTATCACATGCATATCATGGAGGGCCGGCTGATCGAGCGGCTGGGCGAGATCTTCGGCCGGATCGGCCACATCCAGTTCGCCGATGCGCCGGGCCGGCACGAGCCGGGCACCGGGGAGATCGAGTTCGAACCGATCTTCCATGCGATCGACGAACTCGGCTACGACGGCTGGGTCGCCGCCGAATACGTGCCCAGCAAGCGCACCGAGGAGACGCTGGACTGGCTGCAGCCCTGGCGGTGACCGGCTAGGGCCGTTCCAGCGGAACGGTCAACGGGTTGTAGGAATAGAGCCAGTCGGACCGCTCGCGGTCCATGTCGCGCTTGGCGAACGCGTCGCGGAGCTGCTCGACGGTGTCGAGGTGGAAGAGCCAGCGGTTGTGCTGGGATTCGTCGACGATCCGGCGGGTGCGGGCCTTCCGGTTGTGCTCATACAGCCGGATCGCCTCCGGCACCGAGGCGCTGGCGTCCAGCGCCCGGGTCAGGACCGCGCCGTCCTCGACCGCCATCGCCGCGCCCTGCGCCATGTAGGGCAGGGTCGGATGGGCGGCGTCGCCGAGCAGCGTGGCGCGCTCGGTCGACCAGGTCTCCAGGTGGGGGCGGACGTTCAGCGCCCACTGATAGCATTCGGTCTTGTCGACGGTGTCGACGATGGTCTGGATGTCCGGGTGCCAGCCGACGAAGTCTTTCTTCAGCTCCTCCCACGGCCGCTTGAGGGTCCAGGACTCCTCGATCCATTCGTCCTGCTCGACGATGCCAACGAAGTTCAGCAGCTTGCCGCCGCGCAGGAAATAGATGACGGCGTGCTTGCCCGGCCCGACCCAGATCGACGACTTGCCCTCCAGGAAGTTGTCCGGCAGCCGCTCGGTCGGCACAGTCAGGCGCCAGGCGGAATCGCCGGTATAGGACGGCTTGTCCTCGCCGGCGATCTGACGGCGGACCGCCGACTTGATGCCGTCCCCGCCGACCAGCAGATCGCCCTCGATCTCACGGCCGTCGGCGAGCTTGAGGATGACCGTGTCGCCGCGCTCCTCGAAGCCCGCGGCGGTGGCGTTCAAGTGGATGGCGTCGGGCTTCAGCGCCGCGATCCGGCGCGCCACGATCGAATGGAAGTCGGCGCGGTGGAGCTGGAGGTAGGGCGCGCCGTGCCGGGCCTCGTGCGCCTCGGCGAGCTTGAGCGCCTGCAGCACCTCGCCCGTGTCGAACAGGCGGAACTCGGTCACCGGCGGCCGGAAGGCGGTTTCCTTCAGCGCGTCGAGCACGCCGAGATGCTCCATCACGTGCAGCGCGTTGGCGCTCTGCTGGATGCCCGCGCCGATCTCGCCCAGCTCGGGCGCCTGTTCGTAGATCTCGACGTCGTAGCCGGCGAGCAAGAGGCAGCCGGCGGCGGTCAGCCCGCCGATGCCCGCACCGGCGATGAGGATCTTGGTGTCCTTGGTTCCCACGTGTCTTCCTTCTGTCGCGGCGCCGGGGGCGTGGCGCGGTCGGGCATAGTTAGCCCATGCGTCCCGCCCGTGTCAGACCAAATCACGGGCGGCAAATGGGCGCGCCGCGCGGAACAAAGCGTCGCATCGAGACCGAGCTTGGCGGCGCCCTCCGTATATTGCTCTGGAAGGGCCGAATGCACCCGTGGGCGACAAGATTTCTGGGGGAAAAGACATGGATTTGGTTGCCGTGCGCAAGCGGACGATCGGGGTTGCGCTGGCCGCACTGGCCCTATTCGCCGTCGGCAACGTGTCGCCGGTCTCCGTGGACTCCGCTGCGGCCGCCAGCCGCAAGGCGAGCGCGAAGCGAGGCCTGAAGGTCGCCCGCGAATGGTGCACGGACTGCCACGTCGTCCGCCGCGGCCGCAAACGCCGACCGGGCGGCGAGGCTCCTTCCTTTCAGGAGGTCGCCGACCGCCCCAGCACGACCCGGGCGAAGCTGCGCCGCATCCTCAGGCAGCCACACAACAAGATGCCGACCGAGCCGCTCTACAAGGACGAGGTCGCCGACCTGATCGCCTATTTGTGGAGCCTGAAGCGCCGATAGCGCGGGACCGTCCGCGACGCCGCGCCAGCCCGCCTTCCCGTCTTCCCGCCGTCCGACACCGTCACGAAAGCGTTATCGCGTCGCCGTGTTCCGGCCGATGCCGCGATGATAGATTTCCGGGCCCGGCTCGCCGGGCGTTTCGATCGCAGTAGCCTGACCAACGTCGTCCATTCCAGGAACAGGAGTGCTCGTCCATGTCAGTGACCCCGACCGATACCGTCGACCTCGATCCGACCCCCGACCTTTCCGACCAGATCGCGCCCGATCACATCGATCCGCGCATCTACGATCTCTACGACGAATACTGTCACGGCAAGTTCGACCGGCGCGAATTCCTCGCCCGCGCCGCGGCGCTGACCGTGGTCGGCGCATCCGGCCTCGCCATGGCGCAGGCGCTGCTGCCGCGCTACGCCGAGGCGCAGACCATCCAGTTCACCGACAAGCGTATCCACGCGCGCTACGTCGACTATCCCTCCCCCGGCGGCAACGCGGACAAGATCCGCGGCTACCTGGTCCAGCCGGCCGGGGCCGGGCCGTTCCCGGCGGTGCTGGTGATCCACGAGAACCGCGGCCTCAACCCCTATATCGAGGACGTCGCCCGGCGTCTGGCGGTGGAGGGCTTCCTCGCGCTGGCGCCCGACGGGCTGTCGCCGGTCGGCGGCTATCCCGGCAACGACGACGACGGCCGCGACCTGCAGCGCTCGCTCAACCAGGCCAAGCTGCGCCTGGACATGGTCAACGGCGCCCGCTTCCTGAAGAGCCACAAGCTGTCGAACGGCAAGCTCGGCGCGACCGGCTTCTGCTGGGGCGGCGGCACCGCCAACCACGTCGCGGTCGCCCTGGGCGGCGACCTCCAGGCGGCCGTGCCCTTCTACGGCGCGGCGCCGCCGGCCGGCGCGGTGCCGCGGATCAAGGCGGCGCTGTTGCTCCACTTCGCCGAGAACGACCCGCGCATCAACGGCCTGCGCCCCGGCTACGAGGCGGCGCTGAAGGCGAACAGGGTCCGCTACACGGCCTACAGTTATCCGGGCACCCGCCACGGCTTCCACAACAACTCGACGCCCCGCTACGACAAGGCGGCCGCCGAGCTCGCGTGGCAGCGGACGATCGCCTTCTTCAAGAAGGAACTCGCCTAGGCCGCGACGCCGCCGGCGTACGGGTGGTGCGCCAGCGGCGCTCTAGTCGGCCAGGGTGCGCAGGAAGAACACCGCAATCTGCGCGTTGCGCCGGGCGACCTGTTCCAGGTTGGCGGCGGCGCTGTGGCCGCCCTCGATGTTCTCGTAGTAGAGGACGTCGTGGCCCTGCTCGATCATGCGGGCCGCCATCTTGCGGGCGTGGCCCGGGTGGACGCGGTCGTCCTTGGTCGAGGTGCACAGGAAGACCGGCGGATAGTCGGCGTCCGCGCGCACGTTCTGATAGGGCGAGTAGCGGGCGAGGTAGGCGCGTTGTTCCGGGATCTCGGGATCGCCGTACTCGCCGATCCATGACGCGCCGGCGAGCAGCTTGTGGTAGCGCAGCATGTCCAATAGCGGCACCGAGCAGACCGCGGCGCCGTACAGGTCGGGCCGCTGGGTCAGCGCGACGCCGACCAGCAGCCCGCCGTTCGAACCGCCATTGATGCCGAGCCGCGCCGGCCGGGTCAGGCCGGTTTCGATCAGGTGCTCGGCGACGGCGTGGAAGTCGTCAAAGGCGCGTTGGCGATTTTCCTTGATGGCGGCCTTGTGCCAGGCCGGGCCGAACTCGCCGCCGCCACGGATGTTGGCGACCACCCACGCCCCGCCGTGTTCCAGCCACGTCTTGGCCAGAGGGCCGACATAGGCGGGATCGAGCGAAAACTTGAAGCCGCCGTACCCGTACAGGATGGTCGGCGTGCTGCCGTCCAGCGGCGCATCGCGGCGGCGCACCACGAAATAGGGCACTCGCGTGCCGTCGGCGCTGGTCGCGAAATGCTGCTCGGTCGTGAACGGTGCCGGATCGATGCGCGCGGGCAGCGACTTGATCGGCCGCGGCGCCGACATGCCGTCCATCAGATAGAGCGTCGTCGGCACCAGGAAGGTCTCGTAGATGGCCATCGAGAGCGTCGAGATCGGGGCGCCATCGACGATGTGGAGGCTTCCGGACGGCGGCAGGTCGATCGGATGCTGCACCCAGTCATCGCCGTCGAGGGTGACCGCGACGAGCCGGCTGGTGACCGTGTCGAGCATCTTGACCAGGACGAAGTCGCGGGTCGCGACGGCGCCGGCAATCGAGCCGCGGGCCGGCGGCTCGGCGACCCGGCGCACCCGTACGGGCAGATCGTCCTCCCGCATCGCCCCGAGCTCGATCGCGACCAGCGACCCGGCCTCGAAGGTCGCACCGGCGACCGTCCAGTCGGAACGGAGCTGGACCAGCAGGCGGCCCCGGAAGGTCCCCGAGAAATCGATATCGTCGGGAAGTTCGAGCGCGCGGGCGGCGCCGTCTTCGACCGCCAGCACCTGCTGATGGTTGAAGTCGGGCATGCGGATGATGAAGGCCTGCGTGCCGTCGGGCCCCGTTTCGACATAGGGATAGAGGAAGGCGTCGTCTTCGGGCGCCTCGAACACGAGCGTCGCCGCCTCGATCGGGGTGCCGCGCCGCCAGAGCCGGATGGTGCGCGCATAGCCCGACGTGTTGACCGGGCCGCCGCCATGGCGGGTCCCGATCAGCAGGGTGTCGCGGTCGAGCCAGGCGACGAAATTCTTGCCCTCGGGCAGCGCGAAGCCGTCCACGACGAAGGACTTGGTGACCACGTCGAATTCGCGCAGCACTCCCGCGTCGCTGCCCCCGGGGGAAAGATTGAGCAGGCAGCGGTCGTAGTCCGGCTTGAGCCAGTGGCAGCCGTGATAGACCCAGTTCTCGTCCTGGGCCTCGGCGAGCGCATCGAGGTCCAGCTCGGTCTCCCATTCGGGCTGGTCGCTGCAATAGCTGGCGAGGCTGGTGCGCCGGAGGATGCCGCGAACGTGGGTGTCGTCCTGCCAGAAGTTATGAATCCGGCCGTTCTCGTGGTGGCCGTAGGGGATGCGGTCGGCGGCGGTGAGGATCGCCTTGGCGTCCTCGAAGATCGCGGCGAAGCGCGCATCGCCCTCGATCACGCCGAGGCTGTGCTCGTTCCGGGCCCGGACCCAGTCGAGCGCGCGGTCGTCCTCGACCGCTTCGAGCCAGCGATACGGGTCGTCGCTGTTTTCGGTCATCGCGTGCTCCCGACGGCGTCATGGCCCAAGCCTAGTTGGCACGACCGGACCGGAGCGGGCAACCCCGATGGCTGGCCGGGTCGGCTATCAGGGCCCCGCCACGGCTTCCACAACGACTCGACGCCCCGCTACGACAAGGCCGCCGCCGAGCTCGCGTGGCAGCGGACGATCGCCTTCTTCAAGAAGGAACTCGCCTAGGCCGCAGCATCGCTGACCCGCTGGTGCAGTCGGCTCGACGCCCATGGCGCCGATCATTTTCGGACGCGCGTCCAGATGAATGTCTTGCCGAGTATCGGTAGCAGGACGTAGGCGCGGACCCTCAACTTGCCGCTGTTCAGGATCGTCATCTTGGCGCGGTAGTCGACGCCGTCGTCGGGGTTGTAGATGCGGCCGCCACTCCAGGAGCGAGCCCCGGTGCGGCGAAGGCCGCGAAGAATCGTGAGCCCCAGCAGCGGTCGTTTTCGCAGCGCGGGATTGGTGTTCTTGAAATCGACCAGGGGCTGGCCCTGCGCATCGTTGGGCCGATGAAACCAGACCAGCTTGCCGCACAGCCGATCGCCGCAAGGCGCGATCGCGACCTTGATGCGCCCGTTCGGGTGAAGCCAAACACCAACCGGTGTCGGGCTTTGGGCGCCAGCCGGCACCGCGACGACCAACGTCGCGAGCATGCATAAGGCCAATCGGAGCATATTCTTACGTCGCACGCCGCGGGTCCGAACTCAAGGGTGCTTCCACCGACTTCCCTGCGGGCGGCTGAGATCAAGACACGGCCGACCCGCGCTAACTCCCAGCGGACTCCGCCCGCCAGACCACCGGGAACAGCTTGCCGTCGAGCGGATCGCCCGGCGACAGGTCGGGGTCGTCGAGCCCGGTCGCGATGCCGGGCCGCGGGTCGTAGACCGCGTCGTCGCCGGCATAGCGCACGGTGTAGCCGCGCCGGCGCACGTCCTGCCGCCGGTTGCCGCCCGAGCCGTGGAGGGTGAGCGCGTGGAAAGCGATCAGGTCGCCGGGCTCCATGTCCCAGGTGACGATATCGTAGTCGCCGCGGTTGGCCTCGATGTCGGGCATCGGCTCGTAATCGGGGTTCTGCTCGTACTGCATCTGGTCGACGCGGTCGCCGAAGGCCTTGGGCTGGAACCAACGGTCCCACTTGTGCGAGCCGCGCACGAACTCGACCCGGCCGCTGTCCGCGGTCACCGGGTCGAGGGCGAGCCAGAAGGACATCACCTGCCAGCCGGCGACCGGCCAGTAGGGCTGGTCGTTGTGCCAGGGCGTCGGGTTGGTCGTGCCCGGCTCCTTCACGAACAGCTGGTCGTAGAACAGGTTGATCTTGGACGCGCCGAAGAAGCGCGCGGCCAGCGCCGGCATCGGCGAGTGGAAGCAATAGTCGCGGCAGTCGGCGTCGGTCTCCCAAAGCCGCAGGTTGCCGTGGAACCGGCCCTGGCCGTTCGCCGCCTCGTAGCTGTGGCAGAAGGGGCCGGGGTTCGCGATGTCGCGCTCGATCGCGGCGCCAACCCGGTCGAGCCAATCCTGGCCGATCGCCCCCTTGAGCAGGACCGCGCCGTCGCGGTCGTAGGCGTCGATCTGTTCCTGCGTGACCAGGCTGTCCGCGGTTCGGTCTATCGTGATCGTCATCTGGCCTGCGCCTCCTCCGGTCTTCGGGACCCGCGATCGAGCGCCCGACGGGACGACCGATAGGTGCGGGCTCACCGCGTATCCGGATTGAACACCGGATCGGGGTCGCGATCCAAGCCCCGGACGCGCGGCAAAACGTGAGAATCGACATGGACCGGCACGGGTCGGGTCAGATCGAGACCCTGCTCGCAGCCGCGCTCTCGCCGTACCGGATCACTCGAACAGGCGCTGCCACACCGCGGGCGTGTAGGCCTCGTCGGGCATCAGGTCGGGGCCCATCAGGACGGTCCGGAACGGTGTCGCGAGGCTGGGGTCGTCGGCCAGCCGTTCGGCCGCGCGAAAGCGGGCCTGCCGCCGCGCCTCGGTATACTCGCAGCGGTACTTCGAGAACTGCTGGGCCGTGATCCGCATACGGGACATCCGCTGGCGCCGCTCGGCGGCATAGGGCTCGAAGACGTCGTGTGTCCACCGGTCGTTGGCGGCCAGCGCCTCGGAGACGAGCCGGACGTCCCGGAAGGTGAGCGAGACGCCCTGGCCGATCGTCGGATCGTTGTGACCCGCGGCATCGCCGATCAGCACCACCCCGGGCGCGTAGGGCCGGTCGATCCAGGTGTCGGCGTTGGGGTAGCCCTGGCAGGGCCCGGCTGGCCGTGCATTGGCGATCCACTCGCTGCCCGGGACGGTGTCGAGGCGGAAGGAGTCGAGGAAGTTGCGCGCGCCGTCGGGGCCGCTGAACTCGCGGCGGCGGTCGGTGCCATAGGCGTAGTAGAGCCGGATCCGCCCGTGGCCCTGGGGGAATATGTAGAAGGTGCCGCGGCCCTCCGTCCCGGTGACCATCACATCGTCCGGCCATTCGGGACATTCGTCGATCAACAGTCCGCCGAAGATATGATGGAGCGGGTCGGCCCGGAGCTCGGCGCCGATCTGCTTGGCCACGGCCGAGCCACGCCCGTCGGCGCCGATCACCAGTCGGGGCGTCAGTTCGACGGTCTTGCCGTCGTGCCGGAAGGCCACCGTCGGGGTCCTGCCCGGCGTCACCTCGACCCGACTGACCCCGCGCAGCAGCGGCACGCCGGCCGCCACCGCGGCATCGTCGAGCGCCTGGCACATCGCCGGATGGCCCAACTTGAGGTTGCCGCCGATCCCCGGGATCAGCGCCGCGATGTCGATCGGCTGGGCGCCGGCGACCGCCGGGTCGATGCCCTCGCCGTAGAGGACCAGCTTGGAAGCGAAATGGCCGCCCGCGTCGAGCAGGATGTCGAGCAGACCGATCTCGCGCGCCTCGGCGACGCCCCAGGGCGTGATCAATTCGCCGCGCACCCGGTCGACGTGCTGTTTCGACTTTTCGAGCAGCAGGACCGAGCGGCCCTGGCGCGCCAGCACGATGGCCATCGACGCGCCGGCGACACCGGCCCCGACGATGACGATTTCGGCTGTGTGCGACATGGCCACTCCGCGTTTTTCGCTCAGGTGCTTTCGACGGTGACCAGGTTGGCCGAGCTGCACCCGTCGCGCACTGCCTTCAGCCCCTGGTAGGTGTCGCCGTAGTAGAAGTCTTCCCAGGCTTGGCGTGACGGGAACTCGAGCAGCACGATCCGGCGCGGCTCCCAGTCACCCTCGTAGACCTTGTGCGCGCCGCCGCGGCTCAGATACTTCGCGCCGGCGGCCTCGAGTGCCGGCTTCACGCCGGTCATGAACGCCTGATACTGCTCCATGTCGCGGATATCGACGTCGAAGATCACGTAGGCGGCCATCGCGCCCTCCCCGGTTCGGGCCGCCATTGTGCTTCGGATTTCGGGTGCGGCCACACCGAGTATTCCACAGCCGCGCCGGGCGTCAAAGACGTCGGCGACGCCCGCGTCAGGCGAGCGCCTTCTCCGCCGCGCGCGCGATGCCGATCAGCGTGACGTCGCCGCCGCGCGGGCCGACGAGTTGGACCGCGGTCGGCAGGCCGTTGGGCCCGGTGCCGTAGGGCAGCGTGATGCAGGGCACGTGCAAGAAGGTCCAGAACCGGTTGAACACCGGGTTGCCGGTGCCATCGAGGCCGCGCGGCGCCTCCCCCGGCGCGCTCGCGGTGAGCAGCACGTCGTGGTCGCCGAAGATCGCGGCGAGCCGGGCGGCGGCAGCCTCGCGGACGTCAACCGCGGCGCGGTAGTCGCCCATCGGGATGGCCTCCCCCGCCTCGACCATTTCCGACAGCGCCCGGGATATCCGGTCGGGTGCGACGCGGCGTTCGTGCGCCATCGAGCGGGCGATCTCGAAGCAGCCAAGCGTGAAGTGGGCGTCGAGCGCATCCTCGAACAGCGCCGGCACGTCGACCGCCTCGACCCGCATGCCGGCCCCGGCCAGCGCCGCCGCCGCCCGGTCGATCGCCGCCACCGTCTCCGGCTCGGCCTTGTCCCAGCCCGGCCCGCGGATCACGCCGATCTTGGGGGCGTCGGGCGCGCGGCCCGTGAAGGCCGCGGCGTCGGTGCCGGTCAGCGCGCCCATCAGCACCGGCACGTCGGCGACGGTGCGCGAGAAGGTGCCGACCGTGTCGAGCGTCTCCGCCTGGGGCTTGAGCGCGCCGCGCGAGATCGTCCCGAAGGTCGGCTTGAAGCCGACCACGCCGCAGAAGGCCGCCGGCCGGACCACGCTGCCGAAGGTCTGGGTGCCGATCGCCCCCGGCGCCATGCGGTCGGCCACCGCCGCCGCCGACCCGGCCGACGAGCCGCCGGGGGTGAAGGCGGGATCGTGCGGGTTGCGCGTCGGCGCCGGATGGAGCGCGGCGAACTCCGTCGTGTGGGTCTTGCCGAGCAGCACGGCCCCGGCCCGGCGCAACAGCGCGACGCAGGCCGAGTCCATCACCGGCCGGTGGCCGGCATAGATCGGCGAGCCGTACTCGCGTGGGCATGTCGCAGGTGTCGAAGATGTCCTTCACCGCGATCGGCACGCCGTACAGCGCGCCCTGTGGCTCGGCGGCGTCGGCAGCGCGCGCGGCGGCCAGCGCCTGGTCGGGGTCGAGATGAGCCCAGGCGACGACGGCGTCCTCGCGCGCGGCGATCCGGTCGAGGCAGGCCCGGACCAGCGCCTCGGAGGTCAGCTCGCCGGCGGCGATGCGCCGGGCGGCTTCGGCGACGGAAAGATCGATCGGGTCTTGCGACAGGCGCCGGCGCCGGTCAGAACGGGATCGAGATCGGGTCGAGCACGCCGTCGGCGTTGACCAGGTCGACGCGCTTCCAGGCGATCTCCCAGCCCTCGCCGTTGCGGCGCAGGCAGTGGGTATAGGTGCCGCCCCACGTCTTCTGCGCGTCGATGCGGTGCTCGAGCATGATGAATTTCGACGACACGACGTAGCTGCCGGCATCCGCGTCGGCGGATTCGAGCCGGACCCGGCCGACCACGCGGTTGGTCCGGGCGCCGGGCGTCTGGGCGTGGGAGGTATGCGCCTCCAGCCGGCGGACGCGGGTCTCCATCAGCATGCGGTCGTCGTAGAAGACCGACACCTCGTCCTGCGGGTTGGGCTGGTCGGGCCGGTGCGGCGCCCAGTACCAGCCGTCGGCGGCGAACAGGCCGAGCCAGTCCTGCCAGCGCCCGTCGTCGAGCAGCCGGGCCTCGGTCTGGACGATGTCGTCGAGCTCGGCGAGCAGCGCGGGATCGGCGGCGGGCGCGGTCGCGGCGCCCATCACGCGGCCTCTTTCATGAGCTGGCGCCAGGCATCGAACTGGTTGCGGATGTGGATCTCGCTGGTGCCGTGGTCGCCGTGCCGGCCGACCGGGTCGTCGATGTCGCGGCCGAAGCCGCGGCCGAGGTGGAGCCACTCCGGCGCGTCGTTGAGCAGGCCGTCGCGGATGCGCCGGTAGATCTCGAGGTCGTCGGTCAGGATCTGCGAGGCCGGCGAGTTGATCGCGTTGGCGAAGCGCACCGTGTCCTGGAACATCGCCTCGGGCGCGCCCTTGAGCCGGAACGAGAAGATGTGGACCTCGGTCCGGGTCGGCGAGATCGGGTGGAACACGCGGAACTGCCGGAACGACGACATGAAGGCGACGTTGGGATAGACGATCGAGTTGAAGCGCATCACCGAGAGGATCTCGCGCGCCCGCTCGTCGCCGACCCGCGCCAGCAGCTTGTCGCGATACTCGTTGAACACCGGGTCGTCCGACTTGGCCAGCAGCCGCTCGTCGTCGTGGTAGTCGCCCATGTAGCTGTGGCCGTTGGGGAAGACCCAGGTGCCGACATTGTCCCAGACGTTGACCAGCACGCCGTTCTGGATCATCTGCCGGACCGCGATCTCGCCGGCGCCGTCGGTGAAGGCCTCACGGTCCTGGCGCTTGGCCGTCTCGACCGACAATTCGTGGACGTAGCGCGGGTGGACGAGGTCGTTGACGTTCTCGATGTAGAGCTTCCAGTTGCCCTCGTAATAGTGCTTGAACACGCCGCCGGCGACCTCGATCTCGCCGTCGGGCGCGCGGTCGACCATGTCGTCGAACGAGCTCTTGATCTCGCCCAGCCAGTCGTCGAGCGACGGGCCGGTCTCGGCCAGGCTGGCGAAGACGAAGCCGCGATAGGTGTCCTGCCGGGCGACCGGGCGCAGGCCGAGCGACGCCCGCTCCTTCTCGAACTCGGGGCCGTAGCCCTCCTGCCGGGGCACCGAGACCAGCGCGCCGTCGCGCGCGAAGGTCCAGCCGTGGTAACCGCAGCGGAAGTCGCGGGCGTTGCCCTGTTCCTGCATGCAGACCATCGGGCCGCGGTGGGCGCAGCGGTTGTGCAGGACGCGGATGACGCCGTCGTCGCCGCGCACCATCAGCACCGGCTGGCGGCCCAGGCGCGTGCAGTAGTAGTCGCCCGCTTTTGGGACCTGGCTCTCGTGGCCGACATAGAGCCAAGCGCGGCCGAACACCCGGCGCATCTCCAGCTCGAAGATCGTGGGGTCGGTGTAGACGCTGCGGTGAACCCGGTCGGGCCGCACGAGACCGTCGACGTCGCCGGTCCAACCACCGTCCGAGGGCGCATCCATCGCCGTTCTCCTTGGCATCGCTACGGGAACATCGCCGCGGGCCGTCCCGCGCAGGCATCAAGTATATGACATGTCAGGGTTTCGTTGTTGAGTCCCCGCATAGCCGCGCATGGCACGCCCGCGCGGCGGGCACGGCCTTGACGCCCGGCCGCGCGGCGGGTATCGCCGGATGCGGCGCGCGCGCAGGGACGCAACCGTGCCGCGAACGGAGCGGCTGATGGCCGAGAAGATCGTCAGGATCGGCGGGGCGTCGGGCTTCTGGGGCGACACCAACGAGGCCGCGCCCCAACTGCTGGCCGCGGGCGGGGTGGACTATCTCGCCTTCGACTATCTCGCCGAGATCACCATGTCGCTGCTGGCGCGCGCGCGGATGCGCGACCCGGCCAAGGGCTACGCCGCCGATTTCGTCACCGGCGTGATGGTGCGCATCCTGCCCGAGCTCGCCCGCCAGCGGGTCAAGGTCGTCGCCAATGCCGGGGGCGTCAATCCGACGGCCTGCGCCGCCGTGATCGAGGCGCTGATCGCCGAGATCGGCGCCGACCTGCGCGTCGCCGTGGTCAGCGGCGACGACCTGTCGGCCGAGGCCGACGCGCTGCGCGCCGCAGGGGTCGCGGAGATGGCCACGGGCGCGCCGCTGCCCGAGGCGATCGCCAGCATCAACGCCTATCTGGGCGCCGTGCCGATCGCCCACGCGCTCGACGCCGGCGCCGACATCGTGATCACCGGCCGCTGCGTCGACAGCGCGCTGACCCTGGGCCCGCTGATCCACGAGTTCGGCTGGAAGCCCGGCGACCTCGACCGGCTCGCCGCCGGCAGCCTGGCCGGCCACCTGATCGAGTGCGGCGCCCAGGTCACCGGCGGCAACTTCACCGACTGGGAGGCGGTGCCCGACTGGCACGACATGGGCTTCCCGATCGCCGAATGCCGCGCCGACGGAACCTTCGCGATCACCAAGCCGGACGACACCGGCGGCCTGGTCAGCATCGCCACCGTGGCCGAGCAGATGCTCTACGAGATCGGCGACCCGGCGGCCTACCTGCTGCCCGACGTCACCTGCGACTGGACCAACGTGACCCTGGTCCAGGACGGGCCGGACCGGGTGCACGTCGCCGGCGCGGCCGGCCGGCCGCCGCCGCCGACCTACAAGGCCTGCGCCACCTACGCCGACGGCTACCGCGCGGTGACCGCCTTCATGATCGGCGGCATCGACGCGGCGGCGAAGGGCCGGCGCACGGCCGAGGCGATCCTCAAGCGGACCCGCCGCCTGTTCGTCGACCGCAATCTCGCCGACTACCGCGAGGCCAGCATCGAGATCCTCGGCGCGGAGGCGACCTACGGCCCCCACGCCCGGGCCGCCGGCGCGCGCGAGGTGATGGTCAAGATCGGCGTCCGCCACGATACGCGGGAAGCGCTGGAGATCTTCGCGCGCGAGATCGCGCCCGCGGCGCTGGCGATGGCGCCCGGAATTACCGGCCTCTATGGCGGGCGGCCGAGCGTCCAGCCGGCGGTGCGGCTGTTCTCGTTCCTGATCGACAAGGATCGGGTGCCGGCGGCGGTGACGATCGACGGGGTGTCGACGCCGGTCGCCCGGCCCTCGGCGCCCGGGGACGGGCCCGGCCCCGCACCGGCCGCGGCCCTGCCCGAGCCGCCGGCCGGCGAGACGGTCGACGGAACCCTGCCGCTGATCGCGCTCGCCCGCGCGCGCAGCGGCGACAAGGGCGACTCCGCCAACATCGGGGTGATCGCGCGCGACCCGGCCTATCTGCCCTGGATCGCGGCGGCGCTGACCGAAGACGCGGTCGCCGACTGGTTCGCCCACCTGGCGGAGGGGCCGGTCACGCGCTACTACCTGCCGGGGATCGGCGCGCTCAACTTCGTACTGGAACGGGCGCTGGGCGGGGGCGGCATCGCCTCGGTGCGGATCGACCCGCAGGGCAAGGCCTTCGCGCAGATGCTGCTCGACTTCCCGGTCCCGGTGCCGGCGGCGCTGGCCCGGGGAATCGCCCAGGAGGCCGCCCGATAGCCGGGACCGTCAGATCCAGGGCAGGTTGAGCACTTCCTTGCGGACGTAGCGCGGGAAGAAGGTCTCTTCCGGCGCCTTCTTGAGCTTGTGCGGCTCGGCCAGGCCGTACGGCGCCGGGGCGAGCTGGACGATCCGGGCGAACAGCTTGTCGTAGGCTTCGCGCGGGCGCTCCCCAAAGATCGGATCGTCGTTGTCGTTGAAGGCCGCGTCGATCGCGCGCCAGTCGTTCTCGGTCAGGTGCTTGCGCGCGGCGGGGATGACCTTGCTCTCCTCCAGCGCCATGTGGCGGCGCTGGAAGTCGATATAGGCCATAGCCTCGTCGTAGAAGCCCTGGAAGCCGCCTTCGGGGTCCTTGCGCCAGTCGTCGAGCTTCCAGCGCAACGCCGCGATCACCCGCTCGCCCTCGCGGTGCTGCTCCTGCAGTTCGTCGAGGGTGGCGGCGAGCGACGGGTCGCGCTTGCGCAGCGCGGCGAACAGGTGCTCGTCCTCCTTGGGGTGGTGAAAGCGGTCGGGGAAGTCCTCGACATAGTCGATGATCGCCGCGAACAGCTCGAAATCCGGATCGAACCGCTCGTCGGCGATGTCCTTCAGCACGTGTTCGAGGCAGTGCACGACCGCGGCCAGGGCCCGGTGCTCGCGATGGATGATCTGTAATGCGTCCGACATCTCGGCCTCCTCTCGATAGCGAGGCGCGGTTTCATTCGGCCGCCAAACTACCGGGATCGACGCGAGAGATAATTGACGAGGATCAATTCGTCAGTGGGTGATCAGGTTCGGGATGATCAGGGTCAGCTGCGGCACCAGGATCAGCAGCGCGACCACCCCCATCGCCATCAGGATGAAGGGCAGCACCGAGCCGATGATCTGGCTCATGGTCGTGCCTTCGGGCGCCGCGCCCTTGGCCACGAACAGGAGCAGGCCGAAGGGCGGGGTCGCCAGACTGATCTCGAGCAGCATCAGTGCCAGCACGCCGAACCAGACCTGGGTCTGCTGCAGGTCGCCGACGCCGAAGTCCAGCAACTCCACGAACTTCATGAAGATCGGCATGGTGATCATCATCATCGAGACCTGGTCCATGAAGCAGCCCAGGAACAACAGGATGCCGAGCATCATGACCATCACGGTCAGCGGCGCCAGCTCGGCGTCGGCGACCAGGTTGACCAGCCCGTTCGACGCCTCGGAGAAGGCGAGGATCTGGGAGAAGGTGATCGAGCCGCAGATGATGAACAGGGTCATCACCGTGAAGCGCAAGGTCTGCCGCGTCGAGACCTCGAACGCCTTCCAGGACAGCCGGCCATAGGCCGCGGCGGCCAGCAAGGCGGCGACGGCGCCCAGCGCCGCCGATTCGGTCGGCGTGGCGATGCCGCCGACGATGCTGCCGACCACCACGACGAACAGGCTCATCAGCGGCAGCACGTATTTGACGAAGGGCATCAGCCGGTCGCGCCAGGACAGGTCCGACACGTCGTAGGCCGGCGCGATGCTCGGGTTGAGCCAGCAGCGGATGATGATGTAGCCGAAGAACATCGACGCCAGGATGATCGCCGGGATGATCGAGGCGACCAGGAGCTCGCCGATCGGGATCTTGGCGATCGAGCCGAGCAGGACGGCCAAGGCCGAGGGCGGGATCAGCATCGCCAGCCCGCCGACCGCGACGATCGGGCCGATCGAGATCGCCGGCTTGTAGCCGCGCTTGTACATTTCCGGCAGCAGGGTCGAGCCCAGCATCGCGGTGTTGGCGATGGTCGAGCCCGACAGCGACGAGAAGATGGTGCCGCCGACGATGGCGACCAGCGACAGCCGGCCGGGAACGCGGGCGATCAGCTTGTCCACCGCGTCGATCGCGCGTGCGGCGACCCCGGTGTAGAACATGATCTCGCCCATGAAGATGAACAGCGGGATCGGCGCCAGTGCGAAATTCTGCACCGAATCGATCGCGTTGCGCATGAGCTGCATCAGGCCCTTGTCGCCGCCCATGAAGACGTAGGCGCCGATGATGTTGATCGCGAAGAAGGCGAACACCACCGGCAGGCCGATCAGCATGAAGCCGACCAGGCCGCCGATCAGCAGCGCGATGACCCAATACCATTCCATCGACTAGAGCCCGTCCGTCTCGGCTTCGTGCGCCGCCGGCACCGCCGGCGCACCGCCGAACAACCAGCGCAGGAAGATGATCAGCAGGATCAGGAACACCGGCGGCGCGCAAGAGAGGATCAGCCATTCCGGATAGACGAAGGTACGCTGGATTTCCGTATTCGCCTCGAACGACCGCCACCAGACCATGCAGGCGTAATAGAAGAGGATGGCGCAGGTGACCGAGCCGAGCGCGTAGGCGATCCGGTCGGCGACCGCCCGCGTCCGCTTGCCCATGTGCTGGACCAGGATGTCGACGGCGATGTGGCCCTGCTCGCGCAGCACCCAGGGCGCGCCCAGGAAGGTGATGAACAGGAGCGAGTGCTCGGCCGCGTCGAGCGACCACGGCATCGAGAACAGGCCGAAATGGCGCGAGCCGACGTCGGCGCAGATCAGCACGACCAGCCCGCACAGCAGGATGCCCGCGATCAACGCCAGCAGGTTTATCAACCGGTCAAACAGGAGCCACACGGGTCGGCACCGGATCGAGGGTTTCGGGAAAGCGGCGGGGCGCCGGACGGCGCCCCGCACGGCAGGCGGTTACTTCGTCAGCAGCGGCCGGATCTTCTTGATGAAGGCCGGGCTCGCCTTGGCCAGCTCGCTCCAGTAGCGGTTCTCCGCCCAATCCGGGAAGCTGGGCCCCATGTCGACATATTTGATGCCGGCCTTGGTCTGGGCGGCGATCTCCTTCTTGTCCTGGGCGGCGAGCCAAGCGGGCCACTGGCCCTCGGCCCAGATCGCCATATCGGTCAGGCACTTTTGCTGGTCGGCCGACATGCCCTTCCACTTGTCGAGGTTGACCAGGAGGTTGACCACGACGTTGAAGAAGCCCGGACCGTAGCGGTACTTGACGTACTTGTGCCAGCCGAAGTCGGCGACGCCCCACAGCGGCCAGCCGAAGCCGTCCACCGTGCCGCGCTCGAGGCCAGTGTAGACACCCGCTGGCGACATCCGCACCGGCGTCGCGCCGAGATGCTTGAAGAATGCGTCGTAGATGTTGACCGAGCGGATGCGCATACCGTCGAAGCGGCCGTTCTTCGCCGGCTTCTTGGTGTAGAGGTAGAACTTGATATCGTCGCCGAAGTGGGTGAGATACCAGGCGTTCATCTTCTTGTTGTGGATCTCGTTGATCATCGCCCACGCGCCGTTCTTCCGCTGAGCGGCGGCCTGGTTCTTCGCGAGGATCAGCACGTCGCCCTCGACCATCGTGCCCTTGTAGTAGTTGGGCGGGCCGTAGAGCATGTCGACCACGCCGGTCTTCAGCGCGTTCCACTGTTCGAACGACTTGATCGCTTCCGGACCGATCGTGGTGATCGCGACCTTGCCCTTGCAACGCTTGTTGACCTCGCCGACCCAGCGGATGAACGGCCGGGTGAACGCGGCCCGCGAGGGCAGGAAGGTGACCGCCTTGAGCTTGACCTCGGCGGCCGAGGCCGGCGGCGCGGCCAGCGCGGCACCCGCCGCGACCAGACCGACAATCGGCAATGCAAACCGTTTCATTCGTCTCTCCCTGACTGGCAGGGCGCCGACGCCGATCTCAGGCCGGCCATCGGCACCGATGGATGTGCAATGCACAAAGCATCGAACGATAGGTCGGGCGCACGGCGAATGTCTATGAATTTTGTTTGAGATCGAACAGAATGGGCGGCGGAAACGCCCGATAATCGGCATCCCGCCGCCCACGACGCGTGCGCTACTTGGTCAGCAGCGGCTTGATCTTCTTGACGAACGTCGGATTGAGCTTTTCCAGGTCGGCCCAGTAGAGGTCCTCGGCCTTCTTCGCGAACGCCTTGCCCATGTCGACATACTTGATGCCGGCCTTCCTGAGATCCGCCTCTTGCTTCTTCTGTGTGACGGCGCGCCACTTCGGCCACACGCCCTCGACCCACTTGGCCATATCGGTCAGACACTTCTGCTGGGCGCCCGACATGCTCTTCCACTTGTCCAGGTTGACGATGATCTGGACCGCCGCATTGAAGAAGCCGGGGCCGTATTGGTACTTGGTGTACTTCTGCCAGCCGAAGTCGGTGATGCCCCAGTCGGGCCAGCCGTAGCCGGTGACCGTGCCGCGCTCGAGGCCGGTGTAGACCGCCGGCGGCGCCATGCGCACCGGCACCGCGCCGAGGCTCTTCAGGAACTCGTCGTAGATCGGCGTCGAGCGGATGCGCTGGCCGTCGAAGCGGCCGTTCTTGGCCGGCTTGCTGGTCCAGACGTAGAACCTGACGTCGTCGATCAGGTAGGTCAGGTACCAGGCGTTCATCTTCTTGTGGTAGAGCTCGTTGAGCATCGCCCAGGCGCCGTTCTTGCGCTGCTCGGCCACGGGGACGTGCGCGACGTCGGTGACCGCGGCCGCCGGCATCGTGCCCTTGTAGTAGTTGGCCGGGCCGTAGTGCATGTCGACCACGCCGTTCTTGAGCGCGTTCCACTGCTCCAGCGAGCCGATCGCCGCCGGGCCGACCACCGAGATGTGGACCTTGCCCTTGCAACGCTTGTTGACCTCGCCGACCCAGCGGTGGAACGGCTTGGCCACGGTCGCGCGCGCCGGCAGGAAGCTGGCGGCCTTGAGCTTCATCTCGGCCGCGCTCGCGCTCTGGCTGCCGATCGCGGCGGCGCCGAGAACGACGCCGACGGCACTATATTTCAGGATCTTCATGGTGAATTCC
The DNA here is from genome assembly GCA_963730305.1 of uncultured Alphaproteobacteria bacterium. Classification (GTDB taxonomy): domain Bacteria; phylum Pseudomonadota; class Alphaproteobacteria; order Bin65; family Bin65; genus CAMYMQ01. The sequence continues at coordinate 81,735 of CAVSRB010000004.1, forward strand.
TCCCTGGTGTTCGCTCGGTCGGCGCTTCGGCCACGCATGGGTCTGCGCCCACCTCCCGCGGCTGCGCCACGGCCCGCGTGAACCTTATTGCCGGATTGTGGGCCTTGTCCACCGCGCAGACATGCCTTGCTTTGACAGCGTTGCGGGGCGCGGCGATAGTCCGCGAACGATGTTCAGGCGCCTGGGAGTCGCCGCATGACCGAGATACCGCAGCCGCGGACCGACGAGGTCGCCGCGCTGGTCCGCCCCGACCGGGTGCACCGGCGGCTCTATACCGACCCGGCGATCTTCGAGCTGGAGATGGCGCGCATCTTCGGCCGCACCTGGCTGTTCGTCGCCCACGAGAGCCAGATCGCCAAGCCCGGCGACGTGCTGCGCGCGCGCCTGGGGCACGAGGACGTGCTGGTCACCCGCGGCCGCGACGGCGCGGTCCACGTCGTGCTCAACCGCTGCGCCCACCGCGGCGCCATGATCTGCACCGCCGACCGCGCCCACGCGCCGTCGCTGGTCTGCCCCTATCACGGCTGGGCCTTCGCGCTCGACGGCAGCCTGGTCGGCGTGCCCCACAAGCCGAGCCTGCCGGCCGATTTCGACATGAAGGACCCGGCCCGCAGCCTGGCCCGCGCGCCGCGGGTCGAGAGCTACCGCGGCTTCGTCTTCGCCAGCCTGGCCGACGAGGGGGTGAGCCTGACCGAGCATCTGGGCGTGATGACCGAGGTGTTCGACAACCTGATCGACCGCGCGCCCGACGGCGCGATCGAGCAGGCCGGCGGCGTGTTCCGCCAGATCTACCGCGGCAACTGGAAGCTCCACCACGAGAACGCCAACGACACGCTGCACGCCGGCTATACCCACGAATCGTCGGTCGCCGCCGCCCGCGAGGACAAGCGCGACTACGCCACCCCCGCCTTCGACGACCACCTCACCCACGTCCAGATGCTGTCGAACCAGTTCGGCGTGCGCGAGTGGGAGCAGACCGGCCTGTGGGGCGCGCCCGGCGGCCATTCCTACATGGGCGGCATCCACGAGAAGGGGGTGATGAGCCCGAAGGACCTCGACCCGGTCGCGGCCGAGCTGCGCGACCGGCTCGCCGCCAGGCACGGCGACGCGCGCGCCGACGCGATCATCGGCATGAACCGCTACAACAACCTGGTCTGGCCCAACCTGAGCGTGAACGCCCAGCACCAGCAGCTCCGCATCGTCACGCCGCTGGCGGTCGACAAGACCATGGTCCAGGCGATGTGCTTCCGGCTCGAGGGCGCGCCCGAGCGGCAGTTCCAGCGCGCCGTGCGCATCCTCAACAACATCTCGTCGCCGGCCTCGACGATCCTGGTCGACGACATCGAGATCTTCGAGCGGACCCAGCGCGGGCTGACCAACGACGCGGCCGACTGGATCGACCTGTCGCGCGGCCTGGGCCTGGAGGACACGACCGACGACGGCCGCACCGCCGCCGGCGGGATCTCCGATTTGCCGATCCGCAACCAGTACAGCGCCTGGCTGCGCTACATGACGGCGGCGGGATGATGGCTGAAGTCGGCATCCGCGGCCTCGCTCTCGACCCGTCGTTCCCGCGCAGGCGGGAACCCAGCCCTGTCGCCACCGGCCTGGACCCCCGCCTTCGCGGGGGTGACGAAGGTGGTGCGCAAACGACGCCGTCACCCGCCTCGGCAGTGGCTTCGTCATGACCGTCCCCGACGCCGACACCCGCTACGCGGCCGAGCAGTTCCTGTTCCACGAGGCGCGCCTGCTCGACGAAGCGCGCTGGGACGACTGGCTCGCCCTGTTCGCCGACGACGGCTGGTACTGGCTGCCCGCCCATCCCGGCCAGACCGACCCGGTCGAGGAGATCTCGATCGTCTACGAGGACCCGACCGTCCTGCGCCTGCGCGTCGCAAGGCTCAAGCACCCCCACGCCTGGACGCTGACCCCCGCGCCGCGGACGGCGCACGTGATCGGCAACGTGACGGTGAGCCACGGCGAGGCGGACGGCGCGCTGACCGTCGCCTCGATGGTGACCATCGCCGAGTTCCGCGGCGGCGACACCGGCGACCGCCGGCTCTATGCCGGCCGGCAGACCCATGAACTGGTGCCGGACCCGGGCAGCGCGGCGGGGTTCAAGATCGCGCTCAAGCGGCTCGACCTGATCGACTGCGACGCGGCGAGCGGGGCGATCAACGTGATCTTGTAGCGGCCGCCTGGCCGTTTACATCCGGCCGCGCGCCCCGCCCGACGCGAGATCGGCTCGCCGTTTTGCAGCGGGGTTCGGAGCGCGCCGTTTCAGAAGCTCCGCGGCTGCAGCACGATCAGCGTCTGCCGGTCCGGCAGGGTCAGCTTGGCCAGCCGCACCGAGTTCGTCTTCGCCACGCGGACCGCGAACTTGCGCGCCTTCATCAGCGCGGTGAAGCGGGCCAGCGTGTCGCCGCTGAAGCCGTAGTGCATCGGGATCACCACCACCGGCTTGAGCGCGTCGATCACCTTGGCGACCGCCGCCTGGGGCATGGTCAGGCCATCGTCGATCGGGGCCAGCAGCACGTCGACCGAGCCGACCCGGCCGGCGTGGCCGGGCTTGAGGATATGGTGCAGGTGGCCGAGATGGACGATGCACAGGCCGGCCGATTCGAAGATGAAGATCGAGTTGCCGGCGACGCCCGAATTGACGTCGAGGTCGGCGCGGATGTTGGTCGGCACGTTGGTCACGCGCAGGTCGCGCACGGTGACGTCGTGGCGCGGGATCACGCCATTCTCCATCCAGCCGCGCAGGATGTGCTTCACCCCCGGCTCCACCACATCGGTGTAGTGGCTGGAATGGGCGTGGTTCATGGTCACGATGTCGGGCGGGAAGGCCGCGATGTTGTGGCCGTTGTAGTCGGTGATCGCGGTGGCGTCGGCGTGGGTGCGGATCAGGAAGCTGGAATGGCCGAGATAGGTCAGCTCGACCGTGCCCGCCGGCAGCGCCGGGCCGCGCGTCTCCGCCGACCGGGACGTAGCCGGCGGGGATCGTGCGCGCGGGCGCGAAGCCCGGCGGCCCATCCGGTCCCCGCGCCACCGGGATGCAGCGCGCCGCCGCGGGCGCCGCCAGGGCGGCCAGGCCGAGCAGCAGCGCAACGAGGCCGGCCAAACCGGACCGAGCGACGGCGCGGGCCGACTGCCTGGATGAGTCGAGAAGTGATGCGAACAGGGGAACGACGGTCACATACGCCATCAGCGGATCCTCCGGAGGCGGCCATCGACCGGCAGTCTATCACGGCGGCGGGCGGCCGTCCCCTGCCCCGCGCGAGACCGGAGCGCATGGCGGGCCTGCCCTGCGCCAACGGACTGTGCGCACCGCCACCCAATCGGTTATTGTTGCAATATCAACAAACGGGAGGAAGGCAGCCATGGACGGCAAGATCGCGCTCGAAGAGCATTTCGCCATCGAGGACACGCTTCAGGATTCGGCGGGCTTCCTGCCCGACGCGGTGTGGGACGAGCTCAGCGCGCGGCTGCTCGACATGCACGATCGGCGCCTGGCCGAGATGGACGCCAACGGCGTCGAGATGATGATCCTGTCGCTCAACGCGCCGGCGATCCAGGCGATCCCCGACCCGGCCACCGCCACCGAGCTGGCCCGCAAGGCCAACGACTTCCTCGCCGAGTGCGTCGCCAAGCGGCCCGACCGGTTCCAGGCCTTCGCCGCGCTGGCGATGCAGGACCCCGACGAGGCCTGCCGCGAGCTCGAGCGCTGCGTCCGCGAGCTCGGCTTCCGGGGCGCGCTGGTCAACGGCTTCTCCCAGGTCGGCGAGGCCGACACGGCGGTCTATCTCGACCTGCCCCAGTACCGGCCGTTCTGGTCCGTGGTCGAGGGGCTCGACGTGCCCTTCTACCTGCACCCGCGCAACCCGATCCCGAGCATGGCCCAGATCTACGAGGGCCACGGCTGGCTGCTCGGCCCGACCTGGGCCTTCGCCCAGGAGACCGCGGTCCACGCGCTGCGGCTGATGGGCTCCGGCCTGTTCGACGAGCATCCGGACCTGCGCATCATCCTCGGCCATCTCGGCGAGGGGCTGCCCTACAACATGTGGCGGATCGACCACCGCAACGGCTGGACGCTCGACAAGGCCAAGCCGAAATACCCGGCCAAGCGCAAGATCGCCGACTATTTCCGGGAGAACTTCTACCTGACCACGTCGGGCAACTTCCGCACCCAGACGCTGATCGACGCGATGCTGGAGATCGGCGCCGACCGCATCCTGTTCTCGACCGACTGGCCGTTCGAGAACGTCGACCACGCCGCCAACTGGTTCGACGCGGCGACGATCAGCGAGGCCGACCGCCAGAAGATCGGCCGGGACAACGCGATGGCGCTGTTCAAGCTCGGCGGCAACTGACGGGGCACGAACCGATCGCGGCGCGCTTAACCCGGGATTAACCAGAGCGCGGCCACACTGCCCCGGTGCCAATGGGCCCCGAGGCATGTGACGGACCGCGCCCGTGATCTCCATCGTCGACACGTCAATTCCGGACCTGCGATCGGCCATCAACCGGCAGGCGCTGGCCTATTGGAACGACAAGCGCGGCAGCGCCCGGATGCCGCGCGAGATCGACCTGCTCGAGATCACGCCCTTCATCGAGAGCGTCCTGATCGTCGACGTCCTCGCCGATCCGCTCGACTTCTACTACCGCTTCGTCGGCAGCCGGATCGACGAGTTCCTGTCCAAGCCGCTGACCGGCCGCTACATGCTGGAGCTGCCGCACCAGCGGCCGCCGAGCCGGATCTGGTCGGCCTTCTGCAAGACCATCGAGCAGCGCGCGCCGGTCTCCGGCGACGTCCCCTATGTCGGGCCGCAACGCGACTTCATCAGCATGGAAGACCTGATCATGCCGGTCGCCGCCGACGGCGAGACCGTGTCCTCGCTGTTCATCACCGCCGACTTCTTCCGCCCGAACCGCCGACGCGCCTGAGCGCCGCCCGACGGCGGCCTGGCGACCGTGCCCCCGGCGCCGGACGATGGCGTTGACACCCGGGCGCGCCGCCCGCCTTTATTCCCCGCGACACCATCATCCGCAGGGCCTCGACCCGGGCGGCCCTGCGTTTCGCCGACGCGCCGGAGAGCGTGCCGGCCGAGGGAGGCATTCATGAAAGCGGTGCAGATCAGCCGGACCGGCGGCCCCGAGGTCCTGGACTATGTCGACCTGCCGACGCCGGCCCCGGGCGACGGCGAGGTGCTGGTCGAGACCGAGGCGATCGGCGTGCAGCTGTTCGACCTGCTGATCCGCACCGGCCGCTACCGCTGGATGCCCGACCTGCCCTTCGTGCTGGGCAACGAGATGGTCGGCCGGGTCGCCGCCGTCGGCCCCGGCGTCGAGCGGCTCGAGCCCGGCCAGCGCGTCCTGGTCGTCGGCTACGACATGGGCAATCGCGGCGGGCTCTACGCCGACCACGCCGCGGTGCCGGAGGCGGCGGCCTGGCCGCTGCCCGACACCGTCGATCCCGCCGCCGCGGCGACCCTGACCAACTACCAGCTCGCCTGGATCCTGACCTTCCACGCCGCGCGCGGCGTCGAGCCGCGCACCGTGGTCGTCCACGGCGCCGCCGGCGGCGTCGGCACGGCGCTGACCGACGTCGCCCGCGCCCACGGCGCCGAGGTCATCGGCCTCGCCGGCTCCACGGCGAAGTGCGACTTCGTCCGCAGCCGCGGCGCGCACGCCATCGATCACACCACCGAGCCGGTGGTCGACCTGGTCAAGGAGCTGACCGGCGGCCACGGCGCCGACCTGGTCTTCGACAACGTCGCCGGCACGGGCTTCACCGACAACCTCCGGATGGTGGGCCCGCTCGGCATGGTCGTGTCCTACGGCCTGCTCGGCGGCATGCCCGAGGACGACCTGTTCGCCGCCATGCGCGCCAACCTGGACGTCAGCCCGGCGGTGCGCTGCTTCACCATGCACACCTACGACCACCTGCCCGAGCCGCGCCGCGAGGCGATGGAGCGCGCCATCGGCCTGCTGGCCGACGGCAAGGTCGACCCGGCGATCGCCGCGCGGATACCGCTGGCCGACGCCGCCGAGGCGCACCGGCTGATCGAGAGCCGCCAGGCGATGGGCAAGGTGGTGCTGATTCCCTAGACGAGCGACTTGCCGGCGGTTGGCCGGGCCGCGCAAGGCTGCCCCGCGCGGGTTCACGTGATCCCGCGTTGACAGGCGGGGGCGCCGCGCCCCTTTATCGCCGGCTAGCTTTTCTTTCGCGAGGCCAGAACCCGCACCATGCCAGCCGACCCCGCCTCCGACGACCCATCGGGCGCCGCCGAATCCCGGTGGCTCGCCTTCCAGCACCCGGGCTTCCTGCGCTACTGGCTGGCGCGGGTGTTCGGCAATTTCGCGGTCCAGACGGTCAGCGTCTCGGTCGCCTGGCAGGTCTACGACCTAACCCGCAACCCGCTCGACCTCGGCTTCGTCGGCCTGGTCCTGTTCCTGCCGTCGATCCTGCTCGTGCTGGTCACCGGCCAGGCCTCGGACCGCTTCTCGCGCCGGACGATCATGGGCATCTGCCTCTTGGTCGAGGCGGTCTGCGCCACCGCGCTGCTGGCCTTCACCCTGGGCGGGCTGACCACCGTGCTGCCGATCTTCGGCCTCTTGGTCGTGTTCGGCACGGCCCGCGCCTTCTTCGGCCCGGCGGTCCAGTCGCTGGTCACCAACCTCGTCCCGGACGAGCACCTGGGCAACGCGATCGCCTGGAACTCGTCGGGCTGGCAGGTGGCGACCATCGCGGGGCCGGTCGTCGGCGGCCTGCTCTACGGCATCGCGCCGGAGGCGGCCTATATCGGCGGCCTGGCGATGTTCCTGCTCGCCGCCGGCGCGATCCTGTCGATCGCCCGGCCGGCGCAGAAGACGAGCAAGGAGCCGGCCTCGTGGGAGACCCTGGTCGCCGGCTTCAAGTACATCTGGCGGGAGAAGATCGTGCTCGGCGCGATCACCCTCGACCTGTTCGCCGTGCTGCTCGGCGGCGCGACCGCGCTCTTGCCGGTCTACGCCCGCGACATCCTGCAGCTCGGCCCGCTCGGCCTCGGCATGCTGCGCGGCGCGCCCGGCGTCGGCGCGGTGATCATGGCGGTCTGGCTGACCCGCCATCCGGTGCGCGACCATGTCGGCCTGGCGATGTTCTTCTTCGTCGCCGCCTTCGGCGTCTGCACCGTCGTGTTCGGCTTCTCGACCACGCCGTGGCTGTCGGTCGCCGCGCTGGCGCTGGCCGGCGCCGCCGACATGATCAGCGTGTTCATCCGCCAGACCCTGATCCAGCTATGGACCCCCGACGCCATGCGCGGCCGGGTCAACGCGGTCAACATGGTGTTCATCGGCGCGTCGAACGAGCTGGGCGAGTTCCGCGCCGGGGTGATGGCCGCGGTGATCGGCACGGTCCACGCCGTGACCATCGGCGGCGCCGCGACGGTGGGGATTGCGGCGCTGTGGGCCAAGATGTTCCCGGAGCTGCGCCGGGCGCGGCACCTCGACGGGCGGGTCTAGGGGCGGTCCCTCGATGCGCCCGCTGCGCGGGCTACTCGGGATGAGGGTGAGAGAGAACGCCAAGTGGCGCCCTCATCCCGAGTAGGGCGCGCGGTAGCGCGGCCGTATCGAGGGACGCCGTCGCACTGAATACGCCCGGACTCGACGCCGGGCCGGCAACGCCGCACACTGATCCCGCGCAGATACACCTAACCGCAAGGAACACGACATGGACGCAGCCGAGCTGCGCGCGCTGCAAGCGCCGATCAAGGAAGGCTATCGCGACAATCCCGAACGCGCGCGGATCCCGGCCCGCGCCGAGGCGCGGCTGGGAGACGGGGTGACCTGCTCCGTCGCCGGCTGGAAGGGCGACACCGTCGCCGGCCTGCATCCCGCGGCGGGCGGCGACGGCAGCCAGGCCTGCTCGGCCGACATGCTGCTCGAGGCGCTGGTCGCCTGCGCCGGCGTGACCCTGAACAGCGTGGCGACGGCGATGGGCGTCGCGCTGCGCGACGCCACGGTGACCGCCGAGGGCCACTGGGACGCGCGCGGCACCTTGGGCGTGTCCAAGGAGGTGCCGATCGGCCTGACCGACATCGCGCTGACCTTCACCCTCGACACCGACGCCGACGAGAAGACGCGGACCCGGCTGGTCGAGCTGACCGAGCGCTACTGCGTCATCCTGCAGACGCTGAAGACGCCGCCGGCGATCACCTGGCGGATAGCTGGGGAGATCACCGGCTGACGAGCCCTGCCGGCCGCGCATGCCTGCCGGACCGCCGCGACCGCACCGGCGACAGGCGGGCGCGACCGGGCTAGGGTCCCGGTTCCCGCAACCCGACCACCGCCCGCCGCCGCATGCCCGCTGCCGAAGCCGCCCCGCTCACCTTCTTCGACAAGGTCTGGCGCGACCATCGCGTCCGCGACCTCGGCGACGGGCTGGCGCTGGTCTATGTCGACCGCGTCCTGCTCCACGAGCTGAGCGGCGCGATCGCGCTGGAGGGCCTGGAGGCGGCCGGGCGGGCGGTGCGCAATCCGGCGCTGACCTTCGCCACCGTCGACCACGTCGCCGACACGAGGCCCGGCCGCAGCGACGAGACTCCGGTGCCCGATGGCGCGGGCTTCATCCGCCGGCTGCGCGCGGCCGCGGCCCGGCACGCGATTTCCTATTTCGACCTGGGCGACCCGCGCCAGGGCATCGTCCACGTCGTCTCGCCCGAGCAGGGCATCGCCCTGCCCGGCACCACCCTGGTCTGCGGCGACAGCCACACCTGCACCGTCGGCGGGGTCGGCGCGGTCGGCTGGGGCATCGGCTCGACCGACGGCGAGCAGGCGCTGGCGACCCAGACCGTCGTCCGCCCCCGGCCGAAGACGATGCGGGTCACGGTCGAGGGCCGGCTCGCCCCCGGGGTCGGCGCCAAGGACCTCGCTTTGCACCTGATCGGCAAGCTCGGCACCGCCTTCGCCACCGGCCATGTCATCGAGTTCGCCGGGCCGGCCGTGCGCGCGCTCGACGTCGAGGCGCGGCTGACCCTGTGCAACCTGGCCCAGGAGATGAGCGCCGACACCGGCGCGGTCGCGCCCGACGACACGGTGTTCGAGTATCTCCATGGCCGGCCCTATGCGCCGGCAGACGCGGCCTGGGACGACGCCGTCGCCTATTGGCGGCGGCTGCCGAGCGACCCGGCCGCCGTCTTCGACCGGGACGCCACCATCGACGGCAACGCGGTCGCCCCACAGGTGACCTGGGGCACCAGCCCCGAGCATGTCTTGGCGATCGACGGCGCGGTGCCCGATCCCGCGAGCGAGGCCGACCCGGGCGTGCGGGCGGGGCTCGAACGGGCGCTCGGCTACGTCGCGTTGCGGCCGGGCGACCGGTTGGCCGGACTGCGGATCGGCGCGGCCTTCATCGGCAGCTGCACCAACGCCCGCCTGTCCGACCTGCGCGAGGCCGCCGCCCAACTCGACGGCCGAAAGGTCGCCGAGGGGGTGCGCGCGATCTGCACGCCGGGCTCGATGGCGGTGAAGGCGGCGGCCGAGGCCGAGGGGCTGGACCGGGTGTTCCGCGCCGCCGGCTTCGAGTGGCGCGAGCCGGGCTGCTCCTTCTGCATCAGCGGCGGCGCGGGCGGCGAGACGTTTGCGCCGGGCACGCGGCTGATCTCGACCACCAACCGCAACTTCGAGAACCGGCAGGGGCCGGGCGTGATCTCGCACCTGGCCAGCCCGGCGACGGTCGCCGCCTCGGCGGTCGCCGGCCGCATCGCCGACCCACGCGACGGGGGCCGCTGACCATGGAGCCGTTCACCACGCTCACCGCCGTCGCCGCGCCGATGATGGCGGACAACATCGACACCGACCAGATCATCGCCAACCGCGACCTGATCCGCGCCACCGACAACGGCTATGGCGACCGCCTGTTCGCCCGCCGCCGCTACCGCGCCGACGGCGGCGAGGACCCGGACTTCGTCCTCAACCGGGCGCCCTACCGCGACGCGCGGATCATCGTCGCCGGCGACAATTTCGGCTGCGGCAGCTCGCGCGAGGCCGCCGCCTGGGCGCTGCGCGACTTCGGCATCCGCGCCCTGATCGCCCCCGGCTACGGCGCGATCTTCCAGCGCAACTGCCTCGTCAACGGGATCCTGCCGGTGGTGCTGGTGCCGCGGCTGGTGGCGACGCTCGCCGAGCGGATCGAGGCAAGCGACGGCGCGGCGATGGTGACCGTCGACCTCGAAAGCCAGACCGTCACCATGACCGGCGTCGCCAAGCTGCCCTTCGCGATCGCCGACATCTACCGGCGGATGCTGCTCGGCGGGACGGATATCGTGTCGGCGGCGATGGAATACGCGGGGGAGATCGACGCGTTCGAGCGGCGCGACCGCACGCGCCGCGGCTGGGCGCGTGCTCCTGAAGCCGTGGGTCAGGATCGTTGAGCACGGCAGGTGCGGGTGTGTCCGCCCGCTCCGGTACGGGTTCCGCCCGATACAGTGCTGAACCGTTGCGAAGCAGCTGCAGACCTGCTCCTGCCGAGGCCGCACCTCCCCCGCATGGCGTCTGCGGGACGATGATCTTTCGGAGTCGAACAGCCTCGAGCGTTCGCTTCGGCTCACCCTGAGGTGCTCGCGTCAGCGAGCCTCGAAGGGCGGGCCGTCGCGCGTTGCTGCCACCGGGTCCGTCATCCCATCCTTCGAGGGCCGCGTCGCGACCGCCTCAGGATGAGCGCCACGAAAAGGCGGCTCGCCCTACTCCGCCGCCGCCTGCGCCTTCGTCCCGTCCGGCAACCGATCCCGGAAATACGGGATGATCTCCTCGGCGATCGGCGGCGATGTTCTCGCGGACCATCGAGTCGGGCATCGTGCCGAACTGGGTCTTGGTCAGCGAGGTGTTGAAGCCGGCCAGGTCCTGGGAGGCGGCGAGCTTCTCGCGCACCGTATTGGGGCTGCCGACGATGACCATGCCCGACTCCATCATCTGCTCGATGGTCTGGGTCTTGCCGGTGACCTTGGCGGCGCGGATGCGCTTGATCGAATTCGACGCTGGTGTAGCCGGGCGGCAGCAGCATCTCGACCGGCATCTTGAGGAAGGTGTTGACGAAGGCTTCCAGGTGCGGCCGGGCCTGGGCGATCGCCTTCTCGTCCGTCTCGGCGACGTACATCGAGTTGGACCAGGCGAGCTGGTCGGGCGACGCCTGGTAGCCGGCCTTGTCGGCCTCTTCGCGGTACATGTGGAAGAAGCGCGCGACCGCCGCGATCGGGCTCAAGGTCTGGCAGTAGGTGTAGCGCATCTTCGCCGCCCAGCTCGATCGTGCTCGACGAGCCCTGGGACGGGATCCAGATCGGCGGATGCGGCTTCTGGTACGGCCGCGGCCACGGGTTGACGTAGCGGAACTGGTAGTGCTTGCCCTCGTAGGGGAACGGCCCCGGCTCGGTCCAGGCGCGCAGGATCAGGTCGTGCGCCTCGTCGAAGCGGGCCTGGGATTCCGACGGGTTGATGCCCATCGCGTGATACTCGGCGCCGATGCCGCGCACGAAGCCGGCGATGAACTCGCCGCGCGTCAGGTTGTCGAGGATGGCGTATTCCTCGGCCACCATCAGCGGGTTGTTCAGCAGCGGCAGCGCCCGGCCGAGCATGGCGAGCTTGCCGCGCTTGAGCCGCCGGGTCAGCGCGCCGGCGAGCACGCCCGGGATCGGCATCATGCCGTAGGCGGTGGTGGTGGTGCTCGTTGAGGCAGACCCCGTCGAAGCCGCATTCGACCGCGTATTCGAGCTGGTCGAGATACTGGTGGTAGAGCTCGGCGCCCTTTTCCGGGTCGTAGTTGCGAATTCGAGAAGGTGAGCCAGGCCGAGCCGTTGCGCTGGATCGCGTCGACGTCGGCGTGCTGGTAGGGCATCAGGTGGAAGTTGAAGATCTTCATGATGCGCTCCTCTCGATGAAGCCGCACACGGTGTCGACGAAGTCGTCCGCCTTCTCGACCTGGGGCAGGTGGCCGCAGTTGGGGAAGACGACCAGCTCCGAATTCGGGATCAGGCGCTGGTACTCCTCGCCCAGGCGCACCGGGAACATGCGGTCGGTGTCGCCCCAGACCAAGAGCGTGGGCACGTCGATCTGGTGCAGCCACTTGTGCAGGTTGGGGTCGAAGCCGCGCGGCTGCCACGTCATCTTGGCGGTGGTCGCGCGGTTCCTGAGGTTGACGTCCTCCTGGTCGGGCGTCAGCACCCGGGCGATCATCGGCTCGGCCAGCTTCTCGTCGTAGAAGAAGGCGCGCAGCCGCTCCTCGTCGGTGATCAGGAACGGGTCGAGCTGCTCGACGCCGTTGACGTGCAGGCCGGCGGCCGAGGCCAGGGTCAGGGTGGCGATGTTGCGGGTCGAGCGTACCGCCATCTCCGCCGCGATCCAGCCGCCCAAGGAGATGCCGACCAGGTGGACCTTGTCGAGGCCGAGCGCGCGGACGAAGTCGACGTAGAAGTGGGCGAGGTCGTGGATGTTGTCGAGCCAGTCGGGCGTGTCGGAGGCGCCGAAGCCGGGATGCTCGGGCACGATCACGTCGTAGCGCTCGGCCAGCCGCGCCATCATCGGCGACCACGGGCCCGCGCCGCTGGCGCCGTGCAGGAACAACAGCGGCGCGCCGCCGCCGCCGCGCATCAGGCGGATCTTGCAGCCGCGGACCTCGATCTCGGATTCGGTATGCTCGCTCACGTCGCCATCTCTCCCAACGCCCGTGCCCGCCGCGATTGCGTCCATTCCCAGCCGACCAGGCCCACACCCAACACCAGCCCGACGAGGTCGGACCACAGCGCCCAGGGCGCGACGTCGCGCGGGACCATCAACAGGATGCCGGCGACCGCGAAGGCGAAGCGCATGGGCCAACCGACGTCGCGCATGAAATAGCCGATCGCCCCGACGCAGACCAGCCACACGCCGACCACCGCCGTCGTCACGGCGATGACCAGATCGACGCTGACCCCGTGCTGGAGCAGCAGCACCGGCGCGTACACGAACAGGAAGGGCACGAAGTAGGCGGTCCAGCCGAACCGCATCGCCGCGAAGCCGGTGCGCATCGGATCGGCCTTGGCCAGGTTGGCGGCGAAGAAGGCGGCGATGGCGACCGGCGGCGTGATGAAGGACATCATGCCGAAATAGAAGATGAACATGTGGGCCGACAGCTTGTTGACCCCGACTTCGACCAGGGCCGGCGCGATCAGCACGGCGAGCAGGATGTACACGCTGACCGTCGGCATCCCCATGCCGAGGATGATGCACACCACCGCCGCGAGAAGCAGCAGCAGGACCTCGTTGCCCTGGCCGATGTTGACCAGCGCCGCGGTCAGCAGGAAGCCGAGCCCGGCGATGTTGAGCACGCCCAGGATGAAGCCGGCGGCGGCGACGATCATGAACACGTCGAGCGCGCCGATGCAGGTGTCGACCAGCGAATCCCAGACGCCGCGCAGGGTCAGCCGATTGTTGCCGTAGCCGAGGAACAGGCCGATCACGATCACGGCGACGGAGGCCCAGAAGGCCGAGGTCTGGGGCCGGTAGTTGAGCGCGAACAGCGTATAGACCAGGACGGCGAACGGCAGCAGGAACGGCCAGCCGCGCTTCAGCGTCTGCCGCAGCCTGGGAATCCTCGATTCCTCGACCCGCGCGATGCCGTGCTTGGCGGCCTCGAGGTCGACCATGATGAACAGGGCGACGTAGTAGAGGACCGCCGGGATCAGCGCGGCCAGCACGATATTGGAGTAGGGCACGCCCAGGATGTCGGCCATCAGGAAGGCGACCGCCCCCATCACCGGCGGCATCAGCTGGCCGCCGGTCGAGGCCACCGCCTCGATCGCGGCGGCGACGTGCGCCCGGTAGCCCGCCTGCTTCATCAGCGGAATGGTGACCACGCCGGTCGCCATGATGTTCGATGCCGCCAGCCCGTTGATGGTGCCGAACAGGCTGGACCCGGTCACCGCGATCTTGGCCGAGCCGCCGCGGAAGCGCCCCATCGCCGCCAGCGAGAAGTCGTTGAACACTTCCGCGCCGCCCGAGCGCAACAGGACCTGGCCGAAGAAGATGAAGGCGAAGACGATGGTCGTCGCGACCTTGAGCACGAACCCGAACAAGGCGCTGGTGTCGAGCGATAGGGTGGTGAGCAGGACCAGCGGATCGACCTCCCGCGCCTGCATCTTGCCGGGCAGCAGGTCGCCGAGCAGGCCGAAGGCCACGAACACCCCGACGACGATGACCAGGGTGTAGCCGGTGGTGCGCCGGAGGCCCTCGATACACAGGGCGAAGATGATCGCGGCGCAGATGATGCCGTCGGTGGGCAGATCGCTCAGCCGCTCGATCAGGTCGGGGTAGGTCACGGCCACGTACCAGCCGGCGCCGAGCCCGGCCGCGGCCGCGAGCGCGTCGTACCACGGCAGCCGCGTTCGGGTCGTTCGGCGCCGCGCCGGGTAGTGCAGATAGATCAGGCACAGGATTATGCCGAGAATGAAGGCGAGGAACTGCTCGTCGTAGGGGACGAAGCCGAACAGGATGATGAACTTCAGGTCGAACCCGATCTGGGGCAGTTCGGTGGCCCAAGCGAGCGAGGCCAGCGTCGCAAGCGCAGCGAGCCCCGGGCGCAACACCCGGACGACCGGCGAGAGCGCGGCCCCGGCATCTTCATTCGACGTTTCTGTCACCTGTCGATCCTGGTAACGGGGACTGGATTACGATCGAAGATAGGCTGGCAATGGAACGCGCGGCCGCCCCGGCGGCGGCCGCGCCTCATCCATCCGCCGGAACGGCGTCACTTCGGCCAGATGCCGACTTCTTTGTAAAACTTGATCGCGCCGGGATGGTACTTCAGCGTCGAGAACTGCTTGGCGGACGCCTTCGGGAAATAGCCGTGGAACATCGGGTGGCCTTTCACCAGGGACGCCTTGTTCTCGTAGAACGCCTTGGCGACCTTGTAGACGACCTCGTCCGGCTCGTGCGTGCTGGTGAACAGCGCGTTGTCGAAAGCGAGCAGGTAGGTCGGCTTGAGGATGCCCGGGATGTGGTGCCCCGGCTTCAGCAGGGTGATGTAGAAGTCCGGGCGGACGGACTTGACCGCCGCGAGCTGCTTCGGCCCGTTGCCGATGCCGATGAAGCGGATCCCGCCGAGCGACGAATCGACCTCGCGGACCTTCGGCGCCAGCGGCGCGATGTAGGTCGCGTCGGTCTTGCCGGCCTTGAAGTCATCGGCGGCGGTGATCAGGCCGATCGTCGGCACGCCCCTGAAGTCCTTCAGGGTCAGCCCGCCGGCCCGAAGCGACGCCTGCATCAGCGCGATGCTCTGCCGGAACGCGCGCCAGCCCGACGGCAGGCGCTTGCCCTTGAGGTCGGCGATCGTCTTGATCGGCGAATCCTTCCTGACCATGAAGCCGGTCGGGAAGGTCACGATCTTGGCGACCACCCGCATGTTCTTGGCGGGCCGGCCCTTGAAATATTCCTCGCCCGCCTGAGCCGCGGCGACCTGGGTGACGTCGGAGTAGAAGAAATCGGCGCGGCCCTTGTCGGTCGCCCGGATCACCGCCTCGGTGCCGCGCATCGGCGTGACGCTGATCTTGAGGTCGGTCTTGTCGAGCAGCATCTTCGACGAGATCGTGCTGAGCAGGTGCAGGATCGACCCCTGCGGTAGCGACGCGAAGGTCAGCGTCTTCTGGGCTGCCGCCGGACCTGCGGAGAGGCCGACCGCGACCGTGGCGCCGACGAGTGTGCGGGTAAGCGGTTTCATTGAATCCTCCCATTTTGTGATCGCACAGCGCCTTGTTGTGACGTGAGGCGCTTTGGCATTCGAACGCGCTATAGATGTTAGTTGCAGCAGCAAACTTCCGCAACGGCCTGACGTCGGCAGCGACAATGTTAGCCGAACCGAACCCGTGCCCTGTCCCGCGCGCCCGGTGCAGAGGATAACAGCCCCAAAGGGGTGGGGGGCGCGGCCGCCGCCACGACGGGCGGGCCGCGCCTCCGCTACGCCCTACTTACCCGGCCAGATGCCGACTTCCTTGTAAAACTTGATCGCACCCGGATGGTACTTCAGCACCGAGAACTGCTTCGCGGCCGCTTTCGGGAAGTAGCCGCGGAACATCGGGTGGCCCTTGGCCAGGGTCGCCTTGTTCTCATAGAACGCCTTGGCGGTCTTGTAGGCGACCTCGTCCGGCACGTTCGAGTTGGTGACGAGCGCGGTGTCGTAGGCCAGCAGGTGGGTCGGCTTGTCGATGCCCGGGATGTGCATCGAGGGCTTGAGCAGGACGATATAGAAGTCCTCGCGGACGGACTTGACCGCCTTGAGCTGCGCCGGCCCGCCGCCGATGTCGAGGAAGCGGATGCCGCCGAGCGCCGACGCGACCTCGCGGGTCTTCGGCGCGAAGGGGGCGATGAAGCCGGCGTCGGTCTTGCCGGCCTTGAAATCGTCCGCGGCCGTGATCAGGCCGATCGTCGGCACGCCCCTGGTGTCCTTGAACGTCAGACCGCCGGCCTTGAGCGCCGCCTCCATCAGGGCGATGGCCTGCTGGAACGCGCGCCAGCCGCTGGGGATGCGTTTGCCCTTGAGGTCCTTGATCGTCTTCATCGGCGAGTCCTTCCTGACCATGAAGCCGGTCGGGAAGGTCACGATCTTGGCGATCGCGCGAAGATGGGTGGCCGGGCGGCCCTTCCAGTATTCCTGGCCCTTGATCGCGGCGGCGACCTGGGTCACGTCGGTGAAGAAGAATTCGGCGCGGCCCTTCTCGACCGACTGGATCACCGCCTCGGTCCCGCGCATCGGCGTGACGCTGACCTTCAGGTCGGTCTTGTCGATCAGCATCTTCGACGCGATCGTGCTGAGCAGCTGCAGGATCGCGCCCTGCGGCAACGACGCGAAGGTGAGCGTCTTCTGGGCCGCCGCCGGACCGGCGGAAAGACCGATGGCGAGCGTGGCGCCGACGAGTGTACGGGTAACCGCCTTCATTCAATCCTCCCTTTATCTTCGTACGGCGCCCTGTTTCGGGTCAGGCACCTTGGCACCCGAATGCCTAGGCGATTTTCATTGCAAATGCAACATTTCTCGCCGCGGCCCGTCCGCACCCGGCGGCTAGCCCGTCAATTCGTCGAGGACAGCCGCCAGCCGGGGCATCGTCTCGAAGCCGAAACCGGGCGCCGCCGGCGGCGCGATCCTCCCGGCCTCGACGGTGCAGCCGTCGGGCACGCCGGCGATCATGAGCTCGGCGTTGAGCGCCGTCTCCCAGCCGCCCAGGCCGAAGGCCGCCGCCGCGTGCAGCGACAAGAGGTGGCCGGCGTGGGGGAACAGCCGCGCCGCCGACCAGCCCGCGCCCTCCGCGTCGCCCTCGAGCAGGCCGACGATGCGGGCGTATTCGGGCAGCCCGTAGGCGAGGCCGATGTCGACCTGGATCGCGTCCCGGTCGGGGCGCAGCCCGCCGTGGCGCAGCAGGTTGCGGGTGTCGTCGAAGGACATGAGGTTCTCGCCGGTCGCCAGCGGCGTCGCCGTCGCCGCGGCGAGCTCGGCGTAGAGGGCGTAGTCGAGCGGGGCGACCGGCTCCTCGATCCAGGCGAGGCCGAGCCCGTCGACCGCCGCGCAGAAGGCCAGCGCGCCGGCCCGGTCGAACACGGTGTTGGCGTCGACCGCCAGCCGGCATCCCGGCCCGAGCGCGCCCAGCGCCGCGTCGATCCGCGCCCGGTCGACGTCGAGCGGCGCGCCGCCGACCTTGATCTTGTACTGGGTGAAGCCGGCGTCCATCGCGGCGCGGACCTCGTCGGCCAGCGCCGCGCGATCGTCGCCGCCGCCCGACGCGCGATAGTGGCCGCCGCTGGCATAGGCGAACACATCGGGGACGGGCGTCCGGGCGAAACGGTCGGCGATCACCTGCCACGCGGGAGCGTCGGCGAGCTTGGCGCGCAGGTCCCACAGCGCCATGTCGAGCACGCCGACCGCGCCGCCGCGGTCGCCGTGGCCGCCACCCTTCTCGCCGGCCATCATCACCGGCCAGGCGCGGACCGGGTCGAGCGCGCCGGCCTCGTCGAGCAGGCTATCGGGCGGGGCCGCCTCGAGCCGCGGGATGAAGCGCTCGCGCAGCAGCCCACCATGGCCGTAGCGGCCGATCGAATCGAAGCCGAAGCCGACCACGGGCTTGCCGTCGCGGACCCGGTCGGAGACCACCGCGACCGCGCTCGCGGTCATCTGGTCGAAGGCGATGTCGGCGTTGCGCATCGCCGTGGCGACCGACACCGTCGTCTCGCGAATGGCAGCGATGCGCATGACCTTGTGGCCTCCAGCGGACTATAATTGGAGGGACGACGGATACCCCGCGACAAGGATTAGCCGCCATGGCCAAGCTGCGCCACCTCGCCCTGCAGGTCCCGGACCTGGAAAAGGCCGCCAAGTTCTATGAGGACGTGTTCGAGTTCGACAGGGTCACCAAGGCGGAGACGCCGATCGGCGACGCCATCATGCTCAGCGACGGCGTGATGAACCTGACCCTGCTCTCCTTCCCCAACGGCGAGGGCGGCCAGATCAACGGCCCCGACTGGGCCGGCCTCCATCACATGGGCTTCGTCGTCGACGACAAGGAAGAGACCGCCAAGCGAATCGAGAAGAACGGCGGCAAGTTCTTCATGGAGCTGCCCGGCGGATACGAGGGCGTCGACGCCGAGAGCAAGTACCGCGACAACCACGGCATCGTCTTCGACATCTCCGAGCACGACTGGTCGCAGTCGAAGACCGGCGGCTGACCGGCCGCGCCCCGGATTGCGGGCGCCGCCGCGGCTGCCTATATCACCGCCATGAGCGACAAATCCGACAAGGTCACCAAGTCCGACGCCGACTGGCGCGCGCAGTTGAGCGACCTCCAGTACCACGTCACCCGCGAGCACGGCACCGAACGCGCCTTCACCGGCGAATACTGGGACGCCAAGACGCCCGGCACCTACCGCTGCGTCTGCTGCGGCGAGCCGCTGTTCGACTCCGACACCAAATACGATTCGGGCACCGGCTGGCCGAGCTTCTGGCAGCCGGTCGACGACGACGCCGTCGCGATCAAGGAGGACCGCAGCTTCGGCATGGTCCGCACCGAGGTGATGTGCGCCAAGTGCGACGCCCATCTCGGCCACGTCTTCCCCGACGGGCCGCGGCCGACCGGCCAGCGCTTCTGCATGAATTCGGCGGCGCTCAAGCTCGATCCCAAGAAAGACGACTAGCGGCGGCGTAGATCGCGACGGCTCACTCGGCGGCCTGCGGCGGAGCCTCCTTTTGGATCTCCTCGATCAAATCGGCCATTTCGGTGGGCGGCAGTCCGAACGCCGACACCATCGAGCGCGCCAGGTGCAGGCTGGAGACCAGCACGTCGGGCACCGCCGCGGTCGCCCCCGCCCGCTGCAGCGCGGCCGCGTGGGTGGCGTCGCGCGCGCGCACCAGGATCTCGAGCTCGGGCAACCGCCGGTGCAGCAGGCCGACGAGCTGGGTCACCTTGGACGGCTCGCCGTCGATCGAGCTGACGAAGGCGCGCGCCCGGTCGATGCCGACGCCCCACAGCAGCTCGGGCCGGCTGGCGTCGCCGTAGAAGATCGGCAGCCCCTTGGCCCGCCCCTCCTCGACCCGCGCCGGGTTGAGGTCGAGCACGACGTAGGGGATGCGGTGCGATTCGGCGATCCGCGCGATGGTCTGCCCGGAGCGGCCGAAGCCGGCGATGATGACGTGGTTGACGAGGTCGATATTCTCCTGCTCGAGCGCGGCGAGGCCGATCGCCACCGCCCGCTCCAGCCGGGTGCCGAGCCAGCGCCCGAGTATGGCGAGGAAGGGGGTCGTCGCCATCGACAGGGTGACGATTGCCAGCATCAGCTGCGACACCGCGTCCGGCACCAGGTCGTCGCGCACCGCGACCGCGACAAGGACCAGCGCGAACTCGCCGCCCTGGGCCAGGACCAGGCCGACGCGCAGCGACAGCGCCGTGGACAGGCCCATCAGCCAACGGGTCAGCGCGAAGATGATCGCCGCCTTGAGCACGAGCAGCACCGCGGTCAGCGCCACCACCACGTCAATGTGCCGAACGACGAAGCCGAGGTCGAGCGACATGCCGATGGTGATGAAGAACAGGCCCATCAGCAGGCCCTGGAAGGGGCGTATGTCGACCTCGATCTGATGGCGGAACTCGGTCTCGGCGAGCATCAGCCCGGCCAGGAAGGCGCCCAGGGTCATCGACAGGCCGACCTGCTCGGTCGCCCACGCGGTGCCGAGCACGGACAAGAGGATGATCGCGATGAACACTTCCTGGGTGCGCAGGCCGGCGACCATCTTGAACAGCGGCTGGAGCAGGTAGCGGCCGACCAGCAGGATCGCCGCCAGCGCGCCGACCGCGGTGGCGACCGAGATGCCGACCGCCTCCCAGTCGGTGGCGCCGCCCTTGGCCCCGCCGAGCAGCGGCAACAGCGCCAGCAGCGGCACGATGGCGATGTCCTGCAGCAGCAGGATCGAAAAGGCGGTCCGGCCCATCCGCGACGACAGCTCGCCGCGCTCAGACAGCACCTGGAGCACCATCGCCGTCGACGACAGCGAGACGCCGAAGCCGATCACCGCGGCGGCGGTCAGGTTGACGCCCAGCGCCCACTGCCCCGCCGTCAGCAGCGTGCCGGTGACGATCACCTGGGCCGAGCCCAGGCCGAACACCTCCTTGCGCATCGACGCCAGCCGGCGGAACGACAGCTCGAGCCCGATCGAGAACAGCAGGAAGACGACGCCCAGCTCGGCGAGCGGCTTCTTGTCCTCGACCGTCTGGATCAGGCCGAGCGCCTGCGGGCCGATCAACAGGCCGGCGGCGAGATAGCCGAGCACCGGGCTCGTGCGCAGGCGCCGCGACAGGTAGACGAACACCACGGCGGCGGCGAGCAGGACGAGGATGTCGAGGAGGAAGTGCAGTTGCTGCATGAAGGTCGGCGACTGACGTCGGGAGCGACGGACCCTATGTAATGGCTGCGTGACGATGCGGGAAGCGAAGCGATGGCCGGTCGCTGGGAAGCGGCGCGGGAAACTGACGGGACCGCCGGCAGACGGCGCGGAAAACGAGCGGGTCCACCGCGATCGTGGCTTTGCCAGCCTTCCGCCGCGCGTGATAGAGGAGACCTTCAATTCGGCCGAATTGCGGCCATCTGTGGAGTATGGTTCGCATGACACCCGTTGAAGCGGTCGGCGCGGTGATCGGCCGATGATCCCGTTTCTTCAGATCGCGGGCGGGCTGCTCCTGCTCTTCTTCGGCGGCGAAGCGCTGGTGCGCGGCTCGGTCGGCCTGGCCCGGCGGCTCGGCGTCCGGCCGCTGATCATCGGCCTGACCGTGGTCGCCGCGGGCACGTCGGCGCCCGAGATGGTGGTCAGCCTGATCGCCGGCATCGAGGGCGAGCCGGGCATCGCCGTCGGCAACGTCGTCGGCAGCAACATCGCCAACCTGCTCCTGGTGCTGGGCGCGGCGGCGCTGGCCTATCCGCTGCGCAACTCGCGCACCACCGCGTTCCGCGACGGCAGCATCCTGGTCGGCGCGTCGATCCTGTTCACCCTGCTCGCCCTGACCGGCACGATCCAGCGGTGGCACGGCATCATCATGCTGGTGCTGATCGTCGCGTACCTGATCGCCTGCTACCGGCACGACCAGCGCAGCACGGCGGTCCGGCGCGAGCTGGAGGAAGAGGTCCGCGAGCTGGAGAAATCGGCGAAGAGCGACTGGCTGATCGCCGGGCTGCTGATCCTCGGCGGCGCCGGGGTCGGCTTCGGCTCCGACCAGCTCGTCGCCGGCGCGGTGACGCTGGCGCGGGCGGCCGGGGTGTCGCCGACCGTGATCGGCGTGACCCTGGTCGCGCTGGGCACGTCGCTGCCGGAGCTCGCGGCCTCGGTCGCCGCGGCGCGCCACAAGCACGCCGACCTGGCCATCGGCAACGTGATCGGCAGCTGCATCTTCAACCTGCTCGCGATCATGGGCACGGTGTCGGTCGTCGTGCCGATCCGGGTGCCGCCGGAGATCATCAATTTCGATCTCTGGGTGATGCTGATCGTCACCGCGCTGTTCGTGATCGCGTCGGCCTTCATGGCCAGGTTCGACCGGCGCGCCGGAATCGTGGCGCTGCTCGCCTACGTCCTCTACATCGTCGCCCAGTTCGCCGGCCTGTCGGGCATGCCCATCCACCATCTCTGAAGCAGGCCGGCGCGGCTTGCCACCGCGCCGCGGCTCGCCCATCTTCCCGCCATGACCGCAGCCATGCCCACAACGGCCCCACCCAGGACCGCCCTCGTCACCGGCGCCGCCGCGCGCATCGGCCGGGCGATCGCGCTCGACCTCGCCGCCGACGGCTGGGCGGTCGCCGTCCACTACCACGGCTCCGAAGCCGGGGCGCAGGCGGTGGTCGACGAGATCGCAGCGGCCGGCGGCCGGGCCGCCGCCTTCGCCGCCGACCTGTCCGACGAGGCGGCGACGGCCGGGCTGCTGCCGCGGGTGACCGAGGCGCTGGGACCGGTCGGCTGCCTGGTCAACAACGCCTCGGTGTTCGAGAACGACCGGATCGAGACGCTGACCCGGGCGGGCTGGGACCTGCACATGGCGGTCAACCTGCGCGCGCCCGTGGTGCTGACCCAGGCGATGGCCGAGGCGCTGCCGGCGGACGCGGCCGGCTGCATCGTCAACATCGTCGACCAGCGCGTCGTCAACCTGACGCCCTATTTCCAGTCCTATACGGTCAGCAAGTCGGGCCTGTGGGCGCTGACCCGGACCACGGCGCTGGCGCTGGCGCCGCGCATCCGCGTCAACGCGATCGGGCCGGGACCGGTGCTGCCGAGCGCGCGCCAGACCCCGGCGCAGTTCGACGAGCAGGTGGCGCGGCTGCCGCTCAAGCGCGGGCCGAGCCCCGAAGACGTGGCCCGCACCGTGCGCTACATTCTGGCGATGGACGCGATGACCGGCCAACTGATCCTGCTCGACGGCGGCCAGCACCTGGGCTGGGCCCAGCCGGGCCAGCCCGACGTGCCGGTGGAATAGCCGCGATGGTCGCCCCCGTCCCCAGCGCCCCCGCCCCCGTATCGATGGCCGACGAGGCCGCCGGTCTGCGCCACGTCTTCATCCGCGACCTGGTCCTGGCCTGCAGCATCGGCGCCCACCGGCACGAGCGCGATTCGGCTCAGCGGGTCCGGATCAACATGGACCTGGCCGTGCTCGAAGCACCCAAGGCGATGGACGACCGGCTGGAGAACGTCTTCAGCTACGAGCACCTGGCCGACGGCGCCCGCGCCCTGGCCGCGGCGGGACACATCAACCTGGTCGAGACCTTCGCCGAGCGGCTCGCCGAGCTCTGCCTGGCCGACCCGCGCGTGCGCCGCACCCGGATCCGCGTGGAAAAGCTCGACGTGTATGCCGACGCCGCCGCGGTGGGGGTCGAGATCGAACGCGCCAACCCCCGCGACCCGGCTTGAAAAAGGGTCCGACGCGGCGAATCGACCGGGAATTTTGCACAAGAACGGGCTTGACATTCGCGCATCACCCGCATTTCCGGCGAAGTTCCGGAATATGGCAGTATTAAGACACCAAAAACCGCCGATAAACCTTTTGATATCAATAGCTTGAAAATTTTGCCCGAATCTTGGGCAGACCCGGCTAAGCTCCTGAAATTCCACCGCTATGGCAGTTGCTCCGACCGGTCTCCACAAGTTTGTCCACAGGATCGGTGGATTACCGTTAACCATTAGTGAGGCAACGAAAAATCGGCGACCGGGACGCGCCGGAGGCGGGTTGGCCGGCGGCGGTCCGGTCGGATCGACGGCGATGGTTGACCCCATCCCGCCGCGGGCCGAAATTCAGAGAACGATGACCGTCACGCCATGACCCGCGCCGACAAAGACACCACGCCCGCCTTCGAGGTCGCCCCCGATGCGGCCGACGCGGCCCGCCCGGGCACCTCGCTCGAGACCGGGTTCGCGTACCTCAAGGACCAGCTCCGCCGGCTGCCGCAGACGCCGGGGGTCTATCGCATGCTCGACCGGCGCGGCGACGCGCTCTACGTCGGCAAGGCCAAGAACGTCCGCAAGCGGGTCACGTCCTACACCAATCCGTCGAAGCTGCCGGAGCGGCTCAAGCGGATGGTCGCCGAGACC
This sequence comes from uncultured Alphaproteobacteria bacterium, assembly GCA_963730305.1. Taxonomy (GTDB): domain Bacteria; phylum Pseudomonadota; class Alphaproteobacteria; order Bin65; family Bin65; genus CAMYMQ01. The sequence continues at coordinate 105,841 of CAVSRB010000004.1, forward strand.
GCGCTGCTCGAAGTCGTCTCGACCCATACCGAGGTCGAGGCGCTGCTGCTCGAATCGAACCTGATCAAGCGGCTGCGCCCGCGCTTCAACATCCTGCTGCGCGACGACAAGTCCTTCCCCTACATCCACATCACCGCCGAGGACGGATCGGCGCCCGAGGGCAGCCCCAAGCGCTGGGCCCGGATCCAGAAATACCGCGGCAGCCGCTCGGCGCCCGGCACCTACTACGGCCCGTTCGCCTCGGCCGGCGCGGTCAACCGCACCCTCAACGCGCTGGAGCGCGCCTTCCTGCTGCGCTCGTGCACCGACGGCACCTTCACGAGCCGGACCCGGCCGTGCCTCTTGTTCCAGATCAAGCGCTGCAGCGCGCCCTGCGTCGGCCGCATCGAGCATGCCGACTACGACGAGCTGATCCGCCAGGCCAACGACTTCCTGTCCGGCCGCAACACCGACATCCAGCGCCAGTTCGCCGCCAAGATGGAGCGCGCCGCCGAGGAGCTCGAATACGAGACCGCCGCCTATTTCCGCGACCGCATCCAGGCGCTTGCCCACATCCAGACCCGGCAGGACATCAACCTGCCGATGCTCGACGACGCCGACGTCATCGCCGCCTGGCGCGAGGGCGAGAACACCTGCATCCAGGTCTTCTTCTTCCGCGCCGGCCGCAACTACGGCAACCGCGCCTACTATCCGCGCCACGACAGGAGCGCGGAAACCGGCGACGTGCTCGCCGCCTTCATCGGCCAGTTCTACGACAACAAGCCGCCGCCCCGGCAGGTGCTGGTGAGCGAGGCCATTCCTGACGCAGAGCTGATCGAGCAAGCCCTGGCGCTCAAGGCCGGGCACGCCGTCGCCCTCCACGCCCCCAAGCGCGGCGACAAGCGCAAGCTGATCGACCACGCGCTGCACAACGCCAAGGAGGCGCTGGCCCGGCGCCTGGCCGAAAGCGCCTCGCAGCGCCAGCTGCTCGACGGCGTCGCCGACGCCTTCGGCCTGGAGGCGACGCCGGAGCGGATCGAGGTCTACGACAACTCCCACGTCTCGGGGACCAACCCGGTCGGCGCGATGATCGTCGCCGGGCCCGACGGCTTCACCAAGAACGCCTACCGCAAGTTCAACATCAAGAGCACCGAGATCACCCCCGGCGACGACTACGGCATGATGCGCGAGGTGCTGACCCGCCGCTTCGCCCGCGCGCTCAAGGAGGACCCGGAGCGCGACCGCGGCGCCTGGCCCGACCTGGTGCTGATCGACGGCGGCGCCGGCCAGCACCGCGCCACGATCGAGACCCTGGCCGAGCTGGGCATCGACGACGTGCCCGTGGTCGCCATCGCCAAGGGGCCCGACCGCAACGCCGGGCGCGAGGTCTTCCACCTGGGCGGCGGCCGCACCCACAGCTTCGACAAGGCCGACGCCGTGCTCTACTTCCTGCAGCGGCTGCGCGACGAGGCCCACCGCTTCGCCATTGGCGCGCACCGGACCCGGCGGTCGGCCGCCGCGGTCAAGTCGGCGCTGGACGAGATCAGCGGCATCGGCGCCAACCGCAAACGGGCGCTGCTACACCATTTCGGCTCGGTCCGCGAGATCGCCCGCGCCGGGCTGTCCGACCTTGAGTCGGTGGACGGAATCAGCAAGGCTGTCGCCCGGCGCATCTACGAGCATTTCCACGAGCAGGGCTGAGCCCGACGGGGCGCGGGGTGGACGGGGCATGACCAGAGCGAGCGGCACGGCGGGCGACCTGACCACCCTGCCCAACCTGCTGACCATGGGACGGGTCGCGATCGTGCCACTGCTGGTCGCCGCCTTCTACCTGCCCGCGCCGGCGACCTACTGGGTCTGCCTCGCCCTGTTCGCGCTCGCCGCGATCACCGACTTCTTCGACGGCTGGCTCGCCCGCGCCCGCGACCAGATCTCCGACTTCGGCCGCTTCCTCGACCCGATCGCCGACAAGATCCTGGTCGCCGCCGCGCTGGTCATGCTGGTGGCGAGCGGCCGGCTGGCCGGGCTCGCCGTGATCGCCGGGCTGGTCATCCTGTGCCGGGAGTTCGTCATCTCCGGCCTGCGCGAATTCCTGGCCGGAGCGAACGTGACTGTCCATGTCAGCCAACTCGCCAAGTGGAAGACCGCGGCGCAGATGCTCGCGATCGGCTTCCTGCTGGTCGGCCCCGGCGCGCCCGACGCGGTGCCGGCGACCGACATCGGCGAGGTGCTGCTGTGGCTCGCCGCCGCGCTGACCGTGGTCACCGGCTTGGACTATCTCAAGGCCGGGCTCGCCCACATGACCGGGCGGCGGCCGGACGCCTGACCGCGCGCCGCTCTGCTATTTCGTCTTCTTGTCCGGGTCCGGCGGCGCCGGGAAGGCCTTGCAGTCGCCGCGCGTGCCGCCGAGATTGCGGACCAGCGCCGCGGCATCGTCGATGGACAGGCTGCCGGCGATCTGGATCCGGCCGTCGGCGATCCGCTCCATGATGCGGGCGGTGAACACCGGCTTGCCACCCGCCACCAGCATCATTTGCTTGCGGATGTGCCGGCCGGTCAGCGCGGCGAGCCGCGCGGTCGCCGCCTGGTCGAGCCCGACCTGGACCACCACCTGGCGCGCCTTGTTGTAGGTCCAGCGCACGCAGGTGAAGGACGACGGCGCGACGGCGAAGCCGTCCTTGCCGACCTCGAAACGGATGTCGGCGGCCTGGGCCGGCCCGGCGGCGACCAGCATGAAAAGGACGAGTCCGATCCTGCGCATGGCGTCGATCTCCCGATCTGGCGGCGGAGGGGGACAGCCTAGCAGGCCGCCCGGGCCGGGCGAAGCGGAACCGCGCCAGCATTTCCCAAGGGCGCCGCGCGGCCCTATATTCGCGCCATGAAGATTTTCGGCATCGTCGGCTGGAGCAACAGCGGCAAGACCAGCCTGCTCGTGCGCCTGATCCCCGCGCTCACCGGCGCGGGGCTGCGCGTGTCGACGATGAAGCACGCCCATCACGAGTTCGACGTCGACAGCCCGGGCAAGGACAGCTATCAGCACCGCGCCGCCGGCGCGACCGAGGTGTTGATCGCCTCGGCCAAGCGCTGGGCGCTGATGCACGAGCTGCGCGACGACGCCGAGCCGAGCATCGAGGAGCTGATCCCGCACATGAGCGCGGTCGACCTGCTGCTGATCGAGGGCTTCAAGCGCCACGTCCACGACAAGCTGGAGGTGTTCCGCCGCGACGTCGGCAAGTCGCTGCTGGCGGCGACCGACCCCGACGTCGTCGCGGTGGCGAGCGACGGGCCGATGCCCGAGCTGGCCGAGCTCGACCCGCCGCGCCCGCTGATCGACCTCGACGACACGGCAGGCGATCGCCCGCTTCATCATCGATCACTGCGGGCTCGCCAACCGGTCGAACGCGGCCTGAGGCCGGTCCGGGGAAGGTAACGGTCCAAGGACCATGGCCCAGCTCTCCGACGACTGTTTCGCCCACGACCAGCGCCTGACCCCGCTGGACGAGGCGCTCGACCTGCTGCGGGAGCGGGTGGTCGCGGTGACCCCGGTCGAGACCGCGCCGCTGATCGACTGCGCCGGCCGCATCCTGGCCGAGGACGTGGTCTCCGGCCGCGCGGTGCCGCCCCACGACAATTCGGCCGTCGACGGCTACGCCGTGTTCTTCGACGACCTCGACCCCGACGGCGAGACCGTGCTGCCGGTCGCCGGCCGGCTGGCCGCGGGCGAGGCGCCCGAGGGGCCCGCGACGCGCGGCGAAGCGATCCGCATCTTCACCGGCGCGCCGATGCCCGCGGGCGCCGATACGGTGATGATGCAGGAGGACTGCGTCGAGCAGGACGGAAAGGTGCGCATTCCGGCGGGGATCAAGCGCGGCGCGAACCGCCGGTTCGCCGGCGAGGATATCGCGGCCGGCGACACCGTGCTGACCGGGGGGCAGTTGCTGCGCCCGCAGGATATCGGCCTGGCCGCGTCGATCGGGCTGACCGCGCTGCCGGTCCACGCGCCGCTCCGGGTCGCCCTGTTCTCGACCGGCGACGAGCTGCGCGAGCCGGGCGAGGCGACCCCGCCGGGCACGGTCTACGACGCCAACCGCTATGCCTTGGGCGCACTGCTGCGCGGGCTCGGCTGCCGGGTCACCGACCTGGGCATCCTGCGCGACGACCGGGCGGCGATCACGAAAGCGCTGGGCGCGGCGGCGGGAGGCCACGACCTGGTGCTGACCTCCGGCGGCGTCTCGGTCGGCGAGGAGGATCACGTCCGCGCCGCGGTCGAGAGCCAGGGCCACATCCATTTCTGGCGGCTGGCGATCAAGCCGGGCCGGCCGGTCGCGCTCGGCCAGATCGGGGCGACCCCGTTCCTCGGCCTGCCCGGCAACCCGGTCGCGGTGATGGTGACCTTCCTGCGCTTCGCCCGCCCGCTGATCCTGCGCCTGATGGGCGCGGCCGACCCGGCGCCGGTCCTGTTCCGGGTGCGCGCCGACTTCGACCACAAGAAGAAGGCGGACCGGCGCGAATGGGTGCGCGCGCGCCTGTCGATGGGCGCCGACGGCGTGCCGGTGGCGAGCAAGTTCCCGCGCCAGGGCGCCGGCATCCTGTCGTCGATGGTCGCGGCCGACGGCCTCGTTGAACTGCCCGAGGCGCTGACCTATCTCGAAAAGGGCACGATGGTGGAATTCCTGCCCTTCAGCGAAGTGGGCGCGTGAGCCCGACGGCCCGCCGCCCGATAGATCGGCTCGAGGAAAGACGATGAAGATCCTGTATTTCGCCTGGCTGCGACAGCGCACCGGGGTCGCCGAAGAGACGGTCGAGCCGCCGGCGGACGTGACCACGGTCGGCGCGCTGGTCGACTGGCTCAAGGCGCGCAGCCCGGGCCACGCCGAAGCCTTCGCCAACGCGCACGTGATCCGCGCCGCGGTCAACCAGGACTTCGCCGCGGTCGATGCGCCGGTGGCGCACGGCGACGAGGTCGCCTTCTTCCCGCCGGTCACCGGCGGCTGAGCCTGCCCAGGGAGCGACAGCGATGATCCGCGTCCCATGATCCGCGTTCAGGCCGAAGACTTCGATCCCGCCGCCGAGCTCGACGCCCTGGTCGCCGGGCGCACCGACATCGGCGCCGTGGTGACCTTCCTGGGCCTGGTCCGCGATATCGCCGGCGACACGCGCATCGACGCGATGACGCTCGAACACTATCCGGGCATGACCGAGAAGCAGCTCGGCGAGATCGAGGCCGAGGCCAACCGCCGCTGGCCGCTGCAGGCGAGCCTGATCGTCCACCGCTACGGCCGGCTCGAGCCGGGCGACCGCATCGTCTACGTGGTCACCGCCTCGCCCCACCGGGCAGCGGCCTACGAGGCCAACATGTTCCTGGTCGACTGGCTCAAGACCCGGGCGCCCTTCTGGAAGCTGGAGGACGGCCCCGAGGGCGAGCACTGGGTCGAGGCGCGCGACAGCGACGACGACGCGGCCGGACGCTGGGACGAAAAAGGACCGTCCAAGGCAGTGGAGTAGACGGCCGGAGCGCGGCTGCTTCCCGCTTGATTTTATAGGTCTATGACCTATAATGGCGGAGTGACGGATGAACCGCGCAAACCAGTCGCTGTCATCGAGACCGCAGCGTTCCGGCGAGAAGCGACACGGTTGGCTGCCGAGGACGATATTGCGGCAATCATCGACTTTCTGGCCTGGAATCCCGAAGCCGGTGTCTTGATCCCAGGCGCCGGCGGCGCCCGAAAGGCGCGGCATCCGGGGCGTGGCCGCGGCAAGTCTGGCGGCTACCGGACTGTCCACTATTTCTATGACGAGGATACGCCCCTGTATTTGTTCACGATCTATGCAAAAGGCGAGAAGGACACGCTGACCAAGGCGGAGACGAACGAGCTCCGGGACATTTGTCGGGGCATTGCATCGGCGGAAAGGAGCAAGTCATGAGTACGGTGGGGCAGAGGATTCTCGACGGCGCCCGCGAAGCGCTCGAGATCGCCGAGGGCAAGCGCAAGCCGGCGCGCATCCACATCCCGGAAGAGATCGATACCAAGGCGATTCGCAAGCGGCTGAAGATGACCCAGCAGGAATTCGCGAACAGCTTCGGCTTCGACGTGTGGACGCTGCGCCAGTGGGAGCAGGGCCGCCGCGTGCCGACCGGGCCAGCCCGTGCCTATCTCCAGGTCATCCGCAAGAATCCGGACGCGGTGCGCGAGGCCCTCTCGGCGGCTTGAGCGAGGGTGCGGCCGACCGCCGAACCGTAACTTTCCGCGAAGACGATGGGGCGTGCCGTGATATCATTTCGGTGCGGCGTCTCGCGCCGCCAAGACAAGACGCGACACCGTCTTCAGGGGAGGTTTCCGATGATCCGCTTGGTTTCTCTGGCGGCACTTGTGCTGCTCGCCGCGACCGCTCCGGCCGCCGCCGACGCGTGCGGCGATGCCTATGGTCAGAAGGACTGGAAGGCCGCCGTCACCGCCTGCACCGCCGCCGCCGACAAGGGCAACGCCAAGGCGGGCTACCGGCTCGGCCAGATGTACCGCAAGGGCCGCGGGGTCAAGAAGGACGCCGCCATGGCCGCGAAGTGGTACGGCAAGGCCGCCGACCTGGGCGTCAGACAGGCGCAGATGAAGCTGGGCGACCTCTATCACCGCGGCAAGGGCGTGACCAAGGACCAGGTCCTCGCCCACATGTGGGTCAGCATCGCCACCGCCAAGAAGCGCAGCGACGCCGTCGCCAAGTGGCTTACCGGGCTGGAGAAGACCATGTCGGCCGAAGACGTCGCCAAGGCGAAGAAGATGGCGGCCGAGAAGGCCAAGGCGATCGCCGCCGCGATGAAGAAGTAGGCTATCCGCGGCCGGCGGCCTTCTGGAGCCATCGCTGGCGCGACACCGCCGACAGGGGCAGTTGGTCGATGAGCTGGGCCGTTCGGGCTGGAACCGGGAGATCGTCGCGACCGGCTGCGATCGACCAGTCGAGCACCGCCGCGAAGAATTCGGCGGCTTCGATGATCGCGCCGGCGTCGAGATGGACCGGCAGGATGCGCACTTCGAACGTGTGCTTGCCGGGCGTCTCCTCGATCAGGTTCAGCAGGTTGAAGTCGCAGTATTTGGTGGTGCCGGTCTGCGCCAGCGCCGCGCGGGCCGCTGGCCAGTCGAGCGCCCTGAAATCGGGGCGGGCCGCCAGACGCCGCAACGCGCGTGGCCAATCGCCCAGCCGCTGACAGCGCCGGTTGGTTCCGAAGAGCGACCGCAACGCCTTGCCATGGCGGTCGAGCAGGCCAACCAGGGCCGCGATCGTCCTGGCGTCGCACAGGGCCGCGCCGTCGAAATGGAGATGGGTCGCGCCCTCGGCCGGCGCGCCGAACCCCAGCCGGCGGGCATGGCCCAGCAGGCGGTCGAGCATGCCGGCGGGGTCCGCCGCCATCGGCGGCGTGACCAGCTCGCAAGGACGCTCGCGCTCGCCGGGCAGGGGCGCCGCGATCGCGATCGATGCCCCTTTCTTGTCGCTGACCCGCACCAGTCCGTCTTCGTTCCGCTCGGTCCGCGTCCCGAACAGGCGGGCCACCGGCGCCAGGATGTCGTCGATCGGCGCCGCGGGGTCGCACTGCTCGATGACCAGGTTGAGCAGCCGGGGATCGTCGCTGGCGATCCGGTACCAACCGGGCACCGGGGGACGGTTGCGGTCGAGATCGGCCTGCAGGGTCAGGTCGTCGAGACAGCGGGCAAGCAACGCCCCCGCGGAGTCGATCGCTTCATAACCGAGCGTCAGATTCTGGAAGACAGGGGTGCCGGGGACTGCGCTCGGCTCCGACTGGGGATAGAAGCAAGCCCGGACCGATCCCCGTGCATCGTCGGCGATCGCACGGGCGAGGTCGCGGCGGCTGGCGCCCGGCGGCGCCAACAGCTCGACTTCCACGCCGATCGTCCAGTCCAATGCGAAGCCGAATTCGGGACGCTGCCGCCTGCGCGCGGGCCCGGCCGGAACCGGAGCAGGGGCGCCGCGACGGGCGTGCGCCGATCCTACCGGTACGTGTGGCCGCGACGGGCCAGGCGCAGCACCCGCAGGACGTACCGGTTGCGGCCGAAGTACAGCATCTTGCCGACCCAGTCCTTGGCATTGCCGACAGAGGTCCGCCAATAGCGGCCGATGATCACCGCGTCGTTATAGCTGTAGCGGGGATTGTCGGCGTCCGCCCAGCTGCAGAATCGCTGATTGCGGACCACGTTGCTGCGGGCATAGGAGAGCTTGCCCGGCAGGTACCGGCCTTGGCCGCGCTCCATCATCTGGCCGGCAATGATCTTGGCCCTGAAGGTGTCCACGTTCCAATATCGCGCCAGCAGCTTGAGGTCGCAGTAGGTGTGGCGACGGTCGTTGTAGAAGGTACGGGCCGGATCGGCCAGGCTCGGCGCCACCATCGCGGTCAGCGCGACCACCGCCGTCAACGGTGCCTGCGCAAGGCGCAGCAGCCTGCCCGCGTCATGCTTGAAGGCAAACGTTCGTCGCATGTTGGACCCCTCGTTCGTGTCTGTGGCGCAGGAACCACGACGCGAAGCGCGATCCCGGCGAACGAGTTTAGGGCAACCCCGGTATGGTGTCTTGCCCCATCCGTCCGGAGGATCGGTGTGACGGGACAAGCCGGCCGCAGGCGCCTAGGCCGGCTGGTACCGGCTGACCTCGATGCCCGCGCCAACCGGCAGCAGCACGCTGGTGATCCCGGGCCGGGCGCGGATCGCCTCGCCGTAGCGCTTCACCTCGTCGGTCGCGGGGCGGATCATGTTGTCGGCCACGACGATCGCGCCGGGGTTCAGCTTGGGATAGAAGGCGTCGAGGCAGGGCACGTAGAGGTCCTTCCACAGGTCGACCAGGACGAAGTCGATCCCGTCAGGCAGGTCGCCGATCATCGCCACGGCGTCGCCGACCCTGAAGTCGACGTGGTCGGCCAGGCCCGCCTGGTCGGCCATGTCGCGCGCGTGGGCCGCCTTGTAGTCGTGCAGCTCCATCGTGATCAGCCGGCCGCCGGTCGCCCGCGCGGCGTCGGCCAGCCAGATGCCCGAATAGCCGTACGAGGTGCCGAGCTCCAAGATCGTCGGGCTGTCGAGGCTCCGCGCCAGGATGTTGATCAGCCGGCCCGTGTCCGGCCCGACCGCCAGCAGGTGGCGGTTGCGCCAGTCCTCGACCGTCTCGTCCGGCAACCGTTCGTGCCGGGTCGCCGCCTCGTCGCGCATGCGCGCGTGATAGGCGTCGAGCACCGCCGTGATCTTGTCGTCCATCGAACGCCCCCCGCCGTCAGCCGGCATCGGTCGGCGCCCCGGCGTCGGCCGGGCGCCAGTCGATCTGCATCTCCTCGCGGAAGGCGAAGCGCACCAGATGCCGGGCGACGACGTCCTGGAGCCGGTCCAGGGCCGCCGCGTCGGGTGCATCGAGCGACAGCGCCAGCCGACCGTCGTCGGCGCTCAGACGGCACACGCCCATCGGGAAGGTGATCTGGCCGGCGGTCGCGTCGAAGGTGACCGGGATCTTGTGGGCGAAATGCTTGCACAGCTGCTGGAGGTAGCGGCTGGCCTTGGGCGTGGCGACCTCGGCACGGCCGCGCGCGCCGCCGGTCGCCAGGGGATGGTCGGTCGCGAGGGTCTGGCCAGTCGCATGGGGTCTGGTCGGTCATCAGCTCTTCTCGATCTGCTGGGCCGCCGAATCGAGCACGGCGGCGATGGTGTCGGCGGTCGCCGGGTCCAGTGTCCCCTGGTCGAGGCGCAGGTTCAGGGCGAACTTGAGGTTCTCCATGGCGCGGAGGATCTGCGGCGGCGGCGCGTCGGCCCCGGCGCAGCGGACGCGCGACAGCAGGGCGTCGGCGGTCTCGCGGTTGGCGGCGAGAAAGGCCTCGCCCTCCGGCGTGATCGAGTAGCGCTTGCGGCCGCCCTCCTCGACCTCGATCGCCGCGTAGCCCATGTCGTCGAGCCAGGCCAGCGTCGGGTAGATCACGCCGGGGCTGGGGGTGTAGCGGCCGCCGAGGCGGTCCTCGACCACCTTGATCAACTCGTAGCCGTGGCACGGCTGGTCGGCGATCATGGTCAGCAGCAACAGGCGGAGTTCCCCATAGTCGAAGAAGCGCCCGCCCCGCCGGCCGCCGTGACGGCGCCGGTGGTGTCTTCCGTGGTGATGGTCGTGCATGTGATCTCGGTGTGATGTTTGGGTGTGTCTGTGTCTCATGGCACGGCATATATATCTCGATATATCGTAAATCAAGATATATCGTATTATATCTTTTCAGCGCGCGCGAGCGCGGCGAAGAGCCCGGCCGCGTCCGGCCCGGGGTTCGCAATTCGGCCCTGTTTGTGTGGCCCAAAGCGGGTATCGTCCGGCGCAGACGGATGGAGGGGCCCTATGGCCGACCTGGTTCTCACGACCTTCGACTGGGTTCCCGAGATGCCGCGAGGCTTTGTGCGGGACATCCGCGTGCGGTGGGCGCTGGAAGAGGCCGGATTGCCCTATCGCGTCGAGACCACGCCGTTCGGCGATCGGGATGCCGAGCATTTCGCGCACCAGCCCTTCGGCCAGGTGCCGTGGTTGACCGACGGAGACGTCTCGATTTTCGAGAGCGGCGCGATCCTGCTTCACCTGGGCAATCGCAGCGACGCGCTGATGCCGGCCGATCCGCGCGCCCGCAACGAGGCTTTGGAATGGCTGTTCGCGGCCCTCAATTCCGTCGAGATGGCGAGCCTCCCGTGGGCCCTGTTCATGGTCCTCGGATTCACCGGGGACGCGCCGGCATGGAAGTGGTTGGACGATTTCGTCGAGGCGCGGCTCGGGCACCTAGAGCCGGTGTTGGCGGGACGCGAATGGCTCGCCGGGACCTTCTCCGTCGCCGACATCCTCATGGCCGACGTGCTGCGCCTGCTCCAACGGTTCGACCGGCTGACGGGTCATCCCGCCTGCCGCGACTACGTCGCGCGCGCCACGGCCCGCCCGGCCTTCGCGAAGGCCCACGCGGACCAGATGGCGCATTTCGCGGCGGCGGACCCGAAACCCGACTAGGGTTCAAACCTAGTCCAGCGCGATCCACAAATGGCCGTCGTGGATGCGGCAGGCGTAGAGCGACAGCGGGTCCTGGTTCTTCGACACGTCGCCGATGAATTCGAAGCCGGGCGCCGTGCCGTCCTCGTTCAGCGTCGTGCACCACGCCTTGATCTCGCCGGTCTGCAGGTCGAAGCAGGTCTCGTGCCACCGGCACACGAGGTTCATGTCGCCGGTGATGGTGCTGTCCCGCGCCACGGGCAGCGCGCCCTCGTCGATCTGGCGCCGCTCGTAGAACGGCAGCTTCAGGTGCGGGCAGGCGTTGTTGAACGCGACGTAGGCCTCGGCCCCGCGATAGACCACGACGTCGCACTTCTCGAAGTCGAGGATCCGCCGCTCGCCGACGGCCAGCTCGTCCGCGGCGAACGCCCGGACCCAGGTGCGGCCGGCGAAATGCATCGTGTCGCGCACCTCGCGCGCGTTGAGCGCCGCCTCCACTTCGGGCTTGAGCCGCGCGATCTCATACAGGGTGATCCGCTCGCTGGTGCCCCGGAGCCGGGTCCGGATGAAGTCCTCGACCTCGACCTGGTCGGCGATCCGCTCGTGCAGGGCCTCGGAGATCAGAAGCCGCGTGCCGGCCTCCTTGTTGGCCGCCTCGACGCGGCTGGCGACGTTGACCACGTCGCCGATCGCGGTCACCCGCTCGTGGCCGAGCGAGCCGACGGAGCCGATCAGGGTCTCGCCGTAGTGCAGGCCGATCCGGATGTCGAAGTCGAGATCGTACATCGACGCGAAGTAGGGCTTCATCCGGTCGACGGCGGCGAGCGTCTGTAGGGCGGCGTTGACCGACCGGATCGGGGCGTCGGGTTCGTCGTCGATGCCGAAGATCGCCATCACGCCGTCGCCCATGAACTTGTCGATATAGCCGCCGTTGTCCTCGATGATCTCGCCGACCTGCGAGAAATAGCGGTTCAGGAGATACATCACGTCGTAGGGCGTCAGCGTCTCGGAGATCGAGGTGAAGTCCCGCACGTCGCTGAAGAAGACCGTCGCCGGCTTGACGTCGCCCGCGCGCGTCCCCGTGGCGCGGTCGAGCTGGCTGGTCAGGGCAAGGTCGGTATCGTCGAGCACCAGCCGCCGGACGCGCAATCCGGCCTTGGGCGCAAGCTGGCAGGCCAGCCGGATCTGCTCGTTCAGCTTGAGGCGGTCCGCCATCGCGGCCTCGCCCTCGGTACGCTGCGGACAGTCGTCCAGGCCGTCGAGGACCCACGTTCGGCAGGTGGAGCATTTGGCCCGGCCGCCGCAGGCGTGCGCCCATGGGATGCCGGCCTTGATCGCCGCCTCGAGCAAGGTCTCGCCCGGGGCGACTTCCAGCTCGACATTGTCCGGCAGTGACGTGACCTTGACCATGCGGCTCTCCGAAGCTTCCGAACCCGCAGCCCGCCAACCGCGGGCCGCCACCGGCCTATCGATAATACGGCACTCGGGGCGATTTCGAGATCGTTAAGCGGCCATCCGCCGGGACCGGCTTCACAGCCCGTTGAGCGGCAGCCGTATCACCACATAGGCGCCGACGTTCCAGCCGTCGTCGAAGCGGATCCGCGCCGGGGCGATCCTCGTGGTGCCGTTGGCGGTCGGCTGGTTCAGCAGCACCGGATTGGCGATCCCCGGCACCGCGCTCTCCCAGGTGAAGAAGGAGCCGAGCTGGACGATGAACGGCCGCGGGGTCCAGGTCATGCCGAACGAGAGCGAGCCTCGGAAGCTCCAGGTCGACGCGCTGTCCGACGTCGAGGTGGCGTGGCTGTTGGTCGTGAAGGTGCCGGGCGCGACGGAGCAAATCGTGCCGCGAGCATTGCCGTCGTAGCAGTCCCGCCCGTGGAACCGCGTGTGCAGCCAGTGCAGCCCGGTCCGGACGGTGGCGAAGACGCGGACGGTCGGGGCCGCCTGGACCGCCGTGGTCAGGCCGGTGTCGAGCCCGACCCGGATCGTCGAATTGCGCTCGTCATACATCAACGGCCCGACCGGGCCGACGCCCGAGCGGCGGTTGAAGGCGTCGTAGCGGTAGCGCTCGCGCTGCCAGCCGCCGACCAGGGCGACCGACGGGGTGAGCACCGTTATGGGCGAGACGTCGTAGTCGGTCGAGACGCCGAGCTGGAACTCGAGCCGGCGATGCCGCGTCCGCAATGTCTCGTCGAGCGACCCGGGGACGTAGGAGGTGTACCGGTGGGTGCGCCCGTCGACGGCGGATACGTTCAGCGCATCCGCGAAGGTCGTGCCCGTCGTCGCGCTGTCTTTTGCCCGGCCGGCCCAATACATGCCCGACAGGTAGACGCGCAGCCGCTTGCCGGCCCACTGCGGCGTCTGGCCTGGCGCGATCGTGCGGCCGAGGGTCAGGCCCGGACCGGCAAACGGGACCGCGGGATTGAAGATGGTTCGCTGGGCCGGGCCGTAGATCGTGATTTCGTCGCCGGCGAGGCTCCCCGGGAACAGGGCGATCGGCGCGTTCCAGCTGGGCAGCTGATACACGCCCACGACGGCGCCCGAGCCGACGTACCAGCCGTCGGGCCCGATCGGACGCGTCGCCTGGTCCCCGAACCAGAACGCGTCTGCCCGCGCGACGCCGGCCGCCAGAAGCAAGCCGAGCGCGGCGCCGAGTGCCAAGGCGCGGCCGGTCACGTGCGCCACTCCCCAATATTATTTTCATTCTTCGTACAAGAAGATTATGGAAATGGCGACTGTTATCTAATATTGGTTAATGAACAAATTGACAGTTATCGTTAATTGGTTAATTTCTATTGGACGAATAGAAATAATATTTCTTCGCGTTGAGATAAGTACATCGTCTGTGGCTTCCTTTTCGACGCGGTGCGCCGAAGCGATGCACTATTATAGAGAGTATCCATTGGGCGTATCGGAATCGGCCGCACCCGGCGCGCGGTGCCAATGCGGTCCGTCACGCCAGCCCGATCAGTCACGCCAACCCGATCAGTCGCGCCAACCGGGGCAGTCGCGGTCGAGCAGCCGCTTCTCCGCGGCGAACAGGTCGTCGGCCATCGCCTGCTCCTCACCCGCGACCTGCTGGACGGTCCGGCTCGCGACCTCGTGATCGACCAGGCGCAGCGGCCGGCCCGTCGACATCGCCATGACCTGGTGCATGCAGGCGCGCTCCAGGTAGTACAGCCGTAGCCATGCCTGGGCGACGGTCGTGCCGGTGACGATCACGCCGTGGTTGGCGAGGAACAGGATCGCCCGGTCGCCGAGCGCGTCCGCCATGCGGTCGCCCTCACGCTCGTCCAACGCCAGCCCGGCATATTCGAGGTCGTAAGCGATCTGGCCGTGGAACATCAGCGAGGTCTGGCTGAGCGGCAGCAGCTGAGGCTCGTGCAGCATGGTCAGCGCGGTCGCCCAGGGCATGTGCGTGTGCAGGACGCAGCGGGCGTTGGGTGCGTTCTTGTGGATGCGCCAGTGGATGTAGAAGGCGGTCGGCTCCGGCGGCCCGTCGCCTTCGACCAGCTCGCCGTCGTCGTCGAGCAGCACCAGGCTCGACGCCGTGATCTCCGACCAGTGCCGCCGGTTGGGGTTGAGCAGGAAGCGGTCGGGCCCGCCCGCCGCCGAGCTCACCGCGACGCTGAAATGGTTGCAGACGCCCTCGCCGAATCCGTTCCGGTCGGCGGCACGCAGCGCCGCGGCGAGGTCTTCGCGGCCGGCCCGCAATGCGCTGTTGTCCATCCACCCCTCCCCATTGGTTGACCCGTCCCGCGCCGCCCGCCGATCCGGCCGCCGCCGTTCACGGCCGCTCACGGATTCGGACTACGACTTTGACGCCTTCGTGATTCGTCTTGAATTTCGACCCTTTCCGTCAAGCCGTATCTTGACCGTGGTTCGAAACGAGTACCCACCACGGAGACCATGCATGTCCAAGGGAGTATCCGCACTGACCGTCGCCGCCGCGGTCGCCGGCGCCTTTTCGCTGTCGACGGTCGCCGCGCCGACGCCCGCGTTCGCGGCCAAGGTCAAGTGCTACGGCATCGCCAAGGCGGGCGAGAACGATTGTGCGAACGGCGCCAAGACCCATTCCTGCGCCGGCCAGTCGAAGGTCAGCTACAGCGGCGACGACTGGAAGTCGGCCGCCTCTGCGGACGCCTGCATGAAGATGGGCGGCCAGCTCAAGGCCTTCAAAGGCGTCAACATGAAACTGAAGTCCGGCGGCTGATACCCGCCCCGACAGACTACCAACCGGCAATCCAGCCAAAACCAAGGAGTGTAGTGATGAAGGTTTCTCCGCTTACCGTCGCCGCCGCCGTTGCCGGCGCCGTTTCCCTCGCCGCAGTCGCCACCACGACCCCGGCCGTCGCCGCCAAGGTGAAGTGCTTCGGCGCCGCCAAGGCCGGTCAGAACGACTGCAACACCAAGGCGGGCCACGACTGCGCCGGCCATTCGAAGGTCAGCTACAGCGGCATGGACTTCAAGACGGTCGCCTCGGCGAGCGCCTGCACGAAGCTCGGCGGCCAGCTCAAGCCGTTCAAGGGCATGGGCAAGATGGGCATGAAGGACAAGAGCTGACGCTCGGCGTCCGACGATCCGACCGGGACGGCGCATGACCGCACGACACACCCGGACGGATAGCCAGGGCCCGGTCCCCGCCACCGCGGGGATCGGGCTTCGGCATCCCTATGTCGACGCCTTCCTGGCCGACCCCGAGCGGGCCGGCTGGATCGAGGTGCATTCCGAGAATTACCTGTGCGCCGGCGGCCCGCGGCTTTCGTCGCTCGAGCGCCTGCGCGCGGACCTGGCGGTGAGCTGCCACGGCGTCGGCCTGTCGCTCGGCTCGGCCGAGGGCCTCGACGAGGCGCACCTGCGCCGGCTGCGCGGCCTGTTCGACCGGATCGAGCCCGGCCTCGTCTCCGAGCACGTCTCGTGGAGCGTGACCGACGCCACCTATCTCAACGACCTGCTGCCCCTGCCCTACACGCAGGAGGCGCTGGACGTGCTGTGCCGCAACATCGATCACGCCCAGGAGGCGTTCGGCCGCCGCATCCTGATCGAGAACCCGTCCTCCTATCTGGCCTTCGCGCCCGCCGAGATGACCGAGTGGGCGTTCATCGCCGAGGCGGTGAAACGGACCGGCTGCGGCCTGCTGCTCGACGTCAACAACATCCACGTCAGCGCCCACAACCACGGCTTCGACCCGGCCGAGTATCTCGCCGGCATCCCGGCCGACGCGGTCGAAGAGATCCACATCGCCGGCCACGCCGACTGCGAGAACCCGGAAGAGGCCGGGGCCGGCCGGGTGCTGATCGACGACCACGGCCACCCCGTGATCGAGCCGGTCTGGGCGCTGCTCGACGCGGCGCTCGACCGGCTCGGCCCCCGACCCGTCCTGCTCGAGCGCGACATGAACTTCCCGCCGCTCGACGAGCTGCTCGCCGAGACGGCGCGCGCCCAGGCCGCGCTCGACCGCCGCACCGCCGCCAGCGCCGCGCCCGGCCCCGCTCTCAGCCCCACGCTCAGCCATGTTGCGTGAGCTCCAGGCCGACTTCCGCGCGGGCGTGCTGGCCCCGGGCGCGCCGGCCGCGGCCACCCCGGAGCGCTTCGGCGAGGCCGGCGTGGTCGGCGCCGAGCGCTTCTGGATCCACCGCAACAACTACGTCGCGTCGCTGACCGGCGTGCTCGCCGACACCTACCGCGCGATCGCCCGCTTCGTCGGCGAGGAGAACTTCAACTTCCTCGCCCACCGCTACGCCCGCCAGTCACCGCCGACCGAACCGTGCCTGTACGCCTACGGCGACGGCTTCGCCGACTTCCTGACCGGGATCGAGGCGGCGGTCGAGGAGCTGCCCTTCCTGCCCGACCTGGCGCGGCTCGAATGGGCGGTCAACGACGCCTATTTCGCCGCCGACGCCGAGCCGCTGATCGCCGAGGCGCTGGCCGCGCTCGCGCCGGACGACTATGCCGGCCTGCGCCTGACCCTGCACCCGACCGCGCGGCTGGTCGCGTCCGCCTATCCGGTCTGGCACCTCTGGGACGCCGAGGACCTGGGCGGCGACGTTCCCGGACGAGGGCGACCACGTGCTCGTCCTGCGACCCGAGGACAAGGTCGACGTCATCCTGCTGTCGCCCGGCGACCACGCCTTCGTGTCCGCGCTCGCGGTCGGCGCGCCGCTCGGCGAGGCCGCCGCGGCGGCGCTCGCCGCCGAGCCCGGCTTCGACCTGATGACCGCGCTCGCCGCCCACCTCGACCGCGGCACCTTCGCCGGCTTCGATCCCGCCTAGGCCGGCGCCGACCCGTCATTCGCGCGGCCCGCGCGCAACGTTCCCCACTGAAGAAGGCATTCCCGATGGACATGGCGCGCACCCCGGTCACCCACGGCGGCGTGGACGGACTGATCCAACGGCTGTTCCGGCTGTTCGAGCGGATCCCCTACTGGCCGCTCGCGCTGGGCGCGCGGGTCGCGGTCGGCCTGTACTTCTATCGCTCGGCGCTGACCCGCGTGGAGACCAAGCTCGACCTCGGCCTGTTCAAGATCCCGCTGCCCTGGACGATCAAGCAGAACCAGATCGACTTCCTGTTCCCCCAGGAATATTTCGCCGAGGCGCTGCCCCATTGGCTGTCGACCGTGCTCGCCCACATGACCGTGTGGGCCGAGAGCTGCCTGCCGATCCTCTTGATCCTGGGCCTGGCCTCGCGCTTCTCGGCGCTGGCGCTCGGTATCATGGTGCTCGGCATCGGCCTGGTGATCTATCCCGACTTCTTCTCGAAGGAGGCGCTGCACTTCGCCGTGCTCGCCTTCCTGATCGTGAAGATGGGCCCGGGGCTGGTCTCGGTCGACGCCGGCATCCGCCGGATGCGGTGGGGCAAGAGGGCGTAGCCGGATGCCCTGCTACACGTCGACACCCGGCCGCGCGCCCCGTCCGACGCGAGAGCGGCTATTCACCTGACAGTCGGGCTCGGGGCGCGCCGTTTCCGTTACGCCGCGCTGGCCCGCGCCGCCGCCGCACGGTCGTCGCCGCGCTGGACCAGCGCGTCGTAGTCGGCGACCAGGGTGCGGGTGATCTCGCCGACCTGGAATTTCCAGTCGTCGATCTCGCGCACCGGGGTGACCTCGACGGCGGTGCCGGTCAGGAACACCTCGTCGGTCTTGGCGAACTCCTCCGGCATGATCGTCCGCTCGACGATCTCGTAGCCGCGGTCGCGGGCCAGGCCCATGACCGTCCGGCGGGTGATGCCGTCGAGGAAGCAGTCCGGCGTCGGCGTGTGGATCACCCCGTCCTGGACCAGGAAGATGTTGGCGCCGGTCGCCTCGGCCACCTGGCCGCGCCAGTCGAGCATCAGCGCGTCGTTGTAGCCGCGCCCCTCGGCGTCGTGCTTGGACAGGGTGCAGATCATGTAGAGGCCGGCGGCCTTGGACAGGACCGGCGCGGTGCGCGGGTCGGGCCGGCGGTACTTGCCGACGGTCATGCGGATGCCCTCGAGCCGCGCCTCGGGCGTGAAATAGGCCGGCCACTCCCAGGCGGCGATGGCCAGCTTCGGCTTGGCGGCCTGGGCCGAGACGCCCATCATCTCCGGCCCGCGCCAGGCGACCGGGCGGACGTAGCCGTCGGCGATGCCCTGCTTGCGGATCAGCTCGCGGCAGGCGGCGTCGATCTCCTCGACGCTGTAGGGGATCTTGAAATCGAGGACCTCGGCGGACCGGTGCAGCCGCTCGGTATGCTCGGTCAGCTTGAAGATGTTGCCGTTGTAGACGCGCTCGCCCTCGAAGACGCAACTGGCGTAGTGCAGACCGTGGCTCAGGACGTGCAGATTGGCATCGCGCCAGGGCACGAAGGCGCCCTGGTACCAGATCACGCCGTCACGGTCGTCGAAGGGCAATATTGACATCGATCCGATCCTTATGGGTTAGTCCGGCGCACGTTCGCAGCCGGTCCCCGCAAGAGTTACAAAATTTCGCGAAACGGGAAACGTCGGTAACATTCGTATGCGAAGCTGTCAATAATGCCCGATTTCAAACCAGGTGTGAATCCGCTTTTCCTGCGCGACGAGGAGCTGCGCTCGGGCATCGAGCTGCTCTATTTCGCGTGGCGCGACTTCTCCCAGGCCGCCGACGAGCTGCTCGCCGGCCAGGATCTCGGCCGCGCCCACATGCGCGCGATCTATTTCATCGGCCGCCAGCCGGGCCTGGTGGTCGGCGAGCTGCTCGACGTGCTCGGCATCACCAAGCAGAGCCTGTCGCGGGTGCTGCGCCGCCTGGTCGACGAGGGCTATGTCGAACAGCGCCAGGGCAGCGGCGACCGCCGCCAGCGCCAGCTCTACCTGACCGACAAGGGCGCCGAGCTGGAGGAGCGGCTGACCGCGCTGCAGCGCCGCCGCTTCGCCCGCGCCTACCGCGAGGCTGGCGCCGAGGCCGTCGAGGGCTTCCGCAAGGTCCTGATGGGCCTGCGGCGAAACTAGGCACGCCCGCGGCCCCGGCCCTATACTCCGCGCCATGACCGTCAACGGCGACACCTCCCACATCCTCGTGGTCGACGACGACCGCCGGCTGCGGGAACTGCTGCGCAAGTATCTGAGCGAGAACGGCTTCGCGGTGACCACCGCGGGCGACGCCCCCGAGGCGCGGCGCAAGCTCGAATCGCTCGCCTTCGACCTGATCATCCTCGACGTCATGATGCCCGGCGAGACCGGGCTCTCCTTCGCCGAGTGGCTGCGCGGCGAGGCGACCGTGCCGATCCTGATGCTGAGCGCGATGGGCGAGACCGAGGACCGCATCGCCGGGCTGGAGCATGGCGCCGACGACTATCTGTCCAAGCCGTTCGAGCCGCGCGAGCTATTGTTGCGCATCCGCACGGTGCTGCGCCGCGGCGGCCAGAAGGGGGCGCCCGAGGGCGAGGTCCTGTTCGGCCCGTGCCGGTTCGACCTCCAGCGCGGCGAGTTGTTCCGCGACGAGGAGCGGGTCCGGCTCACCGAATTGGAAAGCAAGATCCTGCGCGTCCTGGCGCTGCGCGCGGCCGAGCCGATGACCCGCGAGGACCTGACCCGCGAATGCGGCCTGGAGGGCGGCGAGCGCGCCGTCGACGTCCAGATCGCGCGGCTCCGCCGCAAGATCGAGACCGACCCCGGCGACCCGCGCTTCCTGCAGACGGTCCGCGGGACCGGCTACGCGCTGATCCCCGGCTGATGGCGCCCCCGCCGATGGTGTCCCGTCTGATGGCGCCGGGAAGGCCCGCGCGGCGATGCTGAAGCGCTACCTGCCGAAGAGCCTGCTCGGCCGGTCGCTGCTGATCCTCGGCATGCCGCTGGTGCTGGTGCAGCTGATCTCGATCTGGGTGTTCTACGACCGGCACGTCGACACGGTGA
Organism: uncultured Alphaproteobacteria bacterium; assembly: GCA_963730305.1. Classification (GTDB taxonomy): domain Bacteria; phylum Pseudomonadota; class Alphaproteobacteria; order Bin65; family Bin65; genus CAMYMQ01. Next base: position 126,164 of record CAVSRB010000004.1, read on the forward strand.
CCCGGCGCATGGCCAGCACGATCGTCGGCGAGATCAACCTGATGATCAACCACATGCAGGACTACCGGAAGCCGGCGGACCTGGTCTGGATCACCTCGGAGGTCCAGTCGAACCTGAACATGCGGGTGACCTTCAAGAAGGGCGTCAAGCTGCGCAACCCCAAGAACCGGGGGCTCGATACCCTGGTCGGCGGCGAATTGTTGCGCGTGTTCAAACAGTCGCTCCACAGACCGTTCCAGATCGACGCCGCCTACGACCCGCAGCGGATCAAGATCCTGGTCGAGATCAACGACGGGCTGCTCGAGATCGTCACCACCAAGAAGCGAATCCGCACCATCACCACCGAGCTGTACGTGATGTGGTCGATCGGCAGCTCATTGGTGCTGCTGATCATCGCCGGCATCTTCATGCACAACCAGGTCAAGCCGATCCGCAGGCTGGCCCACGCCGCCGACAGCTTCGGCAAGGGCCGCGACGTACCCGACTTCAAGCCATACGGCGCGCGCGAGGTGCGCCGGGCGGCGACCGCCTTCATGATCATGCGCGAACGCATCAAGCGGCAGATCCAGCAACGCACCGAGATGCTGGCCGGCATCTCCCACGACCTGCGCACGCCACTGACCCGGTTCAAGCTGGCGCTGGCGATGATGAAACAGGGGCCGGAGCTGGAGGAGCTCGAGCGCGACGTCGCCGAGATGGAGCAGCTCGTCGACGAATACCTGGCCTTCGCCCGGGGCGAGGGCTCGGAGCAGGCGGTCGAGACCAACCTGCCGGTGCTGATCGAGGAGGTCGTCGAGAAGTCGAAGCGCAAGGGGCTCGACCTGAGCTTCGAGGCCAAGGGCGCGCTGCGGCTGATGGTCCGGCCCAACGCCTTCAAGCGCTGCCTGAGCAACATCATCGGCAACGCCAGCCGGTTCGCCGACAAGATCGACGTCGGCGCGACCCGGCGCAGCGGCCTGGTGCTGGTCACCGTCGACGACAACGGACCCGGCGTGCCCGAGGAGAACCGGGAGGACGTGTTCCGCCCGTTCTACCGCGCCGACAACTCACGCGGCGTCGGCGGCGCCGGCCTCGGCCTGACCATCGCCCGCGACGTGATCCGCGGCCACGGCGGCGATATCATGCTCGGCGACTCGCCCCTGGGCGGGCTGCGGGTCGTGATAAGACTGCCGGTCTAGGGAGAGGCCATGACCATACCGTCGACAATCGCCCCGGCGACCGGCCCGCGCGTGTGGCGCGGCGCCGAGATGGCCGGCCGCAGCGACTGGATCCTCCAGCTCGACGACGCGGACCGGGCCGAGATCGACCGCGCCCTGGCGGCGGTGAAGGCGCGCGGGCTCGCGCTCGACGACGTCACCGCCGACGCCTTCCCGCTCGACCGGCTCGGCGACAGGCTGGCCGAGATCCCGGACATCCTGGGCGAGGGGCGCGGCTTCGTGCTGCTGCGCGGCGCGCCGGTGGCGGGGCGCAGCCTGGACGACGTCGGCCTGATCTATTGGGGCCTCGGCGCGCATGTCGGGGTCGGCGTGTCGCAGAGCGCCGAGGGCGACCGGCTCGGCCACGTCCGCGACCGCGGCACCGGCGAGACCGAGCGCTACTACACCCGCGGCGGCGCGCTCGAGTTCCACATGGACCCGGTCGACGTGGTCGGGTTGCTGTGCCTGCGCGCCGCGGTGTCGGGCGGCGCCAGCCGGATCGTCAGCGCACTCGCCGTCCACAACGCGATGCTCGACGAGCGGCCCGACCTGCTCGCCGTGCTCTACCGCGGCTTCCACAACTCGCGCCGGGGCCACGGCGAAGGGACCACGCCCGAGCGCGTGCCGGTATTCGCACATGGCGGTCACGGGGGCGCCCACGGGGGCGGCCACGGGCTCGACTGCTACCACCTGCCGATCACGATCCGGCAGGCGGCCGAAGAGGGCTATCCGCTGAACGCCGACGAGCAGGAGGCGATCACCTATATGGAGGCGGTCGCGGCGCGGCCCGAACTCTATCTCGATATGGATTTCCGCGAGGGCGACATCCAGTTCCTCAACAACCGGAGCATCCTCCACGCCCGCACCGACTACGTCGACAACACGGACCCGGCGCTGCGCCGGCACTTGTTGCGGCTGTGGCTGATGATGCCCGGCTGGCCGCCGCGCGCGCCGGACCAGGACTTCCACGGCCGGGTCGACCGCACCGGCGGCGGGGTCAGGCCTAGCGTCCCCGCCGGGCGAACAGCTTGAGCCCCTTGCCGAAGCTGTAGACGAACTTCACCCGGTCGAAGCCGTGCCGCATCAGCAGCCGGCGCATCGAGTCGCGGGTGTGGTAGAGCTTGTGGTCGGGCGCGCCGAAGTCGGGCCAGACGGCCGGGTCGCTGCCCTTGGTGTACTCGTGCAGGCCCGGCGTGGTCAGGAACAGGATCGCGCCCGGCGCCATCACCCGGGCGATGCCGGCGACGAAGCTGTTGTTGTCGGGGACGTGCTCGATCACTTCCGAACAGTAGACGCCGTCGAAGCTGGCGTCGGGGAAGTCGCAGTCCTCGATCGTGCCGGCGACGAAGCGGCCGGCCGGGTAGGCCTGGCGGGCGTGCTCGACCAGCGCCGGGTTGATCTCCAGCCCGACCGCGTCGAGGCCGCGCTCCGCCCCGGCGGCGACCAGGCAGCCGATGTTCGAGCCGACGTCGAGCAGCCGCTTGCCGGGCATCCGGCGCGCCAGCCGGGCGACCCGCCGGCGCGAGCGGCGCATCTTGCTGTCGAGCTTCTTCTGGTACCCGGCGATGTAGCGCTCGCCCATCTCGGCGCCCTGGATCTCGGCGGCGGCCTCGTCCGACGGCATCTCGGCGAGGAAGGCGAAGCCGCAGTCGGGGCAGCGCAGCCAGGCGAAGCCGTGCTGGGTGACCAGCGGCGCGGGCTGGCGCCCGCCGCAGACCTGGCAGACGACCGCGGCCGCGTCGTCCGTTTTAGTCGTTTCCGAATTAACCGCTGCTTCCGCCATCGCCGCCGGGCCGGTCAATAGAGCTTGCCGCCGTTGGGCACCGGCCGGTCGACGCCAACCAGCACGACCTCGCCGTGGGCGTCGGGAAAGCCGAGCACCAGGACCTCCGACATCACGTTGGCGATCTGCCGGGGCGGGAAGTTGACCACGGCGGCGACCTGGCGGCCGACCAGCTCCTCGGGCGTATAGCGCACGGTGATCTGGGCCGAGCTCTTCTTCAGGCCGAGCTCGGGGCCGAAGTCGACCTGCAGCACGTAGGCCGGCTGGCGCGCCTTCTCGAACGGCTCCGCCGACACGATCGTGCCCACCCGGACGTCGACCCGGGAGAAGTCCTCATAGTCGATTGTCATCCGCTCAGGCCGGCGCGGCGGACTGGGGATCGGTGGGATCGGCGCCCGGGGGCGGGCCCGGCGGGTAACGGCGGCGGCCGAACGGGCTCTGCATCGAGGCGAAGCGCTCGGCGCGCGCGAGGTGGCGGTCGAGCGCGGCCATCGTCCGCGACATGTCCTCGGTGTCGTCGCGCAGCCAGGTGCGCAGGGTCGACAGGTAGATCGCCGCCAGGCCCTTGCTGCGGACCGCGCCGGCGATGCCCGACGCGCCGATGCCGGCGGCCTCGAGCATCCAGCCCATCGACCGGGCCAGGTGCTGCGCGCCGCACAGCAGCTCGACCAGGTCGCCGCCGCCGCCCTCGCGGGCGATCTGGCGCAGGCCCTCCTTGTAGGGCTGGAGCGCGTCGAACCGGCGCATGATGACCTCGAACAGGCGGTCGCGCGCGCTGGTCTCCGCGTCCGCCTCGGCCGGGCCGGCGTGCAGCACGGCGTCGTCGATATGGTCGGCGAAGGCGATCAGGATGCCGTGCTTGGAGCCGAACCGCTGGTGCAGCGACTCCAGCGTCTCGCCGGTCGCCTCGGCGATGTCGGTCAGCGTCGTCCGGCGCCAGCCCAGCTGGGCGGCGAGCTCCATGACCTCGCTGAAGAATTTTCCGGAATCGTCCTTTTTCTGCGCCATCTTCTTCTCCCATCCGGCGGGGTCGCGCCACGGCGGGCCGGTCCTCGGCGGTCGCGCCGCGGCCCTTGCCCGCGCCGCCGCGACTATACCATTATGCTCGTTATATTGTACGCACCAGTGCCGATAGCCAGCCACGCGACGCCGATGACGACGGCTTGGAACCCTGCAGAAGACGCGCCCTGGTGGCGCGGCCGCCCGCGCGCCGCCATGCTCAGCCGCGAGGAGGAGCGCGCCCTGACCGAACGCGGCCGCGACGGCGATCGCTCGGCGATCGACGCGCTGGTCCAGTCACACCTCGGCTTCGTCGTCGGCATCGCCCGGAAATACCGCCGCTACGGCGTGCCGATGAACGACCTGGTCCAGGAGGGCGTGGTCGGCCTGCTGCGCGCGATCGGCAAGTTCGACCCCCAGCACGACGTCCGGCTGTCGACCTACGCCCGCTGGTGGATCCGCGCGGCGATCCAGGAGCATGTCGTGCGGTCGTGGTCGCTGGTCCGGATCGGCACCACGGCGGCCCAGCGGGCGATGTTCTTCCAGTTGCGGCGGATGGCCGCCGACCTGCGCGGCGGCGCCGACGCGCTGACCGAGGACGTGCTGATGCCGGTCGCGCGGCGCTTCGGCGTGCCGCTGCGCGAGGCCATCGCGCTGGCCTGGCGCGCGTCGACCGGCGACCGCTCGCTCAACCAGACGGTCCGCGCCGACGGCGACGCGGAATGGATCGACGGCCTGCCCGACGACGCGCCGACCCCCGAGGACACCGCCTCGGAAGAGAGCGAGGCGCGCTACCGCCGCGGCCTCGTCGCCCGCGCCCTCGACGCCCTGCCCCACCGTGAGCGCACCATCGTCGCCGGCCGCTTCCTCGCCGAGATCAAGCGCACCCGCGACGAGATCGGCGCCGAGCTCGGCATCTCCAAGGAGCGGGTGCGCCAGCTCGAGAAGGCCGCGGTCGAAAAGCTGCAGAGGCTGTTCGCGCCGCTGCGGCACACGGTTTAGCGGCGCTCACCAACACTCTTGGCGTCACCCCCGCGCAGGCGGGGGTCCATGCTCGAAACCACGAAACGGCAGGAGACTGGATTCCCGCTTTCGCGGGAATGACGGCATTTGTCTAGCCGGAAACGCGCGGCCTACTGCGCCACGTCGGCGACCCGCCCGCCGGTGATCTCGACCAACTCGGCCGGCGTCAGGCGGAAGACGGCGTGGGGCGTGCCGGCGGCGGCCCAGATCTCCGCGAAGTCCTCGAGCGCCTTGTCGATGAACACCACCGGCGGGTTGGCGTGGGCGACCGGCGGCACGCCGCCGATGGCGTAGCCGGTCTGGGCGCGGACGAAGTCGGCGTCGGCCTTGCCCAGCGGCCCGCCGAGCAGGGCCTTGACCTTCTTCTCGTCGACCCGGTTGACCCCGCTGGCGATCACCAGCACCGCCGCGCCCGTCTGCTTGGCGCGGAAGATGATCGACTTGGCGATCTGGGCGACGGTGCAGCCGATCGCGGCGGCGGCGTCCGCGCTGGTCCGGGTGCTGTCGGGCATGACCCGGACCCGGTCGGGCAGGCCCAGCCCGGTCAGGTGGTCCTGGACCCGCTGGGCGGCGGCGGGAAGGTCGCTCACGCTCTGGATTCCCTCACGAGCCGAGTTCGCGCGAGCGGCGGGCGGCGGCGGCGACCGCCCGGCGCATCAGGCCGGCCAGCCCGTCCTCGCCCATCAGCACGTCGAGCGCGGCGGCGGTGGTGCCGCCGGGGCTGGTGACGTTGCGGCGCAGGGTCTCGGCGGTCTCCTCGGACTGGAACAACAGTTCGCCGGCGCCGGTGACGGTGGCCCGGGCCAGGGTCATCGCGGTCTCGGCGGGCAGCCCCTCGGCCATGCCGGCGGCGGCGAGGCATTCGACCAGGTGGAAGACGTAGGCCGGACCGCTGCCGGAGACGGCGGTGACCGCGTCCATCTGCGCCTCCTCGGCGACCCAGACGACGGCGCCGACCGCGTCGAGCAACTTGCCGGCCAGTGCCCGGTCGGCATCGGACACCTTGCGGTTGGCGACCAGGGCGGTGATCCCGCGGCCGACCGCGGCGGGGGTGTTGGGCATCGCACGGACGATCGCCGCGTCCTTGCCGACGGCGTCTTCGAACGAGCGGATCGTCCGTCCCGCGGCGATCGACAGGACCAGCGCGCCGCCCTCGGCGAAGCGGCGGCAGTCGGGCGCGACCTCGCCCATGATCTGCGGCTTGACCGCGAGCACGACGCAGCGCGGCGCATAGTCGACCGGCAGGTCGCCGAGATCCGGATAGACCGTGGGCGCCGGGTCCAGGCCGAGCGCGGCCACGGGCTCGGCCGACGGCTCGATCACCGTCACGTCGCCCGCGGGCACCCCGCTGTCGATCCAGCCGTGCAGGAGGGCGCCGCCCATCTTGCCGCAGCCGACAAGAAGCAGCGCGCCGACGCCGTCCATGATCCGGTCCCTATCTGGCCCACACTGCGTGGCCCGCAATGGTCCGGCCCGCTCCCCGGCCCGACCGCGCAGATCAGGGATCCGGACGGTCGGGAGGGAGAGCGGGCTGGTTACGGCTCCACGTTGGTGGAATTCCTATCAGGCCTCGCCGACGGTATCCAGCAGCGAGGCGTCGATCGCCTCCTGGGCGGACTTGCCGCCCCAGGTGACGAACTGGAAGGCCGGATAGAATCGTTCGCACTCGGTCAACGCGATGTCGACCAGGTCTTCGAGCTGCTCGACGCTGGCGCCGCTATAGCCGCGCAGGAGCGCGGTGTGCCGGAAGACCGGCGTCGCCTCCTCCTGCGAGACGACGAACGCGCCCAGCCAGAGCTTGTGATTGATCAGGTGAAGCAGCTCCGCGATGTCGCGGACCTTCTTCTTGGGCACCCGCATGTCCATGAAGCAGGACACGTGGATCGCCTTCAGGTCGTCGCTCCACACGAAGTGCAGGTGATACCCGCACCAATGGCCCGGAAACTCGACCGCCATCTCGTCGTCGCCGCACCGCTCGAACACCCACTCGTTGGCGGAGACGATCTCCTCCAGCAGATCGAGCGGATTCTTCGAGTTCTGGACTGACGGTAGCAATCCCCCCATGGCATCCACCTCTCCGGTTCTCGGCGCCTGGTAATGCGCTCCGGTCCCCCCCGATTCGCCGTAGCGCATCGCCCTCTGGATCGGTGGTCGCGATCGGTTTGGCCTATTTTGTGGTCCGCGAACGGCCACCTACCATCCAATGTGGAACGTGCCAAATTCGGGTCGTCCCCGCAACAAGATTTATACGGAAAATTTACCCTGACACTAGATATAGACTCGGTTGGCGAGTCATAAGTGGTTGATACTGAGTCGTTTTCCGCGCGCGGCCGGCGGCCGGCGGAAATGTTAAATTTTCTGTGGGTATTTTTCGGGTCCGGATTGGCCGTCGGCACGGTGCGACGGCTCTCCCTTCGAGGCTCGCTGCCGCGAGCGCCTCAGGGTGAGCCGAAGCGACAACGGGAACCTTCACCCACCGGCTCATCCTGAGGCGTCCGCCGACAGGCGGGCCTCGAAGGATGCGATGACGGGCCGTGCCTCGCGAGGCTGGTTCGAACAGGGCCTTACGACGATTTCGCCGCCGCCGTCCCGCGCGGCTTCTTCGGCGCCGGCTTTGGCTTCGCCGCCAGCGCGGCCTCGAGCTCGGCGACGCGCTTCTCCAGCTTCTCCTGCTCGGTGCGGGCCTTGACGGCGACCGCCTTGATCGCCTCGAACTCGTCGCGGGTGACCAGGTCCATGTCGGCGAGCAGCGCCTGGAGCCGCGCCTTGAGCACGCCCTCGACCTCGCCGCGCATGCCGGTGGCGACGCCGAGCAGGCTGTTGGTCAGGCGGGCGAAGTCGTCGAGGATTCGGTTGTCGGTCTGCATGCGGACCCCATATCGCGGAACGTGGCCGCCATCCTAGCGCGAAGCCCGATGCGGGTCACCCCGGCCGCGGCGGCCAGCCGCGGCAGCCGGTCGCGCGCCGGCGCCCCGGTTTGCTGGCGGCCCGGCTTGCTGGCATTGGGCGCGGCTCGTATAACCCGCGGGAACCAACAGGGCGTAAGCGATGATCCTGATCACCGGCGGCGCCGGCTTCATCGGCTCCAACCTGCTCGCCGCGCTCGACGACCGGCGCGAGCACGAGCTGGTGGTGTGCGACTGGCTGGGCACCGACGACAAGTGGCGCAACATCGCCAAGCGCGAGGTCGCCGCGATCGTGCCGCCGGACCGGCTGCTCGACTACGTCGCCGACCCGGACGTCCACACCCGGCTCGACACCATCTTCCACATGGGCGCGATCTCGGCGACCACCGAGACCGACGCCGACCTGATCGTGCGCAACAACTTCACCCTGTCGCAGGCGCTGTGGCGGGCCTGCGCCGAGCACGACGTGCGGCTGATCTACGCCTCGTCGGCGGCGACCTACGGCGACGGCGGCCAAGGCTTCGACGACGACGGTTCCGTCGACGCGCTGGCGACGCTGCGGCCGCTCAACCCGTACGGCTGGAGCAAGCATTTGTTCGACCGCTGGGTCGCGCGCTGCATCGCCAGCGACGAGGACGCGACGCGGCCGCGCCAGTGGGCCGGGCTGAAGTTCTTCAACGTCTACGGCCCGAACGAGTACCACAAGGGCTCGATGAAGAGCGTCGTCGCCCAGATCCATCCCAAGCTGGCCGACGGCGAGCCGGCGCGGCTGTTCCGCTCGCACCATCCGGACTATGCCGACGGCGGCCAGATGCGCGACTTCGTCTGGGTCGGCGACTGCGTCGACGTGATGCTGTGGCTCTACGACCACCCGGACGTCAACGGCCTGTTCAACATGGGCACCGGCACGGCGCGGACCTTCGCCGACCTGGCCCATGCCGTGTTCGCCGCCATCGGCCGCGAGCCCGAGATCGAGTTCGTCGACACGCCGGTCGAGATCCGCGACCGCTACCAGTATTTCACCGAAGCGGCGATGGACCGTCTGCGCGCGGCCGGCTACGCCAAGCCGTTCACCACGCTGGAGGACGGCGTCGGCGCTTACGTGCGCGACTATCTCGCCGCCGACGACCCCTACCGCTAGCCAACCAGACGCCACCACCAGACCTGGGCCCGCCCCGTGGACATCCTCCTTCAAGTCATCCACTACCCCCGCATCGATCCGGTCGCGGTCGCGATCGGGCCGGTGTCGATCCGCTGGTACGCGCTGGCCTACGTCGCCGGGCTGCTGTTCGCCTGGTGGTACATCCGCCGGCTCGCCGCCGGGCGGCCGGCCGACCGGCGCATCGTCGAGGCGAACGACGTCGACGACCTCTTGTTCTGGGCGACGCTGGGCGTGATCCTGGGCGGGCGGATCGGCTACGTGCTGTTCTACAAGCCGAGCTATTTCTTCGCCCACCCGGCCGAGATCCCGGCGCTGTGGACCGGCGGCATGTCGTTCCACGGCGGGCTCCTGGGCGTCATCATCGCGATCGTGATCTTCGCGCGCGTGCGCAAGCGCAACCTGCTGTCGATCGCGGACCTCGCCGCCTGCGCGACGCCGGTCGGCCTGTTCTTCGGCCGGATCGCCAACTTCATCAACGGCGAGCTGTGGGGCCGCGTGTCGGACGTGCCCTGGGCGATGGTGTTCCCGACCGGCGGACCGCTGCCGCGCCACCCCAGCCAGCTCTACGAGGCGCTGCTCGAAGGCGTCGTCCTGTTCACCCTGTTGTGGGTGATCCGCCGGCGCACCAACGCGCTCGACCGGCCCGGCACCCTGGCCGGCTGGTTCTGCATCGGCTACGGCCTGGCCCGCTTCATCGCCGAATACTTCCGCCAGCCCGACGCGTTCCTGCCCAACGACGGCTTCCTGTTCGGCTTCATCACCATGGGCCAGATCCTGTCGCTGCCGGTGATCGCGTTCGGGATCTTCCTGGTCTGGCGCGCGAGCCGGCGCGCCCGGAACGAGGCCGCGTCCACCGCGACGTGAGCCGCGATGTGAGCCAGGACGCGAGCCCGCTCGACGCCCTGATCCGCCGGATCGTCGCGCGGGAGGGACCGCTCACCGTCGCCCGCTACATGGCGCTCGCGCTCCAGCACCCGGAGCACGGCTACTACCGCAGCCGACACCCGATCGGTACCAGCGGCGACTTCGTCACCGCGCCCGAGGTCTCCCAGATGTTCGGCGAGCTGGTCGGGCTGTGGGCCGCCGACCTGTGGCTGCGGAGCGGCCGGCCCGACCCGGTCGCGCTGGTCGAGCTCGGCCCCGGCCGCGGCACGCTGATGGCCGACGCGTTACGCGCGATCGGCCAGACCGTTCCGGCGTTGGCGAAATCGGTGCGCCTGCATCTGATCGAATCGAACCCGGCGCTGAAGGCCGAGCAGACGGCGCGGCTCGACCCGGCCGAGCCGGCATGGCACGACGACCTGGCCGGCGTCCCCGAGGGGCCGGCGATCGTGATCGCCAACGAGTTCTTCGACGCGCTGCCGATCCGTCAGTTCGTTCGGCAGGGTCACGCATGGGTGGAACGGGTGGTGACGGTCGACCCGCAGACAGACCGGTTCGCGTTCGCGCTGGCCCCGGCAGCCGACCCGTCCGGCGCAGCGCTGGCCCGGCGCCTCGACGGGACCGACGCGGAGGACGGCGCGATCGTCGAGCTCTCGCCCGAGCGCGAGGCGCTGGCCGGCGACCTCGCCCGGCGGGTGGCGCGCGACGGCGGCGGCGCGCTGATCGTCGATTACGGAAATGACGGAACCGACCGCAACGGCACGCTGCAGGCGGTGCGCGGCCACGCCCGCCACGACGTGCTCGATACGCCGGGCGGCGCCGACCTGACCGCCCATGTCGACTTCGCCGCCCTGCGCGCGGCGGCGGAGGACGCCGGCGCGGCGGTGTTCGGCCCGGTCGAGCAGGGCGTCTGGCTGACCCGGCTCGGCATCGGCGCACGGCTCGACCAGCTCGTCGCCGGCGCTTCGCCCGAGACGGCCGAGGCGCTGCGCGCCGGCCACGATCGGCTGATCGGCGCGAACGCGATGGGCCGCTTGTTCAAGGCGCTCGCGATCGTGCATCCTGACCTTGGACGATCCGGCTTGGAACCACCCGCAGGATTCGACGCGTGAGCCTCGACCCTCTAATCGCCGACGCCCTCGCCGCGCTGCCCGGCATCCGCCACGGCTTCTTCGGCCGGCGCGGCGGCGTCAGCACCGGCATCTACGCGACCCTCAACTGCGGGCCGGGCTCGAAGGACGACCCCACGGCGGTCGCCGAGAACCGCCGCCGGGTCGCGGGCACGCTGGGGGTCGAGCCGGCGAACCTCTTGTCGGCCTTCCAGATGCACAGCCCGGACGTCTGCGTCGTCGACCGGCCCTGGGCCGCGGCCGACCGGCCCCGGCTCGACGGCATGGTCACCGGCCGGCCCGGCGTCGCGCTCGGCGTGCTCGCGGCCGACTGCGGCCCGGTCCTGTTCGCCGACGCCGAAGCCGGGGTGATCGGCGCCGCCCACGCCGGCTGGCGCGGCGCGCTCCAGGGCGTGCTCGACGCCACGGTGGTGGCGATGGAGAGCGTCGGCGCCCGCCGGTCGCGGATCGTCGCCGTGCTGGGGCCGTGCATCCACCAGCCCTCCTACGAGGTCGGCTCGGACTTCCCGATGGCCTTCGTCGGCCAGGACCAGGCCAGCGAGCGCTTCTTCGCCCCCGGTGCGCGCGAGGGGCACTACCAGTTCGACCTGCCCGGCTACGTCCTGTCGCGGCTCGGCGCGCTGAGCCTGGCGGCGGTCGAGTCGGTCGGCGTCGACGTCTATCCCGACGAGGAGCGCTACTTCAGCTACCGCCGGGCGACCCACCGCGGCGAGAACGGCTACGGCCGCAACATCTCGGCGATCGTGATCGAGGGCTGAGCCGGTGCCCTACCTCTGGATGCTGCTGGTGTTCGTGCTGCTGGGAACGCTGGCGACCTGCGTGATGATGTGAGGGGCGGCGGTTCGCTGCCGCGGGCGTCATCGCATCCTTCGAGACGGCCGCTTCGCGGCCTCCTCAGGATGAAGGACTGTGCCCGACTTCGATCAACGACTTCATCCTGAGGAGCGCCGCCAGGCGCGTCTCGAAGGATGCGATGCCGGTCTCCGAGCGACGGCCGCGCGCCCTACAGCGGCGGCAGCTCGGTCTCGCTGACGATCACCGCGTCATAGTCGGCGTAGACCCACCAGCCCGGGCGGAACTCGATGCCGCCGAAGGCGACCGGCAGGTCGACCAGGCCGCCGATCTCGTCGGTGCTGCGCCGGGCGGTGGTGCCGAGCGCCTTGACCCCGAAGTCGAGGCCGTCGATCACGCGGCTGTCGCGGACCGGGCCGTTGATGACCGCGCCGGCCCAGCCGCTGTTCATCGCGATCTCGGCCATCTGGTCGCCCATCAGGCCCATGCGCAGCGAGCCGCCGCCGTCGACCACCAGCACCCGGCCCTCGCCCGGCGTCTCGGCGACCGCGCGGACCCGGCGATGATCCTCGAACACCTTGACCGTGTAGCAGGGCCCGGCGAATTCCAGCTTCTTGCCGAAGCTGCGGAACTGGAGGTTGCAGACGCGGACCTTGTCCGGGTTGGCGTCGTTGAGCTCGGCGGTGGAGATGATCATGGCGGGGGTCCCGGCTGTCGGTGAGGGGTGCGGCGGGGCCGTTATAGGCGCGGGATCGGGCCGCGCCTAGACCGGGCGCCGGCCGGACCGCCCGCCCATGCGGCACAGCGCGACGGCCGGGTTGCTGCGGCGACATGGCTGCTGCCCGGCCGGGTCGAATTATGGAACACTCGAACTCCGATTCCTGTCCGCCCGGCCGCGAGGCCGAGGGGAGGCGCGATGCCGGATGTCCCTGCCACCGATCTGCCCCACGTCGTCATCATCGGCGGCGGGTTCGGCGGGCTGACGGCCGCGAAGGCGCCGGCGCACGCGCCGGTGCGGGTGGCGGTGATCGACTTCGGCTGGTGGCGCGTGCGCGGCCTGGTCGGCTGGCTGGTCTGGGGCGTGGCCCACATCTATTTCCTGATCGGCTTCCGCAGCAAGGTGATGGTGATGGCCGAGTGGATCTGGGTCTATCTCACCTTCAAGAAGGGCATGCGCCTGATCACCCGGCCGTTCGCACGCGGTGACGGGAGCGATGCGGGCAGCAACGGGAACGACGCGCGGTGACCGACTTCATCCTGTCCCACGAGCCGGCGATCCGGCTGGCCTTCTTCTTCGGCCTGCTCGTCCTGATGGCGGGGTGGGAGGCGCTGGCGCCGCGGCGGCCCCGCAGCCAGCCGCGCTGGCTGCGCTGGTCGAACAACCTCGGCGTCGTCGCGCTCAATTCCGTGCTGCTGCGCCTGGTGATCCCGACCGCGGCGGTCGGCCTCGCGCTGATCGCCGCACAGAAAGGCTGGGGCCTGCTCAACAACGTGGCGCTGCCCTACTGGCTCGCCGTCGTCGTGTCGGTGCTGCTGCTCGACCTCGCCATCTATCTCCAGCACGTCATGTTCCACGCCGTACCGCTGTTGTGGCGGCTGCACCGGATGCACCACGCCGACCTCGACTTCGACGTCACCACCGGGGCGCGCTTCCACCCGGTCGAGATCCTGCTGTCGATGGGCATCAAGATGGCCGTGGTCGCCGCGCTCGGCCCGCCGGCGGTGGCCGTGGTGATCTTCGAGGTGCTGCTCAACGCCACCGCCATGTTCAACCACGCCAACGTCCGGCTGCCGCTCGGCCTCGACCGGGTGCTTCGGCTGGTCGTGGTCACCCCGGACATGCACCGGGTCCACCACTCGATCGTGCCCCATGAGACCAACTCCAACTTCGGCTTCAACCTGCCCTGGTGGGATCGGCTGTTCGGCACCTACCGCGCCCAGCCGGCCGCCGGCCACGACGGCATGACCATCGGCATCGAGCAGTTCCGCACGCCCCGCGACCAATGGCTCGACCGGATGATCGTCCAACCCCTGCGCGGCCCGGCGAGCGGCTACCCGATCAACCGGCGGAGCCGGTGAGGGGTGGAGGCCGTCATCCCATCCTTCGAGACGCGCCTGTCGGCGCTCCTCAGGATGAAGGTGATATCAAAGTCAAACGAAGCTCTTCATCCTGAGGAGCCACGGCCGACAGGCCGGGGCGTCTCGAAGGATGCGATGACGCGCGCAGCCCCTACGCCCCCGCCCGCCGCCGCGCCAGTTCCCGGTAGAGCGCTTCCGGGCTGACGCCGATCTGGTCGGCGAGCCCGGTCCATTCGCCCTTCGGCGGCAGCGCCCCATACCAGGCCAGCCAGGCGTCCAGACGCGCGGCGACGGTGCGCAGCGACAGCACCTCGCTGCGGAAGCGCGCGTCCTGGATCTCGTGCGCGAGGTGGGCGGCCCAGGCTTCGGCGAATTCGGGCTCGCGCCGGAACCGCTCGCGCAGCGACCGGTTGGGGATGCCACGCACGCGCGCGGCGGTCTGGGCGATCGCGTCGCAATGATACCGCCCGGAGAACAGCGACGCCTCGGCGAGCACGTCGCCCGGCCCGGCGCGCTGCAGCACGAGGGCGCTGCCGCCTTCCTGGTGCCGGATCAGGTGGATCCGGCCGTCGAGCACGACGAACAGCGCCGCGGTCGGCTCGCCCTGGTGGAACAGGAAGGCGCCGGGGGCGAGCGCCCGTTCGGGTCCGCCCATCGCAGCGAGCGTCGGGATGATCGCACCTGACATGATAGATATCATGTCGCGCGCCGGGGCCGCGTGGCAAGCTGTAGGAACCGAAATCCAGGATTGGGTGTCTTCGATGCTGAGAATTGTCCTTGCCGCCTTCCTGCTCGTGGTGCCGGCCGCCGCCCAGGCGCAGCACGCCCAGCACAGGCATGCGCCGGGCATGCCCCACACCATGCCCCAAAGCCAGGCCATGCCCCGACACCACGCGATGCCGAATCACCGGGGCGTCCAGGCCCGCACCACCTGGCCGACCGAGCCCGGCCAGGGCGCCTTCGCGGCGATCCAGGAGATCGTCGCCATGCTCGCCGCGGACCCGAAGACCGACTGGTCGAAGGTGAACATCGAGAAGCTGCGCAAGCATCTCGTCGACATGAGCAACGTGACGCTGTACGCGCGCGCAACGGCCGAGCCGGTCGCCAACGGCGTCCGCTTCACCGTGACCGGCGACGGGCCGGTCCGCGACTCGATCCACCGCATGGTCCCGCGCCACGCCAAGATGATGGACGGCAGTGGAGGCTGGCACTACGCCGCCGTGAACCGGCCCGACGGCGCGGTGCTGACCGTCACCGTCTCCGACCCGAAGGACCTGCCCAAGCTGAAGGCGCTCGGCTTCATCGGCGTGATGGCGCTCGGCATGCACCACCAGCGCCATCACATGATGATCGCGACCGGTCAGTACCAGTACGACTGAAGTACCCGTACGACTGAACAGGACGGCTGAACCGGGACGACTGAAGGGTCGGGCGGCCGGTCCCGCGGCGGGCGGCCGGCTTAGGCCTGCGCTCCGCTGGTCTCCAGCGCGACCCGGACCTGGTCGGGAACGGCGAGCGTGCCGCCGGCGCGGGCGACCGCCTCGGCCGCCTGGGTGACCAGATCCACGTTCGTCCGCCCGTCGTCCGCGAGCGCATCCTCCAGGCCGACGCGGACGTGGCCGCCGCGCTCGACCGTCGTGGCGATCAGCGGGGCGACGTCGACGCCGAGCCCCGCGACCATCCAGGGCGCGCCCGGCGCCTCGCGCGCGAGCAGGCGCAGATAGGCGTCGAGCGCCCACCGCTCGGGCGGGAAGCCGAAGGTGTAGCTGTCGGAGAACATGAACCGGTAGATCGGCGGGCCGATCCCCGGGTAGCGCGCGGCCAGCGCCGCGCCGAGGCGCAGGAAGCCCGGCTCGTAGATCGCATAGCTGGGCGAGACGCCGTAGCGGTCGGCGACGGCCAGCCCGGCGCGGACGTGCTCCTCCGGATTGAGGTAGACGAAGCCGACCTCGTCGCGCGCGACCGCGCTGTGGTCGGCGACGTTGACCGTGCCGGGGTCGACCACGGCCCATTCGAGCAGGCCGCGCTGGGCCAGCGCCGCCTGGTGGGCGAAACGGTCCTCGGCCGAAATCCCGCCGTCGGCGCCGGGGAAACCGGCCAGCGGGATGGTCGGGTAGACGATCGCGTCGACCTGGGCGCGGATGCCCTCGATGATCGCGGCGTAGATGTCGGGGTCGTCGTCGGGCCGGCCGTCGGGCCCGTAGGCGTGGACGTGGACGATGGCCGCGCCGGCGCGGACGCAGGCGACGCCCTCGTCGACGATCGAAGCAACGGTGATCGGCGCGTCGGCCCGGCGGCTGGTGCCCCACGGGCCGTTGAGCGCGACCTCGAGCCAGGTGGCGGTCATGGTGAAGCGAGGCAGGGAATGATCAACGCAGCATGGGAGCTTTCGCCGCCGATCGCAAGCGCCGGGCGGCGCGAGCCGCGCGGGGCAAGGACGTAGCGAGCGCGGGGGCGAGCGCCAACCGGCGGCCTACTCCCGCCAGAAGTCCGCCATCAGCACGACGTAGACCGTCGCCAGCTCGAGCCGCCCCAGCAGCATCGCCGCCATCAGCAGCCACTTCGCCGCGTCGGATATCGACTCGAAGTTGGTCCCGGGTCCGACGATCGGGCCCAGGCCGGGGCCGGCATTGGCCATCGCCTGGGCGACCGCGCTGGTGCTCGACAGGCCGTCGAGCCCGGTCGCGATCACCGCCATGGACAAGACGCCGAAGGTCAGGAAGTAGATGAAGAAGAAGTTGCGGACCGACGCCATCATGTCGTCCGACACGATCTGGCCGCCATAGCGGTCGACCAGCACGCGGCGCGGCTGGTACATGCTGCGGAGCTGGCGCCGCGCCCCTGCGAACAGCAACTGCCAGCGGAAGATCTTGACGCCGCCGGCGGTCGATCCGGCGCAGCCGCCGATCACCAGCAGCACGAAGAACAGCCCGACCGCGAAGCCGCCCCAGGCCGAGAAGTCGCTGGTGGCGAAGCCGGTGTCGGTCAGGACCGAGGTGACGTTGACCGACGACTCGCGCAGCGCCTTCCACACCGGCACGTCCCGGAAGCCCGCGTTCCAGGCGGTCATCAGGCCGATCGCGACGAGCAGGACGGCCAGGAAGACGGGGATCTGCCGCTCGCGCGCCAGAGCGGCGCGGCGCCCGAGCACGAGGTTGGCGTAGAACACCAGCGGCAGCGCCGACAGCGCCATGAACACGGTCGCCACGACCTCGACCGGCACCGAGTTGAACGCGCCGAGCGACGCGTCCTTGGTCGAGAAGCCGCCGGTCGCGATGGTCGCCATCGCGTGGTTGATGGCGTCGAACGTGCTCATCCCGGCGAGATCGAAGCCGATGGTGCAGGCGACGGTGAGGCCGAGATAGACCACGCCGATCGCCCCGGCGAATTGCTTGGCGGTCGGCGCCATCTTCTCGGAGATGTCGGACGATTCGGTGCGGAACAGCTGCATGCCGCCGATGCGCAGCAGCGGGAACATGCACCATCGCCATCGCGACCACGCCGAGGCCGCCGATCCACTGCAGGATCGACCGCCACAGGAGGATCCCCGGCGGCATCTTGTCGAGCCCGAGCAGCACCGTGGAGCCGGTCGTGGTCAGCCCCGAGACGGTCTCGAACAGCGCGTCGGTCAGGCTGAGGTCGAGCCGCGCGAAGACGAGCGGCAGCGAGCCGAACAGGGTGACGAGCACCCAGGCCGAGATCGTCAGCAGGTAGCCGGTGCGCGCGTCGATCTTGTGGGTGGCGCCGCGACAGGCGACGACCAGGGCGCCGCCGCAGAAGGTGGAGAGCGCGATCGACGCCGCGAAGGCGCGCCATTCCAGGGATTCCGTCGCCAGGTCGAGCAGCAGCGGGACGACCATCGCCATCGCGATGACGAGGATGAGCAGCCCGTCGATGAACAGGACCAGGCGGATGCGGGAGAAGAGCATCGAAGCGTTATCGGATCAGGTCGCGGGACTCCCGCGGGGAGGGGGCAGACGCTAGGGAGACTCGGGGGTCGAAGACAAGCACAAAGACGCCGCGGGCCGCGCCTAGCGGGGCTCGGCCGCCGGGCCGCGGACGACGAACTCCGCCTCGCTCGACTTGATGTGCAGGTCGCGCTGCGGGAACGGGATCTCGATGCCGTGCTCGTGGAACTTGCGCCAGACGCGCAGCAGCACGTCGCTCTGGACGTTGCCGCGGCCGGCCTCGGGGTCGGAGACCCAGATGCGCAGCTCGAGGTCGACCGAGCTGTCGCCGAAGCCCTTCATCAGGCACACCGGCTTGGGATCGTCGTGGACGCGCGGGGCGTCCACCGCCGCCTCCAGGCACAGCTTGATCGCGAGGTCGACGTCCGAGTGATAGGAGACGCCGATCGGGATCTTGAAGCGGACGTTGCGGTCCGAGAACGACCAGTTCTCGACCCGCTCGGTGATCAACGATTCGTTCGGGATCAGGATCTCGACGCCGTCGCGGGTCAGCACCGAGACGTAGCGGGCGCGCAGCTCCTTGATCCAGCCGTAGGTGTTGCCGACCGCGATCACGTCGCCCGGTTTGATCGACTTGTCGAGCAAGAGGATGATGCCGCTGATGAAGTTGGAGACGATCTTCTGCAGGCCGAAGCCGAGGCCGACGCCGAGCGCGCCGCCGAACACGGCGAGCGCCGACAGGTCGATCCCCACCGTGTCGATCGCGATCAGCACCGCGACGACGATCAGCATGATGCGGAACAGCTGGGCGATCAGCACCTGGATCGACGGCGTCAGGTCCTTCGACGCGCGCACCCGCCGGGCGACCACGTTGGACAACAGCGACGCCGCCCAGATCAGGACGAACAGCAGGATGACGCTGTTGGTCACCGTCAGCAGCGAGATCTTCACCGTGCCGACCCGGAAGGCGACGCCGTTCGAGCGCGGCGACGACGTTGTCGAGCAGCCCGACGATGTTGAGCGCGGCGACCGTCCAGGCGATGACCGCGACCACCCGGGCGATCGGCTTCGACTGGATCAGGCTGGCGGCGAGCCGGATCACGATCCAGGCGGCGAGCAGGCTGATCGCGATGACGATCAGCCGGTCGGGCCACTTGGCCGCGTCGGCGACCAGCTCGATCACCGCGAGCAGCGCGATCCAGGCGACCGGCAGGCTGAGCGTCGCCAGCCGCTGGAACACCACGCGCCCGAAGGCCGACTGGTCGGGCCGGTCGCGATGGGCGATCAGCAGCCGATTGGCCGGCCGGTGGACCAGCGCCGCGACCAGCAGGGCGAGCAGGACCACCACCGCCTGCGCCAGGATGGCGTAGGTCAGCACGTCGGCGAGGAACCAGTCCTCGACGTCGTGCAGCGCCTGCTCGGCGGCCTGACGGTTGAAATAGCGGTTCACGCCGGTGCTGCCTCCCGCCGGTGCGTCACAAAAGCTTCAACCAGCGCAGCAATAGATACTCGATCAGCGCGAGGACGGGTATCCCGGCGAGCACGATCCAGAAGCCCGAGTCGTCCTTGACCCAGGGCATGCCCGCCACGTTGATGCCGAACAGCCCGGTCAGCAGCGCCGCCGGCAGCACCAGCGCCGACAGCACGGTGAGGATGTAGACCGTGCGGTTGGTGCGCTCGGCGATGCGGCTCGCCAGCTCGTCCTGGAACACGGTCGCCCGCTCGCGCGCCTGGTCGAGGTCCTCGACGAAGCGGGCGATCGCCTCGGCGTCCTCGCGCAGGTAGGAGCGGTCCTCGGCGGTCAGCCAGGGCACCGTCTCGCTCGGCAGCCGACGCATGGCGTCGCGCTGGGGCGCCAGGTGGCGGCGCAGGTCGATCGCGAACTCGCGCAGGTGGAGGAGCTGCTTGCGCAGGCTGGCGTAGTCGTCGGTGAAGATGCGGGTGCCGATGTCGTCGACCCGCTCGTCGAGGTCGTCGAGCACGGAGTTCATCGGCTCGAGCAGCCGGTCGATCAGCACGGGCAGGAAGTCGGACACGCCCTTCGGCCCCTCGCCGCGGTCGAGCGCCTCCTTGACCCGGACGCCCGCGCGCAGCTTGCGCCGGCGCAGGGTGATGATGCGGTTGGCCTCGATCCACATGTGGACGATGACCATGTCCTCGGGATCGTCGCCCGGGTTGAGGTTGACCCCGCGCAGCAGCACCAGCAGCGCGTCGCCGTAGCGCTCGACCCGGGGCCGGTTGCCGGTCCGCGTCAACAGCGTCTCGGCCGCCGCCGGGTCGATGCCGCTCTCGGTCTTCATCCACGTGTCGGCGCGGTCGCCGGTGCGGTCGAAATGGAGCCACAGCACGCCCTGGTCGGGCCGCCAGCCGGCGATGCCCTCCCAGTCGAGGTCGCGGCAGCCGCCCTTGCCGTCGAGCAGGCAGCCGAAGATCAGGCCGTCGGATTGGTCGCTCACCCACAAGCCTCCAGCGGGACCGTTGCCGTGAAGGTAGTCGAATTTCGCCGCGCGTCGAGGCCGCTCGGCAGGGCCGCGCGCCATACGCCCGCCGCGTTTAGCGTTTGGGATTCGCCCGGCGATCCTCGATAATTCGCGCAAACACAACCGGCGATACGCGCCAGGGAGGAGCCATGTTCGAGACCACCACCGCGGGCAGCCTGCCCAAGCCGTCCTGGCTGGCCCAGCCGGAGACCCTGTGGGCGCCCTGGCGGCTGGAGGGCGCGGAGCTCGAGGCCGGCCAGCGCGACGCCGCGCTGGTCTGGCTGAAGGAGCAGGAGGACGCGGGCATCGACATCGTCACCGAGGGCGAGCAGTTCCGCATCCACTTCGTCCACGGCTTCCTCCAGCACGTCGACGGCATCGACTGGGACCTCAAGACCAAGATGGGCATCCGCGACAACCGCTACGTCGTCGACGTGCCCACCGTCACCGGCCCGGTCAGCCGCAAGCGCTCGGTCCACGGCGACAGCGCCCGCTTCGTCCGCGCCCACACCAAGAACAAGCTCAAGTTCACCCTGCCCGGCCCGATGACCATCTGCGACACCATCGCCGACGCCCACTACGGCCGCCGCTCGGACATGGCGATGGCCTTCGCCGACCTGCTCAACGAGGAATCGCGGGAGCTGGAGGCCGCCGGGGTCGACGTCATCCAGTTCGACGAGCCCGCCTTCAACGTGTTCCAGAAGGACGTCGTCGACTGGGGCGTCGAGGCGCTGCACCGGGCCATCGAGGGGCTCAACTGCGCCACCGCCGTCCACATCTGCTACGGCTACGGCATCAAGGCCAACATCGACTGGAAGGCCGGCCTCGGCGACGAGTGGCGCCAGTACGAGGCGATCTTCCCCGCGCTCAACGACAGCCGGATCGACCAGGTCTCGCTCGAATGCCGCAACTCGAAGGTGCCGATGTCGCTGATCGGCCTGTTGCCCGACAAGGTCGTGCTCGCCGGCGCGATCGACGTCGCCACCAACGAGGTCGAGACCCCCGAGCAGGTCGCCGAGACCATCCGCGAGGTGCTGAAATACGCCGACGCCGAGCGGGTCCAGCCCTGCACCAACTGCGGCATGGCCCCCCTGCCCCGCGCCGTCGCCGAGGCCAAGCTGCAGGCGCTGGGCGCCGGCGCCGCGCTCTTGCGCAAGGAGATCGGCTAGAAGACGGCCGGCGCGCCGTGCCAACCGCCTGCATACGTGATCGCCGCGCCATCGCGGTTCACCCGCCGCGCAATTCGATTACACTGCGGCGTCGAGCGTTGCAGCGGATCAAGACATGACTGACGACACCGCCCCTTTCCAGGGCATCGGCTTCCTGCGCGTCTTCGCGATGTCGCGCTGGTTGCTGCTGCCGATCTACATCGGCCTGATCCTCGTTCTCCTGGCGCTCGCCTATCGCTTCGGCGTCGGCCTCGTCCGGCTGGTCGGTTTCCTCGGCGAGGCCAAGGAGGTCCGCTTCCTGGCCAGCGTTCTCAGCCTGGTCGAATTCGCCCTGGTGGCCCATCTCGTCTACCAGGTCGCGTCGGCGGGCTATCGGAACTTCATCGCCCGAGACGTTCGGGCCGAGGGCGAACAACTCGCCTGGGCCAGCCGGTTGAGCGCCAGCGCGCTGAAGATGCGCGTCATCGCGTCGGTGATCGCGATCGCCACGGTCGAGCTGCTCAAGGTGTTCATCGACATCGACGCCACCAGCGAAAAGGAACTCGTCTGGTCGCTGATCATCTACGGCGCGTTCCTGGTCGGCGGGCTGGGCAGCGCCGCGATCGACCTCATCACGCACCGCGCCGCGCCGGGCGAGGCCTCGGCGGAGTGACGGAGATGACCGAGACCCACGACGTCCTCATCATCGGCGCCGGCATCATCGGCTGCTCGATCGCCAACGGCCTGGCCGCGCGGGGCCGCCGCGTCCTCGCCGTCGACAAGAACCCGGCGGCGGGCTACGGCTCGACCAGCTCGTCGGCCGCCGTGATCCGCACCTTCTATTCGACCCGGGCGGGCTGCGCGCTGGCCTGGGAGGGGCTGCACTACTGGCGCGACTGGCCCAACTTCCTCGGCGTCGAGGACGAGCGCGGCATGGTCCGCTTCATCGAGTGCGGCGCGCTCGTGCTGCGGCCGGACGAGGCCGACGGCATGGGCGGCGCCCTGCCCCATCTCGACGCGCTGGGCATCGCCTGGGAATGGTGGGACCGCGGCAAGGTGGCCGAGCGGCTGCCCAACCTCGACCTGCGCCGCTGGGGCCCGCCGCGCCGCCACGACGACCCCGACTTCGGCGAGGCGGCCGGCGGCGAGATCGCCGGCGGCTACTTCTTCCCCGACGGCGGCTTCGTCACCGACCCGCAGCTCGCCACCCACAATCTGCAGATGGCGGCCGAGGCCAAGGGCGCCCGCTTCCGCTTCAACACGAAGGTCGCCGATATCCCGATCGAGGGCGGACGCGTCGCCGGGGTCACCCTGGAGAGCGGCGAGACGCTGCGCGCGCCGATCGTGGTCAACGCCGCCGGGCCCCATTCGGCGATCGTCAACGCCATGGCCGGCGTGCTCGACGGCATGAACATCCACACCCGGCCGCTGCGCCAGGAGATCTCGACGCTGCGCGCACCCGCCGAGCTCACGCTCGCCAGCGGCGGGCTGATGGTCGCCGACGACGACATCGGCAACTACATGCGCCCGGAGGTCGGCGACGCGCTGCTGATCGGCAGCATGGAGCCGGACTGCGACCCGCTGATCTGGATCGACGACCCCGACAGCCTCGACCGCAGTCCGAGCGACCAGTGGACCGCCCAGGTCTACCGCCAGGCGCTGCGCGTGCCCGACCTCGCCATCCCCAACCAGGCGACCAGCGTGGTCGACCTCTACGACGTCTCCGACGACTGGATCCCGATCTACGACAAGTCCGACCTGCCCGGCTTCTATCTGGCGGTCGGCACCAGCGGGAACCAGTTCAAGAACGGCCCGGTCGCCGGCCAGCTCATGGCCGGCCTGATCGAGCATTGCGAGGCCGGCCACGACCAGGACGAAGAGCCCTACCAATTCCCGTTCCACTACACCGAGGGCGAGGTCGATACCTCGGCCTTCTCCCGCCGCCGCACGGCGAGCACGGAGAGCAGCATGTCGGTGATGGGGTAACGGGCCGACCAGCCAACTAAATTCGGACCGTCACCCCCGCGCAGGCGGGGGTCTACGCCGACACCCCGCACGGCATCGACGCTGGATTCCCGCCTGCGCGGGAATGACGACGAAAGGGCGCGCACGAAAGGCAGCGACTGCGCCCCGTTTCTAATGCGTGCGCCTGCAAGAAAAAGAGCCGGCCCGGGGTGGATGCCCCCACCCCCGGGCCGGAAGCGGCCGGTCAGCCGTGCACGAACGGCGCCGCCACCAGCAGCGCCATCGCCAGCACGATCAGGGCCGGACCGATTTCTTCGAGGAAGTCGTACATCAACGTCATGGCCCACCTCCATGAAGGATGTGACTGATTGCCGAGTCTCGGTCCGGAATGTGGCGTGAATGCGTCATTCCGCCACAGGTGGCGGCCGCGGCGGTGGAAAACCGGCCTAACCGGTTGGCAAATCGGCGCTTTCGCAGACCAACAAAAGCGACAGCGGCGGTCCGCCCGACGCCGCGGTCGGCTCGCGCGTCTCGACGACGGTCAGGCCGGCCGCGTCGACCACGGCGCGCCAGCCTGCGCGCGAACGGGCGTACCACGGCATCGCCGCCCAGCCCGCACCGCCCTCGAAGGCCGCGAAATCCTCGACCTGCCAGCCCGCCGCGTCGGGCCCGAGCGCGTCGGGGTGGAGCGTCTGGACGACGACCGCCCCGCCCGGCGCGAGCAGCCCCCGCGCGGCCGCCAACAGTGCAGCCACACCGTCGTCGGCGTCGAACAGGGCGTAGTTGAAGGCGATCACGTCGAAGCCCGGCGGCAGGTCGTGGCGGCCGGCGGCGAGGTCTTCGTAGCCCAGCACCCGATAGTCCCCCGCCGGATCGGCCGCCCGCGCCGCCTCGACCAGCGCCGCCGCGGCGTCGATACCCACCCCCGTGCAACCGGTCGCCACGCAGCCGGTCGCGCCGGCGACCGCCCGGACCAGCCAGCCCTCGCCGCAGCCGGCGTCGAGCAGGCGCCGGGGCCGCCGCCCGACGATCGCGTCGACGACGGCGGCGTCGGCGCCGGCCGTGCGGCTGGCGATCCGGCCTTCGCGGACCGCGCGGGTCCAGTTGGCCGCGTTGGCGTCCCAGGCCTCGGCAAGCGCCTTGAGGCGGCCGGTCATGGCGCTGATACGCAGCCCACAGCGCTACCCGTGGTTCTGAATTTATTCCTTGAACGGGGTGTTTGCATGCTCATCTGTCTGTCGGGCGTGTCCCAAGGCGACCGTCGTCCCTCAACCGTAATGATGGCAGATGACGACAATTGATGACACGGGCCGAGGCAACACCCCCCTCTCCCTTGGGGAGAGGGTTGCGCAGGGTTGGCGAGGCGAAGCCGAGCCGTACCCGGAGCTGGGTGAGGGGGCCACCCGTCGAGGCCCGAAAGATAACCAAAGATAACCGATGATAACCTTTCGCCCTTTTCCGCGCCGCCGGCCGATGATGACAAATGATGACATCTGTTTACATCTCGGCTTCGCGCACCCAGCGGACGTCAGCCGCCGCACCGGCGGGTTTCGGGCGGTGCGGACGCGAATGATGACAAATGATGACATTTCGGGCGACAAGTCGGGGACCCGCACCCACCCGGCGACGTCCGTCGCGAACTCCACGGGAGAAGCCCCATGCTGCGACCCAACCCCATGAAGGCGCGCCTGCGCGACGGCAAGAAATGCCTCGGCCTGTGGCTGCTGTCCAACAACGCGCTCGCCGCCGAGATGGTCGCCCAGGCCGGGTTCGACTTCGTCATCATCGACCACGAGCATGCGCCCGGCGACCTGATGGGCGTGATCGGCCAGCAGCACGCCCTGCGCGCCACCGCGCCCGCCACTGGACCGGCGGGAGGCCCGGCGGTGTTCCTGCGCGTGCCGTGGAACGATCCGGTCTACATCAAGCGCGCGCTCGACACCGGCGTCGAGGGCATCATGGTGCCCTACGTCGAGACCGCCGACGAGGCGCGCGCCGCGGTCGAGGCCTGCAAGTATCCGCCGGAGGGCAACCGCGGCTGCGCGGTCGGCGCGATCCATGCCACCGGCTTCGGCTTCGAGCGCAAGGACTATTGGGCGCGGGTCAACGACGAGGTCACGGTCATCCTCCAGATCGAGACGCCCCGGGCGATCGACAACATCCCGGCGATCGCCGAGGTGCCGGGCATCGACGTGCTGTTCATCGGCCCGACCGACCTGACCGTGACCGCCGGCTACAACCCGACCGACCCGCCCCAGGAAGCGCTCGACCTGATCGCCCGGGCCGAGGAGGCGATCAAGGCGACCGGCATCGCGATGGCGACCGTGCCCTATTACGGCCGGGGGCCGCAGGACATGTTCGACCGCGGCTACGCGATGGCGATCCAGAACAGCGAGCTGACCCTGATCCGCAACGCCGGCCTTGCCATGGTGGAGCCGCACCGCAAGGCCAACGGCTAGGCGATCGATATGGCTGGCGACAAACAAGGGAGACCGACGTGACCGAGACCAAGAACCGGCAGTGGCTGCTGGCCGACCGCCCGGCAGGCGACTTCGACGAGAGCGCGTTCGAGCTGGTCGAGACGCCGATCCCGGAGCCCGCCGAGGGCGAGATCCTGGTCCACAACATCTGGCTGTCGGTCGATCCCTACATGCGCGGCCGGATGCGCGACGTGAAGAGCTACGTCCCGCCGGTCCAGCTCGGCGCGGTGATGGAGGGCGGCACGGTCGGCGAGGTGATCGCGTCGAACAACCCGGACTTCAAGGTCGGCGACATCGTCGAGGAGCGGCTGGGCTGGCAGGAATACGCCGTCACCGACGGCCGGATGACGCGGATCGTCGACCCCGCCATGGCGCCGATCCAGACCGCCGTCGGCGTGCTCGGCATGCCGGGGATGACCGCCTATTTCGGCACGCTCGACGTGATCGGGGTCAAGGAGGGCGACACCGTCGTGGTCTCCGCCGCGTCGGGGGCGGTCGGTGGGCTGGTCGGCCAGGTCGCGCGGATCGCCGGGGCCAAGCGCGTGGTCGGCATCGCCGGCGGACCCGACAAGTGCAAATGGTGCGTCGACGAGCTCGGCTACGACGCCTGCATCGACTACCGGCCGCTGAACCGCGACACCGGCGCGCTGATCAAGGCGTTGCGCGCGGAATGCCCCGACGGCATCGACGGCTATTTCGACAATGTCGGCTCGTGGATCTCCGACGCGATCTACCCGCTGATCAACGTCGGCGCGCGGATCGCGATCTGCGGCACGATCGCCGAGTACAACCTGACCGAGCCGGAGACGGCGCCGCGCATCACCCGCCACCTGCTGGTCAACCGCGCCCAGGTCCGCGGCTTCATCGTGTTCGACTTCCGCAGCCGCTACCCGGAGGCCGAGGCCAAGATGGCCGAGTGGATCCGCGACGGCCGGATCAAGTATCGCGAGGACATCGTCGACGGCCTGGAGAACGCGCCCTCGGCGCTGAAGCGGCTGTTCGAGGGCAAGAATTTCGGCAAGCAGCTGGTGCGCATCCGGCCCGACCCGACGGCGGGGTGAGCGGCTTCGGCGGGGTGGCCCGTCCTCCCATCCTTCGAGACGCGCCTGACGGCGCTCCTCAGGATGAAGGCGGTGCTAAGGGTCGGCCAACAGCTTCATCCTGAGGAGGCCCGCAGGGCCGTCTCGAAGGATGGGAAGCCGCGCGAGGTCCCTACGCCAGGCGCATCAGGAACCGCACCACCCGCTTCGTCCGGGCGCTGAACAGGGCGGGGTAATAGAAGGTGCCGGCCGCGCGCTTGCCGACCTCGCCCAGGGTCGGATAGGGCGCGATGTAGCCGGCCATGTGGCGCAGCTTGAGGCCGTTCTGCAGCGCCAGCACCCAGGGCTGGATCAGCTCGCCGGCCTGGGGGCCGAGGATGTGGACGCCGAGGATCTTGCCCTTGGGCGTGGCCAGCACCTTGATCAGGCCGTCGGTGGTGCGCTCGGCCTGGGCGCGGTCGTTCTCGGCGAAGGGCCAGCGCAGCACGGTGATCGGCCCCTTGGCGCGGGCCGCCGCCTCGGACAGGCCGACCTGGGCCAGCTCGGGCTCGGTGTAGGTCACCGCGGGCAGGGCGCGCAGGTCGGCCTTGGCCCAGAACATGCGGAACAGCATCCGGCGGATGACGACGCCCGCATGGTAGCCGGCGAGGTGGGTGAACTGGGGCCCGCCGGCGGCGTCGCCGACCGCGAAGACCCGGCGGTTGGTCGAGCGCAGGCCGGGGTCGACGGTGACGCCCTTGCGGTCGAAGGCGACCCCGGCGGCGTCGAGACCGAGGTCGTCGACGTTGGCGGCGCGGCCGGTGGCGACCAGCAGGTGTGAGCCGGTGATCGTCTCGGTGGTCTCGCCGTCGCCGTTGGCCGCGACGTCGATAGCGACGGAGCTCCCCTCGGCGCGCACGGCCTTGACCGCGGCGCCCTCGCGCAGGGTGACGCCCTCGGCGCGCAGCCGGTCGCGCAGCAGCTGGACCAGCTCGGGGTCGCCGGGGCCGAGGATGCGCGCGCCCTCGATCACGGTGACCTTCGACCCTAGGCGGCGGAAGGCCTGGGCCATCTCGATCCCGATCGGCCCGCCGCCGACGATGACCAGGTGGTCGGGCCGCTCGGTCAGGTCGAAGACGGTCTCGTTGGTCAGGTAGGGGACCCGGTCGAGCCCGTCGATCGGCGGCGCGGCGGGGCGCGAGCCGGTGGCGACGACGAACCACTTGGCGCGAATAGAGGTGTCGCCGACCGCGACCGTGCGCGGCCCGGTGAAGCGCGCCGCGCCGCGGATGACCTGGACGCCCATGGCGGTGAAGCGGGCCTCGGAGTCGACCGGCGCGATCGCGTCGACGACGCCGCGGACGTGGGCGTGGACCCGGGCGAAGTCGATCGCGGGCTCGTCCACCCCGATGCCGAAGGCGGCGCTGCTGCGGTGCCGGTTCGCGGCGTGGGCGGCGGCGAGCAGCGCCTTGGACGGGACGCAGCCATAGTTGAGGCAGTCGCCGCCCATCCGGCCCTTCTCGATCAGGATGGTGCGCGCGCCCATCTGCGACGCGCCGGCGGCGACCGACAGGCCGCCCGAGCCGGCACCGATCACGCAGACATCGGCTTGCAGGTCTGCCGCCACCCGTCGTCTCCCGTCCCCCGTGCTTGGTGGCGGCAGCTTAACGCAGCCGGGCGCGCGGGCAAGCGGGGCGTCGGACCGTCAGGCCCCAGACTTGGACGGCGCGACCTCGCGCAGTCCCGTGATCGGGAAGAACCACAGGCCGGCGATCACGATCGCGGCAACGGCCATCGCCTCGAAGGAGGGCGAGATGAAGCACAGGCCGGCGCCGAACAGGGCGATCCGGCCCCACCAGGGGATCGGCGCCCGCAGGTAGCCCTCGACCCCGAGGCCGAGCAGGATCACGCCGATGCCTGCCGTCACGCAGGAGATCACGATATGATACCAAGCCGCGTCGAGCAGCAGCCCCGGCTGGAACACGAAGGCGAACGGCACGATGAAGGCGCCGATCGCGAACTTGACCGCCAGCATGGCGATGCGGATCGGGTTGTCCTCCGCGATCGATGACGCGGCGTAGGCGGCGACCGCCACCGGCGGCGTGATCGCCGACATGACCGCGAAATAGAGCAGGAACAGGTGCCCGCCCATCAGCGGCACGTGGAGCTGGACCAGGAGCGGCCCCATCAGCATGGCGGCGAGGATGTAGGCGCTGGGCGTCGGCATGCCGAGGCCGAGCACGATGGTCAGCGCGGCGGCGACCAGCAGCGCCGGGAACACCTGGGCGTCGGTCATGCCGTAGACGACGTGGGCGAACTTGGCCGCCAACCCGGTCATGGTGATGCCGCCGATGACCAGCCCTGCGGCGGCGCAGGCGCCGGCGACCGGGATCATGCGGAACGCGGTGTCGGCGATCGCCCGGTAGCCGGCGACCAGCGCGACATGGTCCTGCCGGCGGACCACGCGGCGCACCACCGCGACGACGAAGGTCGCGACGGTGACCCCGGCGGCGAGCCAGTGGAGCGGATATTCGGTGGCCAGGCCGATGGCGAGCAGGATCAGCGGGACGAGGCGCAGGGCGGTGTCGGCGATCGCGGCCGGCCCGCCCATGATCTCGGCCCGCGTCTCGAAGCGCAGGACGGCGACGGTCAGGATCGCGGCGGTGCCGATCAGCGCGACCCGGGTCGGCGTGTAGCCGAGCAGCAGGACCACGGTGAGCACGACCAGCGGCACCAGGAACATGCCGCCGCTCTTCAGGGTCGGCACGATCTTCGGGATCTTGTCCGGCTCGAGCGCGTTCAGCCCCATCTTGAGCGAGCGCAGGTGGACCTGGGTGTAGATCGCGAGATAGTAGAGCAGCGCCGGGATCAGGGCGGCGATGGCGATCTTGGAGTATTCGATGCCGGTGGCCTCTGCCATCAGGAAGGCCGCCGTGCCCATGACCGGGGGCAACAGGCTGCCGCCGGTCGACGATGCCACCTCGACCGCGCCGGCCAGCGCGCCGTCGTAGCCGAGCCGCTTCATGATCGGGATGGTGATCGAGCCGGTGGTGACGACGTCGGAGGTCGGGCTGCCCGAGACCATGCCGTAGAGGCCCGAGGAGATCACCGCGATCTTGGCCGGCCCGCCCGGGCGGTGGCCACTGATCGCGGCGGCGAAGTCGAAGAAGAAGTCGCCGCCGCGGGCGTACATCAGCACGGTGCCGAACATCACGAACATGAAGGCGTAGGTCGCCGCGACGCGCACCGGCAGGCCGAGAATGCCGTCGGTGGTGAACACCGTGATCTCGATGAAATGGCTGTAGTCGATGTAGCCGTGCTGGAGCACGCCGCCGAGCAGGTGGCCGAGCAGGTTGTAAGCGACGAAGACCAGCACCACGAGCATCAGGCCGAGCCCGGTCGTTCGCCGGGTGATCTCGAGCGTCATGCCCGAACAGCGCGCTGCCGAAGACGATGTCCCAGTCGGTCAGCGGATCGAGCAGGACGATGCGCTGCTCGATCACGCCCGCATGGAGGGTGAAATAGACGCCCGTCGCGAGGCTCACAGCGCACAACGCCCAATCCATCGGGGTCGGGAGGGTCGCCTTCGAATCCGGCGTCGCCGCGACGGTGAGCACGGCGAGCGCCATCATGCCGGACAGGAAGACGACCGCCAGGGTCCACGGCTGGATGATGTCGAAGGCCGCCGCATAGATGACCCAACAGCCAAGCCCGAAGGCCGGCACGGTGAGCAGCCAGAACAGCGCGCCGGTCGGACGTCGGCGCGCGCCGACGGAGAACAGGGCGGAAAGGCGCAAGGATCCTGCGAGGGACATGGCGTTCAATCCGACACGGGGGCCCGTACCCCGCGGGTGGGCAGGAAGCGTGTGGGCCTTGACGACACGCCAAGGCCCACGATCAGGTCACGGCCGCGCGGCCTACTTCATCAACCCGACTTCCTTGAAATACTTCGCGGCACCCGGATGGAACGGGATCGCGCTCGGCTCGGCGAAGGTGGCCTTGGTGGTCGCCTTCTTGATCAGCCGGTGGGCCGTCTTGAACTTCTCGATCTGGGTGACCACGGCCTTGGTCAGGTCGTAGGCCTCCTGGTTGCTCATGTCCTTGTTGACGACGATGATCGCGCCGGCACAGACCGAGTTTATGTCCTGATGGATGAACGGATACTCGGACGCCTTGAAGGTGCAGGTCTTGCCGCCGATCATCTTGGCGACCCGCTCAGCCACGGCCGGCTCGATCTGCAGCATGGCGAGGTTGTCGCCCAGACCGCGCATGATCTCGCGAACCCTCGGGTGCTTGTAGGCGATGCCGAAGACGGTCATGTCGATGCGGCGGTCGGTCATCAGCGAGGTGATCTCGCGCGAAGCGGCGTAGACGACCTGACCGCCCCACTTCTTGATGTCGGACAGCTTGACCCCCGACTGCTCCAGCACGAGCCGGCCGATGTCGCTGTCGGAGTTGCCGCGGCGGTTGATCGCGATGCGCAGCGGCGGCTTCTTCTTGGCGATGTCGGAGACGGTCTTGAGGCCGTACTTGTCGGCGATGTCCTTGCGAATCAGGGCGTGCTGGGCCTGGAAACGCGCGCTCGGCGAATAGACCCGGACGAGCTGGCGGATGTTGGTGATCTTGCCCCTGAACGGCTTCACGCCCTGGTTCGCCATGACCAATTCCATGTCGACGGCGATGCCCATCGGGACCTTGCCGGTCGACACCAGCACGATGTTGGCGAAGCCGCCGCTGCCGGTCTGATAGGTGACGGTCGATCCGGGATAGGCGGCCGCGATCGCCGCGTCGAGGCCGCGGCCGATGCGCGACCACAGGCCACCCGGGCTCGCGCCCGACAGGGTGACGTTATAGGTCTTCGCCACAGCAGGCCCGGCCGCCACCAGCGGCAGGACGAGTGCGAACGCAATCGCCAGACGTTTCATGAGAACTTCCTCCCTAGTTGCCCCGTTTTGGGATTCGCCGGATTACTGAACGCTTCGGCTGTTTGGGTGAGCATACAAGAACTGGATCGACCCTGTCATCCGACACTTAGGTATCTTAGCGTTTTGCGGCCGGGGCCTCCGGCGGCGAGGCCCGTGGGGTGCTCAGCCGTCCGCTTCGATGATCGCACAGAGCGCGTCGATGGTCTCTTCGAGGGTCCGGTCGCGGTTCATGGTCTCGCGCGTCTCGGCCGCGAACGGGGTGCGGTCGAGCAGCCGGAACATCGCCGCGGCGCCGCGGTGGAAGTCCGGCGTGACGCCGGCGGCGGCGAAGGTGGCGGCGATCTCCTCCATCTCGCCGACCCAGCGGCCGGCGTCGATCGGCAGGGCCGGCGTGCGCGACCGCATGTCCGCATAGACGGCGGACTGGCTGGCCTCGAACTCGTGGCGCAGCTCGTCAGCGACGCCGAGCCGGGCGGCCGCCGTGAGCAGGGCGACGCGCAAGGTCCACGATCCCTTGGTCAGCGCCGCGTAGCACATCTTCAGCGCCGACGCTCGGCCGACCTCGGTGCCGATCTCGCGCACGTCGAGCAGGTCCGACTGCAAGGTGCGCAGCGGCGCGCAGTCGGGGCCGCTGATATAGAGCCGGGTCGCCGGCGCGGACCGGGGCGCGGGGCCGACGATGCCGCCGTCGACGAAGGGCGCGCCGGCCGCCTCGATCACGTCGCCGACCTGGCGCGCCGTCGCGGGCGAGATCGCGTTGCAGTCGGCATAGACCGGCGTGGCCCCGGCGGCGGCCATCGCCCCGGCGACGCGACGGGCGGTGTCGAGCGCCGCCGCGGGCGGCAGGATCGAGAGGATCAGGTCGGCCTCGCCGACCATCGCTTCCAGCGGCGCGACGTCGACGAAGCCGGCGGCCGCGGCGAGTTCGTGCGACCGGGCGCTACGGCCGTCGAGGCAGGTGATGACCTTGTGCCCCAGGCCCGCCGCGACGGCGCCGACGGCACTGCCCATGTCGCCGGGGCTGAGGATCGCAATGGTCTGGGCCATGCAGCCGCTCCTGACGCGACCGTCCCGCGGCTATTTCGCCCGGGTCCAGATCTGCGTCTTGCCCAGCATCGGGACGCCGACATAGCCGCGCACCCGCAGCGTGCCGTCCTTGCGCAAGGTCAGAGTGCAGCGATAGACGTCGCCGTCCTCGGGATTGTAGATGCGCCCGCTGGTCCAGTAGTTGGCTTCGTTGGTGTCCTTCACGAAGCCGTAGAGGATGTTCAGGCCGAGCAGCTTGCGCGACCGCTTCGCCTTGTCGGGGTTCTTCGAATCGACCTTGGGCTTGCCGTTCTTGTCGTTCGGCTCCTTGAGCCAGACGATCTTGCCGCACAGCTTGCCGCCGCAGTCGTAGATCTGGACGTGGCTGCGGCCGTTCTTGGTCAGCCAGACGCCGACCGGCGACGCCGCCAGCGCAACGCCCGGCGCAGCGGCCAGCAGGATGGTGATCGGCAGAATGCGCAGGATCGCCATGTCCCTCCCCCTCGAAGTCGGATTATTGGAGCGGGTGACCGGGATCGAACCGGCGACATTCAGCTTGGGAAGCTGACGTTCTACCACTGAACTACACCCGCGCTCTTTATGCCGGAATTATAGTGGGGGCGCGGCCCCCGGCAAGGGCCGTGCGGCGTCGGAGGCTAACGGCATTGTGACTGGTCCGGATCATGGTGCACGGTTAGGTCACAAGACAGCGGGCGTCGCCCGCCGCGGGACGAAACCTTCGGGACCAGACCGTCGGGACAAGACCGTCGGGGCAAGACAGGGGAGCTTCCATGAATCCAGCCGTACAGGCCCTGCGCGAGCGGAACCCGTCGCTCGACGCCAAGAAGTTCGTCGATCCGGACCGGACCGCCGACGGCCAGGCGCGGGCAAGGGTCGAGCTGGCTCGGCTGGAGACCCTGTGGATCAACACCGGCACGCTGTGCAACCTGACCTGCGAGAACTGCTACATCGAGTCGAGCCCGCGCAACGACCGGCTCGCCTACATCACGTCCGGCGAGGTCGAAGCCTATCTCGACGAGATCCGCGACCGGGCGCTGCCGACCGGCACCGTCGGCTTCACCGGCGGCGAGCCGTTCATGAACCCGGACATCGTCACGATCCTGACCATGGTGCTCGAGCGCGGCTTCGACGCGCTGGTGCTGACCAACGCGATGAAGCCGCTGCACCGCCACCGCGACGCGCTCGCCGCGCTCCGGGCGCGGTTCGGCGACCGGCTGGCGCTGCGCGTCTCGGTCGACCACTATTCGCAGACCCTGCACGAGATGGAGCGGGGGCCGAAGTCGTGGGCGCCGATGATCGAGGGCCTCGCCTTTCTGGCCAACGACGGCTTCAACCTCCACGTCGCCGGGCGGACGCTGTGGAACGAGAGCGAGGAGCAGCTCCGCGCCGGCTATGCCCGGCTGTTCGCCGCCCACGGCATCGCGCTCGACGCGCACGACCCCGCGGCGCTGGTGCTGTTCCCGGAGATGGACGAGACCCTGGACGTGCCCGAGATCACCACCGCGTGCTGGTCGATCCTGGGCGTCCACCCCGACGCGATGATGTGCGCGACCGCGCGGATGGTGGTCAAGCGCAAGGGCGCGTCGACGCCGGTGGTGGTGCCCTGCACGCTGCTGCCCTACGACGACCAGTTCGACCTCGGCGCCACCCTCGCCGACGCCGACCGCACGGTGAAGCTGAACCATCCGCACTGCGCCCGCTTCTGCGTCCTGGGCGGCGGATCGTGCTCGACCGGGTGACGAGGCGGCGTGCGCGGCGCTTGACCCGGGCCGCCGGAAGCGGCTAAGTCCTTCATCAGTGGCGATTTGCTGACCGGCTTGCGGCCACTTTAAAACAACCGCTAAAAGGTCCCGCTCTCATGCAGAGAGGCTCGACCCGCAGCGTTTGGCGATCCGGTCGGGCCTTTTTTGTTGTGAGACGAAGCGATGACCAAATCCGCGCCGGCGGCCGAGCGCCGCCCCACCGACCCGCAGACCGATGCGCCCGCGGGCGCGCCGCCGGTCCGGCATCCCGACCCGACGCCGGAATGGCGGCCCCAGACCCTGATGGTCCGCGGCGGCCTGAACCGCAGCGAATTCGGCGAGACCAGCGAAGCGATCTTCCTCACCTCCGGCTACATCTACGACCGGGCCGAGGACGCCGAGGCGGCGTTCAAGGGCGAGAACGACCGCTTCATCTATTCCCGCTACGGCAACCCGACCGTCGGCATGTTCGAGGAGCGCATCCGGCTGCTCGAAGGGGCGGAAGCGGTGCGCTCGACCGCGAGCGGCATGTCGGCCGTGTTCGCCTCGCTGATGGCCCAGCTTCGCGCCGGCAGCCGCGTGGTCGCCTCGCGCGCCCTGTTCGGGTCGATCTACTTCATCATCGGCGAGATCCTGCCGCGCTTCGGCATCGAGACCGAGTTCGTCGACGGCGGCGATCTCGACGGCTGGGCCCGCGCGCTGTCGCGGCCGGCCGACTGCGTCCTGCTGGAGACGCCGTCCAACCCCGGCCTGCAGGTCATCGACATCGCCGCGGTCGCCGAGCTGGCCCACGCCGCCGGCGCCCGGCTGATCGTCGACAACGTCTTCGCCACGCCGATCCTGCAGAAGCCGCTCGAACTGGGCGCCGACATCGTCGTCTATTCGGCGACCAAGCATATCGACGGCCAGGGTCGGGCGCTGGGCGGCGTCATCCTCGGCTCGTCCGAATTCTGCGACGGCGACCTGATGACCTTCCTGCGCCACACCGGCCCGGCGCTGAGCCCGTTCAACGCCTGGACCCTGCTCAAGGGCCTCGAGACGCTGGCGGTGCGGGTCGAACGCCAGGTCGCCAACGCCCGGGAAACCGCGCGGTTCCTCGAAGACCACCCCAAGGTCGGCCGGGTGCTGCATCCCGACCTGCCGAGCCATCCCCAGCACGAACTGGCCCGGCGCCAGATGCGCGGCGGCGGCACCGTGATCGCCTTCGACGTCACCGGCGGCAAGGAGGCGGCCTTCCGCTTCGCCAACGCGTTGCGGCTGGTCGACATCTCCAACAACCTGGGCGACAGCAAGAGCCTGCTGACCCATCCGGCGACCACGACCCACCAGCGCCTGTCGCCCGAGGAGCGGGCGCGGCTCGGTATTACAGATGAAATGGTTCGTCTATCTGTTGGGCTCGAAGACGTAGAAGATCTCAAGAGTGACTTAAACGATGCCTTAATGATGTGTTAATCGAGGTATTCAAACGTTAATTAGTAACTTCCTATTTATTTGGGACAGCGTATAATACGCTAACTCAAATAGGGGGTTCCACTAGCCGGATGCTAGGCTCTGAATCCATTCCGGCGATTATTTGGCATGGCCTCGTCCGACGCCGCCGATACATCATCAGCGGCGGCGCGTTGGCTGTCGTCCTGATCCTCGCGAGCGCCGCCCCCCACTTCCTGCCCCATCCGGACGTGCACGCCGACGCCAAGCCCGGCAACCTTCCGGCCAGGCGACACCCCACTTTCGCCAAGGCGCTGGCCGACGCATACCGGACCTTCGTCCGAAACGACCGGCAGACTTACGGGGCCGAATTCGACCACAAGCGTATCGACGCCAAGCTCGCCGCGATCCGCGACGGCCAGCTTCCCAGGCCGTCGAAACCCGGGGACTACGGCCTCGACGACGCCGTCGCGGTGGCGCTGAGCGAGGCCCGCACACGGTTGACCCGCGCGCTGGGCGGCACCGCCCGCGACACGGCGCCGGTGTTCGCCGCCAAGGCCCAGGCCAGCTACGACTGCTGGACCGCGCGCGCCGGCGCCCGCCTGCCCGAGCGCGACGTGGCGATATGCCGCGACCAGTTCACCCGCGACCTCGGGGACCTCGAGAATGCGGTCCTGCCGATCCGCTCGACCAGCGTCTTCAACCGGACGCTCGCCCGCGAATACCTGGCCTACGCCGCGTTCAAGGCCTCGGTCAGCAAGGATTTCATCGACGCCCAGCATTTCGCCCACAAGGGCCTGCTCGCCGCCCGGTCGAACGACCCCAAGGCGGTGCCGCCGGAAATCCTGTCGCGCTGGAACCTCAACTCCGAGAAGGACGTGCCCCGCTTCGTGCGGCTGCGCCAACAGCTCGTCGACGCGCTGGCCCATCACCGGACCGGACCCGAGGCGACGATCGCGGCCAAGGCCCAGGCCCGCTTCGACTGCTGGGTCGAGCGCGTCTCCGAACGCGCGCCGGCGCCCTACATCCAGAAGT
The DNA here is from genome assembly GCA_963730305.1 of uncultured Alphaproteobacteria bacterium. Taxonomy (GTDB): domain Bacteria; phylum Pseudomonadota; class Alphaproteobacteria; order Bin65; family Bin65; genus CAMYMQ01. The sequence goes on from CAVSRB010000004.1 coordinate 163,293, forward strand.
GCGAAAGCGAGTTCACCGACTATATCCGCCACCTCAAGGGCCTGAAGCCGCTGCGCAAGAAGATGCAGCTCGTCGTGCTGTTCCAGGACAAGCGGGCGCGCATCCCGGCGCGGCAATACGCGGCGATCCGGCGCGCCGCGACCCTGGCCAAGAAATCGGGCGCCCACACCATCACCGTGATCGCGCGGACGCCGCGGCCCAATTCGGGCGAGTACGAGGTGCGACTGGCGCTGCGCCGCGCCGCCGCGGTGGCCAAGGCGCTCCAGCACCAGGGCGTCCGGGCCGACCGTATCCGGACCATCTATCTCAGCGAGGCGCCGCCGCCGGCCAAGGGCGCGATCGCGAGCCCGCCCGTCACCAGCCAGCGCGCCGAGATCGTCATCCACTGATCCTGTCCGGCCGGGGCCCGACCCGCGCGCCTCGCCGGGCGCGGCGCCGTCGTGCGCATGGCGGAACGCTGGACAATCGCGGCCAATCACCTAATTTCGATTGAACCAGTCCGGCACCCGAACCGCCGCAGCCGCAACGATGTACAGCGAAACGACCAACGACATTTCCGTCACCGTCGAGCCGATCTTCCTCGAGGACCAGTCCGCCCCCGACGACGGCCGCTACGTGTGGGCCTACCAGATCCGGATCGAGAACCAGAGCGAACGGGTGGTGCAGCTCATCAATCGCCACTGGAAGATCACGGACGGAACCGGCCGCCTGCAGGAGGTCGACGGCCCCGGCGTCGTCGGCGAGCAGCCGGTGCTCAAGCCCGGCGAGAGCTTCGAATACGCCAGCGGCTGCCCGCTGACGACGCCGACCGGCTTCATGGTCGGCACCTACGAGATGGAATACGAGAACGGCGACCGCTTCGACGTGCGCATCCCCATGTTCTCGCTCGACAGCCCCCACGCCTCCGCCGCCGTCCACTGACGACGCGCAACCCCGCGTGCTAGGCTCGCCCCCACACCAGCCCATGGGAACGGCACCGTGACGGCAACCAAACCGACCAGTGACAAGACGGCAGGCGCAAGCGGGCGTCCGAGCCGCGAAGAGGCCGAAGCGGCCGTGCGGACGCTGCTCCGCTGGACCGGCGACGACCCCGACCGCGAAGGCCTGCTCGACACGCCCGCGCGCGTCGTGCGCGCCTACCAGGAGTTCTTCTCGGGCTACGACGAGGACCCCGAGGAGTTCCTCAAGCGCACCTTCTCGGAGACCGAGGGCTACGACGAGATCGTCACCCTGCGCGACATCCGCGTCGAATCCCATTGCGAGCACCACCTCGCCCCGATCATCGGCCGGGCCCATGTCGGCTACCTGCCGCACCGGCGGGTGGTCGGCATCAGCAAGCTCGCCCGGCTGGTCGACGTCTTCTCCAAGCGGCTGCAGATCCAGGAGAAGCTGACCGCGCAGATCGCCAACACGATCAACGACGTGCTCGAGCCCCGCGGCGTCGCGGTGGTGATCGAGGCGACCCACCAGTGCATGACCACCCGCGGCATCCACAAGCCCGGCGCCAGCCATGGTGACCAGCCGCATGCTCGGCGCCTTCCGCGAGGACCCGACGACGCGGCGCGAATTCCTGGCGATGATCGGCAAGCTGAACGCGGCCTGAGCCTGCCCGCGCCTTCCGCACGGCCGGCGTTGCGCCTATAGTCGGCGGGCCGCCTGCGGCGCTCCTGCGAACCAACGATCGCGCGATTGTGCTCGACCTCCGGCCGGTTCTCTTCATCTGCGGCGTCATCCTGACCATCCTCGCCGCGCTGATGTGCATCCCGGCGATGGTCGACCTGGCGACCGAGCAACCCGGGCTGGCGCGGCTTCCTGCGCTCGTCGGCGGTAACGGTGTTCGTCGGCGTCGCGCCTGATGCTGGTGACCCGGGCCGAGAAGATCCGCCTCAACCTGCGCCAGGCCTTCGCCTTCACGACCTTGAGCTGGCTGCTGGTCGCGGCCTTCGCCGCGCTGCCCTTCGTCTTCGCCGGCCGCGGCCTGAGCGTGACCGACGCCTTCTTCGAATCGATGTCGGGGATCACGACCACCGGCTCGACCGTGATCACCGCGCTCGACAAGGCCGCGCCCGGCCTTCTGCTGTGGCGGGCGATGCTGCAGTGGCTGGGCGGCATCGGCATCATCGTCTTCGCCCTGGCCTTCCTGCCGATGCTCAAGGTCGGCGGCATGCAGCTGTTCCGCACCGAGGCCTTCGACACGCCGGAGAAGGTGCTGCCCCGCGCCGCCCAGCTCGCCGGCGGGATCGGCGCCATCTACGTCGGCTTCACCGTCGTGATCGTCGCGGCGCTGTGGCTCGCCGGCATGTCGGGGTTCGACGCGCTGTGCCACGCCATGACCTCGATCTCGACTGGCGGCTTCTCCAACCGGGACGCGTCGATCGGCGCCTACACCGAGCCGGCGATCCACTGGATCCTGGTCGTCGCCATGATCGCGGGCTGCCTGCCCTTCGTCTTCTACATCGACGCGGTCCGCGGCAAGCTGCGGCCGCTGGTGCAGGACAGCCAGGTCCGGACCTTCCTCGACCGTCCTGGCGATCGCCGTGCTGGCGGTGTTCGCCTGGCTGTGGGCGGTTCGCGACGAGCCCGGCGTCTCCGCCCTCCAGAAGGCCGCGTTCAACGTGACCTCGGTGATGACCGGGACCGGCTACGCGTCGGACAATTACGACCTGTGGGGCGGCTTCCCGGTGGTGATGATGTTCGCGCTGATGTTCGTCGGCGGTTGCGCCGGCTCGACGACGTGCAGCGTCAAGATCTTCCGCTTCCAGGTCGCCTACGCGGTCGGCAAGGCGCAGATCTCGCGGCTGATGCAGCCGCACGGCGTGTTCATCCCCTACTACAACCGGCGGCCGGTCTCCGACGAGGTCGCCGCCGCGGTGATGGGCTTCTTCCTGTTCTTCGTGCTGACCTTCGGCACGGTCGCGCTGGCGCTGGGCGCGACCGGGCTGGATACCATCACGTCGCTGTCGGCGGCGGCGACCGCCGTCGCCAACGTCGGACCGGGCTTCGGGCCGGTGATCGGGCCGGCCGGCAACTTCACCTCCTTGGACGACACCGCGAAATGGATTATGTCGGCAGGCATGCTGATCGGACGCCTGGAGGTGTTCACCGTGCTTATCCTGCTCGCCCCCTCCTTCTGGCGGAGCTGACATGACAGGCGAGCGCCTCGACGCCGACGGCGATGCTGGCGAAGCTGATCGGCTTCGACACCACCTCGGCCAAGCCGAACCTGCCGCTGATCGACTGGGTCGCGCGACTATCTCGCCGGCTGGGGCATCGACAGCCAGGTCGTCCCCGACGCCAGCGGCCACAAGGCCAACCTGTTCGCGACCCTGAGCCGGGTCGGGCGACGGCGGCATCGTGCTGTCGGGCCATTCCGACGTGGTGCCGGTCGACGGCCAGGCCTGGACCAGCGACCCGTTCACGCCTGACCGAGCGCGACGGCCGGCTCTACGGCCGCGGCACCGCCGACATGAAGGGCTTCATCGCGCTGGCCCTGTCGCGCGTGCCCGACATCGTGGCGGCGAAGACGAAGCTGCCGATCCACCTCGCCCTCTCCTTCGACGAGGAGCTCGGCTGCATCGGCGTGCCCCACCTGCTCGAACAGATCGGCAAGGCGCTGCCCCAGCCGGCGCATCGCGATCATCGGCGAGCCGACCAGCATGCGCGTGGTCGACGCGCACAAGGGCGATCTGCGCGCTCAAGACCACGATCACCGGCCTGGAGGCGCATTCCAGCCGCCAGGACCAGGCGGTCAGCGCGGTGGTCGCCGCGGCCGAGCTGATCGGCGAGATCGAGCGGATCGTCACCGACATGCGCGAGCGGCGGCACGAGAGCTTCGACCCGCCCTACACCACCTTCAACATCGGCCTCATCGAGGGCGGCACCGCGGTCAACATCGTCGCCGCGCCACTGCGTGTTCGAATGGGAGTTCCGGGCCGTCCCCGGGGTCACCAACGACGACGTGATCAGCCGGGTCGAGGCCTATGTCGAGGACACGATGCTGCCGCGGATGCGGAAAGTGTTCCCGGCGGCGGCGATCATCACGGAGGCCTACGCCCAGGCGCCGCCGCTGGTCTCGCACGCGGATTCGCCCGCGGTCGCGCTGGCGATGCGGCTGACCGGCGCGAACCGGACCTCGGCCGTGTCCTTCGCCGCCGAGGCCGGCCATTTCCAGGACGCCGGCATGGCCGCGGTGATCTGCGGCCCGGGCGACATCGCCCAGGCCCACCAGCCCGACGAGTTCATCTCGATCGAGCAGCTCGACGCCGGCGGCGCCTTCATCGACGACCTGATCCGCTGGGCGGTGGAGGACGGCAAGCTCTAGGCGCCGTCGCCCGGCGTAGACGGCGTCCAGCTCGGCGTCGTCGAACCGGTAGGTCTCGTTGCAGAACTGGCAGGTGACCTCGACCGCGTCGCCGACCTTCATCTCGGCGACCTCGTCGCGGTCGAGCATGCGCAGGGTGTTGACCACCTTGTCGCGCGAGCAGCGGCACCGGAAGGCCAGCGGGCGCGGCTCCTGCACCCGGACTCCGTCCTCGTGGAACAGGCGGTAGAGGAGCTGTTCGGGCGAGACGGCCGGGTCGAGCCCCTCGTCGTTGCCGAGCGTGCTGACCAGGGAGGCCGTGCGCAGCCAGTCGTCGGCCGCTTCCTCGTCCTCGGAGGCGATGTCCCACGAATTCTCGAAGTCGGACATCGGCCTGGGCGGCTTCTGGACCATCAGGCCGTAGGCGCGCCACCGGCCTTCCTTGTGGGCGACGCCCAGGTTGAGCAGCGTCTCGAGCTGCTCCGACTGGCGGAAGTAGTGCGAGGCGCACTCGGTCAGCGACGCGCCGGCCAGCTCGACGATGCCCTGGTAGCGCTCGGTGTCGGGGCCCTGGTCGACGGTGAAGGCGAGGTGGCCGGCGCCGAGCAGCCGGGGCACCGGGATTGTCCGGCAGCGCCTCGCCGATCGCCGCGATCTTCTCTTCGTCGGACTCGGCGTAGCCGCGCACGCCGCCCGCCGAGGTGACGTCGGCGACCAGCAGCCGCACCGGGCCGTCGCCCTTGGTCTGCAGGGTGAATATGCCGTCGAACTTGAGCGACGCGCCCAGCGCGCAGGTCAGCGCCAGCACCTCGCCGAGCAGCGCGGCGACCGGTTCGGGATACTCGTGCCGCGACAGGATCTCGTCGACCACCGGGCCCAGCCGCACCAGCCGGCCGTGCAGCCCGGTCCGCTCGATGCGAAAGGGCAGGATGACGTCGTCGAGCGCGGTCGACTCGGGAGCGGCGGGGGGTCTTTCGGCGCCGTCCGGCATCACCCGCCAGCGCCGGCGAGCATCGACCACAGAAGGATGCCCTTCTGCGCGTGCAGCCGGTTCTCGGCCTCGTCCCACACCACCGACTGCGGGCCGTCGATCACCGAATCGGTGACCTCCTCGCCGCGGTGGGCGGGCAGGCAGTGCATGAAGATCGCGTCCTTGCCCGCGGCGGCCATCACCCGGTCGTTGACCTGGTAGGGCTGGAGCAGGTTGTGGTGGCTCGCCGTGTCGGTGTCGCCCATCGACACCCAGGCGTCGGTCACGACGCAGTCGGCGCCCGAGACCGCCTCGGTCACGTCCGAGGTGACCACGACCTCGGCGCCCTTGCCCTTGGCCCAGTCGACCACGTCCTGCGGCGGCGGCAGCTGCTCGGGCACGCCCAGGCGCAGCTCGAAGCCGAACCGCACGGCGGCGTGGATCCACGAGGTCGCCATGTTGTTGCCGTCGCCGCTCCAGGCGATCGACCTTGCCGGCGATCGGGCCGCGATGCTCCTCGAAGGTCATCACGTCGGCCATCAGCTGGCAGGGATGGGTGCGGTCGGTCAGCCCGTTGATGACCGGCACGGTGGCGTGCTCGGCCAGCTCCAGCAGCTTCTCCTCCTGGGTGGTGCGCAGCATGATGGCGTCGACGTAGCGCGACAGCACCCGCGCGGTATCGGCGACGGTCTCGCCGCGGCCGAGCTGGCTGCTCTCGCGCTCCAGCACGATGGCGTCGCCGCCGAGCTGCTTGATCGCGCGCTCGAACGAGACGCGGGTGCGGGTCGACGGCTTCTCGAAGATCATCGCCAGCGCCCGGCCGTCGAGCGGCTTGTCGCTATACCCGGTCGGCTGGCCGGCCTTCATCGCCAGCGACAGGTCGAGGATGCGGCGCAGCTCGGCCGGCGCGAGCCGGTCGAGGTCGAGGAAATGCCGCGTCCCGATCAGGCCGGTGTCAGGCACGTTGAGCCTCCGCACCACGCCAGGCGTCGGCCGCCGCGTTGAGCATGCCGACGGCCTCGTCGATGTGGGACTGGTCGATGATCAGCGGCGGGGCGAAGCGCACGACGTTGTCCCCGGCGGCGACGGTCAACAGGCCAACGTCGCGCAGCGCCGCAACGAAGTCGCGGTTGGGGATCGCGTCGACGCACTTCAGGCCCATCATCAGGCCGACGCCGCGCGCCTCGGTGAAGATGTCCGGGTTGGCCGCGGCGACGCCTTCCAGCGCCGTGCGGAACTGGCCCGAGACGGCCTGGACGGTGTCGAGGAAACCCGGCTCCAGCAGCACGTCGAGCACCGCGTTGGCGACCGCCATCGCCAGCGGGTTGCCGCCGTAGGTCGAGCCGTGGGTGCCCGCGGTCATGCCCTGGGCCGCCGCCTCCTTGGCCAGGCAGGCGCCGACCGGGAAGCCGCCGCCCATGCCCTTGGCCGTGGCGACGATGTCGGGCTCGATACCTTCGAGCTCGTAGGCGAACAGCTTGCCGGTCCGGCCGTTGCCGCACTGGACCTCGTCGAGCATCAGCAACAGGCCGTACTCGTCGGCGATCTGGCGCAGGCCGCGCAGGTAGCCCTCGGGCGCCGGGCGATGCCGCCCTCGCCCTGGATCGGCTCGACCAGGATGGCCCCCGTCTCCGGGGTGACCGCCGCCTTGAGCTCGTTGAGATTGCCGAAGGCGACGTGGTCGAAGCCGTCGACCGCCGGCGCGAAGCCCTCGGTGTGCTTGGCCTGGCCGCCGGCGTAGATGGTCGCGAGCGTCCGGCCGTGGAAGCCGCCATTCATGCAGATGATGCGGTTCTTCTGAGGGTTGCCGGTGACGTAGTGATAGCGGCGGATCATCTTGATGCCGCACTCCACCGCCTCCGAGCCCGAGTTGCAGAAGAACACGGTGTCGGCGAAGGTCGCCGCGACCAGCCGCTCGGCCAGGCGTTGCTGGCCGGGAATCGTGAAGATGTTCGAACAGTGCCACAGCTTGCCGGCCTGCTCGTTGAGCGCCTCGACCAGGTGCGGGTGCGAGTGGCCGAGCCCGGTCACCGCGATACCGCTGGCGAAGTCGAGGTATCGTCGACCGTCGGACGCGTAGAGGTAGGCCCCCTCGCCCCTTTCGAAAGCGATGTCCGAACGCTGATAGGTCGGCAATATGGCCGTGATCACGACCGTCTCCTTCAATTCGCCTGCCCAAAAACCTGCAGCGACGCTTTCGAAGGAAAGCGCCGCGCCGAAAGTCGTCCTGCCTGTGGTTGCTGCGGGACCGGGAAAGTATCGGTCCGGTACCCGGCCGAGTCAATCCGCGCCGGGGCGCGCGGACCGTCAGGCCTTGAGCTTGTAGCCGCTGCGGAACATCCACGTGCACAGGGTCCACAACGCGACGATGAGCGCGCCCAGCACGATCGCACCGACGACCGGCGAGCTGTCGGCATGGTGGATGAAGCCCGACCGGAAGCCGTCGATCATGAAGAAGAACGGGTTCGCGTGGGCGATCGTGTTCCAGACGCCCGGCAGCCGTTCGATCGAATAGAAGGTCCCCGACAGGAAGCTGAGCGGCATGATGACGAAGTTGGTGACCGCGGCGATGTGGTCGTATTTCTCCGCCCAGATCGCGCCGATCAGGCCGAGCAGCGACAGCAGCAGCGAGGCCGCGAAGCCGAAATAGATCACCGCCAGCGGATCGACGATGTGCACCGGCACGACCAGCGACATCGCGCTCATCGTCACGATCGCGACGGCGCCCCCGCGGGTCGCCCCGGCCATGACGTAGCCGAAGGTCAGCTCGCCCGGCGACAAGGGCGGCATCAGCACGTCGACGATGTTGCCCTGCATCTTGGAGATCATCATCGACGACGAGGTGTTGGCGAAGGAGTTCTGGACGATCGACCATCATCGCCAGGCCCGGCGCCAGGAATTCGATGAAGGGGATGCCGGCGACATGCCGCGCGGCCCCGCCCAGCGCCAGGGTGAAGATCGCCAGGAAGATCATCGAGGTGATGATCGGCGCGATCAGCGTCTGCGTGAAAACCTTCAGGAAGCGGCGGACTTCCTTGATATACAGGGTCCACAGTCCACGCCAGTTGACGAGGCCGACGATGCGTGGGGCATGCGGCGGACGGGCCCGGCGAGCCTCAGCGGGCGGCGCGAGCGAGGCGTCCTGCGGGGATAGGCGGTTCATGGTCTGGGTACGTCCCGGTCGATCACGTTTCGGGTAGATGTATGGCGAACGAGCCCAAAGAAAAGCAAGGGCGGCAACGTCGCGCGCCGCGCAAGATCACGCCCGACTATCTGGAAAGGGCGGCCTTGCACCATTTGGAGCGGTTCGCCTCGTCCTCGGAAAACCTGCGCCGGGTGCTGGAGCGGCGCGTGCTGCGCTCGGCGCGCCACCACGGCTCCGACCCCGCCGAGGCCGCGCCCTGGATCGACGCGCTGATCGATCGGTTCCGGCGCTCCGGCCTGCTCGACGACGCGACCTACGCCGCCGGCCGCGCCGCCGCCCTGTTCCGCCGCGGCGATTCCCAGCGCGCGATCCGCGGCAAGCTGGCGGCGAAAGGGGTGGCGCCCGACGACATCGACGGGGCGCTCGACGCCCTGCGCGACGAGGTCGCGGCCCAGACATATGATGACGACGACGGCTCGGCGGCCGACGTGGAACGCCGCGCCGCCGCCAACTATGTCCGCCGCCGCCGCATCGGCCCGCACCGCCCGCCCGAGGCGCGTGCGGCGAACCGCCAGCGGGACTTGGCCGCGCTGGCGCGGGCCGGGTTCAGCTACGACGTGGCGCTCGCGGCGCTCGAAGACGACGCCGGAGAGCGCTGACCCGGCGGGCGCTGCGGTGCTAATCCGTCGGCGCCGGCACCTCCTCGTGGCCGCGCGGGTCGAGGGCGAACGCCTCGGGCGAGGTACGGGTGGTGGGGACGTAGCTTTCGCGATCCTCGGGCTGGACCGCCTCTCGCCGGCCCATGCGGTAGACGACGTAGCCGGCCATCGCCGCCTGCGCGACCGCGGTGAAGGCGAACAGATACTGGTCGCCGAACATCTGCATCGTCGCCGACGCCAGAATCGGGCCGAGCGCCGCGCCGGTGCCGAAGACCAGCAGGAGGCTGGCGCTGACCTGAACGAAGTCGGTAGGCTCGGCATAGTCGTTGGCGTGGGCGACGCACAGGCCGTAGAGCGAGAACACCGCCGAGCCGAACAGGAAGGCGGCGCCGTAGAGCGAGAAGCCGGGCAGGTGCGCGCCGAAGACCAGGACGATGCTGAGCAGCGAGGCCGCGCCCGAGACCACGGCGATCAGCTTGCGTCGGTCGGCCATCGAGTCGGCGATCTTGCCCAACGGCCACTGGATCATGGCGCCGCCGATGATCGCCGCGCTGATGAACACCGCGATGCCGGTGTAGGCGAGGCCGATATCCCGGGCGTAGACGGCGCTCAGGCTCCAGAAGGAGCCGTTGGCCATGCCGACGATCAGGCAGCCGACGAAGCCGACCGGCGACAGGCGGTAGAGCCGGCCCAGGTGCGGGCTGGCCTGGACCGGCGGCGGCGGCGCGCTCGCCCGGGTCAGCGCGACCGGGATCAGGGCGAAGGCGATCAGGATGGCGACGATCAGGAACGGCTCCGGCTTGGCCGGATCGGCGATCACCAGCAGATACTGGCCGGCGGCCATGGCGAGCAGATTGGTGAGCATATAGGCGCTGAAGATCGTGCCGCGGGTCGTCCGCGTGGCGATGTCGTTGAGCCAGCTCTCGGCCACCATGTAGAGCCCGGCCAGGCAGAAGCCGATAACCGCGCGAAAAATCAGCCAGGCGCCGGGATAGAGCGCCATGATCTGGAGCAGCGGCACGGTCGAGGCCAGCGCGGCCAGCGCCGCGAAGACGCGAATGTGGCCGACCCGCGTGACCAGCGGCGGGCAGACGTAGCAGCCGACGATGAAGCCGGCGAAGTAGGCGGCGCCGATCCAGCCGATCCAGAACGACCCGAACGCCTGCAGGTCGGCGCGTACCGGCGTCAGGGTCGACAACAGGCCGTTGCCGAGCAGGAGCACGGCGATACCCGCGAGCAGGGCGTAGACGGGGGCGAGCGTCCTGGGCATCGGGGTCATGGCGGTTCGGCGGCGCTTGCGGACGGGAGACTGGCGGAAAATGCCGCGCCAATGTGGACTTCTTGGGCCGCGGATCAAACGCCCGGTCAGCATCGCCCCCGGACGAAGCGGCTTACCCGAACAGGCCGACGAAGGTCTTCCACGCGATCATCGCCGTCCACACCGACAGGAGCAGCGCCGCGAACGAAAGGCCCAAGCCGATCAGGAACGCGACGCCGTCGCGCTCCAGCAGGCCGATGGACACGATGCAGGCGGCCAGCGCCGGGGCGACCTGGCTGAAGGGGAACGGGATGAACAGGGTGACGCCGAGGCCGATCAACACGATGCCACCGATCGCCCGCGCCGGCGCGATCGTGGCGATCGCCAGCCGTGGCCGGACAAAGCGTTCGACGAAGCGCAGCGCCGGCATCACGCGGCCGACGTAGCGGGCGACGGGCCCCAATGGCACCTTGCGCCGCGCGATCGCCGCGGGCAGCACCGGCACGGTGCGTCCGATCATCATCTGGGCGGCGAAGACGATGATGATCACGCCGCCGATGAAGGACAGGCCGGGGATCAGCGACAGGATCGAGACGACCAGCAGCAACAGTCCGTAGGCGCGGCCGCGCAGCTGCGCCAGAAGATCGCCGATCGCCGGCTTCTGGCCCTTCATCTCCGCCAGCAGTTGCTCGACGATGACCGACGTATGGGGGCGAAGCTCCAGGGGGTCGGGCTGCTGCTGCATCCTCGGCTCCGGCAGGGTCGGCGGGCGCGGGGTCCCCGCTCTGGCGGCAGGTCAGCCCTTGCCGTGGGCGAAACGCTCGCGCGCGAAGGCGATCCGCTTGTCGAGAGTATCGAGCTTGTCGCGCTCGGCCAAGACGGCCTGGAGCCGGTGTTCGAGCCCGATGCGGTTCGCGATCTGGATGTTCAGGCCTGGCCGGGCGTTGAGTTCGAGCATCAGCGGGCCCCGGTCGCGGTCGAGCACGATGTCGATGCCCTGGTAGCCGAGCTCGGTCAGCTCGTACGACCGGGCGGCGAGCTCGAGCAGCTTCGGCCAGTGCGGGATCACGACGTCCTGGACCGGGTTGAGCGTATCCGGATGCTCGGTGACGACCTCGTTGCGCCACACCGCCGTCAGCGTCCGGCCCGTGGCGATGTCGATGCCGGCGCCGATCGCGCCCTGGTGGAGGTTGGCGCGGCCCTCGGACATGCGCGTCGGCAGCCGCACCATTGCCATCACCGGCACGCCGAGGAACACGATGATGCGGATGTCGGGCACGCCCTGGAAGGCGATCTTCTCGAACACCGGATCGAAGTTGACCCGGTATTCGATCAACGCGTTGTCCGGCTGTCCGCCGAGGCTGTAGACGCCGCTGACCGTGTTCTGGGTGTGGAAGATCAGCTCGGCCTCCGACATCAGCTTGCCGCTCGCCAGCCGGTAGTAGCCGCCGGTCCGGGTTCGGCCGACCACCACGACGATGCCGTCGCCGCCCGAGCCCTGCGCCGGCTTGACCACGAAGTCCTCGTAGGGCCGCACTATGTCCGGGATCGCGGCGGCCTGCCTGGCGATCTCGACGACGCCATAGAGGGTCGGCACCGCGATCCCCGCCTTCTCCGCAAGGCGCTTGGTCAGCAGCTTGTCGTCGACCCGCGGGTAGAACCGCCGCTTGTTGTAGGGGAGCTGATAGATGGCGTTGCGCCGGTTGATGCCGAGCACGCCGACGTCCTGAAGGCGCCGCGCCAGCGTCAGGCCGAGCATCAGAGGCGCCCCTGCGCCAGTACCTTGAACCGCGGCAGCTCGACCAGCCGGTAGCCGGCGTATCGGCCGAGCAGGATGGTCGCGGCCAGCACGACCAGCAGCAGTTCCGGGAAGGTGAAGAGCTGATGCTCGACGACGCTGATGTTCATCACCAGGTAGCAGACCGCGGCGGCCGCCAGACTGCCGAACGCCTGCTTCATGGCGAAGGCCGGCGCCGCGCTCGTCCCACACGATCGACAGCCGCTCGATGGTCATGGTCATGATGACCATCGGGAACAGCGCGACCGACAGGCCCTGATCGAAGCCGAGCTTGTGCGAAATGATGCTGAGCAAGGCCATGATCAGGACGACGCAGATCAGCACCGAAGCGAGCCGCGGCACCAGCAGCAGCTTGAGCGTCTCGAAATAGGCACGGATGAGCAAGCCGGACGCGACCACGGTGACGAACAGGACGATGCCCCACAGCAGTTGGGTCTCGCGGAAGGACAGCGCGATCAGCACGGGCATGAAGGTGCCGAGCGTCGTCACCCCGATCACGTTGCGCAGCAACACCAGCAGGAAGATGCCGATCGGCACGACCATCAGCAGCCGGTAGACGTGCTGGGTCTGGATCGGCAGCGAGAACAGCGAGAAGCCGACCAGCTCGTCGCGGCGGCTGCGCGCCATCGACAGCAGGTTGGCCAGCGCGGTTTCCTCGACTCGCGACGTCGCGATGTTGACGGACAGGTCGGTGCCGCCGGTGAGCGCGGTGAGCTGCTTGTTGCCCCGCCACCAGACGAGGTGGTCGGTGCCGATGCCGGCGGTCGCCGTCTTGAGGTCGAAGGCGAGCCACTTGTCGCCGACGTGGGCCTCGATCCAGAAGGTGAAAGGCGCACGGCGGTGTTCGACGTTTAGCACGATGCCGGCCACGACATGCGCCGGAACGTTGGCGACGGCGAGCGTCTTGACGATCGCCGCGGCCACGTCGCGCGGCTTCGGGTTCGCGCCCAGCAGCGTCGCGGCTTCGTTGCCGAGCGGCTGCTTGGTGAAGCGTTCGATGATCAGGGGCACGAAGGTCATTCGGTCGGCCGACCGCGCTTCGGCGTCACGCACGATGGCTTGCGCCGCCGCCAACTTCGCTTCTTCCAGCCCGTGGGGCTCGATCGCGGTCGACAGGTTGGGCTGCGCCGGCGCGGCGCCCGGCGTGCGCTGGACGACCACGCGATAGTAGACGGCCTGCGCCCCGTCGGCCTTGCGCGTCGATATGACGGCACGCTGGTTGGGGCCGGCGTTCTCGGTGGTCAGGCCATAGCCCGGCGCGACGTAACGGCGCTCCAGGATCGCGTTACGCCCGGACGGCGTTGGGGTGAACAGTGCCAGCTTTACCTCGCCGCCACTCGCCGTGAACTTCAGCCGAGTCTCGACCTCCCAGACGTCGACCTTCGCGTTCGGGACGACGGGGTAGCCGAGAAAGCCGACCTTATAGGCATAGAGGGCGAGACCGAGCACGGTCAGGACGGCCGCCAGGATATAGACGTGCCTCTTCTTCATCGTTGTGCCGACCTAGCGCGGGCAATTCGGCTCCGTCGTATACCGACGGCTCGGATCGACGAGGATCTCGTTGGCCATGAACCGCCGCCCGATCAGCAGGGCATAGTTCATGCGCGTGCGGCTGGCCAAGTTCACCTGCGCCATCCGGTAGCGGGTGCCCACACAGATGCCGAGCAGCACGACCGCGCGGCGGGTCGTCCGCGCGCCCGCGCGCCTGATCCGCACCCAGCGGTGCACGGGCAGCTCGAAACGCTTGCTCTGGTCGTCGCGGCCGCGGATCGCGAAGCGGACCCAATCGCGGCCGTCGCGCCGGAAGCGTTCGATGTCCTCGGCATTGATCGACGAAGACTGGGCGCCGGTGTCGAGCTTCGCCCGCATCCGAACCCGCTGCTTCGAGACCAGCGCCCACTCGACCCAGCCGAGGATCTTGGCCTCGGCGGCGGCGTTGTCGGCAAAGGAGGAGGAAACTGCCGCGATAATCGCTGCGGCCGCGCTTACGGATAGAACCCGCTTCATGGCAACGAGCCCCTTTCGATGAAAGCGGCGGAACCTGCTCTGTATTCAAACGCCGCACAAGCGGAATATCGGGGTTCACGCAGATGTGAGAGAACGCCGTCGCGCGGCGGATTTTCGGGGGTCAGTGCTCGCCCGGCGTGTCGTCGAATTGGGCCGCCTGGCCCTTCGGCGGAGCGTCGGGTTTCGCCTCGGCCGCTGCCGATTCGGCGGCCTTCGGCGAGGCCGCCGGGCCCGATTGGGCCGGCTTCGGAACCTGGTCGATGCGGAGGTTGGCCGGCGGCGCCTTGCCCTCCTTGTCCTCGCCGAAATAGAGCGTGACGTGCGGGAACGGGATCTCGATGCCGCGCGCGTCGAACGCCGCCTTGATCCGGCGGTTCATCTCGCGCCGGATCGACCATTGCGAGCCGGGCATGCACTTGAAGCGGGAGCGGATCACCACCGCCGAATCGCCCAGCTCGTTGAGGCCCCACATCTCGAGATCGCCGAGCAGGTTGGGCGCGAAGGCTTCGTCCTTCCGGAACTCGGCGGCCACTTCCAGGATCACCGCCATGACCTCGTCGACGTTCTCGCGATAGCCGACGCCATAGTCCATCACCGCATAGGCGAAGTCCTTGGTCAGGTTCTGGACGTCGGTGATCGAGCTGAACGGGATCGTGTGCTGGATGCCCTGGTAGTCGCGCAGCACGACGCTGCGCATCGACAGGTCCTCGACCGTGCCGGTCCGGCTGGCGACCGTGACGATATCGCCGACCGCCATCGAATCCTCGAGGATGTTGAACAGGCCGGTAATGATGTCCTTGACCAGGGTCTGGGCGCCGAAGCCGATCGCCAGGCCGATCACGCCGGCGCCGGCCAACAGCGGACCGATGTTGACGCCGATCTCGGACAGCACGATCAGCGCGACGACCACGACGATCGTGACCAGGATCAGCTTCTCGATCATCGGCAGCAGCGTGCGCAGCCGCGCCGCCCGCTCGCCGTTGCGGCGGTTCTCGGCCAGGCGCAGCATGTAGCGGTCGATCGCGCTGTTGATAAGCTCCCAGACCACGATGGCCGTGATGACGACGATGACGATGGTGATCGCCCTGCCGACCACGAGCTGGCCGAGCTCGGACGCCAGTGCGCCCAGCACATCGAGCCCCCAGGCCTGCAGGATCGCGATCGCGGCAACGACGTAGACGACGCCGAACACGACCGACCGCACGATCGGCATGTAGCGGTTGGCGCGTTCCTCCAGCCGCGGGTTGCGCCGCTTGAGGTCGGCGTCGATGCCGAACAGCCGGTCGAGCAGCTTGCGCAGGCCAACGATCACGCCGATCGTCACACCGCCGATCAGCACGGTCAGGACGGTGGCGCGAAGCATGAAGGTGAAGCCGCCCGCGATCCCCACCGCCCAGACCACGAAGCCGACGATCACGTAGAGGATGGCGAAGACGTGCCAGACGTCGCCCAGGCGGCGCCCCAGGGTGCGCAGGACCCGGCTGCCGTTGCGCGGCTCGGCGGAAAGCCAGTCGTCGACCGTGCGCCGGTTCTGCAGGATGAACACGATCAGCAGGATCAGCACGATGACGCCGATCAGCTTGAGCAATGCGCCCTGGACCGCCAGCGGCAGGCCGAGGGCGGAGATCGCGACCAGCCCGAAATAGCCGTAGACGATGACGTGGGTGAAGCGCCGTCCCCAGAGATAGAGATAGGCCGCGGATTCGTCGCCGAGCGACGACAGCCGCAGCGCGCCGGCCTTGGGCGCCAGGATCATCCGCAGCACGACCAGGATGGCGCGCGCGAGCAGGAAGCCGAAGATCAGCGACAGGGCGACCGCCGACGCCGTCGGGCTCGGCGCCGTCAACGGCAGCACGGCATAGGCGACCGCCCCGAAAGCGACGACCGGCAGCAGGTCGAGCAGCGTGCGGACGGCAAGATAGCCGGCACGAATGACGAAGGCGTCCCGTTCGCGGTCTTCGAGGGTGCGCCGCGGGCGGCGCAGCAGCAGGTGCGTGAGGATCTGGGCGGCCAACCCGAGCGCCAGGACCAGCAAGGTCTTCCACAGCCCCTCGATCAGCATGTCGCGCTGCGCCTTGGTGGCGAAGCCGCTGACGCAGCCACGTCCACAGCTTGGGCAAGTCGGTGACCACGTCGGCCGCGTTGACCATGGCCTTGCCCGACGCGCGCATCCGGCCGACGATCGTCGAGATGAAGGCGTCGAACGCCGAGGGCTTCTTCGCCAGCGCCTTCTTCGCGGCGAGCAGGTCCTTCAGCGTCTTGACGAAAGCCTTGCGATCGCTGTCGCTCTCGAGCGTCTTGATCAGCTTCTCGAGGTCCTTGACCGCGATCGTGTCGGACGGCGGCTTGCCGGCGGCGCGGTCTGGGCGCTGGCCGGAACCGCCGCCAGCGCCAGGCCGAGCGGCAGGACCAGGAGGATGAGGAAGCGAAGCAAGCGGTGGAACATCGCGGCCTAGACCCCTATCTTGATGTCAGCGTGCGCGGCGCCGGGCCCGGTGGGGCGGTGGGCGCACGCCGGGGACCGAAGGGGATCGGGAGGAATTGGGGCATGTCTGTGACCATCTACCACAATCCGCGGTGCAGCAAATCCCGCCAGACCCTTGAGCTGATCCGCAGCAAGGGCATCGAGCCGGAGGTCGTGGAGTATCTCAAGACGCCGCCGAGCGCCGCCGAACTGAAGGACATCCTGGCGAAACTCGGGCTGGAGCCGCGCGACCTGATGCGCCGCAAGGAAGCGCCCTACGCCGAAAAGAACCTTGCCGACGCCGGCCTGTCAACCGATGCGCTGGTCGCGGCGATGGTCGCCGACCCGATCCTGATCGAGCGGCCGATCGTCCTGTCGGACGGCAAGGCCGCGTTGGGCCGCCCGCCCGAGAAGGTGCTGGATATCCTTTAGGCGCGCCCGTTCCGGCGCCGCACGATACCCGGAGCCCCACCGTACATGACATAGAACCCGGTTGACGCGCGATGAGGCGAGAGCCAGGCCCCATGTCCGACACGATCGACGGCAGCCGCCACGGCGCCGCGGGGCGGGACGACTCGCTGCCGGCGGGCTATCCCGTCGGCGTCTACCGCGTCGAACGGGCGATCGGCTCGGGGTCGTTCGGCATCACCTACCAGGCCCGGCGCCGCGAAGACGGCAGCCCGTGGGCGATCAAGGAATACTGCCCGGTCGAGTTCGCCAAGCGCAGCAGCAACCGCGCCAGCGTGGTCCCGCTCGGCCCGGACAAGGCCGAGCTGTTCCACTGGGGCCTCAACCGCTTCCTCGGCGAAGCCCAGATCCTGGCGCGGCTGCGCCATCCCAACATCCTGCGCATCGACGGCTTCTTCGAGGAGAACGGCACCGCCTATATCGTCATGGAGCTGATCGAGGGCGAGACGCTCGACGCCGTGATCCAGCGCCGCGGGCGGCTCACCGAGGCGGAGGTGCGCGCGCTGTTCCAGGCCCTGGCGTCGGGCGTCGCCGAGGTCCACCGCAACGACGTGCTCCACCGCGACATCAAGCCGGCGAACATCATCCTCCGCCCGGACGGCGCGCCGGTGCTGATCGACTTCGGCGCCGCGCGCGTCGCGGTCCAGTCGCGCGGCCAGCGGCTGACCGAGGTGCTGACGCCCGGATACGCGCCGCCGGAGCAGTACACATCGGGCGGCCAGGGCGCGTGGACCGACGTCTACGGCCTGGCGGCGACCCTGTTCAAGGCGGTGACCGGGGCGGTGCCACCCGACGCGGGCCGGCGGCAGTCGCTGATCGCCTCGAATTCAGCCCGACCCCGTCGACGCGCCGCTCCACGCCGCGCTGCGCTCAGGCGCTTACACCGCCAGCCTGATCGGGGCGATTCGCAGCGGCCTCACCCTCGACCCGGCGACCCGGCCCGCCTCGGTCGATGCTCTGTGGGCGACCCTGGCGGCGAGCCTGGACGCCGGCGCCGCGACACCGCATGGGCCCCGATTCCCGCCTCCCGACGGCGCCGACGAGATCACCCTGACCCACAAGGTCGCGACGGAGGACGAGCCGGAGCCCGAACCAGCCGCTCCGCCGCCGGCGCCGCCCCCGCCGGCCATGACGCGCGGCAGCGGTTCCCGGCACCAGCGACTGTGGCTGGCCGGCACCATGCTGGTGCTGATCTCGATGCTGTCGGGCTATGTCGCGCACCGGGTGTGGCGGCCGGCGGTCGAGGCCTGCGACCAGCTCGCCGGCTACCGCTACGACCCCGACCGGCCACCGGACGCGCGCGGCGTCGCGTTCAGGGACATCGACGCCAAGCGGGCGATCCGCGTCTGCGCGCGGGCGGTGCACACCCGGCCCGAGCTGGCGCGCCTGCGCTTCCAGCTCGGCCGCGCCTACGAGCGCCAAAAGGCCTTCGCCCAGGCGGCGCGCCACTACCGCATCGCCAGCGCGAGCGGGTCGGCGGCGGCCCAGTGGAGCCTCGGCCTTTTGCTGCTGAACGGCCGCGGCGTGCCGCGCAACGAGCGCGAGGGGCTGCGCCTGATCCAGGAGGCGGCGCGGCGCGGCATCGTCGGTGCTTACATCTCGCTGGGCTGGCATTGGTGGGGCAACACCGCCAGCCGCGACGCCGCCAAGGCCTATTACTGGTACAAGCTGGCCGAGCGGCACGTGCCGGGCCGGGTGCGGCCCGCGCTGGCCGCGATCCGCCGCGCGCTGTCCGAGGAACAGATCCGCGACCTCGACCGCCGGCTCAAGAACATCTAGGCGCGAGCGACATCCGCACACACGAAAACGCCGCCACCGGAAGCCCGGCGGGCGGCGCCTGCGGCCCGAAGGCCGTTTCCTAGGAGAGCGCCTTGATGCGCGCGTTGAGCCGGCTGATCTTGCGCGAGGCCGTGTTGCGGGCCATCACGCCCTTGGTCACGCCGCGCTGGATCTCCGGCTGGGCCGCCTTGAACGCGTCCTGGGCCGCCGACTTGTCGCCGGAGGCGATCGCGGTTTCGACCTTCTTGACGTAGGTGCGGATGCGGCTGACGCGCGCGCCATTCGCCACGGTCTTGCGGGCGGTCTGGCGGATACGCTTCTTGGCCGATTTGTGGTGGGCCATCTCGGTTGTTCTTTGCTTGCTGCGATGCAGTCTGAATGTGAAGGCGCGGATATATAGGCCGCTAGGCGCAAGGTCAAGGTGCGACGACCGCACGCGGCCGGAGGATTCAGGACACGCCGGCCACGATCAGCGCGAGCGCCACGACCAACAGCAACCAGCCGGGATGGCGGCCTCGCGTGGCCCAGAGGTTGCCGAGGGCGCCGTAGAGATAGAGTCCGCCCACGAATACGGCCGTCGCCAACCGCGCGCCGGGCCCGAACCAGACGGCCGCGGCGATCAGGGCCAGCCCGCCCAGGAACCAGGCCGTCGTGCTGAAATGAAGGAGCAGCGGCACCATTCGCCGCGTCGAACCGGCCATCCGCTCGGCGTCGACGGCAAGCTCGCCGATCGGCCTGACCATCCATCGCTGCACCAGGACGCCGTGGACGACCGCGACGAAGCTGCCGATCACACCCGCCGAGGCCAGGACGATGTCCTGCCAATGCATGCCATTTCACCTCCCACAGGGAGTGTGCCGGCGCCGCTAACGGTTGCGGAACTTGGGCTCGCGCTTCTCGACGAAGGCCTTCATGCCCTCGACCCGGTCTTCCAGGGCGAAGGCGGAATGGAAGGTGCGCCGCTCGAACAGCACGCCTTCGCGCAGGGTGGTCTCGAAGGCGCGGTTGACCGCCTCCTTGGCCATGTAGACCGCGGGGCGCGACAGCTTGGCGATGGTCTCGGCGGTCTTGACCGCTTCGTCGAGCAGCTCGTCGGCGTCGACGATCCGGCTGACCAGCCCGGCGCGTTCGGCTTCCTCCGCGCCCATCATGCGGCCGGTCAGGCACATCTCCATCGCCTTGGCCTTGCCGACCGCGCGCGTCAGCCGCTGGGTGCCGCCGGCGCCCGGGATGATGCCCAGGTTGATCTCGGGCTGGCCGAACTTGGCGTTGTCGGCGGCGAGGATGAAGTCGCACATCATCGCCAGCTCGCAGCCGCCGCCCAGGGCATAGCCGGCGACCGCGGCGATGACCGGCTTGCGCACCGTCGTCACCTTCTCCCAGCCGTTGGTGATGAAATCCTCCAGATAGACGTCCTGGAACGACTTCTCCTCCATCTCCTTGATATCGGCGCCGGCGGCGAAGGCCTTTTCGCTGCCGGTCAGCACGATCGCGCCGACCGCGTCATCGTCCTGCGCCGCCTGCAGCGCCGTGCCGAGCTCCGACACGAGCATGCCGTTGAGCGCATTGAGCGCCTTGGGCCGGTTCAGGCGGATGATCGCGACCGGGCCTTTGGTTTCATAGATGACGGTCTCGAAACTCATGGATGTTGTCCTTGTCGACGTGTCCGGGCTTTCGATCGAACGCTTCTGGAACGCCCGCCCGCACCTGGCGGAAGCGAGCCTGGCGGGGTCGGGCCTGCCGGTCGGACGCGGCGCGCGGCGAGGGCGGCGCGGAGCGTTCCGATCGCTTGGCGGCGCCGGGGTGGAAGGGGCGCCGTCGCGGGAAACGGGCGGACTCTTACCTCAGCGCTGCCGCCGCGGACAATAGAAAGTCGAGCGGTTCGACTGGACGATGCGCTGGACGCCGCCGGTGGCCGCGAGGTCGCAATCGCAGTCCGGGCACGGTTCGCCCTCCTTGCCGTAGACCGCCCACTGGTGCTGGAAATAGCCGAGCTCGCCGCTCGGCTGGACGTAGTCGCGCAGGCTGGAGCCGCCGGCCGCGATCGCCCGCTCGAGCACCGATTTGACCGCCGCGGCGAGCCGCGCCGCGCGCTGGCCCTGGACCGTGCCGGCCCGCCGCCGCGGCGACAGGCCGGCGAAATAGAGCGCCTCGCAGACGTAGATGTTGCCGAGCCCGGCGACCAGCCGCTGGTCGAGCAGCGCGGCCTTGATCGACGTGTTGCGACCCTTCAGCGCAGCCGCGAGGAAGGCGCCGTCGAAGGCGGGGGCGAGCGGCTCCGGCCCGACCCCGGCGAGCAGCGGGTGGTCCGCCAGCCCGGTCTCGGTGGTCAGCGCGACCAGGCCGAAGCGGCGCGGGTC
The DNA here is from genome assembly GCA_963730305.1 of uncultured Alphaproteobacteria bacterium. Lineage (GTDB taxonomy): Bacteria > Pseudomonadota > Alphaproteobacteria > Bin65 > Bin65 > CAMYMQ01. The sequence goes on from CAVSRB010000004.1 coordinate 184,501, forward strand.
GTTGAAGCGGATCACCGTGCCGTCCTGCATCGTCAGCACAAGGTGGTCATGCGCCAGGAGCATGTTGGGCCGCGCAGTGTCGATATAGAGCCGGCCCGACATGCCGAGGTGCATCAGCATGACGTCGCCGCCGTCGATATGGACCTGGATATACTTGGCCCGGCGGTCGACCCGGGCGACCTGCCGGCCCTCGACCCGGTCGACGAGGTCCGGCGGGAACGGCACCCGCAGGTCGGGGCGGTTCACCTCGACCCGGACGATGCGGCGGCCCTCCATCACGGGACGCAGGCCGCGGACGACGGTTTCGACTTCGGGGAGTTCGGGCATGCGCGACCCTCGGCGCCAGGCTGGTCGCCCGATATACCCCGTCGCCGGGGCGGCCGGAAGCCCGTCCGGTGCAGGGCGATCGGGCGCAGGCGGCAGCGCGCGGGCGATCTGGCGCGCCGCCCCGACTGCGGCTAATGTCCGCGCCATGTCCAGAGGCAAGCACGACGATCCCGGCGAGACGCCGACCGCCGACTTCGGCTTCCGCGCGGTGCCGCGGGACGAGAAGCAACGGATGGTGCGCGGCGTGTTCGACAGCGTCGCCCGCCGCTACGACCTGATGAACGACCTGATGTCCGGCGGGGTCCACCGGCTCTGGAAGGACATCCTGATCGACCGGCTCAAGCCGCGCGACGGCATGCACCTGCTCGACGTCGCCGGCGGCACCGGCGACATCGCCTTCCGCTTCCTCAAGCGCGCGCCGGGCGGTCACGTCACGGTCTGCGACATCAACGCCTCGATGCTCGCGGTCGGCCGCGACCGGGCGATCGACCGCGGCCGGCTCCGCGGCATCGACTGGGTCTGCGGCGACGCCGAGGCGCTGCCGTTCCCGGACGCCAGCGTCGACGCCTACACCATCGCCTTCGGCCTGCGCAACGTCACCGACAAGGACGCCGCGCTGCGCGAGGCGCACCGCGTGCTGCGGCCCGGCGGCCAGTTCCTCTGCCTCGAGTTCAGCCAGGTCGCGCTGCCGCTGCTCGGCCCGCTCTATGACCGCTATTCCTTCACCGCCTTGCCGGCGATCGGCGGGATGGTGGCCGGCGACCGCGAGGCCTACCAGTACCTGGTGGAGAGCATCCGCAAGTTCCCGCCCCAGCAGGAGCTCGCCGCGATGATGCGGGCGGCGGGCTTCGAGCTGGTCGACTGGCAGAACCTGTCGGGCGGCATCTGCGCGATCCACGCCGGCTGGCGCATCTGACCTCGCCCGATGTTCCGCACCGTCCGCAACGTCTCCCGCATGATCGGCATCGCGCGCACCCTGGCGCGCCACGACGCCCTGTTCCCGATCGAGGAGCTGGGCTTCGCGCCGTTCGCGGTGTGGATCGCGCGGCGGCTGTCGCGGGGCACGCGTCGAGGGCCGGCCGGGCGAACGGCTGGCCAAGGCGCTCGAAGAGCTCGGCCCCAGCTTCATCAAGCTCGGCCAGATGCTGTCGACCCGGCCCGACCTGCTCGGCGAGCAGGTGGCGGCGGACCTCGCCGAGCCTGCAGGACCACCTGCCGCCCTTCCCGTCCGACGAAGCGCGCAAGATCGTCGCCAACGAGCTGGGCGTGCCGCTGGACACGCTGTTCGCCCAGTTCGAGGACGAGCCCGTCGCCGCCGCATCGATCGCCCAGGTCCATTTCGCGGTCACCACCGAGGGCGACGAGGTCGCGGTCAAGGTGCTGCGCCCGAAGATCGAGGCGGCCTTCGCCCGCGACCTCGACCTGTTCTACTGGATCGCCGGCATCGTCCACCGGCTGCGGCCCGACTTCCGCCGGCTCAAGCCGGTCGAGGTCGTCCGTACCTTCGCCGAATCGGTGCAGCTCGAGATGGACTTCCGCATGGAGGCCGCGGCGGCGAGCGAGCTGGGCGAGAATTTCGCCGGCGACCCGACCTTCCGCGTGCCGCGCGTCGACTGGCAGCGGACCGGCCGCCGGGTGCTGACCCTGGAGCGCATCCACGGCATCCCGGTCGACGAGCATGACGCGCTGGTCGCGGCCGGGCACGACCCGACCGAGATCCTGTCCCACGCCGCCGCGTCCTTCTTCAACCAGGTCTTCCGCGACGGCTTCTTCCACGCCGACCAGCACCCCGGCAACGCCTTCATCGACGAGGCGGGCACCATCGTCGCGGTCGACTTCGGAATCATGGGGCGGCTCGACCACAAGACCCGCATCTATCTCGCCGACATGCTGATGGGCTTCCTGTCGCGCGACTACGACAAGGTCGCGGACGTCCATTTCCGGGCCGGCTTCGTGCCGCAGGACAAGTCGCGCGCGGCCTTCTCGCAGGCGCTGCGCGCGGTCGCCGAGCCGATCTTCGACAAGCCGCTGCACGAGGTCTCGATCGCGCGGCTGCTGGGCCTGTTGTTCCAGATCACCGAGCGGTTCGAGATGGAGACCCAGCCCCAGCTCCTGCTGCTGCAGAAGACCATGCTGGTGACCGAAGGGGTCGGCCGCAAGCTGAACCCGCACGAGAACATGTGGGCGCTCGCCCGGCCGCTGATCGAGGACTGGATGCGCCTCCACCGCGGCCCGCCGGCGCGTGTCCTCGAGGCGGTCCGCAGCCTGTCCGAGACGGCCGAACGGCTGCCCACGATCCTGGCCAACCTGGAACAGGGGCTGGAGCGTCTGGCCCAACCCGCCGAACCGGTCCGGGTCGAGCGCCACACGGCGCTGTGGCCGGTGTGGGTCGCGATCGGCCATGCTCGCGGTCGCGGTGTTCGCGCTGGCAATCTAGGCAACGGCGTCGCGGCCCCCTTGCCGACGCCGCGAACAGCGGCTATGTATCTACACGAGAAATCCGTAAAACACCGGCGACGGCATGCTTTCAGGCAAGAAAGTCCTGCTCGTGATCACGGGCGGCATCGCCGCCTACAAGAGCCTCGTCCTGATCCGCCGACTGCGCGAGCGCGGCGCGACGGTCCGCTGCGTGCTGAGCCGGGCCGGCGCCAACTTCGTGACCCCGCTGTCGGTCGCCGCCATCAGCCATGAGAAGGTCTACCAGGACCAGTTCTCGCTGGTCGACGAGGCGGAGATGGGCCACCTGCGCCTGTCGCAGGAAGCCGACCTGGTCGTCGTCGCGCCGGCCACGGCCGACATCATGGCCAAGATGGCCAATGGCATCGCCGACGAGCTCGCCGCAACCGTGCTGCTCGCCTCGGCCGCGCCGATCCTGATCGCGCCGGCGATGAACCACCGGATGTGGAACCATCCGGCGACCGTCGCCAACCTGCACACGCTGGAGGCGCGCGGCGTCGCCCGTATCGGCCCGATGGACGGGTCGCTGGCCGAGGACGAGAGCGGCACCGGCCGGATGGCCGAGCCCGAACAGATCGTCGAGGCGATCGAAACCCACTTCCGGCAGTCCGCCCGGCTCGCGGGCCTGACGGCGCTGGTCACCAGCGGGCCGACCTACGAGGCGATCGACCCGGTCCGCTTCCTCGGCAACCGCTCGTCGGGCAAGCAGGGCCACGCCATCGCCCGCGCGCTGGCGGCGCTGGGCGCCGAGACGACGCTGGTCTCCGGCCCGACCGCCGAGCCGGACCCGCCCGGCGTCGCCGTGGTCCATATCGAGAGCGCGCGCGAGATGCTGGCCGCCTGCGAACGGGCGCTGCCGGCCGACGTCGCCGTCTGCGCGGCGGCGGTCTCCGACTGGCGCGCCGCGACACCGGCGGACGCCAAGATCAAGAAGAACGGCGCGCCGCCCGAGCTGGTGCTGGCCGAGAACCCGGACATCCTGCGCTCGCTGTGCGAGGCGGGCAACCGCCGCCCCCGGCTGGTCGTCGGCTTCGCCGCGGAGACCGAGGACGTCGTCGCCAACGCCCGCAAGAAGCGCGCGGGCAAGGGCTGCGACTGGATCGTGGCCAACGACGTCGCGCCGGCCACCGGCACCTTCGGCGGCAGCGACAACACGGTCCACCTGGTCACCGCCGAAACGGTCGAGGACTGGCCGCGCATGACCAAGGACGGGGTGGCGGCGCAACTGGCCGACCGGATCGCCGGCGCGCTGGCCCCGGCGGAGGGCGCCGCCGAATGAGCTCCGTGACCGTGTCGATCCAGCGCCTGCCCCACGGCGGGGACCTGCCGTTGCCGGCCTACGAGACGCTGCACAGCGCGGGCATGGACCTGGTCGCCGCGGTCGACGCGCCGGTCGCCCTGGCGCCGGGCGAGCGGGCGCTGGTCCCGACCGGAATCGCGATCGCCCTGCCCGACGGTTACGAAGCCCAAATCCGCCCGCGGTCGGGCCTGGCGCTCAAGCACGGCGTGACCCTGGTCAACACGCCGGGCACGATCGACGCCGATTATCGCGGCGAGATCGGCATCATCATGATCAACACGGGCCGCGAGCCCTTCACGGTCGAGCGCGGCATGCGCATCGCCCAGATGGTGGTCGGCCCGGTGACCCGCGTCGCCTGGCAGGCGGTCGACGCCCTGCCCGAGACCGAGCGCGGCGCGGGCGGCTTCGGGTCGACCGGTGTGACGGTGGAGCGGAAACGTGCCTGATTTCTCGCGCAAGCTGGTCTACGCGATCGAGGCCGTCCTCGACATCGCCTACAACAGCGCCGGCAAGCCGGTGCAGAGCAGCGAGATCAGCCGGCGGCAGAACATCCCGCCGCGCTATCTCGAGCCCGTGCTCCAGCAGCTCGTCCGCCAGCGCGTGCTGACCGGCGTGCGCGGGCCGCGCGGCGGCTACCGGCTGGCGCGCGACCGCAAGCAGATCTCGCTCGGCGACGTGCTGCGCACCGTCCGCTCGCTGGAGACCGCCGACGACCCGTTGACCGACAGCGCCGGCTCGGACCTGGGCAACAACGTCGTCCGCCCGCTGTGCCGCGCGCTGCGCGAGGAATGGCTCAAGCGGCTCGACGCGGTGACCTTCGAAGAACTGTGCCTGCAGGCGCACAAGGGCGGTGTCACCAGCGACGCGGTCCGCACCCTCGACTATTCGATCTGACCACTGAAACGGATGCACCGATGACCGAATTCCGCGGCAAGATTTACGGCTCGATTCTGGACACGATCGGCGCGACGCCGCTGGTGCGGGTCTCGCGCCTGGGCGAAGCGCACGGCAGCGTCGGCGAGGTCGTCGGCAAGTGCGAGTTCTTCAACCCGGCCGGCTCGGTCAAGGACCGGATCGGCCGCGCCATGGTCGAGGCCGCCGAGCGCGACGGCCGGCTGGTGCCGGGCTCCGTGCTGATCGAGCCGACCTCGGGCAACACCGGCATCGCGCTCGCCTTCGTCTGCGCCGCCAAGGGCTATCGCCTGATCCTGACCATGCCCGAGAGCATGTCGGTGGAGCGCCGCAAGATGCTCGCCTTCCTGGGCGCCGAGCTGGAGCTGACCCCGGCGTCCGAGGGCATGTCGGGCGCGATCCGCCGCGCCGAGGCGCTGGCCGAGACGATCCCGAATTCGCTGATCCTCCAGCAGTTCTCCAACCCGGCCAACCCGGAGGTCCACCGCCAGACCACCGCCGAGGAGATCTGGCGCGACACCGACGGCAAGGTCGATGCGGTGGTCAGCGGCGTCGGCACCGGCGGCACGCTGACCGGCGTCGGCGAGGTGCTCAAGGCGCGCAAGCCGTCGCTCAAGATGATCGCGGTCGAGCCCGAGGACAGCCCGGTGCTGTCGGGCGGCCTGCCGGGGCCGCACAAGATCCAGGGCATCGGCGCCGGCTTCGTGCCCGACAACCTCGACACCAGCCTGATCGACGAGATCGTCAAGGTCGCCAACGACACCGCCTTCGCCACCTCGCGCGAGGCCGCCAAGGTCGAGGGGCTGCCGGTCGGCATCTCGTCGGGCGCCGCGCTGGCCGCCGCCTTCGAGGTCGCCGCCCGGCCGGAGATGAAGGACAAGCTGGTCGTGGCGATCCTGCCCTCCTTCGCCGAACGCTACCTGTCGACGGCGCTGTTCGACGAGACATGAGCGGCACGACCCCATGACCGGGATCACCGACGCCCAGCTCGAACGCTACGCCCGCCACGTCGTCCTCGACGAGGTCGGCGAGGAGGGCCAGGCCAGGCTGCTGGCGTCGCGCGTGCTGGTGGTCGGCGCCGGCGGGCTGGGCGCGCCGCTGCTGATGTATCTGGCGGCGGCCGGGGTCGGCCATATCGGCGTGATCGACGACGACGTCATCGACCTGTCCAACCTGCAGCGCCAGATCATCCATTCGATGGACGGGCTCGGCCACCCCAAGGCGGAGAGCGCGGTCAAGGCGATCGGCCGGCTCAACCCCGAGGTCTCGGTGACCGCCTACGAGGAAAGGCTGACCCCGGACAACGCCGCCGAGATCATCGCCGCCTGGGATCTGGTCGCCGACGGCAGCGACAATTTCCCGACCCGCTACCTGCTCAACGACGCCTGCTACCTGGCGCGCAAGCCGCTGGTCTCGGGCGCGCTGCTCCGCTTCGAGGGGCAGATCGCGACCTTCCGCGCCTGGGAGGACGGCGACGACCGGCCCTGCTACCGCTGCCTGTTCCCCGAGCCGCCGCCGGCCGGGATGATCCCGCGCTGCGAGGAGGCCGGCATCTTCGGCGCGGTCGCCGGCGTGCTCGGCTCGATCCAGGCGACCGAGGTGCTCAAGGAGCTGCTCGGTTTGGGCGACGGCCTGTCGGGCCGGATGCTGCTCTACGACGCGCTCGCCGCCAGCTTCCGCGAGCTGCGCGCCAAGCGCGACCCGGCCTGCGCCCTGTGCGGGTCGCAGCCGAGCATCACCGACCTCGCCATCCACAAGGCCGCCTGAGCGGCGCTCATTCCTCGCGGAACGGCCGGGAGAGCAGGCCCTCGATCTCGGCCTCGATGTCGGCGCCCTCGTGGAGGATGCGCTCGACCGCCCCGCAGATCGGCATCTCGACGCCGAGCCGCCGCGCCAGCGCGCCGACCGACTGCGCCGTCCACACCCCCTCGGCGACGCTGTTGCGCGCTCCCAGCACGTCGGCGAGCGACCGGCCCTCGCCCAGCGCCACGCCCAGCGACATGTTGCGCGACTGGATCGAGTTGCAGGTGAGGGTCAGGTCACCCAGCCCGGACAGGCCCATCAGGGTCTGGGGCGAGGCGCCCTTGGCCGCGCCGAGCCGGCCGATCTCGGCCAGGCCGCGGGTGATCAGGGCGGCACGGGCGTTCTCGCCCAGGCCGCGGCCGTGGACGACGCCGCAGGCGATGGCGATGACGTTCTTGACCGCGCCGCCGATCTGGGCGCCGACCACGTCGGTCGCGACGTAGGGGCGGAACAGCGGCCCGCCGAGGGCGTGCGCCAGGTCCTCGGCCAGCCCGCGGTCTTCGGCCGCCAGGGTCACCGCCGTCGGCAGGCCGCGCGCCACCTCGGCGGCGAAGGTCGGGCCGGACAGCACGGCGACCCGCTCGAACGCACCGGCCTCGGCGACGACCTCGGACAGGAGCAGGCCGGTCTCCTGCTCGATCCCCTTGGATGCGATGACCAGGGCTGCGCCGGGCGCGACGGCCGGCGCGAGCTGGGCCAGCACCGGCTCGCGTATGCTGCGCCGGCGTGACCAGCAGGATCGCCGTGGCCTCCCGCGCGGCGGCGGCCAGGTCGCCCTCGGCCGCGATCGCCGGATCGAGCGGGATGCCGGGCAGGAACAGCCGGTTCTCGTGCCGGTCGTTGATGTCGGCGACGACCTCGGCCTCGCGGGCCCAAAGCGACGACGTCGCGGCCGGCGCGCCGCGCGACCATGGCGAGCGCCGTGCCCCAGGCGCCCCCGCCGACGACGAGGATCGGGCTCACGCCGCCGCCCCGGCCGCGGGGGTGAGCGAGGCCAGCGGCCAGCGGGGCCGCGGCGCGAAGTCGAGCGGGTCGGTCGCGCCGAGCGCCAGCCGCTCGGCCCCGGCCCAGGCGATCATCGCGGCGTTGTCGGTGCAATAGCGCAGCGGCGGGGCGATGAAGCGCAGGCCCGCCGCCTCGGCCAGCGCCGCCATCCGGGCGCGCAGCAGCGTGTTGGCGGCGACGCCGCCGGCCACGACGAAGGCGGTGACGGACACACCCTCCGCCCGGAGCAGGTCGAGCGCCCGGCGGCTGCGGTCCTCGATCAACTCGGCGACGGCGAGCTGGAAGGCGGCGGCGACGTCGGCTGCATCCGCCGGGGTGATCGCGTCACCGAGCCCGGCGACGGTATGGCGCACCGCGGTCTTCAGCCCCGAGAAGGAGAAGTCGCAATCGGCCCGGCCCTTCATCGGCCGGGGCAAGGTGAACCGCTCCGGCGCCGACGCCGCGTCGGCGGCAGCCTCGACCGCCGGGCCGCCCGGGTAGCCGAGGCCGAGCAGCTTGGCGACCTTGTCGAACGCCTCGCCCGCCGCGTCGTCGATGGTGGTGCCGAGCTGGCGGTAGTCGCCGACCCCGCGCACGACGAGGAGCTGGCAGTGCCCGCCCGAGACCAGCAGCAGCAGATAGGGGAACGCGACCGGCTCGATCAGCCGCGGGCTGAGCGCGTGGCCTTCGAGATGGTTGACCGCGACGAAGGGCTTGCCGTGCACCGCCGCGATCGCCTTGGCCATGGTCACGCCGACCATGACCCCGCCGATCAGGCCCGGCCCGCCGGTCGCCGCGATGCCGTCGACCGCGTCCAAGCCGATGCCCGCCTCGGCGACGACCTCGGCGATCAGCGGGTCGAGATGGACGAGATGGGCGCGCGCCGCGATCTCCGGGACGACGCCTTGGTAGGGCCGGTGCTCCTCGATCTGGGACAGCAGCCGCTCGGCCAGCACCTGCGGGCGGCCGTCGTCGCCGCGGCGGACCAAGGCCGCCGCGGTCTCGTCGCAGCTCGAATTCGATGCCGAGGACGGTCAGCGCCACGTCAGTCCTGCTCCTCGAGGCTGCGGCGCGTTGCCGCGCGGGTGGCGCCCCGCGCGTAGGTCTTCTTGTCCTCGACGCGGCGGCTGCCGAGCGCGCGCCGCGCCCGCCAGAACGGGTCGCGCGGGCTCTTCGCCTTGGCCCGGTGCGTCATCTTTTTCTTTTTGCGCGTCATGATCGTAATTTAGTCCTTCTCGGGAATTTAGCATGGCGCCCGACGCGTGACAGCCCGGGACGACGCCATCCGGGACAACAGGGGGAACAGCGTGCCGATCGAAAGGACCCGACGGTGACCGGCGACCGGCCGCTGCGCTTCGGCAGCCGGGGCAGCCCGCTCGCGCTGGTCCAGGCCGAGACCGCGGCGGACCGCTATGCCGCCTGCCATCCCGGCCAGCCGCGGCCGGAGATCGTCTCCGTCCGCACCACCGGCGACCGCATCCAGGACCGCCCGCTGGCGGAGGTCGGCGGCAAGGGCCTGTTCGCCAAGGAGCTGGAGGAGGCGCTGCTCGCCGGCACCATCGACGCCGCCGTGCACTCGCTCAAGGACATGGAGACCCAGCTGCCCGCGGGGCTGATCATCGCGGCCTGCCTGCCGCGGGAGGACCCACGCGACGTGCTGATCTGCGACGCGGCGGCCTCGATCGAGGCGCTGCCCCAGGGTGCGCGGATCGGCACCTCGTCGGTGCGCCGGGCCGCGCAGTTGCTGGCGCTGCGACCGGACCTGGCGATCGTGCCGCTGCGCGGCAACGTCGGCACCCGGCTGCGCAAGATCGCCGACGGCGAGGCCGACGCGACGCTGCTGGCGGCCGCGGGACTGGCCCGGCTCGGCATCGAGCCGCCCGGGGCGACGCCGATCGACACCGACATACTGCTGCCGGCGGCGGGCCAGGGCACGGTCGCGATCGAATGCCGGGCGGACGACGCGCCCGTGCGCGCGGCGCTGGCGCGGCTCAACGATCGCGACGCGATGACCGCGGCCGAGGCCGAACGCGCCGCGCTGGCGCAACTGGACGGCTCGTGCCGGACGCCGATCGGGGCGCTGGCGACGATCGAGGCCGGCATGGTCGACCTGCGCGTGCTGGTCGCCGCGCTGGACGGCTCGCGCATCTTCCGGGCGCGCCGCACCGGCGGCGCCGACGAGGCGTACGCCCTGGGTGCCGACGCCGGCGCGGCGCTGCGGCGCGAGGCCCCCGCCGACATCTTCGCCGACGTGGCGTAGCGCCATGCGAATCCTGGTTACCCGGCCCCAGCCCGGCGCCGACCGCACCGCCGACGCGCTGCGGCGGCGCGGCATCGAGGCGGTCGTCGCGCCGCTGCTGGCCATCCGCCCCCTGATCGACCACCTGCCGGACCTGTCGGGCCACCAGGCGCTGATCTTCACCAGCGCGAATGCGGTCCGAACCTACGTCGATCTGGGCGGAAGCGTGCAGCTCAAAGCATTTGCGGTCGGCGACGCGACGGCAGCGGCGGCACGCCAGGCCGGGTTTGCCGACGTCGTCAGCGCGCGCGGCGATGGCGCCGCCCTCGCCGCGACGATCGCCGCCAGGCTGACCCCGTCGGGCGGCCCGCTCGCCCATCTGTGCGGCGAGGACGTCGCGGGCGACGCGATCGCGTCGCTGACGGAAGCGGGCTTCACCGTCGATCGCCACGTGCTGTACCGGGCCGATGCCGCCGAAAGCCTGCCCCAAGCCGCCGTCCAGGCGTTACGTACGCGTACGCTGGATGGGGTCGCCTTGTATTCGCCCAGGTCAGCCCGTACATTGATGGATCTGATCCTGAAGGCCGGCCTGGGCGACGCCTGCAAGCGCCTGACCGCCTTCTGCCTGAGCGACGCTGTCGCTGCCGCGCTCGGCCGGCCGGGCATCGCCGTGCCGTGGCGCCGCATCGAAGCGGCAGCGTCTCCTACCGAAGCCGACCTGATCGCCCTGATCGAGCAGTCGGACACCGCGAACCCTCGACCCCGCAGCGCGACCATGACGACGCCCATCCTCGACAACGCAGAAGCGATCATCGCCGCCTTCGGCGGCATCCGCCCGATGGCCAAGAAGCTCGGCGTGGCGGTGACGACGGTCCAGGGCTGGAAGGAGCGCGGGACCATCCCGGTCGCCCGGCTCGAACAGATCCGCGAGGCCGCGGCCCGCGAAGGCATCGACCTCGCCGCGGCGGCCGAGGCGAAGGAGGAACCGACGGCCGACGCGAAGCCCGCGCCCGAAGGCGCCGATGCGAAGCCCGCGCCCGAAGGCGCCGGCGCCACCGCGGCGGCGAGCGCCGCCGGCAGCGCGCGCACGGCTTCGGTGCCGCCGGCCACCGAGGCCCGGGCCGAGAAGGTAACCCCGCCGCCGGACGCGGGCGTGAAGCGCGCGCCCGACGGCACGCCGCCGCCGTCGATCGACCACCCGGCGCGCGACCATCCCACCCGCGAGCGGAGCGGCTGGATCCGGCCGTTCGCCTTCGGCGCGGGGGTGGCGATCGTGCTCGCGGCCGGCATCTTCCTCGGCTGGTTCCTCGGTCCCGAGCGGCCCGGCACGGCGACCGCTCGCGGTCCAGCAACAGCACGCGCAGATCCTCAAGGCCGCGGCCGACAAGTTCGCCGGGCTGGAGCAAGCGACTCGCCGCCGCGCAGCAACAGAACGCCGCGCTGGCCAAACGCGCGGATGCCCAGGCGAGCCGCCTCGCCGCCGTCGAGAAGAAGGCGAGCCAGCCGGTCGACATCGGCGGCGCGGCCGGCAAGCAGATCGCCGCGCTCAGGAGCCAGCTCGACAAGGCGGCCGCCGCGAGCACCGCCGCACAGGCCGCCCTGCGCGACCGGCTTGCCAAGCTCGAGGCCACGGTCGCCAAGCTGCCCGCCGCGGCGAACGCCGAGGCGATGGCGCAGATCAAGGCCGCGACCGACGCCCTGCAAAAGAAGCTGGCCGCGGTCCAGGCCGACATGGGCAAGCTCGGCGGCAGCGAAGCCGTCAAGGCGATGACCGAGAAGGTCGCCGAGATCGACAAGGCGATAGCCGCGCTGCGCAGCCAGGCCGCGGCAGCGCAGGCGGCGCGCACCAAGCTGGCCGCGCAGATCGCCGCCCTGACGACGCGGGTCGACAAGGCCGCGCTGTCCGGCAACCGGTCGGCGGCGCTGGTCGCCGCGATCGGACAGGTCCGCGCCCGCGCCCTGTCGGGCCAGCCCTACGCCGCGGAGCTGGACGCCGCGCGCAGCCTGGCGAAGGACACGCCTACCGTCGCGCCGCTGCTCGCGCAGCTCGCCGTCACCGCCAAGACCGGCGTGCCGACGCGCGCGGCGCTGGCCGCCGAATTCGAGCCGCTCGCCAGCCGGATCGTGCGCGCCGCCCGGGCGCCGGAGAGCGGCGACTGGATCGACCGCGCCTGGGCCAAGGTGCGCTCGTCGATCACCGTTCGCCGCACGGGCGGGAACGTGAAGGGCGACACGCCCGAAGCGCTGGTCGCCCGGGCCGAGGCGGCACTGCAGAAGGGTGCGCTGGCCCCGGCGGTCAAGCTGGTCGCCGCCCTGCCCGCCGGCGCGCGCAAGCCGGCCGAGGCCTGGCTGACCCAGGCCAAGGCGCGGCTCGCGGTCGAGACGGCGAGCGCGGCGCTGGGCCGGGCGGCGGTGAAGCTCGCCGCCGGCCAGACCGCCGCCACACCGGACAAGCAGTAGGCCGCGGGGCGCCGGCATGTCTCTCTTCCTCCGGGTCGTCCTGGCCTTCTTCGGCCTCGTCGTGGTCGCGGCGGTCGCCGCCTGGCTGAGCGAGACGCCGGGCGCCGTCGCCATCGACTGGCGCGGCTACCGGATCGAGACCTCGGTCGCCGTCCTCGCGGTGCTGGTCGCGCTCTTGTTCGTCGTCTCCGGCATCGTCTTCGAGCTGATCCGGTCGATCCGGCGGGTGCCGCGGTCGATCGGCGAGCGGCGCAGCATCCGCCGGCGCGAGGCCGGCTACCTGGCGCTGACCCGCGGCATGGTCGCCATCGCCGAGGGCGACACCGAGGAGGCCAAGCGCCAGGCCAAGCTGGCCAACGAGATCCTGGGCCGCCCGCCCGGCGCTTTGCTGCTCGGCGCGCAGGCGGCGCAGATCGAGGGCAAGCCCGGCGTCGCGCGCAAGTTCTACGAGGCGATGGCGGAGCAGCCGGAGACCGAGCTGCTCGGCGTCCGCGGCCTGCTCACCCTGGCCGAGGGCCGGGGCGACACCGAGGCCGCGCTCCGGCTCGCCGACCGGGCGCGCAAGCTGAGCCCGAAGGCGCCGTGGGCGCTGACCCGGCTGTTCCATCTCCAGATCCGCGCCCGCCGCTGGGAGGCCGCCGAGGCGACCCTGCGCACGGCGATCAAGGCGTCGGCGGTCGGCGCCGAGGAAGGCCGCCAGCAGGACGCCGCGCTGCTGGTCCAGCTGAGCCTGATGGCCGAGCGCGCCGGCAACCGCCGCACCGCGCTGGAGCACGCCCGCAAGGCGCTGCGCGCCAAGCCCGACTTCCTGCCCGCGACCCTGCAGCTGGTCGCGCTGCTGATCGCCGACGACCGCGCCCGTCAGGCTCGGCGGGCGATCGAGGAGGCGTGGGCGAAACAGCCGCACCCGGACCTCGCCCGCCTCTACGGCCAGATCGCCGGCCCCGACGAGATGAAGACGCTCAAGGCGATGGAGACGTTGGAGAAGCTGGCCCCCGACCACCGCGACACCCACCTCGCCATGGCCCGCGCGGCGCTCGACGCCAAGATGTGGGGCCAGGCGCGCAGGCACCTCGTGGCCGGCGGCGGCGAGCGGCCCGACGCCGCCTATTGCCGCCTGTTCGCCGAGCTCGAGCAGTCGGAGAATAGCGACATCGCCGCGGCCCGCGACTGGCTGGCCAAGGCCGGCGACGCCCCGCCCGAGCCGACCTGGCTGTGCGACGACTGCGGCGCGACCGCGCGCGAGTGGTCGGCCCTGTGCGGCCATTGCGGCGCGTTCGACACGATGCACTGGAAGGCCCCGCCCCGGGTCACGGCGCTGCCCGGCGCCGAGGGCGACGCGCTGCGGTCCGGCGACGCCGCGGCGCCGACGCTGGCCGAACCGGGTGCCGCCGCGAAGACGCCGGTTCCCGCGCTCGTCGACAATCCGGCCGGCGCCGACGCGGCTTCCGGCACCTCGCCGGGAACGTCCCCCGAAGCCCCGTCCGGCGCGCCCACCTCGCCCGAACGCTGACGGCAGCTTGCCGTTGGGCCGGCCCGCCCCATATTCAAATCGCCTTCGCCCGCCGCCGGGCCGCGCTTTGGGGTTGCCCCAACGCCGCCCGCCGGGATAAGAGGGCCGGCGCGCCGATGTAGCTCAGCTGGTAGAGCAACGCATTCGTAATGCGTGGGTCGGGGGTTCGAAGTCCCTCCATCGGCACCATTGCCGCGCCGGCTACTTCCTCACCCAAATCTCCTTCCCCATCTTGCCGGTGGGGTCGCCCATCCAGGCCCAGGTGCCGTCGAGCCGACCGCCGGCGACGCGGAAGTGGGCGACGCCGACCTTGCCCGTCCGCACTTCCTTGAAGTGCAGGGCGAGGGTCTTGGTGCCCGGGTGGTAGATGCCCACCCCGGCATAGCGGTAGCCGTCCATATCGCCCTCGTAGACGAACACCTCGCCCTGCTTCTTTAGCGACGCGACGCCACGATAGGGTTTGTCCGTCGTCCGGGTCTCGTTCGGGTCCCAACCCTGGACGGTATAGGTCCCCGCCAGGACGTCGGCGGCACGAGCGGGCCCGGCGGACAGGACGGCCGGCGCCAGCACGGTGGCGGCCAGCATGTACCCCACCGCGGTGCGGCGGAAAACGGGCGGTGCGCAGACAGATTTCATCGGATGACCTCGCTGACGGATTGACGCCTTGCATCCGCGCCGCCAGCCACCGGCACGGCCGCAGCGGCGTCTCGCGTGCCTGCAGCTGATAAGGCCTGGGGATTGCCAATTGGTAAACCGCTGCTGCGCGGCGAGGCAGCCATCCGCCCCGGCCGCTCTCCGCGCCGTCGCATCGGTGCACGGCCGAGAGGGGGGCCAAGCGTCGGCCACGTTCGCCCTCCCCCCTCTCGGCCTTCACGCCTCATCTGGCCGGCGTCGGCAACCATGTCAGGCCTCAATAGTGATATTTAAGACTTCACTATTCAGAACTGATATGGAATAAATCGCCGTTCTTACATGACCGTTCCGGACCGAGAATGATCACGGCAGCACAATTGCGCGCGGCGCGCGCCCTGCTCGGCCTCGACCAGCGCACGCTGGCGAAGCTGTCGGGCCTCTCGGTGCCGACCATCCAGCGCATGGAAGCGAGCGCGGAGGTGATCCGGTGCAACGTCGATTCGCTGATGAAGCTGGTCTCGGCGCTCGACGTCGCCGGGATCGAGCTGATCGGCGAGGACGCGATCAGCACGGGCAGCGGACGGGGCGTCCGCCTCAAGTCGCCGCCGTCGGCCGCCGCCAACGCGCGGGACGACCAGGCGGCCGAGCCCGGCGAGACACGCCAGGACCGATGAGCGAAGAGGCAGGCGTCGCCAGCAATGTCGGTTGAAATCGCATTGGGGTCGGTGGCCGCGCTCCTCGGCACGGCGGTGGCGGCGGTCGTGTTCAACCGACTGCGCGCCGCCCGGGTCGTCGTGTACGGCGCGTGCCTGGCGATTTCCGCCGTCGCGCTCGCCTCGGCGTTGGCGCACCTGCTGGGGCCGGCCGACCCGCACGCCACGCTGACGCTGCCGCTCGGCATTCCCTGGATCGGGGCGCATTTCCGGATCGACGCGCTCGGCGCCTTCTTCCTCGTCGTCGTCAACCTCGGCGGCGCGGCGGCGAGCCTCTACGGCCTCGGCTATGGCCGCCACGAAGCGGCGCCGCAGCGCGTGCTGCCGTTCTTCGCCGCCTTCCTCGCCGGCATGAACCTCGTCGTGCTCGCGGACGACGCCTTCACCTTCCTCTTGTCGTGGGAGTTCATGTCGCTGACCTCGTGGGCGCTGGTGATGGCGCACCACCGAGAGCGCGACAACGCGCGCGCCGGCTTCGTCTACCTGGTGATGGCCAGCTTCGGCACGCTGGCGCTGATCCTCGGGTTCGGCCTGCTCGCCGGGCCCGACGGCGCCTACGGCTTCGCCGCGATCCGCGCCCTCCACCACACGCCGCTGGTGACCGTGCTGGTGCTCGCGCTGGTTCTGCTCGGCGCCGGCTCGAAGGCGGGCATCGTGCCGCTCCACGTCTGGCTGCCGCTCGCCCATCCGGCCGCGCCGAGCCACGTCTCCGCGCTGATGAGCGGGGTGATGACCAAGGTCGCGGTCTACGGCTTCATCCGCATCGTCTTCGACCTGCTCGGCGAGCCGGCCTGGTGGTCGGGCATGGTGGTGCTGGTGCTCGGCGGCGTCACCGCGGTGCTCGGCGTGCTCTACGCGCTGATGCAGCACGACCTCAAGCGGCTGCTCGCCTATCACACGGTCGAGAATATCGGCATCATCTATATCGGGCTCGGCCTGGCGCTGGCGTTCAAGGCCAACGGGCTGGCGCTGGCCGGGGCGCTGGCGCTGACCGCCGCGCTGTTCCACGTCCTCAACCACTCGATCTTCAAGAGCCTGCTGTTCTTCGGCGCCGGCGCCGTGCTGACCGCGACGGGCGAGCGCGACATGGAGCATCTGGGCGGGCTGATCCGGCGGATGCCCTATACCGCCTTCGTCTTCCTGGTCGGCTGCGTCGCGATCTCGGCGCTGCCGCCGCTCAACGGCTTCGTCTCCGAGTGGCTGACCTTCCAGGCGATCCTGCAGAGCCCGCAGCTGCCGCAATGGGGGCTCAAGATCATGGTGCCGGCGGTCGGCGGCCTGCTCGCCCTGTCGGCGGCGCTGGCCGCGGCCTGCTTCGTCAAGGCGTTCGGGGTCAGCTTCCTCGGGCGCCCGCGGACACCGGCGGCCGAGACCGCGCGGGAGGTCGACCGCTTCTCGCTCGCGGCCATGTTCGTCTTCGCGGCCCTGTGCCTGCTTGCCGGGATCTTCCCGGGCTTCGTCATCGACGCCCTGGCGCCGGTCGCCCACGCCTTCGCCGGGCATCGCATGCCGGTCCAGGCCGAGCTGCCCTGGCTGTCGATCGTGCCGATCGCCGAGGCGCGCAGCTCCTACAACGGGCTGCTGGTGTTCGGCTTCATCGCCGTCTCGGCGGCGCTGGCCGCGTTCGTCATCCACCGCTTCGCATCGCGGGCGTGGCGGCGCGGACCGGCCTGGGACTGCGGCTTCCCCGAGCCGAGCCCGGCGACCCAGTATACCGCCGGCAGCTTCGCCCAGCCGATCCGCCGGGTCTTCGGCACCCTGGTCTTCCGCGCGCGCGAGGAGGTCGACATGCCGGCGCCGGGCGACAGCCGGCCGGCGCGCCTGACCGTGACCCTGCGCGACCTGATCTGGGACGGCCTCTACCGGCCCATCGGCGAGGCCGTCGGCTTCGCCGCGACGCGGCTCAATCGTCTCCAGTTCCTCACCATCCGCCGATACCTGAGCCTGGTCTTCGTCACCCTGGTCACGCTGCTGCTGGTGCTGGCGCTATGGCGGTGATCCACGACTTCGCGGTGCAGGCTGCGCAGATGGCGCTGGTGCTGCTGCTGGCGCCGCTGCTGACCGGCTTCGTGCGCAAGGTGAAGGCGCGGCTGTTGCGCCGGCGCGGGGCGTCGGTGTTCCAGCCCTACCGCGACCTGCTCAAGCTGCTGCGCAAGGAGGTCGTGCTCGCCGAGAACGCGTCCTGGCTGTTCCGCGCCACGCCCTACCTGATCTTCGCCGCCACCTGGGTGGTCGCCGCGCTGGTGCCGACCTTCGCCACCGGCCTGCTGTTCAGCTGGACCGCCGACCTGATCGCGATCATCGCGCTGCTCGCCAGCGCGCGCTTCTTCCTGGCGCTCGCCGGCATGGACGTCGGCACCAGCTTCGGGGGCATCGGCTCGAGCCGCGAGGTGATGATCGCCTCGCTCGCCGAGCCGGCGATGCTGCTGATCGTGTTCACCCTGGCGCTGGTCGCCGGCTCGACCCAGCTCTCGACCGTCGCCGCCTACATGGCGTCGTCCAGCGTCGGGCTGCGCGTCTCGCTCGGCCTCGCCCTGATCGCGCTGATCATGGTGGCGATCGCCGAGAACGCCCGCATCCCGATCGACAACCCGGCGACCCATCTCGAGCTGACCATGGTCCACGAGGCGATGGTGCTGGAATATTCCGGGCGCCACCTGGCGATGATCGAATTCGCCGCGTCGCTCAAGCTGCTGCTCTACGTCTCGCTGATCGGCTGCATCTTCGCGCCCTGGGGCCTGGCGACCGCGAGCGCCGGGCCGGTCGCCTACCTGGTCGGCGTCGGCGCCTACGTCGCCAAGCTCGCCGTCGGCGGCTTCCTGCTCGCCGTGTTCGAGACCGCCATCGCCAAGATGCGGGTGTTCCGCGTGCCCGAGTTCCTGGGCGCGGCGCTGATGCTGGGGCTGCTCGGCACGCTCCTCCTCTTCGTGTCGACGAGCCTGTAGATGGGCACGCTCGTCTTCGACATCGCGCACCTGCTGGCCGGCGGCCTCGTCGTGGTCAGCTTCCTCTTGCTCTACCAGGACCGGCTCTACGCGCTGCTCAACATCTTCGCGTTCCACGCCTTCGTGCTGGCGCTGTCGGTCGCCTGGCAGGCCTACGGCCAGGACGCGCCGCACCTCTACGTGACCGCCGCGATCGCGCTCCTGTTCAAGGCGATCGCGATCCCGCTGGTGCTCCACCGCATCATCCAGCGCCTGCGCATCCACCGCGAGATCGAGACGGTGGTCGGCGTCGGCCTGACCATGCTCGCCGGCATCGGCCTCGTCGCGCTGTCGATGGTGGTGATGCTGCAGGTGACCGGCGCCGCCGACCCGCTGGCGCGCGAGGACCTCGCCTTCGCGCTGTCGGTCGTCCTGCTCGGCCTGCTGATGATGGTGACCCGGCGCAATGCGGTCAGTCAGGTGATCGGCTTCATGTCGCTG
This sequence comes from uncultured Alphaproteobacteria bacterium, assembly GCA_963730305.1. Lineage (GTDB taxonomy): Bacteria > Pseudomonadota > Alphaproteobacteria > Bin65 > Bin65 > CAMYMQ01. The sequence continues at coordinate 203,267 of CAVSRB010000004.1, forward strand.
GAGAACGGCCTGGTGCTGGCCGCGACCGGCGCCAAGGGCATGCCGCTGGTGGTCGAGATCAGCGTCGCCTTCTCGATCCTGATCGCCTTCATCGTGATCGGCATCTTCCTGTTCCGCATCCGCGAGCGGTTCGACACCGTCGACATCCAGGCGCTCGACCAGCATCGGGGCGAGCGGCAATGATCGACCTCGGCTTCAACCCGGTCTACGCGATCCTGCTGGTCCCGCTCGCGGCGGCGGCGCTGCTGGCGCTGCTGCCCGGCTACCGGATCACGGCCGGGCTCAACGTGCTGGGGACCCTGCTCACGCTGGTGGCCGCCCTGTCGCTGTTCGTCGTCGCCCGGCCCGCGTCGAACGCCTACCTGCTGGTCGACGACCTCAACATCGTGTTCGTCGCGATCAACTGCTTCGTCGGCTTCACCACCAGCATCTTCAGCGCGACCTACATCGCCCACGAGCTGGAGACGGGCCGGCTGACGCCGACCTTCCTGCGCTTCTACCACGCCATGTACCAGCTGCTGATGTTCGCGATGAACCTGGCGCTGGTGGCGAACAACATCGGCCTGATGTGGGTCGCCATCGAGCTGGCGACGCTGACCACCGTGCTGATGGTCGGCATCTATCGCACCCACGAGGCGCTGGAAGCGGCGTGGAAGTATTTCATCCTCGGCAGCGTCGGCATCGCGCTCGCCCTGTTCGGCACGATCATCGTCTACATGGCGGCGCGGCCGGTGGTCGGCGAGGGGCTCGACGCGATGGTCTGGACCACGCTGATCCGGCACGTCGCCGCCTTCGACCCGGCGCTGCTCAACCTCGCCTTCGTCTTCCTGTTGCTCGGCTACGGCACCAAGGTCGGGCTGGCGCCGCTGCACGCCTGGCTGCCCGACGCCCACGCCGAGGGCCCGACGCCGATCTCGGCGGTGCTGTCGGGCCTGCTGCTCAACGTCGCGCTCTACGCCGTGCTGCGCTTCAAGCTGCTGCTCGCCGCCAACCCCGGGGCGATCGCACCGGGACCGCTGATGGTGTCGATGGGGCTGACCTCGCTGGTCTTCGCCGCCTTCATGCTCTACCGCCGGCGCGACATCAAACGGATGTTCGCCTACTCGTCGATCGAGCACATGGGCATCATCACCTTCGCCTTCGGCATCGGCGGGCCGCTCGCCAACTTCGCCGGTCTCCTGCACATGGTCATGCACAGCCTGACCAAGTCGGCGATCTTCTTCGCGGTCGGCCACATCTCCCAGATCAAGGGCACCCAGAAGATCGCCGATATCCGCGGCCTGACCGAGACGCACCCGTGGCTCGGCTGGGGCCTCGTCCTCGGCGTGGTCGCGATCGCCGGACTGCCGCCGCTCGGCATCTTCATGAGCGAGTTCCTGGTGGTCAGCTCGACCTTCGCGCACGAACCCGTGCTGGCCATCCCGCTGGTGTTCGGCCTGCTGGTCGCGTTCGGCGCACTGCTGATGCGCCTGAACGGCCTCGCCTTCGGCAAGCCGACCGGCAGCACCGCGCCGGCCCAGGCCTCCTACCTGCCGATGTACGCCCACCTCGCGCTCGTGCTCGTGGCCGGCTTCTACCTGCCGCCGCCGCTGGTCGCCTGGTTCCGGCAGATCGCCGGCCTGCTCGGATAGCCGGGAGGAGCCGCGCCATGTCCACCCTCACCGACCTGCTCGGCAACGGCCGCCCGGTTCCGGAACACCGGCCGTGGCCGCGCGCCGTGGTCGACCGGCAGGCCTGGCAGGCTGCCGCGACCCTGCTCGCCGACGGGCACCTCACCTTGCTCGGCCTGTGGGGCGAGACGGCGATGGTCCACCTGGCGCTGCTCGACAAGGCGACCGGCGAGATCGGCGTCGCCAGCCTCGACTGCCCCGACGGCGGCTTTCCGTCGGTCGGCGCGCTGCACGCCCCGGCGCAACGGCTGGAGCGGACCGTCCGCGACCTGTTCGGGCTCGTGCCCGACGGCGCGCCCGACGACCGTCCGTGGCTGGACCACGGCCGCTGGGGCGTGCGCCACCCGCTCGGCGCCCGCACCGAGAGCGCCGCGGACGGCGATACCTACGCCTTCCTGCCCGCCGAGGGCGAGAGCCTGCACCAGATCCCGGTCGGCCCGGTCCACGCCGGCATCATCGAGCCGGGCCATTTCCGCTTCACCGCCAACGGCGAGGCCGTGGTCCGGCTGGAAGAGCGGCTCGGGTACGTCCACAAGGGCATCGAGGGGCTGATGGCCGGCGCCGACCTCGACCGCGCCGCCCAGCTCGCCGGCCGCACCTCGGGCGACAGTACGGTCGCCTATGCCCTCGCCTTCGCCCGCGCCGTCGAGGCCGCGACCGGCGTCGAGGCGCCGGACCGCGCCCAGTGGCTGCGCGCGCTGATGGCCGAGCTGGAGCGGCTCGCCAACCATTTCGGCGACATCGGCGCGATCTGCAACGACGCCGCCTTCGCCATGATGCACGCCCATTGCGGCGTCCTGCGCGAGGACGTGCTGCGCGCTGCCGACGCTGCCTTCGGCCACCGGCTGATGCGCGACCGGGTCGTCCCGGGCGGGGTCGCCGCCGATCTGGATGCCGATGGGATCGCCGCGATCGGCGCGCTGCTCGATGCGGTCGCGGGGCGCTTCCCGGCGCTGGTCGAGCTCTACGACCGCACCGCTTCGCTGCTCGACCGGACCCGCGGCACCGGCGTCCTCGACGCGGCGCTGGCCCAGCGCTTCGGCGCCGGCGGCTTCGTCGGGCGCGGCTCGGGTCGCGCCTTCGACGCGCGCACCGCACCGGGCTACCCGCCCTATGGCGACCTCGACGTCTCCATGGCCGTGATGCAGGGCGGCGACGTCAACGCGCGGGTCTGGGTGCGCATCCGCGAGGTCGAACAGAGCCTGGCCATGGTCGCCCGGATCCTCGACCGGCTGCCGGGCGGGCCGCTGAGGGTCGACGTGCCGGCCAAAGCCGGCGAAGGCATGGCGCTGGTCGAGGGTTTCCGCGGCGACATCCTCGCCTGGGTCCGGCTCGACGCCGGCGGGCGGGTCGACCGCTGCCATCTGCGCGACCCGTCGTGGTTCCAGTGGCCGCTGCTGGAGGCGGTGATCGAGGGCAACATCGTCGCCGACTTCCCGCTCTGCAACAAGTCGTTCAACTGCTCCTATTCGGGCCACGACCTGTAAGGCCGACGATCATGCGCAAGCATCTGCTCCAGGGTTTGATCCGACAGCCGCTCACCGAGCGGGGACCGGGCGCCGGCGCCACGGCGCTGGACGAGGTGGGCGAGGCGCTGCGGCGGGCGGCGCGGCGGCGGCTCGGCCGCAGCCTGGCGATCCGCGAGGTCGACGCCGGCTCGTGCAACGGCTGCGAGCTCGAGATCCACGCCCTCAACAACGCCTACTACGACATCGATCGGTTCGGCCTGCGCTTCGTCGCCTCGCCGCGCCACGCCGACGTACTGATGGTCACCGGACCGGTGACCCGGAACATGCGCGAGGCGCTGGAGCGGACCTACGCAGCCACGCCCGGCCCGAAATGGGTGGTCGCGGTCGGCGACTGCGCGCGCGACGGCGGCTGTTTCGCCGGCAGCTACGCCGTCGTCGGCGGGGTCGCCGAGGTAATCCCGGTCGATCTCCACATCGCCGGCTGTCCGCCAGCGCCGGTCGACATGCTCGAGGGGCTGCTGGCCCTGGTCGACCGGGCGAATGCACCGGCACGGCAATGACGCCGGGTCGCTGACAATTTCTCGGCCGGTGCCCGCCGCCCGTGGCGGATCGGGGCGGGCCGGAAGGAGCTTCTCTTGTCGGACGAAGGATATCGGCACGCACGGCCGGACTTCTGGACCGTCGTGCGACGGGCGCTCTTCAGGCGGTGCCCGAACTGCGGCTCGGGCCGGTTGTTCACATCCTATCTGAAGCAGGTCGACCAGTGCGCCGTCTGCGGCGAGGCCTACGGCCACATTCGGTCGGACGACGCAGCACCCTGGCTCACGGTCCTGGTCGTCGGACTTGTCGGCGCACCGATCGTCGCCGTGATCGAAAGCCTGACGGACTGGCCGAACTGGGTGTCGATGACCGTATGGCCGCTCTTCGGGCTCCTGCTCGCCCTCGCCGTCCTGCCGCGGACGAAGGCGGTCATCATCGCCATGATCTGGTTCACGCGCGGGCCTGGATCGGAGCGGGACTGACGGCGGAGCACCGCCTTGGCACCGCGCGCTATTTCTTCACCCAGATCTCCCGGCCCGTCCGGCCGCGCGGGTCGCCCATCCAGACCCAGGTGCCGTCGAGCCGCGAGCCCGAAACGCGGAAATGGGCGACGCCGGCCTTGCCCGTCCGCACCTCTTTGAAATGCAGGGCGAGCGTCTTGGTGTCGGGACGATAGATGCCGATGCCGACATAGCGCTCGCCGTCCATGACGCCCTCGTAGGCGAGAGCGCCGCCGCGTTTGCGCAGCGTCGCCGTGCCGCGATAGGGCTTGTCCCGGGCCTGGAGCTGGCTCGCGTCCCAGCCCCGGACGGCGTAAGTGCCGACCGGCGCATCGTCCGCGCGAACGGCGGTCGCCCCGAACAGCAGGGCGACCATCAGGATCCGCGCCAGGGCGCCGATTTCGCGGGAAACCGTCATCATTTTCCTCGATAGTGGGGCCGGGGTGGCCCGGTCGCCCCCCGTCAGGGTTCACGATGATTGGCACGCATCGCAACGAGAGGGTAGAGACTAAGCGTCGCCATTGCGTATTACGGAGAATGCGGAGCCCCGTCGGTGGCGATTCGGGCCGGGACGCCCGGCAAACGGACGTCCTGGCGACCGCAGAACGCACCGGGTTGAGGGACATTAGCCTCTTGACCGTATGGTGCTCTGTACTCACGATCCGGTCTTGTGGAACCACAGGACTTTCTTTGAGGGGAAATGTCATGAAACGAATCTTGATCGGCGCGATCCTGTCGATGTTCCTGATCCCGGCGCAAGCGCAGATCGCCAGCGCGTCGTGCACCAGGCCCAACTGCTGGGGCGCGATCGCCATCAACACCCGTACCGGACAGTGGGGCTGGTCGGTGAACTGGCACACCCGGTCCTTCGCCCGCCATCGCGCGCTCGCGAAGTGCAGCGGCGCCTGCAACCGCACGCTCGTCTTCCGCAACTCGTGCGGCGCCTATGCGACGCCGTCCAACTTCGGCGGTGGCTACGGCTGGGCGACCCGCTACACGCGCTACGCCGCCGAACGCGAAGCATTGCGTCAGTGCCGTCGCTACAATCCCGGCCAGGGTTGCCGGGTGCGCGTCTGGGCTTGCACCTCGCGCTCGCAATAGCCGCAAGACCTGAGCGCCGCGATCGCCGCGGCGCTCGACGGAGCCGGGCTGCCGCGGTCCGCTAGTAGGACTTTGGCAGCCCGAGCGCCTTTTCGGCGATGTGTGAGAGGATCAGCTCCTTGGTGACCGGGGCGATCCGGCAGATCAGCACTTCGCGAAGCAGTCTCTCGATGTGGTATTCCTTGGCGTAGCCCATGCCGCCGTGGGCCATCAGCGCCCGCTCGCACGCCCGGAACCCTGCCTCGCCCCCCAGGAACTTCGCCGCGTTGCACTCGGGGCCGCACGGCTGGCCGTTGTCGTAGAGCCAGGCCGCGCGCATCGTCGTCATCCACGCCGCCTCCAGCTCCGCCCAGCTCGCCGCCAGCGGGTGCTGGATCGCCTGGTTCTGGCCGATCGGCCGGCCGAACACGGTACGCTCCTCGGCATAGCGCGCGGCGCGCTCGACCGCCTGCTGGCCGATGCCGATGCCCTCGGCCGCGACCAGGATGCGCTCCGGGTTGAAGCCGTGCAGCAGGTAGCGGAATCCCTCGCCCTCGTTGCCGATCCGGTCGGCCTCGGGCACGCGCAGCCCGTCGATGAACAGCATGTTCGAATCGACCGCCTTGCGCCCCATCTTCTCGATCTCGCGGACCTCGATCCGGTCGCGATCGAGGTCGGTGTAGAACAGGGTCAGCCCGTCGGTGTGCTTCTTGCCCGCCTCGCGCGGCGCGGTGCGGGTGAGCAGCATGACCTTGTCGGCGACCTGCGCGGTCGAGGTCCAGATCTTGCGGCCGGAGACGACGTAGCCGTCGCCGTCCCGCTCGGCCCGGGTCTTGATGTTGGTGGTGTCGAGCCCGGCGTCCGGCTCGGTGATCCCGAAGCAGGCCTTGACCCGGCCCTCGATCAGGTCGGGCAGCCAGCGCGCCTGCTGCTCCTGCGTGCCGTGGACGACGATCGGATGCGGACCGAAAATGTTCATATGCACCGCCGAGCAGGCGGCCATCGCGCCGGGCGACTGCGCGATCGTGTGCATCATGATCGCCGCCTCGGTGACGCCCAACCCGGCGCCGCCGACGCTCTCGGGCATCGCGATGCCGAGCCAGCCGCCCTCGGCGACCGCGGCGTGGAAGTCGTGCGGGAAGCCGCCCTTGCGGTCGCGGTCGAGCCAGTAGCCCTCGTCGAATCGCTCGCAGATCCGGCTCACGGCTGCGCGGATGTCGGCCTGCTCCTCGGTCAACGCGAAATCCATCGGGGCACCATTTTCGCTGCTTTTGACGTACACTTAGGTGTGATTACCCGACTGAGGTTCACCGCACCATCGCGATCGCCATGACCCATCCACGCACCCGACGCGCATCCGCGTCCTGGCGCCGTCCGGCCCTCGGCCTCGCGGTCGCCGCCACGCTCTCCGCAACCGGCGCCGGCCCGGCCGCGGCGCTGGTCTCCGGCAGCTTCTTCGTTCCGGCAGGCGCCGAGCGGATCGCCTGGCTCTATCCCGGCCTGTCGCAGAACCGCCAGCCGCAGATCGCCGAGCTCGGACCCTGGGCGCGGACCGACTATGCGCGGTTCACGGGGCCCGCCGGCGTCGGCGAATTGCTGTTCAAGACCGCCAACTACGGCAACTACGTGATCGACCATCCGCCGGGGCTGGCCCGGCTCGCCCGGAGCTGGAACCACCTGCGCGGGCGGATCCGCGGCTGGCATGCGTCGCGGGTGATCCGCAGCTATGTCGCCGACACCACCTATCGCCGGGTCGAGCTCGACGACGGACGGAGCTGCGTCGTCTTCTCGGCCGAGGGGCAGGTCATCGCCTACGACCCCGAGGCGCGGAACGGACTGGTCTATTTCGGCTACTTCTGCGCCCGGGCGGGCCGGCGCCTCGACGACGTCGAGGCGCGACGCGTCATCACCTCGCTTCGACTGACCTACGACCGCCGGCAGCCGACCCCCGACCGCCCGGCGAGCGCCGAGGCCAGGGCGATCGCCACCGGCAGCCTGGCGTCGCGCACCGGCAATGCCCGGTTCCCGTTCCGGCTGGCCGTGCCCTACAACGAGCGCGACGGCGTCCGCCGGTGGCCGTGAGCCGACGAGCCCGACGGCGGCAAGGCGCCTGACCGACGAGCCCGGCGTTTCGCCCAGCATCCGCCTCCGCTATGGTGTTCCCCGCAGCGACGACGCGGGAGAATACGGATGGCAGGCAAGGCGCCCAGCGGCGTGGTGTCCATCGACGGCACCTGGGTCACCGGCGACACGAAGGCCGACCCACCGGCCACGCGCGCCGAGGCGCCCCCGCTCAAGCGCAACAAGGTCGACCACCACAAGCCGATCGACGACCTGACCGGCTTCGAGATCAGCCCCGACTTCGAGCTGTTCGACCAGCGCGACGACGTCTTCAACCGCGCCAACTGGGACGACACGGTGCGCTCGGACAAGGCGCTCGAATTCTGGGCCGCCTACGTCATGCCCAACGCCCGGGCGCGCAAGGCCGACGGCTATTCCCAGCGCGACTACGCCCTGCGCAACGCCGCCTGGCACTTCACCAAGGCTTTCGCGACCCTGAAGGCCGGTGACGAAGGCCGCAACGAGGGTTTCAACGACACCTTCACCATGCACGGCCCCGGCTGGCCCGAGAAATGGCCGCTCGGCGACCCGGCCAAGAGCGCGGCGGACATCAAGCAGGTCGCCCGGCTGTTCGGCGCCGACCAGGTCGGCATCTGCGAATACGACGACCGCTGGGTCTACGCCCAGAAGTACAACCGGATGGAGCAGGCCTCGCGGCCGGTCGACGTCGACGACAGCATGACCCACGTCATCGTGACGATCACGGCGATGGACCACGACCTGACCGACACCGTGCCCTCGGCGCTGGCGGCGACCGCGACCGGCATGGGCTATACCCAGGACGCGGTCACCCTGATGTCGCTGGCCCAGTACATCCGCAACCTGGGCTATTCGGCCCACGCCAGCATGAACGACACCGGCCTCAACATCCCGCTCGCGGTCCAGGCCGGGCTGGGCGAATACGGCCGCCATGGCCTGCTGATCACCGAGGAATACGGGCCGCGCGTGCGGATCGGCAAGATCTTCACCGACATGCCGCTCGAGCCGGACACGCCGCGCTATTTCGGGGTCAAGGAATTCTGCGACATCTGCAATGCCTGCGCCGCCGGTTGCCCGGTCAAGGCGATCCCGGCCGGCGAGCCGGAGATGGCCGCGCCCAACCGGTCGAGCTTCTCGACAATCCGCAAGTGGACGGTCGACGGCGAGAAATGCTTCAAGTTCTGGACCAGCCAGAACACCGAATGCTCGATCTGCATCCGGGTCTGCCCCTACAACCGGACCTACGAGACCCGGCGCGACCGCCTCTGGCGCTGGCTGGCGAAGGGTCGCCTGCGGCGGCTCGCGCTCAAGCTGGACGGCTGGCTGCGCGACCCCGGCCGCAAGAAGGCAGCCAACTGGTGGGGCGGCTGAGGAGCCTAGGGGCGCCTAGCGCAGCACCCCGCTCAGCCGGTCCATCGCCTCGCTGAGCTTGTCCGCCGACATGCAGAAGCACAGGCGCAGGTAGGGGTCGCCGCCCTCGCCGAAGGCGGAGCCGGGCGCAAGGCCGACGTTGGCCTGGTCGGCCAGCTTGAAGGCGAGCGCCCGGCTGTCCGGCTCGCCGTCGACCTTGAAGAACAGGTAGAAGGTCCCCGGCGGCCGCGCGAAGCGGACCCGCGGCAGCTGGTCGAACGCGTCGCACACGATCTCGCGGCCGACCCGGCACCGCTCGCGCATTTCGGCCAGGAAGGGCTCGCCATCGTTCATCGCCGCAAGCGCGCCGAACTGCAGGAAGGTCGGCACGCCCGAGGTGTTGTACTGGATCAGGTTCTCGTAGACCTGTCCCAACTCCTTCGACGCCACCACCCAGCCCATCCGCCAGCCGGTCATCGCCCAGTTCTTGGAGAAGGTGTTGACCACGACGACCCGCTCGTCGGGCTCGGTGATCTCGAGAAAGGACGGCGCGTGGTCGACCTCGTAGGTCAGCCGGCCGTAGACCTCGTCGGCGATCAGCCAGATGCCCCGCTTCCGGGCGAAGTCGCGCAGGGCGATCATGTTCTCCGGCGACATCATCCAGCCGGTCGGGTTGCCCGGCGTGTTGACGAAGATCGCCTTGGTCCGCTCGGTGCAGGCGTCGAACAGCTTCTCGATGTCGAGCGTCCAGCCGTCGTTGCCGAAGGTGAGCGTCACCGGCTTGACCGCACCGCCCATGATCTGCGCGGCGACGAAGATGTTCGGCCACACCGGCGAGGGCATGACGATCTCGTCGCCCGGCCCGATCAGCATCTGGATGGTCTGCTTGATCGCCTGCATGCCGCCGACGGTGATGAAGACCCGCTCGGGATCGACCGTCGTGTCGTAGGTCCGGCTCAGGTAGTTGCCGACCGCCTCGCGCAGGGGCGGGATGCCGCGCTGGTAGGTGTAGAAGGTCTGCCCGCCACGCAGCGCGTCGACCGCGGCGTCGGCGATGAAGGCCGGGGTCGGCAGGTCGCCCTCGCCCACCCATAGCGGGATCAGCCCCTTCTGCTCGCGCGCATAGTTGACGAGCTCGACGATCCCGCTTTCGGGGAGCGCGGCGATGTTCGGCTGGATGGCGTCGATCAGGTCGTGTGGCATGGGCTGAAGTCGGCTGCGGAAGGGGCGGTCCATCCCCTACACCGCAGACTGGCCGGACGCAAATGGCGAATGGCCCCGGCTGGCGGCCCGCTGCGGCCGGCGCCCAGAGCGGAGTTGTCTATCGGCTTTGTCTAATAAACGGAAAGGAAAGGCTAATTACCGCTGCATATTTAACATAATCAATAGATGATTTTTTCATAGCTTATTATCGTTTTGGTATTTTCTCTTCAAGCTGAACACTTATATCCTTTTGGACGCATTACTGTCGAAGGTCACACGGCACCCGAATGGACATCCACGACATCCTAGATGGCGAGATTCGCCAACCGGTCGGTCCCGGGATCGTACGCTTCGTCGAGTATTGGGCCGAACGCCGTCAGGCCGGCGGCCGGCCGCCGCTGCTCGCGTCGATCCGCAGCATCGAGCTGGCGGCGATGGCCAGCAGCCTGGTGGTGTTCGACGCCGAACCCTATGGCAAGTCGGGCGGGTTCCAGTTTCGGTGCCGCGATATGGGGACGCGCCACCGCGACTTCATCGGCATGGACATGACCGGCAAGACCCTCGAGGAGATCTTCGATCACGAGAACGCCCGCTTCTTCTCGAACATCTACTGGGGCGTGCTGACCACCGGTCGCCCGCACTACTGGCGGCGGCCGAACGCGGTGGCGGGCCGCGAGTTCGAGACCTACGAGCGGGCCATCGCGCCGGTCGAGGATCCGGCCAAGCCCATGGGCACACTGGTCGGCGTATGGCACTGGACGCCGCTGCTCGGCGCCGAGGAGGACAGCGAGCCCTACCGGCCGGCGCGGACCGCGACCGGGGCTCCCTCGATCCAGCGCCGGGGGGGCCGGCCGGCGCGGCCGACCTACCGGCTGATCGTCGAGGCCGGCCAGTTCCCGCTCGCCAAGGACTGCGCCTTCGAGCCGGTGGCGCTCAAGTCCGCCGACGCCTTCATCGAGACGCTGCGCCCGGTGCTCGAGCCGATCTGGCGCGGTCTCGCCACCCGGCGCGAACCGACCGGCGCGCGCGAAATCGCCTTGATCGAGCCGTCGCTCGCCGTCTCGGTCACCGCCGCGCTTGACGCCGTGCCGCTGGACCGCTTCGATCGCTTCGTCGACGCCCTTCGCCCCCGTCTGGAGGAGCTTCGCGCCGCCCTCGCCGGCGCCAGGGCCAAACAAACCTGAGGCGCGGCCGTGCCGACCTCCGAGTCCCCTTCCCCCGCCGTCTGTGCCTGGCAAGGCACGGCGACCCTCGGCGAATGCCCGGTCTGGGACCCGGCGCGGGCGGTGCTGTGGTGGATCGACTGCGCCGAGCCGGCGCTGCACCGGTTCGACCCAGCCACCGGATCGGACCGGGCCCTGCCCCTGGTCGAGCGCATCCAGGCGATCGGGCTGCGCCGGGACGGCGGCCTGATCGCGGCGATGGCGAGCGGGATCGCACGGCTCGACCCGGACGGCGGCGTGGTCGAGATGATCGCCAAGCCCGAAGCGGGGCGGCCCGACCACCGCTTCAACGACGGCAAGTGCGGGCCGGACGGCTGTTTCTGGATCGGCTCGATGCACCACGGCTACGCCGAGCCGAGCGGCTGCCTGTACCGGATCGAGCCGGACGCGACGGCGACCGCCGTGCTCGACCACCTGACCGTGCCCAACGGCGTCGGCTGGAGCCCGGATGGCGACGTCTTCTATCTCGGCGACAGCCCGACCGGGGTGATCTCCGCCTTCGACTTCGACCCGGCCGAGGGCATCTTGGCGACCGGCGCGCGGCGCCTGACGGAGCCCGGCGTGGCCCCGGGCTGGCCCGACGGGCTGGCGGTGGATGCCGAGGGCTTCCTGTGGAACGCCCGCTGGGACGGCGGCTGCATCGCCCGCTTCGCGCCCGACGGCCGCCTCGACCGCACCGTACCGATGCCGGTGTCGCGGCCGACCAGCTGCGCCTTCGGCGGCCCGGCGCTGGACCGGCTCTACGTCACCTCGGCGCGGATCGGCCTCGACGCGCCGGCGCTGGCCGACCAGCCGCTGGCCGGCAGCCTGTTCGCGCTCGACGTCGGCGTCGCGGGTGCGCCGGTCGCCACCTTCGGCGGGTGACGCGATGACCGGCGTCGCCGCCAACAGCCCGGTGTCCGACACCCTCGCGCGCCTTCGCGCCACCGTCGCCAGCGGCCGGACCCGCGCCGCCGACTGGCGCCGCGCCCAGCTCGACGCCCTGGCGGCGATGCTGGCCGAGCGCGAGGACGACCTGACCCGGGCGCTCTACAGCGACCTGCGCAAGTCGCCGGTCGAGGCCTGGACGACGGAGATCGGCTTCACCGCCGCCGAGGTCGCCCACGCCCGCAAGCGGCTCGCTCGCTGGATGCGCCCGAAGCGCGCAGCGACGCCGCTGGCGCTGCAGCCGGGCGCCTGCCGGATCGTGCCCGAGCCGCTCGGCGTCGCCCTGATCGTCGCACCCTGGAACTATCCGCTCCAGCTCGCGCTGTCGCCGCTGATCGGCGCGCTCGCCGCCGGCAACGCCGCCGTGGTCAAGCCGTCCGAGCTCGCCCCCAACACCGCCCAGCTGCTCGCCGACCTGGTGCCGCTCTATCTCGACACCGACGCCGTCGCGGTGGTCCAGGGCGGCGTGCCGGAGACCACGGCGCTCCTGGCGCAGCGCTGGGACAAGATCTTCTACACCGGCAACGGCCAGGTCGGCCGGATCGTCATGGCCGCCGCGGCCAAGCACCTGACCCCGGTCACCCTCGAGCTCGGCGGCAAGTCGCCGTGCATCGTCGACGCCGACGCCGACATCGAGGTCGCCGCCCGCCGGATCGCCTGGGGCAAGTTCCTCAACGCCGGCCAGACCTGCGTCGCCCCCGACTACGTCCTGGTCCACCGCGACCGCGAGGGCGCCCTGGTCGAGGCGCTGCGCGAGGCGATCCGAGACCAGCTCGGCGACGACCCGGCGCGGAGCCACGACTACGCCCGCATCGTCAACAACCGCCACTTCGACCGGCTGGCCGGCCTGATCGGCGACGGCGACGCGGTGATCGGCGGCGACACCGACCCGACCGACCGCTACATCGCGCCGACCGTCCTGATCGACGTCTCCGCCGACGCGCCGATCATGCAGACGGAGATCTTCGGCCCGATCCTGCCCGTGCTGACCTTCGACGACCTCGACGCCGCGATCGGCTTCGTCAACCGCGGCGACAAGCCGCTCGCGCTCTACCTGTTCTCCAGCTCGCGCCGCAGCCAGCGCAGGGTCGTGGCCGAGACCAGCTCGGGCGGCGTCGCGATCAACGACACCGTGCTCCAGCTCGCCGCCCCCGGCCTGCCCTTCGGCGGCGTCGGCGAGAGCGGCATGGGCGCCTATCACGGCAAGTTCGGCTTCGACGCCTTCAGCCACCACAAGGCCGTGCTGCGCAAGCCGACCTGGCTCGACGTGGCGCTGCGCTACCCGCCCTATTCGGCGGCCAAGTTCAGGTGGCTCAGGCGGTTCATGTAGCCGCGCCCAGGACTGCCGCCCCCTACCCCGCCTCGGCGGCCCGCCGCGACTTCCGCATCACCTCGCTCGCGCTCTTCAGCTGCCCGCAGGCCGCCATGATGTCGCGGCCGCGCGGGCTGCGCACCGTGGCCGTCACGTTGCCGGCATGGACGATGTCGGCGAAGGTCTTCACCGCCGCCGCGGTCGAGGTCTCGAACGGCGCGCCGGGCCACGGGTTGAACGGGATCAGGTTGACCTTGGCCGGGATGCCCTTGAGCAGCCGGACCAGCTCGCGCGCGTCGGCGGGGCTGTCGTTGACGTCCTTCAACATGACGTATTCGAAGGTGATCCGCCGCGCGTTGTTGACGCCGGGATAGGCGCGGCAGGCGTCGAGCAGCTCGGCCAGGGGATACTTGCGATTGATCGGGACGATATGGTCGCGCAGCTCGTCGGTGACGGCGTGGAGCGAGACCGCCAGGTTGACCCCCAGCTCCTCGCCGCACTTCGCCATCATCGGCACGACACCGGCGGTCGAGAGCGTGATCTTGCGCCGGGAGACCGCCAGCCCCTCGCCGTCCATCAGGATGCGCAACGCGGCCGCGACGTTGTCGTAGTTATAGAGCGGCTCGCCCATGCCCATCATGACGATGTTGGTGATGTTGCGATCCTGGGCGGGGCTCGGCCATTCGTCGAAGGCGTCGCGCACGGTCATCAGCTGGCCGATGATCTCGGCGCCGGTCAGGTTGCGGACCAGCCGCTGGGTGCCGGTGTGGCAGAAGGCGCAGGTCAGGGTGCAGCCGACCTGGGAGGAGATGCAGACCGTGCCGCGCTCGGCCTCGGGGATGTGGACGCACTCGGCCTCGCGCCCGTCCTCGAAGCGCAGCAGCCACTTGCGGGTGCCGTCCTCGGAGACCTGGGCCGCCGACTCGGCCGGCCGCTCGAGCGTGTAGGCCACCGCCAGCTTCTCGCGCAGGGACTTGGACAGGCTGGTCATCGCGTCGAACGAGCACGCGCCGCGATAGTAGACCCAGTGCCAGAGCTGCTTGGCCCGGAACGCCGGCTCGCCCAGCCCGGCGACCACCGCCGCGATCTCGTCGCGCGACAGCCCGACCAGCGACGGGCGCGCGTCGGTCGCCGTCGCCGGATCGGCGGCCGTTTCGGAACGCGTGGTCATGGCGGCAGAATTTTCCATGGCGTTCAGATAGGCGACCGGGCGGCCCGGGGCAATGACCGGCGGAGCGGGACCGGCGGCAAGGGCGAAAGAGGGGAGAAGGTTATCATCGGTTATCAAGGGTTATCTTCTTGCGCTTGAGGCCGCGCTCCCACCCCTCTCCCTCGGGAGAGGGAGGGGCCCATTGCGCAGCAACGGGAGGGTGAGGGGACCGGCCTCGGCGAGTGATCTCCTGCCGTCCCGCCTTCCGGCGCGGAAGACAATTCCTGCCGCCGAGGGTGACCCCTCACCCGGCCGCTGGCACGGCCACCTCTCCCCGAAGGAGAGGGTCCGTTGCGTCGCGCGATGTCATCATTTGTCATCATCTGTCATCAATCGCAGCCGCAAGCTCGGACAAAGAGCCGGCGCGGTGGCCGAGGTCGCAGACCACAATCGGAAGGCTGACGCACGGCAGGAACAAGCCGGTCGATCCCTTCTTCTTCCGCCGAGCAGCAGCGTGAGACGACGGGCCCGGCGTCGGCAGTAGTCCCCGGCTTCCTGCCCCGGACCTGATCCGGGGTCGGCCGCTGCTCTCCGGCCGGGGTGGCAGCTATTTTTGTCTTCCTCAAACAATGACACCGCCCCTGCCGCAGAGCCGGGGCCTCTCGGCGGTCGACCCGACCAAGCAAGGAATATATGTCCATCCACCGCCGCCATTTCAAGAGCCTCCCGCACGCCCGTCCACCCGCGCCGCTGCGCCGGTTTCCCCTTGCCGCCGGCCATCCCGCCGCCGATCATCGCCGCCCGATCCACCCCGACCACCGGCCGGAGCCGCACCGCCTCATGACCGCCCCCGTCGTCGTCGACCACCCGCTGATCCAGCACAAGCTGACCCAGATGCGCCGCCGCGAGACGCCGAGCGGCGAGTTCCGCCACCTCTTGCGCGAGATCAGCAGCCCTGCTGCTGTTCGAGGCGACCCGCGACCTGCCGCTGCGCACCGAGACGATCCGGACGCCGATCGCGCACGATGGAGGCGCCGGTGCTGGCCGGCGACGGGCTGTGCCTGGTCTCGATCCTGCGCGCCGGGGTCGGCCTGCTCGACGGCATGCTCGACCTGATCCCGTCGGCCGGCGTCGCCTTCGTCGGCATGTACCGCGACCCGGCGACGCTCGAGCCGGTCGAGTACTATTTCAAGGCGCCCGAGGGGCTGGCCGAACCGGCAGGTGATCGTGATCGACCCGATGCTGGCGACCGGCAACACGGCGGTGGCGGCGATCGACCGGCTCAAGGCGCGCGGCGCGCACGACCTGCGCTTCTGCTGCCTGCTCGCCGCCCCCGAGGGGATCGCGCACCTGACCCGCGCCCACCCCGACCTGCGCGTCTTCACCGCCGCCATCGACCAGCACCTCAACGACGACGGCTTCATCGTCCCCGGCCTGGGCGACGCCGGCGACCGGCTGTTCGGGACCGAATAGAAGCGGCGCGCCCCGAGCCCCGCTGACCGAGGGCTGGCCGCTCTCGCGTCCGACGGGGTGCGCGGCCAGGCGCCTCCTCCGAAGCGGTTCCCCAGGTTCAGCCCGACAGCCGGCGCGGTCGTCCAGGCCGCGCCCGCCATCCGAGGGCTGATGCTCGGCGGAAGAAGGCGGTCGCGGCCCGCTTCTTCTGCCAAGCACGCAACGTGAGATGAAGAGCCCGGCGTCTGCATGGTCCCCGGCGCTGCGGCCGGGGCGGTGCGCATGGTCGGGCCGAGGATGACATGAGACACGCCACCCGGCCTCGGCCGGGGTCCATGCCAGCGGCCGAGCTGGCCGCCGATCCGCCCCCGAAAAAATATTCAAAAAAATTCCGCCCCTGTGACGCGCGTCACCGCGTTCTCGCGGCGATGCGGGCATGATCGCATCGTCAGCAAACAAACACGGGGTCCGCAACAGGACCCGATCAGGATCAGGAAAAGGAACCAACCGATGAACAAGATCACGCTCTCGCTCGCCGCCGCCGTCCTCGCCACCGGTATCGCCGCCGGCGCCGCCACCGGCGCCTCGGCCGCCACCGCGCCCGCCGCCCCGGCCACCACCGCCGGCATCACCTTCCAGGCGCCCAAGGTCCCGGCGACCCAGCAGGCCAGCTACTTCTACCGCTACCGCTGCTACTACTTCCGCTACGGCTACCGCGTCTATCGCCGCTGCTACATCCGCTACTACTACTACTAGGCCCTGCCCGGCCTAGACCTTCCCTCCCCACCTCCCGCCTCTCCCGGTGCGGCCGGCCCCCAAAAGGGCCGGCCGTTGCCGTTCGGGGGGCGTACCGTGTTCAGGGTCCGGGCAAGCCCGGCGACGGCGTGGTCTGCTAAACTGGCCGCCTCGCATCGGTCGGCGTCGGAGGCGCGGCACGGATGGTCCATATCGGAACAGTCGGGGGCTTGGCCGGCGGACGGGCCGCGTTCGGCGCGCTGCGCCCGCTGGCGGGGTTGCGCCGTGGCTGACGTCGTTCGCGACCGGCCGAACCCGGGCGTCCCGCGCCGGATCGTCGGCTTCGAGCGCGACGAGACCGGCCAATGGGTCGCCCGGCTCGACTGCGGCCACGGCCAGCACGTCCGCCACGATCCGCCCTGGCTGAACCGGCCCTGGACCCAGACGGCGGCCGGTCGCACAGCCCATATCGGCGCGACGCTATTCTGCCGGAAGTGCCTGGACGACGGAGAGGCGGGCGGCGGCTAGCGCGCGCCGATGCCTCTACGCCAGCGCGCCGCCGTCGACGGTCAGCGTCTGGCCGGTGATGTGGCCGGCGTCCGGGCCGGCGAGGAACAGGACGACGCCGGCGACGTCCTCGGGCGTGGCGACCCGGCCGAGCGGGGTGTCGGCCGCGGCGTCGGCGGCGTCGATGCCGATCTCGCGATAGCGCTGCGCCGCCATGTCGGTCGCGACCCAGCCGGGGCAGACCGCGTTGACGGTGATGCCGCGCGGCGCCACCGCCAGGGCCAGCGCCCGGGTCAGGCCGACGACGCCGTGCTTGGCCGCGGTGTAGGCGGTCTGGTCGCCCGCGCCCTTGAGGCCGAGCACCGAGGCGATGTTGACGATCCGGCCCGAGCCGATCGGGCAGGTGCGGCAGCGCCGCCTTGGCGCACAGGTAGGCGCCGGTCAGGTTGGTGTCGATGATGGCGTGCCACAGGGCGTCGTCGGCGTCCGGATCGAGCGGGTTGCTGCCGGCCACGCCGGCGTTGTTGACGAGCAGGTCGATCCGGTTGCCCGAGGCGTCCGCGACCGCGGCGACCAGCGCCCGCACCGAGGCAGCGTCGGCGACGTCGCAGCGGTGGACGGTGACGCCGGCGGGCGCGTCGTCGGGCACATGGCGCGCGCAGCCGTGGACCGCGTAGCCGCGTGCGGCGAGCGCCGCGGCGATCGCCCGGCCGATGCCGCGGCTGGCGCCGGTGACGAGCGCGGTCTGAGGGGCGGTCTGAGGGGCGGACTTCGGGGCGGTCTTCGGGGCGACCTTGGGCCCGTCTCCGCTCATGCCGCCGTCTCGCCGCCGTCGATCGGGATCACCGCGCCGGTCATGAAGGACGACCGGTCGGAGACCAGGAAGGCGACCAGGTTGGCGATCTCCGCCGGGTCGGCGAAGCGGCCGAGCGGCACCTTGGCCGCGTAGGCGTCGTCGGGGCCGGCCGGGTAATGGTCCGGATAGGCCGCGCGCAGGCTGTCGATGACGTGGCGCAGCATCGCGGTGTCGGTGCTGCCCGGGGCGATCGCGTTGACCCGGATGTTGTGGGAAGCGAAGTCGAGCGCGGCGCTGCGGGTGAGCTGGGCCAGCGCCGCCTTGCTCGCGCCATAGGCCGCGCTGAAGCGCTTGCCGACCAGCGCCTGGTCGCTGGTGACGTTGACGATCGAGCCGCGCCCGGCGGCGATCATCGCCGGCAGCACCGCCTGGGTCAGCGCGAAGGGCGCGCGGAAGTTGACCGCGAACAGCCGGTCGACCTGGTCGAGCGGGGTGTCGAGCACGCTGCCGAAGTCGGTCGCGCCGGCGTTGTTGACCAGCGCGTCGACCGTGCCGTGCTCGACCACGATGCCGTCGACCCGGGCCCGGACCGCCGCGTCGTCGGTCAGGTCGATATCGGGCCGGTCGAGGCCGACCACGATCGCGCCCTCGGCGGCCAGCAGGTCGGCGATCGCGCCGCCGATGCCGCCGCGGTGGCCGGTGACGATGGCGACCCGGCCGTCTATCCCGAGAAAGCTGATCGTCGCCTCCCTCGTCGGTGGGCGCGCCGCCGGATCAGGCGTTGCGGTAGGCGAAGGCCGCGTCGAGCCGGCCCTGGATGTGGCCGGCGCAGGTGACCGGCGGGTAGTGCGGTTCCTCGCCCTCGGCGACCACCGGGTTGATCACCGTGTCGTGGTCGGGATCGACGAACACCGCGACCGACAGCCGCTCGCGGCCCGAGGCGTTGACGACCCGGTGCGGCGTCGAGGCGAAGCGGTCGTTGGTCCAGCGCGCCAGCAGGTCGCCGACGTTGACGACGAAGGTGCCCGGGATCGGATGGGCCGTCACCCAGTCGCCGTCGCGGCCCATCACCTGGAGGCCGCCGGTCTCGTCCTGGCACAACAGCGTCAGGCAGCCGTAGTCGGTGTGCGGGGCGACGCCGAACTGGGTCTCGCCGGCCTCGGCCGGCTGGGGCGGGTACCAGATCAGCGAGCCGCGGCTGATCGGCCGGTCGAACGAGCCGGTGAAGTAGCCGGGGTCGACGCCGAGGCTGAGCGCGCAGGCGCGCAACAGCCGGATGCCCAGCGCGTTGCAGGCGTCCATGTAGCCGGTCAGCAGCGGGCGCAGGCCGGGCATGAAGTCGGGCCACATGTTGGGGCCGATCATCCGGTTGCCGGCGACGCAGTCCGGGTCGTCGGCCTCGACGTCGAGGCCCCAGACGTAGCTCTCCTTCAGATCGGCGCGGGCGTCGTCGTACATCTTGGCCTCGCCGATGCGGATGAAGCCGTGGTGCCAGCGGTTGACCGCGACCCGGGCCTTGTCCTCGGCCGGGCGGGCGAAGAAGTCGCGCGCGGCGGCGAACACCCGGTCGATGGTCGCGGCGGGGACGCCGTGGCCGCCGACGTAGAAGAAGCCCGTGGCCTCCGCCGCCCGGCGCAGGGCGTCGCCGACGGCGCGGTGCGCGGCGGGATCGGCGCCGGCGAGCGGCGACACGTCGATCACCGGGATCGCCTCACGGTCGATGCTGCGGGCCTGCGCGTAGTTCATGGGAATCCGGCTCTATTCGTCGTGATCGGCGAAGTTTAACCGTGGGCGACGGTGGGCGACAGCCTCATTCGGGCGCGGGCTCGCCCTCCTTGTAGTAGCCGATCACGTCGCCCTCGGTGGTCACGCCCAGGCCGTTGAGCAGCCGGTTCGAGTAGTTGAAGTAGGCGCAGACCTGGTTGACCTCGAGGATCTCGCCGTCGTCGCAGCCGGCGGCGCGGAGCGCGTCGATATCCGCCTGCGCCATCGCGCCGACGTCCGCGGTCAGCTTCTCGGCGTAGCGGAGCAGGGCGAGCTCCTTGCCGTCGAAGGCGTCCTCCGGCCGGCGGGCGTCGAGGGCGGCCTTGATGCGGTCGGCGCGGGCGTCGTCGCCGATCAGCCGGCGGGCGTTGGTGAAGTGGTGGGCGAGCGAATAGGCGCAGGAATTGACGATGCTGGTGTAGGACGCGACCACCTCGAGGAACCAGAAGGGCAGCGTGTTGGCCGGGTTGTGGAGCACGCTCTTGTACAGCGCCAGGTGCCCGGCCATCGTGTGTGGCCGCAGCGAGTGGGCGCGCATGACGTTGTCGACCGTGCCGTGGGGCGTGGTCACCTGGTCGTAGAGCGCCTTCAGCTCGCCCTCGGCCGCGTCGACCGGGATCATCCGGATCCATGCGCTCATCGTCGTCTCATTCCTCCAGGAAGTGCCGGAAGTCTTCCGCGACCGCACCGGCCGCCGCCGCGATCAGCCGGCGGCCCTGGTCGGGCGCCGCCAGCGCCGAGTCCGAGCCGACCCGGCCGTCGGGGAAGCGGGCGCGGTGGCTGGCCGCGTCGGGGTGCTGGTCGCCGGCATGCTCGCGCAGGAAGGCCGGGTCGAGGATCTCGGGCGGGCCCAGGCCCTCGGGCGGCGCGACCTGCCGGTGGCCCGCCTGGGTGATCGCGATCTCGCTCGGCGTCGCGTGCATGCCCTCGCGCTCGGCATAGTATTCGGCGCGCAGGTCGTTGACCGCCGCGTAGTCCCACCAGCTCTTGATCCTGAGCCGCAGCCGGCCGTCGCCGCCGAGCGCGTCGTAGAGGTCGTGGAAGGCGGCGCGCACCGGCGCCAGGTTGGCGCCGTGGCCGTTCAGGAAGAAGAAATGGGTGAAGCCCTGGCGGTGCAGCGAGCGGACCACGTCCTCGACCAGCGCCATCTGGGTCGCGGCGCGGATCGAGACCGTGCCGGGGAAGGCCAGGTTGAACTGGGCCGGCGCGTAGGCGAGGGTCGGCGCGACCAGCGCCGCCGCCGTCTCCGCCGCGGCCCGCGCGACCGTTTCCGCGCACAGCGCGTCGGTGCCGATCAGCCCCATCGGGCCGTGCTGCTCGGTCGAGCCGATCGGCACGATCAGGCCGGTGCAGCGCGCCAGATAGGCCTCGACCTCGGGCCAGGTCGCCTGTTGCAGCAGGAGGGCGCCGTCCTGGCTCATCGCACCGGGCCGCCGGATCGCGTCATCCGCCCGAACGCAAACGGGGGCCGGTCGCCGGCCCCCGCTGCGTCCGCCGGACGGTCGTCAGTTGGTCGCGATCTGCCACTTCTTGGCCAGCGCGGTGAAGAAGCCGCGGGCCTTCTTCAGCTTGATCCACTGGTTGACGTAGTTGATCCAGACCTGGTCGTCCTGGGGCAGCAGCATGGCGATCGGCGTGCGCAGCCGCCCCTGCTTGACCGGGACGATGGCCATCTGCGGGTACTTGGCGACCAGCTTGCCGGCCTCGATGTTCGAGGTGATGTGGGCGTCGGCCCGGCCGGCCAGCACTTCCTGGAAGTCGCGGGCGGGCGCCTCGACGATCTTCTTGGTGGCCATCGGGAAGAACAGCTTGACCTGCTTCTCCTGGACCGTGCCCAGGGTCGCCGCGACGGTCACGCCCTTCTTGTTGAGGTCGGACCAGCTGTGGAAGCGCGCCAGGTTCTTCTTGAGCGTCAGCGGCACCGTCGCGACCTCGACATAGGAGTCGGAATAGCCGGCGACCTTGGCGCGCGACGGGCTGACCGAAGCGCTGCCGGTCATGTCGTACTTGCCGGCGACCACGCCCTGGACCAGCGTCTTCCAGTCGGTCGCGACGTAGACGACCTTGACGCCCATGTCCTTGGCCAGCGCCTTGGTGACGTCGATGTCGAAGCCCTTGTAGCTGTTGGTCGCGGGGTCGCGGATCGACATCGGGTTCCAATCGCCGGTCACGCCGACGCGCAACTCGCCCTTGTCGAGGATCTGCTTGAGGCGCGACTTGCCCGCCGCCTGCGCGCCGCCCGCAATGGTAATGGCGGCCGCCGCGACGACCAGGGATTTCCAGACCTTCATCTCACCCTCCGATGCTGCATTTTTTGTTCGTCCGCGCCGAAACCCCTCCCTGCAGCCCAGCGCAGCGGTGACGACAAGATCATTACACGTTAACTAAGGGGCGGCAATCGGCGCGGAAACGGGCGGATTGCCGTGCCGGGAAGACGTGCCGGGAAGACGTGCCGGGAAGACAAGGGCGGGGGAGCGCCGACACCGATGGGGGACGCGACGGCAGCGGAGCCGATCATCGAGATGCGCGGGGTCAGCAAGTGGTACGGCCCCTTCCAGGCGCTGAAGGCGGTCGACCTCACCGTGCGCCTGGGCGAGAAGGTCGTGGTCTGCGGCCCGTCGGGCTCGGGCAAGTCGACCCTGATCCGCTGCCTCAACCGGCTGGAGGCGCACGAGGCCGGCACGATCACCGTCGACGGCATCGCGCTCGACGGCGACACCCGGAACATCGCCGCGATCCGGCGCGAGGTCGGCATGGTGTTCCAGCAGTTCAACCTGTTCCCGCACCTGACCGTGCTGCGCAACCTGACCCTGGGGCCCATGCGCGCCCGCGGCCTCGACCGCGCCGCGGCGGAAGAGACCGCGATGCACTATCTGGAGCGGGTCAGGATCCCCGAGCAGGCCAACAAGTATCCGGGCCAGCTCTCCGGCGGCCAGCAGCAGCGCGTGGCGATCGCCCGGTCGCTGTGCATGAACCCCAAGATCATGCTGTTCGACGAGCCCACGTCGGCGCTCGACCCGGAGATGATCGCCGAGGTGCTCGACGTCATGGTCGAGCTGGCCCGCGACGGCATGACCATGGTCGTCGTCACCCACGAGATGGGCTTCGCCCGGCGGGTCGCCGACGCGGTGATCTTCATGGACGGCGGCGAGATCGTCGAGGCCGCGCCGCCGGAGAGCTTCTTCTCCGCGCCGAGCAGCGAGCGGACGCGGTCCTTCCTCGACCGGATCCTGTCGCACTGATGGCCCGGACGACCCGCAACCTGCTGCTGATCGCCGCCCTGGGGCTGGTCCTCGCCGGCTGCTCGTCCAACTGGGGCTGGTACGTGATCTCGCCCGACACGCCCGCGGGCCGCGGCAACCTCCACTTCCTGATGCTCGGCTTCAAGCTGACCATCGTGCTGTCGCTGGTGGCGATGGCCTTCGCCACGGTCGTCGGGCTGGTGATGGCGCTGCTCGGCCTCTACGGCAACCGGGCGGGGCGGGCGGTCAACCTTGTCTATGTCGAGTTCTTCCGGGCGATCCCGGTGCTGGTGATGATCCTGTGGGTCCACTACGGGCTGCCGGTCGTCGTCGGCCTGTCGCTGCCGCCCTTCTGGTCCGGGGTGATCGCGCTCGCGCTCGCCGAGAGCCCGTTCATCGCCGAGGTGTTCCGCGCCGGCATCCAGTCGGTCGACCGCGGCCAGGGCGAGGCCGCCGACAGCCTGGGCCTGACCTGGTGGGACAAGATGCGCTACGTGATCGTGCCCCAGGCGATCCGCCGGGTGCTGCCGGCGCTGGGCAACCAGTTCGTCTACATGCTCAAGATGTCGGCGCTGGTCTCGATCATCGGCGCCGAGGAGCTGACCCGCCGCGCCAACGAGCTGGTCGTCGCCGAGTACCGGCCGCTCGAGATCTACAGCTTCCTGATCCTCGAATATCTCGTGCTGGTGCTGATCGCCTCGGCCGGCGTGCGCTGGCTGGAGCGCCGGATGGGCGCGGCCGACGACCGCCGGCGGCCGGCGCGCCGCGGCCTGTTCGGCCGCCGGGCGCCCGAGGCGGAAAGGATGGAGCCATGACCGCAGAACCCGACCCGCGCGACGATGGGGCCCGCCCCGCCGGCGCGCGCAGCCCGCTCGCCGAACCCGGCTGGTCCTACATCGAGCGCACCAACCTGGAGGACTTCACCGCCGCCGACTGGGCGCTGATGAACGCCCAGCGCGCGCCCTACATGGCGGCGGAGCCGGCGCGCCAGGCGCTCGACATGCTCGCGGCGCAGAAGGACGCGGCCAGCTTCGGCTACCAGATCAACAACTACGAGCACTGTCTGCAGGCGGCGACCCTGGCGCTGCGCGACGGCCAGGACGAGGAGACGGTCGTGGTCGCGCTGTTCCACGACCTCGGCTTCGTCACCTGCAACGACAGCCACGGCGACTTCGCCGCCGCGCTGCTCCGGCCATACGTCAGCGAACGGGCGGTGTGGATGCTCGAGCGGCACATGCATTTCCAGACCATCCACTGCCCGACCTTCCCCGGCATCGACACCGAGGTCCGCGAGCGCTGGCGCGGCCATCCCTGGTTCGAATGGACCGCCGACTGGGTGCGGAAATACGACATCGCGTCGATCGACGCCGGCATCGAGAACGCGCCGCTGTCGGCGTTCGAGCCGATGGTCCACCGCGTGTTCGGGCGCCCGCCCCAAGCGCCGCCGATCCCCGAATAGCCGGCGCCCGCCGCCGCGCACAACAACGCCGCAAGACGTGATCGGGGGCATGCAAAAAACGGATGCGCGCCCGCCCCATCCCCGCCACAATGGCTGCGTCTGATCCGGGTTCCGGCCTGGGAAACGGCCGCGAAGCTCGTCGAAAGGGACCCTTTTGCGCGCCGTTTTGCGGACGATCGTCGCACTTCTCCTGGTGGGCCTCGCCGGCACGGCCGGCCCGTCGCGCGCCGCCGCGGATGACGTCGATCTCGCGCTTGTCCTGGCCGTCGACGTCTCGGGCAGCGTCGACACCTTCGAAGCGCGGCTGCAGCGCGAGGGCTACGTCCGCGCCCTGCTCCATCCCCAGGTCATCCGCGCGATCACCTCCGGCGAACACAAGAAGATCGCGATCACCTACATCGAGTGGGCGGGCAGCTATTTCCAACGCATCGTGGTCGATTGGGCGGTGATCTCCGACGCCGCCAGCGCCCGGGCCTTCGTCGCCAAGCTCAACGCCAATCCGCCGCTCACCGAGCGCTGGACCTCGATCAGCGGCGGCATCGATTTCGGCATGCGCCGGCTCGCCGCCAGCCCGCACAAGGGCGAGCGGCAGGTGATCGACGTCTCCGGCGACGGTCCCAACAATTCCGGCCGGCCGGTGCGCGACGCCCGCGACGAAGCGGTCAAGAAGGGCGTCACCATCAACGGCCTGCCGATCGTCAACGACCGCCCCAACCCCTGGGGCCGGCCGCCGCCGCCCGACCTCGACAAATACTATTTCAACAACGTGATCGGCGGCCCGGGCGCCTTCATCGTCGTCGCCAAGGGCTTCAACAACTTCGCCGAGGCGATCCGCAACAAGATGGTCCGCGAGATCGCCGGGCGCCGCTACGGCGACGTCGTGCCGGCGGCGGCGCGGTAGGCGCCGGCGCTATTCGGCCGGCAGCGCCCAGCGGCCGGTCGGGCGCGAGCGCGCGCTCGCTGCGGAACAATAGCCAGCCGAACGTCAACATCCCGACCAGGACGATCAGCGACCCGACAGCGGCGAGCGGCTCGCCGATCGCGACACCGCCGTGGACCAGGCCGATCCCGACCGTCATCACGACGGTGCCGGCAATCCAGATCGAAACCTGCGCCAGCGCGGCCCGGGCGCCATCGAGCGCCGGGTGCAGGCGGTAGTAGATGCCGATCAGGAACAGCGAGACCCAGCCGAGCAGGTTGAGGTGGGCGTGGGCGGGCATGGCGGTATGGTCCTGCGACATTGCCATCTGGATGCCCCAGGCCATGCCGGCGACGACGAACACCACCGCGGCGCGGAAGCACAGGGATGAGGCTTTCATGTCTTGCTCCAGCTTCGTGTCTTGGTTCGGAAGTGCGATCGGGTCAGGCGGCGAGGAAGACCCGGTCGGCGCAGTCGTCGACCATGGCCTGGAACCCGGCGTTGACCGACCGCCAGCTGGGTAGCGCCCGCATGCCGTCCAGCCAGCGCGTGACATTCGGGTAGGGCGAGAAATCGAAGCGGATCACGTCGGCCAGGGTGGTCAGCCCGGCGCCGAGGAAGTCTGCGATGGTCGGCCGGCCGAGACAGAGGTGGCGCGCGTCCGGCCCGATGACGTGCCGGTCGAGAATGCCGAGCCAGTGGCCGGTGCGCTGCCGGCCCCACTCGACCGCCGCGTCGGTGCCCTCGGCGCTGCGCCGGTGGTGGTGCGGGAAGATCTGCGGATAGACCAGGTTGAAGCCGAGGTCGCGATAGAGGTTGGCGTTGCACCAGTCCATCGCCTCGTTGACCCGGGCGCGCTCGCGCAGGTCGGCGGGATAGGCGGGCGACCCGGCCGTCTCGGCGAGATATTTCAGGATGGCCGAGCTCTCGGTCAGGCGGAAGTCGCCGTCCTCCAGCACCGGCACCAGGCCGATCGGATTGATCGCCTGGAACGCCGGCTGGCACTGTTCGCCGGTCGACAGGTCGATGACCCGAACGTCGAGATCGATCTCCGCCTCCGCGGCGAAGAGCATGACCGCCCGGCTCGCCGGGGACACGGGGTTGGCATAGAGCTTCATGGCTGACTCCTGCGCGGATCGACGGGACAGGGAGCAGGTTGCCATCGCCAGCAATTCGGCAGAAGCCACAGGGTGCCGAACGTATTGTTCGGTTTGTCCGAACGTCAGGCGGGCGGGAGCACGCCGGCGGCGACGAGCTCCCGGTCCCACGGGGGCGGATTGCCGAGCGACGTCTTCACGTGGTCGATGAGGGCGCGCATGCGCGGCAAGCCGCGATTGGCGCGGGGAAACACCGCGGCGATCGTGTCGCCCTCGGGCTCGGCGCCGAGATCGATCGTTATCAGCCGGCCGGCGATCAGATCCTTGGCCACGATGAAGGTCGGCAGCAGCGTGACGCCGAGCCCTTCGATGGCTGCTTCGCGCATCATCGTGCCGTTGTCGGTTTCAAAGCGGCCCGAGATGCGGGCCGAGCGCCGCCCGCGCGCGGTCTTGAACGTCCAGTCCTGGGCGACGCGGCGGTTGCGGTAGACCACGCACTCGTGCCTGCCCAGATCGGCAAAGGAGGTCGGCACGCCGTGGCGGTCGGCATAGGACGGGCTGCAGACGACGACGCGGCGTCCGGTGGTCAGCAGGCTCGCGATCAGGTCCGAGCTCTGCAGCCGGCCGCCGCGGATCGCCAGGTCGAACCCCTCCTGAACGATGTCGATGACGCGGTCGGAAACGGCGACCTCCAGGGTGATCCGGGGATGCGCGCCCAGGAAGGCGGCGAAGATCGGCGCGAGCCATTCCAGCGCCAGCGACGCCGGCACGGCCACGCGCAGCCGCCCGGTCAGCACGCCGCCCTGATCGGCGACGGCGTCGCGGGCCGCGTCCATCGCGGCCAGCACGCCGCGCGCGTGTTCGAGGAACACCTCGCCGCTCGGCGTCAGGCTCAGGCCGCGCGTCGAGCGCGTCACCAGGCTCACGCCGAGCTCGGCCTCGAGCGCGGTCAGCCGCTCGCTGACCACCGACCGGGACACGCCCAGCTTGGCCGCGGCGGCGTTGAGGCTGCCGGCCTCGACGATCAGCACGAATGTCGTCACGTGGTCGCTTCGAAGCATCCGCGGCATGATACCCCAACGGCGTTGCACCGCGAGCCATGGCGACGAAGCGTTCGCTCTTTCCGGTCGGCGGCGATCCTATCCCGCCGGCGACCCGAGGGCGAAACGGTGGCTCGCCTGGACCAGCGACCAGACCGTCTCGAGCTCGTCGGCCGTACGCGGGCCGTAGACCATGACCACCGTGTCCGGCACCCGTCCGGTCCCGACCAGGGCGTGCGGCTCGGCCCAACCCTTGGCGATGGCGTCGGTGCGGAGCGCTCTCGGCAGCGTGAGGTGGAGGCTGCCGTCGTCGGCCGGGTGGAGGTGGGCGAACTCGCGCCCGATCATGCAGGCGCCGTCGGGGCCGCACCCGCAACCCTCGACGAGGGAGGTCGCCCGCGCGCCGGGTACCGAGACAAGGCTCGGGCCGGTTTCCACATGGGCCAGGCCGCTCATCAGCCGCCAGAGCAATTCCTGGAGCTCGGCCGGCGCGTTCTGGTCGAGCTGGACATGCGGATTGGTCGGCGTCGTCTTCGGCTTCGGTCCCGGGCGGGTAGCCAGCGGCGATGGTCCTGCCGTCATCCTATCCTCCTGTGTGGCGACATGCCGGCCAGTGTGACCGGGCCGCCCCGCTGGCCGGTAGCCGCCAAAGCCCGGACAGTGCGTTCGGCCGCACCGACAACCGGGGCGGCCCGTACTATGATGCGGCGAACGAAGAAGGGAGGGGCTCCTGCCCGTTTATTGCGAGACGTTCCTGAACCCGGACGGCAGCTTTCCGGCCGAGCCGGTCAACACCTACACCAGCGTTGCGCCGGTGCTGCTCGGCATCCTGGCGCTGGTCTATATCGTCCGCGGCCGGCACCACGATTCGGTCGCCTACGTGCTGGCCGTGCTCACCGTGCTGACCGGCCTGGGCAGCATCGCCTGGCACTCGATGCGGACCGAGCTGACGCTGGTCTCCGACTGGCTGCCCGGGGTCCTCTATTTCGTGATCGTCGCCTATTTCTGGGCCGCTTACGTCGGCGGGCGGTACGTCGGCATCCTGCTGCTCGCGGCGCTGTCGGCGCTCGCCTTCCTGGTGCCGTTCCATGTCATCCGCGACTACCGGGTCGCGATCTTCGCCACCCTGGTGCTGATCGCCGTCGCGCTGACCGTGGCGACCTGGCTCAAGCGGCGGGACGCCTTCCGCTGGACCGCCATCATGATCGCCGCCGCCATCGTGGCGCTGACGTTCCGGACGCTCGACCTTGCCGTCTGCGAGACGGTCCCGATCGGCACCCACTTCCTCTGGCACATCTTCCTGGGCTTCGCCGCCTATTGCGGCGTGCGGATGATGGTGCTGCTGCGCGAGGGATCGCCGCCGGGCTGACCCGGCCGGCGCCTCAGCGGATCCGCGCCCCTACCGGATCCGCCCGTCCGCCGACAGCATGATCGCGACCGAGCGGGTCGCCGGGAACTCGGCGAAGATGATCAGCATCATCACGGTCAGCGGCACGCACAGGAGCATGCCGGTCACCCCCCAGATCGCGCCCCACACGAACAGCGACAGGATGATGACGAAGGCGCTGAGGTTGAGCGACCGGCCCATCATGCGCGGCTCGATCAGGTTGGCGATGATCGTCTGGATGCCGCCGACCACGACCAGGATGATCAGCGCCGGCCACAGGCTGGCGAACTGGACCAGGGCGAGCAGCACCGGCAGGGCGAGCGCGACGATCGAGCCGATCGTCGGCACGTAGTAGAGCAGGAAGGTCAGGAAGCCCCAGAAGCCGGCGAAGTCGAGCCCGACCCACCACAGCAAGAGCCAGGTGATGATGCCGGTGACGATGGCGAGCACGGTCTTGATCCACAGGTAGGTCTGCATCTCGGTCATGATCCGGCGCAGCACGCCGCTGACCCGCTCGCGCTTGGCCGCATCGGGGAACAGCGCCTTCAGCTTCTTGTCGAAATGCTGCTGCTCGATCAGCAGGAAGGCGACGTAGATCACGATCACGCTGACGTTGCCCGCGATCGAGGTGACCACGTTGGCGACGTTGCGGATCAGGCTGCCGATGTCGATCTTCTTCAACAGGGTCGAGGCGAGGTGGCCGACGTCCTCGAACGCCTTGATCCCGAACAGGTGGGAGATCTGGTCGGCGAGCCGGGTGAAGTTCGCCTGGTAGCGCGGGCCCGCGTCCACCGCCGCGCCGAGGGTGCCGCTGACCACCTCGACCGACACCGCGATGAACACGACGATCACGACCAGCGAGACGGTGAGCTGCAGCCAGCGCGGCGCCGTCCAGCCGCCGATCCGCACCCGGCCGACCATCGTCGCCAGCGCGTTGATCAGGTACCAGACGATGATCGAGACCGCGAGCGGGATCAGCAGCGACCGGCCGATGATCAGGAAATAGACCGTCAGCGCGACCACCATGAGCGCGCCGGCGACCGCGATGAATCGCACGTAGTTGGTCATGTCCCCTCCCCCTTCGGCCCCCGGGCCGGAGGCGCAGCTTCCGTCCGTTCGGCGCGCGATGCAACGGTCATGCGGCCGAGTCACCCCTGCCAGGGCCGCGGCCGCCAGTTGATGCCGAGCAGGCCGGCGACGACCAGGATCAGTCCGATCAGCAGCGGCGCGGTGAAGGCTTCGGCGAGCACGATCACCCCGAGGATCATCGCGGTCACCGGGGTCAGGGTCAGGAACAGCGAGGCGTGGGTCGCGGTCAGCCGGCCGACCGCCCACACCCACAGGCCGAACTGCAGCGCCCCGCCGCCGACGCCGAGGAAGGCGACCGCGGCCAGCCCGGCCGCGTCGAACTGCGGCAGCCCGTGCCGCGCCGCCAGGATGCCCGTGGGCAGCGCCAGCCCGATCACGCCCGCGATCATCGACAGGCAGGTGACCAGCAGCGCCGGGTGGCGGACCAGCAGCGGCTTGGCGCCGACCGAGTAGGCCGCGGCGATCACCGCCGCGCCGAGCATCACCAGGTCGCCGATCCAGTAGTCCGGCCCGGCCGCGTTCAGCCCCTGCGGGTTGCCCGACAGCGCGATGACGACGCCGATTATCGCGGTCAGCACGGCGGCGAGCTTGACCGTGCCGAACCGCTCCATGCCCAAGACGGTGGCGATGACCAGCGCGATCAGCGGCGTGGTCGCCAGCGCCAGCGCGCCGCGCGCCGCCGTGGTGAACTGGAGCGAGAGCGTGAACAGCCACGGGAACAGGCCGAAGAAGGCGAGGCCGAGCCCGGCGATCGCCATCAGGTCGCGCAGCGGCGGCCGGTCACGGCGCCACAGCAGCACGGTCACCGGCGCCAGGCACAGCGCCGCGATCAGGTAGCGCAGGAAGGCCAGGGTCACCGGGTCGGTCTGGCCGACCACGAAACGGGTCGCGACGATCGACGCGCCGGTCAGCGAGCAGCCGAGCGCGCCCGCGACGTTGGCGAGCAGCGTGTCCCGGCCGGCCCCCGCGCCCGCCACCGGTCAGGCCGGCCGGATGAGGTAGCCCGAGCGCGGGAAGTGGACGTGGACCGTGCCGACCGCCGGGTCGTCGCGGCGGATCGCGACCTCGTCGGCGGTGACCAGCACGACCTCGCCGACCACGGCCTCGGGCACCTTGTCGGCGGAGATCACGCTGACCGTCTGGCCGACCCCCGGCGCGGCGGCGTCGGGCTCGGACGGGCGCGGCGGCTCGGGCTCGGCGCCCTTGGC
Organism: uncultured Alphaproteobacteria bacterium; assembly: GCA_963730305.1. Lineage (GTDB taxonomy): Bacteria > Pseudomonadota > Alphaproteobacteria > Bin65 > Bin65 > CAMYMQ01. The sequence goes on from CAVSRB010000004.1 coordinate 234,486, forward strand.
GGCGGCCAGCGCCTCCTTGGCCTCCATGTCCTGCGGATCGCCGATGCCGATCGCGGCGACCCGGTCCATCCAGGCGCGCGTGGCGGTGAAGGGCTCGAGCAGCGCGGCGTTGCGCCGGCCGGTCGTGGTCGCCATCCAGATCGGGTGGTAGAGCGCGATATCGGCCAGCCCCGGCTTGTCGCCCAGCACGTAATCGCGGCCGTCGTCGAAGATGGTCTCGACCGTGGCCATCAGGCGGCCCATCTCCGCCTGCAGCCGGGGTGCGGCCTTCATCATCCGCTCGACGTCCGGCGGCTGCGCGCCGCGCATCGCCGCCCGGTCGGCGAAGAAGGCGGCCGGCAGCTTGTCGGCGATGGTCGAGAACACCGCGTTGGTGATCGGCACGAACAGGGTGTTGTCGGCCCAGGAGGTGACGATCTCGGCCATGCCCTTGCCGCCGGCCGGGAACAGGGTCGGCTCGGGGTGGCGGCGTTCGAGCTCGTCGGCGATCAGGCGGGTGTCGCAATAGACGTCGGCGCCGATCTGCATCACCGGGGTCCGGCGGTAGCCGCCGGTCAGCGGCATCAGCTCGGGCTTGGGCATGACCATCGGGATCTCGACCGACCGCCAGGCCAGCCCCTTGAAGCCGAGCAGGAGCCGGGCCTTGTGGGCGAAGGGCGAGCCCTCGTAGTGATGCAGGATGATGTCCGACATGGGTAGCGACCTCGACGATGCGGGGGACGGCCCGACGATCGCCGGGCCCGGGAAGGATCGCCGGACCTTAGTGCCTTTTCCCGTGCCAGGTAAATCCGTTCGCGATCGCCCCTGACACGGCGCGCTTCGGCCCTTCGACTAACTCAGGAGGCCCCGGGAGAGGGGCGCGGCGCAGCGAAGCCCCATGGCGAAGCGCGCGGCCGGGTGCTGCCGGCTAGCCGCTAAATCGCCGAACACCGCCCGTCCTCCCTGGACCCCGGCTCGAGGCCGGGGTGGCCCCAGGGGCTTGCGTCGTCTCACGGCCCCCCGCAACGGCAACGGCCGGCCCTTTTGGGGGCCGGCCGCACCGGGAGAGGCGGGAGGTGGGGAGGGAAGGGCCAGGCCGGGCAGGGCCTAGTAGTAGTAGTAGCGGATGTAGCAGCGGCGATAGACGCGGTAGCCGTAGCGGAAGTAGTAGCAGCGGTAGCGGTAGAAGTAGCTGGCCTGCTGGGTCGCCGGGACCTTGGGCGCCTGGAAGGTGATGCCGGCGGTGGTGGCCGGGGCGGCGGGCGCGGTGGCGGCCGAGGCGCTGGTGGCGGCGCCGGCGGCGATACCGGTGGCGAGGACGGCGGCGGCGAGCGAGAGCGTGATCTTGTTCATCGGTTGGTTCCTTTTCCTGATCCTGTTCGGGTCCGGTTGCGGACCCCGTGTTTGTTTGCTGACGATGCGATCATGCCCGCATCACCGCGCACAAAGCGGTGACGCGCGTCACAGGGGCGGAACTTTTTTGAATATTTTTTCGGGGGCGGATCGGCGGCGGGTTCGGCCGCTGGCATGGACCCCGGCCGGAGGCCGGGTGGTGTGTCTCATGTCATCCTCGGCCCGACCATGCGCACCACCCCGGCCGCAGCGCCGGGGACCATGCAGACGCCGGGCTCTTCATCTCACGTTGCTTGCTTGGCAGAAGAAGCGGGCCGCGACCGCCTTCTTCCGCCGAGCATCAGCCCTTGGATGGCGGGCGCGGCCTGGACGACCGCGCCGGCTGTCGGACGGTGCCCGGCTGGGATGCCACGGCGTGCTCTGTTTCGCTACTCCGTCCCGAACAGCCGGTCGCCGCGTCGCCGAGGCCGGGGACGATGAAGCCCTCGTCGTTGAGGTGCTGGTCGATGGCGGCGGGGGCCGGCGGCGGTGATCGAGGGCCGCGTCAGGCATCGACCCCGGCGCGAGGCCGGGGTGGTGCGCTCATTCGCGGCGGCCGGGGTGCTGCGGCGCGGCGCGTCGGTTCGGGACAGCGCCCGGCCGCGTCCCGATTCGTCAGGCGGCGGCGCGGCCTTGCGTGTGGGCGGTGACCCAGCGCTCGATCGCGCCGGCGTCCATGGCGCCGGACTGGCGGGCGAGCTCGCGGCCGTGGTGGAACAGGATCATGGTCGGGATGCCGCGGATGCCGAGCCGGGCGGAGATCGCGGGGGCCTGCTCGGTGTCGAGCTTGGCGAAGCGGACACGCGGTTCGAGGCGCGCCGCGGCCTGCTCGAACATCGGCGCCATCGCCCGGCACGGGCCGCACCAGGCCGCCCAGAAGTCGACCACGATCGGCACGTCCTCGGCCTGGATGCGACGGTCGAAGCCCTGTTCGGTCAGCGCGACGGGATGGCCGTCGAACAGCGGCTTGCCGCAGCGGCCGCACTTGCCGCGGGCGCCGGCGGCGAGCTTGTCGGCGGGCGCGCGATTGGCGGTCTCGCAATGGGGGCAGAGGATCTTCAGCGTCTCGGGCATGGTCTCGGTCCACTCGTCGGTGCGACATCCGGGCGGCCCCGCCGCGGGCAGCGACCGTCCTGCCGGACAGATGGGGACGGCCGCGCCCCGGCGCCAGTGTGACCACTGGTCGCGCGGGCGGCGGCCGCCGGCTGCGGACGCCGGTCGCGCTGTCGGTAGCGGGCGTCGGTGGCGGGCATCGGACATGAGCGCCCGGCGCGGGCTCGCCCTTGCCGGGCCGGAGCGGTTGTGGCAAGCGGTCGGCCATGTGCGGACGCTTCACCCAGGCGGTGAGCTGGGAAGAGCTGGCCCGGCTGTACCGGATCGTCGACGACGCGCCGCCGGCGGGCCTGTCCGCGGCGGGCCCGATTGCGGCCGGTGACATCTATCCCGGCACCGACGTGGCGCTGGTGCGGACCGGCGCGGCCGGCCGCGAGGTCGCCCGCCTGCATTGGGGCTTCCGGCCGGCCTGGAAGAAGGACCGGACCGCGCCGATCAACGCCCGCGCCGAGACCCTGTTCGAAAGCGGCATGTGGCGCGAGGCGGCGCGCAAGCGGCGCTGCGTGGTGCCGGCCGACGGCTTCTACGAGCCGGTCGGGCCCAAACGGCCGAAGCGGCCGCAGGTCTATTTCACCCTGCCCGAACGTCGCCCGACCCGACGCCACCCTGCCCGCCCGGAAGGCGATGTCGATCGCGGCGCTGTGGACCCCGTGGCCCGGCGACGACCGCGACCCGGCGCGCGACACCTTCGCCCTGGTCACGACCGCGGCCAACGCCACCGTCGCGCCCTATCACCCGCGCATGCCCGCGCTGCTGACCGGCGACGCGGTCGACGCCTGGCTCGATCCGGGCCTGGCGGACCGGGAGCTGCTGGCGTCGCTGCTGGCGCCGTGGCAAGGCGCGGCGCTGTCGGCGCGGGAGATCGGCGCCGCCTCGACCCCGCCGCCCGACCCGCCGCCGCGCGAGCCCGACCTGTTTTCGTGATCCGCCCTGGACGATCTGCCGCCCCATGAGACGAACGCCGTGCCGCGGCACGGGCCCCACCGGACTGGCCGTTACCTTGACAAGATGCTGATATCGCCGGAACTTTGCCGGCCGCCGGTTCGCCGGCCGACAAGGCTGCGAACGAGGCGGCGGCGATGGCCGGGGGATGCCGCGGGTCCGAGAAAGCGCTGCGATGGCCATGCCACGCTTTACCGGTCCGAGGCCTCCCCCGGCGTCTCCCCGCAAGAGAGGCATGACGACTTAACGCCGCCCGGCCCGTCGTTGTCAAACGAGGAAAACCGTGGCTTTGCACCGATTATTGGGTAAATAATGGGCATATTTCCGCTATTATGGAATGTGATGATTTTTCCCGCTATTTTATCAAAAGATATTGATTCAAAAAGATTTTCCCGGCGCGCCATGGGACCGGCCGAGGGGAGCCGTTTGGCGGTGCGGCCGGGCCATCGAGCCGAATCTGCCGCCGTCACGCGCCCCGTTGCGCACGGGATGGGCAAAATTCGCGGCCGTCGACGGGCGAATTATTTCGATATCGTTGCACGCCGGCAACAGGTCGGTGGATCGGGACGGCGGCCGTGCGCCGTCTGGCCGGGGCGGGCATGACGATCAGCCTGACCGGCACGTTGCGCCGGGGCGTGGGCGAGGCCACGGGCTTCACCGGCCTGGACTGGGTGCGCCGGGCCTTCCGCGACCGGCTCGGCATCGACCCCCATCCCGGCACCGTCAACCTGACGCTCGACACGGCGGCCGCGCGGGAAGCCTGGCACCGGATCCAGCGCTGCGCGCCGATCGTGATCCACCCGCCGGACCCGGCCTTCTGCGACGCCCATTGCTATCCCGCCCGCATCGTCGGCCGCGACGGCGCGCAACTCGACGCGGCGATCGTCGTCCCCAAGGTGCCGGGCTACCCGCCCGACCAGGTCGAGCTGATCGCCGCGGTCGGCGTGCGCGACGCGCTGGGCCTCGCCGAGGGCGACGCGGTGACCGTGGTCGTTGCGGTGGAGACGGGGGTGGAGACGGGGGCCGGGACGGCCTGAGCCGGGCCGGCCGGGTCAGGCGCTGGCGGCGAGCGGTGCGGCCGGCACGCCCGGCGGTTCGGCGGCGAGCGCGGCGGCGACGGTCTGGGCCAGCACCTCCTGGGTGAACGGCTTGCGCAGCACGGGGACGTCGCACCGGGCGCAGTCGGTCAGCGTCACCGTCTGGTCGGCATAGCCGGTCATCAGGATGACGCGCAGGCCGGGGTCCTGGCGGCAGGCGCGCTCGGCGAGGGCGACGCCGTTCAGGCTGCCCGGCATCGAGACGTCGGACAGCAGCAGGTCGATCGGGTGGCCGTCGTCGAGCAGCGCCGCGGCCTCGTCGCCGCCGGCGGCGAGCAGCACGTCGTAGCCGAGATTGGCGAGATAGAGCGCGGTCACCTCGCGGACCATGTCGTCGTCCTCGGCCAGCAGGACGCGGCTTCTGGCGTGCGGGGCGTCGATCGCCGCGGCGACCTGGTCGCTCTCCGGCCGGGCGCCGCGCTCGGCGGGCAGGTACAGGCTGATCGTGGTGCCGGCGCCGGGCGTGCTGTCGATCTTGACGAAGCCGCCCGACTGCTCGACGAAGCCGTTGACCATGCTGAGGCCGAGCCCGGTGCCGTGGCCGACCGCCTTGGTGGTGAAGAACGGCTCGAACGCCCGCTCGATCACTTCCGGCGGCATGCCGGTGCCGGTGTCGACCACGTCGATCCGGAGATAGGCGGCCCGGCGCGGCGTCGGACTGCGTGGGGACATCCCCGGCCGCGACGGTCGCGGTGTCGATCCGGAAGGTCAGCGTGCCGCCGTCGGGCATGGCGTCGCGGGCGTTGATCGCCAGGTTGAGCAGGGCGTTCTCGAGCTGGCCGGCGTCGATCGAGATGTGGCAGCGGTCGACGCCGATCGCCGTGACCAGCTCGACCCCCTCCGGCAGGGTGCGCCCGACCAGTTCGCGGAACTCGGCGAACAGCGCGACCACGTCGACATCTTCGGGGCGCAGCGTCTGGCGGCGCGAGAAGGCGAGCAAGCGGGCCGTCAGCTCGGCGGCTCGGGTGACGCCCTTGCGGGCGTTGCGGACGAAGCGCAACGCCTGGGCGTCGCCGGCGGCGCCCAGGTCCTCCTCGAGGAATTCGAGGTTGCCCTGCACCGCGAGCATCAGGTTGTTGAAGTCGTGCGCGATGCCGCCGGTCAGCTTGCCGACCGCCTCCATCTTCTGGCTCTGGCGCAGCTTCTCCTCGCTGGCCTTCTGCTCGGTAACGTCGAGCGACATGCCGTAGACGCCGACCACGTTGCCGTTCTCGTCGCGGTGCGGCACGTAGCGCCGGTCGATCTGGCGCGTCTTGCCGTCGGCGCAGGCCATCTCGACACTGAGGTGGACCTCCTCGCCCGCGAACACCTTTTCCAGATAGGGCCGGAAGCGCCGATAGTGGTCCTCGCCGGGAACCTCGCGGACGGGGCGGCCGACCACGTCCTCCCGGGACCGTCCCCACCATTGCTCGGCGGTGCGGTTGACGAAGCCGATTCGGCGGTTCCGATCGACGTAGACGATCATCGCCGGCAGGGCGTCGGCCATCGCGCGGAGCTGCTCGCGCTGGCTCTTGATCTTGCGCTCCGCGGCGCGGGCCTCGGTGACGTCCTGGGCGACGGCGCCGTAGCCGAAGTGGGTGCCGTCCTCGCCGATAATCGGGAACCGGACGTGCAGCATGTCGACGGCCCGTCCGTCGGGCATGGTGTGTATCACCTCGTCGTAGATCGGACCGCGGCTGTCCATCGTCGCGCGGTCGAAGCCCTCCATCCGCGCGGCCAGCTCGGCCGGCATGATGTCGGCGGACTGCTTGCCGATCGCGTCGGCCTCCTCGATCCCGAACCGCTCGCAGCCCGAGCGGTTGAGCAGGACATAGCGGCCCTCGGCATCCTTCACGGCGATATCGATCGGCGCGTTCTCGAGGAAGGCGTGCAGGATGGCCTGGCTCTTGCGCAGCGCCTCCTCGATCGTCTTCTTGTCGGTGATGTCCTCGACCGACCCGGTGATGTGGACGGCGCGGCCGGCGGCGTTGCGTTGGGCGACGCCGCGGTCGCGCAGCCAGCGGTGCCCGCCCGCCCGAGACCGCACCCGATACTCGCATTCGAAACGTTCGGTCTCTCCCTTGAGAAGCGCCTTGAAGGCCGCCTTGTAGCGGCCGACGTCCTCGGGGTGGATGTAGTCGAGCCACCAGGCCGGCTCGTTCGAAAGCTCGTCGGGTTCGAGCCCCATGATCTCCGCACAGCGCGGCGTGCGGGCCACGTCCCCGGTTTCGAGGTTCCACTCCCAGATGCTCGAATTGTTGGCGGTCAGGGCGAGCCGGTTGCGCTCTTCGCTCTCGCGCAGGGCGCGTTCGGTGCGCTTGAGCTCGGTGATGTCGATGCCGACGAAGCCGAGACCGGTGATCGCGCCGTTTTCGTCCCGGACCGGGAAGCGCACCTGCTGGAAGTCCCGATGACCGTCCGGATCGTCGACCCGCATTTCCCGGGTCACTGCCTCGCCGGCTTCCAGGGCGGCGCGGTCGTGGGCGTGGTACTGCGCCGCCCGGTCGGGCGGGGTGACGTCCTCGATCCGGCGGCCGATCAGGTCTTCCGGCGCGAGGCCCAGGGTCTCGGTGGCGAGCCGGTTGATCTGGACGATGCGGCCGTCGAGATCCTTCAACGACAGGCAGACCGGTGCGTTCTCGAAGATGGCGTGGAGCTGCAATTCGCGTTGCGCCAGCGCGCGCTGGGCCCGTCGCTGGGCGGTGATGTCCGAGCCGATGCCGCGATAGCCGACGAAGGCGCCCGTGTCGTCGAACACCGGCACGCCGCTGATGCTGACCGTGTACTCCTCGCCCTCGGCATCGGCGATACCGTATTCGAAATCGCGAAACGGTTCATGGCGGTCGAGCGTCGCGACGTGGTCGGCCCACTTCTCCGGGTCCTGCCGGACCTGGTCGTCGCCGGCCAGCTCGCGCCGCGACTTGCCGAGCGCGGTCTCGGCGGTGACGCCGGAGATATCGGTGTAGCGGTTGGTGACGAAGGTGACCTTGTGGTCCCGGTCCGTCTCCCAGAACCAGTCCGACCCGGCGGTGGCGAAATCGTTGATGCGCCGGTTCGCGGCGCGCAGCTCCGCGTCGGCCTGCTTGCGCCGGCTGATGTCGTCGACCGAGCCGACGACGCGGCGGGCGTGGCCCTGCCCGTCACGGACCGCGACCGCCCGATCGCGCAGCCAGCGCCATTCGCCGGTCCGCGTGCGCAACCGGTACTCGCATTCGAAATGGTCGGTCTCGCCCTTGAGGTGGGCGCGCATCAGGGCCTGGTAGCGGTCGATATCCTCGGGCTCGACCTGATCGCGCCACCAGTCGCGCGACGTCACCTGGTCGCCGAATTCCTGGTCGAGGATCTCGGCGCAGCGCTTGGAGATGAAGATCCGGTCGGTGTCGAGGTCCCAGTCCCAGATGCCCGACCGCGTCGCCTCGGTCGCCAGCGCGAACCGCTCCTCGCTGTCGCGCAGCTTGTTCTCGGCCGCCTTGAGCTCGGTGACGTTCTGGACCGTGCCGGCGATCGTCTCGACCGTGCCGTCGTCGGCGCGCACGGCCGAGGCCCGGTCGCGGACCCACAGATAGCCGCCGTCGGCGGTCCGCATCCGGTAGTCGACCTCGATCTCGTCGGTCTCGCCCTTGATGTGGGCGGCGAAGGCGGCCTTGTAGGCGTCGAGGTCGTCGGGATGGATGGTCTGCAGCCAGTCGTCCGCCGCCGAACTCGACCGCATCGGCCGCCATGCCGAAGGCGCGGCGCAGCGCGCCCCAGCCTTGCACCCGACCGGTGCGCAGGTCCCAGTTGTAGAAGGCCGACCGCGCCCGCTCGACGGTCAACGTGAGGTCCCGCTGGGTCTGGCGAAGCTGGGCGTTGCGCCGGACCAGGAGCCACAGCGGCCCGATGACGACGAGCGCGCCGATCAGGACGCCTTCGAAGACGTGGACGAGTTGCACGGCGGTCCAGCCGTTGGCCTGGCCGGGTCCGTTCGGGACCATCGGCTCGACGACGAACTCGACGAGACCCCACACGGCGATCATCAGCGCGGCGACGAGGACCAGCCGCAGCTTGAGCGTCCGCTCGCGGGCGAGCGGCGACGGGTGCATGGTCGCGGCTAGGCGCATCGGCACTTCATGGCAATTTTCCCGCCTGACGAACCTCGCACCTTGCCCCGAATTGGTTAAGGAAGACCTAGCGGTCCGGGCCGTCCGCCGCGGTGTCAGCCGGCGCTTTCCCGCCGGGTCAGCGCCTGCATCAGGTCGAGCGGGAACGGGAAGACGATGGTCGAGGTACGGTCGTTGGAGATGTCCTGCAACGCGCCGAGATAGCGGAGCTGGATCGCCTGCGGCTCCGTGCTCAGCAGGGCGGCGGCTTCGACCAGCTTCTGCGCCGCCTGCTGCTCGCCCTCGGCGTTGATCACCTTGGCGCGCCGGACCCGCTCGGCCTCGGCCTGCTTGGCGATGGCGCGGACCATGGTGTCGTTGATGTCGACATGCTTGATCTCGACGTTGGCCACCTTGATGCCCCAGTCGTCGGTCTGGGCGTCGAGGATGGCCTGGATGTCGCGGTTGAGCTTGTCGCGCTCGGCCAGCATCTCGTCGAGCTCGTGCTTGCCGAGCACCGAGCGCAAGGTGGTCTGGGCGAGCTGGCTGGTCGCCGCGACGTAGTTCTCGACCCGGTTGATGGCGAGCTCGGGGTCGACGATCCGGTAGTAGAGCACGGCGTTGACCTTGACCGACACGTTGTCGCGCGAGATCACGTCCTGGGCCGGCACGTCGTCGACGAAGGTGCGCAGGTCGACCTTCACCGCCTTCTGGACGACCGGGATCATCAGCACGAAGCCCGGGCCGCAGACCCGGGTGAAGCGGCCCAGGGTGAACATCACGCCGCGCTCGTACTCGCGGAAGATGAAGATCGCCTGCGCGAGGATGAAGACGATCAGCGCGACGACGGCGGCGGCGATGACGAGATTGGTGATCATGACTCGGTTTCCCTTTCTGGCGACGCGGCGCCTGACGGCGCACTGCGCCGCACGTGGACGGTAAGGCCGTCGATCCGGTCGACGGTGACGGTTTCGCCGGCGGCCAGCGGCGCGTCGGCCCGGGCGCTGCCATTCCTCGCCGCGGACCCGCACGTAGCCGCCGGTGCCCTGCCAGTCGAGAACGGTCGCCGAGTGGCCGACGATCTCGGCCGCGCCGGTGGTGACCGGGCGGCGGTGCGCCCGCCAGGCGAAGGCGACGATCAGGAAGAACATGAGCGCGCTGACCGCCGCGACGCCGCCGATCACCCAGTAGGACAGGCGGAAGGCGGGCGAATCGGTATCGACCAGCAGGATCGCGCCGATCACGAAGGCCGCCGCCCCGCCGACGCCGAGCGCGCCCAGGGTCGGGGCGAAGCCCTCGGCGATCATCATCCCGATCCCCAGGATCACCAGCCCCAGGCCGGCATAGTCGAGCGGCAGCAGGTTGAGCGCGTAGAGGCCGAGCAAGAGGCAGATCGCGCCGAGCACGCCGGGGCCGATCGAGCCGGGGCTCAGGAACTCGAACACCAGGCCGTAGAAGCCGACCATCATCAGGATCAGCGCGACGTTGGGATTGGTGATCACGGCCAGGAGCCGGGTGATCCACCCGGGGTCGCGCCGCACCAGGGGCAGGCCCGCGGTCTTGAGCACCCGCTCGCCGCCGGCGACCTTGACCGTGCGGCCGTCGATCGCGCGCAGCAGCGCCGGCACGTCGGGGGCGACCAGGTCGATCACGTGCCGGTCCAGCGCCGCGGTCGCCGACAGGCTGGCGGCGGCGCGCACCGCCTGCTCCGCCCAGTCGGCGTTGCGCCCGCGCAGCTCGGCGAGCGCCCGGATATAGGCGACGGCGTCGTTGACCGCCTTGCGGGTTTCGGTATCGCCGCTCGGCGCCGCCGCGCCCTTCTTCGCCTTGTCCGTGCCGCCCCTGTCGCCGCCGGGGATCAGCGGCGAGCCGCCGATCTTGATCGGCGTCGCCGCGCCCAGGTTGGTGCCCGGCGCCATCGCCGCGATGTGGCTGGCGTAGAGGATGTAGGTGCCGGCGCTGGCCGCCCGCGCGCCGGGCGGCGCGACGAAGGTCGCGACCGGCACCGGCGAGGCGAGGATCGCCCGGATGATCCGGCGCATGCTGATGGACAGGCCGCCCGGCGTGTCCATCTCGAACACGACGATCCGCGGCCGGCGCGCCGCGGCATCCTCGAGCACCCGCTCGACGAAGCGCGCACTGGCCGGGCCGATCGGCCCCGCGAGCGGGGCGACCAAAGCGAACGGCCGGTCGGCCTTCTGCTGCGCCGGCAGCGCCGTGGCGACGGCGGCGAACAACGCGATCAGACCGGGGAGCAGAAGGCGCCGTTGGTTACGAAGCGCAAACATGCGCGGCACCCGGTTGCGGCGTGTGGGGCTAATATTCGCTTATTTGGAGGTGAAAGCCACCGTCGTCGGCGCGCGGAGCTGCGGCCGGGAGCCGGGTGATCGACGGAAGGTGGCGAGAATTGGCGCGCCCCGGAGGATTCGAACCCCCAACCTCCTGATCCGTAGTAACGTGGCAGATAATATCTGCGGCTAACACAGCAGACCGCCCTGATCAAAATTATATAGCATTTCCTGTTTCTTATTAAAATCCCAACTAACATATTCCCCCTTCGGCCACCATCCGGTAGCATCCAAATCTGTTACCCCAGTGTTACCCGGATGCGCCGATGCCCTCGACCCGCCTCACCGCCCAGTTCGTCGAGTCCCGCCACCCGCCTGCATCGGGACGGATCGAATATTGGGACACGCACACGCGCGGCCTTGGCCTGCGCGTCACCGACAAGGGGGCGAAGTCCTGGGTGGTCATGTATCGCACCGGCGGGCGGCAGCGCCGCCTGACGCTCGGTTCGTTTCCCAAGATTAAGCTCGCTGCGGCCAGAGAAATGGCGCTTGAGGCCCTGAATGCTGTCGCCCGTGGTCGCGATCCGGCCGAGGAGAAGAAAGAGGCCCGCAACACGATCTATGTCGCCCCGGAGACCGTTGCCAAGGCCGCCGAGGCCTATATCGAGCAGCGGGTCCGCCCGCGGAACAGAAGCTGGAAGGAAACCCGACGCATCTTCGACAAGTATGTGATCCCGGCCTTGGGGCGGCGTCCACTGGAAGAGATCACACGTCGAGACATCAGCGCGTTGATTGACGATATTGTGGCCAACGGCACGCCCTACATGGCCAACCGCGTCCGCGCCGGTCTGTCGGCCTTCTTCAATTGGTGCATCGAGAAATCGAAGATCGAGGCCTCCCCCGCGATGGGGGTTAAGGCCCCGTGCGAGGAATCGTCCCGCGACCGGGTGCTGTCCGATGCCGAGATCGGAAAGCTCTGGCGGGCCTGGGACAAGATGGGCTTCCCCTTTGGCCATGCTTTCAAGATGCTGCTGGTGACCGGGCAGCGGCGCAACGAGGTTTGTGGCATGCGCTGGGAAGATGTCGATCTCGACAACGCCCTGTGGACACTGCCGAAGGAAATGACCAAGGCCGGTCGCCTGCATGAAGTGCCGCTGTCGCCATTGGCGATGGAAATCCTGACGCAGACCCCGAAGATCGGCAGCCACGTTTTCACCACGCTGGGCGACCGGCCGATTTCCGGCTTCAGCGCCGCCAAGCGCCGGTGTGACGCGCTATCGGGGGTTACCGGTTGGCGATTGCACGACCTCCGTCGAACCGTCGCCAGCAACATGGCCCGGCTGGGGATCCAGCCGCACGTCATCGAAAAGGTGTTGAACCACGCGACCGGGACGGTCAGCGGCGTCGCAGCGGTGTATAATCGGCATGGTTATCTGGAAGAGAAATGCAGTGCGCTATTCCTTTGGAGCCAATCGCTCAACGCAGCCCTAGGTTTTGGCGCCCAAACCTCCCATGATTGAGAAAATAATCTTATAAATTACTTTCTCTTTAGCATTTAACAGTTCTAAAAAAAATTCTTATCTCTATTTTATATAAATATTTCAGATAGTTATATTAGATTTTCCCATGCATGGGTCGCGCTTCTGCGTCCACCGCCGAATTTTCACCATAATGTATTGTTTCCTGTATCCTAGGAACTTATACATGATCATTGTATAGGATAAAACGGCATGCGACCTCATCAGAGCAAATCATCACCGCCAAGGAACGGCGGGAACTGGTGCCCTATTCCGACATGCACATCTGGCGCCTGGAACAGGCCGGCACGTTCCCGAAGCGAATAAAGCTCGGGCCGAACCGCGTCGGCTGGCTGCTGTCCGAAGTTGAACAGTGGATCGAGGAACGCGCCCAGGCGCGTGAGCCGGCATGAATAGAAAATGCCCCGCCGACTGTTGGCGCAGTCGGACGGGGCTCTTTCGCCGAACCACCTAGCTGTCGGGAGCCATGGGAATCAGCCTCATGAAAATACGCCGTTATTACCCCTCTTACAACTCCGCCGACGATCTGCCTCTGTTCCGCTGGGCAGCCCGTCACCAACCCCGCGTCCATCGCACCTACCCCGGTCGCGTCCTGGAACGCCGCCACGGCCTGTCCCCACATCAAGCCGAGTTGATCGCCCGCCTCTGCGGGCTGGGAGGGTGCCGATGAAAAAAGCCCGCCAAATCGGCCTGATTCTGGAACGCGGCGAGCTCGTGGGGAGAGATCCCCGCCAGATGCCGCTGTCGGACCTGAAGGCCCTCGGACACCGGAAGATTGCCCCTATCGCGGCCATACGGGCGCGGTGCCTCGACTGCTGCGTCGGGCAACCGGGCGAAGTCCGTAAATGCGTCGCCGTCGAGTGCCCGGCCTGGCCCTTCCGGATGGGCGTCAATCCCTGGCACGGGAGGGACGGCCGATGACCATGACCGACGACCTGCTTGCACTCGCCGGGGACGCGGAGCTCTGGCACGACACCGACAAGCGCGGCTTCGCGACGATCCCTGTCAACGGCCACAAGGAGAACGTCTCCCTACGATCCAAGGGCTTCCGCCACTGGCTCGGCGGCCGGTACTTCGAGGAGGAAACACGGGCGGCGTCGAGATCGGCGTTGGATGCCGCCGTCGAGACCCTGTCGGCCAAGTCGACATACGCGGCACCCGAACGCGCGACTGCCTTCCGTCTCGCCCAACATGACGGCGCCATATACATCGACCTCGCCGATGCCGACTGGCGGGCCATCAAGGTCACACCGGAGGGATGGGAGGTCGTTTCCCGAACCCCCGTCCGGTTTCTGCGCAGCCCGGGCATGCGCTCGCTTCCGATGCCGGAACAGGGTGGATCGATAGATCAACTACGTCCCTTCGTGAATGTCGGCTGCGAAGAGGACTTCCGCCTTCTGGTCGGCTGGCTGGTGGCCGCCCTTCGTCCCGGCGTTCCGGTGCCCGTGCTGGTCCTCAACGGCGAGGCCGGCAGTGCGAAGTCGACAACGACCCGCGTGCTCCGGCAGCTGACCGACCCCAAGGAACCCGCAATTTACAGCCCGCCCCGCGAAGACCGGGACTTGGTCTCCGCCGCCCGACATAACCGGTGCTCGCCTTCGACAACCTGAGCCACATCGATCAACGGCTATCGGATGCTCTGTGCCGGTTGTGCACCGGCGGCGGCCAGGGCGGGCGCAAGCTGTTCACCGACGACGAGGAAGCGACCTTCGAGGCCAAGCGCCCGATCATCATCAACGGCATTCCGGATCTGGCCACCCACCAGGATCTGGCCAGCCGATCAATCGTCATGGCGCTGCCACCGATCCCGACAGATCGACGCCAGTCCGAAGCTTCGTTCTGGGAAGCCTTCGAAGCGGTTCGGCCGAAACTGTTCGGTTGTCTGCTCGACGCGCTCAGCTGTGCCCTCCGCCATAAGGAAACGGTCACGCTCGAATGCCGACCCCGGATGGCCGACTTCCTGGAATTCGTGACCGCTGCGGAAGAGGCGTTGGGCTGGCCTGACGGCAGCCTGTTAGCCGCTTACCGGCAAAACGAAGAGCGCGCAAACGAGATCGCCATCGAATCCGACCTCGTCGCCGTGGCCATGTGCCAGCTGGTGGACCACGTCGACCCCTGGAACGGAACGGCGACCGAGCTGCTGACTGCGCTGCGCATCTACGGCGGCGACTTCGTCCAGGACCGGCGGCTATGGCCGCAAGCGCCAAACAAGCTTTCGGGACGGGTTCGACGGGCGGCGCCGGCCCTGCGGAAGATCGGCATCGAGGTCAGCTATGCCCGCCGGGGTGCGGCCGGGCAGACCGTGTTCGATATCCGCAAGGTACCCGAATCTATCCTCAGTACCGTCAGTATCGTCAGTAGCACCTCTGGGCCTGCTTGCGGGAATGGCAGAAAACAGCCGTTTCGGATATCCACTGACGATACTGAGGATACTGACGATAAATTCATGGACCCGAATACATGGGGGGTGTGACAGCCGTCACACCCAAACCGTCAGGATGGGCGTAGTCTTCGGTTACCGATCCAGGGAGAACGGCCATGAACAGCACCAAGACCTTGTCATACCGGATCACCGACGCCGTCGTGGCAACTTTTGCCTTCGCAGCTGCCGCGGCCATCCTCGTTCCTGTCGTCCTGGTAGCAGTAGTCCCCTTCGCCGGGTAGGCCCCCTTGGGGTGCGTACCCTCCGGCCTTCTGGGAGCGGGTAGGTATTGATTGGGCACCCGCGCCCTCCAGCCCTATGCCTGCCGAAACTCAAAAAAGGGGCGGCAAGCTTTCCAGTCCGGGTCCCATATCCGCGAGCAAAGACCCCACCATTACTGGAAGCGGGTCCCATTTTCTGGTGTCTATATCGATAGGCGGCACCTGCGTTCCTTAGAACACCGCTAGATCGGGTGGAAAGATCTCGGCGAGTCGATTCCGAGCCTCCTTACAAGCTGGAGTCATCCAGCCGAGGAATCCCGCTCATTTGGCCTGATTTTCAGCGTGGCGGACCAATCTGGAGGCAGTGCTTATGTCCGATCTTGGGCGGAAAGCGGACGCACCGGTGGCAGGAGCTTCACGTCCTCCTATAGCCAAAGACCGACAATCCACTAACAATCAAACTGGACCAATCGGCGGGGGCTGATCATGGCGCTCGCCACGAATTGTGTAGGTCCGAGGGTGGTCCGCCTGCGCCTTTTGGTCAGGTCACGCCAGACCCCATTCTTCGCATTGCCCAGTTTCGCCGAGCGGCGCGTGCACACCCGGCCGCCACGTTTTTCACCGAAGTCATACGCTCTCCTACTTAGAGAGCCGCAGGTCAGCCAATGACGTGGCGATCTTCCTAAAAACTCCGCTTAGCGCATCCGGATCGGGCGCATCGTGGTAATAGGGCGATGTTGGACCGCTGGCCATCTGTTTGAGCAAGTTTGCCGCCATCAAGTCCTGGAAGCCAAACTGGATCGTATAGACAAGGATCCCCTTGGCCTTCATTTTTGTTGCTACGGCCAGCGCGCGATCGTTCATCTTATCGGTGGAGTACGAGTAACACCCACCCCAAACCGCCTTGTATCCATCGCCTTTCGCCGCGCAGTTCGCACCGTCGGTCAGAAGCACGATCGCGCGGATCTGCTTGACTTTCGGGTCATCTGACGTGCCTTCGGTAAAGGGGGCGGTGTTCATCAAAACGCGCCAAGCCCAGCCGATCCCTTGCGGGATGTTCGTGTTCCCGGTCGGCGACGTGAGATCATCGATGGCAGCGTTGATCTTCGACTTGCTCTGGTTCAATGGCGTAATGCCGTGTGACAGGCATGGCGTACAATTTTTGCATTGTTTGCCCTCGGGCCTCGGTTCCCATCCCTTCCAGCCCATGACGTCAACATAGCCGAGGTCGTCATCGGCATCGTTGCTGCTGTTCCCATCGTTCGTGAAGCGTGAATAGACGCAACCCTTCCAATTTTTGCTTGGTTTATCCAACAGCAGAACGGGCGAATTGTTGATCGTCCACACTTCACTTTGCCATGCACCCGTGACCGGATGCTTGAACGTCGCCACGCTCTTCTTTTGTGTGAGCTTATTGTTCCACTTCGTCTTGTCGATCCAGACGTTGACGTTTCCATTCCACGGCACCAGCCCGATCTTTAGAAATGGGTTGGAGGTTTGGTTACCGTAGAGAATTTCGACCAACTGCTTCGCGGCGTCTCGCGCAGCATTGATCTTCCGCTTGCCGCCACTATAGCTGCCCATCGAGCCCGACATGTCGATCGCGAGCACGACGTCCAGCGCAACGGTTTTGCGCATAACCTCGGTATCCGCCGATATGGTAATCGTATCGAAGCCAAAGAGCTGCATGAAGGACGTCTTCATGGTCGCCGAGGCGTTCACCTTGACGATGTCGATGCCCTCGCCGGTCGTTATCCTGGTGAAGACCGGATCGCTGACGATGGCACCCAAATAGCCCTGAGGGAAATTGGTCTTGAAGTATTTTTTGATCTGATCGCCATAGGAGCCACTCCAAGGATCCCTCCCACCAGCGAGGGCGGCGGCATCGATACTGGCTGATAGGCGCGCCTTGATCAGGTATGCGCGCCCGGCATCTGCCGACAGACCGATGAAGCCGACGAGCGGCACCGCGATGACAGCGGCAAAGGCGTAGACACCTCCGCGTTCATCGCGGTGAAGCCCGATCATGACTTGCGCGAGCAGCCTGCCGAGTGTCATGCCCCTAGCAGGAAACCTTTGCAACTTTGGCAAACGCCCAACAAGGTCGGTCTCGACATGACTACGCCCTCACACTCTACTTGGGCTTGACGCCGTCGATCTTGGTGCCCACGGTCGTAAAAATGCCGGTAATCGACGTTCCCAGAGACTCAAGAGCAACGATCGCAGCCACGGCAACAAGCGCTGCAATTAGTCCGTATTCGATCATGGTCGCGCCTAATTCGTCTCGGGCAAACTCAAGGATACTTTGTTTCATTTTTTCTCTCCAAGTCATCTGCCTACTAATTGGCGATGGCTTAAATTTTCTTCTATTATGGTAAAATATTTGTTTACAAATAGCTTGCCTTATTCAACAAAATATCCGTTTTGGTCAAATAAACAGGAAGGGCTGATTGCCCACTCCGCTAACTGGTCCACTTTGCTATTTGTTAGCTCAGAGGAGGACTGACGGGATCATCGAACGGGCTGACGGTTCGCTCTATGATGCAAAGAATCGCGGCCGCAATCGCGTATCAACCGACGAAAACGTCGACTTGGTCGTCATCTGAAGAACGTATCTGATCTGCAGCCCCGGGCGCCGACTTTAATTGTACCGCGAGAAATCTGCTTTAAATCGCAAGGCGTGATCTTTCGACCGCTTCGCGTTTGGCTTCCACGTAGTCAACGCGCGGAATTAGCCGAAATCGATCCACAGAACAAGGAGATAGAATAGGATCGCTGGTATCAAGAAGAGTGCCATTGCTGGCATCGACACCAGCGGCTCGACGAAGTGTGGGATATTGTGCGCGAACCCCATCCCCTTGATGAGATCGCCGACCTTGGTCCAGGCGAACTCCTCGCGAATTACCGCCCACATCAGGTCGAAAGTGAAGAAGCCTACCGCCAGACCACCGAGCACTGCGATTGCGGCTTTCATGTCTCCCTCCACATGGAGGATCATATGCAAAGCGCAATTTTACCTAGGTCGTTGCTACGAAATCCCTAACGGCGTCTCTGTAGTTCTATGAGCCAATGAGAATAGGTCGAACCCGATTGCGCCACAAGCGAGTACCAATTTTGACCGAGTTCACATCATGGCAAAGTCTTATAGCCCAACCCTTAAGAAGCCAACCGAAAGCTCCTGATCAAAACTCCAATTGTCCAGATTGGTTAATTTTGGCGCGCAAAAGAGGAAAGAGTAAGTGGCGCATTAACAATTTCCGGCGAAAGTGATTAGGCTTTCCAGGCGAGGGCACTAAGATGAAGCACAAGATGGATTATTGCCGGTTATCTCAATACGAGAGCCAAGTCACGTTGCTTGACGTGGAGGCACACATGCAGAACAAAATCCGTGAGCTGCAAAGCGCACTCGATCTGATAGAAGTGGCCTTGAGTCAGCTCTCGAAGGTGAAACGGCTATCACATGCACCCCGCGTCGTTGGCCCACGGTAGCCGAACACACCACACAGATTGTGGGACATTCAATCGATGGGCTTGCGGTTGATTCTAGATTTTGCTTGTTTGGTCGTGATCTTCGCGGTTGTCGCGGTGCTCTACAAGCCTCAACTGCTGATCGCGCTATCAGCGCTCTTGTGAGTTATTCAATCGTACCTGTGTGGCTGCGGCGTGAATACTTTGCGCCGAGTGCCACTTCATTGTCGGCTTTCGCCCTCGTTTTCGAGCGCGGGTCAATATGGAAACAGGCGACGCGCCGGCTTACGTCTATTCCAGCGCCGGGATCCGGCTGGCGCCGGTCAGTGTGATCGTCCCGGTGCCGAAGAAGGACGTCATCAGTGTCATGCTGTAGGTCGCGGAAATCTTCCAAGACTTGACACCCTGGTCAGTCCCGTCGCTGATCGCGACCGCGACGTTGCCGGCGTCTGGCGCGGCAATTCTGTCTTTCATGATGGTCGTCAGCTTAGAGGCGTCGACGGTCTGTCGTACCATCGCGTAACGGGCGGCCTCTTCGACCCCGTACTGGAGGGAGCTGCGGACCGCGAGCACCCGGCTGAACTCGACCACCCCGATGACCAGCACCAGAAAAATCGGGATCCCGACTAATCGCTCTATGTGTCGGCTTGATGGCAACCGCAAAGCCGAGGAATCGCTGGCAACGCATTGCCTGGTAGCGACATCGTTCAACGTTGATATGCACAATTTGACGTTGGTCGTCAGGTCGCCCGATGCCACAGTAATTGGTCCCAAGGCCCTACCGGGGCCACGTATGGTACACGGGGGGCGTGCCAATGAATCCAATCGAACTATTTTATTTGGGCATCGCAATCGCGCTCGCCTTCGGCTGCCTTGGATTGGCGTTCCACCTATGGGAGATCTGGCTCCGGCGCCGACGATACAAGCATCGGCAGCGTCGGCCTGCCTGATCCGGACTTGCCTTTCGATAAGTGCGTCAATTCTGGCTTAGGCTAAAGCATGGGGCCGTGCAGCATGCCTTTCCGTGCAAGCATCTGTCCGATAAGGATGGCGGCCACTTCAGTCGCGGCCACGATAAATCTGGTCGGAGAGCTATGCAGCTCGGGATAGCAGGGCAGTGGCCGGAGGCGCTGCTAGCTACCTGACCCTCGGAAGATTGACGGGCGCATGAAGTGCTCCCAGTCATCGGATGATCGGGCCGCAGCGGTGACGATGAGGACCGCCTCCACAACATGCCACAGTTCCGCGCGACGCTCTGGCGGCGGTTCACCGCGGGATGCCTTCCTCAGATGATCCCGCCAGTCGAGCAGACACTCCAAACGGTCGTCGAGGCTCAGCGTCGCATCGAAAGCGATGTCTTGGGGAGAGGGGACGCCGCAGTGCTCGCCGCTGGAGAGCTTGCGGCCCCGAATGGACGGTCGATAGACCTGTGCCATGTCTGTATCTGCCGGTGGTTCTTGCCACGTACATTCTGCGCCCGTTATGGTTAACAATGCTTTAACCCCGGACGCATCGGAGCAGCAGATCAGTCGTGACCTTGCGCAGGACGAGGCACGTCCCCTTGGGGTCAGGAACGGTCGTAGGCCAAGCCCCGACGGCACGTCCGGTTGGGAGCGAAAAGCGGACGTCACTGCGTCGCCCGCTTCATGACCGCGTGTGGCCAAACATGGTCATTGGTCTGCCATCGGGACAACCTACAAGAACAGACAGCTAGGGCGCAGCGGCAAGCGCCCGGTCAAGCGCCGGCACGGCGCTCTTCAAGCCGACACGTTCCGCGGTCGCCTTGAGGTGCGCCAACTCGTCAGCGAGCGTTGGCGAACGATCGCCGAGGCCCCAGGCGGCCAAGGCGCGTCCCCTGGCGCTGATGAAGCTTGGCCACTCCAAGGGCTGGTCTTGCGTATAGGCGTCGAGACGATCGGCGAAATGCACGGCGCCATCCCATTCGCAGGCGCCGAGGGCTTGCTCTATGGCGACATCGCCGAACCAGAAGTGGTTGTGTGCGACGCAGCCGGAATCGAGGATACCTTCCGCCTCCTTCAACACCTTCCAACGTGATTCGTTGTCGTCGTCGAAGGACGCCCAGATCGCGAGGGCGACGGGTCCGAAGAAGGTCGTGCCAATGGTTCGCATCAAGTCGACCGCCTGTCCGGCATGATTGCGCGCTTCCGCGATGTTTCCCTCGGCGCCATTTGCCTGAGCCAACCGTGCAAGCGTTTGGATCTCGAAATTGCCAGCACTGATTGCTCGGCTCAGTTCCAGCCCCCGCTCGAGGTGCACCTTAGCCGCTTGGGTGTGCTTGAAGGCGAGTTCGACGGTGCCGGCCAACATGAGCCCGAGCAACTCGGCACGGCGGTGACTGACCTCCGCCGCTAGCTTGATCGACTCCCGTGCATCTTCGAGAGCCTCGTTGAACTCCATGAGGTAGATCCGCGTCCAGCCGACCATGTGCCTGTTCGCCACCTCAATACGGCCATAGCCATGTTCGCGACAGAGGTCGACACAGGCGCGAAACTGATCGCAAGCGGTGCGCATGTGGCCACGCAGATAGTGGGCATCGCCAAGACCGCCGAGCGCCAAGGCCTCACTTTCGGCTGATCCAACCGTGCGCGCGAAGCGCAGAGCCTTTTCGTGCTCTGCCAGACAGCCATCAATCTTGCCGAGCGGGAAATAGACGTTGCCGCGCAAGTAGTGGATCTGCGACAGCTCCGCCGGCAGCCCGTGCCGGGCGGCTGCCGCCTCGGCCTTCTCCAGGACCTCCAGGGCCGGCGTCTGTCGATCGGCGACCCGCAAGCCATCAGCCATACCGATCCAGGCCCGACATCGCTGCATGTCGTCGCCGGCTTCTTGCAGCGCTATTTCGAAAGCCGCAATCGAAGCCTCGGTTGCGCCGGTGTTGCGCAGCGCGTCGCCGCGCAAGCACATGAGGTCGCATTTCACGGCGGGGTCTTCGGCCAGTTCGACGCCACGCTCGCACAAGGAAAGCGCCCGCTCAAAATGAAGGGCGACCACCTGCGCTTCGGCCGCCTTGCAATAGGCGAGGGCGGCGGCCGGATCGTCGGCGCGATCGAGATGCTCCGCGCACAGGATCGGGTCGGTGCCCTCGTACCATGCGGCAGCCGACCGGTGCAGCTCCGCGCGGCGTGACGTCAAGAGCGAGCTATAGACACCCTCCCTGACCAGGGCGTGTGCGAAGAGATAATCGTCGCCGTCGGGCCGGACGAGATAGCGTTCGACCAAGCCGGTGCATATGTAGTTCGGGCTTTCGATCAAATTGCGCAAGGCATCCAGGGAGAAGCGCTGGCCCAGCACGGAAGCAGCGAGAATTGCCTGCTTGTCGTGCGGTTCCAGCGCGTCGACCCGCGCCTGGACGATACTCTGCACCGAGCCCGGTACGGAATCCTTGGTCGCCGTTTCGGCGCTACGTAGGAGCTGTTCCAGGAACAATGGGTTGCCATCTGCCCGCTCCACGCAGGACATGGCGAACTGATTTGTCGCATCGAAGAACTCCGCGGCGAGCGCCATCGCGTCGTCGCGCCGGAGCGCGCTGAGATCGATGGTCGTCAGTGGTGTCGGCGCCGTCGACGATCGCCACGCGTGGCCGATGGGATCGCCTTCGATGCGCGAAGTCATCACGAGCATGACCGGTTTATCCGCAATCGAGCGCGTGAGCTCGGCGAGTTGCTCCAGGATGAAGTTGTCCGCCCAATGGATATCCTCGACGACCAGAAACATGGGCCGAGAGCGGCTCAGCGCCGCGACAAGCGCCGCCACGGTTTCGCGTCTTCCCTGGTTGCGCTTCGCGTTGTCCATCGCGTCATACAGGGAACGCAGCTCAGGCGATTGTGGCAGGTCGAGCAGGTCGTTGAGGTACATCGCCCTCGCTCGGTCCAGCAGTCCGGTCGCGTAGATCCGGTCCGCCGCCGCCGCGCGGGTAGCCTTGTCGCTGCGCGAAGGTATCGCGAGCAGGTGGCGGACAAGACCCCGGACGGCGTCCTGCCCCTTGCCCACCCCGAAATCCAGCACCAGGGTCCGGTGGCAATCGAAGCCGTGATCCCTGGCGATGCCCTCGTACTTCTCGGTCAGGCGCGTCTTGCCGATTCCGGCCTCGCCGCGCAGCAGGAAGGCCTGGCCCGTGCCCGTTTCCGCGCATGTCGCCGCGACGGCGGCGAATTGCTGCAGTTCGGCGCGCCGCCCGACGAACGGGCGCACGGTCTGAACGGTATCCTCCGACCAAACGCCACGCAGCGCGAAAGCCCGCACCGGCTCGGCGATGCCCTTCAGCGACACGTCACCGAAGTCCTCGCACTCCACGATGTTCTCGACCGCCCGATGGACGGCACGCGAAATGAAAGTTTCCCCCGGTCCGGCGGTGTCGGTCAGCCGCGAAGCAAGATTCACGGATTCCCCGGTCACCGTATAGTGCGCGTCGCCGCCGACGCCGCTCGCGACGACCTGCCCGCTCGCCACGCCGATATGCACCTTCAGCGGGCGCTTCACCTCGCCGCTGACGGACGGCATGATCGCCTGGATAGCCAGCGCCGCGCGTACAGCGCGCTCAGGGTCGTCCGTGTGAGCAACGGGCGCACCGAACACGGCCATAACGCTGTCGCCAATGTGCTTGTCGACGGTACCGCCGTGACTTTCGACGATATCGTCTACCGCCGCGAAGTAGCGGTTTAGCAGCGAGTGCGTCTCTTCCGCGCCCAGTTCGTTCGAGAGCTCGGTAAAGCCGGTGATATCGGCGAACAACACGGTAACCTGGCGCCGTTCTCCGGCTGCGGGCCGATGCTGCGCACTACTGTCCATCGGTGGCACAGGCGCCAATGGGGGCTCCGGGGCCTCACGGTCAGTCAGGGCCGCGATTGCCCGCAGCAGCTTCTTGCGTGGACCCATCGGGAGGCCGAGTTCGCGCAGATCGGCATCTGTCAGGTCGCTGGCAGCATCGAGGTCGATCTGATGCTCGGCAAACAAGGCCGTCCAGTCCTGAAGACCGATGCTCGCGAGCCATCGCTCAACGTCTTCGGGCATGGGCAACCTCCAAACCCGAATTGTGCGCGCCACCAAGTTGAATGCCAAGCCGAATGTCGCCTTCGGGTCAGGAACGGTCGTAGGCCAAGCCCCAGCGGCACGTCCGGTTTTGAGCGAAAAGCGGACGCACCAGTGGCAGGAGCGTCACATCCGCTCCTAGCCATTTGGCGACATTGGCGGTTGTTGACGACCACTTGAAGTGGCCCTCCGCGACACTGCCGGAGACACAACCACCCACAACATTCGGCTGCCACCGCGTGGCCAGGGCGGGTGGTGCCGCCAGCGGCGATGCGCAGATGTGTCTGCGCCTTTATGACCCATTCCCGTTCGCCCTCGAGCATGACCAGTTCAGCAAAAGACAGTGGCGAAGCAAACGGTCGATGGAGGAATAAATGAGAACGCTGCTTTTAGGTGCTTTGCTGCTGGCATCCCCGAGCTTGGCCTATGGCGCCGAGACTTTCCAATGGAAGGTCGACTGCATTTGCCAAAGCGGCGCCGGGACCGGCCAAATCCTTGGCCATGTACGCGTCACCAAGGCCAATTTCGACGAGATCAAGAGAATGTTGCTGGCCGGCAGCAACAAATCGGGCGCCAAAGTCACCTTGTTGGGCAAGAACTGCGGCGACCTCAAGATGTGCGGAAAATCGTACGCCGACCCCAAGAATCCGAAGCAGAACATCCCCATTGCAGGGCCCAAAACCGTCAAGGTCACGGTCACCGGCGGCATGCCCACGAGGGGGTTCGATCTGGTGATCGAACGGCTGCGTGTCGGCAACAGACTGATGATCGGAGGCAATGAGGCCAAATAACCAACGGCGCGTTCGCGAGACCGGGACAAAAATCGAACCCCAGAGGCCCACCTACCATGAAACGACTTTCTTACCTGCTCGCCATCCTCGTACTCGTTGGCCTGGCCCTCCCAGCAGGACATGCGTTGGCCGACAACAAGGGCAGCAGCGAGGCCGACCGGATGCTGTCGGCTGCTGCCAAGTTGAACTACAAGGGCGACGCCAAGGGCGCGCTTGCGCTCTACACCAAGGCGATCGACTCCAAGCAACTCAAGGGACTGAAGCTCGCCGGCGCCTACAACGAGCGCGGCGTAATCCTGTCCGGACTGGGCCGCAAGCAGGACGCAATTGCCGAATTCACGTTAGCGATCAACTTGCTGCCGAAGACAGCCCTACTATTACGGCAACCGCGCCCGCACCTACATGACGCTCAAGCAGCCGGCCAAGGCGGCGGCCGATTTCGGCAAGGTCATCGAATTCAGTACCAAGCCATCCGGGTTCGCCTATTTCGACCGCTGCCAGGCCTACGCCGCAGCCAAGATGCGCGCCAAGGCGATCGCCGATTGCGAGAAAGCGCTCGAACTCAAGCCAAAGCACAGCCGCGCCAAGGCGCTTCTGGCCGAGCTGAAGAAAGGCGGCTGAGCGGGGTCGGCCGGACGGGTGAAGGTGTGAGAACGTCGGAGAGAAACCGGTCCATGTGAGCGGCCGGGATGGTCTTGCCACGGCGGCGACATAGTCAGCCATCCATTAGCCTTCGGCCCTTTGCAGCTTGAAGGCGGGACATGACGGGCCCTCACCAGACTTGTCTCAGTATGTCTGCCTTGGGACAGAAGCAGCCGTCACGCGGCTGATCGCACCACGTCAGGTCTGGGGCGGGAAGCGGACGCACCGGTGGCAAGGGCGTAACGTCCGGCTGTAGCCACAGGAAGACATGAGGGCTTCCGCAATTGCGTCACATCCACGCCGTCGTCGAGGAGGACGGTTTATGCCCCTGCACTGGAAATCGTCGTGCGCTGAGCGTAAGGTTTCCGAGCTGGCCAAGGGAGGCGGTATGAACACGCCCCAGACACGCTACGCAAAAAGCGGCCAAGTCCATATTGCCTATCAAGTTTTTGGCGACGGGCCTGTCGACATCGTCATGGCGCCGGGTTTCGTTTCTCATATTGAGAACTATTGGACCGAACCTCGCTTCGCGCGCTGGCTGGAGAGGCTGGGTCAAGGTTGCCGGGTTGTTATCTTCGACAAGCGCGGAACAGGGCTTTCCGACAGCGTCCATGATCTGCCTGCGATGGACGAGCGCATGGACGACGTGCGCGCCGTCATGGATGCCGAATCCATAGAAAAGGCGGCTCTGTTTGGGATTTCCGAGGGCGGCTCGCTAGCGGCTTTGTTCGCGGCCAGCCATCCGGATCGCTGCAGGGCGCTGGTGCTTTACGGCGCCTTCGCCCGCTTCAAATCGTGGCTCCCGACAGAGGAGGCCCTCGACGAGTTCCTGTCCTACATCGACACCAATTGGGGCTCTGGCGAAAGCTTGCCGATGTTTGCACCCAACTTTGCCGAAGATCGGATGCTCAAGGAATGGTGGGGGCGGTTCGAGCGGCTGGGGGCAAACCCCGGGGCAGCAATCGCTCTCATGACGATGAACAGCCAAATCGACGTATCGCCCGTTCTCGACTCAATCCGAATGCCCACGCTCGTGGTACATCGAGCCGGCGACACGACGATCGATATCGAGGGCGGCCGTGAGTTGGCTCGATTGATACCCAACGCGAAAATCTTGGAACTGCCAGGGGCGGATCACATCCCGTTTGTCGGCGATCGTGCGGACGCAATTGTCGACGAGATACACGAATTTCTGGTCGGCTCCAGAACCGAGGACATTAGCGAACGCACGCTTGCTACCGTAATGTTCACCGACATTGTCGGCTCGACCAAACGCGCAGAGACGCTCGGCGACCTACGCTGGCGCGACATGCTCGCTGCACATGACGACACGGTACGTCGCGAGATCGAACATTTCCGCGGACGCGAGATCAAGTCGCTCGGCGACGGCTTCTTGGCCACCTTCGACGGTCCGGGCCGGGCGGTTCGGTGTGCAGTTGCAATTTCAAAGGCCGTCAATAACCTCGGTATGGAGGTCCGAGTTGGCTTGCACACTGGCGAGGTTACCCTGAGCGATCGCGATGTGCAGGGCATAGCGGTACACATTGCGTCGCGCGTTGTCGGCCAAGCTGGCCCAGGTGAGGTGTACGTCTCGCGCACCGTGCGTGACCTGGTAGCAGGCTCAAACATCGCATTCGGTAGCCTGGGGCCTCGTCATCTGGCGGGTGTCGAGGAGCCGATGGAAATCTAT
This sequence comes from uncultured Alphaproteobacteria bacterium, assembly GCA_963730305.1. Lineage (GTDB taxonomy): Bacteria > Pseudomonadota > Alphaproteobacteria > Bin65 > Bin65 > CAMYMQ01. The sequence goes on from CAVSRB010000004.1 coordinate 261,173, forward strand.
GCCGTCGCTCCATGACGAATAGCCATAGCCAGCGCGCAGTGAATTGCTTGTAAAGTTCCTGTTCGGGTCAAAAGCCGCATTGGAGGGCTTCGGCACCCGACGACCGCTTTTGGACCTCTAGCGGACGAACCACGACTGCGCGACCGCTTTCGGACCTAAAGCGGACCTCGCCGAGACGGCGCTCCATGGCCGAGTGTAGCCAATTCCGGAAAAGATTACTCTTATTCGTGACGGTTGCCAGGGCACTTTACAACAAGCTGCTTTAGTCGAAGCCAATTTCGGCCAATTCCCACTATGCGAGTAGTGCGAAGCCCCTGACTAACACAGCCAGCGCTATTCTTGCAGACAGGTCCAGATAGCGTTCGATCAAGTTCCCGAGCAGCGGATTGAAAAATGCAGAGCGCCCCGCACACGGCGAATAAGCGGAACCGCTCCGCTGGGCCAGCGACACGCCGTTGATGACCAGAATCCTGCAAGGTGAACAGCTGGTGATAATCTTCGCCTTGTGGGGTATCGGCGTGAGGCCACCGCACACCTACCCAGCAGCATCGGCACTAGGCGCACGATCGCTTGTGGCGGAAAGAAGGCCGCCGATGACCTTCTTCTACTGAACCGGAGGGCCACAACTAGGCGACGATTTGGGCAACTGGGCCCGATGGACTATTCGGTGTGTTCGCAGTCCGGCTGCAAGTATTTGATTTGGTTCAGGACCAATTTGTCGATCAGTGGATCAAACGCCTGCCCATTTTGTTTAAGTTCCCGCCAACCATCGTGTGTCAGATAGACAACGGTCCGCCGGCCTTCTCGCTGGGTGTAGACAGTTCCCTGCTCTTTCATCTCGTCTAAATGACGGAATATGGTCGTCCGTGGCAGGCAGAGGGCACAAGACAGGGCTGAAATGTCATACGGGCGATTTTCCAGTTCCCCCGTCGCGACGAGATAACGGATCGGCCCCTTCGTCGGCAAAGAGTCGCGCGCGGTAAATGATATGATCAGATCGACGATATGGCGATAACGATCATGCCACTCCGGGGACGCCACCTGCGCTCTAATGGCAGCGACGTCGTCGGGAATTTCTGGCGATCGCTCCTTAACCTCATAGTTTTGGTCCTGATCGACCATCCCATCTCCTCTGCGGTCCGCAAAGCGAGTATAGGTCAAATGCGACAGCGGGTCTCATAGTCTAAAATCCGATTTGGATAGTAGTTCAATCCCGCTGCACGTCGGCCGTGATGGGAGTGGCGGAAATCGACACTCGGTGAATTTTCAACTCTTTGCGTACTTCGCGCCAAGTAAGTACTTCAAAGAAGTTGCGCGACCAATACAGGTCGCCGACGAACGGTAGGCGGATGTAGAGAAATCGCCAACCAATACTAAGCACAAAACTACTGCCGATATGAACGCCAAACATCCAGATTCCTTGCATATCAGAACGAAAGCGCTTTGTGATCTTGGCTGGATTACGGATTTTCTTGTAATTGTTCAATCATAAACACTTTAGGCTGGCGAGGCTTGTCTGGGTCGGCCTGCACCAGCTTTTCCGGACTATCCTCCCGAAGGCCACGGATCGGCAGGCGGCGACCCGCAGCAGGCTGTCTTTATGCCAGGCGCCTTGAGGCGCCGCGCTGGTATTGCATTTGAAGAACGAAATCAAGTTCCGACTGACGCGGCTGATACGAATCGGCTTGAAGCGCATGACCGCTTCGACGAGTAGGCACCTGTCGGTCGACCCGACTCCAAAGGGGCTATCTATTGTGACTTCCCAATTGGCAGCGGTGCAGCCGTACTTGTCGCCCGTTACAAACCCACGAGCGAAGATCGATAAGATCCCTGTCTCGCGCCACCGTGTATGCCCCCACCTGGCCCTGGCCTTTTATGCGCAGTACGCGCGTGAGAAGCGGCAGGTTGAATTAAATTCAAGATTTCAAGTTGGGCCAGCAGGGAGCAAGCAGCCGGTGATTAAAATATTCGATAATTCGATAGATTTCTGCGGACCTGGGTTAATGCCTTGCCGAGTTCGTGTCTCGGCCGATGGCGAGCTGGGCAGTTTTCTACCAGTACGCGCGCGAGGTGTCAGATACATCGGCTGGGTTCTGTCGTAGATCGATATGGGACCCATTGCTTCGAGGAATAGAGGCATCGATGGCGTGACATGGGACCCAAACGCATCGGGTTCCCATCTGTGAAGCTTCACATCCAGATCGAACCTCGGTTGTGAACGGTGGCCCAACATTTTCGGGCGCCTGCCCGGTCCAGGCTTTGGAGGGGCTCTTGCAAGCCCAAGAGGCCGCAGACGATGAAACGAGTGTGGAGACCTCGGTGAACGCTCGCGCGCGCGAGTAGAGCCTGGTGTGACCCGCCGATTTTGTTACCCCCGTGTTACCCTAAACTGGAGATAGCCCGAAGAAGCGCAGCCCAAATCGGATAAGTCATTGAAAAATATGGCGCGCCCCGGAGGATTCGAACCCCCAACCTCCTGATCCGTAGTCAGGTGCTCTATCCAGTTGAGCTAGGGGCGCGCAGGCGCCGGCCGGCGCGTGACAGGCCGGCGGCGAAGGAGCCGGAAGCTAAGCAATCTCCCCCGGCTTTTCAAGGGCGATCGACGGGCCGGCGACCGGTCGCCGACTGGCGGCCGACTGGCGGCCGACTGGCGACCGACCGGCGGCCGGCAGGGCCGGTGCCCGCGACGCGGTGTTGCCAAGCCTCGTGCGCCTTGGCATTGTTCGGCAAGCCTAATCGCCGGAACAGGTCATGATGCGTGCGCGCCACTCTTTCCGCCTCCCGCTCGCCGCGGCAGCGCTTGCCCTGCTGTCGCTCGGAGGCTGCAAGACCGTCGACGACGCCACCTTCTTCGCCTTCGCCGGCGAGGTTCCCGGGTCGCGGTCGCCCTTCGTCGATTACGACATCGCCGCGCGCCTGGCCCAGGGCCCGCCGGCGCTGCGGCTGATCAGCTACCGGCCGGCGGTCGCGCCGGACGGCAAGGCCGTCGGCGAAACGGCGCAGGTGCGCACGGCGTTCGCCAACGTCCGCCAGCAGCTCAGCGACCGGGACGACGAGCTGCGCTTCCGCCGCCGCTCGCTGGTCCTCTACGGCATCGAGTACGTGAAGTCGCTCAAGGAGCTCCGCTACAATCCCGGCGACCCGCTCCCGGCCTACAACTCGGAATTCCGCGGCTATATCCGCGGCGCCCACGCCGCGCTCAACAATCTCGAGGGCGACCTCGCCAAGATGAACGGCACGCTGGCGCGGCTCGACGGCAACCTGAAGACCGCCGACGCGGTGGCGGCCCGCGCCCGGACCCTGGCGTCCGCGCCGCCCGAGACGGGCACCGACCCCGGGCTCCGCGCCGCGCTGGCCAAGGCCGCCGAGACCACCGCCAAGGTCGGGCACATGCTGGCGACCCAGACCCGCAACGACCTCGGCGCCTATGTCGTCTACATCAGCCGCCAGCGCGAGGCGCTGAACCGGCTCGACCGCCAGGTCCATTCGGCGCGCGGCCCGACCCCGATGGAGAAGTTCCGCGCGACCAAGACGCTGGTCCATTGGCTGCCCAAGAGCTGGCAGCCGAAGGGGTACCGCGACCAGGACCTGGACAAGAAAGACGACACCAAGTGGTAGCCGGCCCCGCGTGAGGCCCCACGCGGTGATCGCCTAATAGGCCGCCACCACCCCGTCGCCGCGCGGGTCGACCGCCCCTTCCAGCACCCCGTCCGGGCGCAGCACGATCGCGCCGGCATGGCCCATCAGCGCGTCGAACGGACCGATCACCCGGACCTTGTGGCCGGCGTCGCGCAGGGCGGCGATCACCGCCGGGTCGAAGCGGCTCTCCAGGCGCAGCTCGGTCTCGACGTCGCCCCAGGTCCGGCCGAGCAGCCAGCGCGGCGCGGTGACCGCCGCCTGCAGCTCCTGGCCGAACATCGCGTAGCGGCTGAACACCGCGCCCTGGGTCTGGGGCTGGCCCTCGCCGCCCATGGTGCCGTAGACCATGACCCGGCCGTCGGCGAGCAGCGCCAGCGCCGGGTTGTTGGTGTGGAAGGGCAGCCGGCGAGGCCTGAGCTCCTGCGGCGCGCCCGGGTCGAGCGCGAAGGACGAGCCCCGGTTCTGCCACTGGATGCCGGTGTCGCGCAGCACGGTGCCGGAGCCGAACTCCCAGTAGATCGAGTGGATGAAGCTGACCGCCCGCCCCGCGCGATCGATCGCGCCGAGCCAGACCGTGTCGCCGGGCGCCGCGTCGACCGGCCAGGGCAGCGCCTGGCGCCGGTCGATCCGCGCCGCCAGCGCGTCGAGCCGCGCGTCGGATAAAAGCGCCGCCGGCGGCTCGCGCATATAGTCGGGGTCGGTGACGTGCTCGGTGCGCAAGAGGATCGCCTGCTTGACCGCCTCGACCATGCCGTGGACGTGGTCGAAGCCCTCCGCCGCGGCCACGCCGAGCCGGTCGAACAGGCCGAGGATGGCGAGCGAGGCCAGCCCCTGGGTCGGCGGCGGCACGTTGTAGAGCCGGCCGGCGCCGACGGTCAGCGTGATCGGGTCGCCGACGATCGGCGCGTGCGCCTCCAGGTCGGCCAGGGTAACCGGGCTGCCGGCGCGCGCCAGGTCGGCGGCGATGCGGCGGGCGAGCCGGCCGCGGTAGAAGCCGTCGAGGCCGAAGGCGGCGAGCCAGCGCAGGGTCTCGGCCAGGGCCGGCTGGCGGATCGGGTCGCCCGGCTCGGGGCATCCGGCCGCCGGGCACGAACAGGTCGTGCCAGCCGGGCACGCCGTCCATCTGGTCCGCCTTGGCGGCGACGTCGGCGCAGTGCAGCGCGGTCACCGGCACGCCGTGTTCGGCGTAGTGGATGGCGTCGTCGAGCAGCCGGCCGAGCGGCAGCCTGCCGCCCCATTGCGCGCTGATCTCGAGCGCCGCCTGCCAGCCGGAGACGGTGCCGGCGACGGTGTTGGCGGCGAGCGGCCCGCGGGTCGGGATCGCGTCGCAGCCGCGCGCCCGGTACCAGGCCGGGTCGATGCCCGCGGCGGCGCGGCCGATGCCGCTGATCGCCACCGGCGGGCGGGCGTCGGGGGTGGAGATCAGCCAGAAGCCGTCGCCGCCGATGCCGTTCATGTGCGGGTACACGACCGAGACGGTCGCCGCCGCGGCGACCATCGCCTCGATCGCGTTGCCGCCGTCGCGCAGCACCCGCAGGCCCGGCCTGGGCCGCGAGATGATGCGAGGAAACCACCATGCCGCGCCCGGCCCGGAGCGTGTTGATCATGTCGGCGCCGTCCTACCCGTGAGAACCGATCGCCGTTTGCACCATCGGCGCGCGCGGAATGCAAGCGCGCCAATGGGGGTCGCGGGTCGCGTGCAGGACCACCCACGGCGTCATGCGCCGCGGGCACGGGAGCCCGCCGGGCGGGAGAATTGCGCGGCCCCGCGGCCTGCGCCTATAACCGACGGGAAGGAGAGCGCCGCATGAACGACGAGTTGGACGCCAAGACCCGTTTCACCAAGTCCTTCCCGGTCTCGTGGCAGGAGCTGCATCGCGACGCCAAGGCCCTGGCCTGGCGGCTGACCGAGATGGACGAGATCGAAGGCGTCGTCGCGATCACCCGCGGCGGCCTGGTGCCGGCGGCGATCGTCGCGCGCGAGCTCGACATCCGGCTGATCGACACGATCTGCGTCGCCAGCTACGAGCACCAGGCGCAGGGCGAGGTCACCATCCTCAAGGCGCCCGAGGGCGACGGCACCGGCATGCTGATCGTCGACGACCTGGTCGACACCGGCGCCACGGCCAAGGTGGTCCGCCAGATGCTGCCCAAGGCCCACTTCGCCACGGTCTACGCCAAGCCGTCGGGCCGGCCGCTGGTCGACACCTTCGTCACGGCGGTCAGCCAGGACACCTGGATCCACTTCCCCTGGGACACCGAGCCCCAATACGTCGCGCCGATCGCCGGGCTGCGGAACGGCGGCTGATCCGATGAGCGCCCCACGCGGCGACCAGCGCTTCGGCGCCCTGCTCCTGGTGGGCGTCTCGCTCGGCTGGGGCTTCAACTGGATGATGATGAAGATCACCGTCGCCGAGGTGCCGATCTGGCAGTTCCGCGCGGTGACCGGCGTGCTCGGCGCCATCGCCCTGCTCGCGCTGGCCCGGCTGACCGGCCAGAGCCTGCGGGTGCCGCGCCACCAGTGGCCGGCGATCGCCATCGCCGGGCTGTTCAACATCACTTCGTGGTTCATCCTGATCGCCTACGCCGTCAAGCTGATGGCGTCGGGCCACGCCGCGATCATCTCCTTCACCATGCCGCTGTGGGCGATGCTGATCGGGGTCACGCTGTTCGGCGAGAAGCTGACCCTGCGCCGGGTCGCCGCGCTCGGCCTCGGGCTGGTCGGCGTCGTCGTCCTGCTGTCGTACGATTTCAGCGCCATCGGTGCGAGCCCGGTGGGCGCGATGATCGGCATCGTCGCGGCGATCAACTGGGCGATCGGCGTCCAGATCCAGAAGCGGGTCAAGTGGGAGGTCGAGACGCTGGCGCTGGCCGGCTGGCAGATCGCCATCGGCATCGCGCCGGTGGTGGTGGTCGCCCTGATCCTCGAACATTTCGTCTATTACAAGGCGAGCTGGCCGGTGCTGGCGGCGGGGGTCTACCTCGTCTTCATCGCCTTCGTGTTCTGTTACTACGCCTGGTTCACGGTGGTGCGCATCTTCCCGGCCAGCGTCGCCGCGATCGGCACCTTGCTGGTGCCGGTGATCGCCGCCGCCGCCGGCGCGGCGTTCCTGGGCGAGCCGTTCGGCTGGCGCGAAATCGTGGCGCTGGTCAGCATCGTCGGCGGCGTCGCCCTGGTCCTGCTGGCGCCCGACAAGCCGCCCGAACCCGCCGCGGAACCGGCCGCCGCGCCGGCCGGGGACACGGCTGGGGACACGGCCGCGGCGTCCGAGCGATGACGGCGGCGGCCGGCGTCGGCAGCACGCGGTCCGCCGCCTGGGTCAGCTTCGCCCTGCTGATCACCTTGTGGCTGGTCTGGGGCGTGTCGTGGCCGGCGATGCGGATCGTGTTCCTCGAGCTGCATGTCTGGCAGTTCCGCGCCGTGACCAGCCTGATCGGCGGCGTCATCCTGCTGATGTTGGCCGTGTGGTCGCCCGGCGGCTGGCGCATCCCGCGGGCCCTGTGGCGGTCGCTGGCGCTGGCCGCCTTCTTCAACATCATCGCCTGGAACGCCTTCATCGGCTACGGGCTCCACCTGATCGGCGCCGGGCACGGGGCGATCGTCTGCTACACCATGCCGGTGTGGACCGCGATCCTCAGCGCGATCTTCCTCCACGAGGCGATGACCCCGCGCAAGGTGCTCGCCCTCGCGCTCGGGATCGGCGGCGTCACCCTGCTCGTGCTCGCCAACCTGGGCAAGCTCGGCGGCAGCCCGTTCGGCGTGGCGCTGGTGTTCGGCGCCGCCGTGTCGTGGGCGATCGGCACGATCATCGTCAAGCGGGTCGCCTGGCCCGCCAACATGAGCGCGCTGGCCGGCTGGCAGATCCTGATGGGCGTGCCCGTCTTCATCGTGCTGTCCGCCCTGTTCGAGCCCTTCACCCTGTTCCAGATGAGCGGCCAGGCCTTCGCGGCCTCGCTCTACGTGCTCCTGGGCGGGATGGTCGGCGGCTATTTCCTGTGGTTCCGCATCGTCGACCGCATGCCGGCCTCGATCGCCGCGATCGGCACCCTGATGGTGCCGGTGATCGGCGTCATCAGCGGCGCCCTGGTCCTCGGCGAGGCGCTGAGCTGGCGCGAGGGCGCGGCGCTGGTCCTGGTGCTGTCGGCGATCGGCCTGGTCGTCTTCGCCCCGCGCCGCGTCGGCTAAAAAAGAGGGCGGCCCGGAAGCCGCCCGCTAGTCGATGATGAGGAGTAGTGAAATGCCGCATCCAACAGGATGATCGGTTCACGATGTACCGGAGCCGGGCTCGGTAGCGCAGCAACGGTTTGGGTCGGGAGGCAACATTGCCGCGCCGGGACCCGAGTTCCCCTGTCTGGCCCAATACACCAAACGAATTCGCTTCGTGACCGCCGCGCCGGCCGGGACCGACCTCGGCTTTATTCGGTAAATCGATATGGGGCCGATGATTAACCGAAATGGTTAACAAATGGTTAACGCGTAAAGACTTCGCCGCTTCCAAGTAGAAAAAAGAAACGGGCGGCCCGCGAAATTGCCGGCCGCCCGCGTCTCGGAGGAGGAAGATCTTGGGGAGGAGGAAGATCCGGGGGAGGAGGAAAAGCCCGGATCAGCCGAAGCTGAAGTGCTGGTTCATGTCGAGCTCCGGCGGCGCGACATTCTCCAGCGTGATGGTGCCGGCGCAGCCCACGGTGATCAGCGTGTCGCAGCCCTTCTGCGTGACGCTGACGTCGCCCTGGCGTGCGCCGGTGCCGCTCAGGTCGAGCACGTCGCCGATATCGAGCGTGGGATCGAAGTCGGTGATCGTGTCGTTGCCGAAGTGGCCCTTGAACACGAAGGTGTCGTGCCCCTCGCCGCCGGTCATCACGTCGTCACCCTTGCCGCCGACCAGGGTGTCGTTGCCCTTGCCGCCGTCGAGTTCGTCGTTCCCCTGGCCGCCGTAGAGCTTGTCCGAGCCCGGGCCGCCGCGGAGCACGTCGTTGCCGTGGCCGCCCAAGAGGGTGTCGTCGCCCTGGCGGCCGAAGAGCACGTCGTCGCCCGCGCCGCCGAGCAGGAGGTCGCCGCCGGTGCCGCCGTCGAGCCGGTCGCAGCCGGCGCCGCCATACAATTGGTCGTAGCCGGAACCGCCGTAGAGCGCGTCGTTGCCCTGGCCGCCGTAGAGTTCGTCGTGGCCGGCGCCGCCGATCAGCGTGTCGTCGCCCCTGCCGCCGACCAGGTGATCGTGGCCGGTGCCGCCGTCGAGCCAGTCGTCGCCCGCCCCGCCGCGCAGGTCGTCGCAGCCCGCACCGCCGAACAGCTCGTCGCAGCCGGCGCCGCCGATCAGGGTGTCGTTGCCGGCGTCGCCGTGGAGCGTATCGTTGCCCGGGCCGCCGACCAGCCAGTCCTCGCCGGCGCCGCCGATCAGCGTGTCATCGCCCTTGCCGCCGTAAAGCTCGTCGGCGCCGGGTCCCCCGTCGAGCCAGTCGTTGCCGGGGCCGCCATAGAGCTCGTCGCAGCCGGCGCCGCCGAACAGCTCGTCGTTGCCGTGGCCGCCGATCAGCGTGTCGTTGCCCGCCTCGCCCTCGAGCGAATCGTTGCCCGGTCCGCCGACCAGCCAGTCGTCGCCGGTGCCGCCGAGCAGGATGTCGTCGCCCTTGCCGCCGTAGAGCTCGTCATTGCCGGCGTCGCCGTAGAGCTGGTCGGCCGCGGCGTGACCGTAGATCACGTCGTCGCCGTTGGCGCCGAAGATCAGGTCGTGGCCGTGGCTGCCGGTCAGCACGTCGTTCGCGTCGGTGCCGCCGATCCGGTGGTAGGCGGTGAACAGGTCGTTCTGCAGATGCTCGATGCCGGTGTTGTCGCGGACGATGTCGGCCAGGGTGACGGTGTTGAGGTAATTCAGCTCGTCGCCGGTGAAGCGGTTCTCGTACCAGAAGCTGTCGCCGTCGCGGATGCGGGTGAACTGGTCGGCGATCACCGCCTGGAACAGCGGGCCGACCATCGCGCCCGCCGCGGGGTCTTCGGCGAGGCCGCCGACCCAGACGTCGATGTTGTCGACCGAACCGAACAGGCTGTGCAGCTTGTCCTGGATCTCGACGTCGCTGGTGATCTGGGACCAGTCGGTGACGCGATCGAGCCCGAACGCCTCGCGGGCGGAGTTGTAGTCGGCGAGGCCGTGGTCGCGGCCGCGCTGGATGTTGAGCGCGACCAGGTCGAACCCGCCCGAGCCCGGCGGGCCGAACAGGAAGTTGCGCACGTCGTCGACCACATGCGTGTCGACCGCCTGGGCGACGTTGACGCCGAGGCCGCGCAGGATCTCGTCGACGCCGCCCTCGGTGGCGATCTTGTCGGGCCGGAAGAAGGCGTCGCGCAGGGCGAGGTTGCCGTAGCCGCTCTCGTCGCCGGTCTCGGTCAGGCGCGACAGCTCCGGCGACAGCATCGAGTGGCCGAAGCGATAGGCGGCGGTGGCGAAGATGTTGGCGACCTGCGGATCGACGTCGGCATGGTAGCCGGTGTAGTCCGGGATCGCGTCGGCGCCGATCAGCCGCGGCAGGAACTCGTGGAAGGTGATCGACTGGATCTCGCCCTCGACCAGCGCCTTGGCCTGCTGATAGAGGGTCTCCCCGTCCCAGTCCGGGTGCTTCTCGTGGAGCTCGTCGACCAGACGATTGTGCTCGCGCACGAACAGGGTCTGCATCGAGGTCAGGCCGGCATTCTCGTTGGCGCGGACGTCGCCGGCCAGGAAGCCCCGGCTGGCCCGGCTGCTCGCCGTCGTTGGGCAGGCCGGCATCGTTGTAGGGCAGCAGGTTGCCGTCGCTGACCTTCATGTAGCCGCCGTCGGCGCGCAACTCGGCCGCGCGCACGGCGTCGGAGCCATAGACCACCGAGGCGTCGAGGAACGGCGTGATGTCGTTCATCTGCTGGCGCGGGTCGGTGACGCCGGTGTCCGCGTCGTAGCCCGACCGGGTGAAGCCGATCGTCTGGGCGCCCGTGCCGGCCGGATCGAACCAGGGGTCACCGGTCGGCACGGTGATCGGCACGTCCTCGGTGACGCCGGCGCCGCGGGTCAGGTCGATGTCGTGGTCGACGAACTGGCCCCAGACCCAGAAGAAATTGCTGGCGCCGCCCGGATCGGGGATGGCGCTGTCCTGCGCGAACAGGCTGTTGGAGATCTCACGCGCGCTCGGCCGGTCGTAGGTCATGTCCGACTGGCCGTCGGCGTAGGAAGCCGGGGCGAGACGCAGATACTGCGAGCCCGTCTTGCCGAGATCAGGATCGGTCGGATTGTTCTCCGAGCCGTCGATGTTGCGATAGCTGTCGACCATACACGTCCGGGCACGTCGGCCCGCCCCCAAGCCAGACTGTGTCGATTAAGCTTCCGTAAATGTTTATTAAGAGTCTGTCAAGTAATTGGAAACGTTTTATTATAATTAAATTGGAGTAAATATGAATAGTTAAGAAATTAACCTCGAATATTAACTATGATAACGATGGGTCCGCTTGAGTAATCATTGGGCGTCATTCCCGCGCAGGCGGGAATCCAGCGTCGAAGTCGGCACGGCGGCGGCGGGATGGACCCCCGCCTGCGCGGGGGTGACGATTGGGGGAGTGGGGCGGGACCGGCTCGCGAGCCGCGTCGCGTCAGCCGACCGGCACGTTGTCGATCAGCCGGGTCTTGCCCAGGGTGGCGGCGGCGAGGACGCGGGCGGGGCGGTCGAGGGTCGCCAGCGGCGACAGGTCGTCGGCTGCACACAAGGAGACATAGTCGACGCTATCGAAGCCGGCCTCGTGGAGCGCCTCGACGCCATCGGCCTCGGCCGCTCCGATCGCCTTGCCGGCCCTGGCGGCATCGGCCACCGCGACCAGGGTCCGGTTCAGGGCGGGCGCGATCGCGCGTTGCTTCTCGGTCAGATACTCGTTGCGCGACGACAGGGCCAATCCGTCCGCCTCGCGCACGATCGGCACGCCCTCGATGGCCACGGGGATGTCGAGGTCGCGGACCATGCGCTTGATGGTGACGAGCTGCTGGTAGTCCTTCTCGCCGAAGAAGGCGCGGTCGGGCAGGCACTGCAGGAGCAGCTTGGAAACCACCGTGGCGACCCCGTCGAAATGGCCGGGCCGGTGGACACCATCCAGCGTCTCGGTAATGCCCGCGACGTGAACCGTGGTGGCGAAGCCGTGCGGATACATCTCGTCCACCGTCGGCGCGAAGACCAACCCACAGCCATGTTCGGCCAGCAGCTTCACGTCTTCCGCTTCGCGGCGGGGATAGCGGTCGAGGTCTTCGCCGGCGCCGAACTGGGTGGGGTTGACGAAGATGCTGGCGACCGTCCGCCGGCACGACGCGGTCGACGCGCCGACCAGGGCCAGGTGACCGCGGTGAAGCGCGCCCATGGTCGGCACCAGGCCGACCGTGTCGCCGGCCGCGCGCCATTGCGCGACCGCGTCCCGCAGCGCCGCGACGGTGCGGACGATGCCGATCGCCGAGTCACTCATTCCGGAATTTCCCATACCGGAAGTCCGTGTCGGGCGCGTCCCGCCGAGGCCCGCCGCCGAACCGTCAGGCCGACTTCTTCTGCAACTCGGCGAGCTTGACGCCGAAGCAGTGCTCGGGGCCGGGGAAGGTGCGGTTGCGCACCTCCTCGGCATACTGCTTGCCGCACTCGGCGATCAGCTTGCCCATCTCGCCGTAGCGCTTGACGAACTTGGGCGTGAAGTCGAGGAACAGGCCGATCAGGTCCTCGGTCACCAGCACCTGGCCGTCGCACATCGGCGAGCCGCCGATGCCGATGGTCGGCACCGCGATCTGCTTGGTGATCTCGCGGGCGAGCGGCTCCATCACGCCTTCGACGACCACCCCGAAGGCGCCGGCGTCGGCGATCGCCTTGGCGTCGTCGAGGATGCGTCGGGCGCTCTCCTCCGACCGGCCCTGGGCGCGGAAGCCGCCCATCGAGTTGACCGACTGCGGCGTCAGGCCGACGTGGCCGAGCACCGGAATGCCGCGCTCCTGGAGGAAGTTGACCGTCTCCGCCATCTCGCACCCGCCCTCGAGCTTGATGCCCTGGCAGCGCGTCTCGGCCATCACCCGGGCGGCCGAGCGGTAGGCGACCTCCTTCAATTCCTGGTAGGTGCCGAAGGGCAGGTCGACGATGACGCACGCGTCCTTGGAGCCGCGCATCACGGCGTTGCCGTGGTTGATCATCATGTCGAGGGTGACGCCGAGCGTGCTGTCGAGGCCATAGAGGACCATGGCCAGCAAATCGCCGACGAGCAGCAGATCGACATGCTCGTCGAGCAGCCGGGCGACCTGGGTGGTGTAGGCGGTCAGGCAGACGATGGGCTCGCCACCCTTGCGCGCCGCGATCTCGGGCGCAGTGGTGCGAGTTACCCTATTGGCCACGCTCATTGTCATCAGTCCCTTGCGGAGAGAACCGAGGCGGATAGTACTGCGAGTTTTGTTGCATTGCAAAAAATGCGGGCGAACTCACGCGTTGGGCAGGGTGAAGCGAAAGCGTGCGCCGGGCGCGTCGGGATCGAGCAATTCGATGATGCCGCCGTGCCCGGCGACGATCTCGCGCGCGATCGCCAGCCCCAGGCCCGAGCCACCCTTGGACGCCGAGGCGTGGAACGGTTCGAACAGCGCCTCGCGCACCGGCTTGGGCACGCCCGGGCCGTTGTCGCGGATGGTGACGGCGACGCCGCCCGTCGGCCTTATCTCCCCGCCGCTTTGCGGCCTGGTCTCCCCGCCGCTCTGCGGCCTGGCCTCCCCGCCGCTTGGCGGCCTGGCCACCCGCTCGGCCTCGATTCCGATCTCGTCGGCGCCGGCCTGGAGCGCGTTGCGCACCAGGTTCGCGATCAGCCGGAACATCTGGCCACGGTCGGCGGTGATCACGAAGCGGGCGCCGACGCGGTTGTCGAGGCGGAGCCCCTGGTCGGGCAGGGCCTGGGCGGCGAACACCTCCTCGACCAGCTCGTCGAGCGCGAAGGCCTCGACCTTGGGCTTGTCGGTGTCGCTGCGGGCGAAGTCGAGCGTCTGGGTGCATAGCCGAACCGCCCGGTCGATCGACCGGATCAGGGTCGGCACCACCCGCTTGACGTGGGGGTCGTCGAGGGTCGCCAGCCGGTCGGAGACGAGCTGGGCCGAGGCGAGCATGTTGCGCAGGTCGTGGTTGATCTTGGTCACCGCGGCGCCGAGCGCGGCCAGCCGGGCGTTCTGCTTGAGCGCGGCGCGCAGGCCCGACTGCATGTTGCGCAGCTCCTGCTCGGCGACGCCGATCTCGTCGGTCCGCCCGCTCGGCACCATGCGCCGGTCGGCGCCGGCCGGGTCGTCGCGGAAGTCGACCATGTTCTGGGTCAGCCGCCGGAGCGGCCGGATCAGCAGCCAGTGCAGGCTGAAGAAGACCAGGGTCGCGGTGAAGAAGGAGATCAGCAGCGACAGGATCAGGATGCGCCGGGAATAGCCGAGCATGGCCTGGCGCATCGGGCCTTCGTCGATCAGGATGTCCATCACCGCCTTCGGCTCGGTCGCCGGCCGGTCGATGATGCGCAGCACCCGGGAATTGTCGGACTGCGCCAGCGTCTCGAACGCGTCCCAGATCAGCGACACCACCCCGCTCTGGCGCAGGTCGTAGGTCTGCGACACCGCCGGCGGCATCTCCTCGATCAGCATCCGCTTGGGCTGGCCGGGCACGCGCTTGACCACGACGTGGGCGCGCGCCTCGCGCAGCAGCCGGCGGGTCAGGTTGGGGCTGATGTCGCGCTCGGGCGAGGCTTCGAGCGAAAGCATCGCCAGGTGGGCGTCGGCGATCGCGTTCTTGAGATAGGACAGGCGATAGCGCGCGATCGACGGCACGTAGACGAAGACCTCGCACAGCATCACGAACAGCACGGTCAGCACCAGCAGCCGGGCCGACAGGCTGCGCGCCATGATCGGCATGCCCACGCGCGGCTTGCGCCCGTCGCTCTCCACGGCCGCCGGCGCGGCGTCGGGCTTGGGGCGGTGCGGCGGCGCGTTCATGCCGCGTCCTTGCCGCGCTCGCGCCACCAGCGGTAGGCCACGGGCAGCAGGGCGAGGACCGCCAGCCCGAGGATCGGCAACAGGATCTCGGGCTCGAAGATGATCATCAAGTCGGGCGACCGGCCCTTTTCCAGCAATGCGCCCAAGCCGCTTCCCACGCTGATGTAGACGACCGCGCCGGGGATTATACCCACTGCGGTGCCGATCACGAAGGTGCGCAGCGACACGCCGAGGAAGGCCGGCACGAGGTTGACCAGCCAGAACGGGAACAGCGGGACGAGGCGGAGGACCAACAGGTAGCTCAGCGCGTCGCGCCGGAAGCCCTCCTCCATCCGCTTGAGCGCGCCGCGCGCCCGCTTGATCAGGAGGTCGCCCAGCGCGGTGCGCGCGGCCAGGAACACCGCCGTCGCCCCGACCGTGGCGCCGACCAGCACGATCGCGAGGCCCGCGGCGATGCCGAACAGGTAGCCGGCGACGATGCTCGCCACCGCGCCGCCCGGCACCGAGAAGGCGGTCATCAGCGCGTAGCCGAAGGCATAGGCGACGCCGGCCATGACGCCCCAGCGAACGACCCAGGCCATCAGCTCGGTGTGGTGGGCGTGCAGCTTCTCGAAGCTGATGTAGCGGTGCATGCCGAGCACGAAGAAGGTGAGCCCGCCGACGACCAGGACCGCCAGCGGCAGCCACCGCTTCCAGGGCGACCGCGGGACCGGCGGCACGCCGGTATCGACTTCGCGTTCGTTCATCCAGCTTCCTCGCCAACCGGCCTAGAGCGCCGGCCAGACCCACACAATAGCGTCGCACCCGAGGAAAACCCCGAGATATCGGTGCGCGTCCACTCACGGTGTCGTGACGCTCCGGTGAGAGCGCGAGTGATCAAGGACGGGCGAAAGCAACGGTGCGGCCGGGCCGCGCGGCGGATTGACTTGGCTTGACGCAATCCGTATACAGCGCCAAATCCTCGAACGCGCCGCCGATGCCCTGCGCGGGCGTCGGCGCTTTATTTGGCGTCCCGGTATATCCATATATGGATCGATCGGCCGCCCCACGTACGGAGCCTGAACCGTGAAACGCACCTATCAGCCGAGCAGACTGGTCCGCAAGCGCCGGCACGGATTCCGCGCGCGCATGGCGACCAAGGGTGGTCGCAAGGTCCTCGCGCGGCGCCGAGCCAAGGGGCGCGCCCGCCTCTCCGCCTGAGCATGCCGGAGACCCGCCCCGCACTGAGACGCCTGGTCGCGCGGCGGGAATTCCTGAGGGTCGCGCGCCGGGGCCGGCGCTGGGCGACCCCCGGACTGGTGATGCAGGCCTGCCCCGCCGAGAATCGAGAGACCGGCGACATCGGTATCGGACTGACCGCGAGCCGCAAGGTCGGCAAGGCCGTCGCGCGCAACCGCGCCCGGCGACGGCTGCGCGCGCTCGCCCGCGACTATTTGCCCCGCCACGCGACGGCCGGGCATGACTATGTCCTGATCGCGCGCGGGGCCACGGTGACGCGGCCCTTCGTTGCGTTGCAGCACGACCTGAAGCAGGCGCTCGAGCGCCTGAAGCTCTATCGGGAACCATCGGATTCGGCGGCGGCATGAGCCCGGTTGCGTTCGTTTTGCGGATCGTCATCCGCTTCTATCAGTTGACCTTCTCGGCCTTCGTCGGGCGGAACTGCCGGTTCGCGCCGACCTGCTCGGAATACGCCAGCGAGGCGATCGCCACCCACGGCGCGATCCGCGGCAGCTGGCTCGCACTCAAGCGCCTGTTCCGCTGTCACCCCTGGGGAGGCTCGGGCTATGATCCCGTCCCACCCCGCCGGTGCCGCCACGACGACACCGCCCTCCATCGCCACTGAGCCACGCCCGAAACCAGACCGGATTCGATGACGGACCAGAAAAACCTCCTGCTCGCGATCGTCTTCTCGGTGGCGATCATCTTCGGGTTCCAGCTCCTGTTCCCGCAGCAGTCGTCGAAGCCGGCGCCGCAGACGACGCCGACCCCGGCCGGCCCGGCGACGACGGCCAAGACGCCGGGGGCAGCGAAGACGCCGGCGACAGCGAAGACGACGGCGCCGCCGACGACGACCCCGGGCAGCACCGCGACGCCGGCCCTGGCGCGCGCCAAGGCGCTGAAGGAATCGCCGCGCATCGCCATCGAGACGCCCAAGCTCAGGGGCTCGATCGCGCTCAAGGGCGGTCGCATCGACGACATCGTGCTCCGCGACTACTGGAAGACGCTCGAGCACAAGGCCAAGGTCGAGCTGCTCAACCCCGCCGATTCCAAGACGGCCTACTACGCCGACTTCGGCTGGTACCGCAACGGCAAGACGACGACCCCGATCCTGTCGGGCGACGAGACCTGGCAGGTCGAGGGCAACCGGACCCTGTCGCCGGGCAAGCCGGTCACGCTCAAGCTGACCCGCGGCGCCCTGACCTTCGAGCGCACCTATTCGATCGACAAGGACTACATGATCACGGTCACCCGCAAGGTGACCAATACCGGGTCCGACGCGGTCGACATCTTCCCCTACAGCCGAATCCGCCTGTTCAACACGCCCAAGACCCTGGGCTTCTTCGTCCTCCACGAAGGGCCGATCGCGGTCACCCGCGACAGCAAGGATTCGCGCGGCAGCCAGGAGGAGAAGAGCTACAAGAACATCCGCGAGAAGAAGGTCATCGGCCTGCCCAACAGCGTCGGCGGCTGGCTCGGCTTCACCAGCCACTACTGGCTGGTCGCGCTGGTCCCCGGCCAGGACGACAAGGTCAACGGCCAGTACCGCTTCCAGCAGACCCCCGGCGGCGGCGACGAGGAAGGCTGGTACACCGGCGAATACACCGGCACGGCCAGCACGCTCGCGCCCGGCAAGTCGGTCTCGTTCACCTCGCGGGTCTTCGCCGGGGCCAAGGAATCGCGGATCCTGACCCACTACCAGGAGCAGCTCGGCATCTCCCGCTTCGAATGGGCGATCGACTGGGGCTGGTTCTGGTTCTTCACCAAGCCGTTCCTGTTCCTGATCAAGTGGTTCTACAACCACGTCGGCAACTTCGGCCTGGCCATCATGCTGCTGACGATCTGCGTCAAGACGCTGTTCTTCCCGCTCGCCAACCGCTCCTACAAGAGCATGAGCCGGATGAAGAAGCTGCAGCCCGAGCTGGCCAAGATGCGCGAACGGTTCAAGGACGACAAACAGCGCATCAACCAGGAGATGATGGCGCTGTATAGACGCGAGAAGGTCAATCCAGCGGCTGGCTGTTGGCCGATCTTCGTCCAGATCCCCGTGTTCTTCGCGCTCTACAAGGTGCTCTACATCGCCATCGAGATGCGCCAGGCGCCGTTCTTCGGCTGGATCCAGGACCTCTCGGTCAAGGACCCGACCTCGCTGGTCAACCTGTTCGGCATCATGCCCTGGCCGCAGCCGCACGACGGCATGCTCGCGATCCTGAACATCGGCCTGTTCCCGATCATCATGGGCGTGACCATGTGGCTGCAGCAGAAGCTGAACCCGTCGCCGCCCGACCCGATGCAGCAGAAGATCTTCATGCTGCTGCCGATCGTGTTCACCATCATGCTGGCGCACTTCCCGGCCGGGCTGGTGATCTACTGGGCGTGGAACAACAGCCTGTCGGTCTGCCAGCAGTGGCTGATCATGAAGCGCCAGGGCGTCTACGCCACGTCGACGGTGCCGACCAACATCCGCGACATCCAGCCCAAGGATTCGCCGCCCAAAGTCGAGGCTGCCAGACGTCGACGCCGACGAGGCCGAACCGGCCGACGCTGACACCGACACGGGCGACGCGGCGGCCGACGATGCCGTCGCCGAGACCGACCAGCCGCCGGCGCCCGCGAACACGGCCGGGCGGAAGAATACCGGCGGCCGCAAGTCCGGTACGAATAATAAGTCCGGCACGAATAGTCCGGCACGGGCAGGTCCGGCGCTGGCAACCGGGGCCGCGGCTCGCGCGGCGGCAAACGGCGGCGGTGACCGGCACCGACCCGGGCGCTGCTCCCGATCCCGGCGACGCGGAAGCCCACGCCGCCTATCTGGAAGCCGGCCGGCTCCTGTTCGCCCAGGAGTGCGCCTTCCTCGGCGGCGCGGTCGACGACCGCGGCCTGCCCGACACCGACATCCCCGAGATCGCCTTCGCCGGCCGCTCCAACGTCGGCAAGTCGAGCCTGGTCAACGCGCTGACCGGCCGCAAGACGCTCGCCCGCACCTCGAACACGCCGGGCCGCACCCGCGAGCTCAACTTCTTCGACCTCGCCGGCCGGCTGCGGCTGGTCGACCTGCCCGGCTACGGCTATGCCAAGGCGGCGCGCTCCGAGGTCAAGGCCTGGAACCGGCTGATCCTCTACTATCTCCAGGGCCGGCCCAACCTGCGCCGGGTCTGCCTGCTGATCGACACGCGCCACGGGGTCAAGCCCAACGACGAGGAGATCATGGCGCTGCTCGACCGCGACGCGGTCTCCTACCAGCTCGTCATGACCAAGGCGGACAAGCTGCCGCCGGGGCCGCTGGCGGCTCAGATCGCAGCGGTCGCCGCCACCGGCGCCAAGCACGTCGCCTGCCATCCCGAGGTGCTGGCGACCAGCGCGCGCACCGGCGGGGGCATCGCCGAGCTGCGCGCCGCCCTTGCGTCGATGGCGCTCGCGGATTAAACGGGCGGCGCCCCCGCAAAGGCGCGAAGGACCCCTCATGGCTGACCGCAAGTTCAATATCTCCCAGGCCAAACGCTGGCTGGGCACGGCGCGTACGCTGATCGAGGCGCTGCCCTATCTGCGCCGCTACGAGGGCAAGACCGTGGTCATCAAGTATGGCGGCCACGCCATGGGCGACGAGAAGCTGTCGCAGAATTTCGCCCACGACATCGTGCTGCTGAAGCACGCCGGCCTCGTGCCCATCGTCGTCCACGGCGGCGGGCCGCAGATCGGCAAGATGCTGGAGCGGCTGCGCATCGAGAGCAGCTTCGTCGACGGGCTGCGGGTGACCGACGCCGAGACGGTCGACATCGTCGAGATGGTCCTGTCCGGCAAGATCAACAAGTCGATCGTCCAGTCGATCAGCAAGGCCGGCGGCAAGGCGGTCGGCCTGTCGGGCAAGGACGGCGAGCTGATCGTCGCGCGCAAGCTGACCCGGACCAAGCGCGACCCGGATTCGAACATCGAACGGGTGCTCGACCTCGGCTTCGTCGGCGAGCCGGCGACGGTCGACCCGACCATCCTGGAAGAGTTCAAGAAGAGCGACCTGATCCCGGTGATCGCGCCGATCGGCCTCGGCGAGGACGGCGCGACCTACAACATCAACGCCGACACGGTGGCCGGCGCGATCGCCGCGGCCACCCAGGCGGTGCGCATGTTCCTGCTCACCGACGTCGCCGGCGTGCTCGACAAGCAGGGCCAGCTGATCTCCGAGCTGACCGTCAGCCAGGCGCGCGCGCTGATGGAGGACGGCACCATCTCCGGCGGCATGATCCCCAAGCTCGAGACCTGCATCCACGCGGTCGAGGGCGGGGTCGAGGCCGCGGTCATCCTCGACGGCCGGGTGCCCCACGTCACGCTGTTGGAAATCTTCACCGAGGCGGGTGTTGGTACGCTGATCCGGGCGGACTAGATCAGGGCCATGGACGCCCCGTCAGCGAAACAACCGTCACCGGCAGCCCCGGACCTCGCTCCCCCGGACGCGAGCCCCCCCGACTTGAGCCACATCGAGAGCTGGGTGTTCGACCTCGACAACACGCTCTATCCGGCCGAGTGCAACCTGTTCGCCCAGGTCGACGTGCGCATCGGCGAGTATATCGCCCGCACCCTGGACATCCCCTACGACGAGGCGCGGCGGATGCAGAAGGGCTTCTTCCGCGCCTACGGCACGACGATGCGCGGGCTGATGACCGAATACGGCGTCGACCCCGACGACTATCTCGACTACGTCCACGACATCGACCACGGCCCGGTGCCGCCGTCGCCCGCGCTCGACCGGGCGCTGGGCGCGCCTGGCGGGCGCCAAATACGTCTTCACCAACGGCTCGGTCGCCCACGCCGAGAAGGTGATGGACCGGCTCGGCGTCGCCCGCCATTTCGACGCCGTGTTCGACATCGCCGCCGCCGACTACCAGCCCAAGCCGGCCGACTATTTCTACGACCGCTTCCTGGAGGTCCACGCGGTCGAGCCGACCCGCGCCGTGCTGGTCGAGGACCTGGCGGTCAACCTCAAGCCGGCCCACGCGCGCGGCATGGTCACGGTCCACGTCATCACCGACAGCGCCTACGCGATGGAGGGCCACGACCAGCCCTTCATCCACCACCGCACCGACGACCTGGTGGCGTGGCTGGAAGCCGCGGCGGCAGCGCAGCGCCGGCGTTGACAGCCCCGGCGTTGACAGGCCGGTCCGCGCGGCTATGGTCCGCGCGCCTGTTCTGACCTCGAAACCGGGAATGCCGATGGACCTCGCCAGCCTTGAAAAGACGATCGACGACGCCTGGGAAGCCCGCGACCAGGTGGGCCCCGACACCACCGGCGCCGTCCGCGATGCGGTGGACGCCGCGCTCGACGCCCTCGATTCGGGCGCGCTGCGCGTCGCCGAGAAGCAGGGGCCGGGCGACTGGCGGGTCAACCAGTGGGCCAAGAAGGCGGTGCTGCTGTCGTTCCGGCTCAACGACATGACCCCGATCGCCGGCGGCCCCGGTCAGGACACCAACTGGTGGGACAAGGTGCCGTCGAAGTTCGAGGGCTGGGGCGCCGACAAGTTCCGCGCCGCCGGGTTCCGCGCGGTGCCCAACTGCATCGTCCGCCGCTCGGCCTTCATCGCGCCCGGCGTCGTGCTGATGCCGTCCTTCGTCAACCTGGGCGCCTACGTCGACACCGGCACCATGGTCGACACCTGGGCGACGGTCGGCTCGTGCGCGCAGATCGGCAAGGACTGCCACATCTCCGGCGGCGCCGGCATCGGCGGCGTGCTCGAGCCGCTGCAGGCCGACCCGGTCATCATCGAGGACAACTGCTTCATCGGCGCCCGCTCCGAGGTCGCCGAGGGCGTGATCGTCGAGGAGGGCTCGGTGCTGTCGATGGGCGTCTATCTCGGCGCCTCGACCAAGATCGTCGAGCGCGACACCGGCAAGATCTACATCGGCCGGGTGCCGTCCTACTCGGTGGTCGTGCCCGGCTCGATGGCGTCCGACAAGGGCGGGCCGTCGCTCTATTGCGCGGTGATCGTCAAGCGCGTCGACGAGCGCACCCGGTCCAAGACCTCGATCAACGAGCTGCTGCGGGACTAGCGCGGCCCGCAACGCACACTGCCTGAAAGGAACCCGCCATGTCCGACAACAAGATCGCTTTGGTGACGGGGGCGGGCAGCGGCGTCGGCCGCTCGGCCGCACTGGCGCTGCAGGCGGACGGCTGGTCGGTCGTCCTCGCCGGCCGCCGGGCCGAAGCGCTGGAGGAGACCGCCGGCCTGGCCAAGCCGGGCGGCGGCGAGATGCTGGCGGTGCCCACCGACGTCACCGACGAAGCCGCGGTCGCCAAGCTGTTCGCCGCGGCCAAGGACCGGTTCGGCCGGCTCGACATGTTGTTCAACAACGCCGGCATGGCCGCGCCGCCGGTGCCGATGGAGGACCTCGACGTCGCCGTCTGGAAGGCCGTGGTCGACGTCAACCTGACCGCCTGCTTCGTCTGCGCGCAGGAGGCGATCCGGATCATGAAGGCGCAGGACCCGCAGGGCGGCCGGATCATCAACAACGGCTCGATCTCCGCCCACGTGCCGCGGCCCAATACGGCGCCGTATACCGCGACCAAGCACGCGATCACCGGGCTGACCCGCTCGATCTCGCTCGACGGCCGCAAGCACAACATCGCCTGCGGCCAGATCGACATCGGCAACGCGCTGACCGGCCTGGCCGAGGTGTTCACCCGCGGCGTGCCCCAGGCCGACGGCTCGATCAAGCCGGAGCCGGTGATGGACGTCGATCACGTCGGCGACGCCGTCCTGCACATGGCCAACCTGCCATTGGACGCCAACATCCAGTTCATGACGATCATGGCGACCCAGATGCCGTTCATCGGCCGGGGATAGCGGTTTGGCTTCCGGCGATCAGCCGGCGCACGCCGATCCGACCGCGGTCGCGCAGGTCGAGCGATCCCAGGTCCTCGGTCACGAAGCGCGGCGGCAGGGCTGCGGCGGCGATCTCCGAAATCAGGATCTCGCCCGCCGGACACTGTTCCTCGAGCCGCGCCGCCGTGTTGATCGTGTCGCCCCACACGTCGTAGGCGAACTTGGTTCGGCCGATCACGCCGGCGACCACCGGACCGGCGTGGATGACGGTGCGGAAGGTCAGTTTCGGCCAGATCTCCGAGCCCCAGTCTCGCGCCGCCGCCTGGAGGTCGAGGGCGAAGTCGGCGACGCGCTCGGCGTGGTCGGGCACCGGTTCGGGCACGCCGGCGACCGCGAAATAGGCGTCGCCGATGGTCTTGATCTTCTCGATGCCGCGGGTCTGGGCCAGCTCGTCGATGAACCCATAGATGCGGTTGAGCTCCGCCACGATCCGGTCGGGCTCGACCTCGGCCGAGCGGCGGGTGAAGCCGACGATGTCCGCGAATACCGCGGTCGCCTCGGGGTAGCGCCGGGCGACGACCTCGGCGTCGTCGTCCTTGAGGCGCTCGGCGATCGGGCCGGGCAGGATCGCGCGCAGGAGCCGGTCGCTGCGCGCCTGCTCCGCCGCCAGCTCGGCTTCCGCCTTCTGGATCAGCCAGCGAAAGAACAGGCCGATCCCGCTGGCCAGCAGGACCGCGCCGGCGACGTTGACGACGAACAGCGCGCGCTGGAACGCCTCCGGCAAGGTGCCGACGGACCCCCGGTTGCCGCCGAGCGTGACGAAGGCGAACAGGCCGGCGACCAACAGGGCAATCGGCCAGACCGAGACCCTGTCGCCCTCGCGGATCAGCAAAGACAGGATGAAGGGCGTGATCAGCAGGTAGTTGAGCGCGCCCGAGGCGGGGCCCAAGAGCCAGGAGATCGTGGCCAGATGGGCGACGGCGAGCAGCACCAGCGTCCACATGCCCGCCCCGGCGAGGGTGCGGCGGGTGAACAGGAAAACGGACGGATAGCTGGCGCTGACGACGAGCAGGAAAGCGATCTCGTAGCGGAAGTGCCACCAGTCATAGGCGACGTAGGCGAGGCTGTAGAGGAAGGTGACCGCGGCGGCGAGGAAGGCGCAGACGTTGATCGTCCGCAGCCGTCGGACGGTGGCGTAATCCTGCCCGCCGACACCGATGTCGCGAATGGCGATGATCCATCCCGGCACCCGCACGATGCGCCCGCCTTCCGTCAGTGCGTCTGCACGCACTATACGGGCGCGGCGGATGGAGGGGAAATCGCCGAACGGTGGCGGTGGCCCGGCTTCCCTCGCCGTTCGGCGGCGACTATGTTGCGGCGACCAACGACGCACACGTTCCCATGCCGCCGATCGACACCATCGCCCTCGCCTGCGACCTGATCCGCAAGCCCTCCGTGACCCCGACCGACGCCGGGCGCGCTCGACGTGCTGCAGGCGGCGCTGGAGGGGCTCGGCTTCGCCTGCCACCGGCTGCCCTTCGGCGAAGGCTGACACCGGGCCCGACGCCCGCGTCGACAACCTCTACGCCCGGCTCGGCACCGGCGCGCCCAACTTGTGCTTCGCCGGCCATACCGACGTGGTGCCGACCGGCGAGCTCGAGGGCTGGTCGGTCGATCCCTTCGCGGCGGAGGTCGAAGGACGGCGTCCTCTATGGCCGCGGCGCCTCGGACATGAAGGGCGCGGTCGCCGCCTTCGTCTCGGCCGCCGCCGGCTTCCTCGACGACCGCGGCCCCGACTTCGGCGGCTCGATCAGCCTGCTGATCACCGGCGACGAGGAGGGCGACGCCCTCAACGGCACGGTGAAGGTGCTCGACTGGCTGGCCGAGCGGGGCGAGACCCTGGACATGTGCCTGGTCGGCGAGCCGACCAACCCCGAGGCGCTGGGCGACATGATCAAGATCGGCCGGCGCGGCAGCCTGACCGGCCACCTGACCGTCCACGGCGTCCAGGGCCACACCGCCTATCCGCACCTGGCCGACAACCCGGTGCATCGGCTGGTCCACATGCTCGACGCCCTGACCCACGCGACGCTCGACCAGGGCACCGAGCATTTCCAGCCCTCGACCCTCCAGGTCTCCACCGTCGACGTCGGCAACCCGGCCTCGAACGTGATCCCGGCGACGGCGCGGGCGACCTTCAACATCCGCTTCAACGACACCCATTCGGGCGACAGCCTGACGGCCTGGCTGCACACGCTGTTCGACGACACGATCGGCCCGGGCGGGCGCTACGACCTCGACGTGCGGGTCAGCGGCGAATCCTTCGTGTCCGAGCCGGGCCCGTTCGTCGCCGCGGTCAGCGCCGCGGTCGAGGCCGAGACCGGGCGGGTGCCCGAGCTGAGCACCAGCGGCGGCACCTCGGACGCACGCTTCATCCAGAAACACTGCCCGGTCGCCGAGTTCGGCGGCGTCGGCAAGACCATGCACAAGATCGACGAGCAGCAGCCGGTCGCCACCCTGGAGGCGCTGACCCGCATCTACCGCGGCGTGCTCGACCGCGTCTTCGCCGCGTGACGGGTGCGGGGCCGCGATGAACCCGCGCATCCATTTCGCCTTCCTCAACGCCGGCCATTTCTTCGACCACCTGTTCATGCTGGTCTACGCCACCGTCGCCGCGCTGGCGCTGACCAAGCAGTGGCACCTCAGCTATGCCGAGCTGATCCCCTACGCGACCCCGGGCTTCGTCGCCTTCGGCGTCTGCGCGATCCCGGCCGGCTGGCTGGCCGACAAGTGGTCCCGCCGCGGCATGATGGCGATCTTCTTCGTCGGCATCGGCGCCAGCGCGATGCTGACCGCGCTGGCCGACACGCCGCTCGCGATCGGCGCCGGGCTGCTGGCGATCGGCGTGTTCGCCGCGATCTACCACCCCGTCGGCATCTCGCTGGTGGTCGAGGACCGGGCGCGCACCGGCATGGCGCTGGCGGTCAACGGCGTGTTCGGCAACCTGGGCGTGGCCTGCGCGGCGCTGATCGCCGGCTTCCTGATCGACAACGCCGGCTGGCGGGCGGCCTTCGTCTGGCCGGGCATCGTCTCGGTCGCGACCGGGCTGGCCTACGCCGCCCTGTTCGTCCGCGGGCGGCGCCTGACCGGGACCACCGAGGCGGCCGCCAAGGGCCCGGCGCGCGCGGCGGTGGTGCTGCCGCGGCGCGACCTGGTGCGCGCGTTCGGCGTGGTCCTCGCCTCGACGGCGATCGGCGGTCTGGTGTTCCAGAGCACGACCTTCGCCCTGCCCAAGGTGTTCGACGAGCGGCTCGGCGCCCTCGCCGTCTCGGCGACCCTGATTGGTTGGTACGCCTTCCTTGTGTTCGCGCTGGCGGCGCTCGGCCAGGTCGCGGTCGGCTTCCTGGTCGACCGCTATTCGCTGCGCACGGTGTTCATGACCGTCGCGGCGATGCAGGCCGTGCTGCTGTTCGCGATGATCGGGCTCGACGGCTGGGCCGCGCTGCTGATCGCCGTCGCCTTCATGCTCGCCGTGTTCGGCCAGATCCCGATCAACGACGTGCTGGTCGGCCGCATCGCCCACAGCGAATGGCGCAGCCGCGTCTATGCGATGCGCTATATCGTGACCTTCTCGGTGATGGCGCTGTCGGTGCCGATGATCGCCTGGATCTACGCCGATTGGGGCTTCGGCACGCTGTTCATGGTCCTCGCCGCGGCGGCCGCGGCGATCTTCGTGACGGTCAGCCTGCTGCCGACGGCGGCCGCGCGGCCGGTGGCGGCATGAGCGGCGAGACCCCGGCGCGACGAGTGACGGCATGACGGACCAGGGCGCGACGACGATCTGGCAGGAGGCGCGCAGCTCGCTTCGGGGCGTCGTGCGGATGGCGCGGTTCGACCCCGACGCGCTCAAATACTTCAACCTCACGCTCGACGGCTACTGGCGCTCCTTCTTCGCCGCCGTGCTGCTGCTGCCGATCTACCTCGTGATCTGGTTCGGGGCCGGCAATCTCGGCCAGGAGGCCGCGGTGCCGCTCGCCCGGCGGCTGTTGATCGAGGGCATCAACTATCCGCTCGCCTGGGCGCTGTGGCCGCTGGTCTGCTTCTACATCGCGCGTGCGGTGGGCTGGGGCGAAGAGCGCTACCTCGCCTACGTCACCGCCTACAACTGGACCCAGATCTTCTCCCAGGGGGTGATGCTGCTGGCCGCCCTCGTGTTCCTGCCGGCCCTGGAGCCGGCGGCGCGGCTGAACCTGTGGCTGATGATGCTGCTCGGCTTCCTGATCTTCGAGGCCTACGTCGCCAAGCGCACGCTCGGCATCACCTGGTTCCAGGCCGGCGCGCTGGAGCTGCTGCTGTTCGTCATCACCGAGGCCCAGGGCGCGGTGAAGGACTTCGTCCTTGCGGCGTGACCCTTTCTCCGCCAAACGAAGACGGCACGCCGCCGCCCCGAGTTTCGCAGAAGGCAGCCCCCGCGCGCGACGCGTGGGGTCGGGCCGGGCGCGAACGAGCCCGAAGGAAACCATGGCAGATGAAGTCCAGGCGCATCGCGCGCGAAGCGCGGCTGCGGGCAATCCTGATTTCCGGTCTCTAGGGACGCGCGCCGATGATGCTGACCCTTCGGGTGTTCACGCCCTTCGCGCTCGGCTATCTGCTCGTCTCCATCTTCCGGTCGATCAATGCCGTCATCGCCCCGGACCTGGTGCGCGACCTGCATCTGAGCGCGACACAGCTAGGCTTTGCCATCAGCGCCTTCTTTCTGGGCGCCACGCTCCTGCAGTTGCCCTACGGCGTCCTGCTCGACCGCTACGACCCGCGGCGGGTCTATGCCGTCTTTCTGCTCCTGTGCGCGCTGGGCACCGTGGTCACGGCGCTGGCCGACGGCATGGCCATGCTCGCCCTGGGGCGAGGCCTGATCGCGCTGGGCACCGGCGCCAGCGCCGTGACCTCCTTCAAGGTCTACGCCATGTGGTTCAAACCGGAGCGCCTGCCGATGGCGAACGGATTGGCCCTGGCCGCCGGCGGGCTCGGCCTGATGACCGGGACCGTGCCGGTCGAGATCGCGCTTCGATACGTCGACTGGCGCGACGTCCACCTGTTCGTCGGCGTCCTGTTGGCGGGGTGCGCGGCGCTCGTCCTGACGATCACGCCGGCCAAACCATCGGGTCATGGCGGGCTCACCGTGATCGGCCAGATCAAGGGCCTTGGCGACGTCCTGCGCAGCCTTGCGTTCTGGCGCGCCGCGCCCCTGATGATGGCGGTGATCGGCGGATTCGGCGCGCTGAACCAGCTATGGGCGGGATCGTGGGTGCGCGACGTCGCCGGCCTTTCCGGTCCCGAAGCCGCGAACCTGTTGCTGGTGTTGACGGGGTCGATGACGCTCTCGGGTCTGCTCACGGGCAGCCTCGTCGCGCTCGCGAGGCGCGTCGGGCTGACCCCGATGGCGTTCGTCGTCGCGATGGCCGGCGTGCACACGCTCGTCCTCGTCGTCCTCGCGCTGGAGTGGACGCCGGCGCCGGTGGTGGTGTTCGCGACATGGGCGCTGCTCGGCTTCGTGGCGGGCCTCAATTTCGTGACCTACGCGGCGCTCGCGCCCCTGTTCCCGCCCCAGCTCATCGGCCGCTTGAACGCCTGCCTGACGCTGTCCTGGGTGCTCGGCGCCTTCCTCTTGCAGAACGCCTATGGTCTGGTGCTCGACTGGTTCCCGGCGACGAACGGCGGCTACTCGACCGAGGGCCATCGGGTCGCGGTGGGGATCCTGGTCGTGCTCGTGCTGCTGGCGCTCGGCTGGTACGGGGCGTCTTCCAAACTGGCGGCAAACCGGCGCGCCTGCGCCGCCGCGGCCGACTAGCCGACCGCGGCCCGACCCTCGTACCCGACCCCCTAGTACCCGACCCCCAGCAGGTAGAGCCCGTGGGCCGGCGCCGTCGCGCCGGCGGCGGAGCGGTCCTTCGCCCTGAGCACCTTGTCGATCCATTGCACCGAGCGCTTGCCCTCGCCGATCGGCCGGAGCGTGCCGACGATGTTGCGCACCTGGTGGTGCAGGAAGGACGGCGCCCGCGCCCGGATCTCGATGTCGTCGCCGTGGCGCATGACGACGAGGTCGGAGAGCGTCTTGAGCGGGGAGTTGGCCTGGCACTCGGCGGCGCGGAAGCTGGAGAAGTCGTGCTTGCCGATCAGCCGCTGGGCGGCGGCGTGCATGGCGTCGACGTCGAGCGGCTTGCCGACCTGCCAGGCGCGGCCGGCGTCCAGCGTCAGCGGCGCGCGCCGGTTGACGATGCGGTAGAGGTAGCGCCGCTCGACCGCCGAGAAGCGGGCGTGGAAATCCTCGTCCACTTCCTCGGCCGCCAGCACCGCGACCGGCGCGGGCTTGAGGTGGTAGTTGACCGCCTCCATCAGCCGGAAGGGCGTGGCCTCCTTCTCGAGGTCGACGTGGGCGACCTGGCCGAGCGCATGGACCCCGGCGTCGGTCCGCCCGGCGCCATGGACGCGGACCTGCTCCCCGCAGAACTTCTCGACCGCCTCCTCCAGCGCCTGCTGGACCGACGGGCCGTTGTCCTGCCGCTGCCAGCCGACGAAAGGCGCGCCGTCGTATTCGAGGGTGAGCTTGTAGCGGGTCACGGCGGGCGGTCGTTCCGACGCGTCAGTCCGCCCGGGCGATCAGGTCGCCGAGCAGGTAGCGGTGGCAGCGGTCCTCGCTGTCGCAGGTGCACAGGAGCGTCAGCGTCTCACCGCTCTCGTCCAGATGCTTGAGCAGGCGGATCAGCGACTTCTGCCCCTTCATCTCGGCCCGATAGCGGGCGGTGAAGTCGCGCCAGGTGATGATCCCGTCGTGGATCTCGTGCAAGAGCTCGCGCGACGGCGCGAGGTCGGGCAGGTACAGCGAGACGGTCGCCTTGGCCACCCCGCGCGGCCAGTAGCGGGTGACCAGCAGCCGCATCCCGTCGCCGTCGTCGGCGGGGGCGAAGACGTTCTTCTCGGTGTGTACGGCCATCACGCCACCTCCTGATCGACGGCGCCGTCGACCCGGTCGCCCTTCGCCAACGGGAATCCGCGCAGGAAAGCGTCCGCGTCGACCGCGCCCTTGCCCTGGCGCTGGAGCCGGGTCGGCCGCAGCGCGCCCGTCCCGCAGGCGATGGTCAGCCGGTCGTCGAGCACCGTGCCCGGCGCGCCCGAGCCGGCCGCCAGCTCGGCGGCGAGCACACGGATGCGCTGGCCCTTCGCCTCGAACCACGCGCCGGGCCAGGGGTCGAACGCGCGCACGAGACGTTCGATCTCGGTAGCAGGCCGGGTCCAGTCGATCCGCGCCTCGGCCTTGTCGAGCTTGGCCGCATAGGTGACGCCCTCTTCCGGCTGGGGCACCGGCGTCAACGCGCCGTCGGCGAGCTGGGCCAACGCTTCGACGATCAGCTCGGCGCCGAGCGCGGCCAGCGTGTCGTGCAGCGCGCCGCCCGTCGTCTCCGGCCCGATCGGCACGGCGCGGGACAGGAGCATCGCGCCGGTGTCGAGCCCCTCGTCCATCTGCATGATGGTCACCCCGGTCTCGGCGTCGCCGGCGAGGATCGCGCGCTGGATCGGCGCCGCGCCGCGCCAGCGCGGCAGCAGCGAGGCGTGGATGTTGAGGCAGCCGCGCGCCGGCGCGTCGAGGATCGGCTTGGGCAGGATCAGGCCATAGGCGGCGACCACCGCGACCTCGGCGTCGAGCGCGGCGAAGGCAGCCTGCTCGGCCGGGTCCTTGAGCGACTTGGGCGTGCGCACGGGTAGCTCCCGCGCGACCGCGGCCTCATGGACCGGCGAGCGGCGCTCCTTGTGGCCGCGCCCGGCCGGCCGCGGCGGCTGGCTATAGACGCACGCGATCTCGTGCCCGGCCCCGGCCAGTGCCTCGAGCGCCGCGACCGCGAAATCGGGCGTGCCCATGAAGACGATGCGCATGGCCGGACCCTAGCAGAAGTGAGGGTGGGGTGACTCGGGCTTTTGGTCGTTGACGATCGCCGAACCGCCCGATGCCGTCATTCCCGCGCAGGCGGGAATCCAGTGCCTCCGCCAGCAGGCTGGATGCCCGCCTGCGCGGGCATGACGGAGGTGTCGGGAACTGTCGAAAAAGCCGACCCTACAGCGCCGCGCCGGCGGGCTCGCGGTCGCGCGACGGGCCGCCCTGCTTCTTTTCCTTGAGCAGCTTGCGCAGGATCATGTTGCGCTTGAGCGCGCTGATGTGGTCGACGAACAGGATGCCGTCGAGATGGTCGATCTCGTGCTGCAGGCAGGTCGCGAGCAGGCCGTCGGCCGAGATCTCGCGGATCTCGTTCTCGTAGTCGAGATAGCGCACCTTGACCGCCACCGGCCGGGAGACCTCGGCATAATGCTCGGGCAGCGACAGACAGCCTTCCTCGTAGATCGCGTCGTCGTCGGAGACCCAGAGGATCTCCGGATTGGCCATCTTGAGCGAGCGCGGCGGACCCTCGCGCTTGGACACATCGAGCACGACCACCCGCTTGGCGACGCCGACCTGGGGCGCGGCCAGCCCGATGCCCGGCGCGGCATACATGGTCTCCATCATGTCGTCCATCAGGCGCCGGACGTCGTCGTCGACCTTCTCGACCGGCTTGGCGACCTTCTTCAGGACCGGGTCGGGCGCCGTGATGATCGGCAATATCGCCATATACGCGCTCGCATTTTCTCCATTTCTTAACCCGGATTAGGTAGGACCAGCGCCGGTTTCGGTCAAGGAATCCGGACCGGAACGTAAAATGAACAGTGACCCCATGGGCGGGTCGTGATACCAAGGCGGGATCATGAAAACTCTGACGGCCGACCCGATCGTTCTCATCGCCATCGGCGCGGCGGGCATCGTCGCGTTGCTGATCCTGTTCGTGATCTACCGCTCGGTGCGCGGACAGTCCGAGATCGGCAACCGGCTCAAGCAGCTGATCGAAACCCAGGAAAAGTCCCAGGACAGCTTCAACAAGCGCCTGATCGACCAGGAGCGCGCGCTCAACCAGCGGCTCGACATGGTCAGCCAGCGGGTCGGCCAGAGCCTCGAGCAGACCACCACCAAGACCCGCGAATCGCTGACCAAGCTTGGCGAGCGTCTGGCGGTGATGGACGAGGCCCAGAAGAACATCATCGACCTGTCGAACCAGATGGTCAGCCTGCAGGACATCCTGTCCAACAAGCAGGCGCGCGGCGCCTTCGGCGAGATCCAGTTGAAGGACCTGGTCGAGGGCATCATGCCGCCCGGCTCCTTCACCTTCCAGGCGAGCGTCGGCGACAACCGGCGGGTCGACTGCCTGCTGCACCTGCCCAACCCGCCCGGGCCGATCGCGATCGACGCCAAGTTCCCGCTCGAATCGTGGCAGCGGCTCCAGAACGCGGAGACCGACGCCGAGAAGATCCAGGGCGCGCGCGACTTCTCCGCCGACATCCTCAAGCACGTCCGCGACATCCGCGACCGCTACATCGTGCCGGGCGAGACCGGCGAGGCGGCGCTGATGTTCCTGCCGTCGGAAGCGATCTACGCCGAGCTGCACTCGCGTTATGCGAACGTCGTCGAGCAGAGCTTCCGCGAGCGGGTCTACATCGTCTCGCCGACCACCCTGTGGGCGACCTTGAACACGGTCCGCGCGGTGTTCCGCGACGTCCAGATGCGCGAGCAGGCCCACGTCATCCAGAAGGAGGTCGAGGTCATGCTCACCGACGTCGGCCGGCTGGACGAGCGGGTCGGCAAGCTGGCGTCCCATTTCGCCCAGGCCAACCGCGACGTCGAGGCGATCCAGACCTCGTCCAAGAAGATCACGCGGCGCGGCGAGCGCATCCGCGAGCTGGAGCTGGATGAGGACGAGGACGACGAGGGCCAGGGCCAGGTCGCCCTGCCCGGCCAGCCGCCCGCCGCCGCCAAGGCGTCGCCGGCGAGGATCGAGGACGACGACTTCGCGCTCGCCACCGAGGACGCGCCGGAGCGCTGAGCGGTCCGTCGGCCGCGCCCAACCTCACCGCGAGCGATCCGGGTCGTCAGCCTATTTGCAGGGGCCGTCGCTGGCCTTGCGAACCCGCGCCATCAGCCGCATGCAGTCGTTGGAATAGGTCCGCCCGTTGCAGCCGCAGACCGGCTGGTACACCTGGGTGCAGACCCCCGGCACCGTGACGCAGCGGCCCTGGACGTCGGCCGCATTGCACCGGTTGGCGGGCCAGTCGCAATACTGTCCGGAGGAACAGGCGATGCCGGCGACACCGCCGCACAACTTGCCCTTCGCGGCCGCGTGCGCGGCCGACCCGAGCAGCAACGGCAGCAGCGCGACGGCCGTCAGCAGTTTCTTCATGGCGCATCCTCCCAACCGTTGACCGGGGGCCGCGTCCACGACGACGCCCCCTAGAAGTTGACCCGCACGCGGTAGGTCAGCTCGGTCTTGCCCTTGGCCGGCACGTCGACCTTCCACTCGGCGCGATGGGCCGAGACCTTCACGTGCTTCTGGCTCTCGGCCACCATCTTCCAGTCGCCGGGGATCGGCTCCGACACGGTCACCCGCACCGGCGTCCGCTTGGCGTTGCGCAGGGTGATCTTGTAGGCGGTCTCGTAGGTATAGCGGGCGAGACCTTCCTTCTTGTAGTCGGTCTGCACCCGCTCGCCGGAGACGTCGAAGGCCTTGCCGACGCGCAGCCGCACGGTCTCGCCCTCGGCGGTGTGGCCGATGTTGGCCTCGCCGATGAACACCGCCTTGCCGGCGGCGTCCTTCTTGTAGGCGCGGATCGTGCCCTTGGGCAGCGGCAGGCCGAGGTTGGCCTTCTTGGTGTTGTTGAAGATCAGCCAGACGTCCGCCTTGGCCGGCCGGATCGAGGAATAGCGGTAGCGGTAATAGGAGGTCGAGCCCTGCAGCCGGTATTCCTTGACCACGCTGACGTTCGACGCCTTGAGCAGGGCCACCTGCTTCTGCTGGTTGTGGGCGATCGTGGTCGGGCGCTGCAGGGTATAGACGTGATAGTCGAACAGCGCCTCGCGCCGCATCGACTGATCCACGCCGGCCTTCATCGCCTCCCGGCGCAGCCGCATGGTGGCCATCGGCCTGCGCGCGACCTGGGCCACGTCGCCGGCGACGAGCTGGAGGCGGGCGTTCCGGTAGGTCGTGCCGCTGCGGTTGTTGAGCGTGACCCAGCCGTTCAGGTTGAGCTTGTTCTCGGTCTCGTTGAGCACCGCGACATAGTCGGCGCGCCACGACAGGCCGCGGGTCAGGTAGGTCAGCTCGAGCGGCGCGTTGACCGTCGCCTTGGAGGACAGGGTGACGACCAGGGTCGGGCGCGCGCGCAGGTTCTCCGGCACCCTGTCGAACACCAGGCGGCCGAGATGGCCGGTGTAGATCTTGCCGTCGATCTCGAACACCGCGCCGCCGTTGGTGCTCAGCACCTTGGCGCGCAGCCGCTCCTCCTCCTTGGTGCGGGGATTGGTCCGCACGATGGTGACCTCCTTGCCGACCGATTTCTCGAGCAGCTTGCGGGGGGTGAGGAGGTCGTAGTTGAAGTCCTGCTCCAACAGGTTGAACGCCACGTTGTCCGAGCTGGTCAGGATCGCGGTCTCGGGCCGCATCTGGCCGCTGACGTCGATGAAGGCCAGGTGGTTCAGCCCGAGCCGCAGCTTGACCCGGCGATAGTCGCGGATCATCGCCAGGTTGTTGTTGTAGATGGTGACCGCCAGCGCGGTCTGGTCGTTCAGCGTGACGCGGTGTTCGTCGGCGGCGTTGGCGTGCGCCAGCGGGGCCGCGACGACGGCGATCAGGGCCGCCGCGGCGACGCGGCGTTCGGAGCGGACGGGCATGCTACCTCCACGAGATGATGGCGCTGTCGGCTGTCGGCCCCCGGGCAACGCGCGACATGGCCGGCACTGTAGCCACCCAAATTAGGCAGGCCCGTGGCATCTTTCCGGCGCCAATTCGGGCATGTCCGCGGCGATGTCAGACGCTGCGCCGGGCCTTGAGGGCGGCCGTCAGGGTGCCGTCGTCGAGATAGTCGAGCTCGCCGCCGACCGGGACGCCGTGGGCGATCGCGCTGACCGAGACGCCCGCGCCGGCGAGCTGGTCGGTGATGTAGTGGGCGGTGGTCTGGCCGTCGACGGTGGCGCTGGTCGCCAGGATGACCTCCTTGACCGTGTCCTCGCGCGCGCGGCGGACCAGCTCGCCGATACGCAGGTCGTCGGGCCCGACCCCGTCGAGCGCCGACAGGGTGCCGCCGAGCACGTGGTAGCGGCCGCGGAAGGTGCCGGTGCGCTCGATCGCCCACAGGTCGGCGACGTCCTCGACCACGCAGATCAGCGCCGGGTCGCGGCGCGGGTCGGTGCACAGCGCGCAGGGGTCGGCGGTGTCGACGTTGCCGCAGATCGAGCAGGCGCGCACCTTGGCCGCCGCCTCGCCCATCGCCCGGGCCAGCGGCTCCAGGAGCGCCTCGCGCCGCTTGATCAGGTGCAGCGCGGCGCGGCGCGCCGAGCGCGGGCCCAGCCCCGGCAGCCGCGCCAGGAGCTGGATCAGGTTGTCGATTTCGGAACCGGCCATGGCGGGAATTGTTACGCCGGTTCCGGCGCGGCGCGCAATCCAGTAGGCGCTGCGGACAGGGCCGCGCACCGGTCACGATGCGCTGAACGCGGCCCGGTTGCGGATGCGGCCGGGCGAAATCCGGGCTAGACTCGGCACCGCGCGCCGGCACGGTGTTCGTGCGGCGTCGCAGAACGGTGCGAAGGAGGCTGTCCCATGATTTCTCGGCGCCGGTTTCTCGGTCAGTTGCCCCTCGCCGCCGGGGCGGCGGCCACCCTGGCCGCCGTGCCGAGCCCGTCCCGGGCCGGCCGCATCCCGGGCTACGCGCCCAAGCTGAGCGACGACGGCCTGCACATCCAGCCGTTCTTCCTGCAGTCCTTCCTCGACATGAGGGACGACCTGGCGGAGGCGGCGCAGGCGGGCAAGCGCTTCGCGGTGGTCTGGGAGCAGAAGGGCTGCCCCTATTGCCGGGAGATGCACACCAACCATTTCGGCATCTCCGAGATCCGCGACTACGTCTCGAAGAATTTCGTGATCGTCCAGCTCAACCTGTGGGGCTCGCGCGAGGTCACCGACTTCGACGGCAAGAAGATGGAGGAGCGCGCCCTGGCGCGGCGCTGGCGGGTCGTGTTCACGCCGACGATCAACTTCTTCCCCGCGAGCGTCGCCGAGATCGGCGGCAAGTCCGGGCGCGACGTCGAGGTCGCGCGCCTGCCCGGCCTGCTCAAGCCGTTCCACTTCCTGACCATGTTCGAGTACGTGCGCGAGAACGCGTACAAGAAGCAGGGCTTCCAGAAGTTCGTCCAGGCCAAGTTCGCCGAGGCCAAGAAGAAGGGCATCGACCCCCTGCGCTACGACGACTGGAAGCAGCACTGACCGGCGCCGACGGCCGCCGCGATCGGTCGAGAGACGCGCAGGGGCGGCTTAGCCCGGTGTTAACCAAAAAGAAATCCGTCCGTAACAGAGTGGAGCGGACCGGTGCGCCACGGCGGTCGCGGCGTGGACAGGTCCGCCGCCGCGCGCAGGACCGATGCGGCGACACCTTTCAACCCGGACCGGGACGACCAATATGCCAGTGATGCCATCGGGACCAGCGACACGATGAACGCGCAGCAACCGAAACCACCCATCCTCGACACCACGCCGGAGACGCATCCGGTCCGCCTGCGCTCCTACCAGAGCGCGTGGCTCGCCGACTACGTGCCGCTGATCGGCGCGCCGGCGGTCGAGCGGATCGCCGCCAAGGCCGAGCCGCTCGGCGGGCTCGGCGTCCAGCAGATCAACTCGACCAAGCACGGCGGCGGGGTCGCCGAGATCCTGCGCTCGCTCACCCCCATGCTGTCGGGCCTGGGCATCCGCACCCACTGGGTCAGCCTCGCCGGCTCGCCGGCCTTCTTCGACGTGACCAAGAAGATCCACAACATGCTGCAGGGCGCCGAGGGCGACCTGACCAGCGACGAGTGGCGGCTCTATCTCGACACCGTGGCGGAGAACGCCGAGATCATCGACGTCCGCGAGGACGTCATCGTCGTCCACGACCCGCAGGTGCTGCCGCTGGTCGAGTTCCGCAACAACCATCACCGCCGCTGGATCTGGCGCTGCCACCTCGACCTGTCCAACACCAACCGGACCCTGTGGGACCGGCTGCGGCCGCTGGTCGACATGTATGACGACGTCGTCTTCACGCTGCCGGAATACGCCCAGCCGATCAAACCGCGGCAGCACTACATCATGCCGGCGATCGACCCGTTCACGATCAAGAACCGGCCGGTCGCCCAGGACGAGATCGACACCGTGCTGGCGCACTACGGCATCCCGCGCGACCGGCCGATCGTCGCCCAGGTCAGCCGCTTCGACCCGTGGAAGGACCCGTTCGGCGTGATCAAGGCCGCCCGCGCGGCGCGCGAGCAGGTCGACTTCACCCTGGTCCTGCTCGGCAACATGGCGACCGACGACCCCGAGGGCCGGCGCATCTACGACACGCTGGTCGCCGAGGCCGACGAACGGACCCTGGTCCTGCCCGAAGGCGACGACCAGCTCCTGGTCAACGCGGTCCAGACCACCGCCGACGTGATCCTGCAGAAGTCGATCCGCGAGGGCTTCGGCCTCACCGTCACCGAGGCGATGTGGAAGGGCCGCCCGATCGTCGCCGGCGCGGTCGGCGGCATCCGCCACCAGATCGCCGACGGCGAGAACGGCCTGCTGGTGACCTCGCCCGAGGAAGCCGCGGACGCCATCGTCCGCCTGCTGACCGACCCGGGTCTGGCGACCCGCCTCGGCAACGCGGCCCGCGAGACGGTGTGCGAACGCTTCCTGTTCACCCGCCTCCTGGAAGACCACCTCGACCTGCTGACCCCGCCGGCCTGAGCGGCCGCGCCAGCGAATCCGACAAGGCCGTCAGGCCCGCTGGAAGAGCTGGGCGACGTTGCCTTCGGAATCGACGAAGGTGAGCGTTCGGCCGTGGTCGCCCATGTCGCGGCGGTCGAGCACCGAGCCGCCGGCCGCGGCGATCTTGTCGCCGTGGGCGTCGATGTCGTCGACCTCGAACACCGGCGCGAAGCCGGCCAGGCCGTCCGCCGCCTCTTCCGCAGAGCTGAGCGAGACATAGGCGCCGCCCGCGCTGAACTGGGTCCACCGGTCGCCGTCGCGGAACTTGGGCTCGGCCCCGAACACGTCGCGATAGAAGCGCTCCGCCCGGTCCATGTCCCGGACGACGCAGTAGACGTTCTGGAGTTTCATTGGTCGGCGCCGATCAGAACGGCATCTTCATCCCCGGCGGCAGGTTCAAGCCCCCGGTGATCTTCTGCATCTCTTCCTGCATCCGCGCCTCGGCCTTGGCCTTGGCGTCGTTGAAGGCGGCGACCAGCAGGTCCTCCAGGATCTCGACCTCGTCGGCGCCGGCCATCGACGGGTCGATCTTGACCGACTTGACCTCGTTCTTGCCGTTCATGGTCACCGAGACCATGCCGCCGCCGGCGCTGCCGGTGATCTCGGTCGCGGCCAGCGTCTCCTGCAGCTCCTCCATCTTGGACTGCATCTGCTGGGCCTGCTTCATGAGCTGACCGAGATTCTTCATGGCTGCTCCTGCTCCTCTTCGGGATCGATGTCGGGGTCGATCGGTGGACCGCCGTCTAGCGCGTCCGCCGCATCCGGGTCCAGCGTCAATTCGGTCGCCAGGTCGGCCTGTAGGTCGGCCTCCAGGTCGCGCACCGAGTTGATCGACGCGCCGGGAAAGGCCTCCAGCACCTGGCGGACCAGCGGATGCGCCGCGGCCTCGGCGCGGGCGGCGGCGTCGGCCGCCTGGTCGTCCTCGCGCAGGGTCGGCGCGCCTTCGGCGGCCGAGACGGAGACCACCCAGCGCGCGCCGGTCCAGTCGCTGAGCAG
Organism: uncultured Alphaproteobacteria bacterium; assembly: GCA_963730305.1. Taxonomy (GTDB): domain Bacteria; phylum Pseudomonadota; class Alphaproteobacteria; order Bin65; family Bin65; genus CAMYMQ01. The sequence continues at coordinate 299,723 of CAVSRB010000004.1, forward strand.
CGCGCCGACCCGGTTGGCGAGGTCGGGGGGCGCGGTCGCCTCGGGCCGGATCTCGAGCCGGCCGGGCTCGAACCGGACCAGGTGCACGTCCTTGTAGAGGTGGGTGTAGAGGATGCCCTCGCGCTTCTCCTCGAACAGGGCGACCACCTCGGCGAAGCTGCGCGGCTGGGGCGACGCGCCGTCCGGCTGCGGCGCGGCGGCCGCGCGCGGGGCGAGCGCGGGCGAGCCGCGGCCGGCGGTGGGCGCCGGCGCGGAGTCCGCCATCGTGGCTTCCGGCGGCGGCTCGGGCCGGGGATCGCCGCCCGGATCGGACGGGGCCGCGGCGGGTGCTGGCGCGGCGTCACTTGGGGACGGAGTGGGACGCGGGGCCGATGCCTGCGGAGCAGCGGACGGCGCGGCCGGTTGGGTCGGCGCCCGTTGGGTCGGCGCCGGTTGGGGGGCGGGGCCGCCGGCGGGCGCCGCGGGATCGGCGGCCTGCCAGCGCGCGACCAGGTCGCCCGGGGTCGGCGCCTCGGCGACGTAGCACAGGCGGACGACCAGCATCTCCAGCGCGGTCACCGGCTGGGGCGCCGTCTGGAGCTCGGTGAGGCCCTTGAGCAGCATCTGCCACGCCCGGCCGAGCGCCGAGATCGGCAGCGCGTCGGCCATCGCCTTGGCCCGGTCGCGCTCGGCGCCGGAGATCGCCTGGCCGGCGGCGGCGTCGGGGGTGACCCGCAGCCGGGTCAGCCAGTGGACGACCTCCATCAGGTCCTGGACCACGACCAGCGGGTCGGCGCCCGAGCGGTACATCTCCGAGACCAGCGCCAGCGCGCCCTCGACGTCGCCCTTCATCACCAGGTCGAGCAGGTCGAGCGTCTGCGAGCGGTCGGCGAGGCCGAGCAGCTCGCGCACCTGCTCGCCGCCGATCTCGGTTCCGGCGCCGGCCCCGATCCCAGCCTGGGCGATGACCTGGTCGAGCAGCGACAGGCCGTCGCGCACCGAGCCGTCGGCGGCGCGGGCGATCACCGCGATCGCCTCTTGGTCGATCCTGGCGCCTTCTTTCTCGGCGATGCTGCCCAGGTGCGGCGCCAAGGTTTCGAGGTCGAGCCGGCGCAGGTCGAAGCGCTGGCAGCGCGACAGCACCGTGATCGGCACCTTGCGGATCTCGGTGGTGGCGAAGACGAACTTCACGTGCTCGGGCGGCTCCTCCAGCGTCTTCAACAGCGCGTTGAAGGCGTTGCGCGAGAGCATGTGGACCTCGTCCACGATGTAGACCTTGTAGCGCGCGGTGACCGGGCGATACCGGACGCTATCGATAATCTCCCGCACGTCGTCGATGCCGGTGCGGCTGGCCGCGTCCATCTCGATGACGTCGACGTGGCGGTCCTCGGCGATGGCGACGCAGTGCTCGCACACGCCGCAGGGCGTGGGCGTCGGCCCGCCGGTGCCGTCGGGGCCGATGCAGTTGAGCGCGCGGGCGATGATCCGCGCCGTCGTCGTCTTGCCGATGCCGCGGACGCCGGTGAGGATGAAGGCGTGGGCGACGCGGCCGGTGCGGATCGCGTTGGTCAGCGTCCGGACCAGCGCCTCCTGGCCGATCAGCTCGTCGAAATTGGCGGGACGGTACTTGCGCGCCAGGACCCGATATTCGGCGGCGTCGGCAACGGCAGAGATGTCAGGATCGGCCATACGCGCGGGGACCCGGTCTGGGCATGAGGGGGACGGGTGGCGCGGGAAACGCGGTGGAAGACTGGACAGCGACCCGAGCGAAACTCGTTACGGCTGCTTCCTTCCGGATCTGACCGGGTTGGCGAGGAGCTCGTCCACCGCCAGCCTTCCGAGGACACTATATCAGGACTCGGGCGCGGCCCGGCAAGGGGATTCCGGACGGGACACCCGCGACGGGATTGGCGACCGGATTGGCGACGGGGGCGGCAACGGGGGCGGCAACGGGACGGCCGCGGGGGCGCATTGATCGCCCCCGCCCCGTGTGCCACCTTCCGACCATGAACGACGCGCCGCCGCTGTCCCCCTCCGACCGCAATTTCTTCGCCCCCAGGACCCTCGACCGGGCCGCCCATCACCGCAAGGACGCCGCCTGGATCGAGGCGCGGCTGACCGACGCCGCGACCTTCCTGGTGCCGGTGTGGCGCTCGCGCAACCTGATCGACCCGGGCGAAACCGAGCCGGGCATGGCCGCGACCGACCCGCCCGCCGCGATCCTGCTGCCGGCGGCCGACAACCAGGCCGCGCTGGCCAGCTCGGAGGAGACCGTCTTCCTCGGCCTCGACGGCGACACCGCCTATTTCGCGATCGACCTGTCGGCGCAGGAGGAGCCCGACGTCGAGGCGCTGACCGGCGTCGCCGGGGCGCGGCCGGTGTTCTCCGACCTGCGCTTCGCCGGGCCGCTGCTCGACCGCCACCACGGCAACCTGCTCGCCTACGCCCGCGGCATGCTGACCTGGCACCGCCGCCACCGCTTCTGCGGCGCCTGCGGCACGGCGACCGAGGCGCGCGACACCGGCCACCTGCGCGTCTGCCCCAACCCGGCGTGCGAGCAACAGCATTTTCCCCGGACCGACCCGGCGGTGATCATGCTGGTCACGCGCGGCGACCGCTGCCTGCTCGGCCGCCAGGCGGTGTGGCCGGAGGGCATGCACTCGACCCTGGCCGGCTTCGTCGAGCCGGGCGAGACGCTGGAGGCCGCGGTCGCCCGCGAGGTGTTCGAGGAGGCCGGCGTGCGCGTGACCGACGTGCGCTACCACTCGTCCCAGCCGTGGCCGTTCCCGACCTCGCTGATGCTCGGCTTCTTCGCCACGGCGCTCTCCGACACGGTCACGATCAACGACCACGAGCTGGAGGCCGCCGCCTGGTTCGAGCGCGATGCGGTGCGCGCCGCCGCCCGCGGCGAGGCCGACTTCACCCTGCCCCGCCCGGTCTCGATCGCCCGCCGCCTGGTCGAGGCGTGGCTGGAGGAAGGATAAAAGACAGCTGTCCCCACACCCCGACACTTCGCTTCGCTGCGGCCGGGGTGACACGATTTGAATGGCTGGTTGCGGGGCGGATACACGACGAGAAGGCCCCGCGCCCGCGCAACACGCCGACATTGACCCCGTCGCCCTGCGGATAAAGATTAACGCGACATCGCATGCGCCCGAGGGGATAGCCGAGAATGATCGACCTCTACTATTGGCCGACGCCGAACGGCCACAAGATCACGATGTTTCTGGAGGAAGCAGGCATCGACTACACGATCAAGCCGGTCGACATCGGCAAGGGCGAGCAGTTCGAGCCGGACTTCCTGAAGATCGCGCCGAACAACCGGATGCCCGCGATCGTCGACCACGATCCGGCGGGCGGCGGCGATCCGGTCTCGGTCTTCGAATCGGGCGCGATCCTGTTCTACCTGGGCGAGAAGACCGGCCAGTTCCTGCCCACCGAGCTCAGGCCCCGCGCCGAGGTGATGCAGTGGCTGATGTGGCAGATGGGCGGCCTCGGCCCGATGGCCGGCCAGAACCACCACTTCAACAACTACGCGCCCGAGGACCTGCCCTACGCCAAGAAGCGCTACAGGGACGAGACCAACCGGCTCTACGGCGTGCTCAACAAGCGGCTGGCCGACCGCGAGTTCGTCGCCGGCGACTTCTATTCGATCGCCGACATGGCGAGCTATCCGTGGGTCGTGCCGTGGAAGCGCCAGGGCCAGAACATCGACGACTTCCCGCACCTCAAGCGCTGGCTCGACGCGATCGGCGGCCGCAAGGCGACCAAGCGCGCCTACGAGATCGGCGACGAGATCCGCCCGCCGGAGCAGGCGCAGATGACCGAGGAGCAGAAGAAGATCCTGTTCGGCCAGACCGCCGCGGTGGTGCGGTAGGGCACACCCTTCGGCGTCATTTCGACCGAGCGACCCTCGCCGCGCGAGGGGCGCGGAGCGGAGAAATCTTGCTTCCGTCGCGGGCATGGCGATCGCGGACGCAGATTCCTCGGCTGCACAAGCGCCGCGACGCGGCGCTTGCTCCGCTCGGAATGACGGATAGCCGATCGGTGGGGGAGCGCGCGCCCTACCGCGGCGGCATGCGCGCGCCGGCGTCGAGGCGGATGACGTCGCCGTTGAGATAGGTGATCTCGCAGATCGACGAGCACAGCCGCGCGTATTCCTCGGCCTTGCCGAAGCGGGTGCGCGGGAACAGCTGCGACTTCTTCAGGTTCTCCTGGAAGTCCTCGGGCACCGTGTCCATCAGCGGCGTCTGGATGAAGCCCGGCGCGATGGTCAGCACCCGGACGCCGTAGCGTGCCAGCTCGCGCGCGGCAGGCAGCATCATGCCGACCACGCCGCCCTTGGACGAGGCGTAGGCGACCTGGCCGATCTGGCCCTCGTAGGCCGCGACCGAGGCGGTGTTGATGATCACCCCGCGCTCGTCGTCCTCGAGCGGATCGAGCCGCGCCATATCGGCGGCAGCGAGCCGCAGGCAGTTGAAGGTGCCGATCAGGTTGACCTCGATGATCTGGGTATAGGCCTCCAGCGGCATCGGCGTGCCGTCGCGGCTGACGATGGCGCGGGCGGGGCCGATGCCGGCGCAGTTGACCAGGACGCGGGCCGGGCCGTTAGCGCTGCGGGCCTCGTCGAACGCGGTCTCGGCGGCGCTGGCCGACGACACGTCGCAATGGACGGCGACGCCGCCGATATCCTTGGCGACGCGCTCGGCGCCCTCCATGTTGACGTCGAAGACCGCCACCTTCATGCCCTTGTCGGCGAAGTGGCGCGCCGTGGCCTCGCCCAGTCCCGAGCCGCCGCCGGTGACGATCGCTGAATGTCCGCTCAACTGCATTCTGGAAATCCTCCCTCGCCTGGACCCGGTCGCCGGGCCGCAGCCGTCATAGCAAAAGCCGACCCGGTTTGGCGACGCGGTTTTCGCCCGCGGGAGCGCGCCGGCTCAGGTCTCCGGCGGCGCCGGCCCCGCGGTCTTGCGCCCCAGCCGCGCCTCGCGCTGGGCGATGTAGATGCCGGCGCCGACGATGACCACGGCGCCGATCCAGGTCCACAGGTCGGAGGTCTGGCCGAAGGCGACGTAGCCGAGGATCGCGACGAAGATCAGCCGGGCGAAGTCGAACGGCATCACCACCGAAGCCTCGGCGGCGTAGATCGCGCGGGTGTAGCACTGGTGCGCCGCCGTGCCGAGCACGCCGACCAGCCCGGCCAGGCCGAGCTGCAGCCAGGTCGGGTCGCGCCACACGTAGAGCGCCGGCGGCAGCGACAGCGGCACCAGGAACAGGGCCATGTAGAGCACGATCGCGTTGGGCGATTCGGTGGTCGACAGCTTGCGGATGACGATCACCGACGACGCCACCATGAACGCGCCCAACAGCGCCATCAGCGCCGGCAGGGTGACGACCTCGACCCCCGGCCGCAGGATGATCAGCACGCCCCCGAAGCCGACCAGGATCGCCGTCCAGCGCCGCAGCCGCACGACCTCGCCCAGGAAGATCACGGCGAGGATGGTGGCGAAGATCGGCATGGTGAAGTTGAGCGCGGTCGCCTCGGTGATCGGCATCGCGGTCAGCGCCCAGAAGAAGGACAGCATGGCGACGATGCTGGTCACGCCGCGGACGGCGTAGAGGCCGAAGCGCTGGGTCTTGAGCGCGCCGATCCCGACCCGCATCACCCACGGCGTCATCACCAGCACGCCGGCGCAGTTGCGGAAGAAGGCGATCTCGAACGCGTGCAGGTCTGCCGACAGGTAGCGGATCAGCCCCGCCATCGCGGCGAAGCACACCCCCGAGGTGACCATCCACGCCGCGCCGACCAGCACCTTGTTGGGGCGTGCGGGCAGCGCCGTGGCGGGAACGGGGGCGGGGCCATGGGGGCGGCGAGGCATCGGGGTCACTATAGGTAGGCGTGCGGGGAACCGCCACGCCGGGCCGTGCTTGAAGGCGATGAATGTTTCGCATACCAAAGGTTACGAACCAACACCGCCGGCCGGGGAGGAACGCGTGGCCACGCAGCCCATGTGGCGCCCGTCGCAGGAGCGCATCGACAACAGCAACCTGAAAGCCTTCATGCAGGCGGCCACCGACCGCTGGGGCACCAACTTCTCCGACTACGACGCGCTGTGGCGCTGGTCGATCGACGAGATGGAGAAGTTCTGGCTGACCCTGTGGGACTTCGGCGGCGTCCGTGCCAGCGCGCAAGGGAAGCGCGTGCTAATCGACGGCGACAAGATGCCGGGCGCCAGGTTCTTCCCCGACGCCACGCCTGAACTTCGCCGAGAACCTCTTGCGCCGGCGCGACGACACCACCGCCATCGTCTTCCGCGGCGAGGACAAGGTGAAGCGCGAGATGACCTGGGCCGAGCTGTGGGACGCGGTCTCGCGCCTGGCCCAGGCGTTCCGCGCCGAGGGGCTGCGGCCCGGCGACCGGGTCGCCGCCTACATGCCCAACATCCCGGAGACGGTGATCGCGATGCTGGCCGCGACCAGCATCGGCGCGGTGTTCACCTCGGCCTCGCCCGATTTCGGCGTGCGCGGCGTGCTCGACCGCTTCGGCCAGGTCGAGCCCAAGATCCTGATCAGCGCCGACGGCTATTTCTACAACGGCAAGACGTTCGATTCGCTCGAGCGGCTGCCCGAGATCGCCGCGGGGATGCCCTCGGTCGAGCGCGTCCTGGTCGTGCCCTACACGCAAGACGCCCCCGACGTGTCGGCGATCCCGAACGCCACGACCCTGCCCGATTACGTGGCGGACTACTCCGCCGGCGAGATCGAGTTCGCGCCCCGCGATTTCAACGACCCGCTCTACATCCTCTATTCCTCGGGCACGACCGGCGCGCCCAAGTGCATCATCCACGGCACCGGCGCAGCGGTGCTGACCCACCTCAAGGAACACCGGCTGATGTGCGACGTGAAGCCGGGCGACCGGGTGTTCTGGTTCACCACCTGCGGCTGGATGATGTGGAACTGGCTGGTCGGCGCGCTCGCCTCGGAAGCGACGATCCTGCTCTACGACGGATCGCCCTTCTATCCCGACGGCAACGCGGTGTGGGACTTCGCCGACGAGACCGGGATGACCCTGTTCGGCACCTCGGCCAAGTATATCGACGCCTGCTCGAAGGCCGGCATCGAGCCGATGAAGACCCACGACCTGTCGACCGTCCGCGCGATCGGCTCGACCGGGTCGGTGCTGGTGCCCGAGGGCTTCGACTATGTCTATGAGAAGGTGAAGAAGGACGTTCACCTGGCCTCGGTCTCCGGCGGCACCGACCTGTTCGGCTGCTTCGTCGGCGGCAATCCGACCGGCCCGGTCTGGCGCGGCGAGCTGCAGGGGCCGTGCCTGGGCATGGCGATGGACGTGTTCGACGACGACGGCAACGCGCAGCCTCCGGGCGAGCAGGGCGAGCTGGTCTGCACCCGACCCTTCCCGTCGATGCCGCTCGGCTTCTGGGGCGACGCCGACGGCAGCCGCTACCGCGCCGCCTACTACGAGCGCTTCCCCAACGTCTGGTGCCACGGCGACTGGGTCGAGTGGACCGAGCACCACGGCATGGTCTTCTTCGGCCGCTCGGACGCGACCCTGAACCCGGGCGGCGTGCGCATCGGCACCGCCGAGATCTACCGCCAGGTCGAGCAGCTCCACGAGATCCTGGAGAGCCTGGTGATCGGCCAGGACTGGGACGGCGACACCCGCGTCGTCCTGTTCGTCGTGCTGCGCGACGGCCTGACCCTCGACGACGAGCTGACGGCACGGATCAAGAAGCAGATCCGCGACAACGCCACCCCGCGCCACGTGCCGGCGCGGATCGTGCAGGTGCCGGACATCCCGCGCACCAAGTCGAACAAGATCGTCGAGCTGGCGGTGCGCAACGTGGTCCACGGCCGTCCGGTCAAGAATGTCGACGCGCTGGCCAACCCCGAGGCGCTGCAATATTTCGAGGACCGCGAGGAACTGGCGTCATGAGCGCCGCCGCGGACACCCCGATCTGGACCCCGTCGCCCGATCGCGTCGCGGAAACCCCGATGGCCGCCTTCCTCGCCTTCGTGCGCGAGCGGCGGGGGCTCGACCTGCACGACTACAACGCCCTGTGGCGCTGGTCGGTCGACGCGATCGAGGACTTCTGGTGCGACTTCTGGGACTTCGCCGGGGTCATCGCCGAGACCCGCGGCGAGCGCGTGCTGATAAACGGCGACGACCAGCAGAAGGCGGCCTTCTTCCCCGACGCCCGGCTGAATTTCACCGAGAACCTGCTGCGCCGCAACGACCAGGGCGACGCGATCGTGTTCCGCAACGAGCAGGGCGACGATCGCCGGCTGAGCTGGGCCGACCTGACCGCCCAGGTGGCGCGGCTGGCGGAGGCGTTGCTCGCCGACGGCGTTCAGCCCGGCGACCGCATCGCCGCCTACATGCCCAACGTCCCCGAGACCGTGATCGTCGCGCTGGCGGCCGGTGCGATCGGCGCGACCTTTTCCTCCTGCGCGCCCGACTTCGGCGCCCGCGGCGTGCTCGACCGCTTCGGCCAGATCGAGCCGGTCGTCCTCGTCGCGTCGGACGGCTACCACTACAACGGCAAGACCCACCGGGTGACCGACCGGGTCGCCGAGATCCACGCCGGGCTGCCGACCCTGCGGCGCACGGTGCTGGTCCCCTACGTCGACGCCGAGCCGGCGCTGGCCCAGGTCCCGGACGCGGTCGGCTATGCCGACTACGTCGCGCCGCACCGCCCCGGCGCGGTGCCCTACAAGCGGCTGCCGTTCAATCACCCGCTCTACATCCTGTTCTCGTCGGGCACGACCGGCGCGCCCAAGTGCATCGTCCACCGGGCCGGCGGCGTCATCCTCCAGGGCCTGAAGGAGCCGATGCTCCACCTCGACGCCCGGCCGGACGACCGCGTCCAGTTCTTCACCAGCACCGCCTGGGTGGTGTGGAACATGCACGTCTCGTTCCTGGGCTGCGGCTCGACCATCCTGCTCTACGACGGCTCGCCCTTCCATCCGGGCCCGGACGCGCTGTTCGACTACATGGAGCGCGGCCGGGCGACCCACTTCGGCACCTCGGCCAAGTTCATCGACGCGATCAAGGCGGCCGGCATCGCCCCCGGCCGCGACCACGACCTGTCGGCGCTGCGCGTGCTGCTGACCAGCGGCTCGGCGCTGCTGCCGGAATGCTTCGACTACGTCTACGCCAACGTCAAAGAAGACCTGCAGCTGTCGTCGATCTCGGGCGGCACCGACATCATGTGCGGCTTCGTCACCGGCAACCCGATCGGCCCGGTCTGGCGCGGCGAGATCCAGGCGCCGGCGCTGGGCATGGCGGTCGACGTGTTCGACGACGACGGCAAGCCGTTGCCGCCGCGGCACAAGGGCGAGCTGGTCTGCACCAAGCCGCACCCGTCGCTGCCGCTGGAATTCCTCAACGACCCCGACGGCGCGCGCTACCGCAGCGCCTATTTCGAGCACTTCCCGGGCATCTGGCGCCACGGCGACCTGATGGAATGGACCGAGCACGGCGGCTGCGTCATCTACGGCCGCTCGGACGCGACGCTCAATCCCGGCGGCATCCGCATCGGCACGGCCGAGATCTACCGCCCGGTCGAGCAGCTCGACGAGGTGGTCGAGGCGCTCGCGGTCGGCCAGGACTGGCCGCCGGACAGCCGCATCGTCCTGTTCGTCGTGCTCAAGGAGGGCCTGACCCTCGACGACGCCCTGCGCGACAAGATCAAGGCCGCGGTCCGGGCCAGCGCGACGCCCCGCCACGTCCCCGCCCGCATCGTCCAGGTGCCCGACATCCCGCGCACCAAGACCGGCAAGATCGTCGAGCTCGCGGTGCGGGACGTGGTCCACGGCCGGCCGGTCAAGAACGTCGACGCCCTGGCCAACCCGGACGCGCTCAAGTTCTTCGAAGGGCGCGACGAGCTGGCCAGCTAACGCGCCGGCGCCGCTCGCCGCGCAGACACGGCTTCGGCCCAACGGCATCCCGGCGCTTGACATTCACTTGTCAATCGAATAACGAATAGCGCCATGGTTACACGCGCAGAACAACGCGAGGCGACCCGCCAGCGGATCGTCGACGCCGCCATCGAGGCCTTCTCGGAGCTCGGCTTCGAGGGCGCGAGCACGCGCAACATCGCCAACCGGGCCAACGCCAACCAGGGGCTGGTCACCTATTACTTCAAGTCGAAGGACGCGCTGTGGCGCGCCGCCACGGACCACCTGTTCAAGAAGCTGGACGGGCAGCTCCGCGACGGGCTGATCCGGCTCAACGGCGCCCTGCCGCACGAGCGGGCGCGCGAGGCGATCCGCCAGTACGTCCGCTTCGTCGCCGCCAACCCGAACCTGGCCGGGCTGATGCTGTCAGAAGGCAAGGCCGCGAGCGAGCGGCTGAGCTGGCTGATCGAGGAGCACCTCGCCGGCTTCTACCAGAACATGGCCAGGATGCAGCCGCTGCGCGACAAGGCCGAAATCCTGCCCCACGCCTATTACGCGCTGGCCGGGGCGGCCTCGCTGATCTTCTCGCTGGCGCCCGAGTGCCGGCAGCTCACCGGCCTCGACCCGACCACCGAGGAAGCGATCGAGACCCACGCCGACTTCGTCGCCAACCTGTTCATCCCGCCGGACGGCGGCGAGGAGGCGGCAACGCCGTCCTGACGGGACGCGCCGGCGCAAGCCGGCAAACGAAACCCGCACCCCTATTTCGGGGAAGGGTATGGGAGGGGGAACCCGGGCGCACTTCACGCCAGCCGCTTTCGGGCGGCGATCACACTGCGAAAGGGCGCGGCGTCCGCTTCGGCCAGTTCCTCGCCGAAGGCCCCCTCCAACTTTCCACGGAAAGTATCCGCCCGAAACGCCCGGCCCCGCCTACCCGAACCGCGCCTGGATCATCGCGAAGGCGGCGCGCAGGCCGGGGGCCTCGCCGCCCTTGGGGCGGCCGGGACGCGCGGCCGCGTTCCAGCCGAAGGTGTCGACATGGGCCCAGGGGATGCCCTCGCCGACGAACTCCTGCAGGAACAGGGCCGCGGTGATCGCGCCGCCGAACGGGCTCTCGGCCGAGTTGGTGATGTCCGCGGTCTGGCCGTCGATCAGCTTGCGGTAGCCGGGCCACAGCGGCAGCCGCCACAGCGGGTCGTCGACGACGCGGCCGTGGGCGAGCAGGTCGTCGGCCAGCGCGTCGTCGTTGGCGAACAGCGCCGGCAGCTCGGTGCCGAGCGCGACCCGCGCCGCGCCGGTCAGGGTGGCGAAGTCGAGCAGCATGGCCGGCTTCTCCGACGCCGCCTCGGCCAGCGCGTCGGCCAGGATCACCCGGCCCTCGGCGTCGGTGTGGCCGACCTCGATGGTCAGCCCCTTGCGGGTCGGGACCACGTCCATCGGCCGGTAGGCGTTGCCGGCGATCGAGTTCTCCACCGCCGGGATCAGCACCCGCAGCCGCACCGGCAGCTTCGCCGCCATGACCAGCTGGGCCAGGCCGAGCACGGTCGCCGCACCGCCCATGTCCTTCTTCATCAGCTTCATGTTGCCCGACGTCTTGATGCCGAGGCCGCCGGTGTCGAAGCACACGCCCTTGCCGACCAGGGTCACCCTGGGCAGGTCCGTCGGCGGCGCGTCGTCGTCGCCTCCCGACCCGTTCCACCTCAGGTCGATCAGCCGCGGCGGATCGGCGGCGGCGCGGCCGACGGCGTGGATCGCGGGATAGTTGGCGTCGATGAGCGCGTCGCCCTCGATGACGTGGAAGGCGGCCCCCGCCGCCTCGGCGACGTGGCGCGCGGCGGCGGCCAGCGCCGACGGCCCCATGTCCTGCGCCGGGGTGTTGATCAGGTCGCGGGCGAGGCAGACCGCCTCGGCGGTCCGGGTCACCGCCGGCCGGTCGGCGCCGTCGGGCCAGACCAGCGAGGGCAGCGGCTTCTTCGCCTCCTTGTAGCGGGTGAAGCGGTAGCAGCCGAGCGCCCAGCCGAGCGCGGCGGCGGTCGGCTCGGCCCCGGCCTCGAGCCGGTAGACGCCGTCGGGCAGCCGCAGCGGCAGGCCGGCGAGTCGCCACAGGTCGGGGGCGTCGGCCTTGCAGCCGACCAGCACCGTCTCGACGCCGCCGTCCTCGCCCGGCACCAGCGCGACCGCGCCGCCCTCGGCCCGGAACCCGCTGGCGTCGAGCCAGCGGCCGACCCGCGCCGGCTGGTCGGCCCGCCACGCGGCGAGCTCGCTCTTGGTGACGACGCGGATCGGGATCGCCCCGCCCGCCGGCGCGTCGATCAGGTGAAAGAAACTGTTCATATTCGCCCTGCTAGGATGTTCCGCCACAAAATGGCCCGCGCCGCGTCGAAAATGAAGAGGATTGGCGAGCATGCCCGACGGCCTGTCCTTCGGTCAGGGACTGCTGACGCTCTACTGCGCCAACAAGGCCTACTCGTCCTGGTCCTTGCGGGCGTGGTTGGCGCTGTCGCTGACCGGCATGCCGTTCGGCCAGGTCGTCGTCCCGCTCGGCGAAGAGGACACCGACGAGGCGATCCGTCTCTACTCGCCCTCGGGCAAGCTGCCGGCGCTGCGTCACGGCGACGTGCAGGTGTGGGATTCGCTGGCGATCTTCGAATACGTCGCCGAGACCTTCCCCAAGGCCCGGCTGTGGCCGCGCGACACGGCGGCGCGCGCCTACGCGCGCTCGATCTGCGCCGAGATGCACGCGGGCTTCCCGGCGATCCGCCGCAATCTGCCCTTCGACATCCGCGCCGACGACGCCCCCCAGGAGGTCGGCCACGCCGTCCACGACGAGATCGACCGGGTCGCCGAGATCTGGCGCGACTGCCGCAAGCGCTTCGCCGGCGAGGGATCGTTCCTGTTCGGCGATCCGAGCCTGGCCGACGCCATGTACGCGCCGATGGCTGTGCGCTTCCAGACCTACGGCATCGAGCTCGACCGCGCGGCCGCCGGCTACACCCGGGCGATCTGGAACTGGCCCGAGGTCCAGCAGTGGCGCAACGCCGCGCTGAACGAGCCGTGGGTGAAGGAGGAGTACGAGCTGTAGGGGCGCCGAGTACGGCCCTCACCGCCTCGGGCCGTGTCCGCTAACCGCCTTTCGCCCCGATCGCCGGCGACCTTCGGACGGCCGCTATTCCGCGCCGTCGCGGCGCAGGAAGATATCCTGTCCCCTGACGACGACGGCATAGACCGGGACCGGCTGGGTGCCATTGAGCGCGCGGCCGGTGCGCACGTCGAACTGCCAACCGTGCATCGGGCATTCGACGAACCCGTCTTCGTGGAACCCTTCCGCGAGCGGCGCGCCCTGGTGCGGGCATATGTTGCCGATGGCGAAGACCGCGCCGTCATGGCGGAAGAGGGCGACCTGGCGCGCCGAGACGCTCACGCACAGGCCGCTGTCCTCGGGAATGTCCGCGATACTCGCGACGCGGACGAGGTCGTCTTCCAAGCTCACTGCGGCAGTTCCGTTTTCGGTTGGCGCGACGACGGCCGGGGACCGGAGACAGGCTCCCGCTGCCTAGCCGCCGTGGCCGCGTCCCGGCTTCGAGGCGAGCGCCTCCTCGACGCCGACGAGACGGTGCATCGCCGTCGAGGCCGGCACGTAGTTGTCGACATAGTCTTCGAGGTTGGCCTGCCCTTTGCCCATCGGCCACGCCCGGTTGGTGTCCCACCACTCGGAATCGTCGCGCGGCGGCAGGCAGGTTGCGTCAATCATCGCCTTCGAGCCGAGCCGGAACATGGCCCCCTGCACCTTGTCGGCGCCGGGCATGAGCGGCGACGACCGCGTGTTGGGGACGATGGTCGTGCTCTTGCTCCAGTTCGCGCGAATGGTCATCGCCCAGAGCACGTCGCGGGCGTCGTAGATGTTGACGTCCTTGTTCACGGCGACCGCGATCTGGCTCATGAAGCTGAGCGTCGTGTTCTCCCATTCGGAAGCCTTGAGCAGGGCGTCCTGGACCTCTCCCGGCGCACTCGGCGACATCTGGATCAGCGTGAGGCCGCAGCCGCCCCAGCTCGGGATGTGCACGTCGTGGACGTTGATCCCCATCTCGCGGAGCGCCGTGAACAGGTTCGCCTCGTTGGGCAGGACCGCCAGGCGCTGGTGGTCCGTCCAGACCGTCGACTGCAGGTGCCGGAAGATCGGGTCCTTGCGCATGGTCACCCGCTTCACTTTGAACACGGGCGCCTTGCCGATGCCTTCGCGCGCCATGGGCCCCGAGGCATAGGTTCCGCAGTAGTTGCCGAACGGCCCTTCGTCCATCAGCACTCCCGCCGGGACCTCGCCCTCGATCACGATCTCGGCGTCGGCGGGCACGTCGACGTCGATCGTGTCGCATTTCACGAAGCGCGCCTCTTCGTCGAGGATTCCGCCCACATAGTCGAGCTCGCCGCACCGGGGATGATGCATGCTGATGGACGCGGCGATCTCCCAGGCCGGGTGGTGCCCGATGAACAGGGCCATCGGCATGGCCTGGTTGCGCATGGCGTACTTGGCCGCGATCTGGTGGACGTGCGGCGAGTAGATCAGGAACGGACAGGACGTGCCGTCGTTGATCTGAGTGCGCGGCCAGGTCGTGTTGTAGACGCCGGTGTCGGGATCGACGACGACAGCGACGGCGCTGCCCAGGTAGGCCCCGCCATCGAGCTCGGAGTGCTTGACCGCCGGCAGGCGCCGCAGATCTGCGTCGTCGCCCTCCCAGACGACCTCTTTGCACGCCGCGGAGGTGACGAGCTTGTGTTCCGACGGCCCGCGATCGAAGCCCTGGGCGAGCGCACCGACGACGTCGTGCGCGGCCGCGCAGCCGAACACGACCTTCTCCATCTCGCGATTGTTCACGAGGTTGGAAACGACGGTCCAGCCGTCGTACCCGGCCACGTTGTTGAATCGAACCATGCGGTCGGACTGGTCGCACAGCGCCGCCATCGTCTCTTTGGGGTCCACCGCTCGGGACACGTCGTGGACCATGCCGGCTGATTCGGCGTCGGAAATGAAGCTTCGCAAGTCTTTGGGCACGGCTGTTGTCTCCCGGACCTGGTCGTCATGCCGTTCGGCTTGCGGCTGCAAGTCGCTAGGGCTCACGCCAGCGTAGAGACGCGGATCGGGAGAGAAATCCGCTTCCGGCAAGCCTGTCCGCTTTGCGACATTTTTTTTCGATTTGACAGCGACTGCCACCGGATCAACTATTTGATTTGTCATGGAAACGGGCAATCAACTGCAGGCTGGCGCACCGCAAAAGTCGGTGGGGAAGTTTCACGGCCTGAGGGTTGCCGAGACCAACGCCGAACAATTCGTCGAACTCGTCAGTGGTCTGCTGACCCCCTTCGAGCTGGTCACCCGACGGGAGCGCGATTTCCGCGCCAAGGTGAATTGGTCCCAGCTAAATCTCTTGGGGTTTAGAAAGGTCGCGTTCAAATCGCCGGCGACGATCCGCTGCGAAAACCTGAACGAGCGCTACCTCATTCACGTCCCGCTGCGCGGATCGCTCGGCGCGGGCCGCTCGGCCGGGTCCGAGAAATACCGGCCGGGATCTGCCCACATGTACAATGGCGGCGGTCCCTTGTGGCTCGAGATCGAGGACGATTGCGACGTCCTGGCGATCCGGTTCGAAGAGACGATGGTTGAAGAGTATTTGTCGAAGACATTTCAGGACGTGCGAAAAAGCCCGCTGAAATTCAGCTCCAGCCTTTCCTTCTGCACCGAGCAGGGCGCCGGGTTCTGGAATTTCCTGAACTATGTCTGGGGCGAGGTCGAACGGTCGTCGCCGATATTCTCGTCCCGGCTGGTGTCAACCGAGCTCCAATACTCTTTCCTGTCCATGCTCATGAGTCTTTGCGGCGAAGCCTCGGGCGACGAGGAGCCGTCATTCGAGGTCGTGCGGCCGGCGGCCCTGCGGCGCGCCGAGGAGTTTATCGCGGCCAACCTGTCGGAGCCCCTGACGATGGCCGACATTGCGAGCGCCGCGAACATACCGGCACGCTCCTTGCAGCGGGCCTTCCAGCACAACCGGGGCATGAGCCCGATGGCCTATATCCGTCGTCGCAGGCTGGAAAAGGTTCGCGAGGAGCTGCTGGCTCGGGACCCCGCGACCGCTTCGGTTTCCCAGGTCGCCCTGCAGTGGGGATTTGCGCACTTGGGCCGCTTTTCCTCCAGCTACAGGAAGCTGTTCAACGAGTATCCGTCCGAAACGCTTCGTCGCTAGACGACCGCATTCGCCGCCGAGTCCCGGACAGGGACCGGTCGCCACGGGCGTGCCGCGACCCGCACGCGATTGACGCAAGTCATCACAGCGCGCGCGCTCCCTGCTACACTGTTTCCCTGATCGAGGGAGCGCCGCCATGCCCGACACCCCGTCGCTTGCGCCCGACGTGTTCACCCACGAGGTCGAGAACCAGCCGCCGCCGTTCGAGGGCTACAACGCCTGGGCGATCGACCTGGCCTTGCGCGAGGCCGTGGCCCGGTCGGGCGGCGACTGGGGCGAGGACCGGCTGAGCGACTTCGGCGCGGTGGTCGGCAGCGCGCACATGATCGACCTGGCGATCACCGCCAACCGGGTCGAGCCGATCCTGCGCAGCCACGACCGCTATGGCCACCGCATCGACGAGGTCGAGTTCCACCCCGCCTGGCACGAGCTGATGACCCTCGCCAAGGGCTCGGGCCAGCATTCGCTGCCCTGGACCGACGACCGCGAGGGCGCCCACGTCGTCCGCGCGGCGCTGGTCTATCTCCAGGGTCAGGGCGAGAACGGCGCGCAGTGCCCGATCGCGATGACCTTCGCCGGCGTGCCCGCGCTCCGGCACCAGCCCGACGTCGCCGAGGAATGGGTGCCGCGGCTCAACGGCACCGAGTACGACCCGCGCTTCATCCCGGCGAGCGAGAAGAAGAGCGCGCTGATGGGCATGGCGATGACCGAGAAGCAGGGCGGCTCGGACGTGCGCGCCAACACCACCCGCGCGGTGCCGATCGGCAGTGGCGGGACCGGGTGGGGAGTACCTGCTCACCGGGCCACAAGTGGTTCTGCTCGGCGCCGATGTGCGACGTGTTCCTGACCTTGGCCTACACCGACAAGGGCCTGTCCTGCTTCCTGGTGCCGCGCTGGCTGCCCGACGGCAGCCGCAACCGCTTCTTCATCCAGCGGCTCAAGAACAAGCTCGGCAACAAGTCCAATGCGTCGAGCGAGATCGAGTACAACCGCACCTGGGCGCGCATGGTCGGCGAGGAGGGCCGCGGCGTGCGCACCATCATCGAGATGGTCCACCACACGCGGCTCGAATGCGCGATCGGCTCGGCCGGCATCGTCCGCCAGGCGCTGACCATCGCCCTGCACCACGCCCGCCACCGCTCGGCCTTCCAGAGGCGGCTGATCGACCAGCCGCTGATGCGCCAGGTGCTCGCCGACCTCGCGCTCGAGAGCGAGGCGATGATGGCCGGCGCGATGCGGCTGGCGCGCGCCTTCGACGAGGCGCTGCCGCGCGGGGGCGGCGAGGCCGACCCGGCCAAGGCCGCCTTCGCCCGGATCGCCACGCCGATCCTCAAATACTGGATCTGCAAGCGCTGCGCGCCGACCGTCTACGAGGCGATGGAGGTGCTGGGCGGCAACGGCTACGTCGAGGACGCGCCGATGGCGCGGCTGTTCCGCGAGTCGCCGCTCAACGGCATCTGGGAGGGCTCGGGCAACGTGATGTGCCTCGACGTCCTGCGCGCCATGGCCAAGGAGCCCGACGCGGTCGGCGTGCTCGCCGACGAGCTGCGCGCCGCGGCCGGGGCCAACGCCGCCTACGACGCGCACGTGCACGCGCTCGAAAGCGACCTGGTGAAGGGCCACGTCACCGAGGGCGACGCCCGTTGGGTGGTCGAGCGGCTGGCGCTGGCGCTGCAGGCGGCGGAACTGGTCCGGCACGCGCCGGCGGCGGTGTCCGACGCCTTCTGCAAGACCCGGCTGGCCGGCGCGCGCGGCATGGCCTTCGGCGCGATCGGCGCGGATGCCGACCACGAGGCGATCCTGCAGCGGGCGATGCCGGCCTAGCCGCGGACCAGGCGGACGATGGCGACGACGATCCCGGCGATGACCGCCGCGCCGCCGAACAGCACGGCGGCGGCGAGCGGCAGCGCCCACGGGCCGAGCGCCTCTTCCCTCCAGATGACGACGTGGCCGGGCGTGCGGTTGCCGGTCAGGCGCTTCAGGGTCTCCCATGCGTTGAAGAAGGTGGCCTCGGCGCCGAGCCAGGCGTCGATGCAGGCGACGACGACGATGGCGAGCAGGAAGACGATGACGAACAGGCGGACCATGGCGCGACTATCGGCCGCCGCGCGGACCGGGGCAAGCGCCAGCGGATGCCGCGCCATGCCGTTGCCGGGGACGCGCGCATGACCGGCTTCGAGGGCTTCTCCCGCGACCTGCCCGCCTTCCTCGGCGAGCTGCGGGCGAACAACGCCAAGGCCTGGTTCGACGCCAACCGCAAGCGCTACGAGGCGGTGTACCTGGAGCCCGCCAAGCGCTTCGTCGCCGCGATCGCGCCGGCGCTGGCCGCGGTCTCGCCCGACATCGCCGCCGAGCCGCGGGTCAACGGCGCGATCATGCGGATCAACCGCGACATCCGCTTCTCCAAGGACAAGACGCCCTACAAGACGACCTGCGACCTGCACTTCGTCGAGGGCCGGACCAGGCTCAAGTCCAACCCCGCCTACGTCTTCCGGATCACGCCCGACGACTTCTGGATCGGCGTCGGCGCGCACGGCTTTACCAAGGCGCAGCTCGAGGCCTATCGGGACGCTTTGATAGATGACAAAAAGGGCGCAGCGATCCGCCGCGCCCTGCAGACGGCGGCCGACGCGGGCTTCACGGAGGTCGGCGGCGCCCACTACAAGGCCGTGCCGCGCGGCTTCCCCGCCGACCATCCCAACGCGCCGCTGCTCAAGCACGCGATGCTCTACGTCACCCGCCGCGAGCCGCACCCCGACGCCCTGTTCGGACCCGGCGCGGTCGACTACTGCCTGCAGGCTTACGCCGCGCTGCGACCGCTGCAGGCGTGGCTGGTCGACGTGGTGGCGGACAGGGGATGACGATTTGAACTGGCGGGGCAGCGCACTAGAATGCGCCCGACCCGCCATCAGCGAGACCGGACCGCCCATGACCCCGCAGGAATTCCAGACCCTGATGCAGCCCGCGATCGCCGCCATCGCCGATCACGGCGGCGTCGACGCCACCCTGCAGGACGACCTCGCCGCCACGCTGCCGCCCGACGGCGACTGGTTCGCGCGGGTCGAGGCCGCGTGCCACGACGCCATCGACGCCGGCTGGATGTGCGCCGAGGGCGAGGGCACGCGCCGCTTCGGCCGGGTGATCGAGCCGTCGCCCGCGACCCGCGACCTCTCGGTCGACGTGGTCGACCTCACCGACGTGCGCGCGCCGCACCACACCCACCCGACCGGCGAGGTGCTGATGATCATGCCCCAGGACGAGGCCGCGACCTTCGACGCGCGCGGCCGCGGCTGGCTGGTCTACGCCCCCGGCACCGGCCACCGCCCGACGGTGCGCCACGGCCGGGCGCTGGTCCTCTACCTGCTGCCCGAGGGGCGGATCGAGTGGACCGGAACCTGAGCGCGGCGGACTGACGGCCATGTATATCGACGGTGCCTGGTGCGAGGCCGCAAGCGGCCAGCGGTTCGACTCCCTCAACCCCGCCACCGGCGAGGTCGATCGGCGACGTGCCCGACGGCGGCGCGGCGGACGCGGCGCGGGCGATCGACGCGGCGGCGGGCGCGTTCAAGGCCTGGGCCGGCGCGACCGCCTACGAGCGGTCCGCCCTGCTCCACCGCGCCTGGACGCTGATGGTCGAGCGCAAGGAAGACCTCGCCAATTTGATGACCCGCGAGCAGGGCAAGCCGCTGCGCGCGGCGCGCAACGAGGTCCAGTACGGCGCCGACTTCCTGCTCTGGTACGCCGAGGAGGCCAAGCGGGTGACCGGCTCGGTGCTGCCCTCGGCCCGCGCCGACCAGCGATTCATCGTGTTGAAGCAGCCGGTCGGGCCGGTGGCGGCGGTGACGCCGTGGAACTATCCCATGTCGATGCTGACCCGGAAGATGGCCCCGGCGCTCGCCGCCGGCTGCACCGTCGTGCTCAAGCCCGCCGAGGCGACGCCGCTTGTGCGCCGTGGAGATCTTCAAGCTGTTCGAGGAGGCCGGCTTCCCGCCCGGCGTGGTCAACCTGGTCACCGCGCGCGATCCCGCCCCGATCGGCGAGGCCTTCACGACCAACCCCAAGCTGCGCAAGCTGACCTTCACCGGCTCGACGGCGGTCGGCAAGAAGCTGGCGTCCGCGGCCGCCGGCAACATGATGCGGGTGTCGATGGAGCTGGGCGGCCACGCGCCCTTCATCGTCTATCCCGACGCCGACCCGGTCCACGCCGCCAAGGGCGCGGCGGCGGTCAAGTTCCTCAACACCGGCCAGGCCTGCATCAGCCCCAACCGGCTCTACGTCCACAGCTCGATCATCGAGCCCTTCACCGAGACCCTGACCACGCGGGTCGAGCGGCTGCGCGGCGGCAACGGCCTCGACGAGGGCATCGCCATCGGCCCGCTGGTCAACGAGGCCGCCGTCGCCAAGGTCGAGCGCCAGGTCGAGGACGCCCGCGCCAAGGGCGCGCAGGTGCTGTGCGGCGGCCACCGGCTGATCGACGACGGCCTCGACCGCGGCCACTTCTACGCGCCGACCGTGCTGTCGGGCGTCACCGACGAGATGACCATCTACCGCGAGGAGACCTTCGGCCCGGTCGCCCCGGTGATCGCCTACGACGACCCCGAGACCGTCCTCGACCTCGCCAACGACACCGCCTACGGCCTCGCCGCCTACGTCTATACCGGCAACGTGTCGCGGGCGATGCGCGCCTTCGAGGGGCTGAACTTCGGCATCGTCGGCATCAACGACATCAACCCGACGGCCGCCGCCGCGCCCTTCGGCGGGATGAAGGAATCGGGCCTCGGCCGCGAGGGCGGCGCCGAGGGGATCGAGGAATATCTGGAGACGAAGCTGGGCGGGTTTGCGGTTTAGGCAGCGGGCCCGTCTTCCCATCCTTCGAGACGCCCCTGCGGGGCTCCTCAGGATGAAGCCGTGTCGTTTGTCGGCAACCGTGACCTTCATCCTGAGGAGGCCGCGAAGCGGCCGTCTCGAAGGATGGGAGGACGGGCACGCTACCCCGCCCGATACCCCAGCCGTTCCGACAACCCCGCCGCCTGCCGCTTGACCGCCTGCGCCGCCGCGCCCGTCACCGACACGTCCAGCCCCGCCTCGGTCCCGACCACGCCGAGCGCACCGGCCATGGCGCCGGTGTGATCGAACACCGGCGCGGCCAGCGCGCTGGCGCCGGGCAGCAGCAGGCCCTTGATCGCGGCGACGCCGTGGCGGCGGACGGCGTCGAGCCGGGCGAGCGTGTCGTCGTCCTTCCCGGGCTCGAGCGTCCCGCTGCCGGTCTCGTCCAGCAGCACCGGCGCGACCGTCGCCGGCGGCAGGTGGGCGAGGAAGGTCAGGCCCAGCGCCGAGCGGGTCAGCGGCAGGGCGGAGCCGACGCGGACGTTCATGGTCACCGGCCGCACGCTCTCCTCGAAGCGGACGGTGGTCGGGCCGCGGTCGGACCAGACCGCGAAGACCGCGGTCTCGCCGACGGCGTCGCGCAGCTCGGCCAGGGTCTCGCCCGCCAGCCGCACCGCGTCGACCTGGGCCAGGCCGGCGAGCCCGGCCGAGACCGCCAGCGGGCCGACGCCGTAGCGCCCGGTCTCGGCGATCTGCGCCGCCAGCCCCGAGCGCACCAGGCTGACCAGGTAGCGGTGGACCTTGCCCGGAGCCATGCCGGACGCCGTCGCCACGTCGCGCAGCTTGGCCGGCGCGCCGAGCTTCGCCAGCGCCGACAGGATCACCGCCGCGGTCTCGACCGACTGGATGCCGGGCCGCGCCTCGGCCTCCGCCGCCTCGCCCGCCGCGTCGCCCGCTTGGGCGGCGATCCGGTCACCGTCCATCGTGTCGCGTCCTCTCCGTCATCCGCTGCCACCCCTGCCCGTACGTGCGTGCGCCCGCGCGAATCGGTCTTGATTCCATCCGCCGCTATGTTAAACATTGTGAGATAAATCATACAATATGTGAATTCGTGAAAGCGGCCATGCCGCCGCATCCAGGAGAGGAGACCCCGATGGACAAGCCCGTCACCGACGACAGCGCGCTCTATCACGGCAGCAGCGAGACCGACCGCCCCGGCGACGTCGACCAGGTCGGCCACGGCAACAGCCGGGTGATCACCGCCGACGAGTATTTCAAGCGGGTGCGCCACGGCACCGTGCGCGGCTGTCACTGGAAATCCGAGGACTGGCAGGCCGAGCTGGCCGAGCTGGGCAAGGACCCGATCCGCCACGCCGAGCGGCGCTTCGTCTCGCTGGTCAACGAGGACCATGGCGACCTGTGCGGCGCGTCGCCGGGCATCTTCATCGGCATCCAGCTGATCCACCCCGGCGAGGTGGTGCCCAACCACCGGCACAACTCGGTGGCGATCTACCACTATCTCCAGGGCACCGGCTTCACCACGGTCGAGGGCGAGCGCTATCCCTACAAGAAGGGCGACACCATCGTCTGCCCGGCCTGGGCCTATCACATGCACGAGGCCACCGGCGACGAGGACACCATCATGTACGTCGCCCAGGACATGCCCGAGATGGCCGCCAAGCGGACCCTGTTCTTCGAGGAGCCCGAGGGCCTCGAGAACGTCCGCCACATGGTCCAGGGCACGTCCAAGTCCTGGAGCGCCACGCGGGATCCGGACGCGGAGTAGGCGGCAGAATACGGCGGCGGGGCCCCTCACCCTCCCACCCCGGACGAGGTCCGCGGCGGGCCCCTCCCTCTCCCGAGGGAGAGGGTGTTTGAGGACGCCGTCGAGTGTTCCCCTCTCCTTGGGGAGAGGGAGGGGCCCGTTGCGCAGCAACGGGAGGGTGAGGGGCCACCCCGCCAACGGACGACACCCCCGTCCGCGTCACCTGCACGCATGTCCAAAGCCCGGACAGATTCCCGATACGCCTTGCCAAGCGTGGGCTCCTCGGCCTGACTCGGCGGAGGCACAGGCGGCCGACAGGGGTCATCCCATGGAAAAGATGCAGGTCCTCGAAAACATCTGGTACCTGGCGGCGCATTCGGCGGAGGTCGCGGACAAGCCGCTGGCGCGGATCGTCTGCGGCATGCCGATGGTGCTCTACCGGGGCGAATCGGGGACGGTCGCCATCCTCGAGGACCGCTGCCCGCACCGCCAGGCGCCGCTGTCGATGGGCAACGTCATCGGCGACACGATCCAGTGCGACTATCACGGCCTGTTGTTCGACGGCGCCGGCCGCTGCGTCCACATCCCGCGCCAGGACGCCATCTCCGCCCGCAACCACATCATGGCCTTCCCGACGGTCGAGCGCTGGGGCTTCATCTGGGTCTGGTGGGGCGACCCCAAGCTGGCCGACGAGAGCACGATCCCGGACCTGCCCTGGACCGAGAAGCCGGGCAACCGCAGCGTCTATTTCTACTGGCACGTCAACGCCAACTTCCAGCTGATGGCCGACAACCTGCTCGACGTCTCCCACACCGACTTCCTGCACAAGGGCTCGATCGGCTCGCGCATCGACCCGACCGCCAAGGCGGCGCAGGCGCCCAAGGTAACCCTGGACGTCCGGGTCGAGGGCGACGTCGTCCACTCCCTGCGCCAGGTCCACAACACCATGCTCGCCGGCGTCGCCGCCCAGTGGGCCGGCACCGAGGGCCCGGTCACCCGCGTCTCGACCGGCCGGTGGGAGCCGCCGAACCACTGCCTGCTCAAGCTCCAGTTCGCGGAGCCGGACGGCACGATCCGGCGGACCATCAACCTCGACCACATCATGACCCCGGAGACCGACCGCACCTGCCACTATTTCCTGGAGTGGACCTGGGACTGGGGCGCGCCCGACGGCTACCCGACCCACGCCGACGTCGACCGCGAGCAGCGCGCGCTGATCGAGGCCGAGGACATCCCGATGGTCGAGGCGCAGCAGCGCAACTACGACCTGTTCGGCGACGTCCAGGACGTGCCGGTCAAGCAGGACAAGACCCTGGTCGAGGCCCATCGGGTGTTGCGGCGGCTCTACGCCGAGGCGGGCCTCGGCGGCAAGGTCGAGGTCGCCCGCGCCGTCGCCGCGGAGTAGCCGCGCGGAAAGGGCGACCGGTCCGCCGTCGGCGTGTTCGAAGTCGAGCCAACGGTAACCCCTCACCCAGCTCCGGGTAAGGCTCGGCGTCGCCGAGCCAACCCTGCGCAACCCTCTCCCCGAGGGAGAGGGCTTGCTGATCGGGCGCGCCCAATTCCCCTCTCCTTCGGGGAGAGGGAGGGACCCATTGCCTAGCAATGGAAGGGTGAGTGGTCACCTCCCGAACCGTGAAGCGCGAAAGCCGGCGCCGCCCCGGCGCCATCCGCCTGGATGCCCGCCTGCGCGGGCATGACGGCGAAAATTTCGCTCCACACTATCCGTCACCCCCGCGAAGGCGGGGGTCCAGCCGGCCTTGAATGCAGGGCATCAGATAGGCATATATTCATTGAATGGCCGGCGCCGGCGGGCGGGTTGGAAACCCGCCCCTACGGTTTCTTCGCGATCACACCTTGGCCCGACCCTGACACGGCATGACAAAACCTGACATGTCCGCCCCTCCCCGCGCCGACGGAACGCCCGTGCCGAGGCGGGTCGCGCGCCCTCGACCTGACGGAACATGACAAAACCTGACACATCCGCCCCGCCCCCCAATCCGGCCTGTCCCCCAATCCGACCGGCACCCCACGGGCCTTGCCGCAGCCTGCCGCGCGACCCGAACCTGACGGAACATGACAAAACCTGACACATCCGCCCCCTCCCCCGACCTGACAGCGCCGGGCCGCCCGCCTTGTCACCGGGCGGCCTGTCGGGCTATTCGGGGAGCTGCACCCGCCGGCCGGACCGTCGTGGCGGCCGGGCGGGGCAATGGGAGCGATCCATGGACGTGATCATCGTCGGCGGCGGGATCGGCGGGCTGACCCTGGGGCTGATGCTCCACCGGGCCGGGATCGGTTGCCGCGTGTTCGAGGCCGCGGCCGAGATCCGCGAGCTCGGCGTCGGCATCAATATCCTGCCCCATGCCTGCCGGCTGCTGTCCGGGCTCGGATTGCGCGAGGCGCTCGCCGCCGTCGCGGTCGAGACGCGAGGAGAACTGCTTCTTCAACCGCCACGGCCAGCTCATCTGGAAGGAGCCGTGCGGCCTCGCCGCCGGCTACGACTGGCCGCAATTCTCGATCCACCGCGCCGACCTGCACGCCGTCCTGCTCGACGCCGCCCGGCGCGAGCTCGGCGACGACCGGGTCATCCTCGGCCACCGGTGCGCCGGCTTCGACCAGGACGACAACGGCGTCACCGTCCACTTCGACGACCCGGTCACGGGCGAAGCGCTGGAGCCGGTCCGCGGCACCATCGCGGTCGGCTGCGACGGCTTCCACTCGGTCCTCCGCAAGCAGCTCCATCCGGACGAGGGGCCGCCCCATTACGGCGGCATCAACGTCTGGCGCGGGGTCACCCGCTGGCCCGCCTACCTGACCGGGGCGAGCATGGCGCGGGCCGGTTCGCTCAAGCTCGGCAAGATCGTCATCTATCCGATCCGCGATAACATCGACGACCAGGGCCGCCAGCTCGTCAACTGGGCGACCGAGATCGAATCCGACACCCGCAAGGCCAACGACTGGAACACGCCGGGGCGGATCGAGGACTTCTTCGATCACTTCGCCCACATGCACTTCGACTGGCTCGACGTCGCCGCGATGATCGAGGCCGCCGACATGATCCTGGAATACCCGATGGTCGACCGCGACCCGGTCGACGTCTGGAGCGTCGGCCGCGTGACCCTGCTCGGCGACGCCGCCCATCCGATGTATCCGCGCGGGTCGAACGGCGCGGCCCAGGCGATCCTCGACGCCGACCTGCTGTCGCGGCTGTTGGTCGAGGGGCTGGACGGAGGGCGGCGAGCCGGCCGCGATCCTCCAGGCGTACGAGGCCGAGCGGCTGCCGGCGACGGCGGAGATCGTGCGCACCAACCGGAGCACGCCGCCCGACACGGTCATCAACCTGGTCGAAGAGCGCACCGGCGGCGCGCCCTTCGCCCGGCGCGAGGACGTGATCTCCGACGAGGAGCTGGCGCAGATCAACGACACCTACAAGCGCGTGACCGGCTATTCGAAGGACGCGCTGAAGCAGCGGGGAGCGGCCTGATGGCGGGATTCGAGGAAGAATACGTGCTGGGCGAAGCGACCTGGCGCCAGCGGCGCGCGCGCGACTGGCGGCTGTTCCGCCACATCGCCCGGGTGTTCTGGATGTGGTGCACCGTCGGACGCAAGCTGCGCCGCGCCTATCGCGAGGCCGACCGGACCGGCCAGCCGGTGATCATCGACCATCTCAAGCGGGGCCGGGTATGACCTTGAAGAGCCACGAGATCCCGCCGCCGGTCTACGGCTTCGCCTATCGCGACCCGCCGCCGTCGGGCAACGGCATCAACGGCCTGGGCGAGACCAAGTGGCGCCGGGCGCGCGAGCTGTTCCACGGCTCCGGCGCGCGGCCGCTGGAATGGGAGGCGCTGCAGAGCTTCTTCGGCATGATCGTGCCGCTGCGCCTGATGCTGCTGTGGATGTCGATCCGCTGGTACATGCGCAACGCCAACGGCCCGGTCGCCAAGACCAAGGCCGACCTGGGCGGGCCGGACGCCGCCGCGACCGCGGTCAAGGACAAGGCGACGGCGCTGGGCGCGCAGCAGGTCGGCATCGGGCCGATCACCGAGAACTGCCTCTACGACACCTATGACACCGACCTGCCGACGGCGGTCGTGGTCGCGATCGCCCACGACCCCGAGGACATGGCGACCTCGCCCGACATCCGCAGCGGCATCGGCACGATGAAGACCTATGCGAAAGCGGGCAAGGCGTCGGTCGACCTGGCGGCGTGGATCCGCAAGCAGGGCTGGCGCGCGGTCGCCTACGGCCAGAGCGGCGAGGTGCTGCACATCCCGCTGGCGATCAACGCCGGCGTCGGCGAATTGGGCAAGCACGGCTCGCTGATCTCGCGCGAGCTCGGGGCGAGCCTGCGGCTGGCCGCGGTGTTCACCGACATGCCGCTGAGCCACGACGGGCCGGTCGACAACGGCGTCGACGACCTGTGCCTCAACTGCCGGCGCTGCACCACCGACTGCCCGGCCGGCGCGATCTCGGACCACAAGCAGACGGTCCGCGGCACCACCAAGTGGTACGTCGATTTCGACAAGTGCGTCCCATACTTCTCCAAGACCTACGGCTGCGGCCTGTGCCTGGAGGTGTGCCCGTGGTCGGAGCCGGGACGCGGGCCGTGGCTGTCGGAGAAGCTGCTGGCCAAGCGGGCCAAGACGACGGGCCGCGCGGGGGCGAAGAGCGGCGTGGACGCGAACGCCCACGCCTGACCCCCTCACGTGCCTATTGGCAGGACGGCGCCTGCGGACCGAAATAGAAGGTCCGGTTGTAGGCGCCCCAGCGCTTGGTGGTGATGCCGTTGCGCGACGAGCCGTAGAACCGGCTGCAGCCCGGCGCGGTGGTCAGCGAGACGACGCCGCCGGTCGCCGGGATCGCGCCGGCATGGAGCGCCGCACCGCAGACCGAGCTGTCGGTGGTGTAGCGGGCGCTGCCCCAGATCGAGCCGCCATACTGCGCCGGCGAGCAGCGGCAGCGCAGCGTCTGGCCCGGCGGCATGCGGCGGAAGGCGGACAGGTTGCGCGGACAGGCGCTGACCGGCGCGTTCGCCGCCTGGGTCGCGCAGGCCGGCGCCGGGCTGGTGAAGGCGAAGGTCTGGGCGTACGGGCCCCACTTGCCGGTCGACACGCCGTTGCGGGTGGAGCCGACGAACATCGGGCAGCCGGCGGCCTTGTAGAGCGTGACCGTGCCGCCGTCGGGCGTGACCCGGCCGGCGTGCAGCGCCGCCCGGCAGACCGAGCTGTCGGTGGTGTAGCGGCCGCTGCCCCAGACGCTGCCCCGGAACTGGCCGGGCCGGCAGGTGCAGCGGAACGGCTCGCCCGGCGCGAGCGCGGAATAGGTGCGCATGTTGTCGGGACAGACCTGGGCCGGCGCCTGCGCCGAAGCCGGCGTGGACGCGAAGCCGGCGCCGATCGCCAGCAACAGGGCGGCGACGCCCGAAAGCAGCTTGTTCATCGAATTCCCCCTCGAATCGAAACCAAAAAGGCGGGGCAGATTATGCGAAACCCGGGGGAAGTAAAGTTAAGGAATTGCCACCGGAATCCGCGCGTCGCCGCCTAGCAGAACCCGCTGCGGAAGCTGGGATAGAAGGCGCGCCAGCCGAGCACGGTGCGCAGCCGCCGGTTCGAGGCGCGGAACGAGCGCAGCAGCGGCGGTCCGCCCGGCGCCGGCCGCGGCCCGCCCTCGAGCGCGGCGAGATGAGTGTAGAGGTCGCGATAGGTCGCCGGCCGGTCGTCGCACGCAATCCAGGTCGAGCGCGGCGTCGCGCCGAGCGCGACCGCGATCACCGCCGTCGCCATGTCGGCGACGTGGACCAGCGAGATGTAGTCGCTGCCGTCGCCGGGCAGGCTCAGCCGCCCGTCGCGCGCCTGCGCCCGCCACGCCGCGTCGCGCCCGGTGCCGGGCCCATAGAAAGCGCCGCCGCGGACGATGCGCCAGTCGAGCTTGGTGGCGCGCACCAGGTTCTCCATGTCGGCGGCGCTCTCGGTACTCGGCCCGGTCTCGATCGGCGCGTCCTCGTCGACCCACTGGTCGCCGCTGCCGCAATGGAGCATGGCGATGCTCTGCTGGACGACGCGGGGCACGCCCGTCGAGGTGCAGGCGGCGAGCAGGTTGGCGGTGCCCTCGCGGCGGATGCGGTCGTTGGCGGTCCAGTCGGGCGGGTCGCCGGGGCGCGGCACCGCGGTCGCCAGGTTCATCACGATCTCGCAGCCGCGGATCGCCGCCGGCAGCGAGGCGGCATCAAGGATGTCGCCGACCACGACCTCGACGCCGAGCCCGACCAGCATCCGGCCCTTGGCCGGATCGCGGAGCTGGGCGCGGACCGTGTGGCCGCGTTCGAGCAGCCGCGGCACCAGGTGGCGGCCGAGCACGCCGGTCGCGCCGATGACGCCGACCTTCATCGTCGCAATGGTTGTGTGGAACGCATCCGCCAAGCCAACGTGATTGCAGGGGCGCTGTCAATTCGGACGCGATGCCGGCAGCGCATTTCTGCTAACCTGCGGCCATGACCGACGCCCAGATCGTCCGCACCGGATGCCCCCACGACTGCCCCAGCGTCTGCGCGCTGGAGGTGGAGAAGATCGACGACCACCACATCGGCGCCGTACGCGGCGCGCGCGACAACAGCTATACGCTGGGCGTGACCTGCGCCAAGGTCGCGCGCTACGCCGAGCGGGTTCATCACCCCGACCGGCTGACCCGGCCGCTGCGCCGGGTCGGGCCCAAGGGCGAGGGCCGGTTCGAGCCGATCGGCTGGGACGACGCGCTCGATGAAATAGCCGAGGCTTTCACGGCGGCGACCCAGCGCCACGGCAGCGAGGCGGTGTGGCCCTATCACTCCGGCGGCACCATGGGCCTGCTCAACCGCTTCGGCCAGGAGCGGCTGCGCCACGCCCTGCGCTATTCGGGCGAGCACAACAGCATCTGCATCATGATCGGCATGTCGGGCTGGCGCGCCGGCATCGGCAAGGTGATCGGCACCGACCCGCGCGAGATGGGCGAGGCGGACCTGATCCTGATCTGGGGCACCAACCCGGTCTCGACCCAGGTCAACGTGATGAGCCATGTCGCCAAGGCGCGCAAGGCGCGCGGCGCGAAGATGGTGGTGGTCGACTGCTACCGCACGCCGACCGCCGACGCCGCCGACGAGGCCTTCCTGATCCGGCCCGGCACCGACGGTGCGCTCGCCTGCGCGATGATGAACGTACTGCTGGCGGAAGGGTACGCCGACCGCGACTACCTGTCCGGGCTGACGGACTTCGACGCTTCGGTCGAGGCACATCTGGCCAACCGCACGCCGGAATGGGCCGCCGAAATCACCGGCCTGCCCGCCGTACGCATCCGCGACCTCGCCCGGCTGTACGGGCAGACCGAGCGCGCCTTCATTCGGGTCGGGCTCGGCTTCACCCGCTCGCGCAACGGCGCGTCGAACCTGCACGCGGTCACCTGCCTGCCGGCGCTGACCGGCAAGTGGAAGAGCCGCGGCGGCGGCGCCTTCTTCTGCAACATCGAGAACTGGGCGCTCGACAACACGCTGATCCAGGGGCTCGACGTCCGCGACCCGTCGATCCGCATCCTCGACCAGTCGCGCTTCGGTGCCGTGCTGACCGGCCAGGGCGACGCGCTCAAGGGCGGCCCGCCGGTCGACGCGGTGCTGATCCAGAACGCCAACCCGGCGGTGACCTCGCCGGACAGCGCGGCGGTCCACGCCGGGCTGGCGCGCGACGACCTGTTCGTCTGCGTCCACGAACAGTTCCCGACCGAGACCACGACGTTCGCCGACATCGTGCTGCCGGCGACGACCTTCCTGGAGCAGGACGACATGCTGATGGGCTGGGGCCAGACCCACCTGGTCGCCGCGCCCAAGGTGATCGAGCCCTACGCCGAGGCGCGGTCGAACCATTTCGTCCATTGCCAGCTCGGCCAACGGCTCGGCTCGGACCATCCGGGCTTCTACCTGTCGGAACGCGAGATGCTGGAGGCGACCCTGGCGGCGTCGGGCCTGCCCGACTACGACACGTTGTCGCCGGGAGGGCTGGCACGACCGTGCGCCGAGCTACGACGAGGCCCACTTCCTCGACGGCTTCCCGACCGCAGACGGCCGCTTCCACTTCCAGCCCGACTGGGCGGCGCTCGGACCCTATCAGGACGGCCTGCCTGCGATGCCCGACCATGCGGAGACGATCGACGCGGCGACCGACGAGCATCCCTTCCGACTGGTCGCGCCGCCGTCGCGATCGTTCCTCAACACCAGCTTCTCCGAGACCAAGACGTCGCGGACCCGCGAGGGCGAACCGACCCTGATGATGGCGCCGGGCGACGCCGAGGCGCTGGGCGTCGCCGACGGCGGCGCGGTCGAGATCGGCAACGCCCGCGGCGCGATCCGGCTCAAGGCGGCGGTGTCGGACCGGGTGCTACCCGGCACGGTGATCCACGAGGGCGTCTGGCCCAACGCCGCCTTCGCCGGCGGGGTCGGCATCAACCTGCTGACCGACGCGACCCCGGTGCCGCCCGACGGCGGGGTCGCCTTCCACGACACCGCGGTGTGGGTGCGGCCCTGGGCAGCGTGACCGCGTCGCAATCCCGCGCTATCCGGACCGCGCGAACCGCCGCTTTTGTGTGCCCCCGGCGACAGGAAGCGACCAGACGGATATCGGCTGGGACTTGCCTTTGATCGAGAGCTCGCGGCGCTCGCAGCCCCGAGACCGGTCGCCGATTGCCGCAATGGCGCCTTCGCCCACCAGCAGTTCCCCGGGCGCTGCCGCCGCCTGGATGCGGGCGGCGACATTGACGGGGTCCCCGAGGACGGTGAAGTCGACGTGTCTGTCCTCACCGACATTGCCGACGTAGGCGAGCCCGGCCTCGACTCCGATTCCGATCGGCAGCCTGGGCTCGGCCCGGTCGAGGGCCGTCAGCAGCGCCCGGCCCGCCTCGATCGCGGACAGCTTGAACCGATCACCGGCGAAACCGGGGACGAAGAAGGCCATGACCTCGTCTCCGATCAGCTTGTCGATGATCGCGTCGTGACGGACCAGGACGTCGGTCGCCGTGCGGTAGAAGCCGTTGAGAGCGGCGGCAAAGGCTGCCGGGCCGAGCCGGTCGGCCAGCTCGGTCGACCCGCGCACGTCCGCGAACAGGATCGCTACTTCCACCTCGGCCCCGCCGGGCGGCAGCCGCTCGCAACATAGCGTGCAAAGCTGCGGGTTCTTCTTCGACGGCGCCATGCCGAGCGCCCGGCAGAGGCGACCGCCGAAGCCACCGAAAGGGTTGTAGCAAAGCTTGCACCGGGGCGGCCCCGGCAGCTTGCGCATCAGCCAGTGGGCAACGTGGAGATCCGTCTTGCCCCTGGTCAGGGTTTGCCGCCAGACGGCTTCGACGTCCTTCGGGTCGCGTGTAGCGGGCTTGCTCATGAGCCGCTCCGCTATGGTTGCGCGGGCGTTCACGAGGGACACCCGCTGCCGATCGGTCGTCGACCGATCCAGTTCCGCCGGCCCGCACCGAACGATGCGTCGGCGTGGGTCAAACGTGCGCGCATGTCAGTGTAATTGCAACCAATGCGCGGTTGAAACCTGGAGACTTCCCGATCCCGGGCAAAGGCCGCCGCGCCGCCGCCTGCGGCTCAGAGCGTGATGCTCGGGTTGCGGATGTTCTGGTCGCAGTCGATCAGATTGACCTGCTTGGCGACGATCAGCCAGCCGCCGCCGTCCTGGCGCTGGATCCGGTGGCCGGCCCAGCCGGTCCAGGTGCGCAGGTCGCCGTCGCGGAACTCGGTGATCTGAAAGGTCGAGCGGACCATGACGATGGCCGGGTCGTCGGTGGCAAAGGCCTCGACGTTGGAGACCATCCGCACCGTGCGGCTGACCGGCTGCTGCGACCAGGCATAGCCGGTGCCCAGGCGGTAGACCCGGTCCTCCATCTGGCGGCGGTCGTGGAAGGCGAAGGTGATCTCCCGGCGCGGGTCGCCGCGCTCGGCGGTGCCGGGCACCCAGTAGGCGCATTCGGGCACGAACAGGGCGAGCCAGTCGTCGTGCCGGCCCTGGTCGAGGTAGCGCGCCTCGCGCTCGAGCAGCGCCCGGCACGAATCGCGCACCGCCGGGTCGGCGATCGCGCGGTCGTCGCGGTCCCAGCCGGTGAAGGCGTCGACCAGCGCCTGGTAGAAATCGTCGGTGACGTAGTAGGAGCTGACCGACGGGTCGACGTTCGCGGTCTTCGATGCGGACGCGGGGGCCATGCTCAGACCTCCCGCGTCGGCGCGAGGGTCGGTTCGGCCTGCATCAGCGCCTTGTAGGTCTTCATGTACTCGCGCATGAACACCTCGTCGGTCGCCGGGCCGGAGAGCACGCCGTCCTGCTCGGTGAATCGCTCGGGGATGCCGTAGCCGCGGTCCATGTAGACCCACTCGTCCTCCTCCGCGGCGAGGCCGGACTGGATCTCCTCGAAGTTGGTCAGGTCGTCGACCTCGCCGAAATTCGGGAACTGCTCCTGGGTGCGCATGCGCAGCGCGTTGATCGCGTCGGCCGCGCCGTTCAGTTCGCCGTCCTCGTCGACCACGGCGGTGCCGTACCAGACGGTCGCGGTCTCGTCGAAGGACAGCGGCTCGAGCACCTGGATGTGGTTTCCCAGGATCAAGAGGTTCGGGAAGATGTTGATGTTCATCGGCACCGAGGCGGCGAGGTCGAGCAGCCGGTCGGCATCGTCGCCATGCTCGGCGCGCAGCCGCGCCTCGTAGCCCTCCATGCCGGGATGGGCGCCCTCGATCTCCCACAGGGCGCCGGGGCGCTGGGGAAGGGTGAACCGCTTGTCCTTGAAGTGGTGGCCGTTGCCCAGATAGTGGATCTTGATCGGCCCCTCGTCCGGCTGCTGCTTGTAGAAGGACATGCCCTTCTCGCTCTCCGTCGAGAAACGGTTCTCCATCATCAGCAGCGAGCGGTGCGAGAACAGGACGTGGTAGCCGTCGCCGCTGTTGTCGTAGGCGAGCTTCCAGTTGCCCTTGAACTTCATCCGGTTGGCCTCGCGCACGACGACCTTGCCGCCGGGGTTGCGGTCGAGCCACTCGTCGATCGGCTTGTGGGCGGGGCCGAGATGGTCGACCAGCGCCGGCGCCTCGGGGTTGAGCGTGCCGAAGATGAAGCCGCGATAGCTCTCGACCCGCGGCACCTGGACCAGGTTGAATTCGCCGTTGGCGTGGTGGTCGGGCGTGTAGCCCTCGGGCCAGGGCACGCCCGCCAGCTCGCCCGTGTTGTGGTAGGTCCAGCCGTGATAGGGGCACTGGAAGGCCTTGGCCGAGCCCCGCGCCTGCCGGCAGATGGTCGCGCCGCGGTGGGTGCAGCGGTTGTAGAGCGCGCGGATCGTGCCGTTCTTGTCGCGCACGACGATGATCGGGCGCAGGCCCAGCTTGGTGCGGAAGAAGTCGTTGGGCTCGGGCACCTGGCTCTCGTGGGCGAGGTAGACCCAGGTGGCGCCGAAGATCCGGGTCAGCTCCAGCTTGAAGATCTCGGGCTCGGTGTAGAGCAGCCGGTGGACCTTGTCCTCGTGGACCAGCGCGTCGAAGTCGTAGCCGAGCGCGGCGGTACCGGACGCGACGATCGGTTTCTGCTGGGTGCCCATCATGGCCTCCAATACTGAGCCTCCGCCGCCGTGCGGTCAGAAGGCATCGAAATATTCGTTCACTTCCCAGTCGGTGACGCCGGCCGCCGGGTCGGCGCCGGTCTCGGCCAGGAAGGCCTCGTAACGCGCCAGCTCCGCCCGCTTCATCCGGAGGAAATAGTCGAGATAGGTGTCGCCGAACGCGGCACGGAAGAAGGCCGAGCCGTCGAGCGCGTCGAGCGCCTCCCCGAGGCTGGCCGGCAGCATCGGCCGGTCGGCCTCGTAGGGATTGTCGTCGGCCGGCCACGGCTCGGCTTCGCGTTCCAGCCCGTCGAGTCCGGCGGCGACCTGGGCGGCGATGAACAGGTAGGGATTGGCGGCCGGTTCGCCGACGCGGTTCTCGATCCGGGTCGCCGGGTCGCCGGGCCCGCCCTGGATGCGCAGCATCACGCCGCGGTGGTCGGTGTTCCAGGTCGCCCGGTCGGGCGCCAGCGAGTTGGCCCGGAAGCGGCGGTAGCCGTTGACCGTCGGCGTCGCGAAGGCCGAGCCGTCGGCGGCGTGGTCGAGCTGGCCGGCGAGGAAGGACCGGCCGAGCGGCGAGAGATGGTCCTCGGCCCGCTCTGGCGTCAGCAGGTTCGCACCCGTCTTGGCGTCGACCAGCGACAGGTGCAGGTGCCAGCCGCCGGGGTAGAGGCCGCGGCGGCCGGGGACGGTCATGAAGCTGGCCATGTGGCCGTGGCGCCGGCAGATCTGGCGGGTGGCGCTGCGGAACAGCACGTAGTCCGCCGCCGCGTCCAGCGCGCCCTGGGGCATGAAGGTGCACTCGACCTGGCTCGCGCCCAGCTCGTTGTCGACCGAGCGCAGGCCCAGGCCGAGCGCGACATAGTGCTGGGCCAGGATGCTGAGCATCGGCTGCATGCGATCGAGGTTGGTCTCCGAATCGTAGGAGAAGCCGGGTTCGAGCAGCGCCGTGCGCGGCGGCCGGCCGCGCTCGCCGCCGGTGCCGATATTCTCGTCGCCCAGCGTCTCGTCGAGCAGCTTGAGCAGGTACCATTCGACCTCGAGCCCGACCACGGCCTCGATGCCGCGTTCGGCCAGTCGCGCCAGGGTCCGGCGCAGCAGGTGGCGCGGCGAGAAGTGGAACGGCGTGCCGTCGCGG
Organism: uncultured Alphaproteobacteria bacterium; assembly: GCA_963730305.1. GTDB lineage: Bacteria > Pseudomonadota > Alphaproteobacteria > Bin65 > Bin65 > CAMYMQ01. The sequence goes on from CAVSRB010000004.1 coordinate 335,178, forward strand.
AAATAGTCGTCGCACATCACCCAGCCGATCCCGGGCGCCCAGGGCAGGGTGCGGAAGGTGGCCGGGTCGGGCACGACGACGAGGTTGGGCGAGCCGGTCATCTCCGGCAAGTTCATGCCGCCGCCGGCGACGAAGGAGGAGAACACCCGGCCGCCCGAGGCGTCGAGGCTCCAGCTGCCCGCGCCGATATTGTGGCCGTTGGCCAGCGCCGCCTTCAGCACCGGCGGGGTCACCGCCCGCGCGCGGGCGACACCGTGGGTGTCGCACCAGACCAGGCGAATCAGGTGCAGGCCCTCGGCCTCGACCCGCGCCAGCACCTCGCGCGCCTGGCGTTCCTGGTCGTCGGACCACAGGCCGTGGCGGGCGATGAAATCGCCGCCGCCTTGTTCTGACGTCGGGCCGTGCATGGGGCTACCGGCGGCTCCTGTTGCTGCGAATGCCCGGAGCTTACCGCAAATCGGCCCGCGCCGGCGCATCCGGCGGTCCGGATTCTTAGCCGATCGTCTGATTTTTCGCGCCACGGCGGCGCCAGGCGGCCATCGCAGCGCTATTTTGCCGGCGCGCGCGATATGGCACCCTGTCGCGCATCGGCAACGACGCAGCACCGCGCATGTCCCGCCCCGTCGCCTTCGTCCATGGCGCCTTCGGCCGGCTCGGCCTGGTCGACATGGATTCTGACCTGGCCACCCACGTGCACCACCATCTGCACGTGGCGATCAAGGCCGGCGGCGCGGACACCCGCTTCCGGGTGCGCGACGCCGAGTGCCCGGTCACCGACGACTGCGCCGTGCTGGTCAACGCCTGGGAGCCGCACGCATGGCGGCGCGACCCGGGCGCGCCGCCGACCCGCTTCCTGACCCTCTATCTCGAACCGCGCTGGCTCGCCGCGGCCGGCTTCGACGCGCCGCTCGACGGGTTCGGCGCCTTCTTCCCGGCGCCGAGCGTGCGGCTGGGCGCGGATGCGCGGCGGACGATCGGCGCCATCGCCGAGATCATGGCGTCGACCGGCCCCCGGTCGAGCGACGCGCCGCTGGGCGAGCAGATCGCCGCGTTGGTGCCGGACCTGATCGACACCCTGCGCCGCGCCGGTGAACAACGGTCGCGCCCCGCCCCCGTTGGCGGCGTGGTCGACTATCGCATCCGCCGGGCGCTCGGCCTGCTGCACGACGCCGACGGCCCGGTGCGGCTCGACGGCGTCGCCCGCGCGGTCGGCCTGTCGCGGCCCCGCTTCTTCGAGCTGTTCCACGAATGCACCGGGGTGACGCCGAGCCGCGTGGTCAACGCCGCGCGGATGGAGCGCGCGATCGGGGCGCTGACCCACGGCCGCTCGCCGCTGGGCGACCTGGCGCTCGACCTCGGCTTCGCCACGCCGGGCAACTTCTCGCGCTTCTTCCGCCAGCAGATCGGGGTCAGCCCGCAACGCCTTCCGCCGTGCGGCGGTCTCGGCCGAATCCGCAACGGCGTCCCCGCCGGTCTGATCCCGTCCGCGTTAACCCTTCCCTCACCCTAAGCCGTCTAAATTCGGGCCCGTTCGTCGCAACGAGGGGTCAATGCGATGGGAGACATGGCGACCGCCATCGCGCGGGGCGGCACGACCGTGCCGTCGCAGCGCGGAACGACCGTGACGCCGCGGAGCCGGATCATCCTGGCCGGGCTCATCGGCAACGTGATGGAATGGTACGATTTCGCGGTCTACGGCTATTTCGCCAGCGTCATCGGCCACCTGTTCTTCCCGTCGGCAAGCGCCGCCGTCTCGCTGATCGCCGCATTCGGCGCCTTCGCCGCGGGCTTCCTGGTGCGGCCCCTCGGCGGCATCGTGTTCGGCCGGGTCGCCGACCTGCTCGGGCGCAAGCGCGCGTTGACCCTGTCGGTGATCGCCATGGCGGTGCCGACCGTGACGATCGGCGTGCTGCCGACCTACGAGACGATCGGCATCGCCGCGCCGATCGCGATCGTGCTGCTGCGCATCGTCCAGGGCCTGTCGGTCGGCGGCGAATACACCTGCTCGCTGGTCTTCCTCGCCGAGAACGCCCTCGAGAAAAGGCGCGCCTTCTACGCCGTCTGGGGCTTCTGGGGCGCGGTCGCGGGCATCCTGCTCGGCTCGGCCGTCGGCGCGGTGCTGACCAACATCCTCGACGACCAGGCGATCACCGACTGGGCCTGGCGGCTGCCCTTCCTGCTCGGCGCGCTGGTCGCCGGCACGGGCCTGCTGGTCCGCCGCGCGATCCAGGCCGAGGCGCCCGCCACCGAGGCCAAACAGCCGGTCCGCGACACCTTCGGCAGGCACCGCAGGTCGGTGATCCGGGTGATCTTCCTGAACGTGGCCAATGGCGTCAGCTTCTACGCCGCCTTCGTCTATGCCGTCACCTACATCAAGTCGATCGACGCGCTGCCGTCGCGCATCGCCTTCAACCTCAACACCGGGGCGATGGCCCTCTTGCTGGTGATCGCGCCGGTCGCCGCCCTGATGGCCGACCGTTACGGCCGCCGGCCGCTGATCCTCGCCGGCGCCGCCATCATCGCCTTCGGCGCGGTCCCGCTGTTCGTGCTGATCCACCACCCCGACCCGGTACTGATCTTCGCCGGCGAGGTCGGCTTCGTGCTCGGCGTCGGCCTGCTCAACGGCGGGCTCGCCGGGGCCAACGTCGAGCTGATCCCGCCGCCGGTGCGCTGCACCGGCCTCGCCTTCGCGTACAATGCGGCGATCGGCTATTTCGGCGGCACCACGCCGCTGATCGCCGCCTGGCTGATCACGGCCACCGGCAACCCGATCGCCCCGGCCTTCTGGATCGCCGCCTGCGGCCTGGTCACGCTGGTCACCGCGGTCTTCTTCGTCCGCGAGACACGGGACATCGGGCTGGACTAGCGGACTGGGCCGCGCGCCGACTGGTAACCTTTCCAAATGTGGCCATAATTGCCGCGCCATTTGGCGTGAGGCGCCGGCGCGCGACCGCGTGCGGGCATTCCAGCCGATACCGCCGTCCATCCCGGGCCACGCTTCTGAGGCCGATCGTCGTCCGCCTCGCCCCGGCGCGACCCTCCCGAGTTCAACCAGCGGAGGACCGATGTTTCCTGTCTACCTCATCCACCCGATGATCGTGCACTTCCCGATCGTGCTGCTGCTGGCGGTACCGGTCATCGACTTCTTTGCCCTCGCCCGCGGCGGCGACCTCGCCGCGCGCACGTGCGTGCCCAATGTCGCGCTGGTCACGCTGATCTTGGGCGTGTTGGCGGGCGTGGTGGCGATCATCTTCGGCGGCATCGCCGCCGATCACGCCGTTTCCCTGGGCATTTCCGAGGCGCCGATCGAGCAGCACGAAGGCTTCGCGACCACGACGATCGCGCTGTTCGCCGTGCTGGCGGCCCTGCGGCTGGGCGCGCGCTGGAAGAAGATCTCGCTGGCGAGCGGCCGTGGGTGGGCGCTGTTCGCGGTCGCCCTGGTCGGCGCGGCGCTGATCCTCGTCACCGCCTATTTCGGCGGCCATCTGGTCTACGACCTCGGCGTCAACGTGACGACGGCCAAACCCTAGGCGATTCGGTTTCGCGTGCCGGCCTCCCGTCGCCGACGACGCGGCGGCCGGCCCATTCGACGGCGGCACCCCGCCATCAGCCACACGCGGCCTGGTGGCGCGGGCGATCGCCGGGTTCTTCGTCAGCGCGACGTCGGACCCAGCGTTGGCGCGCGCCGATAGCCTCCGCGGCCCGGGGGGCATGTTCACGTGTAAGTTGATGTTAACCGAGTTGGTGCATGCTTTCCCGCATCCCGAAGGAGAAAGCAGACCGATCGGATGCCAAGAAACCTGAAGCTCGTGGCCCGCTTCGCCAACTCGGGGGCGATTCTCGTCTTCCTCGTCGTTGCGATCGCACTCCTCGCCAAGGGACATGTCGGCAGTGCGCTTTTCATTCTCGCCGTCGCCGCGTTGCTGGCCTTCAACCTGTATCTCGTCGAGAAGGCCGCGACCTTGCTCTCGGAAGAGGAATGGTTGAAGGGCGAAGTGCGCAAGGCGCTGCTGCGTCGAAAATTGGCCAAGTTGGCGAAGGATGACGACGCGGTGGCGGTCGACGCTGGTGGCGAAAGAGAACGCCGAAAAGCGCTCCCAGGCGGCTGAGCGGTACACGGCCCGGCGAAAGCGTCCTCCAGAAGCGCTTGTTGGCGAAGGCGTGGCCCGAGCGGGATTTGACGCAGACTTCGAACGCCTCTGCCGTGCGCCGATCGTTGAACGCGACATGGGTGACGAGGCGCCACGGCCTGACTTTTGCGGTGCGTGACGACTTGCCGGCATTGTGTTCGGCGAGCCGGCGTTCGAGGTCCGCCGTCAGGCCGACGTATCGCGGTCCGGACACAGCGCCACTCTCGATGAAATAGACATAGTGGACAGGGGCCGGCCACCTACGCCGAGGCTTCGGAGGGCATCCTGCTTCGTGCGACCGGGGTCGCCGATCCTGCGAAGCGCGCAGCGCGAAGCAGGATGGCGGATGGGGTGGGATTCGAACCCACGTTACGGGGTTACCGTAAACACGCTTTCCAAGCGTGCGCCTTCGACCGCTCGGCCACCCATCCGCAATGCCGGCGCCCCAAGTCGAACCTCGCGCGCCGGCGGCCGGACCTTATCAAGAGCGTCCGGACGCGCCAAGACGCTACGGCCCGGCAGCTCGACCGTCCACCCCCGCGCGATAGAGGGGGCCGGCGGCGCCGATCGGGATCACGGATTGTTGCGCAGGGCGGCATCCGACGGCCTTGGTCCAGCGATTCGGCTGCGATATCTTTTCCGGACCAAATAGAAGAACGATGCGTTGCTGAAACGACGCAGAAGAATCCGTGATCGGGGCCGACTTCGCACGCCATTTACAATCGACGAGCCGGTGGTCTGGATTTTCTGATAGTATCGGCCGTCGGCTTTTATTGAATCCATAACCAGGTTCGAGAAACCGAAAATGGATGCGCGGAAGTTTTCCAAAGTATTCGTGATAATCGGAACGCTCCTGCTGCTCGTCGCGCTGGCCTGGTGGTTCATCTATGCCAGGGATGCGACGAGCGGCACGAATACGTCGATGGGCCGCCTTATTCGCTGCCTGTGGTCGACCGAAGGCCGCTGTGCGTCCCTCAAGCAACTTGCCGGCAACTCTGGCATCGCCGCCTACCAGCCCCTGGTCTTCTGGGCCGGCGTCGTCGTCACGATGCTCGGCCTGGTGATCGGCCGGGTTGCGGCGGGGAGCGGCGACGAGCCGGGGCGCGAGAGCACGTTCATGCTCGTCGGCCGCACCATCGGCTGGCTCTTCCTCGCGCTCGGCGTCGGCTTCCTGTGCTGGGCGGTCATCCCCGTCCTGCAGGGCGGCCGGTTTGAGCCGGAAGTCCTGGGCAAGGTGTGGGCGTCGATCGATCCGGCAAGCCTGGGCGCGCTGGGTCCGGCGATCCAGCGCCATATCGACCCGGACCTCTATACCGGCGTCATCCTGCCGATCCTGACCACGCCGGCCTATGTCGATTTCCTGGTCCTGGGCGCGGTGCTCGCGCTGATCTTCCACCGCCGACGCGGCCGCAAGCGGTAGGCCCGCCCGCCGGCGTCCCGGTTCGCGGCGGCTAGTCCTCGCCCATCCGCAGCGCCTCGATGAAGGCCGACTGCGGGATCTCGACCTTGCCGAACTGGCGCATCTTCTTCTTGCCCGCCTTCTGCTTCTCCAGGAGCTTCTTCTTGCGGGTGATGTCGCCGCCGTAGCACTTGGCGGTGACGTCCTTGCGCAGGGCGGAAATGGTCTCGCGCGCGATCACCTTGCCGCCGATCGCGGCCTGGATCGGGATCTTGAAGAGCTGGCGCGGGATCAGCTCCTTGAGCCGCTCGCACACCGCCCGGCCCCGCGCCTCCGCCGACACCCGCGGCAGGATCATCGACAGCGCGTCGACCGGCTCGGCGTTGACCAGGATCTGGACCTTGACCAGGTCGCCCTCGTGATAGCCCTCGATCTGGTAGTCGAAGCTGGCGTAGCCGCGCGAGACCGACTTCAGCCGGTCGTAGAAGTCGTAGACGATCTCGTTGAGCGGCAACCGGTAGACCGCCATCGCCCGCTGGCCGACATAGGTGAGGTCGATCTGCTCGCCGCGCCGCTCGGTGCACAGCGACAGGACCGCGCCGAGATAGTCGTCCGGCACCATGATCGTCGCCTTGATCCACGGCTCCTCGATCGAGCGGATCTGGGTGACCTCGGGGAAGTCGGCGGGATTGTGCAGCTCGATCGTGCTGCCGTCGGTCATATGGATCTTGTAGACGACCGACGGCGCGGTGGTGATCAGGTCGAGATCGAACTCGCGCGACAGCCGCTCCTGGATGATCTCCAGGTGCAACAGGCCGAGGAAGCCGCAGCGGAAGCCGAAGCCGAGCGCGGCCGAGCTCTCCGGCTCGAAGTGGAAGCTCGAGTCGTTGAGCGCCAGCTTCTCCAGGCTGTCGCGCAGGTGCGGGTAGTCGCTGGCGTCGACCGGGAAGAAGCCGCAGAACACCACCGGCAGGCTCGGCTGGAATCCGCCCAGCGGCGTCTCCGCCCGGCGACGGTCCTCGGTAATCGTGTCGCCGACCTTGGTATCGGCGACGTGCTTGATCGCCGCGGTGATGTAGCCGACCTCGCCCGGCCCCAGCTCGCCGACCTTGGTCCGCTTCGGCGTGAACACGCCGACCTCGTCGACCTCGTGGACCGCGCCGGTCTGCATCATCCGGATCTTCATGCCCTTCCGGATCGACCCGTCGAACACGCGGACCAGGGTGACGACGCCCAGATAGGGGTCGTACCAGCTGTCGACCAGCAGCGCCTTGAGCGGCGCGGCGCCATCGCCCTTGGGCGGCGGCAGCCGCTCGACCAGCGCCTCGAGCAGCTCGGGCACGCCGAGTCCGGTCTTGGCCGAGACCTCGACCGCGTCGGAGGCGTCGAGGCCGATCACGTCCTCGATCTGCTGCTTGACCCGCGCCGGCTCGGCCGCGGGCAGGTCGATCTTGTTGAGGACCGGGATGATCTCGTTGTCGACGTCGAGCGCGAGATAGACGTTGGCCAAGGTCTGGGCCTCGACGCCCTGGGACGCGTCGACCACCAGGAGCGAGCCCTCGCACGCCTTGAGCGACCGGCTGACCTCGTAGGTGAAGTCGACGTGGCCGGGCGTGTCGATCAGGTTGAGCTCGTATTCCTCGCCGCTCTTGGCCTTGTAGGTCAGGCGCACGGTCTGCGCCTTGATGGTGATGCCGCGCTCGCGCTCCAGCTCCATCGAATCGAGGATCTGCTCGCGCATCTCGCGGTCGGTCAGCCCGCCGCAGACCTGGATCAGCCGGTCGGCCAGGGTCGACTTGCCGTGGTCGATATGCGCGATGATCGAGAAATTGCGGATGTGGGCGAGGTCGGTCATGGCCTGGTGCGGGTGGCTGCGGGCGTCGCTATACCACCGGCGCAAGGGGCCGCCAAGGCGTTGGAATCCCAACCGCCTTGGCCGCCGCCGGCCGATCCATGCAGGGTGCGAATGCACGCTGCCGCGCCGCACGGCTTGCGCCCCCGGCGCATCTGGCCTACCCACGAAGAATGCGGCCGGACACCCGCTTCCGGACCCGCCCATAACAAGCTTCGGGAGGCCCCATGACCGTCATCGACGTCCACACGCACATGTTCAGCGAGGCGTGGTTCGAGCTGATCAAGGAGAAGGGCGCGCCGCGCTTCGAGGTCAAGCCGTCCAAGGACTGGCCCGCGCCGCTGGGCATCTACGCCGACGGCGCGCCGTTCGCGACGCCGCAGCCGGCCCATTTCGACTACGAGCTGCGCCTGAAGGACATGGACGTCGCCAAGGTCGACATCGCCATCGTCAGCCTGACCGCGCCCAACTGCTATTGGGGCGACGCCGAGACCAGCCTGAAGGCCGCCCAGCTCGTCAACGACGACATGGCCGCCGCCCAGACCACCTGGCCCGACCGCATCCGCTGGTTCGCCTCGATCCCGTGGGAACACGAGGACCTGGCGCTGAAAGAGCTGGAGCGCGCGTGCGACGCCGGCGCCGTCGGCGTGATGGTGCTCGCCAACATCGCCGGCCGCTCGCTGACCGATCCGGGCTTCGCCAACATCTGGAAGGCGATCGACAAGCGCGGCCTGCCCGTCCTGATCCACCCGACCGCGCCGCCGGCGACCGGCCAGCTCGACATCCGCAAGTACAACATGATCGCCCAGATCGGCTTCATGTTCGACACCTCGATGGCGGTCGCGCGGCTGATCTACGAGGGCTTCCTGCAAACCTATCCGAACGTGAAGTTCATCGCCGCCCACGCCGGCGCGACCCTGCCCTACCTCGTCGGCCGGATGGACATGTGCTACGACAACATGGTCGCGGTCCGCGAGAACGTGACCGAGCGGCCGTCCGATTTGCTGCGCGAGATCTACTACGACAGCGTCACCTTCCAGCTCGATTCGCTGAAGCTGTGCGTCGAGGTTGGCGGCTCGGACAAGGTGATGTATGGTTCCGACTATCCTCACAATATCGGCGACATGCGCGGCTGCCTGACCCGGGTCGACGCGTTGCCCTACGCGACCCGCAAGGCGGTGCGCGGCAAGAACGCCGAGCGCATCTTCAAGCTCTGAGCGGCGGCGCCCGGACCGGTTTGGCCCGGGCGCTTGACCGCGCCCCAGCCACACCCGTTCGGACATGTCCCAAACGCTCACCATCGTCGTCCCGGTCTTCGGGGTCATCCTGATCGGCTACATCGCCGGCCGGATCAAGCTCATGCCCGACAGCGGCATCGACGCGCTGATGCGGTTCGTCTGGTACCTGGCGATCCCGGCGCTGCTGTTCCGCGCCGTCGCCCGGATCCAGACGCCCGACGTGTTCCACCCGGGCCTGCTGTTCGCCTATTACGGCGCCGCCTTCGTCGTCTACGCGCTGGCGATGGCGATCGCCCGCTTCGTCTACCGCCACCCGTTCGAGGAGCAGGTCGTGTTCGGCATGACCTGCGTCTACGGCAACAACGTGATGCTCGGCCTCGCCCTGGTCCTGGCGGCGTTCGGCGACCGCGGCGTGGTGCCGCTGATGCTGATCATCGCCCTGCACCCGACCCTATTGATGTCGCTGCCGACCATCCTGATCGAGGCGGCGCGCGGCCGGGAGAGCGGCGGCGGCCGGTTCCGCGCCTGGGTGCTGGCGCCGGCCAAGGCGCTGGCCACCAACCCGATCATCATGAGCCTGGTCCTCGGCGCGGCCTGGGCGGCGACCGGCTGGCCCCTGCCGGTGATCGCCGACCGCACCATCGAGCTGATCGGCCGGCCGGCGGCGCCGGTGGCGCTGTTCGCGCTCGGCGCCTCGCTGACCCGGTTCAAGCTCGGTGGCGACATGAACCAGGTCGCGGTCGTGGTCGCGATCAAACTGCTGGTCCTGCCCGCGGCCGTGTGGCTGGCGGCGACCCAGGTCTTCGACGTCGACCGGTTCCGGACGGCGATCGCCGTGCTGCTCGCCGCCATGCCCTCCGGCGCGACCACCTTCGTGTTTGCCAGCACGTACAAGGTCTTCGTCGCCCGCGCCGCAGCCGCCGTGCTGGCCAGCACGGCGCTGGCCTGGATCACGGCGGCGATCCTGATCGGCTACCTCGCCTGAACCGCGCGGGCGAGCGCCGCCCGCGCCAGCAGCCGGGTCGAATCGAGGGTCGGCAGCGGCGAGTTGACGTCGTTCATGATCAGCGGGATCTCGGTGCAGCCGAGCACGACGGCGTCGCAGCCGGCCTCCTTCATCCGCCCGATCACGCGCTGGAAGTAGCCGACCGCCTCGGGCCGGAACAGGCCGTGGACCAGCTCGTCGACGATGATCCGGTTGATCTCGTCGCGCTCGTCGTCGGTCGGGCGTTCATAATCGATACCACGCGGTTCGAGCTGGTCGGGATAGACCGGGCCGTCGAGCAGCCAGCGCGTGCCGGTCAGCGCGAGCCGGCTGAAGCCGCGCGCCGCCGCTTGGTCGGCGACCACCGCGGCGATGTGCAGCCAGGGCAGCGGCAGGCGCGCCTCGATCAGCGGCAGCGCCTGGTGGACGGTGTTGTCGGGGCTGATCAGGAAGTCGGCGCCGATCGAAGCCAGCTTGTTGGCCGAGGCCAGCATGATCTCGCCGACGCCGGCCCAGTCGCCGCGGTCGAGGCATTCCGTGTAGTCCTCCAGCGACGGCGTATGCATCGAGACCTCGGGATGGGCGTGGCCGCCCAGCAGCGCCGCGCCCTCGGCGCAGATCGTCCGGTAGCAGAGCGCGGCGCCCTCGGCGGAGCAGCCGACGATCCCGATATGCTGGGGCATGGCGGTCACGGTCCTTGACGCACGAAGCGGAAGAATAGCCCGACTATTGTGACGGAATCACCGCTGTGCCGATAGCGGCGCGCAGGGATTTCAGGGCTGGTTTCCGGGCGCTCGCTTGCCGGCGCCGCGCCGGTCTCTTATGGTGAGCGGATACGCCGACGTATGCTTAACTCATCACGGCAATGCCCGCCTCCAATCGCAAGCCCCTCGACCGCAAGCCCCTCGACCGGCGCACCTGGATCGACGCCGCCATCGACGTGATGGCCGAGCGCGGCGTCGAGGCGGTCAAGGTCGAGCCGCTGGCCCGCCGCCTGGGCGTGACCAAGGGCAGCTTCTACTGGCACTTCAAGGATCGGCCGGCGCTGCTCAACGCCCTGCTCGACCATTGGGAGGACGCCCGCACCGCCGCCACCATCGGCGTCGTCGATTCGATCGGCGGCTCGCCGGCCGAGAAGCTGCGCCGGCTGTTCGAGGTCTCGGTCGCCGACATGGAGAGCCTGCGCATCGAGATGGCGGTGCGCGACTGGGCCCGCAACGACCAGCGCGCCCACATCGCGGTCCGCGCGGTCGACGCCCGGCGCTCGGTCTACGCCGAGCAGTTCTTCCAGCAGCTCGGCTTCTCCCACGCCGAGGCCCGCGCCCGCGGCACCCTGTTCCAGGGCCTGATCCTGTCGGAGGCGCTTCTGGTCCGCGACGAGGAGCCGGAAGATTTCGACGCGCGCATCGAGCGCTGCCTGGAGCTGGTGATGTCCGCCGACGGCGCGGCCCAAGCCGCTCCCGCCGCCGCGCAAAGCCCCGCCGGGCCTAGCTTCTGAGCACCCCGCCCGTCTGCTTGGCGACGTTGGCGACGACCTTCTCGGCGACCGCGTCGATCTCCTCGTCGGTCAGGGTTCGCTCGGTCGGCTGCAGGCGAACGGCGATGGCGACCGACTTCTTGCCCGCGCCGATGCCCGCGCCGGTATAGACGTCGAACACGCTGACCCCGTCGATCAGCGCCTTGTCGGCGCCCTGGGCCGCGCGCACCAGCTTCTCGGCCGGCACGTCGTCGCCGACCACGAAGGCGAAGTCGCGCTCGACCGGCTGGAACGGCGACGGCCGCAGCAGCGGCCGGGTCTTGGACGCCTTGGCCTTGGGCGGCGGCAGGTTGTCGAGCATGACCTCGAAGCCGACCACCGGCACCTTGACGTCGAGCCGGCGCAGCACCCGCGGGTGCAGCTCGCCGAACGCGGCCAGCACCTTGTTGCCCAAGCGCAGCACGCCGGAGCGGCCGGGATGGAACCAGCCCGGCGCGTCGGTGGTGGTCTGGGCGTTGGCGACCGGCGCCCCGGCGGCTTCGAGGGCGGCGATCGCGTCGGCCTTGGCGTCGAAGGCGTCGACCGGGCGCGGGGGCGCGTCCCAGTGGCGCGGCCCGGAACGGCCGAAGCGGATGCCGGTGGCGACCAGCGCCTGGTCCTCCGGCTCGATGCCGGCGAATTGCGGGCCGACCTCGAACAGGGCGACGTCCGGGTAGCCGCGGTCGGCGTTGCGCTGGGCGGCCATGACCAGGTTGGGCAGCATCGACGGCCGCATCATGTCGAGGTCGCTGGCGATCGGGTTGGCCAGCTTGACCGCCTCGTCGCCGCCGCCGAACAGGTCGGCCAGCGCCGATGGCATGAACGACCAGGTCACCGCTTCGAGCATGCCGCGCGCGGCCAGCGCCCGGCGGGCCAGCCGGGTCCGCCGCTGCTCGGGCGTGACCACCACCGGCGGCATGCCGTCGGCGGTCATCGAGACCGACGGGATCTTGTCGTAGCCGTAGATGCGCAGCACGTCCTCGACGATGTCGGCCTCGCCGTGGACGTCGAAGATGCGCCACGACGGCACCGCCAGCGTCCAGGCGTCGCTCTTCGCCTCGATGGCGAAGCCCTGGGCGGTGACGATCTGCTCGACCTCGGTCTCCGGCACGTGGACGCCGCCGAGCGAATCGAGCCGCGCCGGGCGGAACGAGACGCTCTTCTGCCACGCGGGCATGGTGCCGGCCTCGACGATCCTGCTCGCCTCGCCGCCGCAGAAGTCGTGGACCAGGCGGGCCGCGACCTCGGCGCCCCAATAGGCCGACTCGGGATCGACGCCGCGCTCGAACCGGTAGCGCGCGTCGGAGTTGATGCCGAGCTTGCGGCCGGTGGTCGCCGTGCGCGTGGTGTCGAACAGCGCGACCTCGAGGAAGACGTTGGTGGTGTCCTCGGTGCAGCCGGTGTCCTCGCCGCCCATCACGCCGCCGATGCCGTGGACGGCCGCGTCGTCGGCGATCACGGTCATGCCCGGTTCGAGCTGGTAGGTGCGGCCGTCGAGCGCCAGGATGGTCTCGCCCTTGCGCGCCATGCGGATGGTCGGGTCGCCGGACAGCTTGTCGGCGTCGAACACGTGGAGCGGCCGGCCGAGGTCGTAGGTGACGTAGTTGGTGATGTCGACCAGCGCCGAGATCGGCCTGAGCCCGATCGCGCGCAGCCGCGCCTGCAGCCAATCGGGGCTGGGCCCGTTGGTGACGTTGCGGAAATAGCGGCCGACCACCAGCGGGCAGGCGTCCTCCAGCCCCTCGGGCAGGGTGCGCTGCCAGGCGATCGGGCTGTCGAAGGCGCCCTCGACCGGATCGCCCTGGAACGGCTTGAGCAGGCCGACGCCGGCGGCGGCGAGGTCGCGGGCGACGCCGCGCACGCCCAGCGCGTCCTGCCGGTTGGGCGTGATCGCGATCTCGATGACCGGATCGTCGAGCCCCATGTACGCGGCGAAACCCTGGCCGACCGGCGCGTCGGCGGGCAGCTCGATGATGCCCTGGTGGTCGTCCGACAGGCCCATCTCCTTCTCGGAGCAGAGCATGCCGTTCGAATTCGACGCCGCGGATGACGCCCTTCTTCAGGTCGATGCCGGTGCCCGGGATGTGCGTGCCGGCCGGCGCGAACACGCCCTTCATGCCCGCGCGCGCGTTGGGCGCGCCGCAGACGACCTGGATCTTGTCCGCGCCGGTGTCGACCACGCAGACCTGGAGCCGGTCGGCATTGGGATGCCGATCGCAGGACACCACGTCGCCGACGATGAACGGCGCCAGCGCGGCGGCCTTGTTCTCGACCCCTTCGACCTCGAGCCCGATCGCGGTCAGCGTGCCGACGATCGTGTCGAGCGACGCGTCGGTATCGAGATGGTCCTTGAGCCAGGAGAGGGTGAATTTCATTGGGACTGCACGACGAGGCCGATGATTGCGAAGACGTAGAGCAGGAAGAGCGCGCCGAACGGGATGCTGACGATCAGGGCGGCGAGCGGCAGGGTGCCGCCCCGTTTCGCCAGATAGGCCGTGCGCGCCTCGCCGGTCAGGCCCAGGGCGGTCGCCTTGGCCGCCGCCTTGTTGGCGGCCTGGACGAGGAACGACTTGCCGTACATCCCGCCCACAACGATCGCCAGGATGAAGTACAGGCCGTCGGCGCCCGGCGCCTTGCCGAGCTGCGGCACGTAGAGATGCAGCAGCACGACAACGGCGATCCCGGCGGGGAGCCCGATCAACGCGCCCCATATCTTGCGGTAGGCGAACCACGGCAGCGGCACGAGGAAGCCGGGCCAGCTCCACGACATCACGGTCGGCCGGCCGCGCGCCTGCATCCGTTCGAGGACGCGCACGAACGGCTCCGGATTCTCGCGGGCATAGGCGCGCAGGTCCTCCACGCTGATCTCCGGCGCGGCGGCGCGTCTCACTGCCCCAGCCCCCCGGTCACCGACGGCACGTCGAGCGGCAGGAAGCCGTAGTGCCGGAGCCAGCGGACGTCGGCGTCGAAGAAGGTGCGCAGGTCGGGGATGCCGTATTTCAGCATCGCGATGCGCTCGCAGCCCATGCCGAAGGCGAAGCCCTGGTACCGGTCGGGATCGACCCCGCACATCTCCAGCACCTTGGGGTGGACCATGCCGCAGCCGAGGATCTCCAGCCAGTCGTCGTAGTTGCCGATCTTGAGCTCGCCGCCTTCGCGCGAACAGCCGATGTCGAGCTCGGCCGACGGCTCGGTGAAGGGGAAGTGCGACGGCCGGAAGCGCACCGGCACGTCGGGCACCTCGAAATAAGCGCGGCAGAAGTCGATCAGGCAGCCCTTGAGGTGGCCCATATGGGTCGCCTCGTCGATCACCAGCCCTTCGAACTGGTGGAACATCGGCGTGTGGGTCATGTCCGAATCGCAGCGGTAGGTGCGGCCGGGCACGAGGATGCGGATCGGCGGCTCCTGCGACAGCATGGTGCGGACCTGGACCGGCGAGGTGTGGGTGCGCAGCAGCTTGATGACCCGTTCCGGCCCCTCGCCCGGCATCGCGCCGGTGTGCAGGTGCGCCGCCTTGTCGTCGGGGCCGCCCGCGCCGTCGCCGGCATCGGCCGCCTTGGCGGCGGCGCCTTCGAGCTGGTCGGCGCTGCCCGACATATAGAAGGTGTCGTGCATCTGCCGCGCCGGGTGCTCGGGCGGGATGTTGAGGGCGGTGAAGTTGTGCCAGTCGGTCTCGATGTCCGGGCCCTCGACCACGGTGAAGCCCATCTCGCCGAAGATCGCCGCGACCTCCTCGATGGTCTGGCTGATCGGGTGGATGCGCCCCTGCGCGTCGGGCCGCACCGGCAGGGTGACGTCGATCGATTCGGTGGCGAGCCGGGCTTCGAGGTCGGCTTCCTCCAGTTCCGTCTTGCGCGCCTCGATGGCGGCGGCGACCTCGTCCTTGAGCGCGTTGAGCGCCTGGCCGGCCTCGCGCCGGGCGTCGGCGTCGAGCCCGCCGAGCGTCTTCATCTGGGCGGTGATCCGGCCCTTCTTGCCGAGCGCCTCGACGCGCACGGCCTCCAGCGCAGCGCCGTCGGCGGCCGCGGAAACCGCATCGAGCAGTTCGGTCTTGAGGTCGGCCAAGTCGGTCATGTCAGGTCGGTCATGCCAGATCGGTCATATCGGTCTTGGGGTGGGCGTCGGATGTCAGGTTCTGTCAGGTCGGTCAGGTTCTAGCGCATGATCGCGGGGGCGTGTGGGGAAAATCTGGCCGGTTCCGGGCGCCGGTCAAGCGCCCGATACGTCATCGTTTCCGTCGTTTCCCGAGTCCGCCGCGGTGGCGGCGGGCTTTGTACCACGCCGGATCGAAGGGTCAACCGCAGGCCCCGGGGTGCCCCCCTCCTGAGATGTCATGTTTTGTCATGTTCCGTCATGTCGGGACGGAGCCGCGCCGCCGGCAGCTCAATCAGGAATATTTACTTATCGACCGCCCTGCTTTCAAGGTGCCGCAAAAGCACACCCCTCTCCCCTTGGGGGAGAGGGGCCGGGGGTGAGGGCCTGTCGGCGGTCAGCGGGATCGGCAGGGAAGAGCGAGGGCGGAGGCGCAGCGCGATCTGCGGGCCAATGGCCAGGTGCGTCCTCGAAGAGCCCTCACCCCTGACCCCTCTCCCCCAAGGGGAGAGGGGAAATCGAAGCCTCAGTCGCCGGCGACGAAGACGCTCATCACCCAGCGGCCCTTGTACTTGACGAAGCCGGCGCGGTAGTCGACCGGCGACTTGGCGAAGCTCGACCGCACGTAGCCGGTGCGGCCGTCGGCCAGCTTGATCCGGGTCCAGCCCTTGGTGCGGCGGCCCTGCTTGCTCCAGACCACGCGGACGACCTGGTGGCTCAGCTTGGCGATCACCGGCGCGGACGCGCTCGGCCTGGCCCGGACGTTGACCCGGGTGCCGACGACGGTGACCACGTCGTAGGCGCCGACGCCGCCGGGCAGCTCGGCGAAATAGGTATAGGGCGCGAAGAACATGCGCCGCCGGTCCTTGCCCGACCCGGCGGTGGTGAACTTGCCGCCGTTGCGCAGGATGCGGGCGAGGATCGCCCAGCGCTTCGGATCGTCGCGCATGATCTTGGCGGCGTTCTTGACGCCGTTCTCGCCGCCGAAGCTGAACAGGATGCGGGGATGCAGGTGGCGGCGCAGCGCCGCGATGTCGCGGCGCGCGACGATCTTCTGGAGCTGCCTGCGGAAGCGCAGGAAGCCGGGGTCCCGGGCCGCCTGGTCGACGGGCCTGAGCGTGGTCGCCGCGGCGATGGACGGCGCGCCGGTCGCGACGTTGGCGACGGCGGCGAGCGCGAGCGCGGCGGCAAGGGTTCGGGTCGGGCGAAGGGTCATGGCGTTACCTCGTATCGGGCGGGGTTGGCCTGTCCCCCGGCTCTCTCGGTGATGATACGCGACGGGCGGGCCGCGCGGTCCCGCGCCGGCTCAGGCGCGGGTCGCGGCCGCGCATCGGGTCTTGGCGTGGTAGTCGAATTCGCTGAATCCGGCGGGCCTGGCCGGCCACGACCGCTTGCCACGCCAGATCCGGATGACCAGGCGGAGCTGGGCCGCGGTGATCTCGCGGCGCTTGTGCGCGGCCATGAACTTGCCGACGACGCAGCCGCAGTAGCGGCGTTTGGCGGCGCGGGACATCGTGGCGTCGCGGGCGTCGTAGAGGCACGCCCTGGTGAGGCCGGTGCGGTAGCCGGCGGCGGCATCCGTCGCCGCCTTTGCAGCCGGCGCGGCGGTGGCGAGCGCGCCGGCGATGCCGGCGGCGAGCAGGAGGCGCGTGGCGATCTCGCCGCGGTCGCCCGCGAACGGGTTGGTGTCGAGCATGGCGGGGTTCCCTGTTCCGGGTGGCTGACGGCCGGGCCCGGCGGCGTCTCGATGCCGCCGTATCGCCCGACGATGCCACCCTACCGGTGTGACGCCGGTCACACAGTGACCGGCGTCATTGACCGTGGAACGGGAGCGGGACTCTGCTGTTGAAGCGGCGAGCCCCGGTTGGGCCGGGACCCGTCAGCTGGAGACCCGTCAGTTCGAGACCCGGCAGTTCGCCCCGGTGCGGTTGGTGCGCGCCTGCTGGCACTGGAACACCTGCCGGATGCGCAGCCGGCCGTTGCGGCAGCCGTAGCGGATCCGGGTGTGGAAGTTGCACACGCCCCAACGGCGCGCGCCCTGGCTGATCGGCCCGGAATTGACCTCGCGAACGAGCGACTCGCCGTTGCGCAGGAAACGCCGGCCGAAGGTCACCCGCAGCGTCTTCGAGCCGCAGTTCTGCGAGCTGACGGTCAGCTGGACGTTGTCCAGCCGGCAGGCCCGGCCGCCGACCGGGCCCGGGCCCGGTCCGGGGCCCCGGCAGCGGCCGCGGTCGACGATGCGGGCGCCGTCGCGCCGCGCCACGCAGGCGTTGGAATAGGTGCGGCGGCGGCCGTTGTGAACGGCGCAGACCGGCCGGTACTCGCGGGTGCAGCCGCGCGGCCGGCTGCAGGCGCGGAGCTGATCGACCCGGGCCCGGGTCTCGCGCTGCCGCGCCGCCGGCGGCACCGAGATGCACCAGCGGAAGTGGGCGATCCGGTCGTACGACCAGCGCGTCCCGCGGTAGCCGCAGTTGCGGCGCTGATTGATCCGGTTGAGCTGGACCGCGTTGTCGGCGTAGGCGCGGCACGCGGCGATCATCCGGTCGAGCCGGGCCTGCGCCGAGGCCGCGGGCGCAACCGCCGAAAGGCCGAGCGCCATGGCCAGCGCCAGCAATGGCGCCGTCCAGAATGTGGTGATGGTGAAGCGACCCCTCATCGCGTCCTCCCGGTGCTGCTGTTCGTATGGTGCACGGGAGTTATACGAAGCGGGGCGCGGCTTGTCGCCCGTTCCGGCCGGCTTTTCGGCTCTTTCCCGGCGGACCGTCGGCCCGCCGGGCGAAGGGCCTAGCCGAGCGCCTTCTGCGCGGTCTCGACCACCGACTTGAACGCCGCGGCGTCGCGGACGGCCATGTCGGCGAGCACCTTGCGGTCGAGCTCGATGCCGGCCTTGCTCAGCCCGTGCATGAACTGGCTGTAGGTCAGGCCGTGCTCGCGCACGCCGGCGTTGATCCGCTGGATCCACAGGGCGCGGAAGTTGCGCTTGCGGACCTTGCGGTCGCGGTAGGCGTAGGTGAGGTTCTTCTCGACCCGCTGGTTGGCCGCGCGGAACGTGTTGTTCTGGCGCCCGCGCGCGCCCTTGGCCAGCTTGATGATCTTCTTGTGGCGGGCGTGCGTGGTGACGCCGCGTTTGACTCGCGCCATGGTTCAGCTCCTCGTGTTCGGTAACGGGGTCGGGCGGACCGGAGGGGTCAGCGCCGGCCGTAGGGCAGCAGCGGGCGGATGATCTTGACGTCCGACGGATCCATGATGCTGGTTCCGCGGGTCGACCGCCTCATCTCGGTGCTGCGCCGGGTCAGGTTGTGGCTCTTGTAGGCCGAGTTCTTCTTGACCTTGCCGGTACCGGTGAAGCTGAACCGCTTCTTGGCGGAGCTCTTCGTCTTCAGCTTGGGCATTTCGCGATCCTTCTATACTGGGTCGCCGTCCGATCGAAGACAGGCGGGACGGCGTGTTCGCCGAGACGCGGCCGAGGCATGCCCTGTCGCCAGGCCGCGATGATCCGTAACAGTGGTTTCGGATGTGAAGGCGGGGATATAGCGGGGCGCGCCCCGAGATATCAAGGCGTTGGGTGATTGCCGTTGAGCAGCGGCTTCAGCCGTTTCTCGATCCAGGTCATCACCACGATCGACAGCGCCACCGCCACGGTGAAGACGTAGATGCCGGCGTGGACGTCGACGTCGGAGATCAGCGAGACCTTCACCCCGACCACGATCAGCGCGACCACGAAGACGTCGATCATCGACCACTTGCCCAGCGCCTGCATCACCGCGAAGGCGCGGCTGCGGCCCGGACTGGTCGCGTCGACCCGGGCCCAGACCCAGCCGGCGACGACCAGCTTGGCGACCGGGAACAGCATGGCGAAGCCGCCGACCACGAACAACAGCAGCCATTCCCGGCTCTCGGCCAGGATGCGCACGGTGTCGGCGATCGAGGTCTCGTCGCGGCTCAGGCACATCGCGTCCCAGAACATGCAGCCGGCCTTCAGCGTCATCAGCGGCAGGAACCAGGCCGCGACCAGCAGCGACAGGTCGACCGCGATCAACGGCCCGATCCAGAAGGCGACGCCCTGCCGGGCGAGCGACCCCGCGCGCGGCGCCGCGTCCGGGGCCGAAGCCGCGGACGGCGGAGAAGACGGGGCGGGCGGGTGCTCGACCATCGCCTCTTTAGAAGGGGTCAACGCGGCCGCAAGTCAACGTTCGCGTCGCCGCTCCAGGCGCCGCCGGAGAATCCATCGGGACTGCCGCATGACGCAACATCGGCGCGATGGCCCGACATGGACCGCGGATCGCGGCGCGATATAATCGATCCGGTAATCGGTCGACCGGGCAAAGCGATTGTACCCCTTGGGATTCCTCCTGATTTCGGCGATGCGGGCCGGCGTCGCGGCGCTGCTGCTCGTCGGCGCGACTCCGGCATCGTCGGCGCTGACCCCGGAACAGGCGCTGGTCGACGGCTTCTATCGCCAGCTCACGGCGCTCCATTCGGCCGGCCGGCCCCGGTCGCAAGCCATCGTCAGCCTGGTGGACCGGGCGTTCGACCTGGCGCGGTTGACGCGCGTGACCCTGAGCGCACCGTGGCCGGCGCTCACCGCGACCCAGCAGAAGCGCGCCGAAGACCTGATCGGTCGCCTGGTCGCGCTTGGCATTGCCCACGGCCTCGAGGCCGATCGCCCGCGCGCGCTGGTCCTGCGCGGGCAGCGCCCGGTGTCGGGCGGCGTCCTGGTGCGCAGCTGGGTGCGGGCATCGCGGGAGCGCACCCTGAGCGTCCAGTGGTTGATCGTTCGGACGCCCCGCGGGCCGCGGATCGCGGACCTGATCGTCGAAGGCGCCAGCATGGCGGTGACCCGGCGCGCCGAGGTCACGTCGCTGTGGCGCCGGGCGAACCGGGACCCGAAGGCCTTCCTGGCCCGGATCGACGGCCGGGTGCGGCAGCTCGAGGCCAGGCGCAGGGGCGCGCGATGAGATCCCCAATCGCGCGCCGAGGGCGCGGGGCGTGCGGCCCGATGACGCCTTCCATCTATCTGGCGGTCGGCGCGATCACCACGATCTTCGGGACTGGTCGCGTTGTGGCGGTTTCCCGCGCTGCGGCGGGCGATGCTGGTGAGTGGGTGCTGGCCGCACCGGGGGGACTGACCGATGTCTGGTTCGTGCCCGAGTACTGGAGCCCGCCACACCTGATCGGCAAGTACTTCAGCATCGAGGGCGTGCTGTTCTCCTTCGGGCACGGGCTGCTGCTCATGTTCGTGGCGCTGGTGCCATTCGGTCGCCGCCTGCGCATAGATCTGAATGGACGGCGTGTCGCCCGTCGCTATGTCGGATGCATCGCGCTCGCCAGCTGCGTCTTCGTCCTGCTGTGGACGCGGGGGCCGGTGGCAGGGCCGCTGCCGATCATGGATGCGGCGTTGGTCGCCCTCGCGGTGACCGGGGCCTTCATCTGCTGGCGGCGGCCCGACGCGTGGCCGCTGATGATCTCCGGCGCGCTGGGCTTCGGCGCGCTCTACGCTGCGGAATTGCTGTTGGTCGCGCAGATCGTCCCCGACTACGCGCTGTACTGGAGCGCGGCCGCACGCGCCGGACCGACCTTCGCCGGCTTCCCGATCGAGGAGCTGTGGTGGGGGGTGATCTATGGCGGGGTATGGGCGCTCAGCGCCGCCTACGGCGCCGACATCCGGCTGGGCGCGGCCCGGGGCGAAGCGTCAGTGCGTGCGCAGTAGCAACTCGGGGTCGCTGCGCGCCGCCCGCATCGCCGGCAGGAGCGCGCCCAGGACGCCGAGCACGATCATCGCGACCACGATTTCGACGACGAGGCCGACGGTCAGGTCGGGCGTCAGGAACCCTTGAAGCCCGGGCAGGCGGGCAAGCATGCGGGCGGCCAGCCAGCCGATCGCGGCGCCGAGCACCGCGCCGGTCGCCGCCAGCGCCAGCCCTTCGACGATGATCAGCCGGGCGATGCGGTGCGCCGGCCAGCCGAGCGTCACCAGCAGCGCCATCTCGCCGCGCCGTTCCGCGAGCGACATGAACATGGTGTTGAGCACGGCGAGCAGCCCGACCGCCAGCGCGATCGCCGACGTCGCCCAGGCGATCGCGCGAAGCAGCTTGAGGACGCGGTTGTTGCGAACCAGCTCGGCCAACTCCAGAACCCCCAGGCGGGGGCTCAACGCGGCGATCCGCGCCTTGATCCGGGCGACCGCGCGGCGGTCGCCGGGGGCATCGAGCGCGACGTTGATCATGGTCGTGCTTTGCGGGCGGTCGATCAGCGCCTGCAGCCGGCCGAGGTCGAAATAGGCGACCCGGCTGTTCAGCATGCCGGCGAGGCCCGAGATGCCGACCACGGTGAACCGGTCGTAGAGCAGCGAGATCGTCTCGCCGGGCTTCTTGCCGAGCGCACGGCCGAGCACGACTTCGTTGGCGCCAGGGCGCGGGACCCGTCCCGCGACCAGGTCGATCCGCCGCCACAGATAGGCATCCGCCGCCCAGCCCACGGCAAGGATGTGCGCGCTGTCGTCGACCGGCGTCAGCTTGACCAGCTCGGCGGCGACGGCGCGCACGCCGGGGATCGCCCGTATCTTGGGGACCAGGTCGACCGGCAGCGACCCGGTCAGGAAGTCGACCGCATCGCGCTCGAAGGCGACGAGGTGGCTGCCGCGCTCGTCGAGGCTGTCCTGCCAGGCCGACGCGACGCCGCGGCTCAGCCCGAGCAGGGCGACGAACCCGGCGACCGCGATGGCGATGCCGCCGATTGTCAGCGCCGAGCGCAGCGGGCGCCGCGTCAGGTTCCGGATGCTGAAGGTGGGGAGGTTCATCCCGGTCAGCCCGCGACCGGGCGCGCGGCCGACGGCGGGTCGGCGACCTCGCGCAGGCGACCGTCGTCCATCTCGAACAGCCGATCGAACCGCGCTGCGAGGTCTTGATCGTGCGTCACCACGATCAGGGTCTGCCGGTGGCGGTCGCGCAGCGCGAACAATAGATCGGCGACCTCCGCGGCGGTCGTGCGATCGAGGTTTCCGGTCGGCTCGTCGGCGAGCAGCAGGTCGGGGCTGTTGGCCAGCGCGCGGGCGATGGCGACGCGCTGCTTCTCGCCGCCGGAAAGGGTGGTGGCGTTCTGGCCCGATTGCCGGTCGAGGCCGACGGCGTCGAGCAGCGACAGCGCCGCCACCCGGCGCTGTTTCCCGCTGCGCCCGTCGCCGAACATGGCGATCTCGACATTCTCGACCGCCGTCAATGTCGGGATCAGGTGCGGCTCCTGCAGGACGATGCCAATACGCTCGCGCCGCAACCGCGCCCAGGCCGCGACACTCGCCGGCGACCGGCCGCAGACCATGACCCGGCCGCTATCGGGCGGCGCCAGGCCGGCGATGGTGGATACCAGCGTCGTCTTGCCGCTGCCGCTCCGGCCGACGACGCAGACCAACTCGCCGCCGGCGAGGGTCAGGGTGACGTGATCGAGGGCACACACCCTGCCGCCGTCGAAACGGCGGCTGACATCCTCCAACAGGACGGCGGGCTCTCCGGCTCCGGGCTCCATGTCGCTCCCGAACGTTCGGCGGTCGAGGCGCGACCCTAGCACGGGCCCCGGCGCGTTTGGGCAGGATCGAGCGCGGCGACCCGAGCGGATCGCCGCGCCATTCCGATACGTCGAAAGGAGATCGGATCAGGCGCCTATCTCGGCGCCATCACCATGATCATCTGGCGGCCTTCCAGGGTCGGGAACTGCTCGACCTTGGCCAGCTCGTCGAGGTCGCCGCGGACCCGCTCCAAGAGCTTGTGGCCGAGCTCCTGATGGGCCAGCTCGCGGCCGCGGAAGCGCAGCGTGACCTTGACCTTGTCGCCTTCGCCGAGGAACTTGTGGATCGCCCGCATCTTCACGTCGTAATCGTGCGTGTCGATGTTGGGACGCATCTTGATTTCCTTGACGTCGATGGTCTTCTGCTTCTTGCGGGCCTCGTTCTTCTTCTTCTGCTGCTCGTATTTGAGCTTGCCGACATCGAGGATCTTGCAGACCGGCGGCACGGCGGTCGGCGAGACCTCGACGAGATCGAGGCCGGCTTCCTCGGCGGAACGGAGGGCCTGGTCGCGCGTGACGACTCCGACCTGTTCGCCGTTTTCATCGATGAGCCGGACGTTGGGCACATCGATCTGTTCGTTGACGCGGGGTCCTTCATGGACCGGTGCGATCGGGCCTGACGGGCGTCGTATGGGCTGATCTCCTTATATTGCGTTACACGGTTGCGGTGTCGGCTTACTGCGTCAGTCTACTTCGTCGGTCTATTCACGCCGGCCGCATCGGCCGCGGCCCCGACATCGGGCACCCAGCTTCGGCGGCACGACGAATTGCGCCGGGCCCAAGAGGCCGCGGCGGCACCCCGGCCGACCCGGGGCAAGTCCCTATAATCTACATGGGGATCGGCGGAGCTGCGTCAGCCAATAGTGTATCGACCGCCGCGTCCAGCGCAAGCGTTTCCTGATCCTTCTCGCCCAGGCGGCGCACGGAGACCGTGCCCTCGTCGGCCTCGCGCCGGCCGACGATCAGCATCACCGGCACCTTGGCGTGGGAATGCTCGCGGACCTTGTAGTTGATCTTCTCGTTGCGCAGGTCGAGCTCGGCCCGGATGCCGGCGCGCCGCAGCGCGTTGTAGACGTCGACGGCGTAGGGGTCGGCGTCGGAGACGATCGTCGCGACCACCGCCTGCACCGGCGCCAGCCACATCGGCAGCCTGCCGGCGTAGTTCTCGATCAGGACGCCGATGAAGCGCTCGAACGAGCCCAGGATCGCGCGGTGCAGCATGACCGGCCGGTGCTTCTCGCCGTCTTCGCCAACGTAGCTGGCGTCGAGCCGCTCGGGCAGCACGAAGTCGACCTGGAGCGTGCCGCACTGCCAGTCGCGGCCGATCGCGTCGCGCAGCACGAATTCCAGCTTGGGCCCGTAGAAGGCGCCCTCGCCCGGGTTCATCTCATAGGGCAGACCCGCGGCCTCGACCGCCTCCTTGAGCGCCGCCTCGGCGCGGTCCCACGTGGCGTCGTCGCCGGCGCGCACCGGCGGCCGGTCGGAGAACTTCACCAGCACGTCCTCGTAGCCGAAGTCCTTGTAGACGGACATCAGCAGGTCGCAGAAGGCCTTGGACTCCGAATTGATCTGGCCTTCCGTGCAGAAGATGTGGGCGTCGTCCTGCGTGAAGGCGCGCACGCGGAGCATGCCGTGCAGCGCGCCCGACGGCTCGTTGCGGTGGCACGCGCCGAACTCGGCCATGCGCAGCGGCAGGTCGCGGTAGCTCATGATGCCCTGGTGCTTGAAGATCTGGACGTGGCCCGGGCAGTTCATCGGCTTGAGCGCGAGCACCTTGTCGCCCTCGTCCTCGGCCGTGAACATGTTCTCGCGGAACTTCTCCCAGTGGCCCGACTTCTCCCACAGCACGCGGTCGATCATCTGGGGCGTCTTGACCTCGACGTAGCCGGCCTCGTCCAGCCGCGCGCGCATGTAGCGCTCGCACAGCTGGTAGACCGTCCAGCCCTTGGGGTGCCAGAAGATGCTGCCGGCGGCCTCCTCCTGGAAGTGGAACAGGCCCATCTCGCGGCCGAGCCGGCGGTGGTCGCGCTTCTCCGCCTCCTCCAGCATGTGGAGGTGGTCCTTGAGCTGCTTGTCCGTCGCCCAGGCCGTGCCGTAGATGCGCTGGAGCATGGCGTTGCGCGAATCGCCCCGCCAGTAGGCGCCGGCCAGCTTCAAGAGCTTGAACGCCTTGGGCAGCTTGCCCGTCGACGGCAGGTGCGGGCCGCGGCACAGGTCGAACCAGTCGCCCTGGCGGTAGACCTTGATCTCGTCGTCGGACGGGATGTCCTGGATGATCTCGGCCTTGTAGTGCTCGCCGATGTTCTTGAACGTCTCGATCGCGTCGATCCGGTCCCACACCTCCTTCCGGAGCGGCAGGTCGCGGTCGACGATCTCGCGCATCCGCGCCTCGATCGTCTCCAGGTCCTCGGGCGTGAACGGCTCGTCGCGGGCGAAGTCGTAGTAGAAGCCGTTCTCGATCGCCGGGCCGATCGTGACCTGCGTGCCGGGATAGAGCTCCTGGACCGCCTGGGCCATGACGTGGGCGGCGTCGTGGCGGATCAGCTCGAGCCCGTCGTCGTCGCGGCCGGTGACGATCGACACCGCGGCATCGCGGTCGAGCACGTCGGCCAGGTCGCGCAGCGCGCCGTCGACCCGCATCGCCAGCGCCGCCTTGGCCAGGCCCGGGCCGATGTCGGCCGCCAGCTCGGCGCCCGTGACCGGGTGCGCGAAGCTGCGCACGCTGCCGTCGGGCAGCGTCAGGTTGATCTGTTTGTCGGCAATCTCTGCGTTCGCCATCGTCTTCGTCTCTATCTCGGCACCAGAATACTAAAAAACCCTCCAGGCTTCGGCCGGGAGGGTCGCGGGTCCAGGCGCTGCGCGCAAGCCGGACGTCACGGCCCCCCAACGCCGGTGGTGGGGCGAAGGGTCGTGGTAGTCGCGGTCGCGGTGGTCGGCAAGCGGTTCATGCGAGGATATATCGGTGACGGACATGGGCGTGTCAAGCGAGCGCCCGTCACCGCACCAGCACGAACGGCAGCCCCGCCTCGACCTCGTCGACCGAGAGCGTGTCGAGCGAGGGCCGGCGCAGCACCACCACCTTGCCGCCGGCCGCTCCCGGCCGGGGCGCGCACAGCGACGGGTCGCTCTCGGACGAGAACAGCACCAGGCTGGGGCAGCCGGCCATGGCGATCAGGTGCATCGGGCCGGTGTCGTTGCCGACCGCGCCGGTGGCCTGGCGGGCGAGCGCGACGATCTCGGCGAAGCTGGTCTGGCCGGTGAGGTCGCGCGCCTCCGGCGTGCGCGCGACGATGGCGTGGGCGAGCGGAACCTCGTCGGGTCCGCCGATGACGACCGGGGTCAGGCCGCTCCAGGTCAGCCGCCGGGCGAGGATGGCGTAGCGCGGCGCGGGCCAGCGCTTTGCCGGCCGGTGCGCCGAGCCGCCCGGGACCAGCAGGACATAGGGTCCGTCGAGGCCGAAGCGGGCGATGTCCGCCTGGATCGGCGCCAGGTCCGTGATCGGCGCGGTGATCCCCGCGGCGAGGAGCTGGCCGCGCTGGCGGTCGATGGTGTGGCGGGTGTCGCGCTCGGGGTCCGGGTCGGGCAGCGAGCAGCCGGGGACGTGGCCCGACCAGTCCGGCTTGCCCATCCAGCGCCAGTAGCTCGCGGTCCGCGCCGAGGTCTGCAGGTCGTAGACCCGGTCGAACTTCGCCCCACGCAGGTGGCGGATCAGCCGCCACCAGCGCCAGCCGAAGCGGCGCGGCCGGCCGTCGGTCCAGATCTCGTCGGCGACGCCGCACGCCTTGGCCAGTCCCGCGAAAGGCGGCGTGGTCAGCAAGGTGATCCGGGCGCCCGGATGGTGGTCGCGGATCGCCTTCATCGGCCCCAGCGACAGGACGAAGTCGCCGAGCGCGCCGAGCCGGATCACCAGGATCCGTTTGAGGCTCTCCGGCGGCGGGGCGGGCGCGGCCCGGTCGGTCATCCCGTGTGGGGGCCGCGGGCCACGGCTTCGCGGTAGACGGCGAGGATTTCCGCGCACATGCGCGCGCGGTCGAAATGGCCGCGGACGTGAGCCATCGCCTTGCGCGCCATCGCCTGCCGGGCGTCGGCGTCGAGCGACAGCGCCCGGTCGAGCGCCTCGGCCAGCGACCCGGCATCGCCCGGCGGCACCAGCCAGCCGGTCTCGCCAGGCAGCACGGTCTCGCGCGCGCCGCCGTGGTCGGTGCCGATCACCGGCCGGCCCATCGCCTGGGCCTCGACCAGCACGCGGCCGAACGCCTCCGGGTCGGTCGACGCCGAGACCACGACGTCGGACAGCATCAGCGCCGCCGGCATGTCGGCGCAGTGGCCGACGAACCAGACCCGGCCCTGGACGCCCAGCCGCTGGGCCAGCGCGTGCAGCTCGCGGCCATAGGCCTCGCGCCCCTGGTCGCCGCCGACGATGACCGCGGCGATGTCGTCGCGGCCGAGCTTGGCCAGCGCCTCGAGGAACACGGTCTGGCCCTTCCACCGGGTCAGCCGGCCCGGCATCATGATCACCGGCGCGCCGTCGGGGAGCTGCCACTCGGTGGCGAGCTGGACCACCCGCGCCGACGGCACCGCCGCCGGGTCGAGCCGGTCGAAGTCGACGCCGCGGTGGATCACCCGGATGCGCTCGGCCGGGGTGCCGTAGACCTCGATGATGTGGTCGCGGATGAAGTTGGAGATGGCGATGACGATGTCGCCCGACGCCATCACCGAATTGTAGCGCCGCTTGAGCGGGCCCTTGAAATTGTAGGTGCCGTGGAAGGTGGTGACGAAGGGCCGGCCGGTCTTGCGCGCCGCCGCGCGCGCGCTCCACGCCGGGGCGCGCGAGCGGGCGTGGACGACGTCGACGCCGAGCGCCTCGATCGCGGCGGCCAGCCGGTCGACGTTGCGGCGCATCGCCAGCGGGTTCTTGGTGTCGACCGGCAGGGTCACGTGCTTGGCGCCGAAGCGCGGCAGCTCGTGGGACAGCGCGCCGCCGGCCGACGCGACGTAGGCCTTGCCCCCGGCGGCGGCCACGGCGGCGGCGACGTCGACCGTGCCGCGCTCGACCCCGCCCGTGCCCATCGACGGCAGCACCTGGAGGACGGTCAGGTCGAAGCCCTCGCTGGCCGTCGATCCGGCAGCCGTTCCGCGGGCCGCCGCCTCGGTCGTCGACGGGGCCGCCGGCTTGTCCGCCTCGCGGTTCCGTGTTTCTCTCTGATTGTCTGCGATGTCCTGCATACCCGGCGGGCCGCGGCCTTGCCGACCGCCCCGTCCCCGAAGTCCTCGAACCCTGGGAAATTCCCGAACCCTGGGTCGTTCCCTGCGCCGCCCCGATCGCCGAACCGAGATGCCCGAGCCGACAGCGCCCCAGACTTTATCACGCGACGATGGCGCGACAATCGCCTATCACCGGACCGAAGGCCGCACGCCCGGCGTGGTGTTCCTGCCCGGCTTCCGCTCGGACATGACCGGCGGCAAGGCGACCGCGCTGGAAGCGTGGTGCCGGGAGAAGGGCCGCGCCTTCCTGCGCTTCGACTATACCGGCCACGGCGCCTCCTCCGGCGACTTCCTCGACGGCACCATCGGCGCCTGGACCGCCGATGCGGTCTACGCGATCGACCACCTGACCGAGGGGCGCCAGGTGCTGGTCGGCTCGTCGATGGGCGGCTGGATCATGCTGCTCGCCGCGCTGGCCCGGCCCGAGCGGGTCGCCGGCCTGGTCGGCGTCGCCGCCGCGCCGGACTTCACCCGGGAGCTCGAAATCGAGCGCGCCGGCGGCGATGCGCGACGCCTGGGCGACCCACGGCGTCTGGTACGAGCCGTCGCAATACAGCGAGGAGCCGACGCCCTTCACCTGGAAGCTGATCGAGGACGGCCGCGAGCGGCTGCTGCTCGAGAAGACCCTTCCCTTCGACGGGCCGGTCCGCCTGATCCACGGCATGAAGGACCCCGACGTGCCGTGGGAGCTGTCGATGGTCATCGCCGGCCGGCTGACCTCGAGCGACGTCGAGCTGCTGCTGGTCAAGAGCGGCGACCACCGCCTGTCCGAGCCGCCCGATATCGAGCGGCTATGCCGGACCGTCGGCGAGGTCTGCCGGATCGCCGGCGAGGATTGAGGCCAGCCCCTCCCGATAGCTGGGGTACTGCAACGTCACGCCCAGCTTCTCCTTGATCTTCGCGTTCGAGACCCGGCGGCACTCGGCGTAGAAGCTGCGCGCCATCGGCGACAGCGCCGGATCGTCGACCGGGACCAGCGGCGGCGGCTCGATGCCCAGCAGTTCGGCGGCGTAGGCGACCACCTCGGCCTGGGGCGCCGGCTCGTCGTCGGCGACGTTGTAGATCGCGCCCGGATCGGGCGCCGCCATCGACGCCGCCAGCACGGCGGCGATGTCGTCGACGTGGATGCGCGAGAAGACGTGGCCGGGCTTGTCGACCCGGCGGGCGGTTCCGGCGCGGAGCTGGTCGATCGCGCTGCGGCCCGGCCCGTAGATGCCGGGCAGACGGAAGACGTGGACCGGCAGGCCGCGGTCGCGCCACAGGGCGAGCCAGGCACGCTCGGCGGCGGCCCGGCGCGCCGCGCGGTCGGTGCCGGGGGCGAGCGGCGCGGACTCGTCGACCCAGGCGCCGCCGGTATCGCCGTAGACGCCGGTGGTCGACAGGTAGCCGAGCCAGCGCAGGCCGGGCAGCGCGGCGAGCGCCGGGCCGTGGAGATCGGCGACCGGATCGCCGGCGTCGTCGGGCGGGATCGAGACCAGGACGTGGCTGGTCCCGGCGAGCCGCGCCGGCAGGTCGGCGAGCGGCGCGGCGCGGCCGAAGCCGGCCAGCGCAATCCCGTCGCGGAGGCCGGCGACGCGCGCGGTGCCGGCGACGCGCCAGCCCCCTCCGCGGGTGGTGTCGCGGGTGGTGTCCCGGGTGGCGTCGAGGCGGCGCGCGAGCCGGCCGGCGGTGTAGCCGAAGCCGAAACAGAACAGGGCGCGAGGGTCGGGCATGGCGGGCGCGGATCGTTACCGGTGACCAAAACATGGCGCATGCGCGCGCCGGGTCAAGCATATCCATACGTCGACGTATGCTATTATAAGTTGCATCACGAACCTCTCACGGCCGCTCACGAATTTGTGAACAGAGCCGAAATGGCGTTCGTGTGACGCGCTCGCGGAGGGAACTGTTTGGCGACGTTGACCATTATCCGAATCGACGGTATCGACCGTACCCCTCGGGGGTGTCCTGTTCCCATTTTGGTCACGTTGCAGAATCGGACCGCCTTTTTTACAGTTATTTTTCACCAACTGGCGGGGCGGACGCCGCTGACAGTATCCGCTAAGACTACGCTTACCAGTTGATTAAGAAGAGTCTCGAAATCGGCCATTTCAGGCTGCGGTTAGTTGTGAAATTAAAGCAATAATTTTGTTATTACTGGTTTCTTGACGAAGATCATTCGTTTGGTCAAATAGATGTGGGGCCGATTGCGGACGGCAGCGGCGCTGCCGGTGAGTAGGGGGACTTGGTTTTGGGTGCTGGTTCAGGCGGTCAGGGCGCCGCCGACTACGCGGGGGACGTGAGCCCGATGGAAGCTTGGCGAGCGGTGTGCGACCGGGACGATGCCCAGATCATCGACGTACGCACCCGGGCCGAGTGGGATTTCGTCGGGCTGCCGGATCTCAGCGAAGCGGGAAAACAACCTTTACTGGCCGAGTGGCAGCGCTATCCGGCGATGCAGGCCAACCCCTCATTCGTGGACGAAATGCGGGCGGCCGGGGTCGAACCCGGCCAGCCGCTCTATTTCCTGTGCCGCTCGGGCGCGCGGTCGCGGTCGGCGGCGATCGTGATGACGCAGGCCGGCTTCGGCCCCTGCTACAACATCGCGACGGGGTTCGAGGGCAACAAGGACGCGGAGGGTCACCGGGGCGGCAAGGAGGGCTGGAAGGCCGACGGCCTGCCCTGGATTCAAAGATAGGAACCGGCGCCGAACGCCGGTCTAACGAGCGCCGGCGACGTCGTGCCGCCGGCAGTCGAGGCGAAGAGAACTTACGCGGACGGTCGCTGCAAACGGGCAGGGCCTAACCGTTGGGGGAGTGAATGACGGTCGACAGGAAACTTCGCTCGGAAGAGCGGAAGCAGGGTGTTGGTGAGCCTGCGGGGACACAAGCTGCGGGCACGCAAGGGGTCGAAGGGGCCTGGGCGCGGGTGCGCGGCAAGCTGCGCAGCGAGTTCGGCGACGCCGCCTACAAGAGCTGGGTGCAGCCGCTCACCCTGATCGGCATCAAGGACGGGCGCGCCGTGCTGTCGGCGGCGACGCGCTTCCAGCGCGACTATGTCTCGATTCACTACGGCGACCGTCTCGCCGGCCTGTGGCGCGAAGAAGTCGGCGGCGTCTACGGCGTCGAGCTGGTGGTCAACGCGGCCGGGGGCACGGCCAAGGTCGAGAAGCAGCGGTCGTCGCGCAAGGCGGCGCGCACCGAGGCCATCGACGATGCCGGCGACACCAGCGGCATCGACGGCATCGGCGCCGCGGTCGACCAGAAGAACACGTTCGAGGCCTTCGTCACCGGCAAGCCCAACGAGCTGGCCTACGCCGCCGCCCAGCGGGTCGCCGATTCGCAGTCGGCGCCGTTCAACCCGCTGTTCCTCCACGGCGCGGTCGGCCTGGGCAAGACCCATTTGATGCACGCCATCGCGCTGCGCATCCGCGAGCACGACCCCGAGCGCAAGGTCGCCTACATGTCGGCCGAGCGGTTCATGTACCTGTTCATCAAGGCGCTCCGCTACAAGGAGACGATGGCGTTCAAGGAGCAGTTCCGCTCCGTCGACGTGCTGATGATCGACGACATCCAGTTCATCGCCGGCAAGGACTCGACCCAGGAGGAGTTCTTCCACACGCTCAACGCGCTGATGGACGAGAGCAAGCAGATCGTCGTCTCGGCCGACAAGTCGCCGTCCGAGCTGGAGGGCATCGAGGAGCGGCTGAGCTCGCGGCTCGGCTGGGGCCTGGTGGTCGACATCCACCCGACCACCTACGAGCTGCGCCTGTCGATCCTGCAGGCCAAGGCCGAGCGGATGGCGGTCGAGTTCCCGCCGCGAGTGCTCGAGTTCCTCGCCCACAAGATCACCTCGAACGTCCGCGAGCTCGAAGGCGCGCTGACCCGGATCGCCGCCCACGCCGAGCTGGTCGGCCGCGAGGTCACCATCGAGACCGCCCAGGAGCTGCTCCAGGACGTGCTCCGCGCCAACGACCGGCGGATCACCATCGAGGAGATCCAGAAGCGGGTCTGCGAGCACTACAACATCCGGATGTCGGACATGCACTCGGCCCGGCGCGCCCGCGCCGTCGCCCGGCCCCGCCAGGTCGCGATGTACCTGGCCAAGCAGCTGACCTCGCGCTCGCTGCCGGAGATCGGCCGCAAGTTCGGCGGCCGCGACCACACCACGGTGATGCACGCGGTCAAGAAGATCGACGAATTGCGGGCGATCGACAGCACCCTCGACGAGGACGTCGACCTGTTGAGCCGGATGCTGAGGGGCTGAACCGGCCCCCGCGGCGCCGCCGGACCGCGCCCGCGCGCCGGGCGGCCGGACACGGCGCCGGCAGGGACCCGGAATCGCCCCGAAATCCCTTTTGGCATCAAGGGATTCTGCTATACTGCAACGAGGACGCGTTTCCGACCGGAGACGCGTCCTCGTGCACAAGAGCCCCACCCGATCGCGGGCCCCGTCCGGGCCCTCTCGAGTCGAGCACATCGAGACGATCACGCCGAAGACGGAAACTACGCAATCCCATGAAGCTGTCGATTGAACGCGCCGCCCTGCTTCGGTCCCTGGCCCACGTCCAGAGCGTCGTCGAGCGGCGCAACGCGATCCCGATCCTGTCCAACGTGCTGATCGACGCCGCCGACGGCCGGCTGAGCCTGAGCACGACCGACATGGACATCGCCATCGTCGACACGGTCGACGCCAGCGTCCAGCAGGACGGGGCGACCACCGCGCCGGTGCACACGCTCTACGACATCGTCCGCAAGCTGCCCGACGGCGCCGAGGTGTCGCTGTCGCTCAACCCCGACACCAACCAGATCGACCTCCAGGCCGGCCGCTCCAGCTTCTCGCTGTCGTGCCTGCCGCGCGAGGACTTCCCGGCGATGACCGGCGACGACCTGCCCCACGAGTTCTCGCTGTCGGCGGAGGACCTGCGCGCGCTGATCGACCGTACCCGCTTCGCCATCTCCACCGAGGAGACCCGCTACTACCTCAACGGCATCTACTGGCACGCCGCCGACAGCGACAACGTCAAGCTGCTGCGCGCGGTCGCCACCGACGGCCACCGGCTGGCCCGGATCGAGATGCCGCTGCCCGAGGGCGCGGCCGGCATGCCCGGCATCATCGTGCCGCGCAAGGCGATCCACGAACTGCGCCGGCTGATCGACGAGACCAAGGACCCGATCGCGATCGGCCTGTCGGAGAACAAGATCCGCTTCGCCTTCGACAACGTGATCCTGACCTCGAAGCTGATCGACGGCACCTTCCCCGACTACGAGCGGGTGATCCCGTCCGGCAACGACAAGGTGCTCGAGGTCGAGACCAAGAAGTTCGCCGAGGCGGTCGACCGCGTCTCGACCATCTCGACCGAGAAGTCGCGCGCGGTGAAGCTCAACATCCACGACGGCAACCTGACCCTGCAGGCGACCAGCCCCGACGCGGGCAGCGCCACCGAGGAGCTGGAGGTCAGCTACGACGCCGACGCCATCGAGATCGGCTTCAACTCCAAATACCTGCTCGACGTCGCCCAGCAGATCGAAGGCGACGCCGCCCAGTTCCTGCTCGCCGACGCCGGATCGCCGACCGTGATCCGCGACATGGCGGACGAGAGTGCCCTCTACGTCCTCATGCCGATGCGTGTGTGACGGCGCGGGATGAGGGCCGAGGAGACACGCTGAACGCTGCCCCACCCGTGACCGCCGACGGCGGCGCCGGTTCCGTGGCGTCACGGGGACGGTTGCGCCGGTTCGCGGTGACCGCGCTGACGGTGACCGACTTCCGCAACTACGACCGCGCCCGGATCGAGACCGGCGGCGACACCGTCGTGCTGACCGGGGTCAACGGCGCGGGCAAGACCAACCTGTTGGAGGCGATCTCGTTCCTGGCGCCGGGCCGCGGCCTGCGCCGGGCGCGGCTGACCGAGGTCGAGCGGCGACGGGGCATCGCGGATGCCGGCGACAGCGTCGATGGCGTGGCGCTTACCGGCGCGGGCTGGGCGGTCGCCGCCGAGGTCGAGACGCCGGACGGCCCCAACAAGATCGGCACCGGCCGCGACCCGCAGCGCAGTGCGGATAGCGCCGAGGCCACCGAACGCCGCGTGGTGCGCATCGACGGGGTGGCCGCGCCGACCCAGACCGCGCTGGCCGAGCTCGGCCAGGTGATCTGGCTGACGCCGGACATGGACCGGCTGTTCCTCGACGGCGCGTCGGGCCGCCGGCGCTTCCTCGACCGGCTGGTCTACGGCTTCGCGCCCGACCACGCCAGCCGGCTGTCGGCCTACGAGAAGGCGATGCGCGAACGCTCGCGGCTGCTGCGCGACCGCCGCTTCGATCCGGCCTGGCTCAACGGCCTGGAGGCCGCGATGGCCGAGCACGGCGTCGCCGTGGCGGCGGCGCGGCGCGAGGTGCTGGCCCAGCTGGCGCGGGCCTGCGCCATGGGCATCACCGGCTTCCCGGTGCCCGCGATCGCGATCGAGGGCGTGCTGGAGGCCTCGTTGGGCGATCGCAAGGCGCTCGACGTCGAGGACGCCTTCCGCGCCGAGCTGGCCGCGGCCCGCCCGCGCGACGCCGAGGCCGGCCGGGCGCTGAGCGGTCCGCACCGCAGCGACCTGGTCGTCCACCTGCGCGAGAAGGACATGCCGGCGGCGGCCTGCTCGACCGGCGAGCAGAAGGCGCTGCTGGTCGCCATCGTACTGGCGGCCGCGCGGCTGCAGACGGTCGAGCGCGGCGCGACGCCGATCCTGCTGTTCGACGAGATCGCCGCCCACCTCGACGCCGGCCGTCGCGCCGCGTTGTTCGACGAGATTGGCGCCCTGGGCGCCCAGGCCTGGATGACAGGCACCGATGCGTCGCTGTTCGACGCCCTTGCCGGCCGCGCCCGCTTCTTCGGCGTGGCCGCCGGCGAGATCACCCCGCAAGACGTGAGCGAATGACCCAGAACGAGAACGATACCCCCGACGAGAATGGGGCCGAGAACGGCAACGGTGACTACGGCGCCGATTCGATCAAGGTGCTGCGCGGCCTCGACGCCGTGCGCAAGCGCCCGGGCATGTATATCGGCGACACCGACGACGGCTCGGGCCTGCACCACATGGTCTACGAGGTGGTCGACAACGCCATCGACGAATCGCTCGCCGGCTATTGCGACAACATCCTGGTGACGCTCAACGGCGACGGCTCGGTCACGGTCGAGGACAACGGCCGCGGCATCCCGACCGAGATCCACACCGAGGAAGGCGTCTCGGCCGCCCAGGTCATCATGACCCAGCTCCACGCCGGCGGTAAGTTCGACCAGAATTCCTACAAGGTCTCGGGCGGCCTGCACGGGGTCGGCGTGTCGGTGGTCAACGCGCTGTCCGAGTGGCTCGACCTGCGCATCTGGCGCGCCGGGCGCGAGCACTACATGCGCTTCGCCTATGGCGAGCCGGTCGAGCCGCTGACCGACGTCGGCGACGCCGGCGAGCGGACCGGCACCCAGGTCACCTTCAAGCCGTCGCAGAAGACCTTCACCAACGTCGACTTCGACCTGCCGACGCTGGAGCACCGCCTGCGCGAGCTCGCCTTCCTCAACTCCGGCGTCCGGCTGACCCTGACCGACGCGCGCGGGGTCGAGGAGAAGTCGGTCGAGCTCTACTACGAGGGCGGCATCGAGGCCTTCGTCCAGTATCTCGACCGTTCCAAGACGCCGCTGCACAAGCCGCCGATCACCATGGTCGGCGAGCGCGACGGCATCGTCATCGAGCTGTCGATGCAGTGGAACGACTCGTATCACGAGACGATTCTCTGCTTCACCAACAACATCCCGCAGGGCGACGGCGGCACCCACCTGGCCGGCTTCCGCGGCGCGCTGACCCGCCAGATCAACGCCTATGCCGGCCAGCTCGGCGGCGGCCGCAAGGAAAAGGTCTCGCTGACCGGCGACGACGCCCGCGAGGGGCTCTCCTGCGTGCTCTCGGTCAAGGTGCCGGACCCGAAATTCTCGTCCCAGACCAAGGACAAGCTGGTCTCCTCGGAGGTCCGTCCGGCGGTCGAGAGCTTCGTCAACGAGCAGCTCCAGCTGTGGTTCGAGGAGCACCCCAACGAAGCCAAGAAGGTCGTCCAGAAGATCATGGAGGCGGCGGTCGCCCGCGAGGCCGCCCGCAAGGCGCGCGAGCTGACCCGGCGCAAGGGCGCGCTCGACATCGCCTCGCTGCCCGGCAAGCTGGCCGACTGCCAGGAGCGCGACGCGGCGCTGGCCGAGCTGTTCATCGTCGAGGGCGATTCGGCCGGCGGCTCGGCCAAGCAGGGCCGCGACCGGCGCTTCCAGGCGATCCTGCCGCTGCGCGGCAAGATCCTCAACGTCGAGCGCGCGCGGCTCGACAAGATGCTGTCGTCGGCGGAGATCGGCACCCTGATCACCGCGATCGGCGCGGGGGTCGGCAACGCCGAGATGGAGCTCGACAAGGCGCGCTACCACAAGATCATCATCATGACGGACGCGGATGTCGACGGTTCGCACATCCGCACGCTGCTGCTGACCTTCTTCTATCGGCAGATGCGCCCGCTGATCGACGCCGGCTTTCTCTATATCGCCCAGTCGCCGCTCTACAAGACCAAGCGCGGCAAGTCGGAGGTCTACCTCAAGGACGACCGCGCGCTGGAGAACTACCTGATCGGCACCGCCCTCGAGGACACGGTCCTGGAGCTGCACGACGGCGCCCAGCTCGCCGGCGAGCATCTGCGCGAGTACGTCGAGCAGGCGCGCCAGGTCCGCGCCGGGCTGCAGCCGCTGATCCGCTATGTCGGCCACAACGACGTGGTCGAACAGGCGGCGATCGCCGGCGCGCTGCGCGCCGACCTGCTGTCCAATCCGGAGCAGGCCCAGGAAGCGGCCTCTTACGTCGCCCGGCGCCTCGACCTGCTCGCCGCCGACCACGAGAAGGGCTGGGAAGGCCATCCGCAACCGGACGGCGGGCTGGAGTTCACCCGCACCCGGCGCGGGGTGACCGAACGCCACCGCATCGCCGGCGCGGTGATCCGCAGCGCCGACGGCCGCCGGGTCGACGCCCAGGCGGCGACCTTGCAGTCGCTCTACTCCCACCACTCGACGCTCAAGGGGAAGGACGGCGACAAGCGCATCACCGGCCCGCTGTCGCTGTTCGACACGATCATCGCCCTGGGCCGCAAGGGCCTGTCGGTCCAGCGCTACAAGGGCCTGGGCGAGATGAACCCGGCCCAGCTGTGGGAAACCACGCTCGACCCCAACGGCCGCTCGCTGTTGCAGGTCCGCGTCGAGCATGTCGACGAGGCGGGCAAGCTGTTCGAGACCCTGATGGGCGACGTCGTCGACCCGCGCCGCGAGTTCATCCAGACCCACGCGCTCGAGGTCGCGAACCTGGACGTGTGAGGAAAGGGCTTCGCCGCGCCCATCCGCGCGCGCCGGCCCGAGCGACCGCGTGGACCGTCAGGTCATGTCAGGAGACTTGTGGATCGTCCGCGCCGAGGATTGCGGATTGCCGTCGCCGCTTATAGAACATTTGACGAACAATTAGCGCGCGACACCGGCAAACGGTCAAACGCCACCCGATGCAAGTCCCGACGACCCTCGCGCCCGGCCAGAGCCGCCGGGCGCCGCCAGCGGACCTACGCGGCCAGGCCCCGCGCCGGGACCACGCGGCTTTCGGGCAGGGTCACGGTGACCGTGGTGCCCTCGCCGGGGGCGCTGTCGATCTGCAGGGCGCCGCCGTGGAGCTCGACCAGCTCCTTGACCAGGGGCAGGCCGAGGCCCGCGCCCGGGTCGACGTTGCCGTCGCCGGCGTTGAGCTGGACGAAGGGCGACAGCGCGCGCGGGATGTCGTCGGCCTTCATGCCGACGCCGGTGTCGGAGACCCGCAGCACGAAGGTGCCGAGCGACGACACCTCCTCGCTCAGGATCACGCGGCCGCCCTCGGGCGTGTACTTGACCGCGTTGGTGACCAGGTTGATGACGATCTGGCGGAACTTGGTCGCGTCGACCTTGAGATGGTGGGCCCGGCCGTCCGGGGCGAAGCGCAGGTCGATGCGCTTGTCGTGGGCCCGGCTCTCCATCAGCTGGATGCACTCGGTGCAGACCGGGCCGACCTCGATCTCGGTCTCGTTCAGGGCGACCTGGCCGGCCTCGATCTTGGACAGGTCGAGGATGTCGCTGATGAGCTGGAGCAGGTGCTCGCCCGAGCGCTTGATGTCGCCGGTGTATTCGGTGTAGCGGGCGTCGCCGAGCGGGCCGTAGACCTGGTTGGTCATGACCTCGGAGAAGCCGATGATGGCGTTGAGCGGCGTGCGCAGCTCGTGGCTCATGTTGGCGAGGAACTGGCTCTTGGCCTGGCTCTTCTGCTGGGCGTCGTCGACCGCGGTCTTCAGCCTGAGGGCCAGCCGCGCGTTCTCGAGCTGGAGCGCGACCCGCCGGCGCAGGTGGCTGTAGACGTGATGGCCGATCGCCGCGGAGAACGCGAACCAGGCGATCAGCAGGCCGAACACCAGCATCGACAGGTCGTCGCCGAGCAGCACCAGCTTGGTCGCGAAGGGCGCGAGCGTCAGGGTCAGGAAGGCGAAGAAGGTCGGCAGGCTGGCGGCGTAGGCCACGACGGCGGCGGCGCTGAGGCCGCACAACAGGAAGATCAGCAGGACCAGCGACGGCTGCGAGCCCGGCACCAGGAACAGCATCCCGGCCAGGCCCCAGACCGCGCCGTAGATCGCGGTGGTGAGGCCGAAGGCGCCGCTCCAGCACGGCACCTCCGACTGGGCGTGCCGCCGCTCCAGGTAGCGCCGGGCCAGCATGAAGCGGGCCAACGCCACCATGATCAGGGAGACCGTCCAGGGCAGGTGCAGCGGGCGGGGCGCCTCGATGCGGATGAACAAGAGCGTGATGCCGAGGATGATCGCCATGTCGATCATCAGGATCGGCACCGCCTGCTCGTAGAGGCTGTTGATCAGCTCCGAGCGGATCTCCCGGCGCGTCGGCACGGCCGGCGCCCGGTCGGTCAGCTCCAGCGCGTCCGACTCGTTGACGGACGGCGCCGCGGCCGTCAGCGCGTCGTTCTTGTTGGCCACAAACGCACGCTTCAACAGGCCGCGATCCATCGTCGTTGCGACATCGATGCCCAAGACACTGTCCCCTTCGACAGAAATTTGACGTCAAATCGCGATGATCGCGACACGTTGCAGGCGGAAGTGTCACATGGGCTGGGTTAAATTTTCCTTGTCACGGCGCAGCCGAATTGTTGCCCGGTTTACGGCTGACCTTGATTTGTGGGATGTTTTCCCGCGCCCCGCTCGATAACAGGACGGACGCAAGAAGGCATGTGCCGCATTTTATCCTATTCGGGGCCCGAGGCCGGCCTGGGACCGGTCGCGACCGAACCCGAGCATTCCCTCGTCGTCCAAAGCTACGCCCCGCGCGAGATGACCTCGGGCGTGGTCAACGCCGACGGCTTCGGCTTCGCCTGGTACGACCCGGCGCGGCAGGCGGAGCCGTTCGTCTATCGCTCGACCCTGCCGATCTGGAACGACACCAACCTGGCCATGCTGGCCGGCTATGTCCGCTCGGGGCACATGCTGGGCTATGTCCGCAGCGCGACGCCGGGCCAGGGGCTCGACATCTCCAACACCCAGCCCTTCGTCTCCGGCTGCTGGTCCTTCGTCCACAACGGCTTCGCCGACGGCTTCACCACGCCGGAGGGACGGCGGCTGTGGCGCGGCCTGCGCGGCCAACTCGGCGACGAGGCCGACGCGCTGGTCCGCGGCGGCACCGATTCGGAATACCTGTTCGCCTGGCTGATGCACCATCTCGACGAGGCCGACCCGGCCGCCTCCGTCCGTCGGGCGCTGGCGCTGCTCGCCGAGGCCGCGCCGGCGCTCAAGATCCGGATGAATTTCGTGCTCGGCGACGGCCGCCGCCAGATCGCCGTGCGCCACGCGGTCGGCGCGGAAGCGCCGTCGCTCTACCTGCTGCGCGACCATGCGCGCTTTCCCGGCGCCCGGCTGGTCGCCTCCGAGCCGCTGTTCGACGACCCCGCCTGGCAGGCCCTGCCCGCCGACACCCTGCTCTCGATCGACGACGACGCCAACGATGGCCACCGCCTCCAACCCCTCGCCGCCTGAGCTGCGCGCCCGTCTGCGGTCCGATTTCGAAGCCTGCCGCGCCGGCACGCTCGACATCTTCGACGGCATGAGCGAGGCGGAGTTCCGCGAGCAGCTCCACCCCAAGTTCTCGCCGCTGGGCTGGCACCTCGGCCATATCGCCTATACCGAGGCGGCGTGGCTGATCGCCAAATGCGCCGAGCGCCCGCTGCCGCGGCCCGAGCTCGAGGCGATCTTCCACGTCGACGCCGTGCCCAAGGGCGAGCGCAGCCGGCGGATTCCGGACTTGCCCTCGGTCAAGGACTACGCCGCGACGGTCCGCGCCGAGATGCTCGACTGCCTCGAGGCGGTGCCGATCGACCGCCAGGAGCGGCTGTGGCGCTTCGTCCTCCAGCACGAGGCGCAGCACACCGAGACGGTCCAGCTCCTGCTCGCCCTGCGCGACCGCGGCGACACGACAGCCGGCGGCGATCTCGACGACGCGCTCAACCTGATCGACTGGGTCCGGGTCCCGGGCGGCACCGTGACGGTCGGGCTGGAATCGGCCGAAGCGCTCGACAACGAACGGCCCAGCCACCCGGTCCGGGTCGCGCCCTTCCAGATCGCCCGCGATCCGGTCCGCCAGGCATCCTTTGCCGCCTTCATGGCCGACGGCGGCTACGCCCGCCGCGAGTTGTGGAGCGCCGAGGGCTGGGACTGGCTGCAGCGCGCGGGCGTGCGCGAGCCGCTCTACTGGCGGCCGGGCGCGCCCCACCTGCCGGTGTGCGGGGTCAGCGCCTACGAGGCCGAGGCCTTCTGCCGCTGGGCCGGCGCGCGGCTGCCGACCGAGTTCGAATGGGAGGCCGCGGCCCAGCTCGGCCCCGACGGCGGCCCAGAAGGCGGCCGGGAGGGGCCGAACGACATGCTCGGCCACGTCTGGGAATGGACCGCCTCGCCCTTCGCGCCCTATCCCGGATTCGAGCCGTGGCCTTACCCCGGCTATTCCCAGACCTATTTCGATGGCTGCCACCGCGTGCTGCGCGGGGGCAGCTGGGCCACCCGCCCCTGGGCGCGGCGGCCCAGCTTCCGCAACTGGTACACCCCCGACGTCCGGCAGATCTTCGCCGGCTTCCGCTGCGCGCGCGACGCCGAGCCGGGCCAGACCGCAACCAACCGCAAGAGAGTCCGATGAGCCTGGACGTTTCAGGAGAGATCGAGAGCAACGAGGGCGGCGGCCGGTTCCTGT
The DNA here is from genome assembly GCA_963730305.1 of uncultured Alphaproteobacteria bacterium. GTDB lineage: Bacteria > Pseudomonadota > Alphaproteobacteria > Bin65 > Bin65 > CAMYMQ01. The sequence continues at coordinate 376,505 of CAVSRB010000004.1, forward strand.
GGACCGACTTCGAGCCGTTGCGCTCGGAACCGGCCGTGGGCGCCGACGTGGTCGCCGGCCTGACCGCCAGCCCGAAGACCCTGCCGCCGAAATATTTCTACGACGACTACGGCTCGGAGCTGTTCGAGCGGATCTGCGACCAGCCGGAATACTATCCGACGCGCACCGAGAACGCGATCCTGGCCGCCATCTCGGACGAGATCGCCGCGCTGACCGGCCCGTGCGACATGGTCGAGCTGGGCAGCGGCAGCGCGCGCAAGACCCGGGTGCTGATCGACGCCTATATGGCGCGCGCCGACGCGGCCGACGGTGCGGGCGCGCTGCGCTACATCCCGGTCGACGTCTCGGGCGGCATCCTCAAGTCGAGCGCGCAGGACCTGATCGACCGCCATCCCGAGCTGGAGATCTGGGGCCTGATCGGCACCTACGAACAGGCGCTGGCCGGCCTGCCGCCGCGCGACCTGCCGGCACGGATGGTGATGTTCCTGGGCAGCACCATGGGCAACCTGCTGCCCCACGAGGCCGAGGCCTTCCTCGCCCGCGCCGGCCGGGCGCTGCACGGCGGCGAGTATTTCCTGATCGGCTTCGACCTGCAGAAGCCGGTCGACGTGCTCGAGGCCGCCTACAACGACGCCGAGGGCGTGACCGCGGCCTTCAACCTCAACATGCTGCGCCACCTCAACGCCAGCTACGACGGCGACTTCGAGCTCGACCGCTTCCGTCACCTCGCCTTCTACAACCACGACCATCACCGCATCGAGATGCACCTCGAAAGCCAGGCCGAGCAGACGGTGACCCTGCGCGGCCTCGACCTCACCGTCGATTTCGAGCCCGGCGAGACCATCCACTCCGAGATCTCGCGCAAGTTCACCCGCGAGCACATGGCCGACGCCTTCGCCGACGCCGGCTTCTCGGCGGTCCAGAGCTGGACCGACCCGAAGGAATGGTACGCGGTGTCGCTGTTCCGGAAGGATTAGGCGCGGCTCCGAACGCGCAGCTGGCGCCCAAAAAGAAAAGGCCCGGGTCTCCCCGGGCCTTTCCCGTTTTCGGTTCGATCCGTCCGCCGTCTACTGGCGATTGCCGAACAGCGACAGCATGAACAGGAACATGTTGAGGAAGTCGAGGTAGAGCATCAGCGCGCCCATCACCGCCTTCCGGGTGACGACGTCGCCGCCGTCGCTCGCCACGTACATCTCCTTGATCCGCTGGGTGTCCCACGCGGTCAGGCCGACGAAGATCAGCACGCCGAGGATCGAGATGGCGAAGTGGAGCGCCGGGCTCTGCAGGAAGATGTTGACCAGCATCGCGATGACGACGCCGATCAGGCCCATGATCAGGAACGAGCCCATCTTCGAGAGGTCGCGCTTGGTCGTGTAGCCGTAGAGGCTCATCGCGCCGAACATGCCCGCGGTCATGAAGAAGACCTTGGCGATGCTCATGCTCGTGTAGACCACCAGGATCGGCGCCAGCATCAGGCCGACCATTCCGGCGTAGACCCAGAACATCGTCTGCGCGCCGCTCGCGCTCATCGTCTGGATCTTGGCGCTGAGCACGAAGACCATGATCAGCGGCGCGAACAACGCGACCCAGCCGAGGATGGTCAGCTTGGTGTAGTGCAGCCCGTTCGCCGCCTCCAGCGTGTGATAGAAGAGCTGCGAGATCGCCGGGACCTGGACCACGACGAACGCGACGATGCCCGTGAGGACCATGCCCACGGCCATGTAGTTGTAGACCTTGAGCATGTAGGCGCGGAGACCGACGTCTACGTCAGCCGTCGTTGCCGCGCCGCGATTTACGATGCCACCCTGGTAACGCGGTTCCATTTTTTTCGAACCCTTCGGCTGATGGTTTGAACTCGGGAGGTATTTTGGTGTCCGAGAGCGAAAAATCAATGACGAACGCGGCGAAATTTGGGTCTTTCGCAAAGATTTACTTATTCATTCCTTAGCAGCGCCGCGCGGCTTCTGGCTCATCGCCCGCCAGGTGCCGAGGAAGCCCGAAAACCAGCATCACGGCGAGGCAGATCAGCGCGGTCGAGATCGCCGTGACCGGCAGGAACGCCCAGCCCGCGCCCATGCCCTGGGTCAGCACCAGCCAGCCGGTCAGCGTGCCCAGCGCCGCGGCGATCGCCGCCGTGGCCAGCCCGAGCAGCCCGTATTCGAGCAGGAAGGCGTTGAGGATGCGACGCCGGGTCGCGCCCAGTACCTTGAGCACGACCGCGTCGTAGACCCGCCGGGCGTGGCCCGCCGCGATCGCCCCGGCCAGCACCAGGAGCCCCGCGACGATGGTGACCAGCGCGGTCGCCCGCACCGCCAGGCCGATATTGTCGAGGATGGCCGCGGCGGCGGCGAGCGCCTCGCGCACCCGGATCGCCGAGACGTTGGGCAGCTTCGACGTCACCGCCTTGAGCAGCGGCAGCTCGGCCGAGGGCGGCGCCTCGACCGCGGCGATGTGGCTGTGCGGCGCGGCTTCGAGCGTGCCCGGCGCGAAGATGACGGTGAAGTTCATGCCCAGCGTCCGCCACTTGATCCGGCGCAGGTTGCCGATCCTGGCGGTGATCTCGCGGCCGAGCACGTTGAAGGTGATGGTGTCGCCGACCTTGAGCCCCATGCCGGCGGCGAGGTTGGCGTCGAACGAGATCAGCGGCGGGCCCTTGTAGTCGGGCGGCCACCACTTGCCGGCGACGATCTCCGAGCCGTCGGGCGGGGTCTTGGCGTAGGTCAGGCCGCGCTCGTTGCGCACCGCCCAGCGCGCGCCGGGGTCGATCTTGGCCTGGCGCACCGGCACGCCGTTGAGCCGCACGATCCGCGCCCGGATCATCGGCATCCGCACCTCGCCGGTCACCCCCGGCACCGACTTGACCGCGGCGTCGAAGGCGGCGACCTGCTGCGGCTGGATGTCGATGAAGAAGAAGGCCGGCGCCTTGGCCGGGATCTGGCGGCGCACCTGGTTGGACAGGTTGCCCTGCACCAGAGCGATCGCGACCAGCACGGTGACCCCGAAGCCGAGCGACAGCACCACGCTGCCGGTCGGCGCGCCGGGCCGGTGGATGTTGGCCAGTGCGAAACGCAGATTGGGGCCGCCCAGCCTGGAGCCGCCGCGCAGGGTCGCGCCCGGCCCGGACAGCGCGGCCGCGCCGCGGGCGATGCCCCAGGCCATCGCCCGGAACAACAGGAAGGCGACCAGGCAGGCGGCGATGAAGATCATCGCCAGGACCTTGTCGACCGCGGTGAGGATCGCCAGCGCGCCGAGCGCCGCCGCCAGCACCGCGGTGGCCAGCACGTAGACCCGGCGCGGCCGGGTGTTGACCGGCGCGACCGCCTGACGGAACAGCACCGCCGGCGGCACCTCGCGGGCGCGGGCCACCGACCACAGCGAGAAGCACAGCGCGGTCAGCAGGCCGTAGCCCGCGGCGACCAGCAGCGGCACCGGGTAGATGCCGAGGCGCAGGGTTACCGGCAGCACGTCCTCGAGCATGCCGGCGAGCAGCGACGGCACGATCGCGCCGATCACCAGCCCGACCGCGATGCCGACGACGCTGAGCGCGAGCACCTGGATCAGGTAGGTCCAGAACACCGTCTGCGCCGACGCGCCCAGGCACTTGAAGGTGGCGATGGTCGCGGTGCGGGCGTCGAGCCAGGCGCGCACGCCGTTGGCGATGCCGAGCCCGCCGACCAGCAGCGCGGTCAGCCCGACCAGCGTCAGGTAGAGGGTGAACTGGTCGATGAAGCGCTGGGTGCCCGGCGTCGCCTGCGCCAGCGAGCGGACCCGCCAGCCGGCATGGGGCTGGTCGCGCCGGGCCGCGGCGACGAAGGCCGCCGGGGCTGCGCCCTTCGGCAGGCGGAGCCGGTAGCGGTAGTAGATCAGGCTGCCCTCGCGCACCAGGCCGGTGCCCGGCAGCGCCGCGTCGCCGATCATCACCCGCGGGCCGAGGGTGAACAGCTGGGTGCCGCGGTCCGGCTCGCGCGTGACCAGGCCGCGGATGACGAACTGCTCGGTGCCGATGCGGATGGGGTCGCCGACCTTGAGGCCGAGCCGGTGGATGACCAGCGGGTCGACCAGCGCGCCGGGCTTGCCCGCGCGGACGGCGAGCAGTGCGTGCAAGGCCGCCTTGCCGATCGGCTTGCCGTCGACCTGGAGCGTGCCGTAGAGCGGGTAGCGGCCGTCGACCGCCTTGAGCTCGATCAGCAGCCGCGCGCGGGCGTCGGTGCGGCCGGGCACGTACATCATGCTGCGCATGCCGACCACGCGGGAGACGGTGCCCTGCGAGTCGAGCCAGCGCCGCTCCGCCGGCGACGCGTCGCGGTGGATCAGCCGGGCCTCGGCGTCGCCGCCGAGGATGTTGCGGGCGTCGTGCGCCAGGCCCTCCTGGACCGAGCTCGACAGCGAGCCGATCCCCGCGATCGCGGCGACGCCCAGGGCGAGGCAGGCGAGGAAGACGCGGAAGCCCTTGACCCCGCCGCGCAGCTCGCGGCGGGCCAGGCGCAGGGCGACGCGGAAGCCGTTCACGCGCCGACCGGCCCGGCCGCCGCGCTGGGCGGCGCGACGGGCGCGCCCTCCGCGGCGCCGGCGTCGACGACCTGGCCGTCGGCCAGCCGGACCACCCGGCCGCAGCGTTCGGCCAGCACCCGGTCGTGGGTGATCAGCAAGAGCGTCATGCCCATCCGGTCGCGCAGCGAGAACAGCAGGTCCATCACGGCCTCGCCGGTCTCGCCGTCGAGGTTGCCGGTCGGCTCGTCGGCCAGCAGCAGCTTGGGCCCGACCGCGCAGGCGCGGGCCAGCGCGACGCGCTGCTGCTCGCCGCCGGAGAGCTGGGAGGGATAGTGGGTCAGCCGGTGGCTCAGCCCGACCGCGTCGAGCCCGTCGCGCGCGCGGTCGAAGGCGTCGGACCGGCCGGCGAACTCGAGCGGCATGGCGACGTTCTCCAGCGCCGACATGGTCGGGATCAGGTGGAAGTTCTGGAACACGATGCCGACGTTGTCGCGCCGGAACAGGGCGAGCCCGTCCTCGTCGAGCACGCCCAGATCCTGGCCGGCGACGGTGACCGTGCCGTCGCTCGGCCGCTCCAGCCCGGCGATCACCATCATCATGGTCGACTTGCCCGAGCCCGACGGGCCGACGATCGCCGCGGCCTCGCCGTCGCCGATCGACAGGTCGATGCCGCGCAGGATGTGCACCCGGCCCGCCGCGCTGTCGAGGCTCAGGTGGACGTCATCGAGTCGGATCATGCAAGTCTCCGCGGCCGGCGCGCGCACGGTGGACCCGGGCCGCGCGCGTGCCTAGATGGTAGGGAAGCGACCGTGCGCCTGAATCGTCCGGGAAAAGGGCATCGTCATGGCATATGAGCCTGCCGCTCCGCTATTCAAGCGCCGCCGACACTGGCGGTCCCGCATGCCGTCGGGGCTCGCCGCGCTGGTCGCGCTGCTCCTGGCGGCGGCAGCGCCCGGCGCGGCGCAGGCGACGGCCAAGCTGCTGGTGATCGGCGACAGCATCACCGCCGGCTACGGCCTGCCCGCCGAGGAGGCCTTTCCGGTCAAGCTGGAGGCGGCGCTGCGCAAGCGCGGCTACGACATCAAGGTGGTCAACGGCGGCATCTCCGGCGACACCACCGCCGGCGGCAAGGCGCGGCTGGCCTGGGCGCTGGCGTCGAAGCCCGACTACGTGATCATCGAACTGGGCGGCAACGACGGGCTGCGCGGCATCGACCCGGCCGACACCCGCGCCAACCTCGACGCCATGCTGACGACCCTGCAGAAGGCGAAGATCCCGGTGCTGCTGACCGGCATGATGGCGCCGCGCAACCTCGGCCCCGACTACGGCAAGGCGTTCGACGCGATCTTCCCGGCGCTGGCCAAGAAGCACGGCGTGCTGTTCTACCCCTTCTTCCTCGACGGCATCGCGCTCGACCCCAAGCTCAACCAGGGCGACCTGATCCACCCCAACCCCAAGGGGGTCGCGATCATCGTGAAACGCATCCTGCCGTCGGTGATCAAGCTGATCGGCAAGCCGGGCGACTGACGACTGAGATATGGCCGCTCCGGCGTTTGCGCCGCGGCAAAATTGCGCTAGGAAGATTCCGGATGCTTGCCGCTGCGGCGGAAGCGGGGATAGGACGACAGGAGGCCGACCATGCTGCGTCTGTTCGTCGCCATCGGCCTTCCGGACCGGGTCCGGCAACGGCTCACCGCGCTCGAACGCGGCATCCCCGGCGCGCGCTGGCTCCCCCCCGAGAACATGCACCTGACCCTGCGCTTCATCGGCGAGGTCAACGAGGGGCTGGCCGAGGACGCCGCCAGCGCCCTGTCCCACGTCCACGCCCCGGCCTTCTCGATGACCCTGGCCGGCGTCGGCCACTTCGGCCACCTCCAGCGCGCCAGCGCGGTCTGGGCCGGGGTCGAGGCCTGCCCGCCGCTCAACCGGCTGCGCGACAACGTCGAATCGGCGCTGGTCCGCGCCGGGTTCCGGCCCGAGGGACGCAAGTTCAAGCCCCATGTCACCCTCGCCCGAATCCGCGGCGAGACCGGCCATCACCTGGCCAACTTCCTGGCCGAGCACAGCACCTTCCGCGAGGGGCCGGTGCCGGTCAACGCCTTCTCGCTGTTCGTCAGCCACCTGTCGCGCAGCGGCGCGATCTACGAGGCGGCCGAGACCTACCCGCTGGCCGGGCCGCTGCCCGTGGATGGCGAGGACGAGGACGACGAGGACGCGACGGACTACGGCGTCGCCGCCAACCGCGCGCGGATATAGCGGGTGATCATCGGCCCGGCGATCCGGGCGAAGCAGGCCGAATAGGCGGTGCCGTGGTCGCGCCGCGGGCAGCGGTCGAACGTGACCAGCCGCACGCCGTCGAGCCGGGTCAGGAAGTTGAGCTCGCGCGGCCGGTTGTAGACGTCCTCGGGAAAGGCGAAGACCAGCGCGCGCAGCCGGCCGGCCTGGAGGATGTCCTTGACCTGCCGCGGCCGGATCTCGAAACGCCACCGGGGATAGCGCTGGGCCTCGTAGCGCGGCCCGGCGAAGGCCGGCGCGAAGGCGATCACCGCGTTGAACTTGGCGCCGAAGCGGCGTGCCGCGATCAGCGACGACCACGCCCCCGCCGACTGGCCGAGCAGGAAGATGCGCGCCGCCGGCAGGCCCTTGGCCCGGTAGGCGTCGACCACCCGCTCGATCTCGCGCGCCCGCTTGTAGGTGTAGGAGCCCTGCCGGTCGCCGTCGACCGCGGTCGAGCACAGGTAGTGGACCCGCCAGTGCATCCGCCGCGCCACCGCCTCGACCACGGGCGGGATGTCGCTGCTGCGCCGGCACGGGTGGCGGCGCTGGGGCCGCGCGGTGCCGTGGTTGAAGATCAGCACGACGTCGTGGCGCGGGTCGGCGACCCGGACCGGGTCGGACGGGTCGAGCCCGCTCGGCGTCGGTGCCCGGCGCGGCGTGTCGGGGCGGCGGTCTTGCCGGTCGGTATCGCGGCTCGGTTGGTGTCCGGCCGATTGGTATCGGGCCGGTCGCGGTCGGTGGCGGGCGGACGCGCGGGCTGGACCGGCCCTTCGTAGGACTGGCCCCGGGCGGACGCGGCGCCCGCAACCAGCCCGGCCGCGAGCAGGACGGCCGTCAACGCGCGGCTAGGCTTCATCGCGTCGCCAGCACACGAACCGGCCCGGCTCGAGCGACGTGCTCGCGTCGATCACCGCTTCGTTGTCGAACCCGGGCAGGTCTTGCAGCGTCCGCATCAGGTCCTCGACCCCCGGCGTCTCGCTCGCCACCGCGTAGCGCACCGTGGCCGTCTCCAGGATCCAGAACAAATCGTCTTCGGCCGGTCCGGCATCGATGGTCTCGAGCAACACCGCGTTGATGTCGTTCCAGGGAATGCTCACTTCGGATCCGTCGGCGCGCACGTGCACGACCCTTTCCGCGTCGACGCGGACCGATTCCCCCAGCATTCCCGTCCGTCTCCTCTTGTTATAGGCCGAAGCGGCGAAGCGTTCCCGACACCTGTTCGACGTAGCCGCCGCCGAACAGCCGGACGTGCACGAGCAACGGGTAAAGGTTTAATAAGTATATTCGCTCTTCTCGGAATAGTCGATCGATCGGACGGATCTCGGCGTACCGTTCGAAGAAGGAGTCGCCGAAGGTGCCGAACAGAGTGGTGAAGGCGAGCTCGATCTCCGCGTCGGCAAAATAGATCGCCGGGTCGATCAGCGCGGCCAGCCGGCCGTCGCGCGGCAGCACGTTGCCGCCCCACACGTCGCCGTGGATCAGCGACGGGGTCGGCCGGCGCGGCAGCAGCTCGCCCAGCCGCGCCGCCAGCGCGTCGAGCCGGGCGCGGACCGGCGCCGGCAGCCGCCCCGCTTCGTGGGCCAGGTCGGCCATATAGAGCAGGCGCTGGTCGCGGAAGAAGTCGACCCAGTCGTCGGTCGGCGGGTTGGGCTGCGGCAGCGGGCCGATCAGGGTGTCGCGTTCGAGCCCGAAGCGCGGCGCGGTGACGGCGTGCAGCGCGGCGAGTTTCTCGGCGGCGTCGCGCTCGACAGACGCATCGATCCCGCCCGCGGTCGGCACGTATTCCATCACCAGCAAATCCGGTTCGGCGTGGAGCACCGCGGGCACCGGCACGTGGCCGGCAAGGGCGCGGAGCATCCAGGCCTCGATCTCGAGGTCCTCGCCGCCGCCGGCCTGCTTGGCCACGACCGAGCCGCCGTCGTCGAGATGGACCCGCCAGCAGGCCGCGATGCAGCCGCCCGACAGCGCCTCGAAGCGCCCGGCGCGCACGCCGGTCACCCGCTCGACGGTCGCGGCGATCGCCGCCTGTCCGGTCATGCCCTGCCCCTCGTGTCCGGACTCGATGGCCGACAGGGTGCGCCCTCGCACCGGCAAGGACAATGGCGCGCGGCCGCATGTCAGGGATTCGTGATCGGCATTCGCGCACGCGCTTTGTTAACGATTTGGGCGGGTTTTCGGGCCGGCCAGGACAGGCCGTCACAAGACTGGTGGACGACTTTCGCCCCGCCCCCGATATATAGAGTTGTATTTGCCCCGACACACGATCTATTGACACAAACGGCCTTCCGATTTACCGTTTGTTTACTTGGAATTACTGCTTGATTATTAACTTTCTCTGTTAGGCTGAAATTAACGATAAATATTAATGGACGGGAACGAGACGCGAGACGGCGGCAGCACGACCGCCACGGCCCGGGACGACGGCACCGCCGCCGTCACTTCGGCGCGCGCCCAGTTCGAGGCCGCGGCCCGTCCCGGTGCGCCCGTCCGGCGGCCCGCCAGCCCGGCGGCCGAAGCCGTGTTCGACCGGCTCGACTGGAGCGGCGCGGTCGGCGCCACCGTCCAGGCGCGCGACGGTCCACATGGACGGCCGGCGCGACGGCGCCCGCGAGGTGCTGATGTACGACCTCGACGAGACCGGCCTGCTCGCCTGCCGCGACGACGGCGCGGACGGCGAGACGGTGGCGCTCCACTTCGTCTCGGCCAGCAGCCGCGACGCCTATGAGCGGGTGCTGCGCAGCGTCGGCTATCTCAACCGCGCGGACGAACCGCACACCGGCGCGCGCCGCTTCGCCGTCGAGGTGGTCGACGCCACCGGCTTCCCGGTCCAGGTCGGCGAGCGGACCCTGTGGGTCGACGCCAAGGCCGCGGCCACGGTGCGTGAGCCCGCCGTCCAGGAACCGGCGGCCCCAGCAGCCCGCGCCACAGGAGCCCGCGGTCGCCGACGTCGCCGCGAGCGCCGAGGCGTTCGACACGCTGGCCCCCGAGGTGATCCGCTTCGACGTCGACAATCACGTCCTCGACGCGGCGACCGGCTTCGACGACGCCGCCTTCGCCGCCCGGGCCGAGGCGTCGGCCGCACGGTCCCCGAGGCGGTCCCGGTGCGCCCCGTTCCCGTGCGCACCGCCCCGGCGCGCAGAGCCCCGCCGGCACCGGAACCCGCCCCGCGCGGGCAATGGCCGACGACACCGACGGCGACCGCTTCGCCGCGCGCTACGGCGACACCGGCTACTGGGTCCACCGTCCGGCGCCGGCCGAGGTCGAGGAGACGGCGGCGCCCGTCCCGTCGCTGTTCGGCGACGGCGCCACGATCTACCACATCTATCGCCCGGCCGGCGCGAACGCCGAGGGGCGCACCCGACGCCATGCCGCGGCCCTGGTCGCCGACGCGCCGGTCTCCTTCGCCCACGGCGAGCGCGGCTTCCGCGTCTTCCGCCATCCCGCCGCCGCCGGCCGGCCGCTCCGGCGGCGCCGGCGCGCCACCCGCCCGCGACGGCCGATCGCGACGCGCTGCACTTCGCCGACCTGTTCGAGGGCGATGTCGATCCCAACGGGCTCGAACGCGATCCGGTCAAGGACGCCGAGCGCGACTTCCTGTTCGGCCTAGACCGGAACCAGGCCGCCGCGTAAGCGTCCAGGTTCGCTTGTCTCCAACTTGCCTCAGGCAAGCGCGCCGATTGCGCGTTCAAGCATCGACCACAGCGCCCCATCCCGCGCCCTGCTGGTCATCCGGCAAGATAGAAGTCGCGCCCGGTCGAACCGACGCCGCTGCGGCTTGGCGATCTAATCCCGCGACAGCTCAACCGGATTGCTTCGGCGGCGGATCATTGATCGGGAAATGGTCCGTCCGGCATGTCTGGTGGCCGCGGCTTGCAACGCGGCAAATTCGATGCGTCGACGGCCATATGTCAAGTTGACCGAGGTCAATGCGCGGTTCGGCGTGGCTGTGGCCTTAAGACAAGCAAGATCGACGAAACAGGGGTCGCTTAGATGGATCGGGGTCGCAATTCGGGACTAAGGGTCGTAGCGCTTGGCGTGGTGGCGGGGATCGCCGCCTTGGCTTTGGGAACGCCGGCGAGCGCGGAGTCAAAATATCTCAAGCTGGTGAAGGTTAGCCGGTTCGTTAATCCGGTTATCGTGTCCGGGAAAACCAACGGCAATTGCAGGAACGTCGTTCAAACGAAGAACCTCAAGCAAGGCCACGTCGATCTTGTCTTCAAAGACCTGGCGCGGAATTGTAACAACCTTTTCGCGGTATCCTATTCGTACAGCATTCCGCCAGCGATCCTGCAAACAGGCCGGAAGTACAGGCTGAGTTACAAGATCGAACGCTTGCAGCATCGCGGGCCGAACCAGATGAATGTCGGCGCGAGTGTCGCCGCCGGCTGCAGGCATCCCACAAAAAAGCTGGCCAACAACGTCGTCGTCTCCAACGGCAGCCCGCGTGAAAGAAAGGCGTCGGGGCTCCGGTCGTGGAACGGATGCACGGGCAACGACCTGTTCGTTATCAGTTTTTCCGTTGGGAATTGTGCGGGACAGGGCCGGTGTGTCAGGTTCGACTATTTCTATCGGACAATGAAGGGAAAGCCACCGCCCCTCAAGTGATGGCCGTTCCGCAATAGGTGCTTCGATCCGCCTTCTGGTCGATGAGCAGCATGGTGCTGAATGCCGCGCCCGAGATGACCCAGGACCGACGATAAGTGATGGGGGAAGGGCCTTCCATGGAACCGATCCGTTGGGATATCGAGATCTCGGTCTTGACCAACCGGCGCGTTTGGCTGGATCTCCTCAAGGTCGCTCTGATCGTCTACATGCTCGTTTTGTTATTGCTTGGAATACCGCTCGGCGTCGCGGGCGAATGGCAGGCGCTGGGCAAGTTCGCCATCGGATTCCCGGTCCTGATCGTGGGCCTGTTCCTGATCGGCATCCTTGGCCTGACGGCGCTCACCGGGAACCGCTTCCGTCTGCACTATGAAATCGACGACGACGGGGCGACCTGTACCGTGACCGACCAAAGGGCGCGCGCGGTCGGGCGCGGCGCCGCGCTCATCGGCATGATGATGGGCAGTCTCGCGACCACCGGCGCCGGGCTGGCGACAATTGCAGGCGAGAGCCGGGTGGCTTTCTGGTCGCGGATCGGGCGCGCGCGCTACCACCGACGTCGGCACGTGATCGACCTGCAGGGCAGCTGGCGCAGCCTGCTGGTGATCTATTGCCCGCCGGAGCTTTATGAACGCGTCGCCAAGCTGATTTCGGAAAGGCTTGCGGCGGACCAACACCTGGGCACCGCGAAGCCGGGGCCCTCACGCCTGTCGTTGCTGCTGTGGAGCGCCGCCGTCATCCTGGCCTGCCTGCCGCTGTTCGCCCTGCCTTTCCCGTTCAGGATCGGCGTTGCGGTACCGATCTTTCTGCTCTGCTTCGCCGTGGGGTCGGTGTGGTTGGTGCGCGCCCTCGGCTATGCCGTGCTTCTGGGTGTCGCGGCAGCGGTCTACCAGATCGTCGCCGCCGGACTGCAGCGCCACAAAGGCAGCATCGGCACGATGCACTACGACTATAGCGGGTTCGACAGTCTCCGCGGCGACCGCTGGGGGGCGATCATCATCGCAGGGGTCGGGCTGGTGTTCCTAACCTGGTTCGCGATCCGAACCGTCCGCGGCCGGGGGCCTGCGGCGTTCGAGCGCGACATCACCCCGGATTGACCGGAGCCGCGCCCGTCGATCCCCGTCAGGAGGTCCAGGACGCCCCTCCGCCAGCCGGCACGCCGAACCCGGCTACGATGGTCAGCACCCGTTCGACGTCGGCGGGCAGTCCATCGCCGCGCCAGCAGACGTGTTCGTCGGGTCTCAGCAGCACCAGCGGCCGCTCGTAGAGCCGCGCGGCGTGCGGGTCGTCGATGGCGACGACGTCCAGGCGGACGCCGAGCCGGTCCGCCGCCGCCTGGAAGGCGCTCGCGTCGAGCCGGTCGGCGTCGAAGTCGAGCAGGGTGAAGCCGCGGCCGAGCCGGTCGAACAGCGCCGTGCCGTCGGCGAGATAGACCGCCGGCGGCCGCGCGCCGGGCGCCGTGGTCGGGCGGTAGTGGAGCGGATCGTCGCCCGACGCCTCGTCGGCTTGCCCCTCGTTGTTCGACTGGGCGCCAGCCTCGCCGATCACCACCGGCGAGCCGTCGTAGCGGTAGCCCATCTCGATGCCGTAGCTCTCGTTCTCGGCGTTGCCGATCGCCGCGACCTTGGCGGCGCACGTGGCGCGCGCCCGCTCGCCCGCTTCCCCGTCCGCCTCCAGATCGTCGGGCCAGACCTTGCCGACCGCCAGCCGGGTCTCGGCGTGCTGCTTCGCCGCCGCGCAGTTGCGGATGCCGACCGGCCGACGCTCGGCCTCGTAGGCGTCGAGCAGCCCCGGTCCGCCCCACCCGGAAGCCACCGCGGCGAGCATCCAGCCGAGCCCGTAGGCGTCGCCGATGCCGGTGTTCATGCCGTAGCCGCCGGTCGGGATGTACTGGTGCGCCGAATCGCCGGCCAGGAACACGCGGCCCTTCCGGTAGCGCTCGGCGACCAGCAGGTTGTTGAACCAGGTCGGGTCCTGCAGCAACTCGAAGTCGAAGTCGCGGCCGACGAAGCGGCGCACGGTCTGGTAGGGATCGGGCGCGCCGTCCGCCGGCGCGAAGGAGTGGAGCGTGTAGCGCTCGCGGCCGTCCTGGCTGATCAGGGTGCCGTGGACCGGCGACTGGTAGTGCCAGGCCGGCCCCCACGGTTCGAGGATGTCCTTGTCGGCCGAGCGGAAGTGGACGCTGTAGCGCTGGCGGATGTTGGCCGCGCCGTCGAGGCCGATGCCGAGCGCCTGGCGGACCCGGCTGCCGCCGCCGTCGCAGCCGGCGAGCCAGTCGGCGCGGATGGTGCGCGTCGCGCCGGTCTCGGCGTCCTCGACCGTGGCGGTCACGCCGGCCGCGTCCTGCGTCAGGCCGGTGAACTTCCAGCCATAGTGGAGCGAGACCAGCGGCGAGGCGGCGGCGATGTCGCGCAGCAGCGGCTCGACCACGATCTGGGAGATGCGGATCGCCGGCTCCAGCGACTGGGTGCCGTCGTTGAGGGCGCGATAGGCGGCGCGGACGTCGTCGGGCGGCGGATAGACGAAGCGGTGGATCTCGTGCCCGGTCAGCCCGGTCACCCAGGACACGTCGAGGCAGATGTCGCCGGGCACGCCCGCCGCGGCGACGCGTTCGGCGATGCCGAGCCGGCGGAAGATCTCCATCGTCCGGCCGTTGGTGATGTCCATCTTGGGGTGGCGGGTCGTCGTCGCGTTGCGCTCGACCACGGCGCAGCGCACGCCGTGGTGCGCCAGCACGATCGACAGCGTCAGCCCGACGGGGCCGGCGCCGACGATCAGGATCGGGGTGTCATCGGGCGGGGCGGCGGTGAGGTCAGTCATGCTGCGGGGCGTCGTCCGTGGTGGTTCCCCTCCCCCCTGAAGAAGGGAGGAGGTCAATTAGGATCGAGCTGACATCTGCCGCTTAGTTCAGGAAGATGTCCGGCAGCAGCGGCTTGCTCGGATCGACGGCGTAGCCCGACAGGTCGGTGACGCCTTCCTCGGCCAGCACCTCCTCGTCGATGAAGAAGTTGCCGGTGCAGCCCTTGGCCGGGCGGGTCAGGACGGCGTGGGCGGCGTCGGCCATGATCTCGGGCTTGCGGCCGTTGCCGAGGTCGACGCCGGGGATCATCGCGATCGCCGCCGTGGCGATCAGGGTCGCCGGCCACAGCGCGTTGATGGCGATGCCCTCGTCCTCGAACTCCGCCGACATGCCGAGCACGCACATGCTCATGCCGTACTTGGCCATCGTGTAGGCGGTGTGGTTGCGGAACCACTTGGGGTCCAGGTTCAGCGGCGAGGCCAGGGTCAGCACATGCGGGTTCTCCGCCTGGCGCAGGTGCGGGATGCAGGCCTGGGTCGTGGCGAAGGTGCCGCGCGCGTTGATCTGGTGCATCAGGTCGTAGCGCTTCATCGGCGTCTGCATCGTGCCGGTCAGGCTGATCGCGCTGGCGTTGTTCACGCAGATGTCGATGCCGCCGAAGGTCTCGACCGTCTGCGCGACCGCCGCGGCGATCTGGTCCTCGTCGCGGATGTCGCACTGGATGCCGAGGCCCTTGCCGCCGGCCGCGTCCATGTCGGCGGCGGCGGTGTGGATCGTGCCGGGCAGCTTGGGATGCGGCTCGACCGTCTTGGCCGCGATCACGACGTTGGCGCCGTCCCGCGCGGCGCGCACGCCGATCGCGTGGCCGATGCCGCGGGTGCCGCCGGTGATGAACAGGGTCTTGCCCTGGAGCGTCGCCATCGGTGTGTCCTCCTACTCGCCGGTGAAATCGGGGCGGCGCTTCTCGACGAAGGCGCTGATCCCCTCGGCGAAGTCGTGCTCGGTGGCGCTGCGCGCGAAGAATTCCGCCTCCATCCGCAGCTGGCTGTCGAGCCGGTTGTCGAGCGAGGCCTGCAGCAGCGCCTTGGTCCGGCCGTAGACCTTGGTCGGCCCGGATGCCAGCCGGCGCGCCAGTTTCTCGGTCTCGGCGGCGAGCTCGGCGGCCGGCACGACCCGGTTGACGACGCCGTAGTCGAGGGCGGTCTTGGCGTCGAAGCGGTCGCCGAGCAGCGCCAGCTCCATCGCCTTGCGCAGGCCGACCAGCCGCGGCAGCGCATAGGTCGAGCCGCCGTCGGGCGACGCGCCGATCAGGCTGTAGGCCAGGGTGAAGTAGGAATCATCGGCGGCGATCGCGAGGTCGCAGGTCATCGCCAGCGACAGGCCGAAACCCGCCGCCGCGCCGCGCACGCTGGCGATCACCGGCTTGGGCATGCGCCGGATCGCGACGATCAGGCCGTGGACGTTGTCGATGAAGCCTTCCATCCGCACCAGGTTCTCGGCCGCCGGCGCGTCGAGCATCGAGTGGAACCACTTGAGGTCGCCGCCGGCCATGAAATGCTCGCCGCCCTGGATCACCACGGCCCGGACCGACTCGTCGTATTCGAGCGGCAGGACGGCGTCGCGCAGGGCGCCGGTCAGCTCGGCGTTGAGCGCGTTGAGCGCTTCGGGTCGGTTCATCGTGACCCAGGCGACGTGGTCGCGGATCTCGCACAGGACGGGTTCGCTCATCGGGCTATCTCTTGCGGTGCGGGTGGGTGAACGGAAGCGGGGTCAGGGATTCTCGGCGAGGAACTGGGCGACGGCGGCGCCGATCTCGTCGGGCGAATCCTCCTGGATGAAGTGGGCGCCGGCGACCGTGACCTCCTCCTGGTTGGCCCAGGTGCGGCAGAACGCGCGGGGGCGGCCGGTCAGGATCGAGCCCGGCTCGGCGTTGACGAACAGCTTGGGGATCGGGCTGTCCTTGAGCCAGCTCGAATAGGCATCGACGATCCGCGCCATGTCCTTGGGCTCGCCCTCGATCGGGATCTCGCGCGGCCAGGTCAGCATCGGCCGGCGGCTCTCGCCCGAGTGGCGCCACGGCGCGCGGTAGACGTCGTGCTCCTCCGGGGTCAGCTCGCGCAGGATCGCGTTGGGCAGGATGCCCTCGATGAACAGGTTGCGCTCGAGCACCAGCTCCTCGCCCTTGGGCGAGCGCATGCCCTGGAAGATGCCGCGCGCCGAATCCGGCCAGTCGTCCCAGTTCACCGTGCAGACGATCGTCTCCATGTAGGCGATCGCGCGGACCCGGTCGGGGTTGCGCCGGGCCCAGTAGAAGCCGAGCGCGCCGCCCCAGTCGTGGAAGACCAGCGCGACCTGGCCCTCGGGGATGACGGCGTCGAACCAGGCGTCGAGATAGCGGGCGTGGTCGCCGAAGCTGTAGTTGCCGTCCGGCGCCTTGCCCGACGCGCCCATCCCGATCAGGTCCGGCGCCAGGCAGCGCGCCTCGGGCGCGACGTAGGGGATGATGTTGCGCCACAGGTAGG
Organism: uncultured Alphaproteobacteria bacterium; assembly: GCA_963730305.1. Classification (GTDB taxonomy): domain Bacteria; phylum Pseudomonadota; class Alphaproteobacteria; order Bin65; family Bin65; genus CAMYMQ01. The sequence continues at coordinate 393,197 of CAVSRB010000004.1, forward strand.
AGGAGGTCGGGTTGCCGTGAAGGAAGACGACCGGCGCCCCCTCGCCGGTGTCGACGTAGCTCATGAAGGAGTCGAGCACCTCGACGCGCTGGCGCGGGTGCGGATCGTCAGCCGAGATGCTGTCGTCGGCCATCGCGGGGGCCCTCGGGCTGGTGGGGCGGATGCGCGCACTATAACCGGTTGCCGACCGCGCGCCAGCGGCTCAGGTTGTCGGCTCGGCACTGGCGACGCGAGCGAATTGGCATCCCACCATCGGACCATGACCACACCGTGACGACCCGGCCTCCCACCCTCGTATGGTTCCGCCAGGACCTGCGCCTGGACGACAACCCGGCGCTGGCCGCGGCCGCCGCCGACGGGCCGGTGCTGCCGGTCTACATCCTCGACGAGACGACGCCGGGGCCGATGGGCGCCCGGCGGGGCGAGCCGCTGGTGGCTGCACCACAGTCTCGCCGCGCTGGGGGCGGAGCTGGCGGCGCGCGGGCTGCCGCTGGTGCTGCGTCGGGGCGACCCGGCGACGATCCTGCCCGCGCTGGCGCGCGAGGTCGGCGCGGGGTCGGTGGTCTGGAACCGCTGCTACGAGCCTTATGCGATTGCCCGCGACACGGCGTTGAAGGCCGCGCTGACGGCGGCGGGCGTGACCGTGCGCAGCTTCAACGCATCGCTGCTGTGGGAGCCGTGGACGATCGAGACCAAGACCGGCCGGCCCTACCGGGTGTTCACGCCCTATTACAAGGCGTGCCTCGCGCAGTCGGTAACCGCGCCGACGGACCCGCCGTCCGATCTGCGCGGCCCGGCCGAGGTAACGGACTCCGAATCGCTCGATTCCTGGGGCCTGCTGCCGACCACGCCCGACTGGGCCGGCGGCCTGCGCGGGAGCTGGACGCCCGGGGAGGCGGGGGCACGCGATTCGGCGCGCGAATTCCTGGATACGGCACAGTATGGTTACCGCGACGGGCGGGACGAATTGGCGGAAAACGGGACGTCGCGCCTGTCGCCGCACCTTCATTTCGGCGAGATCGGCCCGCGCCGGCTGTGGCACGGCATCGACCACGAGTCGCCCGGCGGCGCGGCCTTCGCCCGCGAGCTGGTGTGGCGCGAGTTCAGCCATCACCTGCTCTATCACCAGCCCGACCTGCCCGACGCGCCGATGCAGCCCGCCTTCGCCGGCTTCCCGTGGCGCGACGACCCCGACGGGCTGGCGGCGTGGCAACAGGGCCGGACCGGCTATCCCCTGGTCGACGCCGGGATGCGGCAATTGTGGGCGACCGGCTGGATGCACAACCGGGCGCGCATGGTCGCCGCCTCCTTCCTGGTCAAGCACCTGCTGATCCCGTGGCAGGCGGGGGCGGCCTGGTTCTGGGACACGCTGGTCGACGCCGACCTGGCCAACAATTCGGTGTCGTGGCAGTGGGTCGCCGGCTGCGGCGCCGACGCCGCGCCCTATTTCCGCATCTTCAACCCGGTGGCCCAGAGCCGGAAGTTCGACCCGGCCGGCGGCTACATCCGCGCCCACGTCCCCGAGCTCGCCGCCCTGCCCGACAAGCACATCCATGCGCCCTGGGAGGCGCCGGCCGACACCCTCGCCGCCGCGGGCGTGCGCCTGGGCGAGACCTATCCCGCGCCGATCGTCGACCACGGCCTGGCGCGGCGGCGAGCGCTGGACGCCTTCGCCCGGATGCGCGGCGAGCCGCACTGACCCGGCCAAGACGACGTCAAGACTCGATCAAGAAAAAGGGGATTTTTTGCTGTCGAGTCGATAATAGATGAACGCGATATTCAGCATTTCTCTTCAAATTCGGCCAAATTTTCATTTGTAACCTTTGCCACGGCCCCTTAAGCAAGATATAGTAAAACGTCGTGGTAAAGACCCCAGATTATGCGCGCTGCCGCGTGACGCGAGAGCCTTCGATGGTCAAAGCCGTCTCCCGCCGCCTCGTCCGCCCGTCCCGGGCGGCGCTCGTCCTGCTGGTCGCGGGCGGCGCCGTCGCCGGCTGCGGCGACAACCGGCCGTTCAGCCGCAACAACACCGCCTCGGACGCCACCAAGCTGGCCGTGCCGAGCACGCTGACCCCACCGGTCCAGGTCGGCCGCATCGACGGCGCGCCGGCCGCCTGGCACATGAACGAGAAGGTCGCCGAGGCGCTGCGCCAGCGCGACATCCCGTCGGGCACCGCCAAGCAGGGCCAGACCGGCTACGTCCTGCGCGGCGAGGTGCGCCAGACCAACCAGACCGCCGAGAGCAGCCAGGTCAACGTCGTCTGGAAGCTGTACGACAACAAGGGCAACAAGGTCGGCGAGGTGACCCAGGTCGCCGCCATTCCCCGCGGCGCGATGCGCAAGACCAACGACGACCTGCTCGAGGCGATCGCCGACGCCGCGGCGGAGAGCATCTCGCCGATCGTGCCCAGCACCCGGATCGACGTCGCCGACAACGTCACCACCGGCGAGCCCGACGACAAGAAGGCGGCCCGGGCGGCGAAGGACAAGGTGACGGCGCTGGGCCGCCAGAAGCCGACCAACTCCGGCATCGCCCGCAACTTCAAGGCCCATGTCAACGGCGACAAGACGCCCAAGGCCACCGCGCTCACGCTGCCGCGGCCGCTGGCCAAGCGCGACGATGACGCCAAGCGCGCCACGGCGATCGGCCGCCTCGACGACGGCAACAGCGTGCTGTCGCGCAACCTGGCCAAGGGCATCAACCCCGCCGCCGGCGACGACACCAAGACCAAGCGCCGCAAAGTCGACGCGCGGCCGCCGGAGCTGTCCGATCCGAAGCGGGCCGAGCCCAAGATCGCCTTCCGCGAGCGGCCCAGGCCGGTCAAGCTCCACAAGGTCGACGGCACCCAGGTCGCGACCGCGCCGAAGACCAAGGCCGAGCCGACCAAGCGGCCGCCGCACGTGGTGACGGAGTTCTACCCGAACGCCTCCAAGGCGCGCCGCCAGGCGACCGCCCCGACCCCGGTCAAGCGGGTGACCATCGCCAGCACGCCCGCGCCGAAGGCGTCGCCGCCCGCGCGCAAGAAGGTCGCCGCCATCGCGCCCTCGACCCGGTCGACGACCGTCGATATCCCGCCGCCGCCCAAGAAGATGGTCAAGAAGGTGGCCAAGAGGACGGTCAAGAAGGCGGTCGAGCCCGCACCCAAGCAGGTCGCCGCCACCCCGCCGGCCCGCACCGCCGGCAAGTTCGTGTTCTGGGTCCAGGTCGGGTCCTACCGCACCGCGACCCTGAGCGCCGCCAAGTGGACCGAGACCCGCGACCGGGCGCCGGCGCTGCTGGGCAACGTCGCCCACCGGATACACCGGGCGCGCGTCGGCGACCGCGGCATCTGGCACCGCATCCAGGTCGGCCCCTACGCGACCAAGAGCCTCGCGCTGGAGAAGTGCCGCCAGCTCAAGGCGGCGCAGGTCGACTGCTTCATCCTGCCCGAGCGTTCCGGCCCCGGCCTCAACCCGATCAGCCAGGCGCCGCTGCGCACGCCCCGGGTGACGGTGGTGACGAACGACACCGACAGCATCGCGGCCGTGCCCCGGCGCGTGCATCGGTCGGTGGCCAAGGCGGCGCCCCGACGCCACACGCGGCGCTATCGCCGCACCGGCCGGCACGCCGACGACTTCCCGCTGACCACGGCCCCCGGCCTGCCCGGCGTCATTCCCTGATCGCCCGCCGCGCGGCCGATTTGCCGCCGGACCTGACAAAGCCGATTGACAGCCGTCGCCCGGCTGTCCTTGCATGCCCCGGCAATCGAGAGCAGGGGGTGAGCCGATGGTCGCATACTGGTTGGTCAAGTCGGAACCGGGCGCCTGGTCGTGGGACGACCACGTCAAGAAGGGCGTCGAACACTGGGACGGCGTCCGCAACTACCAGGCGGCCAACAACATGAAGGCGATGAAGGTCGGCGACCGCGCCTTCTTCTATCACTCGGTCAACGAGAAGGCCGTCGTCGGCACGCTCGAGGTGGTCAAGGAGGCCTACCCCGACCCGACCGACGCGTCGGGCCGCTTCGTCATGGTCGACTTCAAGGCGCTGGAGCCGGTCGAGCGGCCGGTCACCCTGGCCGAGATCAAGACCGAGCCGGGGCTGGAGGAGATCGCGCTGGTCCGCCAATCGCGCCTGTCGGTGATGCCGCTGACCGAAAAGGAATGGAAGATCATCATCGACATGTCGAAGCGGCCGGCATAGCCGCGGCTTCTTGCGGCGTTACGCCCATTATTTGGCCGTTCTTGTGAATATAGTGTTCGCAAGAGGTGCGGTTATTACCTGAATTGTACTTAGATAAAATTACTTGTTTTTATTTATTGCTCTAAGATATTTAGTTTATTACTTATTTAATCAAGACATGTAGACACGTTCTTCTTGATCTCTTGGGATGCGCCCCTATATCCTTGTTCGAAACCGGCGCACCGCCTGACGCCCTCCACGGGCCACGCCCCGAACCACGGGGCGACGGTAGTGCCGCGCCGCTCGGCGCGGCCGGCGCCTCGACAAGAACGGACCCCCAACGGGTCCTCCAGGGATGGCGACGCCCGTGAGGTCCGAGACAGCAATGTCATCGGCCGATGCCGGGCGTTTCCCGACGGACAGACAAGGCACAAGAGACAGGAATATGTGTGGGATCGCCGGTGAAATTCGTTCCGACGGCCAGGCGGCGTCCGTGTCCGCGGTGTCGGCAATGGCCGACGTGCTCGCGCCGCGCGGGCCGGACGGGTCGGGCGTCTACGCCCAGGGACCGCGCGCCTTCGGCCACCGCCGGCTGAAGATCATCGACCTCTCGGACCACGCCCAGCAGCCGATGGTCGACAGCGCGCTGGGCCTCGGCATCGTCTTCAACGGCTGCATCTACAACTACCCGGAGCTGCGCGAGGCGCTGATCGCCAAGGGCTACGCCTTCTTCTCCCACGGCGACACCGAGGTGGTGCTCAAGGCCTACCACGCCTGGGGCGAGGACTGCGTCGACCATTTCCACGGCATGTTCGCCTTCGCGATCTGGGAGCGCGACACGGGCCGGGTCACGCTGGCCCGCGACCGGCTCGGCATCAAGCCGCTCTATTACGCCGAGACGCCGGGCGTGTTCCGCTTCGCCTCGACCCTGCCGGCCCTTGCGGCCGCCGGCGGCATCGACACCTCGATCGATCCGGTCGCGCTCCACCACTACATGAGCTTCCACGCCGTCGTGCCGGCGCCGCACACCATCCTCAAGGGCGTGCGCAAGCTGCCGCCGGCGACGATGATGACGATCGAGCCGGACGGCCGCCGCAAGACGCGCGAATACTGGAAACTGGAATTCGGCCCGCGCAACGGCGACGCGACGCGGAGCGAGGACGAGTGGCGCGAGATCGTGCTCGAGTCGCTGCGCACCGCGGTCAAGCGCCGGCTGGTCGCCGACGTGCCGGTCGGCGTGCTGCTCTCGGGCGGACTCGATTCGAGCCTGGTCGTCGGGCTCCTCGCCGAGGCGGGGCAGCACGGCCTCAAGACCTTCTCGATCGGCTTCGAGACGGTCGGCGACGAGGCCGGCGACGAGTTCAAGTATTCCGACATCGTCGCCAAGCATTTCGACACCGACCACACCAAGATCTTCGTCGATTCGAGCCGCGCGCTGCCCGAGCTCGACAAGTGCGTCGCCGCGATGTCCGAGCCGATGGTCAGCCACGACAACATCGGCTTCTACCTGCTGTCCGAGGAGGTCGCCAAGCACGTCAAGGTGGTCCAGAGCGGGCAGGGGGCCGACGAGGTCTTCGCCGGCTACCACTGGTACCCGCCGATGCTCGACAGCACCGACCCGGTCGGCGACTACGCCAGCGTGTTCTTCGACCGCGACTACGACGAGTACCGCCAGGCGGTCGACCCGGCGATGGCCGACGGCGACCACGCCCGCCACTATGTCGAGGAAGCCTTCGCCGCGCCCGGCGCCGAGCGGCCGATCGACAAGGCGCTGCGGCTCGACACCACCATCATGCTGGTCGACGACCCGGTCAAGCGGGTCGACAACATGACCATGGCCTGGGGCCTGGAGGCCCGCGTGCCGTTCCTCGACCACGAGCTGGTCGAGGTCGCCGCGCGGGTGCCGGCCGAGCTCAAGGTCAAGGGCGACGGCAAGGACGTGCTCAAGGAAGCCGGCCGCCAGGTGATCCCGCACGACGTGATCGACCGGCCCAAGGGCTACTTCCCGGTGCCGGCGCTGAAATACCTGCGCGGCCCGTTCCTCGACCGGGTGCGGGACCTGCTGTCCCAGCCGGCGGCGCGGAACCGCGGCATCTTCAATCCCACCTATGTCGACCGCCTGCTGCAGGACCCGGAGGGCAACATCACGCCGCTCCGCGGCTCGAAGCTGTGGCAGGTCGCGCTGCTCGAATACTGGTTGCAGAGCCATGAGCTATAGCTCCGCGTCCCGCCGCCACGGCATCCGCCGCCGGGCCCAGCCGGCGCCGCTGACCACGCGCAACTGGGCGCCGGCCTCGCCGGAGCTGATCGACACCCAGGGCCAGCGCAACGTCGTCGTCGACTGCGGCTGGGGCCGGCTGATCTTCGGCCACACCTTCGCGGCCAACGAGGACATCGTCGCCGAGCTCAAGCACGAGGAGCCCGACCGGCGCGACATCGCCATGTACCTGCGCGATCCGCACGTCGTCCTGTCGCTGGCGCCGCAGGACCTGTTCCTCGACCCCTCGCACACCTTCCGCCTGTCGCTCGACCAGTACCGGCCGGCCCGGCGGCAGAACAAGGGCTTCTTCATCCGCCAGCTGACCGGCGGCCACGACCCGGAGCAGGTCAACCGCATTCTCGGCGCGCGGGGCATGGTGCCGATCGCACCCAGCTTCCTGCACCGACACCGGATGTCGCGGACGCTGACCTTCCTGGTCGCCGAGGACGAGAACACCGGCTCGGTGATCGGCATCGTCATGGGCGTCGACCACAAGCGGGCGTTCGGCGACGCGGAGGGCGGGTCGAGCCTGTGGTCGCTGGCCGTCGACCCCCAGGCCCCGGCGTCGGGCGTCGGCGAGGCGCTGGTGCGCCAGCTCGCCGAGAGCTACCTCGCGCGCAACCGGGCGTTCATGGACCTGTCGGTCATGCACGACAACACCCAGGCGATCGCGCTGTACGAGAAGCTCGGCTTCCGCCGGGTGCCGGTGTTCACGATCAAGGGCAAGAACTCGATCAACGAGAAGCTGTTCACCGGCCCGCAGGTCAAGACCGGCCTCAACCCCTATGCCCAGCTCATCGTCGACGAGGCGCGGCGGCGCGGCATCCACGTCTCGGTGCTCGACGCCGAGAACGGCTATTTCGCGCTGACCTACGGCGGCCGCCGCATCGTCTGCCGCGAGTCGCTGTCGGAGCTGACCACCGCGGTGGCGATGAGCCGCTGCGACGACAAGGCGGTGACCCGGCGCGCTGGTCAGCGAGGCCGGCCTGTCGGTGCCGGCGCAGAAGATCATCGACACCGACGACGCGGCCAAGGCCTTCCTCAAGGCCCACGGCCGGGTCGTGGTCAAGCCGGCGCGCGGCGAGCAGGGCGCGGGCATCTCGGTCGACCTGGACACATGGCGCGACGTCAAGAAGGCGCTCAAGCTCGCGCGCCAGCACGCCGACAAGGTGCTGATGGAGGAGTTCGTCGAGGGCGACGACCTGCGCATCATCGTGATCGACTACAAGGTCGTCGCCGCGGCGATCCGCCGGCCGGCCCGGATCGTCGGCAACGGCCGCGACACCGTCGCGCGGCTGATCGAGAAGCAGAGCCGCCGGCGCAGCGCGGCGACCGGCGGCGAGAGCAGGATCCCGATGGACGCCGAGACCGAACGCTGCATCAAGGCGGCCGGCTACGGCTTCGACGACGTGCCGGAGGAGGGCGAGGCGATCACCGTGCGCAAGACCGCCAACCTGCACACCGGCGGCACCATCCACGACGTCACCGACCGGCTGCATCCGCGCCTGATCGACGCCGCCGTGCGCGGCGCCCAGGCGCTCGACATCCCGGTGGTCGGCTTCGACTTCCTGGTCCCCGACATCACCGGGCCCGACTATGTCATCATCGAGGCCAACGAGCGGCCGGGGCTGGCCAACCACGAGCCCCAGCCGACCGCCGAGCGCTTCGTCGATCTGTTGTTCCCGCAGACGATCGTACGCTGACGCGCGGCGACGCCCCGCGCCCGACGAGAGACGACACCGACCGGAAACGCCGACCAGAGACAACGCCAACAGGGCCCATGCCGAAAGCCAGCACCGTCACCCGGCTCCAGACCAAGCAGCCGCTGCCCGAGATCGACGTCGGCTACATGCGCGACTTCCTCGCCAAGCTGCTCGAGATCCCGAGCCCGACCGGCTTCACCGACAACATCGTCCGCTTCATGTGCGACGAGCTGGCCGAGATCGGCATCCCCTTCGAGCTCACCCGGCGGGGCGCGATCCGGGCCAACCTGTCGGGCCGGCGCACCTCGCCCGACCGGGCCGTGGTCAGCCACCTCGACACGCTCGGCGCCATGGTCAAGCAGCTCAAGGAGAACGGCCGGCTGGCCGTGGTGCCGATCGGCACCTGGTCGGCGCGCTTCGCCGAGGGCGCGCGGGTGACCATCTATACCGACGACGATTCGCGCCGGGGCACGATCCTGCCGCTCAAGGCGTCGGGCCACGTCTACAACCAGGAGGTCGACATCCAGAAGACCGCCTGGGACAACCTGGAGATCCGGGTCGACGCCAAGTGCGCCAAGCTGATCGACCTGATCGACCGCGGCTTCAACGTCGGCGACTTCGTCGCCATCGACCCCACCCCGGAATTCTCCGACAACGGCTTCATCAACAGCCGGCACCTCGACGACAAGGCCGGGGTCGCGGCGATGATGGCGGCGGCCAAGGCGGTGGTCGAGAGCGGCCGGGTGCTGCCGGTCTCCTGCCACCTGATCTTCACCATCGCCGAGGAGGTCGGCACCGGCGTGCCCGGCACGCTCCACGGCGACGTGGCCGAGCTGGTCACGATCGACAACGGCACCATCGCGCCCGGGCAGAACACCGCCGAATACGGCGTGACCATCGCGATCCAGGACGAGACCGGGCCGTTCGACTACCACCTCGTGCGCAAGCTGATCGACGTGTGTCAGAGCTTCGACATCCCGTACGCCCGCGACGTCTTCAAATACTACCGGTCGGACGCGGGCGCGGCGCTGGCCGCCGGCAACGACCTGCGCACCGCGCTGGTCTGCTTCGCGCTCGACGCCTCGCACGGCTACGAGCGGACCCACATCGATTCGCTCCACTGCCTGGGCCAGCTGCTCACCGGCTACATCCTGAGCGAGCCGGCGGTGCAGGACGACACCGAGATCCGCGAGTCGCTGGAAAGCTTCCCGTCGCAGCCGGACGGCGACCCCGTCTGAATCGCCGCGGGCGGCCCGCAACCCTTGCGGGCCGGTGCCGCGGGAGGCAGAGTGTGCTCCCGGCCGAAGCCGATTTGGGGGCGCATCGGTGCGTCTGCCCGCATCGGCACCGACAGAAGAGCCCGATCGAGGAGGAAACGATGTCCGATCAGAACGTCTACCCTGTTCCGGCGGAGTGGGCGAAGCGCGCTTGGGTCGACAGCGACGGCTACCTGGAGATGTACGAGCGGTCGATCCGCGACCCCGACGGCTTCTGGGCGGAGCAGGCCGAGCGCATCGACTGGTTCACCAAGCCGACCAAGATCAAGGACACCTCCTACGCCCACGACGACGTCCATATCAAATGGTACGAGGACGGCGTCCTCAACGCCTCGTACAACTGCCTCGACCGGCACCTGGAGACGCGCGGCGACCAGACCGCGATCCTGTTCGAGGGCGACGAGCCGACCGACAGCAAGGCGATCACCTACCGCGAGCTCCACGCGCAAGTGTGCAAGCTCGCCAACGGGCTGAAGTCGCTCGGCATCAAGAAGGGCGACCGGGTCACCATCTACATGCCGATGATCCCCGAGGCCGCGGTGGCGATGCTCGCCTGCGCGCGGATCGGCGCGATCCACTCGGTGGTGTTCGGCGGCTTCTCGCCCGACTCGCTGGCCAATCGCATCCAGGACTGCGATTCCAACTGCATCATCACCGCCGACGAGGGCGTGCGCGGCGGCCGCAAGATCCCGCTCAAGGCCAACACCGACGAGGCCCTGGCCGAGTGCCCGACCATCGAGCACTGCATCGTGTTCCGCCACACCGGCGGCAAGGTCGGCTTCACCGAGGGCCGCGACGTCTGGTGGCAGGACCTGGTCGACGCCCAGAGCGCCGAGTGCCCGGCCGAGCCGATGGGCGCCGAGGACCCGCTGTTCATCCTCTACACGTCGGGCTCGACCGGCAAGCCGAAGGGGGTGCTGCACACCACCGGCGGCTACATGGTCTACACGGCGATGACCCACCACTACGTCTTCGACTACCACGACGGCGAGGTCTACTGGTGCACCGCCGACGTCGGCTGGGTCACCGGGCACAGCTACATCGTCTACGGCCCGCTCGCCAACGGGGCGATCTCGCTGATGTTCGAGGGCGTGCCCAACTACCCCAACTCGTCGCGCTTCTGGGAGGTGTGCGACAAGCACAAGGTCAACATCTTCTACACCGCGCCGACCGCGATCCGCGCGCTGATGCGCGAGGGCGACGGCCCGGTCAAGGCGACCGACCGCAGCTCGATCCGCCTGCTCGGCTCGGTCGGCGAGCCGATCAACCCCGAGGCCTGGGAGTGGTACCACAAGGTGGTCGGCGACGGCCGCTGCCCGATCGTCGACACCTGGTGGCAGACCGAGACCGGCGGCATCCTGATCACGCCGCTGCCCGGCGCGATGAAGCTCAAGCCCGGCTCGGCGACCTGGCCGTTCTTCGGCGTCCGCCCGGTGATCGTCGACGAGCACGGCAAGGAGCTCGAGGGCGCGACCCAGGGCAACCTGTGCATCGCCGACAGCTGGCCGGGCCAGATGCGCACCGTGTACCGCGACCACGACCGCTTCGTCCAGACCTACTTCTCGACCTACAAGGGCAAGTATTTCACCGGCGACGGCTGCCGCCGCGACGAGGACGGCTACTACTGGATCACCGGCCGGGTCGACGACGTGCTCAACGTCTCCGGCCACCGGCTCGGCACCGCCGAGATCGAGAGCGCGCTGGTCGCCCATCCCAAGGTCGCCGAGGCCGCCGTGGTCGGCTATCCCCACGACATCAAGGGCCAGGGCATCTACGCCTACGTCACCCTGGTTGCGGGCGAGGAGCCGACCGAGCCGCTGCGCCAGGAGCTGGTCCAGTGGGTGCGCCACGAGATCGGCCCGATCGCCTCGCCCGACCTGATCCAGTGGGCGCCGGGCCTGCCCAAGACCCGCTCGGGCAAGATCATGCGCCGGATCCTGCGCAAGATCGCCGAGAACGAGCACGGCGCGCTGGGCGACACCTCGACCCTGGCCGACCCCGGCGTGGTCGACGACCTGGTCGAGAACCGGATGAACAAGTAGCGGGCGGAAGGCCTGCGCCAAGCCAGCGCCCTAGCGCGGGCACCAGCCCGCCGGCGCCCGCCACGGTAGGGCCGGGCCAGGCCCTCGCCGACCAGGATCATGCCGACGTCCGCGCCGGCCGGCGTCTCGACCCGGGCCAGCACGCGGCCGGCATACTTGCCGTGGCGAATGTCGCGCAGCCGCGCCCGCTTATCCGACAACAACGCCTTGAGCCGCGCGGTCGCCCGCCGCGCCAGCGCGCGCTCCCCGGCGCAGCGGCCGCGGCGCTCGGGCGCGTCGATGCCGGCGACCCTAACCTTGGTCTCGACCGTCTGGCCCAGCCAGATCCGCGCGCGGACCACCAACGTGTCGCCGTCGACCACCCGGCGCACGGTCGCCTCGACGGGACCGGGCACGACCGCGCCGCGGCCCGACGCGGCGGGGGCACGGCCGGCGAACATCAGGGCGAGGGCGAGGGCCCAGGCGAGGACAACCATCGAACGGAAGATCATCGAGGCCACCGTGGGGTCGTTGACCGGCGAAACGACCGGGCGCGCGAGATGAGACGAGTTCGGCGCGCCCGGTCTCCCGACGCGGAACATTATCCTATCACACGGATAGAACAAATCAAGAACTATTGGGTGAGATTCAACGAGCCGCGGCCGGCGCCGGACGGGCGCCCGATGCGGTCAGGCGGGGCTCAGAAGTCGACGCAGCGGCCGTTGCGCTCCCAGTCGCCGTAGCGGGTCGGCTCCGGCCCGGCCGGGCCGCCCTGCTCGGCGGGCTTGTTGGCGGTCTTGTCGGCGGGCTTCGCCGCCGCGTCGGCCTTGGGCGTCGGCTTGGCCGTCTCGGCCGCCGTCGGGGCGGGCTTCGCGGGCTGGGTCTGCTTGGCTGTGGACATGGCGTCACTATAGGCCCGCCGTCGCGATGGACCAACCACGGCGACGGCAACCGGGCGCCGGCGGCGACCCCTCACCCTCCCAAGGCCTGACGGCCTCGGGCCCCTCCCTCTCCCCGAAGGAGAGGGCTTCTCCCGCGCGACCTCCATTTCCCCTCTCCCTCGGGAGAGGGAGGGGCCCATTGCGCAGCAATGGGAGGGTGAGGGGACGCCGCCGAGCAGCGATCTTGCCGCCGCGGCCCGCGCGCACCATCTATGAGGCCGTCTCAACCGGAGCCCTGACGCGCATGTCGTCCTATTTCCGCACCGCCATCCTGCTCGCCGCGATGACCGCGCTGTTCATGGGCGTGGGCTACCTGATCGGCGGCGTCGCCGGCGCCATGATCGCCTTCGTGATCGCGCTGGCGATGAACGCCTTCGCCTACTGGAACTCGGACAAGATGGTGCTCGGCATGTACGGCGCGAAGCCGGCGACCCGCCGCACCGCGCCCGAGCTCTACGGCGTCGTCGAGGAGCTGGCGCGCAAGGCCGACCTGCCGATGCCCAAGGTCTACGTCATCGACGAGGACCAGCCCAACGCCTTCGCCACCGGGCGCAGCCCCGAGCACGCCTCGGTCGCCGCGACCGCCGGCCTGGTCCGCCTGTGCTCGCGCGAGGAGCTGATGGGCGTGATGGCGCACGAGCTGGCCCACGTGAAGAACCGCGACATGCTGATCATGACGATCACCGCGACCATCGCCGGTGCGATCAGCATGCTCGCCAGCTTCGCCTTCTTCTTCGGCGGCAACCGCGACAACAACAACCCGCTCGGCATCGTCGGCGCGATCCTGTTGATGATCCTGGCGCCGCTCGCCGCCGGCCTGGTCCAGATGGCGGTGTCGCGGACCCGCGAGTACGAGGCCGACCGCATCGGCGGCATGATCTGCGGCCAGCCGCTGTGGCTCGCCAGCGCGCTCGCCAAGCTGGAGAACGCGGCCCACGCGATCGACAACCAGCGCGCCGAGGACAACCCGGCGACCGCGCACCTGTTCATCGTCAACCCGCTGCACGGCCGGTCGATGGACAACCTGTTCGCGACCCACCCGAGCATGGCCAACCGCATCGAGCGGCTGGAGAGCCTGGCCCGCGAGATGGGCGCGACCAATCGCCCGACCGGCCGCCCGGGGGGCCGCTCGACCGACTTCGCCGCCGCCGCGCCGTCCCGCCACCCGGACGCGCCCCGCCGTTCGGCGAGCTCGCGGATCCCGTCGTCGCGCGGCTCGGGCCGCCGCCGGGGGCCGTGGGGCTAGGGCCTGGCCGGGCAGGCCTGACGAGATCGAGCACGTCGGCGCGAACCGGCTTCCCGCGCGCGGCCAGGCGAAGTGGAGAGCCGGGGACCACGCCGAAGCCGGGCCAGCCATCCCTCATCGCCCGCCCCATATCGCCCCGTCGACCGGCGCGCCAAACGACCGCACGCTTTACGGATGTTCCTCGGGCCGCTTTCATGGAACCCTTGGGCCTGGGAGAACGCCGCGGCGGAGAGGGAGAAGAATGGTCAGCCTGTCATGGACGGCGCCGCCGGCGTTGCCCGAAACCCACTATCTCGACAACCGGATCTACACCGATCCCGACATCTTCACCGAGGAAGCGGCGCGCATCTTCGGCGCGCGCTGGAAGCTGCTCTGCCACACCTCCGAGCTGGCCGAGCCCGGCGACTTCCGCACCACCCGGCTGGCCGGCCACAACCTGATCCTGGTGCGCGGCTTCGACGGCGCGATCCGCTGCTTCTTCAACGTCTGCCCCCACCGCGGCGCGGCGTTGCTGCGCGCGCCCGCCGGACGGCTCGAGCAGGACCGCCTCCAGTGCTTCTATCACCTGTGGGCCTTCGACACGGCCGGGCGCTGCACCAAGATCCCGCGGCGCAACGGCTACGACGCCTGCGGCCTGCGTGAGGACGGCGTCGGCCTGCGCGCGGTGCGCACCGAGATCCGCCTCGGCTTCGTCTGGGTCTGCCTGGACGATTCGGTCGAGCCGATCGACGATTTCCTCGGCCCCGTGATCGCCGACTTCGTGCCGGTGCTCGACGCCGAGGAGGTCGAGGTGTTCCACCTGCACCGGGCCGAGCTCAAGGCCAACTGGAAGCTGTTCGTCGAGACCAACTGCGAGGGCTATCACGAGCTGCTCCACGTCCTCAACCGGACCACGGGCCTCGGCCAGAAGGACTACACCAAGCGCCGCTGGCGCATCCACGACTGGGGCCACAACTCGTTCGAGCCCTTCGCGATCGGCTACGACCGGCTCGACCTCGAACGGCGCGACACCGACCTGTTCCCGGGGATGGCGCCGAGCGGCCACATCGTCGCCGACATCTTCCCCGACGTGATGCTCAACGTCCGCGCCACGGTCGGCCGCATCGACACGCTGACCCCGGTCGCGCCCGGGCTGACCATCCTCGAATGCCGCGGCATCGGGCTGAAGGCCGACACCCCCGAGCAGCGCGCCGCGCGCATCCGCCAGCACAACCAGGTGTGGGGCCCGGCCGGCCGCAACCTGCCGGAGGACCTGTGGGCGGTGGAGACCCAGTGGGCCAACATGGCCGCCGGCAGCCTGCCCTACAGCATCATCGCGCGCGAGGAGGACAGCCAGGCGATGGACGACGCGCCGATGCGCAACTTCTATGCCGAGTGGAGCCGGCTGATGCGCCGCCACAGCCACGACGTCGCGGCGCCGTGGTCGGGCTCCGGCAACGCCCCGCAAGAGGCGCCCACCCGGTCGGCGGCCTCCTGATGTCGGCCGAGGACCGCGAAGCCCTGCGGGCCCTGGTCGCCCGCTCCGGCCGGCTGCTCGACGAAAGTGCCTTTTCGGACTACGTCGCCCTCTACGCGCCCGACGGGCGCTATGCGATAACCGCGAAGACGCCCGAGCTGCCCGAGCCGATGACCTGGATGACGCTCGACCGCGACGAGCTCGACGCGCTGTTCGGCTCGCTGTCGAGCCACGAATGGGACCTGGGCGAGCGGCTGCACCTGATCACGGTCGACGAGATCGAAGCCGACGGTGCAGACGACGGCATGGCAACCCTGCACGCGACCTTCTGCGTCCTGCGCCTGGAGCCGGACGGGCGCCAGACGCTCTACGCCAGCGGCCGCTACACCGACCGCTGGCAACGCGCGGCGGGGAGCTGGCTGCTCGCCGCGCGCGAGGCCCGCGTCTTCAACCGGCTGTGGACCACGCCCAGCCCGATCCCGCTGTAGGGCTGGCCCGGACACCCCGTGCATCCGCGGCCGACCCGGTATAGTCTCGGCCCACGTCCAACCTTGTTCGACTTTCCATCTTCCAGCCGAGTGACGGGGGCCATGGCGGCCAAGCCCAAAGCGCAACAGACGACCCCGGCCAACAGTTCCGAGGGCACCGCCGGGGTCGATCCCGAATCCCAATCGACATCCGCGGCGACGGCCGACACGGCCACCGAAACACCCGCCGAGAAGGGTCCCACGGAGAAGGGCCCCACCGAGAAAGGTCCGGGCGCCAAGACCCGCGAGGCGGCGCTGACCGTGATCGGCAAGGTGCTGCGCGGGCGTGTCCCGCTCGATACCGCCTTCGACGCGGCGCTGCCGCGCGGGCCGAACCAGCGGCGCAACCGCGCCTTCGTCCGCCAGCTCGTGCTGACCACCCTGCGCCGGCTCGGCCAGATCGACGCGCTGATCGACCACTGCCTCGACCGCCCGCTGCCCAACGGCGCCGCCGGCGTGCGCGACGCGCTGCGGCTGGGCGTGTGCCAGCTCGTCTTCCTGCGCGTCGCCGACCACGCCGCGGTGTCGGAGACGGTCGAGCTCGCCACCGCCGCCGGCCACCCCCGGCTCAAGGGGCTGGTCAATGCCGTGCTGCGCCGGCTGTCGCGCGAAGGCGCCGGGCTGGCCAAGGGCCAGGACGCCGACCGCTTCAACACGCCCGACTGGCTGTGGGCCAACTGGTCGGCCGCCTACGGCGAGGACGCCGCCCGCGCCATCGCCCACGCCCACGCCCAGGAGCCGCCGCTCGACCTGACCCCGCGCGCCGAGCCGGCGATCTGGGCGGTCGAGCTCGACGGCCGGCTGCTGCCGACCGGCACCATCCGGCGCGAGACCGGCCAGGTCGACGAGCTGCCCGGCTATGCGGAAGGCGCGTGGTGGGTGCAGGACGCCGCCGCCGCGCTGCCGGCGCGCCTGTTCGGCGATCTGGACGGACAGGGGTTGCGGGGCCGCACGGTCATCGACCTGTGCGCCGCGCCCGGCGGCAAGACCGCCCAGCTCGCCGCCGCCGGGGCGCGGGTGATCGCGGTCGACCGCTCGGCCCCGCGCATGGCGACCTTGGCCGCCAACCTCGACCGGCTCGGCCTCGACGCCCAGACCGTGGTCGCCGATGCCGCGATCTGGCGGCCCGAGGCGCCCGCCGACGCGCTGCTGCTCGACGCGCCCTGCACCGCGACCGGCACGATCCGGCGCAACCCGGACGTGCCCTGGTCCAAGACCCCGGCCGACATGGCCAAGCTCACCCGCACCCAGGACCGTCTGCTCGCCGCCGCGCTGGAGATGGTCCGCCCGGGCGGCACGATCGTCTACTGCACCTGCTCGCTCCAGCCCGAGGAGGGGCCCGAGCGGATCGAGGCGCTGATCGCCGCGGGCGCTCCGGTCGACCGCGCGCCGATCGACCCGGCCGAGCTCGGCGGCCAGGCGGACTTCGTCACCGCACAAGGCGACCTGCGCACCCTGCCCAGCCTGTGGGAGGACTGGGGCGGGCTGGATGGGTTCTACGCCGCGCGGCTGCGCAAGCGATAGGAAACGGCGCGCCCGGAGGCGTGCTCGAGCGCGTGTTGGGGAAACGGACCGGACGGGTGGGCCAGCCGCTGGCCCGAGGCGGTCTCAGGCCAGACCTTCAGTCCGCGGTCGCCGGATGCAGGTTGGAGCGGAACCGCTCACCCCGGTAATCCACATACTCCTGACCGAGATTGTTCACGATCGAGTCCCGCGCGCAGTAGACCCGCAGGTCGTCGTTCGCGGACATATCGGCGATCTGAACATCACCGTGATTCTTGATGTCCTGGAACCCCTTGACGATCTTCTTGGCGCCGGCCCGGCTGACGACGTAAGCGGCGCGTCCCCACCCCGGCGCATACCGCACCACGTCGCCCTCTTCTGCTTCCGCCCGGCGGCGGAAATCCGCCGCGTATTTCGGGTGGACGTAAAGGTGCAGGATATCGAAGCGCTCGGGCGCGCTCGCCAGGATGGCCCTCAAGCGAGCGTCGAAATCATCCACGACGTCGATATCGTCTTCCAGGATCACGCCGAACCGGGCGCCCGTTGCGAGGAAGGCCTTGCAGGCCTTGATGTGCGACAACGAACAGGCGAACTTCGCCGGCGTATAATTCTTGTATTCATCGACAGCCGCCTTGATTCCCTCTTTCTTGCAGATCGACAGGGGTTCGATCTTGATGCCGTCGCACGCGGGGATCACTTCCGCAGCCTGCAATTTCGGGAGCAGTGTCTCGCAAACGTGGAGGTGCCGGCCGAAATCGCGCGTCAAATGGATGATGTAGACCGGAACGTGGTCGGGCATCCGGCGCCTGAGTCGCGACAGGAACGACTGCTTGAAATCCTTCGCAAAGCTTTGCTTCAGCCGCGCCGTTTTGTTCTCCAGGTGATCGTACCAGAGGCCGGCGATGTCGCCGATGTGGCGCCTGATGTCCCAGTAACTGGCGTTTTCGAATCCGCGCGCCCGCATGTCCGCCGGGTACGCGGCAGCGACGATATCGGGCACGTCCTCGATCTCGTCGTAGACGTACCCGCCGCCGTTGACCAACGCATGGTCTTCCGGCCGCGTGTATTGGTGAAGAACGCCGATTCCGGATGCCTGCGCTTCGAGAATGGATACGGGCATCCCGCACTGGTCCGTCTTGCCGGTATAGATGTACCAGTCGTATCGTCGATAGACCGCGGGCATTTCAGGGAACGGCACGTGCGGCAGGAAGGTTATCGGCGCGCCCCTGTCCGCATTGTACTGCTTCAGTTCCGTCAGCAAGCCGCCCGAGGCATAGATATCGATCCGAATATTTGGAAGCGACGGCGCGATATCGACCAGCGCCTCGAAGTTCTTCTTCGGCCAGGCCGACCCCATTGCCAGCATCCGCCCCGTCGAGTCGCGCGGCGCGGGATTGTAGAACTTGTCGAACCAGAAGACCGGGCCGGTATCGATGATCTTGTCCGGCGTGAAGCCCGCAACTTCCAATCGTCGCCGCGCATACGGGAACGCCAGGACGCCCAGGCACCGATCGCCATTCGCGAGCGGGGCGAATTCGTCGAGGCGTTCGATAAACCGCTGGTCGGCGATATCATAGGCATGGGATCGGATCGTGTACGGGATCCGGTGCCGGGCGCTGGCCGCGTCAATCAGCTCGATCGTTTCCAAAAAATGGCCATGAAGGATGTCGGGCTTGAACGGTGTTGATGATCTCGTCCAGCCGGTCTTCGCTGTCGATCAGCTCGTAGTCGATATCGACTTTCGCGATTGGATCGATATGGGTCCCGAACGAAACGACGAAGATGTCGAAATGCTCCCTGACATGGGCGATTTCGGTGACGACGTAGCTCTCCATGCTGATCGGAAAGCGATCCAAGATATAGAGGATTCGTCCCTTCATCCCTGACTCCACGCTTTGGATACGGGCCCCGCATTGGCTCCTGTTGGTGCGTCTCGCACGGCCCGAATTGCCGCTTGTCGCTCGATCCATCGCGCCGCCGAGGTTGGCCCAACCGGCCGCTTCGATCAAGCCGGCGGGCGACCGGCGAACCTCGCCGGGCAAGCGGGAGGCGGGTCGGGACTCGGTACCAGATCATGACGACCGGGGGCGTCCGGGCATCGCGCGCCCGGCATTCCCAGGGCCCGGCGGATGCCGGGCACCACGCCCGAAGGATAGCCATTGATAACCGATGACAACCTTTGCCCTGTTTTCGCCCGCATGGCCGCCGACAAAGGGGGGCGCCGGCCGGTACCGGGCCCGCCCTTTCCGGCGGCACCCGGCCGCGTGCCCTGCCCGATGCGCGCACGGCCGATCGGTTGCCGGCGGGGCCCGGGGCGCGCCGCTTCGCGTGTTCTTGCCGCCCTACCACCAAGCTGATAGGAGACAGCATGCCCCGCCCGGTTCGGATCGCCCCTTCCATTCTGTCCGCCGACTTCGCCACGCTCGGCGAGGAAGTGCGCGCGGTCGGCGCGGCCGGGGCGGACCTGATCCACGTCGACGTGATGGACGGCCACTTCGTGCCCAACCTGACCATCGGGCCCAAGGTGGTCGGCGCGCTGCGGTCATGGTCGGACAAGCCGTTCGACGTCCACCTGATGATCTCGCCGGTCGATCCGTTCGTGCCCGACTTCGCCGAGGCGGGCGCCGACATCATCACCGTGCATCCGGAGGCGGGGCCCCACGTCCACCGCACCGTCCAGCTGGTCAAGTCGCTGGGCAAGAAGGCGGGGGTGTCGCTCAACCCCGGCACCCCGGTGGAAGCCGTTGACAATCTCATGGACGCGATCGACCTGATCCTGGTCATGTCGGTCAACCCGGGCTTCGGCGGCCAGGCCTTCATCGCCTCCCAGCTCGACAAGATCCGGGCGCTGCGCGCGCGCATCGACGCGTCCGGCCGGGACATCGACCTGGAGGTCGACGGCGGCATCAATTTCGAGACGGCGCCCCAGGCCGTGGCGGCCGGCGCCAACATCCTGGTTGCCGGCACGGCGACCTTCGAGGGCGGGCGCGATCGCTATGCGGCGAACATCGAGCGCCTGCGGAGCGGTGGCTAACGGAGCGGTGGCACACGGAGAGGGGGCGCGGAGGTTGCCCGCGGTGAGCGCGACCACGATCTTCGACCGGCCGGGGGTGCTGCGGAAATGGGGCAACCTGTTCCGCGACCTCTACTACGCCAGTGCGCCTTATCAGTGGCGGCTGGGCCAGTCGCGCGCGACCCAGCTCTTGTTCGCGCCGGGCGACCTGTGGCCCGGCAGCTCCGAGATCGGCAACGCCATCGTCGCCGGCGCCATCTCCTTCACCGACGAGCCGGTCTATGCCGAGATCGAGGTCCACGCCGAGCCGCACGGCTTCTCGTGGCTGCGCGACCTGCGCGCGGCGGGCACCGAGGCGGCGCGGCGGCGCGGCCGCGAACTGATCCGCGACTGGATCGACCGTCACGGCCGCTATCACCGGCGCGCCTGGCAGGTGGATCTCCTCTCGGAGCGGATCGTCAACTGGCTCTGCCACTACGACTATTTCTGCCGCGACGCCGACCAGACGTTCCGCGACCGCTTCTTCCTCAGCCTCGCCCGCCAGTCGCGCCACCTCGCCCGGATCGTGCGCACCGCGCCGCGCGGCGCCGCCCGCCTGCGCGCCGCCAAGGGCCTGGTCTACGCCGGCGCCTGCGTGCCCGGCGCGACCACCCGGATGGAGCGCGGCCTGCAGCTGCTCGAGCAGGAGGCGGCGGGGCGGATCTATCCCGACGGCGGCGTGTTCGAGCGCAACCCGTCGCGCCAGTTCGAGGTGCTGCGCGACCTGGTCGACGCCCGCGCCATCCTGGTCTCCGCCCACCGCGAGGCCTCGTCGGTGATCCAGACCGCGATCGACCGGACCGCGCCGATCCTTCGCTTCTTCCGCCACGGCGACGGCGGGCTGGGCATCTTCAATGGCAGCTTCGAGGAGGCCGACTGGCAGATCGACGTCGCCCTCAACCAGTCGGGCTCGACCGGCAAGGCGCCCAAGGCCGCGCCACACACCGGCTTCCAGCGCATCGTCTCGGGCCGGACCACGGTGATCATGGACGCGGGCGTGCCCGCGCCGCACGGCTACGACGACGGCGCCCACGCCGGCACCCTCGGCTTCGAGATGTCGGTCGGGCGCGGCCGGCTGGTCGTCAACTGCGGCAGCGCGCGGCCCGAGGACTACGCCTGGCGCCACGCCGGCCGGGCCACCGCCGCCCATTCGACCATGGTGATGGGCGAGATGAACAGCTCGCACCTGGTCGCCGGCGACGGGCTCAGCCACCGGCCGGCCAACGTGACCAGCCACCGGCGCGAAGCCGAAGGCGCGACCCTGGTCGAGGCGCGCCACGACGGCTATGCCCGCGCCTTCGGCCTCAACCACGTCCGCCGGCTCTACCTGTCGTCGAACGGCGAGGACCTGCGCGGCGAGGACATCGTCGAGCCGGTCGCCGCCGGCCGCGGCCGCAAGGGCACCGCCTTCGCGATCCGCTTCCACCTCCACCCCGACGTCCAGATCCAGACCATGTCGAGCTGGGAGAAGGGCAACCAGCTGGTCGAGTTCGACCGGCCCGGCGCGGGCATCTGGCGGCTGCACACCGAGGGCGGCGTCGACCTGGCGGTCGAGGACAGCTTCTACCAGGGCGTCCGCGGCATCCGGCGGCGGTCGATCCAGATCGCCCTCAACGGAGTTCTGGGAGGGCGGCGACCCGAAGCTGGTGCGCTGGGCGATCCGGCGGTTGAAATAGGGCTTGGGGGCTTGTAGCCCCGATTCGTCATTTCGACCGGAGCAGGCCTCGCGCCGCGAGGCCTGTGGAGCGGAGAAATCTTGCAAGGGCCGCCGAGACGCTTGTCGGCGGAAACGAGATTCCTCGACTGCGCGCTTCGCGCTCCGCTCGGAATGACGCACGAAGAATGAGGGCCCGCTACAAACTCCAGCGCCGGTAGCCCGCGTCCAAAGTCACCTCGCGCCACATGCCCTTGACGTCGGCGAGCAGCCCGCCGGGCACCAGCAGGCGCTCCAGCTCGATCCCGCCGAGCATGGTGTAGGCGCGGTGCGGCACGGCGCCGATCACCGCGTCGTAGCCCGACAGGCCGGCGAGGTCGCCGGCCAGGGTCAGGCCGTAGAAGCGCGCCGCCTCCTCGGGGTCGGCGCAGGCGTCGTGGACGTCGACGGTGTGACCCGCCGCGGCGAGCGCGTGGACGATGTCGACCACCCGCGTGTTGCGCAGGTCGGGCACGTTCTCCTTGAAGGTCAGGCCGAGCACCAGGATGCGCGCCGGGCCGTCGAGCCGGGCCATCACCGCCTCGGCGATGTAGCCGCCCATCGAATCGTTGATCTTGCGCCCGGACAGGATGACCGCCGGGTCGTGGCCGATCGCCTGTGCCTTGTGGGCGAGATAGTAGGGGTCGACGCCGATGCAGTGGCCGCCGACCAGGCCCGGCGTGAAGGGCAGGAAATTCCACTTGGTCCGCGCCGCGTCGAGCACGTCGTAGGTCGACAGGCCGAGCTTGGAGAAGATCATCGCCACTTCGTTGATGAAGGCGATGTTGATGTCGCGCTGGGCGTTCTCGATCACCTTGGCCGCCTCGGCGGTGCGGATGTTGCGGGCGACGAAGACGTTGCCGCCGGTGACCTTGCCGTAGACCTGGCGCAACAGCTCGGCCGTCTCGGGCGTGTCGCCGGAGACCACCTTGGTCAGGTGGGCGAGCGAATGCTCCTTGTCGCCGGGGTTCATCCGCTCGGGCGAGAAGCCCACGTGGAAGTCGGTCCCATGCTCCAAATCCGAGGCCGCGGCCAGATCGTCCGCGCAGACCCCCTCGGTGACGCCGGGATAGACCGTGCTCTCCAGCACCACCGTCGCGCCCTTTTCCATCACCCAGCCGATCGTGCGGCAGGCCGCGCGCACCGCCGACAGGTCGGGATCGTGGTTGGCGTCGACCGGGGTCGGCACGGTGATGATGAACAGGTCGGCCCCGCGCATCGCCTCCGGCTCGGCCGAGAACGCGGCGGTCGTGGCGGCGAGGTCGTCGTCGGAAACCTCGCCGGTGGCGTCGTGGCCGCGCACGAGCGCCGCGATCCGGTCGGCCTTGAGGTCGTAGCCGACCACCGCATAGTGGTGCGCGAGCGCGACGGCGAGCGGCAGGCCGACGTAGCCGAGGCCGACGACGGCGATCTTGCGGGGTGTGTCCATGACCGTTTCGGTTCGCTTGCGAGTGGGGATTTCCGGGTGGCGACCTCTACCCGTCGCCGGTTCGCCCTGTCAACGCGCCAGCGCGGCGCGCGCTTGACCTTTTCCCGCGGCAGCACCTTATGTTCATGGTGTGAACAACGGGGCCGGGCCCCAGGACGACCATGGCCGACGGCAAGACCGAGACCGACGCGGGTAGCGCGGATACCGAGATCACGCTCGGTGTCCTCGACGCCGTGCACTCGAACGCCTCGGTCACCCAGCGCTCGATGGCCAAGGAGCTGGGCATCGCGCTCGGCCTCGCCAACTCCTATCTCAAGCGCTGCGTCCGCAAGGGCTGGATCAAGGTCAACCAGGCCCCGCCGAACCGCTACGCCTACTATCTCACCCCCAAGGGCTTCGCCGAGAAGTCGCGGCTGACGGCGGAATACCTGTCGTCCTCCTTCACCTTCTTCCGGCGCGCGCGCAACCAGTGCGAGGACGCGCTGGCCCACTGCGTCCAGCACGACTGGCGCCGGGTCGCGCTGGTCGGCCGCAGCGAGCTGGCCGAGATCGCCGCCCTGTGCAACTCGGAATACGGGCTCGACCTGGTGCTGGTCGACGGCGCCGACGACGCCAAGTTCTTCAGCCTGCCGGTGGTGCCCTCGCTCGACGCTGCCGGCGCGATCGACGCCGCGCTGGTCACCGACCTGGGCCGACCCCAGGCGGCCTATGACGCGCTGGCCGGCCGGCTCGACGAGCGCCGCATCTTCACCGCTTCGGTGCTCAAGGTCCGGCGCGACGCGCCGGAAGTGGCGTGAGGCCCGCGATGGAACGCTGGTACGTCGCCCAGACCCATTCCCAGGCGGAGGAGACCGCGCTCGCGCACCTCAAGCGCCAGGGCTTCCGCGCCTACCTGCCGCGCTATCGCAAGAAGCGCCGCCACGCGCGCAAGACCGAGATGGTCGAACGGCCGCTGTTCCCCGGCTACCTGTTCATCTGCCTCGACGTGGCGCGGACCCGGTGGCGGCCGATCAAGTCGACCGTCGGCATCCGCCAGCTGATCTGCAACGGCGACAAGCCGCTGGCCGTGCCCGAGGGCGTGGTCGAGGACATCCGCGCGCGCGAGACCGACGACGGCGTGGTGCCGATCTCCGAGGCGCCGCCATTCAAGAAGGGCGACACCGTCCAGGTGACCGAGGGCCCGTTCCGCGACCAGGTCGGCTGGTTCGAGCGGCTGGCCGACAAGGACCGGGTGATCGTGCTCTTGAACCTGCTCGGCCGCCCGATGCGCGTGCCGCTGACGGCGCGCTCGGTGGCGGCGTATCTCTAAGGCGACAGGGCGCGCGGAACACCATTCCCCGATCGCCGTCTCTCTGGCAGCTTGTGGCTGAACGTCGACAGGCGGCGGCCTGCATGTCGGAATTGGTGCCTGGGCCCTTTAGCATGAAGCGGCCAGAGCGGACGTCGTTTCGGTCCACGAGGAACGCGCTTATGCCGACCCTCAGCAGTGCGCCCTGCGGTAAGAGGCACGATTGAACGACACGACCTGCCCATGGAGTTTGGTTCTTCGTCGCTCTCAACCGCCGCGCCCATCCCGAACGCTGGCAACTCGGAGAGACGTTTCAAGAACCGGACTTATCCGAGCGTCGCGATCGACCGAGGAATGGCGCCGGCTTACTGACCGAAAGAGCGATGAGCGCGGATAGCCGAAGTTCGACGCGCGACGCAGAGCGTGGCGCCGAAACACTGAGCCCGGATGACACGGCAAAGGCGCTTCGACTCTCAATCTGGGACGCCGTGGCGGTGCAGAGCATGGCGTCGATGTGTACCGGCGTCATCCTCGTCGGCCTTGCCCTCAGTTTCGGCGCGTCGAACCTGGTGATCGGCATCCTCGCCGCCATCCCCTATTTCGCGCAGCTGTTCCAGATTCCAGCGATCCTCCTGGTCGAGCGCTACCGCCGCCGACGCAAGATCAGCGTGCTGGCGTCGGGCATCGGCCGCACCTTGATATTCGGAATCGCGATCACGCCGTTCTTGTCTGACCAATCGGCGGCCTTGATCGCCATTCTCTCGATCGTCGCCATTCGGCTGGCCTTCGCAGCGGTGTCGAACTGCTCCTGGAATTCCTGGATCCGCGACGTGATCCCGGAGGGGACGACGGGTGCGTTCTTCTCCAGACGAATGCTGCTTTCGACGTCGGCCGCTGCCCTGGTTTCCCTGAGCGCCGGTGCGTTCATCGATATCTGGGCAGAAGTCCTCCCGGACAACAAGGTTGGCGCCTACACGTTGCTGCTTTCGGCAGGAGGGGTCGTCGGCCTGGTATCGGTCTGGCTACTCGCGAAGACGCCAGAACCCCCAATGCAGCCCGCGACCGGCAAGGCGCACCTTTGGGATCTTCTCATGGAACCGGTCAAGGACAGAAACTTCAGGCGAATGATCGGGTTTATCGCTTCCTGGGAGTTCGCGGTGAACCTGGCGGCTCCGTTCTTCGCGGTCTACATGCTCAAGCGACTTGGTTACACGATGTCGCTCGTGATGGTGTTCGTGGTGTTGAGCCAGTTCGCCAACGTGCTGGTCTTGGGCATATGGGGAAAGATTTCCGACAAATTCAGCAACAAATCGATCCTCTCGGTCTGCGGCCCCCTGTTCATCGTTTGTATCTTTGGATGGACCTTCGTCACATTCCCGCACGAGCATTTCCTGACAATACCGCTGTTGGTCCTGCTTCACGTATTGATGGGCATTTCCTCCGCCGGCGTTTCCCTCGCCACCAACAACATCGGCATCAAGCTCGCGCCCAGGGGCAAGGCAACCTCCTATCTCGCCATGCGAGCGGTCATCGTATCCGTCGCCGCCGGTCTCGCCTCCATTATCGGCGGCCTGACGGTCGATCTGTTCGACAGTATGCAGTTGTCCTTTTCGATTCGGTGGGAGAGCGCGGGGCGAGAGATCGTCATCCCGGCGCTCATCTTCAAACACTGGGACTTCTTCTTCGTGGCGGCGGCAATCGTCGGGCTCTATTCGCTTCACAAACTTTCATTCGTCGACGAGGACGGCGAGGTCGAGGAGCGCGTCGTTGTCGAGGAGCTAATTTCGCAGACCCGCAGCGCGATGAGCCATTTGTCGACGTCGACCGCGGCGGGCATGTTGGCGATGACCGGGTTCCCCTTCATCATGATTTGCGACCGCCTGCGACGGCGGCAGCGCAAATAGATCCCGATCCGTCAGCCATCGGTCGTGGGCCCTGGGCAGGTATCCGCCTGCTCGTTTCGTCGAGTCTGAACGGCCCGCTTCGTAGCCGAGGGATGTCGCGTCCGTCGCTCGTCCTCGTGCGGCTCTCGGCCGTCGAAAGACCTGCGCGACGTCTGCTGCGCGACGCGACAAGGGGCCCCTTGAGGCAAACGATCGGACGGAGAATTCGGTGCCGGCGGCCTCACCCGCCCGGCGCGACCCGCCGGTAGCTGACCGCCTCGGCGACATGGACCCGGCCGACGGTGTCCGCGCCCTCCATGTCGGCCAGCGTGCGCGCGACGCGCAGCACACGGTGATAGCCACGCGCTGACAGGCGCAAGCGGTCGGCCGCCTTGGTCAGCAGCTCGCGGCCGGCGGCATCGGGGGCGGCGACCTTCTCCAATAGATCCCCGTCGGCCTCGGCATTCGTGGCCACGCCATTGATCGCCGCGCCGGAGGCCCGCGCCGCGTCGTAGCGGTCGCGCTGGATCGCGCGGACCTGCGCGACCCGCTCGGCCACCTCGGCCGAGCGTTCGCGGGCGGGCGGCAGCGACAGGTCGGCGGCGGCGACGGCGGGCACGTCGACGTGCAGGTCGATGCGGTCGAACAGCGGCCCGGAGATCCGGGACTGGTAGTCGCGGGCGCAGCGCGGCGCGCGGGTGCAAGCCTGGCCGGCGTCGTCGAGATAGCCGCACTTGCACGGGTTCATCGCCGCGACCAGCTGGAAACGCGCGGGATAGGTGACGTGGTGGTTGGCGCGCGCGACCACGGCGCGGCCGCTCTCGATCGGCTGGCGCAGCGCCTCCAGGGTCTGGCGGTTGAACTCGGGCAGCTCGTCCAGGAACAGCACGCCCTTGTGCGCCAAGCGAGACCTCGCCCGGTCGCGCCTTCATGCCGCCGCCGACCAGCGCGGGTAGCGACGCCGAGTGGTGCGGGTCGCGGAACGGCCGGCGCTTGGTGATCCGCCCGCCTTCGAGCGCGCCCGCGACCGACTGGACCATCGACACCTCGAGCGCCTCGGCCGGGTCGAGCGGCGGCAGGATGCCGGGCAGCCGCTGGGCCAGCATCGACTTGCCTGCGCCCGGCGGCCCGACCATCAGCAAATTGTGCCCGCCCGCCGCGGCGACCTCGAGCGCGCGCTTGGCGGTCTCCTGGCCCTTGATGTCGGCGAGATCGGGATAATCGGCCGCGTCCTCGGCCAGCGCCGGGGTCGGCGGGGTCAGCACCTGGTTGCCCTTGAAGTGGTTGACCAGCGCGATCAAGGAGGCCGGCGCCAGCACGTCGAGATCGCCGGCCCAGGCCGCCTCGCCACCGGAGGCCGCCGGGCAGATCACGCCACGCCGGCCCTCGCCGACCGCCGCCATCGCCGCGGGCAGCACGCCGGTGACCGGCGTGATCTGGCCGTCCAACGCGAGCTCGCCGAGGATGGTGTAGCCGGCCAGCTCCTCGGCCGGCAGCACGCCCATCGCGGCGAGCAGCGCGACGGCGATGGCAAGATCGAAATGACTGCCCTCCTTCAACAGGTCGGCGGGCGCCAGGTTGACCGTGATCCGCTTGGGCGGCAGCGCGAGGCCGAGCGCGTTGAGCGCGGCGCGGACCCGCTCGCGGATCTCGCCGACCGCCTTGTCCGGCAGCCCGACGACGGTGAACGCGACCATGCCGCCCGAGGAGATCTGGACCTGGACGTCGATGTCCATCACCTCGATGCCCTGGAAGGCGACCGTCTTGACCCGGGCGACCATCGGTTGTGCGTGCTCCTCCTCGAGGCGGGGAACGAGTTTACGGGAGAGAACAGACCGGGAACAACAAGAAAGTGACGCGCGCCCGATGGAAGATTCTACCGCGGCACGATGTTGGCCGGCGAAGGCTCGGTTGTCGGAGCACCCTATCGGAAGGTTGATGCGGGGCCGGACAAGGCCGTTCTCAGCCGCCGTGTTCTGCCGAGCCTCGGCCTTCGGGGGCCGGCTTCCGGCCGCCGCGATCCTGCCAACGCGCTTCACGCGACGGGCCGGAAGATCGGCCGATGCCGTTCGGTATCACTGCACGATGAAGGCGCTCAAACCTCGAGGTCGATCGGCACGAGGCGATAGCGGCGGCCCTCGGCGCGGCCCCGCTCGACGAAGTGCGCCTTGCCCGACGCGACCCGCCCGTCCCGCACCGCCACAGCGACGTCGGGATAGCGACGCAGGTAGTCCGCCTCGTCGAAGCCTTCCACGTCCGGCGCCGCGGGCGCGGCGGTGACGAAATCCGCGATCATGTCGACCACGCGGTCCCAGCCGGCGGCCGACAGCTCCATGCCGTGACAGGCGCCGGCGACCAGGCGGACCTGGACGGCGGGGGAGAAGTCGAATCGCTCCGTGATGTCGGCGGCGCCGTATTCGTCTGCCGTGCCCTGGATGATCAGGGTCGGCGTCTCGATCCGCGCGAGATGGCTGAAGCGCTCGGGCTCCTGCGCCTCCTGGTACGGAGGCTGGAACGGATAGCCGAGGCAGATCACCGCCCGGAGCGAACATCGGCCGGCCAGCAGGGTCGCCGCCCGCGCGCCGCTCGACCGGCCGATCAGGACGGCCCCGCCGGACCCCCCGGAGGCGTCGGAACCCCCGGCGGCGCCGGACGGGTCGAGACGGCGCGCCGCGCGTTCGATCCGGGTTTCCAGGTCGAACTGGCCGGTTTTCGGCACGCCCAGCCATTCCCGTTGCCGCCGCAGCATCGGGATGCGCGCGCAGACGGCGTCCTCGACCGCGATGTCGCCGGGATAGCCGTCGCCGGCGATGAAATAGAGCCGGCCGGTCGGCATCGCCCGCACGGCGGCCGACGCCCGCGTGCCGCCCAATAGGCGGCCGATCCGCCTCGCCGCGAATTCGAAGCCTGCCGAACATCGACGGCCGGGCGGCGCCCCGATCCCTACGGCAGGATCGCGAAGGCCCGCGCCGGGAAACCCAGTCCGTCCTTGACCTTGGGCCAGGTCACCACGATCAGCGCGCCGGTCGCCGGCACCTTGTCGAGGTTGGCCATCACCTCGATCTGGAAGTGGCCCTGCTTCAGCAGCCAGGTCTCCGACAGCATCTTCGGCGTGGTGTCGGTGTCGAGTCCCTCGTGGCCGATAGCGGTCACGCCGCGCTTCTCGAACAGGAACTTGACCACGGCGAACGACCAGGCCGGGAAGGGATGGCGCTCGAACCGCTTCCGATTGGCGGTCCAGTCCTTGTACATGTCGGTGCGCAGCGCGGCGAAGGCGCCGGCGGGCACGCGGCCGTGTTTCTTCTCCCAGGCCATCAGGTCGGCGACCGAGAAGGCGTGGGCGGGGTCGCTTTTCAGATAGGGCGTGTCGTCGAGCACCACGAGGCGCAGGATCATCCGCTTCAGCGGGATCTTGTCCATGGTGATGCCGTTGGGGGCGAAGTGGGCCGGCGGGTCGACGTGCGTGCCGTACTGGCCGACCATGTTGTAGTAGGTCGTCCGGAAGCCGTCCTTGGCGATGGTATAGGGCCGCTTGGTCTTGGGGTCGTAGGCCGGGGTGAAGATCGCCTGGCCGAAGCCCTCCCACACCGGCGTCGTCGGCCCGAAGCTGTGGGTCAGGTCGACGAAGCGCTTGCTGGCGATGATCCGGTAGGCGCGCTCGAGGTCCGACTTCGAGGCCGCCTTCGAGGCCGACTGGGCCCGCGCCGGCGCGGCCTGCGCGACGAGGGTGAGGGCAAGGGCGAGCGCCGCGACGACGAACGCCAGGCGGCGGCAAGTGGCATAAACGGTCGACGGTTGCATGGCATCCACCCCCATGTGAACGGCCCTGAGGGCGGCCCGCAGGGCGCCCATCGAACCCGGAAAGCATGATCCCAGCGTGGCGCAAATGGCGGTGGCCGGCCAGTGGAGATTGCGCCGGCGGCCCTTGAAAGGGCGACGCCGAATAGACAAATATTCCTTAAATTGTTTGGGCCCGTCGTCTCGCGCTGCACGCTCGGCAGAAGAGGGCGGCTGCGACCGGCTTGTTCCTGCCGAGCATCGGCCTTCCGATGGCGGGATGCGACCTCGACCGCCTCGCCGGGTCTTGGTCCGAGCGCAAAGCGGCTCCTGACGACGGATGAGAATGATGACGAATGATGACATCGGCCGACGCAACAAACCCTCTCCCGAGGGAGAGGGAGGGGAGCCCGGCTTCGGGCCTCGAAAGATAACCAAAGACAACCGATGATAACCCGTGCGCGTCTGTCCCCGCGCCCCGGAGCGGCGATGATGACAAATGATGACACGTGCCGACATCCCGGCCCCGCGCACCGGGCGGATGTAAACCGCGGCGGTGGCCGAATTCCGGCGCCTGCGGGCGCCGATGATGACAAATGATGACATCCGCGGCGAGGCGACGCGGGCTGCTGGTTCAGCCCGCCGGCCGGACGAGGCCCCCGGGCGGCCGCTAGCCGGTGATGTGGCGCAGCTTGTCCGGGTTGCGCAGGATGTAGACCGCGGCGACCTTGCCGGCGCGAACCTCGACCGAGACGACGTAGGGGCTGCCGTCGGTCTCCATCGCGACCGCGCCGGGCAGGCCGTTGATCCGGGCGAAGCGCGCGCTGGTCAGGGCCGGGGCCTTGTCGACGATGCCGGCGAAGAAGCGGGCGATCTTCCCGGCCCCGTAGATCGGGTTGAGCGCCGCGGCCTTCTTGCCGCCGCCGTCGCTCCACAGGATCGCGTCCTCGGCGAGCAGGCCGGCGAGCTGCGCGGCGTCGCCGGTGCGTGCGGCGGCGAGGAAGGCGGCGGCGATGCGGTCGCCGTCGTCGGCCGACACGTCGAAGCGCGGCCTGGCGTCGCGGACATGGGCCCGGGCCCGGGCGGCGAGCTGGCGGCAGGCGGCCTCGTTGCGGTCGAGCGTGGCCGCGACCTCGGCATAGTCCATGTCGAACACGTCGTGGAGCAGGAAGGCCGCCCGCTCCAGCGGCGACAGCCGTTCCAGCGCCAGCATCAGCGCCACCGACAGGTCGGCGGCGAGCTCGCCCGGCGCGTCGACCGTGAGCGCCGCGTCGTCGAGCACCGGCTCGGGCAGCCACGGGCCGACATACTGCTCGCGCCGCGCCCGCGCCGACTTGAGCAGGTCGAGGCACAGCCGGGTCACGGTACGCGAGAGGTAGGCGCGCGGGTTGTCGACCTTGGCGCGGTCGGCGGCGTGCCAGCGCAGATAGGCGTCCTGGACCACATCCTCGGCCTCCGACAGGGTGCCGAGCATGCGGTAGGCGACCCCGGTGAGGTGCCGGCGGTGCGGCTCGAAGCTGGCCGCCGCGCCGGACGCCGCGCCCGGTGTACCTCGCGAGATCCCATGCGGCGTCGCGCGGGCGCTCACGCCGCCTCGCGCAGCACCGGCATGACCGCGCCGCCGACACGGAGCCGGACGCAGGCCGAGCCATGACCGAGGGCGAACTTCATCATGGGATAGAACTGCGCCGCCGCCATGCCGTAGGCAAGCGAGATCACGGCCGCCGGGCCCCACGTGGCGTGGATCTGCTCGCGCATCCGGTCGGCCTCGACGTCGCGGGCGATCACCGCGCGGGCGAAGCGCACGGTCAGCGCGACGTCGTCCGGCAGCGCCGCCAGGTCGCCCGCGACCACCTTGCGGATCAGCGCGGCGTCGACCCCGGCCCGCTCGGCCATGCCGACCACGAGCTGGGTGCACGGTCCGCAGTCGCCATGGAGCGCCGCGGTGATCTTGGCGGCATAGTAAGGGGCGGCCGGGATGTCGCGCTGGTAGGTGCTGAGCGCCGTCATCCGACCGACGGCGATCACCGCCTTGGGGTCCACGTCGAGGATCTCGTACATGTAGCCGGCGTCGTAGCCGGTCTGCCGTTCGAAGGCGGCCATGCGCCGCCGGATCAGCCATTTCCACATTCGATCGTCTCCTGGTTCGGGTCTGCGCGGCCGGAACGCCGCGGTTGGAGACAAGACGAGACAGCCGGGCGGCCTGTGACATGGCCTGGCTCGGGGACGGCCCCCGGGGAAGGGCCCGCGGCGGGAAGACGGCACGCACGCTTGCCCACAGCGGGCCCGATGCCCATATTGAGGCCACCGACCCGGGACGTTCTCGCGGACGCGCCTTTCGGATACCCCCTCGCGCCGGGCTTGGCGCGACCGACGGCGGGCATCCAGCTCGCCCCCAAATCGTCAGTGATAGACATATGGCAGCGGCCCTTGGGCCGGCGGGCCCGCACCGCCGATTCGGCCGCCGATTGGAGTACGATGGCTAAAGAAGAACTGATCGAAACCCAGGGCGTGATCACCGAGATCCTGCCCGACGCGCGCTTCCGCGTGGAGCTCGAAAACGGCCATACCGTCATGGCCTACACCTCCGGCAAGATGCGCAAGCACCGCATCCGCATGCTGGTCGGCGACCGCGTGACCCTGGAGATGACGCCCTACGACCTGACCAAGGCGCGGATCAACTTCCGCCACAAGGCCGATGCCGGCACCGTCCAGCCCCGCCCCAACCGGCCCCAGAAACGCCGCCACTAGCAGCGGATTGCATCCCGGCTTCGGCGGCCGAGGCCGCCACCCGCGGACTGCTCCGGAAGGTCGTCCGCGTGGTTAACCCGGGACTAACCAATGGAGCCTATAGTCGGCCTATGCCGACCTGAATCATTGGCTCCGAACATGATCCCCGATGCCCTGGAAGTTGCGGCGGCACCGCTGCAGGTAGACGAATTCTGGCCCGACGCCCTGGCGCCGCGGCTGGCCCAATTCGCGGCCTATCTCGACCGCTGCCGCCCGGCCGACGGCGCGCTGGCCCGGCTCGCCGCCTTCGACCTGCTCGACGTGCCGGACCTGGTCGCGCACCTGATCCTGATCGATCCGGTCGACGACGACCGCGGCAACACCCGGTTCCGGTTCCGCTTCGTCGGCACCTGGCACCTGCTGACCTTCGGCCAGGACGTCACCGGCAAGTTCATCGACGAGCTCTACAACGACCCGCTGGCGATGCAGGCCGAGCAGGCGCTGCACGACATCCTGGCCAGCGGCGAGCCGCACTATTGGCGGCGGCCCAGCGTGTTCCACGGTCAGCAGTATTTTCTCTATCAGCGGATCATGGCGCCGCTCGCCGACGAGGCTGGGCGGATCGTCCGGC
This sequence comes from uncultured Alphaproteobacteria bacterium, assembly GCA_963730305.1. Classification (GTDB taxonomy): domain Bacteria; phylum Pseudomonadota; class Alphaproteobacteria; order Bin65; family Bin65; genus CAMYMQ01. The sequence continues at coordinate 426,776 of CAVSRB010000004.1, forward strand.
TGGCCGGCTGCTACGACGCCGCCGATCCCTGAGCCTCACGAGCCGCCGCGGCCGACCGCCTCGCGCCAGGCGCGCTTCGACTTCAGCCCCTTGGTGTGGAAGTAGACCAGCCGCGCGAGCCACCGCATCGGCGCGGTCCCGATCATCACATTGTAGAGCCAGTTGGGCGGCCCCAGGTCGAGCGCCCGCCGCATCCAGCGCTTGAAGGTGAAGCGCGGGTAGCTGGCGCGCGCGACGGCAATCGGATCGACCGCCTTGCCCGCCTGCCCGTGGGTGGAAGCGTCGGCGATGGCGTCGGCGATCGCCGCGGCGTGGTCGAGCGCGGTGAAGATCCCGCCCGCGGTCATCGGCGAGACCATGCCGGCGGCGTCGCCGACCAGCAGCACGTTGTCCCGCCCCAGCGGCGCGACGCAGCCGCCACACGGGATCAGCCCGCTGCGGCGCTCGACCACGCGCGCGGCCGATAGATCGAAAACCGTGCCGATGCGCTCGATGAAGGCGGCGAGCACCGGCTTGTCGGCGCGCTTGCAGGCGAGACCGATCTGGGTGACGTGGGGGCCCGGCGCGACCCAGCCGATGTAGCCGGGGGCCAGGCGGCTGTCGAGGAAGGTGTGGAGGAAGCGCGGGTCGACCCCGCCGACGCCCTCGTACTCGGCCTCGAGCCCGACCAGGAAGCGCCGGTTCTGCCCGAGCCCGAACAGCTCGGCGACGCGGGACTTGGCCCCGTCGGCGCCCAACAGGAACCCGGCCTCGATGCCGTGGTCGGCAATCCGGACCGTGTCGCCGTCGGTCTCGGCGCGATCGAACGGCGCGTCGAGGCGCAGCTCGGCCCCCGCCGCAGTCGCCTGCTCGGCAAGCCAGCGCAGCAGCCCCGGCGTGTCGGTGGTCAGGAAGTGATAGCCGGGCGAGGTGAGCTCGATCGACCTGAGCGACGGCGCGTAGAGCCGCACCCCCGGCACGGCGCGGACCAGCTGGGCCGGCGGGTCGAGCAGGTCGGCTGCCTCCTTGACCAGGATCCCGGTGGTGTGGACCTGCGCCCCCGGCTCGGGCTTCTTCTCCAGCACGACCACGCGCAGGCCCCGCTCGGCCGCCCGCCGCGCGGCGGTGAGCCCGGCGAAGCTGGCGCCGACGATGGCCAGGTCATAGCGGGCGAGATCATAGCGGGCGGGGTTACTGCGCTCGGTCATCGGGCTCCGTCGTCATCCCTCACAGGATGGTGTCGGGGTCGACCTGCTTGGTGTTCGACGGTCAGCAGGATCAGCCCGCCGATCACCAGGAAGGGCATCACCGTCGCCATGCCCCAGCGGTGGCCGGCGAAGGTCGTCACCAGGGCGAACAGCCACGGGCCGAGGAAGGCGGTGCTGCGGCCCGAGAAGGCGTAGAGGCCGAACATCTCGTTCTCCTTGCCCGCGGGCGCGAGCCGCGCCATCAGCGACCGGCTGGCCGACTGGGCCGGGCCGAAGAACAGGCCGATCCCCGCGCCCAGGATGTAGAACCACAGCTTGGATTCGATGACCAGCATCGGGATGCCGAAGACGAGCACCCCGATCAGCGCCAGGATGATGGTCGGCTTGGCGCCGATCCGGTCGTCGAGCCAGCCGAAGCCGAACGCGCCCAGGCCGGCGGTGACGTTGAGCAGGATGCCGAAGACGATGACCTCGGCCGTCTGCATGCCGAACACCGCGCCGGCGTAGATGGCGCCGACCGCGAAGATGGTGTTGAGCCCGTCGATGTAGAACAGCCGCGCGATCAGGAAACGGAAGATCGAGCGGTAGCGGCGGATCGAGCCGAGCGTCCGCCACAGCTCGCCCAGGCCCTCGCGCACCGCCTGACCGGCCGACAGGCCCGTGCCCTTGGTGTCGGGGGTGAACAGGAAGATCGGCAGGCAGAAGACCAGCGTCCACACCGCCACGACCGGCCCGGCGATGCGGACGTGCTCGGCGGTCGACTTGTCGAGCCCGAACGGCGCGGTCGCGGGCTGGACGAAGACGAACAGCAGCAGCACCAGACAGGCCAGCCCGCCGGCATAGCCGAGCCCCCAGGCCCAGCCGGAGATGCGGCCGATCCGCGGCTCGTCGACCAGCCCCGGCAGCATCGCGTTGTAGAAGACGATCGCGACCTCGAAGCCGACGATGCCGATCGCCGACGCCCACAGCACGATGTCGACCGCGCCCTCGGAGCCGGGCGCCGCGCCCTTGGGCGTGCCCCACCACAGCGCCGCCGCGCCGATGACCATGATAATGGTGAAGAAGGCGAGCCACGGCTTGCGCCGGCCGCCCCGGTCGGCGATCGCGCCGAGGACCGGGCTGAGCAGCGCGATCGCCAGCGCCGCCAGGCCCTGCATGAAGCCCCACTCGGCCGCGCCGACCGTGTTGTTGGCCGCGACCGCCTCGGAGAAATAATTGGCGATGATGAAGGTGGTGACGACCGTGGTGAAGGGCGAGTTGGCCCAGTCGTACATCGACCAGGAGAAGACGCCGAGCTTGCCGACGCGCGGCCGCTCGTGCCCCGGCGCTGCCTCGCTCATCCCCCCGCCCCTCGTCTGCTATAGTTGTTCGGCCGCGCAGCATCGCACGCTCGCGGGCACGCACCAAGCCGCTTCACCGTACTCCGACGAGGCAACGATCAAGAGGACCGGACCATGTTGATGACGACGACCTCGACCCTCCAGGACAAGAGCATCAAGCAGTATTACGGCATCGTCAGCGGCGAGGCGATCCTCGGCGCCAACGTGTTCAAGGACATGTTCGCCGGCATCCGCGACATCGTCGGCGGCCGCTCGGCGGCCTACGAGAAGGAGCTGCGCACGGCCAAGGCGACCGCGCTCGACGAGATGATGCAGCAGGCCAAGGATTACGGCGCCAACGCGGTGATCGGGGTCGATCTCGACTACGAGACGGTCGGCGCCAGCGGCTCGATGCTGATGGTCGTCGCCACCGGCACCGCCGTCCTCACCGACTAGCGTCCCAGCAGCGCCAGCGCCGCGGCCGGGTCGATCCGGCCGTCGTAGAGCGCCCGGCCGCAGATCACGCCGGCGATGCCGTCGCTCTCGACGGCCTTGAGGCGCTTCAGGTCGTCCATGCCGCTCACTCCGCCCGAGGCGATCACCGGGGTCGAGACCGCGCGCGCCAGCGCGGCGGTGGCCTCGACATTGACCCCGCCGAGCGCGCCGTCGCGGTCGATGTCGGTATAGATGATCGCGGCCACGCCGGCGTCCTCGAAGGCGCGGGCGAGGTCTTCGGCGCGGGTCTCCGAGGTCTTGAGCCAGCCGTCGGTCGCGACCCTGCCGCCGCGCGCGTCGATGCCGACCGCCACCCGGCCGGGGAAGTCGCGGCACGCTGCGCGCACCAGCGCCGGGTCGGTCAGCGCGACCGTGCCGAGGATGACCCGGCGCAGGCCCTTCTCCAGCCATGTCTCGATCGTGGCCATGTCGCGAATGCCGCCGCCGAGTTGAGCCGGGATGGTGAGCGCGCCCAGGATCGCCTCGACCGCGGCGGCATTGACCGGCCGGCCGGCGACCGCACCGTTGAGGTCGACGATGTGCAGCCATCCGAACCCGGCGGCCTCGAACGACGACGCCTGGTCGGCAGGGTCGTCGTTGAACACGGTCTCCTGGTCGAGGTCGCCCTTGACCAGGCGGACGCAGCGGCCGTCCTTCAGGTCGATCGCCGGGAACAGGATCACGCCTTGCGCTCCTTGCGGGCCGCGGCCGGCTGGCGCGCCGTCTTCTTGGGCGCAGCCTTCCTGGTCACGGCCTTTTTCGACGCGGCCTTCTTGGCCGCGGCTTTCTTCGGCGCGGCCTTGCGCGCCGCCGCGTCGTTGCCGGTCAGCCGCTTCCAGTAGTAGCGGCCCGCGACGAAGCGGCCGTCGACCTTGGCATAGTAGGGGTTGGTGCCCCAACAGACGTAGCCCATGCTCTCGTAGATGCCGATCGCCCGTTCCTGGGTCTCGCGGACGTCGAGCGTCAGGACCTCGAAGCCGCCGTCGCGGGCGACCGCTTCGGCCTTCTCGGTCAGCATGCGGGCCAGGCCGTGGCCGCGCGCCCAGGGCGCGACGAAGGCGTGCTGGAGCTGGGCTGCGAAGGCCTGCGCCTCGTTGTTGCGCGGTGCCCGGTAGAGCTGGGCCGAGCCGCAGATGACGCCGTCGAGCCGGGCGACGATCAGCCGCCGCTCGGGCACCAGCAGCACGCCCTTCCAATAGGTCTCGAGGAGCTGCCGGTCGGGCGGCGCCAACCAGCCGAAGCCGCCGCCGGCGAGGATCGCCGCGTCGGTGGCGTCGCACAGGTCGTGCAGCTCGCCGCTGGCGAACGCCTCGATCAACTCGACCGCGACGAGCCGGGCTTCGGTTTGCGGTTCGCGGGTCGCGCCGGTCATGGCATCCAGCGCAGGAAGTTGGCGATCATGCGCAGCCCCGCGGCCTGGCTCTTCTCCGGGTGGAACTGGGTGCCGACCATGTTGTCCCGGCCGACGATCGCGGTGACCGGGCCGCCATAGTCGGCGGTCGCGAGCAGGTGCGCGTCGTCGGCGCAGTCGAACACGTAGGAATGGACGAAATAGGCGTGCGCGCCCTCGGCGACGCCGGCGAGCACCGGGTGGCCGGGCACATGCAGGTGCAACTCGTTCCAGCCCATGTGCGGGATCTTGAGCGCCGGGTCGTCGGGCGTCATCGGCACCACCTCGCCCGGGATCCAGCCGAGGCCCTCGTGGGTGCCGTGTTCCAGCCCGCGCGCGGCCATCAGCTGCATGCCGACGCAGATGCCGAAGAAGGGCTTGGCGTCGGCGATCACCGCCTGCTCCAGCGCCTCGATCATGCCGGGCACGGCGCGCAGCCCGCGGTTGCAGTCGCCGAACGCGCCCTGGCCGGGCAGCACGATATGGCTGGCGCCGGCCAGCGCGCCGGCGTCGGCGGTGACCTCGACGTCGAGCGCCAGGCCCTCGTCGGCGGCGACCCGCTCGAACGCCTTCGCGGCCGAGCGCAGGTTTCCGGAGCCGTAATCGATGATGACGGCCTTCATCGCCCCGTCGTCGTCCTGCTGCTAGAGGGAGCCGCCGAGGACGCCCTTGGTCGACGGCACCGCGTCGGCCTTGCGCGGGTCGATCTCGATCGCCGCGCGCAGCGCCCGGGCGAGGCCCTTGTAGCAACTCTCGACGATGTGGTGGTTGTTCTCGCCGTAGAGGTTCTCGACGTGCAGGGTCAGCCCGGCCGCCTGGGCGAAGGCCTGGAACCATTCCTTGAACAGCTCGGTGTCCATCTCGCCCAGCTTGTCGCGGCCGAACGCCACCTTCCAGATCAGGTAGGGCCGGTTCGAGGCGTCGAGCGCCACCCGGGTCAGCGTCTCGTCCATCGGCACCAGCGCGTCGCCCCAGCGGCGGATGCCGGCGCGGTCGCCCAGCGCCTTGGCGACGGCTTCGCCGATGGCGATGCCGCTGTCCTCGGTGGTGTGGTGGTAATCGATGTGGAGGTCGCCCTTGGCCTCGACCGTGAGGTCGATCAGCGAGTGGCGCGAGAGCTGCTCGAGCATGTGGTCGAGGAAGCCGATCCCGGTCGACACCGAATAGGCGCCGGCGCCGTCGAGGTTCACCTCGACCGTGATCTCGGTCTCCTTGGTCTTGCGCGCGACCTGCGCCGTCCGCCCCGCCGCGCGGGCTGCAACCGCCTCGTTCATGGCGTGCTCCTTGTCGATTGCGCGGCGTTGTAGCAGGAACAGGGCGCGAACGCCACGCCCACGGCGCCGCAGGGGGCGCCCCTCGGAATGTCAGGTTTTGTCAGGTTCGGTCAGGCTGCCGGCGCCGCGCCGGCGGTTCCGTTGGATATGGCGCGGCGGCCACGACCGATCAAGCCGACAGGACCGGTCGGTTCTCAGCCCGCGTCCGTTCTCAGCCCGGCTTGCCGCGGCGGCGGCTGGCGTCGTCCGCCGCGCCGCGGTGGCGGTTCTTGCAGCCCTTGGGGTCGACCCGGCACCAGTCGGCGATCACCGTCTTGCGGCCACGCTCGGCCTGCTTCTTGGTCGAGCCCGCGACCATCGGGTGGCGGATGATGCGGTCGAGATAGGCGAGCACCGCGCCCCGGTCGGCGGTGTTGCGGTGCTTGACGTACCAGCCCATGCCCTCTTCCAGTGCGCGGTGCAGGAGCTGGGCGACGCGGGCGCGGATCAGCTTGGGCGAGACGCCGCCCTTCTTGAAGTCGGCCGCGGTCAGCCGCTTGGCCTTGATGTCGGTGCGGATGCGGTCGTAGAGCTCCAGCGCGTCGCCGCAGGTGAACTGGTCGGCCTTCTCGCAGGCGTCCTTCAGCGTCTTGGCGCGGAACATGTCGATCGCCGCCTTCAATGCCGGCTCCGCCGTGCGCATGCAGGCTGCCGCGGCGTACTGGTAGAAGGCGAGCTCGGCGTCGAGCTTCTCGGCCGGCTTCATCTTCTTGATGTCGGGGATCGGCGGGTCGCGGACCAGCTTGAGGTCGCAGGGCTTGGGCTCGAGCCGGACGACGAAGAATTGCTTGCCCGCGAAGCTCGGGTTCTCGGCCGTGGTCGCGTATTCGCGCGGGGCGTAGCCGAGCACGGGCTGGATCGACAGCGTGGTCAGGGTGAGGTCGCCGAAGTGGCGCTTGAGGTCGGGGAAATACTTCTCCGACAGGTGGATCTTGTAGTCGGAGCGCACCGCCTGCTTGAGCCAGACCTTCTTCTTGGTGGTCAGCTCGATCAGCACGATGTTCTTGATCCGCCGGTTGTCGGCGTTCGCCCGCTCGGCAGGCAGCAGCGCCGCCGACGCGACCAGCGCCACGGACATCAATGCTGCGAACAAGCGGGACGGTCGGACTCGCGGCCGGCCCACGCAACAGCACGCGCCAAGCCCCGAAGGCTGCCGCCTGACCATCGAATACGCCTCCTTCCGGTTGCCTTGGGTGGCCCCGGTATTCGGGTCACACTGGGGCGATTCGCGGTGGGAGTCAAATGGCCCGAAGCCGCGCCATGCAAGGACCGCAACGCCGACGATACCCCACGATCCGGGGGGCGCATCGGTGCGTTGAGGGCCGCGCCATTGACCTTTCCGCGGCCAGCCGCCACATATCGGCGGTCATGGACGCTTCCAGCTCCCCCATCCTCCACGGCACGACCATCCTCTCCGTCCGCAAGGGCGGCAAGGTCGTGGTGGCCGGCGACGGCCAGGTCACCTTCGGCAACACCGTGATGAAGAGCAGCGCGCGCAAGGTCCGCTTCCTGGCGGGCGACACCGTGCTGGCGGGCTTCGCCGGCGCCACCGCCGACGCCTTCGCCCTGTTCGAACGGCTCGAGGCCAAGCTGGAGCAGCATCCGGGCCAGCTCACCCGCGCCTGCGTCGAGATGGCCAAGGACTGGCGCACCGACCGCTACCTGCGCCGGCTCGAAGCGATGATGGCGGTCGCCGACAAGGAGGTGTCGCTGATCCTGACCGGCACCGGCGACGTGCTCGAGCCCGAGGACGGGCTGATCGGCATCGGCTCCGGCGGGCCCTACGCGCTGTCCGCGGCCCGGGCGCTGGCCGATATCGACGACCTGTCGGCCGAGCAGATCGCCCGCAAGGCGATGGGGATCGCCGCCGACATCTGCATCTATACGAACGACCAGATCATCCTCGAAAGCCTATGAGCCCCTACGCCCCCGCAGCCTTCAGTCCGCGCGAGATCGTCTCGGAGCTGGACCGCTTCATCGTCGGGCAGCACGACGCCAAGAAGGCGGTCGCCATCGCCCTGCGCAACCGCTGGCGCCGGCAGCAGCTCGACGACGCCATGAAGGAAGAGGTGCTGCCCAAGAACATCCTGATGATCGGCCCGACCGGCGTCGGCAAGACCGAGATCGCCCGGCGCCTGGCCAAGCTGGCCGACGCGCCCTTCCTCAAGGTCGAGGCGACCAAGTTCACCGAGGTCGGCTACGTCGGCCGCGACGTCGAATCGATCGTCCGCGACCTGGTCGAGATCGCGATCGGCATGACCCGCGAGCGCATGCGCAAGTCGGTCAAGGCGCGCGCGGAGGTCGCCGCCGAGGAACGGGTGCTCGACGCCCTGGTCGGCGAGGACGCCCGCCAGGAGACGCGCGACGCCTTCCGCCGCAAGCTGCGCGCCGGCGAGCTCGACGACAAGGAGATCGAGCTGGAGGTGCAGGACACGGCCAGCGGGATGCCGACCTTCGACATCCCCGGCATGCCCGGCGCCCAGATGGGCATGATCAACCTGAACGACATGCTCGGCAAGGCCTTCGGCGGCCGCACCAAGACCCGCCGGGTGACCGTCGCCGAGAGCCACGAGCTGCTGATCGCCGAGGAGAGCGACAAGCTGCTCGACGAGGACGCGGTCACCGGCGAGGCGATCGAGTTGGTCGAGCAGAACGGCATCGTGTTCCTCGACGAGATCGACAAGATCACCGGCCGGACCGAGCGCATGTCCGGCGCCGACGTCAGCCGCGAGGGCGTCCAGCGCGACCTGCTGCCGCTGATCGAGGGCACCACGGTGGCGACCAAGCACGGACCGGTGAAGTCGGACCACATCCTGTTCGTCGCGTCGGGCGCCTTCCACCTGGCCAAGCCGTCGGACCTGCTGCCCGAGCTCCAGGGCCGGCTGCCGATTCGCGTGGAATTGCAGGCGCTTACCCGGGAAGACTTCGTGCGCATCCTGAAGGAGCCGGAGAACAGCCTGATCCTCCAGTACGAGGCGCTGCTCAAGACCGAGGACGTCACCCTCGACTTCGCCGACGAGGCGATCGAGGAGATCGCCTCGCTGTCGGCCGATATCAATTCGACGGTGGAGAATATCGGCGCCCGCCGGCTCCACACCGTGATGGAGCGGCTGGTCGAGGAGATCAGCTTCACCGCCACCGACCGCGCCGGCGAGACGGTCAAGATCGACGCCGACTATGTCCGCGAGCAGGTCGGGACGCTGGCCAAGGATGCGGATCTGAGCAAGTTCATCCTGTAGCGTCCGCGGCCGCGCCCAGCGCCGCCGATACGTCCGCCGCCGTTTCCGCCAGCGCCTCCGACACCGGCCCGGACCAGCGCACGTCCATCGCCGCCTGATGGCCGACCGCGGCGAGCGCGCCGGCGAGCTGGTCGGTGTGGTCGAACAGCGGCGCGGCCAGCACGCTGACCCCCGGCAGCAGCAGACCCTGGATCCGCGCCTGGCCGCGCGCGTGCACCTGCTCGACCGCGGCCTCGAAGTCGGCGCGTGCAGCCGTCCGCGCGGCGGGGTCGGCGATGGCGGCCAGTTCGGCCTCGACGAGGTCGCCGACCGCCGCCGAGCGCGGCCAGGCGGCGAAGACCCGGCCGAAGGCCGTGCTGGTCACCGGCAGTACCGAGCCGACCCGGACGTTGACCGTCACCGGCTGGGAGCTCTCCTCGAAACGGACCACGACCGGCCCGCGGTTGCCCCACACCGCCAACGCCACCGTCTCGTCGATGCGGTCGCGCAGCGCCGTCATCGCGGCGCCGGCGGCACGCACCACATCGATCCGGCCGAGCGCCGCCAGCCCGAGCGACAGCGACAGCGCGCCGGCCGCGTATTTCAGCGTCTCGCCGTCCTGCTGCACCAGGCCCGACCGGCACAGGCTGATCAGGTAGCGGTGCGCCTTGCTCGGCGTCATGCCGGCGCGGGCGGCCAGCTCGGTCAACGCCACCGGCGTGCGCAGGTCGCCGAGCACCCGCAGCAGCGCGCCCGCGACCTCGACGGACTGGATGCCCTTGCGGTCCGTCTCCCGCTCGCGCGCGCTATCGGGCCCTGTTTCGCTCATTCGCGTCGCCACTGGCTGGACTCGTTTGTCACTATGTACGATGATTGTCTTATTATAACAAAATCTGCCGGAGGAAACCCGTTATGGCCACTGCCGAAACCAAGAAGGCGGAGGAGCTCGCCGCGCTCGCCGCCGACGCCAAGGCGCTCCACCTGGTCGAGTTCTGGAAGGAGCGGTTCGACATCGAGCTTCCCGAGCCGCGCGGCCTGGTCAAGCCCTTCCTGTGGCACTGGGACGACATCGAGCCGCGGCTGCGCCACGCGGCGCGGATCGTGCCGGTGGAGGATTGCGAGCGCCGGGCCCTCTTGTTCTCGAACCCCGGCCTGGGCGGGCGGCCGTTCATGAGCACCACCCTGCTCGGCGCCTATTCGCTCTACAACGCCGGCGAGGTCGCGCCGGTCCACCGTCACACGCCCTGCGCCAGCCGCTTCGTGCTCGAGGGCAAGGGCGGCTACACCGTGATCGAGGGCGAGAAGTGCCGGCTGGAGCGCGGCGACCTGGTGATCACGCCCAACGGCACCTGGCACGACCACGGCAACGAGGGGCCCGACGAGCTGATCTGGGTCGATATCCTCGACGTGCCGCTGGTCGAGGGGCTCAACGCGACCATGTTCGAGTTCGACTATGCCGAGGCCGACCCGCAGTCCAACTCGGGCGAGCCGGTGCCGACCCAGTACCAGTCCGTCAGCACGCCGGACGACCACTCGAACAAGCTCTACGCCGCGGGCGGGATGAAGCCGCTGTTCGCCGACCACCGGCGCGGGTCCGGAAACCACTCGCCGATGTTCGTCTACCGCTGGAAGGAGATGCGGCAAGCCTTTGATAAAATGCGAGAATATGACGGCAGTCCCTATGACGGGATCATCATCGAATATTGCGATCCGTCCAACGGCGCGTCGGTGATGCCGAGCATGTCCTTCCGCTCGCAGATGCTCCGCCCCGGGGAGCAGACCCGGACCCACCGGCACATGTCGAGCACCATCTACGTCGTGCTCGAGGGCGAGGGCTGGACCGACGTCGATGGCGAGCGCCTGGAATGGGGCCGCAACGACGTCTTCGTCGTGCCGACCTGGAAGTGGCACGCCCACGCCAACGCCCGGAAGGACGGCGACGCGGTGCTCTATTCCGTCACCGACGAGCCGGTGTTGCGGATGCTCGGCCTCTATCGCGAGCAGACCCGCACCGACGACGGCGCGATCCTGCCCGTGGCGGCGTGACCGCGCGGCCGACGGCCCCGCTGAACCGGAGGCGCCGGCCGGATCCGGCAATGGTTAACGCCGGGGCCGAGACCGGCGCGTGGCGTTAACCATCCGGATTCCGGGCGTTTGTGCCGGGAGCCGGCGCAAAAGGTTAACGCCGGGGCGGTCGCCGGTTAACCATTCGCGGTCGACGCCACCGCGGGACGTGGTTAACGGCGGGCGGCGGTTTGGAGCGGCGGCGTTAACCATCGGCGTGCGGCCGCCGTGGCCGTCGAGACCTGGCCATCGACGATCGACGCGCACGGATGCCACCGGCCGAACGTTAACCAAACGCCTGTGCCCCGAAGCCTTGGACGTTAACCACCAAAAGGGCCGGTTTCCTCGGCGTGAGCTTACCTGCAATACGCATGCGTATGCTCCGGTTGGCCGCCTGCCGTTAACCAAGACCGCGACGAATTCGCGGTCGCGTTAACCAATGGCGGCGACGCCGACGGGAACGTTAAGGATCGGGGCCCGGTGTCGTCGCGACCGGCAGGCAAAGGGATCGCCGTCCGGCCAGCGCCGGCGCGCCGGGCTTCTGGGGAACACCACCGGACACGACCGGCGGCAATGGTTAACGCCCCCGTAAACGCCGTTAACCACGCCGGGACCGTGCGGCGTTTACCGATTCAGCATCGCGCGGAGCCGAGGCGTCGGCGGCATCGGCGGGTGACCGCGCCCGCACATTCGGGCACCATGACGGGCCCCTGTGCCAAAGCGCCATGCCCAAGCTGCGCCGCGCCATGACCGCCCTGCTCCTCCTCGTCGCCGGCTATGCCGCGATCTGTCTCGTCGCCTGGTCGGTGCAGCGGCGGTTCATGTATTTCCCCGGTCCGGCGCTGCCGCCGCCGGCGCGCGTCGGGCTGTCGGATGCGAATATTTTTCATTCTATTTCAAAGCCTTCCGGACTGAAGCTGACGCATTGGTACATCCCCCCGAAGCGGCCCGACGGGGCCGTGATCGTCCATTTCCACGGCAACGGCGGCACCATCGCCGACCGCGCCTTCGTCGCCCGGGCCTGGGCCGATGCCGGGTTCGGCGTGCTGCTGGCCGAGTATCCCGGCTATGGCGGCAATCCCGGGAGGCCGACCGAAGCGCGCCTATACGAGGCGGGCCAGGCCGTGCTGGCGGCGCTCGCGGCCGAGGGCGTGCCGCCGAAGCGCTGGGTCCTGGTCGGCGAGTTGCTGGGCAGCGGGGTCGCGGTCTATCTGGCGCAAACCCAGGCACAGCAAGGCATTCCGGTCGGCGGGGTAATCCTCGAGGCGCCCTTCACCGACGCCGCCGACGTGGCCCAGCGCGCCTACTGGTTCCTGCCGATGCGCTGGGTGATGCGCGACCGCTATCCCAACCGGCGGCGGATCGCCGGGATCGGCGCGCCGCTGCTGATCGTCCACGGCGGCCGCGATGCGATCGTGCCCCAGCGCCAGGGTCGGGCCCTGCTCGACGCCGCGCGACCGCCCAAGCAGGGGGTGTGGATCGACGCCGCCGGCCACAACGATCTGTATGCCCACGGGGCGTTCGAGGCGGAGTTGAAATTCGTCCGAAATCTGTTCCCGAATGACCGGAGGTAACCTCTATAAGCAATTGATATACTGTGCTTTTCTTGGCGTCCTTACGTCAGAAGTCGCCGGTACGGCCGTGCCGCCGACATCTCGCTTCCAAAAGATCGTCTAATTCATTGAAATAAATTTGAAATCGGCTTCCCGACAGGGCGATTTCGGGGCTACGGCTTCAACCACGCGATCCCGTCGCGGAAGACCGCCTTGGCGTCGGTTTCGACCACCCGGCCGTGGGCCATGATGATCCGCTCGAAGTCCCAGTCGAGCATCCGCCGAACGGCCGCGCGCGGCCCGGCGCGATGGACGAAGGTGAGCCGCTGGTCGTAGGTCGTGGTCGGCCGCTGCCACGTTCCGAACAGCTTGCTGAACAGCCGGTAATGCCACTGGCCGTCGTCCGGCCACACCGATTCGAGGAGATCGACGACGATCAGCGTCTTCGAGCGGCGGTGGCAGAACTCGGCCTCGTGCTGGAAACTCGAGGTGACCATGGCCTGGTCGAGATCCGCGGCCCAGCCGGGTTCGGCCGCATCGCCGAGCGCCCCGGTCCAGCGCAAGTCCGCGCGTTTCTTCATCAGGTCGGGCACGCCCCACAGCTCGGCGTCGGGAAAGGCGTCCGCCCAGTCGCCGACGAACAGGTGATGCAGGCGGTTCGGCGCGATCAAGTAACGAACCGGCCCCAACGCCTCGACCGCAGCCTTGGTCTCCGCGGTCATCTTCACCGGTGAATGGACGAACAGGCCGCCGTCCGACAGGCGGATCACGGTCATCCGCGTGCCCATCTGGAACGAATAGAAGCGCAGCGGCACCCGTTTGACCCAGATTTCGGGCCCGAACGGTTCCAGCGGGGTCTCGACGATGGTCATGGGACGCTCTTCTCCGCCTGATCCTCAGGGGCCGATCCGCGCGGCGACGCCGCCCTCGTGCAACAGCAGGGTCTCGCCCTCCCCGACCGGCTCCCAGTCCTCGTCGGTCAGCGGCACGCTCGCGACCAGGGCCATGGCGTGGTCGCCGCAATCGACGCTGAGCCCCGCGGGTGCCGAATCCCCGGCGGGGCCGCCCGACCGCTCCAGCAGGACCAGCCCCGGCGGCATGATCTCGTTGGTGCCGGCCTGCACCCGCCGGTCGCCGTGGGCGTAGACGTAGGTGCCGTCGCCATAGAGGAAGTTCGCCGGCCCCAGCGCGCGCATTTCCGCGGCGAAATCGGCGAACAGCTCCAGCCGGGCCTCGACCGGCGGCGGCGCGTCGTCCCAGATCGCGGCCATCCGTTCCATCAAGAGACAGAAGGCCTGCTCGGAATCGGTGTCGCCGACCGGCGTGTAGCGGCGCGGCGCGCCGTTGGCGAGCCGGTCGATGCCGCGCAGGTCGCCGTTGTGGGCGAAGACGTGCACCGCACCGCCGAGCTCGCGGCTGAACGGGTGGGTGTTGGCGAGCGCCGGCGTGCCGTGGGTCGCGCGGCGGACGTGGGCGACGACCCGGTCGCAGAAATGCACGTGGTCGCGGACGAACCGCAACCAGTCGCTGTCGGCGGCCGGCTCGGGCTCGCGGATCAGCAGCGCGTCGCGGCCGTCGTAGAAGGCGATGCCGAAACCGTCGCGATTGGGCCGGGTGCCGCCGCCATGGCGGGCGAACTCGTCGAACGAGACGCTGAGCCCCGCCGGCCGGCCGCTGGACATGGCGAACAGTTCGCACATCGCTCAGCGGTTCCGCTTCAACAGGACGTAGAGCGCGCCGGAGCCGCCGTGCTGGGGCTGGGCGTAGGCGAAGGACAGCACGATTGCGCGCAGCGGCGGCGCGTTGAGCCAGCCGGGCACTGCCGTGCGCAACACGCCGGGCGACCAGGTCTCGCCCTTCAGGCCCTTGCCGGTGATGACCAGCACGCAGCGGCGCCCGGCGGCCTGGTGCGCCTGCAGGAAGGCGGTCAGCGCCGACTGGGCGCTGTCGCGGGAATGGCCATGCAGGTCGAGGGTCGCCTCGATCGGCATCAGGCCGCGCTTGAACCGCGCCGCCGTGCGCTTGTCGATCCCCGGCGTATCGCCGTGTTCCAGGCCGGCGGCGGCGCCGGAGACGACGACCGGCGGCTCGGCGGACCGGTTGCCGCCGATGGTCGGGACCGGCATGTCCTTCTTCGGGGCGTCGGCCTTGGGCGTGGCCTTGCGCCCCGGCGCGTCGGCCCGGTCTTTCGGGGCCGGACCGAGGGTCGCCCTGTCGGGCGCGCGGCCGCCGCCCTTCTTCAGCGGGGTCACCGACCGCGCGATCTCGGCCCACAGGTCGGCAGTCGTCGTGGGACGGATCAGGCGGGGTCTTCGGGCGGCGGCTCATCGACGATGATCACGTGGAGGCGGCGCGGACCGTGGGCGCCGAGCTGGAGCGTCTGTTCGATATCGGCGCTGCGCGACGGCCCGGTGATGAAGTTGACGGTGCGCGGCATCTTGCCTTCGCCGTGGGAGGAACGCAACGCATCCCATTGAGATTCAAAGTTTCCGGCGACCTGGTCCGCCCACAGCACGACGACATGGGTCTCGGGCAGGAAGTTGAGCGTGGTCGGCGCCTCGGGCCCGGAGGTCAGCATCAGGGTGCCGGTCTCGGCGACGGCGCCGAACGCGCCGGTGACCGAGACCTCGTCGGCGGGCTCGGCCTTGCCGACGCGCAGCTCGAGCTGGGGCTGGTCGGCCCACGGGATCGCGTCGAGCCGCCGGTCGGGCGCACGCACCGCCGACGCCGGCAGGTTCTGGCCGCGCAGGTATTCCGCCAGCGCACTAGCCACATCGGCGGTGCGGTCGACCCGGTCGACGGTGGCGTCGACCTCCGCGATCATGTCGGCGAACAGGTCGACCCGGCCGGCGCGGTCGCGGTCGCCGCGCGCCGGGATCGGGTTGCGGCGGTGCCGGACCAGCCGTTCGGAAACGGCCTTCTCCCCTGCGCCGCCGTCACCGGCGCGGTTCAGGCCGGCGGCGATGGCGCCGAGGATGGTTTCGCGCGCGCTCACGATCCCGGGCTCCGCGGGCCGCGCCAGCGGCTCTGGAAGGTGCCGCCCGGCTGGGGCGCGGGCAGGTCGCGATTGAGCGTCCAGCCGCCGGCGAAGGGCAGGCTGCGGAACCGGCCGCGCCGCTTGCCACGCCAGGCGAGCAGGCCGACGCCGAGCCGCGCGCCCAGCCGATAGAGCCCTGGCCGGCGCGCGGCGAAGCTCCACAGCTTCAAGGCCCAGCGCGCCCGCGCCTTGGTCAGGCCGCGGTCGAACTCCTGCTCGCGCCAGTGGCGCATCATCTTGGGCAGCGGGATGCGCTGGGGGCAGACCTCCTCGCAGCGGCCGCAGAAGCTCGACGCGTTGGGCAGCGGTGCGGTGTTCTCCAGCCCGTAGAGCACGGGCGACAGCACCTTGCCGATCGGCCCGGGGTAGATCGAGCCGTAGGCGTGGCCGCCGACCGCGCCATAGACCGGACAATGGTTGAGGCAGGCGCCGCAGCGGATGCAGCGCAGCACGTCCTGGAACTCGGTGCCGAGCAGCTTGGACCGGCCGTTGTCGAGCAGGACGACATGGTATTCGCCCGGCCCGTCGAGGTCGTCGGGCCGGCGCGGGCCGGTCGAGACCGTCGTGTAGACCGACATCTCCTGCCCGGTCGCCGAGCGGGCGAGCACGCGCATGAGGGTGGTCGCGTCCTCCAGCGTCGGCACCACCTTCTCCAGGCTGGCCAGCACGATGTGGACCTTCGGCAGGGTCTGGGAGAGGTCGCCGTTGCCCTCGTTGGTGACGATCACCGACGAGCCGGTCTCGGCGATCAGGAAGTTGGCGCCGGTGATGCCGACGTCGGCGGCGACGAAGCGGTCGCGCAGCTCCTGGCGCGCCTCGGCGAGCAGCGCCGCCCGGTCGTTCAGGTCGCGGTCGGGCGGCTGGTCGGTGTGGTACTCGCGAAAGACCTCGGCGACCTGTTCCTTGTTGAGGTGGAGCGCTGGCGCGATGATGTGACTGGGCGGCTCGTGGCGGAGCTGGATGATGTATTCGCCCAGGTCGGTCTCGATCGGCTGGATACCGTTCTCTTCGAGGAACGGGTTGAGGTGCATCTCCTCCCCGATCATCGACTTGCCCTTGGTGACCGTCTTCGCCCCGGCGCTGCGGCAGATGTCGAGCACGATCGCCCGGCCCTCGGCCTCGTCGCGGGCCCAGTGGACCTGGCCGCCGGCGGCGGTGCAGCGGCGCTCGAACTCGGCGAGGTAGAGATCGAGGTGCGCCAGCGTATGGTTCTTGATCTCGACCGCGGCGTCGCGCAGGTCGTCGAATTCCGGCAGCCGGGCGACCGCTTTGGTGCGCTTGCCGATGAAGCCGCTGCGGACGTTGCTCAACGCCTGCTGCAACGGCACGTCGTTCAGCGCCGCGGCCGCCTGTTCGCGGAAGCGCAGCGGCGTCGCCCCCGCGGCGCCCTCGGGCATCGGCCCGCTCATCGCTCGTCCTCGGGCGCGCCGATCGGCGCGGCTTCGACGCCGGCGAGCAGCTCGGCGACGTGGTAGGCGCGGATCGACCGGCCCTCGCGGTGGAGCTTGCCGGCAAGGTTCATCAGGCAGCCGAGGTCGCCCGCGATCACGGTGTCGGCCCCGCTCTCGACGATCTCGCGGATCTTCTCCGCGGCCATGAAGCCGGAGACCTCCGGGTACTTGACGCAGAAGGTGCCGCCGAAGCCGCAGCAGGCCTCCGCGCTGGGCAGGTCGCGCAGCGCGGCGCCGGCGACCTTGGCCAGGAGCTGGCGCGGCTGCGCGCGCACCTTCATCTCACGCAGGCTGGAGCACGAGTTGTGATAGGCGCAGACGCCGTCGTAGCGCGCCTCGACCGCGTCGAAACCGAGCACGTCGACCAGGAAGCCGGTCAGCTCGTGGCACTTGGCGGCGAAGGCGCGGGCGCGCTCGGCCCAGGCCGGGTCGTCGGCGAGCAGGTCGACATAATGCTTGTGCAGCATCCCGGCGCAGGAGCCGGACGGGGCGACGACGTGGTCGAAGCCGTCGAACGCTTCGATGGTCTGGCGGGCGATCGCGGCGGCGGTCTTGCGGTCGCCCGAATTGAAGGCGGGCTGGCCGCAGCAGGTCTGCGCCGCCGGCACCGCGACCCGGCAGCCGGCGCGCTCGAGCAGCGTGACCGCGGCGAAGCCGACCGACGGCCGGAACAGGTCGACCAGGCAGGTGACGAACAGCCCGACCGATGGCCCGCCATTCTCGCTCATGTGGCCGAGCTCATGTCGCGGATCCGGTCGAAGATGGGGTCAGAGGCGGAGCCATTTGGGCAAGATCCTGAACGTGCGCCGCTTGGACTTGGGCGCCGGGTTGGGCGCCGGGGCGGACGCCGACGGCTGGTCGGACACCGGCAGCGGCAGCGGCATCCGCCCATAGTAACCCTTGGGCAGCAGCAGGAACCAGCGCCCCGTCTGGTTCATGTAGCCGGCGCGCAGGAACGCCTCGGCGCCGGTGCCCCAGAACACGTCGCCGCGCACCGGCCCCTTGATCACCCCGCCGGTGTCCTGGGCGATCAGCAGGCGGTTCAGCCGGCCGGGGTCATCCGGCGCCGGTTCGGGCTCGGGCTTGGCAGGCTGCGGCTTGTTGGCCGCGGCCGGGGTCGGCGGCGCGGGAGCGGCCGGGAACGGCGACGGCCGCAGCCGCGGCAGCAGGGAGGTTCCGATCGTCGACGCCCGCCGCGCCTTGGCCAGCTCCTCCGGCGGCACGTTCGGCCAGGTCGTCTCCAGCCAGACCGGCGCGCCGAGCGGGATGTAGCGCGGATCGACGGCGACCGACCGGCCCGGGGTCAGCGGCACGTTGAGCGCGCCGCGCGGGCCGATCTCGTCGCTGTTCTTCTTGCGCTCCTTGAAGAAGACGTAGCTCGGATTCTCGTGCATCAGCCGGCGGCCGGCGCGCGGGTGCTTGATCAGCCACTCGCGGATCGCCTGCATCGACATGTCCTTGGCGTCGATGGCGTCGCGCTGGATCAGCAACCGGCCGACGGCGACGTAGCCGTGGCCGTTCTGGCCGGCATAGCCGATCCGGGTGATCGTGCCGTCGTCGAGCCGGACGCGCGCCGAGCCCTGGATCTCGGTGATGAACAGGTCGACCCGGTTGTTGGCCCAGAACAGCACCGGCCAGGTGCGCACGATGCGGCAGGCGCGGGCGCTGCTCGGCCGGCGCCTGTGCTCGAGCGCGCGCACCCAGTCGTCGGCGCAGTTCTCGATCGTCCGCCGCGACAGTCGGCGCGCGCCGCCGCGCGGCCGGCCGAACACGGGGTAGCGGTATTCCTTGGATCGCTTGCGCGAGGCCTCGAGCTCGGCCTCGTAGTAGCCGGTGAAAGTGCCCTGGTCGGTGCTGCCGTTGTGGACCCGGTAGACCTCGAACCATTTCTCGAAGAACTGGCGCGCGGCCACCGGGTTGTCGCGAGGCACCGGCACCGCCGCCGAGCAGGCGTCGGCCCAGCGGGCGCGCGGCTGGGGGATCGACAGGCAGCTGCGACGAAACGTCTCGACGGCGGGGGCGAGGTCGGCGCCGGCCCAACCGGTCAGCGCGGCGAAGCTGGCGCGGGAGAGGTGGGACGGCAGGCCGGTGTTCGGGCCGGACAGCGGGCTCTTGTTGGCGCAGGCCGCAAGCAGCAACAGAACCGGAGCCCAGACGACCCGCACTGGCTACCTCATGCGCCGGAGTCGGTCTCGACCAATTGCCAGTTGGGGTCGCCGCTGCGGGTGTCGCGCGCGAAGGTCCAGACGTCGGTGATGGTGGTGACGTCGTTGGGGTTGCCGTCGACGATGGCGCCGTCCGAATTGAGCACGGCGCTCGACTGCTCGCTGACGAATTCGACCATGACCCGCGCCTCCGAGCCGTCGAGCCGGGCCGTCGTGATCTCGGCCGACTTGAAGCCCTTGAAGCTCAGCTCCATCGTCTCGCCGGCCTTCTCGCGATCGGCGATCGCCGCGTCGAAGGAGGCGTAGACCTCGTCGCCGAGCAGCGGCTTCAGGGTCTCGCGGTCCCCGGCGGCGAAGGCGCTGACGATCATCTCGAACGCCGCCTTGGCGCCGTTGAGGAAATCGCCGGGATCGAAGGACGGGTCGGCCTGCTGGATATCGGACACGCCGACGGCCAGCGGCGAGTTGGGCTCGATGTCGACGGTATCGCTCGGGCCGCGGTCGGGCATGTGGACCACGTTGTCGGTGGTCGAGGCGGCGTCGCCGAACATGTTGTCGCGCTGCTGCTCGTGGCCGGTGCGGCGGCCGAGCACGCTGCGCAGCTTGAACAGCACGAACGCCGCGATCGCGGCGAAGATCAGGGTGATGATCAGTTCGTTGTTGTTCATCGGCTGCCTTAACCCCCGCCTACGCGGGATGGGCGCGCGCTGGCGGCGCCCATCGGAACCCTATACGCCTGTCGCCGGGCGGTGGGTGCATTTCGGTCCCACCTGCTGCTGCCCGGTTGCAGGTTCGGCCGCAACCATCCGGTCTTTTGGTGGAAGCGGGCGCTTGGGCTGCTTACATAGGGGTACGTGATGCAAAGAACAAGCATAGGCTGGTTCATCGCTGCCGCGCTTCTGGGGATACCCCTGATCGAGGTGGTGCTGTTCATCGTCGTCGGCGGCGCCATCGGGCTGTGGCCGACGGTTGCGCTCGTCATCGCCACCGCGGTCGTGGGCTCCGCGCTGATCCGGATGCAGGGTTTCACCGTGCTCGACCAGGCGCGCGACAAGCTCGACCGCGGCGAGCCGCCGGTGGGCGACATGTTCCATGCGCTCGGTCTCGTCGTCGCCGGCGTGCTGCTGCTCACGCCGGGCTTCCTGACCGATACCCTCGGCTTCCTGCTGCTGGTGCCGGCGGTGCGCACCGTGATCGGCCGCTTCCTGTGGACCCGGCTCGGCGGGCCGGGTCCCGGCTATCCGCGCGACGACGTGATCGACGGCGAGTTCACCCATGTCGACCCGGCCCCGGCGCCGAGTGCGCGGCGCTTGCCGCCCGGCGCCGACCGGGGCCGCGGGCCGCGGGGCGACAGCCCATGGAACCGGTCTTAGGCAGGCAGCGGCCCGCCGCCGTTGCCCGCATCCGGGAGACGTGATAGCCAACGCCGCGCCGCCGGGAGCGGCCCGTACGACCTGGTCCGACGGATGAACGGGCCCGACAGGAGATGAGAATGACGGAGACTTTCGGCGACATCGACGACAACGGGCAGGGCGATGAGCTGGAGAGCATGCCCCTGATCGTGAAGGCCCAGTACATCAAGGACCTATCCTTCGAGAACCCCGGCGCGCCCGGCCTGCTGGCCGAGATCGAGACCGAGCCGACCATCGAGATCAACGTCAACGTCCAGGTCCAGAAGCTGGGCACGGGCGACTTCGAGGTCTCGCTGATGCTGAACGCCGACGCCAAGTCGAACGGCCAGCAAGTGTTCATCGCCGAACTGGAATATGCCGGCATCTTCGAGCTGGGTCCCGAGGTCCCCGAGGAACACCAGAGCGCCGTGCTGCTGATCGAGTGCCCGCGGCTGCTGTTCCCGTTCGCGCGCAACATCCTCGCCGACGCCACCCGCGAGGGTGGCCTGCCGCCGCTGATGCTGCAGCCGATCGACTTCGTCGCGATCTACCAGCAGCAGATGGGCCAGGAAGGCGCCCGGCTGGAACTCGTAACGTCGGGCGCGGGCCCGGGGAGAATCCGCGGGTCCGCCGCTAGCGGCTCCAGATCGGGTCGGACAGCTTTTCCAGGAAGGCGGCGTGCGCCGCCTCTTCTTCGGCGCTCACCCGGGCGCCGGGCAGATCGCGCCGCGGCTCGCGCCGCTCGCGCTGGACCGTCGTGCCGACCGTCTCGCCGTCGCGCTCGGCGACCAGCTCCAGGTCCGGCTGGCGACCGCCGATCAGCTCCAGATAGACCTCCGCCAACAGCTGCGAATCGAGCAGTGCGCCGTGCTTGTCGCGGACGCTCAGGTCGATCTCGAAGCGCCGGCACAGGGCGTCGAGGCTGGCCTGGGCGCCGGGGAACTTGCGCCGCGCCATCGCCACCGTGTCGATGGCGATCGACGATTCGAGCTTGGGCAGCCCGAGCCGGTCGAACTCGGCGTTGAGGAAGCGCAGGTCGAACTCGGCATTATGGATGACCAGCCGCGCGCCTTCGATGAAGGCGGCGAACTCCTCGGCGATCTCGGCGAACTTGGGCTTGCCGCGCAGGAAGTCGCTCGACAGGCCGTGGACGGCGAAGGCCTCCTGCGGCATGTCGCGCTCCGGGTCGATGTATTTGTGGAATTCCTTGCCCGTCGGCATGTGGTTGATCAGCTCGACGCAGCCGATCTCGACGACGCGGTGGCCGGAGCCCGGATCGAGGCCGGTGGTTTCGGTATCGAGGACGACTTCGCGCATGGTCAGCTCGGCTGGGCCGGGAACAGGTCGGGCGGTGCGAGCCGCCGGGGGGCCGTCGCCGCATTGTAGGGCCAGCATTGCGCCGGGGCCACCCGCATGGCCTCGACGATGTCGCGCAGCGCCAGCAACGTCGCTCGCTTGCTCTGGTTCGACGGGACGATGAAATCGGCGCGCCGCCGCTTCTCGGCGTCGGGCGTCTGGCGGGCGCGGATCAGGGCGAACTTCTCCTCGGTCATGCCGGGCCGGGCCAGCACCCGCTGGCGCTGCAGGTAGGCCGGCGCGGTGACGACCACGACCGCGTCGCACCGACTCTCGCCGCCGGTCTCGAACAACAGCGGGATGTCGACCACGACCAGCTCGGCGCGGCGCACGGCCATCGCGCGCAGGAAGCGGTCCTGCACCCGGCGGACGATCGGATGGACGATCGCCTCCAGCCGCGCGAGCACGCCCGGATCGTCGATCGCGAGCCGGCTGAGCGCGGCCCGGTCGACCGCGCCATCGACGATGACGGATGGGAAGGAGGCGCCGACCGGCCCGACCGCGGCACCGCCGGCCGCGAACACGGCGTGGACCGAGGCGTCGGCGTCGTAGACCGGCACGCGCAGGCGGCGCAGGCACTGGGCGGCGGTCGACTTGCCCATCCCGATCGAGCCGGTGAGGCCGAGCACGACCACCGGTCAATCCCCGATCAGGTCGGCGGCGACGAAGCGGCGCAGACCGTCGTCGACCTCGGGATCGACGCCGAACCAGGCGTGGAAGCCCGGCCGCGCCTGGTGGAGCAGCATGCCGAGCCCGTCGACCGCCGGGTTGCCCCGCGCCCGGGCGGCGGCGAGCAGCGGCGTCTCCAGCGGCGCGTAGACCAGGTCGGTGACCAAGGCGGCATCCGGCAGCGTGTCGAGCGCCAGGTCGAGCGGCGCCTGGCCGGCCATGCCCAGCGAGGTGGTGTTGACCAGCAGCGACGCCCCGTCGAGCGCGGCCGCCCGTTCGTCCCAGTCGACCACGGTCGCGCCGGGCGCCAGCGTCGCCGCCAGCTCCTCGGCACGCGCGCGGGTGCGGTTGGTCAGCCGGATCTCGGAGACGCCGGCGTCGTCGAGCGCGACCAGCACCGCCCGCGCCGCGCCGCCGGCGCCGAGCACGACGGCCGGGCCGCCGGCCCAATCATGGCCGGCGCCGCCCTCGGTCAGGTTGTGGATGAAACCGTAGGCGTCAGTGTTGCTGCCGCGGACGAGCCCGTCGGCCTCGAACACCAGCGTGTTGACTGCGCCGATGCGCTTGGCCGTGGCGTCGATCTCATCGGCCAACACGTGCGCGGCTTCCTTGTGCGGCAGGGTGACGTTGGCGCCGGCGAAACCGAGCCGCGGCAGGATCCGAACGGCGTCGGTGAAATCCTCCGGCCGGGCCGCCAGCGGCAGGTAGGCGCCGTTGATGCCGTAGCGCTCGAGCCAGTAGCCGTGCAGCCGGGGCGAGCGCGAATGGGCGACCGGCCAGCCGAACACGCCGGCGAGACGGGACTGTCCGTCGAGGATCATGCCGGCACCAGGCCGTGCTGGCGCAGGAAGCCGAGCAAAGGCAGCAGGGGCAGGCCGAGGATGGTGAAGAAGTCGCCCTCGACCCGCGAGAATAGGTGCGCGCCCAAACCTTCGAGCTGGTAGGCGCCGACCGAGTCGAGCGCCCGATCGCCGACCGCATCGAGGTAACGGTCGATGGTTTCGTCGGACAGCGGACGCATGTGCAGCGTCGCACGATCGGTATGGCCCCAGATGCGCTGACCGCCGCGCATCACCACGGCACTGGTCACCAACACGTGCTTGCGGCCCTGCAGCGCGGCGAGGTGGGCGCGGGCCCGGTCGCGGTCGGCCGGCTTGTCGTAGACCGCGCCTTCGAGCGCCAGCACCTGGTCGGCGCCGATCACCATCGCATCCGGATGCTTGGCCGACACCCGGGTCGCCTTCATCTCGGCGAGCGTGTCGGCGATCTGATCGGGCGCCGCTCCGGCCGCGCGCAGGCTCGCCTTGGCCGACTCCTCGTCGACCGCGGCGGCGATGGCCTCGACCGCTACCCCGGCGTTGGCGAGCAGGCGGCGGCGGCTGGCGCTGGCCGAAGCCAGGATCAGGCCGAGGCTGCCGGTGTTCGGGCCCGGAAAGGTCACGCTGCCGATCTCGTCGAGGTCAGGCATGGGTCGTCACGGTCTCGGCCTGACCGTCCTTGCCCCGTTGGTAGTCCTTGAGCAGGCGTATGATCGCCGCGGCCGTCTCCTCGATCGAGCGGCGGGTCACGTCGATCACCGGCCAGCCCTGTTCGGTGCACAGCCGCCGCGCGGCGGCGACTTCGGCGCGGACGCTCTCCGGGTCGGTATAGGAGGTCTCCTTGCTCTCGTGCTGGAGCCGCAGGCGGGTGCGCCGGACCTCGACCAGCTGGCGAGGGTCCTCGGTCAGGCCCACGACGAGCGGCCGGTCGTTGGTCAGCAGCTCCGGCGGCAAGGCCTGGCCCGGCACGATCGGCACGTTCGCGGCCTTGATCCCCCGGTTGGCGAGGTAGATCGAGGTCGGCGTCTTCGACGTGCGCGACACGCCGACCAGGATCACGTCGGCCTGACCGAGATTGACCGTGCCCTGACCGTCGTCGTGCGCGATGACGAAATTGATCGCGTCGATACGGGTGAAATAATCCTCGTCCATCTCGTGCTGACGCCCGGGCAGGCCGCGCACCTTGGAGCCGAAATAGTGGGTCATCGCGTTGATGAACGGCTCGAGCACGGAAATGCACGGCAACTGGTTCAGCCGACAGAAGTCGATCAACCGTTTTTCCAGCTCGGGA
Source organism: uncultured Alphaproteobacteria bacterium (assembly GCA_963730305.1). Lineage (GTDB taxonomy): Bacteria > Pseudomonadota > Alphaproteobacteria > Bin65 > Bin65 > CAMYMQ01. The sequence continues at coordinate 451,493 of CAVSRB010000004.1, forward strand.
TTGAGGATCGTGTAGAGGACCAGACCGGGCTCGGCTTCGAGCTCCTCGATCACGGTCTGCAACGCCCGCTCGCTGCGCACCATCGGCCACAGATGCTCGACGACCTCGATGTCCTCGAACTGGACGGCGCAGGCGCGCGCGATGGTCTGCACCGATTCGCCGGTCGCGTCCGAGATCAGATAGAGATGCTGCCGCGTCATCAACACCCGCCTGTGGGAATCCGTGTCCAAGCCTGTGCGTATCGCCCGGCTTATACCGGCCCGTCGCCGGTCCGGCGATTCGATGCCCGATCGCCCTGCGCCCCGCCCGCTTCTGTCCCACCTGTATAATGTTTCACCCGACCGGTGGAAACGGGGGAGAAGTGCCGGATGGCCGATCTTGTCCGCAACCGACAAGGACAAACGGCACCCACGTAAGATGACGGTGTGCCACGGCGAATGCGGGGTTATGCCCGATATCCTTCCAATTCGAGTCGGACAGGGCCTATCAATTCGAGACCGAGGCTCTTATGTGTGCGACTCCACAATCCCCGTTATCCCGCGCACAACAAACTCCTACTACTTCAGATTCAATAAATAAGGAATAGTAAGAGGAGGGATATGAAGGTCTCGGTCTCCGGGTCCGATATCGTGCCGAGCCAGGCCCCGCTCATACGCGTGCTTGGCGGACAGGCCGTCGATCCGCCGCCGGTCTGGCTGATGCGCCAGGCCGGGCGATACCTGCCCGAATATCGGGCGCTGCGGTCGAAGGCGCGCAATTTCCTGGACTTCTGCTACACGCCCGAGATGGCGATCGAGGCGACCCTGCAGCCGATCCGGCGCTACGGCATGGACGCCGCGATCCTGTTCTCGGACATCCTGGTGATCGCGGACGCCTTGGGCGCGGAGGTCTCCTTCGTCGAAGGCAAGGGACCGGTGCTGGCGCCGATCCTCGACGCGGCCGGGATCGACGCGCTGTCGATGGCGCGGATCGCGGACCATTGCGCGCCGGTGTACGAAGCGATCAGGGGCGTCAAGGCGGCGCTGTCGGCGGAGACCGCATTGATCGGCTTCGCCGGCGGGCCGTGGACGGTGGCGACCTACATGGTCGAGGGCGGGTCGAGCCGAGACTTCGCGACGATCAAGCGATGGATGTGGCAGGACCCGGACGGTTTCGGCCGCCTGATCGACCTGCTGGCGGAGGCGACGAGCCGGCACCTGATCGGCCAGGTCGAGGCGGGCGTGGATTGCCTGCAGATCTTCGAGAGCTGGGCCGGCGTGCTGCCGGAGATGGAATTCGAGCGCTGGGTGATCGCGCCGACGCGGCGGATCGTCGACGCGGTGCGGGCGCGGTATCCGCGGGTGCCGATCATCGGCTTCGCCCGGACCGCCGGTGCGATGATCGAGCGCTATGCCGAGGGAACCGGCGTGCAGGGTGTCGGCCTCGACGCCATGGTGCCGATGGCCCAGGCCCAGGCGGTGCAGAAGCGGGTCGCCGTACAGGGCAATCTCGACCCGATCCTGCTGCTCGCCGGCGGCGAGGCGATGGCGGCGCGCGCGCGGACGATCGTCGAGGGCCTGCGCAGCGGGCCCCACGTCTTCAATCTGGGCCACGGGGTGGTTCCGCAGACCCCGCCCGAGCATGTCGAAGCATTGTTGGCGGCGGTGAGGGGCGGATGACGGCGCGGGTCGCGGTCGTGCTGTTCAATCTGGGCGGACCGGATTCGCCCGCGGCGGTGCGGCCGTTCCTGTTCAACCTGTTCAACGATCCGGCGATCATCGGCGCGCCCGGACCGATCCGCTGGATGCTCGCGCAGCTGATCTCGCGCCGGCGCGCACCGGTGGCGCGCGAGATCTACGAGACGATGGGCGGCGGCTCGCCGTTGCTGCCGAACACGAGGAAGCAGGCCGAAGCGCTTGAAGCGCTGATGAAAAGGCGCTGGGGCGATGACCGGGAGGTTCGGGTCTTCGTCTCGATGCGCTACTGGCATCCGTTCGCCGATGCGGTGGCGCGCGACGTGGCGGCCTTCGCCCCGACCGAGACGATCCTGCTGCCGCTCTATCCGCAGTTCTCGACGACGACGACCCAATCCTCCTTGGCAGACTGGCGGCGCGCGGCCCGGAGGGCGGGAGTCGATGCGGCCGAGGCGGCGGTCTGCTGCTATCCGGCCGAGAAGGGCTTCGTTGCGGCCGCAGCGGCATCGATCCGCGATGCGGTGAAGGACGACGACGGCCAGGCCTTCCGCCTGCTGTTCTCCGCCCACGGCTTGCCGAAGAAGATCGTCGACAAGGGCGATCCCTACCAGTGGCAGGTCGAGCAGACGGCGGCGGCGATCGCCGAACAGGTCGCCGACCGGTTCGACGACTGGGTGGTCTGCTATCAGAGCCGGGTCGGGCCGCTGGAATGGATCGGTCCGTCGACCGACGAGGAGATCCACCGCGCCGGCCGGGACGGCAGGAATCTGGTCGTGGCGCCGATCGCCTTCGTCTCCGAGCATTCGGAGACGCTGGTCGAGCTCGACATCGAATATGCTAAGCTGGCGGCGGAGGTCGGCGTGCCGCTCTATCGCCGCGCGGCGACGGTGGACGAGCGGACATCCTTCATCGAAGGTCTGGCCGATCTGGTCGACGAGGCGGTGGGACGCACGGGTACGGCGGCGTGCGGGGGCAGCCGGTTGTGCCCGGCGGCGTGGGGCCGCTGTGCCATGGCAGAGGCGGCATGAGCTGGGAATTGTGGATCAAGGCGTTGCACGTGATCAGCGTGATCGCGTGGATGGCGGGGCTGCTCTACCTGCCGCGGCTGTTCGTCTATCACGCCGAATGCGCGCCGGGATCGGCCCAGTCGGAGACCTTCAAGGTGATGGAACGCCGGCTGTTGCGGGCGATCATGAACCCGGCGATGGTCGCGACCTGGGCCTTCGGCCTGACGCTCTACATCCGCTTCGAATACTGGACCGAAGCCTGGATGGACGTGAAATGGGTCGGCGTCCTGGTGTTGACCGTGATGCATCACTTCTATGCGCGCTGGCGAAAGGAGTTCGCCGAAGATCGCAACACACGGTCGTCACGTTTCTATCGTATGATGAACGAGGTTCCGACGTTGGCGATGATCGTCATCGTCATCATGGTCGTCGTCAAACCGTTCTGACCGCAAACCGTACGGAAAGGGGCGTTTGACATTCTCTTCGCATTTACCATTTGTTATGGTAACCCTGATATTGAAGAACGCGGATCGAACGCGTCATCAACCTTACCACCCGACAGCATCGGTGACGGTTTAGGGGGCTGACCGCAGCGCCAACCCCGTTTGTAGTCGCAGAGGCAAAGCCCCGATACCCGTCCTGGGTCTCAAGCCGACACCGGCCAAATCTTCCATCAACGCATGACGTGCGGCGCGCCGCGCGGATGCCCATTCTCCAAATCACTCATGAATCTTCAGGAACTGAAGCAAAAGACGCCCGCAGACCTGCTCGCTTACGCCGAGGAGCTCGACATCGAAAACGCGAGCAACCTGCGCAAGCAGGACATGATGTTCGCGATCCTGAAGCAGCTCGCGCTGAAGGACGTCACGATCAACGGCGACGGCGTGCTCGAGGTGCTGCCCGACGGGTTCGGCTTCCTGCGCTCGCCGGAATCGAACTACCTGCCGGGCCCCGACGACATCTACGTGTCACCCAGCCAGGTGCGCCGCTTCGGCCTGCGCACCGGCGACACGGTCGAAGGCCAGATCCGCGCGCCCAAGGACGGCGAGCGGTACTTCGCCCTGCTCAAGGTCAACCTGATCAACTTCGAGGACCCGGAGGCGATCCGCCACCGGATCAACTTCGACAACCTGACGCCGCTCTATCCGGACGAACGGATCACGATGGAGCCGAAGGATCCGACCGGGAAGGACTTCTCGTCGCGGGTCATCGACCTCATCACGCCGATCGGCAAGGGCCAGCGTGCGCTCATCGTCGCACCGCCGCGCACCGGCAAGACGATGATGCTGCAGAACATCGCCCATTCGATCTCGGCCAATCATCCGGAAGTCTATCTGATCGTGCTGCTGATCGACGAGCGGCCGGAAGAAGTCACCGACATGCAGCGCACGGTCAACGGCGAGGTCATCAGCTCGACCTTCGACGAGCCCGCGGCGCGCCATGTCCAGGTCGCGGAGATGGTGATCGAGAAGGCCAAGCGCCTGGTCGAGCACAAGCGCGACGTGGTGATCCTGCTGGATTCGATCACGCGCCTGGCGCGCGCCTACAACACCGTCGTGCCCTCGTCGGGCAAGGTGCTGACCGGCGGCGTCGACGCCAACGCCCTGCAGCGGCCCAAGCGCTTCTTCGGCGCCGCCCGCAACATCGAGCAGGGCGGCTCGCTGTCGATCATCGCCACCGCGCTGATCGATACCGGCAGCCGCATGGACGAGGTCATCTTCGAAGAGTTCAAGGGCACCGGTAACTCCGAGATCAATCTCGACCGCAAGCTCGCCGACAAGCGCGTCTGGCCGGCGATCGACATCGGCAAGTCCGGCACCCGCAAGGAGGAGCTCCTGGTCGACCAGGGCACGCTCTCGAAGATGTGGGTGCTGCGCCGGATCCTGATGCCGATGGGCGTGGTCGACGCGATGGAGTTCCTCACCGGCAAGCTCCGCGACACCAAGTCGAACGACGAGTTCTTCGATTCGATGAACACCTGACGCCCGTTCCGGCGTCTTGGCGCCGGATCGAGCATTGTCTCAGGTTAGCCCCTTAAGTCTTTGGTAAGTCGAAATAATTTTCGGCGCGCACTGGGTCGTGGCCGCAATTGCGGGCTGCGCTGAGCACTTGTGCGTAAATAGTTGATCTGTAAAGGGAAATGGCGCCGGAATGGGCCGAAGGCGGCCCGTAAGCTGTTGGTGCACTGAGCGGCGCGCAATCGCCTACGGCTTCCCGCCACTGTCGCACCCGACAAGACCGGCCAGCCTGGATGTTGTCCGACTGTTTGCCTCGGATTTTGCGCCTTTCTGCGAAGGTTAACGGCCATTTGGGCGGCGTTAACCAAATGCAAGAGCTGCACAAGGAGTTGGCGCCTCCGGGAAGCGGTCGGGACCCAGAAGAACAACGGTTCACGGGAGAATGTTAAATGGTTAACGGCCGATTGGGGCGCGTTAACCAAATCGGGCAAAGAAAAACGGCCACCGATCAAGCCTTTGATCGATGGCCGCTTTTCGTAATATTCGTATGCGTATGGTTAAGCGAAGCGTCTCATGGTGGCGTTATTCCGACCACGCGTTAACCATTTGGCTCAGACAGTGTAGACGGTGCTTCCGGTCGTCTTGCGCGCCTCGAGGTCGCGATGCGCCTGGGCGGCGTCCTGGAGCGCGTAGGTCTGGTTGACCTCGATCTTGACCGCGCCCGACTGGACCACGTTGAACAGGTTGTGCGCCATCTCCTGGAGCCGGCCCGGCACCGATCGGTGGGTGAACAAGGTCGGCCGGGTGACGTAGAGCGAGCCCTTGCCGGCCAGGATGCCGAGGTTGAAGTTGTCGACCGGCCCCGAGGCGTTGCCGAAGGACACCAGCAGGCCGAACGGGGCCAGGCTGTCGAGCGAGCCCTCGAACGTGTCCTTGCCGACCGAATCGTAGACCACCGGGACGCCGGCGCCATTGGTGATCTCGCGCACCCGCTCGGCGACGTTCTCCTCGTTGTAGAGAATGGTGTGGTGGCAGCCGTGGGCCTTGGCGATCTCGGCCTTGGCCTCGCTGCCGACCGTGCCGATCACCGTCGCGCCCAGGAAATTGGCCCATTGGCACGCGATCAGGCCGACTCCGCCGGCCGCGGCGTGGATCAGGATGGTCTCGCCCGCCTTTACCGGATGGGTGCGGCAGCAGCAGGTATTCGACGGTCATGCCCTGCAGCATCATCGCCGCCGCGGTCTGGTCGTCGATGCCGTCGGGCAGCACGACCAGATTGTCCGCCGGCAGCAGCCGGACCTCGGCATAGGCGCCGAGCGGGCTGGTGCCGTAGGCGACGCGGTCGCCCGGCTTGACGTTGGTGACGCCCTCGCCGACCGCCTCGACCACGCCGGCGCCCTCGCCGCCCGGGGTGTAGGGGAGCTGCGGCGGCGGATAGAGGCCGGAGCGGTAGTAGGTGTCGATGTAGTTGAGGCCGACCGCGGTGTGGCGGACGCGGGCCTCGCCCGGGCCGGGGTCGCCGACCTCGACATCCTCCCACTTGAGGACCTCGGGGCCGCCCGTTTCATAGACGCGAATGGCTTTGGTCATGGTTCCTGCCTGTCCGCCGTCGGTGCGGCGGAAATCGTTGTGGAGCAATGCCTTATCGGCGCTTGCTGAGAGACCGGTTGGGCCGGGATCGAGGCTATTTCAGGTGGCTGGCGAAGAAATCCGCGCTCCGCTGGTTGGCCGAATTGGCCGCCGCCTTGTCGTAATGCGCGCCGCCGACCCGGGCGAAGGCGTGATCGCAGCCGGCATAGTCGTGGATGGTGACGTTGGCGTGGCCGTCGAGCGCCTGGTGGATCGCCTGCTGCGCTTCGGCCGGGCAGAAGCCGTCCTTCTCGGCGATGTGCAGCATCAACGGCTTGGCGATGTTCGCGGCTTCGTCGAGGGCGCCGTCGATGCCGACGCCGTAGAAGCCGACATTGGCGTCGGCGTCGCTGCGGGTCGCCATCAGGTAGGCGAGCTTGCCGCCGAGGCAGTAGCCGACCGTGCCGATCTTGCCGGTCACGTCACCGTCGCCGCGCATGTGGGCCAGCGTCGCCTTGAGATCGTCGACGCCCTTGGCCTCGTCGAAGCCCTGGTAGAGCCCGAAGGCCTGCTGCCACTCCTCTTCGGTCTGGTCGGTGATCTGGATGCCGGGCTGCTGGCGCCAGAACAGGTCGGGGCAGACCGCGACGTAGCCCTGCGCGGCGTAGCCGTCGCACAGGTCGCGCATGACCTTGTTGACGCCGAAGATCTCCTGGATGACCAGCAGGCCGGGCCCGCTGCCCGCCGCCGGCGTGGCCTTGTAAGCGGTGAACGAGCCGTCGGGTGTGTTGATGGTGATGTCGGCCATTGTGCCCCTCCCTGTGGCGGTTGGATTTGGTGGCGCAGCATAAGCGCTGCGGCGTCGGCGTGTCACCCGTCCGCGGGTGCGTCCGAATCGCGGGCCGGCGGGTCGGCGGCAAGGCCGAACAGGTCGCGCTGGGCGACGCCGGGCCAACCCTCGAGCTCGAGCAGGAAGCGCTTGGTGTCGACCCCTCCCTTGCCGGAATAGCCGCCCAGCTTGTCGCCGGCGGCGACGATGCGGTGGCACGGGATCAGGATCGGGATCGGGTTGGCGCCGCAGGCGGTGCCGACGGCCTGGGGCGAGGCGTCGTCGAGGTCGCGGGCGACGTCGCCATAGGTGCGGGTCTGGCCATAGGGGATGCGCAGCATCGCGTCCCACACCGCCTTCTGGAAGGGCGAGCCGGCCGGTGCGAACGGCAGGTCGAACTGCTTGAGCTCGCAATAGAAGTAGGCGTCGAGCTGGGTCGCCGCGCGGGTGAGCAGGGCGGTCTCGTCGTCGGTTCCGGCCGCGCCCCAGGTCAGCGCGGCGATCGCGCCGTCGCGTTCGGTGACGATCAGCGGGCCGAGCGGGCTGGGGACGGTGAGGGTCGGCATGGTCAGTAGCGGGTCAGCTCGTCGCGGAGCGCGTCCGGCTCCGTGATCGGCAGGGTACAGGTAGTGCCGCGGCAGACATAGGCGGCGGCGCGGCCGTCGACCAGGCCCTTGCCCTGGGCCGGGTGGCCGTCGGGCAGGGTTTCGTCCGGCCCGATCCGGCGATAGACCCGGTTCGGCACCGATGGCGTCCAGGCGGCGTCGCCCAGCGCGTCGGCTGCTTCGTCGTCCGGTGCGCCGCAGACGACGATCTGGACCGCGGCCTCGAGCAGCTCGGCGCCCGACAGCAGCACCGGGATCGCCAGGGCGTTGCGCTTCAGCTCGCCGGAGAAGGCGTGGATCTGGGCCTCGCAGCGCACGCGGTAGTCGGCCTTGCCGGTCAGGTGGTGAAGCCGGGCGAGGACGTGGGTCAGCAGCCCGTTGCCCGATGGCGTGGCGTTGTCGTAGGCGGTCTTGCCGCGGACCAGGATGTCGGTGACGTCGTGGGCGGAGAGGAAGTAGCCGCCGCCAGCCGGATCCGCGAACAACTCTTCGATCTGGGCGGCCCAGGCCTCGGCCCGCTCGAGATAGGCGGCGTCTTGGGTGACCTCGAACAGGGCCAGCGCGGCGCGGGCGAGCGAGGCGTGGTCGTCCAGGGTCGCCGGATGGGCGGCGCGGCCACCGCGCCAGGCGTGGCGCAGCCGGCCGTCGACGACCATGTTGTCGAGCACGAAGGCGAAGGCGGTGCGGGCGGCGTCGATCCAGTCAGGCCGATCGAAGACCCGCCCGGCGTCGGCCAGCGCGGCGATGGCGAGGCCGTTCCAGTCGGCCAGCACCTTGTCGTCGAGCGCCGGGCGCACGCGCTTGGCGCGCTCGGCCAGCAGCCTGGCCCGGTCCGCTGCCAGGGCGGCCTCGTGTGCGTCGTCACCCAGCGCCGGCGCATGGGTGCGGTTGAGGATGGTCTTGCCCTCCCAGTTGCCGCCGGTGCGCACGTCGTAGGCGTCGCAGAAGGGCTTGGCGCGGTCGCCGAGCACGGCGGCGACCTCGTCCTTGGTCCAGACGTAGAACTTGCCTTCCTCGCCTTCGCTGTCGGCGTCGAGGGTGCCGGCGAAGCCGCCGCCGTCGACGACCATCTCGCGCAGCAGCCAGTCGACGGTCTCGGCGACCCGCTGGGCGTAGAGCGGTGAGGCGGTTTCCTGCCAGACCAGGGTCAGGAGGTCGATGAGCTGGGCGTTGTCGTAGAGCATCTTCTCGAAATGCGGCGCCAGCCACACCGGGTCGGTCGAATAGCGGGCGAAGCCGCCGCCGAGATGATCGTAGATGCCGCCCTGGCTCATCCGGTCGAGGGTGAGCGCGACGGCGTCGCGGTAGGACGGGTTGGCGGTCCGCTTCCAGGCCCGCCAGAGAAAGTCGAACACCGCGGTCTGTGGGAACTTGGGTGCGCCGCCCAGGCCGCCATGGACGTTGTCGACCTGGCGGAGGTAGTGGGCGGCGACCTCGTCGAGGACGGCCGGGGTGACGCCGCCGCCGGGCTGATTGGCGGCCAGCCCGTGCAGCGCCTGGCGCAGGGCGTCGGCATTCTGGCGGATGCGCGTCGGCTCGGCGGCATAGACGCTGGAGATCTGGGTCAGCACCTTGGCGAAGGCCGGCCGGCCGTAGCGGTCGTCGGGCGGGAAGTAGGTGCCGCCCCAGAACGGCTCGCCCTCGGGGGTGAGGAACATGGTCAGCGGCCAGCCGCCCTGTTCGCCGAGCAGCGCCAGGGCGTGCTGGTAGAGCTGGTCGACGTCGGGCCGCTCCTCGCGATCGACCTTGATGTTGACGAACAACTCGTTCATGAGGGCGGCGGTGCGCTCGTCCTCGAAGCTCTCGTGGGCCATGACGTGGCACCAGTGACACGCGGCATAGCCGATGGAGAGCAGAATAGGCTTGTTTTCCTGTCGCGCCCGGGCGAAGGCGTCGTCGCCCCAGGCCATCCAGTGGACCGGGTTGTCCTTGTGCTGGAGCAGATAGGGACTGGATTCCGCGGCGAGCCGGTTGCCGGTGTCGGGGGCGGACAGGCCGTGGGGATTCATGAGCGCTCTCGCTTGGCGTTCAGGCGTGACCGACTATCTTTGTGGCGACGCTTGGCAGAGAGAGGCCGCGTCGCCGGCGTGAAGCAGTAAGCTAGGTTTGAGATGCCGGGACTCAATGATGCGAGAAAGAGAATATGACGAATACGCCTGACGATCCGCCGCACTTCTATGGGCGGCACGTGTTCTGCTGCACCAACGTCCGCGAGCCGGGGCATCGGCGGGGCTGCTGCAGCGAGCGCGGGTCGGTCGAGTTGCGCGACTACATGAAGGCGCAAGCCCGCAAGCTGGGCAAGCGCGGGGTGCGGATCAACATCGCCGGCTGCCTGGATCGCTGCGAGCTCGGGCCGGTGATGGTGATCTATCCGGAAGGGGTCTGGTACGCCTACAAGACCCAGGAAGACATCGACGAGATCATCGAGACCCATCTGGTCCGCGGCGGGCGTGTGACGCGGCTGATGCTCGAGCCGTCGGACAATTTCCCCGAGGATGTCGAGAAGCGAAAAGTCGCCGCCGAATAGCCCGGCCGGCGATACGATCTTCGCCCTGTCGAGCGCCCGTGGCCGGGCCGGGGTGGCGGTCGTGCGCGCGTCCGGGCCGGAAGCTGGAGCTGCGATCGCGGCGTTGACCGGTGCTTCGCCGCCGGCGCCGCGGGCGGCGGCGCTGCGGGCGATCAACGATCCGGCGACCGGGGAGCCGATCGACCGTGGCCTGGTCCTGTGGTTCCCGGCGCCGGCCAGCGTCACGGGCGAGGATGTCGCCGAGTTCCACGTCCACGGCAGCCGCGCCGTGCTGGATTCCCTGCTGTTGGCGCTGGGCGCGCTGCCGGGGCTGGCGCCGGCGCCGGCGGGCGGCTTCACCCGCCGCGCCTTCGACAACGGCAAGCTCGACCTGACCGAGGTCGAGGGTCTGGCCGACCTGATCGACGCGGAGACGGAAGCCCAGCGGCGCCAGGCGCTGCGCCAGATGGACGGTGCGCTGGGCGCGCTCTACGAGGGCTGGCGGGAAGATCTGGTCCGGTCGCTGGCCCATGTCGAGGCGGCGATCGACTTTCCCGACGAAGCCGTGCCCGAGGATTTGATCGATCTCGTGCGACCCGACCTGGACCGGCTGGCGGCCGCGATCCGGGCGCATCTCGACGACAGCCATCGCGGCGAGCTGCTGCGCGACGGTCTTTCGGTGGCGATCGTCGGCGCGCCGAACGCGGGGAAATCGTCGTTCCTCAATGCCGTGGCGCGCCGCGAGGTGGCGATCGTCTCGGCCGCGGCGGGGACGACGCGGGACGTGATCGAGGTGCGCGTCGACCTGGGCGGCTATCCGGTATTGTTGGCGGATACCGCCGGCTTGCGCGAGGTGGTGGACGCGGAAGGCTGCGGGGATGTGGCGGTCGATCCGGTCGAGGCTGAAGGCATGCGCCGGGCGCTGGCGCGGGCCGAACAGGCGGATCTGAAGATCGTCGTGATCGACGGCACGGCCGGCAGGGCAAGGCGCGGCGTTGGCGTTGGTCGACGACCGGTCGCTGGTGGTCGTCAACAAGTGCGATCGGCCGGAATTCGACGTTCCCGCGGCATTGGCGGGGCGGTCGGCAACGCCGATTTCCGCTGCGCGGGGCGACGGGATCGACGCCGTTCTGACGGCAGTGGCCGACGCTGCGGCCGAGCGGATGGCGCTGTCGCCGGCGCCGGCGCTGACCCGCGCGCGTCATCGCGAAGCCCTGGTCCGGTGTGTCGAGGCGCTGGATCGGGCGCGCTCGGCCGATGCGGCGGAACTCCTGGCGGAAGACGTGCGTCTGGCGGTGCGGTCGCTGGGGGAACTGGTCGGTAAGGTCGACGTCGAATCGTTGCTCGATATCATTTTTCGGGATTTCTGCATCGGCAAGTAGGGGCAAGTGGGGTGGCAAGGGGCGGCGTTTCACGTGAAACATCGGACCCCGCAAGGCCGCGATTTGTTTGAATCCGGAGGCGCGATGCCTACATTTGGCGCCATGAAGCGATATGACGTCATCGTCGTGGGGGGCGGGCACGCGGGCTGTGAGGCCGCGGCCGCTGCCGCGCGTCTTGGCGCCGAGACGTTGCTGCTGACCCATAAGCTCGAGACGATCGGGGAAATGTCGTGCAACCCGGCGATCGGCGGCCTCGCCAAGGGCCACCTGGTTCGGGAGATCGATGCGCTCGACGGCGTCATGGCCCGGGCGATCGACGCCGCCGGCATCCAGTTCCGGATGCTCAACAAGAGCAAGGGGCCTGCCGTCTGGGGCCCGCGGGCGCAGGCGGACCGGAAGCTCTATCGGCGGGCGATGCAGGCGCTGCTGTGCCAGCAGGAAAAGCTCGATTTGATGGCCGGGTCGGTCGAAGACGTGAGTGTCGAGGGCGGCCGGGTGACGGGCGTGGTCCTGGCCGACGGGAGCGTGATCGGCGCCGGCGCGGTGGTCGTGACCACGGGCACCTTCCTGCGCGGCGTCATCCACATAGGCGAAGAGCAGATCGCCGCGGGCCGCGTCGGCGAGGCGCCGGCGACCGGGTTGTCGGCGACCCTGGCGCGGCACGGCTTTCCACTTGGCCGGCTGAAGACCGGAACGCCGCCGCGGCTCGATGGCCGAACCATCGATTGGGCGTCGCTGCAGGCGCAGAAGGGCGATGCCAACCCGCGGCCCTTTTCGTTCCTGACCGATGATATCCGCGTGCCCCAAGTCGATTGCCACATCACGACGACGACCCCGGCCACCCACGCCGTGATCCGGGCCAATCTCGACCGGGCCCCGATGTATTCGGGCCAGATCGAAAGCACAGGGCCGCGCTACTGCCCGTCGATCGAGGACAAGGTGGTGCGGTTCGCGGACCGCGCCGGCCACCAGATCTTCCTGGAGCCGGAAGGTCTCGACGACGACACGGTCTACCCCAACGGGATCTCGACGTCGCTCCCGCGCGAGGTACAGGCCGCAATTGCTGGGGACGATCCCGGGGCTCGAAGCGGCAGCGATGATCCGGCCGGGCTACGCTATCGAATACGACTTCGTCGATCCGCGGTCGCTTGCACCGACTTTGGAGACGCTGCGCATCGGCGGCCTGTTCCTGGCCGGCCAGATCAACGGCACGACGGGATACGAGGAAGCTGCGGCCCAGGGATTGATCGCAGGCCTCAACGCGGCGCTGACGGCTGGCGGTTCCGGGGAATTCATCCTCGACCGTGCGGATGCGTATGCAGGCGTGATGATCGACGATCTGGTGACCCTGGGCACGCGGGAGCCGTATCGGATGTTCACGTCGCGCGCCGAATACCGCCTTTTGCTCCGCGCCGATAATGCCGACCAGCGTCTGACGCCAAAGGGCATCGAGCTCGGCTGCGTTGGCGCCGAGCGAGCGGCGGCGTTCGACGAGAAGGCCGACGCTCTGGATGCCGCCCGGTCGCGGGCGCAAGGCGAATCGATCACGCCGAATGCGCTGGAGCGCTACGGTGTCCGGGTCAACATGGACGGCGCCCGGCGATCGATGATGGATCTGTTCGCCCATCCGGACGTGACCACCGAAACCATCGCAACGATTTGGCCGGACATTCGCGGCTGGCGCGCGGATGTGGTCGAACAGCTCGAGATCGAAGCGCGCTATGCCGGCTATCTCGATCGCCAGATTGCCGACATCCATGCCTTCCGCCGCGACGAGACGTTGGGGCTGCCGCCCGACCTTGACTATGGCGCGGTCGGTGGCGTCTCCGCCGAGGTGCGCGAGAAGCTGACGACCGCACGACCGGCGACGCTCGGGGCCGCGGCCCGAATTTCCGGCGTGACCCCGGCGGCGTTGACCGCACTGTTGCGCTACGTTCGCAAGCGCAATTCAAGCGCGGACCGGGCGGCCTGACATGGGCGGGCCGAACGGGCCGGCCGGGGCCGGCTTCGGTCGTGACCGTTTCGAACAGCATTTCGATGTTTCACGTGAAACAGGAGCGGCCCTCGCGACCTATGCCGATCTCCTGGTTCGTTGGCAACGTCGGATCAATCTTGTCGCCAATTCGACCGTCCCCGATCTGTGGTGGCGACACGTCGCCGACTCGGCCCAGGTCGTCGCACACATTCAGGAAGAAGTTCGAACGATCGCCGATATCGGCTCAGGGGCCGGCTTTCCCGGACTGGTCATCGCCCTGATGCGTCCGATGTTTCACGTGAAACTTATCGAGAGCAACGCCAAGAAGGCGGCTTTCCTCCAGGAAGTGCTCGCCCAAACCGGCGCCGACAACGTCGAAATCCTGAGGCGCCGGGCCGAAGACCTGTCGGGCTGGACCGCCGACGCGATCACCGCCCGCGCCTGTGCGCCGCTCGACAAGCTTCTCGCCATGACCGCCGGAATCAGAGGTTCCGACACGATCTGCCTGTTCCTGAAGGGCCAGACGGCCGAACGTGAATTGACCGAAGCCCGGGAAGCATGGAATATGACCGCCCAGATCGTTCCCAGCCTGACGAATCCGAACTCGGTCCTTCTCAAGCTCTCCGAGGTAAGCCGTGTCCGCTGAAGCCGCCCCAGCCGCCGACGTCCGCCAGAACCGGCGGCTCGCGTCGCCGCGCGTCATCGCCATCGCCAACCAGAAGGGCGGCGTCGGCAAGACCACGACCGCGGTCAACCTCGCCACCGCGCTCGCCGCGGTAGGCCGGACGGTGCTCCTGATCGATCTCGACCCCCAGGCCAACGCGACCACCGGCCTCGGCATCCCGCCCGATCCCAACGTCCCCAACTCCTATGACTTGGTGGTCGGCGCCGCCCGACTTTCGGAGACGGTGACCGAAACCCAGGTGCCCGGGCTCTATCTTGTCCCGACCTCGGTTCATCTCTCGGGCGCGGAGGTCGAGCTGGTCGATGTCCCGCGGCGGGAATTCCGGTTGCGCGAGGCGTTCAAGGGCCAGCTCGGTCCATATGAGTTCATCCTGATCGATTGCCCCCCGGCGCTCGGCATGCTGACCGTCAACGCCCTGGTCGCGGCCGATGCGGTTCTGGTCCCGCTGCAATGCGAGTATTACGCACTGGAAGGCATGAGCCACCTGGTCCGCACGATCGAGCGGATCAAGAACACCTTCAACGAAAAGCTCGACATCCAGGGCGTCGTCCTGACCATGCACGACAAGCGCAACAACCTCTGCAACATGGTCGCCGAGGACGTGCGCAAGTTCTTCGGCGCCAAGGTCTACGATACGGTGATCCCGCGCAACGTGCGGGTCTCCGAGGCGCCGTCCCACGGCCTGCCGGTGCTGCTGTACGACCTCCAATGCGCCGGATCGATGGCCTACGCGCACCTGGCGCGCGAACTTCTCAAGCGTGAGGGAGTGATCCCGCAATGAGCAGCCCCGAAGCCAAGCGACGCAACCTCGGCCGCGGCCTCGACGCCCTGCTCGGGGCGTCCAATTCCAGCCCCGCACCGGCGCGCACGGCCCCGGCCCCGGCAGAAGTCCGGCCCGGCAACGACATCGCCACCATCCCGATCGGCGACATCCATCCCGGGCGCTACCAGCCGCGCCAGAAGTTCGACGAGGACGAGCTCGACGCGCTGGCCGAATCGGTTCGCGCCAAGGGCATCCTGCAGCCGATCCTGGTCCGTCCGCATCCCGACAAAACGGGAGAATTCGAGCTGGTCGCGGGCGAGCGCCGCTGGCTCGCCGCCCAGCGCGCCCAGCTCCACGACGTGCCGGCGATCGTGCGCGACCTCACCGACAAGGACACGCTCGAGATCGGGCTGGTCGAGAACGTCCAGCGCCAGGATCTGTCGCCGCTGGAGGAGGCCGAGGGCTACAAGCGGCTGGTCGATGAATTCAGCCATACGCAGGAAACCCTGGCGTCGATCGTCGGCAAGAGCCGCAGCCACGTCGCCAACACCATGCGGCTGCTGAACCTGCCGGACGAGGTCAAGACCCACCTGCTGGAACGGCGCCTGACCGCCGGGCACGCCCGGGCGCTGCTCACCGCGGACGATCCCGCGGCGCTCGCCCGGCGCATCGTCAAGCAGGGGCTCAGCGTCCGCGCGGCCGAAAAGCTCGCCGGCGAGGCCGGCAAGCCGAAGCGCCAGCGGGCCGCGCCGGCGGCCCAGGCCGACAAGGATACCGACACACTCGCCCTCGAACGCGAGCTGACCGAGGCAACCGGGCTCAAGGTCGCGATCCAGCACCGAGGCGAATCCGGCCAGGTCGTCATCGACTACGGCAATCTCGAACAGCTCGACGACCTGGTCTCGCGTCTGGTCCGGCCGCTCACCTAGACAGGGCGACCGCCGCTCAAGGGGCCCGCCGCGCCGGCGGTCCGGGCGCCCGATCAGCGACGCCGGCGCCCCGCATCGGCGCCAGCCAGCGCGGTAAGCCGGGCGAGGGCCTGACCGCACACCGCGGTATCGGGAATGCCCGTCGACTTGCATCGGATCTCGGCTTCATCGAGCAATGCAAGAACTTCTGATAATCTATTGTTTCTTATAAGTTTTTCTTGCCGCTGCAGGACCTGGACGCCGGGCCCGAACACGGGCGGCCGCAACGACCGCGCGGCCTCGACCGGCGACTTGCCCGCCGCCATGCTGGCACTGAAGGCGACCAGGGATTGCATGTGGCGGGCCAGGGCGCGCAGCACTGCGACCGGGGCGACGCCCTCGTCGAGCGCACGGCGGTAGCACCGCTCGGCCCGCACCCGATCACCGTCCGCGACCGCCGCGCTCAGGTCGTTCAGGGTCAACGCCGCGGTGTCGCCGATGCACGCCGCGGCTTCGGCCAGGGTGATCGGCCCCCGTTCGCCGCCGTCGGGCGGCATGGCGAACAGCGCCAGCTTCTCCAATTCCTGACGGGTGACCTGCCGGTCGCCGCCCAGGTTCTCCATCAGGAAGGCGCCGGCGGCGCCGTCGGCGCTGAGCCCGAACTGGGCGAGCGTATCGCGGATCACCTGGCCGAGCTGCCGGCCTTCGTCGGCGTAGCAGGGCAGGGCCGCGCCGTTGGCGGCTCCCTCGACCGTCTTCCGAAGCGTGCTACGGCTCGGCAACGCATCGGCCTCGAGCACGATCAGGGCGTCGCCGATGGGATGGTCGAGAAAGGATTTCACGGTCGCCGTATGGCCGTCGCGGGCCGGCGCGACCCGAACCACCCGCCGTCCCCCGCCGAAGGCGATCGCCGCGGCCTCGTCGGCCAGCCGGGCGGGGTCGTCCGACAGCTCCTTGTCGCCGATATGAACGATGCGGAAGGGATCCTTGGGGTCTTCGACGACCAGCGCCGCCAGCGCGTTGGCCCGTTCATGGACCAGCCCGGCGTCGGGCCCGTAGACCAGGACGAGCTGCGCTACCGGATCGGGCTTGGCGACGAACGCCGCGACCTTCGCGGCGGGGATCTTCATTTCTTCTGGATGACTCGCGCCGGTGCGGGGTTCGCGGGGGCCTTCCGGGTCAACGTCTCCCGGCGGTTGAAGTAGAGCGCCACGCGCAGGGTGATCGCATCGGCCAGGATCTCGATGCCGCGGACCCGGGCGTCCCGCTCCGCCGAGATCGTCCCGAAATCGGAGCTGACGATGTTGTAGCTGGTGGTGGCCTGCACGTTGCCCCGGTCGACGATGACGTGCGACGTCAGGTCCCGGAGGGAATATTCCGCCGACTGGTTCATGTTGGCGCGGGTCGCCGTCTCGTCCTTGCGGATGCCGAGCGGCACCTTCAATTCGTGAAGCTTGATGGTCAGCTGATAGGTCGGCGAGGTCGGCTGGCCCGCGGGCGTGATCTTGTCGAGCAGCTTGTTGCGCAGGATCTGGCCGGCCCGATTGGAGATCGGCTGGATCGCCACGTCCGACATGTCCGCCTGGACCGCCTTGCCGTGAACGCCCTGCGTGCCATAGAGCGGCCGGAAGCCACATCCCGCCATCATCGTCGTCGCGACTGCCAGCGCCAGGGCGGGAAACACGATCCGGTTCTTCATGGCAGCCTTCATAGCACGACGTTGACGATCCGGTCCGGAACGACGATCACCTTGCGGACCGACTTCCCGGCCGAGGCCTTCTCGACCGCCGGCAACGCCAGCGCCGCCTGCTCGGCGTCCTCGCGCGCGGCGCCGCGCGGCAAATCGACGGTTCCACGTAGCTTGCCGTTGACCTGCACCGCGACGGTGACGGTCTCGTCGACCAGCAGCGCCGGGTCGGCTTCGGGCCACGCGGTGTCGACCAGCATTGTGTCGTGGCCGAGCCGTTCCCACAACTCCTCTGCGAAGTGCGGCGTTATCGGGTTGATCAGCTGGGCGACGGACTCGAGCCCTTCGCGCAGGACCCAGGCCGCGGCCGGCCCAGCGGCGCTCGCGTCGAGCTCCGCCAACGCGTTGGTCGCTTCGCGGATGCGGGCGACCGCGCGGTTGAAGTGGAATCTCTCGATATCCTCGCCAACGCCTTGAATCGTCTTGTGAATGACCCGGCGAACGGCGAGCTCGGCCTCGGTGAACGCGGCCGGGGCGGGCGTGCCCGGCGCAGGCAGCGGCACGGCCGGGTCCGCGGTCATGCGGTAGAGCCGGTTGATGTAGCGCCAGGCGCCGTCGACGCCGGCCTCGGTCCACTCCATGTCGCGGTCGGGCGGGCTGTCGGACATCATGAACAGCCGCGCGGTGTCGGCGCCATAGGCGCCGATGATCGCTTCGGGGTCGACCGTGTTGCGCTTCGACTTGCTCATCAACTCCGAGCGGCCGACCGTGACCGGCTGGCCGGTCTCGACATGCACCGCGCCGTCGCCCTCGCGCCGGATTTCCTCGGGATAGAGCCAGCGGCCGTCGGCGTCGCGATAGGTCTCGTGGCAGACCATACCCTGGGTGTAGAGGCCGGCGAACGGCTCCTCGAGGCCGCCCAGGCTGCCGGTCCGGCTCATCGCGCGCACGAAGAAGCGGGAATAGAGCAGGTGCAGGATGGCATGCTCGACACCGCCGATATACTGGTCGACCGGCAACCAGTAATCCGCGTCGCCGTGCTCGACCGGCACATCGGCACGCGGCGAGCAGAAGCGCGCGAAGTACCAGGACGAATCGACGAAGGTGTCCATCGTGTCGGTGTCGCGCACGGCGTCCTTGCCGCAGCTCGGGCAGGCGACGTGTTTCCAGGTCGGATGGTGGTCGAGCGGGTTGCCCGGCTTGTCGAAGCTGACGTCGTCGGGCAGCAGGACCGGCAGGTCGGCCTTGGGTACCGGCACGGCGCCGCAGTCGGGGCAGTGGATCACCGGGATCGGACAGCCCCAATAGCGTTGGCGCGACACGCCCCAGTCGCGCAGACGGTACTGTATGGTGCCGGTCCCGGCGTCGAGCGTTTCCAGCCGCTCGATCACCGTGCGCTTGGCGTCGGGCACGGCCAGCCCGTCGAGGAATTCGGAGTTGATCAGGACCGTGCCGGCGTCATTCTTGACGAAGGCCTCGTCGGCGATCTCGATCGGCTCCGGCCGGCCGTCCTTGACCGGTGCCACCACCGGCAGCACCGGCAGGTCGTACTTGCGGGCGAAGTCGAGGTCGCGCTGGTCGTGCGCCGGGCAGCCGAAGATCGCGCCGGTGCCGTATTCCATCAGCACGAAATTGGCGACGTAGACCGGCAGCGTGTGGCCCTCGATCAGCGGGTGCTTGACGCGCAACCCGGTATCGTAGCCGCGCTTCTCGGCCGTCTCGATCACCGCCTCGCTGGTCCCAAGCCGCTGGCACTCGGCGACGAAGGCGGCGAGCGCGTCGTCCTTGGCGGCCAGCTCCTCGGTCAGCGGATGGTTCGGCGACAGCGCGCAGAAGGACGCGCCGAACAGCGTGTCCGGCCGGGTGGTGAATACCTCCAGACGGTCGTCGCGGCCCTCGAGCGCGAAGCGGACGTAGGCGCCTTCGGACCGCCCGATCCAGTTGGCCTGCATGATCCGGACCTTGTCCGGCCAGCGGTCGAGACCGTCGAGCGCGTCGAGCAGCTCGTCCGAGAAGGCGGTGATCCGGAAGAACCATTGCGACAGCTTGCGCCGCTCGACCTCGGCGCCCGACCGCCAGCCGCGGCCGTCGATGACCTGCTCGTTGGCAAGCACGGTGTTGTCGACCGGATCCCAGTTGACCCACGACTCGCGTTTGTAGGCCAGGTCCGCGTCGAGGAAATCGAGGAACAGGCGCTGCTGGTGGACGTAGTAGCCCGGGTGGCACGTCGCGACCTCGCGCGACCAGTCGAGCGCCAGCCCCATCATCTTGAGCTGGGCCCGCATCGTGTCGATGTTGGAATAGGTCCACTCGGCCGGGTGGATCTTGCGTTCGATCGCGGCGTTCTCCGCCGGCAGGCCGAAGGCGTCCCAGCCCATCGGGTGCATCACGTTGAAGCCCTTGGCCCGCCGGTAGCGGGCGACCGCGTCGCCGAGTGTGTAATTGCGGACGTGGCCCATGTGGATCTTCCCCGACGGATAGGGGAACATTTCAAGTACATAATATTTGGGCTTGCTCGAATCGGCGACCGTGGCGAAGCATTTGCCGTCGTCCCAGCGGCGCTGCCACTTCGGTTCGGATTCCCGGAAATTATAGCGCGACATCGAGCGCCGGAGCTCCCTGCTCAGGTCAATAAGGGAAAAAGGCCCGTCAGCGGACCGACTGGGCCTTCCGCTTCAGCGCCCGCTGATAGATACGGTCGTGGATCGCGGACACCGTCGCTGCGCTGACCGGCACGTCACGCCACGCACCGTTGCGACGGCGCTGCTTGATCACCGACACGCGGATCGTGTCCGGCTTCAGCTCGGGCGACATGATCGCGACGGTGACGCGCAGCCGCTCGTTGGGCGACGCCTTGGGCTGGAACCAGTCGGTCGCGAGCACGCCGCCGTAGAAGTCGCTCGTGCGCAGCCGCATGAAGGTCAGCGTCTGCCGGGCCGCCTCCCAGGCATCCACGTTGGGCCGCATCCGCCGGTCGCGGGCATAGTTGGCGAGCACGTCGACGGTGTCGGTGCGCGGCGCGTCCGGCGCCGGGTTGTCGAAGAGGCCGCAGGAAGACAGCGCCAGCGCCGCGGCCACCAAGCCTGGTATCGCCAGCGACCGAACTGCCGCGCTATGTCCCGTCATTGCAACGTCCTCTTGATTTCCCGTCGCGGCTGTCGCAAACCACCGCGCAACACGACGCGCTATATAGAACAAAGCGCTAGCCGGTGGAAAGCCGCCGCTTGGGTTGCGCGCTGCGACGAACCGACTACTTAACGCCCGGGCGAGCCGCTGCCGACCGCGGCGCGGGCCCCGCCCACCGATCGATACGAACCGGCCAGACGATTTGATGACCAACTCGATACCGCGCTCCAGCCTGCCCGCCTCCGCCGACGCCCGCGAGATCAGCCCCCTGCATGTCGCCATCGTCGGCCATGTCGACCACGGCAAGTCGACCCTGGTCGGGCGGCTGCTCCACGAGACCGGCTCCCTGCCCGAGGGCAAGGTCGAGCAGGTCGAGGCCATGTGCCAGCGGCGCGGCATGCCCTTCGAATGGGCCTTCGTCACCGACGCGCTCAAGGCCGAGCGCGACCAGGGCGTGACCATCGACGTCAGCCACATCCGCCTGCGCACGCCGAAGCGCCCCTACATCCTGGTCGACGCGCCCGGCCATCTCGAATTCCTGCGCAACATGATCAGCGGCGCGGCGGGCAGCGAGGCGGCGCTGTTGGTGATCGACGCCGCCGAGGGCGTCAAGGAGCAGTCCCGCCGCCACGGCTATCTGCTGCACCTGCTCGGCATCCGCCAGCTCGTCGTCGCGGTCAACAAGATGGATCTGGTCGGCTACGACGCCGCGCGCTTCCACGCGATCGAGGGCGAGTACCGCGACTATCTCGGCTCGCTCGGCCTGCGCGCCGAGCACATCATCCCGGTGTCCGCGCGCAACGGCGACGGCATCACCGAACATACCGAGCCGCTCGCCTGGTACAACGGCCCGACCATCGCCGAGGCGCTCGACGGCCTGCACCGGCCGGCCCAGCCGCGCGAGCTGGCGCTGCGCATGCCGGTCCAGGACGTCTACAAGTTCGACGACCGCCGCATCATCGCCGGCCGGATCGAATGCGGCGTCCTCAACGCCGGCGACGAGATCCTGTTCTCGCCCTCGAACAAGAAGGCGCGGATCAAGACGATCGAGGCCTGGAACGCGGCCGAGCCGGTGCTCGCCGCCCACGCCGGCCAGTCGGTCGGTATCACGCTGGAAGACCAGATCTTCGTCGAGCGCGGCGAGGTGATCAGCCACCTCGACGGCCCGCCGATGGAGACGACGGTGTTCCGGGCGCGCCTGTTCTGGCTCGGCACGCGGCCGCTCAAGGAAGGCGACCGCTACCAACTCAAGCTCAACACATCGACGGTGCCGGTGCGGGTGCAGGCGGTGGAGAAGGTCATCAGCACCGCCGACCTGTCATCCAAGGTCGAGGCCGAGGTGCCGCGCGACGGCGTCGCCGAGGTGGTCCTCCAGTCGCGGTCGATGCTCGCCCTCGACCCGTTCGAGCGGAACCAGCGGCTCGGCCGCTTCGTGCTGCTCGACGGCTACGACACGGTCGGCGGCGGCGTCATCAACATGGAGGGCTATCCCGACCAGCGCAGCTCGGTCACGGTCAAGGCGACCAACCTGACCGAGGTCGCCCACGGCATCACCCACGACATGCGGGTGACCCAGAACGGCCACGCGCCCGGCGTGCTCTGGTTCACCGGCCTGTCCGGCGCGGGCAAGTCGACCCTGGCGATCGAGCTGGAGCAGCGGCTGTTCCGCAAGGGCTACCAGGTCTTCGTGCTCGACGGCGACAACGTCCGCCACGGCCTCAACGCCAACCTCGGCTTCTCGCCCGAGGACCGGGCCGAGAACATCCGCCGCGTCGGCGAGGTCGCCGCGCTGTTCGCCGAGGCCGGCATGCTGGTGATCACCGCCTTCATCTCGCCCTACCGCGCCGACCGCGACCGGGCGCGCCAGGCAGCGGGAGACATTTTCCACGAGATCTACGTCGCCGCCGACCTGGCCACCTGCGAAGGCCGCGACCCCAAGGGCCTCTACCGCCGCGCCCGCGCCGGCGAGATCAGCGACTTCACCGGCGTCTCGGCGCCCTACGAGCCGCCCGCCGACCCCGAGCTCACGGTCGACACATCGCAGCTCGACGTCGAGGCGGCGGTCGAACAGTTGGTCGACTATGTCGAGGCCAAGTTCGCGCTGAAGCCGCGATGAGCGTCGCCGAGCGCCTCGCTGCGGTCCGCGACGAGATCGCCCGCGCGGCCGAGGCCGCGGGGCGCAAACCGTCCGACGTCACCCTGGTCGCCGTGTCCAAGACCCATCCGGCCGAGGCGATCGAGGAAGCGATCGCCGCCGGCCAGCGGGTGTTCGGCGAGAACCGGGTGCAGGAGGCGATGGCCAAGTGGCCGGCGATCCGCGCCCGCCATCCCGACGTCATCGTCCACATGATCGGCCACCTCCAGACCAACAAGGTCGAGGAGGCGGTCGCCACCTTCGACGTGATCGAGACGGTCGACCGGCCCAAGCTGGCGCACCGGCTCGCCGCGGAGATGGCCAAGACCGGCCGGCGCCTGCCCTGTTTCGTCGAGGTCAACACCGGCGAGGAGCCCCAGAAGGGCGGCGTCGTGCCGGCCGAAGCCGAGGCCTTCGTCCGCCAGTGCCTCCAGACCGACGGCCTGGATATCCGCGGGCTGATGTGCATCCCGCCGATGGACCAGGAGCCGTCGCCGCATTTCGCCCTGCTCGCCGAGCTGGCGCAGCGCACTGGCGTGAGCGGCCTGAGCATGGGCATGAGCGCGGACTACGAGGTCGCGATCGCGCTCGGCGCCACCCACGTCCGGGTCGGCACGGCGATCTTCGGTCCGCGCGGGACCTTCTGAGCCGCCGGTTCCTTCGCGCACGCGATGCTTGTAAACTGTTTGCAGAGGGGGCGGTGCGGACTATGAGTGGGGGTCATGCACCGGACCATGTCTGCTGAAGGGCGTCCGATTTGAACAAGCAGCGTTCGGCAACCGGCAAGCGTTTGCTTCTGGTCGATGATGACGACGATCTGCGTACGTCGCTCATGGAGCAGTTCGAGCTGCACGAGGAGTTCCAGACGGACCAGGCGGCGACCGCCGCCGAGGCCCTCGAGTTCGCTCGCAACGAACGCTACGACGCGATCCTGCTCGACGTCGGCCTGCCGGACATGGACGGCCGCGAGCTGTGCCGGCTGATGCGGCGCAACGGCGTCAAGGGCCCGATCATCATGCTGACCGGCGCCGACAGCGACGCCGACACCATCCTCGGCCTCGACGCCGGCGCCAACGACTACGTCACCAAGCCGTTCCGGCTCGGCGTCCTGCTCGCCCGGCTGCGCGCCCACCTGCGCCAGCACGAATCGAGCGAGGACGCGGTCTTCACCATCGGCCACTACACCTTCCAGCCGAGCGCCAAGCTGCTGATCGCCAACGAATCCGGCCAGAAGGTGCGGCTGACCGAGAAGGAAACCGCGATCCTGAAATACCTCTACCGGGCCAGCGGCGACGTCGTCTCCCGCGACAAGCTGTTGACCGAGGTCTGGGGCTACAATGCCAACGTCACCACCCATACGCTGGAAACCCACGTCTACCGGCTGCGTCAGAAGATCGAGCTGAACCCGTCCAAGGCCGAGATCCTGATGACCGAGCCGGGTGGATACCGGCTGGCGCCCTGAGCGCCGCCGCGATCGCAGCCCAGCCGTGTCTCCCGCCGAAAAAGACCAGGAATTCAGCATCCGCTTCTGGGGTGTCCGCGGAACCATCGCCTGCCCCGGCCTCAAATACGCCCGCTATGGCGGCAACACCTCGTGCATCGAGGTCTGCTGCGGCGACTATCGTTTCATCCTCGACGGCGGCACCGGCCTGCGGCCCCTCGGCGAGCACCTGCTCGCCACCGGCAAATCGTTCGAGCTCGACCTCTACCTGACCCACACCCATCTTGACCACATCACGGGGCTGCCCTTCTTCCCGCCGATGTTCAAGTCCGGCAACAAGATCCGCCTCCTGTGCGGCCACCTGCACGATGCCGACGAGAAGCTGCGCGACGTGATCGTCCGGATGACCGCCGCGCCGCTGTTCCCGGTGCCGCTCGACGCCTTCTCGGCGGACCTTGAATTCATCGACTTCCATTCCGGCGACACGCTGGAGCCGCGGCCGGGCGTCACGATCCGCACGGCGCCGCTCAACCATCCCAACGGCGCCACCGGCTACCGGGTCGAGTACGACGGCAGGTCGGTCTGCTACATCACCGACTGCGAGCATGGCGAGAGCGGGCTCGACCAGCCGCTGCTCGACTTCATCCGTGGCACCGAGATCTTCATCTACGATTCGACCTTCACCGACGACGAGTATCCCAAGTTCAAGGGTTGGGGCCACTCGACCTGGCAAGAAGGCGTGCGCCTGGCCAAGGCGGCCGAGGTCGGCCAGCTCGTCATCTTCCACCACGCGCCGGAACACCCCGACGACAAGATGGACGAGATCGCCAAGGCGGCGCACGCGGCCCTGCCCGGCACGATCGTCGCGCGTGAAGGCATGGTGCTGCGCCCCTGATCCGTTGGCGCCGGCCGCCTCACGCGCGCGTCGCCGAAAAATGATCGTCGCGACGGCCGACCGGCCTTGCGGCAGGCGCCGGCGGCCCCACTTGGCAGGGGCCGAGAACGGGCGGGAACGGATCGGATGAAGCCGGCGCAGATCATCACGAGGGCGGTGCCGCCGAGGCTGCGGCGCCTGATCGCAAACCAGGCGGCCGCGCGCGTCTCGAACCGGGTGCGCGATGCGATCCTGCGCCAGCAGGACGCGAGCGAGCGGCTGATCGGCTGGGTCCAGCTCTCGGTCGTGATCGGCTTCGCGGTTCTGTTCCTGTTGTCGCCCAAGACGCACGAGACCGCGGTCTACCTGCGCCCGGTCGGCTGGGCGATCGCCGCCTACTTCCTGTTCACGCTCTTGCGCCTGGCGCTGTCCTACCGGGGCCGACTGGCGCCCTGGTTCCTGACCCTGTCGATCATCGTCGACATGGGCCTGCTGATGGGCATCATCTGGAGCTTTCACGCCGACTACGCCCAGCCGCCGGCCTTCTACCTGAAAGCGCCGACCCTGCTCTACGTCTTCATCTTCATCTCGATCCGGGCGCTGCGCTTCGAGGCGCGCTACGTCGTGCTCGCCGGGCTGGCCGCCGCGCTCGGCTGGGCGTTCCTGGTCGGCTACGCGATCGATCACACCGACATGGCGCACATGCTGACGCGCGACTACGTCACCTATCTGACCTCGAACAGCATC
Source organism: uncultured Alphaproteobacteria bacterium (assembly GCA_963730305.1). Lineage (GTDB taxonomy): Bacteria > Pseudomonadota > Alphaproteobacteria > Bin65 > Bin65 > CAMYMQ01. The sequence goes on from CAVSRB010000004.1 coordinate 477,362, forward strand.
CTGCTCGGCGCCGAGTTCGACAAGATCATCTCGATCCTGCTGGTCACCGTCATCCTGGCGGTGGCGATCGTGCGCGCCCGGCGCATGCTGGTCCAGTCGATGCGCGAGGAGGCGGCGGTCGCCGAACTGTCGCGCTTTTTCAGCCCCGAGATCGCCAGCGAAATCGCGCGCACCGGCGAGACGATCCGCGCCGGCCAGGGGCTGACCCGCACCGTCGCGATCCTGACCACCGACATCCGCGGCTTCACCAACCGCTCGGCGCGAATGGCGCCGAACGACGCGCTGGCGGCGCTGACCGAATACCAGTCCCGGCTGGTGCCGGTGATCCAGACGCATGGCGGCCGCATCGACAAGTTTCTCGGCGACGGCATCCTCGCCACCTTCGGCGCGGTGGCGCCGTCGGCGACCTACGCGGCCGACGCCCTGCGCGCCGCCGAGGCGGTATGCGCCGCCGCCGGGCAGTGGGCGGCGGACCTGCAGGCGGCGGGTCGGGAGCCGTTCGAGGTCTCGGTGTCGGTGACCACCGGGCCGGTGATCTTCGGCGCGGTCGGTGACGAGAGCCGGCTCGAATACACGGTGATCGGCGATCCGGTGAACCTCGCCGTCAAGCTCGACAAGCAGAACAAGGTCGAGAAGACGCACATCCTGACCACCCTCGAAACCTTCGAGCGCGCCGAGCGGCAGGGCTATGAGCCGGGGGCGCCGCCGACGATGCTGGCGGCGCGCACGGTCGAGGGCGTCGCCGCGCCGGTCGACCTGGTCGCCCTCGCGCGCTGAGCGCGCAAAGTGCAGTAGATCCTTGGTTTGTTGACTCGGCGGCGCAGATATTCGAACCTTCTTATGGAAAACGAACGAGGCGCTCTTCCGTGCGGAGCCGGCCCTCGAATGGCAAGGATCAAAAGGCCGCCCGCAAGCGGCACGACTTCGAGTAGCAGACAAGCATGGCACAGCACGACTACTCGAAGATCCTTGCGATCATTGACAAGATCTACGCCGCGTCGGTCAGCGACGACTGGCAGTCCGTCATCGACGCCATCGCCGAGCATTTCGACCACATCCCCGTTCAGCTATTCGGGCACGACGTCGCGCTCAACAAGCCAGAACTCATGGTCGTGGTGAACCACGGCGAGGAGCGGCTCCAGCAGTATGCGGAGCATTATCACGCCATCAATCCGTGGCTGCCGGGCATCGTCAGTACGCCGATCGGCGAGGTGCGGACGACCTACGAGTACCTGCCCGAAGACCGGTTGCTGAAGACGGAGTTCTACAACGACTGGATCCGGCCCCACGAAGATATCCGGCGCGGCGCCGGCCTCGCCCTGTTCAACAGCGAGGAACGGACCCTCATGTTGGGGGCCAACCTGCGCGCGAAGGGCCAGGAGGACCGGCAGGACGAACTGAACGATTTCCTGCAGATCATCGTGCCGCATTTCTACCGCGCGATCGAAATCCAGCACGGCCTGCAGGGTGCGCAGCTGGTCGGCCGCCAGTATCAGGACGTGCTCGACCAGGTCGGCAACGGCGTGTTCCTGCTCGACCGGAGCGGCCGCGTCTGCCACCTCAACGCTGTCGCCGACGAACTCATGCGCGCCGGCGGCCTCTTCCGCCTCGGCAGCTTCGGCACCCTGAGCGCGGTCGACCGGGCCGCCAATCGCGAGCTCGCCGACGGCCTCGCCGCGATCCTCAGGGATCGACTCAACTATCACCGGCGAATCTTCCTGATCCGCGGCGCGAACGGGCTGGACACCTATTTCGCCATGGTCGCGCCGCTCGAACAGGCGATGGAGCGCACCACGATCCGGCAGGATTATGTCGGCACTCGCACGCCGATGGCGATGCTCCTAGTCGCGCGCCCGTCGTATGGCCGGGAAGCGGTGCGCAACGCCCTGCAGAGCCTGTTCCAGCTGACCCCGGCGGAAGCGCTGTTGGCGGAGGCACTTTATGAAGGCCTTGCACTCAACGATATCGCGGACACCAACGCGGTGAGCATCCACACCGTGCGCAACCAGCTCAAGTCGGCCTTCGCCAAGACCGACACCCGCCGCCAGGGCGAGCTGGTCGCCCTGGTCGCGCAGCTCGCGAGCCTCGCCGGACGATAAACAGCGGGGCATAGCCCATATGGGTCATGCGCGGCCGTTGAGCCGGTTCCTGAAATCTCGAATTCCTGTCGAAGGTCGCTGACGATCGATAGGAAGTTCGATGATCGAAGATATTCCGCTTCGCGCCGTCGCCGGCCTCTTGGGGGCGCTCGCGGTGTTGACGGTCGCCGAGCCAGCCACCGCGCGGAATCTTGCTGCCAAACGCCAGTTCGACCGGGTCAAGGATGACCTGAACTACCGGCTGCGCAAGCGATCGGAAGCCGCCTACGGCGGCTACGTCACCTGGCGCGGGTCGCGCTGGAACGTCTATTTCCCGAACATGACCTTCGGCCGGACGATCATCAAGATCGACCCGGCCAATGCCTGCCGGGCGCGCATGACCTGGTATTACCTGAACGAGACCTGCTACGCCGTCACCCGGCCGGGAAGCGACGCTTCCGAACAGCCAGTGCTTCCGCAACCAGGCCTGCATGATCCGCACCGCCTACCATACCGGCCGCCACCCGAGCCTCGCGCGCGAGATTAGGATCGACTTCGCGCGCGTGCGCATCGGCGTCCAGACCTGCGGGGCTATACGACGGTGGTCGGCAAGGCGCTGCGCGGCTGTCTGGTCAAGGTCGATTTCGGCCGCCGCCTGCCCTTCCGCTACTAGTGGTTGACGCCGTTCGGCGGCAAGTAGTTCGCGCCGCTGCGCAAGCGCTGCGCAGACGGCGGAGCGCAAGACGAAGTGGCGGCCGCTCGAACGTGTTCGTGTTCTGGAGCCGGTCGCGCCGCGACCGGTTCGTGAGGGCGCTGCGGAAAATGCGGCAAGTGTGCCGGGGATAGGCCACCGCACCCCGCGCCTTTTTTCGGATCAATCGGGACCAGAGGAGAGACCCATGAAGAAATGGATTGGAATCGGCATGCGTCGCGGCGAGCCGCCTCGTTCGGCACGGCGTTTCCCGTCAGCACAGCGCTCGCGAGTTGCAGCGGACCGCGGCCGGACGCCACCTACACCTGCAAGTGCTACACCTTCACGATCAACAAATCGCGCAGGGAGCGGATTTGCAGCTGGACCAAGACCCGCCGCTAAAGGCTGCGAACCCATCGAGGGAGGAAGAAGGAATAAGGAATGAGGATGTTGCTTCTCGGGGCGGCCGCGCTTGCGTCGCTCTATACATCGGGTGCTCAGGCATCCCCGTCGCTGCTGGAGCAGTATGCGCAGGCCTATGTGTGCCCCTATGCCAGGGCCTACGACCGGTGCGTCTACAGATGCTTCAGGCAGAGAAACAGCGACTCGGCGTTGCATGTCGAGTGTCAGCCGATTCGCGACCGCTGCCGGCAACCGAGCGCGGCGACGCCGGGGCCGCCGTCCGCTCCCGCGGTATCTGATTTCTTAGATGGCGATCGACGGAAGAAGTCGGCGCCAAACACAGGGGAGGTAAGATGAGGAAACTGTTTCTGGGTGTAGCGATCGCCATTATCGCGTCACTAGGCTCCACCGCCGTGCACGCCGAGGCAGCACCCTTTTCGCGCACTGAAACAGGCGTGCAGCATGACATTCTCCAAAACGGGATCGTCGTCGCACAACGGTCCTCCGGTCGTCACATCATGCGGTGCAGTACCCGTGAAAACGCCTGTAGATCGCGCTGCATTTCGCGTCGTGGCGGCCGCTCATGTATGAATAGCTGTTCGCGCGCCTATAATGTCTGCGTCGGCCATGGGCCGCGCACCGGCCCGGTACGCGGCGACCGCCGGTGACGCTGGCTTTGTTCCGGTTATCCGGACGCATCGTTCCTATCGGCATCGCCGCCACGGCATTGTTCGCTGGCGGCGATGCTTCTCCCGCCCGGGCCGACTTCGGCCTCTATGCCGCCTGCATGGGCTATCTAAGCTCGGAGGCCAGGAACGGGCGCATGTCATGCCTGCGCGCCGAGCGCAAGCGCCGGTGCAGATGCTATTCGCGGGCCGTTGCGAGCAAATACGCAGATTCCAGTCGAGCGAAAAGGCCTATCTCGCTAGCGCTGACGCAAGTCGGGCGTCGCTGATTAGCGTGCTCGCCTTCACCATGTGGACGTATCCGATCCGCTTCGCGCAACGCGCGCTCGTCGTCTGCCGCGTGACGAGCGGCCCGACTAGACGAATAGCTGTCGAGCCGCCGCCGATGGGCGGCCGTCACACGTGCCGCCCTACTTGTAAGGATCGGCCGCGTCGCGCAGGCCGTCGCCGAGGAAGTTGAAGGCGAGCACGGTCAGCACCACCGGCACCACCGGCAGCATCAGCCAGGGATAGAGCGCGACGACGTTGATGTTCTGCGCCTCGGACAAGCAGCACGCCCCAGCTGGTGATCGGCGGGCGCAGGCCCAGTCCCAGGAAGCTCAGCGCCGTCTCGCCCAGGATCATCGCCGGGATCGACAGGGTCGCCGAGGCGATCAGGTGGCTCATGAAGCTGGGCAGCAGGTGCCGGCCGATGATCCGCGCCGGCTTGGCGCCCATCAGCTGGGCCGCGGTGGCGAAGTCCTCCTCGCGCAGCGAGAACAGCTTGGAGCGCACCGCGCGCGCCAGCCCGGTCCAGTCGAGCAGGCCGAGGATCAGGGTGATGCCGAAATAGATCAGCAGCGGCGACCAGGTCACCGGCAGCGCCGCCGACAGCGCCATCCACAGCGGCAGTTCCGGGAACGAGCGCATCACCTCGATGATCCGCTGGACGATGACGTCGATCCAGCCGCCGTAATAGCCGGCCAGCCCGCCGATCACGATGCCCAGCACGAAGCTGATCAGCATGCCGATCAGGCCGATGGTCAGCGAGATGCGCGCGCCCACGGTGATGCGCGAGAACATGTCGCGCCCCAGCCGGTCGGTGCCGAGCAGGAAGAAGGTGCCGTCCTCGCGCCGGGCAGACCAGGTGGAAGCGCATCGGGATCACGCCCCAGAACTTGTAGGGCGTCGCCGCGGCAGAAGAAGCGGATGCGGTGGATCTTGCTGGTGTCGACCGTGTATTCGCGGCGCAGCGTCTCCGGATTGAGGCGGTATTTCAGGCCGTAGACGAACGGCCCGACGAACTTGCCCTGGTGGAACAGGTGCACCGCCTGGGGCGGCGCGTAGATGAAGTCGGTGTGCCGCTCCGCCATGTTGTAGGGCGCGAGCAGCTCGGCGATCAGCACGACCATGTACTGCAGCAGCAGGAAGGCGCCCGCGACCAGCGCGACCTTGTGGCGGGTCAGCTTCCACCACATCAGCTTCCACTGGCTGGCGAGGTAGTAGCGTTCCTGCTCGGGCGTCAGCGCCTCGACCGAATAGGGGTCGAACGGCGCGGTCGAGACGTAGTGCGGGTTGGCCGCCTTGCGCGCGTCCGCCGTGCTGCCGGTGTCGTTCATTTGGTCGCCTTCCCGGTCAGCCGGATGCGCGGATCGAGTGCGGCCAGGGCGAAGTCGGAGAGCAATACGCCGATCACCGTCAGCAAGGCCAGGAACATCAGGAACGAGCCGGCCAGGTACATGTCCTGGCTGAGCAGCGCCTCATAGAGCATCTTGCCCGTGGTCGGCAGGTAGAGCACCACCGACACGATCACCGCGCCCGAGATCACCTGGGGCAGCAGGTCGCCGATGTCGGCGATGAACGGGTTGAGCGACATCCGGAGCGGGTATTTGACCAGCAGCTTGACCGGCGGCAGGCCCTTGGCGCGGCCGGTGACGACATACTGCTTCTGCAGCTCGTCGAGCAGGTTGGCGCGCAGCCGGCGGATCATCGCCGCCGTGCCCGACGTGCCGATCACGACCACCGGTATCCACAGGTGCTCGAGCACCGAGCCGAACTTCGCCCATGTCCAGGGCTTGCCCAGATACTGGTCGTCCATCAGCCCGCCGATCGAGGTGCCGAACCAGACGTTGGCGAAATAGACCATGACCAGCGCCAACAGGAAGTTGGGCGTGGCCAGGCCGAGGAAGCCGATGAAGGTCAGGCCGTGGTCGCCCCAGCTGTACTGGTGGGTCGCCGAATAGACGCCGATCGGGAAAGCCACGATCCAGGTGAAGATGATCGTGGTGAAGGAGACGATGAAGGTCAGCCACAGCCGGTCGCCGACCACCTCGGCCACCGGCTGCTCGTACTCGAACGAATAGCCGAGATCGCCGTGGAGCAGGCCCACCGCCCAGTGGGCGTATTGGACCAGGAAGGGCTGATCGAGCCCGAACTCGTGGCGCAGGTCCGCGATCTTGCGCAGGTCGGCCGCCTCGCCGATCTCGCGCAGCTCCGCGATCATCGTCGTCAGGAAGTCGCCGGGCGGGAGCTGGATGATGACGAACACGATGAAGCTGATCGCGATCAGCGTCGGGATCATGATGACCAGGCGGTGGATGAGGTAGCGGAACATGTTGGCTGCGGCGCTCGGGTCAGTTGGCCGGCTGGGCCGCCGGCTTGGCGAACCAGAAGGTGTCGGGCCGATAGATGCCGAAATGGGCGCCCGGGTCCCAGTTGTAGATGCCCTTCTTCGGCACGTTGCGCAGCCGGTTGTTGACCACCACCGGCTGGAGCACCCCGCCGACGATGCCGATGGTGAAGACCTGGTTCGACCAGATATCGAGCATCTTGCGCCAGATCGCGGTCCGCTTGGCGCGGTCGCCGGCGGCCTCCTCCCACTCGTGGAGCAGGGCCAGCAGGCGCTCGACCGCGGGCATGTCCGGCTTCTCGCCGCTCTTGTGCTTGGTCTCGTAGTAGTGGCCCCACTTCGGCCATTCGAGCTGGACCTGCTGGGTCGGCGCGAGCTCCAGCGGCGGGTTGCTCGCCCGCAGGTCGGCGAAGTCGAGCCCGGACCACATCGACATCTGGGTCAGCCCCGAATAGATCCGGTGGCGGAACATCTCGCGGCGGGTCGGCTTGGGGTAGAGGCGGATGCCGATCGACTTCCAGCTATCCTTGATCAGGCGCATGGCGTCGGTGTACTCGGTGCCTTCCGCCGGCGCCTCGACGATGATCTCCAGCGGCCGCCCGTCGGGCAGCAGGCGGATAGCCGTCGTCGTCCCGCTTGGTCAGGCCGATCTCGTCGAGCAGCTTGTTGGCCTCCTTGGGATCGAAGGTCGACCATTTGGTGCGGTACTCCGGCCTGTAGAGCGGGCTCTGCGGCAGCACCGTGTTGTTGCACCCGGATAGGCGAGGCCGTAATACATCACCTGGTTGATCTCGTGGCGGTTGATCGCCAGCGACAGGGCGCGGCGGAAGCGGACGTCGCGCAGCAGCTTGCGCCAGACCGGGTCGTTGTTGTTGAGGTTGGGATAGAGCGCGAGCTGGGCGCCCGTGCCCGCGCGCCACAGCAGCACCGTGTAGCCGTTGCGCTTCGCCGCCCGCTTCAGGAAGGTGTAGTCGCGAAGCGCAGGTAGCGCGCCTGCAGGTCGGTCTCGCCGGCGCCGGTCTTGGCCGGCATGATCTTGCTGTCGGCAATGGTCATCAGCGACCCGGTCGATGTAGGGCAGCTGGTGGCCGTTCGGCGTCGACCCGGTAGAAATAGGGGTTGCGCACGAAGACGAAGCGCTCGGCCGGCGTCCGCGGTCGTGTTGACCCACGGCTGCAGGGTCGGCAGCTTCGGGTTGTCGCATCTTGTACATGCCGGTCGCGCTTGCGATGTGCAGCGCTGCCCAGCGTTGGGCTGCTTGCCTTTCTTGGCGACCTTCCTCAGCCACTTCTGCGTCGGCGTACTTGGCGTGGAACTGCTTCAGGTAGTGCGCCGGCCGGTAGATGTAGAGCGGCGACGCGCCGGGCCAGCGCCGGCAGGAAGTACGGGATTGGGCTTCGACCAGGTGTAGCGCACCGTGGTACTCGTCGAGCACTCGAACTTCGGCGTCTCGCCGTCGACCATCAGTTCGGGCGGCAGGCCGAAGCGGCGACAGCACCTTGTTGTTGGCGACGTCCTCCCACCAGTAGCGGAAGTCCTCGGTGGTGAACGGCTTGCCGTCCGACCAGCGATGGCCCTTGCGCAGATGCAAGGTGAAGATGCGGCCGTCCTCGACGTCGACCTTCTCCAGGATGTCGGGCACGATCTCGTAGTCGGTGTTGTAGCCGACCAGCCGGGCATAGCCGTAGACGACCATCATCCGGGTGTCCTTGTCCCGCGCCATCAGGATGCGCAGGTCGCCGCCGTAGCGGCCCGGCTTCTTGTAGGTGCCCTTGAAATCGACCACCGACGGGTTTTCCGGCAGGCGCTTGGCGACCGGCGGCAGCTTGCCCTGCTTGACCCGCTTGGCCAGGAACGGGACCTCGATATAGTCGGCGGCCGCGGCGCGGCGGGACGCCGAGAACCGCGAGCGCGATCAGCGCGGTGAGCAGGCGTCTCATGCGGCAAGCTCCCTCAGCATCGGCGTCCGGCGCGGCGCGGACGAAATGCCCGCCGCCCAGGTCGATGCAGCGTGTCGGTGCCGTCCTTGCGCGCGGTGAACGGTTGCGGCCAGTCCTCCGGGATCGAGGCGCGGCCCTCCATCAGCGCGGAGAGGTCGAGCAGGTCTTCCGGGTCCGGCTCGGGCACCGCGGCCAGCAGCGCCCGCGTGTAGGGGTGCAGCGGGCTGGCGGAACAGCGCCTCGCGCGGCGCCAGCTCGACGATCCGCCCGGCGCACATCACCGCGATCCGGTCGGCCATGTAGTCGACCACCGCCAGGTTGTGCGAGATGAACAGGTAGGTCAGGCCGAGCTCGCTCCTGCAGGTCCTTGAGCAGGTTGAGGATCTGCGCCTGGATCGAGACGTCGAGCGCCGAGACCGGCTCGTCGCAGATCAGGAGGTCGGGCTTGAGCGCCAGCGCGCGGGCGATGCCGATGCGCTGGCGCTGGCCGCCCGAGAAGGTGTGCGGATAGCGGTTGAGGAAGCGCGACGTCGAGGCCGACCAGCGCGCAGCAGCTCCTTGACCATCTCGCGCGCGCTGCGCGCGGTCGCCGATGCCGTGGATGATCAGCGGCTCGCTGACGATGTCGAACACGGTCATGCGCGGGTTCAGCGAGCTGAACGGGTCCTGGAAGATGAACTGGACCTTGCGCCGGTAGCGGGTCAGCGCGTCGTCCTTGAGGGTCAGCACGTCGACCAGCTTGCCGTGGTCGTTGAACGCGATCTCGCCGGAATCCGGCGTCAGCGCGCGCATGAGCATCTTCGACAGGCGTGGTCTTGCCGCAGCCGCTCTCGCCGACCAGGCCGAGGCATTCGCCGCGCCGGACCTCGAAGCTGACGTCGTCGACCGCGGTGACCAGGCTGCTGCCGCCGCCCGCGACCAGGCCCGACTTGCGTGATCCGGAAGCTCTTGGTCAGTGCTCGACCGCGCAGCAGCGGCCCGGCCTTGTCGGCGTCCTCGGGCCACGGCTGCCTTGGCCGCCATCAGGTGGCCGGCGTCGGCCTTGATCTCGCGCAGCGGCACCAGCCGCTCGCCGGCGGCTCATGTCGAAGCGCGGCACCGCGCGCAGCAGCGCCTTGAGATAGGGGTGCTGCGGGTCGTCGAAGATCTCGGCGGTGCGTGCCGACCTCCATGACCTCGCCGTGGTACATCACCACGACTTCCTCGGCGACGTTGGCGACCACGCCCAGATCGTGGGTGATCATCAGCACCGCCATGCCAAGTTCGTGCTGCAGGTCCTTGATCAGTTTCAGGATCTGCGCCTGGATGGTGACGTCGAGCGCGGTCGTCGGCTCGTCGGCGATCAGCAGCGCCGGACGGCAGACCAGCGCCATCGCGATCATCGCCCGCTGGCGCAGGCCGCCCGACAGCTCGAACGGATAGGTGCGCAGCGCCTTGTGCGGGTCGGGGAAGCCGACCAGCCGCAGCATCTCGGCGGCGATCTGCTCGCATTCCTTGGTCGCAGACCCGCCGGTGCAGCGCCAGCGCCTCGCTGATCTGGTTGCCGATGGTGTGGAGCGGCGACAGCGAGGTCATCGGCTCCTGGAAGATGATCGAGATGCGGCCGCCGCGGATCGCCCGCATCTTGCGGCTGTCGCGCGGCAGCTTGACGATGTCGACGACCTGGCCGTCGGCCTTGGGATCGTGGAACAGGATCTCGCCGCTGGTGATCGTCGCGTTCTGCGGCAGGATGCCCATGATCGCCTGGGAGACCACGGTCTTGCCCGAGCCGGATTCGCCGACCAGCGCGACCGTGCCGCCCTCCGGGATCTTGAAGGACGTGCCGCGAACCGCCTCGACGATGCCGCCGTGCACGTGGAAATTGACGTGCAGGTCCTTGATCTCGAGGAGGTCGCGCATGAATCCCGCACTTTTCTGGTGACGCCGCAGACCGTGCTTCAACGCGGTGGGTCTTCGGCGGGTGACGTGCTCCCTAGACGTGCCGTATTTATGCCGATCGCTTCGAGGTTCGCCAAGGTCGAAGATCGCAAGGCGAGCCCTTTTCGAACGGCCGCTGTTGCTGCGACACGCGCGATAGCGTCGAAATCGTCGATCGTCGAGTTCAAGCGAAATCCGGCAGCCGCCGCCCGAAAGCGTCATCTGCATCCAGCCCTGCGACCGGTCGCGCTTGGTCGAATAGAAGCGCAGCGACAGCTTGGTCAGCTCGTCCCAGCGCAGCTCGACCTGCCGGGCGACGGGCAGGTCCGCCCGGCGGCTCAGGCCCGTGGGGGTGAGCGCGTAGGCGACGCGGTGGCGCCAGGCCGTGCGGAAGCCGAACAGCACGAACAGGCCCGCGCTGCCGGCGAAGACGCCGAACACGTATGGGTTGGCAACGGTCAGCACTGCGCCGCCGGCGGCGACGACCGAGCCGATCGCCGACCGGATGTAGTCGCCGCGCAGTGCCGGCCAGGCGTAGCGGTGCTCGCTCATGCCGGACCCGCCGCGCCGGCGGCCGGCGCCCCGAACGCCGCCGCGGCGTCCAACCAGCGTGCCGCCGGATGGCCCGCCGTGCGGGAAAACAGCGCTTCCAGGAAGGCCCAGCAGCCGCGATCGTGGTCGAGATGATGGCTGAGCACGCCGGTCGGCTCGTCGGCATCGGCCGTGCCGGCGCGCCGGGCGGTCAGGTGCCCGACCAGCGCCGCCAGCGCGGCGTCCTCGCCGACGAAGCCGCGGCTGCCGCGCCAGTCGATGATGTCGACATGGGTGTTGACCACGCGCACGCCGCCGGCCTCGGCCGTCTTGCGCGGTCCGTAGGTCGACAGGCCGAGATAGCCGAGCGGGCCGAGCAGGTCGCAGACCGGCGCGGCGATGCGGTTCCACGGCGGCACCAGCACCGGCAGGAAGCGGCCGGGGAAGGCGCGTTCGAGCAGGCGCCGGCCCATGGTCAGCTCGGTGCGCACCTGGGCCAGCGGCCGGTCGGCGCCGAACTCGCTCTTCTTCGCCGCCGGGTCGGCGCGGTTGGCGTGGGCGTAGCCGTGCTGGAGCACGGTCGCCGGCGCCCGGCCGAGCGCGCGCGGCAGCAGGGTCGAGCAGCGTTCGGGGATCACCGCCAGGGCGAGCGGCGTGCCCGACAGGCTGGCCAGCTCGATCAGTCGGCGCAACGGCGGGGTCACGTCGCCGGCGTCGTCGTCGCGCCACCACAGGGTCGCGACCCGGCCCGCCGCCTGCCAGGCGTCGAGTTCGGCGTCGAGATCGGGCCAAGTGGCGGTGTTGCGGGTATCGGCGCTCATAGCCCCTCCACCAGCTCGGTGACGATCCGCACGGTCTCCGCCTCGCCGTCGAGGCGCACGGCCAGCTCGCCGCGCGGCGCGGCCAGGGCGGCGTCGATCGCCGCGTTCAGCGTCGGCCCGTCGAGCTCGGTCTCGGTGACCACCCGGGCGAGGCCGTGTCCGGCCAGCGTCTCGGCGCGCAGGGTCTGCTCGGTCTCGCCGTCGCGGGCGAACGGCACCAGCACGGCCCGCGCCCGCGCCTGGAGCAGGTCGACCACGGTGTTGTAGCCGGCCTGCGACACCGAGACCGCACAATTGGCCAGTAGTTGCCGAAAATCGGGCCGCGCCGGCTCGATCGTCACGGTGTCCGCTGCGCCACGGCGCAGGTCATCGATCGCGTCGCCGGCGGCGTGACCGACCAGGACTCGCCAGCGGCGGCCGTCGCCGCGGCGGCCCGCGGCGTCGAGCGCGGCAGCGATCAGGCCGGCGCCGACCGCGCCGCCGCCGGCCGAGACGACGATCTCGCCCCAGCCGTCGGCGCCCGGCTCCTGGGGCGCGACCGGGTCACCGCCGATATAGCCGGTATAGCGCAGGCGGCCGTCGATCCGCGCCGCGCAGGGGAAGCTCGCGCCGAACGGGATCAGCGCGGGGTCGCCGTGGACCAGGACCTGGTCGAAACGGGCCTCGATCAGCTCGGCGGCCTCGGCCGCGCGGCCGGGCTTGCGGGCGACGAGGATGTCGCGGACCGAACATACGACTACGTATGGTTTACGCCCGACCTCGTCCCGAACGTCAAGCATAGCCTCGATTTCCCGGCGGAATGCCCGGCGGCCGAACGGGAAATGCTCGACCAGGAGGGCGTCGGGCGGGGTGTCCCGAACCACGCCGGCGATCTGCGCGCCGCGCGCCGCCCAATCGGCTTGCCCGGGGGCCGTATCGCGCGCGGTCAGCAGGCCCGTGAAGGCCGAGTCCGACGCGCGCAGCGGCGGTAGCTGGTGGAGCGTCGCGCCACCCAGCGCCAGGCGCGCCGGCGCCGGCCCGCCGGCCACGAAATCGACCGCCCAGCCCGCCGCGTCGAAGGCGCGGGCGATCTGGGCCGCGCGCATCAGGTGGCCGACGCCGAGCAGGTGCTGGACCCAGATCAGCAGCCGGCGCGGCTCAGCCATCGTCGACTTCCAGCGGGATGTTGAGCTCGCGCACGGTCAGCCGCCCGTCGGGCGCGAGGTCGTAGAGATGCGCCCAGCCGTGGCCGCGTTCCAGCGGCGCGGCGCGGCTCATGTCCCAGCCCGTCGCCAGCGTGTAGGCGGCGCGCAACACGCCGGCATGGGCGACGGCGACCGTTGGCCGCGCGCGCGGCGCCCGCTCCTTCAGCCAGTCGGCCAGCCGGTTGCACACGTCGCGCGGGGATTCGCCGCCGGGCGGCGCGAGATCGAGCCCGCGCGCCTCGTTGCGGGCCAGCTCCTCGCCCAGCTCGGCACGCAGTTCCTCCAGGATCCGGCCTTCCCAGTCGCCCCAGTTGGCCTCGGCCAGGCGCGGCTCGCTGGCGCAGTCGGCGACGCCCAGCAGGCGGGCGGTCTCCTGGGCCCGGCTCAACGGGCTGGCGACCCACTCGAATTCGAGGAATTCCGCGTCGAGTCTCCAGCGGCGCACGGCCGCGCGGCCCTCGTCGCTCAGCGGCACGTCGGTGTGGCCCTGGACGCGGCCGATCGCGTTCCACTCGGTCGGCCCGTGGCGCAGGAAGAGTATCGGCGTCATCGCGCCTGTGGATCGAGCTTCCGGAGCGCGCTGTCAAGCCGTTCGGCGGCCTGCGCCAGGCCGTGTTCCGCGCGGACCCGGTCGAGCGCGGCGCGTCCCATGGATGACCGCAAAGCCCCGTTTTCCAGCAGGGCGCGCACCGCTTTGCCGAAGGCGGCGGCGTCGCCCGGCGGGGTCAGCAGGCCGGTCTCGCCGTCGGCGGCGATGCCCGGCACGCCGCCGCTCGCGCCCGGCGACGACCGGCAGCCCGGCGGCCTGGGCTTCGAGGATCGCCATGCCGAACGCCTCGCGGATCGCCGGCCAGACGAACAGGTCGCAGGCGCCATAGACCGGCGCCAGCGCGGCGGCGTCCAGTTCGCCGGCGAATACGATTCGGTCGCCGAACGGCGCAAACAGCTCGAAAACCGCGCTTTCCGCTGCGCCGCCGCCGACGACCAGCAGGGTCCAGGGCAACGCCCGGCACGCGGTCAGCGCCTCGGCCAGGACGCGATAGGATTCCAGCTTGTCGCCCGGCCGCATCATGCCGACCGCGAGCAGCCACGGCACGTCGGCGGCCAGGCCGTGGCGCGCGGCGAGCGCGGCCCGGGTCGCGTCGCGCCGGTCCTGCCCGCGCCGATAGGGCGCGGCGTCGACGAAGGGCGGCATCAGCGTCTCGCCGGCGCCGGGCTTGAGCAGCGGATGGACGCATTCCCGGTCGTCGGCGTTGAGCGAGATCACCAGGTCGGCCGCGCGCAACGCCCGCTCGACCGCCCGGTGTCCCGTATCCCACGGCCCGCCGGCGCGCTTGGGCGCGAACGAGGCCTCGGCGACGACATAGGGGATGCCGAGCGCGGCCGAGACCGCCGGGCCGAGCCAGTCGGGCGCCTTGTGGTAGAGGTGGTAGGTGAACCACAGGTCGGGCTTGCCGTCGCCGGCCAGCTTGTCGATCAGCGTTGCGGCCAGCGCCTCGCCGCGGCGGCGCAGCCGGTCCTGGCGGGCCGGGTCGCCGTGGCCCTCGTAGCTGCGGAAGCGCGAGGCGAGGAAGGGCGCGTGACCCGCCCGGCGCATCGCCCGCAGCAGCAGCCGCGCCATCCGCCGGTCGCCCGACGGCGTCGCCGCCGTCGGCGGCTTCAGCGGCGCGTAGAAGGCGATCCGCATCGCCGGCCCGGCCCTATTGCGCCGCAGCGTCGATCGGCGTTTCCGCCAGGCCGAACTTCGCCGCCAGCCTGTGCAGGCCGCGGTCGAAGTCGAAGTCGGCGTGGACCCGGTCGAGCCCGGCGCGGCCCAGCCGCGCGCGCAGCGCCGGGTCGCGCGATCGAGCCGCGGCCAGCGCCTCGGCCAGCGCGCCGGCGTCGTCGGGCGGCGCCAGCAGCCCGGTCTCCGCGTCGCCGATCAGCTCGCCGACGCCCGAGACCGGCGTCGACAGGCAGGCGAGCGCCTGGCTCTGCGCCTCCATCAGCACGTTGGGCAGGCCGTCGCGGTCGCCGTCGTCGGCGACCCGGCAGGGCAGCACGAACAGGTCGGCGTCGCGGTAGGCGGCAAGCACCGCCTCCTGCGCCTGCGCGCCGCGCCAGTCGATCCGGTCGGACAGGCCGAGGTCGTCGGCGAGCCGGTGCAGGTCCGCGCGGTCGCCGCCGCCGATATGGGTCCAGCGCCAGCGCAGGTCCGCCGGCAACCGCGCCAGCGCGCGCGAGCAGCACGTCGAAACCCTTCTTCGCGCACCGCCCGGCCGACCGACAGCAACCGGACCGGCGCGGCCGGATCGGACCCGTCGCGCGCGCTCGACGTTTCGGGCGGCGGCGGAAAGCGGTCGAAATCGAGGCCGTGATAGACCAGCTCGACCCGGCCGGGGTCGGGCGCCAGCGCGGCGAGGTGGTCGCGGTTGGCCGCGGTGCAGGTGACCAGCCAGTCGACGTCGGCCAGCTTCTCGCGCAGCTCCCAGTCCGGCGTCGTCCAGATGTCCTTGGCGTGGGCCGAGCAGCTCCACGGCAGCCCGGTGATCAGGCGGCGTAGCGCGCGACCGAGCCGGGGGTGTGCAGGAAATGGGCGTGGATGCCGCCCGACCTCGGGCGGCAGCTCGGCGGCCAGCACCAGCGCCTGGCCGAAGCGGCGGACCCGGTTGCGGGTCCGGTCGCGCTTCAGGTCGCGCAGCCAGGCGCGGCGCGCCTGCTTGTAGCCCGGCAGCCGGCGGACGCGGCGCCACGCCCGCCACACCCGCCCCGGCGCCTCGTGCAGGTATTCGGGCAGGTAGGGCACCGGCGCCCGGATCTCGCGGTGGACCGGATGGACGCGCCTTGTCGGTCGGGTGGCGCAGCGAAGACGATCCGGATGTCGAGCCCGGCGCGTTCGAGCGCCGAGGATCTCCTGGGCGATGAAGGTCTCCGACAGGCGCGGATAGCCCTTGAGCACGAAGGCGACCGGGCCGGCGGCTGTGGGTCATGCGGCGGCGCATCGGATCGGGGCCGGGTCAGCGCCCTCGACAGCCGCAGGCTGGCGCCGTCCTGGGCCAGGTGCTGGCTGACCAGCCGGTTGACGTTCTCGAGCCCGTCGAGCAGCCCGGGCACGACCACCGACGATGGCGGCCGCTGCTG
This sequence comes from uncultured Alphaproteobacteria bacterium, assembly GCA_963730305.1. Lineage (GTDB taxonomy): Bacteria > Pseudomonadota > Alphaproteobacteria > Bin65 > Bin65 > CAMYMQ01. The sequence continues at coordinate 493,340 of CAVSRB010000004.1, forward strand.
CAGCAGCTGCCGGATCGCCGTCGCCATGCGCGCTGGATCGCGGGCCCCGTCGTCGGGCAGCATCGACAGCAGGCCGAGCTCCTGCGCCCGCGACGCGCGGATCAGCTGCTCGCGCCGCGGCTCGGTGCGCGGCACGATCAGCGCCGGCTTGTCGAAGGACAGGATCTCGCAGAAGGTGTTGTAGCCGCCCATCGCGACGACCCCGGCGGCCTGCGCCATCAGCGGCTCGAGATGGGCGTCGAAGGTCAGTGCGTCGACGTTGTCGAGCGCCGCGGCGCGCTGCAGGAACGCCGACTGGCGCTCCGGCTGCATGAACGGGCCGAGCACGATCAGCGCAGCCACCGGCATGTCGGGGTCGGTCTCGTAGGCGCGCAGCACCCAGTCGACCATCGCCTCGCCGTCGCCGCCGCCGCCGGGCGTGACCAGGATGTACGGCTTCTTGCCGAACGGAGAGCTCCGGCGCGGTCGGGATCGCGTCGGGCAGCCGGCGGCGCAGATAGCCGGTGTAGATCATCTTGCGCCGGACCGAGAGCGGCACGTTCAGGCCCTTCAGCGGATCGCAGATCTGCGGCAGGCCGTAGACCCAGATCGAATCGTAGTAGCGGACCAGCGCCGGCATCGCGCTGCTTGCGCTCCCATTCGGGCTGCGAGCAGCTCGGGCTCGTCCATGACGTCGCGCAGGCCCAGCACGCAGGGCGTGCCGCGCGCGCGCAGCATCGCCAGCGTGTCCTCGACCTCGCCGCGCAGGCCGAGCGGCTCCTTGTCGACGATGAACAGGTCGGGATCGAAGATCTCCGCCGTGTGGCGGATGATCGAGGCGCGGATCGCCAGGGTCTGCTCGATGTCGATATGCAGCTTGAGCGAGGTGTATTCGCCGTTGCGCAGCTTGATCACGCCCGGCACGCGCACGAAATCGACCCGCGAGCGGAAATCGAAGCTGCCGATGATCGGCGACCCGGACAGGATCAGCACGGACAGGTTGCTGTAGCGCTCGACCAGGGCATGCGCGATCTCGCGGCACCGGCGCAGATGGCCCAGCCCGAACGTGTCATGGCTGTAGATCAGGATACGATGGCCGCTCATCTCGATGGTCTGGTCGATCAGCGCCGGTTGCTGCGGTGTGGTGCCCGCGCGCGAATAGGTCATCGTGGCATCCCCCCAGTCCGAGACCGGTGACACAGCCTCGCGTTGCTTCGCCTCAAATTGTAAGGGATTCTTTGTCGCCAGCGCCCGGTACCTTCGCTATGCTGACAGAAACTTAGGGACAGTTCAATATTCGGGGCCGCGCCTGTGATCGGCCCTTTTTGCGATCGGGGCATCGCACAAGGCTCATGGACAAGAGTATCTTCCGGTTCATTTTGCGCTACAGCGCGAAGCAGCAGCTCGTCGTCGTGGCGCTGACGCTGATTTCGTGGCCGGTGCTCTACGCGACCCTGGAACTGCCCAAGTCGATCGTCAACGAGGCGATCGGCAACAAGATCGGTTGGGCGATGACGACGATCGGCCAGCCGATCCTCGGCGACCAGCCGGACAAGGTCAGCTTCCTGCTGATCCTGTGCGGCGGTTTCCTGTTCTTCGTCATCGCCAACGGCGTCATCAAGTTCTTCCTCAACGTCTATGCCGGCCGCCTCGGCGAGCAGATGCTGCGCCGGCTGCGTTTCCAGCTCTATTCCCGCGTCCTGCGCTTCCCGTTGCCGCACTTCAAGAAGGTGTCGCAGGGCGAGATCATCCCGATGATCACCGCCGAGGTCGAGCCGCTCGGCGGCTATATCGGCATCGCGATGTCGACGCCGATGTTCTTCGGCGGCATGCTGCTGGTCTATCTGGGCTTCATCTTCGCCCAGGACGTCTTCCTCGGCCTGGCCGCGGTCGCGCTCTACCCGGCCCAGATCTACGTGATCCCCAAGCTGCAGGCCAAGGTCATCGCGCTCGGCCGTCGCCGCGTGCGCGAGGTCCGCAGCCTGGCCGACAAGATCGGCGAATCGATCGGCGGCGTTACCGAAATCCATGCCCACGACACCTCGGTCTACGAGCGCGCCGACATCACCCGCCGCCTCGATCGCATCTACCTGATCCGCTACGAGATCTTCCGGCGCAAGTTCGCGATCAAGTTCCTGAACAGCTTCATGGCGCAGCTCACGCCATTCTTCTTCTACTCGATCGGTGGCTATTTCGTGATCAAGGGCCAGCTCAGCATCGGTGCGCTCGTCGCCGTGCTGGCGGCCTACAAGGACCTCAGCGCGCCCTGGAAGGAGCTGCTCAACTACTACCAGCTCCAGGCCGACGTTAAGGTCAAGTACGAGCAGGTGATCGAGCAGTTCGACCCGCCGAACATGCTGGAGGAGACGCTGCAGGACGCCGACGACGGCGGCCCGGAGAAGGTCGGCGGCGAGATCCAGGGCGCGAACGTCACCTATTCCGAGGACGGCCGCGTCAAGTCGGTCGAAGGCGCCAACTTCGCCATCGATCTCAGCCAGCACGTCGCCATCGTCGGCGCGGGCGGCAGCGGCAAGGACGACTTCACCCTGCTGCTGGCGCGGCTGATCCAGCCGACCGGCGGGCAAATCCGGATCGGCGAGGCGCGTACCGACCAACTGCCCGAAGCGTTCCTCGGCCGCCGCATCGCCTATATGAGCGCGACCCCCTACCTGTTCTCGACGTCGGTCCGCGACAACCTGACTCTACGGCCTGCGGCACCGGCCCGGCCCGTCGGCCGACGACGAGGACCGCAGCCGCTATGTCCGCGACGCGCAGTCCGCGGGCAATCTCGAGCACGACCCCAACGCCGATTGGACCGACTACGCCGCGGCCGGGGACCGATAGCCGCCGAAGCGCTGACCGCACCGCGCGATCGAGGTGCTCAAGATCGTCGACATGGGCGAAGACCTCTACCAGTTCGGCCTGCGCGGCTCGATCGACCCGGACGGCGCAGCCCGAGCTGGCCGAATCGATCCTGCGCGCGCGGCACGCGCTGCGCGAGAAGCTGGCGGAGACCGGCCAGGGGAACCTGGTCGAGCCGTTCGACCAGCAGAAATACAATTCCAACGCCACCTTGGGCGAGAACCTGCTGTTCGGCACGCCGCGCGACAACACCTTCGACATCGACCGTCTCGCCGACCATCCCTACGTCGCGTCGGTGATCGAAGAGGTCGGCCTGACCCACGACCTCGTCGTCACCGGCCGCCAGCTCGCCGAGACCATGATCGAGCTGTTCTCCGGGCTGCCGCCGGGCCACGAGTTCTTCGAGCAATACAGCTTCATCGGCTCGGACGAGCTGCCCGAGTACCAGCAGCTGATCGCCCGCACCGGCGGGCAGGAGCCGGACGCGATGCGGCCCGAGGACCGCCAGCGCTTCCTGTCGCTGCCGCTCAAGCTGATCCCCGCGCGCCATCGCCTCGGCCTGCTCACCGACGACATCCAGGAGCGTGTACTGCAGGCGCGGCACCGGTTCGCCGAGGGACTGCCCGAAGAGCTGCAGGGCTCGTCGAATTCTTCGACCCCGACACCTACAACGGCGCCGCGACGCTGCAGGACAACATCCTGTTCGGCAAGGTGGCCTATGGCCAGGCCCAGGCGGCGAGCCAAGATCAGCACGATCGTCGGCGAGGTGCTCGACAGCCTGGAGATGCGCGACGACGTGATGGCGGTCGGCCTGGCCTTCCAGGTCGGCGTCGCCGGCGCGCGGCTGTCGGCGGCGCAGCGGCAGAAGCTGGGCCTCGCGCGCTGCATCATCAAGCGGCCCGACCTGCTGATCGTCAACGAAGGGATCACCAGCCTGGACGGCGCCTCGCAGCGCCGCGTGCTGGAAGCGGTGCTCAAGGAATTCGAGGGCCGCGGCGTCATCTGGACGCTGCACCGCACCGCCTATGCCGACCAGTTCGACAAGGTTATCGTCATGCGCAGCGGCAAGATCGTCGAACAGGACGAATTCGCGGCGCTGGACAAGGACGGAACGACCCTACGCGAACTGCTCAATTCCGAGTAAACTCGATCAGTCTTTTCGAGAGGACGATACGGTGAGTTTGAACGAAGAAGTCGAACTGCTCCGCAACATCCCGATGTTTGCGAACATCGAGCCGTCGAAGCTCAAGCTTCTGGCCTTCACCAGCGAGCGGCTCACTTTCGGCGAGGGCGACACCCTGTTCACGCAGGGAGATTCGGGCGACGCCGCCTTCATCATCGTGAACGGCGAAGCCGATGTCATGATCGACACCCCCGACGGGCCGCTGACGGTGGCGCATTTCAAGAAGAACGACATCGTCGGCGAGATCGCGATCCTGACCGACGTGCCGCGCACGGCCACGGTGCGGGCGAGCACCAACCTGGACACGATGGTGATTTCCAAGGAGCTGTTCTTCCGCCTGGTCATGGAGTTCCCGCAGATCGCCGTGGAGATCATGCGCGAGCTCGCCAAGCGGTTGGAGGCGACCAACGCCCGGCTCCGCGCGCTGAGCAGCCACGCGGCCTGAGGCGGTCCCGAAGCCGGGAAGACGGAGCGTGCCTGCCGGCGAAAGCCGCCTCGACCGCATGATCGCGCGCCTGCTGACCCAGCGGGCCTGCCTCGACCATGCCGCCGGGCTGATGCGCGGGATCGCCGGGCCGGTGCTCGAGGTCGGCCTGGGCAAGGGCCGTACCTACAGCCACCTGCGCCTGCTGTTCCCCGACCGCGACATCTGGGCGTTCGACCGCGAGGTCCATGCCCCCGAAAACAGCCGGCCCGCGGACGACCGCATCATTCTCGGCGACTTTCGCGAGTCGCTGGCCGACGCGGCCGCCGCGATCCCCGCCCCCGCTGCGCTGATCCACGCCGACATCGGTACCGAGAAGCGCCGCGGCGACGACGCGCTCGCCCTGTTCGTCGGTGAGATCCCTGGGCCCAATGCTGGCGCCCGGCGGCCTGATGGTCGGTGACCGGTTGCTGGAGCCGCCGGGCTGCGCGCGGATCGACCCGCCGCCGGTGGCGCTGCCCGAGGGGATCGCGCCCTGGCCCTATTTCCTCTACCGCCGGGGCTGATCCACCCGGCGGCCCGCCGCGGGCTTCAGTCCTTGAAGTCGACCACGATCGGCGCGTGGTCCGACGCCTTCTCCCAGCCGCGCGCGTCCTTTAGCACTTCGGCGGCGGCGAGGTTGCCGGTCAGGTTCGGCGTGACCCACACGTGGTCGAGCCGGCGGCCCTTGTCGGCGGCGCGCCAGTCGCGGGCGCGATAGCTCCACCAGGAATAGAGCTTTTCCTCTGGATCGACGAAGTGGCGCACGGCGTCGACCCAGTCGTGGGCCGCCTGCATCGCCTCGAAATGCTCGACCTCGATCGGCGTGTGGCTGACGACCTTGAGCAGCTGCTTGTGCGACCAGACGTCGGACTCGAGCGGCGCGACGTTGAGGTCGCCGACCAGGATGCGCTTGCCGTCCTTCTGCTTGCCCCACCAGTCGGTCTGCTCTCGGAAGAAGTCGAGCTTGTGGGCGAACTTGTCGTTGACCTCGGGATCCGGCTCGTCGCCGCCGGCGGGGATGTAGAGGTTGTGGAGTTCGATTCCGCCCGGCAGCACCACCGACTGATGGCGGGTGTCGTCCTTGCCGCACCAGTGGTGGCGCGCCTCGTCCTCGAACGGGAGCTTCGAGAGGATGGCGACACCGTGATAGGCGCGCATGCCGAAGATCGCCTGGTGGGGGTAGCCGATCTCGGCCATCGCCTCGCGCGGGAACAGGTCGTCCTCGACCTTGGTCTCCTGCAGGCAGATGACGTCGGGCGCCGCCTCGCGGGCGAGCTGCTCGATCAGGTGGATCCGCGCGCGGATCGAGTTGATGTTCCAGGTTACCAGTCTCACGCGCGCGGTCTCCTCTTGCGGGTCGAGCCCGCACGCTACCCGACCCGGCGCCCGCGCCCAAGCCCGCGCACGGCCCCGGCGCAAAAAATTGGCGCCCGACCAGCGTGTGATCGGGCGCCTGAAGCTCCGCAAGCGGGTCCGCAATCGTGAGGGGGCCGATTACGGACGGCCCGGGGTTGTGGCCGGGTCGCTTCGTCACATGTAAGTGTGCCCGTTCGCGCCCTGTTGCAAGGGCCGTCAGGGTCGAATTGGCCGAAAGAATTCTAAATTATTTTTCATGTAGATAGCGCTACTCGGCGGCGCTCTGCACAGCGCCGGCTTCGACGCTGTTTCGCCGCGCCGCACGGGACCGGGCGGCGTCCCCGAACGCCTTGAGCAGCGCCGCGCTCAGCGGGTCGTCCTGATAGCGCCACTCGGCGTGCCACTGGACGCCGACCATGAAGGTCGGCGCGTCGTCGACGCTCACCGCCTCGATCGTGCCGTCCTCGGCGACCGCCTCCACGGTCACGCCGTCGGCCGGCCGGTCGATCGCCTGGGCGTGCAGCGAGTTGACCATCACCTCGGTCGCGCCGCCGGCGAGCCGGGAGACGACGCCGTCCTCGCGCAGGCTGACCATGTGGCGGAGCGCGTAACGCTCGTCGTGCGGCACGGTCTTGTCGGAGCGGTGGTCCATCCGCCCCTCCATCTCGTGCACCTTCTGGTGGAGCGAGCCGCCGAGCGCGACGTTGAGCTCCTGGATGCCCCGGCATATGGCGAGGATCGGCACGCCGCCGGCGACGGCCGCGCGGATCAGCGGCAGGGTCGTGGCGTCGCGGTCGGGGTCGCTCATGTCGCCCTCGAACGGGTCCTTGCCGTAATGGTGCGGCTCGACGTTCGACGGGCTGCCGGTGAGCATCAGGCCGTCGAGCCGGTCGACCAGGGTGTCGATCTGCGTTGGGTCGAGGCCGCGCGCGCCCAGCGCGGGGACGATCATCGGCACGCCGCCGGCGCCGCCGGCCGCGGCGTTGAGGTATTTCTCACCGACCCAGTGGACCGGGAAGCCGTTGTCGATGATCCGCCGACAGGCCGGCAGGCCGATCAGCGGCAGGTCGTGCGCATGTTCCATGTCCCGAATATAGGTCGGATTGCCCCGGCGCGGAAATGGGCCGCCGGTGGCGCGTCAGCGCTGGTAGCCGGGAGTTCTCGGTGCCGGGGCCGCGCAGCGCGAAGGTTTCGGGGTCGAGCTTGATGCCCACCTTGGTGTCCGACAGGCGCACGATCGTCCGTTGGCCCTCGGCGTCGGCGACGACCCAGCCGACCAGCTTGATCGGGTCGCTGTCGAAGACCAGCGTCATCGAGCCCTGGTTGGGGTTCTTGGCCCGGATCAGCTGCACCCGGACGTACCCTTTGGACTGGGACAGCGTCGTGACCTTGAGGTCGCCGCCGAAGGTGATGTGCTTGCGTACGAGGATGCCCGCCGGCGTCGAGTTGAGCGGGTAGTTCTGCGGCTCGGCGTTCTTGCCCTCGTAGACGACCAGCCACAGGCTGGTGGTGACGATGCGGACCTGGCTCGGCGGGTCGAAGTCGATGCGCAGCTTGCCCGGCCGCGACAGGTAGATCGTGCCCTTCGCCATCTGGCCGTTCGGCGCGATCTGGGTGAAGCGGGTCTTCACCGTGGTCAGGCTGTTGACGTATTTCTGGATCCGCGCGAGCAGCGCCTTCTGGTCGCCGTCGAGCGCGTGCGCCGGGGCCGTGCCGGCGAGGCCGAAAAGCAGCGCCGCCATCGTGGCGGCGGCAAGGTGTCGGATCAGCATGGCCCCATCCCTAGGGAACGATTGCGGCGCCAATTAGACCGCATCGAGTGTTGCGGCTCCTGCCCACCCCGCGTGAGCGGGAAGATTAGACGTTCCCGGCGAGGACTTCGCGCTTGCCGGCGTGGTTGGCGGGGCTGACGATGCCCTCCTCCTCCATCCGCTCGACCAGCCGGGCGGCGCGGTTGTAGCCGATCTGCAGCCGCCGCTGGATGAAGGAGGTCGAGCACTTGCCCTCCTGCATCACGATCTCGACCGCCTTGCGATAGAGGTCGTCGCCGGCGTCGCCGCCGCCGAGCATGTCGCCGAAGCCGCCGCCGTCGTCCTCGTCGGCGGTGATCTGCTCGATATAGGTCGGCTTGCCCTGGCGCTTGAGGTGGGCGACCACCTGCTCGACCTCGGTATCGGAGACGAACGGGCCGTGGACGCGGGTGATGCGCCCGCCGCCGGCCATGTAGAGCATGTCGCCGGCGCCCAGCAGCTGCTCGGCGCCCTGCTCGCCCAGGATCGTCCGGCTGTCGATCTTGGTGGTCACCTGGAACGAGACGCGGGTCGGGAAGTTGGCCTTGATCGTGCCGGTGATGACGTCGACCGAGGGCCGCTGGGTCGCCATGATCAGGTGGATGCCCGCGGCGCGCGCCATCTGCGACAGGCGCTGGACCGCGGCCTCGATGTCCTTGCCCGCGACCAGCATCAGGTCGGCCATCTCGTCGACGATGACGACGATATAGGGCAGCGGCTCGAGCGAGATCGGCCGCTCCTCGTATTGCGGGTGGCCGTGCTCGTCGAGGCCGGTCTGGACCTTCTCGGTCAGCACTTCCTTCTTCTTGGCCGCTTCGGCCAGGCGCTGGTTGTAGCCGTCGATGTTGCGCACGCCGAGCTTGGACATCGCCTGGTAGCGGCTCTCCATCTCGCGCACCGCCCAGCGCAGGGCGACGATCGCCTTCTTCGGCTCGGTGACCACCGGGGTCAGCAAGCTGCGGGATGTCGTCGTAGATCGACAGCTCCAGCATCTTGGGGTCGATCATGATGAACTTGCAGCGGTCCGGCGGCAGCCGGTAGAGCAGCGACAGGATCATGGTGTTGATCCCGACCGACTTGCCCGAGCCGGTGGTGCCGGCGATCAGCAGGTGCGGCATCCGCGCCAGGTCGGCGACCACCGGGCCGCCGCCGATGTCCTTGCCCAGGATCAGGGCGAGGCGGTGGTTGTTGCTCTCGTAGGCGCGCGAGGCCAGCAGCTCGCGCAGGTAGACCATCTCGCGGGTCTGGTTGGGCAGCTCGATGCCGATCACGTTGCGCCCGGGCACCACGGCGACGCGCACCGATTCGGCGCTCATCGAGCGGGCGATGTCGTCGGCCAGCCCGATCACCCGCGACGACTTCACGCCCGGCGCCGGCTCCAGCTCGTAGAGGGTGACCACCGGGCCGGGACGCACCTTGACGATCTCGCCCTTGACCCCGAAGTCGTCGAGCACCGATTCGAGATAGCGCGCGTTCTGCTCCAGCGCGGTCTCGTCCAGATGGCTGCCGGCGTTGGCGGGCGGCGCCTGCAGCAGCTCGAGCGGCGGGAACTTGAACGCGCCGGGGTCGAGGTCCAGCGCCGGCTGGCGCGCCTCGGCGACGCGCTTGCCCGGCGTCGGCCGCGGCGCCTCGGCGACCACGGGCCGCTTGGTGCGGGCCGCCGCCAGCTTCGGCTCCTCGCGCCTGGGCTCGTCCCGCTCGGCCGTCTCGCGCTTGGCCGGCCTGAGCTTTTCCGACCTGATCTTCTCCGGCTTGGTCTTTTCCGACTTGATCTTCTCCGACTTGGACCGCGCCGCGCGTCGCTTACTGGCGGCCGGGGCGTCGGCCTCGTCGGCGATCGGCGGCGGCTGTGTCCGCTCGATCCGGACCCGGCGTTCGCGCCGGGCGGCGATGCGGCGGTAGACGAAGCGGAACGGGAAACCGACGACGCGGCCGATCACGCCCCACTCGCGCAAAGTCAGGCCGAGGACCGGCAGGAAGAACAGGATCGCCAGCGCGGCCGAGATCAGCGCGATCAGGGTGCCGCCGAGCCCCGCCGAGAACGTGCTCGACAGGTCGTCGAAGGCGTTGAACAGGGTCTGGCCGAGGATACCGCCCGGTCCGGCGCGGATCGGCCAGTGCGGCCAGGGGAACAGGCCGGCCAGCGCGACGATCGCCAGCAGCAGCGCCGCCGGCAGCACGGTCAGCCGCCACCAGAACGCCTCCAGCGGCTCGCCGGTCATCAGCCGCGCGGCCCAGACGCCGAACACCATGGCCAGCAGCAGGCCGCCGAGGCCGATGGTCTGGTAGGCGAGGTCCGCGCCATAGGATCCCGGCCGCCCGATCCAGTTCAGCGGCACGGCGCTGGTCGCGTTGTTCCACGACGGGTCGGTCGGCGAATAGCTCAGCAGCGCGAGCAGCGCGGCCGCCGTGAACGCCATCAGCGCCAGCCCGATCGCCTGGGTCAGCCGGCGGCGGAACAGCGCCGCCAGCTCCGGCGGCAGCAGGCGCGGGCTGCTGCGCCGCGGTCGCGCGGCCGGCTTGCGCGATGCGGGGCTCGGCTTGCGGGCGGGCCCGCTCGACCGTGACCGGCGCGCGCCCGACCGGCTCTGGACGGCGGCAGCGGCGCGGCTCATGGCCGGCGCTCCTCGACCAGGCGGTGTCCCCGAATGTCCCTCAACAGAATCATGGTTACTTTGTAAATGGAACGGAAGGAAAACAGCAAGCCACAGTTAGGTTAACTTATACTCGATTTGGCCAAGAAAAGAAAAAGCCCGCCATATTGGCGGGCTCCTCCAAGTGTTCGCTTGCGGGCAATTCACCTTCCCAACAGCTCCTCTTCGGGATAGGCGCTGATGCCGTGGATCGACATGTCGGCGCCGGCGTGCTCGTCCTCCTCGCTCAGCCGGATGCCGACGGCGGCCTTGAGCAGCCCGTAGACCGCCAGCCCCGCGGCGAGGGCATAGACCGCGCCGACCGCCGTGCCCGCGACCTGGGCCGCGAAGCTGACGCCGCCGATGCCGCCCAGGGCCTTGAGGCCGAAGATGCCGCAGGCGATGCCGCCCCATGCCCCGCACAGGCCGTGCAGCGGCCAGACGCCGAGCACGTCGTCGATCTTCCACCGGTTCTGGCACAGGTTGAAGGCGGCGACGAACAGGCCGCCGGCGATCAGTCCGATCGCCAGCGCGCCGATCGGGTGGACCACGTCGGACCCGGCGCAGATCGCGACCAGCCCGGCGAGCGGGCCATTGTGGACGAAGCCCGGGTCCTTGCGGCCCGCGATCAGCGCGGCGAGCAGGCCGCCGGCCATCGCCATCAGCGAGTTGATCGCGACCAGCCCGGTCACCCCGTCGAGCTTCTGTGCGCTCATCACGTTGAAGCCGAACCAGCCGACGGTCAGCACCCAGGCGCCGAGCGCCAGGAACGGGATGTTCGACGGCGGGATGCCGACCAGCCCGCCGTCCTTGCGGTAGCGCCCCCGCCGCGCGCCGAGCAGCAAGACCGCGCCCAGCGCCATCCAGCCGCCGACCGCGTGGACGACGACCGAGCCGGCGAAGTCGTGGAACCCCGCGCCGAACGCGCCTTCGACCCATTTCTGGATGCCGAAGTTGCCGTTCCACACCACGCCCTCGAACAGCGGGTAGAGCAGACCGACCAGCAGCGCCGAGGCGCCGACCTGCGGCCAGAACTTGGCCCGCTCGGCGATGCCGCCGGAGATGATCGCCGGGATCGCCGCGGCAAAGGTCAGCAGGAAGAAGAACTTGACCAGGTCGTAGCCGCTCTTGGCGAAGGGCGACCCCGGCGCCTTGCCGGTCAGCACGCTGGCGTCGGCCAGGAAGCTGACGCCGTAGGCGATCAGGTAGCCGACGAAGAAATAGACGACGGTGGAGACGCAGAAGTCGGTGAAGATCTTGATCAGCGCGTTGACCTGGTTCTTGCGCCGGACCGTGCCGACCTCCAGGAACGCGAAACCGGCGTGCATGGCGAGCACCATCACGGCGCCCATCAGGATGAAGAAGACGTCCGGACCGAGACCGGCAGCTTGCATCGGCTTATTCCTTCTCTTGCGGGATCGGGGGGATCACAGGGCCTCGGGGCCCTGCTCGCCGGTGCGGATGCGCTGCGCGCTCTGGATATCGAGGACGAAGATCTTGCCGTCGCCGATCTGGCCGGTCCTGGCGGCCTCGCCGATCGCCTCCACCGCGCGGTCCGCGACGCCGTCGTCGACGGCGACCTCGATGCGGACCTTGGGCACGAAGTTCACGTCGTACTCCGCGCCGCGGTAGATTTCCTTGTGGCCGCCCTGGCGGCCGAAGCCGCGGACCTCGGTGACGGTCATGCCGGCGACGCCGATCGCCAGCAGGGCCTCGCGGACGTCGTCCAGCCGCGACGGCTTGACGATGGCGATGACGAATTTCATGGGCCTCTCCCCCCTTGTCTCGTGAGTGTCTCGTGGACCACGTCGGTCGGACACGGCCGCGTCGGGCCGGGGGACGGCCTACATCAATTCGAGTGGTAATGCACGTTCATGCGGCAGCCGCTTCCGCGGGCGAGGCTGGACGCCTTGCAATCCGCCCGTTCGCCCACGATTCGGGCATGGCGGGGGTGCTGCACAAAGTTTAGACAAAAAAGGGCCCGGATCAGCGATCCGGGCCCGAGTTACCGCTGGCTGGCAGGCCGCGGCAGGAGGTTGGCGACCGGAGTCGCCGGGAACGCTATTGCACGGTCTCGCCGTGGATCTCGAGGTCGAGGCTGCCGCGCTCGACTTCCTCGCTGACCCGCAGGCCGGTGACCGCCTTGACGATCATCAGGATCACGAAGGTGATCACGCCGGTCCACACGACCGTGGCGAGGACGCCGTAGATCTGCGGCAGGATCTGGTGGAAGTTGCCGTCGACCCAGCCCACCGGATCCTTGGCGCCGGTGACGAACTTGGTCGCGAACACGCCGGTCAGCAGCGCGCCGACGATGCCGCCCACGCCGTGGACGCCGAAGGCGTCGAGCGAGTCGTCATAGCCGAGCTTGTGCTTGAGGCTGGTGGCCGCCCAGTAGCAGATCGCGCCGGCGGCGATGCCGATGACGATCGCACCGAGCACGCCGACGAAGCCCGACGCCGGGGTGATGGCGACGAGGCCCGCGACGGCGCCCGAGATGATCCCGAGCACGCTCGGCTTGCCCTTGCCCATCCACTCGATGAACATCCAGGTCATGGCCGCGACGCCCGTGGCGAGCTGGGTGACCAGCATCGCGAAGCCGGCGCCGGCACCGGCGGTCAGCGCCGAACCGGCGTTGAAGCCGAACCAGCCGACCCACAGCAGCGAGGCGCCGATGACGCTGAGCGTCAGGTTGTGCGGAGCCATGTTCTCCTTGCCGTAACCGAGCCGCTTGCCGAGGACGATGGCCGTGACCAGGCCGGCGACGCCGCAGTTGATGTGAACCACCGTGCCGCCCGCGAAGTCGAGGGCGCCGAGGCCGGCGACCCAGCCGCCCGAACCCCAGACCCAGTGCGCGATCGGCGCGTAGACGAAGATCGCCCACAGCGTCATCATCAACAGCATCGCCGAGAACTTCATCCGGTCGACGAAGGCGCCGACGATCAGGGCCGGCGTGATGATCGCGAAGGTCATCTGGAACATCACGAACACGCTCTCCGGAATGGTGCCGGACAGCGTGTTGGGGCCGATGCCCATCAGGAACAGCTTGGAGAAGCCGCCGAAATACTTGCCCTCGCCGCCGAACGCGATGCTGTAGCCGATCACGACCCAGATGATCGTGACCAGGCAGGTGATGGCGAAGATCTGCATCACCGCGTTCAGCACGTTCTTCTTGCGGACCATGCCGCCGTAGAAGAGCGCGACGCCCGGGATGGTCATCAGCAGCACCAGCGCGGTCGAGGTCAGCATCCACGCGGTGTCGCCCGCGTTCAGCTTGTCCTCGGCCATGGCGATGCCCGGCGTCAGGAAGGCGACCGCCCCGGCGAGCGGCGCGGCCAGTCGTTTCAGATTGCGTATGGATACCATTCGGTCCTTCTCCCCTTACAACGCTTCGGCGTCGCGCTCGCCGGTGCGGATGCGCACCGCCGACGTCACATCGACGACGAACACCTTGCCGTCGCCGATGTTCCCCGTCTTGGCGGCGTTGACGATCGCCTCGACGCATTGTTCGGCGATGCCGTCATCGACGACGACTTCGAGCTTCACCTTGGGCAGAAAGGAGATTGCGTATTCCGCCCCGCGATAGATTTCAGTGTGTCCCTTCTGCCGGCCGAATCCCTTGACTTCGGAAACGGTGAGCCCCGCGATGCCGACGGATGTCAGCGCCTCGCGAACCTCATCCAGCTTGAAGGGCTTGACGATTGCGATGATCAGTTTCATTCGCTCTCCCCTTCCCATGAGCTTGGAACGACGCCGCCATGGCGTGCCCTCGCGGCTCAAAAGCAAATTCCGTGCCAGACTTTTCGAATTTCCGCCGCGGCGGCGGAATCGCTGGCGTTGCGCGCGGGCGCTCCGGCGCAACCCTTCCGCGACCGACGCCGCTCGGGGGTCACTGCTCAATGTTTGACCACTCCGGACCCACCCGCCGCAGACGCCCGGCCGCGGCGGGGCGGGGACGATTCGCCGCGCGCGGCGGACGCTGGACAGGTCCGGTCTCCGGGGTGATGCTGCGCCGGTGAACACGGCACCAACATCCGGGCGTGGCATGGCCCGCGCCGATTGCGTGATCGCCGGCGGCGGCCTGGTCGGCGCGACCCTGGCGATCGCGCTGGCCGACGCGGGACTCGAGGTGGTCGTGGTCGACCGCGCCGATCCCGACACGGTCATGTCCGCGCCCTATGACGGGCGCACCTGCGCGATCGCCTACGGTTCGCAGCGGCTGCTGGAGACGATCGGCGTGTGGGACGGGATGGCGCCGGCGGCCGAGCCGATCCACGACATCCACGTGACCGACGGCAGCTCGCCCCTGTTCCTGCATTTCAGCTTCGGCGAGCTGGGCGACCGCTACGCCGGCGCGCCGTTCGGCTGGATCGTCGAGAACCGCGCCACCCGGCAGGCGCTGTACGAGCGGGCGCGGGGGATCGCGCCGTTAACCATACGGTGGCGGCGGTCGGTCGCCGACTGGTCCGCCGCCGGCGCGATGGCCGAGGTCGTCCTGGATGATGGCGCCAGGATCGAGACACCGCTGCTGATCGCCGCCGACGGCAGCGATTCGGCGCTGCGCGGCAAGGCCCGGATCGCCACCACCAACTGGCGCTATCGCCAGACCGCGATCGTCTGCGTCGCCGCCCACGAGCTGCCGCACCGGGGCATCGCCCACGAACGCTTCCTCAAGCCGGGGCCGTTCGCGCTGCTGCCGATGACCGACGATCCCGAGGTCGGCCACCGGTCGTCGGTGGTGTGGACCGAGGACCCCGACCGCGTCGCCGGCCTGCTGGCGCTGCCCGACGACGACTTCTCGGACGAGCTGCGGCGCCGCTTCGGCGACTGGTACGGCGCGATCCGGGTCGCCGGGCCGCGCTGGTCCTACCCGCTGCGCCTGCTCCACGCCGAGACCTACGTCCGGCCGCGCTTCGCGCTGATCGGCGACGCCGCCCACACCATCCACCCGATCGCCGGCCAGGGCCTCAACCTGGGCCTGCGCGACGTCGCGGCGCTGGCCGAGGTGCTGGTCGACGCCCATAGGCTCGGCCTCGACCTGGGCGCGAGCCACCTGCTCAAGCGCTACGAGCGCTGGCGGCGCTTCGACAACATGGCGCTGATGTCGGGGATGGACGCGCTCAACCGGCTGTTCTCGAACGACGTGCCACCCATCCGGCTGGCCCGCGACATCGGCATCGCCGCGGTCAACCGGATGCCGGGGCTGAAGCGCTTCTTCATGCAGCACGCGATGGGCACGGTCGGGGTGTTGCCCAAGCTGATCCGGGGCGAGAGGCTGTAGCGGCGGTCCGGGCGGGTTTGCAACCCGCCCGCCTTGTCACGGGTCCCGGCTCAGCCCGCTGCGCTTCGAGCGCGGCCAGGTAGGCGGCCCACAGCCGGTCCTGGTTGACGCCGAGGTGATAGAGAAAGTCCCAGCTATAGATGCCGGTGTCGTGCAGGTCGTCGAAGTCGATGCGGATGGCGTAGTTGCCGACCGGCTCGACCTTCATGATGCCGACGTGGCGGCGGCCGGGGACGATCTGCTTCTCGTCGGCGCCGTGGCCGCGGACCTCGGCCGACGGGCTCTCGACGCGCAGGTATTCGGCGGGCAGGCTGAACGCGCTGCCGTCGTCGAAATCGATCTCGAGCAGCTTCTCCTTCGACTTCAGCCGGATCTCGACCGGCCAGTGGCGGGTGCCGCCGGGTTCCATCGCCTCGCCTATTCGTCGCCGGCCAGCGGCCGGGCTTCGTCCTGGAGCATGATCGGGATGCCGTCGCGGATCGGATAGGCCAGCCCGGCGGCGTCGGAGATCAACTCCTGCGCCTGGGCGTCGTAGCGCAGCGGCTGGTGCGAGACCGGGCAGGTCAGGATTTCGAGCAGCTTGGGGTCGACGGCGGATTGCGGCTTGTCGGGCATGGATGCCTTGGGCTCGGGTCGGAAGGGCCGCACCATAGCGCAGCCACCCCGGTCCTCGCTATAGTCCCCCGTCACCGCCGAGGGACCCGCGCCGCCCATGACCATCGAATCATGACCATCGACCTATGACGATCGACCTGCACACCCACTACGTCCCCGCCGCCCTGGCCGACGCCCTGCGCGAACGGACCGAGCCGCCGTGGATCGAGCGCGCGCCCGAGGGCGGCGAGCGGTTCAACATGCCGATCGGCAGCCTCCCGTTCACCGAGGCCTTCGTCGACATGGACCAGCGGCTCGACTTCATGGACGACCACGGCGTCGACCTGCAGATGCTGTCCTTCCCCGGCCTGTTCGGGCTCGACAGCCTGCCGGCGGCCGAGGCCGAGCCGCTGTTGCGGCTGTTCAACGACGACCTCGGCCCGCTGTGCGCGCGCCACCCGAACCGCTTCCTCGGCCTCGCCGCCCTGCCGATCGCCGACATGGACATGGCCGTGGCCGAGCTGCGCCGGGCGGTCGACACGCTGGGCCTGGCCGGGGCGATCCTGCCGGTCAACGGCTTCGTCACCGCCGACCACGCCGCCGCCTTCGCGCCGCTGTTCGCCGCGGCCGATGCGCTCGGCGCGCACCTGTTCATCCATCCCGGCCGCCGGCCCGACGAGGTGCCGCCGCCGGGCACGCCCCTGCCGCCGATGCCCGACCAGGCGATCGCGCGCCGCGCGCTGGAGGTCCAGCACCTGGTCGCCCACGCGATGGTGACCTTGCTGTTCACCGATTTCCTCGACGCCTATCCGAACGTCTCGGTCCACGTCGCCAACCTGGGCGGCACCCTGCCGATGGTGATCGAGCGGATGGACCACGTCGTCGAGACCCGCGCGCCGGACACGCCGCTGTTCACCGGCCGCGCCCGGCGGCTGCACGTCGACTGCTCGTCGCTCGGCCCGCACGCGATCGAGGTCGCCGCCGCGATCTTCGGCCACGACCGGCTGGTGGTGGGCACCGACTGCCCGATCTTCCGCACCGACTGGACCCTGCGCGCGATCGCCGCCGCCCGGCTGACCGAGGCCGAGCGCCACGCGATCCGCCACGACAACGCGGCGAAGCTGCTGGCCCGGTTCCTGGA
The DNA here is from genome assembly GCA_963730305.1 of uncultured Alphaproteobacteria bacterium. Lineage (GTDB taxonomy): Bacteria > Pseudomonadota > Alphaproteobacteria > Bin65 > Bin65 > CAMYMQ01. The sequence continues at coordinate 510,625 of CAVSRB010000004.1, forward strand.
AGGCTAGGCGCGTCTAGTTCACCGCGCCGGGCGGTTCGTCGTCGGCGCTGTCCATCTCCATCAGGGAGATCATCGTGCCCGCGCGGTCGGCGCCGTCGGCGGCTTCGAGCAGGGCCTGCTTCTCGATCGGCGAGAACGGGCAGACCATCGACATCACCGACACCAGGTCGCCGGTGCGCGTCTTGGTGATCGCCTCCCAGTCGGCGGCGAGCTGGCGGCGTTCGAGATAGGCCTTGATGGTGGCGAGCAGGCGGTCGCGGTCGATGGCCGCGTCGTCGTCCCCGCCCTCGAGGTCGCGGGCGAAGGGGGCGAAGTCGACCGTCATCCGGCGGAAGCCGCTCTCGATCTCCAGCTCCTCCCGCGCGCGGAACCGGCACACCCCGGTCAGGGTGATCAGGTAGCGGCCGTCGTCGGTCTCGGCGAAGGTGGTGATCTTGCCGGCGCAGCCGACGTCGTAGAGCTCGGGATGATCACTCGCCTCGGTCTTCTCCTTGACCCGGGGCTGGATCATGCCGATCAGCCGGTCGCTGCCCAGCGCCGCCTCGATCATCGCCAGGTAGCGCGGCTCGAAGATGTTGAGCGGCAGCTTGCCCCGAGGCAGCAGCAGCGCGCCCTGGAGCGGGAAGATCGGGATGACCTGCGGCAGCTCGCCGGTCGAGGCGGGGATGATCGCCATCGTCCGCCCCCGACCGCGGGCCTTACGAGAACAGGACCGAGGACAGGCGCCGCCGGCCCGCCAGGGTGAGCGGATGGGTCGGCCCCAGCGCCTCGAAGATCTTGACGATCTGCTTGCGCGCGGCCTCCTCGTTCCACTCCTTGTCGCGGCGGACGATCTCCAGCAGCTGGTCGAGCGCCGCCTCGGCCTGGCCGCCGGCGTAGAGCGCGTTGGCCAGGTCGAGCCGCGCCTGGTGGTCGGCCGGGTTGGCGTCCACCGCCGCCTGCAGCGCCCCGGTGTCGCCCGCGCCGGCCGAGGCCTCGGCCAGCTCGACCGCCGCCCGCGCGGCGGTGACGTCGGGGTCGTTCTCGGCCTCCGGCGGCAGCGCCGCCAGCGCCTGCTTGGCCTGCTCGACGTCGCCGGCCATCACGGCGCAGCGCGCCAGCCCCGCCGCCGCGGCGACGTTGCCCGGCTCGTGCTCGAGGATGCGGGCGTAGAGCTGGCCGGCATTCGCGGTGTCGCCGGCCTCGGCCATCGCCTTGGCCTGCTCCAGCGCCTGCGCGATCGCCGCGCCGGCGTCGTCGGCCTCGCCGCCCGCGCCGGCCGTGCCGTCGGTCAGCGATTCGATGAAGGCGCGCAGCTGGCTCTCCGGCAGCGCGCCGACGAAGCCGTCGACCGGCTGGCCGTCCTTGAAGGCGTAGACCGCCGGGATCGACTGGATGCGCAGCTGCTGGGCCAGCGCCTGGTTCTTGTCGACGTCGATCTTGACCAGCTTGACCTTGCCGCCGGCCTCGGTGACCAGCTTCTCGATCATCGGGCCGAGCTGCTTGCAGGGTCCGCACCAGGTCGCCCAGAAGTCGACGATCACCGGCACCTCGCGCGAGGCGTCGATGACGTCGGCCTGGAAGTGTGCGGTGTCGCTGTCCTTGACGACGTCGGCCGCCGCCGCGCCGCCGGGCGCGCTCCCGCCGATTAGCGTTTCCATTTTCGCGTCCGTCCGCTTGGGTTGCTCGTTCGCCTGCAAAAATGGCGGTTCGCGCGCGGCAAGACAAGGGCCCTGCCGCGGCCGCGCCGTTGCCGGAAATGCGCCGAGGTTATCATCGGTTATCTTTGGTTATCGCCATAGGCCCGCCGCCGCCCCGCAAACCGGCTCCCCGGGAGAGGGGGCGGGGGTCTCGATGTCATGTTTTGTCAGGTTCGCACATGACAGCGGTTGCCGGGCGTCAGGTGTCATCGATCGTCGTCACGTGTCATCGGGGCTGGTCCAAGGCGCGGGCGAAAAGCCGGCGAGGTCTCGGGCGCCGGATTCCGCCATCAGAAGGCTCATGCTCGGCAGAAGACGGCAGGCTCGCCCGCTCGTCTTCTGCCGAGAGCATGCGACGCGTGAGACGGCGGGTCGGGCGTCGACCAGACGCGCCGGCACGGTGCGGAGCTTCGTCAGATAGGAATTATTTCTGGAAAATCAATCCGCGGCGGGCGCGTCCAGGTCCATCACCTGCGGCTCGTGCCCGCAGGCGCGAATAAAGGTCAGCAGGTCGTCGCGGGCGATCGCCGTGGTGGCGTCGTTGGTCAGCGGGTGGACGTTGATCGGGTCGTGCGCCATCAGCCCGGCGTCGAGCACGACCGTCACCCGCCCTTCGGTGTCGTTGATCAGGCCGAGCGGCGTGACCGAGCCCGGCCGCACGCCCAGCACCTCCCACAGCAGCTCCGGCGACCCGAACGACAGCGAGCCGCTGGCGCCGAGCAGCTTGCGCAGCGCCTTCAGGTCGACCGGCCGGTCCTCCTCGGCGACGACCAGCCAGATCCGCTTCTTCTTGTCGCGCAGGAACAGGTTCTTGACGTGCCCGCCCGGCAGCTGGCCGCGCAGCGCCTTGCTCTCCTCGACCGTGTGCAGCGGCGGGTGGCGGTGGGTGGCGTGGGCGATGCCCAGCGCGTCGAGCCGGGCGAACAGCGCCTCCGGCGTGGCGGGGGCGTGATCGGACGGGGCGCCGGTCGGATGTTGGGCAGGATCGGACGGCATGCGGCTCTCCAGGCGGCGGTCGTGCCCCGGTGTTACGCGCAGACGGCGTGGTTCATCAAGGGGTGCGCTGCGGCGGCCGGTCCCTCGATACGCGATGCTGGCGCATCGCTACTCGGGATGAGGACCGGGCTTGGATGACATGAAGTCCTCGTCCTGAGCAGCCGCGACCAGGTCCGGGGCGTATCGAAGAGCCCTCGTCCTGAGCAGCCCCGGATCGCGTCCGCAGCGTATCGAAGGGCCCTCATCCCGAGTAGCGCGCGAAGCGGGCGTATCGAGGGACCCATGCGCCCAGAGCGCCGATCCCGCGCCCCCCTCTTGACGCGCCCGCCCGATCTCCACACTTATGGGGACGCGGCGAATCCCGCCTTGCAATGAGGCGCGCCGTGCGTATGATGCCGCGCTCTCGGCGGCATGTACGCTGGGACCCGGTGCGGGAGTAGCTCAGAGGTAGAGCATCACGTTGCCAACGTGAGGGTCGCGAGTTCAAATCTCGTCTCCCGCTCCATTTCTCCCCTTGGGGTAATCCAGGGGGCCAAAAAGCGGCTTCGGCCGCTTTTTTGTTGGCTGCTGAGCGGGTCCTGCTCCGCCGCGGCGGCACCCGGCTCCACGGCGAACCGGGCACGTCGGTCAGCGCGTCGGCGTCGCGGCGCAAGGCGTGCAAGAGCATGCGCCATGCTAGGCGCGCCATCGCCGGGCGACGGATTAGCCCTTCCTTTACGCATATTCCGTGTAATTGCCTCTCGGACCTAATTCGGGAGCGGTGGTCTCATGATGTTCCGAGCGAGGGTGCTGGGCGGTCAAGCGATCGGGTACGCGCTCCTCTACGTGAGCTTGCTCGTGGCATTGGTCGCGCTTGGCGCGGCGAAAGCGTGTTGCTCCGGACCCCACCGCACCGACGAGCGCCGGCGTTCCGGCGAGAGACACCCGGTCTCCGCGTAAGCGCGGCGCCGATCCGGCCATGTCGGCGATGGCGCCGGCTGACGCCGGTGCCCGGCTCCGCCACGATCGACGACCGCGTCGCCGGTCCGTGACCTGCTGATCCCCTCTTTGCCCGAATCGTGCCTGTCCCTTTCGGCCCCAATCGGCCTTGAAGCGCCCCGTCGCCGCATGGCAACGGCGGCGCCTCTTGCGACCATTCGCCGGAAGGATTGGCTTCGATCCCCGGCCCAAAAGCCGTCCAGGGCATTCCGGACAAAACGCATCGGCGGTGGCTGCGGCAATTTGACGGCGGCGCCGAAACGACCGGCCCCCAGTGGCGCCCTTTGGCTCTTCCGCTTGCGCAGAAACCTCCGGAACCGGCGCCGGAGGCAGGATATAGCCGCGTCGGCCGTCGACCATCGATGGCGTTTGGTCGCGATGCGCCGCAAAGGCGCACCCATCGACATCGATCCTGACGGGCACAGATAGAAACGCACGGGCAAGCCGGATTGGACGTTTCGCGTCAGACCCCGACAAGGCCGCGCCCTTTGGAAACTGGAAGGAGGTGATCGCGTTCGAATTCTTGATCAGGCGACAGACACCAATGCTCGACAATCGAACGTCCATAAAAAGAGAGCGAGGATTACCATGAAAGCGAATGACGTCAGGGCCAACGCGTTTTCGATGCCGCTGACCAGTCCTGCCTATCCGAAAGGCCCGTACCGCTTCTTCGACCGGGAATTCCTGGTTATCACCTACCGGACCGACGCCGAAAAGTTACGCGAGCTGGTTCCCGAGCCTCTTGAGGTCCCCGAACCGCTGGTCAAGTTCGAATTCATCCGTATGCCGGACTCGACCGGCTTTGGCGACTACACCGAATCCGGTCAAGTCATTCCCGTGCAATTTGGGGACGTGAAGGGCGGCTATTCTCACGCGATGTATCTGAACGACGGCCCGCCTATCTTTGGCGGTCGAGAGTTGTGGGGCTTCCCGAAAAAGTATGCGCAGCCAACGTTGGAAGTCGATCGGGATACGCTCGTCGGGACGCTCAACTACGGCCCCGTCCGCGTCGCCACCGGGACGATGGGCTACAAGCACGCGTCGTTGGACCACGACACGGTACTCGACGCCCTCGCTGCGCCGAATTTCCTGTTGAAGATCATCCCGCACGTCGACGGTAGCCCGCGGATATGCGAGCTTGTCCGTTACGAGTTGCAGGATGTCGAGTTAAAGGGGGCCTGGGCCGGACCGGCAGCCCTCGATCTTCGTCCGCACGCCCTTGCGCCCGTCGCCGACCTACCCGTGCTCGACGTGGTCTCGGCAGTCCACATCCTCGCAGATCTGACACTTGGGCTCGGCGAGGTCGTCCACGACTATCTCGAGCCGGCGTGACCCGCAAAAGCCGCCGCTGGTCGTGATCAATGCCCGTTCTTGGCGGGCGCCGGTGACGGCGGCGGACGTTGGCGCTGGCGGCGTCGCCGGCGCCAGCCGTCTTCAGGCGGCGAACGGCGCGATCACCACCAGGGCGACCGGGACGAGAATGGCGGTGGCGGCGAGCAAGGCAAACGCACCGATGGTCGCGTCGATGATCCGATAGGACAGGGTCTTGGTGTCGTGCACGGCGAATCTCCTCGTTCAGTAGAGGAAGACTACGCCGATCGCGCCGACCAGGGTGTGACGGCCGTCACCTCCTGCGGGGAAAGCGTGATCGCATAAAAGCGTCCCGAATCCGCCGCCAGGGCGTTGGCGGGCTTCGACACGCCGCCGCTAGCCACCCTGTCGCTCGCTCTCCCGTCTTGGCGGCACCCGGTTCCACGGCGGGTCGAGCTCGTCGGTCAAATCGTCGGCCTCGCGGCGCAGGGTGTCCGGGTCGGGGCCGGGGCGGGCGCAGATCTCGACCTCCTTGCCCTCCATCAGCGCCTTCCGGATGTGCTCGCGGATGCGCATGCTGGCGGGGTGGTGGCTGGTCTCGAACGCGTCGAGCCGCGTCTTGATGTCCTGGCCGGTCGCGCCCAGGAACATGACCCGGTTGCCGACCACGAAGGCGTAGATCCACGCCTTGGGTGGTGCCGCGGAACGGCTGGCCGCGGCCATGTCCGGTCGCGTCTCCTCGGCCTCTTCGAGCGCGTAGGGGCGGATGGCGCGGCCGTCGAGCTCCCACCGCGTCAGCGGGAAGATTCCCTCTTCGTTGAGCCGGTAGCGGATCATCGCTTCGATCGCCTCCTCGCTTGTGGCATTTCCGCCCGTGACGTCCCCCGACCCTAGCCGGTTTTGGGATTGCACGGTATCGTTGCCAATCGACGCCGGTTCGCGCGCGTTGGCCTTGATCCAGCGCAACCGGGCGGGTCCGAGCGTTCCGGCCACCCGAACCCACGGTGACGCCTATGAAAAGGTATACGCAAGCGCTGCTCCTGCTGGTGCTCGCCGGCGCCGGCGGGGTTGCGGCCCTGTCCGCCGGGCCGCGCGCGGCGCGGGCGCAGGATCGCAGCGCGGCGGCCAAGGGGCTCGTCGTGGCGCGCACGTGGTGCGCCCGCTGCCACGTGGTCGAGGCCGGGCAGAAGACCCATGCGCTCGACGCCGCGCCGCCCTTCGCCGACGTCGCCCGGGACCCCAAGATGACGCCGGCGCGGCTGCGCGGCTTCCTCGGCAACCCGCACGGCCGGATGCCGACCGAGCCGTTGTCGCGCGACGACCTCGCCGCCCTGATCGCGTATATCGAGAGCCTGCGGCAGAAATAGGACGGCCGGCGCCCCTCTCGCGCCGCCCGTCGCCGCCCTTGCGTCGCCCCCCTTGCGCCGCCCCCCCTTGCGCCGAGGGTGGGCAATCGCCATCCTAGCTGGCCGATCCTTCTGGACCATTCGGAACCCATCTCCATGACCGACGCCGGGACGAGCGTCTTCGCCGAAAGCGTGATCGCAGAGGCGGCCGGGACCGCCAAGGACCCGGACATCGCGCAATTCGTCCGGCGCTTCTACGCCCACGTGCCGCCGGGCGACCTGGTCGACCGCGCGCCCGCCGACCTGGCCGCGGCGGCGCAGGACTTCTATGCGCACGCCCGGACCCGGCGCGGGCGGCTGCCCAAGATCCGGGTCCACACCCCGCGCAAGCGCTTCACCAACGGCGAGCCGGCCCACACCGTCGTCGAGATCGTCAACGACGACATGCCCTTCCTGGTCGACTCGGTCACCGCCGAGCTCAACGCCCAGGGCATGACCGTGCACCTGGTCGTCCACCCGATCGTCACCGTCCGCGCGCGACGCCAAGGGCCGGCTGCAGGCGCTGCTGCCGACCGGCGACAGCTCCGAGGACACGGTCGCCGAATCGTGGATGCGGGTCGAGGTCGACCAGCACACCGACCCGGAGAAGCTGCGCGCGATCCGCCGCGGCCTGCGCCGCGTGCTCGCCGACGTCCGCGCCGCGGTCGAGGACTGGCAGCCGATGCGCGAGCAGGCCCGCGCGATCACCGAGGCGCTGGCCCGGCACCCGCCCGGGCCGCAGACCTGGGACCTGGAGGAGAGCCGCGCCTTCCTCGACTGGCTGTCCCACGACCATTTCACCTTCGTCGGCTATCGCGAGTACCGGGTCGTCGGCACCGGCCGCAACGCCAAGATGACGGTGGTGCCGGACAGCGGGCTCGGCGTCCTGCGCGATCCCGAGTTCCACATCTTCGAGGGCGTGCGCGACATGGCGCGCCTGCCCGACCACGTCCGCGCCTTCTTCGAGCAGCCCGACGTGCTGATCGTCAACAAGGCCAACGTGCGCTCGACCGTGCACCGGCGGGTCCATCTCGACGCCATCGGCATCAAGCGGTTCGACGACCAGCAGCGCGTCGTCGGCGAGCAGATCTTCGTCGGCCTGTTCACCTCGACCGTCTACACCGAGCCGGCGACCAACGTGCCGCTGCTCCGGCTCAAGATCCAGCGGGCGCTGGCGCGCGCGGCCTTCCCGCCGAACAGCCACAATTACAAGGCGCTGCTGCACATCTACCTGACCTATCCGCGCGACGAGCTGTTCCAGATCTCCAACGACGACCTGTCGCGGATCGGCACCGGCGTGCTCCACCTGCAGGAGCGCCAGCGGGTCGCGCTGTTCGTCCGCCACGACGCCTTCCAGCGCTTCGCCTCGTGCCTGGTCTACGTGCCGCGCGACCGCTTCACCACGGCGATCCGCAAGGCGTTCCAGGAGATCCTGGAGGACGCGTTCGACGGGCCGGTCACCGCCTACTACACCCAGGTCTCCGACGAATCGGTGCTGGCCCGGCTCCACTTCATCGTCAAGACCGACCCGGCCGCGCCGCCGCCGGCCGACGTCGGCGCGATCGAGGCCCGGCTGATCGCGGCCAGCCGCTCGTGGCAGGACAACCTGCGCGACGAGCTGGTCACCGCCTACGGCGAGGAGGACGGGCTCGCGCTGCTCGCCAAGTACGGCGACGCCTTCAGCGTCGGCTACTGCGCCGACAACGACTGCACCCGCGCCCGCCAGGACATCGTCCACGTCGAGCGCGCGATCGCGACCGGCATCCTCCAGCTCGGCATGTACCGGCCGGGCAAGACCCCGTCGGCCGGCTTCCGCTTCCGCATCTTCAACCGCGGCGGGCCGGTGCCGCTGTCGGACGTGCTGCCGATGCTCGAGCACATGGGCCTCAAGGTCGTCGACGAGCATCCCAACCCGGTCCAGCCCAAGGACTCGCCGACCGTCTGGCTGCACGATTTCGGGGTGGTCTCGCGCGGCGAGGGCGGCGCCGACCCGCTGACGCGGTGCGAGGCGTTCGAGGAGGCCTTCGCCCGGGTCTGGGCCGGCGACGCCGAGGACGACGGCTTCAACGCGCTGGTCCTGTTCGCCGGGCTGCACTGGCGCGAGGTCGTCGTCATCCGCGCGCATGGCCGCCTACCTGCGCAAGATCGACCTGCCCTTCGGCAGCAACTACCTCCAGCAGACGCTCGCCAACAACCCGCATCTGGCGCGGCTGATCGTCGACTATTTCCTGGCCCGCGCCCGCAACGGCCACCACAAGAAGGCCAAGGACATCCGCGCCGCGATCGAGGCGGGGCTGGAGCAGGTGGCGAGCCTCGACGAGGACCGCATCGTCCGCCGCTTCACCAACCTGATCGAGGCGATGCTGCGGACCAACTATTTCCAGACCCTGCCCAACGGCGAACCCAAGGCGCACCTGTCGTTCAAGTTCGACAGCCACGCCATCGAGGCGATGCCCCTGCCCCGGCCGATGGTCGAGATCTGGGTCTACTCGCCGCGGGTCGAGGGCGTGCACCTGCGCTTCGGCAAGGTCGCGCGCGGCGGCCTGCGCTGGTCGGACCGGCGCGAGGACTTCCGCACCGAGATCCTCGGCCTGGTCAAGGCGCAGGTGGTCAAGAACGCGGTGATCGTGCCGGTCGGCTCCAAGGGCGGCTTCGTCGTCAAGCGGCCGCCGGCCGAGGGCGGCCGCGCCGCGCTCCAGGCCGAAGGCATCGAGTGCTACAAGACCTTCATCCGCGGCATGCTCGACCTGACCGACAACATCAAGGCCGGCCGGATCATCCATCCGCGCAACGTGGTCCGCCACGACGACGACGATCCCTATCTGGTGGTCGCCGCCGACAAGGGCACGGCGACCTTCTCCGACATCGCCAACGAGGTCTCGGCCGAATACGAGTTCTGGCTCGGCGACGCCTTCGCCTCGGGCGGCTCGGCCGGCTACGACCACAAGAAGATGGCGATCACCGCCCGCGGCGCGTGGGAGGCGGTCAAGCGCCACTTCCGCGAGATGGGCGTGGACACCCAGGCCCAGGACTTCACCGTCGTCGGCATCGGCGACATGGCGGGCGACGTGTTCGGCAACGGCATGCTCTTGTCGCCGCACATCAAGCTGGTCGCCGCCTTCAACCACATCCACATCTTCGTCGACCCCGACCCCGACCCGGCGACGAGCTTCCGCGAGCGCAAGCGGCTGTTCGATGCGGCGCGCGGCTGGGGCGACTACGACAAGACCAAGCTGTCCCCCGGCGGCGGCATCTTCGAGCGCAGCGCCAAGTCGATCCCGCTGTCGGCGGCGATCCGCGCGCGGCTCGACATCGACGCCGACCGCGTCACCCCGGCCGAGCTGATCCGCGCCATCCTCGGCGCCGAGGTCGACCTGTTGTGGTTCGGCGGCATCGGCACCTACGTCCGCAGCGCCGACGAGAGCGACGCCGACGTCGGCGACCGCGCCAACGACGCGCTGCGCGTCGAGGCGGGCGAGCTGCGCGCGCGGGTGGTCGGCGAGGGCGCCAACCTCGGCATGACCCAGCGGGCGCGGATCGAATACGCGCTCGAGGACGGCCGGCTGAACACCGACGCGATCGACAACTCGGCCGGCGTCGACTGCTCCGACCACGAGGTCAACATCAAGATCGCGCTGGGCGACGCCGTCGTTCACGGCGAGCTGACCCAGCGCGCGCGCAACAATCTCTTGGTGCGGATGACCGACGAGGTCGCCACGCTGGTGCTGCGCGACAACTACCTCCAGACCGCGTGTCTCAGCGTCAGCGAGCAGGTCGGCGTCGGCGGCGACCGCCGCTTCGTCCGGCTGATGCGGGCGCTCGAGCGCGAGGGCCGGCTCAACCGCGAGGTCGAGGCCCTGCCCGACGACGAGACGGTCGAGACCCGCATGCTCGCGGGCCAGGCGCTGACCCGGCCGGAGCTGGCGGTGCTGCTGTCCTACGCCAAGATCGCGCTCTACGACGCGCTGCTGGCGTCGGACCTGCCCGAGGACCCGCACCTCAACGAAGACCTGGTGCGCTACTTCCCGCGGCCGATCCAGCAGCGCTTCCGCCATCAGATCGAGCGCCATCGCCTGCGCCGCGAGATCATCGCCACCTCGGCGACCAACAGCACGATCAACCGCGCCGGCATCACCTTCGTCCACGACCTGATGGACGAGACCGGGCGGTCGGCGGCCGACATCGTCCGCGCCTACGTGATGTGCCGGGAGAGCTTCGAGCTGCGCACCTTCTGGGCCGCGGTCGAGGCGCTCGACAACAAGATCGACGCGGCGGTCCAGATCGACATGCAGCTGCGCGCCGGCAAGCTGATCAAGCGGGCGACGCGCTGGTTCCTGCGCACCGCGCCGGTGCCGCTCGACATCACCCGGACGGTCCGCCACCTCAAGCCGGGGATGCACAGCTTCCGCGCCGCGCTCGACGACATCACCACGCCGCACGAGGCCGAGCGGCTGGAAGCGGCGCTGGCGGCCGGGGTCGATGCCGGCGTGCCGCCGGCGCTCGCGCGCAGCGTCGCCGAGCAGTTCTTCCTGTTGTCGGGCTGCGACGTCGTCACCATCGCGCACGAGTTCAACCGCCCGATCCGCAACGTCGGCCGGCTCTACTTCGCCGTCGGCGAGCGCTTCGGCCTCGACTGGCTGCGCGAGACGGCGGGCGCGCTCGACCCGCGGCCCTATTGGGACAAGCGCGCGCTCGACGCCATGATCGAGGATCTCTACGGCTACCAGGCCGCGCTGGTGCGCGACATGCTGCGCGGCCACCCGGCCGACCCGCGCACGATCGACCGCTGGTGCCAGAACCGCGGCCCGGCGGTCGACCAGGCGCTGCGCACGATCAACGACCTGCGGGCGTCGGGCGAGATCAACGTCGCCATGCTCGCCGTCGTCAACGGCCAGCTCCGCAGCCTGGTCGCCGGATGACCGATGACGGTGCGATCGTCGCACTCGACCATGTCCGCCGCGATTACGACGACGGCCGGGTCACCGCCCTGGCGGGCGTGTCGCTGTCGATCGGCCGGGGCGAGACCGTCTCGGTGATCGGCCGCAGCGGCAGCGGCAAGTCGACGCTGGTCCACATCGCCGCGGGGCTCGACCGCCCGACCGCCGGCGAGGTGCGCTTCGAGGGCCGGCCGGTCGCCGGGCGCCAGGCGTGGACCCGGCTGCGCGCGCATCGGATCGGCATCGTCTTCCAGGCCTTCTTCCTGCTGCCGTCGCTGACCGCGCTCGGCAACGTCATGGCGCCGATGCTCGGCGTCGAACGGGACCGGCAGCGCCGCCGCGACCGGGCCGCCGACCTGCTCGACCGGGTCGGCCTCGCCAGTCGCGCCACCCACCGGCCGGCCGAGCTGTCCGGCGGCGAACGCCAGCGCGTCGCCATCGCCCGCGCGCTCGCCAACCGCCCGTCGCTGCTGCTCGCCGACGAGCCGACCGGCAACCTCGACAGCGCCTCGGCCGAGGCCGTGCTGGGGTTGATGTTCGACACCGCGGCGGAGGCCGGCGCCGCGCTCGTCATCGTCAGCCACGATCCCGTCGTCGCGGCGCGCGCCAGCCGCCAGGTCGAGCTGCTCGACGGCCGCATCGTCGCCGACACCGGCGCGCCGGTCGCCGCATGAGCGAGCTGTTGCGCATCGCGCTGGCCAACCTGACCGTGCGCAAGCCGCGGACCTTCCTCACCCTGCTCGGCGTCGCCGTCGCGGTGGCCAGCTTCATCGCGCTGTTCACCCTGGCCCGCGGACCGGAGGACAACTGGCGCAACAGCCTGCGCGAGTTGCAGATCCAGGTGGTCGGCTACGAGCGCGGCGTCGTCCACATCATCTCGAGCCGGCTGGCGCTGAGCATGATCGACCAGATCCGCAAGGTTCCGGGGGTCAAGTCGGTGACCCCGCAGATCAATCGCTTCGTCCCGGCCGGCAAGGAGGAGCAGCAGGTCGTGCTGGTCGGCATGCCCGCCGGCGCGCCGTTGTGGACGGCGGTTCCGCTGCGCACCGGGCGCGCGCCGCGCGCCGGCGAGGTCTGGGTCGCGGTGATGGGGCCGTCGGTCGCGGCCGGCCTGCACAAGAAGGTCGGCGACACGGTCACCCTGCTGTGGCGCAAGTTCACCGTCATCGGCATCACCGACCAGACCAACCCGCTCAACGCGACCGGCATCCTGGCGCCGCTCGCCGCCCTGCAGGAGCTGTCGCACAGCAAGGCGTCGGTGACGAGCTTCGCGCTCCAGCTCGACCACCCCGAGGACGACGCGGCGGTCAAGCACACCCTGGCCACGCTCAACAGGCTGCACCCCAGCGTCGCCTTCGTGCGCACCGCCAACATCACGCGCTCGAGCCAGGTGCTCAAGCTGCTGCAGGCGATCACCTGGGCGGTGTCGGCGATCGCGTTGATCATGGGCATCCTGGTCGTCGCCAACACCCTGGTCATGTCGATCACCGAGCGGACGCGCGAGATCGGCGTGCTGTGCGCGATCGGCTGGAGCGCCGGCCGGATCACCGCGCTGATCCTGATCGAGGCCGGGCTGGTCACGGTGGTCGGCGGCCTGATCGGCGTCGCCGGCGGCATCGGCCTGGCCTACCTGATGTCTTCGCTGCCGGTCTTGTCCGGCCTGGTCGAGCCGGTGCTGTCGGTCGAGCTCTTGGTCCTGGTGATGGCGGTGATCGCCGTGATCGGCGCGCTCGGCGGTCTCTACCCGGCCTGGCTCGCCACCCGGGTCGATCCCGCCCGCGTGCTGCAATATGAGTGAGCGATGCGCCCGTTCCGCCTGATCGCCGCGGGGCTGACGATGGCGGTGATGGCTGCCGTCCCGGCGGCCGTCTCAGCGGCGCCCCCCGCGGCAGCCTGCACCGCCGGCCCGGTCCCGCAGATCCTCGTGCGACTGGAGACGCTGTCCAAGACCGCCGATCCCGCGGCGCGGCGCAAGGCGATCGCGGCGCTGCTCGCCCGCTGGGCCGACAAGGACGTGATCGCGCGCACCGCGCTGCACGGCCGGTGGGCCAGCCTCTCGGCGTCCGACCGCGCCGAGCTCGCCGACCTGCTGCGCCGGCTGACCGCCGCACGGGTGTCGGCGCCGCTGTCGCGCGACGGGGTGGTGGCCTTCGCGATCCTGGAGTGGCGGCCGATCGCGGGGTCGGATTGCCTGGTCGCCAGCCGCGTCCTCGACCGCCGGGGGCGGCCCCGGATCGTCCACTGGCGGATGCGCACCGGCGCGCACGGGCCGCGCTTCGTCGACCTGCTGGTCGACGGCATCAGCATCACGCGCAATCTGCGCGACGAGCTCGACGCGATCCTGCGCGACAACAAGGGCGATATCGCCGACCTGCGCGCCCGGCTGCGCGCGACGGTCGCGCGGGCGGAAGGCGCCGGACGCTAGTCCGGCGGTCCTTCGGCCCGCGGCGGTCGCATCGAATCGGTGCCCGATGTGGCCTCGATTGCCGACAGCGGGTCTGAAATACCCTCAATAATAGCAGCTTGATGTTAACTATATAAATTAACTTTATACTTTAATAATTGATTAATTGACCTCGATGCGCGGGCTCAATATTGAATAAGAGCAAGGCCAATCAAAAAGAAACATAGGGTCGTCGCGTGCCGGGGAGTGTCGTCCAAGATTTCGTCAGCGTGCCGGGCGCCGCCGCAGCCGGTCGCATTCCGATCGCGCAGGACGTCAACGCCTACGGCGAGAGCCGGACCCGCGATCTCTACTACGCCTTCCTCGACCAGCGGAAACACCTCCGCCGGCATCGCATCCGCCTCCAGTTCCTCAAGCCCGCCGACCACCCGCATCGCTGCGTGGTCTTCGACCTGGGCTATGGCGCGGTCGAGGTGAAGTGGTCGGACACCTACGGCTACTACCGCTATTTCTACGCCTACGAATATTCCAACTCGGGCACCCGCAAGTCCGAGAAGGTGCTGCTGCGCGAGCAGCTGGGCCGCTCGACCGACGAGGTCAAAGCCAACCTGCTGACCCGGCTGGACGACGGCGCCTTCACCAACGGCTACCGCGCCAACAAGGGCGCGGGCGATCCACCGGCGCGGCCGGCACGCGGCTGATGCTCGTGCTCGCGGGCGTGGCCGTCGCGCTGGGCGCGGGCGGCGGGGCGCTGCTCTACTATCTCCAATATCTGCAGTAGGCGGCCGGATCTTCGGGCCTGACGCGCTTTCGCGGGCCGCTCCTTGGCGGGCGGCACGGCTGTGCACGTGCGCGTGGTTGGCGGCGGGGAGCCCCGCGGGGCAACGACGTACAGCCTCCCCGAGTGCACGTCCGCCCCTCCCCGGACGGCCCGTCGGGACTCCCCTACCGGGATCGTCCCGGAGCCTGGTCCGGGGTGCGGTTCACCCGGTACGGTAAAGGCTAGCTTAATCCACCGCGGCGAGCGTTAAAGGTTATGGTAAATTCACGCCGCTGTTGCGCCGGCGCAACAGACGGCGTACGGACCGGCCCGACGCCGTGCCGGGCCTTGACAATCGGCCCGGCCATCACAAGGTAAAAATTCCTGAACGCTGGCGCGTCCTGCGCGCCGACCTGACGGAACCTGACATAACCCTACAGATCCGGGGGGCCCACCCGCCGTGCTCAAGACCCGCATCATTCCGTGCCTCGACGTCCACGACGGCCGCGTCGTCAAGGGCGTCAACTTCGTCGACCTGATCGACGCCGGCGATCCCGTCGAGCAGGCCCAAGTGTACGACCGCGAGGGCGCCGACGAGCTGTGCTTCCTCGACATCACGGCGAGCCACGAGGGCCGCGACACGATCTACGACGTCGTTAACCGTACGGTGGCGCACTGCTTCATGCCGGTGACGGTCGGCGGCGGGGTGCGCACGATCGAGGACATCCGCAAGCTCTTGCTCGCCGGGGCCGACAAGGTGTCGATCAACACCGCGGCGGTGCACCGGCCGGATTTCGTGCGCGAGGCGGCGGAGAAGTTCGGCAGCCAGTGCATCGTCGTCGCGGTCGACGCCAAGCGTGACGGCGACGGCTTCGGCATCTTCACCCACGGCGGGCGCAAGCCGACCGGCCTCGACGCGGTCGCCTGGGCGCGGCGGATGGCCGAGTCCGGCGCCGGCGAGATCCTGCTGACCTCGATGGATCGCGACGGCACCAAGCAGGGCTTCGACCTGGCGCTGACCCGCGCGATCGCCGACGCCGTGCCGATCCCGGTGATCGCCTCGGGCGGGGTCGGCACGCTGCAGCATCTGGTCGACGGCGTCGTCGAGGGCCACGCGTCGGCGGTGCTGGCGGCGTCGATCTTCCACTTCGGCACCTTCTCGATCCACCAGGCCAAGGACTACATGGCGGCGGCCGGCGTGCCGGTGCGGCCGGTTTCGTGATCCCGGCCCCGCGATCTCGGGCGGCCTGACTCGACCAAGCGAATCTGCTAAGGGAAGGCGATGACCGAAATCCCCGATGCCCGAGTGCTCGAGCGGCTCTACGCCGTCATCGAGAGCCGCCGCGGCGCCGATCCGGACACGTCCTGGACGGCGAAGCTGTTCGCCAAGGGCCTGCCCAAGATCGCCCAGAAGACCGGCGAGGAAGCGGTCGAGACGGTGATCGCGGCGCTGGGTGGCGACAAGGCCGCGTTGACCGCCGAGAGCGCCGACCTGCTCTATCACCTGCTCGTGCTGTGGGCGGAAGCGGGCGTCGCGCCCGCGGACGTCTGGGCCGAGCTGGCGCGGCGCGAGGGCACCTCGGGGATCGACGAGAAGAACGCCCGCGAGCCGGGCTGAGCGGAGGGGCCATGGCCTACGACGAGAACAACATCTTCGCCCGGATCCTGCGCGGCGAGATCCCGTGCGACAAGGTCTACGAGAACGACCACGCGCTGGCGTTCCGGGACATCAACCCGCAGACCAAGGTCCACGTGCTGGTGATCCCGAAGGGCGCCTACACCAACATGGACGACTTCGCGGCCGGCGCCTCGGACGCCGAGATGGCGGGCTTCGTGCGCGCGGTCGGCGAGACGGCGAAGCTGGTCGGCGTCACCGGCGACGGCTATCGCATCCTGGCCAACAACGGCGCCCACGCGAACCAGGAAGTGCCGCACCTGCACATCCACATCTTCGGCGGCCAGCGGCTCGGCCGGATGATCAAGCCGCCGGAGAAGTAGGCGCGCCTGTTCCCCGCGCGGGGAATCGGCCTTATGTGACCCTGGTTAACGACAAGCGGGCGCCCACGCGGCCACCGCGCACAACTAGGGAGCATCAACCATGGCAGGCACCGATAGCGGCGTTTATCGCGTCACCGAAATCGTCGGCACCAGCGAGAAATCCTGGGAGGACGCGGCCCGCAACGCGGTCGAGACGGCGGCGGCCTCGCTGCGCGATCTGCGCATCGCCGAGGTGACCAAGCTCGATTGCCGCATCGAGAACGGCAAGGTGGTCGCCTTCCGGGCGCGGGTTTCGCTCTCGTTCAAATACGAAGGCTGAGCGCCGCAGCCTAGCCGCGTTGCGGCGAGCGTTCGGCCGAACCGGCGCCTGAAGAGGCGCCGGGCGTCGGCGTGCGGCCAGAGTATTGGGCAAAGAAAAAAGGCGGCCCGAAGGCCGCCTTCTCAAACACACTTGCACGTCCTGGGGGCGCGGCCGCGCAAGCGGTTGAAGATGTTCACGCCCCGAGCTTCGAAATCACTGTTGTTGGCAGCATTCCCAGCCCGAGCAATTGAGACGTTAGTGAAATCTTTGCCATAATTCAAGAAAAAATATCAACTATTAACTAATTACCTGAATTATTCTACCTATGGTTAAATAATATAGTTAATACTTTGCGTTAATATAGCGGAGATATTGATCTGTACAGCGCGACAATATTCAACAGGACTCTGGCATGACTCCGACAGGGCGCGGCGACTTGGACGTCGAGTAATACCGCCGTCCTCCCTTGCCGGGGGCGGCCGCGAATAGTCAGGTCAGCACGTCGATGTCTTCGTTGGTCAAGGTGCCGGGCACGATCGTGATCGGAACCTGGACCCGGTTGTAGTATTTGCCGGTCAGCGCGCTGATCAGCGGCCCCGGGCTGCGCCCGCCGGTGCCGGCGGCGAGCACCAGGATCGAGATGGTCGGCTCCTCGTCGATCAGCTTCAAGAGCGCGTCGCGCATCGGGCCGTGGCGGATGTAGATGACCGGCGGCGCGCCGGTGATCTCCTGCACCGCCTCGGCGTAGCGCGACAGCGTGGTCTCGACCTCGTCGCGCGCCTCGGCCTCCATCAGGTCGTCGACCGCGGCCCAGTGGCCGAAGTCCTCGCGCTCGACCGCGGCGAACAGCGCCACCCGCCCGCCGGTCGCCTTGGCCCGCCGGCTGGCGTAGCGCAGCGCGACCGGCATTTCCTCGGACTGGTCGGCGACGACCAGGAAGATGCGCTCTTCCTGCTTCGGCCGCCCCGCGCCCGCTTCGCTGGATCCACTCGCCACCGGCCGCCCCCTGTTGCGATGCGCTATCTGCGCCGGAACAACTGGCTCGCGCCCCAGCCGGCGATGATCGCCGCGAGGATCGCGAGCAGGCCGTAGAGTACCGCGTTATTGTGCGCGAAGTGAAACACCTCTGCGCTGATGCCGCCCTTTTCGATCACCAGGGTCCGCTCGAAATTGCTGATCAGCTTGCCGTCGCGCAGCAGGAAGAAGCGCACCCGGTATTTCCCGGTCGGCACGTTGGCGGGGAAGAAGATCTCGGTCCGGAACAGGCGCTGGCTGCGGTTGGGGAAGACGATGCCGCGCAGCCCGGGCTTGTAGAGGTCGCGCTTGATCATGTTGCGGATCAGCGACGCGCGGTAGAGCCGCACCCGCGCGGGCGGCTCCTTGCCCGCCGGGGTCAGCACCAGGTTGTCGAGGCCGATCTGGTACTGGCGCGCGATCGCCGGCGGCACGATCTCCGACAGCGCGTCGCTCGCCGCGATCGCATAGAAGGCCGGCGCGTGCGGGAAGGTCATCGACTGGCGGTTGATCCAGATGCCGCTGACCCGCTCCTTGCGGCGGACGACCAGCGGCGACGGCGGGCCGGAGACGACCACGACCACGTCGCCGGGCGCGTCGATGGCGCCGAAGAACAGCACCTTCGAGCCGGTGAAGCCGGTGGTGATGGTCACCTGCTCCTTCGACAGGTCGGCGGCCAGCGTCTCGGCCGCGGCGCGGGCGGGCGTGAACCCGCCGAGGGCGACCGCGCCCAGCACGACGAGCTGGGTGACCACGCCGGACAGGCTCGGACGCGCGCCCATCAGCGCCGACCCGGCGCGGCGGCGATCCGGTCCGCTTCGGCGGCGGCCGCCGGCGGCGGGATGCCGATGAAGATCAACAGCGGGGTCATCGAGAAGCCGCCACCGACACCGAACGGGCCCGACCGGATTCCCACCATGCCGCCCAGCCCCAACGACGGGAACACGCGACGGAGACTTCGGCGATGGGGAGGTGGACCTGCATGCCCCGGGGGTAACGGCGCCCTATTTTCGGTTTTTTGAATATAAGGGCCCTCGTATAGCGCGCGCGCCCCCGGCTGCCAACGGATTTGGCGGGTTTGGCCCGGATTGCGGGTGCCCGCGCCCGCGGACGTGACCGTGGGGGTGGAGACGGCCGTGGCGGTCGGCTGGCGCCCGGTGTCATGCGGCGACCCCCTCCGGGATGTCATGTTTTGTCATGTTCCGCTCGGGAACGCGGCGCGCGGCTCCCTTCTCCCCGCGGGGGCGAGGGGCCGGGGGCGAGGGCCCGTCCGCTGCGGCAGCCGTCGTCCCGCCCGCCGGGAAATCGCCGGGCGCCGCCGCCGTCATGCCGGCCTCTCCGTCCGGCAGCTCTCCCGCGCCCGGCGACGGATTGCCCGGCAGGGGGACGGAGGCCGTCCCGGCGTATGTCGCGGTCTCGCTGGCAGCGGGCCGGGATGACGGGCGCGCCTCTTCTTCGCCCCTCGCGTCCCCGTGGCGGTCCGTCGCGTCGTCGGGCGGCGACCCCTCACCCGGCCGCTGGCGCGGCCACCCTCTCCCCGAAGGAGAGGGGTCCACCGCCGCGCCCATGTCCAGGTCGCCGGCATCGGGTCGCGCATCGGGCTGGACAGCGCCCCTCTCCTTCGGGGAGAGGGAGGGGCCCGCCGCCTCGGCGGCGGGAGGGTGAGGGGTCGCCGCCGGCGGGTCGCCCGCCCCCTCCGACGCAAGGCCGCAATCGCCAACGCCCACCAGATCGCCCTCCGGGTCGTCCTCCCCCGCGTCCTCCAGATAGACGTCCACCGCCGGCAGCCCGTACCAGGCCGGGTCGTCGTCGGGGTATTCGGGCTCCGGCTCGTCGGGAAAGGTCGCGGCCGGCGCGGCGTCGCGCCGGGCCGCCCGGTCCGGCGCGCGCGGCAGGGCGGCCTCGGCGGCGGCGAGCGCGTCGCCGTCGCCCGCGTGCTCGACCGCGCGCTCGAGCGGCCCGGCCTGGCCGTCGGGCCCCCACAGGCGGACCCGGGTCGCCGCGTCGCCGGTCAGCCCCGACAGCTTGGCCTGCATCGCGATGGTCATCAGCATGGCGTGGGTGCTGCCGGCCGCGGCGGCGAGCGGCCAGACCTGCTCGAGCCGGCCGAGCAGGATCGCCGCCTCGCGCCCGGCGGTCTCGGCGAAGCCGCGCCGGATCTCGTCGAGCCGGATCTGGATGTAGGGCTTGTGCAGGTTGGCGTAGCCCTGCTGGCGCGCGCTGGTCTCGGCATAGCCGGCCGCCCGCGCCGCCGCCGCGGCGTTGCCGGACACCGCATAGACCCGGCAGAAGGTCTCCTGCCGGCCGGAAAGCAAGGTGGGCATGATGGAAACTCCCTTGGATCGGAAAAGGATTTTATTCCGATATGGGGAGATGGGGTGGGGTGTTCAAGGTTTGTTCTGATATTCTGCGCCGCATTTGCCGTCATCGTCGGGCTATGTGCCAAACGAGTACTCATGGCTCTTCGCGAGAGCCACCTTGCGCCCGCGGTCCGCGACCGGCGTGTTTCGGTTTGGGGCCACGGGGGATTCATTTCTCTCCCTTTCCCATGCTAACGTTGGCCACACTCTTCTCCACTAGGCTTTCCACATGAAGATTGCGGGATTGTTCAGCGGCATTGGTGGTCTGGAACTGCCATTCCGAAACCGTGGGGACAGTACCGAACTCTTGTGCGACGTGTGGGACGCCTCCCAGGAAGTCCTTCGAGCGCAATTCCCAGGCGTACCGATCCATGGAGATATTGGCGGTCTCCGGCGGCTCCCCCGTCTGTGGAGGTCGTCGCGGCAGGGTTCCCGTGTACGGACTTGTCTCAAGCGGGAAGGACCGCCGGCATTGGCGGGAAGGAATCGGACTGGTCTCACACGTCTTTCGCCTACTGAGACACAGGACGTCGAGTGGCTGCGTACTCGAAAACGTGAGGAACATGCTGGTCCTCGACAAAGGTCGGGCGATGGCATTTTTGACTTCACGATTGGAAAGCCTCGGATTTCGTTGGGCTTATCGTTTGGTAGGAATTCCCGCTTTTGTGGTGTGCCCCAACGCCGGCACAGGGTCTTGTTCGTCGCTTCGCGACACGACGATCCTCGAAGGGTGCTGTTCGCTGACAACGCCGATCCGCCGGACGTTTCGACATTTCGCGACGATGCTTTCGGATTCTACTGGACCGAAGGGCTTCGGGGATTGGGCTGGGCGCGAGATTCCGTGCCGCCTCTCAAAGGGGGGTCCGCAGTCGGGATACCGTCCCCTCCCGGCATTTGGATGCCTGGAGCCCCTCCCGGGATGAGGATCGTGACGCCTTCGATTGAAGACGCGGAGGCCCTGCAAGGGTTCGAGCGCGGGTGGACGAAGCCGGCAACTCCGCACGCGGCTCGCAATGGTCCGCGTTGGAAGCTTGTGGGCAATGCTGTCACGGTTGGCGTCGCGGAGTGGCTGGTCGATAGGCTGGCGCGCCCAGGCGATGTCACGGTGGGAGCCTGACTTGCGAGACCCCACCCGATGGCCAGATGCCGCCTATGGCGAATTCGGGAGAATTCAGGAGTTCCATGCTTCGTGTTGGCCAATTCGAGCGGGCTACAGACACTTGGCAAACCTGTTGACGATGGAGCATCTGACACCGTTGTCTCACCGTGCCACTGCTGGTTTCTTGGATAGGGCTGCCAGGTCTCGACTTCGGTTCGAATCCGCCTTTATTGCCGACGTCGAGGAACATGTGGCGATTATGGGTGCGGGGAATGGGCAAGTCGGCGGTATGTGTACCCGGCTCAGGTGGCCGCTAGTGCCTAGCCGTATAGTTGATCGCTGATGAAATGGTCCGACCTGCAGCCCGAACCCGCAATCGTCGCGGCGCTCGATTATGCAGGTCCGCGACCCGAGAACAGTGGGCAAAACGAGAAGCGTCACTGGAGTGAGTTATTCGCGAATGGTTGTGCGGTCGCGATTGCGATGCAAATGCGGGAGTCTTCGGTCAAGAACAAGAAGATCCTTCCGGTCACGCTGGACGGCGGGACGAACCGCTGACGCCCTTGGGAGCCGGGACATCGAAGCAAATCGACGTGACCGTGGCAGATCCCGTCCTTGGGCTGGAAATAGGCGTATCGCTCAAGGGATTGAATTTCAGGAATTCGAAAAGTGGGAATTTCGATAAGAACCTAACGGGGAGGCTCTACGAGCTTGGCGACGAAGTGCGACTGGTTCACGAACACCTGCCCCATGCATTCATGGCGGGCGTTTTCTTCCTACCAATTCCAAGTACCGATGACAAAAGGACGGGAAGTTCCTCGTTCGCCCGAACAGTCGTAAAATTGAGGGAACGAACTGGACGCCTGGACGTTGCTCTGGCCGGTCACGCACCGCGATGCGACATCGGCTATGTCGCCTTGTACACGACGGGTAATGAAGACAAGGGCTATCCGCCTGGAGTTGTTCGCTTCTTGAATGTGTCCGAGTCCCGCCTCGCAGGGGACGCCCCCCGCATTGCCGATACCCAATCCTTGAGCGAAGTCGTTCAACAGATATCGCCCAGGCGACGTATTCTGCCGATGAGGATCGGGCCCGCCAGAGGCGGACTGAACGCGCAGCTCCAAATGAATGCCAGACCAAACGCCGCATAGGCGTTTTCATCCGTCAAAAAATGTCGAACCAAAGAAGGCGGGATACGGCGGCGGAGATGGGTGTCAGGCGAATTCTGCACTCTCACGGTTATCGGTATCGGGTCGATCATGCGATATCTGGCTCGAGCCGACGCGTCGATATTGCTTTCACACGACGCAAGGTTAGCCGTGTTCGTCGATGGATGTTTTTGGCACTCCTGCCCAATCCACGGCTCTTTGCCGAAGACGAACGGGGAATGGTGGCGAGAAAAATTGAACGCGAACGTTCGGCGTGACCGTGACACCGACGCGCAGCTATTTGCGAGGGGGTGGCGCGTGGTTCGTCTGTCTGGGAGCATGAAGAGCCAGCCAAAGCCGTGGAGCGCATCGTCGCGGCGCTCGACCGCTCCCAGACGTAAGCGAGTACTTGTGTGCAAGGTGTGTGCCGGCGCGGAAGGAGCACGGTCTGTTCTCTCTGACGAGGCGTTGAGAAAATCGATCGGGGCATCTCGTGCCTTGCCTCACCCTCGGCCACACTGTCTGGCGACGCCTGCGCCCAATAACCCTCGACCACTAAAACGCCGTCTGCGCCGCCCTCCCCCACACCACCCAGGTCGTCCAGTGGGGCGGCGCGCCTGTCTGGACGGTCGCGGGCAAGGTCTTCGCCATCGCTTTGGCGGGCGAAGGACGGGCGCCATCGCTATAGTTCGGGTTCGCCCCCTTCGGAGACTTGCGCGATGCCCGACACCCCCGCTGGCCCCGCCACCCCCTGGCAGCCAGCCGCCATCATCGACTGGCTCATCACGGACGGCCGCTTCGCCGACGACCTCGACGCGCTCGTCTACCGGCTCGGCGCGCGGCTGCTTGCGGGCGGGGCGCCGGTGTGGCGGGTGCGGCTGTCGCTGCGCACGATCCATCCGCTGATCACGTCGGTCACGTCGATCTGGGAGCGGGACAGCGCGGCGATCCAGCACGTCGCGTCGCCGCACGGCATCGAGGGCCGGGCCGGCTATGCGGGCAGCCCCCTGCTGACGATCGTGGAGACCCGGTCGCCGTTCCGGAAGCGGCTGGTCGAGGGCCTGTCGGGGGGTGGCCTGTCGGGGGGCGGCCTGTCCGGGGACGACCACCAGGTGCTGCACGACCTGCGGGCGCGCGGCGCGACCGACTATTATGGGTTGCCCGTGCGGCTGACGGCCGAGCGGTTCGCCACGCTGGTCTTCGTCACCGACGCGCCGGCCGGGTTCTCGGACGCCGACCTCGCGGCGTTCGACCGCATCGCCGTCGCGCTGGGGCCGATCGTCGAGGTGTTTCGCCTGGGGCAGCTCTCGCTCGCCGTCGCCGAGGCGTATCTCGGCAAGCGGACGGGGCGGCGGGTGCTGGAGGGCCGGATCGTGCGCGGCGACGTCGAGCGGCTCGACGCGGCCATCCTGATGAGCGACATCCGCGACTGGACCGGCCTGAACGACCGGGTGCCGGCGGAGACGGCGATCGACCTGGCCAACCGCTGCTTCGACCTGCTGGCGGAGGCGGTCGACGCGCACGGCGGCGAGATCCTCAAGTTCGTCGGCGACGGCGTGCTCGCCGTCTTCCCCGCCGGCGACGACGATCCCGGCGCCGGCGGCGACGATCCCGGCGCCGCCGGCGAGAGCGACCTCCGCGCTGAGGACGAGACCGACCCCCGAGTAGCCGATCCCGCGTGGCCGACGCCTGCCGCCGGGCGCTCGCCGCGGCGCGCGACGCGTTGCGGGCCGCCGACCGGTCGGACCTGCCGGCCGACGTACGGTTCGGCATCGGCCTCAACCGCGGCGAGGTTCTCTATGGCAACGTCGGCGCCGCGTCCCGCCTCGACTTCACGGTGATGGGCCAGGCCGTGAACATCGCCGCCCGCATCGAAGGCCTGTGCGGGTCGACCGGCCGTCCCCTGCTGTTCTCGCAAGACTTCGCCGACGCCCTGTCCGAGCCTGCCGTGGCCGTCACCGAGGCCGTGCTCAAGGGGCAGCAGACCCCGACGACGGTCTACACCGTGGCCGAATATGGGGCCGAATACGGGGCCGAGCCCGGGGCCGGGCCCGGGGCGGGGGAGGCCGCGAGCCCCTAGCCTCGCGCACGCCGCCGCGCCGGCGGCCGTCGAGCGCCGTAAGGTGGCTGTAAGGCTACGCCGCTTTATTGGGGCATGTTCAGGCACGACCCACGGGCGGGCACCACCATCAGATTCGGCATCCGATCGAGGGTCGGCCGATTTGCGCGGGCGCGGTCCGTGGGCCGCGCCGTGCCGTCATGCGACTTGGGCGCCGAACCGTGACCCGCTACGGCCCGAATCGCGAAGCTGCCCGGGTGACGGCGGGTGAAGCGTGCCCGACTGCGGGCAGTACCGACACGAAACCCTGTCCCGATCCCGCCGGCGCCGCGTTTCGGGGCCGTCCGGGGATTGTCGACCCGGCGCGGCCACGGCGCGTCCGGCGCCAACCAAGCGAAGAAGGAGGAAGAAGAATGAACAAGATCCTGAAACACGTGAGTGTCTCGCTCGCCGCCTGCGCGCTCCTCGGCGCGCCCGGCGCGTCCGCCGCCTCCGCCGCCTCCACCCATCGGATGGCGCACACGACGGTGACGGTCACGCTGTGGAACAAGAGCCCGATGGTGATGTCGACCAAGCTCGCCTATCCCCACAGGGGCAAGGGGAAGCCGGTCATGGGCATCAAGGCCGTCCCGGCGTCGGTGCCGGCCGGCGAGGTCACCTTCAACGCGACCAACACCTCGAAGGACCTGGTCCACGAGATGATCGTGATCCCCCTGGTCCACCCGGGCAAGCCGCTGCCCTACAGCAAGGGCGACGCCCGGGTCAAAGAGGACAAGGCCGGCGCCATCGGCGAGGTTTCCGAGCTCGACCCCGGCAAGTCCGGCAAGCTGACGCTCCACCTGAAGCCGGGCAAGTACCTGCTGATCTGCAACGTCGCCAACCACTTCGCGTCGGGCATGTGGACCCGGTTCACGGTCAAGTAGCCTGACGGGCGCGGGCGGCGCTCCTGCCGTGGCCTCCGGCAGACGTTGTCGATCTCGGATCTGAGTGCGACGTTGGCGTGCTGGCGGGAGCGGGTGGCATACTCGCTCCTGCCATAGATTTCTGCGCCGATCGCCCGATGACCCTCGACGACTACAACGCCTGCTGCGCCGCCCTCCCCCACACCAGCCACGTCGTCCAGTGGGGCGGCGCGCATGTCTGGAAGGTCGCGGGCAAGGTCTTCGCCATCGCCGGGTGGCGCGACGGATCCGCCGGCGCGGGCGGCCGGGGGCGAGGGGGACCCGGCACCGGCCGCGGACGTCGCCGTCACCTTCAAGGTCACGCCGATCGCCTTCGAGCTGCTCAAGGACGAACCGGGCCTGCGCCCCGCCCCCTATCTCGCGTCGCGCGGCCTGTCGTGGATCCAGTGGGTGTCCGGCGAGAGCCTGGACGACGCCGCGCTCGCGGAGCGGATCGCCGACAGCCACCGGCTGGTCGCCGCCGGGCTGTCGCAGAAGACGCGGCGCGCGCTGGGGCTCGAGGCACTGTGACGACGACGGGCGTGGCTGGCGCGGGAGGCGCGAGATGACTGGCGACGCCACAGAGCCGTCGCCGGATTACGCGGACTGGGTCGGCCGGCGGCAGGCGGCGCGCGACCATATCGGCGCCGGGCCGCTCGACCGGCTGAGCGCGACCCTGGACCGGGACGACCCGCCGGCCGCGCCGGGCGACCCGGTGCCGCCGCTCGGCCACTGGCTCTATTTCCTGCCGGGCGCGCCGCAGTCGGCGCTCGGCCCCGACGGGCATCCCCGGCGCGGCGGCTTCCTGCCGCCGATCCACGACCTGCCGCGGCGGATGTGGGCGGGCAGCCGGCTCGACGTTTCCCGGCACGCTGCGCGTCGGCATGGACGTGACCCGGACCTCGACGATCGTCTCGGTCGAACGCAAGGTGGGGCGCGCCGGGCCGCTGGCCTTCGTCACCGTGCGCCACGAGATCGGCGAGCCGGGCGGGCCGGCGCTGGTGGTCGACGAGCACGACATCGTCTATCGCGGCCTCGACCAGATGGCGGTGAAACCCGCCGCCGACGCCGGGCCCCCGGGCGACTGGCGGCGCACCGTGACGCCCGACGCGGTGATGCTGTTCCGCTATTCCGCGCTGACCTTCAACGGCCACCGCATCCACTACGACCGCGACTACGTCACCAGGGTGGAGGGCTATCCCGGGCTGGTCGTCCACGGACCGCTGGTCGCGACCCTGCTGGTCGACCTGGTCCGCCGCCACCGGCCCGACGCGACGATCCGGTCGTTCGCCTTCCGCGCGCGCTCGCCCCTGTTCGACGGCCGGGCGATGACGGTCAACGGCGGCCCCCCCGACGCGGACGGCACGGTCGCGCTGTGGGCGGCGAACGACGCGGGCGGCCTGGCGATGACGGCGACGGCCCGGCTCGACCCGGCGTAGCGCGGCGGGCGCGGCCTGGTATGGCGGCGGCGCCCGGGCGGGCTGCTAGTGCTCGCTGCGGCCGTAGCGGCTGCAGGACTGGTCGCACAGGCTCTGCTGCAGGCGGCATTCGCGGCGGTCACTGGCCCGCCGCGAGGCCCGGACGCAGGCGTAGTGCCGGTCGGCGCAAAACGAGAGGCACTGGCCGTAGTCGACCGCGTCGGGCGCCGGGTGCGGCGTGATGATGATCTGGGGCAGGCGCAGCCGCGGCCAGCCGTCGTCGGCGCGGGCCGCGGGCGGCGCAACGGACGCCAGCGCGAGCGCCAAGCCGAGACTTGCGAGCAGAACCAATCCTTTCATGCCACGGGCTCCTGATCTTTGGTCGCGGTCGGGGCCGCGACGACGCGACCTGAACGCGATACGTCGTCATTATACGTCGTCGCACCGCGCCGGTATTTCCAGTCCGGCGAGTCGGTCATCGCGGCGACCGGCCCCCCGCGTATCGCCGGGACGCCGATTCCGATAACGTGCCATGCTCGCCGATCCGGCGGGGCGTGAACACGGGGACCATAGCGCATGCATCGCTCCGGCAACGAGGTATCGTTCTGGTCGGCCGTCTCGATCGGCATCGGCAGCATGGTCGGCGCGGGCATCTTCGCGCTGCTCGGCGAGGCCGGCGCGATCGCGGGCAGCGCGGTGTGGCTGTCCTTCCTGATCGGCGGCGGGGTCGCGCTGCTCAGCGGCTATTCGATGGGCCGGCTCGGGGCGCGCTATCCGGCCGCGGGCGGGGTCGTCGAATATCTCGTCCAGGCCTACGGCGTCGGCCGCTTCTCCGGCGCGATGAGCGTGATGATGTACATCGCGGCGCTGGTCGCGGTGTCGCTGGTGGCGCGCACTTTCGGCGCCTACGTCCACGCCCTGCTCCCCGCCGGCTCGCCGGGCTGGCTGATCGAGGTGTTCGCCGCGGCGATCGTGCTCGCCTTCATGGCCGTCAACCTCGACGGCGCCCGGGCGATGGCGCGGATGGAGAACATCATCGTGCTGATCAAGATGGCGGTGCTGGTCGGCTTCGTCGTCATGGGCATGATGTACATCACGCCCGAGCGGCTGGCGCCCAGCCACTATCCGCCGGTGTCGCTGATCTTCTACGGCGTCGCGGTGACCTTCTTCGCCTACGAGGGCTTTCGCGTCGTCACCAACGCCGCCGAGGACATGCGCGACCCGGCCCGCACCCTGCCGCGCGCGATGATGACGGCGATCGCGCTGGTCATGATCCTCTACATCGGCGTCGCGATCAGCGTGTTCGGCAACCTGCCGCCACAGGAAGTGATCGCGGCCAAGGACTTCGCGCTCGCCGAAGCGACCAAGCCGATCCTCGGCCACGTCGGCTTCACCATCGTCGCCGTCGCCGCGCTGTTCGCCACCGCCTCGGCGATCAACGCCAGCCTCTACGCGGTGACCAACGTGACCTACCAGCTCGCCAAGCTGGGCGAGCTGCCGGCCGCCTTCACCAAGCCGATCGGCCATAGCCGCGAGGGGCTGGTGGTCAGTTCGCTGATCATCATCGTGCTGGCGGTGTTCTTCGACCTGTCGTCGATCGCGGTGATCGGCGCGCTGTCGATGCTGATCATCCACCTGACCGTGCATCTCGGCCACCTGCGGCTGCTCAAGGAGACCGGCGCCAGACCGGTCCTGGTCCTCCTCGCCGTCGCGGCCAGCGCGGGGGCGATCGCGCTGGGCGGGTTCCAGGTCGCCGAGACGCGGCCGATCCTGATCGCCTGGATCGTGGTGTTCTTCGTGCTGGCGGTGGTCGTCGAGGTCGCCCTCAACCGCCTGACCGCGCGCAGCGTCAAGGCGCGCGCCGAATGATGGACCGCTCCGGTGACGCCGGCGTTTGCTACAGCCGCAGCCGCCCCGACGACTGCTCCAGCACCAGCGCCTCCGCCGCCGGGCGCGTCTCCAGCGCCTCGAGCAGGGCGCTCTCCGGCAGCGTCTCGTCGACCGGGTCGGTCCACACCTTGAGGTGCAGCAGGGCGTAGTCGCCGAAGGCGGTGATCATGGCGACGTCGGCGGCGTCGTGGCCGCGGACCATCAGGATGCGGCCGATGCGCGGCGTGTTGTGGCGGGCGTCGAAGGCGTACCAGCGGCCCTCGAGGAAGACCTCGGCCCAGGCGCAGAAGTCGCCGGCGCCCTCGGCCTTGGCGCCGATGTCGCTGAGATAGCCGCTGGCGTAGCGGGCCGGCAGGTTCATCGCGCGGCACAGGGCGATGAACAGGTGGGCGAAGTCGCGGCACACGCCGGTGCCCTCGCGGAACACGTCGGTTGCGGTCTTGGTCGGCCGCCCGAAGCGGTAGTCGAACAGGACGTGGTTGTGGACCCAGTTGGAGATCGCCTGGACCCGTGCCCAGCCCGGCGGCGTCTGGCCGAACAGCGACCAGGCGGTCTGGATGAACTCGTCGGTCTCGCAATAGCGGCTCGCCGTCAGGTAGGCGAGGGTCTCGACCGGCAGGTCCATGATCTCGTGCTGGCGGGCGTCCCAGTTGAATTCGTCGGGCGCGCCGGTGTCCTCGACGATGCAGTCCGACCACAGCGTGGTCTCCCCGACCGGCGCCTCGACGCGGCCGCAGCGGTTGCCGAACAGGTCGGTATATTCCTGGACCCGCGTGTCCGGCTCGGTCCGGATATGGTCGGAGCCGATCATGCGCCGGGCGTTCGACGGGTGCGGATAGAGGGCGAGCAGCATGGGCGTCGGTTTCGGACAGTCGACCGTGAATTCGAAGCCGATGCGGATGAGAATGGGAGCCTCCTCGTTGGCAAGGCCGCCGATGCGAAGCGGGGCCGATGGGGTTTAGGTAAGGCGCGGCTGCAGGATTGCGAGGCGGCCGCCGCGTCGCCGCGCTGGCCGGCACGGTCTTCTGCCTGCTATTTTGTTCGACGTTGAACAGTTTCGGGAGGACTCACGGTGACAGGAGATGCGACCGGAGCATCGAACACGCCGGCGCGCGGGCAGGCCATTCCGCGCGCGGAGACGCGGCGGCTGGTCGCCGGGCGCGGGCGCTACGTCGGCGACATCGCGCTGCCGCGGATGCTGCACGCCGCCTTCCTGCGCAGCCCGGCGGCCAAGGGCCGGATCACGGCGCTGGAGACCGCGGACGCGGCGGCGCTGCCCGGGGTCGAGGCGGTGTTCACCGGCGACGATCTCGCCGCAACGGTCCAGCCGTTGGTCACCCGTTCGGCGGTGGCGCCCGAGCACCGGCCGCCCGACCAGTGGCCGCTGGCGCGCCGATGGGTGACCTACCAGGGCGAGGCGGTGGCGCTGGTCGTCGCCGAGACCCGCGCGGCGGCGCTCGACGCGGTCGAGGCGATCGCGCTCGACATCGAGACCGAGGACCCGGCCCGCTACGACGACGCCGAGGCGGCGGCGATCCTGGCCCATCCGGACTCGGCGTCGAACGTGATGCTCGACCGGCGCTTCGGCAACGCGGAGGCGGGCGCGGGGAGCGCAGGTGAGCGAGCCGACGGCCGCCCGGCGCTTCGTGTTCGAACGGCAGACCGGGGCGCCGCTGGAGCCGCGCGGCCTCGCTCGCCGACTGGGATCCGGCCGACGGCTCGCTGATGGTCTGGCAGTCGGGCCAGGTGCCGCACCAGATGCAGGACGTGTTCGCCCGGCTGCTCGGCGTGCCGGCGCACAAGGTCCGCGTGGTCTGCCCCGACGTCGGCGGCGCGTTCGGGCTCAAGCTGCACGCCTACCCGGACGAGTGCGCGGTGGTCGCCGCGTCGCGCATCCTCGGCCGGCCGGTGCGCTGGATCGCCGACCGGCTCGAATCCTTCCTGTCCGACGTCCACGCGCGCGAGTTCACGATCGACGCGCGCCTCCGGGTGGACGAAGCGGACGGCGCGATGGCGGCGCTCGACGCCGACCTGACCATGGGCGCCGGGCCCTATTCGATCCACCCGCGCACCAGCGTCGGCGACGCCTCGCTGGCCTCGACCATGATCGGCGCGGCCTATGCCTGCCCCGCGGTCGGGGTGCAGGCCCGGGCGATCGCCCAGAACCGCTCGCCCTCGGGGGCCTATCGCGGGGTCGGCCAGCCGGTGTCGATGGCGGTGACCGAGGTGCTGATCGACGACGCGGCGCACCGGCTCGGGATCGATCCGCTGGAGATGCGCCGGCGCAACTACCCGGCCGACGGCGAGGCCTTCGTCAGCGCGACCGGGGTGCGGTCCGACGCGCTGTCGCTGCACGCCTGCCTCGACCGGCTGGAGGCGTTGATGGACTACCCGGCCCTGCGCGCGGCCCAGGCGGCGGCGCGCGGCGGATGGGCAAGATCGAGGGCATCGGCGTCGCCACCCTGGTCGAGCTGACCGCGCCCGGCCCCGGCCTCTACGGCGGCCAGGAGATCGACGTCACCGCCGAGGATACGGCAACGGTCGCGCTGCTGCCCGGCGGGGTGGTGCGCGCCCAGGTCGGCTGCACCGACCAGGGCCAGGGCACGATGACCGGCGTGGCCCAGCTGATCGCCGAGCGGCTCGGGCTCGCGCCGGCCGACGTGTCGGTGACCTCGGGCGACAGCGCCGGGCCGGTCGGCGGCGGGGCCTGGGCCTCGCGCGGGCTGTCGATCGGCGGGGCGGCGGCGTGGCGCGCGGCCGGCGCGGTGGCCGAGCGGGTGACGGCGATCGCCGGCGCGCTGTTGCAGGAGGAGCCGGGCGCCCTGACCCTGGCCGGCGGCCAGGTGGTCGACCGCGCCGGCCGGCCGCGCCTGGCGCTGGCCGAGGTCGCCCGGATCGCCCATTTCCGCCAGCATACCCTGCCGGATGGCGTGGCGACCGACCTGACCGCCACGCGCAGCTTCGCGGTCCGCAACAGCCCCTATTTCTCGGCCAACGGCATCCAGGCCTGCCACCTGGCGATCGACCCGGAGACCGGGATGATCGAGCTGTTGAATCACTGGGTGGTCGAGGACTGCGGGCGGGTGGTCAACCCGGCGCTGGTCGACGGCCAGATCTACGGCGGCGTGGTCCAGGGGCTGGGCGCGGCGCTGATGGAGCGCTGCGTCTACGACGACGACGGCAACCTGCTGACCGGCTCGTTCATGGACTACGCCATGCCCCGCGCCGAGGACATCCCGCCGATCCACATCGCCCACGTCGAGACGCCCCAGCCGGGCGGCGAGATCGGCGTCAAGGGCGCGGGCGAGGCCGGCGTGATCGGCGCGGTCGCCGCGGTGTGGTGCGCGGTCAACGACGCCCTGCGCCCGCTCGGCGCCCAGGCGACGGTCCAGCCGTTTACCTCGGAGCGGATGCTGGCGGCGATCCGGGGGGCGGGGGGTCGGTAGTACGAGTCCACACGCCTGGCTTCCGCGGCGAGGCTTTGCTGGCTTCGGTGTTGATCTTCCCGCTCAAGCGCGGAACTCTCGGCTCCGCGAAAGCTGGGTCAGGGACGGATACACGATGGCGGACGACGAATTCGATGCCGAGGCGTTCCGCGCCTTCGAGCGCGAGGGCTGGGACCGCCTCTACGCCGGCTACCACGATCACTGGGAGCATCTCACCACGCAGGCGGTCCCGGCGATGCTGGCGGCGGCGCGTGTCGAGCGCGGCGCCTCCGTTCTCGATGTCGCGTCGGGGCCGGGCTACGTCTCCGCCGCGGCCGCGACGCGCGGCGCGACGACCCTCGGCCTCGACTTGTCGGAGAAGATGGTGGAGTTGTCGCGCCGGACCTACCCCGACCTGGCGTTCGAGGTCGGCGACGCCGAGCGCTTGCCGTTCGAGGACGCGTGCTTCGACGCGGTCCTGATCAACTTCGGCGTCCTGCATTTCCCGGACGCCGACGCGGCGCTGGCGGAGGCCTATCGTGTCCTCAAGCCGGGCGGCCGCCTCGCCTTTACGGCGTGGGCCGGGCCCAAGGGCTCGGCCATCGGTATCGCCATGGCGGCCGTCGCCCGGGAAGGGACGCTCGAGGTCGATCTGCCCGCGGGAACGCCGGTGTTCCGGTTCGGCAAACCCGACGAATGCCAGCGCGTCCTGGCGGGCATCGGGTTTCGGGAGATCGCCTGCGCCGACCTGATGCTGACCTGGACGCTGCCTGCGCCCGACGCCCTGATGGCGAGCTTCCGCCAGGCCACGGCCCGGACCAGCGGCATTCTCGCGGCCCAGGACCCGGCGGTGCTGCCGGCGATCGCGGCGGCCATGACCGAGGGATGCAAGCCCTATGTGAAGGACGGCCGCGCGGACCTGCCGATGCCGGCGCTGCTGGTATCCGGGGTGAAGGAGTAGGGCTAAGGGAAGGCGCGGAAGCGCCGCGTCGGGCTCGGGAGAGGGTTTGAAACGCAGCCGAGACCTATTCGTCCAACAGCGCCTGCAACTCCTTGAGCATGCTGATCGCTCTGGCTCTGTCGGCTGCGTTCATCCGCTCCGGCTCGAGCGTCACCGTCATGCCGGGGTGCGTCCGGTGAATGACACCGGCCGACGGGCCCGCCTCGTCGCGAATGCCGCGCACCCGAAAGGTCTTAACCGGCCTTGAAAATCCCTTGACCGTGATCGATTCGCCCTCGTCGGCCAGAAGCCAGTCCCTGACCAGTGAGTAGGTTTCATTGGCCAGCAGGATGCCGCCGACGTCGGCCGCGGCTTCGAGACGCGCAGCCAGGTTCACCTCGCTGCCGATAATCGTGTAGTCCATCCGGTCGTCGCTGCCGAAGTTGCCGACGGTGCAGTAGCCGGTGTTGATGCCGATGCGCGCCAGGAACGGCCGGTCGATCAGGCCCTGCTCCTGCCAGCCCGACTGCAAGGCATTCAGGCGCTCCTGCATCTCCAGCGCCATCCGGACGCAGGCGGCGGCGTCCTCTTTCGCGCCTCTGGTTTCCGGATCGCCGAAGTAGCACATGATGGCGTCGCCGATGAACTTGTCGAACGTGGCGCCATGGGCTTCGGCGATCCCCGACATGGCCGTCAAATACTCGTTGAGAAGCGCCGTCAGCTCCTCCAATTCCAGCTGATCCGCGATCTCCGTGAACTCGGCGATATCGGAGAAAAAGATCGTCAGCTTCTTCCGTTTCAATTCGATCGTCACGTTCTGCTCGCCCCTGACGATCGACTGGTAGAGCTGTGGTGCGATGTATTTCGCCAACTGGCCCGATACGCTTTCCAGGATCGCGTTCGTATTCCTGAGTTCGCTGACCATTCGGGTATTCTCGATCGCGATCACCGCCTGGGCCGCGAACGTCCGCAGCAGGTCCATCTGTTCGTCGGCAAGAAATCCCGGCGAAAGCCGGACGATGCTCAACACGCCGATCGCCTTGGCGTCCCGCAGCATGGGCATCATCGTGACCGCGCGATAGCCGGTGGCGAGGAAGTTCTTCGCCCCCGCGCTGTCCTTGTTGGGCGAATTGGCGACGTCCGGGATGTCGATCTCCTGCCCATCCAGGATCGCCCGACCGTGCATGTATTCGTGGGACAGCGGAAATGGAAAGCGATTGCGCCAGGCTTCGGCGCGCAGCGGATCCGCGTCCGCCACGGCGACGGCGTCGACAATATCGCCGAAGGGAAGGGCGATACTGATCGCGGCGCCCGGAAACAGCTTGGCGCCGCTCTGGACGATCGCCTCGAAGACCGGCTGCGTTTCGGTCGGCGAGTTGCTGATGATGCGGAGAATCTCGCTGGTGGCGGCCTGACGGTCCAGCGCCGCTTGCAGTTCGCGATTTGCCGCGTTCAGGTCCGGCGTGACGTTCGGCGTGGAGCCGCCATTGCCGTTGACCACGAATCGTCTCCTGCTTGGGGCATCCCGGCATCCACTGGTGCCCGTCCTGTTCGCGGTGCCCGACCGAGCAGGGAGCATTTAGCGAGCGGCCTCGCTGCTCCACGGTCGAGGCGAGCAGCCGCTCGGGAAGGCGCCATGCTAGATCACAAGCTTGGACAAGACCATACGATGGCCGCCGCGGGTCTTGGGCGGACGACACGCCGCAGTCAGGGCTCTGCCGGATCGCCGTATCGCGTTCTGGCGGCCGGTAGCGAGATCCGCCGCGGTCTTCTGGCGGCCGGCGCTCAGCCTGCGCGGTCGAGCCAGGCGTTGGAGCGCTCGAACCGGCCCCGCGTCCGCTCCATGTCGAACGGCTCCGGGCGATGGCCGTCGGGGTCCCATTCCAGCCTGCCGGGGCCGAAGAAGTCGCCGCCATAGATGTGGATGCCGCCGGTCAGCCGCTCGACCGGATCGACGACGGAGTGGACGATGTCCGGCCCCAGCGCTTCCGCGTCCGCTCAGCCGCCGTCGCCGATCATGAACGCCTGCGCCTTCTCGCGGATGTCGTCCGGGATCTCGGCCGCGCGGCGGTTGGCGAGGTCGAGCAGGACGCAGCGGAAGGTCGTCTCGAAGGTCAGCGCGTCGTCCTCGGCGCGGAACAGCCGGTGGCGGAACAGGGCGGTCTTGGTGCCCATCTCCGCGATGCCAGAGCGCAGCACGATCACCGTGCCGGCCATGATCTCGGCCTTGAAGTCGCTCTCGGCGCGGACCACGGCGAAGGACAGCCGGCGGCCGTCGCGCAGGTCGGACAGGCCCAGCCCGAGCCCGGTCTGGAACGAGAACATGCCGTCGCTGACCGCCGCGAAATAGCGCGACACGTTCATGTGGCCGAGGATGTCGCAGTCGGCCGGCGCGACCACCGACCGGTGGGTCTCCACATAGGGCATGCCCGGTCGTCTCCCCCCAGTCGTCTCTGCGTGGACCGGCTCGCGCTCAGTACAGCTCGTCGCGGTAGTTCTGCTGGATGGCGGCGTCGAGCTCGTCGGCGTCGCGGTCGGGCAGGCGGGTCGCCTTCACGATCTCGGCGTAGCGCGGGTAGTCGTCCGGGCCGATCTGGGCGTCCGGGTCCCACAGCCGCGAGCGCTTGAGCGCCTTGGCGCAATGGAAGAAGACCGTGTCGATCTCGATCCGGATCGCCAGCCTGGGCGCCTTGCCGTCGACCGCCATCGCCGCGAGCAGGTCGGGGTCGCGGGTCAGCGCCGCGCGGCCGCGCAGGCGCAGCGTCTCCTCGTAGCCGGGCAGGAAGAAGATGATCGAGACCTGCGGGTTGGCGAGCAGGTTCGACATGGTGTCGACCCGCTTGTTGCCCGGCCGGTCGGGCAGGGCGATGGTGGTGTCGTCGATGACGTGGACGAAGCCGGGCGGGTCGCCGCGCGGGCTGGTGTCGAGATGGCCGTCCGCGCCGGCCGAGGCGATCACCAGGAAGGGGCACAGCTCGATGTAGCGCCGGGTGTAGGCGTCGAGGCCCGGCTGCTCCTTGCCCTTGGTCAGCGGGTTCGGCTCGCCGATGAACGTGCGCAGCGCGTCCGGATCGGTGATCGGGTCGGTGTCGGCAGAGAATTTGGCGTCGTCGGGCATGGCGCGGGTCCGTCTCTCCTGCGGGCCGCGCAGTATGCCAGCGGGGCGCGGCGAGCGGAAGGGAAGGGGGCGGCGGGAAGGCCCCGATGCCGCCTAGCGATACCGGCGATGGCGCCGGTGGTGCCGCCAGCGCCGGCGGTGATGGCGCTTGCGGTAGTGGTCGCGCCGGCGCGGGCGCAGCGTCGGCTCGATGCCGGCGGCGTAGATCAGCGATTGGGACAGGGCGGCGGTGCGCCGCTCCGTTTTCGCCGCGTCCGCGGCCTTGGTCGCCGCCTTGCGCTTGGCGTAGGCGGCGATGCCGGGCCAGGCGGCGGGATCGGGCCGGTCGACCATCGAGGCGGCGGCGCGCGGCGCGGGGACCGCGTCGACCTTGGCCAGGAGCGTCTTGCGGAAGGCGCGGCCGTCGCGCTTCTCGTCCTCGGGATGGACGGCGACGAGCTGCGCCCGGGGCACCGGCTTGAAGGCGTACTTGCCGGCGGTGATGAAGTTCATCGGGTCGACGGCGCGGCCGCGCACCAGGATCTCGTAGTGGACGTGCGGCCCGGTGCTGTGGCCGGTCGAGCCGAGCTCGCCGATCTGCTGGCGGAAGGTGACGACGTCGCCCTTGTGGACCAGCGGCTTGTAGAGGTGGGCGTAGCGGGTGCGGATGCCCTGGCCGTGGTCGATCTCGACCATGTTGCCGAAGCCGCCGCGCCGGCCGGCGAAGACCACCTTGCCCGCGGCGGTCGCGCGCACCGGCGCGCCGCGATAGTAGGCGAAGTCGGTGCCGTTGTGCCGCCGGGTGCGGCCGTTGATCGGGTCCTTGCGGCGGCCGAAGCCGCTGGTCTTGCGGTAGTGGTCGAGCGGCGCGACCAGCGGCAGCCGTTCGAGCAGGCCCTGGAGCCGCTGCCAGCGCGCGATGCGCCGGGCGACGGCGCGGGCGTTGGCGTCGAAGCGGTCGAGGCCGAAGCCGCGGGTGACGGTGTCGAGGCCGCCGGTGGCGGCGGGCTTGGTCCGGGCGAGCAGCTTGTCGGGGTCGAGGCCGGTCAGCGCGATCACCCGCTCGGCCTGCTCGACGCCGCGGCGGCTCTGCCGGTCGAGGATGCGCAGCATCGGGGCCTTGGCGCTCTGCAGCGCGGCCAGCTGCGTCCGCTGGGCGGCGAGCTGCCGGCGCAGGGCCGCGATCTCGCGCGCCTGGGCGCGCTCCTTGTCGGTGTCGCGCGCGTCGGTCCGGCTCAGGTCGGTCTTGTCGGGGTCGGCGCCCGGGATCGCGGCGTGGCGCGGCGCCGGCATCACCGGCGGAGCCAGCCGCTTGGCGTAGGCCAGCTCGACCCGGGCAGGGCCCGTGTTCCGGCCGTCGAGGCGGGTCATCTGGAGCGACGCCGTGGTCGGCCACAGGACGACCGCCAGGACGGCCGTCGCCGCCGCCACCGCACCCGCGGCCAGCTTCCGCCGTCGCCCGGCCCGGCCGTTGGCGGCGTCTTCCGCATTCCGATGGGTCACACGCACACTCCCCGGCTGTCCATCCTGCCCCGCCGCGCGTCTATTCGCGCGGGCGCCGCCGACAACGCGCGGCGGCGGGACCGTTCCTTATCTACGCAGGCGGGGCCCGATGTTTTTCTGCCGGGTGGTGAGAAAAATGGCGACGCCGGCGCTTTGGGCGAGGCTCACCCCGCCGCCGACAGGGCGAACAGGTCGAGTTCGGCCTGCCGGCCGCGCAGCCGGATCGCGCCCAGCGGCTCGGCGGTGATCGCGTCGGGCAGAGCCAGCCGCTCGATCAAGTCGCCCGAGGCGATGCAGGTCCGGTCCTGCTCGCGGCAGGCGTCGACCAGCCGCGCGGTGGTGTTCATGGTGTCGCCGAGGAAGGCGATCTCCTGCTTGAGGTCGCCCAGCTCGCCCGACACCACCGTGCCCAGGTGCAGGCCGAACCGGAAGCTCGGCACGACGCCGAAGGCGCGGCGGTAGGCGTCGGCCCGGGCGGCGATCCGGTCCGTGATCGCGAAGGCGCAGCGCACGCAGTTGGCGTTGGCGAGGCCGCGCTTCGGCAGCCAGGTGACGATGACCTCGTCGCCGACATATTTGTGGATGTCGCCGCGGTACTCGACGATCGGGTCGGCGATGTCGCGGTAGATCTGGTTGAGCAGGTCCATGAAGCGCGGCCCGCCGAGGCGCTCGGCCAGCGCGGTCGAGCCGACCAGGTCGAGGAACAGGAAGATCCGCTCCTCTTCGCGCGGCTTGTGGTAGCGGCCGATCACGAAGCTCGCCAGCACGCCGCGGCCGAGCAGCCGGTCGAGCTGCATCACGATGCTGATGACGACGGCGAAGACCGCCGAGAAGATCATGCTGTTGGCGAAGTCGCGGTCGAACCGGAACGACGCGTCCGGGTCGGCCGGGAAGAGCATGCCGCCGGCGGTCAGCACGACGGCGAAGACCGCGAAATAGACCACCGACTTGACGGCGATCAGCCGGACGAAGGACAGGCGCCGCATCCAGCGGCCGGCCGGCCCGCGCACGTAGAACAGCTCGAAGGTGATCAGCGACCCCGCGATCGCGGCGCCGATGAAGCCCCCGCGCGCGCCGCCGAGCGCATCGCCGCCGGAGACGCCGAGCCCGTACAGCGCGCCGCCCGCGACCGACGCGGCCGTCACCGTCAGGGCGAGGCGCACCTGGCGGAGGATCAGTTCGCTGACGCGTGGCTTGGTCGGGACGGTCATGGCGCCGAGTTTATGCCCGAAATGCCGGGCGGTGCTCAAGCGATGGCGTACGCTACTTCTGCAGCACCTCGCTGACTTCCTTGAGCTGGGTGCGCGCGCGCAACAGGTAGAAGCCGAGCGCGGCGAGGTGGTTGGGCATCAGCATGCTGTCGGGCGCGCCGTTGCGCACGATCAGCGGCTGCAGGATGGCGGCCTGGCGCAGCGAGTGGAGCATCTGGTTCCACACCGTCTGGGCATTGCGCTCGTCGATCACCGGCTTGAAGTCCTGGCCCAGCGCCTTGAGCAGGATGTAGTAGGCGTAGATCCGGCCCTTGGTGCGATAGAACAGGTCGTCCGACTGGGTGTCGAAGAACTGGCCGCCGTGCTTCTCGATCCGGTCGGCGATCGACGCCGAATCGGAGCCGAGGTCGGCGTTGACCCGGTCGATGAAGGTCTGGAGGTTGTCGGCGCGGCGGTCGAACACCGCCTTGCCGGCGGCGAGCCGCTTGTTGTAGCGCTCGAAGGCGCGCATCGCGCCGCGATACTGGTCCTCGGTCGGCGCGGTCGGCCAGATCGAGACCTTGAGGTCCCACAGCCAGACGTAGGGCGAATATTTGAGCCGGCCGGCGGCGGCCTCGAGGTCCTTGTCGACCGTGCTCGACCCGCGGGTCCGGCCGATCTTGTCGGCCATCTCGATGGCGAAGCGGGACAGCCCGTCGCGGATGCCGACCTGGAAGTTGGGCAAGTTGTCGAGCAGCCAGCTCGGGAAGATGAAGGGGTCGTTGGGCGTCCAGCGGTGGTCGACGACTTCGCGCCGGATCAGCCCGGCGGCGGCGGCGACCGCGTGGCTCTCGCCCTTGGGGGTCTCGACGGTGAAGTTGGGATCGTCGCCGATCCGGTGCATCACCGCCATGCCGACCGGGTAGTAGAGGACGATCGCGGCGAGCAGGACGATCAGCGACCACTTGATCGCCCGCCAGCGCCGGCGCGGCCGCACCTCGCCCGGCGCCGCCGGCGGCTGCCAGCGCGGCTTGCGCCCGAACAGCCGGCCGAACAGGCCGCGCTTCGGCTTGGCCGCGGCGGCCGTCATCCCCGCATTGGGATCGATCGGGCGGTCGTCCGAGGTGTCGTCGAACAGGGGGTCGGGGGCGGCCATGGCGGCTCCTCGCGGCAGGTTACCGCCATGTAAGGTGTGGCGCCGCGCGGCACAAGCGCGGGGTGGGGGCGGGGGATCGGCGGAGACCCCTCACCCAGCTCCGGGTAGGGCTCGGCTCTCGCCTCGCCAACCCTGCGCAACCCTCTCCCCGCGGGAGAGGGGACACTTCCTTTGGAGGCGCGCGCCGCTCCCCTCTCCTTCGGGGAGAGGGAGGGGCCCAAAGCCGCCAGGCTTTGGGAGGGTGAGGGGTCAGCGCCCGCAAGGAGCTTCCTCACCCCAGCGGCAGCTTGAAGCCCTCGTGGCTGTTCTCGAAGCCGAGGTCGCGCCAGAAGCGGTGGGCGTCGGTGCGGGACTTGTCGGAGGTCGCCTCGACGATCGCGGCGCCGCGCGCCCGCGCCCGCTCGATGGCGTGGGCGACCAGCGCGTGGCCGAGGCCCTGGCCGCGGCGGTCGGCGCGCACCCGCACCGCCTCGATCTGGGCGCGGGTCGCGCCCTGGCGGCTGAGGCCCGGGACCAGGGTGAGCTGGAGGCAGCCGACCGGATCGCCCCCAACTGGCTCGCCCCCCGCCTCGGCCCCGACATCCGCCACGGCCACGATCAGCTCGATCCAGGGGTTGGCGTCGATCGCCGCGAAGGCGGTGGCGTAGGCGGCGGGCAAGGGATCCTCGAGCCGCTCCCGCGCGGCGCCGAGGTGGTCGTCGGCGAGCATGGCGACCAGCGCCGGCAGGTCGGCGGCGACCGCCGGGCGGAAGACGATGCCCCGTCGGCGCCCCGCCGTCCACCGGCGTCCCGCTCACGGCCGCAGCAGGCCGACGATGTCGTAGACCTCGCGCAGGATCGGGGCGGCGATCTCGCGGGCGTCGTCGGCGCCGCGGCGCAGGATCGCGTCGATCTCGTCGGGCTCGCCGACCAGCCGCTCCATCTCGGCGGTGATCGGGCTGAGCACGGCGACGGCGACGTCGGTCAGCGCGCCCTTGAAGGCGGAGAAGGGCGCGCCGCCGTATTCGGCGGCGACGTCGGCCACCGACTTGTCGGTCAGCGCCGCGTAGATGCCCATCAGGTTGTAGGCCTCGGGCCGCGCCGCGCGCGCCTCGTCGTTCGCCGGCGGCGCGTCGGGCACCGGCTCGGGGTCGGTCTTGGCCTTGCGGATCTTGTTGGCGATCGCGTCGGCGTCGTCGGTCAGGTTGATCCGGCTCATGTCCGACGGGTCCGACTTGGACATCTTCTTGGTGCCGTCGCGCAGGCTCATCACCCGCGTCGCCGCACCGTAGATCAGCGGCTCGGGCAGCGGGAAATACTCGACGCCGTAGTCGTTGTTGAACTTCTGGGCGACGTCGCGCATCAGCTCGAGATGCTGCTTCTGGTCCTCGCCGACCGGCACGTGGGTGCCCTTGTAGAGCAGCACGTCGGCGGCCATCAGCGCGGGATAGGCGTAGAGGCCGAGCGAGGCGTTCTCGCGGTGCTTGCCCGCCTTCTCCTTGAACTGGGTCATCCGGTTCATCCAGCCGACGCGGGCCACACAGTTGAACACCCAGGCCAGCTCGGCGTGCTCGTGCACGGCCGACTGGTTGAAGACGATGCTGGTCTTGGGGTCGATGCCGGCGGCGATCAGCGCGGCGGTCATCTCGCGGGTCTGGCTGGGCAGTTGCGTGGGGTCCTGGAACACGGT
Organism: uncultured Alphaproteobacteria bacterium; assembly: GCA_963730305.1. Lineage (GTDB taxonomy): Bacteria > Pseudomonadota > Alphaproteobacteria > Bin65 > Bin65 > CAMYMQ01. The sequence continues at coordinate 552,283 of CAVSRB010000004.1, forward strand.
GATCGCGTGGAGGTCCACCATGCAGTAGAGGCAGTGATAGTCCTCCTCCTGCAGCTTCGCCCAGTTGCGGATCGCGCCCAGATAGTTGCCGAGGGTGACGCCGCCCGAAGGCTGGATACCGGAGAAGATGCGTTTCATCGGGGCTGTCCGCGGATGGAGGTGGTCGAGCCGCGGGTGTTAGCGCCGGAGGGGGAGGGGGTCAAGCGGGGGCGGTTCCCTGCCGGCGCCCGCCATGGGATAACGCGCTGCAGGAAGAGGACGGCCGCTGGGAGGGCGCCATGACAAGTGAAGCCGTCGGCGGCTATCAGGTCCGCGCCAATTATCCCCTCGTCCGGCGCGCCGGGGACTTCCTCTATGTCTCGGCGGTGGCGGCGAAGCAGCCCGACGGCACCATCGCGGGGGCGTCGGCCGACGCGCTCGGCACCATGAGCCTGGACATCCGCGCGCAGACCCGCGCGACGATCGAAAACCTGCGCCGGTCGCTGCAGTCGGCCGGGGCCGACCTCGGCGACCTGGTCGAGGTCACCGGGTATCTGGTCAGCATGGCCGACTTCGGCGGCTACAACGCGGTCTACAACGAGTATTTCGCCGCCGGCGACGGCCCCGCCCGCACCACGGTGGCCGTCCACCAGCTCCCCCATCCGCACTATCTGGTCGAGATCAAGGGCGTCGCCTGGAAGCCCGTGGCCAAGTGAGGCCGGGGCGGCGCGCGTCGCCCGCCGCGCCCGCCGGGTGCGCCTTCACCGCTTGTTGACCAAGCCCCGGCACCTCTTGGAAACGCTGCCCGGAAAGCCGCCGTCAAACACGCCCGGCAACGCGCCGTTCATGGGCGGGCGCGATGATGGGCGGGTCGCTGCTTCGGCGACTTCGGCAGAGGAGTTACCGGACATGACATTCCAAGAAATCGAGATCGCCTCGACGGCGGAACAGATCCTGAAGGACCCGGGCGGGCATTTCAATTCGCCGATGGCCGTGGTCTGGGAGCCTCATCTCGACCACGAGGCGCGCGTCCGGGTGCTGTACGTCTGGCTCGACCGCGAGCGGCTGCTCTATCGCGGCGACCGGGCCGCCGACCGGGTCGGGCGGATGCGCGAGATCGAGGTCGCCATCCGCACGTTGGCCGATATGAGTGCCCGGGGCGACCGGGACGGTGCGCCATGAGCGCGCGGCCCGCGTCCCAGGCCATCACCAGCGGGGTCGCCGCCGCGCTGGCCGACGCCCTGATCGCCGACCCGGCGCGCTTCTACGGCTCGCCCTACCAGCTCGCCTGGGACTCCAAGCTCGGCCGCCACCAGCGCCTCGACGCGCTGCGCCGGTGGCTCAGGGCGGAGAGCCGGGCCTATCGCACCGACCGGCGCCCGGCGCACCTCGCCCGCATGCGCGACCTGCGCAACGCGATCCGCGTGGTCGAGCACCACGAGATCTGAGCGGCGGCGACGGTCTAGGCTTTACCGGAACGGCGAAGACCTACCGGAACGCGAAGACCGGGCTGCTCCAGGCCTGGAAGCCGTCCTCGGTGTAGACCGAGATCCACAGCGGGTTGTCGCCCTCCGGCTTGAGCGGGATGCGCACGTCGGCGGTCATCTCGCGCGCGGGCAGGGCCTCGGGCAGGCGGAAGATCTTGACCCGGCGTTCGAGCCCGCCGGCCTCCATCACCGTGTCCTCGAGGCCGATGTCGGCGCGCCGCACGGTTAGGGTGCCGTGGTTGGTCTCGATCGTGACCTGTGCGTCCGGGTCGGCGCCGGGCTCCAGCCAGACGTCGAAGCCGCCGTAGTTGCCGGTGGTGATGGCGTCGAATTCGACCGTGTCGTCGCCGGCCACGTCCAGCTTGCGCTCGTGGTTCCAGGCGTTGATCTTGGCCATCCGCGCGATCCGGGCGCCCTCGAACCGGGCCGTCCCCTGCCAGCTCGTGTCGCGCCCCCGCCCGCGATACTCGGCGCCGCTCCACAGGACGCGGTAGCGCTCGCCGCCTCGGTGCGGTGAGGTCAGACCTCGGTCGCCATAGGCGCGCAGGGTCTGGACCACCTCGGCGCCGTTGCGCACCTCGATCCGCTCGATCGGGGTCTGGGCGACCACCTCCAGCGACAGGGTGGCGTGGTCGTCTTCGGTCCGGACGATATCGCCCATCATCACCCGGTCGACCGCGTGGGTCGGCGTGTCGGGGAAGGCATTGGGGTCCTGCTCGAACAGCGTCCCGCCGCCGGCCAGCGTCACCTGGACGTCCATGTGCAGGCGCGTGCCCGTGGTGCCGTAGTGGTGGCGCCGGCGCAGGCAGTCGAAGATCGAATCGCGGGTCAGCTCCGGCGTCAGGAAGCAGGTCAGCCCGCCATAGGCGCCGAAGTTGGACGCGCCGGGATAGCTGGCGCCCGGCCGGCCCTTGTGGCCGTCGCTGTTGCACACCACGCCGCAGCGGTGGCCCAGGGGAAACCCGTCCGTCAGCAGCCACTCGAAGGTGCCCCAGGCCGAGTGGATCTCCATCGCCGTCTCGATCCGGGGATCGTGGGCGAAGGCGATGTCGGCGTAGCGGCCGCCGACATGGGCGAAGACGACGCAGTCCTCGTTTCGAAGGGCCTCGAACAAGCAGCTGCGCATCGGGCGCGTCGGTGTGCAGGTCCGAGCGGTCGAGCAGCAGCGCGTGGGACGAGCGGCGGATCTGCCGGCCCTCGTTGCGGAAGAAGACGTTGCGGTCGCCGCCGACCGCCGTGTTGCCCGACCATTCGTAGCCGGGGAAGGTCACGAACACGCCGGGCTCGTCGTGCTGGAAGGTCAGCTTGTTGACGTGGGCCCAGAAGGCGTTGTTGACCTGGAAGTCGTTGGCCTGGTGGCTGGTGACGTCGAGCACGGCCTTGTTGCGGGCGAAGTCGAAATACTGATCGGCGGTGGTGACGCCGACCGATTCGCCGCTCTGCCCGTGCAGGTCGCCCCAGTAGCCGCCGTACTCCCCGTCGCGGATCACCATCGGGTGCGATTCGGCGACCACGTTGCCGGTCTCGTCGCGCACGGCGATGCGCAGGATGCCGGGCCGGTCGACGCTCAGCCCGTCGAACACGACCGACTTGTTGCCGGCCTCATAGCGATAGGTCTTCGGCAGGTTGTCGACCGGCAGGGTGGTCTCGAAGGTGAAGCGGCCCTCGGCGGTCGGGCTCGGGTTGCCCCAGATGTCCTCGGCCTTGAGGCCGAAGCGGAAGCGCTCGCCCGGCCGGCGCAGGCTCGACAGCACCGCGCGCCACACCGCCGGCGGCCCCGGGATCACGGCGATGCTCGGCGTGTCCGGGATCGGGGTGAACTGGCCGACGGCGCAGACGTCGGCGACCACCTTGAACTCGAACCCGCCCTCGACGAAGGTCTGCATCTGCATCCCCGGCGAGCCGCCCGAGCGGTCGCCGAAGACGATGGTGATGGTGTCGCCCTCGCTGAGGTAGCCGCCCGAGACACGCGCGGTGACCACCTTCCAGCGTGGCCGGGGCATCGCACCGTAGCGCGAATAGTCCAGCAGGATCGGCACGCCGTTGCTCGACTTGGCGGTGACGTAGCCCGGCGCCGTGGGGTCGTCGGTCTGCAGCGCGCCCCAGTCGCCCAGCGCGCGGAACACCACCCGGATCGCGCCGGTGTCGTCGAGGCCATAGCGGCCGACCGTGTAGGTCAGGGTGAAGGTCTGGTGGCTGCGCACCGGCACCGGCTCGCGCGGGTCCAGCGTCACGTGGCCGTACATCACCGGGTCGTCGCCCGGCTGCACCGCCGCCCAGGCCTCGGCGACCATGTGTTCCGGAACGGGACTGTCGAGGGTGTTGCTGGTCATCGCGTTGGGCCATCCGCGCTGCTGGGGGCTGCCACGACCGGCCGGGCCCGCCCCGAAAGGACTCGACACTAGTATTAAAACTATATAGTTTTGGGAAGCATTTTTTGGAGGCCTGTCGTCGGTCGCAGCGGAGGGAGAACGATGATGTACCTGGCACCAAATCGCGTCGCGGCCGTGGCCGCAGCCGCCGCGGCGGCACTCGGTTTCGGCTTCGCGGCGCCCGCCGCGCAGGCGGCCGGATACCCGAAAAAGCCGGTCACCCTGGTCATCCCGTACAAGGCGGGCGGCAGCACCGAGACGATGGGGCGGATCTTTTCCAAGGCCCTGGGCAAGGCGCTGGGGACGCACGTCGTCGTCCGCACCCGGCCGGGCGCCGGCGGCGCGATCGGCGCCACCGAGGTCGCCAAGAAGAAGCCCGACGGCTACACGCTGCTGTTCGCGGCGTCGGTGACCTTGCTGTGGCCGCCGTTGACCCAGAAGGTCGAGTACACGGCCGACAGCTTCACCTATATCGCCCAGATCTCCGACTACCAGATGGCGCTGGTCGCCAAGGCCGACGCGCCCTTCAACACGATGAAGCAGCTGGTCGCCTACGCCAAGACGCACAAGCTGAGCTATGCCGACCAGGGCGCCATGCAGCGCGCCTTCGTCGACTATATCGGCCAGCGCGAGGGGGTTAAGTGGATCGGCATCCCGACCAAGGGCGGCGGCGAGATGGTGCCCTTCCTGTTGGGCGGCAAGGTCGACTTCGCCTGGTCGGGCGGCGTCCACCAGCGCTTCGGCAACAAGATGAAGGTGCTGCTGTCCTTCAACAAGGGCCGGCTGGCGGCCTCGCCCAAGGCGCCGTCGATGGCGGAGCTCTACGGCGTGTCGATGCCCAGCCAGGCGCTGATCGCCGGCCCCAAGGGCATGGACCCCGCCGTGGTCGCCAAGATCGCGGCGGCCGCCAAGAAGGCGACCGCCGACCCGCAGTTCGTCGACCTGATGAACAACAAGCTGCGCTTCCCGATCCACTATGTCGGCCCCAAGGCGCTGACCGCGGACATCAACAAGACCAGTGATGGTCTCAAGCAGGTGGTCAAAGCGACCCGGAAATGAGCGTGGGGGCGCCGGAGCCGGACGCACCGGCTGACGATGTAGCCGACGAGCCCATCGTCAACCCGGTCCACGACATCGTCGCCGGCCTCGTGCTGGCGGCCTTGTCGTTGTTCGCCCTGTTGTGGCTGATCCCGACCCAGACCAAGAGCGCGGCCGGCGCCTATGACGTGTCGCCGGGCTTCTTCCCGCGGCTGGCGGCGTCGGCGGTGCTGATCCTGTCGGTCATCTTCGTCGGCCACCGCGTCGCCCGCTTCGGCCAGATGCGCCAGCAGAAGACGTCGAGCGACGGTGGCGCGATCCTCACCGAGATCGTGGTCTGGACGATCGCCTGCGCGGCGATCTGGATCGGCCTGTGGCAGATCGGCTTCCTGGTCGTCGCCCCGCTGGTCATCGCCATCGCCATGGTCGCGGCCGGCGTCCGCCGCTGGTGGCTGATCGTGATCGTGGCCGCCGGGGTGACCGCCGCGACCTACTGGGGAGCCGGCTCCCTGTTCGAGGTCGACCTGCCGTGATCCATTCGCTGATCGTCGGCTTCGGCGACGCGCTGTCGCTGTGGAACCTCATGTTCATCGCGGCGGGGATCACGCTCGGCATCGTCATCGGGGTGATCCCGGGGCTGGGCAGCGTCACCGCGCTGGCGGTGCTGATCCCGATCACCTTCTATATGTCGCCGCTCGCCGCGATCGCGTTCCTGGTCGGGGTCAACAAGGGCGGCACGTCGGGCGGCGCGGTCCCGGCGATCCTGCTCAACTCGCCGGGCACGCCCGAGGCGGCGGCCACCGCGCTCGACGGCCATCCGATGGCCAAGCGCGGCGAGTCGATGCGCGCGCTCAAGTTCGCGCTGTTCTCGTCGGTCACCGGCGACACCATCTCCGACGTGCTGCTGATCGTCCTCGTCGTGCCCTTCGCCGCGATCGCGCTCCAGTTCGGGCCGCTCGAATACACCGCGGTGCTGCTGTTCGCCTTCGCGCTGCTCGCCGGCATCTCGGGCGATTCGCCGATCAAGGGGCTGCTCGCGATCGCGCTCGGCGTGTTCCTGTCGACCCTGGGGCTCGACCCGGTCGACGGTTCCCAGCGCATGGTCTTCAACGAGGTCGAGCTCTACGACGGGCTGCCGCTGATCTCGATCGCGGTGGGCTCGCTGGCGATGACCGCGGTGCTGGCGCAGATCTTCGACCTGTGGCGCTCCGGCGGCGAGCGGCGGCGGACCCGCGAGGAATACGCCCAGATCAACACCAAGCTGCCGGCGCGCGAGTTCTTCTCCTACTGGAAGGTGATCGGGCGGGCGGCGCTGATCGGCTCGGGCGTCGGCATGCTGCCGGGCCTGGGCGTGACCCTGGCCGCCTTCCTCAGCTACGGCGCGGCCCGGCGGGCGTCGAAGGACCCGTCGAGCTTCGGCAAGGGCAACCCCGAGGGCATCATCGCGACCGAGGCGGCGAACAGCGCCGTGGTCGGCGCCAACCTGGTGCCGACCATTGCGCTCGGCGTGCCCGGCAACATCGCCGCGGCGCTGCTGATCGGCGCCTTCATCATCCACGGCATCGTGCCCGGGCCGTTCATGCTCCAGCAGCACGGCGACCTGATCTACGCCCTGTTCGCCTCGATGCTGATGGCCAACGGCGTCCACCTGGCGATCGGCCGGCTCGGCATCCCGATCTGGGCCTTCATCGCGCGCACGCCGCGGCCGGTGATCCTGCCGCCCGTCCTGGTGCTGTGCATCGTCGGCGTCTACCTGCCCAACGAATCGCTGTTCGGGGTCGGCGTGATGCTGGTCTTCGCCGGCATCGGGCTGGTCATGCAGCGGCTCGGCTTCTCGGTCGTCTGCCTGGTGATCGGCTTCCTGCTCGGCGGCATGCTGGAGAACTCGCTGCGCCAGTCGCTGCGGCTCTACCGCGCCGACCTGACCGTCGTGTTCCAGAGCCCGATCGCGCTGGTCTTCCTGGCGCTGACCGTGATCATCCTGGTGCGCGCGGTCCGGCGCATCTAGCCCCCGATCACGCGGGCTATCCTTCCGTGATCACGCGGACTAGGGTCGGCCACTCCAACAACCACCGATCGAAGGTCATGGCCGCTCCGCGCCGAAACCAGGATGCGATCGAAACGGCGCTCGTCCGCAACATGCGCGACGTCACCGCGACCGGAACCCAGACCAAGCGCAGCGCCGTTCGGCTGGCGATCGTCCAGGCGATGCGTGACGGCGACCTGCAGCACGACGACTTCCTGCCGCCGGAGAAGCGGCTCGCGGAGATCCTCGGGGTCAGCCTCGGCACCGTCCAGGCGGCGCTGCTTCAGCTCCAGCAGCGCGGCGAGGTGGTCCGGCGCAGCGGCTACGGCAGCCGGATCGTCTTGAGCGAGCGCTTCGCCTCCTCGGTCTGGCATTTCCGCTTCGTCGACAGGGCCGACGGCAAACGGCTGACCTTCAGCGACGAGGACCTCGCCATCGACACGCTCGACGATCCCGGTCCGTGGTCGGCCTTCCTGTGCGGCGAAGCGGACGGGAATGGCGAGACCTTCGTGCGCATCACCCGGCGGATGCGGATGTCGAACGGCGCGTCCTGTGCGGCCCAGATGTACCTGCGCGACAAGGCCGCGCCGCGGCTCAAGCGCATCGATCCGAGCGAGCTCAAGTCGGTCAACATCCGCTACTACCTCAATGATAAATTCGGCCTCGCCACCGCCAGCGCCGCCACCGTGGTCCAGAGCACCCGGCTCGACGCGCCGCTCGCCGGCCTGCTCGGCGTCAAGCCGGGGACGCACGTCCTGGAGCTGCACGCCAGCGCGGTCGCCCACGACGAGACGCCGGTCTACTTCCAGCGCATCTTCGTCCCCGCCGACAGCTGCGCGATCGCCTTCTGAGGCGGCGGGGCCGGCCGGCTGCGCGTACGTGCCGGTTGACCTTCGTCAAGGTTGGTGAAACCGTCAGGATGCGATCCTGGCGTCGCGGGATCGATCGGATCGCAACGGCGTGATGGACAAGAGCGACCAGCCAAACCAGCCCCGGCCCGACGGGCGGGTCATCCGCGTCAGCGGGTCGGTGGTCGACGTCGCCTTCCCGGCGGGCTGCCTGCCGGCGATCAACAGCGCCCTCGAGATCGACTGGGACGGGCCGCACCGGCTGGTGCTCGAGGTCCAGAACCACGTCGACCCGCGCACCGTGCGCGCGGTCGCGATGCAGGAGACGGCGGGCCTGCGCTGCGGCGTCGCCGCGCAGAACACCGGGGCGCCCGATCCTCGTGCCCACGGGCGAGGCGGTGCTCGGCCGGCTGATCGACGTGGTCGGCGACCCGATCGACCACGGCCCGCCGATCGACCCCAAGGCGCCGCGGATGCCGATCCACCGCAAGGCGCCGACCCTGGTCCAGCAGCGCTCGAACGGCGAGCTGTTCCTGACCGGGATCAAGGTGATCGACCTGATGGCGCCGCTGCCGCGCGGCGGCAAGGCGGCGATGTTCGGCGGCGCCGGGGTCGGCAAGACCGTGCTGATCATGGAATTGATCCGCGCGACCATCCAGACCTATTCCGGCATCTCTGTCTTCGCCGGCATCGGCGAGCGATCGCGCGAGAGGGCCACGAGCTGTGGCGCGAGCTCCAGCGCGCCGGGGTGATCGACCGCACCGCGCTGGTCTTCGGCCAGATGAACGAGCCGCCCGGCGCGCGCTGGCGGGTCGGCATGACCGCGCTGACCATCGCCGAGCAGTTCCGCGACGTCGATCACCGCGACGTGCTGCTCTTGATCGACAACGTCTACCGCTTCGTCCAGGCCGGCGGCGAGGTCTCGGGCCTGCTCGGCCGGCTGCCGTCGCGGGTCGGCTACCAGCCCACCCTGGCCACCGAGATCGCCGAGCTGCAGGAGCGCATCGCCTCGGTGCGCGAGGCGGCGGTGACCTCGATCCAGGCGATGTACGTGCCCGCCGACGACTTCACCGACCCGGCGGTGGCGCAGACCTTCACCCATCTCGATTCGGCGATCGTGCTCAGCCGCGACATGGCGAGCGAGGGGCTCTATCCGGCGGTCGACCCGCTGTCGTCGACCTCGGTGATGCTCGACCCGCGCGTCGTCGGCGACCTGCACTACCAGACCGCGGAGGACGCCCGCCGGCTGATCGAGCACTATCGCGAGCTGCAGGAGATCATCTCGCTGTTGGGCATGGAGGAGCTGAGCGCCGCCGACCGCACCGCGGTCGGCCGGGCGCGGCGGCTGATCCGCTTCCTGACCCAGCCCTTCGCGGTCACCGCCCAGTTCACCGGCCAGCCCGGCGTGTCGGTGCCGCTCGCCGAAACGCTCGCCGGCTGCCGCGCGGTCATGGACGGCGCCGCCGACGGCTGGCCGGAGAGCGCGCTCTACATGATCGGCACGCTCGACCAGGCGCAGGCGCGCGCCGAGGCCATGAAGAAGAAGGCGCCCGCGCCCGCCGCCGGAGGACGCGGCGGCATGAGGCTCGTGGTCACCACGCCGGTCGCGGTCTGCCTCGAAGCCGACGACGTCCGCCACGTCCGCGCCGAGGACGCGACCGGCGCCTTCGGCATCCTGCCCGGCCACGCCGACTTCATCACCGTGCTGGCGATCTCGGTCATCACCTGGCTCGACCGGGCGGGCAAGGCCCATCACGTCGCGGTGCGCGGCGGCGTGCTGGCGGTGCGCGACGGCGACCTGGTCGAGGTGGCGAGCCGCGACGCGGTCGGCGAGGAGACGCTGGCGCGGCTCGGCGATGCCGTGCTCGAGCGCTTTCGGGCGGAGGAGACGGCGGAGGCGGAATCGCGCATCTCGGCGACCCGGCTGCAACTCGCCGCCATCCGCCAGATCCAGCGGGTGCTGGAAGCCGGCCAACGGCCGGTGCCGCAGCCGCGCGGACCGATGCGCACGGTCGCCTCGGACCTGAGCCTGTCGGAATGAGCGCCGCCCGACCCGAACGGAACCACGACGAGATGCAGCGCGCCGTGCGCCTGCGCGAGGAGCGCGCCGAGCGCTGGAAGCGCGAGGGCGAGCGCTCGATCGGGCAGAACCTGTCGATGATCGGCTCGCTCGGCTGGCTGATCGTGGCGCCGACCCTGCTCGGCGTCCTGCTCGGGCGCTGGCTCGACGGCGTGTTCCACACCGGCATCACGTTCAGCGGCGCGCTGATCTTCGTCGGCGTGCTGTTCGGCAGCTACCTGGCCTGGCAACGGGTGCGCAAGCTATGACCGGGCTCGGCACGCTGTCGGTCCTGGGCGCGCTCGCCGCGGTGGCCGCCGGGCTGGTGCTCGGCGCGGTCTATTTCATGATGCTGCGCTGGACCGTCCGGCTCCACGTCAGCGGCGGCTCCGCGATGGCGCTGACCGCGCTCTACGGCGGCCGGCTGGCCGCGGCGCTGGCGGTGTTCTGGCTGCTGGCCCAGCACGGCGCGCTGGCGCTGCTGCTCGGCCTGCTCGGCTTCCTGGTCGCGCGCGGCCTGGTCCGCCGCCTCGTCGGAGCGCCGTGACCATGGGCAAGAACCCGCTCGCCAACGAGATCCTGTTCCACATCGGCCCGGTGCCGATCGTCCGGGCGGTCGTGACCACCTGGGCGATCATGGCGCTGCTGGTCCTGGTCTCGTGGCTGGTCATGCGCCGGGCCAAGGTCCATCCGGGCAACGCCCAGGCGGCGCTGGAGGTCGTGGTCGAGACCATCGCCAACCAGATCCAGGCGATCATCCGGCGCGACCCGTGGCCGTTCATGCCGCTCTTGGGCACGCTGTTCATCTTCCTGATCGTGGCCAACCTGTCGGCGACCATCCCCGGGCGCCAAGGCGCCGACCGCGCATATCGAGACGCCCGCGGCGCTGGCCCTGCTGGTCTTCGTCGCCGCCCACGCCTACGGTGTCCAGGCGCGGGGCGTGGGGGACTATCTCAAGCGCTACATCCGGCCCAGCCCGCTGTTGCTGCCGCTCAACATCCTGTCGGAGATCACGCGGACCTTCTCGCTGATGATCCGGCTGTTCGGCAACATGATGAGCCACGAGTTCGTCGTCGCCATCGTCGTCTTCCTGGCCGGGCTGTTGCTGCCGATCCCGTTCATGCTGCTCGGCATCCTGATCGGCATCATCCAGGCCTACATCTTCACCGTACTGGCCGCCGTCTTCGTCGGCGCGGCCGTCGGCAGCGTCGAAGCAGGATAAGAGGAACGCATGACCGTCCAAATGATGAGCATCCTGGGGGCCGCGCTGGCGGTCTCGTTCGGCGCCCTCGGCCCGGCGTTGGGCGAGGGCCGCGCGGTCGCCGCGGCGATGGACGCGATCGCCCGCCAGCCGGAATCGGCGGGCACCCTGTCGCGCACCCTGTTCGTCGGCCTGGCGATGATCGAGACGATGGCGATCTACTGCCTCGTCATCGCGTTGTTGCTGCTCTTCGCGAACCCGTTTACCGGATAAGCGCCAAGTCATGCAGATCGACTGGTGGACGCTGGCCCTGCAGGCGATCAATTTCGTCGTCCTGGTGTGGCTGCTCCACCGTTTCCTCTACAGGCCGGTTCGAGCGGTGATCGAGAAGCGCCGCGCCTTCTCCGAGCGCGCCTTCGCCGAGGCGGCCGAACAGAAAGCGGCCGCCGCCGCCGCCGAGGCGCGGCTCGAGGCGGACCGCGCGCAGATGAACGACGAGCGCCACGCCCTGATCGCCAAGGTCCACGAGGAGATGAGCGCCGAGCGCGACAAGATCCTCGCCGACGCGCGCCAGGACGCCGACCGCATGGTCGCCGACGCCAGCAAGGCGATCGGCGACGAGCGCCGCCGCACCGAGGAAGCGATGCGCGACCGGCTCGCCGCGCTGGCGGTCGACCTCGCCGGGACGCTGCTGCGCGAGACCGGCGCCGGCTCGATCGACGAGGCTGCGCTCGACCGGGTCTGCCGGCAGGTCGAAGAGCAGCCGAGCCGCCGAACGGGTGCGGATGGCGGCTGACCTGGGCCGCGGCAAGCCGTCCGATGGCGACGCGGGCCAGGGCAAGGCGGCGATCGTCGTCGCCACCGCCGCGCCGCTGGAGGCCAAGGCCCAGGCCAAGTGGCACAAGCGGATCGCCGCCTTGTTCCCGGCGGAAGGCGACACGGCCACGGAAATCCGGTTCGAGGCCGACCCCGATCTGGTCGGCGGCGCGGAGCTGCGCCTGCCCCACACCGTCGTCAAGTTCACCTGGGCCGACCTGCTGGCCAAGGCTGGAACGGAGCTGTCGCGTGACCAGGCCGCTGAGTGACGACGCCACGCAGTGGCTGTCGGCCGCGCGCGCCCGGGTCCGCGACCTGACCGTCGATCCGTCGGTCGAGCACGTCGGCACGGTCGAGCATGTCGGCGACGGCGTCGTCGCGGTCACCGGCCTGCCGGCGACCCGGCTCGACGAGCTGCTGCGCCTCGAGGACGGCACCATGGCCATCGCGGTTCGCGTCGACGAGGTCAGCATCGGCGGCGTGCTGCTCGGCGACAGCGACGGCATCGTTGCCGGCGCCAAGGTCTACGGCACCGGCGAGATCGTCCGGGTGCCGGTCGGCGAGGCGCTGCTCGGCCGCGTCGTCGATCCGCTCGGCCGGCCGCTCGACGGCGGCGCGCCGATCGCCGCCCGGCGCCGCGACCCGATCGAACGGCCCGCGCCGGCGATCGTCGACCGCGAGCTGGTGACGACGCCGCTGATGACCGGCATGGTCGCGGTCGACGCGATGATCCCGCTCGGCCGCGGCCAGCGCGAGCTGATCATCGGCGACCGCAAGACCGGCAAGACCGCGGTCGCGCTCGACACGATCATCAACCAGCGCCACACCGACGTGGTCTGCGTCTACGCCGCGGTCGGCCAGCGGGCGTCGACCGTCAACCAGGTGGTCGAGGCCGTGCGCCGCTATGGCGCGTTCGAGCGCTGCATCTTCGTGGTCGGCGAGTCCGAGGCCGCGCCCGGCGCCCAGTGGATCACGCCCTACGCCGCCTGCACCATGGCCGAGTATTTCCGCGACCAGGGCAAGGACGCGCTGCTGGTCATCGACGACCTGTCGAAGCACGCGATCATCTATCGCCAACTGTCGCTGCTCTTGCGCAAGCCGCCGGGGCGCGAGGCCTATCCGGGCGACATCTTCTACATCCACTCGCGCCTGCTCGAACGCGCGGCCCAGCTCTCGGACGAGCGCGGCGGCGGCTCGCTGACCGCGCTGCCGATCGCCGAGACCCAGGCCGGCGACCTCTCCGCCTACATCCCGACCAACCTGATCTCGATCACCGACGGCCAGATCTACCTGGAGCCGAAGCTGTTCTACGAGGGCCAGAAGCCGGCGGTGAACGTGGGCATGAGCGTGTCGCGCGTCGGCGGCCAGACCCAGGCGCCGGCGATCAAGAAGCTGGCCGAGACCCTGCGGCTCGAATACGCCCAGTTCCTCGAGCTGGAGATCTTCACGCGCTTCGGCACGATCGTCGACGAGCGGACCCGGACCACGATCGAGCACGGCCGGCGCATCCGCGCGATCCTGGCTCAGCCCCAGTTCGCCCCGCTGCGGCTGGCCGAGCAGGCGGCGCTGCTGCTCGCCGTCCACGAGGGCCGGCTCGACCCGCTGCCGCTCGACCGGGTCGAGGCGTTCAAGGCCGGCATCGGCGCGGCGATCGACGCGAATTGCCCGGACGTCGCCGAGCGGCTGGAGCGGACCGGCGCGCTCGGCGATGCGGACCGGGAGAGGCTGCTCGCCGTGCTCGACGCCGCGATCGCCGAGCTCGGTCCCGCACCGGGACCGGCGGCGCCGTCGCCGGATCGGTCGGACGCCGGACGCGCCCGTGCCGAACGCACCGGTGCCCGGCGAAAACGGCGGCTGAGATGGAGCGGCTGACCCGGCTCAAGGCGCGGATCGACAGCCTCGACGAGCTGCGCGACCTGTTCCGGGCGATGCGCGCGCTCGCCGCCAACCACGTCCAGGAGGCGCAGACCGCGTTGCCGGGCATCCGCCGCTATGCCGAGGTGATCGAGGCGGCGATCGCGCGGGCGGCGCTGCTGCTGCCGCGAGCGACGGCGCTGCGCTGGGCGGCGTGCACGGCGGCTCGGACGTGCTGATCGCGGTCAGCGCCGAGCAGGGCTTCGCGGGCGCCTTCAACGAGCTGGTGCTCGACCGGGCCGCGGCCGAGCGCGGCCCCGGCCAGCAGCTCGGCATCATCGGCCAGCGCGGCGCGCGGCTCGCCGAGGAGCGCGGGCTGGCGGCCGACTGGAGCGTGCCGATGGCGACCCACGTCGGCGGCGTGGTCGCCACCGCCCGGCAGGTGGCCCGGCACCTCGACGGCGCGTCGCGCGCCGCGGTGGTGTTCGGCGGCTACCGCAAGGGCGGCCGGTTCGAGGTCGAGTTCCGCTCGATCCTGCCGCTCGACCCGGCGCTGATGGGCGGCGGCGCGGCGGGCAACCCGCCGCTCCACCAGCTGCCGCCCGAGGCGCTGCTCGAGAGCCTGGCGGCCGAATACCTGTTCGCCGAGCTGACCCGCTCGGTGATGGAATCGCTGGCCAGCGAGAACGGCGCGCGGCTGCACCGGCTCGAGGCCGCCGACCACAATATCGGCGACAAGCTGGAGACGCTGGTCCGCCAGGAACGCCGCGTCCGCCAGGAGACCACGACCGAGGAGATGCTCGACGTCGTCACCGGCTCGGAGGCGATCCTCGGCGAAGCGTCGGGTCAGCCGTAGGGCAGGGTCGATCCGCTCCGGCAAGCCCGCAGATTTACAATAGTTTTTCCTGTGCTCTCGCCGGCCGCGTGCTAGGGTGGCGCCCACGTCGGGGCCACGATGGGGGTCTTGGCATCAACGGCCCGGATTCCCGACGCTCGGGCGAACGAAGGCGCGTACATGCAAACTGGCATCGATGCGGCCTCGGAGTCTGCCGGCTCCGGTCAGACAGTCGCATGCGTCCCTGCCGTCCCGCCGGAACTGGCCGCTGGTCACCGTCCTGTGGGGCGTGCACGCGCTCGCCTGCCTCGCCCTCGTGCCGTGGCTGTTCAGCTGGGTCGGGGTCGCCGCGATGGCGGCCGGGGTGATCGTCTTCGGCCAGGGCATCAACCTCGGCTATCACCGCCTGTTGTCCCATCGCAGCCTCAAGGTGCCGCTGTGGTTCGAGCACGGGCTGGTCGTGGTCGCGCTGTGCTGCCTGCAGGGGCCGCCGATCGCCTGGGTGACGACCCACCGCCTCCACCACCGCGATTCCGACGGCAGCGAGGATCCGCACAGCCCGCGCGCCGGCTTCTGGTGGTCGCACTTCCGCTGGCTGACCGTCGGCGACACGAAGATCATCGAGGCGGCGGCGATCTCCCGCCACGCCAAGGACCTGCTCCACGACCGTTTCTATCGCCGGCTCCAGCGCCACCCGACGCTGCCGCTGGCCATCTACCTCGGCCCACGCCGCCCTGTTCTTCGGCGCCGGCCTGCTCATCGGGCTCGCCGGCAACGGCGGCTGGGCGGCGGGCGTACAGCTCGGCCTGAGCCTGGTGGTGTGGGGCGTGATCCTGCGCACCGTCCTGGTCTGGCACATCACCTGGTCGGTCAACTCGCTGAGCCACGTCTGGGGCGCGCGCGCCTACGAGACCGGCGACGACAGCCGCAACAACTGGCTGGTCGCGCTGATCGCGATGGGCGAGGGCTGGCACAACAACCATCACCACGACCAGGCCGCCGCCTCCGTCCAGCATCGCTGGTGGCAGCTCGACGGCACCTATTACGTGATCCTGCTGCTGCGCGGCCTCGGCCTGGCCACCGACATCGTCCCGCGCCGCGCCCAGCGGCGCACCCGCGTCCGGACCGACTAGGGCCGCTCCTACCGCTCCTACCGCCCCGGGCGGCGCCGGATGCAGCGCGCCGGTCTCGCGGTGCTGGCAATAACGCTGGGTGCAGCGCAGGCTGCCGTTTGCCGCACGGGTGCAGGTGTTGCAGCCGTCGTACCAAACCGCGCACCAGCGCGGCATCTGGGCGCGCGGGCTGGTGCGGCGCAGGCAGCGGGCCGGGCCCGGCTTGACGCAGAACTTCTTGGTGCAGACGACGCTGCCGCCGACGCGCCGGCAGGTGTTGCAGCCGTCGTACCAGACGGAGCACCACGACGGCATCGGCCGGATCTGCGCCTGGGCGGGAACCGCCTGAGAGAGCAGCATGACCGCAAGAGCGGTGAGGGCAAGAACCGCGCGACGACGCATTCCAGTGTCCTCCATCGACCCCGGCGCCTGACGGCGCCGGCTATTCCGTCTCGGGCTCGGCGTCGGCCGGCGTCTTCTTCTTGCCGCCGCGGCGGGCGAGCCGCTTGATGTCGCTCATCCCGGCGCCGCCGATCGCCAGCACGCCGCCGCCGTAGACCACCATGCCGCCGATCACCAGGGCGAGGATGCCGAGGATCCGCTGCCACAGCGACCCGGCGCTCCAGTCGGCGAGCGCGTCGGCGGCGGGGATCAGGGCGGCGGCCATGACCAGCGCGACGATCACGATGCGCGGCAGCCGGCGCGCCAGCCGCGCGTCGGGCACCCAGTGGCCGCGCCGGATCAGGAAGAAGACCAGCAGCCCGGCGTTGATCCAGGCGGCGACCGAGGTCGCGATCGGGATGCCCAGGTAGCCGACGCCGAGCGGCCAGACCAACAGCGGGCTCAGCACCATGTTGGTGACCATCGAGATCACCGCGTAGATCATCGGCGACTTGGTGTCGTGCCGGGCCCAGAAGCCGGGCGACAGCACCTTGATCAGGACGAAGGCCGGCAGCCCGGTGGCGAACGCCAGCAGCGCCCAGGCGGTCAGGTGCGCGGCCTCGGCGGTGAAGCGGCCGTACTGGAACATCACCGTGACGACCGACAGCGGGATCGCCGCCAGCGCCGCGGCGGCGGGGACGGTCAGCAGCATCGACAGCTCGATCGCCCGGTTCTGCACCGCCATCGCCGCGGCGCCGTCGCGCTCCAGGGTGCGCGACAGCTCGGGCAACAGCGCGGTGCCGATGGCGATGCCGATCATGCCGAGCGGGAACTGGTAGACCCGGTCGGCGTAGTAGACGTAGGAGACCACGCCGGTCAGGAAGGTGCCGATGATGGTGCCGACCAGGATGTTGATCTGGGTCATGCCGCCGGCGATCAGGCCCGGCACCATCACCTTGAGCAGCCGCTTGACCCCGGGCGTCAGCCGCGGCCGGCGCAGGCGCAGGTCGAGCCCGGCGCGCCGGCACATCCAGCCCAGCCAGACATATTGCGCGATGCCGGCCAGCGCGACCGCCCAGGCGAGCATGTGCGCCGGGGTGACGAACCAGCCGCGCGCGAACACCAGGCCCAGGATCAGGATGGTATTGAGCAGCATCGGTGCGGCGGCTGCGGCGGCGAACTTGTAGACCGACTGGAGCATGCCGCTCATCATCGCCACGATCGCCATGCACATCAGGTAGGGCATGGTCAGCCGGGTCAGCAGCACGGCGGTGTCGAACAGCTCGGGCCGCTCGGTGGCGAAGCCCGGCGCGACCACCAGCAGCACCTGGGGCATGAAGATCTCGACCACCACCGTGAACACGAACAGGATCAGCAGCAGCACCGAGAACACCTGGTCGGCGAACACCATCGCCGTGTGCTGGCCATAGGCTTCCAGCCGCTTGGAGAACAGCGGCACGAAGGCGGCGGCGAAGGCGCCCTCGGAGACCAGCCGGCGGAACATGTTGGGGAAGCGGAAGGCGACGATGAAGGCCTCGACCGGCCCGACCGTGCCGAGGATGGCGCCCATCATGATGTCGCGTACGAAGCCGAGAATGCGGCTGGCCAGCGTGTAGAAGGCGACGATCGCCGAGGAGCGAAGCAGTTTCATCGAATCCTTGTACGCGCTTCGCGGCCGTTTCGGAACGACGTTGCGCCGATTCCCCCTCGCCGCTTGGGGATCCGCGTATGGAGCGAGGCCGACGGCGGCCGATCTCGTTCCGGCGGTGATCCACGTTCGTTGGCGCCCGGGCGGCGGGGACTGGACACGGTCGACCGGCGAACGGCGACCGCTCGACCGGTTTCCGGCAAAGATCTCGAACGGCCGCGCCTGGCATACGCAGAATTATCACATTCCCCGGCCGGTCACCGGCGTCGCGGTTCCTGGTCGGCCTCAACGGCCGGCCGGGCCCGTCGAATCGTTCGCCTCGGTGAGGCGCGTCCGCTAAGTCGCTATTCCGCCGCGCCCAGCGCCGCTGTCGCCGGTGCCGGACGGCGCAGCACACGTCGCACCTTGGCGATGAAGTCCCACGCCATCACCAGCGCCCCGATCGCGAACACGACGTCGCCGGGGAACCGCAGCCACTGCCACAGCAGGGTCTGATTATAGAAGGCGAGGCTGCGCGCATAGGCGAGCCCGTGCTGGTAGACGGCCTCGAGCTGCGGCCAGCCGATCGGGAAGAAGTTCAGCACCACCCACATCACCAGGCCGGCGTTGTACAACCAGAACGCCCAGACGCCCGGTCGGTCGCTCCACGTCCCACGGTCGCCCGCCATGTAGCGCAGGCACAGATAGACCAGACCGATGGCGAGCAGCCCGAACGCCCCGAACATCGCCGTATGGGCATGGTTCAGGGTCAGGAACGTGCCGTGCTCGTAGTAGTTGACCAGCGGCGCGTTGATCGTCGCGCCGCCGAACACGCCGGCGCCGACGAAGTTCCAGAATGCCGAGCCCAGGATGTAGAGGTAGGCGAGACGATAGGGGAAACCGCGCTCGGCGCGTATCCGCTGACGCTGTTCGACGGCTTCCAGGATCAGCAGGAACAGGGGCAGCACCTCGAGGAAGGAGAACACGCTGCCCAATCCGATCCAGATGTCCGGCTCGCCGGCCCAATACATGTGGTGGCCGGTGCCGAGAATGCCGCTGACGAGGATCAGGATCCATTCCAGCAAGATGGCGCGTTCGGCCAACTGCCGCGACACCAGGCCCAGCGCCATCAGGAAGTAGCCGGTCACCGCCGCCGTGAACAGCTCGAAAGCCCACTCGACCCAAAGGTGAACCACCCACCAGCGCCAGAAGTCGGTGATGGTGAAGGACGGATGCACCTCGGTCAGCGGGATCATGCCGAAGGCGTAGATCACGGCGACCCCGGTGGTCGAATACCACAGCAGGTGTTCCGCCCGGAACAGGCTGTAGAGCGACCAGCGGCGCAACAGCTTGACGAGGCCCGGCCACATCGTGCGCAGCAGGATCAAGCTCCACGCGGCGAGGCCGACGAAGAACAGGATCTGCCAGAGCCGGCCGAGCTCCAGATAGGAAAGGCCCTGGTTCCCGATCCAGAACCAGCTGCCGTCGATGATGCCGACGATGCCCGAGATAGTCGCCGACGAGCGCGCCGACGACGATCGCGACCGTCACGACGAAAAGCACGTTCACGAATAGCGCCTGCCCCCGCGGTTCACGGCCGCCGATGCGCGGCGCGAGGAACAGGGCGGCGGCAATCCAGGCGATCCCGATCCACACGATCGGGGTCTGGATGTGGACCGCGCGAAGAAAGTTGAACGGCAGGAACCTGTCGATGTCGATGCCATAGAAGCCGCCGCGCTCGGTGTAGTAGTGGGCCATCACGGCCCCGACCGCGATCTGCAGCAGCAGAACTAGCGCGACGGCGATGAAGTATTTCCAGAGCGCCTTCTGGCTAGGCGTGAGCTCGGGAAAACCCTGCAGGACCGGCTCGAATCCCTCGTTCTTGCCGCGCTCGATGAACAGCCGGAAGGCGGCGACGACGACGCCGATCATGAAGAACAGGATCGTGAGCGAGACCCATGTCCAGGTGAACGTGCCCGCCGTCGGTTTGTTGCCGACGATGCGGTTCGTGCGGCCAGTTGATCGTCCAAGATGTGGTAGAGCCCGGGCGCAGGGCGACCGTCGTCAAGCGCGGCGTAAAGAAGGAAATCGGCTGTGTGTTTCGCTTCCTCCGGTGACAGGGCGTAGGCGCGCGTGTAGCCCTTCACGAAGTCGTTGGTGAGAATGGCCTTGGGCGTAGCGGCTCCGAAGCGCCGTCATCGCCTGCGGCGACGGCGTTCGGTACGGTGACCGCGGTCTTGCGGTGAGGTCGATGCCCCTCAGCGCCGCGCGCATGGCGGCATCGACCCGCAGCTTCTGCTCCGCCGCCAACGATCCGTAGGCGCTGCCGTATATCTCCTGGCGCGAGCGCCGTACGCGTGCCGGTGGCGAGATCGACGAGTGCCTGCGCCGTATAGTCCTGGCCGAAATAAGAGCCCATGCCGTAGATGCTGCCGTAGTCCATCAGGTCGGCCTTCTGGAAAGCGGCCTTGCCGGCGGCCACGTCGGCGCCCGTCATGACCGTCTTGCCGGAGGCGGAGACGAACCGCTCGGGTAGCGGGGGAGCCTCGTTATAGGTGACGTAGGTGCCCCAGATCATTGCCGCCCAGCAGGCGACGACGACGACGACCAGAATCCAGATCAGGAGCTTGGCGACGGAGTCCTGGGGGGCGAGGCTGGCGTTGGGCGCGGAGGCAGTGGTGGATGAGTTGGACATTGCGCGCTTCCGTTGATCGAGCCGAACGACGTCGGCCATCGGAGCGCTGCACACGGGACGGCTGGCGCAAGGTGGATTCCAGCCTCAGCGCTCGATGGGCGCCTTTATGAGCGGAAGGGTAACAAACCGCCGGCTCGGGGGCAATTCGAGACGGTGTTGATGCAGCTTTCCGCTCCCATCGCGCGCTCGACCCGAGGGCGCCGCGCCCGACACTCGACGAATATTTGGCCCGTGACGATAGGGTCTGACGTCCGCGCCCTTTCCAACGTCGGCGGCCCCAATTGATTTCGCCCGGGGCCCGACTGCCGGCGCCGCCGTCGAGCCGTCGTCTCCCTTCCGGCCCCTCTCCCGCACGAAGAGAGGCGCTGACTTCGCGGGCATTGATCCGTTCGTGCTAACAATGCGCCGCTATCGGGACCGATCCGCCGGAGGACCATGACCACGAGCGCCGCGCCGCACGGCCGCAACAACCGGGTGAGCCATTTCCTGCGCCGCGCACTTCACGTCCTCGCCCGCCCGGTGCGCGCCGCGCGCGGCCGGGGCACGGTGGCGATCAACTGCTACCGCGGCTACGGCTCGGCGCGTGCGGTGTTCCTGATCGGCCGGGTGTTCCGCCAGCCGGGCTACCACGCCGGCCGCCGGCGTGGCTCGCTGCGCCGCGACCTGGTCGCCGCGCTGTGGCGGCTGTTCCGCTACGGCATGCGCGGCGCGGTGCTGACGGTCCGCTTCGGCGACCAGGCGCAGACCGTGACCGCCGATCGCGACGGCTATTTCCGCGTCCGCCTCGACCTCGACCGGCCGCCGTCCGGCGACGGCCTGTGGCACCCGATGGAGATCGCGCTGACCGAGCCGGCCGATACGGGCGCGGCCGCGCGCGGCGAGGTGTTCATCCCGCCGGCCGGGGCGCGCACGCTGGTGATCAGCGACATCGACGACACCGTGGTCCACACCGGCGTCGCCAACAAGCTGGCGATGGTGTGGCGGCTGTTCTTCGTCGGCGCCGAGAGCCGGGTCGCCTTCCCCGGCGTCGCCGCCTTCTACCGGGCGCTGCACGAGGGGCGGGGCGGGGGGCAGGGCGAAGGGGCCGCCAGCGAGGTCAACCCGATGCTCTACGTCTCGCGCGGGCCGTGGAGCATCTACGAGGTGATGACCGAGTTCTTCCGCCGGCACCGCATCCCGGTCGGTCCGGTCCTGTTCCTGCGCGAGTGGGGACTGACCTTCCAGCGGCCGCTGCCGCCCCGCGCCCGCGACCACAAGATCGCGCTGATCCGCCACATGCTCGCGATCTACCCCGACCTGCCGGTGGTGCTGATCGGCGACAGCGGCCAGCACGATGCCGAGCTCTACGCGCGCGTCGTGCGCGACTTCCCGGGCCGGGTGCGCGCCGTCTACATCCGCGACGTCAGCCGCAACCGCCGCCGGGCCGACGCGATCGCCGCCCTGGCACGGCGGATCGAGGCCGGCGGATCGACCCTCGTGCTCGCCGCCGACAGCGGCGCGATGGCTCGCCACGCCGCCGAGGTCGGCCTGATCCGGGAGGACGCGCTGCCGGCGATCCTGGACGCCGTCGAGCGGGAGCGGGTCGAGGCTGCGCCCGGCGGCGCGGCGGTCGAAGGACGCGGGGCGGAGTAGCGGGCGGGGCTAACTAAGCCGCAACCTCCGCCGCCTCGGCCTTGTCCGCCTCGGTCGCGCCCTCGTCGAGCGCGGCGCGCAGCGCTTCCTGGATCTGCTTCTTCTTGGTGTCGTGCTCGACCTTCATGCCGAACACGTCCTTGACGTAGAAGACGTCGACCACCCGCTCGCCGAAGGTCGAGATCTTGGCGCTGGAGATCTGCAGGCCGAGCCCGGTCAGCACCCGGGTGACGTCGTAGAGCAGCCCGGGCCGGTCGCGGCCGTTGACCTCGACCAGGGTGTGGGTGCCGCTGGCGCCGTTGTCGATGATGACGCGGGTCGGCACGTGGAACACGGCCTGGGCGCGCTTGGGCAGCGACTGGCGGCCGGCCAGCTCGCGCCACGGGCGGAGCGTGCCCGACACGCTCTCGGTGATCCGCTTGCGCAGCTTGGCGATCTGTTCGGGCCGGGCGAACGGCTCGCCCTCGACGTCCTGGACGAAGAAGATGTCGAGCGCGTAGCCGTCGGTCAGGGTGAAGATCTTGGCGTCGGCGATGCTCGCGCCCGACAGCGCCATCGCCCCGGCGATCTGCGAGAACAGGCCCGGATGGTCCGGGGCGTAGACGGTCACCTCGGTGATCGCGCGATAGGTGTCGACGTCGACGTCGATGGCGATCTTGGTGCCGTCGGCCTCGGCCTCGCGGATCAGCTTGGCGTGCTTGGCGTGGGTCTCCGGGTCGAGCGACAGCCAGTAGCTCGGATAGCCGAGCTCCATGTGGCGCTCGATCGCTTCCGGCGCCCAGCCGGTGAGCTGGTCGGCCGCGGCCATTTGGGCGGCGCTGACCCGGCGGTCGATCTGGCCGGCGTGGGGGGCGCCGCCGAGCACCTCCTCGGTGCGGTAGTAGAGGTCGCGCAGGAGCGCCGCCTTCCAGCCGTTCCACACCGCCGGCCCGGTCGCGCGCATGTCGACGATGGTCAGCACCAGGAGCAGCCGCAGCCGCTCGGGCGACTGGACCAGATCGGCGAAGTCCTGGATCGTCTTGGGGTCGTCGATGTCGCGCTTCTGGGCGATCATGCTCATGCCCAGGTGGTAGCGGACCAGCCAGACGACGGTCTCGGTCTCCTCCTCGCTCAGCCCGAAGCGCGGGCCCAGCTTCTCGGCGATGTCGGCGCCGAGCTCCGAGTGGTTGCCGCCGCGCCCCTTGGCGATGTCGTGGAGCAGCACCGCGACGTAGAGCACCCGGCGGTAATTGATCTTGTGGAAGATCTCGGTCGCCAGCGGGTGGTCGTCGGCCAGCTTGCCCTTCTCGATCAGGCTCAACAGCTCGATCGCCCGGATCGAATGCTCGTCGACCGTGAACACGTGGTACATGTCGTGCTGCATCTGGGCGACGACCCGGCCGAAGTCGGGGATGAAGCGGCCGAGCACGCCGGCCTCGTTGAGCCGCCGCAGGGTCCCCGCCGGGTTCTGCCGCGAGGTCAGCATCTCCAGGAACAGCCGGTTGGCCTCCGGGTCGTCGCGCATCGCGTTGTCGATCAGCGACAGCGACTGGGTGACCTGGCGCAGCGCCGCCGGGTGGATGTCGAGCTTCTCCTCCTGGACGACGTGGAACAGCCGCAAGAGGTTGACCGGGTCCTCCTTGAACGCCTTCTTGTCGCCGACGTTGAGGCGGCCGTTCTCGGCCACGAAGTCGCCCAGCTCGCGCCGCCGCGACAACAGGCCGGACAGGCTGATCCGCGACTTGCGGCGGTTCTCCTCCTCCAGCGCGGCGCAGAAGATGCGGGTCAGGTCGCCGACGTCCTTGGCGACCAGGTAGTAGTGCTTCATGAAGCGCTCGACGCCGCGCGCCTTGGAGCGGTCGCGGTAGCCCAGCTTGTCGCCGATCAGCGGCTGGACGTCGAAGGTCAGCCGCTCCTCCGGCCGGCCGGCGAGATAGTGGAGCTGGCAGCGCACCGTGGTCAGGAAGGCGTGGGCGCGGCGGAACTGGTCGGCCTCGCGCTTGGTGAAGACCTTGCGGTCGACCAGGGCGCCCATGTCGTCGACCTGGTAGATGTACTTGGCGATCCAGAACAGCGTGTGCAGGTCGCGCAGGCCGCCCTTGCCGTCCTTGACGTTGGGCTCGAGCACGTAGCGCGAATCGCCCATCTTGTGGTGGCGCTCGTCGCGCTCGGCCAGCTTGGTCTCGACGAATTCGAGGCCGCTGTCCTCCTCGCTCAGCGCGCGGAAGCGCTGGCGCAGCTCGCGATAGATCTTGTTGTCGCCCCACAGGTAGCGGGCCTCGAGCAGCGCCGTGCGGATGGTTTGGTCCGACCGGGCCATGCGCATGCTGTCGTCGACCGAGCGGGTGGCGTGGCCGACCTTGAGGCCCAGGTCCCACAGCATGTAGAGGATGAACTCGATGACCTGCTCGGCGTGGGGGGTGACCTTGTAGGAGAGCAGGAACAACAGGTCGATGTCGGACTGGGGCGCCAGCTCCTCGCGGCCGTAGCCGCCGACCGCGATCACCGCCATGCGCTCGCCCATGGTCGGGTTGGCCAGCGGATAGGCGTGCTCGTAGGCGAAGTCGAACAGCACCCGGATGATCTGGTCGACCAGGAAGGAATGCTCCCGGACGCAGGTCAGCCCCTTGGCGGCGTTGTCGGGGTTCTCGTCGAACCGCCGGCGGATGATCGCGCGGCCCGCCTCGAACGCCGCCTTGACCAGGCCGAGCGCGTCGTTGCGCAGGTCGGACACCGGCTTGTCGGCGTCGTGGACCAGTTCGTCGATCTGCGCCAGCAGCTCGCGCCGGTCGATGATGGCCCGCTGGTTGGCGATGCGGTTGGGCGTCGCGATGTCCATGGGGACAAAATGAAGGCTTGCGCGGGGCAAAGGCAAGCGGCAGCGAAGGCGATTGGTCTGCCATGGCGCGCGTATTACAGTTAGGACGGTCGGACCGAATGGGACATCGACGATGATACGCGGGCTGGTCGGCGCGGTGGTGGGCCTCGCCGTCATGGTGGCGGCGGGCTACGCCGCGGCCGTGGTCTACATCAACAATGACGGACGGCGGCTCGCCGAGCTCTACTTCAAGCCCTGGGGCGGCCGCGGCAAGGTCACCTTCGGCGCGGTCGACAAGTCGCTGTTCGACGACAGACTGACCATCTCCGACGTCGCCGTGCGCGCGCCCGACGGGCGCACCTACAAGATCGCCCGCATCGTCGTGCGCGACTACGACTGGCTCAACCTGCGCCACCCGCGCTACGCCGACGTGGTGGTCCAGAAGGCGGAGACGACGCCCGCCGGGCTCGGCCCGGTCTACGGCCCGCCGGTCAAGGCGGCCGGGCTCGACCGGCTGATCGCCAGCGCCCACTACCGCTATCGCTACGAGGACGAGACCAAGCGCTTCATCATCGAGACGGTGCGGGTCGACTTCCAGGGCCTCGGCGTGCTGACCATGACGGCGCGGTTCCAGATGGACCGCTATCCCGAATTCCGCAAGTTCCGCGACCCGACCCAGCTGCTCCAGTTCTCCAGCTCGACCAAGCTGATCGGCGCGCGCGCCAGCTTCCGCAACCAGGCGCTGGTCCAGCGCATCCTCCAGAGCTACGCCGCCGCCAACGGCATCGACGCAAGACGAGGCCAAGACGCGGATCCTCAAGGACCTTGGCCACGAGCGCCGCCGCACCAAGGACCCGATCAAGAAGGAGGCGCTCGGCGCGGCGATCGCCTTCGTCGAGAAGCCGGGTGTGATCGAGGCCGTGGCCGCGCCCAGCGCGGCGGTCTCGCTGATGCAGGCGAGCTGGCTGTTCGCGTTCAACCAGAAGAGCTTCAAGTCGATGCTCGGCTTCTCGATCCGCGCCAACCCGGCCGCTGCGGCGCAGCCCACCCCGGCGCCCAAGCGCTAGGTCCGGTCCGTGGCGATCCGCGAGAGCCGCCCGATCTTCAACAAGCCGCGCCGGCGCGGGGCCGCGCTGGGGCCGTGGATGCTGCTGGCCCTGCTCGCGCTGCTCGTCGCCGCCGGGCTCTATATCTACGACAAGCGCACCACCGACCAGATCGACGCGCTGCAGACGGAGATCGGCCGGCTGCGCGCCTCGATCGACGGCGCCGCCGCCGCGCGCAAGGCGATGCAGGGCGTCGCCTCCAAGCAGATCGCGCTGACCGGCGGCCAGCTCACCGCGCTGTGGGGCGCGATCAAGAAGCTGCAGGACCGCGCCGCCGGCATCGAGACCACGCTCAAGGAACGGGCGACCAAGGACACCGAGGCCAGCGCCGCGGACAATGCCCGCGCCGCCGCCATGCTCAAGGACATCGCCGCGATCCGGACCGACATCGCGGCGCTGCTGAAGCGGTTG
The DNA here is from genome assembly GCA_963730305.1 of uncultured Alphaproteobacteria bacterium. Taxonomy (GTDB): domain Bacteria; phylum Pseudomonadota; class Alphaproteobacteria; order Bin65; family Bin65; genus CAMYMQ01. The sequence goes on from CAVSRB010000004.1 coordinate 578,559, forward strand.
TCGGCGCTGGAGCAGCGCCTGCCCAAGGGGAACCCCTAGCCGGGCAGCGGCGGCCGGGGCTGGGACAACCGGCCGGGGACGGTAGATACGCACCGCGCGTACACTGGAAGGAGTTGAGGCGCCGCCGTTCGCCGAACGGACGCGTGCCGAGGGGATTCACGATGCTGAAACCATCGATGCCGATGCTGCATTCATCGTGAACACGTGCTAGGAATCCGGTCGGCGCCGCGAGGGGCGCCGCCGCCACCAGGGAGCCTCCCATGAAACGCAATATGGTAATCGGCGCCGCCGTCGCGGCGGTCATCGTCGTGGTCGCATTGGTGCTGATCTTCGTGCCGCTCGGCGGCGGGCCGAGCAATCAGGAAGCCCAGAAGAAGGCCGAGATGCTGTTCGCGCAGATGAAGGCGCAGGGCGGCACGGTGACCTACAAGACGGTCACGCCCGACGGCAAAGGCCTGATCATCAAGGGCCTGACCATGGACCCGCCGGCGAAGGCGACCGGCGGCAAGAAGCGCACCATCACGGTCGACGAGCTGCACGTCCGCGACCTGGACTGGAAGAACCAGAAGGAGCCCCAGTTCGCGGACATCGAGTTCAAGGGCGCCCGCGTCTCCGGGCTCGACTCCGATCCGAAGTTCAAGGAGTTCGCCGCCGCCACCGGCGTCAACGACCTGGTCCTGGGCGGCCACATCAAGTACCGCGTCGACCCGGCCAAGAAGCAGATCGTCATCGAGCCGTTCCACCTGACCGTCGACAAGATCGGCGCCTTCACGCTCGACGATCAGCCTCGATGGCCTGGACGTCAAGCAGCTCCAGAGCCTGAGCAAGGGCGGCAACGTGCAGCCCGCGCAGCTCATGGGCCTGGCCGGCCAGGTCCAGCTGCGCTCGCTGTCGATCAAGATCAAGAACGACGGCGGGTTCGAGCGGATGCTCAAGGCCGCCGCGGCCAAGCAGAAGAAGAGCGCCGACGACCTCAAGAAGCAGGCGCTGGCCCAGATCGACGGCCTGGCGGCCTCGCCGATGGGTAAGAGCAAGCTGGTCACCGAGGCGCTGACCGCGGCCAAGAAGTTCATCAACAACCCCGGCACGATCACCCTCGAGGCCAAGCCGTCGGCCCCGGTCGCGGTGTTCCCGGTGGTGATGGGCGCGATGGCCGGCGGGCCGAAGCCGGAGAACATCGACCGGATCAAGACCCAGCTCGGCGTGACGATTACCGCCGAGTAGGTCGCGGCCCACAGCCTTTGAACGGCGCCGGGCAGCAGACGCTGTCCGGCGCTATTCTTTTGTGAGCCCCTTCAGCCGGTAGACCAGTTCCAGCGCATCTCGCGGGGTCAGCGCGTCGGGGTCGACCTCGTCGAGCGCCGCCTCCACCGCCGACGGCTCCGCCGGGGTATCGGCGCGGGCCTGCGCCGCCGCGGCGCTGAACAGCGGCAGGTCGTCGGCCAGCCGGGTCGAGCGCGCCGCCCTGCTCGCCCTTCTCCAGCGAGTGCAGCACCTCCTCGGCGCGCGCCACCGCCGGCGCGGGCAGGCCGGCGAGCCGGGCGACGTGGATGCCGTAGGACCGGTCCGCCGTGCCCGGCCCGACCTCGTGCAGGAAGACGACGTCGCCCTCCCACTCCTTGACCCGCATGGTGTGGCAGGACAGCGCCGGCAGCCGCGCGGCGAGCGCGGTCAGCTCGTGATAGTGGGTCGCGAACAGGGTCCGGCAGCGGTTGACCTCGTGCAGGTGCTCGACCGCCGCCCAGGCGATCGACAGGCCGTCGAAGGTCGCCGTGCCGCGGCCGATCTCGTCGAGGATGACCAGCGCGCGGTCGCCGGCCTGGTTCAGGATCGCCGCGGTCTCGACCATCTCGACCATGAAGGTCGAGCGGCCGCGGGCGAGGTCGTCGGCCGCGCCGACGCGGGAGAACAGCCGGTCGACGACGCCGAGCCGCGCCGCCTTCGCGGGCACGAAGCTGCCCATCTGGGCCAGGATCGCGATCATCGCGTTCTGGCGCAAAAACGTGCTCTTGCCCGCCATGTTGGGGCCGGTGACCAGCCACAGCCGGTGGTCGGGGCCGAGGTCGCAGTCGTTGGCGACGAAGGCCTCGCCCGGCGCCAGCGCCTCGACCACCGGGATGGCGGCCGCCGTCGATGGCGAAGTCGCGGCTGTCGTCGACCGCCGGCCGGCAATAGTCGCGCTCGACCGCGAGCACCGCCAGCGCGGCGGCGACGTCGAGCTCGGCCATGGCGCGCGCGGCGGCGGCGATCGGCTCGGCCCGCGCGGCGACCTCGCCGACCAGGTCGTCGAACAGGGCGAGCTCGAGCGCCAGCGCCCGGTCGGCGGCGCGGGCGATGTCGGTCTCCAGCTCCGACAGCTCGACCGTGGTGTAGCGCATCGCGCTGGCCATGGTCTGGCGGTGGATGAACGGGCTGTCGGGCCCGCTCGGCAGCTTGTCGGCGTTGCCGCTGGTGACCTCGATGAAATAGCCGAGCACGTTGTTGTGCCGGATCTTGAGGCTCGAAATGCCGGTCTCGTCGCGGTAGCGCGCCTCCAGCCGGGCGATCAGCCCGCGGCCCTCGGTACGCAGCCTGACCTGGCCGTCGAGCTCCTCGGAATAGCCGGGCGCGATGAAGCCGCCGTCGCGCGATTGCAGCGGCAGCTCCTCGGCGAGCGCCCGGCCCAGGCGGTCGATCAGCGGGTCGTGGTGGCCGAGCCGCTTTTCCGCATCGCGCACGCCCTCCGGAACGGGCGGCAGCGGCCCGTCGGCGAGCGCCGCGCGCAGCGCGCCGATCTGGCCGAGCCCGTCGCGGATCGCGGCCAGGTCGCGCGGCCCGCCGCGGCCCAGGGTGAGGCGGGACAGCGCCCGTTCGATGTCGGCGCCGGCGCGTAAGGCTCCGCGGATGTCGTCGCGGGCGCGGGCGGCGTCGACGAAGAAGGCGACCATCGCCAGCCGGGCGTCGATCGCCGCCGGGTCGGTCAGCGGCGCGGCCAGCCGCTCGGCGAGCAGGCGCGCGCCGCCGCCGGTGACGGTCTGGTCGATCACCGCGATCAGGCTGCCCCGGCGCTCGCCGGAGAGCGTGCGGGTCAGCTCCAGGTTGCGCCGCGTGGCGGCGTCGATCTCCATCACGCCGCCGGCGGCGATCCGGCGCAGGCGGCCCAGGCGGGGCAGCTTGCCGCGCTGGGTCAGGTCGACATAGTCGACCAGCGCGCCGGCGGCGGCGATCTCGGCCCGGCCGAAGCCGCCCAGCGCATCGAGCGCGGCGACGCCGTAGAGCGCCTCCAGCCGCCGGCGCGCGTTCTCGCTGTCGAACCGGCTCGCCGCCTGGACGGTCAGCACCGATTTCCAGTCGCCGAAGGTCTCGTAGAGCGCCGGCGTCTCGATCAGCCGGTCGGGCACCAGGATCTCGCCGGGGTCGAGCCGGGCCAGCGCCGCCGCCAGCCGCGCGCCCGGCACCGGCTCGGCGCAGAAGTCGCCGGTGGTCATGTCGAGCCAGGCGAGCCCGGTCTGGCCCTGGGCCTCGGCGATCGCGACCAGGTAGTTGTGCCGGCGCGAATCGAGCAGCGTGTCCTCGGTCAGCGTGCCGGGGGTGACCAGCCGGATCACCTCGCGCCGGACCAGCGCCTTGTTGCCGCGCTGCTTGCGGGCGGTGGCCGGGTCCTCCATCTGCTCGCAGACGGCGACCTTGAAGCCGGCCTTGATCAGCCGCGCCAGGTAGCTCTCGGCGGCATGGACCGGCACGCCGCACATCGGCACGTCCTGGCCCGCCTGCTTGCCGCGCTTGGTCAGGGTGATGTCGAGCGCGGCCGCGGCGGCCACGGCGTCGTCGAAGAACAGCTCGTAGAAATCGCCCATCCGATAGAACACCAGGCAGTCGGGATGGGTCGCCTTGACCTCCAGGTAATGCGCCAGCATCGGCGTGGTCTCGGCCGGCTGCGGCGGGTCGGACGGCGCTTGCGATGGCGCGGCGGTCGGTTTGGGCTGGGGGGCGCTCACACGTCCGGCGGGGTCAGGGTGGATGGGTCGGCGGCGAAGCCGTCACTATAGAAAGGCCGGGCCGGAAATTCACCCATAGGGTTGCCCCGGAATACGGCTTGGATTCGCCCCCGCCCTGCGTTATGCAGGTGCGAAAGGCGGCAAAAAAACCTATCGCGACAACCCGCGCCCCGCGACCAACGGGCGTGCGGCCGTTTCGCTTCAGCGGACGCCGCGCGTCGGCAGGGCCGCAACCGACATCGGCCGATGGCAGAATCAGAACGCGTAACCGACGAGGAGGCCCTCCTCCTCCACGCCTCCGGGCGTCCCGGCAAGATCGAGATCACGCCGACCAAGCCGCTGACCACCCAGCGCGACCTGTCGCTGGCCTATTCGCCGGGCGTCGCCGCGCCGGTGCGCCGGATCGCCGAGGACCCGTCGACCGCCTACGACTATACCGCCAAGGGCAACCTGGTCGCGGTGATCTCCAACGGCACCGCCATCCTCGGCCTCGGCAACCTCGGCGCGCTCGCCGCCAAGCCGGTGATGGAGGGCAAGGCGGTCCTGTTCAAGCGCTTCGCCGACGTCGATTCGATCGACCTCGAGGTGACCACCGAGGACGTCGACGAGTTCGTCAACTGCGTGCGCTACCTGGGCGCGGCCTTCGGCGGCATCAACCTCGAAGACATCAAGGCGCCCGAGTGCTTCATCATCGAGCAGCAGCTGCGCGAGCTGCTCGACATCCCGGTGTTCCACGACGACCAGCACGGCACCGCGATCATCATGGCCGCGGGCATGATCAACGCGTTCGAGCTGACCGGCCGCGACATCAAGAAGACCAAGGTCGTCATCAACGGCGCCGGCGCCGCCGGCATCGCCTGCGCCGAGCTGATCAAGGCGATGGGCGTGCCCCACGACCACGTCGTCCTGTGCGACACCAAGGGCGTGATCTACCAGGGCCGCGAAGCGGGCATGAACCAGTGGAAGTCCGCCCACGCCGTCGACACCAAGGCGCGCACGCTGGCCGACGCGCTCAAGGGCGCCGACGTCGTCGTCGGCCTGTCGACCAAGGGCGCGATCGACCAGGACATGGTCAAGAGCATGGCCGCCAAGCCGATCGTGTTCGCGCTGGCCAATCCCGATCCGGAGATCACGCCGGAGGACGTCCAGGCGGTGCGCGGCGACGCGATCATCGCCACCGGCCGGTCCGACTATCCCAACCAGGTCAACAACGTCCTCGGCTTCCCCTACATCTTCCGGGGCGCGCTCGACGTGCGGGCGTCGACCATCAACGAGGAGATGAAGATCGCCGCCGCCGAGGCGCTGGCGTCGCTGGCGCGCGAGGACGTGCCCGACGAGGTCGACGCCGCCTATTCCGGGCGCCGGCTGCGCTACGGTCCGGAATACATCATCCCGGTGCCGTTCGATCCGCGGCTGATCGAGGCGGTGCCCTACGCCGTCGCCAAGGCGGCGATGGACAGCGGCGTCGCGCGCCGGCCGATCATCGACGAGGTCGCCTACCGCCAGCAGCTGCGCAGCCGCCTCGACCCGACCGCCTCGGCGCTGCAGGCGATCTTCGACCGCGCACGGTCGACCCCGCGCCGCATCGTCTTCGCCGAGGGCGAGGAGGAGCGCTCGATCCGCGCCGCGCTGATCTTCCTCAACTCCGGCATCGGCACGCCGATCCTGATCGGCCGCGAGGACGAGGTGATGGCGACGATGGAGGAGGCCGGGCTGGAGCGGCCCGACGGGCTGGAGATCCACAACGCCCGCCTGTCCGACCAGAACCGGCGCTACGCCGAGTTCCTCTACGAGCGCAAGCAGCGCCAGGGCTGGATGTTCCGCGACTGCCAGCGGGCGGTGAACCAGGACCGCAACGTGTTCGGCGCCTGCATGGTCGCGCTCGGCGACGCCGACGGCATGATCACCGGCCTCACCCGGCGCTTCGCGGTCGCCTACGAGGCGATCCGCCACGTCATCGATTCGAGCCAGAGCCAGCGCGTCCTCGGCCTGACCATCATCGTCGCGCGCGGGCGGACCGTGTTCATCGCCGACACCACGGTCAACGAGGAGCCGACCGCGGTGATGCTCGCCGACATCGCCGAGCAGGCCGCGGCCAAGGCGCGCGAGCTGGGCCACGAGCCGCGCGTCGCCTTCCTGTCGCACTCGAACTTCGGCAATCCCCTGTCGGCGCGCGGCGACCGCATCCGCGACGCGGTCCACCTGCTCGAATTCGCGCCGGCCCGGCTTCGAATACGACGGCGACATGTCGGCCGACGTGGCGCTCGACCCCAACCTGCTCGAGCTCTACCCGTTCTGCCGCCTGTCGGGGCCGGCCAACGTGCTGATCATGCCGCATCTCGACAGCGCCAACATCGCCTCGAAGCTGCTGCAGAAGATCGGCGGCGGCACCGCGATCGGGCCGATCCTGCTCGGCCTGTCCAAGCCGGTCCAGATCGTGCCGATGGGCTCGACCGTCGCCGACATGATCAACATGGCGGCGCTGGCCGCGGCCGAGGTCGCGTGACCGGTCGCGCCCCGCCCGGGCGCGCCGAGCCCCGTCGCGCCGAGCGTCCAGGTCGCGCCGAGTTGGGGTGGGGCGATTCGCCTGCCCGCGCGGTTGTGTGCTAATCGGGCGGCTCACGTCGGCGGACAGGGGCCCAGGATCGTGACGGGCGGCCGCATCGCATCGCACTTCGTACCCTTCCTGGCGCTGGTCTGCACGCCCGTCGCGGCGGTGTTCGCCTTCCTCGCCGCGGCCGGCTACCTGTCCGCGGGCGTCGCGGCCGCGGGGTTCGCCGCCGCCGCCGCCGCGCTGGCGGTGCTCGTGGCCTGGATCCTGCACTCGTTCCGCGCCGTCGCCCGCTTCCTCGAAGCCGACGATTACGAAGGGTCGCGCCCGCGGTTCGGCTTTCCGGTGGCGTCCGGCCTGCTGACCCTCGCCGCCCGCCGCCGGCGCGAGCGCGAGCGCGACGCCCGCCGGGTCGCGGCCGAGCTGGGCGCGGTCGGCTCGGTGATGGCGGCGCTGCCGGCGCCGCTGATCGTGCTCGACCGCGAGCGCGTGGTGCTCAGCGCCAACGCCGCGGCGGACCGGCTGCTCGGGCGCAACGCGCTGGGGCGCGACTTCGCCGCGCTGCTGCGCAACCCCGACCTGCTCGAGGCGGTCGACGAGGTCATCGCCGGGGTCAAGGGCGCCGACGTCGAGTTCGTCATCGGCAGCCCGACCGAGCGCTGGCTGACCGCCGCGATCCGCCCGCTCGCCGCGCGGCCCGATTCGGCGGCCGCCGCGGTGATCCTGATCCAGGACCTGACCCGGGCCAAGCGGGCCGACCAGATGCGCGCCGACTTCGTCGCCAACGTCAGCCACGAGCTGCGCACGCCGCTGTCGTCGCTGATCGGCTTCATCGAGACCCTGCGCGGCCCCGCCAGCGAGGACATCGACGCCCGCACCCGCTTTCTCGAGATCATGCAGGATCAGGCGGCGCGCATGTCGCGGCTGGTCGAGGACCTGATGTCGCTGTCGCGCATCGAGATGGACGAGCATACCGAGCCCGAGGAAGAGGTCGCCCTGGTGCCGCTGCTCCAGGAGCTGGTCGAGGCGCTGCAGCTCAAGGCCGGCGCGCGCGGGATGCGGTTCGAGATCGACGCGCCGGCGGAGCAGCGGCCGTTCCGGGTCATGGGCGACCCCGACCAGCTCGCCCAGATCTTCCAGAACCTGATCGACAACGCGGTCAAATACGGCCGCGAGGGCTCGCCGGTGCGGATCGCGGTCCGCCGCAACGGCCCGGTCGACGGCGTCGTGGTCGTCGACGCGGCCCAGGGGAGCGACACCCAGGGCGACGACGCGCCGGCCACGGATACTCAATGGATCTCGGTCGGCATCACCGACCAGGGCGAGGGCATCGCCGAGGACCAGGTCGCCCGCCTGACCGAGCGGTTCTACCGGGTCGACACCGCCCGCTCGCGCCGGATGGGCGGCACCGGGCTCGGGCTCGCCATCGTCAAACATGTGTTGAATCGGCACCACGGCCGGCTGACCATCGACAGCGCGGTGGGCCGGGGATCGACCTTCACGGTCACGCTGCCGGCCCTGGCCGCGGCGTCGCAACCAGCGGAAAACAGCGATTTGGCCGCCGGCGCCGAGCGAACTGTGGCTTAGTTGCCACAGCAGCGCAAAAAAGACACAGACCATCGGGTTTGTAACATTACTGTAACAAACCCGCCACAATTCGCCGTCATAAGGTCAGCATCGCAGTGTGAGACGGACCTCGTCGGCGGGCAGCCACGAGTTTCTTTATGGGATGAACCCCAAGCACATTGTGCGGAGAGCGACCCGAAACCCGGGACATGATCGAAACCGAGCAGTGGTGGTATTCGGTCAGACTGGAAAAGAGGGTCACAGGAAGGTGTCACTTGCGAGGACGAAGCCCTCATCGGATCGAAGAGTTCGGGCATGATCCGGTTCCGGCAGAAGATCTCGCAGCAACCCGTGAAGGAGGGGAGATGACGAAAGGTATCGTCAATTCCGCAAGCAAGTTCGCCCTTTTGGGCGGGACCGCGGTTGCCCTTGCGCTGACGATGTCGACCCCGGCATCGGCTGCGTCGATGGTCGATCGTGGCCTCGGCAAGAGGGTTTCGGACCTCGAGGCCGAGGTTCGTCTGCTGAAGAACCGCGTCAAGGCCCTTGAGGACCGCAAGCTGTCCGTTCCCGACAAGATCGTCGTGTCCGGCAACAGCCGCGTCAAGGTCACCCTGTACGGCCAGGTCAACAAGGCGGTTATTGCCCGTTTCGACAGGAGCAATACCGAGTTCCTGCCCGGCGCGGACAACGACGCGTCGTCGTCGCGTCTGGGCTTCCTGGCGCGCGGCCGCATCTCGCCCGACATCGTCGTTTCGGCGAACCTCGAGTGGGACTTCCGCGGCGTCGCCCGGGTCACGTCTGGCCGTGGCAACAACTTTGCCAACAACGGCATCCGTGGCCGTCAGAGCTGGATCAGCTTCACCCATGCCGACCTCGGCACGCTGCTGATCGGCCAGACGACCCTCGGTTCGTTCGCGACCTACGCCGATCTCAGCGGCACCTCGATCGTGGCTGAGTTGTCGGCTTGGGGTGATACGTTCTACCAGCGTCGGCGGTAACGCCTTTGGCTTCCGCTACGACTTGTCGCAGGGCTTCATCATCCCGCCGGCTCGTACCGCGCAGCTGATCTACTCGACCCCGCGCATCGCGGGCTTCCAGGGCAAGGTGTCCTGGGAAGCGAATGACAGCTTCGGTCTGCAGGCCAACTACGTCGGTTCGCCGATGGCCGGCGTCCGCGTCATGGCCGCCTTCGGCTACCGTTACGTCGGGAAACAAGAACGGCCTCATCTTCGCGAACAGCACGTCGTACGACGGCTCGATCTCGGCGTTGCATGTCCCGACCGGCCTGAGCATCACCTTCGCTATGGGCACGTCGGTCAACCGCAACGCGGCGAGCGTCAACAACCCGTGGTTCTGGTACATCAAGGGCGGTTGGCAGACCAAGATGCTGTCGATGGGCAAGACCTACTTCTCCCTCGACTACGGCCGTTACGACCACATGAACTTTACTGGTGACTCGCACACGCATAACGTCGCGTTCGCGGTGGTCCAGGGCATCGACTCGGCGGCGATGGACGTCTACGCCGCCTACCGCGTCGGCTTCGGCAAGTTCAATGGTGCGACTCAGAATACCTCCCACGCGATCATCGTTGGTTCGCGTATCAAGTTCTAGTTCATCGAACTAGAGCGGGTGTAAGAGACAGCCATGAAAACCAAACTTCTCAGCGTGATGCTTCCTGTTGCCCTCCTGCTCGGCGCGTGCGCCAGCGACAAGCCGGCGGCCAAGCAGGTCGGGGAGCAGCAGCAGACCTCTGGGAAGCGTGACGGGATCTTCTTCAAGAAGCGTCCGTCATGGTGGAACGGCAACTTCAAGCCGGAGCGCGATCTTCCTGCGTTCCGCGGATTTGAAGAAGGGTCGCGGGCTGCTGACCGGCGATGATGGTGAGTTGACCATCTACAGTGAGCCGACCAGGGGTTCCGCCGATCCGACCAAGCCGGAAAAAGTTCGTCGCTGACTCTTCATGCGTACTGACTTAGGGAAGGCCCGGGCTCACGCCCGGGCCTTTTCTTTTGCCCGTCCCGCCGGGCGGACACGGTGCCCCGCCGGGCGGCCACGGCGCGCAACCGAGCCGCCGCGCCGCTGTGCGCCGAGGGCGCACCGCCGCAAACCGCCGCCGGGCGCGTAACAAAAGCGTCATTTCACTGTCACATATCCGTATCGGCCGATCGCTAAGGTCCCCGCGGTGTCGCTGGGCGGCGCCATTGGGGGTGCCATGCAGGCGTCGCCTCTGGGCGGCGTATCCACGGCCTGGTCCGCGGCAAGGACGAGGCCGCGGAGATCGTCCATACCAGTCTGGCCAAGGCCGGGCGGCTCGACGAGATCGAGGACCGGCTGCAGGAGCCGGGCACCGGCCTGTCCGGCGGCCAACGGCAGGACCCGTGCATCGCCCGGGCGATCGTGGTCGGCCCGGAGGTCATCTTGACGGGCGGGCTCTGGTCGGCGCTCGACCCGGTCGCCACGGCGAAGATCGAGGAGTTGATCGACGAGTTGCGCGCCAACGACACCATTGTCATTGTCACCCTCGATACGGCAGGCGGCGCAGGTGTCGCACAAGACGGCTTTCTTCCATCGCGGCGACCTGATCGAATACGGCGAGACGGAACGGATATTCACCAATCCCACGGACGAGAAGACCCAGGGATACATCACCGGCCGGTTCGGCTAAGCGCCGGCTAGAGAGCAAGGGACCGGCGGGCAGAGGAAAAACCCATGGCCAGCGAGCATATCGTCAAGTCCTACGACGACGAGCTGAAGAAGCTCACCGTCATCATCACGCGCATGGGCGGCCTTACCGAGGCCCAGCTCACCTCTGCGCTGGACGCGATGCGCAACCGCGACACCGACCTGGCGACGCGCACGATCGACGCCGATCACAAGATCGACGAGCTCGAGCGGGAGGTCGACGCCTTCGTCGTTCGCATGCTCGCGCTGCGCCAGCCCATGGCCAGCGACCTGCGCGAGATCGTGGTCGCGCTCAAGATCGCCAGCGACCTGGAGCGGATCGCCGACTACGCCACCAACGTCGCCAAGCGAACGATCGCGCTGACCCAGACCTCGCCGGTGCGCCCCGCCCACGCCGTGCCGCGGATGGGCCGGCTGGCGCAGGCGATGATCAAGGACGTGCTCGACGCCTACAACGACCGCGACACCGCCAAGGCGATGGCGGTATGGCAGCGCGACGAAGAGCTGGACGAGATGTACACCAGCCTGTTCCGCGAGCTGCTCACCTACATGATGGAGGATCCGCGCTCGATCACGCCGTGCACCCACCTGCTGTTCATCGCCAAGAACATTGAAAGAGTGGGGGATCACGCCACAAATATTGCGGAATACGTCTACTTCCTGGTCGAAGGCCGCCCGCTTCTGGGCGACCGGCCCAAGGGCGGCGAGGACGAGTACGATGCCGTCGAACCGGCCGCGGAGACCGGCAAGGGCGCCAGCCAGGCCGACTGATCCCGGAGCGGTCCCGTGAAACCCTATGTCCTGATCGTCGAAGACGAAGAGCCGATCGTCACCCTGCTGCGCTACAACCTGGAGGAGGCCGGCTTCGAAGTCGCCGCGGCCACCGACGGCGAAGAGGCGCTGCTGTTGATCGGCGAACGCAAGCCCGAGCTGATCCTGCTCGACTGGATGCTGCCCTCTGTCTCCGGCCTGGAGGTGTGCCGCCAGATCCGCCGCCGGACCGACACCCGCGACACGCCGATCATCATGCTCACCGCCAAGAGCGAGGAGGGTGACCGCATCCGCGGGCTCGACAGCGGCGCCGACGACTACATCACCAAGCCGTTCTCGCCGGCCGAGGTGGTCGCCCGGGTGCGCGCGGTGATGCGCCGCTCGCGCCCGTCGCTGTCGGAGGAATCGATCACCTACGAGGACGTGGTGATGGACCTGGCCGCGCATCGGGTGTCGCGCTCGGGCGAGCCGATCCACCTGGGGCCGACCGAGTTCCGCCTGCTCCGCTACTTCATGGAGCACCCGGGCCGGGTGTTCTCGCGCGAGCAGCTGCTCGACGCGGTCTGGGGCCACGACGTCTACGTCGAGCCGCGCACGGTCGACGTCCACATTCGCCGGCTGCGCAAGGCGCTCAACGGCGAGGCCCACAAGGACCTGATCCGCACCGTTCGCTCCGCCGGCTACGCCCTCGACGCCAAGGCCGCCTGAGGCCGTCCGCTTCCCTGACATCGGCCGCGCGCTCTGCGGCCCGCTTCGCGCCGCGTGCCTGCGCGTCGGTAAACGCGCCGTGGCCGGTCCCCCCGGCCACGGCCGGCGACCGCCTGGTCCGTGCCGTCGGCCGCCCCGATGCGACAATGCGTCCCATAATCATTTTCCACGAGGATGCCCGGATTTCTGCGGGTTTGGGCGGATTCTCGGCGGCTGTCATCGTTCTGCAATGAAACTGCAATCTTTGTGTCTCCACGCGCGCATAGCTTGGGCCTCGCAGACGCACGGCGGGATCCCGTCGGCGGGCTGCATCAATTCGTCTTATTCTCTGGAGGACAATATGTTCGAGGGATTGAACTCGCGGCCTCACCGGTGCCGCGATCGCAGTTGGCATCACGGCGGGTCTCGGCGGCGTCGCTCAGGCGGCGAACATCACCGGCGCCGGCGCGACCTTCCCCTACCCGGTCTATGCGAAGTGGGCTGCCGCCTACCGGGCGAAGACCGGCGTCGGCCTGAACTACCAGTCGATCGGCTCCGGCGGCGGCATCAAGCAGATCAGCGCCAAGACCGTCGATTTCGGCGCGTCCGACACGCCGCTCAAGCGGCAAGGATCTGGCCAAGATCGGGCTGACCCAGTTCCCGACCGTCATGGGCGGCGTCGTCCCGGTCTACCACCTGCCCGGCATCAAGGCCGGCGCGATCAAGTTCACCGGCCCGCTGCTCGCCGACGATCTACATGGGCAAGGTCAAGAAGTGGAACGACCCGGCGATCACCAAGATCAACCCCGGCGTCAAGCTTCCCGACCGCGCGATCACGCGTCGATCCACCGCTCCGACGGGTCGGGCACGACCTACATCTTCACCAACTACCTGAGCAAGGTCAGCGCCGCGTGGAAGGAAGAGCGTCGGCAACGCGAAGGCGGTCTCCTGGCCGGTCGGCATCGGCGGCAAGGGCAACGAAGGCGTCGCCGCCTTCGTCCAGAAGGCCGTCGGCTCGATCGGCTACGTCGAATACGCCTACGCGCTGCAGAACAAGCTGACCTATGGTCTGCTGCGCAACAAGGCGGGCCACTTCGTCGCCCCGACCGCGGCGGCGTTCAGGCGGCCGCGGCCAGCGCCGACTGGAAGGCCAAGCCGGGCTTCGGCATCATGCTGACCGACCAGCCGGGCGCCAAGGCGTGGCCGATCAGCGGCGCCACCTTCATCCTGATGTACAAGAAGCAGGCGCATCCGGAACGGGCGCTGGCAGGTGCTCAAGTTCTTCAACTGGAGCTACCAGAACGGCGACAAGCTCGCCATGGGCCTCGACTACGTGCCGATGCCGGACTCGGTGGTCAAGCAGATCCAGGCCTCCTGGGCGCGCCAACATCAAGGACATGAACGGCAAGCCGATCTGGAAGTAGCATCGCGCTAGTCATTTCGGACTGTGCGATTGTAACGTTGGGACGGGGCACGACCGGCGGGCTGCGGCCAGGCCGAGGCCCCCGCGTACCGGCCCCGTCCCTCCTCGAATGTAGCAATCCATGAACACGACCCTCGCCCCCGGACACCCAGCGCACCAGATGCGCCGCACGGCGATCCCGGCCGAAGCGTTGTTCCGCAACGCGACCCGGGCGGCGGCCGTCTTCGTCCTGATCCTGCTCACCGGCGTCGTGGCGTCGCTCGCGATCGGCGGCTGGCAGGCGCTCGAACATTTCGGCCCGGCCTTCCTGGTCACCGAGGCGTGGAACCCGGTGACGAAACAGTTCGGCGCGCTGGTGCCGATCTTCGGCACGCTCGTGACCTCGGCGATCGCGATGCTGTTCGGCGTGCCCATCAGCATCGGCATCGCGCTGTTCCTGACCGAGCTGTGCCCGCAACTGGCTGCGCCGCCCGCTCGGCATCGCGATCGAGCTGCTCGCCGGCATCCCCAGCATCATCTACGGCATGTGGGGCCTGTTCGTGTTCGCGCCCTTCTTCGGCGACACACGTCCAGCCCTGGCTGATCGACGTGCTCGGGCCGATCCCGATCATCGGCGCGCTGTTCCAGGGCCCGCCCTTCGGCATCGGCATGCTCACCGCCGGCCTGATCCTGGCGATCATGGTGCTGCCGTTCATCGACCGCGGTGATCCGCGACGTGTTCGAGACGGTGCCGCCGATGCTCAAGGAATCGGCCTACGGCCTTGGCTGCACCACCTGGGAGGTGGTCCGCTACGTGGTCATCCCCTACACCCGGGTCGGCATCGTCGGCGGCGTCATGCTCGGTCTCGGCCGGGCGCTCGGCGAGACCATGGCGGTCACCTTCGTGATCGGCAACGCGCACCGCCTGTCGGCGTCGCTGATGGCGCCGAGCAACACGATCTCGTCGGCGCTGGCCAACGAATTCACCGAAGCGGATCGGCGAACTCTACCTGTCGTCGCTGATCGCGCTCGGCCTGATCCTGTTCGTGATGACCTTCATCGTGCTGGCGATCGCCAAGTGGATGCTGGCGCGGCTCGAGCTGAGGATCGAGCGATGAGGGATATCGCGCGATCGCCCCGCTACCGCCGGCGCAAGCTGGTCAACCTGTTGAGCCGAGATCGGCGCCATCGGTGCCAGCGCGATCGGCGTCGGCGCGCTGATGCTGATCATGTGGACCCTGCTGTCCAAGGGCGTCAGCAGTATCGACGCCGCGTTGTTCACCGAGATGACGCCGCCGCCGGGCAGCGCCGGCGGCCTGCTCAACGCCATCGTCGGCAGCCTGATCCTGACCATCGTCGGCGTCGTCGTCGCGACGCCGATCGCCGTCCTGGCCGGGACCTACCTGGCCGAATACGGCCGCTACAGCCACGCTCTCGAAGCCGACCCGCTTCGTCAACGACATCCTGCTCAGCGCCCCCTCGATCGTCATCGGCCTGTTCATCTACGAGGTGATGGTCGTGCCGATGGGGCATTTCTCGGGATGGGCGGGCGCGATGGCGCTGGCCATCATCGTGGTGCCCGTCGTCGTGCGGACGACCGAGAACATGCTCGGCCTGGTGCCCGACAGCCTGCGCGAAGCCGCCGCCGCCCTGGGCACGCCGCAGCTGGAAGGTCATCCTCGGCGGTCTGCTACCGCGCCGCGCGGCCAGGCATCATGACCGGCATCCTGCTGGCCATCGCGCGGGTCAGCGGCGAAACGGCGCCGCTGCTGTTCACCGCGCTCAACAACCAGTTCTGGAGCACGGACCTCAACGCGCCGATGTCGAACATGCCGGTGGTCATCTTCCAGTTCGCGATCAGTCCCTACGACGACTGGCAGAAGCTGGCCTGGGGCGGTGCGCTGCTGATCACGATCAGCGTGCTGTCGCTCAACATCTTCGCGCGGACCGTCATCCGCACCAAGAGCCACCAGAAGCGATAACGTCATGAGCAATTCATCGAACGATCAGATCGCGCTGCGTACTATGGTGCCGATGGACACAATCGAGGCCACCAAGGCGGAAACGGCGGCGATGAGCAACGCAAACGCGGGCGTGAAATTCTCGATCCGCGAACTCGACTTCTACTACGGCCAGCAACCAGGCGCTGCACTCGATCAGCTTCGACATCAACGAGCTGGAGGTGACCGCGATCATCGGTCCGTCGGGCTGCGGCAAGTCCACGCTGCTGCGCGTGCTCAACCGGATGTACGACGCTCTATCCCGACCAGCGCGCGGTCGGCGAGGTCCTGCTCGACGGCGAGAACATCCTCGATGCGCGCAGCGATCCCAACGTCCTGCGCGCCCGGGTCGGCATGGTGTTCCAGAAGCCGACGCCGTTCCCGATGACGATCTACGACAACATCGCCTTCGGCATCCGCATGTACGAGCGGCTCTCGAGCAGCGCCATGGACGACCGGGTCGAGCTGGCGCTGCGCCAGGCCGCGCTGTGGGACGAGGTCAAGGACAAGCTCAAGAAGAGCGGCCTCGGCCTGTCCGGCGGCCAGCAGCAGCGCCTGTGCATCGCCCGGGCGGTCGCGCTCAGCCCCGAGGTCATCCTGATGGACGAGCCCTGCTCGGCGCTCGACCCGATCGCCACGGCGAAGATCGAGGAGCTGATCGAAGAGCTGCGCTCCAAATACACCATCGTCATCGTCACCCACTCGATGCAGCAGGCGGCGCGGGTGTCGCAGAAGACCGCCTTCTTCCACTTGGGCGACCTGATCGAGTACGGCGAGACCGGCCAGATCTTCACCAATCCCAAGGACGAGAAGACGCAAGGCTACATCACCGGCCGGTTCGGCTAGGCGTCCGCGCGCGACCCGCGCAGCGGCGGTTGCCCGAGACGGCGAGCTCGTCTTCTCATCCTTCGAGACGCGCCTGCGGCGCTCCTCAGGATGAAGACCCCAATGCGGCCACGTCGCGCTCCCTTCATCGTCGCGCTCCCTTCATCCTGAGGAGCCGTGGCCATAAGGCCGCGGCGTCTCGAAGGATGGGATGACGCGCTCCCGACCCAGCCCTGCGCCGGCATCGGCTGGACGGTGCGGCCCGATTGGGTATTGTGCTCCCCAACAAGCGCAACAGGGAGGAAGACATGGCCAGTGACCGCATTCTCGCCACCCACGTCGGCAGCCTGGTCCGGCCGCCCGTTCTGGTCGAGCACCTCAAGAAGATCGAGGCGGGCGAGCCCTATGACGAGGCCGCCTACGAGGCCTGCCTGACCGACTCGATCGCCGAGGTCGTCCGCCACCAGGCCGAGGTCGGCATCGACATCGTCTCCGACGGCGAGTTCTCCAAGGGCAAGAACTGGGCCTTCTACATCCACGACCGGATGTCCGGCATCACCCGCCGGCCGCAGACGCCGGAGGAGGCGAAGGACCCGCTCGCCACGCCCGGCGGCGGCAACGACCACGTCGCCTTCCCCGAGTTCTACGAGGAATACGACAAGGCGACCGGGCTCGCCGGCCGGCTCGGCTTCCGCGTCATCCTCGACGGCCCGCTCGAATACACCGGCCAGAAACAGGTCCAGCGCGACATCGCCAACATCAAGGCCGCCGCGCAGAAGGCCGGCGTGACCGACGCCTTCCTGCCCGTGGTCGCCCCCGCCAGCGCCCTGCCGGGCGCCAAGTGGGACGAGCAGTATGACAGCGAGGACGCCTTCCTCGACGCCCTCGCCGACGTGCTCCACCAGGAATACAAGGCGATCACCGACGCCGGCCTGATCGTGCAGATCGACGACGCCTTCCTGCCCTACATGCACGAGAAGATGGTGCCGCCGATGACCATGGCGGCCTACCACGAATGGGCCGAGCGGCGGATCGACTGCCTCAACCGGGCGCTCCGGGGCATCCCGCGCGAGCGCGCCCGCTACCACATCTGCTGGGGCTCGTGGAACGGCCCGCACATGTTCGACGTGCCGATCAAGGAGATCGTCGACCTCTTGCTCAAGCTCGACGTCGGCGGCCTGCTGTTCGAGAACGCCAACCCCCGCCACGAGCACGAGTGGACGGTGTGGGAGGGCAAGGACATCGGCGACCGGGTGCTGATCCCGGGCGTCATCAGCCACGCCACCAACGTGGTCGAGCATCCCGAGCTGGTCGCCCAGCGGCTGGTGCGGCTCGCCAACATCGTCGGCCGCGAGCAGGTCATGGGCGGCACCGACTGCGGATTCGCCCAGAGCCCGTTCGCCGCGCGCGTCCACCCGACGATCATGTGGGCCAAGCTGAAGATGCTGGCCGAGGGCTGCGACCTGGCGACCCGGGAGCTGTGGGGCAAGGCGGCGGCCTAGCCGTCGCACCGCCCGCGCGTCACCGCGGCATCGCCGAACACCGGGAGGCATCCATGCCGACGGCTATTTTTCGCGCTATTCTGGCGGGGTTCGCGGCGACGGTCGTGCTCTCGATCCTGATGGTCATCAAGTCCGCCGTCGGCCTGGTGCCCGAGTTCAACGCCGTCGAGATGCTCACCCGGATATCGACGGTCCGGTTCGGCATACCGCCCGATCCGATGATCGGCTGGATGGCGCATTTCCTGATCGGGACCGTCCTGTGGGGCGTCGCCTTCGCGGTGCTGAGCAAGTCCTGGACGTCGGTCGGACCGCTGGCGCGCGCCCTCGTCTTTTCGGCGGTCGCCTGGCTGCTGATGATGGTGATCGTCATGCCGCTGGCGGGCGCCGGCCTGTTCGCTGCCGGGCTCGGCGTCGGCGCGGCGATCGCGGCCTTGGTGCTGCACCTCGTCTATGGCGCGGTGCTGGGCCTGGTCTATGCCCGGGTCGGGCCGCCGAGCAGCCGGACCGCCCATCCGCCCGAGTCGACCGTTCCCGATTGAGGCGCCGATCGCCGGAACTCGCCCGTCGGAAGCCTCGCCGCTATCGGTCGCGGCGCCGGCCGCTCATCACCGCCAGCCAGATGCCGCCGAAGATCAGCACGAAGCCGACCGCGTGGTAGAGCCGGAACGGCTCGCCCAGCAGCGTCACGCCCATCGCGACCACGAACACCGTGGTCATGCTCATCAGCACGCCGGCGAGGTTGGCGCCGGCCAGCGCGATCGCCCGGTTCCAGCAGTAGTAGGCGAGCACCGACGGGAACAGGCCGACATAGAGGATGATGCCGACGCTGACCCAGGTCAGCCGCAGCGGCGGCTGGGTCGCGGCCTCCCAGGCGGCGAAGGGCAGCACGCCCAGCGCGCCGACGATGATCAGCGCGGTCAGCAGGCCGGTGAACTGCAGCCCCGGCGGGATCCGGCGCAGCAGCACCGAGTAGAAGCAGAACAGGATCACCGCGACGATCATCGCCATGTCGCCGACGTTGAAGTCGAGCGCGGCGAGCACCGCCGGGCTGCCGCGCACGGCGACGTAGACGATGCCCAGGGTCAGCATCGCCATGCCCACCACCTGCCGGCCGCGCGCCCGCTCCTGGCCCAAGAGCCAGGTCAGCAGGAAGATGCCGCCCGGCATCGTCGCGCCGATCACCGAGGCGTTGATGCTGGTGGTGTAGCCGAGCGCCCAGTATTGCAGCGTGTTGTAGGCGGTGATGCCGAGCAGTCCGGGCGCGACGATCTTGAGCCAGTGGCGCCGGTACTCCCCCCACTGGCCGATGATGTGCCGGAGCCCGAACGGCAGCAGGATCAGCGCCGCCATCGTCCAGCGCAGGAACGAGAGCGTGAAGGGTGGCACGTGGCCGAGCGCGGCGACCTTGCCGAGCGTGATGTTGCCCGCCCAGAACAGGGTGGTCAGCAGCAGGAGGACATAGGGCGAGGAGAGCGGGCCCGCCCTGGTGGTGGCGCCCGCGGCGGCGCCGCCGGCACTGTCGGAGGCCGGGCGGGCCGTCACGCGGCCGGGCTCGGGCTGGGGCCGGTCACGCCGTCGGGCTCAGTTGGCCTTGGCGGCGTGGTGGCGGGCCTCGATCGCTGCCCAGATGTCGGCCTCGATCTTGGTGCCCGACAGCCGGTTGATCTCCTGGATGCCGGTCGGCGAGGTCACGTTGATCTCGGTCAGCCAGTCGCCGATCACGTCGATGCCGACGAAGACCAGCCCGCGCTCGCGCAGGGCCGGGCCGATCGCCGCGCAGATCTCCCGCTCGCGGGCGGTCAGCTCGGCCACCTGGGCCTGGCCGCCGGAATGGAAGTTGGCCCGCGCGTCGCCGTCGATGGGCACCCGCGAGACGCCGCCGGCCGGCTCGCCGTCGACCAGGATGATGCGCTTGTCGCCCTGGCGGATCTCCGGCAGGTAGCGCTGGACGATGATCGGCTCGCGGAACATCTGGGTGAACATCTCCAAGAGCGAGCCGAGATTCTCGTCGCCGGGCTTCAGGTGGAACACGCCCGAGCCGCCGTTGCCGTAGAGCGGCTTCAGGATGATGTCCTTGTGCTCGGCGCGGAACGCCTCGATCTCGACCCGGTCGGAGGTGATCAGGGTCGGCGGCATCAGGTCGGGGAACTGGGTGACGAAGATCTTCTCCGGCGCATTGCGGACGTGCGCCGGGTCGTTGACCACCAGCGTCTCCGGGTGGATGTGCTCGAGCAGGTGGGTGGTGGTGATGTAGGCCATGTCGAACGGCGGGTCCTGGCGCAACAGGACGACGTCCATCGTCACCAGGTCGACCGGCTCGACCGGGCCCAGGGTGAAGTGGTCGCCCTTGACCCGGCGGACCTCCAGCTTGCGCGCCTTGGCGTAGACCCGGCCGTGGTGGAAGCTCATGTCCGGCGGCGTGTAGTACCACAGCGCATGGCCGCGCTCCTGCGCCTCCAGCGCGAGCACGAAGGTGCTGTCCGCGTCGATGTCGATATGGTCGATCGGATCCATCTGGATCGCGACGGCGAGGCTCATGGACGGCCGCTCCCTGCTGCGGAGACCTGGAAAACGGCGGGCACTATAGACCCGCGCCCGGAGGCGTGAAACCGCCGCCACACGCCGGTCGGGGTTGCGCTGGCGGGGGTGGGGCGCGTCTTCCCATCCTTCGAGACGCGCCTCACGGCGCTCCTCAGGATGAAGGTCTGCTTCCGACTTGAACACCGCCTTCATCCCGAGGAGGTCGCGAAGCGGCCGTCTCGAAGGATGGGACGACGGACCGGGCCCCGGCCCCCTCAGTTCAGCCGGCTGCGCAGCGCCTGCATCAGGGTGGCGACCCGGTGCTGCAGCGCCCCGTCGGCGTCGAGCCCGGCGGTGCGCTGGAGCGCGGATATCGCGTCGGCGAGCCGGCCGAGCTCGGCGTTGAGCACGCCGCTGGCGTGCCACAGCGCGGCGTTGTCGGGGGCGAAGAGCAGCATCCGCTCGACCACGTCGAGCGCGCCGTCGAGCTTGCCCAGCCGGATCAGGCGCAGCTTCAGGTTGTTCTGCAGCCGCAACAGGACGTCGCGCTTGGTGGCGACGGCGAAATGCTCGGGGGTCAGCTCGGCGTCGTCGCCGTGGGTCAGCTTGAGCAGCTCGCGCAGCTCGGCGGCCTCGATCCGGCGGCCGCCATTGAAGGGGTCGACGATGGCGCGCTCGGCGCCGGCGCCCAGGCGCAGCACGAAGTGGCCGGGGAAGTTGATGCCCTCGGCGGCCCAGCCCTGGGCCAGCGCGGCGTGCATGTAGAGCAGGCTCAACACGATCGGCAGGCCGCGGCGGCGGTCGATCACGCGGATCAGGTTGGTGTTCTGGAGGTCGTCGTAGGTCTCGGTGTCGCCGACGTAGCCGAGGCCCTCGAACATCACCGCGTTGATCGCGTCGATACGGTCGTCGAGCGGCGTGTCCACGCCCTTGGTGCCCGTGGCCACCGCCGCGGCGAGCGCGTCGAGATGGTCGACGTAACGGCGCAGGCCGACCCGCGGCCGGTCGAGCGCGGCCAGCGCCAGCGCGCAACCGATCAGGTCGATCTCGGCGTCGGGCAGCTTGCCCTGCGCGGCCAGCCAGTCGCGGGCCGCGTCCGGATCGTCGAAGTGGAGGTAGGCGTCCCTCATCGCCTGCTCCCTGTTCTTTTCGCTCTTACGGTGCCCCCGTCCAAGCGTTGGCAATATGGATCGGAATTCGCCGCGGCGCCACCAGCATCGCGTCGAACCGGATCGTGTGGCCGGCGAGACGCGGGTGCCGGGCGAGGAAGGCCGCCGCCGCGCCGGCGATGCGGCGGCGCTGGGCCGGGCCGATGGCGAGCTTGGCCAGGTCGGTATCCGGCCGGGTCTTGACCTCGACGAAGGCGACGGTGCGGCCGCGCAGGGCGACGACGTCGACTTCGCCGGGGCCGATGCGCAGGTCGCGGGCGAGGATGCGATAGCCCTTGAGCCGCAGCAGCCAGACCGCCGCCGCCTCGCCCCGCCGCCCGGCGCGGCGCGCCCGGCGCCGGCGTTCAGTCCCCGCCGTCATCGTTCCGGTTGCGATCGTTCCCGGCGCCGGCCCCTTGGCGCAGCGCGATCGCGCGCTGATAGACCTCGCGCCGGCCGAGGCCGAAGCGGGCGGCGACCTCGGCGGCGGCGTCGCGCACTCCCAGCCGTTCCAGCGCCTCGGTCAGCGCGGCGTCGATGGCCGCATCGTCGGGCGGGCCCCCGGGCGCGGGCGGGCCGACCACCAGCACGATCTCGCCCTTGGGCGGGCCGGCTTCGGCGTAGTGGGCGGCGAGCTCGGCGAGCGGGCCGCGGCGGACTTCCTCGTGGAGCTTGGTCAGCTCGCGCGCGACCGCGGCGTCGCGCGGCCCCAGCACCGCGGCCATGTCGACCAGGCTGGCGGCGAGCCGCTTGGCCGATTCGAAGAACACCAGGGTCGCCTCGACCGCGGCGAGCTCGCTCAGGAAGCGCCGGCGCGGGCCCGGCTTGACGGGGGGGAAGCCCGCGAACAGGAAGCGGTCGGTCGGCAGGCCGGAGAGCTGGAGCGCGGTCACCGTCGCCGTCGCCCCGGGCAGGCTGGTCACCGGCAGCCCCTCGGCGATCGCGTCCTGGACCAGCCGGTAGCCGGGGTCGGAGACCATCGGCGCGCCGGCGTCGGAGACCAGCACGACCCGTCCGCCGGCACGCAGCCTGGCCAGCAGCGCCGGCCGGACGCGGGCGGCGTTGTGGTCGTGGTAGGGCTGCAGGGTCGCAGAAATGCCATAGTGGCCGAGCAGCTTTCCGGTCACCCGGCTGTCCTCGCAGGCGACGAGGTCGGCCTTCCGCAAGGCGTCGAGCGCCCGCAGCGTGATGTCGCCGAGATTGCCGATCGGGGTCGCGACCAGATAGAGCCCCGGTGGCAGCTTCGGTGTCATCGACGCGTCATCGCCCTCGCGTTTACTTTGAGGGGTGCGGCGGTTAGATTCCGGCGGGGGAGAGCTCATCGGCGCCGAGGAGGGGACCCATTTTCGTGCGACAAACGCAATCTTACCCGCAAGCCGGCCTGCCGCGCCACGGCACCGGCCTGGCCCGCCATGCCCTGAACCGACTGGGCTCGGTTCGCGCAATTTCCCTGCGTCTGGTGTCGGTGCCGCTGATCGCGGCGGTGCTGACCGCCTGCGGCACGACCAAGACGCCGCCGCCCCCGCCGCCCCAGGTGGTCAAATCCAAGCCGCTGACCGACCCGGCCGAGCTCGATCCCAGCAAGGCCCAGCCGGGGATCCCGGTCAAGGTCGCGCTGCTGCTGCCGTTGTCGGGCAAGTTCGCCAAGCTCGGCAAGGCGATGCAGCAGGCCGCCGAGATGGCGGTGTTCGAGACCAAGAGCCAGAACCTCCAGCTCATCCCGCTCGATACCGGCGGCACCCGCGCCGGCGCCGCGGCGGCGACCGAGAAGGCCGTGGCGCAGGGCGTCAAGCTGATCGTCGGCCCGCTGTTCGCCGAGGCGGTCGCGGGCGCCAAGCCGGTCGCGGCCAAGGCCAAGCTCAACATCATCGCCTTCTCGAACACGCCGACCGTGGCCGGCGGCAACGTCTTCCTGCTCAGCTTCCTGGTCAAGCAGCAGGTCGACCGGATCGTCGAGTACGCCGCCAGCCAGGACAAGCGCGAGATCGCGCTGCTGGCGCCCAACGACGACAGCGGCCGGCAGGTCGCCGACTGGGCGCGGGCCGCCGCCCGCAAGAACGGCGCGACGATCACGCGGGTCGCCTATTTCGGCGGCAACATCACCAAGATGCAGGCGCAGGTGAAGGCCTTCACCGGCTCGGCCGGGGTCACCCGCAAGGGCGTCGCCATTCGCCGCCACGCGCTCGGCTTCGACGCGCTGCTGATCCACGCCGGCGGCTCGACCTTGCGTACCCTGACCAGCCTGCTCGCCTTCTACGACGTCGACCCCGACAAGGTGCAGTTCCTCGGCACCGGCCGCTGGGACCATCCGAGCACGCGCTCGGAGACCAGCCTCAAGAACGGCTGGTTCGCGTCGCCGCCGCCGGAGCTGCGCGATCGCTTCGTCGCCCGTTACAAGGAGGCTTACAGCAGCACGCCGCCGCGCATCGCCAGCCTCGCCTATGACGCGATCGCCCTGGCCGCGGTGCTGGCGCGCGACGCCAAGTCGCCGGACGACAATCCCTACACCGTCGAGGCGATCACCAACCCGAGCGGCTTCCTGGGCGTCGACGGCATCTTCCGTTTCGCCGAGGACGGCCTGTCCGAGCGCGGCCTCGCCGTGCTCGAGGTGACGCCGGAGGAGTTCCGCATCATCGGCCCGGCGCCGACCACCTTCGCGCCGACGACGGCGACGGACCAGCCGCCCGCATCCCAGCCGCCGGCCGACAACAAGCCGGCGAACAAGACCAGCCAGCGTCAGGTCAACAGGAAGCTCAGTATCGCGTCCAACCGCTGACGGCCCTCCGCCGTCAGGCGCAGCGCGCGCGCGTCGAGGGCGGCGTAGCCCTCCGCCGTGAGCTGCGCGAGCCGCTCCGGCCCGACGGCCGCGGCCAGGTCCTGGCCGGTCTCGGCCTCGAAGCGGGCGCGGTCGACCCCCTCGGCGAGGCGCAGCCCCATCATCAGCATCTCCGTGCCGCGGTCGGCGGGGGCGATCGGCTCTTGCGTGTCGGTGCCGACGCCGGCGCGCTCGACGTCCTCCAGCCAGGCCTCCGGGCTGCGCCGCTGGCGGGTCGCCAGCTTGGCGCCGTCCACCGTCAGCCGGCCGTGGGCGCCGGGGCCGACCCCGACATAGTCGCCGTAGCGCCAGTAGGTCAGGTTGTGGCGCGATTCGCCGCCCGGCCGCGCGTGGTTGGAGATCTCGTAGGCCGCCATCCCGGCGTCGGCGAGGAGCGCCTGGGTCGCCTCGTAGAGCGCGGCCTGCTCGGCCTCGCCGGGCAGGGTCAGCGCGCCGCGGCGGAAGTCCTGGTGGAAGGCCGTGCCCGGCTCGATGGTGAGCTGGTAGACCGAGAGATGGTCGCCGGCGTAGCCGAGCGCGCGGCGCAGCTCTTCGGTCCAGGCGTCGACGGTCTGCCCCGGCCGGCCGTAGATCAGATCGAACGAATGGCGCGGGAACAGCGCCGCGGCGCGGGTCACCGCCGCCAGCGCCTGGGCCGCCGAATGGGTCCGGCCGAGGAAGGCCAGCGCCGCGTCGTCGAGCGCCTGGACGCCGATCGACAGCCGGTTGACCCCGGCGTCGCGGAAGCCGCGGAAGCGATCGGCCTCGGCCGCGCCCGGATTGGCCTCCAGCGTGATCTCGGCGTCCGGCGCGACCGGCCAGTTGGCGCGCACCCGCGCGATCACCCGTCCGGCCGCCTCGGGCGACATCAGCGACGGCGTGCCGCCGCCGAAGAACAGGCTGGTGACCTGTCGCCCGCCAGGCCGCCCCCCCGGCTGTCCGCGCGTCCGTCCGGCGTAATGATCGAGCTCGGCTTCGATCGCGCGCACCCAGCGCTCCTCGGGCACGGCGTCGCGGACGTGCGAGTTGAAATCGCAATAGGGGCACTTCGACCGGCAGAACGGCCAGTGTATATAGATGGCGAAGCCGGGATCGCCCGGGGATGGTTCGGGGGTGTCGGCGCGAATCATACTCGTTGCCCCTGGGGTGGGGGGCACGGGGCGCTGGCTATCATCGGGGGTCATCATGATCCGTTGCACCACCACCGTCGTCGCGATCTCGTCGATCCTGCTCGTCGCGGGCGCGGCCCACGCCCAGAGCTACCGTAACGTCCGCGTGACCAGTTGCCGCGACGCCGCCGGCGACCGCGTGCTCTCGGTCCGCACCACCCGGCTGAACAACGTCGGCATGGCCGGCCGCTACCATGGTCGCCCGATCATGCTGTTCAATCCCAATGTGTTGCGCCGGTTCCACCCGATCACCCGGACCTTCTGGTACTACCACGAATGCGCCCACCATGCGCTCGGCCATTCGCTGGGCAACCGGCCGATCAGCCGCGAACGCGACGCCGACTGCTGGGCGATCCGCCAGATGAAGAAGCGCGGCCTGCTGACCGCGGCCAAGCTGCGCACGATCCAGCGCGACCTCTATCCGCTCAGCGGCGACGGCGTGCTCTACCTGCCCGGCCCGCAGCGCGCCGCCTATGTCGGCTATTGCGCGACCGGCCGGCGGACCGTGCCCCAGATGGTCAATCGGGGCCGCGAGCTGCCCAGCGCGGGCATCCGGCCGGGAGGGCGCCGCACCATCGTTCCCCGCTACGCCGGACGCCGCGACGTCTACCGCGACCGCGTGTCGCCCGAGGGCCCGGTCGGCCCGACCGCGCGCTACCGCTTCCGGCGCGGCTACGACGGACCGTCCGGCAGCGGCATGCGCTAGGTCGGCGTTCCGGCGCCGCCCCCCGTCACTCGGCGAAGCAGGCCGCGATCAGCTTGGCGAAGGCGTCGGCGCGGTGGCTGATCGCGTGCTTGGCGTCGGGGTCCATCTCGCCGAAGGTGACGTCGTAGCCGTCGGGCACGAAGATCGGGTCGTAGCCGAAGCCGCGGTCGCCGCGCGGCGGCCACACCAGCGACCCCGCGACCGTGCCCTCGAAGCTCTCGCAATGGCCGTCGGGCCAGGCCAGGGTCAGCACGCAGACGAAGCGGGCCGACCGGTTCTTTTCCTCACCCAGCGCGTCCTCGACCTTGGCCATCGCCGCGGCGAAGTCGCGATCGGGTCCGGCCCAGCGCGCCGAATGGATGCCCGGCTTGCCGCCGAGCGCGTCGACCGCCAGGCCCGAATCGTCGGCCAGCGCCGGCAGGCCCGACGCCCGCGCCGCCGCCAGCGCCTTGAGCTCGGCGTTGGCGCGGAAGCTATCGCCGGTCTCCTCCGGCTCGGCCAGGCCCAACCCACCCGCCGAATCCACCGCGACCGAGTAAGGCGCCAGCAGCTCGGCGATCTCGCGCACCTTGCCCGGATTGTGGCTGGCGATCACCAGCCGGTCGCCCTTGAAGCGCCGGTTCATCCG
Source organism: uncultured Alphaproteobacteria bacterium (assembly GCA_963730305.1). Taxonomy (GTDB): domain Bacteria; phylum Pseudomonadota; class Alphaproteobacteria; order Bin65; family Bin65; genus CAMYMQ01. Next base: position 605,512 of record CAVSRB010000004.1, read on the forward strand.
ACCCCGTCCCCGTCTCCGCTGTCGTTGCGGGGGCGGTTATAGCGGCCCGGCGGGCCGGGCGACAGGGCGCTCAGGTCGCGGCGTGCAGCCGCCGCACCACCCGCGACGGCGGCAGGGTGACGTAAACGGTGGTGCCGGCCTCGGGCTCGCTGTCGATCTGCATCGTGCCGCCGTGGAGCTGGGCCATCGCCTTGACCAGCGGCAGGCCCAGGCCGGTGCCCTGGAACACGGTGTGGTCGTGGCCCTCCGAGACCTGGGTGAAGGGCTCGATCGCCTTGGCGGCCTGGGCCGGGGTCATGCCGATCCCGGTGTCGGAGATCGCCAGGCGGCAGCAGCCGTCGGGCCGGATCTCGCCGCCCAGGGTCACCCGCCCGCCCGGGCGCGAGAACTTCACCGCGTTGGACAACAGGTTGAGCATCATCTGGCGGACCATGCGCTCGTCGGCGGTGACACGGAGATAGCCGCCGAACCGGTTGACCACCCGGACCTTCTGCTTGTCCGCCATTGGCGACACCATGCGCACGCATCCGGCGGCGATGTCGGACAGGTCGACCTCGCTCTCGTCGAGCGTCATCGCCCCGGCCTCGACCTTGGACAGGTCGAGGATGCCATTGACCAGGGCGAGCAGGTGCTGGCCGCTGTCGTGGATCAGGCGGGAATATTCGCGGGCCTTGGCGTCGGGGTCGGCGCCGCGCAGCCCGCCCTTCATCATCTCCGAGAAACCGATGATGGCGTTGAGGGGAGTGCGGAACTCGTGGCTCATGTTGGCGAGGAAGCGCGACTTCGCCTGGTTCGCCGCCTCGGCCGCGTTGCGCGCCGAAACAAGGTTAACGAGCTGCCGTTCCCGCTCCCCGCTCTGGAGGACCAGGGTGCGCAGGGTTTCATGATGGCGCAGCGCCAGCGCGACCAGGATCCCGGTCGCGACCAGGAACAGGGTTGCGGTCTCGGGCGCGTGGACGCCGTGCTGGAACCCGAACGCTACCGCCGCGGGCAGGCCGATCACCGGGAAGTAGACGGCGAGCGTCGGGCGGTGCGCCGACGCCCAGGTCATGCCGTCGGCGGCGAGCATCAGCACGATCGCCAGCAGGAAGAACTGGGCGCTGCCGTCGGCCTGCGGCAGGAACACGCCGGCGACCACCGCCCACATCAGCGCCTGGGCGACGCTCGATACGAACAACGCCCGAATCCAGGGCTTTCGGGCGTCGAGCGGGGGTTCGAGCTGGCAATAGCGGGCGTGCAGCCAGGTGCGCATGGCGACGACCAGCGCCGCGCCGAACAGCCACACGAAATGGTGGGCGACCCCGGCGCCGCCCATGACGACGCCCCCGGCGATGACCACCGCGGCCGCGTGATAGGCCAGGCTGGGCGTCATGTTGTGGTAGGCGATATCGACCAACTCGGCGTCGATCGTTCCATTCGGCGCCGTATTGTCGGCCGCTACCGTGGAATCGCTGGCTGGTCCGCGGAACCGCGCCTTCATTCTTCTCCCCTCCCGTGAAACATGCGGACGCCGCGTCGGAAAGGGGGTGTTTAAGGCCAGAAGGATTAACGGCCGGTAAGCCGCTCCGGTTAACTCCCGGCGAAAAATCTTAGCGGCGCGTTAACCAATCCCGAGCGCCTTGCGCTGCAGCGCGCCGAGCTCCGTGACGCCCTGCTTGGCCAGCGCGAACAGCTCGTGGAAGCGGTCCTCGCCGAACGGCTTGGTTTCGGCGGTGCCCTGGATCTCGATGATGCCGCCCTCGTCGGTCAGCACGAAGTTGGCGTCGGCCTGGCAGTTGCTGTCCTCGGCATAGTCGAGGTCGAGGACGGTCTGGCCGTCGAAAATGCCGCAGGAGATCGCGCCGACCTGGCTGTAGAGCGGCGAGGAGTCGATCTCGCCCCGTTCGATCAGCTTGCCGAAGGCGAGATGAAGCGCAACCCAGGCGCCGGTGATCGCAGCGGTGCGGGTGCCGCCGTCGGCCTGGAGCACGTCGCAGTCGACCACGATCTGGCGCTCGCCGAAGCCCGACAGGTCGGTGACCGCGCGCAGCGAACGGCCGATCAGGCGCTGGATCTCCTGGGTGCGGCCGGTCTGCTTGCCGCGCGCCGCCTCGCGGTCGGTGCGGGAGTGGGTCGAGCGCGGCAGCATGCCGTATTCGGCGGTGACCCAACCGGTGCCCGAATTGCGCATCCACGGCGGCACCCGCTCCTGGATGGTCGCGGCGCACAACACGTGGGTCTCGCCGAAACGGGCGAGGCAGGAGCCCTCGGCGTACTTGGCGAAGCCGGGCTCCAGGGTGACGGGACGCATCTGGTCCCGGCGGCGGCCGGACGGGCGCATGAGCATTCTCTTTGTCTTGGCAGGGCGCGCGACCCTAGCCAACGCGCCCGGCCGCGTCCACCGGTCCGTTGCCCCGCGTTGACCGCCGTCCGGCCTGTCCCTACATACTCGGGCCGAAAAAGGTTGTACGCACAGGCGGTCCCCTTCGGTTTGGAAACCATGTCCGACAATCAGGTCGTCGAGTTGAACGAGCGCTCGCGCGAGATCCTTCGCCGCGTCGTCGAGGCCTATATGGCCTCCGGCGATCCGGTCGGCTCGCGCACGGTGTCGCGTCTGCAAGGCGTGGACGTGTCGCCGGCGACGATCCGCAACGTCATGGCCGACCTGGAGGACGCCGGGCTGCTCTACGCCCCGCACACCTCGGCCGGGCGGCTGCCGACCGACCTGGGGCTCCGGTTGTTCGTCGACGGCCTGCTGGAGATCGGCCGGCTCGGCGAGGACGAGCGCAGCCGGATCGAGAGCCAGTGCGCCGCCGCCGGGGTCAGCGTCGACCAGGTGCTGCGCCAGGCGACCGAGTCGCTGTCGGGCCTGTCGCACCAGGCCGGGCTGGTGGTCGCGCCCAAGACCGAGTCGCGGCTCAAGCATATCGAGTTCGTCAACCTGTCGCCGGGCCGGGCGCTGGTCGTGCTGGTCGCGGAGAACGGGGTGGTCGAGAACCGGCTGGTCGACGTGCCGCTGGGGCTGCCCGCGTCGGCGCTGGTCGAGGCGACCAACTACCTGGCCGCGCGGCTGGTCGGGCGCACCCTGGGCGAGGCCGGCGAGGCGATCCGCAAGGAGCTGGCCGAGCATCGCGCCCAGCTCGACGCGATCGCGTCCGAGCTGGTCGAGAAGGGGCTGGCGACCCGCGCCGCGGACGACGACAACGCGCCGGGCCTGCTGATCGTGCGCGGCCAGTCGAAGCTGCTCGAGGACGTCAACGCGGTCGAGGACCTCGAACGGGTCCGGCGGCTGTTCCAGATGCTCGAGACCAAGGAGACGCTGGTCAAGCTGCTCGACGTGACCCAGGCGGCGGAGGGCGTACAGATCTTCATCGGCTCGGAGAACTCGCTGTTCCAGCATTCGGGCTGCTCGATGATCATCGCGCCCTACAAGAACGCCGTGGAGAAGGTGGTCGGCGCGATCGGCGTGATCGGGCCGACGCGGATGAACTACGCGCGCATCATTCCCATGGTCGACTACACCGCGCGGGTGGTCGGCCGGTTGATCGGATAGAGAAGTGGAACGTCATGACTGAGAACAAACGGGACATCGATCCGAAGGACGCGGAGAGCCAGGCGCCCAAGGCGGACCCGGCCGGAGCCGATCCGGAATCGACCGGGAACGAAGGGGCCGACGCCGGCGCGACCGAGGAGGACACCGAGGCCATGATCGCCGAGCTCGAAGCCGAGCTGGCGGAGATCAAGGACAATGCCCTGCGCGCCATGGCCGAGGCGGAGAACATCCGCAAGCGCGCCGAGCGCCAGGTCGCCGACGCCAACAAGTATGGCGCGGTGGGAATGGCCCGCGACATGCTGACGATCAGCGACAACCTGCGCCGCGCGCTCGACGCCGCGCCGGCGGACGCCGCCGCGGGCGACGCGCTGCTCGCCAACCTGCGCGCCGGGGTCGAGATGACCGAGAACGAGCTGCAGCAGGCGCTGGCGCGCCACGGCGTCAAGGAGATCACGCCGACGCCGGGCGAGAAGTTCGACCACAACCAGCACCAGGCGATGTTCGAGATGGAGACCGACGACTATCCGCCGGGCACCGTCGCCCAGGTCATGCAGGCCGGCTACATGCTCCACGACCGGCTGCTGCGCGCGGCCATGGTCGGCGTCGCCAAGGCTCCCGCCGGTGCGGCGGCCGCCGGCGAGGCGCCGGCCGGGGGTTCCGGGGAGCCGGGCGACAGCCAGTAGGGCGGCGGCCGCGGCCGCCCCGCAGGGTCTCCCCGTCATCCGCACCAACATGGGCTAAGGCGTCGTTCGGCGGCCGGGCTATGCTGCGCCCATGGTCGAATCCGCGATCGAATCGGTCCTGACCAGCCCCTGGTTCCTGTCGGCGTGGGGCGTCCTCGCGCTCGTCGCCGTGGCGGTGCTGGTCCGGGACCTGGCCCGTAACAACCCGCAGACCCCGGGCCTGATGAAATGGGTGTGGGGCTTCACCGTGGCCTATTCGGGCCCGATCGGGCTGGCGATCTATTTCTACGCCGGCCGCCGGCAGATCCCGCGCGACAGCCTGTGGCGCCGTTCCTTCCGGTCGGTGGCGCACTGCTATTCGGGTTGCGGCGCGGGCGAGATCGTCGGCGTGCTGATCACGGTCGGCCTGCTCGGCCTGGGCAACTGGTGGGTCGCCGGGGTGACCTTCGTGCTCGCCTATATCATGGGCTTCGTGCTCACCGTCGGCCCGATGATGCAGGAGGGCGTGCCCTTCCGACAGGCGATGTGGGACGCCGTCGTGAGCGAGACCGCGAGCATCACGGTGATGGAGATCGTCGCCCTCGCCGTCGACCTCTGGCTCGCCCGCAACGCCAACCTGGGCGACCGCATCTTCTGGGCGTCGCTGGTCGTCTCCCTGACCGCCGGGCTGGCGGCGGCCTATCCGGTCAATGTCCTGCTGATCCGCTTCGGCGTGAAGGAGGGCATGGGCAACCCGCGCGAGATGGCGGCGGCCTGACCGGATCGGCGTCCCTGCGGTGACCTCGCCGGCCACGACCGACGGCAACACCCAGCCGACCTCGGGCCGGGCGCACCGGCTCTTCGACGACGCGCTCAACGACGGCGCCATGGTCGCGCCGCGGATCCCGCTCGACGCGCCGGGCGGGTGAGGGCGTCAGGGCCGGGTCACCCGCCTGAGCGTCAGGTTGAACCGTCCGCTCCCTTGGCTGCCCCCGCGGCCGCCTTCCGGCAGCAGCCGGCTCGACCCCGCCAGGATCCGGTCGACGCCGTGATAGGCGTGGCGCGCCGCGCCCGACAGCACCACCACCGAGCCGCTGGCGAGCTGGACCGACGCCGTCGGCCCGCCGCGCTTCAGCCCGCCGATGCGGAACACCGCGGTGTCGCCCAGCGAGATCGAGACGATCGGCGCGTCGGCGGCGTCCTCGTCCTGGTCGCGGTGCGCGCCCATCTTGGCTTGCGCGCCGTAATAGTTGATCAGGCAGGCCTCCGGGTCGGCCGGGTAGTCGGTCAGCGCCCGCCAGATCGCCACCACGCTATGCGGGATCGGCGGCCACGGCCGCCCGGTCTCCGGATGGCGGTCGACGTAGCGGTAGCCCTGCGCCTTGTCGGTGTACCAGCCGAGCGGTCCGGCGTTCGACATGCGCACGCTCATCGCCTTGCCCGTGCCCGGCACATGGGGGGTGTAGAGCGGCGCGTCGGCGAGGATCGCGCGGATGTCGGCGAGCAACGCTTCCTGCGCGGCCCGGTCGAGATAGCCGGGATAGAGCCAGGCGCCCTCGACGGCGCCCAGCGGGATGCGGTCGGTCGGGCGGTCGGTGTAGCGTCTTGGAAGCGGAGATGGCCATCGTGCCGTGAAATCTAGGTCGATTCCGGCCGGCGGGAAATCCGTTCCGTGCGGCCGCTCGATGCCGCTTTACACGCTGGGCGTGCATCGGTATGTTCCTTATACGTTCTAATGCGGGAGGCGACCGTGGCGGAATGGGTCGAGGGCCCGCCGGGCCAGGACAATATGATCTCGCTGGGCTTCGGCACTTTCTTCGCGCCGCTGCCGCTGGACTGGCTGTTCGAGCCGGGCCTGCCTCTGCAAGGCCAGCTGGTGTGGCCGCGCGGCGAACGGCTCGCCTATTCGGTCGAGTGCTACGAGGACGCCGACGCGGCCGCCGGTCGCGACCGGCTGCTCGACTTCGCGGAAGAGGAGGCATACGGCCTTCCAGTGGGCGCCGCCCAGGACGTGCTCGATGACATCCTGGTCATGGTCCCGGCCGGCGGCGTCGACGACGACCGGCCGATCGTGTGGAAATGGCTGGAGCCCTTCGGCGGCACCCATGTCCGAGAGCTTCGGCTGGCCATGGCGCTGCACCCCGACGTCGACCTGCGCGACCTCCAGCTGCATGCGGTCAACGAATGGCTGGGGTATGGCGAATGGGCCACGGAACGGACCCGCCTCGACGAGCTGGCCCAGTCGGCGACGCTCAAGCGCGAGACCTTCGGCGAATCGCTGGTGATGCGGGTGCCGCGCGGATGGCGGACCGAGGATTTGGGCGAGGACGGCTGGGTCGCCGAGCCGGCGGACGAGCACGAGACGCTGTGGCTGACCACGGCTTCGTTCCGGGCCGAGGTGCACGACCCGGCCGACTTCGCCGACGCGCTGACCAAGATCGCCGATGGTGCCGACATGTCGCCCGCTCCCGGCCACCGCCGGCTGCGCGAGGAGGTCGAGACGCTCGGCGACTACGATCGGCTCTACGTCGACGCGAGGACCGAGGACGACGCGGAGGGCCCGATCCGGCGGATTACCTGGCGGCGCTATTCCTGGGGCGAGGGCGTCCTCACCCTGGCCCTGATCCACCTGTGCACCGACCTCGACCGGATCGACGAGCCCCGCTTCGTCGACAGCGCGGCTTTGATCGAGCGCGAGGTGCGCAACGCGGCGGTGATTCCGCCCCGTTCCTGAGGCCGGTCGCAGCCTGCGACCTCGAAAGCCCAACCCTGCCCTGCCAATCCCCGCCTTGCAGGCCTATTTCTTGGTCACTATATGCAGTCACGGGTCTACACCCCTCTATTTCGAGACCATCGTTTGACAACCAGGGGCCCGGGTGGTGCCTTCGAGGGCTGCCGCGGGCTTGCTGACACGGGAGACGAGAAACAATGGCGAAAGTGATCGGTATCGATCTGGGCACGACCAATTCGTGCGTCGCGGTCATGGAAGGTCGACCGCCAAGGTGATCGAGAACGCGGAAGGCGGACGGACGACCCCGTCCATGGTGGCCTTCACCGCCGAGGGTGAGCGGCTGGTCGGCCAGTCGGCGAAGCGCCAGGGCGTGACCAACCCGGAGAACACCCTCTTCGCGATCAAGCGGCTGATCGGCCGCCGGTTCGACGACCCGATGACCAAGAAGGACAAGGACCTCGTCCCCTACAAGATCGTCAAGGCCGACAACGGCGACGCCTGGGTCGAGGCCGACGGCAAGGCACAGAGCCCGTCGCAGTTCAGCGCCTACATCCTGCAGAAGATGAAGGAGACCGCCGAGGCCTATCTCGGCGAGAAGGTCACCGAGGCGGTGATCACCGTCCCCGCCTACTTCGACGACAGCCAGCGCCAGGCGACCAAGGACGCCGGCAAGATCGCCGGGCTCGACGTCATGCGCATCATCAACGAGCCGACCGCGGCGGCGCTCGCCTACGGGCTCGAGAAGAAGGGCACCGGCACGATCGCGGTCTACGACCTCGGCGGCGGCACCTTCGACATCTCGGTGCTCGAGATCGGCGACGGCGTGTTCGAGGTCAAGTCGACCAACGGCGACACCTTCCTCGGCGGCGAGGACTTCGACTCCAAGATCATCGACTATCTCGCCGACGAGTTCAAAAAGGAGCAGGGCATCGACCTGCGCACCGACAAGCTCGCCCTCCAGCGCCTCAAGGAGGCCGCCGAGAAGGCCAAGATCGAGCTGTCGAGCGCGACCCAGACCGAGATCAACCTGCCCTTCATCACCGCCGACGCGTCGGGGCCGAAGCACCTCAACGTCAAGCTCTCGCGCGCCAAGCTCGAGGCGCTGGTCGACGACCTGATCCAGCGCACCGTCGGGCCGTGCAAGGCCGCGCTGAAGGACGCCGGCCTGAAGGCGTCGGAGATCGACGAGATCATCCTGGTCGGCGGCATGACCCGCATGCCCAAGGTCCAGGAGACGGTCCAGACCTTCTTCGGCAAGGAGCCGCACAAGGGCGTCAACCCGGACGAGGTCGTCGCCATCGGCGCCGCGATCCAGGCCGGCGTGCTGCAGGGCGACGTCAAGGACGTGCTGCTGCTCGACGTCACCCCGCTGTCGCTGGGCATCGAGACGCTGGGCGGCGTGTTCACCCGGCTGATCGACCGCAACACCACGATCCCGACCAAGAAGTCGCAGACCTTCTCGACCGCCGAGGACAACCAGGGCGCGGTGACCATCCGCGTGTTCCAGGGCGAGCGCGAGATGGCGGCGGACAACAAGCTGCTCGGCCAGTTCGACCTGGTCGGCATCCCGCCGGCGCCGCGCGGCGTGCCGCAGATCGAGGTCGGCTTCGACATCGACGCCAACGGCATCGTCAACGTCACCGCCAAGGACAAGAACACCGGCAAGGAGCAGGCGATCCGCATCCAGGCCTCCGGCGGTCTGTCCGACGACGAGATCGACCAGATGGTCAAGGACGCCGAGTCCCACGCCGAGGAGGACAAGAAGCGGCGTGAGCTGGTCGACGCCCGCAACGGCGCCGACGCCATCATCCACCAGACCGAGAAGGCGCTGGAGGAGCATGGCGACAAGATCGAGGCCGCCGACAAGGAGGCCATCGAGAAGGCGATCGAGGAGCTGAAGACCGCCAAGGACGGCGAGGAGGTCGGCCCGATCCAGGAGAAGACGCAGGCGCTCGCGCAGGTGTCGATGAAGCTGGGTGAGGCCGTCTACGCCGCGCAGCAGGCCGAGGGCGAAGCGACCGGCGATGCCGGCGCCCGACGCCGAAGCCAAGAAGGACGGCGACGACGAGGTGGTCGACGCCGACTTCGAGGAGGTCGACGACGACAAGAAGAAGTCGGCCTGACACGGGATCCGTGACGATCGGGCGCCGCCGCGCCGGCACTGCCCCCCTCGGGGAAAACGGGGGGCGGTAACCGGCGGCGGCGCCGACGGACCCGAAGGATAAGCGGGGAATTCAGCAGGCCATGTCGAAACGCGACTATTACGAGGTCCTCGGCGTCGACCGCGACGCCGGCGAGGGCGACCTCAAGCGGGCGTTCCGCAAGAAGGCGATGGAGTCGCACCCTGACCGCCACCCGGGCGACGCGGAAGCCGAACACCGTTTCAAGGAAGTCAACGAGGCCTACGAGGTCCTGAAGGACCCGCAGAAGCGCGCGGCCTACGACCAGTACGGCCACGCCGCCTTCGAGCACGGCATGGGCGGCGACGCCGGCATGCACGGCGGCTTCGAGTTCAACTTCGGCGGCGGCTTCGCCGACATCTTCGAGGAGATGTTCGGCGAGTTCACCGGCCGCGGCCGGGGCGGCCGCCGGCGCGAGCAGGCGCGCGGCCAGGACCTGCGCTACAACATGGAGATCACCCTCGAGGACGCCTTCGAGGGCAAGCAGGCGACCATCGAGGTGCCGACCTCGGTGGCCTGCGACGCCTGCCACGGCAGCGGCGGCGAGGGCGGCGCCCAGCCGGTCGCCTGCCCGACCTGCGGCGGCCGCGGCCGGGTCCGCGCCTCCCAGGGCTTCTTCACGGTCGAGCGCACCTGCGCCGCCTGCCAGGGCACCGGCGAGACCATCTCCGACCCGTGCAAGAGCCTGCGGCGGCGCCGGCCGCGTCCACCGCGAAAAGACCCTGTCGGTCAACATCCCCGCCGGGGTCGACGACGGCACCCGGATCCGGCTGGCCGGCGAGGGCGAGGCCGGCGTGCGCGGCGCGCCGCCGGGCGACCTCTACATCTTCATCGCCATCGCGCCGCACGAGATCTTCATGCGCGACGGCCCCAACATCTACTGCCAGGTGCCGATCCCGATGACCACGGCGGCGCTGGGCGGCGACGTCGAGGTGCCCTGCGTCGACGGCTCGCGCGCCAAGGTCACGATCCCGGGCGGCACCCAGAACGGCGAGCAGTTCCGCCTGCGCGCCAAGGGCATGAGCGTGCTGCGCTCCAAGGCGCGCGGCGACATGTATATCGAGATGGAAGTCGAGACCCCGCGCAACCTCAACGCCGAGCAGAAGAAGATCCTCGAACAGTTCCGCGCGGCCGGCGGCGACGACACCAGCCCCAAGTCGGAGCGCTTCTTCGAGCGCGTCAAGACGCTGTGGGAGGGGATGAAGGGGTAGGGGCGCTTACGCGCTTCCCCGTTCCCCACAAGCCGTCATTTCGACCGGAGCCTTCCGCGCAGCGGAAGGTGGAGCGGAGAAATCTTGCCGCCACGTCCGAGATCGCGCCGGTGGCGGCAAGATTCCTCGACTGCGCTCGGAATGACGCCCCGCCCGGAGCAGGCTCGTAGCCCGCTCCACAACGGTTTCCACCGTCGGTCCGCAGAATCCGTTTCGACGAGCCACCAATCCGTGCGCCGCGACCGATAAATTCGCGGTATCATCGTAGGCCTTCAAACGTGGAGTGCCGTGCGATGAGCGTTCCCCTGTGGCTGTTCGTGATCGTCCTGGTCTGGGCGGCCGCGATGACCGTGTTCTTGTTCTACCGCAACCCGCTGCCATTCCCGGACCGGGGCCACCGCTGCTTCGCGGTGCCGGACGAGAAGGCGGCGCGGGTGGTCGCGACGATCCTCCACAAGCTCGGGCGGCTGCCGGAGCGGTTCACCTTCGACCCGCTGCCGACCCACCAGACGCTGTTGTGGGACAACACCACGGTCGTGATCCGCTACGACGACGACCCGCGCATGGCCGGCTTCGCGCGCAACGCCATCTCCGTCGTGGTCCGCGATCCCCGCGCGGCGGCGCGGCAGGCCGCGGCGATGCTCGAAGCGGCGGGTTTCACCGCGACGGTGATCGACGATCTGGTCGAGCCCGGCGGCGACAAGATCGCCGTGGTCGCCAGCGACGCCTTCGACGGCTGGATCCTCGCCGTCCGCCGCCACATCCTGGCGATGGGCAAGCCGCCCAACCTGCACAAGATGATGAAGGGATAGGCGCGGCCGGCGGGTCCCTCGATACGGCCGCGCTGCGCGCGCCCTACTCGGGATGAGGGCCTCGGGTGCCGCTCTGTCGTCCTCATCCTGAGTAGCCCCGGCGTCCAGCCGGGGCGTATCGAAGGACCCTCATCCCGAGTAGCTCGCGTCGCGAGCGTATCGAGGGACCTCACCCCATCCGCAATCCGGCCGAGATCGTGATCGTCTGGCCGGTCATGCCGTCGCTCTCGCGCGAGGCCAGGTAGACCGCGATGTGGGCGATCTCCTCGGGGGCGAGCAGCCGGCCCATCGGCACGCGGGCGAGCATCGCCGTCTTCAACTCCTCGAACGACACGCCCATGCGGTCGGCGTGCTCCTTGAACTGGTCGACCATGTCGGTCTCGACGAAGCCGGGGCAGATCGCGTTGATGGTGATGCCCTGGGCGGCGGACTCCAGCGCGGCGCAGCGGGTCAGGCCGACGACGGCGTGCTTGGACGCGTTGTAGGCGGCCTGGTTCGGGCTCTCCCACTTGCCCGCGGTCGAGGCGATGTTGACGATCTTGCCGCGATCCAGCGTCGCCATGTGGCGGATCGCCTGCTGCATCACGTGGAAGGTGCCGTAGGCGTTGACCTTCATCACCCGGTCGAACTCGTCCGTCGTGTAGTCGGTGAACGGCTTGCCCTTGTAGACGCCGGCGTTGTTGACGACGATGTCGACCCGGCCGAGCGCGTCGACCGCGGCGGCGAACATCGCCGCGACGGCGTCCGGGTCGCTGACGTCGGCGCCGTGGGTCGCCGCCTTGCGGCCGTGGCCGGCGACCGCCGCTTGGGTGTCCGCCAGGTTGCCGGCCTTGGTCGCGACCAGGAACAGGTCGGCGCCCTCGCGGGCGAAGGCCTCGGCGATCGCCCGGCCGATACCGCGGCTCGCGCCGGTGACCAGCGCCGTGCACCCGGCCAGCCGGCCGCTCGGTTGTTCGGTCATTCTCGTATCCCCGATGGTAACGCGATTGATCGCGGAACCCTATTCCGCGGCGCCGGCCCTGTCATCCAGCGGGGTGGATCGGGCTTTGCACGGTGGGGCCGAGCGCGTCATCGCATCCTTCGAGACGCCGTGGCCTCACGGCCCCGGCTCCTCAGGATGAAGGTCTTGTTGACCAAGACCGAGACCCGCCCTTCATCCTGAGGAGCGCCCGCCGGGCGCGTCTCGAAGGATGCGATGGCGGGCTCGAAGGTCCGGCCGGCGCTGCCGAAGACGATCGCTGCTATCGGGATCATCTGACTCGCCGCGCCGTCGGCGAAGACGCCGATGTTGGTGTCCGGCATCGGCCGCTGCTTGCTCGGCAGAAGGAAGCGGGCGCCCCCCCTTTCCCTGCCGAGCCCTAGTCATCCGACGCCGGGCGATCGCCTCCGCGGCCTCGCTCCAGCCACGCCCGGCCACCCGCGCATGGCCGCCCTTCGCCGGCCCGCCTTGCCAAGCGCCGCGCCGTCCGGTAACCGCAAAGGCATGAGCAAGTTCGTCTGGTTCGCCTATCTCCAGGACACCGCCAACCCGGGCCTGCGCCTGACCGACGCGGAGCACGCGCGTGTGCTCGACATCGTCGCGGCGACCCCGGCGCTGGCCAAGGGCCTGGTGTTCACGCCCTGGGACGTGTCCGGCCTCTATTTCGACGACGGCCCGTCGCCCCAGCTCGCCCTGGAGCTCTATTTCGACGACATCGCCGACCTCGAGGCCGCGCTCGGCCGCGACGGCCACCTGCAGGCGCTCGCCGCGCCCGACGCGCTGCCCTCGCTCGCCAACGCGGCGATCGAGCAGCAGGCGATGGTGGCGCGCGCCTTCCCGGTGCCCGATCCGGAATTCCGCGTCCCCGCGGGCGCGCCGCACTGCTCCTACCTGGTCCACTATCCCGGCGCCGCCGAGGATCTCAACGAATGGATGGCCTACTACGTCGCCAGCCATACCCGCGAGATGGCCAACTTCCCGGACATCCGCCAGATCGAGGTCTGCTCGCGGCTCGACTGGTGCGGCTTCCTGCCGTGGCCGCGGGTCGACTACATGCAGCGCAACAAGGTCGTGTTCGACGACGGCGAGGCGCTCAAGGCCGCGACCACCGGGCCGGTGATCCAGGCGATGCGCGCCGACTTCCACAAGTTCCCGCCGTTCACCGGCAACAACGTCCACCACGCGATGGCGACCCATTCGGTCGGCCCCGGCGGGCGCTGAGCGCGCCCGCCCGCGCGGTCATGCCCGCGTCGGCGGGCATCCAGATCTTCCTCGATATTTGCTGAATTCCCGCCTGCGCGGGAACGACGCCGGTTGAAATCTCGCGTCGGGATAATAGGTATTATTTCACAAAAACATCGGTCGAGCCACGACCGCGCCGCTAGGGAAAAGATAACCAAGGATAACCGATGATAACCTTTGTGGTATTTTCGGCCCGGCCCCGGTTCCGCCGACCCGGCGGCCGCGCGACGGAGTGCGGGGATGGACGCACCCTATGAGGAGGTCCTGCTGTTCGATGGCGACTGCGTGCTGTGCTCGCGCAGCGTCCGCTTCGTGCTCGCGCACGAGAGGCGGCCGGTGATCCGCTTCGTCGCCGCTCAGACCCCGGCCGGGCAGGCGATGCTCGACCATTTCGGCCTGCCGCGGACCGACTGGGAGAGCGTCGTCTTCGTCGTCGGCGGCAAGCCGCGCTTCAAGTCCGACGCCTTCTTCGCCGTGGTCCGCCACCTGCGCCTGCCGTGGTCGCTGCTGGCCGGGTTGCGGTTCGTGCCGCGCGTCGTGCGCGACTGGGTCTACGACCGGATCGCCGGCAACCGGTACGCCTGGTTCGGCCGGCGCGACGCCTGCTTCGTGCCCGGCCCCGACCAGGCGCACCGCTTCCTCGGGCCGGCCGCGGGGGGCGGCCGATGATCCCGCGCCGCCCGACCTTTGCCGTCGTCCTGCTCGGGCTGGCGGCGGCCGGCTGCACCAGCACGATGCCGTCGCGCCGTCCGGCGCCGCGGCTGTCGGCCGATCCGGCGACCCGCGACGTCCAGATCGCCGCGCTGCGCACCCGCGAGCGCCAGGCCGAGCGGCTGGTCCGGGTCGGCGACCGGGTGCTGTTCGCCGGCGCGCCCCTGTGCGGCAGCCGCGTGGTCCGCGCCGTCGGCTTCGTGCTGTGGAACGCCGACAGCGCCGGGCCCGGCCGCGCCCGGCTGATGCGCACGGTGTTCGGCCTCGACCGGACGGTCCGCGTCCGCGCGGTCGGCGACCGCTCCCCGGCGGCACGGGCCGGCCTCGAGGTCGGCGATACGCTGGTCGCGGTCGGCGACACGCCGGTGACGGCCGGGCCCAAGGCCGTGCACGCCGCGATCGTCGCGCTGCGCCGCCTCAACAAGGCGGGCCAGCCCTACCGCCTGACCGTGCGCCGCGACGGCGGCCTGAAGGAGCTCACGGTCACGCCCCGGCCGCGCTGCGACTACAGCTACCGGGTCGCCGGCACGACCGAGGTCAACGCCTGGACCAACGGCAGCACGATCATGGTGTCGAGCGGCATGATGCGCTTCGCCGAGACCGACACCGAGCTCGCCGTCGTGTTCGGCCACGAGCTCGCCCACAACGTCCGCCACCACCTGACCAAGAGCCGGGTCAACTCGGTCGCGGCCAGCACCGGCGGCACGGTCATCGACATCGTGCTCGGCACGGTCGGCATCCCGACCTTCGGGGTGTTCGCGACGGTCGGCAGCGCGCTCGGCGGCCGCGTCTATTCCAAGGCCTGGGAGCGGGAGGCCGACCGGGTCGGCCTCTACTTCGCCGCCCGCGCCGGCTACGACGTCGACAAGGCCCAGCTCCTGTGGCGGCGGCTCGCGGTCGTCTACGGCGGCGACGGGCAGTTCTCCGGCACTCACCCGAGCTATGCCGAGCGCATCGTCGACGTCAACGCCACCGCCCGCGAGATCGACGCCAAGCGGGCCAAGGGCGAACCGCTGACGCCGGACGACTAGCCGCCGGCGCCGCACCGCGGGCGCCAAGCCCCCTGACGGCCGCCGCCGCTTCGTGTAGACAGGGCGCCGCGGAGCGAGGAGAGAGAGATGAGCGATCTCAAGATCGGCGTGGTCGGCTGCGGCGGCCGCATGGGACAGACCCTGGTCCGGATCGTGACCGAGACCGAGGGCGGCGCGCTCGCCGGGGCGAGCGAGGTGCCCGATCATCCCGCGATCGGCAAGGACGCCGGCGCGCTGGCCGGGCTCGACCCGCTCGGCGTCGCGATCTCCGACGACCCGGCGGCCGTGTTCGACGCCTGCGACGTGGTGATCGACTTCACCGTGCCGGCCGCCTCGGCGCGCCATGCCCACCTCGCCTTCGAGACCAAGACCGCGCTGGTGCTCGGCACCACCGGGCTCGACCGGGACCAGGCCGAGCGGGTCGAGGAGGCCGCGGCGGCGGCGGCCGTGGTCTGGGCGCCGAACATGAGCCTCGGGGTCAACATCCTGTTCGCGCTGACCGAGCGGGTCGCCCGCGCGCTCGGCGACGACTGGGACATCGAGATCGTCGAGATGCACCACAAGCACAAGGTCGACGCGCCGTCGGGCACCGCGCTCGGCCTCGGCCGGGCGGCGGCGGCGGGCCGGGGCGTCGACCTCGACACCGTGTCCCAGCGGGTCCGCGACGGCCACACCGGGCCGCGCAAGCGCGGCGACATCGGCTTCGCCACCCTGCGCGGCGGCGACGTCACCGGCGACCACACGGTGATCTTCGCGACCGAGGGCGAGCGGGTCGAGCTGAGCCACAAGGCGGCGTCGCGCGACATCTTCGCCCGCGGCGCGGTGCGGGCCGCGCTGTGGACCCGCGGCCGCAAGCCCGGCCTCTACGACATGGCCGACGTGCTCGGCCTCAAGGACTGAGGTTCAGGCCCGCTTCTCGGCGGGCTGGTACTTGTAGCCGTGGGCGGCGCTGCCGTAGGTCGCGATCGCGATGCCGACCAGCGTCATCGCCAGCGCGATGACCATCCGCCAGGTCAGCGGCTCGCCCAGCAGGACGACGCCCCAGGTCACGCCGACGCAGGCGGCGAGGTAGTTGTTGGCCGAGACGAAGTTGGGCCCGGCCGTCGCCAGCAGCCGGTAGAGCGCGAGGAAGGCCAGCCCGGTCGAGAACACGCCCAGGCCGACCAGGCCGACGACCGCCTGCCAGGTCGGCTCGACCGCCAGCGGCCGGTCGAAGCCGAGCGCCAGCGGCACCGAGATCACCGAGGCGAAGAACAGGACCAGCGCCCCGCTGACCATCGGCGCGACGCCCCGCAGCCGGCGCGCGATCACGCTGTTGACCGCGTAGCAGAAGGCGCCGGACATCACCAGCAGCTGGCCGATCAGGCCGTCGGTCAGCCCCTCCAGCGCGGCCGGGCCGAACAGGAGCGCGATGCCGATCATGCCGAGGACGACGCCGATCGCCTTGGCCGGCGTGATCCGGTCGTCGGTGAAGAAGTGGGCGAGCACCAGGGTGAAGATCGGCACCGTGGCGATCAGGATGGCGCTCAGGCTCGACGTGATCCGCGACTGCCCGTCGTTGATCAGGAAGAAGGGCAGAACGGTGCCGACCACCGCCAGCACCAGCAGTAGCAGCCAGGACCTCAGGTTGCGCGGCAGTCTGTGCCGCGACAGCCACATCGCGACGACCAGGATGACCGCGCCGACCGCGATCCGCGCCGCGGCGATCGCGATCGGCGAATAGCTCTGCAGCGCCAGCTCGATGAATAGGAAGGACGAGCCCCAGACGGTGCCGAGGAAGCACAAGAGAGCGTAGTTGAAGAGCCGCACGGGGTGGGTTGCCGGAAAGGCGCGCGGTCAGGCGTGCGCGCCGGTGCGGCCGCGGGCGAGCGCGTTGCGCAGCGCGTCGGCGACCTCGACCCGCTCGTTCGGGGTCAGGAAGGAACCGACGGTGAGGTTGCGGCCGTGGCTGCGCAGCACGAGCTGGCTGTGGTGCTCCGGCGGGTCGTCGATCTGCACGCGCAGCCAGTGCGGCTGGAGCCGCCAGACCTGGCTGCCGCCCGAGGGATGGACCCGGCGGACCTCCAGCGTCTCGTCGGTCAGCTTGATCGTCTCGTAGAGGTTGCCGCTGCGGTAGCTGGCCTTGAACGCCCAGTAGAGCAGCAGCACGTCGAGCCCGAAGAAGCCGAACACCGGCCACGCGCCCATCGACACGAAGGCGACGCCCGACGCGAACGACACCGCGGCGAGCCCGAGCATGAGCAGGCGGAAGCCGCGCGGGCTCAGGCTGCGGTTGGGGCGCAGCTCGGCCTGGAACAGGATCTCGCCGGTGTCTTGGGCTTTTTCCGTGTGCATGTCAGGAAGATAGGTCCGCGACCCGCCTGTGGTAAAGTGCGCCGCCGTCACCCCGCCGCATGGCGCGCCTGCACGCCCCGCAGCCTCCCGCCCACCCGAACGCCGCCGATCGACAGCCGATGAAGAAAGCCGACGTCGCCGAGTTCTTCGAGCGCCTGCGCCAGCAGCGCCCGGAGCCCAGGACCGAGCTCGACTACACCAACCCCTACACCATGCTGGTCGCGGTCGTGCTGTCGGCCCAGGCGACCGACGTCGGCGTCAACAAGGCGACCGCCGCGCTGTGGCCGGTCGCCGACACGCCGGAGAAGATGCTGGCCCTGGGCGAGGCCGGGCTGAAGCAGCACATCAAGACGATCGGCCTGTTCAACAGCAAGGCCAAGAACGTGATCGCGCTCAGCCGCATCCTGATCGAGGAGCATGGCGGGGTCGTGCCGCAGGACCGCGAGGCGCTGGAAAGGCTTCCGGGCGTCGGGCGCAAGACCGCCAACGTCGTCCTCAACAGCGCCTTCGGCCAGCCGACGATCGCGGTCGACACCCATATCTTCCGGGTCGGCAACCGCACCGGCCTGGCGCCCGGCAAGACGCCGCTCGAGGTCGAGAAGAAGCTGGAGAAGGCGGTGCCCGCCGAATACAAGCTCCACGCCCACCACTGGCTGATCCTGCATGGCCGCTATGTCTGCAAGGCGCGCAAGCCGGACTGCCCGAACTGCGTCGTCCGCGACCTGTGCGCCTACAAGGCCAAGACGGTGGAGTAGGCCGTGCCGATCCCGGTCGGTCCGGTCGGCCCGGTCAGCTCACCGCGGGCGTGTCGCCGGGCTTCCACAGCGCGTGGAAGACGTGGGTCATGTAGGCCGCCGAGACGACCGGCATCAGCAGGTTGAGGAACGGCACCGTCATCAGGATCGCCATCACGAAGCCGGCGCCGAAGATCTTGCCCCTGTTGCGCTTGCGCACCGCGGTGCGGTCGGCGTCGCCCATCCGGCGCATCGCCACCAGGTCGTAGTATTCGCGCCCGGTGATGTAGCCGTTGAGCGTCCACGAGATCAGGAAGTTGATCCCGGGCAGCAGCAGGTAGAAGGGCAGCGCGACCAGGTTCACGACGATGATCAGCGCCGTGAACTTCACCATGTAGGCGACGTCCTGGAGAATCGTCGTCTCGCGCGCCGGCGGCAGGTAGGGATAGTGCCGCTTCTCGACCGCCTTGACCACGTAGACCAGGAACATGCTGGTGACGATCAGCAGCACGGCCGGGAAGGTCAGCAGCACCATGAAGAAGATGACGACGCCGGTGAAGTTGTCGACCAGCCAATTGGCCCAGCCCCACTTGAAGAACTCGAAGCCGGTCAGCAGCCAGTCCATCAGCTTCCACAGCCCGGCCGACGCCAGCAGGGTCAGCACCAGGCTGACCAGGATCACCCAGAGCACGGCCGGGTTGCCGAGCGCGGCAAAGCCCTTGGCCAGGGCGCCGGCGGAGGTGCGGGTGTCGGAGACGGGCGGCATCGGGGGCTCCGGTGGCGGCAGGAGGCACGGCGCGGCGAATGGCGCCGCGTCCCTCATATAGGGCGACCGATCTCGCGGCGATAGGGCGCGGCGGCGGGGCCGCCAAAATTCTCGGCCCATCGGCAGCCCACCTCTAGCCGCCGGGAAACGCGCCGTTATACTGCGCGCCGATATGACGAAAGGGAGTAATATGACCGTGAGTTCGCTTGACGTCGTCGGCCTGGGCAACGCCATCGTCGACGTGATCGCCCATGCCGAGGAATCGTTCCTCGATCAGCGCGGCCTCAACAAGGGCGCGATGACGCTGATCGACGCCGACCAGGCCGAGACGCTGTACGCCGCCATGGGCCCGGGCATCGAGGCCTCGGGCGGGTCCGCCGCCAACACCATGGCCGGGATCGCCTCGCTGGGCGGCCGGCCGGCCTTCTTCGGCAAGGTCAGCGACGACCAGCTCGGCGCGGTGTTCGCGCACGACATCCGCTCGATCGGCGTCGTCTTCGACGGCAAGCCGGCCGAGGACGCGGCGCCGACCGGGCGCTGCCTCGTGCTGGTCACCCCGGACGCCCAGCGCACCATGCAGACCTTCCTCGGCGCGGCGGCCCAGCTCGGCCCCGACGACATCGAGGAGAACACGGTCCGCGCCGCCCAGGTGGTCTACCTGGAGGGCTATCTGTGGGATCCGCCGGCGGCCAAGCAGGCCTTCATCAAGGCGGCCGAGATCGCGCACGAGGCCGGCCGCAAGGTCGCCCTGTCGCTGTCCGATCCGTTCTGCGTCGACCGCCACCGCGCCGAGTTCCGCGACCTGGTCGACGGCCATATCGACGTGCTGTTCGCCAACGAGGAAGAGATCAAGTCGCTCTACGAGACCCAGAGCTTCGACGCGGCGCTCCAGCAGGTCCGCGGCAAGTGCGAGATCGCCGCGCTGACCCGCAGCGCCAAGGGCTCGGTCGTGGTCGCCGGCGACGAGGTGCACGTGGTCGATCCGGAACCCGTAGACAAGGTGGTGGACACCACCGGCGCCGGCGACCTCTACGCCGCCGGCTTCCTGTTCGGGCTCACCCACGGCTATGGCCTGGCCCAGTGCGGCAAGATCGCCGGTATCTGCGCCGCCGAGGTCATCACCCACATGGGCGCGCGGCCGGAGGTTTCGCTGAAGGACCTGGTCAAGAGCAAGGTGGGGTAGGGCTGGACGCAACCATGACGGACGATCGATGAGCGACGGCGCCAGGGCCGGCCGGCGTCGGGCTGGTGGCGAACTAGGCCTGCGGCCCGCTCTCCCGCATCGACCGTCCGGCGTCCCAGGGCCGACGATGACGGCCGACGGCGACAAGCCGGACAAGCCGGACAAGCCGACTTGGCGCGAGACGCTCGCCTCCTTCGGGGAGCGGCCGGTCGTCACGATGTTCTTCCTCGGCTACGCCGCCGGCGTGCCGTTGATGATCGTGCTGGCCACGACCGGCTTCTGGCTGCGTGAGATCGGCGTCAGCCGCACCTCGATCGGCTTCCTGATCTGGGCCAGCTTCCCCTGGGCGCTGAAGATCTTCTGGGCGCCGCTGGTCGACCGGATGCCGCTGCCGCTGCTGACCCGCGCGCTCGGCCAGCGGCGCAGCTACATCTTCCTGATGCAGCTCGGCATCGCCGGCGGGCTGGCCGGCATCGCCCTGCTCAACCCCGAAGCGACCTTCGACGCCGCGGGCAACGCGGTCAGCACGGCGGCGCGGATCGCCGGCCTGACCGCGCACGGGGCCGACGTGATGCCGATGATCGGCGGGCTGATGAACGTCGGCGGCACGCCGCCGCCCAACGACGTCGTCGTGACCATGGCCCTGCTGCTTCTGCTCACGGCGTTCTGCTCGGCGACGCAGGACATCGCGCTCGACGCCTTCCGGATCGAGTCCGCGCCCGACGAGCTGCAGGGCGTGATGGCGGCGGCCTATCAATACGGCTATCGGATCGCGATCCTCGCGGCCGGCGCGGGGGCGCTGTACATCGCCGCCGCCGCCGACTGGCCGACCGCCTACATGGCGATGGCGGCGTCGATGGCGATCGGGGTGGTCACGATCCTGGTCGTGCGCGAGCCGCCGCACGCGCCGCGCCCGAGCCACACCGCCGAGGTCGACCTCGCCGACCGGATCGCCGGGCGCGGGCGCATCGGGGGCGCACTCGGCCGGGCGGCGGTCTGGTTCTCCGAGACGGTGGTCAGCCCGTTCGTCGAGTTCTTCGTCCGCAACGGCTGGATGGCCCTGGTCATCTTCGCGCTGATCGGCTCGTTCCGCCTGTCCGACCTGACCCTGGGCGCGATGGCCAACCCCTTCTACGTCGACATCGGCTTCTCCAAGGCGGAGGTCGCCAGCATCGCCAAGGGCTTCGGCGTGGTGATGACCATCGTCGGCGTGGCGATCGGCGGCACCATGGTGGTGCGCTTCGGCATCATGCGGATGCTGCTCCTGTCCGCCTTCCTGATGACCATCGCCAACCTGCTGTTCGCGCTGATGGCGGTGGTCGGCAACCATACCTGGATGCTGGCGATCACGATCAGCGCCGACAACCTGTCGGGCGGCATGTCCGGCTCGGTGTTCATCGCCTACCTGTCGGCGCTCACCAACCGCACCTACACGGCGACGCAATACGCCCTGTTCACGTCGCTGATGAGCCTGTTCGGCAAGTTCGTCGCCGGCTTCTCCGGCGTCGTGGTCGACGCCACCAACTACGTCACCTTCTTCATCTACGCCTCGGCGCTGGGCATCCCGTCGATCCTGCTGATCATCTTCATCGGCCTGCGCGGCAAGGAGGGCACGCCGGGTTACAAGCCCGACGCGGCACCCGCCGACGCTGTTCCCGCCGCGAAACCTGCGGAATAGCGTCGCTGCCGCGCCTGCGCGGTTGACCCGCCCCCGGCGCCTCCCCATTCTCGATAGATCCAACAATCGCCGCGGGGGCGGGTGATGCGTATCGGCGTACCCAAGGAGATCAAGACGCTCGAGTTCCGCGTCGGGATGGTGCCCGGCAGCGTGCGCGAGGTGGCGCTGCACGGCCACGAGGTCATCGTCGAGACCGGCGCCGGCGTGGGCATCAACATGTCCGACGACGCCTACCGCGCCGCCGGGGCGGAGATCGTCGACACCCCCGAGGAGGTGTTCGAGCGCGCCGACATGATCGTCAAGGTCAAGGAGCCGCAGCCCCACGAGTGCGAGATGCTGCGGGCCGGGCAAACCATCTTCACCTACCTCCACCTCGCCGCCGACAAGACCCAGGCCGAGCACCTGATGCGCTCGGGCGCGACCGCGATCGCCTACGAGACGGTGATGGACGCGCGCGGCCGCCTGCCGCTGCTCACGCCGATGAGCGAGGTCGCCGGGCGCATGGCGGTCCAGGTCGGCGCCCACAACCTGGAGAAGGAGCAGGGCGGCTCCGGCATCCTGATCGGCGGCGTTCCCGGCGTGCCCGCCGGCAACGTGGTGGTGATCGGCGGCGGCGTGTCGGGCACCAGCGCGGCGCGGGTGGCGATGGGGATGGAGGCCAAGGTCACCATCCTCGACAAGGCGCTCGACCGGCTCGCCATGCTCGACCTCCAGTTCGGCGGCCAGCTCAACACCATCTATTCGACGACGGATGCGATCGAGCGCCACGTCATCGACGCCGACCTCGTCATCGGCGCGGTGCTGGTGCCCGGCGCGGCGGCGCCCAAGCTGGTCTCGCGCGAGATGATCCGGGCGATGCGTCCCGGGTCGGTCGTGGTCGACATCGCCATCGACCAGGGCGGCTGCTTCGAGACCTCGCGGCCGACCACCCACGCCGAGCCGACCTACGTGGTCGACGACGTCGTCCACTATTGCGTCACCAACATGCCGGGCGCGGTCGCGCGCACCTCGACCTTCGCGCTCAACAACGCGACCCTGCCCTACGTCATCGCGCTCGCCGACAAGGGGCCGGTCGCGGCGATGCACGCGGATTCGAACCTGCTCGCCGGCCTCAACGTCCACGACGGGCGGATCACCTTCGAGGCGGTCGCCCGCGACCTCGACCTCAACTACACGCCGCCCGGTGCGGCGCTCGGCAACTGAGGACGAAGAATGCGGCTTGACGCAATTTCTGTCGGCCCGGCCCCGCCGTGGGACGTTCATGTCGTGATCGAGATCCCGTTGGGCGGGACGCCGGTCAAGTACGAGCTCGACAAGGCCTCCGGCGCGCTGTTCGTCGACCGCTTCCTGCACACCTCGATGGCCTACCCGGCGAATTACGGCTTCGTGCCCCACACGCTGGCCGAGGACGGCGACCCGATCGACATGATGGTGATCGCCGAGGTGCCGGTGGCGGTCGGCGCGGTCGTGCGGGCGCGGCCGATCGGCGTGCTGCGGATGAAGGACGAGAAAGGGCCGGACGAGAAGATCCTGGGCGTGCCGGTCACCGAGCTCCACCCCTACCACGCCAAGATCGCCGCCTATGGCGACCTGCCGCGCATCCTGACCGACCAGATCGAGCACTTCTTCAGCCACTACAAGGATCTGGAGCCGGACAAGTGGGTCGAGATCGAGGGCTGGGGCGGGCCCGAGGACGCGGCCCGGCTGATCGACGCGGCGATCGAGCGGGCGCGGGCGGAAGAGGGCTGACATGCCTGACGGGCCCAGGGACCGGATGCGCGTCGTGCAGGGCGACATCACCCGGCTCGCCGTCGACGCCATCGTCAACGCCGCCAACGCGCAGCTTCGCCGCGGCGGCGGCGTCGACGGCGCGATCCACGCCGCGGCCGGGCCGGCGCTCCAGGCCGAGTGCGACACGATCGGCGGCTGCCCGACCGGCGAGGTCCGCATCACCAAGGGTTACGACCTGCCCGCCAAACACGTCATCCACGCGGTCGGCCCGGTCTGGCACGGCGGGCGTGGGGACGAAGACACGCTGCTCGCGTCCTGCTACCGCAACGCGATCGCGGTGGCCGAGGCGCACGGCCTGCATTCGATCGCCTTTCCGGCGATCAGCACCGGCATCTACGGCTTCCCGCCCGAGCGCGCCGCGCCGATCGCCGTCGGGGCCGTGGCGGCGGCGCTGGCCGACGCGCCCGGCGTGACCGACGTCATCTTCTGCTGTTTCTCCGCCGAACAGGCCGCGCTGCACCGCCAAGCGATTGCGTCTTTGTCATAGTTTTGCCGCATGATCGAGCGGTTGTGCACCTGCGAAGGCGACCTCATATTGACGCCATACCCGATCCGCTCCGGCGGTGCCGCTGTTGACCGCGCCGCCGATGTCGCGGCCCCGCCCGCTTCGAAGGCCCGCTCATGACGATCCGCAATCTCGGCCACATGCTCGCCCCCAAGTCCGTCGCCTTCTTCGGCGCCAGCGAACGGGAGGGCACGGTCGGCGGCATGGTCAGCCGCAACCTGCTCGCCGGCGGCTTCGGCGGCGACATCTGGTTCGTCAATCCGCACCACGACACCATCCTCGGCCAGCCCGTCTTCAAGGACGCGGCGTCGCTGCCCGCGGCGCCCGAGCTCGCCGTGCTGGCGACCCCGCCGCCGACGATCCCGGCGCTGATCGGCGAGCTGGGCGCGCTCGGCACCCGCGCGGCCGTCGTCATCACCGCGGGCTTCGGCGAGGGCGGCGACCATGTCGGCGCGAAGCTGGCGCAGGCGGCGCTCGACGCGGCGCGGCCCCACCTGCTGCGCATCCTCGGCCCCAACGGCGTCGGCCTGCTCGTTCCCGGCATCGGGCTCAACGCCAGCTTCGCCCCGGCCGAGTCGCGCCCCGGCCGGATCGCCTTCCTGTCGCAGTCGGGCGCGGTGATCACGTCGGTGCTCGACTGGGCCGCCGAGCACGGCATCGGCTTCTCCTGCATCGCCTCGCTCGGCGACATGATCGACGTCGACTTCGGCGACCTGCTCGACTGGCTCGCCCAGGACCGCGAGACCGACGCCGTGCTGCTCTACATCGAAGGCGTCACCCAGGCCCGCAAGTTCATGTCGGCGGCGCGCGCGCTGGCGCGGATCAAGCCGGTGGTGGTGATGAAGGCCGGCCGCCACGCCGAGGGCGCGCGGGCGGCGGCGAGCCACACCGGCGCGATGGCCGGCGCCGACGCGGTCTACGACGCGGCCTTCCGCCGGGCGGGGCTGGTGCGGGTCTACGACATGCTCGAGATGTTCGCGGCGGTCGAGACCCTGGCGCTGGCCGAGCCGCCCAAGAACGACCGGCTCGCCATCGTCAGCAACGGCGGCGGGGTCGGCGTGCTGGCGACCGACCGGCTGACCGACCTCGGCGGCCGGCTCGCCGAGCTGGCGCCGGAGACGGTCGAGGCGCTCAACGGCGTGCTGCCGTCGACCTGGTCGCACGGCAACCCGATCGACATCATCGGCGACGCCACCGGTCCGCGCTACGCCGCCGCGATCAAGGCGGTCGCCGCCGACCGCGGCGTCGGCGCGATCCTGGTGCTCAACGCGCCGACCGCGCTGGCCTCGTCCCAGGACGCCGCCAACGCGGTGGTCGAGGCCGCGCCCAAGCGGCCGCCGCTGCTGACGAGTTGGCTGGGCGGGACCGGCGCCGAGGCGGCGCGGCAACAGTTCACCGACGCCGGCATCGCCACCTACGACACGCCCAGCGAGGCGGTGCGCGCCTTCATGTACCTGGTCGACTACGCCCAGGGTCAGCAGGCGCTGATGGAGACGCCGCAGGCGATCCCGGCGAACACGCCGCCCGATCGGGCCGCCGCGCGGGCGATCATCGAGGGCGCGCTGAAGGCCGAGCGGACGCTGCTGACCGAGCCCGAGGCCAAGTCTGTGCTGGCCGCCTACGGCATCGCGGTGGCCGAGACCCGCATCGCCAGGGACGCCGCCGAGGCGCGCGACCTGGCCGAGGCGATCGGCTACCCGGTGGCGGTCAAGATCCTGTCGCGCGAGATCACCCACAAGTCCGACGTCGGCGGCGTCGCGCTCGAGCTGATCGACGCCGCGGCGGTCGAGGCGGCGGTCGCCGAGATCGAGACGCGGGTGCGCGCGGCCCGGCCCGACGCCCATATCGACGGCTACGCGGTCCAGGCGATGATCGACCGGCCCGGCGCCCAGGAGGTCATCGTCGGCGTCGCCGACGATCCGCAGTTCGGGCCGGTGATCCTGTTCGGCCACGGCGGCACCGCGGCCGAGGCGATCGACGACAAGGCGCTCGCCCTGCCGCCGCTCAACCTCAACCTGGCCCACGCGCTGATGCGCCGGACCCGGGTCCACCGCCTGCTCAAGGGCTTCCGCGACCGGCCGCCGGCCGACCTCGACGCGGTCGCGGCGGTGCTGGTGCGCCTGTCCTGGCTGGTCGCCGACTTCCCGGAGATCGCCGAGCTCGACATCAACCCGCTGCTGGCCGATCCCACCGGCGCGATCGCGCTCGACGCGCGCATCGTGGTCCGCGCGGCGCCCGACGGCGACCCGACCGCGCGCTTCGCGATCCGGCCCTATCCGGTCGAGCTGGAGGCGGAGGTCGAGCATCGCGGCAAGAAATACCTGCTGCGGCCGATCCGCGCCGAGGACGAGCCGGCGCTGATCGCGGCCTTCGCGCAGATGACGCCCGAGGACATCCGCATGCGCTTCTTCGCGCCGGTCAAGCAGATGTCCCACGCGCTCGCCGCCCGGCTGACCCAGATCGACTACGACCGCGAGATGGCCTTCGTGCTGCTCGACCCGCGCGGCGAGGGCAACCAGCTCTACGGCGTCGTCCGGCTGTCCGCCGACCCCGACTTCGAGACCGCCGAGTTCGCGATCACGGTGATGAGCGGCGAGGGCGGCAAGGGTTACGGCTACCTCATGATGGAGCGGATCATCGACTATGCGCGCTCACGCGGCATCGGCCTGGTCGTCGGTGATGCGCTGGGCGAGAACCAGCGCATGATCGCGCTGGCCCGGTCGCTCGGCTTCACCGTGCGGCCGGCGCCGGAGGAAATGTCGATCATGCGGCTGGAACTGAAGCTCGACTAGGCGGGGTTGCCCCTCACCCTCCCAAGGCCTTTCGGCCTTGGGCCCCTCCCTCTCCCCGGGGAGAGGGGTAGGTGATATCGCCGTGCAATAAGTTACCCTCTCCTTCGGGGAGAGGGAGGGGCCCGTCGCGTAGCGATGGGAGGGTGAGGGGGCCCGTTAGCCCTCTACGCCGGCGGCAGAGTGCCGGGCATCATCCGGTCGACCGCGACCTGCACCGAGATGTCGCGGAGCTGGATGCACGCGCCGGCGACCGCGCCGTGCTTGGCTTCCTCGGCGAGCACGTCGTCGGCCGGCCGCGGCGCCGGCAGCACGAGGCCGCGCCGGTAGAGCCGGGCGGCATACAGCTTGAGCGCCGCGCGCGCCTTGGCCAGCGCCTCGTCGACGCTGCGGCCCGAGGCGCGGCAGCCGGGCAGGTCCGGGAAGTCGACCCGGTAGCCGCCGCCGGACTGGCGCAGGACGAGGGCGATATAGCCTTTCATCATCTTTCGAAGCGGTTCTGCTGCGGTTCGATGTAACTGGTACGGCCCTATATAGACCGCACCGCTGTGTCGCAAAGATGACGGCGGTCACAATTATCTGATTCAGCTAAAGAATTTCGGGCGACGCCCGGATGCTGACCGTGGGGCTGGGCAAAGCGCGCCGGCGTGGTCTCCGACGCCGTTGATCGCCATCTGAAGGCTTGGGCTCGGCAAGACAAGGTCGGTCCGACCCTTCTTCCGCCGAGCGAGCAGCGTTCAAGGCCGGGCGACGGCGTGTGCCGCCTCGCCGGCGGCGCACCTGGCCTCGCGTTCCCGGTTCCGGCGGACGTCCTCGTGCAGGAAAGCAGGTCGGCGGCGCCTAGAACGCGCAGACCACCTTGCCGAAGTGCTTGCCGTTCGGAAAATTCTTGATCGCCTGGGCCAGGTCCTCGAAGGCGAAGCGGTGCCGGTCGATCGGCGGGTGGATGCCGTGCAGCTCGATCGCCCGGTTCATCCGCTCGAACATCGCCCGGCTGCCGACGGTGATGCCCTGCAGGCGGATGTTCTGGGTCACCACCGGGCCGAGGTTGAGCGGCCCGGCCGCGCCCGACAGCACGCCGATCAGGCTGATCACGCCGGATGGCCGGATCGCCCGGATCGACTGTTCCAGCGTGCCGGCGCCGCCGACCTCGACGATATGGTCGAGGCCCCTGCCGTTGGTGATCGTGCGCGCCGCTTTTCCCCATTCCGGCGTCTCGCGGTAGTTGATCAGGTGGTCGGCGCCCATCGCGCCGGCGCGCTCCAGCTTCTCGTCCGACGACGAGGTCAGGATGACCTCGGCCCCCGCCGCCTTGGCGAACAACAGGCCGAACAGCGAGACGCCGCCGGTGCCCTGGATCAGCACGGTGTCGCCAGGCTGAATGTTGCCCTGCTCGACCAGCGCGTTCCACGCGGTCAGCGCGGCGCAGGGCAGGGTCGCCGCCTCCTCGGCGGTAAGGTGCCCCGGCGCTCGGACCACGCCTTGCTCGGACAAAAGCATGAACTCCTGCATGGTGCCGTCGAGCGGCCCGCCCAGGGAGCCGGCCCAGGATGCCTCGCTGAAGGTCCCGTCCAACCAGGTCTGGCTGAAGATCGGGCAGACCAGGTCGCCGACCGCGACCCGGGTGACGCCGTCGCCGACCGCGATCACCTCGCCCGCGCCGTCGGAGACCGGGACCAGCGGCAGCTCGCCCGAGCGCCGGCCGTAGCCGCGGTTGACCAGCACCGTGTCGCGGAAGTTGAGCGACGCCGCCTTCATTTCGACGACGATCTGGCCCGGCCCCGGCACCGGGTCCGGGCGCTCGGCCAGGACGATGTTGTCGGCCGACCAGTCGCCCTCGATCTGCATCACCTTCATGGCCGCTGTCCCCCGCTTGCCGTGCCTGCATCTGCTGTGCCCGCGCCGGGTCCGGCCAGGGCGAGCGGATATTATAACAACAGCGCCCGCCTACGCGGCATCATGGCCGGCATGCTGCGCCCCGGGCTTGTTCGCGCACCGGTCGCCGACCATCATGGCTGGCCCCGCTCCCCGCTCCTCGCACCACAACGGAACTCTCGGCAAATGGGAAAGACGATGCGCGCCGTGTATCTGGACGGCCACGACGGCCTGGCCTCGCTCAAGATCGGCGAGCGGCCGCGCCCGGTGCCCGGGCCGAACGACGTGCTGATCAAGGTCGCCGCGTCGAGCCTCAACCGGGTCGACCTCTACATGGCCAACGACGGCTCCGGCTTCCGCCACGAGCTGCCGCTGATCCTCGGCGTCGACGGCGCCGGTGTGATCGAGGCGGTCGGCGCCAACGTCGAGGTGCGCCGGCCGGGCGAGCGGGTCGTGATCTATCCGGCGCGCTTCGGCCTCGACGAGTTCAGCCGGCGCGGCGACCAGATGCTGTCCTACGCGCGCGCGGTGCCCGGCGAGAACATCGACGGCTGCTACGCCGATTACATCGTGATGCCCGAGGCGTGCGCCTTCCCGATCGGCGACGCGCTGTCGTTCCGCGACGCCGCCGTGCTGCCCACCGCCTACCTGACCGCGTGGCGCTCGGTGGTCACGCTGGGCGCGGTCCAGCAGGACGACTGGGTGCTGATCCACGGCGTCGGTGGCGGCGGGTCGATGGCGGCGCTGCAGTTCTGCGCGATGCGCCGGGCCAAGACCATCGTCACCTCGTCGTCGGACGACAAGCTCGAGCAGGCGCGCGCGGCCGGCGCCAGCCACCTGGTCAACTACACACGGCAGGACGTGCTCGAAGAGGTCCGGCGCCTGACCGCCAAGCGCGGCGTCGACGTGGTGATCGAGAATGTCGGCGCGGCGACCTGGGATACCTCGTTGAAGGCGACGGTCGGCGGCGGCCGCATCGTCGTGTTCGGCGCGACCACCGGCGCCAACCCGAAAGCCGACCTGCAGCGCGTGTTCATCCGCCAGCTTCAGATCCTGGGCGCGACGATCGGCAACTTCGAGGAGTTCCGCACCCTGATCGACGCCGCCGAGCGCAAGCTGTTCACGCCCGTGTTCGACTCCACCGTCGCGTTGGAAGAGGTCCCGGCCGGTCTCGCCCGGCTGGAGGCGGGGGAGCAGACCGGCAAGATCGGCGTGACCGTCGATCCCGACCTGTGATCCCGCTCCGCCGTTGATCCCGCCCCGCCGTCGCCGCCGGCTCAGGCCTTGGCGTTGACCGCCTCCCAGCGCTTGATCGCGCTGGTGAAGTCCTCGGTCGCGCCGAGCGCGTTCAGCGCGTCGGACCACATGTCGCGGGTCAGCCGGCTCAACGGCGCGTCGACGTCGATGCTCTCGCCCAGGTCGCCGGCGATCTTGACGTCCTTGGTCATCAGGCCGAGCTGGAAGCCGGTCGCGAACTTGCCGGTCAGGACGTGGTCCTTGAACGACACCTCGGTGTTGAAGTTGCGCCCGGTCGAGTTGTTGATGATGTCGATCATGGAGGTGCGGTCGAGGCCGAAGCGCTCGCCGATGATCAGCGCCTCTGCGGACGCGATGAAGGCGGCCGCGGCGACGTAGTTGTTGAGCGCCTTCATGGCGTGGCCGTTGCCCAGCCCGCCGGTGCGGAACAGCCGGCCGCCCATCGCCGACAGCACGGGCTCGGCCTTGGCGACCGCGTCCTCGTCGTCGCTGCCGATCATGATCGCGAGCGAGCCGTCGATGGCCCGCGGCACGCCGCCGGAAACCGGGGCGTCGACCAGGGCGATGCCCTTCTCGGCCAGCGTGGCGCCCAGCTCGCGGGTGCCGATCGGCTCCGACGAGCTCATGTCGACGACGACGGTGCCGTGCGCCAGGTGCTGCGCCAGGCCGCCGTCGGCCTCCAGCATGACCGCGCGCACGATCGCGCCGGTCGGCAGCATGGTCACGACGATGTCGGCGGCCCCGCCCAGGGCGTCGAGACTGTCCGCCACGGCGCAGCCGTGCTCGTCGGCGAACCGCTTCGCGGTGTCGGGATTGGCGTCGTAGACGGTCAGCGGGAAGCCCGCCTTCTGCACGTTGGCGGCCATCGGCCAGCCCATGTTCCCGATACCGATGAAGCCGACGCGTGGTGACGCCATGATCAATTCCTCCCTGACCAATGCTGCGGATGATGTTGGTGTGGCGGCACCTTAGACGCGCCGGTCGCCCGCCGACAACTGCGCAGCGAGCATGGGGCGGGTCAGGGCTTCGCGGTCCCGGCCGGCGCGTCCGGGCCCGACGAGCGGAGCTCGCCCAGCAGCAGCCACATGCCGAGGAACGAGCCGGCCATGAAATAGGCCAGCGCGATCAGGATCAGCGCCCCCGGCCACTCGCGCGCCCAGGCGTCGACCGTGGACTCCCAGCCGATCAGCAGCGCCAGGGGCAGGCCGATCGCGACCAGGGAATAGAGCCCGCCGGCGATCCGGCGGCCAATGCTTTCGGCCGCGGTGAGCGCGCCCAGCCCGGTCGCCCCGTAGATGAAGCAGGAGAGGTAGCCGGTGCCGAGGATGAAGTCGCCGACGTATGCCGCCCGGCTCGCCGGCTGGTCGTAGCCGAACAGCAGCGACACTGCCCAGATCACCAGCACGGTGAACACCAGCCCCTCGAACAGGGCGAGATACATCATCGCGGTCCCGAACGCCCGGCCGATCGCCTTGACCGTCGGGTCGGCGCTCTTCTCCAGCCGCACGATGAAGAAGACCTGCAGCGCGATGAAGGCGCCGATCGGCAGCACCAGCAGCACGCCGACCTTCTGCATCAGGAAATACCAGTAGAGCGAGGTGAAGGCGGTGGCGACGCCGGTCGCCCCGGTGAAGACGAGGCCGGCGATCGCCCGGCCGACGGTGATCTTCATGGCGTGCCCCCTTGCCGATCTCGGCCACCGTGGTTCCGGCCGGCCATCATGCACGCCGCGTCCGCCGGCGTCACGGCTGGCGGCGGCGGCGATGATCGCTAACATGGTGCCGACAAGACAACCGTTCAGGGAGGAACCGACATGAACCAGCCGACGTTCGAGACGGTCCGCTACGAGGTGCGCGACCGCAAGGCCTACCTGATCCTCAACCGGCCGGAGCGGCTGAACGCGATCAACACCCAGCTCTCGCTCGACGTCGCCGGCGCGGTCGAGGCGGCCAACGCCGACGACGGCGTCCACGTCATCGTCGTCAAGGGCGCGGGCCGGGCCTTCTGCGCGGGTTACGACCTGAAGGAGTTCGCCGAAGAGGGCCGCCAGACCCAGCCGCCGGTGTGGGACCCGATCGAGGACTACCGCTTCACCCGCGCGCACATGGACCGGCTGTTCTCGCTGTGGCGCTCCTACAAGCCGACCATCGCCCAGGTCCACGGCCACGCCGTCGCCGGCGGCAGCGACATGGCGCTGTCGTGCGACCTGATCGTGATGGCCGAGGACGCGCGCATCGGCTACATGCCGACCCGCGTCTGGGGCTGCCCGAGCACGGCGATGTGGGTCTACCGGATCGGCGCCGAGCGGGCCAAGCGCATGCTGCTCACCGGCGACACCATCGACGGCGTCCAGGCCAAGGAATGGGGGCTGGTCATCGACGCCGTGCCCGAGGCCGCGCTCGAAGACACGGTCGAGGCGCTGGCCGACCGCATGGCGGGCGTGCCGATCAACCAGCTCGTCATGCAGAAGATGATGATCAACCAGGCCCTCGACAACATGGGCCTGGAGGGTACCCAGAAGATCGCCACGCTGTTCGACGGCATCACCCGCCACTCGCCCGAGGGCCGCTGGTTCCAGGCCTTCGCCGCCAAGCACGGCTTCCACGCCGCGGTGGCCTGGCGCGACTCCGGCAAGTGGATCCCCAACGGGCGGGACGAGAGCGCGGAGATCCCCGACGAGCTGCCCGCGGACATCGCCGCCATGCTCGACCGTGGCGCCAGGGGCTAGGCGCGCCCCCGGCGCCCTGCCGGCCGATCAGCCGTGATAGTCGTGATAGGTCTCGACGAAGACGCTCATGGGCAAGAGCCCGCCCGCCGTCGCGGCCGGTTCCGGACCGGCCGGGCCGCCGGTGCGGGCCGGGGCCGGTTGCATGGCGTGGCCGAGGCGGGGCGGTGAGGCCGGCGTCTCGGCGCGGCCGTCCTTGCGCGCCAGCGCCGCCCGCGCGGCTTTGAGCCAGCTCTGTTCGAGCCGTTCGCAGTCCATGATCGCTTCGAGCGAGAAAGAGTGGCCGTCCCGCATCGGCAGGTCGCCCAACGCCAGGATGCCGATCGGACGCTCGTTGCGGTCGAGCACGACCGACCGGCGCGCGCGGCGCTTGGTCATGGCGCGCAGGGCCACTTCGACCTCCTCGTCGACATAGCAGTGACAGCAGTCGGTGAGCATCACCCGGCGGGCCCGGGTGCGCCCGGGATCGCGCCGGTCACCGGCCGTCGCCAGGGCGACGGCGTCGGCGGTGAGCAGCCCGACGACCTGATGGTTGTCGTCGGCCACCGGCAGGCAGTCGACCCCGTGCTCGTACATGTCGAGCGCGGCCTGGCGCAGGGAGGCCGAGGCCTTCAATTCGTTGGTCGGGATCGTGAAGTCGCTGACGCGCATGGTATTGATCCTCCCGTAGGGCAGGACCGCTCGGCCGACGAGGGTCGGCGGTCCGCCTCGTCTGATACGTGATGTGTATCGAGTGCCTGGATCGGCCGGGGTGGGCGAAAGAGCCGCTCCGTCCGGCCGGATGGTGCGATTGAACGCCGCCTTTGTGACGTCAATGTGGAGACGATCGCCCCCGCCCATGATTTCTGTCGGGACGGAAGCGATCGTCCGTGCGCGCACAAGTTCCTGCGGCGCGGCGGCGGCACTTGGCGGGTGCCGCGATTTCTGGCAGACAGGGCGCTCATTTCTGGAAAGCAGGCATGGACAGGACGGACCCAACGGACGGCGCGGCCGAGGCCGACGAAGTGCGGCGCGATTTCATTCGCGAGATCGTGCGCGCCGACCTGGCCGAGGGCCGGGTCGGATCGGTGGTCACGCGCTTCCCGCCGGAGCCGAACGGCTACCTCCACATCGGCCACGCCAAGTCGATCTGCCTGAACTTCGGCCTGGCCGAGGATTTCGGCGGCCGCTGCAACCTGCGCTTCGACGACACCAACCCGGTCAAGGAGGAGCAGGAATATATCGACGCGATCGAGGCCGACGTCCGTTGGCTCGGCTTCGACTGGGGCGGCGCATCGTTACTTCGCGTCGGACTATTTCGAACAGCTCTACGACTGGGCCGAGCACCTGATCCGCGCAGGGCTCGCCTATGTCGACGACCAGTCGGCCGACGATATCCGCGCGAACCGGGGCACCCTGACCGAGCCGGGCAAGGAGAGCCCGTTCCGTGACCGCAGCGTGGACGAGAACCTCGACCTGTTCCGGCGCATGCGCGCGGGCGAGTTCCCCAACGGCGCGAAGGTGCTGCGGGCGAAGATCGACATGGCCTCGGGCAACATCAACCTGCGCGATCCCGTCCTCTACCGCATCCTCCACGCCCATCACCCGCGCACCGGCGACGCCTGGTCGATCTACCCGACCTACGACTACGCCCACGGCCAGTCCGACGCGATCGAGGGGGTGACCCATTCGGTCTGCACCTTGGAGTTCGAGGCGCACCGGCCGCTCTACGATTGGCTCATCGAAAAGCTCCCCGTCCCGTCGCGGCCGCGCCAGTACGAGTTCGCCCGGCTCAGCCTGACCCACACCGTCCTGTCCAAGCGGCGGCTGATCCAGCTGGTCACCGACGGCCACGTCACCGGCTGGGACGACCCGCGCATGCCGACCCTCGCCGGCCTGCGCCGCCGCGGCGTGCCGCCCGAGGCGATCCGCGAGTTCGCCCGGCGCATCGGCGTCGCCAAGAGCGACAACCTGGTCGAGGTCCAGCAGCTCGACGCGGCGATGCGCGAGCACCTCAACCGCCACGCCCTGCGCCGCATGGCCGTGCTCAAGCCGCTCAAGCTGGTGATCGAGAACTATCCCGAGGGCGAGATCGAGCTGCTCGACGCGGTCAACAATCCCGAGGACCCGGACGCCGGCACCCGCCCGGTGCCGTTCTCCCGCGAGCTGTGGATCGAGCGCGACGACTTCATGGAGGACCCGCCCAAGAAGTTCTTCCGCCTCGGCCCCGGCCGCGAGGTGCGGCTGCGCTACGCCTATTTCGTCACCTGCACCGACGTGGTGAAGGACGCCGCCGGCGAGGTGGTCGAGCTGCGCTGCACCTACGACCCGGCGACCAAGGGCGGCGACGCGCCCGACGGCCGCAAGGTCAAGGGCACGCTGCACTGGGTCTCGGCGTCCCATGCCGTGCCGGCGGAGGTGCGGCTCTACGACCACCTGTTCACCGAAGAGGTGCCGGGCGCCGGCGGCCGCGACTGGCTCGACGACCTCAACCCCGAGTCGCTGACCGTGTTGCAGGGCTGCATGCTCGAGCCGGCGCTGGCCGAGGCCAACGCGCCCGCGACGGTCCAGTTCGAGCGCCAGGGCTATTTCGCCCCCGACCCCGACGGCACCCCGGACAAGCCGGTGTTCAACCGCACGGTCGGGCTGCGCGACAGCTGGGCGAAGATCGCGAAGAAGGGCGGGTAGGGGCCCCGTCGCGCGGTCTGGACTCAGGTTGGGCGAAGAACGTCGGCAAGGTTTCCCAGATCGATGTCCTTCATCAGAGGGCTTGGGTTCGGCAGGAAGAAGCCGGTCGAGCCTGCCCTTGTTCTGCCGAGCAAGCAGCGTTCGAGGCCGGCCCCCGACCTCGGGCGCCTCGTGGGCGGCGCATCGAGCCTCGTCACCCCGACGTCTTCGCCCGATTTCGACGGAACTTGCTGACGACCCGCTGCCGTCATTCCCGCGAAAGCGGGAATCCAGTCTGGCGCTGCCACGTCACCATTGCCGCGAGGGTTGCCATCAATCTCCCGCCGGTCGGGCGGAGACGCTAGTGTTAGGCAAACAGAACAGCCGGGAGAGGGAGCGTCTTGACCAAGATCGACATCTACAACCACGTCATGCCGCCGCGCTATCTCGACGCGCTCAAGGCCCACTTCAAGGACCCGGGCCTGCTCAAGCGGATGACCAACCTGCGCATGCTGTGGGACCTGCCGGCCCGGGTCGAGATGCTGACCGAACAGTTCCCCGATGTGCAGCAGGTGCTGACCCTCGGCCTGCCGCCGCCGGAGGTGCTCGCCGGTCCCGACGTCTCGCCCGGCCTCGCGCGGATGGCCAACGACGACATGGCCGGCATCTGCGCCCAATGGCCCGACAAGTTCCCCGCCTTCGTCGCCCAGCTGCCGATGAACAACGTCCCCGCGGCGCTGGAGGAGATGGACCGGGCGATCGGCGAGCTCGGCGCGCGCGGCATCCAGATCGGCACCAACGTCGCCGGCCGGCCGCTCGACGAGGAGGAGTTCTTCCCGGTGTTCGAGCGGGTCACCAACCACCACGACCTGCCGATCTGGATGCACCCGGTGCGCCCGGCGGTCGTTCGCCGACTACAAGACCGAGCAGAAGTCCAAGTACGAGATCTGGCAGGTGCTCGGCTGGCCCTACGAGACCTCGGTGGCGATGGCGCGGATCGTGTTCTCCGGCCTCTGTGACCGGCTGCCGGCCATGCGGATCATCACCCACCATTGCGGCGGCATGATCCCCTATTTCGCCGGCCGCTGCGAAACCCTGTGGGCGCAGCTCGGCTCGCGCACGGCGGACGAGGACTACTCCCAGATCCTCGAACGCATGTCCAAGCCGCCGATCGAGCATTTCAAGTCGTTCTATGGCGACACGGTGTTGGGCGGGTCGGCCTCGGCGCTGCGCTGCGGGCTCGACTTCTTCGGCGCCGACCACGTGGTCTTCGCCAGCGACTGCCCGTTCGACCCCGAAGGCGGGCCGATGTTCATCCGCGAGGGCATCCGCTCGGTCGAGGAGCTGGACCTGCCCGAGGCCGACAAGAAGAAGATCTATGTCGAGAACGCGCTGCGGCTGATGAAGATGTCGATGGAGAAAGAATAGGAGGCTCGGTCCGTCGTCCCCGATGAATGACCCCGCCGACCCGCCGGCACGCCGACCCCGCGGCTCGCTGCGCGACCGACTGCGGGGCTGGGCCGGCAAGCTCCGGCGCGAGGTCGACTTCCTTGCCCTCGCCGCCCGCGACCCGCGCGTGCCGTGGTACGCCAAGGCGGTGGCTGCCGCCGCGGTCGCCTATGCCCTTAGCCCGATCGACCTGATCCCCGATTTCATACCCGTCATCGGGCTCGTCGACGACCTGCTGCTGGTGCCGCTCGGCCTCTATCTCGCCATCCGCCTGATCCCGCCGCCGCTGCGGGCGGAACTGCGGCAGGCCGCCGCCGAAGGACCGGTGGGCCGATCGACTGGCCGCCTCGCCGCCATCGCCGTGATCCTGGTCTGGATCGTTGTCGCCGCCCTGCTCGTCGGGTGGGCGGCGTTGGCCCTGTGACCGGCGGTGAAAGTCGCCGGAACGGCTCTCCGGTGTGCGGTCATGCCCACACCGACAGGCCCAAGGCGTCCGACAGGTGCGTCAGCGCCGCCAGGCCGGCGATGCTGTTGCCCTTGGGACCGAGCGCCGGGCCGAAGGCGGCGATGCTCATGCGCCCGGGCACGATCGCCAGGATCGCACCCGATACGCCGCTCTTGGCCGGTACCCCGACGTTGACCGCGAAGTGGCCGACTTCGTCATAGAGACCGCACATGGCCATCAGGGCGACCGCAGTCCGGTTGGCCCGTTCGTCGATGATCCGGCCGCCGGTGACCGGGTCGACGCCCCCGTTCGCGAGGAACAGGCCGAGCCGGGCGAGACGGCGGGCCGTCAGCGTGATCGAACACTGGCGAAAATAGGTCTCGACCGCCAGCCGCGGGTCGTCGATGAGGCGGTAATGCTTCATGAAGTTGGCGAGCGCCCGATTGCGGTATCCGGTCGCCGATTCGGAGCGGTAGACGGCCTCGTCGACCGGAAAGGCTTCGCCGTCGCAGATGTCCGACAGAAAGGCCTGAAGGCTGGCCACCTTGTCGTTCGGCGTGCCGCCGGGCAGCATGCCGCTGACCATGATCGCACCGGCGTTGATATAGGGGTTCCGGGGGCGGCCCTGCTCTTCTTCCAGCCGGACGATCGAATGGAACGCATCGCCCGACGGTTCGACCGACATGCGCTCGAATATGGACGCCCCCTTCGTGCTCAGCACTTGGCACAACGCGAACACCTTCGAGACGGATTGGAAGGTGAAGGGCTGGTCGATGTCTCCGGCCGCCGCGCCGTCGCCGTCGACGGTGCGGATGGCTAGCCCGAACTGCGCCGGGTCCGCTTCGGCCAGGGCCGGGATATAGGTGGCGACCCGGCCCTCGCCGCATTTGGCGGCGCCGGCGCGGTATGCGGCGTCGACCACGGCGAGCAGTTGCGCGGTTTCGGTCATACCTGGAAATCTAGCGCCGAAGAGACTGACATGCACCGATCGAGGAAGACGGGCCATGACCAAACGATCGACCGGCTCGACGCTTCACCGCTTCCTGATCGACCGGATGCTGATCCGGCTCGGCCGCTATCTGCGCGCGGCGGGGCACGACGCGGCGGACGGCGCCCACGACGCCACCGACCGTCGGCTGGTCGAGCGGGCGGCGGGCGAAGGCCGGCTGCTGCTGACCTGCGATCGGCGCATGCAACAGTTCCGCGACGCCGACCGGCTGCTGCTCGTGCTCGACAGCAACGGCCTGTGCCGATCGGCAGCCGAGCTCAGCGGCCGGCTCACGGTCGATTGGCTGCTCGCGCCCTTCACCCGCTGCCTGGTCTGCAACCGGCCGGTCGAGCCGGTCGCCGACGGGCCGGACGGGAACCTGCCGGTGCCGGCCGACGCCGCCGGGCCGGTCACCCGCTGTCCCGATTGCGGCCGGCTCTATTGGCAGGGCGGCCACGCCCGGCGCCTGCGCGCCCGGCTCGCCGCCTGGAACGACGGGCGTTTCGTCTAGGGCCACAAGCGACAAGCGGCTTGCCGTGTGCGCGCGATCCGTGCCATGCCCCGCCGGTCATCGACCAGGAGAGCGCCCATGCCCAAAGAGATCGTCCACGTGCCCGGCTATTCCGACGCCATCCGGAAGGCCGGCGTGCCGCTGTCGGCCGCGGTCAAGGCCAACGGCTTCGTCTTCGTCTCGGGCATGCCGCCGATGAATCTGGAGACGGCCGAGCTGATCCAGGGCGATATCGAGACCCAGACCGTCGCCGTCATGGAGGCGCTCAAGCAGGTGCTGGAGCAGTCGGGCTCGTCGCTCGACAAGGTGGTGAAGGTCACCGTGTTCGCCGCCAATTCGGGCTTCTTCGGCCGCATCAACGCGGTCTACAAGCGCTACTTCCCAACCGAGCCGCCGGCGCGCAGCTTCGTCACCGTCGGCTCCTGGCCGCTGGAGTTCGACGTCGAGATCGAGTGCGTGGCGGTGTGCGACTAGAAACGGCGCGTGCACCCGGCGCGCGCCAATCCACCCAACGTTCGGGTCCTCATAGATAAGGCGTCAGCAGCCGGGTGAAGCCGTCGCGCAGCTTGCGCAGCGGGTTGCGGCCGGTGACGGCTTCCAGGGTCAGCGACGTGGCGTCGGCGATCTTGGCGTCGATCAGGCCGTCGAGCTGGGCGGCCAGCGCGTTGTCGTAGCATTCGACGTTGTGCTCGAAGTTCAGCCGCAGGCTGCGTGCGTCCCAGTTGGCGCTGCCGATCAGCGCCCAGCGGCTGTCGACGGTCATCAGCTTGGAATGGTCGAAGGGGCGGGGCGACAGGTGGATGCGGCAGCCCGGCCGCAGCAACTGCTCGTGCTGGGCGAACGCCGCCCAGTCCATGAAGAAGTGGTTGCTGCGCACGGGCAGGACGATGTCGACCGCGACCCCGCGCATCGCCGCCAGCGCCAGCGTGGCGATCAGCCGCTGGTCGGGCAGGAAGTAGGGGGTGACGATCCGCACCCGGTGCTGGGCCCGCTCGATCGCGCCGGCCAGTATCCACAAGAGCTTCTCCAGATCCTCGTCCGGCCCGCTCGGGATCGCCCGGGCGGCGGTGACACCGCTCTCGACCGGATCGGGGAACCAGCCGGGGTCGGACAGCTCTTCGCCCGTGGTGAAGTGCCAGTCCTCGGCGAAGGCGGCCATCAGCTGGCTGACCACCGGGCCGGTGACCCGGAAGTGGATGTCGTTGATCGGCCGCCGCGGCGAGGTCGCGTGCAGGTTGGCGCGCGGAGATGTTCATGCCGCCGGTGAAGCCGGTCCGGCCATCGACGACCAGCACCTTGCGGTGGGTCCGCATGTTCACGTAGGGCATCCGCCACGGCACGAAGCTGTGCAGGAAGCGCGCCGCCGGCACGCCCGCCGCCTCCAGCTTGGTCAGCAGCGGCGACCACAGGTAGCCGGCGCCGATGCCGTCGACCAGCACGCGCACGTCGACCCCACGCCCGCAGGCGGCGGCCAGCGCGTCGACGAAGCGGCGGCCGGCGGCGTCGGGGCGGAAGATGTAGCTGCACAGCGCGACGGTCTGGGTCGCGCCGTCGATCGCCTCGACCATCGCCGGATAGGCCTGGTCGCCGTTGACCAGCGGCTCGATCGAGTTGCCCCGCAACAGCGGCCGGTTGGTCACCGACCGGCCCAGCGTGGTCAGCGCCCGCATCGCGCTGCGCTCGACGTCGTCGACGTCGGCGCTGTCGGGGTCGAAGGTCAGGCTCGGCGCGCTGACCTCCCAGGTGTGGCGCTTGCGACTGAGCCGCGCGCCGCGCCGCGACACCCGGTTGATGCCGAACAGGCCGTACATGGCGGAGCCGACGAAGGGCGCCAGCCAGGCGAGGCCGACCCAGCCGACCGCGGCGCGCGAATCGTCCTTGGTCAGGACGGCATGGCAGGAGACGGCCACGGCGGCGGCGAAATGGATGATCGCGGAAACGACGGCGATCGCCTCGTTCAGCCACGCCATGAAGCGGTCCCCCTTCGCATCCTCCCGGCCGACGGAACGCCGGGCGCCTCAGGCTTGCGAGCGTCGTCGCGGCGTCAGCGGCCGGGCGACCAGCGCCTTGATCCCGGTCACGGTCAGGGCGGCGGCCAGCATGCGCCATCCCGGCAACTCCGCCCACAGTTTTATCAGGGCGTCGAGCCCGCCGCGCAGCCGCGCCGCGCGGTCGACCACGAACAGCCGCTGCGCGTCCTCGCGCCGGACGCCGAACAGGCCGAGGGCGTCCGGACAGTCGCGCAGGTCGCGCCAGCGGATGTCGGCGCGGCCGTGGCAGGCGCGGCGGTAGCGGATCGCGATCGTGCGCAGCCGGCGGTCGCTGCCGTCGAAGAAGACGGTGAGGCTGGTCGGCCAGACGGGGAGGGTATCGGGCGACGAGTGGGTCATGGTCATGCTGCCGATGGGCTGCCGCCAAGTGGCGGCAACTTCATGTGCCCGTCAAGTTGGGTGATCGTGAGGCAAATCGACGCCCCCGGCGTGGCGGCGCCGGGACCGGTCCCAGGCGATGCGCGCAACAGCACGCTTTCCCGGGTTCGCCGACGGGGCGCCGCGGTGGCGGAGACGGTCGGGCCGTCCTCGGCGGGCGTTGGTGTCGATGCGGGCGGGCTCATCGCGCCCTCCAGGATCGTTCCGTTATTTCTGTCTATACAGAAATATATGAAAGTCAGGCATGTGGTTCAAGGCCGCTCACGGCCACTGATAGATACGCAGCGGCGGCGCCGATCGGCTACCCGGCTGCGGCGCGTTCGAGCAGGGCGTGGCGGTCGATCAGGCGGGCCGCCGTCAGGTAGGTGGGCAGCTCGACCAGGTGGCCGTCGACCTCCGCCCGGTCGCGGCCGGCCGCCCGGGCCGCCTCGAACGCCGCCACCTGGCGCCGCGCCGCGGCGACAGCCTCGGCCGACGGCGTGAACACGTCGTTGAGGACCGCGCAATGTTCCGGCGCCACCGCGCTCTTGGCGACGTAGCCGAGCCGGCGGGCGTGTTCCGCTTCCGCTCGGGCCCCGTCGGAGTCGCGCCAGGTATACGGGCAGTCGATCGAGACCACGCCGGCGGCGACGCACTCGGCGTGGAAGCGGGCGCGCACATAGGCCAGCTCCGCCCCGTCGCGGCCGCGCTCGGCGCCCAGGTCGGCCGCCATGTCCTCGCTGGCGACCAGGCAGGCGGTGACCCGCGGGTCGGCGCGGGCGATTTCGTAGGTGCGGCGCAGCCCGGCGGCGGTCTCGACGTTGGGGACGATCTCGGTCGATCCCGGCGCCAGGCCGTGCTCGCGCTCGGCGGCGGAAATCGCGTCAGCCAGCTCGACCACCTGGCCGGGGTCGGCCGTCTTGGGCAGCAGCACGATCTGCGGTCCGCCGGCCATGACCGCCGCCAGGTCGGCGCGGCCGTCGCCGTCGAGCGGGTTGACCCGCACCGCCGCCAGCGTCCCGGCCGCCGCCCATGCGGCATGGAGATCGCGGGCGATGGCGCGCGCCGCCGGGCGGCGCTCGGGCGGTGTGAAGTCCTCCAGCTCCTGGATCAGCACATCCGCGCCGCTGGCCGGGCCCGCCCGCAGCGCCGCCTCGTCGGCGCCCGGCAGGAACAGCCAGGACCGCCGCGCCCGCGGTGGCCGCCGGGCGCCGGCAGGGCTCACACGGCCTCGCGCAAGGTCTCGTCGGACAGGCAGGCGTTTTCGAGCGCCTCGGGGCCGACGGTGAACACCTCGACCGGTTCCGACAGCCCGCGCAGATGGTGCTCGCCCAGCAATTCGGCCGGCAGGTATTCCTCGGCCGCCTGGGCGAACTCGCGCGACATCACGATCGGTACGCCGAGCGTCGCCGACAGCTCTTCCAGCCGCGCGGTCAGGTTGACGGACGGGCCGATGGCGGTGAAGTCGAGCCGGTCGACCGCGCCGATATTGCCCCAGACCAGCTCGCCGATATGCAGGCCGAGCCCGTAGTGCAGCGGCGGCAGCCGCCGCGTTGCGCGCGCCTTGTTGATCTCGATCATGCCGGTCTTGGCCTCGAGCGCCGCCTGCAGCGCCTGGCGCGCCGCATACTGGCGGAAGGCGGCGTCGACCAGCGGGAAGATCGCCAGGATGCCGTCGCCGATGAACTTGAGCACCTGGCCGCCGTGGCGGTGGATCGCCGAGGCCATGCTGTCGAAATAGCTGTTGAGCGCCTCGATCACCTCCTCGGTCGGCCGGGTGTCCGACATGGCGGTGAAGCCGCGCAGGTCGCCGTACCAGATCACCGCCTGGATCGGCTGGCCGATGCCGCGGTGGATCTCGCCCTTGAGGATGCGTTCGCCGGCCTGGTGGCCGACATAGGTGTCGAGCAGCGCGGTCGCGACCCGGCGTTCGGCCTGGATCTCGATCAGGAGCGCGAACAGCGGCAGGATCTCGCGGATGAAATCCAGGTGCTCGTCGGACAGGCCGTTGCGCGCCTTGGAGCCGAAGCTGATCGCATTGCGGGTGCCGTCGGTGAAGTCGATGGCGAAGGCGACATAGTCGGTGAAGCCCTCGCGTCGCATGTCCTCGACCACGGGCAGGTCGCGCGGCGTGTCCGGGTCGATGATGCGCCGGCGCAGCTCGTCCTCGCCCTGGTGGATCATCCGGAAGGGCGAATTGAGATAGGCCTCGTCCTTGAAGATGTCATAGCCGCGGTCGACCGCGATGACCTCGCGGCCCGCCGCCCACAGATAGCCGGTGGCCAGGATCTGCGGATGGATCGTGCGCACGCTGAGCAGCGAGCGCTCGATCGGCACGCCCATCGCGACCAGCCGGTTGCACAGTTCCTGGAACAATTCCCGCGTGGTTCGAAAGCTGCGCGCCTCGCCCCACATCCAGCGCCGAAGAGACTTCTTGTCCCGCTCTCGCAGACGGGCCATCCCACCAACTCCCTAAACCGTCCACCGGGCCGCGCGGCACGCTTGA
Organism: uncultured Alphaproteobacteria bacterium; assembly: GCA_963730305.1. GTDB lineage: Bacteria > Pseudomonadota > Alphaproteobacteria > Bin65 > Bin65 > CAMYMQ01. The sequence continues at coordinate 649,193 of CAVSRB010000004.1, forward strand.
CCTCGCCCCCGCCCCAGCCCACTTAAGCGCCGCAGCACAGGATTTCCAGCGGAAGGATACGTTCCGATGTTCATCCAGACCGAAGAGACGCCGAACCCGGTGACGCTCAAGTTCCTGCCGGGGTGCACGGTCCTGGAGTCAGGCACCGCGGATTTCCCGACGCCCGAGTCCGCCGAAGGGCGCTCGCCGCTCGCCCAGGCCCTGTTCGCGGTCGACGGCGTGGCCGGCGTCTTCCTGGGCCACGACTTCATCACCGTGACCAAGGCGGGCGGGGTCGACTGGCCGCTCCTCAAGCCGCCGGTGCTCGGCGTCATCATGGAGCATTTCACCGCCAACCGCCCGGTCCTGGTCAACCGGCCCGAGGGCGGTCCCGCCGAGGAGGCCGGCGACGGTGACGGCGAGGACGCCGTGGTCGTCGGCCAGATCAAGGAGCTGCTCGACACCCGGGTCCGCCCCGCGGTGGCGATGGACGGCGGCGACATCCAGTTCCACGGTTTCGAGCACGGCGTCGTCTACCTCACCCTGCAGGGCGCCTGCTCGGGCTGCCCGAGCTCGACGATGACGCTCAAGTCGGGGATCGAGAACCTGCTCCGCCACTACATCCCCGAGGTCACCGAGGTGCGCGCGGTCTACTGACCGCGCCGCCGCTCACGCCATCATCGGCGCGGGCGCGTCGGCGTCCGACAGGAGCGGCAGGCGCTTGTTGTCAAACAGGTGGTAGTGCCACCATTCGTTCCGGTAGAAATCCCAGCCGGCGGTCAGCATCAGGCCGAGCAGGCGGAAGCGGTTGGCTTCGGCCTCGGCCGGGATGCCGTCCGCGCCGTGGTGGGAGCGCGCGGTGAAGTCGTCGAAGCCGGTGCCCATCTCCAGCGGCCGGCCGTCGCCGTCGATCAGGGTCAGGTCGACCGCCGCGCCGCGCGAATGCGGCGAGCCGATCCGCGGATCGGACAGGAATTCGGGATCGGGGGTATGGTTCCACAACACCCATTGCGCCTCGGACGGGCGGAAGGCGTCGAAGATGCGCAGGCGCAGGCCCTGGCGCGCCGCCAGCGCGATCGCCCTGGCCAGGCAGCCGGCCGCCTCCTCGTGCAGGTAGCAGGCGGGCCGGGCGTAGACCGGCGCGCCGGTGAAGTTGTCGGCGGTGGCGTAAGCGATCCGGTGGTCGACGTCGAAGTCGGGCGGCGCGATCTCGACAAGCGTCATGCTGGCGGTCCGTCGGTTGCGGGTTGCGGGGCGGTGCGCGGTCGCGGCCGGTCTAGCACAGCCGGGCCGGCGCGATGACCACCCTTCTTGCCTTCGATACGACCGCGGGCGCGTGCGCCGTGGCCGTGCGCCGCGCCGGCGAGACGGTGGCGCGCCGCTCGGTGGCGATGGCCCGCGGCCACGCCGAGGCGTTGATCCCGATGATCGTGGCGACGCTCGCCGACGCGGCCATCGGCTTCGACCGGCTCGACGCGGTCGCGGCGACCACCGGGCCGGGCGCGTTTACCGGTATCCGCATCGGCCTCGCCGCCGCGCGCGGCGTCGCGCTGGCGTCCGGCATCCCGGCGATCGGCGTCGGCGTGTTCGACGCGCTCGCCGCCGGGGCCGATCCGGCGCGGGTCGCGGGGCGGCGCATCCTCACCGTCGTCGACACCAAGCGCGACGATTTCTACGCCCGGCTGTGGACCGGTGCCGGCGACCCGGCAAGCGACGCCGTCGCGACCGGCGCCGCCGACCTGCCCGCCCTGGCCGGCTCGGTGCCCGTATTCGTCACCGGCGACGCGGCTCCCGCCGCCCGGGCCGCGCTCGCGGCGGCGGGCTGCGACGCGCTTGCCGATCCCGACGCGGGGCCGGCCGACCCGGCCGTGGTCGCCCGGATTGCCGCCGCGTTGCTGGACGCCGGCGGCGCGCTGCCGCCGGCCGTGCCGGTCTACCTGCGCGCGCCCGAGGCCCGGTTGCCGGCCGCCCGTCCGCCGGGGCCGTGAGCGCCGCGGCCGTGGCGGTCACCCTGCAACCGGCCGGCGCCGCCGACGCCGCCGTGATCGCCGCGCTCCACGAACGTTGCCTGGGCGAGGCGTGGCAGGCCGCGTCGGTTGCCCGGCTGCTCGCCCTGCCCGGCGCCTTCGCCCTGATCGCCGCCGCGCCGCCGCCGGCCGGGCCGGTGGGCTTCATCCTGTGCGTGCCGTCGCCGCCCGACATCGACGTCGCCGCGATCGGCGTGCTGCCCGACCGCCGGCGTGCGGGACTCGGCGGCCGCCTGCTCGACGCGGCGGTCGCGATGGCGCGCGCCGGAGGCGCGGCGTCGCTGATGCTCGAGGTTGCCGACGACAACGCCGCGGCGCTGGCGCTCTACCATCGCCGCGGCTTCGTCCCGGCCGGCCGCCGGCCGGGCTACTATCGCGGGCCCGAGGGCCGTCGCGACGCGCTGGTCTTGCGGCTGGCGCTACTGCCGGACGCCAATTCTGGACGATGATCGCCGATACATCTATTTCTTAACAATATTTAACCGCGTCTCCGAAAACATGTTTTATTGAATCCGTTACGGGATGGGATATATTTGATCCTCAACTATACGCGACGGGAAAAACAGGGCCGCAGAATGCCGAATACTGAACTCAAAGAACCGCAGGACTTGTTGGCGCAAACGGTCGAAATCGTATCGTCTTACGTCTCGAACAATACTGTGGCGGTTGGCGATCTGCCGCGCCTGATCGAAGAAATCTACGGCGCGTTACGGTCCCAGGGGGAGCCGGTTCTGGAAGAGCCGGAGAAGGTGCGGCCGGCGGTCCCGGTCAAGAAGTCGATCACGCCCGACTACCTGATCTGCCTCGAGGACGGCAAGAAGCTGAAGATGCTCAAGCGGCATCTGAAGACGGCCTACAACATGACGCCGGAGGAGTACCGCGCCCGCTGGGACTTGCCGTCGGACTATCCGATGGTGGCGCCGAACTACGCCCGGCGGCGCAGCCAGCTCGCCAAGGAGATCGGCCTGGGCACGGGCGGCCGTGGGCGCGGGCGCAAGAAATAGCGCGCGGCGGCTCGCCGCGGCTGGCGCCCTCGCGCTATTCGGGACTCGTCTCGCCGATCCCCGCGCGTTAGGTTAGGAGTGCGTGTCGTCCGCATCGCACGGTCCTTTCGGGCAGGGCGGGACGGCTTGGATCATCCCATCGACCTGTCCCGAACATGCCTCATCGTCTCGAAGAACTTTGCCAGGAGCGCGGGCTGAAAATGACCGAGCAGCGACGCGTCATCGCGCGGGTGCTGTCCGAGTCGACCGACCATCCCGACGTCGAGATGGTCTACCAGCGCGCTTCCGAGATCGACCCGCGGATCAGCATCTCGACGGTCTACCGCACGGTCCGCCTGTTCGAAGAGGCGAGCATCCTCGAGCGGCACGATTTCGGCGAGGGTCGCGCGCGCTACGAAGAGGTGCCCGAGATGCACCACGATCACCTCATCGACGTGCAGAGCGGCGAGGTGATCGAGTTCCGCAACGACGAGATCGAGAAGCTGCAGGAAAAGATCGCACGCGAACTCGGCTACGAGCTGGTCGACCACCGGCTCGAACTCTATTGCCGCAAGATCGGCGGCAAGGGAAACAAGGCTTGAGCCGGGCGGCCGGAGTGAACCGGCGGGCCTGACGCGCCGAGACCGAAACGGGCCAACAGTTGCAACGCCACGACTATAGCGTCATCAAGAGTTGGCTGACCGCCTCGCGCGCCGAGCACCCGGTCGACGAGCGCGCCGGGCCGCTCCAGGTCCGCCTCGCCGAGACCGAGGCCGAGATCGAGGCGGCGCTCGCGCTGCGCTATCGCGTCTTCTACGACGAGATGAAGGCCAAGCCGTCGCCGGAGATCGCGGCGTCGCGCCGCGACTTCGACGAGTTCGATCCCTATTGCGACCACCTGCTGGTCATCGACTCGCGGGTCGGCGAGGGCGCTGACGGCATCGTCGGCACCTACCGCATGCTGCGCCGCGCCGGCGCCGAGAAGGTCGGCCGCTTCTATTCGGCCGACGAGTACGACGTCGCGCCGCTGCTGTCGGCGTCGGGCGAGATCCTCGAGGTCGGCCGGTCGTGCGTCGACGCCGACCACCGCACCCGCGCGGCGATGCAGCTGATGTGGCGCGGCATCACCGCCTACGTCGTCGCCAACGGCATCAACTACCTGTTCGGCTGCGCCAGCCTGCACGGCACCGATCCGCAGGCGATGGCCCTGCCGCTGTCGTACCTCTACCACAACCACCTCGCGCCGCCGGAGCTGCGGGTCCGTGCGCTGCCCGACCGCTACGTCGACATGAACCTGATGCCCGAGGAGTTCGATCGACATGAAGGCGGCGCTGCGCGACCTGCCGCCCATGATCAAGGGCTACCTGCGGCTCGGCGGCTTGGTCGGCGACGGCGCGGTGATCGACCACGACTTCAACACGGTCGACGTCTTCGTGGTGGTGCGCATGGACACGGTGTCGGACAAGTATTTCCGGCACTACACCCGCGATTTGTTCGCCAACGGTCAGGGCGATGGCCAAGGCGGCGGCCGAGACGGCGGCCAAGCGGGCGGCAGAGACGGCGGCTGAGGCGGCGGGGCAGGTCGTGCAATATTCGTCGCCCCTGCGGTCCTTCTATCGGCTGGCGCTCTATTTCTCCTGGGTGCTGGTGGCGATCCCGGTCCAGGCGGTCGCCCGGCTGTTCCGCCTGCCGCTGGCCAAGCGCCTGCCCCAGACCGTGCACCGCGGCTGCGTGTGGATCCTGGGCGCCAAGCTGGTCGTGCGCGGCACGAAGCACCGCAAGGGGCCGGTGCTGTACGTGGTCAACCACACCTCCTATGTCGACATCACCTTCCTCGGCGCGCTGATCCGCGCGTCGTTCATCGCCAAGGCCGAGGTGGCGAAGTGGCCGTTCTTCGGCCTGTGCGCCAAGCTGCAGGGAACGGTCTTCGTCGATCGCAACCCGCGCAAGGCCGCGGAGCAGACCGACATGCTGCGCGAGCATCTGCGCAAGGGCGCCCGGCTGATCCTGTTCCCGGAGGGCACCAGCAACGACGGCAACCACGTGCTGCCGTTCCGCAGCGCGCTGTTCAGCGCCGCCGAGATCCGGCTCGACGACGGCTCGCCGGTCACGGTCCAGCCGGTGTCGATCGCCTATACCCATCTTGACGGCATCCCGATGGGACGCCATTTCCGGCCCTTCTTCGCGTGGTACGGCGACATGGAGCTGATGTCGCATCTGTGGCAGCTGCTCGGCATCGGCCGGGTCCGCGTCGTGGTCGAGTTTCACAAGCCCGTAACGATCGACCAGTTCAAGTCGCGCAAGGAGATGGCGGCCTATTGTCAGGCCGTGGTCGCGGCGGGGGTGTCGCGGGCCGTGACCGGTCGGGAGCAGCCGGTGTTGGCGCCGGCCCCGGGCGCCGTGCCGGCGGAGCCGGCCGCGGGGACGGCCTGAGTGGCGCGCGCCGGGTCGTCCGCGGTTCTTGACTCCGGTTGGCTCGCTGCTAGGCTTTTGATATCAGTAGGGAATCGGGCGCGCGGCGCCCCGAATAGATAGCGGCTTTGACGAAAAAGCTCTTCATCAAGACTTATGGCTGCCAGATGAACGTCTACGACTCCGCCCGGATGGCGGACGTCCTGGCGCCGCTCGGCTATGTCCCGGTCGAGACGCCCGACGACGCCGACATGGTCATCCTCAACACCTGCCATATCCGCGAGAAGGCGGCCGAGAAGGTCTATTCCGAGCTCGGCCGGCTCGCGCCGTGAAGCCGCGACCGGCGGCGAAGCCTGGCGATCGGACATGGTCATCGCCGTCGCCGGCTGCGTCGCCCAGGCCGAGGGCGCGGAGATGCGCCGGCGCGCGCCCTTCGTCGACATCGTGCTCGGCCCGCAGACCTATCACCGCCTGCCCGAGATGGTCGCGCAGGTGGCGCGCGCGACCAGAATGGCCGGCGGCGTGCTCGACACCGACTTCCCGGCCGAGGCCAAGTTCGACCTGCTGCCCGAGGAGGCCGCGCCCCAGGGCCCGGCCGCCTTCCTGACCGTGCAGGAGGGCTGCGACAAGTTCTGCACCTTCTGCGTCGTGCCCTACACCCGCGGCGCCGAGTATTCGCGGCCGGTGGCGAGCGTGCTCGCCGAGGCGCGGCGGCTGGTCGACGGCGGCGCGCGCGAGATCACGCTGCTGGGCCAGAACGTCAACGCCTATCACGGCGAGGCCCCGCGATGGTCGGGCACCTGGGGCCTGGGCCGGCTGATCCGCGCGCTGGCCGAGATCGACGGCCTCGAGCGCATCCGCTACACCACCTCGCATCCGCGCGACATGGACGACGACCTGATCGCCGCCCACCGCGACGTGCCGGCGCTGATGCCCTACCTGCACCTGCCGGTGCAGGCCGGCTCGGACCGCATCCTCGCGGCGATGAACCGCCGCCACACGCGCCGACGACTATCGCCGGATCGTCGACCGGCTGCGCGCGGCGCGGCCCGACCTCGCCCTGTCGTCGGACTTCATCGTCGGCTTCCCCGGCGAGACCGACGACGACTTCGAGGCGACGCTGCGCGCTGGTCGAGGCGATCGGCTACGCCCAGGCCTATTCGTTCAAGTACAGCGCGCGTCCGGGCACGCCCGGCGGCCGACGCACGACGGCCAGGTGCCCGAGCCGGTCAAGGCCGAGCGGCTGGCCCGCCTGCAGGACCTGCTCGACGCGCAGCAGACCGCCTTCAACCGGGCCAAGGTGGGCCGGACCATGCCGGTGCTGTTCGACCGCCCGGGCAAGCATGCCGGCCAGCTGGTCGGGCGCAGCCCCTAGCTGCAGGCGGTCCACGTCGACGCGCCCGACGCGCTGCACGGCGCGATCGTCCCGGTCGAGATCACCGCGGCCACGGCCAACAGCCTGACCGGCCGCCTGGCGCGCGACGGCGGCGCCCTGCAAGGAGACGCGGCAGCTTGACATCGATGGCCCCCGCGGCGCCGGACAGCGCCTCCTCGCTGTCGCTGGAATTCGACGACAACCGGCTGATGACCGCCCTGTGCGGCGACCACGACGAGCACCTGGCCCGGCTCGAGCAGCGGCTCGGCGTCTCGGTCCACGCCCGCGGCAACCGGCTGACCATCTCCGGCACTCCCGACACGGCCGAATCGGCGCGGCGCGCGCTCACCGCTGCTCTACGACCGGCTCAAGGCCGGGCGCGACGTCGACCGCGCCGAGGTCGACGCGGCGGTGCGGCTGGCCCAGGGCGGCGAGGCCCCGGAGCCGGGCGGCCGGGTGGCCGGCAACGACCTGGTCATCAAGACGCCGAAGCGGCCGGTCGCGGCGCGCTCGCCCGGCCAGGCAGGCGTATATCCGCGCGCTGCACGAGGCACGAGCTGGTCTTCGGCCTCGGCCCGGCCGGCACCGGCAAGACCTATCTGGCGGTGGCGATGGCGCGTGGCGCTGATGCTGAGGCCGGCCAGGTCGACCGCATCGATCCTGTCGCGCCCGGCGGTCGAGGCCGGCGAGCGGCTGGGCTTCCTGCCCGGCGACCTGCGCGAGAAGGTCGACCCCTACCTGCGCCCGCTCTACGACGCGCTGTACGACATGCTGCCGGCCGAGCAGGTGGTCCGCCGCCTGGAGAGCGGCGAGATCGAGGTCGCGCCGCTCGCCTTCATGCGCGGGCGCACGCTGTCCAACGCCTTCGTCATCCTCGACGAGGCGCAGAACACCACGCCGATGCAGATGAAGATGTTGCTGACCCGCCTGGGCGAGAACTCGCGCATGGTGGTGACCGGCGACCTGAGCCAGGTCGACCTGCCGCGCGGCATGGCCTCCGGCCTGCACGACGCGCTCGACGTGCTGCAGGGCGTCGAGGGCGTCCGCTTCGTCCGCTTCGCCCGGCCGACGTGGTCCGCCACGACCTGGTGTCGCGGATCGTCCACGCCTACGAGGCGCGCGAGGGCGAGCAGCCCGAACTGGACTTCCGCGGCGACGGCCGCGCCCGCGCCAAGCAGCCGGCGCCGGCGGAGCCCGCCGAATGAGCTTCGCTGTCGACATCGACGTGGCCGATCCCGGCTGGGCGACGCTGGTGCCCGGGCTCGCGGCGCTGGCCGGCCGCGCGGCTGCGGCGGCCGCCGACGGGCTCGGCCCGGCGCAGGGCTCGGGCGAGATCAGCCTGGTCTTCGCCGACGACGGCTTCGTGCGGGCGCTCAACGCCGCGCATCGCGGCAAGGACGCGCCGACCAATGTGCTCTCTTTCCCCAACGGCTTCGACGGCGCCGCGGCGCCGGGCGCGCCCCGCCTGCTCGGCGACGTCGTGCTGGCGCGCGAGACCGTCGCGCGCGAGGCGGCGGAGCAGAGCAAGCCGGTCGCCGACCATGTCGCGCACCTGTTGATCCACGGCATCCTGCACCTGTGCGGCTGGGACCACGAGAGCGCCGACGAGGCGGAGGCGATGGAGGCGCTCGAAGTCGACCTGCTGGCGCGGCTCGGCATTCCCGATCCCTATCGAGCGCCCGCGCCGGACCAGACCGCGGCAGCGCCGGCCTGAATGATCGCCATGCCCGAAGACCCGTCACCATCCGCCGACCAGCCCCCATCTAGCAGCGCCGAGACCGCCGCGCCCGACCCGCGCGAGCGGTCCGCGGGGCGGACGCGCGGCTCCCTGTGGCGGCTGCTGCGCAGCCTGCGCCGGCCGCGCAACGGCGAGCACCTGCGCGACACCATCGGCGAGCTGATCGAGGAAGCGCACAGCGAGGAGGAGGCGATCGCGCCGGACGAGCGCCAGCTCATCCGCAACATCCTCACGCTCCACGACCTCAGCGTCGACGACGTGATGGTGCCGCGCGCCGACATCGTCTCGGTCGAGGTCAACACGCCGCTGTCGGGCCTGATCGAGCTGCTCAGCAGCGAGACCCATTCGCGTCTGCCCGTCTACCGCAACACGCTCGACGACATCGTCGGCATGGTCCACATCAAGGACGTGCTCGCCCTACTGGAACAAGGGCAAGAGCTTCAAGATCGAGAAGATCGTGCGCAAGGTGCTGTTCGCGGCGCCGTCGATGCGGCGTGCTCGACCTGCTCGCCGAGATGCGCGACACCCGCCTCCACATGGCCCTGGTCGTCGACGAGTTCGGCGGCATCGACGGGCTGGTCACCATCGAGGACCTGGTCGAGGAGATCGTCGGCGAGATCGAGGACGAGCACGACGAGACGGTGACGCCGAGCATCGTCGACCAGCGTCCCGGCGTCGCCATTGCCGACGCGCGCGTGACGATCGAGGACTTCGAGGCGCGCTACGGCCCGATCCTGACCGACGACGAACGCGAGGACATCGACACGCTGGGCGGGCTGGTCTTCTACCTGGCCGGCCGCGTGCCGGCGCGCGGCGAGCTGCTGCGCCATTCGTCGGGGATCGAGTTCGAGGTCCTGGACGCCGATCCCCGCCGCGTCCACCGGGTCCGGCTGCGCAAGCTGCCGCCGCCCCGGCCCGAGCCGGGAGGGGAATAGCGTGGCGGCGGAAACGGCGTCGCGCGCGGCGCGGCCCGGCGCGGCGTCGACCTGGTTTTCCCGGCGCTCGCGCTGGGGCCGGCGGGGCATCCTGCTGGTCGCCGGCGCGGCGACCGCGGCGGCGTTGCCGCCGGTCCACGCCATCCCGCTGTTGTTCCCAGCCTTCTGGGTCCTGGTCCGCGCCGCTCGACACCGCGGGCAGCCGGCGCGCCGCCTTCGGCGCCGGCTGGTGGTTCGGCTTCGGCTATTTCGTCGCCGGGCTCTACTGGCTGGCCTGGCCGCTGACCCTCGACCTGCTGCGCTTCGGCTGGATGATCCCGTTCGCCGTGTTCGGCATCGGCGGCGTGCTGGCGATCTTCACCGGGCTGGCGACCCTGGTCACGGCGCTGACCGGCTGGCGCGGCGTCGCGCGCGCGATCCTGCTGGCCGTCGCCTGGACCGTCGGCGCGTGGCTGCGCGGCCACGTGCTGACCGGCTTCCCGTGGAACCTGATCGCGACCGTGTGGATGCCGCTCGACCCGATGCTGCAGTCGGCGGCGCTGTGGGGGACCTACGGCCTCGGCTTCGTCACCGTGCTCGCCGCCACCGTGTCGGCGCCGGTCATCGACCCGGCCGCGCCGCGCCGCGCCCGGCTGGGCGGCGCGCTGGCCGGGGCGGTGCTGCTGGTCGCGCTCGCGGCCGGCGGCTGGGCCCGGCTGGCGTCGGCGTCGACGGCGACCGTGCCCGACGTCCGGCTGCGCATCGTCCAGGGCCGGATCGCGCAGTCGCTGAAATGGTCGCCGGCCCGGCGCAACGCGATCTTCCTCAACTACGTCCGCCTTAGCCGGGCGCCGGGATTCGACAAGATCACCCACGTCATCTGGCCGGAGACGGCGATCGCCTACCGGCTGCAGACCGCCTACAGCGTGGTCCGCCTCGATGGCGAGCGCCTGACGCTGCTGCGCCAGGCGATCCCGCCCAAGGGCATCCTGCTGACCGGCATGGTCCGCGACAACGGCCGAAAATTCTGGAATTCACTGGAGATCATCGACGCCGACGGCCGGCGCCACGGCGTCTACGACAAGCACCACCTGGTGCCGTTCGGCGAATACGTGCCCTGGCGCAGCATGCTGCGCCGCCTCGGCGTCGAGAAGCTGGCCTTCGGGCGTTCCGACTATACGGCCGGGCCCGGCCCGGCGACGCTCCAGGTTCCCGGCGCGCCGCCGGTCAGCCCGCTGATCTGCTACGAGGCGATCTTCCCCGGCGCGGTGACCGGCAAGACCCGCCCCGGCTGGCTGCTCAACGTCACCAACGACGCCTGGTTCGGGGTCACCTCGGGGCCGTACCAGCATCTGGCGAGCGCGCGGATGCGCGCGGTCGAGGAAGGGCTGCCCCTGGTCCGTGCCGCCAATACCGGCATCTCCGTGGTGGTCGACGCCGTCGGCCGGGTCACCGCGCGGCTCGGCCTCGAGCGGCGCGGGGTCCTCGACGCGTCGCTGCCGGTGGCGCTGTCGCCGACTCCCTACGCCCGCTGGCACGATTGGACGCTGGCGCTGCTGCTCGGCGTCGGGCTCGCCGTCGCGGCGGTCTTCGCGATCCGTCGTCGAACATGATCGAAATTCTGCCTCAATTCCGGATTATGCAAAATTGTGCATAATTTCCGCTTATTGCACGTTAAGGATGTAGAATAAACCTTGCGGTTGTATCAGGGCGACTTAATATAGGACGCGCTTAGGGGTGGGGAACTCCTTGCACAAGCAAAAAAGGAAGGTCATGAACGAAATGGCAGAGACGGTCAAAAAGGGCCGGCGTGGCGGTGTTCGCCAAAAGCTCGTCCGGCCGCGACCGGTCGATGCTCATGTCGGCAGTCGGGTTCGTCTCAGACGCACCATGCTGGGCATGAGCCAGGAGAAGCTGGGTCAGGCAATCGGGCTCACTTTCCAGCAGGTGCAGAAATACGAACGGGGGACCAACCGCATCGGGTCCAGCCGACTGTACGAGCTGAGCAAGGTGCTCGACGTGCCGGTGTCGTTCTTCTTCGACGACATGTCGCCCGAGATCGAGGCGAGCGTCGGCGTCCGCGGGCCGATCTACACCGACGAGACCGGGCCGGAATACGAAGCCGACGCGCTGGCCAAGCGCGAAACCCTGGAACTGGTGCGGGCCTATTACCGCATCCGCAGCCCCAAGGTTCGTAAGCGTATGTTCGAGCTGACCAAGTCGCTCGCCAAGGCCGAAGACGAAGAAGAATAAGCCTTTTTGAACGATTGGGGCCGTGCGCCCCGATCCCTTTTCCGACCTGTTCGAGCCGTCCAGCGCACCGACCCCTTGTCGGCGCGACGGGGGGTCTTTAGGTTTGCGCGCTCAATCGATCAATAGATTTCATTCCAAGCCAACAAAGGGAGCAAGCGTGGCTATCAGCAACTTTCTTTTCACGAGCGAATCGGTATCGGAGGGTCATCCGGACAAGGTTTGCGACCGCATCTCGGACGCGGTGGTCGATGCATTTCTGACCGGCGATCCCGGTTCTCGGGTGGCGTGCGAGACGCTGACGACGACGAACCTGATCGTGATCGCGGGCGAGGTCCGGGGCCCGGAGTCGCTGGTGGCGAAGTCGGGCGCGGTGAACAAGGCGCATATCGAGGAGGTGGCGCGGTCCGCGGTGCGTGACATCGGCTACGAGCAGGACGGCTTCCACTGGAAGCACGCGGAGGTGCAGATCCACCTGCACGGCCAGTCGGCGGACATCGCGATGGGCGTCGACGCCGCGGGCAACAAGGACGAGGGCGCGGGCGACCAGGGCATGATGTTCGGCTTCGCCTGCCGGGAGACCGAGGACCTGATGCCGGCGCCGATCGACTTCTCGCACAAGATCCTGCAGTCGCTGGCCGAGGCGCGCCACTCGGGCGCGGAGCCGGACCTGGGTCCGGACGCCAAGAGCCAGGTGACGCTGCAGTACGAGAACGGCAAGCCGGTGCGGGCGACCTCGGTGGTGGTGTCGACCCAGCACTCGGAGAGCGTCGACCAGGACGCGGTGCGCGAGATCGTCCGCCCGCACGTGGCCAACGTGCTGCCGGAGGGCTGGATGCCGCCGGAGGACGAGTTCTACGTCAATCCGACCGGCCGCTTCGTGATCGGCGGCCCGGACGGCGACTGCGGCCTGACCGGGCGCAAGATCATCGTCGACACCTATGGCGGCGCGGCGCCGCACGGCGGCGGCGCGTTCTCGGGCAAGGACCCGACCAAGGTCGACCGCTCGGCCGCCTACGCGGCGCGCTACCTGGCGAAGAACGTGGTCGGCGGCGGAGCTGGCCGAGCGCTGCACGATCCAGCTCGCCTATGCCATCGGCGTGTCGAAGCCGCTGTCGGTCTACGTCAACCTGGACGGCACCGGCCGGGTCGACGAGGAGAAGCTGTCGGCGGTGCTTCAGGAGCTGGTCGACCTGAGCCCGCGCGGCATCCGCGAGCATCTGGGTCTGAGCCGGCCGGTCTACGCGCGCACCGCGGCCTACGGCCACTTCGGCCGCAAGCCCGACGCCGACGGCGGCTTCTCCTGGGAGAAGACCGACATCGCAGACAAGCTCAAGGCCGCGTTCTAGAGCGAGAGGTGCCGTTCCGCCGATGACGGGTGACCCGCACGGCGACGACCACAAGGTTCACGGCAGACGGCGCGGCCGGCGCTTACGGCCCGGCCGCGCCGCTCTGCTCGACGACCTGCTCCCCGATCTGCGGATCGCGCTGCCGCCCGAGGGCGAGAAGCTCGACCCGGCGGCGCTGTTCGACCCGCCGCGCGCGCGGCTGTGGCTGGAGATCGGCTTCGGCGCCGGCGAGCACCTCGCCTGGCAGGCTGCGCATCACCCCGACGTCGGCATCATCGGCAGCGAGGTCTTCGTCAACGGCGTCGCCTCGCTGCTCCGCCACGTCCGCGACGACGGGCTCGCGAACGTCCGCATCCACGACGACGACGCGCGGGCGCTGGTCGCGGCGCTGCCGGACGCGTCGGTCGAGCGCGTCTTCCTGTTGTTCCCGGACCCGTGGCCCAAGCTCCGCCATGCCGGCCGGCGCTTCGTCGGCCCGCGCAACCTGGCGGCGCTGGCGCGGATCGTGGCCGACGGCGGCGAGCTGCGCATCGCCTCCGACGACGTCACCTATCAGCGCTGGGCGCTTCAGCAGATGCGGCTGTGCCCGGATTTCGTCTGGCAGGTGACCGGCCCGACGGACTGGCGCGAACGGACCGACGACTGGCCGCCGACCCGCTACGAGCAGAAGGCGCTTGCCGCCGGCCGCACGCCGATCTATCTGCGCTATCGGCGGCGGCTGCGGTCGGAGACTTGACGGGGCGAAGGGAAGCACGTCCTCCGCGCTGCCGAAAAGTCGTTGAAATCTGGCCCGATTCGGCTTGCCACCCCGGCACTTTTGCCTATATTGACCGCAAAACAACAACCCAGACGGTCTTTCGGGACCTTAGCCAAGGGTGGGCCTCGGGCCCGCTTTTTTTGTTTCCGGACCTGTATGATCTGCGGTCCCGCCCGGTGGCGGGCGCCGGACCGCAACAAGCCGGTGAGCTATCGACCAGATGGAATTGACCGAGCGGATCGCGCAGATCGTTGCGCCCAGCGTCGAGGCGTTGGGCTACGAGATCGTCCGCGTCCAGTTGAGCGGCGGGCGAACGCCGACGCTCCAGATCATGTGCGATCGGCTCGACGGCGCGCCCATGCAGGTCGACGACTGCGCCGACATCAGCCGGTCGGTCTCCGCGTTGCTCGACGTGGAGGACCCGATCGGCCACGAGTACACGCTGGAAGTCAGCTCGCCGGGGATCGACCGGCCGCTGGTCCGGCGCAAGGATTTCGAGCGGTTCGCCGGCTACGTCGTGCGGATCGAGACCGAGTTCGCGATCGACGGCCGGCGGCGTTTCAAGGGCCGGCTGCTCGGACTGCAAGGTGACGACGTGCGCGTGGCGCTGGACGAGGGCGAAGCGGCCCTGCCGTTCGACGCCATCGCCAAGGCCAAGCTGGAGCTGACGGACGAGTTGCTCGCCGCCAGCGCCGGGCATTGATCGCGGATTTCGAACAGGCAACGTTGCTTCGATAACGGACCGAACATGAGCACGACAGTCATTCCTCCCCGTCCCGAGCTGCTTCAGGTCGCCGACGTGGTCGCCCGCGAAAAGGGCATCGACCGCGACGAGGTGCTGGACGCGATGGAGCAGGCGATCCAGAAGGCCGGCCGCTCCAAGTACGGCCACGAGCTGGACATCCGCGCGACGATCAACCGGGCGACCGGCGAGATCGAGCTGGCCCGCTACCGCGAGGTCGCCGACCCCGAGGAGATCGAGAACGAGGCGACCCAGCTGACGCCCGAGATGGCCAAGCGGATCGACCCGAGCAAGAAGATCGGCGAGTTCATCATCGATCCGCTGCCGCCGATCGACTTCGGCCGCATCGCCGCCCAGACCGCCAAGCAGGTCATCGTCCAGAAGGTGCGCGAGGCCGAGCGCGCAGCGCCAGTACGAGGAATACAAGGACCGCGTCGGCGAGATCGTCAACGGCGTCGTCAAGCGGGTCGAGTTCGGCAACGTCATGGTCGACCTGGGCCGGGCCGAGGCGATCATCCGCCGCGAGGAGCTGATCCCGCGCGAGAGCCTTCCGCCAGGGCGACCGCGTCCGCGCCTTCATCTACGACGTGCGCGAGGAGCAGCGCGGCCCGCAGATCTTCCTGTCGCGCACCCATCCGCAGTTCATGGCCAAGCTGTTCGCCCAGGAAGTGCCGGAGATCTACGACGGCATCATCGAGATCAAGGCGGTCGCCCGCGACCCGGGCTCGCGCGCCAAGATCGCGGTGATGACCAACGACAACTCGATCGACCCGGTCGGCGCCTGCGTCGGCATGCGCGGCAGCCGCGTCCAGGCGGTCGTCGGCGAGCTGCAGGGCGAGAAGATCGACATCATCCCCTGGTCGCCCGACCCGGCGACCTTCGTGGTCAACGCGCTGGCCCCGGCCGAGGTCACCAAGGTGGTGCTCGACGAGGACACCGGCACGATCGAGGTGGTCGTGCCCGACGACCAGCAGTCGCTCGCCATCGGCCGGCGCGGCCAGAACGTGCGCCTGGCCTCGCAGCTCACCGGCTGGGACATCGACATCATGACCGAGGCGGCCGAATCGGAGCGCCGCCAGGAGGAGTTCCGCACCCGGTCGCAGATGTTCATCGACGCGCTCGACGTCGACGACGTCATCGCCCACCTGCTGGTCACCGAGGGCTTCTCGGCCCTGGAAGAGGTCGCCTTCGTGCCGATCGAGGACCTGACCGCGATCGAGGCGTTCGACGAGGAGATCGCCGAGGCGCTGCGCGAGCGCGCCCAGGACTACCTGACCCGCCGCGACGAGGAGTTCTCCGAGCGCCGCCGGTCGCTGGGGGTCGAGGACGCGGTCGCCGAGATCGAGGGTCTGTCGCCGGGCATGCTGGTCAAGCTCGGCGAGGCCGAGGTCAAGAGCGTCGAGGACGTCGCCGACCTCAGCACCGACGAGCTGCGCTTCATCCTGCTCGACAAGAAGCCGACGATCAGCCCGGACGACCTCGGCCACGTCAAGGACGAGACCCGGTCGCGGCTGCTCGCCGGCCTCGCCGTCGACGAGGAGGGCCGGGTGCCCGCGACGCTCGACATCCTGCGCTACCTCAAGCCGCACAAGGTCGCCTCGCTGGTCGGCCCGAGCACGCTCGACGAGCAGGAGGCCGAGGCGATCATCATGGCCGCCCGCGCCGGCTGGTTCGACGACGAGCCGGCTGGCGAGCCGCGGCGAGGACACCGGCGAGGAGACGCCGGACGCCGCCGCGGCCGATGCGGCGGAGACCGAAACCGAAGCCACCGCGAAAGAGGCCTGATGCCGGCACGCGCCACCATGACCCGTAATTCCGAGCCGGAGGCGGATGTGCCCGGCGAGCGTCGATGCGTCGTGACCCGGCGCAGCGGCGACCGCTTCGGCCTGATCCGCTTCGTCGTCGGACCGGACGGCGCGATCGTGCCGGACCTGGCGGAGACCCTGCCCGGACGCGGTTTGTGGTTGACGGCGCATCGCGATATAGTCGCCACCGCTGTCGCCAAGGGGCTGTTCGCCCGGGCCGCGCGCCGGCCGGTGGCGGCCGATCCCGGCCTGGCCGATCGGCTCGAAGCGCTGTTGGCGCGGCGGTGTATCGAATTGCTCGGCTTCGCGCGGCGCGCGGGGCTGGTCGACGCCGGGCACCAGAAGGTGTCGGAGGCGTTGCGTCGGGGACGGGTGGCGCTGCTCATGCGCGCCGCCGACAGTGACGGCCGGGACGGCCGTGAGCTCGCCGGCAAGGCGGGCGAGGCACCGGTGGTTTCGGTGTTGACGGGGACCGAATTGGGGACTGCGCTCGGGCGCGAGCATGTGGTGCATGTCGCGCTGGGGGACGGGCGCCTGACCGAAAGCCTGTTGCGGGAGTGCCGCCGACTCGAAGGATTTCGGGCCGGCGCGTCTGCCGTGGAAAGTGAATCGCCCGGCCACGATGGCCGCGGGGAGAACCTCAGCCTCGAGAGTTGAACAAATATGGCTGAAACGAAGCAAGAAGAGACCAAGAAGCCGCTGAAGCTCAGCCGGCCGGGCAAGCTCGAACTGAAGAAGACAGTCGAGACCGGCACGGTGAAGCAGAGCTTCTCGCACGGCCGCTCCAAGCAGGTGGCGGTCGAGGTCAAGCGCAAGCGCACCTTCAAGCGCGGCGAAGGCGACAGCATGTCCGAGGTCAAGGAGGCCGAGGATCTCGGCGCCTTCGGTCCCGGTCAGGACGGGCGGCTCGACGGGCCGCTGTTGAGCGAGGCCGAACGCCAGGCGCGCCGCCGGGCGCTCGACGCCGCCCAGCAACTGGAGACGCCCGAGCGCGGCATGGAGCCGGAGCGCAGCGCCGCCAGCAAGGCGCGCGAGGACGCCGAGGCCGTGTTCGCCAGCGAGGCGGCGACGGAGACCGCCGAGCCGGCCGAGGCCGCGGACGCCGCAGAGGCCGTGGAGCCCGTCGAGGAAGCGCCGGCCGAGGCGCCTGCCGCCGAGGAGGCCGTCGAGGCTCCCGCCGCCGAGGCCGCGGAGCAACCCGTGGTCGGCGAGCGCGAGAAGCAGGCCGAAGCCGCCCGCGCCGAGGCCGACCGGTTGGCGCGCGAGCTCGCCGAGCAGGAGCTCGGCCAGCTCAAGTTCAAGCCAAGCACCAAGGTGCCGCCCAAGCCGGCGACGCCGCCGCCGGCGACGACCAGCGCACCCGCCGAACCGGGCGCCGAAGCCGACGAAAAGGTCGATGCGCGGGTCAAGAAGCGGGGCGAGGCCAAGCGCCCGGCCACGCCGAGCCGCCGCGGCGAGCCGCGCCGGCGCGAGGGCCGGCTGACCATCACCCAGGCGCTCGAGATCGGCGACGCCGGCATGGAGCGCAAGCGCTCCGAGGCCGCGACCCGCCGCCGCCGCGAGCGTGAGCGTCAGCGCCAGCGCGAGCTGCAGTCGCAGGGCGAATACAAGAAGATGTCGCGCGAGGTCGTGGTTCCGGAATCGATCACGGTTCAGGAACTCGCCAACCGCATGGCCGAAAAGGGCGCCGACCTCGTGAAGGCGCTCATGAAGATGGATGTGATGGCGACGATCAACCAGGCGATTGACGCCGACACGGCCGAACTGCTGGTCGAGGAATTCGGCCACCGCATCAAGCGCGTCTCCGAAGCCGACGTCGAGATCGGCCTCGAGGGCGAGGAAGACCGGCCCGAGGATCTCAAGTCGCGGGCGCCGGTGGTCACGGTCATGGGGCACGTCGACCACGGCAAGACCTCGTTGCTCGACGCCCTGCGCGAGACCGACGTGGTCGCGCGCGAGGCCGGCGGCATCACCCAGCACATCGGCGCCTACCAGGTCGCCCTGTCGTCCGGGCAGAAGATCACCTTCCTGGACACGCCGGGCCACGCCGCCTTCACCCAGATGCGCGCGCGCGGCGCCAACGTCACCGACATCGTCGTGCTGGTGGTCGCCGCCGACGACGGCGTGCAGCCGCAGACGATGGAGGCGATCGCCCACGCCAAGGCGGCCGGGGTGCCGATGATCGTGGCGATCAACAAGATCGACGTGAAGGGCGCCGACCCCAGCCGGGTGCGCACCGAGCTGCTGCAGCACGACATCCAGGTCGAGGAAATGGGCGGCGACGTCCTCTCGGTCGAGGTGTCGGCCAAGGAGAAGACCAACCTCGACAAGCTCGAGGAGGCGATCATCCTCCAGGCCGAGCTGCTCGAGCTCAAGGCCAACCCCGACCGCGACGCGCAGGGCATCGTCGTCGAGGCCAAGCTGGAGCGCGGCCGCGGCCCGGTGGCCACGGTGCTGATCCAGCGCGGCACGCTGAAGGTCGGCGACGTCTTCATCGCCGGTGGCGAGTGGGGCCGCGTCCGCGCCCTGGTCGACGAACGCGGCGAGAATATCGAGACCGCGGGGCCGAGCGTGCCGGTCGAGGTCCTCGGCCTGCAGGGCACGCCGTCGGCGGGCGACGAATTCTCGGTGGTCGAGAACGAGGGCCGCGCCCGCGAGATCTCCGAATACCGCCAGCGTACGGCGAAGAAGGAGTCCGTCGCGGTCCGCGGGTCGATCGAGCAGATGTTCTCGATGATCAAGGCGGGCGAGGCCCAGGAGCTGCCGGTCCTGATCAAGGCCGACGTCCAAGGCTCGGCCGAGGCGATCACCAGCATGCTCGAGGGTCTGTCGACCGACGAGGTCAAGGTCCAGGTGCTGCATTCCGGCGTCGGCGCGATCAGCGAATCCGACATCACCCTGGCCAAGGCGTCGGGCGGCCTGATCATCGCCTTCAACGTCCGCGCCAATGCCCAGGCCCGCGAGCTGGCCGAGCGCGACGGCGTCGACATCCGCTACTACTCGGTGATCTACGACATCAACGACGACATCAAGGGCATGCTCTCGGGCATGCTCGCCCCGGAGCGGCGCGAGACCTTCCTCGGCTACGCCGAGATCCTGGAGGTGTTCAAGGTGTCGAAGGTCGGCAACGTCGCCGGCTGCCGGGTCACCGAGGGTCTGGTCAAGCGCGGCGCCGGCGTGCGCCTGCTGCGCGACAACGTCGTCGTCCACGAAGGCAGCCTGGCCACGCTCAAGCGCTTCAAGGACGAGGTCAAGGAAGTCCGCGGCGGCATGGAATGCGGCATGTCCTTCGAGAACTACCAGGACATCCGCGTCGGCGACCAGATCGAGTGCTACGAGGTCGAGGAGGTCGCGCGCGAGCTCTAGCGCCCACCCGCGTGGGTGCGTGGGCGGCGGCCGCGATGCGGCGCCGCGCGGCCGTGGATTGATCGACCGTGGAATGATCGACGATGGCCCATCGAGGATCGGCGGAACCGAGCCAGCGGCAGCTGCGCGTCGGTGAGGAAATCCGGCATGCGCTGTCGGAGATCCTTGCGCGCGAGCCCTTCCGCGACCCTGACCTGCAGGACGTGTCGGTGACCGTGACCGAGGTCCGTCCGGCGCCCGACCTGCGGGCGGCGACCGCCTACGTCACCCCGCTCGGCGGCGTCGACGCCGACCGTACCGTCGCCGGCGCTCAACCGTGCCGCCGGTTTCGTGCGCGGCCGGCTGGCCCGGATGATCCACCTGAAGTTCCTGCCGACGCTGCATTTCGAGGTCGATCGGTCGTTCGACGCCGCGAGCCGGGTCGACGCCCTGCTGCACGACCCGCGCGTGGCCCGCGACCTCGACGCCGACGGCGGCGCCGATCCCGAGCCGGACGCCAACCCTGACGCCACCCCGGGCGATGGCAAGGAAGCGTAAGGGCCTGCCGGTCCACGGCTGGGTCATCATCGACAAGGCGAAGGGTGAGACCGCGACGCGCACGGTCGGCGCGGTCCGGCGGCTGTTCCAGGCCCAGAAGGCCGGCCATGCCGGCACGCTCGATCCGCTGGCGACGGGCGTGCTGCCGGTCGCGCTCGGCGAGGCGACCAAGACGGTCCCGTTCGTCATGGGCGGCCGCAAGACCTATCTGTTCACGGTGCGCTGGGGCGAGGCGCGGGAGACCGACGACGCCGAAGGACGGGTCACGGAAACCAGCGACGTCCGCCCCGATGCGGCCGCGATCGAGGCGGCGCTGCCCACCTTCGTCGGCACGATCCAGCAGAAGCCGCCGGCCTATTCGGCGATCAAGGTCGACGGCCGGCGCGCCTACGACCTCGCCCGCGCCGACGCGCCGCCCGACCTGGCGCCGCGGCCGGTGGAGATCGACCGGCTGGTGCTGCGTCGTTTGGTCGACGCGGACCACGCCGAGTTCACGGTCGATTGCGGCAAGGGCGTCTACGTGCGCAGCCTGGCGCGCGACCTCGCCCGGGCGCTTGGCACGGTCGGCTACGTCGCCGACCTGCGCCGGACCCGGGTCGGGCCGTTCACCGAGAAGGCCTCGATTTTGCTGGAAAAACTGGCCTCGTTCGGGCATATTCCGGCCACATGCGGGCCGGGCGGTGACGCCGGGCCCGATGTTTTAAGTGAGTATTTGTTGCCGATCGAGGCGGCGCTGGACGACATCCCGGCCCTGTCCTTGACCGACAGCGAAGCGGGGCGGTTGCGCAATGGCCAGCCGGTCCCGGTTCTCCGCACCGCTAATACGGAGCTGATTGGGAACCTCGCGGATGGCGCCACGTTATGGGCGTCGGCCGCCGGGCTTCCGATCGCGATCCTCCGGCTCGAGGGCCGGCAGGTGCATCCGGTGCGGGTGTTCAACACCTAACGAAGAGGATGACGATGTCGATTACTTCCGAGCGTACGGCGGAACTGGTCAAGGAATATGGAAAGTCGGAGGGGGACACCGGTTCCCCGGAAGTGCAGATCGCGATCCTGACGGAGCGGATCCGCAACCTGACCGACCACCTCGGCACCCACGCCAAGGACCATCATTCCCGCCGCGGCCTGCTGATCATGGTCGGTCAGCGCCGACGCCTGCTCGACTACCTCAAAGGCAAGAGCCAGGACCGTTACCAGGAGCTGATCCAGCGGCTTGGCATCCGGCGCTGAGCGAGGCGCCACAAACCTCCGGCACGACGTCCGGACACGCCCGCACCGCGGGTACAGCGCGTTTGGCAATCCGGCCGGCGCGCAATGCACGAAGATAGGAACCTCAATGTTCGACATTCACAAACGCGAAATCGAATGGGCCGGCCGGCCGTTGACGATCGAAACCGGTCGGGTCGCCCGCCAGGCCAACGGCGCCGTCCTGGTCACCTACGGCGAGACCGCCGTATTGGCGACCGTGGTCGGCGAGAAGTCGCCGCGCGAAGGCATCGATTTCTTCCCGCTGTCCGTCCACTACGTGGAAAAGACCTACGCCGCCGGCAAGATTCCCGGCGGCTTTTTCAAGCGCGAAGGCCGTCCCTCCGAGAAGGAGACGCTGACCTCGCGCCTGATCGACCGGCCGATCCGCCCGCTGTTCGCCGGCGGCTACCGGAACGAGACCCAGGTCATCATCACCGTGCTCAGCCATGACATGGAGACCGACCCCGACATCGTCGCGATGATCGGCGCGTCGGCGGCGCTGACCCTGTCGGGGATTCCGTTCCTCGGCCCGATCGGCGGCGCCCGGGTCGGCTACATCGACGGCGAGTACGTCCTCAACCCGCAGATCGACGAGATGCCGCTGTCGTCGCTCGACCTCGTGGTCGCCGGCACCCAGGAAGGCGTGCTGATGGTCGAGTCCGAGGCGAGCGAGCTGAGCGAGGAGATCATGCTCGGCGCCGTGACCTTCGGTCACGAAGGCTTCCAGCCGGTGATCGACATGATCATCGACCTGGCCGAGGCCGCCGCCAAGGAGCCGTGGGACGTGCCCGAGCCGCCGGCCGAGAAGGAAGAGGTCGACGCGCTGTTCCGCAAGGACGGCATCGCCGACGCCCTGCGCGCCGCCTATGGCGAGCGCGTCAAGCAGGAGCGCCAGGCCAAGATTTCCGCCGTGCGCGAGCAGGCGATGGCCCTGGTTGCCGGTAACGAGGCCCAGGCCGCGGTCGCCGGCGACGTGTTCAAGAAGCTGGAGAAGGAGATCGTCCGCGGCGATATCCTCGACACCGGCGAACGGATCGACGGCCGCGACACCAAGACCGTCCGCCCGATCGTCGCCGAGGTCGGCTTCCTGCCCCGCGCCCACGGCTCGGCCCTGTTCACCCGCGGCGAGACCCAGGCGCTGGTCACCGCCACCCTGGGCACCGGCCAGGACGAGCAGATCATCGACGCGCTCGCGGGCGAGTACCGCGAGAACTTCCTGCTCCACTACAACTTCCCGCCCTACTCGGTGGGCGAGGCCGGCCGCTTCGGCTTCACCGGCCGGCGCGAGATCGGTCACGGCAAGCTCGCCTGGCGGGCGATCCACCCGCTGATGCCCGACGAGGAGGCCTTCCCCTACACGGTCCGCGTGGTCTCCGAGATCACCGAGTCCAACGGCTCGTCGTCGATGGCGACGGTCTGCGGCTCGTCGCTGGCGCTGATGGACGCGGGCGTGCCGCTCAAGCGGCCGGTCGCCGGCATCGCCATGGGCCTGATCAAGGAGGACGAGCGGTTCGCCGTGCTGTCCGACATCCTCGGCGACGAGGACCATCTCGGCGACATGGACTTCAAGGTCGCCGGCACCGACGAGGGCATCACCTCGCTGCAGATGGACATCAAGATCACCAGCATCACGCGGGAGATCATGGAGGTCGCCCTCGACCAGGCGAAGGACGGCCGGATGCACATCCTCGGCGAGATGGCCAAGGCGCTCACCGCGTCCCGCGAGGAGGTCAGCGCCCACGCCCCGCGGATCACGACGATCACCATCGCCCGCGACAAGATCCGCGACGTGATCGGCTCGGGCGGCAAGGTCATCCGCGAGATCACCGAGGAGACCGGCACCAAGATCGACATCGACGACGACGGCACGATCAAGATCGCCGCCGTCGACGACGAGGCCGCGCAGAAGGCGATCGACTGGATCCAGGGCATCGCCGCCGAGCCCGAGGAGGGCAAGATCTATCGCGGCAAGGTGGTCAAGGTCGTCGACTTCGGCGCCTTCGTGAACTTCCTCGGCCCCAAGGACGGGCTCGTCCATATCAGCGAGCTCAACGACGGCCGGCCCAATACCGTGTCCGAGGTCGTCAACGAGGGCGACGAGGTCTGGATCAAGTGCATCGGCTTCGACGACCGCGGCAAGGTCAAGCTGTCGATGCGCCTGGTCGACCAGGAGACCGGCGAGCCGCGCGAGAGCGAGAAGCAGCCGCGGGGCGACCGAGGGGGCGACCGCGGCGAGCGGTCGGACGACGACCGCGGCCCGCGCCGGCCGCGCCGCCGCGCGCCGGCGGCCTGACCCGGTAATCCCGGCGCGTCGGGTGCTGCTGCCGCGGGTCATCGGCCATCGCGGGGCGGCGGCCCACGCGCCGGAGAATACCCTGGCCGGCTTTCGCACGGCGGCCCGGCTGGGCGTCGGAGGCGTAGAGTTCGACGTCCGCCTGACCGCCGACGACCGGCTGGTCCTGTTCCACGATTCGACGCTCGAGCGCACCGCGGGTGCGCGCGGCAAGGTCCGTGCCCTGCCGGCGGCGGACCTGTGCGCGCGCGACGTCGGCGCCTGGTTCGGCCCCGCCTTTGCCGGCGAGCGGATGCCGCTGCTCGAGGATGCGATCGCGGTGCTCGCCGAGCTCGGCCTGTTCGCCAATATCGAGATGAAGTGCGAGCCGGGCGACGCCGCGGCCACCGCCGCCGCGCTCGCCGACGTGCTCGACCGCCGCTGGCCCGACCCGGCCGCGCCGCCGCTCGTCTCCAGCTTCGACCACGGCGCCCTCGCCGCCCTGCGTGCGCAGGCGCCGCAGTGGCCGCGCGGCTTCCTCACCCCATCGCTCGACGGCGCCTGGCGGGCCCGCTTCGACGCGCTCGACTGCGCGACCCTGCACGTCGGCGCGCGCAACCTGCGCAAGGCCCAGGTCGCGCAGGCGCGGACCACCGGCGTGCCGGTCGCCGTCTACACCGTCAACGACCCGTGGCAGGCCGCGCGGCTCTATCGTTGGGGGGTCGATTCGCTGATTAGCGACGCACCCGACGCGATTGCGCGCGTTTCATGACCATTTTTCTTGGTCTTTTGCGCCACAGCTTCATATATGGGTCTTATTGAAGGGGCGCCTGACGCCTCCCGCGTCGGTCGCGCCGAGCGTGCACGCCGAGATCGCACCCAGCGGGCGGGAAATGCTTCAGGAGTGCCGATACAACGAAGCGCGGGCGTGGCCCGGCAGGAAAGCCGAGCACGCGTTCAATCGCGCCTACCCGTGTGGGGCAGACGACCGGTCGAGCATGAACTTTCGCGAGAAGAATTCCTTCACCCAAGACGAGCTGCTGGACTGCGGCCACGGCAAGCTGTTCGGGCCGGGCAACGCCCGCCTGCCGCTGCCGCCGATGCTGATGTTCGATCGCATCACCGGCATCACCGAAACCGGCGGCAGCTACAACAAGGGGCTGGTCACCGCCGAGCTCGACGTGACGGACGACCTCTGGTTCTTCCAGTGCCACTTCGAGACCGACCCGGTGATGCCGGGCTGCCTCGGCCTCGACGCCCTGTGGCAGCTGCTCGGCTTCCATCTCGCCTGGCTCGGCAATCCGGGCCGCGGGCGGGCGCTGGGTGTGGGCGAGGTCAAGTTCACCGACCAGGTCCTGCCGAACGTGAAGCTGGTGACCTACCAGCTCGACGTCAAACGTGTCATAAGCCGCAGACTCGTGATGGGCATCGCCGACGGAACGGTCGCCGCCGACGGCAAGCCGATCTATGAAGCGACGGGCCTGCGCGTCGGCCTGTTCCAGTTGTAGCGGGGGGCTACCATGCGGCGAGCAGTCATCACCGGCATCGGCATCGTCTCCTCCATCGGCAACAACAAGGAGGAGGTCCGGCAGTCCCTGCGCGAGGGCAAGTCCGGCATCGAGTTCTGCGAGACCTACAAGGAGATGGGCTTTCGCAGCCACGTCCACGGCTCGATCAAGATGAACCCGGACGAGGCGGTCGACCGCCGCCTGCGCCGCTTCATGGGCGACGGCGCGGTCTACAACTACGTCGCCATGACGGAGGCGATCGCGGACGCCGGCCTGGAGGACAACGAGGTCTCCAACGAGCGCACCGGGCTGATCATGGGCTCGGGCGGCCCGTCGACCCAGAACCAGGTGCTCGCCGCCGACCTGCTGCGCGAGAAGGGCTCGACCAAGCGGATCGGCCCGTTCATGGTCCCCCGGGTGATGTCGAGCACCAACTCGGCCACACTCTCCACCGCGTTCAAGACCAAGGGGCTGAGCTATTCGATCAGCTCGGCCTGCTCGACCAGCGCCCATTGCATCGGCAACGCCGCCGAGCTGATCCAGATGGGCAAGCAGGACATCGTCTTCGCCGGCGGTGGCGAAGAACTCCACTGGACCCTGTCGAT
Source organism: uncultured Alphaproteobacteria bacterium (assembly GCA_963730305.1). Classification (GTDB taxonomy): domain Bacteria; phylum Pseudomonadota; class Alphaproteobacteria; order Bin65; family Bin65; genus CAMYMQ01. The sequence continues at coordinate 675,060 of CAVSRB010000004.1, forward strand.
GCTGTTCGACGCCATGCCGGCGCTGTCGGCGGGCTTCAACGACACGCCCGAGAGAGCCTCCCGCGCCTTCGACACGGCCCGCGACGGCTTCGTCATCACCGGCGGCGGCGGCGTGGTCGTGGTCGAGGAGCTGGAGCACGCCAAGGCGCGCGGCGCCAAGATCTACGCCGAGCTGGTCGGCTACGGTGCGACCTCGGACGGCTACGACATGGTCCAGCCGTCGGGCGAGGGCGCCCAGCGCTGCATGAAGATCGCCATCGACGGGCTGCGCCAGCCGGTCGACTACATCAACGCCCACGGCACCTCGACCCCGGTCGGCGACCGGGTCGAGCTCGAGGCGATCCGCACGGTGTTCAACAACGGCCGGGGCAACCAGCTCCCCTATATCAGCTCGACCAAGTCGCTGACCGGTCACGCGCTCGGCGCGGCGGGCGTGCACGAGACGATCTACTCGCTGCTGATGATGGAGAGCGGCTTCGTCGCCGCGTCGGCCAATATCGACGAGCTCGACCCGGCCGGCGAGGGCATGCCGGTGCTGACCGAGCGGCGCGAGGCCGAGCTCACCCAGGTGATGAGCAACAGCTTCGGCTTCGGCGGCACCAACTGCAGCCTGGTCTTCCGCCGCCTCGACGCCTGAGCCGGCCGCGTCATCCGCTTCATGCTTGAACGGGTCCGGCGCCGCCGCGCGATGCCGTCATGCCCGCGCCGGCGGGCCGCCACTCCCTAGGCGGCATCCCGGCAGTCCCGCCGTCGCGGGAATCCTGCAGGAGCAAGCGCGAAAGGTCCGGAATTCGGTCGATCCGCCGCTTTTCCGGCACGTGACGCGAAAAAGCCACGTTCATTTCGCCTTAACCGCAGCGGCGCCACAAATTCGACCGATTCGGGGCGTTTACCACGCACCGAACTGCGGCGGCACGGGCCGTCGCGCGCCTTCGCGACCGGAGGCGCCCCCAACCCCTCAAAGGAGGTTCTTAATGTTGATATCGCGCACCGCTCTTGCCCTGGTCGCCGCCGTCGCCCTGGCGGCGACCGGCGCCCAGCCGGCCCTGGCGCGCAGCGGCGTCAAGATCGGCGTCCTCAAGTGCAACGTCAGCAAGGGCGTCGGCTTCGTCTTCGGATCGAGCCGCAACCTGCGCTGCATCTACGTGCCGACCGACGCCGGTCGGCGCGAGCACTATCTGGGCAGCATCAACAAGTGGGGCATCGACATCGGCTACATCAGCGAAGGCACGATGATCTGGGCCGTGTTCGCCCCCGCCAAGAACGTGCGCCGCGGCGCGCTGGCCGGCGACTACGGCGGGATCAGCGCCGACGTCGCGGTCGGCTACGGCGTCGGCGCCAACGCCCTGATCGGCGGCTTCAAGAAGAGCATCGCGCTCCAGCCGCTGAGCATCCAGGGCATCAAGGGTTTCAACGTCGCCGCGGGCATCTCCGCGCTGACGCTGCGCCGTTCGCGCTGACCCACGCCTGTCCAGGCACATCGGCGAAGGGCGGGCCCTCGGGTCCGCCCTTTTCCTATTGTGCGGTGGACCGGACGGTGGCCGTTGGGAACCAGGCCGCACGCCCCGTCCGACCCGAAAGCGGCTGGGTTCAGGACACCGGGGCTCGGGTCGCGCCGTCTCCAGGGGTGACCGGCCGGCCTTCGAGGCCTTCGAGCATCGTCTCGTTGTCGCCGGGGATGACCATCTCGAAGGTCGAGTCGATGGCGCAATAGTCGTAGTAGCCGAGCCGCGCGATCGGCCGGGCCTTGAGCACGTCGATGCGGCCGTCGGCGGTGATGAAGGCGTCGTCGATATGGATGCCGACGACCCGGCCGATGACGATGTCGGCGGTGCCCATCGTCCCGTTGCCGGGCAGGCGCACGGTCTGGTGGTAGCGGCACTCGAACTGCACCGGCGAGCCCTTGACCCGGGGCGGCTTGACGATGCGTGAGTCCAGCTTCTCCAGCCCGGCCAGCTCGAACTCGTCGACCTCGGGGGCGACCTCCATCGCCGACGCGTTGACCGCCTCGCGCTGGGCCCAGGTCGCCATGTTCCAGACGAACTCGCCCGAGGCCTCGGCGTTGACCACGGTGTCCTTGCGCCCGCCCGCGGTCTTCTGGTTGGCGGCGATCAGCACGTAGGGCGGATCGAAGGTGATGTTCTGGAACTGGCTGAACGGCGCCAGGTTGGCGGTGCCGTCGGGCGCCAGGGTCGACATCCAGCCGATCGGGCGGGGGATGACGCAGGATTTGAACGGGTTGTGCGGCAGGCCGTGGTCGTTCTTGTCGGGCTCGTAGAACATGGGCGTCCGGTGGCTCGTTGTCGGGTGATCGCGAAGGGCCGGACGCTAGCACGCGACGGGGCGTCGCCAAAGTCCGGCGGGCGGGGAGCGACCGTCGGGAAGGGAGGCGAGGTGCGCCGACGGCGAGGCGGTCGAGGTCGGCGTTCGCCGTTGAACGCTGCCTGCTCGGCAGAAGAGGGCGGGCACGCCTTGTTCTGCCGAGCCGAGGCCGTTTCACGGTTGTCTTGCCCGTCATCCCATCCTTCGAGACGCGCCTTGCGGCGCTCCTCAGGATGAAGGCTCCCCATACCTTGTCGACGAGGCCTTCATCCTGAGGAGGCCGCGAAGCGGCCGTCTCGAAGGATGGGATGACGGGCGGGGTTTCCGGCACCGTGCAGCGCGCCCCGCTCGACGCGAGTACTCCCCATCGTTCGACAGGCGGGCTCAGGGCGCGCCGTTTCGGTTTGGTCTCGCCGCCCTCCTCATGCTTTAACCGCGCGGTCGCGTTATCGGAAGGAGCGTCGCATGACCGGTTCGGCCCAACTGCTCGACGGGAAAAAGGGCCTCGTGATGGGGGTCGCCAACGACCGCTCGCTGGCCTGGGGCATTGCGCGGGCGGCCCACGCGGCCGGCGCCGAGCTCGCCTTCACCCACCAGGATGTCGAGGGCATCGCCCGGCGCGCCATCCCGCTCGCCGAATCGACCGGCTCGCCTCTGATCCTGCCGGCCGACGTCACCGACCCGGCGTCGCTCGACGCGCTGTTCGAGAAGATCGACCAGTTCTGGGGCCGGCTCGACTTCGTGGTCCACTCGCTGGCCTTTTCCGACCGCACCGAGCTGACCGGCCGCTACGTCGACACCAGCCGCGACAACTTCCAGATGACGATGGACATCTCCTGCTACTCGTTCACCGACATCGCGCGCCGGGCCGAGGCGCTGATGGACGACGGCGGCGCGCTGTTGACCCTGACCTACGACGGCTCTCAGCGGGTGATGAAGTCCTACAACGTAATGGGCGTCGCCAAGGCCGCGCTCGAGGCCTCGGTCCGCTACCTCGCCAACGATCTCGGCCCCGGCGGCATCCGGGTCAACGCGCTGTCCGCCGGCCCGATGCGCACGCTCGCCGGCGCCGGCGTCGGCGATGCGCGCTACGTCTACCAGTGGGTGGAGAAGAATTCGGCGCTGCGCCGGAACCCGACCCTGGACGAGGTGGGGAATACCGGGCTGTACCTGATCTCGCCGCTGTCCAACGGCGTGACCGGCGAGGTGCACTATGTCGACTGCGGGTACAACATCGTCGGCATGGGGATGACCGCCTAGCGGAAACGGCGCGCCCCGGCCAGCGGGTGGCGGCGTTCGGCCAAGATGGCGCCGCCCGCGTCGCTTCCCAACTCCGGTGACGGCGATCGCCGGACTTGCAACGGCGACCCATCATAGACATATGTTCCTAGATATCGATGTCCGGGAACGGAGTGCAACCGTTCCTGGTCGGACCGGCGAACACGACCATGACCGAACCTGACATCCGCGTGCCCCCGTCTGCCGGACGGCTCGGGCGCACCCTTACCTTTCCTGACCGTTCCGCGCCCCCGTCCCGCGCATTCAGGTCGCGAACCCTACCGAACCTGACATATCCGGTCTCCCCTGCCGGCGTGCGGCCGGCGCCGACCCTGACTTTTCCTGACCCGATCGGCGCCCCGCCCGGCGGGCCGTCGGCGCCGCCTGCGACCTGACAGAACCTGACATATCCGCACCCCCCATGTGTCGGGCCGGTCGCGGGACCGTCGCCGGGGTGGCGTCCGGCCCTCCCCGCAGGCTAAAACCATTCAAAACTAGCCGATACCCCCCTGACCTCCGGCCTTTAAATCCCGTTCCGTTTCACCTATATTACGGTCATGGCAAACCAGCGACCCTATACCGAGGCGATCCAGCGCCTGCGCGACGTCGGGCTTCGCCCCACGCGGCAGCGGCTGGCGCTCGCGCGTCTGCTGTTCGGCGGGCCCGACCGCCACGTCACCGCGGAGCAGCTCCATGCCGAGGCGCAGGAAGCCGAGCTCGGCGTGTCGCTGGCGACCGTCTACAACACGCTCAACCAGTTCACCCACGCCGGGCTGATGCGCGAGGTCGTGGTCGAGCCGGGCCGCTCCTACTTCGACACCAACACCTCCGACCACCACCACTTCTTCGTCGAGGGGCCGAGCACGCTGATGGACATCCCCGCCGACAAGCTGTCGGTCGAGGGCCTGCCGAGCGCGCCGGAGGGCACGTCGGTCGAGCGGATCGACGTGATCGTGCGGGTGCGACCAACTCGCAACTAGAGTCGGATTTTCTCCTTTAAGGTCAATATCTTCCTAAAATAGATTAGAAGCGTTCTAATCTATTGACAGGGCCGCGCGCGGTCGCCATATTGATCTCGGAACGGCAACATTCCCCGCATGCCGTTCGGCGCCCGCGCGGCGCTACCCGCCCGCACCAACGCCGGACGCCCGATACCAACCCCGACTGATGGAGGAGAGCTCATGTCCCTCAAGGGCACCAAGACCGAAGACGAATCTCAAGGACGCCTTCGCCGGCGAGAGCCAGGCCAACCGCCGCTATCTCTACTTCGCGCAGAAGGCCGACGTCGAAGGCTACAACGACGCCGCCGCCGTGTTCCGCTCGACCGCCGAGGGCGAGACGGGCCACGCCCACGGCCACCTCGCCTTCCTCGAGGAGGTCGGCGACCCGGCCACCGGCGAGCCGATCGGCGACACCAGCCTGAACCTCAAGGCCGCCATCGCGGGCGAGACGCACGAATACACCGACATGTATCCGGGCATGGCCCGCACCGCGCGCGACGAGGGCTTCGACGAGATCGCCGACTGGTTCGAGACGCTCGCCAAGGCCGAGAAGTCGCACGCCGGCCGTTTCCAGAAGGCCCTGGGCGAGCTGTAGGCCGAGCCCGGATCCGGCATCGCATCCTTCGAGACGGCCGCATTCGCGGCCTCCTCAGGATGAAGGTCTTGGCCGACGCCAAGCGCTGCCTTCATCCTGAGGAGCCCCGCAGGGGCGTCTCGAAGGATGGATGACGGGCCTGTCCGGCGCGCGCCGCCGGCACTTCCGTCCCGAAGGAATTTCCCATGCGCGAAGGCAGCCTCGAGGCGCCGGTCCGCCATCCGATCAACTGGCAGGACCCCGACTACACCGACCCGGAGAAGCTCGACGCCGAGATGCGGCGGCAGTTCGACGTCTGTCACGGCTGCCGGCTGTGCTTCAACCTGTGCGACAGCTTCCCGCGCCTGTTCGACTTCATCGACGAATCGGAGACCGAGCTCGAGGGCGTCTCGTCGGACAAGTTCAAGCACGTCGTGGACGCGTGCACGCTCTGCGACATGTGCTTCATGACCAAGTGCCCCTACGTGCCGCCGCACGAATTCAACCTCGACGTCCCCCACCTGATGCTGCGCTACCGCGCGATGGAGCAGAAGCAGGGCAAGCGCCCGTTCTGGGAAAAGCAGCTCACCAACACCGACCGCAACGGCCGGCTGTGCAGCCACGCCCCCGGGCTGGTCAACTGGGGCGGCGACACCAAGAACGGCCTGACCCGCGGCCTGATGCAGGCGGTCGCCGGCGTCGACAAGGATGCCGCGCTGCCCAAGTATTACGGCAAGACCCTGGTCGACCGGGCCAAGACCGACGTGCCCGAGGTCAACAAGGACGCCCCCGCCTACGGCCGCAAGGCGGTGATCTACGCCACCTGCTTCTCCAACTACAACAACCCGCAGATCGGCATCGCCGCGCGCCGGATCCTGGCCCGGAACGGCGTCGAGACCGAGGTGGTCTACCCGTCCTGCTGCGGCATGCCGCAGATGGAGCAGGGCGACCTCGCCCAGGTCGCCGAGAACGCCAAGACCGTCGCCGCCGAGCTGCGGCCCTATGTCGACAAGGGCTACGACGTGATCGCGCTGGTCCCGTCCTGCGCGCTGATGCTCAAGTTCGAGTGGCCGCTGATCGTGCCGGACGACGAGAATGTCGAAATGCTGTCCCAGGCGACCTTCGACGCCTCGGAATACGTCGTTGCGATCGCCAAAAAGGAAGGCCTGGCCGACGGCCTGTCGGCGCTCGACGGCGGCGTCACCCTGCACATCGCCTGCCACGCCCGCGCCCAGAACGTCGGCATGAAGGCGGCGGAGATGATGCGCCTGATCCCCGACACCGAGATCAAGGTGATCCAGCGCTGCTCGGGTCACGGCGGCTCGTGGGGCGTGATGAAGGGCAATTTCGAGACGGGGCTCAAGGTCGGCAAGCCGGTCGCGCGCGACGCGGTCAAGGCCGAGAACAAGTATGTCGCCTCGGAATGCCCGCTCGCCGGCATCCACATCCTCCAGGGGATGGAGCGGATCGAGGGCGGCCAGCCGCCGGAAGCGGCGCCGCACCCGATCGAGCTGTTCGCCCGCGCCTACGGCATCGAGGCCGGTTGACGCGCGCAACCAACATCGTCACCCCCGCGCAGGCGGGGGTCCAGAAACAGCCGGCGCCCTGACCGGCATCCCTGGGGTCCCGCCGGCGCGGGAACGACGGCATTGAGAATTTGGAAAGACCGATGACCAAGACCGAGATCACCCGCGACGACATCATGGCGATGGCGGACTACGAGCCGATCCGCAAGGAGCGCCGCCGCCAGATCACCGAGCTCAAGCGCAACCGCCGGCTCGACGTCGGCCCGTTCGCGACCTTCTATTTCGAGAGCTACGAGACGATGTGGCATCAGGTCCACGAGATGCTGTTCATCGAGAAGGGCGGCGAGGCGCAGATCGAGGACGAGCTGCGCGCCTACAACCCGCTGGTGCCCAAGGGCAGCGAGCTGGTCGCCACCGTGATGCTCGAGATCGAGGACCCCGAGCGCCGCCACCGCGAGCTGATGAAGCTCGGCGGCATCGAGGACACCTTCTACATCGAGGTCGACGGCGAGAAGGTCGAGGGCGTGTCCGAGGCCGACGTCGACCGCACCTCGGCGGCGGGCAAGGCGTCGTCGGTGCAGTTCGTCCATTTCCCCTTCACCGCGGCGCAGGTCGAGGCCTTCCGCAAGCCCGGCGCCAAGGTGATCGTCGGCATCGGCCACGAGAACTACGCCCACATGGCGGTGATGCCCGAAGCGATGCGCGCGGCGCTGGCAGAGGATTTCGCGTAGGCGATCCCGCTTCTCCCCTTGGGGGAGAGGGGAGGACGTTGGCGATGCCCGTGCTCTTTGGCGGACCAAGGCATATATTGCGGGCGCGCCGATTGGCGCTCGCGATCCCCGAGCTCCGGGAAGGCCACCCTGACCAGCGATCCCACTGCACCGCAACCGACCTCGGCCCAGCTCCCCGAAACGCCCTATTACGGCCGGCCGGGCACGCCGCTCTTGTTCGGCCTGCTGCTGCTGCCGGCGACCCTGGTGTTCGTCTACACGATGGGCCAGCTGGTCGCCGGATACGGGCCGACCGGCTTCGTCGACCGGATGGCGGCGGTCTACATCATCCCGCTCGCGCTGGCGCCTTTCACCGCGCTCGACCTCCTGTTCCTGCACCGGGCCTGGTGGTTGTTCGTGCTGCACCGTCGCGGCCGGCCCGCGGTCGCGGCGATCGAGTCGATCGAGGCCGAGACCCGCGCCGACGGCCGTCCGCTCGGACGGACCCTGGTGCGCGCCACCGTTTCGGTCGCCGGCGCGCCGCCCTTCGTCCTGCGCGTCCGCTTGAAGGCGCAGAAGGAGGCGGTCGAGGCCGCCCTGCCGCCCGAAGGACTGCCGATCCGCTACGACCCGAAGAAGCCGCGCCGGGTGCTGGTCGAGCCGTCGGTGCCGGGCGCGCGCTACTGAGGGTCGAGGGCGCGGCGGTCAAGCCGGCCGGCGCGCCGGCGTTGCGGCCGCGATGGTCCGCATCGTCAGCGGGACGGCGGCCAGCACGGCCAGGCCGGTGACCGCGAACACGACGACGAAGCTGCCCGTCGTGGCATAGAGGGCGCTGCACAGCGCCATGCCGATGACGCCGCCGAGCATCTGAACGGTCAGGTTGATGCCGCTGGCCTGGCCCCGGTTCGCGGCCGGCGCCGCCCCCATCAGTGCGCGCCGGGACGGCACCGCGATGAAGGGCAGGGTGGCGCCCCAGACGATGATCGCGGCGACCAGCGCGAACGCGTCGTCGGCGCCCGCCGCCGCGGCGAGGGCGCAAGCAGCCGCTCCGTTCACCGCGAGCCCGGCCATCAGCGGCCGCCGCGAGCCGAACCGGTCCGCCAGCTTGCCGCTCCACAACGAGGTCGCCAGGGTCGGCACGATCGCGACCATCACGGCGAGGCCCGCCTCGACCGGCGATGCGTCCAGCACGCGCTGGAGGTAGAGCGGCGTGAAGATGAAGACGATGATCTTGTCCCACTGGAACACGAAGAAGACCAGGACGCCGCCGGTGAAGGCCCCGCGCCGCATCAGGCCGAGGTCGATCAGCGGGTCGGCGCGCCGGGCCTCGATCCGGACGAACAGCGCGAGCGCCACGAGCCCGCCGGCGAGCAGGATCAGCGTGGCCGGTGACCCGAAGCCCCAGCCGGGGCTCTCCATCAGCGCGACCACCAGCGCGACCAGCCCGGCGACCAGCGTGGCCAGCCCGGCCAGGTCGACGTCGTGCGCCGTCGGCGCCGCGCGTTTCGGCGTGGGCTCGCGCGCCCCTGGCCGGGCCGCGAGCACGCCGGCCGCGATCGCCACGACCACCGGCAGGTTGACCCAGAAGATCCAGCGCCACGAGATCTCCGACGCGAACAGGCCCCCGGCCAGCGGCCCCGCCGCCATGAACATCCCGCCAACCGTGGTCTGGATGCCGAAGGCCCGGCCGCGCTCCTCCTCCGGGAAGGCCGAGGTCATCATCGCGAACGACGCCGGGAAGGCGAACGCCCCGCCGATGCCCTGCGCCGCCCGCGCCGCGATCAGTCCCATGTCGGAGTCGGCGAAGCCGGCCGCCAGCGAGGCGAGCCCGAACAGGGCGACGCCGCCGAGGAAGACGTTGCGGTGGCCGAGACGCTCGGCCAGCCGCCCGCCGATCGCGACGGCGCAGGTGAAGGTCAGCAGGTAGGCGTTGACCGTCCAGTGTGCCCGGGTCTGCGACAGGCCGAGCTCGCGCGTGATCGTCGGCAGGGCGGCGCCGAGCACCGTCTCGTCGAACACGATCAGGCCCATCGTGCCGCTCATCGCGGCCAGGATCCACCAGCGGCGGCTATCGTCGGCCAAGGGACGGAGCCCCTGTGCAGGCTGCGTGCGCCCGCACCCTCATGCGGCCGTCAGCCGAACCGGCAGATGCTGCGGGCAGCGCATGTTGAAATTCTCCCGGTGCAGCACCGCGCCGGGCATGAGTTCGATGGCGCCGGTCCTGGCGAGCAGGCGCTCGAAGGCGATCCGCGCCTCCATCAGCGCGAGCTGCATGCCGCTGCACAGGTGCCGGCCGTGGCCGAAGGAGACGTGGTGGGCGTGGCCGGCATGGTGCGCCTGGCGGGTGACGTCGAGCCGGTCGGGCGCGTCGAACACGGCCGGGTCGCGGTTGGCCGCGGCCATCACGACCACGGTCAGGTCGCCGCGCCGGATCGTCTGGCCGCCCAGCGTCACGTCCTCGCGCGCCAGCCGGCCGAGGAACTGGACCGGCGGGTCCCAGCGCAGGAACTCGTCGACCGCGTCGGGGATGCGGTCGGGCTCGGCGCGCAGCCGCGCCATCTGGTCGGGGTGTCTCAGCAGCGCGAGCAGGCCGTTGGCGAGCAGGCTGGTCGTGGTCTCGTTGCCGGCCGACAGCAGCAGCAGCGTGTTGGCCAGCAGCTCGTCGAGCGACAGCCGATGGTCGTCGACCTCGGCGTGGACGAGATTGGCGAACAGCGTGTCCTGTTCGGCCGGGTCCGCCGTGCCGCTGCGGTGCGCCTCGACCTTTGCCTCCAGATAGGCGCGGAAGGCGGTGACGCCTTCCAGGCCCTGCTGGAGCTGGTCGGGCGAGATGTTGGCGTAGAAGTTGAGCGCGACCTGGGCGAAGTCGTCGCACCAGCCCTTGACCCGGGGCCGGTCGTCGAACGGGATGCCGACGATCTCCGAGATCACCATCACCGGCAGCGGCACGGCGAAGTCCCAGACGAAGTCGATCGCGCCTTTTGCGAGGCCCGCGTCGATCAGCTCGTCGACGATCGCCCGGATGCGCGGCTCCCACCCTTCCACCTCGGTGCGCTGGAAGGCATGGTGGACCAGCTTGCGCAGCCGGGCGTGGTCGGGATCGTCGCGGTTGACCATGGTCAGCGCGAGGATGTCGAACAGCGGCGCCAGCGTAGGGTCGGGGAATCGCTTCTCGACCACCGGCCGGACCCGCTCGGACGAGAAGCGCGCGTCCTTGAGCACGGCGGTGACGTCCTCGTGGCGGGTGACGATCCAGGCGTTGAGGCCGTCGTCCCAGAAGACCGGCGTCTCCGCCTGCAGCGTGCGGTAGACCGGATAGGGCTGTTCGAGCATGTGCGGCCCGAACAGCCGCGAATCAGTGACTTCGCGTCCGAGACCGGTCTTCATCGCACTGTCCCCCTCAATGCGGCCCCCAATGTGGCTCCGCGATAGCGCGGCGAGCATAACACCTCGCGCGCAACTGGCGGTTAACGCATGCGCGTGAGGATGTCCTCGGCGGTCTCGGTCAGCGTATCGTCGCGCGCACCCATGATGACGATGCGGTCGCCCGGTCGCGCGAGCTCGATCAGCATGTCGGCGCAGGCCGCGCGCTCGGCGATGGCGCGGGCGTCGCGGCTGCGGGCGGCGACGCCGGCGGCGATGTCGGCGCTGGTCACGCTGCGGTCGGCGACGGTGCCGCCGAAATACACCGGGTCGGGCATGACCAGCACGTCGTCGGCGCCGAGATGCTCCGCGAACCCGTCGATCAGCGCGTCTTTCATCAGCCGCAGCGGGCCGAAGCCGTGGGGCTGGAACAGGACCAGCAGCCGGCCCGGGAACTCGTGCAGGGTATCGAGCGTTGCGGCGATCTTGTCGGGGTTGTGGGCGAAGTCGTCGATCACGGTCACGCCGCCGGCGGTGCCGATCACGTCGAGCCGCCGGCCCAGCCCGGCGAAACCGCCCAGCGCCTCGGCGGCCTCGGCCAGCGCGACGCCGCAGGCCCGCGCCGCGCCGATCGCGGCGAGCGCGTTGGCGGCGTTGTGCCGGCCGGGCATGCGCAGGCGCACCGAGGCGCTCTCGCCGCTGGCCCGCTCGATCACGGTGAAGGCGATGCCGTCGGGCGCCGGGGCAAAGTCGCGGGCGCACAGCTCGGCGTCGCGCGTCGAGCAGCGAGAAGGTGATCCGGCGTGTCTCGGGCGGCAGGTCGGCAGCCAGCGCCGCGGCCTCGCCGTTGTCGCGGTTGACCACCGCCGTCCCCGCGCGGGCGACGAAGTCGCCGAACAGGTCCCGCAGCTCGGCCAGCGGCTTGTGGTCGAAGGCGACGTTGGTCAGCACCGCGACCGTGGGGCGGTAGAGCGCGATCGAGCCGTCGCTCTCGTCGGTCTCGCTGACGAACAGGCGCGGGTCGCCGGAGACGGCGCTGGCGAAGGGTTCATCGGCCGTGGCGAAGTTCTTCATCACCGCGCCGTTGACGATGGTCGGATTGCGGCCTGCGGCGTGCAGGATCCAGCCGATCATCCCGGTCGTGGTCGACTTGCCGCTGGTGCCGCCGACGGCGACGCTGGTCTCGGCCGCATTGAACAGCTCGGCCAGCAGCGCGGCGCGGGAGACCAGCGGTCGCACCGACCCGGCGGGCGGCCTGGACGTCGGGCACCGTCTCCTCGACCGCGGCCGACGCGACCACGATCTGGCCGGCGTCGGTGACGCCGCTGCCGTCCTGCGGGAAGAGATCGATCCCGCGGGCGCGCAGGGCGTCGAACTTGGCCGCGCTGCGGCCCTGGTCGAGCGCCCGGTCCGAGCCGGCGACCGTGCAGCCCCGGTCGCGCAGGATCGTCGCCAGCGGCAGCATGCCGCTGCCGCCGATGCCGCAGAAGAAATAGTGCTTGTCATCGCTCATGCGCTGGCGACTTTACCGATGGGGCCGGCGCGCGATAAGCGGATACTGGCGGGAAACGAGACTTGGCTGCGACCAAGTCGGCGACGAACGAACGGGGCGGCAGGTGTGAGCGGACAACGGATGCGGATCGGGATCGTCGCGCCCAGCGCGCGGATCGACGAGGCGGTGGCCGGGCGGGTCGCCGCCGTCGCCGCCGCCCGCTACGGCGACGCCGCGCCCGAGCTGGTCTTCCACCCGCAATGCTACCTGTCGTCGGGCCACTTCGCCGGCGACGATGCGGCGCGGGCCGCGGCCTTCCTGGAGGTCGCCAACGATCCGGGCTTCGACGCCCTGTGGTTCGCCCGCGGCGGCTACGGCGCGTGCCGGCTGGCCGAGGCGGTGCTGCCCAAGCTGACCGAGGCGGCGCGGGCCAAGCGCTATCTCGGCTACAGCGACGCGGGCTTCCTGCTGGCGGGGATGTACGCGCAGGGGTTCGACGGCCTGGCGCACGGCCCGATGGCCTCGGACGTGCGCCGCGCCGGCGGCGAGGCCGCGGTCGAACGCGCGCTGGACTGGCTGGTGCGTGCGGACCCGGCGACGCTCGAGCCCCACGTCTCGGCGGATACGCCCGCCGCCGCCTTCAACCTGACCATCCTCAGCCAGTTGATCGGCACGCCGTTCCAGCCCGACCTGGCCGGCCACGTCCTGATGCTCGAGGAGACCGAGGAGCAGATGTACCGGATCGACCGCTACCTGTTCCACGTCACCAGCAACCCGGCGCATCCGCCGGGTCGCCGGCATCCGCCTGGGCCGGGTCAGCGACGTGATCGCGAACGACCCCGAGTTCCTGCTCACCGAGGAGCAGGTGATCGAGTATTGGTGCGCGAAGGCCGGCATCCCCTATCTCGGCCGGGCCGACATCGGCCACGACCCGGACAACAAGATCGTGCCGTTCGGTGTCCATACGCCGGCGTAGCGGCCGGCCGTGCCGACTGTCCGGGCCGTAAATTCCGTCGAGATTTTAACCGTTCCGTGACAGAATTCGATCTTGCTCGCGAGGCCAGCCGGCAGAGACCGGTGCTCCGGCAACCAGGAAAGCGGCCGCGCAGAATGGAGTCACTCTACCGCATCGCCATCGAGCCCGTGGAAGGCCGGGTCCGCGCGTCGGTCGCCGGCCAGCTCGTCGCGGACAGCGCGCGCGCCATGGTGCTGCACGAATCCTACCGGCCGGACACCTACTATTTCCCCAAGGACGACCTGGCCGAAGGCCTCCTGAAGCCATCCGACTTCCGCACCTTCTGTCCGTTCAAGGGCACCGCGCACTACTGGAACCTTGGTGTCGCGGGCGACGCCGTCGACAACGGCGCGTGGAGCTACGAAGCGCCGCTGCCGGAGGCGCGCGAGATCGGCGGCATGATCTGCTTCGACGGGGGCGTCGTCGACGAGCTGTCGGCGGACCCGCCGCTCTCGCCGCGCAACATCGAGCTCGTCGGCGGCTCGTCGGTGCTCGACTGGCTGATCAAGGGCGCCTGGCTGTGCAAGACGCCGGCCGAGCTGACCGAGCGGTTCGCCCAGCACCTGGTCGCGGCCGGCGTTCCGTTGTGGCGGTTCATGGTCAACATCTGGACCCTGCATCCGGAGCTTGCCGGCCAGCGCTTCTCCTGGTCGCGCGACGGCAGCGGCGTCGTCGAGAGCGACACGCCGCACGGCCTGCTGAGCAGCCCCGGCTACCTCAACAGCCCGGTCCGTTACGTCAGCGAAGGTCTGGGCGGCGTCCGCCAACGGCTCGATGTCGACGATCCGGAATTCACCTTCCCGATCCTGGACGAACTGCGGTCGCAAGGCGGCACCGACTACGTCGCCATTCCGCTGCCTTTCTCGGACGGCCGGTTCCAGACCATGACCATGGCGACCGACCACCCCGACGGCTTCTCCACCGCCCAGCTCGGCGAGGCCTTCCAGGCCTTCACCATCCTGGGTCGCTTTTTCGAGGCGATGACCCTGCGCCGGAATACCGCGGTGCTGTTCGACACCTATCTGGGAGAACGCACGCGCGGCAACGTGCTGGGCGGCCTGATCCAGCGCGGCGACGGCGAGGAAATTCGCGCCGCCATCCTCTATTGCGACATGCGCGAATTCGACGGTGCTGTCGGAGACCCTGTCCCGCGACGTGTATCTCCAACTCCTGAACGACTTCTTCGAGCGTGCCGTCGACCCCGTCCTGGCGCGCGGCGGCGAGGTGCTGAAGTTCATCGGCGACGCCGTCCTCGCCATCTTCCCGGTCGAGGCCGGTGAGGTAGACAGCGAAGAGACCGCCGGCGCGTGCCGCCGGGCGCGCGAGGCCGCCGAGGAGATCGTGGCGCGGATGGCGGCCGCACCGGCCCATTCCAACCGCCCGCCGTTGCGGTGCGCGGTCGGCCTGCATTTCGGCGACCTGATGTACGGCAACGTCGGCGCGCCGACGCGGCTCGACTTCACGGTGATCGGCCAGGCCGCGAATATCGCCGCGCGGCTGAGCACGCTGTGCAAGGATCTCGAACAGCCGCTGGTCTTCTCCGCCGATTTCGCGCGGCATACGCCCGAAGGCCTGCATTCGCTCGGCGCCAAGGAGCTTCGGAACGTGAGCGGAACGCTCGAAGTGTTCGCGGTCGCCGGCGCGGGCTTCGGCTAGGACGCGGCGGACCGATCCGCCACGTGCGCCAACAGGCCGCGCGAGGCCGCCTCGATCAGGTCGAGCACGTGCTCGAAGCCCTGCGGCCCGCCGTAATAGGGGTCGGGCACGTCGGACAGCCCGGCATCCGGCGCGAAGTCGAGGAACAGGCGGAGCTTCTCCTGCGCGTGCGCCGGCGCCAGCTCTTCGAGGATCTGCAGGTGCCCGCGGTCCATCGCCAGGATCAGGTCGAAGCTGTCGAAGTCCTGCGCCGTCACCCGGCGTGCGACCTGGCCGGCCATCGAATAGCCGCGCAGTTCGGCGGTTTCGGCCGAGCGTTCGTCCGGCGGCTCGCCGACGTGATAGCCGTGGGTGCCGGCCGACTCGACGACGACCGTTCCGCCCAGCCCTTCTTCGTTGGCCAGGTGGCGGAACACCGCCTCGGCGGTCGGCGAGCGGCAGATGTTGCCGGTGCACACGAACAGGATCTTCATGCGGGGTCGAAGATCATGGAGTTGGCGGGCTCGATCTCAGAATTCTTGAGTTCGACGTGATAGGGGTCTTTGCCGTCGCCCGGTCTTTCCTCGAGGTCGTAATAGATGAGGATCTTTTGAGCGTAGCCGTCGCGGAACTCGAGGTGAATGGCGACGGCATCCCGCCGTTCGCCGTCAGGCGTGTCGCGGACCCAGGTGTCGGCTAAGAGCACAACCGCCTCGTGGTCGCCCGCCTCGGCCTCCTCCCGCAGACCTTCGACCAAGGCTTCGAAGTCGCTGATGTTGTCGCCGGAATCATCGACCGATTGCGGGAAGATGCCCACGGTCTCACCGGCACTGTCGACGGTAACCGCAAAGGGCACGAAGCCGCCGTCCTCACGCATCGTTTCCGTGGCGGTCGCGAGCGCGTGTTCGATCGCCACAGTCGGGTCCCAGTCGTCCGGAAGCTCGGCCATCGTGCCTATATAGGTGAGACCGGACTGCTTCTCAAAGCGCGGGCCTTGCTCGGCGCGGCGCGAGGCGGCACGCTTGTCGGACACAATGGCGGCATCCGCACTCATGCAAGACAGACGCTCAGGCAACATCGTCATCCTCACCGGCGCCGGCATCTCCAAGGAGTCCGGCATCGACACCTTCCGCGACAAGGACGGGCTGTGGACCAAGGTCAACATCGAGGACGTGGCGACGCCCGAGGGCTTCGCGCGCAACCCGGCGATGGTCCACGACTTCTACAACGAGCGCCGGCGCGGCCTGCGCAACGACAACATCCGGCCCAACGCGGCCCATGCGGCGCTCGCCCGGCTCGAGGCCGAGTGGCCCGGCGAGGTGTTGGTGGTCACCCAGAACATCGACAACCTGCACGAGGAGGGCGGGTCGAAGAACCTGATCCACATGCACGGCGAGATGTTCAAGGCGCGCTGCGCCTACTGCCACGGCGTCCATAGCTGGCGCGAGGACCTGTCGCTGGAGACCGTGTGCCCGGCTTGCGACTCGTCCGGCGGGATGCGCCCGCACGTGGTCTGGTTCGGCGAGATGCCGTTCGACATGGACCGCATCTACGCCGCGCTGGCCCGGTGCCGGCTGTTCATCTCGGTCGGCACGTCGGGCAACGTCTACCCCGCCGCCGGCTTCGTCCAGGAAGCGACCTTCACCGCCCGCGCCCACACCGTCGAGCTCAACCTGGAGCCGTCCGAGGGCGCGACCCTGTTCGCCGAGGCCCAGTACGGCCCGGCCACCGAAATCGTCCCGCGCTACGTCGACAAGCTGCTGGCCGAGGGGTGGTGACCCGGCGGAGGGGCCGGTCGGTCGTTGCCGGACCGTGCCTGTCTTCCCATCCTTCGAGACGGCCGCTTCGCGGCCTCCTCAGGATGAAGGATAGTGTACGACGTCAAGCAATGACTTCATCCTGAGGAGCCCCGCAGGGGCGTCTCGAAGGATGGGAGGACGGACCACCCTCCCATAGCCGACCGCAGCCAGCCCCCAAGCTCGACCCGATGAACGCCCTCGACACCCTCCTCGCCGAAATCCGCGCCTGCCGGTTGTGCGCGGCCGAGCTGCCGCTGGGGCCGCGGCCGGTGCTGCGCGCGTCGGCGACGGCGCGGGTGATGATCGTCGGCCAGGCGCCGGGGACCAAGGTCCACGAGACCGGCATCCCGTTCAACGACCCGTCCGGCGACCGGCTGCGCGACTGGCTCGCCGTCGACCGCGACACCTTCTACGACCACAGCCGGATCGCGATCGTGCCGATGGGCTTCTGCTATCCGGGCCGGCTGCCCCGGGGCGGCGATTGCCCGCCGCGCCCGGAATGCGCGCCGGCCTGGCACGCGCGGCTGCGCGCGCAGCTGCCTGCGATCGAGCTGACCCTGCTGGTCGGCAGCTACGCCCAGGCCTGGTATCTGGGCGAGCGGCGCGGCGCGACCCTGACCGAAACCGTGCGCCGCTGGAGTGAGTTCCTTCCCGCCTTCCTGCCGACCCCGCACCCGAGCTGGCGGACGATCGGCTGGGCGAAGAAGAACCCGTGGTTCGAGGATGCCGTGGTTCCCGAATTGCGCCGCCGCGTCCACGCGCTGCTATAGTCCCCGCACCTATCGTCACCGCCCAAGGGCCCGTCGGATGCCGGCCTGGTTCGACTCCATCCTCGACCTGCTGCGCGGCGCCGGCATCGGCCTGCTCGTGCTCGCCATCGTGCTGCTCGTCCGCGACTTCCGCCATACCGCGGCCGGGCGGCTCGGCGCGGTGTTCCTGGTCTCGGTGGTCGCCTACATCCTGTGCCCGGTGATGGCGGTGCGCTGGCACGTGGCCTGGTGGGGCCTGCCGGTCTACCTGGTCTGCTTCACCATCGCCGGCTGGTTCTGGCTGTTCGCCCGCGCCTGGTTCGTCGACGATTTCCGGCTGCGCTGGTGGCACGGCGGACTGATCCTGGCCCTGCTCGCGGTCTATTCCTGGCGCTACCTGTTCCCGCATGTCGGCGTGATGCCGGTCAGCGGGGTGCCGACCGACACCGCGGTCCATCTGCTGTCGCGCGCGGCCGCGCTCGCCGTGGTCATCGCCGCGCTGGGCCAGGCGCTGGTCGGCCGGTCCGAGGACCTGGTCGAGTTCCGCCGCCGCCTGCGCGCCTGGTTCGTGTTCGTGATCGGCGGCCACATGGCGCTGGTCGTCGCGGCCGAGGTGTCGGTGCCCGGCGGCAACCGCCTGCCGATCGCCGAGCTGATCAACCTGCTCGCCATCGCGATCGAGGCGGGCGCCTTCGTCGTCCTCGCCGTGCGCCTGCGCCAGGACCTGTTCGCCGCGCCGGCCGCCGCCCCGGCGCCGCCGCGCGCCGCAGCGGCACAGGCCGCGGCCGATCCCGACGCCGAGCTCGCCGCCGCGATCCGGCGTCATTTCGAGGCCGAGGAGGGCTACCGCGCGGCCGGGCTGACCATCGGCGCGCTGGCGGAAACGCTGGGCGTGCCGGAATACCGGCTGCGTCGGGCGATCAACCGGCGGCTCGGCTACCGCAACTTCCCGCAGTTCCTCAACGCCTACCGGGTCGCGGCGGCGCAGGTGTGGCTGCGCGACCCCGACAAGGCGCGGCTGCCGATCCTGACCATCGCGCTCGACCTCGGCTACAACTCGGTCGGCCCATTCAACCGCGCCTTCAAGGAGGCGACGGGCATGACCCCAGCGGAGTTCCGCGGGGCCGAAATCCGCGCGTCGGCTGCCGATGAAGCATCGGATCGACCCGGTGAAACACTTGCCGATTCCTGAAAAAGCGCGCCGTTTCCGGAATTGGCGAGCGGGTTCGAGCGATCGGCGCGACGATCCGCCGCCGCGGCGCCATGGTGGCGGCATACCGCAGCCGCGATCCCGGAGCCGACGATGTTAGCCCACCTCCTCAACCTGCCGCTCGCCCCCCAGGGCGCCGCCGAATGGCTCACCTTCGGCGCGGCCCAGTTCGGCGGCGCGTTGGCGCTGTCGGCGCTGCGCTACGGCCTGTTCGCCGGCGGCGCCTTCCTGATCCTGTGGGTCTGGTTGGGCAAGCGGCTCGAACATCGGCGCATCCAGAAGCGCGTCGCCCCGGTCCGCCAGCGCCGGCGCGAGCGGCTGTGGTCGCTGTCGACCGTCGTCATCTTCGCCGTGCTGGCGCTGATCACCGGCATCGCGTTCGCGCACGGCGCGACCCAGATCTATCTCGACTTCGGCGCGCATGGCTGGGGCTACTGGATACTCTCGGCCGCGATCCTGATCGTCGGCCACGACGCCTATTTCTACTGGACCCACCGCGCGATGCACCATCCGCGGCTCTACCGGCTGTTCCACCGTACGCACCACCGCTCGGTCAGCCCGAGCCCGTGGGCGGCCTACGCCTTCGCCCCGGCCGAGGCGGTGGTCGAAGGTGCCTATCTCAGCCTGGTGGTCTACCTGCTGCCGCTGCACCCGGCGGCGATCCTGGTCTTCGTCGTCCACCAGCTGACCCGCAACGTGCTCGGCCACAGCGGTATCGAGCTGTTCCCGCGCGGCGCCTCGCACAGCCGCTGGCTCGGTTGGATGACGATGACCACCCACCACGACCTGCACCACAGCCGGGTGCGCGGCAACTACGGCCTCTACTTCACCTGGTGGGACCGGTGGATGGGCACGGAGATCGCCGACTACAAGGCGGTGTTCGACGCCGTCCCGCGCGAGCGCACGGCGGACCCGGCGCGGACGCCGGCCGACGACGCGGAAGCCGCTCTGGCGGCGCCGCGATCCTGAAGCGATCCGGTTGGAGCTATTTGGCGGGCGCGGCGGCCGGCTTGACCGCGGTCAGCGCCTTCGCGGCCGCGGGCTTGTCGTCGTCGTCATCGTCGACGTCGGTGCTCGTGGCGTGTCGCGCCGTGTCGATCTCGAAACGATGGATGTCGGCGATGCGCTCGTGGGCGCGGCGCAGCTCGTCGGCGGTCATGCGGACGCCGATGTAGAACACCAGCGCCGTGGCGCGGCCGTCGCCGCCGGCGGACGCGATCTTGAAGTGGGCGTAGGCCTCGACCAGGTCGGGGGGCCGCCCCGCGATGCCGGCCATGTAGAGCAGGCCGAGCTGGTAATGGGCGGCGGGGATGTTCGCCCGGGCGGCGGCGCGCAGCCAGTGCAGCGCCTTGCGGGTGTTGGCCTTGGTGTTCTTGCTGCAGCGGTAGACGCGGCCGAGCTTGAGCTGGGCGTTGGCGTTGCCGTGGGCGGCCTGGACCGACCACCGCTTGAGCAGCGCCGCCCGTCTGGCTGCGGGCGTCGTCGCGCGCGGATGCTTGCGGACGCGGGCGGCGACATCGGGCGCGTCCGATGGCAGCTTCGACAGCGGCGGCACCGCGATCGCGGGCGTCGGCGCGGTGGTCGCGCTGTATGCCTTCTTGCTGTCGGAGAACGCGGGCGATCCGGCCGCGGCGACCAGGCCGACCGCGGCGGCGCCGCAGACCAGCGGGCGCAGGGCGTCCAGCGTGCCGGTCACCGGCCGGCTCCGGCCGCGTCGATCAGCCGCGCCAGCGCGACGTCGCGCTCGGTGACGCCGCCGGCGTCGTGCGTCGCCAGGGTGATGTCGACCCGGTTGTAGACGTTGAACCACTCGGGGTGGTGATCGAGGCGTTCGGCGTGCAGGGCGATGCGGGTCATGAATCCGAAGGCGTCGTTGAAATCCTCGAAGCGGAACGACTTGGCGATCGCGTCGCGGCCCTCGACCTCTGACCAGCCGTCGAGCGTGGCGAGCGTCTCGGCCCGTTCCTTCCCGACCAGCTTCGCGACCATGCGTGGCGTCCTGCTTTTCCCAAGGTTCGACCTAGATACGTTAAATTGTCACTAAGGCCCAGTTCCATCCGGCCGCTTGGCCGGCCCGGGCCGGCGCGCTATCGTGCGCGCCTCACGACGCCGGGAGCGGAAAAGGTCTAGCGGAGCGATGACGCGGGGTGCCGATACCTCAGGCCTGGATCATTTCCGCGCGCTTGCCCTGGAAAGCTATGGATCGATTCCGGCGAAATTGCGGCGTCACGTCGAGGACGTGGTGATCCGCGTCGACGAGTGGGCCGACGACGACACCCTCGACGAGATGGGCATTCCCTCGCGCTGGGACCTGCTCGGCCTCTACCGCGGCCTGCCGATCGGCAACCAGAGTCCGGCCATCTCCCGGGCCAGCGTCGACATGATCTTCCTATATCGTCAACCAATCCTGCGGTATGCCCGTGCCACCGACGCGCCGCTCGACGCCGTGGTCAGAAATGTGCTGATTCACGAAATCGGTCACCATTTCGGTTTCTCCGACGCCGACATGGAGCGCATCGAGAACGAGGACTGACACCTTCCCCGAAGGAGAGCCATGCCCCCCAAGGTCAAACAGGCGAACGTGAGCCCCCTCGCGCCCGCAGCGCTGCGGCGGCGATGCGACCCCGCCAGCCTCGGCTTCAAGACCACCGACGAGGTCGAGCCGTCCGACGTCGTCGTCGGCCAGCCCCGCGCGGTCGAGGCGGTCAGCTTCGGCATCGGCATCCAGCGCCAGGGCTACAACCTGTTCTGCCTGGGACAGACCGGCACCGGCAAGCACGGCATCGTCCGCGACTTCCTCGAACGGGCGGCGGCGGACATGCCCAAGCCGGCCGACGTCTGCTACGTCCACAATTTCGACGAGCCGCACAAGCCGATCGCCCTGCGGCTGCCGTCGGGCCGGGCCCTGCCGCTGCGCGCGGCGATGATCCAGCTCCTGCGCGACCTGCGCGCCGGCATCCCGCGTGCCTTCGAATCCGACGAGTACCAGTCGCGCCGCGCCGCCATCGAGCAGGCGTTCCAGGAGCGCCACCAGGAAGCCTTCGGCGAGTTGGAGAAGGCGGCGCGCGAGAAGGGCATCCTGATCCTGCGCGGCCCCAACGGCTTCATGTTCGCGCCGGGGCGCGACGGCGAGCCGATCAAGCCCGAAGTGTTCAACAAGCTGCCCGAGGAGGAGCGGTCCCGCTACCGCAAGGACATCGAGGCGCTGCAGGAGCGCATGGCCGAGACCATGCGCCGCGCCCCCGCCTGGGAGAAAGAGGCGCGCGAGAAGCTGGTCGAGCTCAATCGCGAAGTCGCCCGGTCCGTGGTTACGCACCTGATCGGCGCGGTGCGCGAAGCGTTCAACGACCTGCCCGAGGTGGTCGCTTTCCTCGGCCGGATCGAGGACGACGTCGTCGACAACGTCTACGACTTCCTGCGCGCCTCGGCCGACCCGTCGGGCGAGGGTGGCGGCCAGGCGGTCGCCAACCTGGTGCGGAACTCCAACGAGCTGACCGGCGGCGACGAGCCGGCCTCGTTCAAGCGGTACGAGATCAACGTCCTGGTCCACAACGGCGATGCCGACGGCGCGCCGGTGGTCATCGAGGACGCGCCGGTGGTCACCAACCTGGTCGGACGGATCGAGCATACCGCCCGGTTCGGCACCCTGGTCACCGACTTCTCGCTGATCAAGGCGGGCGCGCTGCACAAGGCCAACGGCGGCTTCCTGATCGTCGACGCCCGCAAGCTGCTGACCCAGCCCTATGCCTGGGAAGAGCTCAAGCGGGCGTTGATCAACCGCGAGATCCGGATCGAATCGCTGCCCCAGCTCATGGGCTACGCGACGACGGTCACCCTGGAACCCGAGGCGATACCGCTCGACCTCAAGGTCGTGATGGTCGGCGAGCCGATGCTCTACTACCTGCTTGCCGCGCACGACCCCGACTTCCTGTCGCTGTTCAAGGTCCAGGCCGAGTTCAGCGACCACATGCCCTGGTCGGACGAGAATTCTCGGCCTCTACGCCCGGCTGGTCGCGACCATCGTCAAGCGCGAGAAGCTGTGCCCGTTCGACGCCGGCGCGGTGGCGCGGGTGATCGAATACGCCTCGCGCGAGGCGGAGGACCAGCAGCGGCTGACCGCGCGGATCAGCTTCGTGCTCGACCTGCTGCGCGAGGCCGACTACTGGGCCGGGCAGGAGAAGTGCAAGACCGTGACCGCCAAGGAGGTCGACAAGGCGCTGGCCGCCCAGGTCCGCCGGTCCGACCGCATCCGCGAGGCGATGTACGAGCAGATCACCCGCGAGATCATGCTGATCGACACGGGCGGAGAGGAGACCGGCCAGGTCAACGGCCTGTCGGTGCTCCAGCTCGGCCGCTTCTCCTTCGGCAAGCCGTCGCGGATCACCGCGCGGGTCCGGCTGGGGCGCGGCGAGGTGGTCGACATCGAGCGCCGGGTCGAGCTGGGCGGGCCGCTCCACTCCAAGGGCGTGCTGATCCTGACCGGCTTCCTCGGCGCGCGCTTCGGCAAGACCCGGCCGCTGGCGCTGTCGGCGAGCCTGGTGTTCGAGCAGTCCTACGGCGGGGTCGACGGCGACAGCGCCTCGTCGGCCGAGCTCTATGCCCTCTTGTCGGCGCTGTCGGGCGTGCCGATCCGCCAGAATTTCGCGGTCACCGGCTCGGTCAACCAGGCCGGCCACGTCCAGGCGATCGGCGGGGTCAACGAGAAGATCGAGGGCTTCTTCGACATCTGCGCGGCGCGCGGGCTGACCGGCGACCAGGGCGTGCTGATCCCGGCGTCGAACACCACCCACCTGATGCTGCGCGACGACGTGGTCGAGGCGGTCAAGAAGGGCAAGTTCGCGATCTATCCGGTGGCGACCATCGACGAGGGCATCGAAATCCTGACCGGCGTGCCGGCCGGCGCGCCCGGGCCCGACGGCGAGTGGCCCGCGGAGACGATCAACGGCAAGGTCGCCGCCGCCCTCGACGACTTCGCCCAGGCCGCCCGCAAGTTCGCCGCGCGGATGGACGGCGAGGGCGAGAATGGCGGCGAAAAAGGCGGCGCGACGGGCGGTCCCGCCAAGGCCACCTGATTCCGCGCCGCGCCCGTTAGGGGGTGGACGAAGCCTGTCCGCGCTGCCGTATACTCGGGATACGGACGATACGGGGAACGGCATGACGATCCGGGTTCTGGTTGCCGTCTTGTTGTGCGGCCTTGCCGCCTTGCCGGCGCGCGCCCAGCCCGGTAACGACGGCGGCCTGCCGGCCCGCTATTCGCCACGGCCGGCGGTCAACTACCTGCCGCGTCCGGTCGATCTCGGCATCCCCAACTTCCGCCAGCGGACCCGGGTGTGGTGCTGGGCCGCGGTCGCCCAGCAGATCATCTACAAGAAGCGCGGCAAGTCGCCGCCGCAATGCGCCCTGGTCGCGATGGCGCGCGGCCGCTACCCCAGCTTCTGCTGCCCCGGCTACGAGCGTTGCGAAGTCCAGGGCACGCTCGACCAGATTCGCGGGCTGATCCGCAACTTCGGCCGGCGCTTTACCGAGGTGCGGCCGCCGACCGGGCCGATGTCGCTCTACCGCACCCTGCGCGCGGGCCATCCGGTGATCCTGGCGCTGCGCAACACCGCGCGCACCGGCCACGTCGTGGTGCTCACCGGGATGACCTGGGTGCGCACCGACCGGGGCGTCGAGGCGATCCTCCACATCAACGACCCGATCGGCGCCTTCCCGCCGCGCATGCCCTTCCGCGCGATCATGCCGCGCTGGCACGCCGCGATCGTCGTCTACTAGGCACCGGTCTCTTACGTGCCGGCCCGTTACGTGCCGGCCCGCTACGCGCCGGTAGGGGCCGGCCGGCGCTGGCGGGGCGGTGACGGCGTGCCCAGGTCGCGGCTGCGCTCGATCTCTTCCAGCAGCCATTCGCGGAAGGCGGCGACCCGCGGCCGGGCCAGCGTCGCCTCGGTGCAGGCGAAGTAGTAGGCCATGCGCGCCGGCTGGGAGACGTCGAAGGGCTTGACCAGCCGGCCGGCGGCGAGGGCGTCTGCGACCAGCACGCTGCGCGCCAACAGGATGCCGTCGCCGTTGATCGCCGCGTCGACCGCCAGGTTGGAGTTGGTGTAGGCGGGGCCGCGGCGGACGTCGACGCCGGTGACCCCGGCCGCGGCCATCCACTCCGGCCAGCCGAAATAGTCGTCGTCGTGGATCAGGGTCAGGCCGCGCAGGTCCTCCAGCCGTTCGAGCGGCGGCGGCCCCGCCGCCAGCTCCGGGCTGCACACCGGGAAGCGGTCCTCGGCCATCAGCCATTCGACGTGCAGGCCCGGCCAGTTGCCCATGCCGTAGCGGATCGCGACGTCGATGTCGGAGCGCGCCAGGTCGACCAGCGCCTCGCTGGTGTCGATGCGCACGTCGATGTCGGGATGGCGCTCGCGGAACCGGCGCAGCCGCGGCACCAGCCAGGTCGCCGCGAAGGAGTGCAGCACCGTCACCGTCAGCGGGCCGCCTGCGTCGTCTTCGCGCAGCCGGCGCGCGGTCTCGGCGACCGCGTCGAGCGCCTCGCGCGCCGTCTCGTAGAGCTGCGCGCCCTCGGGCGTCAGCCGCACGGCGCGGCCCTCGCGCCGGAACAGCGGGAAGCCGAACCAGTCCTCCAGCGCCTTGACCTGGTGGCTGACCGCCGCCTGGGTCACGTGCAGGTCGGCGGCGGCCTGCGAGAAGCTGGTGCGGGCGGCGGCGGCCTCGAAGGCGCGCAGGGCATTGAGAGGCGGCAGGCGGCGAGTCATTGGATTAGTTTATCTAATATCATGAGTAAGAATATATCGTTTGTCATTTCCGCCCGAAAAGCAAGAATCGGAGTGAAACAAATATGTTTCCGCGTCTCAATGGCGCGACGATCGATGCGAAAGGTGGATGTGATGAATAGCCAGAATAATAGATGCTACGCGCGGACGTCGGTCTCGGTGCCGACCCTGGCGATGCGTCCGGGCGTTCGCCGCTGGCTGGTGACCGCCACCGACCGGCTGCTCGACTGGATCGACCGGGTGCGCTCGCGGCGTCAACTCGCCGCGCTCGACGACCGGCTGCTGCGCGACATCGGCGTCGGCCGGATCGACGCCGAGCGCGAGGCGGCCAAGCCGTTCTGGATGCCGTAGCGCCGGCTGCGGCCGCGGCCGGCTGGCAGCGTGCGGGTGCCGTATGGTGCCAGTGCAAATCGGGAATGCTGCCTGCGCTTCGACGCCGTTGTGTTCGCCCCGAATTCGGCCTAGTAACGGGGCACCCTCACATCGGCAGACGAAGAACGGATCCAGGCTCAGCATGACGCCCGAGATTTTCCAACGCATGGCCCGCTACAACCGGTGGGCCAATCGGCGGCTGTTCGAGGCGTGCGCGGAACTGGACGATGCGGACCGCAAGCGTGACCGCGACGCCTTCTTCAAGTCCATCCACGGCACGCTCAACCACATCCTGGTCGCTGACCGGATCTGGCTGTCGCGGCTCAACGGCCAGCCTCACGGGATCAAGTCGCTGGACCAGATCCTGTTCGACGATTTCGACGCCCTGCGCGAGGCGCGCGAGATGGAGGACGGGCGGATCATCGACGTCGCCGACAGCCTGACCGACGACAAGCTGCAGACCATGCTGCGCTATGCCAACATGGCCGGCGACCCGCAGGAGACGCGGCGGGACATCGTGTACATCCACCTCTTCAACCACCAGACCCACCACCGGGGCCAGGTGCATTGCCTGCTCAGCCAGGCCGGGATCGACCCGCCGCCGCTCGACCTGATCCTGTTCCTGCGGGACGCGTAGGGACGCATTCTCTGTCCCGCTTTCCCCGAAGGGGAGGGCTCAGACCGGCCGGGTGATCCCCGTGGTCAGCACGACCTTGCCGGTCGACTTGCGGGTCAGCATCCGCTCCATCGCCGCCGGGGCCTCCTCGAGGTCGTAGGTCTTGGAGACGTGGGGCGCGAGCAGGCCGTCGTCGAACCAGCCGAGCAGCTCCTCGAACGAGCGCTGGATCACGCCCGGGTCCTTCTTGAAGTAGGCGCCCCAGTAGAAGCCGACCACGGCGATGTTCTTGACCAGCAGGTAGTTGGCCGGCACCTGCGGGATCTCGCCCGAGGCGAAGCCGATCACCAACAGCCGGCCCTCCCAGGCGAGACAGCGCAGCGACGCGTCGAACACCTTGCCGCCGACCGGGTCGTAGACCACGTCGGCGCCCTGGCCGTTGGTGATCGCGCGGACCCGGTCGCGGATGTCCTCCTCGGCATAGTCGATGACGTGGTTGGCGCCGTTGGCCTGGGCGATCGACAGCTTGTCGGCGCCGCGCGCGGTGCCGATCACGTTGGCGCCGAGCACGGTGCCGATCTGCACCGCGGTCAGCCCGACGCCGCCGGCGGCGCCGTGGACCAGCAGCGTCTCGTCGGCCTGCAGGTTGGCCCGGTGGCGCAGGCCGACGTGCGAGGTGCCGTAGGCGACCGGGAAGGCCGCCGCCTGGTCGAAGCTCATCGAGCCCGGGATCTTCGTCGCCGCCGTGGCGTCGCACACCACCTTCTCGGCGAAGGCGCCCCTGCCGGTGATCGCCATGACCCGGTCGCCCGCCTTGAGGTGGGAGACGCCGGGGCCGACGGCGTCGACCTCGCCGGCGCATTCCATGCCGGGGACGAAGGGCAGCTCGGGCTTCTCCTGGTACTTGCCCTGGATGATCAGCGTGTCGCCGAAATTCAGGCCCGCGGCGTGGACGGCGATCCGCACCTCGCCCTCGCCGGGCTCCGGCGCCGGCATCTCCTCGACCCTCAGGTCGCTCGGCTCGCACCATTCCCGACAGACGACCGCGCGCATCTCTCCCCGCTTCCTAGCTCGTGCTCACTAGCTCGTTCCCAGCCAGCCCTCGGCGGCCCGGATCTCGCCGACAGGGGTGCCGGCGGTGTTGACCAGGGTCGGCGCGACGTAGCGTTCGAGCGCGGCCCAGTCCTTGTCGTCGAACAGCTCCAGATAGCGCAGAAGGGCGGCGACCGCCACCTCCGACGCCCGCGTGGCGCCGTCGTCGATCTTGAGCGCCACGCCCAGGCCGAGTTGGGGCAGGGCGGCGGCGAACACGCCCTCGGCCCCGCCCTTGACCACCAGCGCCTGGCCCTTGCGGCCCATCAGCACGGTGTCGAAGCGGTCGGTGCCGGCGACCATCTCGCGGTGGATGGCGATGGCGACGCGCAGCCGGCGGATCGCCGACTGGCGCGGCACCGGCAGCCAGCGGGTGTCGGCGAACTTGGCGAAGGCGCGGGCAATGCCCGACAGCGGCATCGCGATGGTCGGCGCGCCGCAGCCGTCGACCGCGGTGGTCGCCGCCGACAGGTCGCACTCCGCCATGTCCGAGAGGACCTGGCGGATGCGCTGCTGCACGGGATGGCCCAGCTCGGCGTAGCCCTCCACCGACTCCTTCTTGAACAGGGCGGTCGACAGCATGCCCAGGTGCTTGCCCGAACAGTTGTTGTGCAGCCGGGTCGGCGTGCGTCCGGCGGCGATCAGGCCGTGGGCGGCGACCTCGCCGAGCGGCATGTGCGGCCCGCAGGCGAGATCGTGGATCGACAGGCCGAGCCGCTCCAGCCAGGCCTGCGCGACGCGCACGTGCATCGGCTCGCCCGAATGCGAGGCGCAGGCCAGCGCCAGCTCCTCCGCGCTCGCCTTCCAGGCGTCGGCCGCGCCGGTCTCGACGAAGGGCATCGCCTGCAGCGGCTTGATCGCCGAGCGCGGGAAGACCGGCGTCTCGACGTCGCCCCAGGCCATCACCAGCGCGCCCTCGGCGTCGTAGACGCAGGCCGCGCCGCGGTGGCGGCTCTCCACGGCGCCGCCGCGCGTTACCTCGATGAGGACGGGATTGGTCTTGGTATCGGTCATCCAGAAGTTCCTTGCTCCTCTCATAGAGGCGCGGCACATTCGTGTCCATGCGTGGCTATTTCGGCATCGGCGTCGAAGGGCTTTCCAAGGCGATGAATGCCGGCAGCCTGTTCCGGACCGCCCACGCCTTCGGCGCCAGCTTCGTCTTCACCGTCGGCGCGGTCTATTCGCGCCGGGAGTTGGAGAAGTCCGACACGTCGAAGTCGGCGGCGCACCTGCCGCTCTACGCGTTCGACACCTATCGGGACTTGCGTCTGCCCGAAGGCTGCGTGATGGTCGGGGTCGAACTGCTCGACGACGCCGTCGAACTGCCCAGCTTCACCCATCCGATGCAGGCCGCCTATATCCTGGGACCGGAACGTGGCAGCCTGTCGCCGGAGTTGACCGCGCTGTGCGACCATGTCGTCAAGATCCCGACGAAATTCTGTGTGAATGTCGGGATCGCGGGGGCACTGGTCATGTATGACCGCGTAGTATCGATGGGCCGCTTCGCGCCGCGGCCGGAGATGCCGGGCGGGCCTGCGGAGGCGTTGCCGCCGCCGCGGTTCGGGCCGCCGCTCTGGGTGCGCAAGCAGAAGCGCCGGCAACGAGAGGAAACGAAATCGGGGACCCAATGAAACAAGTCATTCTCACCGCCTGCATCGTCGCCCTGGCCACCGCGGCGACCCCCGCCGCAGCCCAGAAGAAGACCGGCGACAAGCACGAGTTCCTCGGCCGCTTCACGGACTGGGAGGCTCACAAGGCGCGGATCGGCGGCGAAGAGGTCTGCTACATCGCCAGCCTGCCCAAGAAGTCGGAGGGCAAGTACACCCGGCGCGACGAGACCAGCGTGCTCGTCTCCCACTGGCCCAAGCGCAAGGTGTTCGGCCAGGTCGAGGTGCGCGCCGGCTACACTTACCGCAAGAACAGCAAGGTGAAGTTCGATTCCGAGAAGGGCGACTTCGAGCTGTGGACCAACCGCGACACCGCCTGGGCCAAGAACGCCGCCGCCGACAAGAAGATCGTCGCGACGCTCAAGAAGGGCCTCAAGCTGACGGTGATCGGCTATTCGACGCGCGGCACCAAGACCACCGACACCTATTCGCTCAAGGGCTTCACCAAGGCCTACGAGAAGATCACCGAAGAGTGCAAGTAGCCGCCCCGCGGCGGCGGGTGCCGATAGCGGCATGACCCGCGCCGCCCGGCGCCGGATCGTGATCGGCGCGATCGTCGGGATCTCCGTCGCGCTCGGCGTGGCGATGGTGGTCGAGGAAGTGGGCACGACCCGGATCGATCCCGGCGCCGAGTTCCCGGCCTCGTCGCGGCAGATCGGCGCGACCCTCGATGCGCTGCGCCGCGCCGGCCCGGTCCGCACCGAGGCCGATCTCGCGCGGCTCAAGGCGGCGGTCGCCGCCCTGGTCTACAAGAACGGCCGGATCGCCTATCCGGTGCCCCTGTCGCTGACCGACCGCATCGTCCAGCTGGTCCCGCGATCCGTCGACCCGGCGCAATGCCGGAGCGAGGCCTACGGCAACGCCATGGACCTCGGCCGTGCGGTGTCCGACGCCAAGAAGCGGCCCTGCGCCACCGACGACCCGGCGGCGGCCGGCCGCTGCATCATGGACCACCTCGGCGCGCTGGCGCGCGCCTACGACCGGTTCTGCAAGCCGCGCTAGACGCGGCCGGCGCGGGTTACGGGCAGGTCTTGAAGGTGCCCGGGATCAGCGCCCGGCGGCCGCACAGGATGCCGCCCCACTGATAGCCGATCCGGCCGCCGCGGAAACGGATCCGGAACCAGCGGTAGTCGTTCCAGACCACCCCGGTGTCGGACAGGATCGTTACCGGCTCGCGCTCGCGCAGGGTGCCGATCGGGGCCGCCGACCGGCTCGGCCCGGCGCGGACGATGCCGCCATAGGATCGGCCCGGCGCCGGCAGGAAACCGCCCGGCCGCGCGGCCATCGAGACGCAGCGGCCGCGGCCGTTCAGGCGGTAGCCCGGGCCGCAGGGCTGGTTCGGATCCTGCTCGTCGTTGCGCAGGCAGCGGCCGTTGACCCATTCCTGCCGCGGCGGACAGCGCCGCGCCGCGGTCTGGCTGCGGACGCAGGTGATCTGGCCGCCGCCCGGGAACATCATCACCGCGTTGCGCGCCTTTTCATGGAAGCGGATGCCGGCGCCCGCGTAGATAGAGCCCGAGCCCGACACCCGCGGGAACAGCGTGTAGCGGACGCTCCGGTTGCTGAGCACCAGCCGGTCGTTGTCGTAGACGGCGGTGTAGCGCTGGCCGTTGCTGCACGTCCAAAAATAGGTGCTGGCGGCGGCGGGCCGCGCCGAACCGGCGAGGAAGCCGACGGCGAGGATTGTGGCGGCGAGGACGGTGGCGGCGAGCGCCGGGATCCGGCGTGGCGTGGCGGGATGGAGCAGGGTCATGGCGGGCGGGCCTTCGATCACGAAGCGGGCAGGCAACCTCCCAGATCGGCCGGCGGTACGCAACTGCCGTTCCGGGCCGCGCGCGGCTTGACGGCCGCCGGATCAACATTAGATGGAGCTGATATTGAACCGGCGCCGTCGCGGCCCGGGCGGCGAGGGAGCGGTTGATGGTGAAACGCGGCTTCAAGGCAATGATGGCCGAGGCCAACGCGGTGATCGAGACGGTCTCGGTGCAGGACGCGCTGCAGTTGGTCGACGATCCCGACGTGGTGTTCGTCGACGTGCGCGAGACGGTCGAACTCCGCAACGAGGGCACGATCGCGGGCGCGATCCACGCGCCGCGCGGGTTCCTCGAATTCCTCGCCGACCCCGAAAGCCCGATGCATGATCGCGCGCTGTCCAGCGGCAAGCGGCTGGTGCTGTTCTGCGCCTCGGGCGGCCGCTCGACCTTCGCCGCGCGGACGCTGATCGACATGGGCATCGACAACGTCTGCCACATCGCCGGCGGCCTGTCGGCCTGGAAGCAGGCGCGCGGCCCGATGGTCGAGGTCGGCTGACCGCGGCCGGGCTGGCCTGGCCACGCTGCATCCTGCCTGAAGGGTCCCCGGCACTCCGCTCCGCTCCGGGCGGGGTGGTGCTTGGATTGTTCGAGTTAGAAGAAT
The DNA here is from genome assembly GCA_963730305.1 of uncultured Alphaproteobacteria bacterium. Classification (GTDB taxonomy): domain Bacteria; phylum Pseudomonadota; class Alphaproteobacteria; order Bin65; family Bin65; genus CAMYMQ01. The sequence goes on from CAVSRB010000004.1 coordinate 706,672, forward strand.
GACACCACCCCGGACGGCCGCCGGCCGAGCCGAGGCCACGTCTCTGGCATGTCCCACGTCTCTGGCATGTCCCACGTCTCTGGCATGTCATGGTCGGAAAGCCCGAACGTGTCGACACAGCGTCCCGAGGCAGCGTTTCGTAGGATAGCATGCGCCAACGTCTCCCGCTCCCCTGGGGGACATGGCGAGCCCGAGTCAGACCGCCGCGGTACGACTCTGCCGGGGCGGCAAGAGGTCATGCCCCGAACCAGGCAAGCACGGCGGGCTGCAGGGTCGCAGAAGGAGCAGGCTTTGCGTCGAAAAGCGGACGCAATAGTTGTCGCGCGCGAAGTCCGCCTGTCGCCAAATTCAGACGTCGAAACGATCCGGCATGCGCGATCGACGGGCTATGACCGAACAGAGAGTACCCGGCTGGCGTGCCTCTTTCCTAAGCTTCCGTGCCTTTTCCGGGGCCGGCTACGTCAGCCCATGCCGTCGTTTTTTTTGCGTCTTCGGGCCGCGGCCGCTAGGCTGCACGCGTCATGGTTGCCCGGCCCGTCGCTCGACAGTGCGAGAAGTCTAGCGGGTATTGGCGGTATATGCTGGCTTCGCTGGTCGTCGCCGTGCTCGCGCCGTTGGCGAGTGCCGCCGCCTGGACCGCCACCGATACGCTGATCGTCGGCCAGGTCGCCGAGCCCAAGTCGCTCGATCCCCACACGGTCACTTCGCTCAACGACTTCCGGATTGCGGCGAGCCTCTACCAGGGGCTGGTCCGCTTCAAGCCGGGCACGCTCGAGATCGCGCCGGCGCTCGCCGTGCGCTGGGACGTGTCCGACGACGGGCGCACCTATACCTTCACGCTCAAGCGCGGCGTGCGCTTCCACGACGGCAGCCCGTTCGACGCCGCGGCGGTCAAGTTCAATTTCGACCGCATGCGCGACAAGGACAACCCGTACCACGACACCGGGCCGTTCCCGCTCGCCTTCTTCTTCAAGGCGATCAAGACGATCCGCGTGCTCGGCCCCCACCGGATCGAGTTCATGCTGGACGAGCCCTTCGCGCCTCTATTGTCGAACCTCGCCTATCCCGCCGGCTTCATCGTCTCCCCGGCCGCGGTGCGGAAGTGGGGCAAGGCCTATGGGCGCCACCCCTCCGGAACCGGGCCGTTCCGCTTCGTTCGGTGGGACAGCCGGCGGCGCGTGGTGCTGGAGCGGTTCGACGGCTATACCGGGCCGAAGCCCAAGCTGAAACGACTGGTTTTCGCCCCGATCCCCGACGCCAACACGCGGGTCGCCGCCTTCCTCGCCGGCGAGATCGACGTGCTGCTGGGCGCGCCGCCCGACGTCATCGCCGCGCTGCGCCGCCGCCCGGACCTGCGCGTGATCGAGCGCGCGGGGCCGCACCTGTGGTTTCTGATCCTGAACATGCGCCACGGGCCGTTCCGCGACCGCCGCCTGCGCCTGGCGGCCAACCTGGCGATCGACAAGACGGCGCTGGTCCACGACGTGCTGCAGGGGACGGCAACGGTCGCCGCGGGGATCATCCCGCAGGCCTTCGCCTGGGCCGACAATCCCGCCGTCAAGCCCTACCCCTATGACCCTGACCGCGCCCGGCGGCTGGTCCGCGCCGCCGGCTACGACGGCACGCCGATCGTGTTCTACGTCACCGAAGGCGGCTCGGGCATGCTCGCGCCGCTGGCGATGGCGACGGCGATCCAGGCCGACCTCGCCGCCGTCGGCCTCAAGGTCGAGATCCGCAAGTTCGAATGGAACGCGTACCTGAGCCGGGTCAACGCCGGGCTCGGCGACAAGGCGGACATGGCCGAGATGGCGTGGATGACCGACGACCCGGATACCCTGCCCTATCTCGCCCTGCGGCGGGCGGCGTGGCCTGGCAAGGACGGCTTCAACTCGGGTTACTATTCCAACCCAAAGGTCGACCGGCTGCTCGAGCGGGCCCGCCGCGCCACCGACCGGGCAACCCGCGCCGCCGCCTACCGCGCGGTCGAGGCGATCGTGCACCGCGACGTGCCCTGGGTCGTGGTCGCCAACTGGCGGCAGAACGCCGTGGTCCGCAGGACGGTGCGCGGCCTCCGGCTCGAGCCGTCCTTCCTGTTGCGCTTCGTGCGCGTCGAGAAGCGCGCGCCGGGCGGCTAGGCGGCCGGGATGCTGCGCTACGTCCTGCGCCGGCTGGCCGTGCTGCCGCTGGTCCTGTTCGGGGTCACGGTGATCGTGTTCCTGACCCTGGCGCTGATCCCGGGCGACCCGGCGGTGACCATCCTCGGCCCCTATGCGACCCCGGCGAAGGTCGCCCGGCTGCGCACCGAACTCGCCCTCGACCGGCCGCTGGTCGTCCAGTACGGCGCGTGGATCGGCGACGTCGTCTCGGGCGACCTCGGCCGCTCCTACAGCCTCGACCGGCCGGTGACCCAGGAGCTCGCGGCGCGCGCCGGACCGACCCTGCTGCTCGCCGGGGCCGCGCTCCTGTTCGCCTGCGTCGTCGGGCTCGCTGCCGGGGCGATCGCCGCGATCCGGCAGTACGGCTGGGCGGACCGGCTGCTGACCACGGCGGTGCTGATCGGCATCTCGATGCCGACCTTCTGGCTCGGCCTGATCCTGATCCTCGCCTTCGCGGTCTGGCTGCACTGGTTCCCGGCCCACGGCATGCTCTCGATCTGGGGCGGTGGCGGGCTCGGCGACCTGCTCCACCACCTGGCGCTGCCCGCGGTCACGCTCGGCCTCGTCGCCGGCGGCATCCTGGCGCGCATCACCCGGACCCAGATGCTCGAGGTGCTGCGCCAGGACTTCGTGCGGACCGCACGCGCCAAGGGCCTGCGCGAGCGCCGCGTGCTCGGCCGCCACGCCTTCGTCAACGCCCTGGTCGCGGTGATCCCGGTGATCGGCCTGCAGGCCGGCTTCGTGCTGAGCGGCGCGGTCTACGTCGAGGAGGTGTTCGCCTGGCCGGGGCTGGGGCGGATGCTGGTCGGCGCGATCGCCGCCCGCGACGTGTTCCTGGTCCAGGGCGGCGTGCTGGTGATCGCGGTCGGCTACGTGCTGATCAACCTGGCCGCCGACCTGGTGCAGCGGCTGCTCGACCCGCGGATCGCGGCATGACCGGCGCGACGCCAGCCGCGGCCACCGCCGTCGAGACCCAAACCCCGGCGCGCGCGGGCGCGTGGCGCCGGTTCGCCCGCAACCGCACCGCGGTCGCCGGTCTGGCCGTTCTGGGTTTGGTCGTGCTGGTCGCCCTGGTCGGGCCGTTCGCCGGCTTGCCCGATCCGGCGCGGACCCACCTCGGCGCCCGCCTGCTGCCGCCGCTCTCCGACGGCCACCTCTTGGGCACCGATCACCTGGGCCGCGACCTGGTCGCCCGGCTGGTCGAGGCGTTGCGCACGAGTCTTGGCATCGCGGCCGCGGCGACCTTGCTGTCCGCGGCGGTCGGCGGCGTCCTCGGCCTGACCGCGGGCTACGCCGGGCGGATCACCGACGCGGTGACCATGCGCGGCGTCGACATCCTGATGGCCTTTCCCTACCTGCTGCTCGCGCTGGCGCTGATCGCGGCGCTCGGGCCGGGCCTGTTCAACGCGCTGCTCGCCGTCGCGGTGGTCAACATCCCCTTCTTCACCCGGTCGGTGCGCGGCGTCACCGTGGCGCTGCGCCAACGCGACTTCGTTGCCGCGGCGCGGCTGTCGGGGCTCTCGGGGCCGGGCATCGTGGCGTTCGAGATCCTGCCCAACGTGCTGCCGACGATGATCACCCTGGGCGCGACAACGCTCGGCTGGATGATCCTCGAGACCGCCGGCCTCAGCTTCCTCGGCCTCGGCGCCCAGCCGCCCGCCGCCGACCTCGGCTCGATGCTGGGCGAGGGCCGGACCGTGATGTTCATCGCACCCCACGTCACCCTCGTCCCCGGGCTCTCGATCCTGGTCGTCGTCGTCGCGCTCAACCTGGTCAGCGACGGGCTCCGCGACCTGATCGACCCGCGCCTGGCCGCGGGCGAACTGGCGCGGCCGCTGCCCCGCACCGCGGTCGACGCGCCCGCCCCGGCAGCCGCCGATACCGGCCCCGTCGGTACCGGCCTCGTCGACCCCGACGACGCCTTGCTCGCGATCCGCGGCCTCGAGGTGCGGTTCGCCGCGCGCGGCGGCGACTTCGCCGCGACCCGCGCGGTCGACCTCTCGATCGGGCCCGGCGAGAGGGTCGGCCTGGTCGGCGAATCGGGCTCGGGCAAGAGCGTCACGGCGCTCGCGGTCCTCGGGCTGGTGCCGACGCCGCCCGGGCGGATCGCGGGCGGGCAAATCCTGTTCGACGGCGCCGACCTGGTGCGCACGCCGCTCGCCGCGCTGACCGCGCTGCGCGGCCGGCGCATCGCAATGGTGTTCCAGGACCCGGCGTCGAGCCTCAACCCGCTGATGCCCGTCGGCGCGCAGGTCGCCGAGGTGCTGCGCCGGCACGAGGGCCTGTCGCCGCGCGCGGCGCACGACCGGGCCGTCGCCATGCTCGGCCGGGTCCGCCTGCCCGACCCGGAACGGATCGCCCGCGCCCGCCCGCACGAGCTGTCGGGCGGCATGCGCCAGCGGGTGATGATTGCCATGGCGCTCGCCTGCGCGCCCGACCTGGTGCTCGCCGACGAGCCGACCACGGCGCTCGACGTCACCACCCAGGCGCAGATCCTCGACCTGCTCTCCGAGCTGTGCCGCGAACAGGGCAGTGGCCTTCTGCTGATCTCCCACGACATCGCGGTGATCGCCCAGACCTGCGCACGGGTCGCGGTGATGTATGCCGGCGAAGTGGTCGAGACCGGGCCGACCGATGCGCTCGTCGCCCACCCGCTCCATCCCTACACCCAGGCGCTGCTCGCCTGCGCGCCGCGGCTCGGGGCCGGGCGCCGGGGATTCACGCCGATCGCGGGTCGGCCACCGTCGCCGGGCGCATTGCCGCCGGGCTGCGTGTTCGCGCCGCGCTGCCCACACCGGATCGACGCCTGCACCGCGGCGCCGGTCGAGATGGATCGCTTTTCCGGCGAGCGTTCCGCGCGCTGCATCCGGGTCGACCAATGGTTGGACCGGACATGATCGACGACGACGGCGCGACCGATACCGGCGGCATGACTGGCTGCCTCGCGCTCGACGGCCTGACCAAGCGGTTCGGGCGCGGGCGCGACGCGGTCACGGCGGTCGACGACGTCTCACTGACGATCGAGCCGGGGACGATCTTCGGCCTCGCCGGCGAATCGGGCTCGGGCAAGTCGACGCTCGCCCGCCTCGTCGCCGGCCTGCTCGCGCCCGACCGCGGCACCGTCCGGCTCGGCGGCGACGACCTGTCGCGCCTGCCCCGGCGCGATCGGCTGCGGCGGGTGCAACTCGTCTTCCAGGACCCGGCGACGGCGCTCAACCCCCGCCACACCGTCGGGCGCATCCTGTCGATCCCGCTGACCCGGATCGGCGGCTGCCCGCGCCGCGACCTGGCCGGTCGCCTCGACGCCCTGGCCGAGCAGGTCGGCCTCGACCCGGCGCTGCTCGGCCGCTACCCGCACGAGCTGTCCGGCGGCCAGGCGCAGCGGGTCGGCGTCGCCCGCGCGCTCGCCGCGACGCCGGAGGTCCTGATCCTCGACGAAGCCGTATCCGGGCTCGACGTCTCGGTCCAGGCGCGGCTGCTCGACCTGCTCGGCGCGCTCCAGCGCGACGCGGGCCTGACCTATCTGTTCATCACCCACGATCTGGCAGTGCTCGACGCCTTCTGCGACGCAGTCGCGGTGATGAAGGACGGCCGGATCGTCGAGCAGGGGGACTGCCGGGACGTGCTCTCCGCGCCGCAGCACGAATACACGCGCACGTTGATCGCATCCGTGCCGACTTTAATGTCTGCCGGCGTCACCATGCGTTGAGTCTCGGTCGAGGCCTGCCCAAATGACCGAAATGGGTCAAATGCAGTCGTCACGGAACCCTGTGCGGGATGTCCGCCTTTGGCGACGAGCGGACGAGACGGCTCGACCATCCGACGACCAGGCGGGCCAGCCTGCCTTGCGATCCCTGAACAAATTCCTACATTTTGAGCCGGGCATTGGCTGGGTTTCCTACCCGAGGGCGTCCGAGAATGATAACCGATGATAACCTTTTGCCCCTTTCGCGCCGCCCGGCCCCCTGACTCGGCGCATGGGCGTCCTACCTTGGGGTAAGAGGCGATCGGCAACGCGGGAGGAGACGCATGACCAACGACCACAACCGGCGCGGCGTGCGCGCGGTCAAGTTCGAGGACGGCTGGCGCACCGATCCGGTCTACGCCATCGACGTCGAGCCCTGCCCCAAGCGGGTGCGGGTCGAATTCGGCGGCGAGACCGTCGCCGACAGCCTCGGCGTCCTGACCCTGCGCGAACAGGGCCACCTGCCGGTCTACTACTTCCCCAAGGCCGACGTGCGCATGGACCTGATGACGCCGACCGACCACCAGACCCACTGCCCGCACAAGGGCGACGCCCGCTACTGGACGATCGCGGCGGGCGGCGCCACGGCGGAGAACGCGGTCTGGGCCTATGACGATCCGTTCGAGCAGATGGCGATCCTCAAGGACCACGTCGCCTTCTACTGGAACAAGATGGACCGCTGGCTGGAAGAGGACGAGGAGGTGCTGGTCCACGCCCGCGACCCGCGCAAGCGGATCGACATCATTCCCAGCACGCGGCCGGTCCGGGTCGTGCTCGGCGGCGAGACCGTCGCCGACTCGTCGGACGCCATGTTCCTGTTCGAGACCGACCTGCCGACCCGCTACTACCTTCCCCCGGCCGACGTGCGCACCGACCTGCTGACGCCGACCGAGACCCGCACCCGCTGCCCCTACAAGGGCGAGGCGGTCTACTGGTCGGCCGCGGTCGGCGGCGCGACCTTCGACGACGTGGTGTGGAGCTATCCCGACCCGATCGTCGAATCGAGCCGGATCAAGGACCGCCTGTGCTTCTACAACGAGAATGTCGACGCGGTGTTCGTCGACGGGATCGAGCAGCCGAAGCCGCGGACCAAGTGGTCGAAACGGTGAGTGGCGTCGGCGTCCCGCGTTCGGCGGCTCAGGCCAGCGCCTTCTCGATCGCGCCGCGGATCTCCGGGTCGTTGGGCCCGACGTTGGACGGCCAGACGCCGACCAGGTTGCCGTCGCCGTCGATCAGGTATTTGTGGAAGTTCCACTTGGGCGCCGCGTCCTCGCCCAGCTCCTTCGCGATCCAGCGGTAGAGCGGATGGGCGTTGGGGCCGATCACCGCCTGCTTGGCCGTCATCGGGAAGGAGACCGCGTAGGTCGCCTCGCAGAAGGCCTTGATCTCGGATTCGTCGCCCGGTTCCTGGCCGCCGAAGTCGTTGGACGGGATGGCGAGCACGACAAGTCCTCTCTCTCCCAGGTCTTCCCAAAGCGCCTCCAGGTCCCGGTACTGGGGCGTGAAGCCGCATTCCGACGCGGTGTTGACGAGCAGCACGGGCTTGCCCTTGAAGTTGGACAAGGCGATGGTGCCCCCGTCGATGGCCGGAATGACGAACTCGTGCGCATTCATGGTTCAGTCCTCCTTTCTCCCCGATTTACCATATTTTTGCGCGTCTCGTCCCGGCGCATCAATATGAGCCCGCACGCAAATGGATAAGTACCACCGCTAAAGGTAAGCGTCATGACAGCCGCGCAACCCCGCATCGTCTCCCTGATTTGTAGCGCAACCGAGATCGTCGCCGCGCTCGGCCACCGCGACGGGCTGGTGGGCCGCTCGCACGAATGCGACTACCCGCCGGGGGTCGAGTCGCTGCCGGCGCTGACCGCGCCGCGCTTCGACACCGGCGGCGTCAGCGCCGACATCGACCGCCGGGTCAAGGACATCATCGGCTCGGGGCTGGCGGTCTACGACGTCGACGAAGCGCAGCTCCACGACCTCGCGCCCGACGTCATCGTCACCCAGGACCAGTGCGACGTCTGCGCGGTCAGCCTCGCCGACGTCGAGGCGGCGGTGTGCGGCTGGACCGGGCGCGACACCCGGATCGTCTCGCTCAAGCCGGAGAAGCTCGCCGACGTGTGGGACGACATCGGCGCGGTGGCGCGGGCGGTCGACGCCACCGATGCCGGCGCCCGCCTGATCGCCGACCTGAAGGAGCGGATCGCGACCATCGCCGCGCGCGCCCAGGCCCTGCCCGAGCGGCCCCGGGTCGCCGTGATCGAATGGATCGACCCGCTGATGACCGGCGGCAACTGGATGCCCGAGCTGGTCGCGCTGGCCGGCGGCGAGAATCTGCTCAGCGACCCGGGCAAGCATTCGGAATGGATCACCTGGGAGGCGCTGGCCGCGGCCGATCCCGAGGTGATCGTGGTGACGCCGTGCGGCTACGGCATCGACCGCGCCGCCGGCGAGATGCCGTCGCTCGAGGCGCGGCCGGGCTGGGCCGGACTGAGCGCGGTGCGCAACGGCCGGGTCGCGATCGCCGACGGCCATCAGTATTTCAACCGGCCGGGGCCGCGGCTGGTCGAATCGCTGGAGATCCTGGCCGAGATCGTCCATCCGGGTGACTTCGACTTCGGCTGGAAGGGGCGCGGCTGGGTGCCCCACGGCGCGGCGGCCGGCCGATGAGCGTCGCCGACAAGGTCGCCATCGACCGCTACCAGGGTTCGATCGACTTCTCGATCGTCGAGCGCGGCCCGGATCTCACGGTCGGCGAGATGCCGGTCGGCGCGGGCGTGCTCAACCCGTTCGGCACGGTCCATGCGGGGGCGATCCTGTGGTTCGCCGACGTGATCGCCACGGTGATGGCGACGCAGGCGAGCGAGGTCCAGCCCGACGGGCGCGGCTTCCCGCTCGCGCTCACCCTCAACGCCAACCTGATCGGCAACCAGGGCGACGGGGTGCTGCGCGCCGAGGCGCGGTTCGTGCGCAAGGGGCGGCGGGTGTCGGTGGTCCGCACCCTGGTCACCGGCACCGACGGCAAGCTGCTGGTCGACATGACCACGACCCACATGCCGGCCTGAGACCGCTTGGCAGCACTCCCGTTCAGAGGCTGCCAAGCCATTGAAATAGAATAGAAAAATATCGACACGCCGGAATCGGCGCGCAACAATGTTCCCCGCGATGGCCGCGCAATTGCCATTGGAGAGGTGAGCATGTCGGATCTGCAGCTACAGTTGGCGGGGCACCGGATGACCACGGCGGAGATCATCTATCGAATGCCCGATCACCCCAGTCTGCTGCAAACCTACGTCTGGCAAAGTCTCGACACCGCGCCGCGGTTCCCGAAGCTGAGCGGCTTCCTGCGCTTCTGGGAGCAAAACCTGGACGGCGCGCTGCACCTGGTCCGGGTCGCCAGCGCGCCGCTGGTCCAGCCGGCCGAGTTCCAGTTCCGCGACGGCGAGCTGGTCCTGCACTAGCGCCCGGCGCGCCCGTTCCCGGGCTGCCGCCCGGGCCCGGTTTCGGCTGCGGTTCACGAACGGCCGACCCGCGACGTAAATGGTTGCGTGGCGTCGGACCGACCGGCATTCTAGATTCCGTCGCCCAGCCGCCGGCTGTGCCGGCCCCAAGCGCCAACGCCCGCGATGACGGAATCCACCCGGATCAGCCACACCCTGCCCAAGGGCTACCAACTCGAGGACTTCGAGATCGAAGAGGTGCTCGGGATCGGCGGATTCGGCATCACCTACAAGGCGCGCGACGTCCACCTGAACCGTCCGGTCGCGATCAAGGAGTACATGCCGTCCGGCATGGCGGTGCGGGACAAGGAGGCCGCCACGGTCTTCCCCGCCAGCGATTCCCACAAGGACGACTTCGAATGGGGGCTCGACCGTTTCCGCAAGGAGGCGGAGACGCTGGTCTCGTTCCGGCACCCCAACATCGTCTCGGTCTACCGCTTCTTCCGGGCCAACGGCACCGCCTACCTCGTCATGGAGTACGAGGACGGCAAGAGCCTGGCCGACATCCTCGGCGCCAGCAACACGCTGAGCGAGGGCGAGGTCGACGAGATCATCTACCCGCTGCTCGACGGGCTCGAACAGGTCCACGACGCCGGCTTCATGCATCGCGACATCAAGCCGGCGAACATCTTCATCCGCCGCGACGGCCAGCCGGTGCTGATCGACTTCGGCGCCGCGCGCCAGGCGCTGGGCGGCCACAGCCAGGCGCTGACCAGCATCGTCACCGCCGGCTACGCGCCCTACGAGCAGTACGCGAGCGACTCGGTCCAGGGGCCGTGGAGCGACATCTATGCCCTCGGCGCGACGCTCTATCGCGCCGTCACGGGCGTGCGGCCGGTCGAGGCGCCCAAGCGGGCCGGCGCGGTGATGCGCGGCGAGCCCGATCCCAACGAGCCGGTCGCCGAGGTCGCCAAGGGCAAGTATTCGGCGACCCTGCTGACCGCGATCGACGCCGCGCTCAACGTGCTGGAGGGGCAGCGGCCCCAATCGGTCGCCGAGTTCCGCAACTACCTGATGGGCATGGCGCGGGCCGAGGCGGATACCGCGGTCAACGCGGCGGCCGCCCCCGGCCCGGCCGGTGAGGGCGCGACGCTCTATGTCGGCGGCGCCGTCCGTGCCAGCGAGCCGACGGCGCCGACGGCGCCTCCCGCGGCGGCCGCCCCGGCGGCACCGGCTGGGGCCTGGCCGGCGACGGCAGCCACCGCGCCGACCAGGGAGCCGTCGCACACGCCGACCTATCCGCCGCCCGACGCCGGCCCCAAGTCCCCGAAGAAGGCGCTGATCTGGGCGCTGGTCGGCCTGGGCGCTTTCGTCGTCATCGGCGGCGCCGCGGCCGGCGTCTATTTCGTCGATCAGCAGCAGCAGGCCGACGCGGACGCCGCGCGGCGCGCGCGCGACCAGAAGCTCGCCGAGGAGCGCCGCAAGGCCGCCGAGCTCGAAGCCAAGCGCCAGGCCGAGTTGAAGCGCCAGGCCGAGCTCAAGCGGCAGGCGGAACTCAAGCGCCAAGAGGAGCTGAAGCGGCAGGAGGCGGACCGCAAGAAGCGCGAGGAGGACGAGGCGCGCCGCAACAACAACGGGGTCAACCCCAACGCCCCCGAACAGGAGATCAAGCCCAACAACAATAACGACAGCCAGACGCGGAAGGATCCGCTGCCCGACGCGCCGACCGCGGGCGAGCCGGGCGGGCTGATCGGCCGGTGGTGCAGTCCGCGCTCCCACATCACCTTCAGCGCGCGCACGATCGCGATCCGGAACCTCAAGTCGAACTGGACCGCCGTCTACCATGTCAGCCGCTACAGCATCACGCCGACGGTGGTGACGATCTACTTCACCGGCTCGAGCAAGGTCGGCAACGGCATCTTCGTGTTCAGCCGCGAGCGGCACAGCACCATCCGCATGACCCTGACCCGCGCCTATTTCGGGAAACGGTGGCGCAGCTTCTCAACGTATTTCTCTAGGAGCTGCTGAACCGCAGCAGCGTTGAAGCGGGGAATACGGGTGACTGGGGATGTGCCCCTGGCGGCGGGTGCCAGGGTCGGGCCATACGTCGTCGACGCCGTCATCGGGGTCGGCGCCGACCATCTGACCTACCGCGCCGTCAACGAGGAGACCGGGCGCCAGTTGGCGCTGAAGGAGTTCAAGCCGGCCGGCTGGGTGGTCCGGGCCGCGGACGGGCGCACGCTCGTGCCGCGCGCGCCCGAGGACGCGGAGCCCTTTGCCGCGCTTGCCGCCGAGATCGCGGCGCAGACCCGCGGCCGCGAACGGTTCCGCCATCCCAACGTCATCGCGATCTTCGACGTCGTCGCCGCCAACGGCACCGTCTATCTGGCGATGGACCGCTATCCGGGCCGGCCGCTGTCGACCCTGCTCGGCCCCGGCGAGGCGCTCGACCGCAACGAGGTCGACGAGATCCTGGCCCCGCTGCTCGATGGCCTCGAGGCGCTGCACGACGACGGCCTGGTCCACCTCGACATCAGCCCGGCCAGCCTGTTCATCCGTCGCGACGGCCGGCCCATGCTCGGCCGCGCGTCGCTGCACCCGGCGGCGCGCCGGGGCGAGGGCCGCAGCTTCGTGCTCGGCGACGACGACGCCTACTTCGCCGAGGAGCTGTTCTTCCCCGAGCGGCCGTTCGGCCCGTGGACCGATATCTACGGCCTGTCGGCGACTTTCTACCGGCTGATCGCCGGCACCCCGCCGCCCAACGTGGTCAAGCGGATCAAGGAGACCGCGCGGTCGCGGCCCGACCCGGCGCTCGCGGTGCTGACCGGACTGCGCAACCAGTGGCACGACGACCTGATCGACACGCTGAGCCGCGGCATGGCGATCGACGCCGACGACCGCATCGCGTCGGTCGACCGGTTCCGCGCCGGCATCGAGGGCGCCGACGGCGTGCGGCGCGCGCCGGCCAACGACCGCACCGGCGACGGCCGAGCCGGCGATGCCGGCGACGGCGAGGATCTCGGCGCCGATGTCGACGACGCCGCCTGCGCGGCCGAGGAGGGGCCGCCGACGGTCCGCATCCGCCGCGACGGCGGGCGGGCGGTCGCGGTCGAGGAGGTCGTGGTCCAACCGTCGGGCCGGACCGCCGAGCCCGAGTTGCCGAACCGGCCGCCGCTGCGGCTCTACCGCGGCGGCAAGCAGCTCGTCGAGGCCGACGCCGATCCGGCCAAGGGGGCGCCGCCGGCGGTCCGCCCGATCGCGGACGACGCCGAGCGGCTGGCGCCGCGCTTCACCCTGTTCGCGCCCGAGCGGGCCGCGGCCGACCGTTGGACCCCGGCGAGCCTCTACCTGCACGAGCCCGGGCTGGAGACCTCCGTCCGGCGCTTCCACGCCGGCGACCGGGTCCAGGCCGACCCCGTCCGGCCGCGCGACGCCGCGCGCATCGCGCTCGGTCCCGGCGCGCCGGTCAGCCTCGTCCCCGAGACCGAGACGGTGGCGGTCAACCCGGCGCGGGTCACCGTCGCCTGGCACGAGAACCTGCACCGGGTCGACTTCCGGTTCCGCCGCCTGCCCGATGCGGTCGACGCGGGCGAGACCGTCGACCGGCTGCTCGCCTTCGTCGGTCCGGTCCTGGTCGGCGAGATCCCGTTGCCGGTCGCGGAGCCGGGCGACCGCGCCGCGGGTGCGACCACGCCGGGCTTCACCCGCGTCTACCTGTGCGCGGCCGACGAGGATCTGGACGTCACCGCGGCGATCGACGAGGCGGTCCGGCACCTGCGCATGCCCTTCATCGGCGAATGCGCGGCGCTGCGCGCCAAGCCGGCGTGGGATCGCGAGCTGTTCCACAAGATCGAGCAGGCCGACGTGTTCCTGTTGTTCTGGTCCGACGCCGCGGCGCGCTCCGAGCGCATCCGCAAGGAGTGGGAATTCGCCGCCGACCTCGACCGCGACCGCTTCGTCCGGATCGTCCGCCTGCGCGACGCCGACACACCGCCGCCGCCCGATCTGGCCGGCGCACCCCGGCACCGCATCCAGCTCGGCTGAGTTCCCAGCGGGCGAGAGTGGGGTCGGGCGTGGGCCGCCGCGTGGGGCGGCCGGAAACCTGTTTGCAATGGAACAGCTTTCCGTTAGCTTCGCCGCACAAAACCAGGGCTTAAGACAAGACCATTGGGAGGATGACGCGAAGCGTCGCCATCGTCGGCTCGGGTCCGAGCGGGTTCTACACGGCCGAGGCACTGCTCAAAGCGTGCGATGACGTCGAGATCGACATCATCGAGCGGTTGCCCACGCCCTATGGATTGATCCGCGGCGGAGTCGCCCCCGACCACGCCAAGACCAAGAACGTCGCACGCGCCTACGAGCGCACGGCGACGGACCCGCGCGTCCGCTATTTCGGCAACATCGAGATCGGCCGCGACCTGTCGGTCGACGACCTGCGCGACTGCTACGACGCGGTGGTGCTGGCCACCGGCGCGGCGGTCGACCGCACGCTCGGCATCCCGGGCGACGACAAGAAGGGCGTGGTCGGCGTCGCCGCCTTCGTCGGCTGGTACAACGGCCATCCGGACTTCCGCGACCTCGACCCCGACCTGAACACCGAGTCGGCGGCGGTGATCGGCATCGGCAACGTCGCCCTCGACGTCGCCCGCGTGCTGACCAAGACCGCCGACGAGATGGCGGGGACCGACCTCACCGACTACGCCGCCGAGGCGATCCACGCCGCGCCGATCAAGGACGTCTGCATGTTCGGCCGGCGCGGCCCGCTCCAGGCCCAGTTCTCCAACGTCGAGCTGCGCGAGATCGGCTTCCTCGACGACGCCTACCCGGTGCTCGACCCGGCCCAGTTGCCCGATGCGGTGCCGGAGCCGATCGCGGCGCGCCGCTCGCCCCGCGACCTGCGCCTGACCGAGAAGAACCTCGAGACGCTCAAGGAATTCACCCAGGTCACGCCGCGCGGCCGGCACAAGCGCATCCACTTCAACTTCTTCGCCAACCCCGTCGAGATCCTCGGCGGCGACCGGGTCGAGGGCATCCGGCTGGAGAAGACGATGTGCGACGGCGAGGAACGGTGCGTCGGCACCGGCGAGTTCTTCGAGGTCGAATGCGGCCTCGTGATCCCGGCGATCGGCTACTATTCCGAACCCATCGACGGCGTGCCGTTCGAGCGCGGCCGGTCGGTCAGTAATGACGGCCGGATCGACACGGGCCTCTATGCGGTCGGCTGGGTCAAGCGCGGCCCGTCCGGGGTGATCGGCACCAACAAGCCCGACGGCGACACCGCGGCCGAGCAGATCTGCGCCGACTGCCCGAACGGGCACAAGCCCGGCCGCGCGGCCCTGGAAGCGATGCTGCGGGAGCGCGGCGCCCGCTGGCTGACCTTCGACGACTGGAAGCTGATCGAGGCGGCGGAGGTGGCGGCGGCACGGAACGGCGCACCCCGGCGCAAGCTGTCGACCGTGGCCGAGATGCTGGCGGTGGTCGACAACAACAAGACGTGATCGTTTGAGTACAAACATTCTCAGTTTGGATATTTTAAACCTGAAATAAATTTGCTAGTTTCCCGGGCCGAGCCGACCTAGGTAGTTGCTAGGGTCGGGAATCGCCCATGCGAACATGTCACGCCGCGCAGGACGCGGCCGGGCCGAGTGGAGGTTAGTGACCATGGAAGGAGGAGCAGCCGCTGTCCGGGCAGAGATGCCGCGGACGGAGATAGACGAGGCGGTCATCCGCTTCGCCGGCGATTCCGGTGACGGCATGCAGCTCACCGGCAGTCAGTTCACCCAGACGACGGCGCTGGCTGGCAACGAGCTCGCCACCTTTCCGGATTTTCCGGCGGAAATCCGCGCGCCTGCGGGGACGACCTACGGCGTCTCGGCGTTCCAGATCCACTTCGGCGCCCGCGACATCCTGACCTCGGGCGACGAGCTCGACGTGCTGGTCGCGATGAACCCGGCGGCGCTCAAGGTCAACCTGCGCGACCTCAAGGCCGGCGGGCTGATCCTTGTCGACACCGGCGCCTTCAACAAGCGCAACCTGCAGAAGGCCGGCTACGAAGAGAGCCCGCTCGAAGACGGCAGCCTGGAGAAGTTCCGGGTCGTCCCGATCGACATGTCGGCGCACACCCTCGAGGCCGTGAAAGAGTTCGGCATCTCGAACAAGGATGGGTTGCGCTGCAAGAATATCTGGTCGCTCGGGCTGGTCTACTGGATGTACCAGCGCGACCGCGGGCCGACCACCGAGTGGCTGAAGAAGCGCTTCGCCAAGCGCCCAGAAATCGCCGACGCGAACGTCGCCGCGCTCAACGCCGGCCACGCCTTTGGCGAGACCGCGGAGATGCCGGCCGAGGTCGGCGGCTTCCACGTCACCACCGCCAAGATCGCGCCCGGCACCTATCGCACCGTGACCGGCACCGAGGGCATCGCCTGGGGCCTGATCGCCGGCGCCAAGCTGGCCCATTTGCCGCTGGTCTTCACCGGCTACCCGATCACCCCGGCCTCGTCGATCCTGCACACGCTGTCGCCGCTCAAGGACTATGGCGTGGTCACCTTCCAGGCCGAGGACGAGATCGCCGCGGTCTGCGCCGCGATCGGCGCCTCCTATGCCGGCGCGCTCGGCGTGACGTCGAGCTCCGGCCCGGGCATCGCGCTCAAGACCGAAGCGATCGGTCTGGCGATCATGACCGAGCTGCCGATGGTCGTGGTCAACACGCAGCGCGGCGGTCCGTCGACGGGCATGCCGACCAAGACCGAGCAGTCCGACCTGTTCCAGGCGGTGTGGGGCCGCAATGCCGACTCGCCGCTGGTGGTGATCGCCGCGTGCTCTCCGGGCGACGCCTTCTACACCGCGATCGAGGCGGCGCGGCTGGCGGTCAAGTACATGACCCCGGTCATGCTGCTGAGCGACGGCTATATCGCCAACGCGGCGGAGCCGTGGCTGATCCCCGACTTCGACGAGTTCGAGGAGTTCCCGACCGTCTTCCGCACCGATCCGGAGGGCTTCCAGCCCTACGTCCGCGATCCGGAGACGCTGTCGCGGCCGTGGGTCAAGCCGGGCACGCCCGATCTGCGCCACCGCATCGGCGGCATCGAGAAGAGCTACGACACCGGCAACATCTCCTACGACCCGGAGAACCACCAGCGCATGACCGACGTGCGCGCGGCCAAGATCCGCGGCATCGCCGACGACATTCCCGAGCAGGAGGTCGCCCAGGGCGATCCGTCGGGCAAGGTCGCGGTGGTCGGCTGGGGCTCGACCTTCGGGCCGATCAGCCGCGCCGTCTCGCGCCTCCGCAACGAGGGCCAGTCGGTCTCGCACATCCACATCCGGCACTTGTGGCCGTTCCCGCGCAACCTGGGCGACCTGCTCAAGTCGTTCGAGACCGTGCTGGTGCCCGAGATGAACTCCGGCCAGCTCGTCGCCATCCTGCGCAACGAGTACCTGGTCGACGCCCAGGGCATCAACCAGGTCACCGGCCAGCCCTTCAAGATCTCCGTGCTCGAAAACGCCATCCGGGCCTACCTGTAGGCGCGCGAGGAGAACCCGACATGACCGTTCAGAACCCCGAAGACCGCGCACCGCTGGCGCCCAAGGACTACGCCTCCGACCAGGAGGTCCGCTGGTGCCCGGGCTGCGGCGACTACGCCATCCACAAGGCGGTCCAGAAGGCGCTCGCCGACATCGGCGCCGACCGCGACAAGACCGTGTTCGTCTCCGGCATCGGCTGCGCCGCGCGCTTCCCCTATTACATGGAGACCTACGGCTTCCACACCATCCACGGCCGCGCACCGGCCTTCGCCACCGGCATCAAGCTGACCAACCCGGAGCTCGACGTCTGGCTGGTCTCGGGCGACGGCGACGCGCTGTCGATCGGCGGCAACCACCTGCTCCACCTGTTGCGCCGCAACGTCGACATCCAGTTCCTGTTGTTCAACAACGAGATCTACGGCCTGACCAAGGGCCAGTATTCGCCGACCTCGCGGGTCGGCACCCGTTCGCCGTCGACGCCGATGGGCTCGATCGAGGCGCCGGTGCAGACCGCGGCCTTCGCGCTCGGCGCGGGCGCCCGCTTCGTCGCGCGCGGCATCGACACCGACCAGAAGCGCCTGCCCGGCCTGCTCAAGCGCGCCTACGAGCACAAGGGCGCGTCCTTCGTCGAGATCTACCAGAACTGCATCGTCTACAACGACGGCGTGTTCTCGGCCTTCACCGAGAAGTCGGTCGCCGAGGACCACCAGCTCCACCTCGAGCACGGCCAGCCGATGATCTTCGGCAAGGACCAGGACAAGGGCATCCGCCTGCAGCCCGGCAAGATCTGGATCGAGGCGGTGACCCTGGGCCAGGACGGCGTCACCGAGGACGACATTCTGGTCCACGACGAGACCAACATCACCATGGCCAGCATGCTCGCCGGCATGCGTCCGCCGGACTTCCCGGTGCCGCTCGGCGTGCTCTACTGCAACCCGCGGCCGTCCTATGCCCACCAGGTCTACGAGCAGATCGAGGCGGCCCGGGCCAACGGCGACGGCAAGGGCGATATGAACGCGCTCCTGCGCCGCGGCTATACCTGGACGGTGCAGTAGGAGACTGGCGCCGCCGACTCGGGCGCGCCCCGTGCGGCGGCGAGTTCCTTGCTGCGTGCCCGTATAGAGGCTGGGGCGGAGGCTTCTCCGCCGCGAAGCCGACGTTAGGGGTGCGCCGTCATGCCGGGATTGTCTCGGGCCATCACGATCGTTGCCGTTATTTGCGCCGTCATCGTCGGCGCCGCCGTCGCGATGTCCTCCAAGGACATCGGGATCGGGCCCGCTCTGTGGCTGGGGGTCGCGATCCTTGCCACGGTCGCGGTCGCCTTCGTGATCGCGCTGGTCGTCGTCCGCAAGATGACGAGATGATCGGCGCCGGGTCGCGGTGCTGGTGATGCCGCCGGGCGGCCCCGCGCAGCCCTACATATAGCCGGCGACCCTCAGCCGCTCGAAGGCGTCCTCGGACTCGTGGTCCATGGCGCGGCCGGCGCGCTCGGGCACGTCGGTCGTCTCCAGCTCCTCGATGATCGCCTCGAGCGTGTCGGCGGTGCTGGCGACCGGGTGGGTGATGTCCTCGTCGCCGAGCGAGCGGTAGCGCCGTCCGTCCTTGGCGAAATAGAGCGAGATCGTCGGGATCCTTTCGCGCAGCGTGTAGCGCCAGATGTCGATCTCGGTCCAATGCAGGATCGGGTGGATGCGGACGTGGGTGTCGGGCGGGAACTCGGTCTTGTACTGGTCCCAGAATTCCGGCGGCTGGTCGCGGAAGTCCCAGGCGTTGGACTCGCCGCGCGGGCTGAACACGCGTTCCTTGGCGCGGGTCGCCTCCTCGTCGCGGCGGATGCCGGCGAAGACGCCGCGGAACGGGATTGGCGTCGAGGAAGTTGCGCAGGCCGGCGGTCTTGCGCGACGCGGAGCGGGCGGCCGGCGGCAGCTCGGGGTCCATCTCCTCGATCGGCGGGCACTCGCCCAGGCGCAGGTCGACGCCCCACTCCTTGGCGTAGCGGTCGCGGAACTCGTACATCTCGCGGAACTTCTTGCCCGTGTCGACGTGGATCAGCGGGAACGGCACGTGGCCGAAGAAGGCCTTGCGCGCCAGCCAGATCATCACGTTCGAATCCTTGCCCAGCGACCACAGCATGCCGAGCTTGTCGATCCGCGAGAACGCCTCGCGGAAGATGTAGATGCTCTGGCTCTCGAGGCGGTCGAGATGCTCGTTGACGGCGGCGGTCAAGGGGCCGCGCCCGGTCCGGTCGGTGCTGTTGGTCATGGCTTCGTCGGAATTCTCGCGGTGCCGCGGGTTACTGGTTCGCCCGTCCGCTGTCAACTATGCCGCTTCGGGCTCCGGTCAAGCGATCGAAGGGCCAAGCGATCGATGCGGCGGCGGTCAACGGGTGAAGCGGTGCCGTTGCGGGATCGCCCACGCGGCGACGAAGGCGAGCGAGGCGGCGACCACGATCGACGGTCCGGCGGGTGTGTCCCAGGCCGCCGACCCGGCCAGGCCGGCGAACACCGCCAGCGCCCCGGTCAGCGACGCCAGCACCGCCATCGCCTCCGGCGTGCGCGCCAGGCGCCGCGCCGTCGCCGCCGGGATGATCAGCAGGGAGACCACCAGCAGGATGCCGACCAGCCGGATCGCCCCGGCGATGACCAGCGCCATCATCAGGGTCATGGCCGCGTTGACCAGGTGGACGCGGATGCCGTCGATGCGCGCCAGGTCCGGGTCGACCGCGATCGCGATCGCCGGGCGCCACAGCAGCACGGCGACGACGAACGCCGCGCCGCCGCCGGCGAGGACGACCCAGAGGTCGGCGTCCGACACGGCGAGGATGTCGCCGAACAGGTAGGACATCAGGTCGACCCGCGCGGTGCGCTGGAAGGCGATCAGCACCAGCCCCAACGCCAGCCCGGCATGGGCGACGATGGCGAGCAGGGTGTCGTGCGCCAGCAAGTGCGTGCGTTCGAGCGACAGGAAGGCGAGCGCCGCCGCCAGGCAGAACAACAGGATCGCAATCCACGGGCTGATCTCGATCCACAGGCCCAGCGCCACGCCCAGGATCGCGCCGTGGCTCAGCATCGTGCCGAAGAAGGCCATGCGCCGCCATACCAGCACGCAGCCGTAGGGTCCGGCGACCACGGCGACGGCCACGCCGGCCAGCAGCGCGCGCAACAGGAAGTCGTCCATCGTCCCGCTCCGCTCCGCCGGTCTAGGCGCCGGCCGCGGGCGGGCGGCCCGCCGGGCCCGGGCCATGGTCGTGCTGGTGCCCCGGGTCGTGGCGATGGTCGTGATGGTGGGTGTAGACCGCCAGCGCCTCGCCGGCGCGTTCGCCGAACAGCTCGAGATAGGCGGGATGGGCGGCGACCGCCCCCGGCCGGCCCTCGCAGCAGACGTGCTGGTTGAGGCACAGCACGTGGTCGGTCGAGGCCATCACCAGGTGGAGGTCGTGGGAGACGATCAGCACCGAGCAGGCCCAGTCGTCGCGCAGCCGCTCGATCAGCCGGTAGAGCTCCTCCTGGCCGATCACGTCGACGCCCTGGGCCGGCTCGTCGAGCACCAGCAGCTCGGGCTCGCGCAGCATCGCCCGGGCCAGCAGCATGCGCTGGAACTCGCCGCCGGAGACCTCCTGGACCGGCCGGCCGACGATGTGGGCGACGCCGACCTGGGCGAGCCGTTCCCGGATCTCCGCCGCCGAGCGCCGCTTGCGGATCGACAGGAAGCGCTCGACCGTCAGCGGCAACGACGGGTCGATCGACAGCCGCTGGGGCACGTAGCCGATGCGCAGCCCCGGCTTGCGCCAGACCGTGCCGCGCGCGACCGGGATCAACCCCAGCAGCGCCCGGATCAGGCTCGTCTTGCCGGACCCGTTGGGGCCGATCAGCGACACGATCTCGCGGCGGTGCAGCGCCACGGACACGTCGTCGACCGCCACGGTGGCGCCGCGCCGCACGGTGACGCCGCGCGCCTCGGCCAGCAGCTCGCCGGTCCGGGCGTCCGCGGCGGGCGCCGTGTCTGCGTCGCTTATTCGCTTGCCTTGCTGTTCCGCCATTTCCACAATCCTGGCGCGCGCCCATCGGGCGGCGCATCGAGGCGGTTCCTCTCGTATAAAGCTGTGGGCCGGGACGTTACAAGATAACGGTCCGGATAGACAACCGAACTGCGGAGGGGGCGCTCCGGCAGGGGTTGGGTACATCGACATGAAGGCCTTTGCAGGCGTTTCCACCGCTGTCGCGTTGTTCGGCGTCGCGCTCACCGGCTCGGCGCTCTCCGGACGTGCGTCGGCGGCGACACAGACTGCGCCACCGGCGGTGGTGGTCACCCTGAAGCCGCTGCATTCGCTGGTCGCCGGGGTGATGAAGGGGATCGGCACGCCGGTGCTGCTGTTCCCCGACGGCGCCAAGGCCGGGCCGCTCGACGCGGCGCAACAGGCGGCGGTCGACAAGGCACGGGTGCTGTTCTGGCTGGATCCGCGCCATGCGCCGGCGGTCGCGCCGCTGGTCGCGAAGCGGCCGGACGGGATCGTCGTCGTCGCCCTGATGCGCGCGCCCGGCGTCCGGCTGATGGATGCGCGGGCGGGGCATCGCCGGGTCGTGGCGTCTGCCGCCCGGCCCCCGGCCAGGCCCGTCGCGCGCAAGGCCGCCCCGGCGATCAAGGACGGCAACGTCATCTTCCGCAAACGGGGCGATCCCGCCGCCAGGCCGGTGCCGCGCGCCGCTCCCCGGCGCGCGCCGGCGCGCAACTGGACCTCGAAGGCCGTTCCGCCGGCCAAGATCGCGACGCCCGACACTCATATCTGGCTCGACCCGCGCAACGCCATCGCCATCGTCCGCGCCGCCGCCGCCGCGCTGGCCAAGGCCGATCCGGCCCACGCGACGCGCTACCGCCGCAACGCCGCCGTCCTGGTGGTGCAGAATCGAGGCGCAGAACGACGGCATCACCGCGACGGCGCGGGCGCTGCGCAAGGCCCACTACGCGGTGACCAACAACGGTCTGCAGTATTTCGAGGACAACTATCTGCTGACGCCGGCGCTGGAGTTCCGCCTGATCTCGCCGCAGCCGACGGCGGCGGCGCTGGCCGTGGCGCGCAAGCGGATTGCCGCCGCCGGGATCACCTGCGTGCTGGCGCCGACCCCGCTCGCCGCCGATGCGGCGCGCGCGCTGGTGGCCGGAACCAAGGCCCGGCTGGTGGCGCTCGACGTGATGGGACGGGCCGTCCCCGCCGGCCCTGACGCCTATTTCGCCATAATTCGTAGCATCGGAGGCAAAATGGCGGCATGTTTGGGGTGACCTTGTGTCAGAGAGTGCATATATGAAGCGGTACGGACCGTATTAGGCTTCGATGACACGACTGATCGTGACCGCGTTTGCCTTGTTTCTGACCGCCGGGGCGCTCAGCCTCTCCGGGGTGGGGAGCGGTGTTGCGCCGGTCGTTGCCGCTTCGGCGGATCGGATTTCGACGGATGACGGTCAGGCGCGCCAGCCGCTGCGCCTCGATGCCGCCGCGATGATCGTGCTCACCGCCGCGGATACCGACCGCGGCCGCCCCGGCCTCGAGCAGAAGAAAGCGAAACAGAGCCCGCCGGCGACCGGCGCGGCGTCGCCCAAGCCCCGGGCCGAAAAGGTGCTGCCCGAGCGGCACGAGTATGCCGACCTGGTCGAACTGACGGTGCTGATGGCCTCGGGCTTCGTCCTCGGGGCGGCGGGCTTCCTGCTCGGCCGCGTCTGGGCCGGCATCGTCACGGCGGGCTTCTCCGGCCTCGCCGTCGGCGCGGCGGTCTACGCCTTCGCCTTCAGCAGCCAGGTCGCACAGCCCAACATGACGGTCGCCGCCGGCCTGCTGATCTTCAGCGCCAGCGCGCTCGCGCCGACCCTGTTCGGCCGTGCCGGCCTCGCGGCCGCGCGCCGCGTCGGCCAGCGGTTGTTCCATGGCCGGGACAACGCCTCCTCATCGACGCAGCGGATCGACTGACGCCACGGACCGCAACAGGAACCGGCGACCGGATCGAACCCGGCCGCCGGGCTGGCGATGCTCGCGAGATGCTCGGGATCGGTCAGATCGGCCGAACGCGGTGGATCCGGATCATCGGATACGGGCAGCTGCGCCGGCCGAGGAATACGCCGCGCACCCGCACGGTGGCGCCCGGCGGCAGGTTGCCGAGCCGGCCGGGGCGGACCGAATAAAGGCGGCCGGTCCGGAACGACCGGATCGTGTTGCACGGCCCGTTGCGATCGAGGATCCGCCCGTTGAAGCGCACCGGCTCCGGTCCCGGCTGGACCGCACCCGGCGGCGGACCGTAGTCGGCGCAGGCGGCGAGCAGCAGGGCGCCGAGCGGGGCGGCGAGGAGGACCTTTTTCATGGTGTTTTCTCTCCGGATTTGGGCGGGTCAGACGCCCATATTACGGTGAATTTCGACGGCTTTATTACAGCCGGCCCGACGACAAGGTAACATTTACCGTCCCGCCTTGTCGCGGCGCGGCGCGGCGGCGGCTTCAATCGGCCGTCAACAGCGTGATCTCCGCCGCGAATTCCGGATAGTCCGCGGTCAGCGCACCGCGGTCGCCGTGCTCGTAATCGTCGAAGTCGAAGCCGGGCGCGACCGTGCAGCCGAGCAGCGCGAAGCCGCCGCCCGGGCGCAGCCGGGCGCCCTGCCACACGCCGCGCGGCACCACATGCTGCGGCCGGTGGCCGGCGCCCAGGTCGGTCCCCAGCACGACGGTCCGGCCGCTGCCGTCGGGGAAGAGCTGGAGCTGCTCGACGGGGTCGCCGAGGTAGAAATGGAACACCTCGTCGCTGGTCAGCCGGTGCAGCGCGGAGAAGGTGTCCGGGGTCAGCAGGTAATAGATCGCGGTGCCGTGCGCGCGGTCGCCGCCGTAGCGGCCGGGCAGGGCATCCGCCGGCGTCCGCTCCTCGGTCCGGTGGGTCTCGACGAAGTAGCCGCCCTCGGTCGGATGAGGCTCCAATCCGAGCAGCCTGACGATGTCGTCGACGGTCATGAAACCCCCATTCTACCTAAATTCGTTAAGGATCGCGCCGCAGAAGGGTCATATTGTTACCGTATGCACCCGTATGAATGAAAGAATGCGCCCGCTGGGTCGTCGGCGATTTGCCGGATCCCCATGCAGGCGCGCCGCTTTGCAGTCGAGGGGACGCACATGCGCATGTTTCACGCCGGCCTGATCGGCCTGGTCGCCCTGATCACCGTTGTCGGATCGAGCCTTTCTGTCCACGCCGAATACAAAAATCTCGATCTCGCCGCCGCCGCCGACAATTACCGTCGCGCCACCATCAAGAAATACGGCAACCGGCTCAACGCCAAGCAGGCAGACGCCAACTGGGCGGCCGCCCGCAACCTCGCCCGCCAGCGCAACTGGAAGGGCGCGATCTCGCTCTACGAGCGCGCCGCCGGCTACGGCGCCAACGAGCACCGCTTCTGGCTGCATTATTCCTATGCGCTCGGCGCCGTCCGGCCGCCGCGTACGCGCGATGCCCTGGTCACCGCCTATCTGGCGCGCGACACCGCGAAGACCCGGCCCCAGCTCGCCCAGGCGCTCTACTACCTCGGTTTCTGGCACGAGCAGCTGCGTGAGAACGACAAGGCCATCGCCGCCTACGCGGATTCGGTCCGGATCCGCCGCAGCTCCTCCGTCGAGGCCAAGCTCAACGACCTGATCGCCCGCACCCGCCAGCAGGTGATGAAGACCAGCACGGTCTACGAGACCGATTCGCCCCAGGCCTGCCTGACCTTCTCGCGCGCGCTGCCCGAGGGCGACCTCAACCTGTTCGCCCGCTACGTCGTGGTCGAGCCGAAGATCAAGGCGGCCTTCTCGGTCGCCGGCAAGAAGCTGTGCATCGAAGGGGTCAAGCACGACACCACCTACAAGGTCACCGTCCGCGCCGGCCTGCCCGACAAGGACGACACCTTCCGCACGCTCAAGTCCGAGACCTTCTCGATCGCCGTGCCCGACCGCTCGCCCAGCGTCGGCTTCCGCGGCAAGTCCTACGTGCTCGCCCGCACCGGCCCGCAGACGGTGCCGCTGACCTCGGTCAACGTCGTCAAGGCGAACCTGCGCCTGCTGCGCATCAACGACCGCAACCTGATCCACGAGATCAACAACAAGCGCATCCGCGAACTGCTCGCGCTCTATGACGCCCGCAAGATCGAGCGCCAGACCGGCGAGCTGGTCTGGACCGGCCAGGTCGAGATCGAGCAGCGCAAGAATCACCGCGTCACCACCGCAGTGCCGTTCAAGGCGATGGTCAAGGCGCCGAAGCCGGGCATCTACGTGCTGATGGCCCGCGACGCCGCGTCCAAGGCGGACCGGTGGGACAACTGGGCGACCCAGTGGATCGTCGTCTCCGACCTCGGCATCTCGACCTTCGTCGGCCGCGACGGGCTGACCGTGTTCGTCCGCTCGTTCCAGTCGGCCGAACCGAAGGACGGCGTCACCATCCGCCTGATCGCCCGCAACAACAGCGTGCTCGCCACCGCCAAGACCGGCGACGACGGCCGCGTCACCTTCGCGCCCGGCCTGCTGCGCGGCACCGGCGGCAACCAGGCCGCCGCGGTGATGGCCTTCGCCAAGGGCGACTTCACCTTCCTCGACCTGCTGCGGCCCGCCTTCGACCTCAGCGACCGCGGCGTGGCCGGCCGTCCCGCGCCCGGCCCGGTCGACGCCTATCTCTACACCGAGCGAGGCGTCTACCGTCCCGGCGCGACAGTCCACCTGACCGCGCTGGTCCGCAACAGTCAGGCCAAGGCGGTCACCGACCTGCCGCTGACGGTCAAGCTGTTCCGGCCCGACGGCGTCCAGGCGCGCCAGTTCACCCTGCTCGCCGCCGTCAACAAGTCGGGCGGCTACGAGATCGCGCTCAAAACCTCGAAGTCCTACCGCACCGGCTCGTGGACCGCGCGGGCCTATCTCGACCCGAAGGCCAAGCCGATCGGATCGGTCCGCTTCCAGATCGAGGACTTCGTTCCGGAGCGGCTGGCGCTCGACCTGTCCTCGGACAAGAAGGCGGTCGTGCCCGACGTGCCGACCGCGATCAAGATCGACGGCCGGTTCCTCTACGGTGCGCCGGCCGCCGACCTGCGCGTCGAGGGCGAACTGGTCCTCAAGCAGGACATGCGGCCGTTCCCGAAATACAAAGGCTACGTGTTCGGCCTGGTCCAGGAGACCTGGCGGCCCAAGCGCAAGACCCTGCCGGCCGTGCGCACCGACGCCAAGGGCAACGCCAGCCTCGCCATCAAGCTCGACGGCGCGCCGGAGACCTCGCGTCCGCTCAAGGCCGAGGTCCGCGTCTCGCTGATCGAGCAGGGCGGCCGCGCCGTCCAGCGGGTGATCACGCTGCCGGTCCGCTGGGCGCCGCTGACCCTGGGCATCAAGCTCGACAGTGATGACGACCGGGTGCCGCGCGGCGGCAACGCCAACTTCCAGATCGTCGCGCTCGACAAGGCCGGCCAGCCGCGGGCGGTCCAGCAGCTCGACTACGTGCTCTATCGCGAGAACTACCGGTTCTTCTGGTACTACGCGTCCAACCGGTGGAACTACCGGGTGATCCAGAACGACGAAGTGGTCTCCAAGGGCAAGCTCGACGTCGCTGCGGCGGCGCCGGCCAAGCTCTCGGTCAAGTCCCCGGACTGGGGCCGCTACCGGCTCGAGATCCGCGACAAGAAGACCGGCGCGGCGGCCAGCTATCGCTACTACGCCGGCTGGTTCGTCAGCGCCACCAACTCGGAGGCGCCGGACAAGCTCAGCGTCAAGCTCGACAAGGACGTCTACGCGCCCGGCGACACCGCCAAGGTCCACATCCAGCCGCCGTTCGCCGGCGTCGTCCACCTGACGATCGCCAGCGACCGCATCCTCGAGAGCCGCAACGTCAAGGTCTCGGCCGAGGGCAAGACCATCGAGATCGAGGTCAAGAAGGCGTGGGGCGCCGGCGTCTACGTGCTCGCCACCGCCTACCGGCCGATGAACGTCAAGCGCCAGCGCGGCCCGGCCCGGGCGGTCGGCGTCGCCTACATCAAGCGCGACTTCAAGGACCGGACCCTGGCGGTGAAGATCACCGCGCCGGACAAGATCACGCCGCGCCGCAAGGTCGACGTGACCCTCGACGTGACCGGCGTCGACAATGGCGACAAGGTGTTCGTCACCCTGGCCGCGGTCGACGAGGGCATCCTGTCCCTCACCGGCTACAAGTCGCCCGACCCGAACCACTATTTCTTCGGCCAGCGCAAGCTGGGCGTCGACATGCGTGACGACTACGGCCGCCTGATCGACGCCTTCGCCGGAAGGCTGGGCAAGATCCGGAACGGCGGCGACAAGGCCGGCCGGCACCTCGGCGGCCTCGACGCCAGCAGCATCAAGACGGTCTCGCTGTTCAGCGGCATCGTCGCGGTCAAGAACGGCAAGGCGGTGGTCTCGCTCGACGTGCCCGACTTCAACGGCCGTCTGCGGCTGATGGCGGCGGCCTGGTCGCCGAACGGGGTCGGCCATGCCGAGAGCGCGATGATCGTGCGCGACCCGGTGGTCTCGATCGTCACGCTGCCGCGCTTCCTGGCGCCGGGCGACCAGGGCCACGTCACGGTCAGCCTGCACAACGTCGACGGCGTGGCCGGCGACTACAAGGTGCGGATGGCCTCGACCGGCCCCGCCGCGGCCTTCGGGCCCAAGGCGTCGTTGACCGCCAAGCTGGCCAAGGACGCCCACTACAAGGCGACCTTCCGGCTCGACGGCAAGACGGTCGGGGTGTCGTCGCTGGCGATGACCCTGTCCGGTCCGAACGGCTTCTCGGTCACCCGGAACTGGAAGATCGCGGTGCGGGCGGCCCAGGTTCCGGTCACCCGCCGCAAGGTCAGCCAGATCGACCCGAACAAGACGGTGCGCTTCGGCGCGTCGATGCTCAACGGCTACCTGCCCGGCTCGGCCAAGGTCTACCTGTCCTACTCCAGCGTCCCCGACCTCGGCGTGCCGGCGCTGCTGCGCTCGCTGTCGCAGTATCCCTACGGCTGCGTCGAGCAGACCACGAGCAAGGCGCTGCCGCTGCTCTACGTCGGCGACGTCGCCAAGTCGACGGGCCTGGTCGAGGACGACACGGCGATCCGCAGCCGGGTCCAGCGCGCCGTCTACCGCATCCTGTCGATGCAGCGCGGCGATGGCAGCTTCGGCCTGTGGAGCGCGACCGATGCCCGTGAGGGCTGGCTGTCGGCCTACATCATGGACTTCCTGACCCAGGCGCGGAAGAAGGGCTATCACGTGCCCGACTTCGCCTTCAATTCGGGCCTGGAGCGGCTCGAGGCGATCGTCCGCGATACCGGCTACGAACCCTGGTTCCTGCCGGTCCACGCCTACGCGCTCTATGTGCTGGCGCTCAACAAGAAGACCGACGTGTCGACCCTGCGCTACTTCTCCGACACCTACGGCGACGCGATCCCGACCGCGATGGCGCGGGCGCAGATCGCGGCGGCGCTGTCGCTGTTCGGCGAGAACGCGGCGGCGGCCAAGGTCTTCACCACCGCGTTCGGCTACCACTCGCGGCCGCGCGAGACCGGCAACTACTGGCGGGTGTTCGTGCGCGACTATGGCTCGGAGCTGCGCGACCGCGCGGCGGTGCTCTACCTGACCGCGCTGACCGATCCCAAGAGCAAGGAGATCGGCGGCCTGATCCAGGAGGTCGGGCGGATGCGCTCGTCGCGGCGCTATCTCAGCACCCAGGAGCAGGCGTGGCTGCTGCTCGCCGCCCACGGCCTGTCGGGCGATGGGCCCTATTCGGTCTCGGTCGACGGCAAGGCGCAGGTCAACCGGACCAAACCGCTCTACCTGCGGCCGACCCCCGCCGCGCTGCGCAAGGGCGTGACCGTGCGCAACACCGGCAAGGCCAAGGTGTGGCAGAGCGTCACCGTGACCGGCGTGCCCGACAAGGATCTGCCGCCGGAGAACAACGGCTTCACGATCAACCGCTCCTTCTACACGCTGGACGGCAAGCGCGCCGACCTGAGCAAGGTGAAGCAGAGCGACGTGCTGGTCGCGCTGATCGAGGTCAGCGCCAACACGCCGCGCTATCACCAGGCCCTGGTCGTCGACCTGTTGCCGGCGGGCTTCGAGATCGAGAACGCCCGGCTCAAGGGCCGCGACGTCAGCCAGATGAAGTGGCTGCCGAAGCTGACCACGCCGCGCCACGTCGAGCCGCGTGACGACCGTTTCGTCGCCGCGGTCGACATCGGCGGCAAGGGCCGGTCGTTCCACCTCGCCTACATCGTCCGCGCGGTCACGCCCGGCACGTTCCGCCTGCCGGCCGCCCACGTCGAGGACATGTACCGGCCCGCCTTCTTCGCCCGCATGGCGATGGGCGAGCTGAAGATCCAGTCCCGCGACTAGGGCGGCGAGGGGCTGTCCCGTGCTGGCGTCGGTCGCCCGCCGTTACGCGCCCGCCGCGGTCGCCGTCCTGATCGGCGGCGCCGCGGCCGGGCTCGACGCGGTGGCGCCGCCCGACCTGCACCGGGCGGCGGCGCTGTCGGCGCGGATCGACGACGTCCACGGCAAGCTGCTGCGCGCCTTCACCACCGCCGACGGCATCTGGCGGCTGCCGGTGACGCCGAAGCAGGTGTCCCCGCTCTACCTCAAGATGCTGATGGCCTACGAGGATCGGCGCTTCCGCCGCCACGCCGGGGTCGACCCCCGCGCCGTGGTCCGCGCCGCCTGGCAGTGGGCGTCGAACGGCCACGTCATCTCGGGCGGCTCGACCCTGACCATGCAGGTCGCCCGCCTGCTGGAGCCGCGGCCGCGGACGCTGTGGGCCAAGGGGATCGAGATGCTGCGCGCGCTCCAGCTCGAGGCGCACTACTCGAAGAAGCGCATCCTCTCCTTCTACCTGACTTTGGCGCCGTTCGGCGGCAACCTCGAAGGCGTCCGAGCGGCGTCGCTGTCCTGGTTCGGCAAGGAGCCGCGCCACCTGACGCCCGGCGAGGCCGCGCTGCTGATCGCGCTGCCGCAGGCGCCCGAGGGCGTCCGTCCCGATCGTTTCCCCAAGCGGGCGCGGGCGGCGCGCGACAAGATCCTGCGCGCGATGGTCCGCCGCGGCGTGCTGACCGCGGAGCGTGCGCGTGAGGCGATGGCCGAGCCGATCCCGACCGCGCGCCGGCCGCTGCCCTTCTTCGCGCCCCACGTCGCCCGCGCACTGCACGCCGACGCCGGCCACCGCCGGGTCATCCGCACCACGATCGACCGTTCATTGCAGCGTGCTCTGGCCAAGCTGGTCCGCGAGGAGACGCCCAACATCGGCGACCACACGTCGATCGCCGTGCTGGTCGCCGACAACAAGACCCGGGCGATCCGCGCCTATGTCGGCTCCGCCGACTTCTTCAGCACGGCGCGCGCCGGCCACGTCGACATGGTCACCGCCATCCGCTCGCCGGGCTCGACGCTCAAGCCGTTCATCTACGGCCTCGCCTTCGACCTGCGGCTCGCCCACCCGCTGACCATGATCACCGATCAGCCGACCCGCTTCAGCACCGGCTACCAGCCGGAGAATTTCGATCGGGTCTATTTCGGCCAGGTCACCGCGCGCTTCGCCCTGCAGAACTCGCTCAACGTGCCCGCCGTCAAGATGCTCGACGCGGTCGGCCCGGCCCGCTTCGCCGCGCACCTCAGGGCCGCCGGCACGCCGCTGCGCATGCCCGGCGACGCCAAGCCCGACCTGCCGATCGCGCTCGGCGGCGCCGGGTTCACCCTGCACGACCTGGTCACGCTCTATGCCGGGCTGGCCAACGGCGGGCGGGTCGCGCCGCTGCACCTGGTTGCCGGCCGGAAGGCGACGGGACCGGTGTTCCGCTTCGTCTCGCCGGCGGCGGCCTGGCAGCTCGCCCGCATCCTCGAACAGGCGCCGCCGCCGACCGACTACGTGCCCGCGCGCAACGCCCGCGGCGGCCGGGCGATCGCCTACAAGACCGGCACCTCCTACGGCTTCCGCGACGCCTGGGCGATCGGCTACGACGACCGCCACACGATCGGCGTCTGGGTCGGCCGACCCGACGGCACGCCGCGGCCCGGCCACTATGGCCGCAACACCGCCGCGCCGATCCTGTTCCGAGTCTTCGACCTGCTGCCCGGCAGCAATTCCGGCGCGCGCGCGGCGATGCCGGTCAAGCCGGACGGCGTGCTCACCGTCGCCAGCACCCGCGACCTGCCGGCCAACCTGCAACGCCTGGGCGGTGTGACGCCGGTCAAGGTCCGCATCACCGCGGCCGAGATCAAGCCGCTGGCGGTGACCTTCCCGCCCGCCGACGCGCTGGTCGAGATGGAGCCCGACGCCAAGGGCAAGCCCTACCTGCCGCTGGCCGCCCGGGGCGGCAGGAAGCCGCTGCGCTGGCTGGTCAACGGCCGCCCGATCGGCGCCTCACCGCACAGCCGCCAGGCGGTCTGGCATCCCGACGGCGAGGGTTTCGTGCGGGTGACGGTGATCGACGCGACCGGCAAGACCGCGAGTGTCGTGGCCCGGGTGCGGTAGCCGTCCTTTCCGCGACCTGATCGGTGAAGGGTCGTGGGACCGCCGCGTGAGCGATCGGCGAAAGCTGAAAAGCGCGATTACGGTATGGCAATCTCGAGCGTATCGGTCCGGGCTCCGATCGGATCGTCTTCACCCGTGCGTCGGCCGAAGCGCCGATACCTAAATATATCTAAATCAATTACTCAAAATTTCCAAAATAAATTCGAATATTTGATTCTATATCTATTTGTAGTTATTTTAATTTAAATGAATTAAATAAGCCGATATCATTGTAATTTCATAAATAGAACCCATATTTTTACTACGGCGGCAACATTGTCGCCCGCACGCGAAGGGTATCCCATGTCGTACAAGCAACTTTCAGCGAAACAAGACGCCATTTCTTCCGCCCACGCCACGCCCGCCAACAGTAATTCCGGCGATCCGTCCAAGGATGGTCCGTTGGCCGGCAAGCCCGCCGCGCAGCCTGGTGAGGCGCCGGTGAAAGCCGCACCGTCTCCCCGATCGTAGCCGCCGGGACGAAGGGGCCGACCCCCCTCCGTCAGTCCCCAGTCTTGGCGCCGATGCGCCAGCGAAGAGAGCTCGGATGACGACACGCACGACCAAGGCCGCGGTCACGTTCGGGAGGCCGTTCGTCGTGAGCGCCTACGATGAGCCGTTGCCTGCCGGCACCTATGACGTTGAATTCGATGAGCAGCTCTTGGACGGCGTTTCGTTTCCCGTCTACCGGCGGGTCGTGGCGCTGCTTTCCCTGCCCGTTGCGCCCGAGCGTGCGAACCAACACCAAATACTGGCGATAGACCCGAACGAACTGGACGAAGCCCTGGCGCGCGATCGGGCAGCGGCCGGGCCACGTTGCGGCGCAGGCAGTCGAGGCGACGAGCCCGGAAGCGGCGTCCGATCCGCCTTCGGAAGCGGGCGACGATCGGTCCGCCGCTCGCGAGGATGACGCGTCTGTCATTGTCCGATGGTGATGGAGAGCGATTGGCGCGGTTCGGATCATGTGCGTCCGGTGGCGCGTTTGGCTCGGCGAAATCGGCGACACGGTTCCACGCGAGAAATTTTCGCCCTGACCGAAAGGACTTTGCTCAATGCGTATTTCTCCTCCCATCGTGGTGTTGGCCATTACGGCCGCCATGGTCGCTGCCGCCGCGTGGATTGCGCCGGCTACCCAGCGCTTCGCCCCAAACGTCAGCGACGTCCCCGACCGGCACCAGCTCGATGCCGTCGGCCACGGAATAGCTGCGCAAGCCTCCAACGCGTCACGATGACCACCGCGAAAATCGATCCGGTCGAAACGACCTTTCACGGAGCGCAACGGAGAGCCGCGGCGCGGTGCGACCGCGCTGTCGAAAGGGCTTCCTGGCCGACGCGCCGCCCCGGCGTGTCCGGAGAGCGGCCGACACCATGGCCGACACCATGACTGGCGAGCCGGTGGATCTTGACGGCCGGCGCGGCATGGCCGCGCAGAAGGCCACGGAAATTCGCCGCCAGCACCTGCAGGCGTTCGAAGCCGACCAGGCGGCGCTGCGCCAACGCCAGGAAGAGCTGGAGAACCTCTTGCTTGCCGAACCGGCGGAGACATGGCCGGAGGCCGCCGCCAAAGCGAAATATCTCATTCAGCTGTTTGCCGAGACGGCGGCGGCCCAGGAGCCGCGACGCCAGGAACTCATTGCCAACGCGCTCGACGATTTGTCTCGATTGTGCGACCGCGAGAAGCCCACGCCATGACCGATTTTCCGAAGACCGATACGTCGTTCGACCAACCCACCGCCGTCGTCCCGAAACGGCGCGCGTGCCTTCGGTGTCAAGCCGAGTTCCAGAGCCAATGGGCCGGCGAACGGATTTGCGGGCGCTGCAAGGGCTCCGCCGCGTGGCGGACGGGCACCCCGCTGCTGTCATCCTCGGGTGGCAAACAACGCTAGTCGCACCCCGTGCCCGGTCGTCGCGGCGCGCGCGGGCGCAGACGGACGAGAGCGGCTGACACGTCCAAGGACTGCGGGGCCTTCCTGGATGCCGCGTCCCGACCGGTGCGACAATCGCCCGCACCGGTTGTCGATGCAACCGGCGCTGCGCGTCCCCATCTGTAAGCGACGCCAAGACAGTCCGCGACCGCGACGGAGCCGTGCCATGTAACGGGCGGCATCACGCGGGGCGCAGAAGGACAGGGGAGAGGGATCATGCGTGCACGTTCAGCCGTTTCCGCCGTTGTCGGCCTTTCGATGACGGCGCTGGCCACGCCGGCCTTCGCGGCCGGTCCCAACGCCGCCAGCGCGCCGGCGACCGCCTATACCACCAGCCAGGTCCAGCGGCTCGGCGCCGCCGCCTTCAAGCGCAAGCTGCGCGCGGCCAAGGGCGTGGGCCTGGTGCAGAAGCTCAAGGTCGCCGCGCTGGTCAACCGGTTCGCCGAGGACTTTTACTGGTTCCACAAGGGCAAGGGCGGCAAGACGCTGGCCCAGTTGCGCGCCCGCTTCGATACCATCCACGCCTATGTCGCCAAGCTCGTCGCGGCCGAGAACCCGGCCCTGTACGCGACCCTGATGCGCTCGCGCACGGCGTTGTGGCGCGCTTTCGCCGACCGCCGTCTCTACGCCGCTGGCTTCGGCCGCAACGTGATCCGGCGGATCGAGGGGCACGACGCCCAGCTCGCCGCCAACTGGCAGCGGTAGCGCCCCGGCGCCGTCACTCCTTCGCCGCGTCGCGGCGACTGCGGCGGAAGCCCCGTTTGACCCCGCGCGTCGTCGCCCGGCCGGTCCGCCGCCAGACGTTGTCCTGCGGCCATAGCCTCGACAGGGCGTCACGATCCACCACCAGATGATCATAGGCCGGCCCCGCCTCGGCGCCCGTTCCCGCGCGCGCGGCGGTGCGGCCGCCGCTTCCCGACGGGTCGAGGGTCGCCGCGAGGTCGATGCCGGCGGACAGCCAGTGATCGGCGGTGATCGAGCGGCGCGTGTCGCCGCCGGGGGGCACGCCGCGGATGTCGAGGCGGCCCTTGCGGGCGGCCTCCTCGACCAGCGCGGCGGCGGCGCGCAGCCGGGCATCCGGATCCTCGTCGGCATCCCGACCCGCGCCCCAGGCGGAGCGGTCGACGAGATAGCCGAGCGCTTCGGCGAGGCTGGCGTCGCGCGGGTCGCGCTCGATCGCGGTCGCCCGCTTCGGTCCCTCCTTCAGGAACCAGCGCTTGGCCAGCGGCCACAACAGCGGCGACAGCGCGACCAGGATGAAGACCGCGAGCAGGATCGTCTGGACCCTGGTGTAGAACAGGCCCGGTTCGCCCGCCTCGCTGCTGACGAGCAGCGCCGACAGCTTGGCGCGCAGGCCGAAGACACTGTCCGCGACCAGGAACAGGGTCCAGCACACCAGCCAGACCGCCCGCCACTTGACGCGCATCATGCCTTGCGCCCGCTCGCTGCCAACCCGCCTTTCACCGGCGGACCATAGCAGGCGGCCGGCGGGACGCCAAAGCGCGGCGCGCCGGTCTATCCCGCCGCGGGCTGGGCCTCGCGGAACCGCACCATCCGGCCGCGTTCCTCGTCCCACAGGTTGAAGCGGAGCGCCCGCAGCGCGTCGCGGAACGACGCCCGCGGCACCGCGTGCAGGAACCCGATGCCGTCGTGGCATTCCTGGAGGCGATAGTTGGGGACCCGAGGATTCAGGTGGTGGACGTGGTGGAAGCCGATGTTGCCGGTGAACCATTGCAGCACCGCGGGCAGCCCCAGGTAGGTCGAGCCCTGCAGCGCGGCCGCGGTGTGGCCCCAGGCGTCGCCGCGCGCCCACAGCGTTGCTTCGCCGCGGTGCTGGACCGAGAACAGCCAGACGCCCAGCATTGCCGCCAGCGCCATGACCGGCAGCTGGACGGCGAGCACCCTCTGATAGCCGAACAGCAGGACCAGGCCCGCCAGCACGGCGACGATCGCCAGCGAAGTCAGGTGGACCAGCCGCCGCTCACGGCGCCACGTCTTGGGCATGTCGAAGGGCGTGCGGTAGAGCAGGATGAAGATGAACGGCGGCAACAGCACGTTGGCGACCAGCGGATGGCGCACCAGGCGGTGCCAGAACCGCTGCCAGGGCCCCAGCGCCTGATATTCCGCGACGGTCAGGCAGGACGAATAGATGTCCGCGCCGCTCTGGCGCCGGTCGAGGTCGTTCCAGATGCCATGATGGCCGGCATGCTGGCGCCGCCACGACACGTAGGGCGTCAGGGTCAGCACGCTGCAAGCGAAGCCGACCGCGTCGTTGGCCCGGCGCGAGCGGAAGAAGGCGTGGTGGCCGCAGTCGTGCTGGATGATGAAGATGCGGACCAGGAAGCCGGCCGCCAGCGGGGCGAGCAGGATCGCCAGCCAGTAAGAGATTTCGGTCAGCGCGTACATCGCCGCGCAGGTTGCGAAGAAGCCACCGAAGGAGGTGGCGATCTGGGACAGGCTCTTGCGAAGGATCGGGGCCTGGAAACGCCCAACCGCCTGGCGGAGGCGTTCGTGGCCCGTCAGGGTCGCCCTGTCGGAATTCGGATTGTCGATGAAGGATTCTCCCAGTTCGGTCCCGGCGAGCGGCCGGAACCTCGACCCTTTATATGGGGGCGCAGCAGTCGAAACGCCAGGAGTATCCAGTCAGGCGCCCGTGTCGGCGATGGCCGAGTCGGCCGCGAAGCCACTTGCATGCCGCTCACGCGGCGTCACGCAGAGATTACTCCGCGGCGGCGGCCGGCGTATCGAGCGCGATCAACCGGTCGAGCGCGCGCCGCGCGGGGCGGCGGGCGAAGTCGTGCTTGATGTCGACCAGCGGCATGTCCGGCGCGGCCTTCATGCACGCGTGCTGCGCCTCGAGGAATTCGACGTCCTCCTGGAAGGTGTCGGCCACCTCCTGGAACAGCGCCTCGGTCACCGCCGGGTTGTCCGGCTTGTGGCCGTTGGCGGCGCACCAGAAATAGTGGCAGCTGTCCGCGGTCTCGGGCGTGGCGCCGTGGTAGAGGCGGATGTTGAAGCCGCCCGGCTGGGTCCGGTCCTGCTCCGCGCCGCGGCCGACCTCCAACGAGCCGGTCCACTGCAGCACCGAGGCCGGCGCGACGTATTCGAAATCGGCCCACCGGTCGACCCGGACGTCGTCGCCCCAGCCGGCGCTGCGCGCGAAGGTCGGCGGCGGCACGCTGTTCAGGATCCAGCGCACGAAGTGGACGCCGGTCTTGGTCCGCTCGACGTCGATGCGGGCGTTGACCTGGGCCATCACCGGGCCGCCGCCGATCGTCTTGGTGTGGACGTGCGGCACGTGGGTCAGGTCCATCAGGTTGTCGACCAGCAGCATGAAGTCGCAGTTGATGTGGAAGACGGCGTGCCGGTGCGGCCAGTTGTCGGGATCGTCGTTCCACGGGTAGTCGATGATCTGCGCTTCGTCGGCCCGCGCCGGGTCGCCCATCCAGATCCACACGAACTCCTGACGCTCGACCACCGGGAAACTGCGCACGCGGGCCTGGGGCGGGATCGTGTCCTGGCCGGGGATGCGCACGCATTGGCCCGCGCCGTCGAAGACCATGCCGTGGTAGCCGCATTGCAGTCCCTCGGGCACGACCTCGCCCAGGCGCAGGGGCGTTGCTCTGTGGCAGCAGCGGTCTTCGAGCGCGTGGACCGCGCCGTCGGCGTCGCGGAACAGCACGACCGGCTCGTCGAGCAGCGTGCGGGCGAAGGGCTTGCCGGCCTCGATCTCGTGGCCCCAGGCGGCCACGTACCAGGCGTTCAGCGGCCAGGTCCGTTCGGCATTGGCGGGCATCGGCCGCTCCCTATTCGGGCTTGGCGGCGGCGGTCTTCGCCTGGGCGCGGAAATAGTCGTAGGCGGCCTTGCCGTCGATGCCGAGCGCATTGGCCCGCTTGATCCAGGCCAGGTGGATCGGCATCCAGGCCTTGCGCAGCGCCGCCCGAAGGGCGGGGGAAGCCATGCGCAGGTCCTTGCCGTCGGCCTTGAAGCGGGCCATCGCCTTGCGCTCGACGGCGTCCCAGTGGCGCGAGCCGCGCGCCAACTTCTCGCCCGATACGCTCATGACCGCCTTGCGGTCCGCCTTGGACAGGCTCGCCCAGGCCTTCGGCTGGACCATGACGGTGAAGTTCGGGGTGAACACGCCGCCGGGCACGATCGTGCAGGACTTGGCATATTGCGAGGCCTTGAAGGAATAGGCGTCGCTGACCGAGAGGCCGGAATAGCCGTCGACGATGCCCTTTGAGACGATCGAATAGATCCGCGCGCCCGGTCCGGGGACCACGGACGCCTTCAGGCGGGCCATCGCCTCGGCGGAGAAGCCCGGCATCGACCACATCTTGAGCGAGCGCAGCGTCGCGACCGAATCAATAGGTCCCTTCAGGCCGCAGATCACGCCGGCGGAGCCGCTCACGAAGCCGAGCACGACGACGCCCGGAAGCGGGTGCTTGGCCTTGAAAAACTTGTTGTAGGTGCGCCACAGGGCGGTCGCCACCCCCGGGCCGGTGGTGAACATCAACGGCAACTGGCCGATCTGGATGAGCGGCGCCTTGGCGACCAGGAACGCGTTCATGGTGTACGCCGAATCGACGATCCCGGTCCGTACCGCGTCGTAGAGGCGCGGCGGCGGGGCGACCGAAGTCGCCAGGACCTTGATCGTCACCCGCCCGTCGGTGGCCTTCTTCACGTTCGCCGCCCACTCGGGGATGATGACCCGGTTTATGACGTGCTTGGGCGTGCCTATGATGGAGAAGACGAGCTCACGGGCCTGCGCCGGCGTCGCGGTCATCGCGAGCGCCGGGGCCAGCAGGAGCGCCGGGTTCAGGGCCTTGATCGGACGTATGAATGCCTTGGAACGCATGAGGGTCCTCCATCGGCGGGCATGGCTACGAGACGGCCATCGTATTAATATCTGTTGTTGCAGATATTGACTCCGCCAGCTCATTTGGTCAAGGCGCGCTGGGGCGACAGGGGGTAGGCAGTCATGGAATCGCGAACCAGGACGGGCGCAAAGACCGCTCGGAACGGGGCAGAAAACGCGACGGGGCGCGGGAACAGGGCTGGGGCCGGGAATGGCGCCGCGGCAAAGGGCCCGGTCACGCTCAAGGGGCTGCCCTTCAAGATGAAGGACAACCCGCTCTACCTGATGACCCGCGCGATCGATCGGGTCGCTCGCAACGTCGAGGCGGCGCTGGGCGCGCACCGTTTCTCCCAGACCCAATGGCGGACCCTGGTCGCCCTGTCGGAGAAGGAGCCGCTGTCGATCGGCGAGTTGTCCGACTACACCTTCGTCGAGGGCTCTGCGCTGGGTCGCGCGGTCGGCAAGATGGAGGCCGACGGCCTGGTTCGCCGCGAGAACGATCCCGCCGACCGCCGCATCGTCCGGGTGATGCTGACCGACGCCGGCTGGGCCCGGCTCAACGAGCTCAAGCCGGTCGTCGTCGGCGAGATCGACCGCGCCATCGCGACCCTGTCACGCGAGGACCTGACGCGCCTGATCGGGCACCTGCACGCGATCGGCGACACGGCGGAGGCGGCCTACGATCGCTTCACCGCGGAGACCGACGGCGACGGACCGGATACCCGCTGAACCGTCGCGGCGCGCCGCCACCGCTCACCCGCCTTGCCCCCGTCACACCCCGCCTCTACATTGCGGCGCAGCATCACCCCAGCGATGTCATGGAGACGCGCATGGCGCCGAAAGACGACGCGCAAGACCTGGGCCCGGCCTACGCCCCGGTCACCGACGAAGAGCTGCACGGCTACTATTATGAGGACCTCAAGGTCGGCATGACCGCGGTCTATTCGAAGACCGTGACCGAGGCCGACATCGTCGCGTTCGCCGGCGTGTCGGGCGACACCAACCCGGTCCA
Organism: uncultured Alphaproteobacteria bacterium; assembly: GCA_963730305.1. Classification (GTDB taxonomy): domain Bacteria; phylum Pseudomonadota; class Alphaproteobacteria; order Bin65; family Bin65; genus CAMYMQ01. The sequence goes on from CAVSRB010000004.1 coordinate 745,866, forward strand.
TATGTCCGAGCAGTTCGGCCAGGCCGGCATGTTCCAGGGCCGGATCGCCCACGGCATGCTCTCGGCCGCCTACATCTCCACCCTGATCGGCACCAAGCTGCCCGGCCCGGGCGCGATCTATATGGGCCAGACGTTGAGGTTCATGGCCCCGGTGCGGGCCGGCGACACGGTCAACACGCGGGTCACCGTGCGCGAGCTCAACGACGAGAAGGCGCGCGCCATCCTCGACACCATCTGCCTGGTCGGCGAGGACGCGGTGATCGAGGGTGAGGCGCTGATCAAGGTGCCGCTGCGCAACCCGCCCGACGATTGATCGCGCGCCCGGCGATATCGCGATGCGCATCCACCGTTCCTGGCAGGCGCTCGACCCGGCGGACCGGGCCAGCGTCCTTGCCATCGGCAATTTCGACGGCGTCCACCGCGGCCACCTCGCGGTGCTCGATGCGGCCCGCGACCGTGCCCGCGCGCTGGGCGCGCCGTTCGCCGTGCTCACCTTCGAGCCGCATCCGCGCGACTATTTCCAGCCCGACACGCCGCCCTTCCGGCTGACCCCGCTGCGCCCCAAGGCGCGCCAGCTCGAGGCGCTGGGGGTCGACCTGTTGTTCGTGCTGTCCTTCGACGCCGAGCTGGCCTCGAAGCCGGCGGGGGACTTCATCGCCGACATCCTGGTCGACGGCCTCGCCGCCCGCCACGTCGTGATCGGCTACGACTTCGTCTTCGGCAAGGGCCGGAGCGGCGACGGCGCGCTCTTGGAGGCGGAGGGGGAAAAGCGCGGCTTCGGGGTCACCCGGGTCGCCCAGGTCACCGGCGCCGACGGCGGCGCCTTCTCGTCGACCGTGATCCGCAACCACCTGCGCGAGGGCCGGCCCGCCGAGGCGGCCAAGGCGCTCGGCCGGCTGTGGGAGGTCGAGGGCCACGTCCACCCCGGCGACCAGCGCGGCCGCACGATCGGCTTCCCCACCGCCAACCTCGACCTCGAGGGCTACCTGCTGCCCAAGTTCGGGGTCTACGCCGTGCGCATGGGGCTGGAGGCGCCGACCGACCCGGTCTGGCACGACGGCGTCGCCAACCTGGGGCTCAGGCCCACCATCGGCGACGGCAAGGTTCTGCTCGAAGCCCATATGTTCGACCGCGACGAGGACCTATATGGTCGGTTGCTGCGCGTGCAACTCATCGACTTCATCCGGCCGGAAGCGAAGTTCGACGGGCTCGATGCGCTCAAGGCGCAGATCGCGCAGGACTGCGACAAAGCGCGCGAAATTCTTGCCGCGCACGAACGGGGCGGTGTAACACGCGCCGCCCGAGAGGCCGAAATCCAAGCATGAGCCGCGACGTCCGATGACTGTCGACTACAAGAGCACGATCTTCCTGCCGCGCACCGATTTCCCGATGCGCGGGAACCTGCCCCAGCGGGAGCCCGACATGCTCGCCCGGTGGCAGGCGATCGATCTCTACAAGCGGCAGCGCGAGGTCGCCAAGGGCAACGAGATGTTCGTCCTCCATGACGGACCGCCCTACGCCAACGGCCACCTCCACGTCGGCCACGCGCTCAACAAGATCCTCAAGGACGTCATCAGCCGCTCGCAGCAGATGTTCGGCAAGGACGCCAACTACGTCCCCGGTTGGGACTGCCATGGCCTGCCGATCGAGTGGGAGATCGAGAAGCAGTACCGCCAGGCCGGCAAGAACAAGGACGAGGTGCCGATCCTCGACTTCCGCCGCGAGTGCCGCGAGTTCGCCGAGAAGTGGGTCGGCATCCAGTCGGAGCAGTTCCAGCGGCTCGGCGTCGTCGGCGACTGGAAGGACCCGTACCTGACCATGGCCTATCACGCCGAAGCCGCGATCGTGCGCGAGATCGGCAAGTTCCTGGTCGACGGCAGCCTCTACAAGGGCGCCCGCCCGGTGATGTGGTCGGTGGTCGAGAAGACCTCGCTGGCCGAGGCCGAGATCGAATATCACGACCACACGTCGAAGACGATCTGGGTGCGCTTCCCGGTCGCCACCGCAGCGGCGCCGGAGATCGAGGGCGCGTCCGTCCTGATCTGGACGACCACGCCGTGGACCATTCCCGGTAACCGCGCCGTCGCCTTCAGCGACCGCATCACCTATGCGGTCGTCGAGATCACCGAGACCGACGGCGAGGTCTGGGCCAGGCCGGGCGAGAAGCTGGTCATGGCCAAGGCCCTGATCGAGCCGACCCTCGCCCAGGCCAAGGTGACGGGCCACAAGGTGGTCGCGGAACTCACCGGCGCCCAACTGGCCGGCACCGTCCTGCGCCATCCGTTCCACGGCCAGGGCTACGACTTCGACGTGCCGATGGCGGCGGCCGACTTCGTCACCGAGGAGGACGGCACCGGCTTCGTCCACATCGCGCCCGGCCACGGCGCCGACGACTACATCCTCGGCCAGAAGATCGGCATCCAGCCGCCCCAGACCGTGGGCGAGGACGGCCGCTATTTCGAGCACGTGCCGTTGTTCGCGGGCGAGGCGGTCTACACCCATGCCGGCAAGGAGGGCGGCGCCAACGAGGCGGTGATCAAGGCGCTGGTCGACGCCGGCGCGCTGCTCGCGCGCGGCAAGCTGACCCATTCCTATCCTTGCTCGTGGCGGTCCAAGGCGCCGCTGATCTTCCGCAACACCACCCAGTGGTTCATCTCGATGGACAAGCCCGGCTCGGCAGAGCGCCCGAGTCTGCGCGACACCTGCCTGAAGGCGATCGACGAGACCGCCTTCTTCCCGGCCAGCGGCCAGGCGCGCCTGCGCGGCATGATCGCGGAGCGGCCGGACTGGAACGTCTCGCGCCAGCGCGCCTGGGGCGTGCCGCTGCCGATCTTCGTCGACAAGAAGACCGGCGAGCCGTTGCGCGACCAGGCCGTGATCGACCGCATCGCCGACGTCTACGAGATGGAGGGCGGTGACGCCTGGTTCTCCAGCCCGCCGTCGCGCTTCCTGGGCGACGGCTACGACCCCGACGACTACGACCAGGTCACCGACGTGGTCGAGGTCTGGTTCGATTCGGGGGCGACCCAGGGCTTCGTGCTGGAAGACCGGCCCGACCTCCAGTGGCCCGCCTCGCTCTACCTCGAAGGCTCCGACCAGCATCGCGGCTGGTTCCACTCGTCGCTGCTGGTCGGCTGCGGCACCCGCGGCCGCGCGCCCTACGACGCGATCCTGACCCACGGCTTCACCGTCGACGAGAAGGGCTACAAGATGTCCAAGTCGATGGGCAACACCCTGTCGTCGGAGGACGCGGTCAAGCAGTACGGCGCCGACGTGCTGCGCCTGTGGGTGGTCGGCTCCGACTATAGCCAGGACGTCCGGGTCGGCCCCGATATCCTCAAGCAGCACGCCGATGGTTACCGCCGGCTGCGCAACACCTTGCGCTACCTGCTCGGCAACCTCGCCGACTTCGATCCGGCGGAGAAGATGGCGCCGGCGGAGATGCCCGAGCTCGAACGCTGGGTGCTGCACCGGCTGTGGGAGCTCGACCGTCTCCTGCGTACCGCCAACGAGCGCTACGACTTCCACGCCTTCTACTCGGCGCTCCACAATTTCTGCGCGGTCGAGCTGTCGGCCTTCTACTTCGACGTCCGCAAGGACTCGCTCTATTGCGACCGGCTCGACGACCCGCGCCGCCGCGCCGCCCGCACCGTCCTCGACATCCTGTTCGACTGCCTGACCGCGTGGCTCGCGCCGGTGCTGTGCTTCACTGCGGAAGAGGCGTGGCAGGCCCGATTCGGCAGCGAAGACGCCTGGACCGACAGCGTCCACCTGCGCACCTTCCCGGACGTGCCCGAGGCCTGGCGCGACGACGCGCTCGCCGCCAAGTGGTCGAAGGTCCGGGCGCTGCGCCGCGTCGTCACCGGCGCGCTCGAGCTGGAGCGCGCGGAGAAGCGGATCGGCGCGAGCCTCGAGGCGGCCCCGGTGGTCCATGCCGACGCCGACCACGTCGCGGCGATGGAAGGCGTCGACCTCGCCGAGATCGGCATCACCTCGGACGCGACGCTGACCACCGACCCGGCGCCCGACGGGGCCTTCACCTTGCCCGACGTGCCCGCCGTCGCGGTGGTGCCGCGCAAGGCCGAGGGCGACAAGTGCGTGCGCTGCTGGCGGGTGACCGACGACGTCGGCGTCGAGCCGTCGCTGCCCGACGTCTGCGGCCGCTGCGCCGACGCCGTCGCCCATTACAAGACGGCCGCCGAGTGAGCCGTCGCTACCTTGGCACGGGCCTTGCGGTCGCTGCGGCGGCCATCGTCATCGATCAGGCGTCGAAATACGCGATCCTCGACCACTACGGCGTGGCGGGCGAATGCCGGCGGGTGCTCGAGCCCGTCATATTGACGCCATTCTTGAACCTGATCTTGACCTGCAACACCGGCGTCAGTTTCGGCCTGTTCCCGGCCGGGTCGCCGGCGATGATCTGGGTCCTGGCCGGCGTCGCCCTGGTGATCGCCGGGGGATTGCTGGTGTGGTTATGGCGTATCAACCGTATGTTTCCGGCACTGGCCATCGGGCTGGTGATCGGGGGGGCGCTGGGCAACGTCATCGACAGGGTCAGGTATGACAGCGTCGTCGACTTTATCGATTTTCATGTGAGCGGATGGCACTTCGCGACCTTCAACGCGGCCGATTCAGCGATCTCGGTCGGGGTGGCGCTGCTGCTGCTGGACTCCTTGTTCGGCCCTCGCGAATCACCTAAATAATGCGGGTTCAATAGGGAAGCGTGTGATGTTCAAACCGGGCTTTATCGTCCTCACCGGCGGCATGATGCTGGCGCTCAGCGGCTGCGGCGTTTTCGACGGCGTCAGTTCCGTGGTCAAGAACCTCAGCGGCGCCGCGAACAAGAACGAGGGCTCGTACCGTCAGCCGCTGTCGATCCCGCCGGATTACAGCCTGCGCCCGCCGCCGACGCGCGCGGCCAAGAAGGCCGCGCCGGCCGCACAGCCGGCCTCCACCGAAAAGACCCCGGGCAAGCTCGATACTGCGCCGGCGGCCACGACCAAGAAGGCCGAGCCCAAGGTGGCGAAGAAGTCGTCGCGTGTGCTGGACATCAAGGTCGACGACAAGCCGAAGGTGAAGACCGAGAAGGTTCCGGCCAAGAAGACCGACGCCACCAAGAAGACCAAGCGCGTGGTCGTGGCGGCGCCGCCGCCGCAGCCGAGCGAGAATACCGGCAAGGTCCGGCCCGAGACGCGGGGCAAGGAAGAGACCACGCCGTCGTCGCCCAGCAAGGGCGAGGACGAGCTGTTGCGCCGTTCCGGCGTGAAGGAGTGACCGCCGTCTAGGGCGGCGGGTCCGGCGCGCGTCGCCGGATCGTGATTGGCGCGGAGCGAGCCGCGCCCTCATATCCTACCGGTCGCGCGCCGTTGCGGCGCCGGCCACCAAGCCGCGGTCGGGGGACAGGCGGCGCGCACCGCGGGCGCTGAGCGGCGTCCTGTACGAACCAGTTGGAGGTGACAGCGTGCTTCTCCCTCAGGCAATCGGCGGCCGTTCCGGCCAGTGCCGCAGCAAGTCTTCCCAGTGGCGCTTCGCGTCGGGCCATCGGCGTCTCCTGGGCGGCCTCGCCGTGCTCGGCGTCGCGTTGATCGGCGCGGTGCAGCCGGGTCCGGCCCTCGCCGCGACGACCCCGACCAGCAAGGGCGTGTTCAACCCGACGACCTTCACCCTCAAGAACGGGCTCAAGGTCGTCGTCGTCGTCAACCGCCGCGCGCCCGTGGCGCTGCACATGGTCTGGTACAAGGTCGGCGCCGCCGACGAGACGCCCGGCAAGTCCGGCCTCGCCCACTTCCTCGAACACCTGATGTTCAAGGGCACCCGGACGCTCGGTCCGGGCGAGTTCTCCAAGATCGTCGCCGCCAACGGCGGTCAGGAGAACGCCTTCACCTCGTGGGACTACACCGCCTACTACCAGTTCGTCGCCAAGGACCGGTTGCCCACGGTCATGAAGATCGAGGCCGACCGCATGGCCAACCTCGTCCTCAACGACACCGAGGTCCGCCACGAACGGTCCGTGATCCTGGAGGAGCGGCGGACGCGGACCGAGAACCGGCCGAGCTCGATCCTGTGGGAACAGGTGCGCCGGGCGCTCTACCTCAACAGTCCCTATGGTCGGCCGGTGATCGGCTGGATGCACGAGATGAGGGGGCTGACCCGGGATGACGCGCTGCGTTTCTACCGGGCGCACTACGCCCCCAACAACGCCGTCCTGGTCGTCGCCGGCGACGTCGATCCGAAACAGGTGAAGGCCTACGCCGAGAAATACTACGGGCCGGTCAAGCCGATTGCGCTCAAGCCGCGCATGCGTCCGCAGGAGCCGCGGCAGCGCGCCGCCCGCCGGGTGATCTATCGTGATCCGCGCGTGGCCCGGCCGTCGCTGGTCCGCATGTATGTCGCGCCGAGCTACCATCGCGCCATGAAGAAGGGCGCGGCCAAGTACGCCTACGCCCTGCAGGTGCTCGACCAGATCCTCGGCACCAACTCGACCAGCCGGCTCTACCAGGCGCTGGTGGTCAAGGAGAAGCTCGCGACCAGCGTCGGCTCCGGCTATAGCGCGCGGGCGCTCGATCTGTCCAACTTCTACGTCTACGCCAGCCCGCGCAAGGGCGTCCCGGTCGCCAAGGTCGAGGCTGCCATCGACGCGGAGATCGCCCGCCTGCTCAAGGACGGCGTGACCGCCGAGGAGGTCGCCGGCGCCAAGCAGCGGCTCAAGGACGCCGCCATCTTCGCCCGCGACAACCTGCGCACCGGCGCGATGGCCTTCGGCAGCGCACTGACCACCGGCCGGACGGTCGCCGACGTCGAGGCCTGGCCCGACCGGATCGGCGCGGTCACCGTCGCCGACGTCAACGCCGCCGCCCGTTATGTCCTTCGGATCGAGCGGTCGGTGACGGGCACGCTGTTGCCCAAGTCCGACGCCGTCTCGCAATAGGAGATACCGATGAACGCCGTACTCAAGGCGGCGGCCGCCGGGCTGCTCGCGATCCTGGTTCCGCTCGTCGCCGTGCCCGCATCCGCCGCGGTCAAGGTCCAGTCCGTGGTCGGCGCGTCGGGCGTCAAGGCCTGGCTGGTCGAAGACCACAACAATCCGATCATCTCGCTGACCTTCAGCTTTCGCGCCGGGGCCAGCCACGACAAGCCGGGCAAGGCCGGCACCGCGCAGCTGCTGTCGACCCTGCTGGACGAGGGCGCGGGCGACATGAAGTCGCTCGCCTTCCAGCGCAAGATCGAGTCGCTGTCGATCTCGCTGTCCTTCGACGTCGGGCATGACAGCTTCACCGGCACGATGCGGACGCTCACCCGCAACCGCGACGAGGCGTTCCGGCTGCTCGGCCTGGCGCTGACCAAGCCGCGCTTCGACCCCGACGCGATCGACCGGATGCGCCAGCAGCTCCTCGCCTCGATCCTGCGCGCCTCGCGCAACCCCAGCCGGATCGCCCGCGACGCGTGGTGGAAGGCGGCCTACCCGAATCACCCCTACGGCCGCCCGGTCTCCGGCACGGCCAAGACGGTGCAGGCGATCACCCGCCAGGACCTGGTCGACTTCGTCCGCCACAACTTCGCGCGCAGCGACCTCTATATCGGCGTGGTCGGCGACATCACCGCCGCCGAGCTGAAGGGCCTGCTCGACAAGACCTTCGGGCCGCTGCCGGCCAAGCAGACCGGGCCCAAGATCCCCGCGGTCAAGCCGAAGCTGACCGGCAAGGTGATGGTGCGCAAGCTCGACGTGCCGCAGAGCGTGGCGGTGTTCGGCCAGGCCGGCATCCCGCGCAAGGACAAGGACTTCTACGCCGCCTACGTGCTCAACCACATCCTCGGCGGCGGCAGCTTCTCGTCGCGGCTCTACGACGAGGTGCGCGAGAAGCGCGGCCTGGCCTATTCGGTCTATTCCTACCTGTGGCCGCTGTCGCACACGGCGCTCTATCTCGGCGCGGTGGCGACCCGCAACGCCAAGGTCGCCGAGTCGGTCAAGCTGATCCGCCAGCAATGGGCCAAGATGGCCAAGCAGGGCGTGTCGGCCAAGGAGCTCGAGGCGGCCAAGCGCTACATCACCGGTTCCTACGCGCTGCGCTTCTCCAGCTCGTCGCGGATCTCGGCGATGCTCGCCGCGCTCCAGCAGGAAGGCCTGCCGATCGACTATTTCGTCAAGCGCAACGGCTACATCAACGCGGTCACCGTCGCCGACATCAAGCGCGTCGCCGCCCGGTTGCTCAAGGCCAACAGCCTGACATTCGTGGTTGTCGGGAACCCGGTCGGCCTGTAGGTACTAGGCCGGTGCCATGCCGGCCTATACGCAAAACATCGACGCCTGCCTCGACGCGGCCGCCCCCGGCGGGGGCCTGACCGCCGCCGATTTCGGCCGCGCCCGGGACGACGCCGCGGCCGCGGCCGAGCGGCTGCGCGCGGAGTGGCGCGCCGGCGGCCACGTCTTCCTCGACATGCCGCGCCGGCCGGCCGACCTCGACACGGCGGTCAAGGTCGCCGCCCCCGCGCTGGAGCGCTGCGCCGTGCTGTGCGTCATCGGCATCGGCGGCTCGTCGCTCGGCGCCCGGGCGCTGACCACGCTCAAGCCCGACCCCACGGTGGTCGTCGACTTCCTGGAGAATGTCGACGCCGACGACAGCTGGCGCCGCTTCATCACGCCGGAGACCACCTTCCTGGTCGTCTCCAAGTCGGGCACGACCGCCGAGACCCTGGCCAACTTCCTCACCGTCTGGCGCGAGGTGGTCGCGATGATGCCGCCGGCCGCCGCCGCGCGCCGCTTCGTCGCCCTGGCCCAGCCGGGCGATTCGCCGCTGCGCCGGTTGGCGGGCCAGCTCGGCATCCCCATCATCGACCACGACCCCGACCTGGCCGGCCGCTACTCCGCGCTCAGCCCGGTCGGGCTGCTGCCGGCCCATACCGCCGGGCTCGACACCATCGCCGTCCGCGCGGCCGCCGAAGCGGTGCTCGCCGCGTTCGAAGCGGGCGACAGCGACCCTGTCGTCGGCGCCGCGGTGCAGGTCGGCCTGGTCCGCGCCCGCGGGACGACCGCGACGGTGCTGATGCCCTATATCGACCGGCTCGAGCCCTTCGCCCGCTGGTGGGGCCAGATCTGGGGCGAGAGCGTCGGCAAGGACGGCCACGGCACCATGCCCTATCCCGCGCTCGGCGCGATCGACCAGCACAGCCAGCTCCAGCTCTGGCTCGACGGGCCCGCCGACAAGCTGTTCACCCTGATCGCGCCGGTCGCCGCGCTCGACAGCGCCGCCGAGCCGCCGATCGACACCCTGGGCGACCCCGGCCTCGGCTACCTGGAGGGCCGCTCGCGCGGCGACCTGTTGCGCGCCGAATACCGCGCCACGGCCCAGACCCTGGCGGGCCACGGCCGCCCGGTGCGCACGCTGACGCCCGCCGCCGGCGCGTCGCTCGAAGCCGTGGTCGGCGCGCTGATGATGCATTTCATGATCGAGACCGCGGTCGCCGGCTACATGTTGGGGATCGACCCGTTCTCACAGCCCGCGGTGGACGAGGGCAAGGCGCTGGCGCGGAGATTCCTCTCGGATTCGACCTGAGGATTCGCTACATTATGTAGATGGCGATCAGGCTCCTACCACAAAACCTTGTGAACCGGATCGCCGCGGGCGAGGTCATCGAGCGGCCCGCGGCGGCGGTCAAGGAGCTGGTCGAGAACGCCATCGACGCCGGCGCCACCCGCATCGACGTGATCGTCCGCGACGGCGGCCGCAGCCTGATCCAGGTCGCCGACGACGGCTGCGGCATGAGCCGCGAGGAGCTGGCCCTGGCGGTCGAGCGCCACGCCACGTCGAAGCTCGTCGACGATGACCTGGTCGACATCCGCACCCTGGGCTTCCGCGGCGAGGCGCTGCCTTCGATCGGCGCCGTCAGCCGAATGACCGTGGCCAGCCGCCGCCCGGGCGCCGCCAACGGCTGGGCGCTGACCGTCTCGGGCGGGCTGGTCGACATCCCCAAGCCCGAGGGCATCGCCCAGGGCACCCGTGTCGAGGTCCGCGACCTGTTCTTCGCCACCCCGGCCCGGCTCAAGTTCCTCAAGACCGAGCGCACCGAGCAGCAATACGCCGTCGCCGCCGTCCACCGGCTGGCCATGGCCCATCCCGACATCGCCTTCACCGTGAGGGGGGACGGGGGCCGTAGCGATTCCGGCGGCGACCGCAAGCTGGTCAACCTCGCCGCCGGCAAGGGCGACCTGTTCGAACTCGCGCCTGGGTCGGCTCGGCGACATCCTCGGCCGCGACTTCGCCGACAACGCCCTGCCGCTCGACGCCGTGCGGGAAGGGCTGCGCCTCACCGGCTACGCCGGCGTGCCGACCTACAACCGCGGCAACGCCCAGCACCAATACCTGTTCGTCAATGGCCGGCCGGTGCGCGACAAGCTGCTGCTCGGCGCGGTGCGCGGCGCCTACCAGGACTTCCTCGCCCGCGACCGCCACCCGGTCGTCGCCCTGTTCCTCGAGGTGCCGCCGGAGGAGCTCGACGTCAACGTCCACCCGGCCAAGACCGAGGTCCGCTTCCGCGAGCCCGGCGTGGTCCGCGGCCTGATCGTCGGCGCCCTGCGCCATGCGTTGGCCGAGGCCGGTCACCGCGCCTCGACCACGGTGGCGTCGGCCGCGCTCGGCGCGTTCCGGCCGGAAGCGCACCACCCCGGCCTGTTCCAGCGCCCCGGCGGGGGCTATGCGGCGGCTACGGCAGCCACGTCCCCCGTGGTATGGCCGAGGCGGCCGCCGCCTTCCAGGCCCCGGACGGGGCGAGCGATGGCGTCGCCGGCTACGTCGCCGACGGCCTCGCGCCCGCCGGCCGTTGGGAGGACCCGGCCGCCGGCCCGGCGGGCGGGCCCGGCGGGTCCGGAGAGGGGTCGCTCCAGCCCGATTACGCGAGCGACTATCCTCTGGGGGCGGCGCGCGCGCAGCTCCACTCGACCTACATCGTCGCCCAGACCGCCGACGGCATCGTCATCGTCGACCAGCACGCCGCCCACGAGCGGCTGGTCCACGAGCGGATGAAGGCGGCGCTCGCCAACGGCGGGGTGAAGCGCCAGGCGATGCTCATCCCCGAGATCGTCGAGCTCGACGAGGCGGCGGTCGACCGCCTCGCCGAGCGCGCCGGCGAGCTCGCCGAGCTCGGCCTGGTGATCGAGCCGTTCGGCAAGGGCGCGGTGGTGGTGCGCGAGACCCCGGCCCTGCTCGGCGACAGCGACGTCAAGGGCCTGGTCCGCGACCTCGCCGACGAGCTCGCCGAGCTGGGCGACGCCTTCGCGCTGAAGGAACGCCTGGACGAAGTGTGCGGCACCATGGCCTGCCACGGCTCGATCCGCGCCGGCCGCCGCATGACGGCGGAGGAGATGAACGCGCTGCTCCGCCAGATGGAGGCGACGCCGCACTCCGGCCAGTGCAACCACGGCCGGCCGACCTATGTGGAGCTGAAGCTGGCGGATATCGAGCGGTTGTTTGGGAGACGGTGACCAAGTCCATCGGTCATCTGATCGAATGCCAGAATGATCGGCAGGCGCAGGACTGCGACCTGCGCTGCAACAGCTTATCCTGATGACGGGATGAGTTACTTGCTCCAGCTAGCGCTGCTTCGTACTCATTTCCTCACACCCGATCCCCTTCATCCTGTCCCCCGCCCCTTGGTCGCCGCTTCCTTGAATTCCTTTACTGACTGACCCGCCTGCTCCGCGATCTTGGCGTAGCTCTCGTGCGTCTCGGCGTATTGCGCCATGGCGTTCTGGATCGCCTGGCCGGCGCGGCTCGAGAACAATTCGGCGTTGTCGGTCGCCCATTGGGCCGAGTGGTTCAGCATCCGCGCCGAGTCCTGGAATTCGGGGAACACGAACCGGGCGATCAGTTCGTAGGAGCGCAAGGTCGCCCAAGGGTCGGCCCATTCGGTGCCCATGATCATGTAGGTGCCGAAGCCGCCCGACTGGTCCCACAGGCGCTGGATCTGCGCGCAGGCGTCCTCGGCCGTGCCGATGATCGCGAGCCCGCTGTCGTTGACCGCGTCGACCAGTTCGTCGTCCTTCAGCTCCGAGGGCACGAAGGGCAGGATCGCCACGTCCTGCTGATAGCCGAGCCAGCGCTTGAGGCCGTACTTGACGTCCTCCCGCGCCTGGTCGCGGGTCGGCGCCACGTGCATCGGCCCCAAAAGCCGCCAGGTCTCCCGGTCCGCTTCGTGGCCGTGGGCCGCGCAGGTCTCGGTATAGACGTCCCAGTGCGCGCCGAGCGCGTCGAAGCCCTTGAGCAGGGTCGCGCCCAGCGACAGCAGCGACACGCCCAGCCGGCCGGCGAGTGTCGGGCCCGACGGCGAGAACAGGGCAGCGACGCCGATCTCGAAATGCGGCCGGGTGTAGGGCTTCACCTGCAGATGGCCGTCGCGGATCGTGAACCACTCGGTCTCGCGGTTGACCGGCCCGTCGCTGCGCAACAGCTCGACGATGGCGTCGAGCGCCTCTTCCATCATTGGCCGCTGGTTGATCGGATCTATGCCTCGCATGAAGGCGTCGGTCGGCAGCGCGCCGGGGCCGACGCCGAACAGGGTGCGCCCGCGGGTGACGTGGTCGAGGAAGACCATCCGCTCGGCAACGTTGAGTGGATGGTGGTAGGGCAGCGAGACGACACCGGTGCCGAGCTTGATGTGCTTCGTGCGTTCGGCGGCGACCGCGATCATCAGCTCGGGCGCGGGATAGAGCTCCCAGCCGGCGGAATGGTGCTCGCCGAACCAGGCTTCGTCGTAGCCAAGCCGGTCCAGCGCCTGAACTAGGGCCAGGTCGGTCTCGATGGCCAGTGTCGGGTTCTGCCCGGGCGGATGGAACGGGGCGAGGAAAACGGCGAAGCGCATGACGGTATCCCCCTGTCGTATGGTGGTCGCGCGACGGTTCACCGTCTCCGCGCGACACATTGTACATGATCTATCATGAAGATGCGGGCCAGGCGATCGACACCGCTGGCCAAAGCCAGCCAGCTGCTTGACAGCCGCCCGCCCAGCCTGATGATGAGCGAACGCCGATCGGCTTTGGCCGGCAGGCACCGGCGCAGGGAGGTCAGTCGTGGCCACGGAGCAATCGTTCGCCGATCTCGTCCGGCCTGGCAGGGTCAGCCGCGCGCTTTATACCGATCCGGACGTGTTCGACGCCGAAATGGAGCGGATCTTCGGCGTCGCCTGGGTCTATCTCGGGCACGAGAGCCAGCTGCGCGAGACCGGGGACTTCTTCACGACCCGGCTGGGGCGCGACCGGGTCATCGTCGCCCGGCACGGCGACGGCGCGGTCTACGCCTTCCACAACCGCTGCGCCCACCGGGGCGCCGAGGTCTGCCACGTCGCGGCCGGCAACACGCCCACCTTCGTGTGCCCCTACCACGCCTGGGCCTTCCATACCGACGGGTCGCTCGCCTCGCTGCCGCTGCCGAGCGGCTACGGCCGCGACTTCTCGCAACGCCGCGCCGACTACGGGCTGGAGCGGATCGCCCGGGTCGACGCCTACCGGGGCTTCATCTTCGGCAGCAAGGCGCCCGACGGGGTCGGGTTGAGCGACTTCCTCGGGCCCCAGGTCCGCGAAGCCTTCGACAATTTCGTCGACCGGTCGCCCTCGGGCGATTTGGCCATGGCCGGCGGCAAGACGGTGCAATGCTATCGCGGCAACTGGAAGCTCCAGATCGAGAACTCGATCGACCTGCTGCACCCGAAGATCCTGCACGCCAACGCCGTGGCGGCCGCCGACAGCCTGCGTCGCGAGGCCGGTTCGAACGCGCCCGGCAGCGTCGAGGTCGAGGCGACCCGCGCCAACGGCCTGTCGTTGCGCGACTGGGAGCGGATGCGGATCGCGGCGCTGCCGCGGGGCCATTGCTGGATGGGCGGTTTCCTGCGCGATGCGGTCGAAGGCAGCGGCATCGAGGAGACCGCCGACGCCCATCCGGAGGAGAAGCCGTGGTTCGCGCGCTACCGGCAGGCCCTGGTCGCGCGGCACGGCGAGGCGAAGACGGAAGAGATCCTGTCCTTCAGCCGCCACAACACCATCGTCTACCCGAACCTGTTCGTGAACCCCGGCCTCCAGCAGATCCGCATCCTCCATCCCGTCGCCGTCGACCGGACCGAGCAGCACGGCTACATCTTCCGCCTGGTCGGGGCGCCCGACGACCTGTTCCACACGTCCGTGCGGGTCCTGACGTCGGTCAATTCGCCGGCGTCGATCGTCACGACCGACGACCACGAGGTGTTCGAGCAGATCCAGGGCAGCCTGGCGTCGGGCGCGCGCGACTGGGTCGACTGGAGCCGGGGCCTCGACTCGGAACGGCCGGTCGACGATGGCCGGACGGGCGAAGGCACCAACGAGGTCCTGATGCGCAACCAGCATCGCGCCTGGGTCGATTACATGACGGGCCAGGCGTGAGATGGACGGCGCCATGCCCGCCGACGACCCGATCCTGCTACGCACCGTCGAAAGGTTCCTGACCCAGGAGGCGCGGCTGATCGACGACCGCCGCTTCGAGGACTGGCTGGCGCTGTTCGATCCCGAGGGGCGCTACTGGGTGCCGATGGCGTGGCAGCAGGAGAGCGCCACCGAGCACGTGTCGATCATCTACGAGGACGTCGGCCTGCTGAAGATGCGGGTCACGCGCCTGCTCGATCCGCGGACGGCGTCCCAGCAGCCGCCGTCGCGCACCTGCCACCAGGTCACGAACACCGAGATCGAACAGGCCGGGCCGAACGACGGCGAGCTGCTCGCACGGTCGTCCTTCACGATGGTCGAGTACCGGCGGGACGATCAACGGCTGTTCGCCGGCTTCGTGCGCCATCACCTGCGCCGGACGGGGGACGGCCTTCGCATTCTCCTGAAGCGGGTCGACCTGCTGAACTGCGACAGCGACCACGGCCACCTGCGCCTGGGCCCGCCGTTCTGAATGGCGCGCCCCGCCGCTGGGGCCGGCCGTCAAGTCACCCGGCACCCCCGCCGGCATCCTCGCGCATCATCGTCGCGGCCTTCCCGGCGATCATGATGGTCGGCGCGTTGGTGTTGGGCCGTCGATGACCGGCATGATCGAGGCGTCGGCGACGCGCAGGCCGTCGATGCCGCGGACGCGCAGCTGCGGATCGACCACCGCCATCGCGTCCACGCCCATGCGACAGGTGCCGACCGGACGGAACACGCGGCGGTGAGGGACGCCTGCCTATAACCGGTAGACCCGTCGCGCCGTCTCACTGAACAGTGCTTCCCTCTCCGCCTCGGTCCGCCCGGCCACCGCCTTCTCGAACGCCGCGTACAGCGTCGCCCAGCTCATCGACACCTTGTCGATCGGGAAGTTGGACGCGAGCATGCAGCGGTCGGCGCCGAAACTGTCGACCATGAAATCGACCAGCGGCGCCCAGGCCTCGGCAATCTCGTTTGCTTCCGGTGGCCGGGCTCGATGCTCCCAGCCCCAGCCCAGGATTGGCATGGCGAGGCCCGAGATCTTGACCGTCACGTTGGGCCGTTCGGCCAGCCGGGCCATGCCATCCCGCCACGCCCCGGCGATTTGCTCCCGCGCGGCCGCGCTCTCGCCCTGTCCGCCAACGGGGCCGCCGAACGGGCCGCCGTAGGCCGTGGGCGTGCCGGCGTGGCACAGGATCACCGGCACGTCCGGGAAGTCGCGCGCGAGCGCCGTGACGTCGTCGAGTTGGTTGTGGTAGACGGTCGCATCGAAGCTCAGGTCGTGCTCGGCCAGCATCGCGTAGCCCGCGCGCCAGGCCGGGTCGCGCGCCAGCCCCTCGGTCTTGCAGCCGTTCATGACGCCCTTGGCGGGGTGATGGGTCAGCGTGTAGCGGATGCCGCGGAACTTCGGACTGGCCTCGAGGTGCGCCTTGAGCACCGAGTCCACGTCGGCGCCGAGCGTCAGGTCGGCATAGCCGACGATGCCCTTGAGCAGGGGCGAACCGAGGCTCTCCAGCCAGCGCGTCTCGGCGACGGGGCCGAGCGGCCCCTTGCCCTTCCACTCGGCCTCGATATGGACGAAGCCGGCGACGTCCGCGCCGCCGGTGTCGGCCAGGTAGTCCGGCGGCAGGTAATCGGCGAGCAGGTGCTCCGGCGTACCGAAGAAGCGGATGGCGTCCTTCGGGAAGACCCGCCGCGCGAGCCAGTTCATGGTCGCCGGCCGCCGCCCGAACAACTTGGCCAGCGCGGAGGTCGCGCGCGGGGTGTTGCGCAGGTCCCACAGGTGGACATGGGGGTCGATGATCGGCCCGGTCATGGCGAATGGTTCCCACCAGCATCCTCGCGCATCATCGTCGCGGCCTTTTCGGCGATCATGATGGTCGGCGCGTTGGTGTTGGAGCCGTTGATGACCGGCATGATCGAGGCGTCGGCGACGCGCAGGCCGTCGATGCCGCGGACGCGCAGGCGCGGGTCGACCACCGCCCTGTCGTCCACGCCCATCCGGCAGGTCCCGACCGGGTGGAACACCGTGTCGCCGGCGCCGCGGATCCAGGCGTCGAGGGCGTCGTCGCTGTCCACGTCCGGGCCGGGGACGAGCTCCCGCTCGATATGCCTGGCGATCGCCGGCTGGGCGAAGACCTCGCGCATCGCGCGGACGCCGGCGCGCATGGTCCGGCGGTCGTTCTCGGTCGCCAGGTAGTTGGCCAGGATGCGCGGCGGGGCGAAGGGATCACTCGACGCCAGCCACAGGCGGCCGCGGCTCTCCGGGACCGTCTGGTGGACGCCGGCGTAGAAGCCGTGGCCGGAATCCGGCCCCGGCCGGGCGAAGGGCCAGTGCGTGACCGGCTTCAGCGCGGCCAGGAAGTTGAGCTGGATATCGGCCGCCGCCAGCTCGGGCCGGGTGCGGATGAAGCAGCCGGCCTGCAGCGGGAAGTTGGTGCCGAAGCCCTTGCCGAACAGCAGCGCCCCCAGCACGTTCCGCGCCGCGCGATCGATCCGTAGCTCGTCGTAGATGTCGACGGCGCCGGTGCAGCGCACCTGCATGCGCGCGACCAGGTGGTCGTGCAGGTTCTCGCCCACGCCCGGCAGGTCGTGGACCACGGGCACGCCGACCGCGCGCAGGTCGTCGGCCGGGCCGATGCCGGACAGCAGCAGCAATTGCGGCGCATTGATGGAGCCGCCGGCCAGCACGACCTCCCGGTCCGCGTGGACGGCATGGCTCTGGCCCCGGCGCACGTAGCGCAGGCCGGTCGCCCGGCCGTGCTCGACGGCGATCTGGGTCGCGTGGCAGCGCGTCCGCACGGTCAGGTTGGGCCGGTCCATCGCCGGCTTGAGATAGGCCCGCGCGGTGGACAGGCGCTGGCCGCCGCGGATGGTGAAATGGTAGCGCCCGAAGCCTTCCCGCTCCGGCTCGTTGAAATCGCGCGTGACGGGAAATCCGGCCTGGCCGCCCGCCTCGATGACGGCGTCGTAGAGCGGCGCGTCGATCGACCCGCGCACCACGGTCAGCGGGCCGCCGGTGCCGTGATGCGGCGGCACGGCTTCGCCCGGGTCGGGCCGGTAGTCCTCCGACGCCATGAAGATGGGCAGCACGTCGTCCCAGCTCCAGCCGGTGCAGCCCATCTGGCTCCACGCGTCGTAGTCGAGCCGGTGGCCGCGGGTGTAGACCATGCCGTTGATCTGGTTCGACCCGCCCAGCACCTTGCCGCGCGGCCAGAACAGGCGGCGGCCGTCCAGGCCCGGCTCCGGCTCGGTTTGGTAACACCAGTTGTTGTATTTCTTGCGGAACAGGATGCCGGCCAGCATCGGCACGCGGTAGAGCGGCATCCAGTCCCGCCCGCCGGCCTCCAGCAGCAGCACCCGCACCGACGGATCCTCGGACAGTCGAGCCGCCAGAACACAGCCGGCGCTGCCCGCGCCGACGATGACGTAGTCGAACGTCTCGGTCATCCGATGGATCCGTCGTGTCGCTGACGGCGCCGGTCGGCCTCTAGTCCAGGTCCAGCCCGAACAGCCTGATCGCGTTGTCCCGCCCGATCTTGCGCCGGTCGCTCTCGGCGATGGTCGTCGTCGCGTCGTACCATTCCGCGGCGTCGTCCATCCGCTCGAAGGGGTAGTCGGCGGAGAAATACATGCGGTCGGTGCCCATCACCTCGACCGTGCAGCGGAACGCCGGGTCGTTGAAGAAGCCGCTGCAGGTGACGTGGAAGTGGTCGAGGAAATAGTCGCCCAGCGGCCGCTTGCCGCGGTAGCCGCGCGGCGAGAAGCGCATGCGGGCGTCGATGCGCCACAGGCCGAACGGGATGTTCTCGCCCAGGTGGCCGATCACGATCCTGAGGTTGGGGTAGTCGTCGAACATGCCCGAGCCGCACAGGCGCAGCGAGTGCAGCGCCGTCTCGGCGGCGAAGCCCCAGGGCGAGCTCATCAGCCACGGGTGGCCCTCGTAGTTCTGCGCCCGCGACGGGATCTGCATGCGCGGGTGCAGGTAGAAGGGCACGTCGAGCTCCGACACCGTCGCCCAGAAGCTGCGGTATTCGGGGATGTCGTAATAGATCGCCGTGTCGGGGTCGCCCTTCTGGGTGAAGCCGTTGACCATCGCGCCCTTGAAGCCGAGCTCCTTGACGCAGCGGGTCAGCTCGGCCGAGGCGGCGTCGGGGTCCTGCATCGGCAGGGCGGCGAGGCCGGCGTAGCGCTTGGGGTGCCGGGCGGCCGCGGCGGCCATCGTGTCGTTGGCCTTGCGCGCGACCTCGATCGCCCGGTCGGTGTCGAGGATGGCCTGGATGCCGGGCGCGTTGAGCGACAGCAGCGCGAACTCGATGCCCGTGCGGTCCATCGCCTCGAGCCGCATGGTGTCGACGTCGAGAATCTCCTTCTGGAAGGTGGTGTAGTCGCCGGACTCGCCGGCGAAGGGTTTGGTGTCGCCCAGCGTCTCCTCGATCGCCATATGCTCCTCGAACGCGATCTTGCCTTGCATTGTCGTCTCCTCCCGGATCCTGGTGTCGATGCGGCGATGGTACAGGTCGGCGCGAGCCGATCAAACGATCGAAATGCCGGCCACACCGCAACACGTTTCCGCAACACTTCGTGGTAATATCGGCGTGCAAGGGCACAGGCGGGCGATCGGGCGCCGCGACCGGCCCGGCAGGAGGAAAAACGCATGATACCCAAGATGCTTCGCCGCTTCGCCACCCCGCTGGCCGCCGCCGTGGTCGGCGGCTTCGCGCTCGCCGCTCCCGCACTGGTCGCGCCGGCGCTGTTCGCCGGGCCCGCCCATGCCGATCCGCCCAAGTGGGCCGGGCTCTACTACGAGCCGCGCACCGGCAAGTCGGGGACGGCGCGGCCCTACGACACCCGGCGCGAGGCGCGACGGGAGGCTTACAACGCCGCGCTCTCCCACGGCATCAAGCCCAAGCGCTACCGCGGTTGGGCGCGCCAGGTCCGCGGCGGCTGCATCGTCGTGTTCAAGGAGCTCGACGCCTTCCATTGGGGCGCGGCGATCCACCGCAACAAGGACGTCGCCCGCCGGCTGGCGCAGCGCCGCTGCGAGCGCCGCGGCCGCTACCGCTGCCGGGTGCACGCCTCGGTGTGCAGCGCGCGCGGCTTCTGATCGAGCGCGGCCGGGGGCGGGACCGGGCCGCCAGCTCAGGGCCGCCAGCTTGGGGGCCGCCAGCTTAGGGGCGGACGGTCAGGCCGCTTTGGCGACGCGCGGCCGGCGCTTGCGCCTGCCGCGGATCGGCTTGAGCCCCTTGTCCACGGTGGCGACCTGGTTGCGGCCACCGTTCTTGGCCTGGTAGAGCGCCCGGTCGGCGTCGCGGATCGCGCCCTCCAGCGAGGTGCGGACGCCCGGCACGGGGGCGTAGCCGATGCTGACGGTCACCGGGATGGTGCCCGCCGAGGTCATCAGCGGGCTCGCGGCCGAGACGGTGCGCAGCCGCTCGGCGACCTCGCGGGCCATCTCGGCCGTGGTCTCGGGCAAGAGGGCGATGAATTCCTCGCCGCCGATGCGGCCGAGGTGGTCGATCTCGCGCAGGGCACGGCGCCAGCGCGCGACCATGCCGCACAGCACCTCGTCGCCGACGCTGTGGCCGTAGGTGTCGTTGACCTGTTTGAAATAGTCGATGTCGATCATCAGGATCGCCATACCGCGGCCCCGGCCGTGGCGATGGTGGCGGGCGACCTCGCGGTCGAAGTCGGCCTGGAGCTGCCGGCGATTGGCGATTCCGGTGAGCGGATCAGTGGTGGCGAGGCGGGTCAGCGACCAGTGCTCGTGGAACAGCTCGCGTTCGCGCAAGGTGTCGACCCGGGCCAGGATGATCGCGATCATCGCCGCGCCGAGCTGCATGACGCCGGAGCCGATGGCGATGCCCGCGTCGGGCAGACCGGGCAGGGTCCAACCGGCGGCGAGCGCGCCGAACACGATGGCGCTCGGGATCGTCGCGGCGAGCACGACCAGCGGCACCGACACGCCGCCGTAGGGCCCGATGAAGGCGACCGCCAGGATCACGATGACCAGGCCGCCGTCGATCATCTCGTAGCCGTGGGCGAGCTGCAGGCCAATGACGGTGATCGCGATCGACGCCCACACGATGCCGCCGACATAGACGGGGACGGTCCACCAGCGGACGCCCGGATGCCGGGTCATCAGCACGAAGAAGCCGGCATAGGCGATCGTGGTGGCGAGGCGCATCGGCAGGGTGTCGAGGAAATGGGCGCGGTCGATGATCGCGTCCCAGCCCCAGAACAGCGCGAACAGCACCGCCCCGGCGAGGAAGGTGTGCCGGATGTAGGGCAGCGTGTCCGCCCAGCTTCGAGCGGTCAGGTAGGGCCGGCGCT
The DNA here is from genome assembly GCA_963730305.1 of uncultured Alphaproteobacteria bacterium. GTDB lineage: Bacteria > Pseudomonadota > Alphaproteobacteria > Bin65 > Bin65 > CAMYMQ01. Next base: position 766,618 of record CAVSRB010000004.1, read on the forward strand.
TCCTGATGATGTGCATACGCACGCCCGTGCGGGAGCCAAGTTGCCGCAGGGTCTCGGCGTCCGGACGGGCGCCTTCCCTCGCGGCTCGAACTTCCCATAAGCGCGCTTAAGGGTTGGTTAACATCGGGTTTCCTCGGCAGCCGAGCGCGCTTCGAGCCGCGCAGCGGTCAAGGCGCGGTGCGGCCAGCGCCGACAGCGGGCTGGCCGGTGTGCCCGCGTCTACCGCTGTTCGTCCTTCTTCTTCTGCTTCCGCGGGGCCGCCTTACGCGGCTGCGTCCGACGGTGGACCCTGGGCTGTGACCCGTCGCTGCACGCGCGGCTGGACCCGTCGCTGCACGCGCGGCTGGACCCTTCGCTGCACGCGCGGCTGGACCCGTCGCTGCACGCGTGGCTGGACCCGTCGCTGCACGCGTGGCTGGACCCGTCGCTGCACGCGCGGCTGGACCCGTCGCTGCACGCGCGGCTGGACCCGTCGCTGCACGCGCGGCTGGACCCTTCGCTGCACGCGCGGCTGGACCTTTCGTTGCACCCGCGGTTGAACCCGTCGCTGCACGCGCGGCTGGACCTTTCGCTGCACGCGCGGCTGTACGCGGCGCTGTACGCGCGGTTGGACCCTTTGTTGTACCCGCGGCTGGACCCGGCGTTGTATCCGCGGTTGCACGCGCCGCTGGGTTCGCGGGACCGTCTGCGGCTGGGTCGCCCGGACGCGGCGCTGGCCGCGCGTGCGCGGCGGCTTGCGGAAGGCCCGGCGCGGCGGCCGCAAGGCGGCGTTGCGCCTGACCCGTGGCCGGAACACGCCGACCACGTTGCCGCGGGTGGCGGTCCGCAGCGCGGCCGGGTTGTTGACCCGCCGGACCCGCCGGACCGGCACCGGTCGGCCGAAGCGACGGGCGACCACGACAGGCGCCGGGCCGCGGTTGTAGACGCGGCCGTTGCGTTGCCGGAACCGGGTGGCGTTGCGGGTCGATCGCAGCAGGCTGCGGTTGCGCGACCGCGGGAAGGCGTAGCGGTCGAGCCGGCGGCCGAGGAACAGGCGGCCGGGTACGAAGACCCAGTATAGGTCATAGGCGTCGTCGAGCATGTCGATGCCGCCCCAGACCAGGCCGGCATCGGTATAGCCGACCCCCGGCGGCAGCGGGGCCCAGCCGACATAGGCGTCGCCCTGGCGCCAGGTCACCCAGCCCGGTCCCCAGACCGTGCCGGGCACCCAGATCCAGCCATACTGGCTGTCGTAGGACCAGCGGCCGTAGTGGTAGGTCGCCCAGCCCCAATCCTCGTTCGACTGCCAGTACCAGCCGTATTCGTCGGTCCAGATCCAGCGGCCGTGGAGGTAGGGGCGCCAGTTGGCGGCGACCCGGGTCGGGTACCAGACCCAGCCCCAGCGGGCGTGGTTGACCCACTGGCCGTAGGGGCTGAGCCGGTCGTAGAAATAGCCGATGCTGACCACTTCCTGCGCCTTGGCGGACGGCGCGGCAAGCGGCGTGCTCAGGGCCGCGGTGACGGCGATCATCGCCGCCAGGAGGGCCCGGCGTAGAGGTCTCATGTCGTTACTCCCATCGCGTTCGCGTCGCGAATGGCCGGTCGCGCCGCGGGGCGGACGCCGGCCGTTATTATCAGGTTAACGACGGGTAAACCGATCTCCGTCGCGGCGTTTTGACCTGTCTCAAGGTCCGCCGGCGCTATTCCGGAATGTCGGCGAAGGTGCCGGTGGCGGGGTCGAGCCAGTGCAGCGCCCCCTCGGCGATCGAGAACCAGGCGCCGTGCAGGGTGAGGCGCCCGGCGTCGACCGCCTCGGCGACGAAGGGAAAGGTCACGAGGTTGGCCAGCGAGCGCTGGACGACCTTGTGTTCGGCGGCCTGCTGGAGGGCGGCGGGCAACTCCGAGCCCGCCTGCGTCTTGAGGCCGGCGCAGATGTCGGTGAGCAGCGCGACCCAGGGGCCGATGAAGCGGCCGACCGGTTTCTTCTCGGCGGCCTCGAAGGCCGCCATGACGCCGCCGCACAGGCCGTGGCCGAGCACGACGATGTTGGCGACGCCGAGTCCGGTCACGGCGAACTCGATCGCGGCCGAGGTGCCGTGATAGGTGCCGGCCGCCTCGCACGGCGGGACCACGGCGCCGACGTTGCGGACGACGAACAGCTCGCCCGGGCCGGCGGCGAAGATGGTCGCCGGGTCGACCCGGCTGTCGGCGCAGCCGATCACCATCGTGGTCGGGGCCTGGCCATCGGCCAGCGCGCGATACTGGTCGGCCTGGTCGGCGAAGGCGCCGGCGCGGAAGCGGCGATAGCCGTCGAGGAGGTCGCTGGGAATATCCAAACCGGTGCTGCTCCGTGTGTTGATCGAGGCGGCGCGGCGGGCGAATTTCCCCGCCGCGGTTGATTTCGCTTCCGCCGCGCTCAAGGTCAGACCCTTCATGCGTGATCAGGGAAGCGACTGGAGAGAAAGATGGCAGCCGTCAAATCGGGGGACAAGGTCCGGGTTCACTATACCGGCACGCTGGCCGACGGGTCGCAGTTCGACAGCTCGCGCGAGCGCGCGCCGCTCGAGGTCAACGTCGGCAGCGGCGAGACGATCCCGGGCTTCGAGACCGCGCTGGTCGGCATGGAGCCGGGGGATACCCGCACGGTTACGATCGTGGCGGCCGAGGCCTATGGCGACCGCGACGAGGAGCGGATCATCAGCGTCCGGCGCAACGCGCTGCCCGACGACATCCAGCTGCAGATCGGCCAGATGCTCGACATGAGCACCAGCGAGGGCGGCCGCGTGCTGGTCACCGTCGCCGCCTTCGACGAGGAGACGGTGTCGCTCGACGCCAACCATCCGCTCGCCGGCCACGACCTGACCTTCGAGCTGGAGCTGGTCGAGGTTCTCTAGCCCGGCGTTCGGCCTGCCCAGCGGCGGGTCAGCCCGGCAGCGTGATCGCGATCTTGCCGAAATGGCCGGCCGCCTCCATGTGGCGGTAGGCGTCGGGCGCCGCGGCGAAGTCGAAGCTGCGGTCGATCACCGGTTCGAGCCGGTTGGCGGCGATCGCCGCGTTCATGGCCCGGAACATGGCCTGGCTGCCGACGTAGATGCCATTCAAGCGGATCGACTTGCGCAGGATCGGGGTCGGGTTGACCGTACCCGCGGTCAGCACGCCGATCAGCGCGATGTGGCCGCCGATGCGCACCGCCTCGATCGACTGCTCCAGCGTTCCCGCGCCGCCGACCTCGACGATGTGGTCGACGCCGCCGCCGGTCAGGTCCTTGACCGCGGCCGCCCAGTCCGGCGTCTCGCCGTAGTTGATCCCCTGCCAGGCGCCCATCGCGCGGGCCCGGTCGAGCTTGTCGTCGCTCTTCGAGGTGATGATCGTGCGCGCGCCCATCATCGTGCAGAACTGGAGCGCGAAGATCGAGACGCCGCCGGTGCCGAGCAGCAGCACCGTGTCGCCGGCCTTCAACCCTCCCTTCACCACCAGGGCGTGCCACGCGGTCAGCGCCGCGCAGGGCAGGGTCGCCGCCTGCTCGTAGTCGAGATGGTCGGGGATCGGCACGACGCCGTGTTCGTTGAGCACGACCTCCTCGGCCAGCATGCCGTCGATCGGCCCGCCCTGGGCGCTGGCCATCGCCGCGGCCGAGACCTCGCCGGCAGCCCAGTCCTGGAAGAAGCAGCCGGCGACCCGGTCGCCGACCGCCACCGCCGATACCCCGGCGCCGACCGCGACCACGTCGCCGGCGCCGTCGGAGTTGGGGATGCGCGGGAATTTGAGCCCCATACGCCCAGGCGCACGCACGGTGTTGAGGTCGCGGTAGTTGACCGAGTTGGCGCGCACCCGGACCTTCACCTGCCCCGGTCCGGGTTCGGGCGACGGGCGTTCGGCCAGGGTCAGTGCGTCGATGCCGCCGTCGCCGACGATTTCCCATGCTTTCATGATCGGTCCTGTCGAAGTGCGGGGAGAGGGTCAGAGGGGCAGGCCGACATAGTTCTCGGCCAGCGCGGCCTGGGCGGCCTCCGAGTCGAACAGGTAGTCGAGCTCGGCGAGCTGGATGCCGCGGTCGAAGGTGCTCTGGTCGGGGAACTTGTGGAGCACGGTAGTCATCCACCACGAGAAGCGCTCGGCCTTCCAGACCCGCTTGAGGCAGTCGTCGGAATAGCGCTCTATCAGGTCGGTGCGGCCACCCTCCTTGTAGTAAGCGGTGAGCGCGCGGGACAGGTAGTGGATGTCCGACGCCGCGAGGTTGAGGCCCTTGGCCCCGGTCGGCGGCACGATGTGGGCGGCGTCGCCGGCCAGGAACAGCCGGCGGTGGCGCATCGGCTCGGCGACGAAGCTGCGCAGCGGCGCGATGCTCTTCTCGATCGACGGTCCCATCTCGATCCGCTCGGCGGCGGTGGCCGGCAGGCGGACGCGCAGCTCGTCCCAGAAGCGGTCGTCGGTCCACTCCTCCAGGTCCTCGTCGTAGGCGCACTGGATGTAGTAGCGGCTGCGCGTCGGCGAGCGCATCGAGCACAGCGCGAAGCCGCGCCAGTGGTTGACGTAGATGAGCTCGTCCGAGACCGGCTTGGTCTCCGACAGGATGCCGAGCCAGCCGAACGGATAGACCCGCTCATGGGTCTTGAGCACCGTTTCGGGGAAGGCCCTACGGCTGACCCCGCGGAAGCCGTCGCAGCCGGCGATGAAGTCGCAGTCGAGCCGCTCCTCCTTGCCGTCCTTGAGGTAGGTGAGCGCCGGCGCGTCGCCGTCGATGCCCTCGATCCGGACGTTCTCGGCCTCGTAGACCAGCGCCCCGCCCGCGGCGGCGCGGGCGTCCATCAGGTCCTTGGTCACCTCGGTCTGGCCGTAGACGGTGACCGCCTTGCCGGTGTGGGCCTTGAGGTCGATCCGCTGGCGGCGGTCGCCGAAGCAGACGTCGAAGCCGTCGTGGACCAGCCCTTCGCGGTCCATCCGCTCGGCCACGCCGGCGGCGCGCAGCAAGTCGACCGTGCCCTGCTCGAGCACGCCGGCGCGGATGCGGCCGAGGACGTAGTCCTGGCTGCGCCGCTCGAGGACGACGCTGTCGATGCCCTGCTGGTGCAGGAGTTGCGACAGCAGCAGGCCCGAGGGGCCCGATCCGATGATGCCGACCTGGGTCTTCATGTCCGGGGCGACCCGCTACCGGCGTTGCCGCTTGCGCGCCATCTTGGCGACCAGGTTGTCGGCGACGCCCGGCCGGCTCCACGGACACACCGCCAGGCAGATGCCGCAGGTCTTGTTGTCGACGAAATACGGGATGCACTTGTCGAAGTCGACGTACCACTTGCGCTCGCCGCGGACCATCTGCTTCTCCGGGGAGATCGCGCCGGGCGGGCAGGCGTTGGTGCAGATCTGGCAGCTCTGGCAGAAGTCGTCGGCGCCGAACACGTCGGGCGCGTCGGCGACGAGCGGCACGTCGGTCAGCACCACCGACAGCCGGAAGTCGGCGCCGAACCTGCGGTGGATCATCGAGCCGTGCTTGCCGAGCTCGCCCATGCCGGCCTCGATCGCGGCCGGGATCATCAGCACGTCCTCGGTCATCGGGCCGGTCTTGGGCGCGGCGAACCAGCCGCGGTCGCGGACCCAGTTGGACAGGTGCTTGGCGGCGTTGCCGGCCCGTTCGTACTGGGCCATGACCTCGATATAGGCCGCGTCCGACGGCGCCGTCTTCATCGCCTCATAGTCCTGGGCGAAGGCCATGACCACGGCCCACTGGCCCTGCGGCGCCGGCCGGTCGGGAAAGGCCCATTCCGGGCGCCAGGCGGCGATGCCGACGTCGTCGGCGCCGAGTTCCCGCGCCGCGGCCTTGACCAGATCGACCCATTCCGCGGCCGGATGCTCGACCTTCTCCTCGGCGACGTCGTGGACCGGGATATCCGCCGTCCGCTGGCGGTACTTGCGCGCCGCCGCGATCGCCTCGTTGTCCTTGTCCTTCTCATAGAAGTAGTACATCACCGGCGCGTGCGGCGTGGAGCCGTCGGTGCGCCAGAACACCGGCCGGGGCGGGCCCGGCTCGGTCTCGCCCAGGCCGTTGATCGCGTTGCCCGAGATGTTGGGCCACAGCTTCAGGACCTCGGGATTGGGCTCCCAGGCGGCGGTGCCGGCGTCGTCTTTCGGGGCCATGTCGGGTCGTCCTTCGTGGTCGCGCGGAAACCTGGCAAACAGCGTATCAGCCCCGCGGCGAAAGGCAAATCCGCGCTTTCCGGGCGGCCGGGCGCCGCCGGTCGTGATCCGCGTGCGAGCCTCGCCTCTGGCCCCGCCGGCGCGGGTGCGGTAGGAGGCAGGCCATGACCGAGCGCCTGATCGTCGTCACCGCGGACCCCGGCCATGTCGACACCGTCGTCGCCATCGCCGGGCAGGCCGAGGTCCTGGACTGCCACGTCTACCCGACCGACGACGAGACGCCGCGCCAGGCGGTCCACCTGCTGGTCGGCGCCGAAAAGCGCCAGGCCGTCCTCGACCAGCTCCAGAACGCGCTCGGCGGCTCGACCGACTGGCGCATCACCATCCTGCCGGTCGAGGCGACCGTGCCCCGCCGGGAGGAGAAGCCCGACGCGGAGGAGGCCCGGGCCCGGCGGCGGGCGAGCGAGACCCGCGAGGAGCTGTACAGCGACGTCGCCCGCAACGCGACGCTGGACGGGAACTTCCTGATCTTCGCGGCGCTGTCGACCGTGGTCGCGGCGATCGGGCTGATCGAGGACAACGTCGCCGTCGTGATCGGCGCCATGGTCATCGCGCCGCTCTTGGGCCCCAACCTGGCCTTCGGCTTCGGCGTCGCCCTGGGCGACCGCGCGCTGATGGCCCGCGCGCTCGGCACCAACGCCGCCGGGGTCGCGCTCACCCTGGTGCTGTGCGCGGCGATCGGCCTGGCCTGGCCGCTCGACCTGGGCAGCCGGGAGCTGATGGCCCGCACCGATGTCGGCTTCGACGGCATGGTCCTCGCGCTGGCGTCGGGCGCGGCGGCGGCCCTGTCGCTGACCACCGGGCTCTCGGCCGCGCTGGTCGGGGTCATGGTCGCGGTCGCCTTGCTGCCGCCGGCGGCGACCATCGGCCTGATGCTGGGCGCGGGCCAATGGCACCACGCCCTCGGCGCGGCCCTGCTGCTCGCGGTCAACGTGGTCTGCGTCAACCTGGCGACCCAGGCGACCTTCGTGCTGCGCGGGGTCACGCCCCGGACCTGGCTGGAGAAGGAGGCCGCCCGCCGCGCGGTGCGCGTCAACGCGCTGATCTGGCTGCTGCTGCTCGCGGCGCTGGCCGGCTTGTTGCTCTTGCGCACGCCGGCGCCGGCCTGACCCGCTAGGCCCGGCGGCTGCCGACCTGACCGCTGCCGATCCGACGGCCGCGACGCCTCGCCGCGCCCGGTCACATTCTGGCCTCCGGCACTGGCCCCGCAGGCCCGCAATCGCGTAGTCTCACGGCCCCACCGCTGACAGTCGCCGATTCTTGACCGACAAACCCAACCTCTTCGGCCGGATCTGGATCCTGCTACTGATCGTGTTCGTGGACATGGTCGGCTTCGGGATCATCATCCCGTTCCTGCCCTTCTGGGGCGAGCGCTACGGCGCGACACCGGATCTGGTCGCGCTGTTGATGACCACCTATGCCGGGTTCCAGTTCGTGTTCGCCTTCCCGCTCGGCTGGATCAGCGACAACATCGGCCGCAAGCCGGTGCTGGCGCTCAGCGTCGCCGGCTCGGTGGTCAGCTTCAGCCTGCTCGCGATCGCCAACTCGCTGTGGATGATCTTCCTGTCGCGGGCGCTGGGCGGGGTGGTCGGCGCCAACATCGCGGTCGCCCAAGCCTACATCGCCGACGTCACCGACCAGCAGGAGCGGGCCAAGGCCATGGGCCTGCTCGGCGCGTCGCTCGGGCTCGGCTTCATCCTCGGCCCGGCGCTGGGCGGCCTGCTCGCCGGGGCCGATCCCGGCAATCCGAACTACCGCCTGACCTTCTTCGTCGCCGCCGGCATTTCCGGGTTGAGCCTGCTGACCTGCCTGTTCGCGATGAGCGAGCCGGCGCGGCGCAAGGCGATCGCCGCCGAGCGCGGCTTCCGGGCGCGGCTGCGCGCCTTCGGGCTGGTGGTCAGCGAGCCGGGGGTCGCGATCCCGATCATCGTCGCGGGCGTCGCCGGCTTCGCGATGGCCGGGCTCGAAATCGACCTATGCGCTGTGGACCAACCGCGAGCACGGCTGGGGGCCGCAGGCCAACGGCTGGTTCTTCGCCTATATCGGCGTGGTGCTGGTGATCGTCCAGGGCGGGCTGGTCGGCCGCATCGCCCGGCGCTTCGGCGAGGCGCGGATGCTGGTGGCGGGCCTGGTCTCGCTGATGCTGGGGATGGCGCTGGTGCCGCTGTCGGTGACCGAATGGCTGGTCTTCGTCAACGGCGGGCTGGTCGCGATCGGCTTCGGCATGTGCAGCCCGGCGCTCAACAGCCTGACCTCGCGCAACGCGCCCGCCGACCGGCAGGGCGCGGTGATGGGCGTGCTCCAGTCGGCCCAGAGCCTGGCGCGGGTCGCCGGGCCGGCCTTCGCCGGGGTGCTGTTCGCCCAGTGGGGCCACAACTCGCCCTACGTGGCGTCGGCGGTGATCCTGGTCGCGGTGATCGCGCTGGTCGGCGCCCGCTTCTCCCGGCTCACCGTGCCGCAGCCGTAAGCACGCCGCTCGGCGCCGGCCGCGCCTCGAAGGGCGCGAGGTGGCCGAGGAAGATCTCCGCGCAGGCGCGCCAGGAATAGCCCTCGGCATAGGCCCGGCACGCCGCCGGGTCCTTGGTCAGCGCCTCGCGGACCGCCTTGGCCAGGTCGTCGTCGAGGCAGCCGACCGCCGGGTCGAGGATGACGTCGATCGGCCCGGTGACCGGGAAGGCCGCCACCGGCACCCCGCTCGCCAGCGCCTCGAGCAGGACCAGCCCGAAGGTGTCGGTCAGGCTCGGGAAGACGAAGGCGTCGGCCGCCGCGACGTGGGCGGCGAGTTCCTCGCCCTGCTTGTAGCCGGTGAACACCGCGTCGGGATACTTGCGCGCCAGCGCGGCGCGCTGCGGGCCGTCGCCGACGACCACCTTGGTCCCTGGCAGGTCGAGCGCGAGGAAGGCCTCGATGTTCTTCTCGACCGCCACCCGGCCGACGAACAGCAGGATCGGCCGGGGCAGGTTGGGCGGGACAGGTCGAGGGCCGTCTTCGGCCGCGGCCGGAACAACGCGGTGTCGACCCCGCGGGTCCAGCGCTTGAGGTTGACGAAGCCGGCCTTCTCCAGGGTCTCGGCCAGCGAGCGGGTGGCGACCATGACCCCGCGCGAGGGCCGGTGGAAGCGCCGCATGACGGCATAGCCCCACCGCGCCGGCACGCCGAAGCGGGCGCGGACGTATTCGGGGAACTTGGTGTGGAAGCTCGTGGTGAAGGGCAGGCCCCGCCGGCGGCAGTAGCGCCGCGCCGCCCAGCCGAGCGGCCCCTCGGTCGCGATGTGGATCGCCTCGGGCGCGAAATCGTCGAGCGCGCGCCGGATGGCCCGGCCCGGGAACAGGGCCAGCCGGATCTCGGGATAGGTCGGGCAGGGGATCGTCCTGAAGCTGTCCGGCGCGACCACCTCGACCGTGTGCCCCATCGCGCCCAGTTCGTCGCGGACCCGCGACAGGGTGCGGACGACGCCGTTGACCTGCGGGTACCAGGCGTCGGTGACGATGGCGATGCGCATGGGCGAGCGGCGCTAGAGCGCCGGCTCCTTCGCCTTGGCCCGGCGGCGGCGCGGCCGGGCCGGCAGGTGGTGCGTGTCGCCGGCCTCGGCGAGCCAGTGCAGGATCTCCAGCCGGCCGTCGGGATGCTCGACCAGCGCGGTGCAGCTCTCGACCCAGTCGCCGTCGTTGCAGTAGGTGATGCCGCCGACGTCGCGGATCTCGGCGTGGTGGATGTGGCCGCAGATGACCCCGTCGACCCCGCGCCCGCGCGCCTCGGCGACCACCGCCTGCTCGAAGCGGCCGATATACTCGACCGCGTTCTTGACCTTGGCCTTGAGGTAGGCCGACAGCGACCAGTAGGGCAGGCCCAGCGCCCGCCGGCGCGACGTTGAACCAGTAGTTGACCGCGAGCGCCATGTTGTAGGCGCGGTCGCCGAGGAAGGCGAGCCAGCGGGCGTAGCGGACCACGCCGTCGAACTCGTCGCCGTGGAGGACGAGATAGCGCTTGCCGTCGGCGGCCTCGTGGACCGCCTCGCGGGCGATCTCGATGCCGCCGAGCGTGGAGGCCGACGAACTGGCGCCCCGCCTCGTCGTGGTTGCCGGGGATGAAGACCACCCGGGTGCCCTTGCGCGCCTTGCGCAGCAGCTTCTGGACGACGTCGTTGTGGGGCTGGGGCCAGTACCACGAGCGCTTGAGCCGCCAGCCGTCGATGATGTCGCCGACCAGGTAGAGCGTTTCCGATTCGGTGCGCCGCAGGAAGTCGAGCAGCAGCTCGGCCTGGCAGCCGCGGGTGCCGAGGTGGATGTCCGAGATCCACAGCGTCCGGTAGTGACGCGTCTCGTCCGGCCGGCGCATGACGGTCACGGCCGGCTTGCCCCAGCGTCGTTCTCAGTAATTCGCAAGTCGATCGTGCCCGGACTGCGCATGTGATTTGATATTGTTGTTCGAAATATAGTAAACGGCCTTCCGTTTTCCTTTTAAATAACCAATAATCCATGTCCATGACCGATCCATTATTGTTATATTTCAGTTTTGTTACGGCCGCCGCGCGGATCGCGGCCATCCGGCCCGCGCATGGGTGACCATCCTGCCGTGATCTCCGAGCCTGCGGCCGACCTCGCCGGCGACCCGGGCCGGCGGGTGGTGGTGATCCGCAACCCGGTCGCCGGCCGCCGGCGCGAACGGCGCTTCCGCGCAGCCCTGGCCGGGCTCGCGGCCGCGGGCTGCCGCGTCGACCTGCGCGAGACCACGGCGCCGGGCGACGCCACCCGGCTCGCTGCCGAGGCGGCGGCCGAAGCCGACGTCGTCGTCGCCGCGGGCGGCGACGGCACCATCAACGAGGTGCTCAACGGCCTCGCCGCCACGGACACGGCCGGCGGCGCCGCGCTGGGCGTGATCCCGCTCGGCACCGCCAATGTCTTCGCCGCCGAGATCGGCCTCGACGACGATATCGACCGAGCCGTCGCGGCGATCGCCCACGGGCCGCTGCGCCCGATCTGCCTCGGCCTTGTCGATACCGGCGAGACCGGCCGCCGTGTGTTCGGCCTGATGCTCGGCGTCGGCTTCGACGCCCGGGTCGTCGCCGCGGTCACGCCCCGGCTCAAGCGGCGGCTGGGCAAGGCGGCCTATGTCCTGCACAGCCTGATCCGGCTGGTCCGCTACCGCGACGCCGTGTTCACGGTCACGGTCGACGGCGTCGACCACCGGGCGGCCTCGGCGATCGTCGCCAACGGCCGCTTCTATGCCGGCCGCTACGTCAGCGCCCCCGAGGCCCGGCTGGACCGCGACAGCTTCGAGGTCTGCCTGTTCACCAGGGGCGGCCGCTGGAACGTGCTGCGCTACGGCGCCGCGCTGCTGTTCGGCCGGCTCGCGCGACTGCCCGACGTCGAGATCGTCACCGGCCGGTCGCTGACCATCGACGGCCCGGCGGGCGACCCGGTCCAGGCCGACGGCGACATCGTCGCCCGCCTGCCGCTGGCCGTCTCGGTGCTCGACCGGCGGATCGCCGTGGCGATACCGCCGGAAGAAGCTTAGAGCGTCGACGTCGACGACCCCCTCCC
>CAVSRB010000005.1:0-187301 GCA_963730305.1 uncultured Alphaproteobacteria bacterium
TCGCCGTCGGGCATGTCGTAATCGGTGATGATGGCGTCCGGTCGTTCGCGAACTGCGAGCCAGAACGCCTCGCGGCCGCCGGACGCGGTGACCGCGTCGATCCCGAGTTCGCCCAGCCGCCGCTTCAGCGCCTTGGTGACGTAATCGTTGTCGTCGACGACCAGGATCTTCAGCGGTCTGGCGCCCAGCATCGCGACCGCCTCCGGCTCAACGATCGGCCCGGACATGTTCGACCGCTGCGGTGTCGGGCGCTGGATGGAGTGGCGGGTGGGGTGCCGGTCGCGGCAACGGGGCCACGGCCGATGCGTCCGCGATCTCCGCCACGGCTGTGTCCGCTGAGATCGGCAGCGCCGGGACTGGTTCCACCGAAGTTGGCTCCGCCGCAACGGCGTCCGAATGGGCCGCTCCGGTGGTAGCGTCTGGGGCACGGACGTCGGCGCGCGGCAGCAGGCGGTCGAGGACGCTAGTCAGGTTCTGCCAAGTGTCGAGATCCTTGCGGACGACCAGCGCCTCGATCCGGTCCCATCGGTCGACCGGCCGAAGGTCGCGCGCCCGGTCAGGACGACGATCGGCAGTGACGACGGTCGCTGACACGCCGCCACCTTCTCGCAGACCGTCAGGCAGTCGACGCCCGCCATGTCGGCGTCGATCAGCAGCAGGTCGGCCGGCGCTTCGGTCATCGCGATCAGCGCATCAGCGCGTCGCCGGCGGTCGCGACCGCGAGGCCGAGGGCCGCGCACCGCTGCGCCAGGGCGTCCCGGAGCGCGGCGTCGCCGGCGGCGACCAGGATCTTCGGATTGCCGGCATCGGTCGGGGCTCGTGCGCCGCCGCGCCGGGGCTATTGTGTCCGGTCATGGCCGCCGCTCACGAGTTCGCCCACCACCATGTCCAGGATTTCGTCGCGGCTCTCGCGAATATGCCAACTGCCGTGCTGGTGGAGCAGGATGGTCGGCATCCGCTCGTCGGCGCCGCTCGACCGCAGCGTGGTCTGCGCGTTGCTGATCCGGGCGATCAGCCGGCGAGCTCGCGCCAGTCGGCGACGACGGCAAGCAGCCAGGTGCTGGCGTCCTTGCGCAACAACAGGTCGTATCGGTGGAACTGATGTTGGAGGAAAGTCTCGACGGCGCATCGTCGCGCCGTCGGTCGGCGCGCCGATACTCGCCGAAACGATCGAGTACGTAGTTGCCCTGTTCCGGCGCTTGTGCGATCCGCTCGAGCAGGCGTCCCATCAGGTCGCGCGGATCGAAGGTGGGTACGGTAACCGTAAAGGTGGTGCCGACGCCTACCGTGCTCGTCACGTCGATTTCGCCGAAATTGGCGTTCGTCAGTTCCTGGGCGATGCCGAGTCCGAGGCCGAAACCGTCGATCTTGCCGCCGTCGCCGTCGACCCGGGAGAACTGGTCGAAGATCGAGTTCAGCTTCCGGGCGGAATGCCGCGCCCCTGTCTGTGACTGTGATGGCGACTTCGGGCGGTGCGGGCTGCCTCTGCCTTGATGACGATTTGGCTGCCGGGATCGGAAAACTTGCAGGCATTGACGACCAGGTTGGTGATGACGCGACCGATCTTCTCAGGGTCGCAATAGACCAGGGGAGGGATGGCGCCGTCGCGGTCAGCAGGTTGATCTGCTTGGCCGCTGCCTTCGTGCCGATGATCGGTCGAATATGCTCGAATATTTCGTCGACCGAGCATTGCTGGCGCTCGACCGTCAGCAGTCCCGCTTCGAGCCGGCTGAAGTCTAGCATGTCGTCGACCATCGAGGTCATGTCTTCGGCGCAGCCCGAGATGTCTTCGAGATTTTCGCGCTGTTCTGGCATCGGCTGTCCTGTGGGAGCGCTTCCAGCGCGATCGCGCAGAGCTCCCGGATCACCGCCAGCGGGGTTCGGAATTCGTGCGCAACGTGATCGACGAAATCGTGGGTGGCCCGATACTTGGAGCGTAGCCTCTGGTTAGCTTGGTTCAGGTCATCGACGTACTTGTTGGCGGCATCGACCTTGTCCTGGCTCGCAATCGCGTAGCGGAGCGAGCGGATCAGGCGCGGAGGCATCGACGGTCGTCTTCGGCAAATATCCGGCGGCGCCCTTTTGCAGGACAATATCGTCGAAATCGGATCTTGTTCAGGGCCGTCAGGACGATGATCGGAACGTGTTGCCGTATTTCGGGGACTTCGTCCAGCAGTTCGACGCCATTGTGGCTTCCGAGTAGAAAATCCAGCAGGCACGCGTCGAATTTCTTGTTCCTTAGACGACGAGGCCTTCGTCGAAGTCGCTCGCCCAATTGAGTTTGAAAGCATTCGGCGCTGCTGCGGCAACATGTCCTTGACGAGGAGAAAGTCGTCCTCGTCGTCTTCGATCAGAAGAACCGAATCGGTTGCGGGAGTATCGGCCGCGGTGTCGCCGTCCGACCGTGCGTCCGCCATTCCGTCCGGCTGTTCGCACGTCACTCGCAGAGTCGCTCGAAACGTCATTCTCAGGAGTAGAACGAGCCATTATTCATCTCGCTTCCAGGTCGCAGGTCCAAACCTTCCGTCGTCACGCAACGGTCGAATTCGAAAGGATTTGGCAACTGTGCAAGAAAATATTCTGGAAAGCTTAATTATTGGATTACCGTAAATGAGTTGACGGGGCATTTGTCTACCGTTTTATAGAGACGCCGTTTCGAAGCCTTCTTTCTAGGCCGTAGTGGACATCCCTTGTATTTCGTCGGATTGGCACGCAGTTTTCGGCTGTTTTCCAGCATTCCCAGGATCACTATTGCTGCGGCGTTGCATCCGACCGTCTGGCGCGCCTATGGAGCGCACTGGCGCGTGGGCCGTTTCCGGGCGAATGGAAGGGCGTCGACCGGGGCGGTCCGGGAAATAACAAGGTGGCATGGCGGTCCATCTCGAATAAAACGGTTCGCCGGTTCTGCACCGTTCCGATGCCCGGGCGGGCAGGCCGCATCTCTTCTCCGATTCCCGGGCCCTTACCAACGCCTTCGACACAGGAGCTTCCATGTCCCGCCGCGCCGCCATCGACCTCGACCACCTCACCGATGCCCAGCAGCAGGCCGCCGACGAGATCGTCGCCGGGCCGCGCGGGTCGGTGCGGGGCCCGTTCGTGCCCTGGCTCAACAGTCCGGAGCTGGCGCGCCGCGCCCAGCGGCTGGGCGAGTTCGCCCGTTTCCACACCAGCCTGCCCGAGCGGCTCAAGGAGCTGGCGATCCTGTGCACGGCGCGGCACTGGGCCGCCCAGTTCGAGTGGTGGGCCCACGCGCCGCTGGCGCTGGAGGCGGGGGTGGCCCAGGCCGTCGTCGACGCGATCGCCGCCAACGAGACGCCCGACTTCGCGGCCGCGGACGAGGCGGCGGTCTACGCCTTCTGCCGCGAGCTCTACACCACGCGCCGGGTCAGCGACGCGACCTATCGGGCGGTCGCGGACCATGTCGGCGACCAGGGCGCGGTCGAGCTGGTCGGCGTGCTCGGCTACTACGCCCTGGTGTCGATGACGCTCAACGTGTTCGAGGTCGCGCCGCCCGGCGGCGATCCGCTGTCGCCGCCCGACGCCTGAGCCCGGACCGAAGACCGACCGAAGACCGGACCAAAGCCCGGACCGGACCCTAGGGCAGGTCGCGGGCGACGCGGAAGCCGTTCGAGGCGTAGCGGAAGGTCGGGTCGTAACCCTCGCGATGGCTCACCCGCAGGCTCCGCGCCAGGCTGAGCCACGAGCCGCCGCGCAGGATCCGGAGCTTGCAGTTGCCGTCCTTGACCCAGGCCCGGCCGTCGGCCGGCGCGCCGGCATAGCCGTCGTGCCAGCAGTCGGCGACCCACTCCTGGGCGTTGCCGTGGACGTCGAACAGGCCGAAGGCGTTGGGCTTGAAGCTCCCCACCGGCGCCGTCGCGGTGCCGCCCCACTCGCCGCCGCAGACCAGGCAGTTGGCCCGGTCGCCGCCGACGTCCTTGCCCCACCAGTAGGGGGTCTTGGTGCCGGCGCGGGCGGCGTATTCCCACTCGGCCTCGCTCGGCAGCCGGTAGGCCTTGCCGGTCGTCTTGGCGAGCCAGCGGACGTACTGCATGGCGTCGTCCCAGGAGACGTTGATCGCCGGCCGGCGGCTACGGCCCCAGCCGCGGTCGTTGGGCCGGTGGGCGCAGCCGTTGGCGGCGACGCAGTCGTCGTATTCGGCGAAGGTGACCTCGTATTGGCCGATCGCGAAGCGGGGCAGGGTGACCGTGTGCGTCGGGCCCTCGTAGCGCTTGGCCTCGTCGTCGGTCGCCTTGGTCGCGCCCATGGTGAAGCGGCCCGCCGGCACCACCACCATCGCCGGGCAGTGCGCGCAGTCGCGGAAGGTGTCGGCCGCCCGGGCACGCGGTGCGCCCGCCGCCGCCACGACCGCCGCCAATGCCGCTAACGCCAGCAGTCCCGCCCAGTTCCAGGCGTTTCGCCGCATCCGTGCCTCCACCATTGTCGCCGCGCCGGATATTGACCGAAACCGCGGCCGAAGGGGACTCATATCCACATCTCCGCGTCTGTCCGTGGGCATCGGTCTGACAGCCATGCGTCTGCGGCATTGCGCGTCGCCAACCGACTATCGCGCGGCCGGCGTTGCGGGGCATCATGGGCGGCTTGGCAAGGGGGAAAGGCATCTTGGCGCAATCGGGCAATCGATCGGCGGGTCGGCGGCGGCCGCTCTACCTGGACCGCAACCTATTGGTGATCTTCGCGGTCACCCTGGTCGCGCTGGCCGGCGTGTCGAGCATCGCGCCGGCGCTGCCCGCCGTGTCGCGCCATTTCCACATCACCGCGGTGCACGTCGGCTGGCTGATCTCGGTGTTCACGATCCCGGGGATCGTGTTCACCCCGCTGATGGGCCTGGCCGGCGACCGGCTCGGGCGCAAGAAGGTGCTGGTGCCGTCGCTGATCCTGTTCGCCGTCGCCGGCGGCGCCTGCACCCTGGTTAGCGACTTCTCCCACCTGCTCGTGCTGCGCTTCTTGCAAGGTGTCGGCGCGGCGGCGATCGGGGCGCTCAACCTGGCGCTGATCGGCGACCTCTACAACGGCGACGAGCGGGTCACCGCCTTCGGCTACAATACCGCGGTGATCTCGGCCGCCGCCGCGGGCTACCCGCTGATCGGCGGCGCGCTGGTGCTGGTCGGCTGGCAGTTCCCGTTCATCATGGCGCTGATCGGCCTGCCGGTCGGGGCGCTGGTCGTGTTCGCGCTCGACGCCCCGCATTCGAGCGGGCACAGCGAGACGATCGGCGTCTATTTCCGCAACCTCGGCGCCGCGGTCGGGCGGATCGAGATCGCCACGCTGTTCCTGGGCAGCCTGGCGACCTTCATCACGATCTACGGCTCGATGATCACCTTCCTGCCGTTCCTGATCGAGCGGTCGCTGCACGGCTCGGCGGTCGACTACGGCGTGGTCATGGCCGCGAATGCCATCGGCAGCGTCGGCGGGTCGATCGCGCTCGGCCACCTGGTCCGCCGCTTTGCCCTCCGGTCCGTCGGCCTGGGCGCGCTGGCGGTCCTGATCGTGACCGTCGCCGCGGTGCCCTTCCTGCCGTCGCTGGCGACGATGATCGTCGTCGCAGCGATGCTCGGCGTGGCGATGGGCATGTTCCTGACCCTGGTCCAGTCGCAGGTCGCCGAACGCGCGCCGGTGCAGCAGCGCGGCGCCGTATTGGCGCTCAACGGCATGATGATCCGCCTCGGCCAGACCATCGGCCCGATCCTGATGAGCCTGCTGTTGACCGTCGGCGGCATGATCGCCGTGTTCGCAGGCGGGGCGGTGGTGCTGCTGCTGGTCGCGCCCTTGATCGCGATCGCGCTGCGTCCCGCGCCGGCGCGATCGGAGCCGGAATAGCGTTCACGGTCGCGTCGGCGCGCCCCGCGGCTCTTGCGCAGTCCGGGCCGGCCATGCACACTGCCGCGGTCTGCGCCCAGCGCGCGCGCCAGGAGTGCTCATGTCGAAGAAGCTTGGTATCGGCGACACGTTCCCCACGGTGACCGTCAACCTGGTCGGCGGCGGAACGCTCGAGCTGCCGGAAGGGCTCGACGCCAAGTACCGGGTGATCCTGTTCTACCGGGGTCACTGGTGACCGTACTGTCGCCGTCAGTTAGACGGCTTCGAAACCCATAAGGCGGACCTCGACGCCCTCGGCGCCAAGGTGATCGCCTCCAGCGTCGATCCCCTCGACAAGGCGGAGGAGGTGGCCGGGCCGCTGTCCTTCCCGATCGGCTATGGCGTCACCCGCGACATCGCGGACGCGCTCGGCTCGTGGTGGGAAGACCGGCGCAACATCATCCAGCCGTCGGAATTCGTCGTCGGCGCCGACGGCAAGGTGATCGTGTCCAGCTACAGCGACGGCCCGTTGGGCCGGATCGAGGCGGTCGACGTCGTCCGCCTGATCAAGTTCTACGAGGCGCGGGCCCAGCAGCAGAAGTAGCGCTGCTTTGGCCTCATACGCTCGACCTGCGCGCTGGTCGGGGACGGTCCTTCGATACGGGCTGCTATGCAGCCCTACTCAGGATGAGGAAAAGGGATCACTCGTGTCCTCATCCCGAGTAGGGCGCGCGGCAGCGCGGCCGTATCGAGGGACGCCCATCGAGGATGCAGTCGAGGGACGCCCCGGTTCAAGCGTCCGCGTCGCCCAGCTTTGCGGCCATCTCGCGCAGCTTCTGGCGCTGGATCTTGGTGCCGTTGGCGCCCTCGGTGACCGGGAAGGCGTCGAGGGCGACGATCCGCGTCGGCACCTTGAACCGCGCCAGGCGGTCGGCGCAGGCCGCGGCCAGCGCCGCCTCGTCGAAGCGGTGGCCGTCGGCCAGGGTGACGAAGGCGTAGGGGCGGGTGCCCGCCCGGGTGTCGACGCCCACCACCTGCGCGCCCGCGACCGCAGCGAACCCCTCGATCACCGCCTCGATCTCCTTCGGGTTGACCAGGAAGCCGCCCAGGCGCAGCACGTCGCCGCCGCGCGCCTCGAAGGCGAAGCCGCCGTCGGCCGTCATCCGCCCGACGTCGCCGGTGCGAAAGAAGCCGTCGGCCGTGAGCGCCGTCTCGGTCGCCTCCGGGTTGTCGAGATATTCGCTGAAGGCGGTCGGCGAGGCGATCTCCAGCGCGCCCGACTCGCCGCTCGGGCACGGGCGCGCCGTTCTCGTCGACCACGCGGACCCGGGCCGCCGGGTTGACCGGCCGCCCGCCCGCGGTGGTGCGCAGCGGCATCGGGTCGGCCGGGTCGCGGCGGGCGAACAGGGCGTGGACCTCGCTCATGCCGTACAGCCCGACCAGCGGGATGCCGGCGTCCCGGGCGCGGTCGGGCAGGGTGTCGAGCGCCGCGTTGAAGGCGGCGTAGCCGCACAGCCGCAGCGAGCGGAAGGCGTCGCCGGTCGCGGCGGCGTCGATCAGCCGGTCGAACATGTCGTCGGTGGCGTTGACGTGGGTGACCGCGTGGCGGGCGATCTGGCCGACCGCGGCCTCGGGGTCGAACGCCGCCTGCAGGACCACCGGCCGGCCGGCGGCGAGCGTGCCGAGCGCCTGGGTCAGCCCGAAGGTGCCGCACAGCGGCAGCATCTGGAGGGTGACCGCGTCGCCCGTGTCGAAGCCGAAGCCGGCGGCGACGTCGCGCGCGTGGCGGGTCAGCCCCGCCTGCCGGTGCAGGACCAGCTTGGGCGCGGCGGTCGTCCCGCTGGTGGTGTAGATCACCGCGCCGGCCTTTCCGTCGCCGCGCTCGCGGCCGAGGGGCGCGGCGTCGCGCAAGCGTGGCGATGCTTGCCATTGTCTTGCCTGCGACGGCGTCCGCGACCGGGCCGGCGCCGCAGTCGACGATGGTCTCGAGCGCGTCGAGCGCGGCCGGGTCGACGTCGGCCAGGATGCCGGCGAAGTCGATGCCGCGGAAGCCGCCGTCGTAGGCGAGCAGCCTGGCGCGCGAGCGGTAGAGCAGGTCGGCGACCTCGGCGCTGCGGAAGCGCGTGTTGACCGCGACCGCGGTCGCGCCGAGCCGGGCGCAGGCGAACAGGAGCTCGAAGCAGGCCGGCCCGTTGGGCAGCCACAGCGCCACCCCGTCGCCGGGGCCCACACCGCGGGCGGCCAGCCCGCCGGCGACCGCGCGCGAGCGCGCCGCCAGTTCCGCGAAGTCGATCACCGTCTCGCCGTCGATCAGCGCGGCCGCACGCGGCTGCGCCGCGGCGACGGCGTCGAGCAGGGCGGCGAGGGTGGCGGGCAAAGCGGTCATCGGGGTCGATCGGGCAACGGGAATCGCGGGTTCGGGCCGGCCCGGCGGCCGGTGCCCATCCTATGCCGCCGCCGGGTGCGGCTGGCAAGCGGGCGATGTCTCGTCCCGGGAACGCGCTCGGCCGCCGTACCGGAGACTTCCCGCAATATTTCCCAAAAATGATCCGGCCGGATGGAATGTGGCGCCAAGACTAGCCCAAACAAAACCATCTGCATTGTTGCGTTCCTTCAAATATTAATTCAAAATATTAACCTTACACGCGGTTTCCGCATCGGTTGGAGCCATGAGACAGCTTTTTGCCTTCGTCGCTATTGTCACACTGCTTGGCGCCTGCTCGGACCCCAATCCGTTCGGCAGCGACACGGCGTCGACAGACGCCGCCAGGGACAAGGCGGCGGTGGCCGAGACCAAGCCGGCCACGCCGAAGCGGGTGGTGATCGCGAAGCTCGAGACCGAGCTCGACCCCGAGCCGGCCACGCCCGTGAAGGCGGCCGATCCGAAGGCCCTTGACCGTTTGGCGCCGGCGTCGCGCGCGGATTCTCCCAAGTCGGATACGCCCAAGTCGGCCTCTCCCAAGTCGGCCTCTCCCAAGTCGGATCTCCTCAAGTCCGACGACACCAAGTCGGGCGACACCAAGTCGGATACGCTCAGGTCCGACGCCATGACGGACGCGGACGACGCCGACACTGCTGACACCATGCCCGCCGCCGACCAGGCGTTCGTCGCCTATCTATCCGGCAAGCGGACGACCACGCGCCGCCGCGCCGCGGTGCGCCACAAGCCGGCGGCGAAGCCGCGCAAGGTCGTCAAGATCGGCGAGTACCAGCTCGACAAGATCGCGCCGGGCGCCGGGCCGGGCCGCCGCACGGGCAACATCGACGACGCCTATTCGGCGGACCGCGATTTCATCAAGGTGCTGATGACCGACCAGAAGCCGGCGCGCCGGCGGTATCACCGCATCAGGAAGCACAAGCGCGTCATCGCCAAGCCGTCGCCGCGCAAGAGCGTGACCCGCAAGAAGACGCGGACCATCCGTGTCGCCCGCCGCACCCGCAAGGCCACCCGGACCGCGACGCGGACCGCGTACCGGCGCCCCCGGACGCAGCCGCGGCGTACCGACAACAGGGCGCTGGCGACGCTCGACGGCGCCGACGCGGCCGACCGCGAGGTGCTCAAGGTCCTCGGCGGCAAGTAGGCGCCGCGCATCAAATGGGCGCTACTCATCAAGTAGGCGCCGCGCATCCCAGACCCACCGCGAATGGCGGTTGCCGCGTCGCCGGCCGCTGCGTGATGATAGTGCCTCAGACGCCGCCGTTCGCGCCTGTCCGTTCCCGACGCTCGCGCGGGTCGCGGACACCGTGACGGCGCACCCATCGTATTCGGGCCGGCCCCGCGGCCGCGTCCATCCAGCCGGAAACGCTCCGCACCCTTGATGATCAAGCTCTCGGGCTTCGGCCGGATCGCCGCCGCCCTCCGCAACCCCAACTATGGCGTCTACACGGCGGGCAGCTGCGTCTCGCTGATCGGCACGTGGATGCAGCGCATCGCCACCGGCTGGCTGGCGTGGGAACTGACCCATTCCGGCGCGTGGCTGGGGCTGATCGCCTTCGCCGACCTGTTCCCGACCGTCGTGGTCGGGCCGATCGCCGGCGCCGCCGCCGACCGCTGGGACCGGCTCAGGGTGACCAAGATCAGCCAGACCTTGGGCATGTGCCAGGCTTTCACCCTGTTCGGCTTCACCGCCGCGGGGCTGATCGACATCTGGCTGTTGTTCGGGCTGACCCTGTTCCTCGGCGCCGTCGCCGCGTTCAACCAGCCGGCGCGGCTGGCGCTGATCCCGAGCCTGGTGCCGCGCGAGCATCTCGGCTCGGCGGTGGCGATCAACGCGGTCGTGTTCAACCTGGCCCGCTTCATCGGCCCGGCCGTGGCCGGCATCGCCATCGTCGCCGGCGGCGTGTCGCTCGCCTTCGCGCTCAACGCCATCAGCTTCGCGCTGTTCCTGGTCGCCCTGGCGCGGGTGAAGCTGGCTCCCGACGCGGCCGAAGGGCCGCCGCGCGCCCGCCAGGGCCTGGGCGGGGCCCTGGCCGAAGGGATCGGCTACGTCGTCCGCCACGCCGGGATCGCGCCCCTATTGTTGCTGCTGATCGTCACCTCGATCGGGGTGCGGCCATTGGTCGAGCTGATGCCGGCGTTCGCGTCGCGGGTCTTCGCCTCGGGCGCCGAAGGACTGGCGATCCTGACCGCCTCGGTCGGCGTCGGCGCGATCGTGGGCGGGCTGTGGCTGGCCGGCCGCGGCGAGCCGCAGGGGCTCACGGCGGTCGTGCTGCGCAGCATCGGCGCCATGGGCGTGATCACGATCCTGTTCGCGGTGTCGGGCCGGCTCTGGCTCGCGGCGCCGCTGCTGGCGGTCTCGGGCTTCTTCGTCGTCTGCGCCGGGGTCGGGACCCAGACGCTGATCCAGCTCTCCGTCGACGCGGCGATGCGCGGGCGCGTGCTCAGCCTCTACGGTCTGATCTTCCGCGGCGGGCCGGCGATCGGCGCGCTGGCGATGGGCACGGCGTCGGATTTCGTCGGCCTGCGCTGGCCGGTGATCACCGGGGCGACCCTGGTGATCCTCGCCTGGGCGGTCGCGCGGACGCGGGCGGCCCGGATCCGGGCGTCGCTGGAGCGACCGGCCGAGCCGCAGGCCTGACGCGGCCTACTTGCCGTTGCGGCAGCCGGAATTGTCGACGCTGTCGTTGGGCATGACCGTCCGGCACAGGATCGCGCCCTTCATCACCGGCTTGTAGAGCTCGGCGCCCTTCAGGTTGGCGTCGGTCAGGTTCGCGCCGGTGAGATCGACCTTGTACAGGTTGGTGCCGGTGAGCGTGGCGCCGGTCAGGTCCGCCTTGGCGAGGTCGGCCTTGTAGAGCACGGAGTTGGCCAGGTCGGCCTTGACCAGCTTGGCGCCCTTGAGGCTCGCCTTGTAGAGGTTGGTCTCGTGCAGTGTCGCGCCACTCAGGTCGGCGCCGTCGAGGGTCGCCTGGGTCACGTTCGCCTCGGACAGGTCGGCCTTGGTCAGGTTGGCGCCGGTCATGTTCGCCTTGTACAGGTTGGCGGTGCCCAGACGGGCGCCGGCCAGGCCGGCGTTGGCGAACACCGCCTTGTAGAGGCTGGCGCCGCGCAGGTCGGCGCCGGCCGCCTTGATCCCGGAGAGGTCGGCCTTGTAGAGGTTGGCGCTGATCAGCCGGGCCCCGGTCAGGTTGGCGCCGGCGAGCTTCGCCTTGTAGAGCAGCGCGCTGGCGAGATTGGCGCCGGACAGGTCGGCGCGCGACAGGTCGGCCCGGGTCAGCGTCGCCGAGGCGAGCCTGGCGCCGGCCAGCTTGGCGCCGGCCAGCTTGCACTTCTCGCAGCGCTTGGTCGCCTTGAGCTGGTCCACCGGACCCGCATGCGCGGCCGCGCCGGCGCCGGCGGTTACCATGAGCGCAGCCGTCGCCGCGATTGCCTGTCTGAACATGTCCCACACCCGTTGTTTCGCGCCGTTGGAGCGGGCCCTGGCCGCCCGGTTCGCTGCGCGATCATAGGGGCCGCGGCGCTGGTTTCAATGCTGCGATGAAGTCCGCCGACAATAGCATGGACATTGCAGAGTCGCGCGATACACTCCCGAAGCGAGCTCGTTGCAAATGCATCAAATAATCGGGCCGCAGGGAGGAAACCGTGAAACCAGGCGCTCGATGAGCCGTACCGCCGCGTTGCGCGAAGTTGGGGCCGCGGAGCCGATCCTGTCCGTCGCAGGCGTGTCCAAGGCGTTCGGCGGCGGGCGCAAGGACCGCGTCGTCGCGCTCGACGACGTCTGGCTCGACGTCCTGCCCGGCGAGTTCGTCTCGATCATCGGCCCGTCGGGCTGCGGCAAGACCACCCTGTTCAACATCATCGCGGGCCTGCTCGACGGCTACGACGGCGAGATCGCCATCGACGGCCGTCCGATCGACGGCGTCCACCACGACGTCGGCGTGGTGTTCCAGGAGGAATCGACCTTCCCCTGGCGCACCACCCTGGACAACGTCGCCTTCCCGCTCGAGATCGACGGCGTGCCGCGGGCCGAGCGCGAGGCCAAGGCGCGCGATCTGATCCGGCTGGTCGGGCTGGAGGGCTTCGAGAGCCACTATCCGGCGCAGCTCTCCGGCGGCATGAAGCAGCGCACCGCGGTCGCCCGCACGCTCGCCTACGAGCCCCGGCTGATGCTGCTCGACGAGCCGTTCGGCGCGCTCGACGAGCAGACCCGGATGCTGCTCGGCGACAAGCTGCTCGAGATCCAGGCGGCGCTCAAGCAGACCATGCTGCTGATCACCCACAACATCGCCGAGGCGGTGCAGCTCAGCGACCGGGTGGTGATCATGACCTTCCGCCCGGGCAAGATCAAAAAGACGCTCGCGATCGACCTGCCGCGGCCGCGCACGTCGGAGATCGTCTCGACCCCGGCGTTCGGCCAGTATGTCGGCGCGATCTGGAGCGAGCTGCGCGAGGAGGCGGCCCGCGGCATGGAGGCGGCGGAGGCGAGCCGCGCAGGGCCGCGGTGACCGCCTTGGCCGCCGCGTTGCGCCGGTTCGTCCTGTCGCCCACCGCGGCGGGGCTGGCCGGGCTCGCGGTGTTCGTGCTCGCCCTGCAATACATGGTCGGGGCGGGGTGGATCGACCACACCGTGGTCGCCCGGCCGAGCGACGTGATCGCGGCCTTCCCGTTCGTCGATGAGGAGCTCGACCTGGTCGACTCGTTCCTGTCGACCTTGGGCACGACCGTCGCCGCGACCGCGCTGTCGCTCGCGGTCGGCGTGGCGCTCGGCTACCTGTTCTACCGGAAGCGCGCCTTCGGGCTCGCCTACGAGGGCTGGCTCGCCGCCGGCTTCGCGGCGCCGACCGTGCTGCTCTACCCGCTGTTCCTGGTGATTTTCGGCCGGACGATCCTGATGCTCGTGGTGATGAGCGCGATCCCGGGCACGATTCCGATCGCGATCCACGTCTATCACGGGCTGCGCGGCGTGCCGAAGACGCTGATCGACGTCGGGCGCAGCCTCAACGTGCCCGAGCGGCAGATGTTCTGGAAGATCGCGCTGCCGGCGGCGACGCCGACCATCTTCGCCGGGATCCGGGTCAGCGTGATGTACATCCTGATCAACGTCATCGCGATCGAGTATCTGGTCAATTTCGGCGGCCTCGGCCGGGTGGTCTCGGAGATGTCGTTCCGTTTCGAGGTGCCGGGGACCTACGCCGGCATCCTCCTGGTGATCGTGGTCAGCGTGATGTTCTACTGGGTGATGCGACGGGTCGAGCGATGGCTGCGCCCGCAATAGCCGCGACCGAGCGCGATCAGGCGGCGGCCCGGTCGCGCCGGCGGCCGATGGGCCCGGGCACGATTCGCGTCATCACCATCGTCGTCGCGATCGCGATCTGGGAATTGCTGGCCCGCTCGGGCTGGTTCTATCAGGACGTCATCCCGCCGATCTGGCAGATCGCCTACGCCCTGTTCGAGGAGCTGATCTCGGCCGGCTTCTGGCACGATCTCGGCGTGACCCTCGAGGAGCACGTGGTCGGGTTCACGGTCGGCTCGGCGCTGGCGATCACGGCCGGAATCGCGCTCGGCGCCAACCCCTTCGTCCGGCGCGCGGCCGAGCCCTATCTCAACGCGCTCGGCTCGACGCCCAAGATCATCTTCCTGCCGATCCTGTTCCTGATCTTCGGCACCGGGATCGAAACGAAGATGGCCAACGGCGCGCTGTCGGCCTTCTTCCCGGTGGTCTTCGCGACCATGCTCGGCATGGTCCTGGTCAACCCGGTGCATCTCCGGGTCGGGCGCAGCTTCAACATCTCGCGGCGCCACCTGATCACCAAGGTCTACATCCCGTCGATGATCGGCCCGCTGATGATCGGTCTCAAGCTGGGCATGGCGATCGCCGTGACCGGGGTGCTGGTCTCCGAGATCAGGGCCGCCAACGCCGGCATCGGCTACCGGATTTCCAACTATTACGACGACTTCCAGATCGCGCCGCTCTACGCGCTGATCATCGTCTGCTTCTCGCTGGCGGCCTTTGCCCATGTCGGCATGTCGGCGGTGCAGCGGCGCTTCACGCGCCACGAAAGCCTGGATGCGGAAACGACCGAGCGGCTGCAGAGCCAACGATAACGGTCGTCCGGCCACAACGAGACCCCGGGACGGACCGGGTCGCAAACGGAGGAAACGTCATGTCCAAGAAGAGGATCACATCACTCGCGCTCGGCGTCGCCGGCGCGGCGATGATCGCAACGGGCGCGTCGGGCGCCGCCAAGGTCAGGGTCGCCATCGGCCAGCTCGGCCTGTGGGACACCATGGTCACCGTCATGGCCATCAAGAAGGGCTGGTACAAGGCCGCCGGCATCGACGTCGACTACATCAAGACCCGCGGCGGCGCCGCCACGGTCCGCGCGGTGACGTCCGGCGACCGTGCGATCGGCATGTCCAACGGGATCATCGGCGCGATCGCGGCGTTCCGGAAGGGCCTGCCGGTGCGCATCATCAGCTCCGAGATGATCGGCGCCGACATGTATTGGATCGTCCGCGCCGACAGCAAGCTGAAGAAGCCCACGGATATCAACGGCCACACGCTCGGCTTCTCGCGGCCGGGTTCGTCGACCGACCTCACCGTGCGCGCCATCGCCGACTATCTGAAGGTCAAGCCGAAGTTCGTGCCCGTCGGCGGCCCGTCGGGCTCGCGCACCCAGGTGATGAGCGGTCAGGTCGACGCGGGCTGGCAGGTGCCGCCCTTCGGCGTCGGCCTGGTCCAGAGCGGCAAGGCGCGCATCCTGTTCAAGGGCGATCTCGCCAAGTCCCTGTCCGACATCTCGATCCGGGTCAACATCGCCAATGCCAAGTGGCTCGCCGCCAACCGCGCCACCGCGCGCAAGTTCCTCGAGGTGCGCAAGCAGACCATCGCCTGGATGAACGGCCCCGGCCGTGCCGAGGCGATCCAGATCTGGACCCAGTTCAACAAGAAGCTGAAGCCGTCGGTTGCCAAGGCCGCCGCCGCCTTCTATTCGAACAGCCAGATGCGGCTCGGGCCGATCGCGGGTATCGACAAGGCGATCGCGCTCGCGGTCAAATACAAGCGGATCAAGACGCCGCTGACCGCCGCCGAGAAGAAGCAGTTGTTCCAGGTCCTCGTCCAATAGCGGGCTGACCTGAACGCCGGGTGCCGGCCGCGGCGGAGGCGCGTCGCGGCCGGATCTTTTTCGGGGCTCGCCGCAGGCCCGCACACGCCGTCGAAGGGGGTGTCGAATGAACGAGATGCACAAACTGGACCTGCCCGTCGCCGCCGACAACCGCCGCATGGGCTGGGTCAGCGACGTCGCCGCCGAGGTGCTGCAGCGGCTGGGCTTCCGCTACATCGCGCTCAACCCCGGGGCGAGCTATCGCGGCCTCCACGACAGCCTGGTCAACTACCTCGGCAACCGCGATCCGCAGATCCTGCTGTGCCTCCACGAGGATCATCCGATCTCGATCGCCCACGGCTACGCCAAGGTCGCCGGCGAGCCGATGGCCGCGGTGGTCCATTCCAACGTCGGCCTGCTCCACGGCCTGATGTCGGTGTTCAACGCCTGGTGCGACCGCGCGCCGGTCTACCTGCTCGGCGCCACCGGGCCGGTCGACGCCTCGCGCCGCCGGCCGTGGATCGACTGGATCCACACCGCCAAGGACCAGGGCGCGCTGTTGCGCAACTTCACCAAGTGGGACGACGAGCCGCGCTCACCCACGGCATTGGTCGAGAGCCTGCTGCGCGGGGCGGTGATGGCGAAGACCGCGCCCAAGGGGCCGGTCTACCTGTGCCTCGACGCCGGGCTTGCAGGAGACCGAGCTGGCCGAACCGGTCGACATCCCCGACATCGCCCGCTTCGCGCCGGGCCAGCCGCCGGCGGCCGACGCCGACAGCGTGGCCAAGGCCGCCGACCTGTTGCTCGGCGCCGAGCGGCCGGTGCTGATGATGGGTCGGATGTCGCGCAGCCGGGAGGATTGGGACCGGCGCGTGCGCCTGGCCGAGCTGCTCGGCGCGGGCGTGATCACCGACCTCAAGACCGCGGTGCCGTTCCCGACCGGCCATCCGCTCCACGTCGGCGCGCCGTCCCTGTGGCTGCGCGACGACCGGGCCGAGGCGGTGACCAAGGCGGATGCCATCCTGGCGCTCGACTGGATCGACCTGGCCGGCAGCTTCAAGTCCGCCGGGGTCGGCGCCAACGTCGCCGCCCAGGTGGTCAACTGCAGCGTCGACCTCTACGCCCACAACGGCTGGTCGATGGACCATTTCGGCCTGCCGCCGAGCGACCTCACCATCCACGCCGACCCCGACCGCTTCGTCGCCCAGCTGGTCGAGGCGCTCGAGGCGCGGCTCGGCGGCAAGCCGCGTTGGAGCGGCGACGCCGCGGCGCCGGATGTCGCGCCCGACGTGGCGCCCGATAAGGGCGCGGACGACCCGCTGGCGCCGTCGGACATCGGCTACGCGCTGCGCGCCGTGCAGGGTGGCCGCCAGTACACCTTCACCCGTCTCAACCTGGGCTGGGACGGCGCGGTGTTCCCGTTCAACGACCCGCTCGACTATATCGGGGCGGACGGCGGCGGCGGGCTCGGCTCGGCCACCGGCATCACCATCGGCGCGGCGCTCGCGCTGCAGGGCTCGGGCCGGCTGCCGGTCGGCGTCATCGGCGACGGCGACTTCATGCAGGGGGCGACCGCGCTGTGGACGGCGGCGCGCTACCAGGTCCCGGCGCTGTTCGTGGTCGCCAACAACCGCTCCAACTTCAACGACGAGGTCCATCAGGAGACCGTCGCCAAGATGCGCAACCGGCCGGTCGAGAACAAATGGATCGGCCAGCGTATCGACGACCCGGCGGTCGACCTCGCCGCGCTCGCCCGCGCCCAGGGGGTCGATGCGACCGGCCCGGTCAAGACCTGGCCGGCGCTGCTCGAGGCGCTGGAGGCGGGGCTGACGGCGGTGGAATCGGGCAAGCCCCACCTGATCGACGTCTGGATCGAGCCCGGCTACAGCACGCCGATGGTGACGCGCTGAACTTCGGGATTGACGGTCAGAGCCCCGGCGTCGTGCCCTTCTCCCAGTAGAGGAGGTGGCGCCGCGACCAGGCGAACAGCCGGTCGAGGGTGAAGCCCAGGATGCCGACCGCGGCGATGCCGGCGTAGACCTTCGGGTATTCGAACGAGGTCGCGGCGTAGGTGATGTAGTAGCCGAGCCCGGTGGTGTCGCCGATCATCTCGGTGATGATCACGACGATGATCGAGATGGGCAGGGCGATGCGCAGGCCGGCATAGATCGCCGGCGCGGCGGCCGGCAGCAGCACCCGCCAGAACACGCGGCTGCGGCCCGCGCCCATCGAACGCGCGCTCCAGATCAGCGCCTTGTCGACGTGGCGGATGGCGAACAGCGTCGCCACCGTGATCGGGTACAGGCATTCCAAGAAGATGAAGGCGACCTTGGACGGGGTGCCGATGCCGAACACGAAGGTGAAGATCGGGAACAGCGCGATCTTGGGCACCGGGTAGCCGAAGAAGAAGATCGGCTCGAACAGCTCGTCGACGACCCGCGAGCGCGCCATCGCCGTGCCCAGCGCGACCCCGACCAGGGCGGCCAGGCCGTAGCCGATCATCGCCCGCATCAGCGACACCGCGCCGTTCGCGATCAGCGCGCCGTTGACCAGGTCGACCCAGAACGCCGCCGCGATGACGTCGAGCCCGGGCAGGATGCGCGGCGAGGCGAGGCCGGTCACCGACGCGACCTGCCACAGGCAGAGCAAGAGCGGGATCGAATACCACCGCCCGACGGCCCGAGCGAGACGCCCCACCACGTTAGCGGCCCCCCGCATCAGTTCCCTCCGCCATGGCCGCGCAGGAGCTGCCCCTTGAGCAGCCGCTTCCGGAGGGACAGGAGCAGGCGGTCGCTGATGAAGCCCATGATCGCGATCGCGAAGATGCCGGCGAACATCATGTCGAAGCGGACGCCGTCCTCGCCGTCGACGATCAGGTAGCCGAGCCCGGCGCGCGCGCCCATCAGCTCGGCGGCGAACAGGACGATGAAGGCGAGGGCGAGACCGACCCGCAGCCCCGCGAAGACCTGGGGCAGCGACGCCGGCAGCACGACGCGGAAGAACACCCGCAGCCGGCTCGCGCCCATGCTGCGCGCCGACCACAGGTAGACCCGGTCGACCGCACGCGCGGCGTAGAAGGCGCCCAGGAAGGTCGGAAAGAATACCGACATGGCGATGATCGCGATCTTCGACCCGTCGCCGAGCCCGAGCCACAGGATGATCACCGGCAGGAAGGCGATCTTGGGGATCGGATAGAGCAGCGAGACCAGGGGCTCGAAGAAGTGCCGGACCGGGCGAAACTGGCCGGCGGCGATGCCGACCACCACGCCCGCGCTGGCGCCGACCGCGAAGCCGCCATAGGCGCGCATCGCGCTGATCACGAAGTCCAGGGGCAGCTCGCCGGTGATGCTGAGCGACCAGAACACGGCGGCGATCTGGCTCGGATAGGACAGGTAGTCGGCGATCGCCCCGGTCCGACCGGCGACCTCCCACACGAGCAGCACCAGCACCGGAATCGCCAGGTTGCGGGCGACCCTCGCCACGCCGGTCAGCCGGCCGCTTCCAGCTCGGCCTGGGTCTTGACGACCTCTTCGCGGAGCAGGTCCCAGACCTGGTTGCGGTAGGCCAGATACGCGGCCTCCTTCTTGAGGTCGAGCGAGCGCGGGAAGGGCAGGTCGATCTTGATGTCGGCCTTGACCGTGCCCGGCCGGGCGGTGAAGACGATCACCCGCGATCCGAGGAAGCAGGCCTCCTCGATGTCGTGGGTGATGAACAGCACCGTCTTCTGGTGGCGGCTCCAGATCGCCTGGAGCTGTTCCTGCATCTGCTCGCGGGTCTGGGCGTCGAGCGCGCCGAACGGCTCGTCCATCAGCATGATCTTGGGGTCGAGCGCGAGCAGCCGGGCCAGCGCCACCCGCTGCTTCATGCCGCCGCTCAACTCGGCCGGGTAATGGTCGCGGAAGGCGCTCAAGCCGACCAGCGCGAGCTGCTCGTCGACCACGGCGTCGCGCTCGGCGCCGCTCATCCGCTTGATCTCCAGCGGCCAGGCGACGTTGCGCGCTACGGTGAGCCACGGGAACAGGGAGAAGTCCTGGAACATGATGCCCCGGTCCGGGCCGGGGTCGCGAACCGGCTCGCCGTAGAGCGCCATGCTGCCGCCGCTCGGCGCCTCGAAGCCGCCGAGGATGTGCAGGAAGGTCGTCTTGCCGCAGCCCGACGGCCCGACGATGCTGACGAACTCGCCCTCGCCGACGTCGAGCGAGAAACGGTCGAGGGCGGTGACCGTCCTGCCGTCGCGTTCGAAGGACTTATTCAGATCGCGAACGACGAGGACGGTCATCTTACCCTGGCGGTTACCGGCGAACTGGCGGGCGGTCAGCCTATTTCGGCAGGTAGCTGAGGTCGACCAGCTTGTCGATGTCGGCCTTCTTCTTCTGGAAGCCGACCTTGATCTGCAGGTCCTGCATCTTCTTCAGCGCGGCGACGTCGACCCGCCCGCTCGGCTCCCGGTAGTAGTCCTTCATCGCGAAATAGATCTTGGGCGGGATGCGCGTGAGCTTGGCGTCGATCAGCGCCTGCTGGGCCTTCTTCGGGTGCGCCAGGTAGTATTTGGTGGCGCCGACCAGGTCGCTGAGGAAGCCGCGCACGACCTTCGGGTGCGCCTTGATGAACGACGGCTTGAACACCATCAGCATCAGCTCCTCGTCGAACGGCACCGCGTCCTTCGAGGTGAACAGCGTGCGCACGCCGCCCTTGATCTTGGCGATGTGGGCGAACGGGTTCGGGAAGGCGCCGACGTCGATCTTGCCGGCGCGCAGCGCCGCATAGTGGGCCGGGAAGCGCACCGGGGCGTAGCGGACGTCCTTGTCGGGGTCGAGCCCGGCCTTCTGCACGGCGATATAGGCCCACATGTGGATCGACGAGCGCAGGCCGTTGACGCCGATGACCTTGCCCTTCAGGTCCTTGATGCTGTGGATGTTGGAATCGGCGCGGACCATGTAGTTGGTCGCGAAGCCCTTGTTGCTCTCCTTGCACAGCGAGGCGACGACGGTCATCTTCAGCCCCTGGGAGGCGGCGAAGATCACCGAGTTCGCGCTGCCGGTGGCGGCGTCCAGCGCGCCGGCCTCGAAGGCCTGGAAGCGCTTGTCCGTGCCACGGAAGCGGGTCATCTCGATGGTGTAGAGCTTGCCCTGGTTGGGCGCGATCTTGGGCATCGCCTGGAGCAGCCAGAGCTGTTCCTCGGCGGCGCTGCCTCGGCCGATGCGGATCTTGACCGGATCGGCGATCGCGTTGGCGCCGACGGTCGCGGCCAGCGCCAGGCCGAGCGCGGCGGCGGTCAGCCCACGGACGGAATGCGTTCTGCGGATCATCTGACTCTCCCTCCAGCCATTGTGCCTTATGTGTGTGCCTTATTTGCCGGGCGCGCCTGACGGCAGGTCGAACTGCCCAGCCGGCAATAATGTTAGATAACGAACAATTTCCTGGCAAGGCAGCACGTCCGCATACTTGGCGTCCATGTCCATCAGGTTGATGGCATGGGAGGTCTCGGAACGATCAAAACAGCCGTCCTCGGCGACCGCGACCCGGTAGTTGTCGCTGAAGGCGTCGATCACGGTCGCGCGCACGCAGCCGCTGGTCGATACGCCGCAGACCAGCAGCGAATCGACGCCCAGCAGGGTGAGGTGGCCGCGCAGCGGCGTGCCGTGGAAGCCGCTTGGCTTGAGCTTGCGCACGACGATGTCCTGCGGGGCGGGCGCGATGTCCGGCATGATGTCGTTGCCGTCGAGGTTGGGCCGTTCGACCGCGTATTCCTCCTCGAGCCGGCCGACCTTCCAGGCCCAGCCGCCGTAGTCCCAACCGTCGGCGCGGTAATCGCCGGTGGTGTAGATCACCGGCACGCCTTTGGCGCGGGCGGCGTCGATCACCGCGCGGATCTTGGGCAGCGCGTCCCACGCCGCCTCGCCGCAGGCGTTGGGCCAGCGCTTGATGGCGTCGAGGATCGGCTCGCGCCGGTCGCCGCAGAAATTGTAGTTCACGTCGACGATCAGCACGGCCGGCCGCTTGCCGAAGCCCATCTTCTGGCGGTAGCCGGCGGCGTCGAGCACGTCGCGGTCGCGCTCGGTCAGGAACGGGTCCCACGGTCGGGTCACGGTGCGTCTCCCAGATTTGTGGCGGTCGGGTACTCGGTGGCGGATGCGGCGCCCCCGTGATAACGCCAACGGCGCGGCGAGGGAACTTGCCCACCGTCGTCGCGGCGTCATAGCTTCGTCGCGTGACCGACATGACCGAGCCCAACCCCCAGCGTCCGGAGGCCCAGATTTCCGAGGCCCAGGCCCCCGAAACCGAGATCTACGTCGACGCCGACGCCTGTCCGGTGAAGGCCGAGGTCGTCCGCGTCGCGGAACGGCACGGGCTGACCGTGCACATGGTCAGCAACGGCGGGCTGCGGCCCGACCGCAACCCGAAGATCCGCTCGGTGATGGTGCCGGAAGGGCCGGACGCGGCCGACGACTGGATCGCCGAGCATATCGGGCCGCGCGACGTCGCGATCACCGGCGACATCCCGCTGGCGGCGCGCTGCCTGGAAAAGGGCGCGCGGGTGCTCGGGCACAACGGCAAGCCGTTCACCGAGGACGGCATCGGCATGGCGCTGGCGGCGCGCGACCTCAACGCCCACCTGCGCGACACCGGCGCGATCCGGGGCGGCGGGCCGTCCTTCTCCAAGCAGGACCGCTCGCGCTTCCTCGACGTGCTGGAAACGACCGTGCAGGCGGCCAAGCGCGGCCGTTAGCGGGCGCCCTGCGCCTCGAACAGCCGGGCGAGCTCCTTGTGGACGGCGAGCACCGCCTTGTCGGCGTTGATCGGCACGGCGGCCACGTCGGGCCGGGCGGTCATGACCCGCTGCTGCGCCTCGATCACGCGCAGGTCTTCCTCGATCACCTGGGTGTTCTCGGCGCGCGCCTGATCGGTCAGCGCCGCGTCGTCGACGGCGAAGTCGCGCGCCCAGCCGATCCAGAAATGCGCCGTGGTCTCGGTCTCCGGCGTGATCGGGTTGATCACCATCACCGTGATGTGGGTGTCGGCATCTGCGAACTCGGCCTGGACCTGCATGTGCGACGGCGGCCGCCAGACGTAGGTCGAGGTCCGGTCGATGTTGCCGATGAAGTTGCCCCAGCCGCGGACGAAGGGGCCGGGGTCGACGTCCTTCAGGGCCCGCCGCGCCTCGACCCGGTCGTCCAGGACGGTGACGTCGAGCGCCGCCGGGGCGTCGGCCGCCGCGGACGAGCCGATCGAGGCCTCGTGGGTGAAGGCGACGTGGCTCAGGTCGAGCAGGTTGTCGACGAACAGCTGGGCCGACGCCTGGACGTGGAAATAGAGCTGGAAGCCGGCCCAGCCCGGGTCGTCGAACCAGTAGAAGTCCGGGATCAGCGCGTCGTCGGCCCGTGCGGGGTCGCCGATCCAGACCCAGACCCAGCCGTGGCGGTCGACGACCGGATAGGCCCGCACCCTGGCGCGCGGCGGGATGTTGTTCTGGCCGGGGATATGCACGCATGTGCCGGCCGCGTCGAAGCACAGGCCGTGATAGCCGCACTCGATCGCCTCGCCGCGGACCCGGCCGAGCGACAGCGGGGCGTGGCGGTGGGCGCAGCGGTCCTCGAGCGCGACCAGCGCGCCGCCCTCGGTGCGGAACAGGACCAGGCCCTCGCCGCAGATCGTGCGCCCGAGCGGCGCCGTCTCGATCTCACGGCTCAGCGCCGCGGCGTACCACTGGTCCTGGAGGAACACGCCGGCTTCCCCGTCCGTCGTCGACTGCCGGAACCATAGGGGCGCAGGCGCCGGCCAGCCAAGGCTTTGGCCCGACCTGTCCGTATCGCGAACAGTGGGACAGGCGGATGTAGGTGCACGCGCGGGTCCCGCCTAAGCTGGTCCGACGCTCGGCGCCTCCGCCCGGCCCCTCCGCCCGGGAGACGACACTTCCGGGAAACGACACGTCCGGGGAACGACATGAAGGTGACACCGTGACCGATCTTCCGCCGCTTGCGCACGCCGACCATGTCGGCAGCCTGATCCGCCCGCCGGCCCTGATGACGGCCTGGCGCGAGGCCGAGGAGGGCCGCCTGGACGCGGAGGAGTTGCGCGCCGTCCAGGACGAGGCGATCCGCGAGGCGGTCGCGATGCAGGAATCGCTGGGCCTGTCGGTGGTCACCGACGGCGAGTTCCGGCGCGGCGGCTGGTCGCGCGGCTTCCTGGAGGCGGTCGGCGCCTTCACCTTCGCGCCGTCCAAGCTGACCTTCCACAACGACGCGGGCGTCGCCACCCCGGCGCCGGCCCCGGTCGCGACCGGCAGGATCGAGCGCCGCCGGCCGATCGTGGTCGACGACTACAGCTTCCTCGCCGGGGTCACGTCGCAGACCGCCAAGGTGACCATGCCGACCCCCTCGCACATGCATTTCGGCCATTTCGGCGCGGCGGCCGACAAGTCGATCTACCCCGACATGGAGGCCTATTGGGCGGACATGGCCGCGGTCTACCGGCAGGAGATCGCGGCGCTGGGCGAAGCCGGCTGCACCCTGCTCCAGCTCGACGAGGTGCCGCTGACCCTGTGCTGCGACGACACCAACCGGCGCATCGCCCAGGAGAACGGCGAGGACCCCGAGGCGCTGATCGGCCGCTACATCGACGCGATCAACGAGGCGGTCGCCGACCGGCCCAGGGACATGCGCGTCCTGCTCCATCTGTGCCGGGGCAACATGCAGGGGCTGTGGATGGGCGACGGCAGCTACGCGCCGATCGCCGAGCGGCTGTTCGGCGAGACCGACGTCGACGGCTTCCTGATGGAATACGATTCGCCCCGGGCCGGCGACTTCGCGCCGCTGCGCTACCTGGCGCCGGGCAAGATCGCCTATCTGGGGCTGGTCAGCACCAAGAACCCGGCGGTCGAGGCCAAGGACGACTTGAAGCGCCGGCTGGAGGAGGCCGCCCGCCACACGGACATGAGCCGGCTCGGCCTGTGCCCGCAGTGTGGCTTCGGCAGCTCGGCCATGTCCAAGTTCAACGTCACCGAGAACCCGATGACCCTCGACATCGAGAAGGCCAAGCTGGCGCGGATCGTCGAGGTCAGCCGGGAGGTATGGCCGTAGCCGCGCCCGCGCCGTCGGTGCGGCGGCGGGACGGCCGGTCGGGCACGGTCATCGCCTGCTGGATCTCGGCCGCCGCGGCGCGCATCGGCTCGAGGTAGCGCGAGACGACCTCGGCCTCGCTCAGCGCCGACAGGATGTAGTGCATGTTGATGCAGGCGAGCACGCGCTCGCCCAGGAACACCGGCACCGCGATGCTGCCGGTCTTGAGCGAGATGCCGCCCTCGCGGGAGGCGTAGCCGCGGCGGCGCACCTGGGCGAGCATGCGGTCGACCGCGGCCCGGTCGCGGGCCAGCGCGGCGTCGGGCTGCTCGGACCGGGCGATGGTGCGCAGGATCATGTCGCGCTCGCCCTCCGGGCACCAGGCGAGATAGGCCAGGCCGAGCGACGACAGCAGCACCGGCGGCCGGAACCCGGCCTTCTCGCGGTTGATCGACAGCGGGCTCTTCATGTGCGTGGTTTCGCGCACGATCATGGCGTCGCGATCGAAGGTGGCGATGTCGGTCGGCCAGACGATCTTGTGGCCCAGCTCCTGGAGCACCGGGCTGGCGACCTCGGCCAGCCAGGCCTCGTCGGTGAACCCGTCGCTCAACGTGCGCACCTGGATGGTGAGCTGATAGGTCTCGCGCCGCGCGCCGTGGGCGACGTAGCCCTCGCCGACCAGCGTGTCGAGCAGGCGGTAGACGGTCGCGCGCGGCAGCCCGGTGATCCGGCTCAGCTCCAGCGCGGTGGCGAAGTTGTGCTCGTTGAGCGCGCGCAGCAGCGCGAGCCCGCGGGTCAGGGACTGGACGAGCCGGCCGCTGCTCATCGCCGCCATCCGTCTAGTCGTGAGAATTCATGGGTCATAGTGTCCGCATTATAGACATCGCCGCGCTTGTGCCCACTCCGTTTCGTGTCGCGCCGGCCGGGCGCCGGCCGGGCGCGGGTCAGCGGACCAGGTAGAGGGTGATCGCCGGGAACATCGCCAGGATCAGCAGCCGGACCAGGTCGGAGACCACGAACGGGCTGACGCCGGCGAAAATGCGGCTGAGCTTGATCTCGGGCGCCAGCGCGTGGATCACGAAGACGTTCATGCCGATCGGCGGGGTGATCATGCCGAGCTCGACCACGACGACGTTGATGATGCCCCACCACACCGGGTCGTAGCCGAGGTGCTTGACGATGGGCAGCACGAAGGGGAGCGTGATCAGCATCGCCGACACCGTGTCGAACACGGCGCCGAGCACGATGTAGATGCCGAGCAGCACCAGGATCACCGCGAACGGCGCCAGCGGCAGCCCCTCGACCCACTGGGTCAGCGCCGGCGGCACGTTGGCGATGGTCATGAAATAGGTGAACACCGAGGCGCCGAAGATGATGACGTAGATCATCGCCGTCGCCGCCGCGCTCTCGATCAGCGCGTTCCAGAAGGCGCGCCAGGTCAGCCGCCGCCGGATCACCGCGAAGACCAGGGCGACGATGGCGCCGAGCGCGGCGGCCTCGTCGACCGTGACCACGCCGCCGTAGATGCCGCCGATCACTGCGATCAGCATGACCAGCGCGGCCCACGCGCCCCGGGTCGCGCGCAGGCGTTCGGCCCACGACGTCCGCTCGCCCGGTGGGCCGGCCTCGGGGTTGCGGGCGAGGTAGATCGAGATCGCGGTGAAGTGGAAGACGATCGCCATCGCCGCCGGGATCACCGCGGCGACGAACAGGTCGATGATGTTCTGGCGGGTGATCACCGCGTAGATGATCATGATCACCGACGGCGGCACCAGCGCGCCCAGGGTCCCGCCCGCGGCGATGGTGCCGGCGGCGAAGTGGGCCGAATAGCCGCGCTTGAGCATCTCGGGCAGGGCGACCCGGCCGAAGGTCGCCGCGGTCGCGGTCGACGAGCCGCAGATCGCGCCGAACACGCCGCAGCCGCCCATCGTCGCCATCGCCAGCCCGCCGCGGCGGTGGCCGACGAAGGCGTTGGCGAAGCGGTAGATCTCGCCGGACAGGCCGCCCGCGGTGGCGAAGCTGCCCATCAACAGGAACAGGGGAATGACCGCGAGGCTGGGGTTCTCGATGTTGCCGCTGATCTCGCTGATCATGGTCGACAGCGCCGGCCGCACCGCGTCGAGCAGCGCGTAGCCGCCGACACCCACGGTGAACATGGCGACGCCGACCGGCACGTGCAGCGCGATCAGGAGGAAGGTGACGGCGAGGCCGATCAGCGCGACGAGGAACGGGTCCATCGGCTCAGCCGTTGCCGGGTTCGGGCTCGGCCTTCGGGCCCTCGTGCCCGCCGCCGGCGGCACCGTCGTCCTCGCCGCGGACCAGCGCGGCCAGGCAGCGGACCACCACCAACAGCTGGACCACCAGGGTGAAGTAGAACAGCACGGTGACCGCCTGCCACCAGGGCCAGATCTTCATGCCGATATTCTCGGTGGTGTCGCCGTAGCCGCGCAGCTCCATCGTCCAGGCCTGGAGCTGCCAGGCGAGCAGGGCGAACATGACCAGGGTCACCAGCGCCCCGAACAGCTCCATGCCGTTGCGCGCGGTCTTGCCCGACAGGTGGCCGAGGAAGCGGATGGTCACGTTCTGGCGCAGCGCGAGGGCGGCCGGCAGGCACGAGGCGATGGCGATGGCGACCACCAGCTTCACCCAGTCGCGGACGCCGTCGATCGGCGCCGCGAACAGCCAGCGCATGACGGCGTTGGCCAGGACCAGCGCCGCCAGCGCGAGCAGGGCGAAGAGGCCGAGAACGGCGACGACCCGCGCGACGCGGATCGTCAGCCGTTCCAGCCGGTCGAGCCCGTTGCGGCTCACCGACGGCCGGTCACTTGCCGGCGCGGATCGCGGCCAGCTCGGACTTGAGCTCGGCGAGGAGCTTCTTGCCGTTGGGGTGCTTCTTGACCCAGGCGGTGACGACCGGGGCCAGGGTCTTGTCCCAGCGGGCCTCCTCGGCCTTGGACTGGATGGTCACGGTGCGCTTGGGGTCCTTCGCCCACTGGGCGCGCAGCTCGGCGTTGCGCGTGTCGGACATCTTGCCGAAGGCGATCGACTGCGGCTCGCCGCTGTACTTGTCGAGCGCCGCCCGGGCGACCGCCGGCAGGGCGGCGTACTTCTTCTTGTTCATGAAGAAGGCGAGATTGACTGTGCCGAGCCGGCCGAAATAGTGGCTGGTGGTGACCTTCGACACGCCGAAGTCGTGGATGGCGATCGGGTGGCCGGTGGTCCCGTCGATGACGCCGCGGCTGATCGCCTCGACGATCTTGGTGAAGGGCATCGGCTCCGGCGCGGCGCCGAGCAGCTTGACCGATGCGACCATGGCTGGCCCGACAGCGCGGATCTTGAGGCCCTTGAGGTCGTCCATGCTGGTCACCTTCTTCTTGGTATGGAAGGTGTAGGGCGAGCTGGTGAACAGGCCGACCATGTAGAAGTCGCTGTAGCCGCGCAGCATGCCCTTCTTGAGCATCCGCCAGGCGGCGATCGAGCCTTCGGTGGAGGTCTTGATGACGTTGGGCAGCTCGAACACCGAATTGTCGGGGAAGCGGCCTGGCGTGTAGGCCGGGATCACCCACGCGATGTCGGCGACGCCGTCCTGCACCATCTTGAGCTGGCGGGCCGGATTCCGGCCGAGCGCGCCGTTGGGATACAGCTTGATCTCCAGGGTGCCCTTGGACGCCGCCATGACGTTCTGGGCGAACGGCTTCATGACCTTCTGGAAGGTCATCTCCTGCTCGGGGGTGAAGACCGCGAACTTCAGCGTGGTCTTCTGCTGGGCCAGCGCGGGCACAGCCGCAACGGCCATTGCGGCCGCACCGGCCGCCATGATCACACGTCTCATCGTTTCCTCCTGCCGCGTGTTGTCGTTTTGTTGGGGCGCACGCGCGCCCGGTCGGTCGTCAAAGGGTCTTGAGCTTCTCCTGGAACTCGGCCTTCCACTCGTCGAGCGGCATGAAGCCGGGCCGGTCCTTGATCGCCTCGCGGGTGGTCTCCGCGATCTCCTCGTCGGAGAGCGTCAGGTCGAGCGGCTCGATCATCGGCTGGTCGCAATACCAGGGCGAATCGACGAAGACCTCGATCCGGTTGCCCTCCGGGTCGCGGAAATAGACCGACCAGGCGTTGCCGTGGCAGATCGGGTCGATGTCGGTGACGTCGCGCTCCTGCTCGAGCACCGACTTCAGCTCGCGCAGGTCCTGCAGGCCGCCGGCGCGCAGCGAGATCTGGTTGACCACCCGGTCGTCGCGTTCGCCGGTGCGGCCCTCGGCGAACACGATCTGGTGGTGCTCGTCGGGGTTGCGCGACAGGAACACGATCGGCCGGCCCCGCGCGATGCCGTGGTCGGTCTCCTTGAACCCGAGGACGCGCACGTAGAAGTCGCGCATCGCCGCGAGGTCGTAGACGTAGATGCCGACGTGGCTGAAATCGAGGTTCTTGGGTGGGCCGGACATCGGGATTCCGTGGGTTTTCGATGGATGGGCGAGTGGTTTCGAGTCGCCGCCAG
Organism: uncultured Alphaproteobacteria bacterium; assembly: GCA_963730305.1. Lineage (GTDB taxonomy): Bacteria > Pseudomonadota > Alphaproteobacteria > Bin65 > Bin65 > CAMYMQ01. Next base: position 28,915 of record CAVSRB010000005.1, read on the forward strand.
ATTTGAAGAGCGCCGGGGGGAGGTCAACGGCTTCCCCGCACCTGTCCGGTATGCGGACAGCGATGCGCGCACCTGTTGCACAACCGGGAGCGACGCGGGATTGACCCGGCACGCATCGCGCCGTCGCCGGCGCGCCGAGAGCCGACGCCTCAACGACGATCCCGCCATGTATCCGATCGACTACGTCTACCGCGGCCTGCGCCTGAACCCCGACGCGGTCGCGGTCGAGGACGGCGCGCGCGGGCTCAGCTACGCCGAGCTGGTCGCTCGGGTCGAGGCGATCGCGGCGGGACTGCAAGCGCTGCTGCCCGCGCCGGGCGCGCGCGTCGGCGTGTGCGCCTACAACACGATCGAGCACATGCTGGCGGTGCTCGGCGTCTACGCCGCGGGCCACGTCTGGGTCGCGCTCAACCCGCGCAACGGCAAGCCCGAGCTCGACCTGATCGCGGAAACCACCGGGCTGGCCGCGGTGATCGTCGACGAGGACTGCCTCGACAGGTTCACCATCCCGGACGTGCCGCTGGTGCTCGGCAAGACCGGAAGCGGAGGCGGCGGGGCGGCCGACGGCCGGTCGCTGGCCGGCTTCGTCCGCGATCACGCCGGCGCCCGGCCGCGCCGCAATACGCTGCCGCTCGACGCCGCCCAGACGATCAAGTTCACCGGCGGCTCGACCGGCCGGCCCAAGGCCGTGGTCCAGCCCTATCGGGCGATCAACACCTCGATCGCGACCTTCGTCCACATGTTCGGCTTCGACGCGGGTGACGTGAACCTCGCCGCCGCGCCGCTGACCCACGGCAGCGCCCACTACGTCATTCCCATCCTCGCGGTGGGCGGGCGGCACGTCCTGGTCGACCAGCCCAAGGCGGGCACGCTGATCGACGCCTTCGACCGGCTCGGCTGCACGACCTCCTTCATGCCGCCGACCATGATCTACAACATCCTGGGCGACCCGGCGGTGGGCCGGGCGGACCTGTCGCGGGTCCGCCACCTGCACTACGGCGCGGCGCCGATGGCGCCGGAACGGATCCGCCAGGCGCTCGACGTGTTCCACGGCGGGCTCGAGGTGATCTACGGCCAGACCGAGGCGCCGATGCTGATCACCGGCATGACCGCGGCCGAGTTCGCCGACGAGCGCAACCTGCGCTCGGTGGGCCGCGAGACCCTGCTGATGCGCACCGCGATCATGGGCGAGGACGGCGACTTGCTGCCGCCGGGCGAGGTCGGCGAGATCGTCTGCCGCGGCGACCTGCTGATGACCGGCTATCTCGACATGCCCGAGGCGACCGCCGAGACCATCGTCGACGGCTGGCTGCACACCGGCGACGCCGGCGAGATGGACGAACGCGGCTACCTGTTCATCCGCGACCGGCTGCGCGACGTCATCATCTCGGGCGGCTTCAACGTCTACCCCTCGGACGTCGAGGCGACCGTGGTCCAGCATCCCGCGGTCCACGACTGCATCGTCTTCGGCGTCGCCGACGACAAGTGGGGCGAACGGGTCGAGGTCGCGGTCCAGGTAAACCCGGGCGCGGCCTTCGATAGCGACGCGTTGCTCGCCTTCGTCAAGGCGCGGATCGGCTCGGTCAAGACGCCCAAGCGGGTCCACGTCGCGGACGAACTGCCCAAGAGCGGCGTCGGCAAGGTGCTGCGCCGCGAGGCCCAGCGCCTGTTCGGCGACGCCTGAGAACCGCGAGCCCTGATTTGTCCGCATCGTGAACACAAGCGCCCGCGGATTTGACCGTTTCCGTTGCGGCGACAACCATGGCGGCCAACGATGCGGCCCGGATCGCTGCGCGATCCGCCGACGCGGCCGCCCCCCGGGGAGAGAAACGATGGACGAGAAGCGATGAACCGGCACCCGACCACGCCGATCACCGACGCCGAGATCGAGGCCTACGAGCGCGACGGCGTCGTCTGCCTGCGCGGCCTGTTCGACCGCGACTGGTGCACGCGGATGCACGACGCCGCCGTCCGCTACATGGAGAGCGGGCAGGGGCGCAAGCGGATCGTCGAGCGGCCGGACGAGACCGGGCAGTTCTACTCCAACGTCTTCATGTGCATGAGCGACGACGACTTCATGGCGTTCCGCAACGAATCGCCCGTCGCCGAGATCGCCGCGACGCTGATGCGCTCCGATTCGGTGCGCTTCTGGTACGACCAGCTGTTCATCAAGGAGCCGATGACGGTGGCGCCGACCCAGTGGCACCACGACCTGCCGTTCTGGCCCTTCCTGGGCGAGCACGTCGTCTCGATCTGGGTCGCGCTGACCCCGGCGACGCGCGAGACCAGCGGCCTCGAATACGTCGCGCGGCTCCCACAAATGGGGCAAGTTCTACCGGCCGGTCACGCCCGACGAGGACCCGGCCTTCGCCAACCCGGACCTGGAGCCGTGCCCGAACTTCACCGATCGGCACGACGATCCGTCGCTGCGCTTCCTGTCCTGGGACATGGACGCGGGCGACTGCGTCTGCCATCACCCGTTGACGGTGCACGGCGCGGGCGGCAACAAGTCGGCGACCCAGCGCCGGATCGGCCTGTCGCTGCGCTTCTTCGGCGACGACGCCCGGTACGATCCGCGGCCCTACACGGTGAAGCTGCCGTTCGAGCCGAGCTGCGCGCCGGGTCAGCATCCCGACGACGACCGCCTGTTCCCGCTGGTCTGGGAACGCCGGGCGGCCGCCTGACCGCGAGACATCGAGAGTTGGAAGAGTTGGAAAGGAATCCCGGATGAACCAGATGGCCGCGAGCGCCCCGGCACGGGCATCGACCAATGCCGAGGCGGCGCCGACGCGCGAGACGTTGATCGAGCGCGCCGCCGCGCTGACCCCGGTCGTCGCCGACCGCGCGGCGGAGACCGAGGCGCTGCGCCGCGTCCCCGACGCGACGGTCCGGGACTTCGAGGCGGCCGAGCTGTGCAAGGTCTGGATCCCGCAGCGCTTCGGCGGGCTGGAGATGGACCTGGGCACCGGGGTCGACGCCCTGTTCGAGGTTGCGCGCGGCTGCGCGTCGTCGGCCTGGTGCCTGAGCGTGTGGCAGCAGCATAGCTGGATCGTCGGCCATTTCCCCGAGGCGGCGCAGGTGGAGACGCTGGGCGCCGAGCCCGATTTCCACATCGCCGCCGTGCTCGGCACGCGCGGCACGATGACGCCGGTCGACGGCGGCTACGTCATCAACGGCGTGTGGCCGTTCGCGTCGGGCTGCGAGCATGGCACCTGGATCCTGTTGGGCGCCCAGCGCATGGGCGACGACGGCAAGCCGGCGACCCTCGACCGGGAGATCTTCGGCAATCCGGTGGCAGACGCGCGCCTGTGCCTGGTGCCGATCGGCGACGTCGAGATCCTGGGCGACTGGAACGTCACCGGCCTGTGCGGCACCGGCAGCCACAGCATCAAGGTCGACAACGTATTCGTGCCCGAGCACCGGACCATGTTCCTCGCCGACGCGGTCGAGGGCAAGACGCCCGGCGCCGCGGTCAATGCTGGCCCGCTGTGGCAGTCGACCTACTATTCCTTCCTGCCGATCGCGCTGTGCGCGCCCGCGCCCGGCGTCGCCCAGGGCATGCTCGATCACCTGGCCGGCATGGTCGACAAGCGGGTCGTGCAGCCGATGAACCGCAGGCAGATCGACCTGGTCCGCACCCACCGCCAGATCGCCGAGGCCGAGGCCAAGATCCATGTCGCGCGGCTGCTGCTGCGCGACGCCGCCGACCGGATCATGGAGGCGGCCGCCGCCGGCCGCCAGATGACCCCGCGGGAACGGGCCCATTGCCGCCGCGACGGCGTGCTCGCGACGCTCAATTCCTACGAGGCGGGGGAGATCGTCTTCTTCGCCGCGGGCGGCTCGCAGCTCAGCCTCAAGAGCCCGCTGCAGCGCGGCATGCGCGACCTGCACGGGATCAAGGCGCATTTCTTCATGGACGTGGACACGGCCTACGAGCTGAGCGGCATGACCGCGCTCGGGCTCGATCCCTACACCTACGTCTTCTGACCGTCTTTCCCGGGGCTTGTCGCGGGGTCCGGCTCGGTCTCCTCGAGCGCGTCGATCAGTTCCTCGAGCACGGTGTAGATCTCTTCGAGGCGCTCCTGGCCGACCCGTTGGGCGATCTCGACGTAGCGCGCCTCGGAGATCGGCGCCGCCTTGCCGTACAGGGCGCGGCCGGCCGGCGTGATCGAGATCAGGTAGCTGCGCTGGTCGACGGCGCCGGCGCGGCTGACCAGCCCGCGCGCCTCCAGGTTCTGGAGGATGCGCGACAGGCTCGGCATCAGCAGGCAGCATTCCTCGGCAAGCATGCTGATCGGCATCGCGCCGCTGTCGTCGAGCACGCGCAGCACCCGCCACTGCTGGTCGGTGAAGCCGTGGGCGCGCAGGTTGGGCCGGAACCGGTTCATCACCGCCTCGCGAGCGCGCAGCAACAGCATCGGCAGCGAGCGGGAGCGGGGGCGCATCGGCTCCGCGATGTCGCCCGGTTCCGGCGTCGACCTCGATCGGCTTCGCTCGCTGCACCGCGCCGGCCATCGTGCGCCTCAGCGCGGCTCGTCGATGACCGGGTTGGACAGGACGCCGATACCGGTCGCCTCGACCTCGACCACGTCGCCGGGCACCAGGAACACGGGCGGGTCCATGTTGGCGCCGGCGCCGATCGGCGTGCCGGTCGAGATCACGTCGCCCGGCTTCAGCGCGGTCCAGGTCGAGATGTAGCTGACCAGGTAGCGGAACGAGAAGATCAGGCTCGCCGTGGTGTCGTCCTGGCGGACCTCGCCGTTGACCCGGGTGGTCACCCGCAGGTCGTCGTAGCCGGCGAACTCGTCGGCCGAGACCATCCACGGGCCGATCGAGCCGCTGTTCTCGAAATTCTTGCCCTGGGTGACGTTGAACTTGCCGTGGCGCAGCCAGTCGCGCAGCGTGCCCTCGTTGACGCAGGTCAGCCCGGCGATGTGCGCCTCGACCTGGTCTTCCGGGATGCGCCGGCCGCCCTTGCCGATGATGATGGCGATCTCGCCCTCGTAGTCGAACCTGTCGGATTCGGGCGGGCGCTGGATCGGCTGGCCGTGGCCGACCAGCGAGCCGGGCGTGCGCATGAAGATGCTCGGCCACTTGGGGATGTTGGCGTCGTCGTATTCCATGTTGCGGTTGGCGTAGTTGACGCCGACGCAGATCGTCTTCTCGGGGAACAGGACGGGGCGGCAGTAGTCGATGTCGGCCAGGGCGACGTCGCCGGACTGGCCGGCCGCCAGGTCCGTCGCCGCGTCGAGCGCGCCGGCGCGCAGCACCTCGAGCAGGCCCGGCGTGCCGCTCATCCGCGCGCCCAGGTCGACCACGCCGCTGCCGTCGCCGGTGACCGCGCCGAAGGAGGTCTTGCCGCCGTGTTCGAAGGTCAGAAATTTCATGCCGTGTTCCCCGATGATGTCGGTGCGCGTTGTTGACAGGGTCCGCCGCCGCCCGTATTATTTAACATGTTAAATAGAGTAGTCGCACCCGTCAACGTCCATTCGCGGGCCGGGCCCCGGAGCGAAGGACGCACTCAGCGAGACCCGCCATGCCGCATTTCGTCGTCGAGTATTCGACCAACATCGAAGACAAGGTCCAGATCCCCGAGTTGCTGGAGAAGCTGCACAACGTCGCCGTCGAGACCGGCGTGTTCCCGCTGGGCGGCCTGCGCAGCCGGGTGATCCCGTGCGACCAGTACCGGATCGCCGACGGCCATCCCGACAACGCCTTCGTCCATGTCGGCATGAAGGTCGGGTCGGGGCGCGAACGCGATACCCTGATCGCGGCGTGCGAGCGGATCTTCGAGGTGATCACCGACCATTTCGGGCCGCTCCAGGCGTCGGGACCGCTGGCGCTGTCCTACGAGATTCGGCAGATGGACAAGGACCTCAACTTCCGCAAGACCAACGTCCGCGAGTACATGGCCAAGCGCGCGGGCAAGGAGGCCTGACCCATGGACAAGGCGAGCGACGTTTCGAGCGCGTCTGCGGCGCCGGCCGCGGCCGGCGCGGACAATGACGCGCTGGCGGAGAACCGGGCCAAGGCCGAGCGCTACCTGGAGCGTTTCAGGTCGGGGACGGTGCCGCATTTCATCGGCGGCAAGCTCGATCCCGGCCGCTCGGGCCGGACCTTCGAGAACCTGACGCCGGTCGACAATTCCAAGCTTTGCGACGTGGCGCGCGGCGACGCCGCCGACATCGACGCGGCTGCCAAGGCGGCGGCCGAGGCCTTCAAGGAATGGCGCCAGACGCCGGGCAAGGAGCGCCGGCGCATCCTCCACCGGATCGCCGACCTGATCGAGGCGCGCGCCGAGGAGATCTCGCTGGTCGAGAGCGTCGATACCGGCCAGCCGATCCGCTACATGAGCAACGCGGCCGCGCGCGGCGCGGTCAACTACCGCTTCTTCGCCGACAAGGCGCCGGAGGCGTCGAACGGCCTGTCGCTGCCCGCCGAGGAGCATTTCAACTACACGATCCGGCAGCCGATCGGCCCGGTCGGCATCATCACGCCGTGGAACACGCCGTTCATGCTGTCGACCTGGAAGATCGCGCCGGCGCTGGCCGCAGGCTGCACCGTGGTCCACAAGCCGGCCGAGTGGAGCCCGCTGACCGCGCTGCTGCTCGCCGAGATCATGCAGGAGGCCGGCCTGCCCGAGGGCGCGGTCAACCTCGTCCACGGCTTCGGCGAGGACGCCGGCGTGGCGCTGACCGAGCACGAGGCGATCAAGGCGATCGCCTTCATCGGCGAATCGGCGACCGGCAGCAAGATCATGGCCCAGGGCGCGCCGACCCTCAAACGCGTGCATTTCGAGCTGGGCGGCAAGAACCCGGTGATCGTGTTCGACGACGCCGACATCGACCGCGCCGTCGACGCCGCGATCTTCATGATCTACAGCCTGAACGGCGAGCGCTGCACCTCGTCGTCGCGGCTCCTGGTCCAGAAGGGCATCTACGACGAGGTCGTCAGCCGGATCGCGGAACGCGTGGCGAAGATCAAGGTCGGCCATCCGCTCGACCCGACGGTCTGGGTCGGCCCGCTGATCCACACCCGCCACTGCGACAAGGTCATGAGCTACATGGACATCGCCAAGGCGGACGGGGCGCAGATCCCGGTCGGCGGCGGCCGGTCCGATTATTCCGACAAGGGCAATTTCGTGGCACCGACCCTGTTCGCGGGCGCGGAGACGTCGATGCGCATCGCCCAGGAGGAGATCTTCGGCCCGGTCCTGACCGCGATCCCGTTCGAGGACGAAGCGGAAGCCATCGAGATCGGCAATGACGTCAACTACGGCCTGGCCGGCTACGTCTGGACCGGCGATGTCGGCGCGCGCGCACCGGATGGCCCAGGCGCTCGATGCCGGCATGATCTGGGTGAACTCGCAGAACGTCCGCCACCTGCCGTCGCCGTTCGGCGGCACCAAGGCGAGCGGCATCGGCCGCGACGGTGGCGACTACAGCTTCGATTTCTATATGGAAACCAAGAACGTGTGCATCGCCCTGGGCGATCACCGGATCCCGAAGATGGGCGTCTGACCGGCCGGACGGGCGGCAGGCGAAGAACGATGAGCCTCTACAACGTCCAGAAGCTGATCTACCAGCTCAACCGCGACCCCAGGGTACGCAAGCGGTTCGAGGAGGATTCGGAATCGGTGATCGCCGAGTACGAGTTCACCGACGAGGAGCTCGAAGCGCTGCGCAAGCCCGACATCGGCCTGCTCTACGTGCTCGGCGTCAACGGCCAGCTGCTGATGCACTACGCCGCCCTGCACGGCTACGAATGGAACGCGTATCTGGAAGCCATGCGCGAGGGCGTCCGCCAGCACGGCAAGGTGCGCGGCGGGCGTCTACGCCATGCTGGAGAGCTAGGGAATGCCGCTTGTCTTCGCGGGCGCGTGCAGCCACGCGCCGGGTATCACCGGCCGGGCCCACATGGCCGACCCCGCCGTGCGCGACGCCTTCTACGAGAACTACGACAAGATGCGCGAGCGGCTGGAGGCGACGAAACCGGACGCGCTGATCGTGGTCGGCGCCGAGCATTTCGCCAACTTCTTCATGAACAACATGCCCGCCTTCTGCATGGGCATGGCCGATCATTACGAGGGCCCGATCGAGGATCCGGACTGGATCGGCATCAAGCCGACCCGGGTGCCCGGCGATCCGGAGCTGTCGCGGCGGCTGATCGAGAACGTCATGCAGGACGTCGACGTCGCCTTCGCCCAGGAATGGAAGTTCGACCACGGCATCATCGTGCCGCTGAACTTCCTGACTCCGCGCTACGACCTGCCGATCGTCCCGGTCAACATCAACTGCCAGGAGGCGCCGCTGACGCCGCTGCACCGCTGCTGGACCTTCGGCAAGGCGCTGCGCCGGGCCTGCGACGCGATGGACGAGCGGATCGCCCTGATCGGCACCGGCGGCATCTCGCACTGGCCGTGCACCCCGGATTCGGGCGTGATCAACGAGGCGTGGGACCGCGACTTCCTCGACAAGTTCATCAACAACCGCAAGGACGAGCTGCTCGCCTACACGGACGAGGAGGTCTACCGCGACGCCGGCCACGGCGGCTTCGAGATTCGCACCTTCATCACCGTCGCGGCGGCGACCGAAGGGGCGACCGGCGATCTGATGTTCTACGCGCCGATCCCGATCTTCGCGGTCGGCTGCACCGTGGCGACCATGGCGGTCGCCTGACCGGCGGGTAGGGGAGACGGCGATGGACGGCGCACGCACGATCGAGGAACAGGCCAACGTGGACCAGGCCAACCGGCCGGCCCATATCGCCGCCGAGGAATGGGCGCTCAGGGTCGAGCTGGCGGCCTGCTACCGCATCTTCGACCATCTCGGCTGGACCGAGCTGATCTACAACCACATCACCGCCCGGGTGCCGGGGCCGGAGACCCACTTCCTGATCAACCCGTTCGGGCTGACCTACCGCGAGGTCACCGCCTCGAACCTGCTCAAGATCGACCTCGACGGCAACAAGGTCGACGACAGCCCGTGGCCGGTGAACCCGGCCGGCTTCGTCATCCACAGCGCGATCCACGGCAACGTGCCCAACGCCCACTGCGTCATGCACACCCACACCACGGCGGGCATGGCGGTGGCGTGCAAGGAAGACGGGCTCGACTGGAACAATTTCTATTCGGCCCAGATCTACAACCAGGTCGCCTACCACGACTTCGAGGGGATCACCGTCAATCCCGACGAGCAGGAACGGCTGCTCGCCAGCATCGGCGACAAGCGGCTCTTGATCCTGCGCAACCACGGCCTGCTGGCCTGGGGCGAGACGATCCCGGAGGCGCTGGTCCGGCTGTGGACCTTGCAGCGCTCGTGCGAGATCCAGCACGCCGCCGAGACCCTGCCGGGCCGCTCGATCGCGCTGTCCGAGGAGGTCCGCCAGCAGTGCGCGCGGGTGTCGCTGCAGTTCGACCCGAAATACGGCGGCGGCCGCGACGTGTTCGACGCCCTGCGCCGCACCGTCGACGCCAAGGACCCGTCCTACCGCAGCTAGCCGGCGTCGCCGCGGGCGAGGCTCGCGCTCCGGCTCAGGCACAACGCGAACAGCTCGTTCAAGGTCGAGATGCCGAGCTTGGCGTAGGCGCGCTTGCGCAGCGTGGCGACGGTCGGCTCCTTCACCCCCAGGTCGAGCGCGATCCCGGTGCCGGTCTTGCCCAGGAGGGCGAGGGCGCAGACCTCGACCTCGCGCGGCGTCAGGCCGGCGCCGAGGTCGCTCACCAGGCGTTCGAGCATGGCCACGGGCGGTGGGGCGGCGGTCGTGGCGCCGGGGGGTTGCAGGGCGAGGTGGCGGCCGACCAGGGCCGAGATCAGCGGCGCCCTTGCCTGGAAGGCGGCGATGTCGGCCGCGTCGAACTCCCCGGCCGGCTGGTCGCGGTAGAAGTTGAGCACCCGCCACACCGGGCCGGTATGGTCGATGACCGACAGCCGGTCGATCAGGGCATAGCGCTCGTAGATCTCGCGCCGGTAGGCCGGGTCGGGGATCTCGCTGGCGCGCATCCGGGTGACCAGCGGCCCCGACGCCTCGCGGCCCTCGGCGTGGAGCCGGTCGGTGTTGGGATCGAACCGGTAATAGAGCGCAGCCATGTAGCGGCGGCCGGCGTCCCTGGCCACGTCGCCGCGTTCGCGGCTGACCGCGGCGGCCAACGCCGGGCGCATGTCGGGCCCGACCCGGAACAGCGACAGGTGGTCGACGCCGATCGCCCGGTCGACCGCGTCGAGCAGCCGCTCGGCGAAGGCCGGCGTGCCCAGGGCGGCGACGCACGCGCTCCAGCCGCGCCATTCCGTGGATGTGGCGTCGCCGGGCTTGTCCTCTTTTGGGATGACAGACGGCATGCGGGGCCGCGGCTACCTTGGGCTCAACGATACGAGACCAGGGAGGCTACCATGCCCGCATCCGGTGCAAGAGCCGTTTCGGCGGCCGAGCGTGCGACGTTCGACAAGGACGGCATCGTCTGCCTGCGCGGCGTCATCGACGCGCCGACGATCGAGCGGCTGCGCGCCGCGGTCGATCGCGACATCGCCAATCCCGGGCCGAAATACTACGGCTACAAGGGCGACGGCCCCGGCGCCTTCCACGGCAACCAGGAGCTCTGGCAGAACGACGCCGATTTCGCCGACTACTGCCTGCATTCCTGCCTGCCCGGGATGGCCGCGCAGTTCTTCGGCGCCGACAAGGTCAACCTCTATTTCGACCACCTGTTCGTGAAGGAGCCGGGCGCCGACAGCCCGACGCCGTGGCACAACGACCAGCCCTACTGGCCGATCGCCGGTTGGCAGGTGATGAGCTTCTGGCTCGCGCTCGACCCGGTCAGCAAGGACAGCGGCGCGGTCGAATACGTCCGCGGCTCGCACAAGTGGGACCGCTGGTTCCAGCCGCGCGGCTTTTCCGACAGCTCGACCGGGATCAACAGCTACACCCAGAACCCGGACTACGAGCCGATCCCGGACATCGACGCCGACAGAAACGCCTACGATATCGTCTCCTTCGACATGGCGCCGGGCGACCTGCTCGCCTTCCACGCACTGACGGTGCACGGCGCCGGCGGCAACGCCCGCCGCGACCGGCGCCGGCGGGGCTACGCCGTGCGCTATGTCGGCGACGACGTGGTCTACGACCCACGGCCGGGCACCAGCGAACTGATGCATGACGCCGGCCTCGCGCCGGGCGGACCGCTCGACGGCCCGCGCTTCCCCGTCGTCTGGCGGGCCGCGACCCCAGGAGACTGCGGCCCCGAGAGTCCGCGACCCCGGCGAGACTGCGGCGGCCTGACGCTTACCCGCCACGGCCTATTGTTGCGTCGCGCACCGGCGCTCGCTACAATGCCGGGCCTCCATCCGCACCGACGATCCACTCCCTGACGAGAAGGCGAACCATGACGTTACGCAGCAAACCGCCGTTCCGCGCCGACCATGTCGGCAGCCTCCTGCGCCCGCAGCGCCTGACCGAGGCGCGCAAGCAGGCCAAGGCCGGCGAGATCACGGCCGACGCGCTCAAGGCGGTCGAGGACGACGCCATCCGCGAGGCGGTCGCGCTGCAGGAGAGCGTCGGCCTGCATGCCGTCACCGACGGCGAGTTCCGCCGCGACTTCTGGCACATCGACTTCCTGTCGGCGATCGACGGGATCGAGACGGTCTATCCCGAGCTGGTCGGCCGCTTCACCACCGACGAGCAGCCGCCGACCAACAAGGTCTCGGGCAAGGTCAAGCGCAGCAAGGGTATCTTTACCGACCACTTCGCCTTCCTGAAGTCGGTGACCAAGGAGACGCCCAAGATCACCATCCCGGGCCCGGCGATGATCTACATGCGCCCCGGGCGCGCCGGCATCGACGCCAACGTCTATCCCGACCTCGCGCCGTTCTGGGACGACCTGGTCGCGGCCTACCGCGGCGAGGTCGAGGCGCTCTACGACCTCGGCTGCCGCTATCTGCAGATCGACGACGTCAGCTTCGCCTACCTGTGCGACGACAAGATGCGCGCGACCTACACCGAACGCGGCGACGACCCGGACGACCTGCTGGCGCTCTACGTCGACCTGATCAACCGCGTGGTCGGCGACCGGCCCGACGACTTCACCGTCTCCGTCCATAGCTGCCGCGGCAACTTCAAGAGCGGCTGGGCGGCGCAGGGCGGCTACGAGCGGGTGGCCGAGACGCTGTTCGGGACGATGAAGGTCGACGGCCTGTTCCTCGAATACGACAGCGACCGCGCCGGCGGCTTCGAGCCGCTGCGCTTCGTCTCCGACGACAAGCTCGTCGTGCTCGGCCTGGTCACCTCCAAGTCGTCCGAGATGGAGACCAAGGACGAGATCAAGCGGCGGATCGACGAGGCCACCCAATACGTGCCGCTCGACCGGCTGTGCCTGAGCCCGCAGTGCGGCTTCTCCAGCACCCACCACGGCAACGCGCTCACCGTCGACGACGAGAAGCGCAAGCTCGCCTTCGTGGTCGAGACCGCCGACGAGGTCTGGGGCTGATCCCGTAGCGTGAGCGCCCGGCCTGTCGCCGGGCGCTCCTGCCTTCCCGCCCGATCCCGAACCGGCCGCGTGCGATGCACGGCGGCGCGGCCAGCCATGCGTGCGACAAACAACCGGTTCCCCCGCGCACACTTTCGGGTTTATGAATATTAGAGAATCGTTATGCTAGGGCCGCGACGAGCGGAGCGCGGCCGCGGAGGGGGCATCTGTGTCGACGGCGGGAACCAAAGAAGGCGGCATTGCACGCGACCTCGACACGTCGCCGCCGGTTGCCGACGAGGTCAAGACGACGACCTGCTACATGTGCGCCTGCCGGTGCGGCATCAAGGTCCACCTGCGCGACGGCAAGATCCGCTACATCCAGGGCAACCGCGACCACCCGGTCAACAAGGGCGTGCTGTGCGCCAAGGGCTCGGCCGGGATCATGCAGCATTATTCGCCGGCCCGGCTGACCAAGCCGCTCAAGCGCGTCGGCGAGCGGGGCAGCGGCGAGTTCGAGGAGATCGAGTGGGACGAGGCGCTCGACCTCGCCGTCGGCTGGCTGCGCACGATCCGCGAGAGCGACCCCAAGCAGCTCGCCTTCTTCACCGGCCGCGACCAGAGCCAGTCGCTGACCGGCTGGTGGGCGCAGCAGTACGGCACGCCCAACTATGCCGCCCATGGCGGCTTCTGCTCGGTCAACATGGCCGCCGCCGGCATCTACACGATGGGCGGGGCGTTCTGGGAGTTCGGCGAGCCGGACTGGGGCCGGACCGAGTATTTCATGATGTTCGGCGTCGCCGAGGACCATGACTCGAACCCGATCAAGATGGGCCTGAGCACGCTCAAGAAGCGCGGCGCCAAGTTCGTCTCGGTCAACCCGGTCCGCACCGGCTACACGGCGATCGCGGACGAATGGGTCGGCATCCGGCCGGGCACCGACGGCCTGTTCGTGATGAGCCTGACCCACGAGCTGATCAAGGCGGGCAAGGTCGACGCCGGCTATCTCGCCCGCTACACCAACGCCGGCTGGCTGGTCGTGCGCAACCCCGGCGGGGCGGACGACGGCCTGTTCCTGCGCGATGACAGCGGCGCGCCACTGGCCTGGGACCGGGAGCGCAACCGGGCGGTTCCGGCGCTCGATCCCGAGACCATGCCGGCGCTCAAGGGCCAGTACGACGTCGGCGACCGCACCGCGGTGCCCGCGTTCCAGCTTCTCGCCGAGCGCTATCTCGACGACCGCTACGCGCCCGACGCGGTGGCCGGCCAGTGCGGCGTCTCCGCCGAGACCATCCGCCGGATCGCGGCCGAACTCGCCCACGCCGCCTTCGAGCGCGAGGTGGTGATCGAGCAGCCGTGGACCGACGCCTTCGGCCGCAGGCACGAGCGCATGGTCGGCCGACCCGTGTCGATGCACGCGATGCGCGGCATCTCGGCCCATTCCAACGGCTTCCACACCTGCCGCTCGATCCACCTGCTCCAGCTCCTGCTGGGCAGCGTCGATTGCCCGGGCGGGTTCCGCTACAAGCCGCCCTATCCCAAGTCGATCGAGGGGCTGCCGAAGCCGACCGGGCGGTTCCGCGACGTCCACCCCAACACCCCGCTGCCGGGGCCGCACCTGGGCTTCCCGCGCGGGCCCGAGGACCTGCTGGTCGGCGAGGACGGCACGCCGCGGCGGCTCGACAAGGCCTTCTCCTGGGACGCGCCGCTCGCCGCCCACGGCATGATGCACACGGTCATCACCAACGCCTGGAAGGGCGACCCGTATCCGATCGACACGCTGTTCATGTACATGGCGAACATGTCGTGGAACTCCGCGATGAACACCGCCGAGACGATCCGGATGCTGACCGACAGGAATCCGGACACCGGCGAATACAAGATCCCGCGCATCCTCTATTCCGACGCCTACTACTCGGAGATGGTCGCCTACGCCGACCTGATCCTGCCGGACACGACCTATCTCGAGCGCTGGGACTGCATGTCGATGCTCGACCGGCCGATCAGCCACGCCGACGGCCCGGCCGACTCGATCCGCCAGCCGGTGGTCGAGCCCGACCGCGACGTGCGGCCGTTCCAGGACGTGCTGATCGAGCTCGGCGCGCGGCTCGGCCTGCCCGGGCTGGTCGACGAGGACGGCGCGCCCCGGTATCCGGGCGGCTACAGCGACTACCTGGCCAACCACGAGCGCAAGCCGGGGATCGGCCCGCTGGCCGGCTGGCGCGGCGCGGACGGCAGCGAGAGCGGCAAGGGCGCGCCCAACCCGAACCAGATCGACGCCTACGTCGCCAACGGCTGCTTCTGGAAGGGCGAGATCCCGGACGAGGCCCGCTTCTTCAAGAACGTCAACCGGGCCTATCTCGACTACGCGGTCGGCATGGGCTTCCTCGACAAGGCCGAGCCGATCGTCGCCCAGCTCTATTGCGAGACGCTGCAGCGCTTCCGGCTCGCCGCCCGCGGCCACGGCGCGGTCCAGCCGCCCGAGGCGCACCGCGCCCGGATCGAGGCGCATTTCGACCCGCTGCCGCTGTGGTACGCGCCGTTCGAGGACGGGGCCGAGGGCGTTGCAGGCTATCCGCTCCACGCCGTCACCCAGCGGCCGATGGCGATGTACCATTCCTGGGGCTCGCAGAATGCCTGGTTGCGCCAGCTCCATTCCCGCAACGTGCTGTTCGTGCCGCGCGCCTGGGCCGAGGGGCAGGGCATCGCCGACGGCGACTGGGTCTGGGTGTCGAGCCGCAACGGCCGGATTCGGGTCAAGGCCAAGCTGTCCGACGGGGTCAACGCCGATACGGTGTGGACCTGGAACGCGATGGGCAAGCGGCCCGGCGCCTGGAACCTGTCGGAGGACGCGCCCGAGGCGCACCAGGCCTTCCTGCTCAACAACCTGATCGACGATTTGCTGACCCCGCGGAACGACGGCTATCGCTATTCCAACAGCGACCCGGTCACCGGCCAGGCGGCCTGGTACGACCTGCGGGTCAAGATCGAGAAGGCCCCGGCGAGCGACGCGGGCGAGATCGCGCCGGTGATGCCTGCGGTCAAGCGGCCGCCGGGGATGGCGCCGGCGCCGGCCGAATCGAGATATGGCGAGGGCTTCCGGGCGAGGAAGCGCGCATGACCAGCCTGCCCAAGCGTCCGTCGGCGAAGAAGCTCGGCCTGGTCATCGACCTCGACACCTGCGTCGGCTGTCACGCCTGCGTGGTCAACTGCAAGGAATGGAACACCGGCGGCTACCCCGCGCCGCTGACCGACCAGAACCCCTACGGCAAGGACGTCAGCGGCGCCTGGCTCAACCGGGTCCACACCTTTGAGGTGGGAGCGGGCTCGGCGGGGCAGGGCGAGACCGGGCGCACGGTCCACTTCCCCAAGTCCTGCCTGCATTGCGATGAGCCGCTGTGCGTCACCGTGTGCCCGACCGGCGCGTCCTACAAGCGCGACGAGGACGGCATCGTCCTGGTCGACGAGGACCGCTGCATGGGCTGCGGGCTGTGCGCCTGGGGCTGCCCCTACGGCGCCCGCGAGATGGACATGGGCGTCGGCGTGATGAAGAAGTGCACCCTGTGCATCGACCGCATCTACAACGAGAACCTCGACGAGGTCGACCGGGTGCCGGCCTGCGTCGCCACCTGCCCGGCGAGCGCCCGCCACTTCGGCGACCTGGGCGATCCCGATTCGGACGTCTCCAAGCTGGTCGCCGAGCGCGGCGGCTACGACCTGATGCCC
Organism: uncultured Alphaproteobacteria bacterium; assembly: GCA_963730305.1. Lineage (GTDB taxonomy): Bacteria > Pseudomonadota > Alphaproteobacteria > Bin65 > Bin65 > CAMYMQ01. Next base: position 45,098 of record CAVSRB010000005.1, read on the forward strand.
GAGCAGGGCTACAAGCCGACCAACAAGTACCTGCCGCCGCGCCCGCGCCGCGACGCCGCCAGCGCCGGTGCGGCGCCCGAGCGGCTCGACGCCGCGGCGCCCGAGGGCGGCTTCCTCGGCTGGGTCGACAAGCTGCTGAGCGCGGTCTGAGCCATGCATCCCGCCTATTCCGTCATCTTCTTCACCACCGCCTCGGGCGCCGGCTTCGGCCTGCTCGCGCTGCTCGGCGTGCTCGGCCCGTTCGCCCTGGTGCCGGGCGACCGCTGGTTCGGCCTGGTCGCGCTGTTCGTCGCCTTCGCGCTCGCCGTCGGTGGGCTGCTCTCGTCGACCTTGCACCTGCGGCGTCCGGCGCGGGCCCGCTACGCCTTCTCGCAGTGGCGCTCGTCGTGGCTGTCGCGCGAAGGGGTCGCCTCGGTCGCGACCCTGCTCGTCGCCGCCGTGTTCGCCGTCGGCTGGGTCTTCTTCGAGGCGACCGCCGGCTGGTGGACCGTGGCCGGCCTGCTCGCCGCGCTCGGCGCGCTGGTCACGGTGGCCTCGACCGGCATGATCTACGCCGCGCTCAAGCCGATCCGCCAGTGGCGCGACCCGCTCGTGGTGCCGGTCTACCTGCTGCTCGCGCTCGCGACCGGCGCGGTCTGGCTCGACGCGGTGACGATCTCGCTCGCCGGCGCCGACGCCGCGGTCAGCCTGGGCACGATCGTGGTGCTGGTGGTCGCCTGGGGCTTCAAGCTCGCCTACTGGCGGCGCATCGACCGGGGGCGATCGAAGAGCACGCCCGAGAGCGCGACCGGGCTGGGCAGCCTGGGTCCGGTCCGCCTGCTGATGGCGCCGCATACCGAAGAGAACTACCTGATGCGCGAGATGGGCTTCAGCGTCGCCCGCAAGCACGCGGTCAAGCTGCGCGTGATCGCGGTGATCTTCGGCCTGGTCGTGCCGGTGCCGCTGGTCGTCGCCGGCTGGCAGGCGCCGGCGGCGGTCGCCGCGATCTGCGCGATCCTGGCCGCGGTGATCGCCACCGCGGGGGCGCTGGTCGAGCGCTGGCTGTTCTTCGCCGAGGCCCGCCACACGGTGACGCTCTACTACGGCGGGCGCGACGGCTGAGCGCAGCCGGGCCCGCCTGCTTGTTGTCGCGTCCGGCCCGCAAAGGCCGTATAAGATTGAAAACCTGTTGTTCGGAGGCAGTCGGGTCCCCGCATGGTAGCGCTGGAAAAGGCCGATATCGAGGAGCTGGAACGCAACGCCGAGGCGGCGAGCGCCCTGCTCAAGGCGATGAGCAACGAGCGCCGGCTGTTGATCATGTGTCACCTCGCCGGCGGCGAGAGCTCGGTCGGCGACCTCGAACGCCGCGTCGGCCTCAGCCAGTCGGCCCTGTCGCAGCATCTCGCGGTGCTGCGCGACAAGGATCTGGTGGCGACCCGCCGCGAGGCCCAGACGATCTACTACCGGCTCGCCAGCCGCGAGGCCGAGGCGATCATGTCGACGCTGTGGGACCTCTATTGCGGCCCGGGCAGCGCAAAGCCCTGACCGGACGCGCTTCGGCGCGCTTCTCGTGCGACCCGTGATCGTGCTACGCGTGGCCCGACGGCTGGCCAACGGGAGGCGGATATGAGCGGCTACACCATTCCCTGGGAGACCGAGGACGTCGCCATCGCGCGCAAATCGGCGAAGCGCTTCTTCGAACAGGAATTCGCGCCCAAGGTCGACGGCTGGATCCGCCAGGGCAAGGTCGACCGCGAGGCCTGGGACAAGGCGGGCGAGGCCGGCATCAACTGCGCCAGCGTTCCCGAGGAATACGGCGGCGCGGGCGGCAGCTTCGCCCACGAGGCGGCGATCATCGAGGAGCTGGAGAAGTCCGGCGTCGGCATCAACTTCGGCCACGTCGTCCACTCGACCATCAACGCCCACTACATCCTCGCCTACGGCACCGAGGACCAGAAGCAGCGGTGGCTGCCCAAGATGGCGACCGGCGAGATGGTCACCGCGATCGCGATGACCGAGCCCGGCGCCGGGTCGGACCTCCAGGGCGTGCGCACCACGGCGCGCAAGGACGGCAACCAGTATGTCGTCAACGGCGCCAAGACCTTCATCACCAACGGCCAGCACGCCGACATGATCCTGGTGGTGGCCAAGACCGGCGACGGCAAGCCGTCGGAGAACATCTCGCTGATCGCGGTCGAGACCGAGGGCGCCGACGGCTTCCGCCGGGGCCGCAACCTGGAGAAGATGGGCTGCAAGGGCTCTGACACCTCCGAGCTGTTCTTCGACGACGTGCGCGTGCCGCCCGAGAATATCCTCGGCGGCGAGGAGGGGCGGGGCTTCGTCCAGCTCATGCAGCAGCTCCCCCAGGAGCGGCTCGGCATCTCCGTCGGCGCGGTCGCCGCGATCGAGCGCGCGGTCGACCTCACCACCGAATACGTCAAGGAACGCAAGGCCTTCGGCCAGCGCATCATGGACTTTCAGAACACCAAGTTCGTGCTCGCCGAGTGCAAGACCGAGGCGCACATCGCCCGGGTCTTCCTCGACAACCTGATCATGCGCCACCTCGAGGGCGAACTCGACAGCGCCACCGCCTCGATGGCCAAATGGTGGACGACCCAGAAGCAGAACGAGATCATCGACCGTTGCCTGCAGCTGTTCGGCGGCTTCGGCTACATGACCGAGTATCCGATCTCGCGCATGTATACCGACGCCCGGGTCCAGAAGATCTACGGCGGCAGCAACGAGATCATGAAGGAGCTGATCAGCCGCACGCTCTGACCGGAGGAAAGGCATGGCAACCAGCACCGAGGACGGCATTCCCGTCATCGACGTCAGCGGCATCCACGCGGGCAAGAACGGGGCGGGCAAGAACGGGGCGACCGGAAATGGGGCGGCCGGCGACGCCGCCGCGCTCGCCGCCATCGGCCGACAGATCGCCGCGGCCTGCCGGGACACCGGCTTCTTCTACATCGCCGGCCACGGCGTGCCGGACGCGTTGGTCGACGGCGTGTTCGAGGCCAACCGGACCTTCCACGCCCGGGCCGAAGCGGAGAAGCTGCCGTTGAAGCTCAACGCCTGGCACCGCGGCTACCAGCCGATGGCGAGCACCAGGATGACCTCGTCGCTGCGCTTCGCGCCGGCGACCATGCCCAATCAGCTCGAATCCTTCATCATCCGGGACGCGGTCGCCGAGAGCGACCCGCGCTTCAAGCGCGAACCCTTCTTCGGCCCGAACCAGTGGCCCGACGATCCGGTCTTCCGCGCGCGGGTCGAGGGCTACCACACCGCGCTGCGGGTGCTCGCCGGCGATCTGCTGCCGGCCTTCGCCTGCGCGGTCGGCAATGCGCCCGACTATTTCGACCGCTTCTTCGACCCGCCGTCGACGACCCTGCGGCTGGTCCACTATCCGCCGCACCCGCCGAACGCCTCGCCCGACCATATCGGCATCTATCCGCACACCGATTATGGCTTCTTCACGATCCTGGCGCAGGACGATGTCGGCGGGCTCGAGATCCAGCGGGTCGACGGCCGCTGGATCGAGGCGCCGCACATCCCGGGCACCTTCGTGATGAACATCGGCGACGCCATGGCGCGCTGGACCAACGACGTGTTCAATTCCAGCCCGCATCGCGTGATCAACAAGTCGACGACCCGCGACCGCTATTCGGTGGCGCTGTTCTTCGATCCCAACTACGGCGCGACGATCGAGTGCCTCGACGGCTTCGCCGACACGCCCGCGGACGTCCGCCACCTGCCCATCCGCTATCTCGACTACTACCGCGAGCGGATGGACAGCAACCACCCCGACCGGGCGCCCGCCGACTGACGCGCGGCGCCGGTCCCGCCGGCGCTTCACGCACCCGCCATGCCCCCGGGGCATGGCCGCGGCGCGGCCGCGCGTGCTATGTCTCCTGCCGAACCGCCCCTTTCCCCGTTTCCGGATCGTTTGTTGGCCATGACCCCTGATTCGACCGCCGCAGCCGCGACCCACACCTACCATGTCGGCAATTCCGCCCCACGGCCCGAGGATGCGCGGCTGCTGCGCGGCGGCGGGTGCTACAGCGACGACGTCAACCTGCCGGGCCAGGCCTACGGCGTCGTGCTGCGCTCGACGATCGCCCACGGCACGGTGCGGTCGGTGAAGACCGACGTCGCCCGCCAGATGCCGGGTGTGCTGGGGGTCTATACCGCGGCCGACCTGGACGGCTACGGCGGGCTGCGCTGTGCGCTCCAGCTCAAGAACAAGGACGGCTCGCCGCTCAACGCGCCGGTGCGTCCGGCGCTGGCGACGGACAAGGTCCGCTATGTCGGCGACGGGCTGGCCTTCGTCGTCGCCGAGACCCTGGCCGAGGCGCGCGACGCCGCCGAAGCGATCGAGGTCGATATCGAGCCGCTGCCGGCCGTGGTCGACCTGGCGACCGCGGCCGCGGACGGCACCGAGCAGCTTCACGCCGACGCGCCCAACAACACGTCGCTCGATTGGGAGTTCGGCGACGCCGACGCGGTCGCGGCGACCCTGGCCGACGCCGCCCACGTCGTCCGCCTGCACGTCGTCAACAGCCGGGTGACCGCCTCGCCGATGGAGCCGCGCGCCGCCGTGGCCGCCTGGGAGGCCGACGCCGGCAAGTTCGTGCTGCGGGTCGGCTGCCAGGGCACGTTCGGCCTGAGCCGGGGGCTGGCGAACATCATGGGCGTCGAGCCGGACCATATGCAGGTGCTGACCCGCGACGTCGGCGGCTCGTTCGGCATGAAGGCGCCGCCCTATCCGGAATATGTCGTCGCCCTGCACGCCGCCCGCGAGCTGGGCCGGCCGGTCAAGTGGCGCGACGAGCGGACCGAGAGCTTCCTGTCCGACCAGCACGGCCGCGATTCGATCACCGACGCCGAGCTGGCGCTGGACGCCGAGGGCCGGTTCCTGGCGATCCGCGCCCAGACCATCGGCAACATGGGCGCCTACCTGAGCACGATGGGGCCGCAGATCCCGTCGGTGAACATCATGAAGAACCTGCCCGGCGCCTACACGACGCCGGCGCTGCACCTGACCGCGCGCGCGGTGTTCACCAACACCACGCCGATCGGGCCCTATCGCGGCGCCGGCCGGCCCGAGGGCGTGTTCGTGATGGAGCAGCTGATCGACGCCGCCTCGCGCCAGACCGGCATCGACGCGAGCGACCTGCGCCGGCGCAACCTGATCGCGCCCGCGGCGTTGCCCTACACCGCGGCGTCGGGCCAGCCCTACGACAGCGGCGACTTCGCCGCGATCCTCGACCAGACCCGCGCCGCCGCCGACTGGGACGGCTACGCCGCCCGGCGCGCCGCGAGCGAGGCGGCGGGCCGGCTGCGCGGCCGCTCGCTGATCTACTACGTCGAGGTCACCGCGCCCCAGGGCAAGGAGATGGGCGGCCTGCGCTTCGCCGAGGACGGCACGGTGACGATCGTGACCGGTACGCTCGACTACGGCCAGGGCCATCGCGCGGCCTTCGCCCAGGTGCTCGGCGACAAGCTGGGCGTGCCGTTCGACAAGGTCGAGCTGCTCCAGGGCGACAGCAGCCAGCTGCTGATCGGCGGCGGCACCGGCGGCTCGCGCTCGATCATGGCGAGCGGCAGCGCCATCCTCGAGGCGTCGGATGCCGTCATCGAAAAGGGCCGATTGCTGGCCGGCCACTATCTGGAGGCTGCCGCGGCCGACATCGAGTTCGCCGGGGGCGTGTTCACCGTCGCCGGCACCGACCGCTCGATCGCGCTCGGCGAGATCGTGACGCGCCTGGCGGCGGGTGATGGATTGCCCGAGGGCCTGCCGACCGCGCTCGACAGCGAGCTGGTCACCGAGACGCCGCCCTCGGCCTTTCCCAACGGCTGCCATATCTGCGAGGTCGAGATCGACCCGGACACCGGCACGGTCCACCTCGACCGCTACACCGTGGTCGACGATTTCGGCACGCTGGTCAATCCGATGCTGGTCGAGGGCCAGGTCCACGGCGGCATCGTCCAGGGCATCGGCCAGGCGCTGATGGAGGCGGCGGTCTACGACGAGGACGGCCAGCCGCTGTCCGGCTCGTTCATGGACTACGCCATGCCGCGCGCCGACCAGATGCCGGACTTCCACCTCGCCTTCCACCCGGTGCCGGCGACGACCAACCCGCTCGGCGCCAAGGGCTGCGGCGAGGCCGGTACGACCGGGGCGATCCCGGCGGTGATCAACGCGATCGGCGACGCGCTGGTCCAGGCCGGCGCCGAGCCGGTCGGCATGCCGGCGACGGCCGAGAAAGTGTGGCGTTCGCTGCAGGCGGCGCGCTAGCTCTGATTGCCGGCGCGTCCGACGGCCAGACCGGGCTGTTGTTTGGGTATTTCCCGTCATCCTATCCTTCGAGACGGCCGCTTCGCGGCTCCTCAGGATGAAGGGACTTGGCCGACGTCAAGCAAGCCCGCCATCTGCCGAGAAATCCTTCATCCTGAGGAGCGCCCGCAGGGCGCGTCTCGAAGGATGGGATGACGGACCCGGACCGAGCCCGTTGCAGGCGAAGAGCCGATCCGACAGCCCATCTGCGTGCGTCGTACCGGACCCGGATGCCATCCCGTCGGCGGCGCCGCATGGGGAATCATCGGTTCAGAACAGCGGCCCCTTGTTGATCATGCCGCCGTCGACGGTGACGATCGTCCCCGTCGTGTAGCCCGAGAGGTCGGAGGCGAGGAAGGCGGTCATGTCGGCGATCTCCGCCGTGGTCGCGGCGCGGCCGAATCCGAACGGGCCGAGGAATTCCTGGTAGCGGTCCTCGTCGCCGAACTGGTCGCGCGCCGCCTTCTTCATCATCGAGACCAGCTTCTCGGTCGCCACCGGGCCGGGGTTCAGCCCAACGACCCGCAGGCCGTCCTTGGGGCTGTCGCCGCCGAGCGCTCGGGTGAACGCCATCAGCGCGGCGTTGCCGGTGCTGCCGGCGATATAGTCCGACACCGGCTTCTCGCCGCCGTTGCCGATGATGTTGACGATCACGCCCGCGCCGCGCGCCTTCATGAAGGCGTAGAAGTGGCGGCACAGGTTGATGTAGCCGAACACCTTCAGGTCCCAGACCGCGCGCCACTGGGCCTCGTCGATCTCGTCGATCCGGCCCTTGGGGATCGCCCCGGCGGAGTTGATCAGGATGTCAGCGTCGCGGCACGCCTCGGCCAGTGTGGTCTGGTCTGCGCTGACGCTCAGGTCGAGCGGGAAGATCGCGACCGGGACGCCGTGAGCGCCCTCGATCTCCTTTTTCAGTTCGGCGAGCCGCGCCTCGTTGCGCGCCGACAGGTAGAGCGCGCAGCCCTCGGCGCCGAGCCGCTGCGCGACGGCGCGGCCGATCCCCTCGGAAGCACCCGTGACCAGGGCCTTGCGCCCCTCCAGACCCAGTTCCAGCGCCACCGCGTCACCTCTTCGTTGCGTGCATGGCTGCCCGGCTTGCATCGCCGTGCGAAGGCGGGCATCTAAGCGTTTCCGGGGACTGCATGACAAGGAACGGGAGCGGGAATGCGCTATGCGATCGGCATCGACGTCGGCGGGACCTTCACCGACTTCCTGCTGCTCGACGACGGCGGCGCGGGGCGCATCTTCAAGGTGCTGTCGACCCCGGACGACCCGTCCGACGCCGTCGTGTCAGGCCTGGAGGAGATGGCCGCGGCGGACGGCCTGTCGCTGACCGACTTCCTGGGCGCGGTCGACCGCATCGTCCACGGCACGACGGTGACGACCAACGCGGTGCTGACCGGCAACACCGTCCGGACCGGGCTCCTGACCACCCGCGGCTTCCGTGATGCGTTGCAGATGCGCCGGGGCATCCGCGAGAGGCTCTACGACAACAAGTTCCTCGCGCCGGTGCCGGTGGTGCCGCGCTGGCTGCGCCTGCCGGTGACGCGAGCGGGTCGACGAGACCGGCGCCGAGCTGGAGCCGTTGTCTTCGGCGGACGTCGACGCCGCGATCGACGCCTTCGTGGCCGCCGGCGTCGAGGCGGTCGCGGTCAGCTTCATGCACGCCTACGCCAACCCCGACCACGAGGCCGCCGCCCTGGAGCAGCTGAGGGAGCGGATGCCCGACGCCTACCTCTCGGCGTCGAGCGACATCCTGCCCCAGGTGCGCTTCTACGAGCGGACCAGCACCACGGTGCTCAACGCCGCGGTCGGCCCGATCCTCAAACGCTACCTCGACCGGCTGACCGGGCGCCTGGCGGACAACGGCTTCGCCGGCACGCTGCTGATCATGCAGTCGAACGGCGGCGTCACCGCGCCCGCGGTCGCCGCCGATCTGGCCGCTTCGACGCTGTTGTCCGGGCCGGCGGCGGGCCCGATCGCCGGCCGGGCGCTGGCGGCGCGGCACGGCCGCGACAGCTTCATCACCATCGACATGGGCGGCACCAGCTTCGAGGCGTCGATGGTGCGCGGCGGCGCGCCCGCGATCACCACCTCGGCGACGGTCAACCGCTTCGCCATGGCGCTGCCGACCGCCGACATCAAGACGATCGGCGCGGGCGGCGGCTCTATCGCCTGGATCGACGGCGGCGGCCTGTTGCGCATGGGCCCGCAGAGCGCCGGGGCCAAGCCGGGGCCGGCCTGCTACGGCCTCGGCGGCGACGCGCCGACCTGCAGCGACGCCAACCTGATCCTGGGCCTGCTCTCCGCCGACTTCTTCGCCGGCGGCCGGATCAGGCTCGACACGGAGCAGGCCGAGACCGCGATCCGCACCCGGGTCGCCGAGCCGCTGGGCATGAGCCTGGTCGAGGCGGCCGCGGGCATGTACCGGGTGATGAACGTCAACATGGCGTCGGCGATCCGCGAGATCTCGGTGGAACGGGGTTTCGATCCCCGGGACTTCCCGCTGATCTGCGCGGGCGGGGCGGGGGCGATCCACGCCGCGATGATCGCCCGCGAGCTGGGCATCGGCGAGATCGTCGTGCCGCGCGAGGCCTCGATCTTCTGCGCCTCGGGGATGATGCAGACCGACCTGCGCCACGACTACGTCCGCTCCTGCGCCGCGCCGCTGACGCCCGAGGGCCTGGATCGCGCCCGCTTCGACGCCCTGTGGGCCGAGATGGCCGAGGACGGCCGGCGGACCCTGGCGGGCGAGGGCGTCGCCGGGGATCGCCAGCGCTTCGTGCCCGCGCTCGACCTGCGCTATCTCGGCCAATACCACGAGGTCCGGGTCGAGGACGTGCCCCAGGCGGCGCTCGACGATTTCGACCTCGCCGCGATCGCGGACCTGTTCCACGCCGCCCACGACCGCCTCTACGGCTATTCGCTGAAGGAGGAGGGGACCGGGATCGAGCTGGTCAATCTCCGGCTCACCGCCTTCGGCATCACCGACAAGCCCGAAGCGACGCCCGAACCGGAAGCCGACGCCGACCCGTCGGCGGCGAAGAAGGGCCGGCGGCCGGTCTATCTGGCGGACCAGGGAGACTTCGCCGAAGTGGCCGTGTTCGACGGCGACCTGCTGCGCCACGGCAACCGGCTCGCCGGGCCGGCGATCGTCGAGACCGTGGTGACGACGATCTTCGTGCCCCCCGGCTTCGGGCTCGCCGTCGATCCCTACCGCAACTGCATCCTCACCGACGGGGGAGCCGCATGACTTCGGACGACCGATACCCCGACTGTCGACCCCATCCTCGCCTCGGTCATCCAGCGGCGGCTCAAGTCGATCACCGAGGAGATGGGCCTGACCCTGCTGCGCACGACGCGGTCGCCGATCCTCAACGAGGCGCGCGACTTCGTCACCGGCCTCTACGACGCCGACGGCGATATGCTCGAGCAGACCGAATACATCCCGGTGCTCGCCTTCGCGCTGCAGCCGGCCTGCAAGCAGGTGATCGCCTTCTTCGGCGACGACATCCATCCCGGCGACGTCATCCTGCACAACGACGTCTTCTCCGGCGGCAACCAGAACAACGACGTCGCCGTGTTCCGGCCGGTCTTCCACGGCGACACCCTGGTCGCCTGGTCGGCGTGCAAGGGCCATCAGGCCGACATCGGCGGCGCCGTCGCCGGCGGCTACAACCCGGAGGCGCGCGAGGTCTGGCAGGAGGCGCTGCGCATCCCGCCGCTCAAGATCTACGACCGTGGCACCCTGCGCCGCGACGTCTGGGGCATGGTCTTCGCCAACATCCGCTATCCGATCGTCCAGGAGGATATCCGCGCCCAGATCGGCGGCACGGTGGTCGGCGAACGGGGCATCCGCGAGCTGGTCGAGCGCTATGGGCTCGAATCGTTCCTGGCCCACAAGACCTACCTGTTCGACCGCACCGAGGCGATGGTCGCGGCCGAGATCGAGGGCATCCCCGACGGCGTCTACAAGGGGCAGAGCACGGTCTATTACGACGGCGTCACCGACGGCAGCGAGATGCTGATCGACCTCGCGGTGACGGTCGCGGGCGGGGAGGTGACCTTCGACTTCACCGGCACCGCGCCGCAGACGCCGGGCTTCGTCAACGCGCCCTTCTCGGCGACCGCCTCGGCGCTGATGCTGACCTTCCTGATGCTGATCAACCCGGACATCCCGCACAACGCCGGGCTGTTGCGCCGGGTCAAGATCGTCAACCCCGAGGGCAGCTTCCTCAACGCGTCCTTCCCGGCGGCGACCACCTTCGGCAACTCGATCACCGGGCCGACCTCGGACGCGATCTTCCGCGCCTTCGCCGAGGCGCTGCCACAGATGGTCTCGGCCGGCTGGAACCGTGCGCTCAACGTCGGCGTCACCGGCCACGACCCGCGCAAGGACCGGCCCTTCGTCGACATCCTGTTCCTGGCGCTCAAGGGCGGCTCGGGGGCGACCTGGCAGGCCGACGGCTACGACCATATCGGCCTGATCAACTGCGCCGGCGGCATCCTGGCGCAGGACTACGAGATGTTCGAGATCCAGAACCCGGTGCGGCTGGTCCGCCACGAATACGACCCGGATTCGGCCGGCGCCGGCCGCTGGCGCGGCGGCCTGGGCATCGAGACCGAGTTCCGCATCGAGGGCGAGAAGGTGACGGCGGTGGCGTTCGGCGACGGCGTCGAAGAGGGCGCGCGCGCCTTCGGCCTGTTCGGGGGCAAGGACGGCACCGCCAACACCGCCGTGTTCCGCCAGCCGGACGGCGCCGAGCGGGTGCCCAAGACCAAGCAGATCCTGCGCGACATCCCGACCGGGACGGTGTTCATCCAGAAGGCGGGCGGCGGCGGCGGCTACGGCGACCCGTTCGAGCGGCCGGCCGAAATCGTGCTCGACGACGTGCGCAACGGGCTGGTGTCGATCGACGCGGCGCGGGCCGACTATGGCGTGGTCGTCGACCCGGCGACACTGACCGTCGACGAGGCTGCGACGCGCCAGGCTAGGGGACAGGGATCGAGGGGACAGGGAACATGAGCAAGGTCGAAGTCGATCACATCGGGGTCGTCGTCGACGACCTCGACGCGGCGGTCGAGCGCTACACGGCGATCCTCGGTCCGCCGGCCAAGCGGGTCGAGCTGGAGGACGTCGGCCTGCGGGTCGCCGAGTTCGAGACCGCCAACGTCACCATCGAGCTGATCCAGTATGCCGGCGACAAGGCCGCCTTCGCCAAGGAGGTCATGGGCGAGGCGGTCGGGCTCAACCACGTCTCGCTGCGCGTCGGCGACCTGGCCGGGAGCCTCGACGCCGCGCGCCGGTCGGGGTTGCGGGTCCAGGACGGCTTTCCCCGGCGCGGGGCCCATGGCGAGGTCGCCTTCTTCGAACGCGACACGTCGACCGGGCTGCTGCTCGAATTCTGCGAGCCGGACGCATCGCACGAGCCCTGACGGCGCGCCGCCGCGCCCGCCGCCGTTAACCTTCGGGAAATCGGGCGTCCCTAAGCTCTCGCCGACGTTACGGAAACGGCGAAAGGCGCGCCCGCGTGGACATCGAACTCGATCCTGCTGACAATCCGGTCCCGCAGGCCCGGCCCGGCACCCTGACCCGCGCCTACGAGCCGGTCGAGGCGCGCCGGGGCCGGACCGATCCGGGCGCCGTCCCGCGCCTGTGGCACCGGCTCGGCAGCCGCCTCAATTTCCGTGTCGAGAATCTGGGCCGCGGTGCGGCGATCACCGGCATCCGGCTGTCGCCGCTGCCGCCGGGCGCGCTGGTCGACTGGAACAAGGCGCTGCCGGCGTCGCTGTCCTTCGAGGGCGCCGGGCTGGCGATCACCGGTCCGACCCGGCGCGGCATCCTCGACATGCTGGCCTCGGTACGGATCGCGCTGCCGCGCTCCGAATCCGAGCATCCCGAGCTCGTGCTGGAGATCGCGATGCGGATCGACGGTGCGGAAACGACCGCGGTGACCACGGTCGCGCTCAGCGATTCCGCCCATTAGCGCGCCCGGCGCGGCTCAGCCGAGCGCGGCGCCCTCCAAGCCCAGCGTGCCGTCCAGGGTGGCGCCGCTGAGATCGGCGCCCTCGATTGCGGCGCGGTAGAGGTCCGCGCCCGACAGGTCGGCCCCGGCCAGGTCCGCGTCGCGCAGGTCGGCGTGGTGCAGCTCGGCGCCGCTCATCCGTGCCCCGCGCAGGCTGGCGCGGGACAGCACGGTCCGGTGCATGAAGGCGCCGGTCAGGTCGGCCCCGGTCAGGTCGGCGTCGCTCAGCTCGGCCCGGATCAGCTCCGCCCCGCGCAGCCGGGCGCCGGCGAAGTCCGCGCCCTGCAGGGTGAAGCCGTGGAACTGCCGGCCGTCGAGGTTGCAGTTGCGGAAATCGGCCCGCGCGCCGCTCTTGCCGCCGCTCAGCAGCCAGGTCATGTGCGCCTCGAGGGTCGCCTGGAAGGCCGCGTCGTCGAGCGCCGCCGCCCGGTCGCCGCCGTCCCGCGCGTCGGGATGTGTCGTCATCGGTGCCTCCTGTCGGGGTCGCCCCCTGGGTGTATCGCCCTGTCGAGCCGGGCGCAATCGGCGCGAACCCGGCGCGGGCGCGACACCAATTGCGTTGAAACTGGGGCAAAAGTGCGTATTTGTCAGCGAATGCTCGTATGCGACGAGGCGAGGGGCCGCGTTTGCGATGTACCCGGTGGTGAATGGATAAGCCGCATTCGACCGAAGATCCCGTGATTGCGCGCTCCGGGTCGCCAACGGACAGGCCGAACCAGACCGGCGCCCGAGCGCCCCGCCGGTTGCGCCGAATTCTCGGCTTCTCCGTCAAGGCCGTCCTGCCGGTCCTGATCCTGCTCGTCGCCGGCTTCGCCTTCGCCTACCTGCGCTCGACCCGTCCCGAGGTGAAGACGGCGGCGCTCACCGAGCGTGTCTGGCTGGTGAGCACGGTCACCGCCAAGCGCGAGACCGTGACGCCGGTCCTGACCCTCTACGGCAAGATCGTCGCCGGCCGCGAGGTCGAGCTGCGGCCGCTGGTCACCGGGCAGATCGTCAAGGTGGGCGACAACTTCGCCGAAGGCGGCCTGGTGCGCAAAGGCGCCACCCTGATCGTCATCGACCCGTTCGAATACACCGCCACGGTCAAGGAACGGAAGGCGCAGCTCGACGAAGCGCGCGCCAAGCTCCAGGAGCTCAAGGCCGACCTGGCCGCCGAGCAGAGCATGGTCAAGTTCGACGAGCAGCAGATCGGCGTGCGGCGGCGCGAACTCGTCCGGCGCGAGGACCTGCTCAAGCGCAAGACCGGGACCGAGAAGTCGCTCGACGACGCCCGCTGGGCGCTCAACGAGCAGCAGCGCGCCCGCGCCAATCGCAAGAAGAGCATCGAGTCGCTGAAGTCCAAGATCGTCCAGCAGGAGGCCGCGATCGCCCGCGCCGTCGTGGCGTTGGACCGCGCTCAGCGGGACCTGCGCGACACCACGCTGAAGGCGCCGTTCGATGCCGTGCTGCGCGAGATCTCGACGGCCGTCGGCAAGCGGGTCGGGGTTGGCGACAAGATCGCCCGGCTGACCGACGTCGGCAGGCTCGAAGCCTCCTTCCAGGTCACCGATAGCCAGTACGGCCGGCTCGTCTCCGGCGGCTCGGTGGTCGGGCGCAAGGCACGCGTGATCTGGAAGACCGCAGAGAAGACCTTCCGCTTCCCGGCGACGATCAAGCGGGTGTCGGGCGAGGTGTCGAGCGACGCCGGCGGCATCAACCTGTTCGCGCGGCTCGACCATACCGACCTGAAGACGGTGCTGCGGCCGGGCGTCTTCGTCGAGGTCCAGATCGACGACGAGCCCTACAAGGACGTCTTCCGCCTGCCCGACGAGGCGGTCCAGAACCAGGAGACGGTCTACGTCGTCAAAGGCGACCGCCTGGATGCCCGCACGGTGACGATCGTCGGCCGGATCGGCAACGACGTCCTGGTCCGCGGCGCGCTCGCCACCGGCGACAAGGTCGTCGCCCGCCTGTTCCCCGAGATCGGACCCGGCGTCAGAGTGCGGGTCCCGTGACCGACGGGGCGGAACCGCAGCACGGCCCGCGCAACATTCGCGCCAAGGCCGACATCATCGGCCTGTTCACCCGTCATCCCACCGCCGCCAACCTGGTGATGGTCCTGATGATCATCGCCGGGCTGTTCGCGCTCCACAAGATGACGACCCAGTTCTTCCCGGACTTCGGCATCGACATCATTTCGGTGACGGTCGAGTGGCCGGGCGCCAGCGCCACCGACGTCGACAACAACATCGTCCAGCCGATCGACCGGGAGGTCCGCTTCCTCGACAGCGTCAAGCGGGTCCGGGCCAACGCCTTCGAAGGCCGGGCGGTGATCTCGGTCGAGTTCGAACCGGGCACCGACATGCAGTCGGCGCTCGCCAACGTCGAGACCGCGGTCAAGCAGGTCACGACCCTGCCCGAGGATTCCGAGACGCCGGTGATCAAGCGGATCATCCGCTACGACACGCTGAGCCGGCTGGTGATCTCCGGACCCTATTCGGAGCGCTCGCTCAAGGCGCTGGCCAAGCGCATCCGCGACGACCTGCTGCGCATCGGCATCGACAAGGTCGATATCGGCGGCGCGCGCAAGGAAGAGATCCAGGTCGAGATCAAGCCGTCGACGCTGCGCCGGCTCAACATGAGCATCGACGACGTCTCCAAGCGCATCCGCCAGACCTCCCAGGACATCCCGTCGGGCGACCTGACCGGCCGGGCCAAGCGCCAGCTGCGCAGCATCGGCGAGGTCAAGACCGCCCGCGGCATCGGCAAGATCGAGATCAAGTCGCTGGCCGGCGGCCAGAAGCTGCTGCTGCGCGATATCGCCAAGGTCAGCGAGGCGTTCGACGAGAACGGCTTCGAATATCGCCGCAACGGCCAGCGCGCGATCGAGCTGCACATCCAGCGCTCGACCACCGGCGACGCCCTGGAACTGTCGAACAAGGTCGTCAAATACCTTGCCGCGCTGAAGCCGACGCTGCCGCCCAACATCAAGATCGTCCGCTACGACGTGCAGGCCAACCTGATCCGCAGCCGTATCGGCCTGTTGCTCTCGAACGGCGCGTCGGGCCTGCTGGTCGTGGTCGTGATCCTGTTCCTGTTCCTCAACTTCAAGGTCGCGCTGTGGGTCGCCGCCGGCATCCCGGTGTCGCTGATGGCGACCTTGCTGGTGATGTGGGTGACCGGGCAGTCGATCGACATGGTCAGCCTGTTCGGCCTGATCATGGCGATCGGCATCATCGTCGACGACGCCATCGTCGTCGGCGAGCATTCCGAATCGCTCAAGCGGATGGGCTACGACGCAACCTTGGCGGCCGAGGCGGGCGCGCGGCGCATGGCCGCGCCGGTGTTCAGCGCGTCGCTGACCACGATCGCCGCCTTCCTGCCGCTGCTACTGATCTCCGACATCATCGGCCAGATCATCCGGGCGATCCCGCTGGTCATCATCTCGGTGCTGGTCGCCAGCTTGGCCGAGTGCTTCCTGGTGCTGCCGGGGCACATGCGCCACGCGCTGGCGGACAAGGCGAAGCACGGCGCGCACCGGACGTGGGCGGCCCTGCCGGCTGTCGCGCGGGTGCTGCTGTATCCGTTTCGGCTGATCGTGCTCGGCAAGCGCGGCTTCGACGTCGCCTTCGACCGGTTCCGCGACGGGCCGTTCCTGACCATCGTCAGGACCGCGGTGCGCTGGCGCTACGCCACGGTGTCGCTGGCGGTGGCGTCGCTGATCGTCTGTTTCGGCATGGTCGCGGGCGGGCGGATCGGCTTCGTCTTCTTCCCCAACCCCGAAGTCGACAACGTGTTCGCCAACGTCGAGTTCGCCGCCGGCACGCCGCGCGCCAAGACCGAGGCGATGCTCAAGGAGATGGAGCGCGCGATGCGCGTGGCCGAGCGCAAGTTGACCGGCGGCAAGAGCAAGCTGGTCTATGCCGCGATCGAGCGGATCGGTACCCCGGTCGGGGCGAACCCGGTCACCGCACCGGTCGAAGGCGACCATGTCGGCGGCATCTTCGTCCAGCTCATCCCGACCGAGCAGCGCAACATCACCGCCGACACCTTCATCCGCGCCTGGCGCAAGGAGGTGCGGCCGATCGCCGGGGTCCAGCTGTTCACGATCAAGCCGGTCCGCGGCGGCCCGCCCGGGCGCGACGTCGACGTCCGCCTGTCCGGGGCGACGCCCGACAAGCTCAAGAAGGCCGCCGAGGAGCTGGTCCAGCTGGTCAAGACGATCCCGGGCGTCAGCGGCGTCGAGGACAACCTGCCCTACGGCAAGCGCGAGGCGATCCTCGAATTGACGCCGCGCGGCAGGGCGCTCGGCTTCACCACGGAGACGGTCGGCCGCCAGATCCGCGACGCCTTCGAAGGCTCGATCGCCCGCCGCTTCGGCCGCGGCGACGAGGAGGTCAAGGTGCGGGTGCGGCTCGCTGCGGACGCCCGCGACACCGCCTCGCTGCACGCGCTCTACGTCAAGTCGCCGAAGGGCGTGTTCGTGCCGCTCGATTCCGTGGTCACGATCCGGGAGAAGAACGGCTTCGCCCGGATCAAGCGCGAGGCCGGCCAGCGCGAGGTCGCGGTCGTCGCCGACCTCAACACGTCGGTGACGACCACCGACAAGGCGCTGGCGACCCTGGAGGCCAACGGCCTGAAGGACATCGCGCGGAAGTACGGCGTCCAGTACCGCTTCGAGGGCCGCGCCCAGGAGCAGTCGCGGACCTTCGAGGACATGGGCATCGGCGCGATCGTCGGCATCGCGCTGATCTACATCATCCTGGCCTGGATGTTCGCCAGCTACGCGCGGCCGCTGGTGGTCATGTCGATCATCCCGCTCGGCTTCGTCGGCACGGTGATCGGCCACATGCTGCTCGGCTTCGACCTGACCGTGCTCAGCATGATCGCGCTGGTCGGCCTGTCGGGCATCGTCGTCAACAATTCGATCATCCTGGTCACCACGATCAAGGAGCGGATGGAGAACGGCGAGCCGTGGTTCGAGGCGACCATCCACGGCGCGCGCGACCGCGTGCGGGCTGTGCTGCTGACCTCGCTGACGACGATCGGCGGGCTGCTGCCGCTGCTGTTCGAGACCGACCTGCAGGCCCAGTTCCTGATCCCGATGGCGATCACCCTGGTCTTCGGCCTGATGGTCACGACGCTTCTGGTGCTGTTCGTGATCCCCGCGCTGCTCGCGATCCAGGCCGACATCGGGCGGCTGGTCGGCCGTAAGCGGTACGCCGAGGGCCATTCATCGCCGACGCCGGCGGAATAGCGCCGTCGTCTAGCCCGAGCGCAACCGGCGGACGCCTTCGTCCTCCTCGAACAGGTAGAGCAGGGTGCGCAGCGCCGCGCCGCGCTCGGAGGCCAGCTCCGGGTCGCGCTCGAGCGCCAGCCGGGCGTCGGCGCGGGCCGTTTCCAGCAACTCGGCGTGGACCGCCAGGTCGGCGAGGCGGAACTCCGGCAGGCCGCTCTGGCGGGTGCCCAGCACTTCGCCGCCGCCGCGCAGCCGCAGGTCCTCCTCGGCGATGCGGAAGCCGTCCTCGGTCTCGCGCATGATGTTGAGCCGCGCCCGCGCGGTCTGGGTCAGCGGCTTCTGGAACAAAAGCAGGCAGGACGAGGCGCGCTCGCCGCGGCCGAACTCGGCCGCGCAGCTGGTGGAGCTGGGCCAGGCCGAAGCGCTCGGCGTGCTCGATCACCATCACCGTGGCGGCGGGGACGTCGACGCCGACCTCGATCACCGTGGTCGCGACCAGGATGCGGGTCTTGCCGGCGGCGAAGTCGGCCATCGCGGCGTCCTTGTCGGCGCCCGCGAGGCGGCCGTGGACCAGGCCGACGGCGTCGCCGAAGCGCTGGCGCAGCGCCTCGTAGCGGTCGGTGGCGGCGGCCAGGTCGGTGGTCTCGGATTCCTCGACCAGCGGGCAGACCCAATAGACCTGGGCGCCCTCGGCCAGCGCCCGGGTGAGCGCGCCGTAGACGTCGGCCAGCCGGTCGATCGGCAGCACGCGGGTATCGACCGGCTTGCGGCCGGCCGGCTTGTCGGTCAGGCGCGAGGCGTCGAGATCGCCATAGGCGGCGAGCAGCAGGGTGCGCGGGATCGGCGTCGCGGTCATCACCAGGATGTCGACGTCCCGGCCCTTGCCGCTCAGCGCCAATCGCTGGTGGACGCCGAAGCGGTGCTGCTCGTCGATCACCGCCAGCGCCAGGTCCATGAACACCACGTCCTCGGAGAACAGCGCGTGGGTGCCGACGACGATGTCGACCTCGCCGTGGACCATCGCGCGCAGCAAGCGGTCGCGCGCCAGGCCCTTGTCGCGCCCGGTCAGCAGCGCCACCCGCAGCCCGGTGCCCTCGGCCAGCTTGGCGATGGTCTGGTGGTGCTGGCGGGCGAGGATCTCGGTCGGCGCCATCAACGCGGCCTGGCAGCCGGCCTCGATCGCGGTGGCCATGGCCAGGAAGGCGACCACGGTCTTGCCGCTGCCGACGTCGCCCTGGAGCAGGCGGAGCATGCGCGATTCCGCCGCCATGTCGTGGCGGATCTCGGCCAGCGCCGTGGTCTGCGACGGGGTCAGGCTGAAGGGCAGCGAATTGACGATCCGGTCGGACAGCTTGCCGGTGCCCTTGACCGGGCGGCCGCGCAGGCGGCGCTGGCGGGCGCGCACGATCAGCAGCGCGAGCTGGGTGGCGAGCAGCTCGTCGTAGGCGAGGCGCCGGCGTGCCGGGGTATGCGGTTCCAGCTCGGCGGCGGACTCGGGGCGGTGGACGGTGTGCACCGCGTCGCGCCAGGCGGGCAGGCCGGCGCGGGCGACATAGGCCGGGTCGATCCACTCGGGCAGGCTCGGCGCCCGGTCGACCGCCGCGGCGATCGCCTTGCTCAGCGTCTTGAGCGCGAGCCCGGCGGTCAGCGGATAGACCGGCTCGACCCGCTGGATCTGGTCGATCTCGTCGACGGTGCCGACGTGATCCGGGTGGGTCATCTGGAGGCCGCCGCGATAGTCCTCGAGGAAGCCGCTGACCACCCGGGTCGCGCCGACCGGGTAGGTCCGCTGCAGGTAGTCGCCCTTGGCGTGGAAGAAGACCAGGGTGACGAAGCCGGTGTCGTCGGCGCAGACGATGCGATAGGGCGCCTTGCGGTTGCCGCCCGGCTGGTGGGCGTCGACCCGCACCGTCAGCGTCGCGGTCGTGCCCGGGCGGGCCTCGGCGATCTTGGGCGAATAGCGCCGGTCGATCACGCCGGTCGGCAGGTGCCACAGCAGGTCGACCACGTGCTCGCCGGCCAGCTTGCCGATCAGCGGCGCGAGGCGCGGGCCGATGCCGGGCAGGGCGGTGATCGGGGCGAACAGGGGGAAGAGTGATTCCGGGCGCATTCCGGAGCGTACATCGCCGTCGCCGCCAAGGAAGCGGCTGACACGGCCGTGGCCAGGGCCTATATGGTATGCCATTCACGAGCGCGATCAAGCCGAGGAAGAGCCGCATGTCCGACGAGGACCGCGAACCGGTTGCGGTGCGCCGGAAACGACTGCGGTTCCGGGCCTGGCACCGGGGCACCAAGGAGATGGATTTGCTGATGGGTCCGTTCGCCGACGACCGGATCGCCGGCCTCGACGACGGCCAGCTGGCCGAGTTCGAGGACCTCCTTGCCGAGCCGGAGCCCGACGTCTACGCCTGGATCGTCGGCAACGCCGCGCCGCCGGCGCGGCTGGACGGCACCGTGCTCCACCAGATCATCGACTTCCACGCCGCCAAGCATGCCTGACACGCTGACTCCCGCCGACGCCCGCCTCGACGGCGTCTCGCTCGTCGCCGGCGCGCCCGAGGGCGTCGACGCGCTGTTCCTCGGCGCGGTCGCGGCCAACGGCCGGACCGTCGTCCACGTCTGCCGCGACGACGCGCGGATGTACCGGCTGGCGGAGTTCCTGCGCTTCTTCCACCCGGAGGTGCGCGTGCTGTCCTTCCCGGCCTGGGACTGCCTGCCCTACGACCGGGCCTCGCCCAACGGCGAGATCATGGCGACCCGGGCGGGCGTGCTGGCGCGGCTCGCGCGGACGCGCACCAAGGCGGGCGGCCGGATCGTCCTGACCACGGTCAGCGCCGCGCTCCAGCGGGTGCCGCCGCCGGAGGTCTTCGAGGATTCGATCCTGATCGCCGAGAAGGGCCACCGGCTGTCGACCGAGGCCCTGCTGGCCTACCTGCACGGCCAGGGCTACCACCGCGCCGGCACCGTGCGCGAGCCGGGCGAATACGCCGTGCGCGGCGGCATCGTCGACCTGTTCCCGCCGACCTCCGACTACGCCGTGCGCCTCGATTTCTTCGGTGACGAGATCGAGAGCATCCGCCGCTTCGACCCGGCGACCCAACGCTCGCTGAAGTCGGCCAAGCGCGTCGCCCTCCTGCCGGTCTCCGAGATCGTGCTCGACGAGGCGCGGATCACCCAGTTCCGCGAGAGCTACCGCGCCGCCTTCCACGCCGCCGTCCACAGCGACCCGCTCTACGAGGCGGTCAGCGCCGGCCAGCGCTTTCCGGGCTACGAGCATTGGCTGCCTTTCTTCTTCGACCGGATGGCGACCCTGTTCGACTATTTACCCGAGACCGCGGCGGTGTCGCTCGACCACCAGGCCCAGGACGCGGCGGACGCCCGGCTCGACCAGATCGCCGACTATCACGACGCCCGCGTCTCCTTCCTCGAGACCGCCGCTGCCTCGGCCAAGAAGGGCGAGTTCGTCTACCGCCCGGTGCCGTCCGCCGCGGCCTTCGTCACGCCCGAGGAATGGGCGCAGCTCCTGGCCGACCGGGCCGCGGCTTCCTTCTCGCCCTTCGCGGCGCCGGGCAGTTCGGCGGCCGGGATCGTCGATCTGGGCGGCCGCGGCGCGTCGGGCTATGCCGAGGCGCGCGCCGATCCCAACACCAACGTGCTCGACCGCGTCGTCGCCGACCTCGGAGACGCCCGCAAGGCCGGCAATCGCGTGCTGGTGACCGCCCACACGCCGGGGTCGCGGGCGCGGATCGACCAGTTGCTCGGCGACCACGGGCTGGCTGCGCGCCAGACGGTCGAGAGCTGGGCGGACGTGCCCGAGACCGGGACCGCGCCGGTGTCGCTCGCCGTCCTGCCGCTCGACCGCGGCTTCCGCGACGGGCCGCTGCTGGTGGTCACCGAGGAGGACATCTTCGGCGAACGCCTGGTCCGCCGCCCGCGCCGGCAGCAGCGCGGCCAGGACTTCCTGACCGAGTTCTCGTCGCTGGAGACCGGCGACTACGTCGTCCACCTCGACCACGGCGTCGGCCGCTACGAGGGGCTGGAGGCGGTGACCGTCGGCGGCGCGGCGCACGACTGCCTGAAGCTGGTCTACGACGGCGGCGACGTCCTGTTCCTGCCGGTCGAGAACATGGAGCTCTTGTCGCGCTACGGCTCGGAGGAGAGCTCGGCCCAGCTCGACAAGCTCGGCGGCGCGGCCTGGCAGGCGCGCAAGGCCCGGGTGCGCAAGCGGGTCAAGGACATGGCCGACAAGCTGATCGCGATCGCCGCCCAGCGCGAGCTGCACCAGGGCGAGGTGCTGCGGCCGCCGGCGGGCGCGTTCGACGAGTTCGAGGCCCGCTTCCCGTTCGACGAGACCGACGACCAGCGCCACGCCATCGGCGACGTCATCGCCGACCTCGAATCGGGCCGGCCGATGGACCGGCTGGTCTGCGGCGACGTCGGCTTCGGCAAGACCGAGGTCGCGCTGCGCGCGGCCTTCGTCGCCGCGATGTCCGGGGTCCAGGTCGCGGTCGCGGTGCCGACGACCCTGCTCGCCCGCCAGCACTACAAGACCTTTTCCGAGCGGTTCCGCGGCTTTCCGCTGCACATCGCCCAGCTGTCGCGGCTGACCGGCCCGAAGGAGACCAAGGCGGTCAAGGCGGGCCTGGCGGACGGCTCGGTCAACATCGTCGTCGGCACCCACGCGCTGCTGAGCAAGAGCGTCACCTTCGACAATCTCGGCCTGGTCATCGTCGACGAGGAGCAGCATTTCGGCGTCGCCCAGAAGGAGCGGCTGAAGGAGCTGCGCGCCGACGTGCACATCCTGACCCTGACCGCCACGCCGATCCCGCGGACCCTGCAACTGGCGCTGACCGGCGTCCGCGACATGAGCCTGATCGCGACCCCGCCGGTCGACCGGCTGGCGGTGCGCACCTTCGTGCTGCCCTACGATCCCGTGGTCATCCGCGAGGCGCTGCAGCGCGAGCTGTTCCGCGGCGGCCAGGTCTTCTACGTCTGTCCCCGGATCGAGGACCTGGCGGCGGTCGCCGAGCGCGTCCGCGAGCTGGTCCCCGACACGACCCTCGCCGTCGCCCACGGCCAGATGCCGGCGGCGGCGCTCGAGGACGTGATGGCGGGCTTCTACAACGGCGACACGCGCATCCTGATCGCGACCAACATCATCGAATCCGGGCTCGATATCCCGTCGTGCAACACGATCGTGATCCACCGGGCCGACCGCTTCGGGCTGGCCCAGCTCTACCAGCTGCGCGGCCGGGTCGGGCGGTCGAAGACCCGCGCCTACGCCTATCTGACGCTGCCGGCGGACCGGCCGATCGGCGACACCGCGCTGCGCCGGCTCGAGGTCATGCAGACCCTCGACACCCTGGGCGCCGGCTTCACCCTGGCCAGCCACGACCTCGACATCCGCGGCGCCGGCAACCTGCTCGGCGAGGAGCAGTCGGGCCACATCCGCGAGGTCGGCATCGAGCTCTACCAGCAGCTCCTGGAGGAAGCGGTGGCCACCGCCCGCACCGGCGGGGACCGGGGCGCCGCCGCCGAGGCGGAAGAGGAATCCTGGTCGCCGCAGATCAACGTCGGCACCGCGGTGCTGATCCCGGAGGACTATGTCGAGGACCTGTCGGCGCGGATGGGCCTCTACCGGCGGCTGGCCCGGCTGATCGACGCGTCGGAGATCGACGGCTTCGCCGCCGAGCTGGTCGACCGCTTCGGCCCGATGCCCGAGGAGGTCGCCAACCTGCTGGAGATCATCGCGATCAAGCGACTGTGCGTGCAGGCGCGGATCGACAAGGTCGACGCCGGCCCCAAGGGCGCGGTGGTGTCGTTCCGGGGCGATACGGTGCCGAATCCGGCCGGGCTGGTCGAATTCGTCGCGCAGCAGGCCGGCACGGTCAGCCTGCGCCCCGACCACCGGCTGATCTACCGGCGCGACTGGAAGAATGCCGAGGCGCGGGTCAAGGGCGTCAAATACCTGGCGACCCAGCTCGCCGCGATCGCCGGGACGGGGGAGGGCGCCGCCGCCGCTCAGGCGTCGGCTTCGGCCTCTTCCTCCGCGGCCTCGCGGGCGACCGCCTCGAAGGCCTGAAGGAACACCTCCGGCTCCTGCGCGCCCGACACGGCGTATTTCCGGTTGAGGATGAAGCAGGGCACGCCGGTGACGCCCATCTTGCGCGCCATCTCGTCCTCGGCGCGGATGCGCTCGACGTCCTCGTCGCTCGCCAGGTAGGCCCGGGTCTCGTCGGGATCGAGGCCGGCGTCGCCGGCAACCTCGACCAGGGTGTCGATGTCGCCGATATCGCGGCCGTCCAGGAAATACGCCTTGAACAGCCCTTCGACCACGGCGTCCTGTTTGCCCGACTGGCCGGCGCGGTCGATCAGCCGGTGGCTGTCGACGGTATTGGGCTGCCGGTCGATATCGTGGAAGGCGAAGGGGATATCGACCAATTCGCCGGCCTGGTTGATCGCGTCGTAGACCCGCTTCGCACCGTCCCGGCCGCCGAACTTGCGCTCCAGGTGCTCGCGCCGGTCGGCGCCTTCCCTGGGCAGGTCGGGGTTGAGCTGGAACGGCCGCCAGGCGACGAACACGTCGAGGTCCTCGGGCAGGCGCGCCAGGGCGGCTTCGAGCCGGCGCTTGCCGACGTAGCACCACGGGCAGACCGTGTCCGAGACGATGTCGATGGTGATTTGCTTGCTCATGCGGGCGATAGTAACGCCGCCGAAAGCCCCTGCGGGTAACAAAATCGCGCGGGCAACAAAGTCGACGGGGAGCGAGGATGCAGGCCGGAGGCGAAGAGGGAATGCAGGCCGGAGGCGAAGAGGGAATGCAGGCCGGAGGCGAAGAAGGAATGCAAGCGGGAACCTATCGTTATCTGGCCCAGGACCGCGTCACCTACGGCGTTGCCGCCGCGACCGCCGTGGCGCAGGAGGTGGAGCAGAACGGGGCCACTCGTGTGCTGATCGTCGCGTCGCGCTCGCTCGCCGGCAAGACGCCGGTGGTCGACGAGGTCAAGGAGGCGCTGGGCGGGCGTGTCGCAGGCGTGTTCGACGGCTGCCGCGAGCACACGCCGATCGACACCGTGATCGACTGCGTGCGCGCCATCCGCGATGCCGAGGCCGACCTCGTCGTCACCCTCGGCGGCGGCACGCCGATCGATACGGTCAAGGCGGCGCTGGTCTGTCTGGCCGAGGGCATCGACGATGCGGCAGGCCTGTTGACCTACCGCGTCCAGGTCGACGCGGACGGCCGGCCGCAGATCCCGCCGGTGGGGCCGTCGCCGGTGCGCCAGGTCGCCGTGCCGACCACCCTGTCGGGTGCGGAATTCAGCAATCTCGCGGGCGTCACGGATCCGGCGCGTGGCATCAAGGATGCCTATTTCGGCCGCGACAGCATCCCGGTTGCCGTCATCTTGGACCCCGCCGTGACCGTCCATACGCCAGAGTATCTATGGATCTCGACCGGGGTCCGTGCGGTCGATCATGCCGTGGAGACGGTCTGTTCGCGCGCGCCGCAGCCCTTGCCCGACGGCGCGGCGCTCCATGCCCTGCGGCTGTTCGCGAAGGCGTTGCCGCGGAGCCGGGCGGCGCCGGATGACCTCGACGCCCGGCTCGATTGCCAGCTCGCGGTGTGGCTGGCGACGATGGGGCTCGGTCGGGTCCCCTACGGCGCCAGCCACGGCATCGGCCACCAGCTCGGCGCGGTCGCCAGCGTGCCGCACGGCCAGTGCAGTTGCGTGATGCTGCCCAGCGTCCTGCGCTGGAATATCGGCGTGAACGCCGAGCGCCAGGCGCTCGTATCCGAAGCGATGGGCCGGCCCGGCGAGCCGGCCGGCGACGTGGTCGAAACCTTCGTGGCGTCGCTGGGCCAGCCGACCCGGCTGCGCGACGTCGGCGTCGAGGCGGACCAGCTCGACACCATCGCGGCGGGCAGCCTCGAGAACATGATGGTCCGGTCGAACCCGCGGCCGATCGCCACGGCCGCACAGATCCGCGAGATCCTCGACCTGGCGTGGTGAGGCGCGGAATTGGCGTGCGGAGCAGGGGGCGGACATGCAGGCGCTGATGCACGATCTCGGCGGGGTCATCGACCAGCTCAACCCGCTGAGCCGGCAGAACCAGATCGTCTATCTCGTCTGGCTCGCAGCCTATGTGTTCACCGCGGCCGCGGTGTGGCGCTGCGGCCGGCGCTGGCTGCGCCTCGCGTTCCTGATCCTGCTCCAGTTCCTTTCAGTCGGACTCTTCGTTTCCCAGGCCAACATATTGATTTTGGCTATTTATCTTTGGCAAGAATCGCTTGTCGTCGGCGCTGCCGCCATGGCGCTGTCGATCTGGACCTTCCGCACCCGGAAGCGCCGGAAGACGGCGTCGGCGCAAGGCGGTGCGCCGCGCGTGCCGGACCCGGTCCGCACCGACGGCCCCGTCACGGCAACCGTGCTGGCGTCGGCGCAGGAATTCGCCGTCAGCGCCGATCCGGCGGTCCCGCGCTAGACCGACGCCGGGCGGGAATTGCCGTCCTGCGGCATTTTGGGCGTGTCGTCGCGTCGACCGGGCGGTGACGACGGAATTGCTCCGGCGTGCCGTTCAGTCCTAATGAAAATCTGACGAAGTCGGGGGCGTGGCGGCCCGGGCGATCGCGTGTTTCGATCCGGCGCCCGTTACGAGAAGCAGTTTCGATGAAGAACATCATCCGCACCTTCTGGGGCATCCTCCTGCTGCTCACCATCCTGTGGATCGCCGCCGATCTTAAGGTGTTCCAGGCCCCGTCCGTGTTCGCCCTGCGCCGGTTCATGGTCCAGTACAGCGGCGTCCTCGCGATGGGCAGCATGAGCGTCGCGATGATCCTCGCGCTGCGGCCGCGCTGGCCGGAACGCTGGTTCGGCGGCCTCGACAAGATGTATCGATTGCACAAATGGCTCGGGATTTCGGGGCTGGTCCTGGCCATCGTGCACTGGCTGTGGGTGGAGGCGCCGAAATGGGCGGTGCGCTCGGGACTGCTCGAGCGGCCCCAGCGCGGTCACCGGCCGGCGATCGACGATCCCGTGCGCGAGTTCCTGTCGAGCCTGCGCGGCCCGGCCGAGGGCCTGGGCGAATGGGCCTTCTACGCGGTCGTCCTGCTGATCGTGCTGGCGCTCGTCCCGCGGCTGCCGTATCGGCGCTTCTACAGCACGCACCGGGTGTTGCCGGTGGCCTACCTGGTGCTCGTGTTCCATTCGGTGGTGCTGACCACCTTCAGCTACTGGACCACGCCGCTCGGCGTCGTCCAGGCCATCCTGCTGGCGGGCGGGACCTACGCGGCGGTGGTGTCGCTGCTCGGCTTCGTCGGCGCCGGGCGGCGGGTCAAGGGCACGATCTCGGCCCTGCAGCAATATCCCGGCGTGCGCGCGCTCGAGACGATCATCGACCTCGGGCCGGGCTGGCCGGGCCACAAGGCGGGCCAGTTCGCCTTCGCGACCTCCGACGCGCACGAGGGCGCGCATCCCTACACCATCGCGTCGGCGTGGAACCCGGCCGATCCGCGCATCACCTTCGTCACCAAGGAACTGGGCGACTACACCGCCACCCTGGTCGACAGGCTGCGCGTCGGGCAGGAGGTCATGGTCGAAGGGCCCTACGGCAATTTCACCTTCGACGACGACCGGCCGCGCCAGATCTGGATCGGCGGCGGCATCGGGATCACGCCCTTCATCTCCCGGATGAAGCACCTGGCGCGGGCGCCCGTCGGCCGGGCCGCGCCAGGAGATCGACCTGTTCCACACCACGGCGGACGTCGACGAGGCCGCGCTGGAACGGCTGGCGGGGGACGCGCGCGCGGCGGACGTCCGCTTCCACGTCCTGATCGACGCGCGGCACGGGCTGCTCACCGGCGAGCGCATCCGCGCCGAGGTGCCGGACTGGCGCGACGCCAGCATCTGGTTCTGCGGCCCGGTCGCCTTCGGCGCGGCGATCCGCAAGGATTTCGCCGCCCACGGCATGGACGTCGATGCCCGGTTCCACCAGGAACTGTTCTCGATGCGCTGAGCGGCGGCGGGCGACGCGGTGGCCTGTCACCCGAAGCCGAAGGCATAGGGTGGCGGATGGGGTGGGATTCGAACCCACGAGACGCTTGCACGCCTGCCGGTTTTCAAGACCGGTGCCTTCAACCGCTCGGCCACCCATCCCCGCGGCTGCCGACCATAGCCACTTGGCCCCGCACGGCCAAGACGCCAAGGGCTGCCGGCGCCCGTGCACCTCGGACGACGGCCAAATCGCCGCGCTGCGGGCGAGAAATATTGACCCTATTGTAACGATCTGGGCCTAAACTCCCCCGTGCCACCGAGGGGTCGGGGGGACATGGACGACTGGCTTTCTGACATCGAGGCCCATTCGGGCCCACGCTATCTCGCCATCGCCGACGCGATCGACGACGCCGTTCGGCGCGGCCAGCTCGGCGTCGGCGACAAGCTGCCGGCGCAGCGCGCGCTGGCGCGGCGGCTGGGGCTGACGGTCGGGACCATCACCCGCGCCTACAGCGAGGCCGAACGCCGCGGCCTGGTCGCCGGCGAGGTGGGGCGGGGGACCTTCGTCGCCGACCGCAAGGCGGCGATTGCACCGACCGAGAGCGTGCTCTGGCCCGAAGGCGCGGAAGCAGACACCGATGAGGGGCCGATCGACCTCGCCGCGGACACTCCCGTGGTCGGCTTCAGCGATGCCGAGCTGGCGTCGAGCCTGGACAGCTACCTCCGCAACGGCGCCTTCCCGGCGCTGCTGGCGCGCTGGCGCGAGGGGCCGGACGCGGCCGAACGCGCCGCCTTCGCGGCCTGGCACGCGGATATCGAGGCGCCGGCCGACGATTTCGCCATGCTGCCCACCAATGGCGGCGCCGGCGCGCTGGTTGCGGTGCTGCGGGCGGTGGCGCCGGGCGACGCGCCGGTGCTGGTCGAGGCGCTGACCGCGCGGCCGGTGCGCGCCGCCGTCGAATTCCTGCGCATCCGGCCGAGCCCGGTCCAGGTCGACGACGAGGGCCTGATTCCCGGAATCGCTGGAACTGGCCTGCTGGTCGAGCGGGGCGAAGGTGCTGGTCTGCATGCCCAGCCTGCACGATCCGACCACGGCCACCATGCCGGCCGCGCGGCGTCAGGCAGTCGCCGAGATTGCGGAACGGTTCGACCTCACCATCGTGGAGATCGAGGGCCAGGCCCGCTATCTCGAACCGGCCGCCCCCGACCATCGCCAGCTTCGCGCCCGGGCGCACGGTCTACGTCGCCAGTCTGGCGGCGATCCTGGCGCCGTGGCTCGCGGCCGGCTATGTCGCCGCGCCCGAGGCCCTGGCCGCCCGAATCGCCGACGCCATCGACCGCGTCGGCGCGGCGGCGCCGGCGCTCGACCGCGGGGTGGCGGCGAAGTGGATCGAGGAACGGTTCGCGCACTCGCTCTTGTCGCTGCAGCGCACCGAGGCGCGGTGGCGCGGCCGCCTGGCGCGCTCGGTCCTGGGCGAGCTGCCGTATGCGGTTCGCAGCGGCGGTCTGCGTGTCTGGGCCCGGTCGCAGCGGCCGCAAGCAGAGGAGGCGCCCGACGCGGTGGCGACACGGGCCCGCGAGGCCGGCCTGCTGATCGCGCCGGCCAGCGCGTTCGAGACCCGGCGGGGGCGCCCGCCCGAGGCCTTCAGACTGTCGCTGGGCGCCTGCGGCAGCCCGGCGCGGCTGCGGTCCGCGCTCGAGACCCTTTCCGCCTGTCTCGACCCGCGCTGACGCGGGCGGGCCGGCGATGGCGCGTTGCAAGGCATGAGCTTCTACCTGGCGAAGATCGCCGGCCTGCTGGTCGATCCGGTCAACCTGATCCTGCTGCTGATGTCGCTCGGCGTGCTCGCGCTGTGGTTCCGCCGGCGCCGGCTTGGGACCTGGCTGGTTTCGATCGCCTTCGTGCTGGCGATCGTGCCGACGGTGGTGCCGGTCGGCCCGTGGCTGTTGCGGGCGCTGGAGGACCGATTTCCGCAGGCGTCGCTGTCGCCGCCGCCGACCGGGATCATCGTGCTCGGCGGCTCGATGCAGCCGGGCCTCGAAGCCGACCGGGGCACGCTCGCGGTCAACGGCAACGTCGAGCGGCTGCTGGTCTTCGCCGAGCTGGCCCGCCAGTTCCCCGACGCCAAGCTGGTCTTCACCGGCGGCACCGGCAGCCTGCTGGAGCCGGACCTGCGCGAGGCCGACGTTGCCGCCCAGTTCCTTTATCGGCTTGGCGTCGATCCCAGCCGGATCCTGTTCGAGCGAAAGTCGCGCAACACCTTCGAGAACGCGGTGTTCACCCGGCAGGCGGTGCGGCCGGGCCCCGACGACCGCTGGCTGCTGGTGACCTCGGCGCGCCACATGCCCCGCGCCGTCGGCGCCTTCCGCCAGGCGGGTTGGCGGGTCGATCCGTTCCCGGTCGACTACCGCACGCGCCGCACCCTCAACCCCTGGCGCAACCTCAATTTCGGCGCCCGTCTCGGGGCCCTGCGCGCGGCCCTGCGCGAATGGGTAGGGCTCGCCTTCTACCACGCGACCGGCCGCTCCTCGGCGCTGTTCCCCGCGCCGGCCCCGAAAGCGGCACAATGACTTTATCCAGAAGTTCAACCAGAAAAGGAATTGATTGATCGCGCAGTAAATCTATAGAATAATGCAAGACATCCCAAGTGAGGGGATGAAGTCGAAAAGTAAAAGCGTAAAGCAGAAGCAGCGAATCGACTTTCTCATCTTTTTGGGAGTCTTGAGGTGCTCGCGACGTAACCAGCACCGGGGGAATGGGGGTATGAAGATCATCCGCGCAATGGTGCCCGCGCTGGCCATCGTCGCCGGCGCGAGCGGGATTCTGAGCGGCTGCGCCTACAACACGGACGATCCGATGGCGATGCAGGGCAATCCCTACAAGCCCTATATCGTCGGTGCGCCCTACCAGGTGAACGGCAAGTGGTACTACCCGAAGGAGGATTTCTCCTACGACCGGGTCGGGATCGCGTCCTGGTACGGGCCGGGCTTCGATGGCCACAGGACGGCGAACGGCGAAACCTATGACATGGACCTCCTGACCGCGGCGCATCCGACCCTGCCGATGCCGACGCTGGTCGAGGTCACCAACCTCGAGAACGGGCGCAGCGTGGTCGTGCGCATCAACGACCGCGGGCCGTACCACGGCAACCGGATCATCGACCTGTCGCGCCGCGCCGCCGAAGATATCGGTCTGAAGCGCGACGGCATCGGCCGGGTGCGCGTCCGGGTGCTGCGGACCGCCAGTCTTCGCCTGAAGCACAAGGCGTTGGCCGACCTGGGCCGGACCGAGGAACGCGAGCGCCGCAAGGAAGTCGCCGAGCAGGTTCGCGCCGACGTGCTGCGGCGCCCGGCCAGCGCCGCCGACACCAAGGATGCCGATATCACGGCCACCGCCGAAGCGCGGCGGGCCGCGTCCGCCCCGCGCGGCAGGCCGGGCCAGCGCAAGCCGACCCTGCAGGCCAACGCGGCACCGTTCGACCCGTCGCGGCTCAACGCGATCAGCCCGGGCGCCGGGCCGACGACGGTCGGCCGTCCGATCCGCCTGCATCCCGACGCGCCGGCAAAGACGGGGCTGGCCAAGGCCTCGCTCGCCGATCCGGGCGACACCGGCAAGAAGGTGTTCATCCAGGTCGGCTCCTTCACCGAGCGCAGCAATGCGCTGCGGACCGGCGACCGGTTGCGCGGCATCGCGCTGACCCGGATCGCCGTGCGCAAGGTCGATCGCACCGTCTTCTACCGCGTCCGCGTCGGGCCCGTGGCCACACGCCGGGAGGGTAAGGCGCTGCTCGGCCGGATCCGGCGCAAGGGCTACGAGGACGCGCGAATCGTCGTGGAGTAAGCGGACCGGTCCGCTATAGTCGGCGGCATGGTCCATGCCGCCCGTTACCGACGTTTCCTCACCGCTTCCCTGATCTTGCTGACGGCCTTCGGTGCAGCCGGCGCCGCCTCAGCGGCGGAGGTTTCGACCAAGGCCCGCCAAGCGCTACTGATAGAATATCCGAGCATGCGCGTGTTGTTCGAGAAGCGGGCCCGCGCGGCGATGGCGCCGTCGTCGATGACCAAGCTGATGACCGTCTTTCTGGTCTTCGAGGGTTTGAAGAAGGGCACGCTGCGCCGCGGCGAGCCGGTCACGATCAGCCGACGCGCGGCGCGCCAGCGCGGCTCGACGCTCAAGCTCAGGGCCGGGCAGAAGGTGCCGCTGGGCACGCTGCTCACGGCGACCATCGTGCATTCCGCCAACGACGCCGCGGTCGCGCTCGCCGAGCGGGTCGCCGGCTCGGAGGCGAAGTTCGCTCGGCTCATGACCCGGAAGGCCAAGGCGCTGGGCCTGGCCCGGAGCCGGTTCCGCAACGCCACCGGCTTCACCGCCAAGGGCCACCGCATGTCGGCGGCCGACGTGGCGTTCCTCGCCGGGCTGATCATCGCCCGGTTCCCGGAGTACTACCCGCTGTTCGGCCGGCGCAGCTTCACCTTTGCGGGCCATAGCTACGCCAACCGCAACCCGCTGTTGGGCACGGTCGATGGCGTCGACGGGCTCAAGACCGGCCAGACCCGCGCCGGCGGCTATGGCCTGGTCGTCTCGGCGAAGCGCGGTGGCCGGCGCCTGATCCTGGTGGTCAACGGACTCAAGTCGGAAAAGGCGCGCCGATCGGAGGCGACCCGGCTGCTCGAATGGGGCTTCACCCGGATGGCGGCGAAACGATGAGCGGCGGGCGCTTCATCACCTTCGAAGGCGGGGAGGGCAGCGGCAAGTCGACCCAGATCGGCCGGCTGGCCGCGACGCTGACCGAGCGGGGCGTCGACGTCGACGTGACCCGCGAGCCGGGCGGCACCGAGGGCGCCGAGGCGATCCGCGGCTTGCTGGTTTCGGGCGCCACCGGGCGGTGGGATGCCGCGACCGAGACCCTGCTGCACGTCGCCGCGCGCCGCGACCACGTCGAGAAGCGCATCCGGCCGGCGCTGGCGGCGGGCCGCTGGGTGCTGTGCGACCGCTTCATCGATTCGACCGTCGCCTACCAGGGCGGCGGCCACGGCTTCGACCGCGCCGCGATCCGCGAACTGCACGACCTGATCGTTCCCGGCATCCGCCCCGACCTGACCCTGGTCCTCGACGTGCCGGTCGACGTCGGCCTGGCCCGCGCCAATCGCCGCGCCGGGGCCGAGGACCGCTACGAGCAGATGGATCGCGGCTTCCACGAGCGGGTCCGCGCGGTGTTCCGCGAGATCGCGGCGGCCGAGCCGGCGCGGTGCCGGCTGATCGACGCGACGGCGGACGTCGATACGGTTGCGGCGGCGGTATGGGACGCGGTCGAGGCGGCGTCGTTCGAGCCGGAAGCGGGCAGGGCGGCACGATGAGCGAGCCGACGGAAATCCCCCATCCGCGCCAGACGACGCGGTTGCTCGGTCACGACGCGGCGGCGGCGACCCTGGCCGACGCGCTGTCCTCGGGGCGCATGGCGCACGCCTGGATGCTGTCCGGGCCGCGGGGCATCGGCAAGGCGACCCTGGCCTACCGCGCCGCCCGCTACGTGCTCGCCGGCGCCTCCCCCGACCTGCTGGGGGAGGGGGCGCCGCTCTCGGTGGCCGAGGACGACCCGGTCGTGCCGCTGGTCGCCAACGGCGCGCACCCGAACCTGCGCGTGCTGTCGACCGAGGCCAGCACCGGCTCCGGCCGGGAGGTGGTCGTCGACGACGTGCGCGCGGTCGGCCAGTTCATCCGCAGCACGGCGGCGGACGGCGGCTGGCGCGTGATCGTCGTCGACGCGATCGACGATTTCAATCGCAACGCCGCCAACGCGCTGCTCAAGTTTCTCGAAGAACCGCCGAACAAGTGCTTGTTATTGCTTGTCAATCATACGATCGGAACGGTGCTGCCGACGATCCGGTCGCGGTGCCGGCTGCTGCGGCTGCGGCCGCTGGCGGACGCGGACCTGCGCCAGGTCGTGACCGGCCTGATGCCGGACCTGCCGGGCGCGGACCTCGACCTGCTCGCCGGCATGGCGTTGGGCAGCCCGGGCCGGGCGGTCGCGCTGGTCGCGGACAAGGGGCTCGACCTGCGTCGCGACGTGGCTCAACTGCTCGACCGCGCGCCGACCGTCGACCGCGGCCGCCTGCTTGCCTTCGCCGACCGGTTCGCGCGCGCCGACGCGCTGTCCGGTTTCCGGCTGGTCGGCGAGATCCTCGGCGCCTGGCTGGCCGAACGGGCCAAGAAGACCGCGCTGCGCGACGGCGCCGGCCGCGCGCAGGCCTGCTGGGAGCTGTGGGAGGCGATCGGCCGGCTGTTCCGGCTCGCCGAGGCGCGCAACCTCGACCGCAAGCAGGTGATCCTCGACGCCTTCCTGCGCGTCGAGAGCGCTGGAATTGCGGGGCGGGTGGACTAGATTCCCTCGCCTTGCACCGGTCCGCCCCCTGTGGGAAAAGGCGCCCGGTGCCTCCACGCCCGATGAACGCCGCGTCCAAGCCGGTTTGAGCCGGTCCGAGCCGGCGGCCCGAGACAGTGACCCGATGACCGACACGCCGAAATTCTACATCACGACCGCGATCTCCTACGTCAACGGCGAGCCCCACCTGGGCCACGCCTACGAGGCGATCTCGACCGACGTGATCGCGCGGTTCAAGCGGCTCGACGGCTACGACGTCCGTTTCCTGACCGGCACCGACGAACACGGCCAGAAGGTCGAGCGCTCGGCGCGCACCGCCGGCAAGGAGCCGCAGCAGTTCTGCGACGAGATCGCCGCGGCGTTCCGGCGGATGGACGACGATCTCGGCGTTTCCTACGACGACTTCATCCGCACCACCGAGCCCAAGCATTACCGCTCGTCCCAGGCGATCTGGGACAAGCTGGCGGCCAACGGCGACATCTACCTGGACAGCTACGCCGGCTGGTATTCGGTCCGCGACGAGGCGTTCTACGGCGAGGACGAGACCGAGGTCGGCGACGACGGCGTGCGCCGCTCGACGACCACCGGCACCGAGGTCGATTGGGTCGAGGAATCGAGCTATTTCTTCCGCCTGTCCGCCTACGAGGACAAGCTGCTCGCCCATTACGACGCCAACCCGGACTTCATCCTGCCGCACTACCGGCGCAACGAGGTGGTCAGCTTCGTCAAGCAGGGCCTGAAGGATCTCTCGATCTCGCGGACCAGCTTCAACTGGGGCGTGCCGGTGCCGGGCGATCCGGACCACATCATGTACGTCTGGCTCGACGCCCTGACCAACTACATCACCGCGCTCGGCTACCCCGATGCGGACGATCCGCTGTGGCGCTACTGGCCCGCCGACGTCCACATCATCGGCAAGGACATCCTGCGCTTCCACGCCATCTACTGGCCGGCCTTCCTGATGTCGGCCGGGATCGAGCTGCCCAAGTGCGTGTTCGGCCACGGCTTCCTGACCGTCGAGGGCCAGAAGATGTCGAAGTCGCTCGGCAACGTGGTCACGCCGCACGCGCTGCGCGAGACCTTCGGCCTCGACCAGATGCGCTATTTCCTGATGCGCGAGGTGCCCTACGGCAACGACGGGTCGTTCTCGCGCGATTCGATCATCCAGCGCATCAACAGCGACCTGGCCAACGACATCGGCAACCTGGGCCAGCGCGTGCTGTCGATGATCGCCAAGAATTGCGGGGGCAGGGTGCCCGAGCCGGGGCCCCGCTCGGCCGAGGACGAAGCCCTCGTGGACGCGGCGCGGGCGCTGCTGCCCATCGTCAGGGACGAGATGAAGCAGTTCCAGATCCACCGGATGCTGGAGGCGGTCTGGCGCGTCGTCGCCGACGCCAACCGCTACGTCGACGCCCAGGCGCCGTGGGCGCTGCGCAAGGAGGACCCGGCGCGGATGGGCACCGTGCTCTACGTGCTCGCGGACGTCATTCGCATGCTCGCGATCTACGTCCAGCCGGTCGTTCCCGACGGCGCCGCGCGCCTGCTCGATCAACTTTCCGTTCCGGAAAACAAGCGTAATTTCAGTAATCTGGAAGACATACTTGAGATTGGAACGGAGCTTCCCAAGCCGGAGCCGGTGTTCCCCCGTTTCGTCGAGGAAGAGGCCGCGTGAGCCTGGTCGACAGCCACTGCCATCTCGATTTCGACTCGCTCCAGGAGGATTTCGCGGGCGTGCTCGCGCGCGCCGAATCGGCGGGCATCGAGACGATGGTGACGATCTGCACCAAGCTGTCGGAATTCCCGCAGATCCTGGCGTTGACCCGGGCGGCGGCGAACATCTTCTGTTCGGTCGGCGTCCATCCGCACGAGGCGGACGAGGAGGGCGTCGACAGTGCCGACGCGCTGATCGAGGCGGCGGCGAACGACCGCGTCGTCGGCATCGGCGAGACCGGGCTCGATTACTACTACATGCACAGCGACCAGGGCCGGCAGCAGCGCAGCTTCCGGGCGCATATCGAGGCCGCGCGGCAAACCGGGCTGCCGCTGATCGTCCACGCCCGGGACGCCGACGACGACACCATCGCGATCCTCGAGGACGAGTACCGCAAGGGCGCGTATCCGGGCGTGATCCATTGCTTCACCGGCTCGAAGGCGCTGGCCGACAAGGCGATCGAGCTCGGCTTCTACATCTCGTTCTCGGGCATCCTGACCTTCAAGAACGCCAAGCCGCTCCAGGCGATCGCCCAGGACCTGCCGGGCGACCGCATCCTGGTCGAGACCGACGCGCCGTACCTGGCGCCGGTGCCGCACCGCGGCGCGCGCAACGAGCCGGCCTATGTCGTCCACACCGCAGCGTTCCTGGCGGAGCTGCGCGGCCAGACCCGCGAGCAGACGGCGGCGATGACGTCCGAGAACTTCTACCGGCTGTTCTCCCGCGCCACGCGGGCCTGAACGCCATGGCCGAACGGCGGGGGCTGGCATGCGGGTGACCATCCTCGGCTGCGGCGGATCGGACGGCGTGCCGCAGATCGGCGGGCCGGACGGCCGCGGCGACTGGGGCGCCTGCGATCCGGCCAATCCCAGGAATCGCCGCACGCGGGCCTCGGCCCACGTCGCCGTCGGCGACGCCAGCATCCTGATCGACACGGCGCCGGACCTGCGCGACCAGCTTATGGCCAACGGCATCGGCCGCGTGTCGCACGTGCTCTATACCCACGACCACGCCGACCATTCCCACGGCGTTAACGAATTGCGGCGGCTGTCGCGCTTCAACGGCCAGCCGATGGACGTCTATGCCGACGCCGCGACCCTGGCGCGGCTGCATCAGCGCTTCGGCTACGCCTTCGAGCAGTTGCCCGGTAGCCCGTATCCCGAGATCGCGACCGGCCACACGATCGATGGGCCGTTCGAGCTCGGCGGCGCGGAGGTGCATCCCGTGGCCCAGGACCACGGTTTCGGCGAGACGACGCTGGGCTTCCGCATCGGCGGCTTCGCGTATTCGACCGACCTGATCGAGCTGTCGGACGCGGCGTGCGCCGCGCTGGCGGGGCTCGACCTGTGGATCGTCGACTGCTTCCGGCACACGCCGCATCCGACCCATGCGCACTGGGACCTGACGCTGTCGTGGATCGAGCGGCTGCAGCCGCGCCGCGCCGTGCTGACCCATATGGGCACGGGCATGGACTACGACACCGTCAGCGCCCAGTGTCCGGCGGGGGTGGAGCCGGGCTACGACGGGATGACGATTGACCTGTAAGTGATTGAATTCCGGTAGAAGACGCCGCTATGTACCGATCTATTATTTTCCATAATATACATTATGCGCAATAAGGGTGAAGCGGGGCCGGGGCCGTTCGGGCGCGTTTCCGTGCTCCTCCCCCGGGCGCCCTGGCGCGTGCGGCCTAGGTCGTGAGCGCAGTGAGCGTCTCCGCGGTCGAAGCCGCCAAGCCGCGCGTCGTTGGCCAGGGTCTGCTCCATGAGGCGGCCGTCACTATCGGCTGACAGGCCGCCGTCTGCCGTCAGCCGTACAGATCCCGGTCGCGCTCGTAGCTGCGCCGGAAGATGTCGAGCAGCTCGGCGGCGCCGGCGTCGTGGGCCGCATATTGCTGCAGCCCCTTGGCGACGAAGGACGCGAAGGACACCGCCTCGCCCTTGCCGCGCAATCCGTTGTCGCGGGCCAGTTCGGCGAGGTCGTCGTGGACCAGGCGGCGGACCATGACGTTGAGCTGCGTCTTGATCGGCCGGTTCTTGGAGCGCCAGCGGCGCTGCGCCAAAGCGGTGGCCATGATCGTCGTCCCGTTTCGTTACGCAGTCCGACAAGTCTACTAGTAGATAGTTTCAAGGTCATGAATGTCCAGCCCGGTCCCGAAGCCGTGTGCCGCACCGCCGCGGTTGCGGTCGCGCCCGATTTCGCTAAGGTCGGACCGCTCCGTTCCTCCCGCCGTCGATACCCGCCGATGACCGATCCGACCGCCGAGTCCGGCATGTCCCGCCTTCTCGCCATCATGGCCCGGCTGCGCGACCCCGAACGCGGCTGTCCCTGGGACGTCGAGCAGGATTTCACGACGATCGCGCCCTACACGATCGAGGAAGCCTACGAGGTCGCCGAGGCGATCGACCGCGACGACATGGACGAGCTCAAGGACGAGCTCGGCGACCTGCTCTTCCAGGTCGTCTTCCACAGCCGTATGGCCGAGGAGCGCGGCGCCTTCGCCTTCGCCGACGTGGTCGACGCCGTTTGCGACAAGATGGTCCGGCGCCACCCCCACGTCTTCGCCGAGGCGTCGGTCGACGACGCCGAGGCCCAGACGGTCGCCTGGGAAGAGCAGAAGGCGCGCGAGCGCGGCGACCGCGCGCCGGATGGCGCCCCGGCCGGCGCGCTCGACGGCGTGCCGCTGTCCCTGCCCGCGCTGCTGCGCGCCGCCAAGCTCGGCAAGCGCGCTGCCCGGGTCGGCTTCGACTGGCCGGATATCAAGGGAATCCTGGATAAGGTCGACGAGGAGCTCGGCGAGTTGCGCGCCGAGATCGACGTCGAGGACCAAGCCCGGATCGAGGCGGAAATGGGCGACCTGCTGTTCAGCGTGGCCCAGCTCGCCCGGCGGCTGAAGGTCGACCCCGAGCACGCCCTGCGCGGCGCCAACCGCAAGGTCGAGCGGCGCTTCGGCGCGGTCGAGGCCGCGCTCGGCCGCGACGGTCGCTCGCCGGCCGACGCCTCGATGGACGAGCTTGAGATGCTCTGGCTGGATGCCAAGAAGATCGAGCAAGCGTCTGAAAGATAATCAGATATATCGAATAGAATACGGATCGAGGAGGATTCAATGTCGTCACAGACACCGCTCACCGTGATGGTCACCGGCGCCACCGCCGGCTTCGGCGAGGCGACGGCGCGCCGCTTCGTCGCCGAGGGCCACAAGGTGATCCTGGTCGGCCGCCGCGCCGAGCGGCTGGCGGCGCTCCAGAAAGAGCTGGGTGAGGCCAGCCATTCGCTGGTCCTCGACGTGCGCCACGAGCCCGCGGTGGCCAGTGCGTTCCAGTCGCTGCCCCGGGACTTCGCCGCGATCGACGTGCTGGTCAACAACGCCGGGCTGGCGCTCGGCCTGGAACCGGCCCAGGCGGCCAAGCTCGACGACTGGGAGACGATGGTCGACACCAACGTCAAGGGGCTGATGTACTGCACCCGGGCCGCGTTGCCGGGCATGGTCGAGCGCGACCGCGGCCACGTCATCAATCTGGGCTCGGTCGCCGGCACCTACCCCTACCCCGGCGGCAACGTCTACGGCGCGACCAAGGCCTTCGTGCACCAGTTCTCGCTCAACCTGCGCGCCGACCTGATCGGCTCGAACGTGCGCGTGACCTGCGTCGAGCCGGGCCTTGCCGAGACCGAATTCTCCCTGGTCCGGTTCAAGGGCGACGCCGACAAGGCCAAGACGCCCTATGCCGGCCTGCAGCCGCTCACCGGCGACGACATCGCCGACGCGATCCACTACGTCGCCACGGTGCCGCCGCACGTCAACATCAACACGATCGAGATCATGGCGACGATGCAGGCGTTCAGCCCGTTCGCCTTCAGCCGCGAGGACTGACCTGGCCGGTCAGACGGCTGAACGTCAGGCCGCGTCCGGATCGAAGAAGCGGCGGAGGTCTTCCCAGCTTTCCGCATCGGGCGCGAGCAGCAGCGGCAGGTTGCGCTCGCGCAGCCGATAGGGCGTACCGTCGAAATAGCCCTGCGCCCCGCCCGCCTCTGCATGGATCAGGTATCCCGCGGCGTGGTCCCACGGCAATTGCCGGGTGAAGATGGCGTAGTGGATGTCGCCGCCGGCCAGGCCGGCATATTCGACCGCGACGCAGCGCGCGAAGCGGCGGTTGCCCAGGCGCGTCTTGACCGCCTGGATGCGGTCGTAGAGCGCCGGCGCCCGGGTCTTGCCGACATAGAGCACTGCCGTCATCCGCTCGATCGCGTTCGGTGTCGCCACCTCCAGCCGCGTGCCGTCGCGGTAGGCGCCGCCGCCGTGGGTCGCGCAATAGGTCTCGCCGCTGGTCGGGAAATGGATCCAGCCGGCGCGGGTCTCGCCTTCGCGTGCCACCGCAACGAGGATCGCGAAGCGCTCGTCGCCATGGGCGAAATTGTAGGTGCCGTCGATCGGATCGATGATCCAGACGTCCTGGTCGTCGCTGGCCAGGACGTCGAGCACGCCGGGATCGCGCGCCGCCGCCTCCTCGCCGACCACGGCCGAGCCCGGCAGCATCGCGGTCAGCCGCTCGGTGAGGAAGGCCTCGCATTCGATGTCGGCGGCGGTGACCAGGTCGTTGGGACCCGACTTGGTCTCGATCTGGTCGGCGCGCAGGTTGCGGAAGTGCGGCAGGACGATGGTCTGCCCCGCTTCGACCAGGAGCTGGGTGACGGCGTCGGGATCGAAGGACATCGCGTTGGTGATGCGTCGCCTCTGGCAAGAAAAAGGGGCCGCGGTGTGCGCCGCGGCCCCAATTCCATGACGTATCACGGACGGGTTTAGAAGCCCATACCGCCCATGCCGCCCATACCACCCATGTCGGGCATGCCGCCGCCGGGCATGGCGGGGGCCTTCTCCTCGGGCTTCTCGGCGACCATGGCCTCGGTCGTCACCAGCAGACCGGCGATCGACGAGGCGTCCTGCAAGGCGGTACGGACGACCTTGGTCGGGTCGATGATGCCGGCCTTGACCAGGTCCTCGTACTCGCCCGACTGGGCGTTGAAGCCGAAGGTGTCGGACTTGTTCTCGCCGACCTTGCCCGCGACCACGGCGCCGTCCTGGCCCGCGTTCTCGGCAATCTGGCGCAGCGGCGCCGACAGCGCCCGGCGGACGATGTCGATACCGACGCGCTGGTCGTCGTTGGCCGCCTTGAGCTTCTCCAGCACGGCGCTGGCGCGCAGCAGCGCGACGCCACCGCCCGGGACGATGCCCTCCTCGACCGCGGCGCGGGTGGCGTGCATCGCGTCCTCGACGCGATCCTTGCGCTCCTTCACCTCGATCTCGGTGGCCCCGCCGGCCCGGATCACCGCAACGCCGCCGGCCAGCTTGGCCAGCCGCTCCTGCAGCTTCTCACGGTCGTAGTCCGACGTGGTCTCGTCGGCCTGGGCGCGGATCTGGTTGCAGCGGGCCTCGATCTCCTTCTTGACCCCGGCACCGTCGACGATCGTGGTCTCTTCCTTGGTGATGTCGACCCGCGCGCACTCGCCGAGCATGTCGAGCGTCACGCTCTCGAGCTTGATGCCGAGATCCTCGGAGACGACCTGGCCACCGGTCAGGATCGCCATGTCCTCGAGCATCGCCTTGCGGCGATCGCCGAAGCCCGGCGCCTTGACGGCGGCGATCTTGAGGCCGCCGCGCAGCTTGTTGACCACCAGGGTGGCCAGGGCCTCGCCCTCGACGTCCTCGGCGATGATCACCAGCGGACGGCTC
This sequence comes from uncultured Alphaproteobacteria bacterium, assembly GCA_963730305.1. GTDB lineage: Bacteria > Pseudomonadota > Alphaproteobacteria > Bin65 > Bin65 > CAMYMQ01. The sequence continues at coordinate 86,469 of CAVSRB010000005.1, forward strand.
GAGCGGACCACCGCCTCGAGCAGCGGCAGCAGCGGCTGCAGCGACGCCAGCTTCTTCTCGTGCAGGAGGATGTAGGGCTCCTCCAGCTCGACGGTCATCTTCTCGGCGTTGGTGATGAAGTACGGCGAGAGATAGCCGCGGTCGAACTGCATGCCCTCGACGACGTCGAGCTCGGTCTCCAGGCCCTTGGCCTCCTCGACCGTGATGACGCCCTCGTTGCCGACCGTCTCCATCGCCTTGGCGAGCATCTCGCCGACCTCGCGGTCGCCGTTCGACGAGATCGTGCCCACCTGGGCGACCTCGGCGCTCGACTTCACCGCGCGGGACCGCTTGTGGAGGTCCTCGACGACCGCCGCGACGGCGATGTCGATGCCGCGCTTGAGGTCCATCGGGTTGAGGCCGGCGGCGACCGCCTTGGAGCCTTCCTTGACGATGGCCTGGGCGAGCACGGTCGCGGTGGTGGTGCCGTCGCCGGCGAGGTCGCTGGTCTTGCTCGCGACTTCGCGGACCATCTGGGCGCCCATGTTCTCGAACTTGTCCTCGAGCTCGATCTCCTTGGCGACGCTGACGCCGTCCTTGGTGATGCGAGGCGCGCCGAACGACTTGTCGAGCACCACGTTGCGGCCCTTGGGGCCGAGCGTGACCTTGACCGCGTTGGCCAGCGTGTCCACGCCGCGGAGCATCCGGGCGCGGGCGTCGGTACTGAATTTTACGTCTTTTGCTGCCATTTGCCCTCTCCTACTCGACGATGCCCATGATGTCGGACTCCTTCATGATGACGAAGTCCTTGCCATCGATCTTGACTTCGGTGCCCGACCATTTGCCGTACAGGACACGGTCGCCCTTCTTGACGTCCATCGGCGTGATGCTGCCGTCCTCGGCGCGCGCGCCGGACCCGGCCGCGACGACCTTGCCCTCCATGGGCTTTTCCTTCGCCGTGTCGGGAATGATGATGCCGCCCGCGGTCTTTTCCTCCGCTTCGAGCGGTTCGATCAGGACACGGTCATGCAGTGGCCTGAAATTCATGAACCAGCCCTCCTTCTTCTGCAATTGACATGAAAACGCCGGTCCATCGTCGACGCGGCGTTGTTGGCACTCTCAGCTTGTGAGTGCCAATACATAGGGGCGCCCGTCAGCGCGGGTCAACTCATGGAAACGTGGGGATCGACCTTGAGCCGGGCGCACATCGCCTCGAACCGCGACAAATCCTCCGGCGCGAGGTCGACGGTCATGTGGGTCTGGTCGGCGTCGTCGGTGCGGTCGATCACCCGGCCGTGGTCGTAGAGCCAGGAGATCACCTCGCCATGGCGGTGCGCGAGGCTGAGCTGCAGCGTGCGCCGGCGCTGGTTGAGGGCGTCGTCGAGCGTGGCGACCAGCCGGTCGCAGCCCGCGCCGGTCGCCGCCGAGACCAGGACGATCATGCCGTTGGCCCGGTCGGCGCGCGCCTGCAACGCGGCGACCGCTTCCTCGTCGAGCAGGTCGGTCTTGTTCCAGGCCTCGAACAGGCCGCTCTCGACCTGGTCGGCCAGGCCGAGCTCGCGCAGCACCTGGTTGACGCTGTGCGCCTGGGCCTCGGTGTCGGGCCGGGCGATGTCGCGGACGTGGAGGATGAGGTCGGCGCCGACCACCTCCTCCAGGGTCGCGCGGAAGGCCGCGACGAGCTGGGTCGGCAGGTCGGAGATGAAGCCGACCGTGTCGGACAGGACGGCGGTATGCCCCGACGGCAGCTCGAGCGCCCGCATGGTCGGATCGAGGGTGGCGAACAGCAGGTCCTCGGCGAACACCTCGGCGCCGGTCAGCCGGTTGAACAGGGTCGACTTGCCGGCGTTGGTGTAGCCGACCAGCGCGATCACCGGATACGGCACCTTGAGCCGCGCCTTGCGCTGGATCGCCCGGCGCTTGCGCACCGTCTCCAGGTCGCTGCTTGCAGCCGCGCCGATGCCGCTGGTCGATCAGCCGCCGGTCGATCTCGATCTGGGATCTCGCCCGGGCCGCCCAGGAAGCCGAAGCCGCCGCGCTGGCGCTCCAGGTGGGTCCAGCTCCGCACCAGCCGGCTGCGCTGGTAGGTGAGGTGGGCCAGCTCGACCTGGAGCCGGCCCTCCTTGGTGCGCGCGCGGGCGCCGAAGATCTCCAGGATCAGCGCGGTCCGGTCGATGACCTTGCACTTCCAGCGCCGTTCCAGGTTGCGCTGCTGCACCGGCGACAGGGCGCAGTCCATCACCACCAGGGCGATGTCCTCGTCCCTGATCCGTTCGCCGATCGTCTCGGTGGTGCCGCGGCCCAGGTAGGTCGCCGGGGTGATCCGCTTGAGGCGGACCACGAAGGCGTCGCGAACGTCCAGGTCGATGGCGCGCGCCAGCCCGACCGCCTCTTCGAGGCGGTCTTCCGGATCGGCGGCCCTGGACGGGCCGTCCCCGATGTCGGGGTGGATGACGAACGCCGGCAGGCCCTCGTGAGGTTCCTTGTCCGCTGGCGCGGCCGACGGCGTGCTCACGCGGGCCGGCGCGTCGTCACGAGGCGGCGGCCGCTTCGGTGTCGGGCTCGAAGAGCTGCACGGGCTGCGACGGCATCACGGTCGAGATCGCGTGCTTGTAGACAAGCTGCGAATGCTGATCGCGCCGAAGCAGGACGCAGAAATTGTCGAACCAGGTGACGATCCCCTGAAGCTTGACCCCATTCACAAGGAAAACCGTGACCGGCGTCTTGTTCTTGCGAATGTGGTTTAAAAACGTGTCCTGGAGGTTTTGTGGTTTTTCTGAGGACATTGCTCGGCTCCTTCGCCGTGTTCTTCTTTCCGTTGGCCTTTGGCGGGCGCGATGGCATGTCTTGGCCCCCGTCGCGTCCCACCGCGTTGATATGTCACCGCGATGCCCCCGCGACAAGGGGGGGTATCTGATCGAGCGACGTCACCGTATGGCGGGGCGGCCATGCGTCGAAGGCATCCATCGGCTCGTCCCCGGTTTTCAACAGGATCGGCGTGCAGGTCGCGCGAATCGCGCACTCCATGTCGATCGCCGCGTCGCCGACGAACCATACGGCTTCGTCTGGCGTGAGGGCGCCGTCGGACAGCGCCATGGTGACGGGGTCGGTCGCGGGCTTGTCGTGTTCGGCGTCGCCGGCGCCGACCAGGCGGCCGAAATAGCCGTCCCAGCCGAGATGATCGGCCTCGCGCCGCAGCAGTTCGCCGCGCTTGTTGCTGACCACGCCCAGGTACAGCCCGGCGCCGGCCAGCGCGGCCAGCAATTCCGGCGGCGCCGGGCACGATCTTGAGGGTCTTGAGGTGGCCGGCCCGCACGGTCTCGTAGAAGATGTCCCGGGCGCGCTCCCAGTCGTCGCCGAACAGGGCGGGAAAGCTGTCGCGCAGCGACTTGCGCACGCGGTGACGGGTCTCGGCCTCGGTCCACGGTTCGTGGCCGAAGGCGGTCAGCGCGGCGTTGATGCCGGCCGCGATCGTGTCCCAGTTGTCGACCAGGGTATTGTCCCAATCGAACAGGATCGCCTTGGGCGCGGGCAGGCTCATCCCAGCGAAGCGATGTAGTCGGCGTAGTGCGACAGAAGGGCGCGGGTCAGCGGCCCCGGCTCGCCGCTGGCGATCGGCGCGCCGTCGATGCTGGTCACCGGCATGACCCACGAGGTCGTGCTGGTCAGGAAGCATTCGGCGGCGGTCTTGGCCTCGGCGAGGGTGAACGGGCGCTCGTCGAGGCGGTAGCCGTTGGCGCCGGCGAGGTCGATGACCGTCCGCCGGGTGATCCCGTTGAGGATGCTCTCGTCGGCCGCGCGCGTCACCACCGCCCTGTCGGCGGTGACGATCCAGGCGTTGGTCGAGCTGCCCTCGGTGACGCAGCCGTCGTCGGCGACCTGCCACGCCTCGTAGGCCCCCGCCTCCACCGCGCTCTGTTTCGCCAACACGTTGGGCAGCAGCGATATCGACTTGATATCGCAGCGTTTCCAGCGGATGTCGGGAACGGTGACGACGGCGACACCGCCCTGCTGCTGGGCCCGTTTCGGCGCCTGGGCGCGGGCCGTCACCACCAGCGCCGGCTGGCTGCCGCGCGGGAAGGCGTGGTCGCGGGGCGCCGCGCCGCGGGTGATCTGGAGGTAGACGATGCCGTCGCGCACGCGGTTGCGGCGGACGACCTCGCGCAGCACGGTCTTGAGCGCACGTCCGCGCCATCGGCTCCGGGATGCGCAGCTCGCGCAGCGAGCGGTCGAGCCGGTCGAGATGCGGCGCCTCGTCGACCAGCCGGCCGCCGGCCACGGCGATCACCTCGTAGACGCCGTCGGCGAACTGGTAGCCGCGGTCCTCGATGTGCACCGAGGCGTCGGCGTGGGGCACGTAGCGGCCGTTGACGTAGGCGATGCGCGACATGGGCGGCCCTCAGAAGAACTCGAGGCTGACCGAGAACAGCTTCTCGACCTTCTTGATCACGTTGGGCGCGGCGAACAGCACGACCCGGTCGTGCGGCTCGATCACGGTTTCGCCGCGCGGGATGATGACCTCGCCGTCGCGCACGATCGCGCCGATGATGATGCCCTTGTCGAGCTTCACGTCCTTGAGCGGCTTGCCGACGATGATCGAGGTATCGAGCGCCTCGGCCTCGATCACCTCGCCGACGCCCTCGCGCAGCGAGCGGACCGCCCGGATGCGGCCGCGGCGCAGGTGCTGGAGGATGGTCGACACCGTGATCGCGCGCGGACTGACCGCGACGTCGACGCCCAGCGAGGTGATCAGCGGCTGGTAGTGCACCGTGTTGACCAGGGCGACGGTCCGGCGGCAGCCCATCCGCTTGGCCAGCAGCGCGGCGAGGACGTTGACCTCGTCGTCGTTGGTGACCGTGATCATCATGTCGGTGTTGGCGATGTTGAGCTCTTCGAGGATCTCGTTGTCGAGCACGTCGCCGTGGACGACGACCGTGTGCGAGAGCAGCGCGGCGACGGTCTTGGCCCGCTCCTCGTCCATCTCGATCAGCTTGGTCGAGACGGCGCTGTCGTATTCCTCGATTTCCTGGGCCAGGAAGGTGCCGATGTTGCCGCCGCCGACGATGATGATGCGGTGGGCCTCCGGCTCCTCGTGGCCGAACGCCGCCATCGAGCGGGCGACGTGGCTGGTCCTCGGCGACGAAGTAGATCTCGTCGCCCTCGATCATCTGGTCGTCGGGGGTCGGCACGATGGCGACGCCGTTGCGGATGATGGTGATGACGATCAGGTGCAGGTCCGGGAACAGCGCGGTGAGCTGCCGGATCGGCGTGTCGAGGATCGGGCAGTCCTGGTTGAGCCGGGTGCCCACCACCTTGACCGTGTCCTCGACCATCGGGATCACGTCGAACGAGCCGGGCACGTGGAGGCGGCGCCGGACGGCGCGCGCGACCTCGATCTCCGGCGAGATGCGCACGTCGATCGGCATGTGGTCGGCGGTGAACAGGTCGGCCCAGACCGGCTGCAGATAGTTCTGCGCCCGCACCCGCGCGATCTTGAGCGGGACGTTGAACAGCGAATGGGCGATCTGGCAGGCCACCATGTTGACCTCGTCGACCTGGGTGACCGCGATGATCATATCGGCGTCGCGCGCGCCCGCCCGCTCGAGCACGTCCGGGTAGGAGGCGTGGCCGGTGATCGCCCGCACGTCGAGCGCGTCGCTGATCCGCCGGATCAGCGTCTCCGACTGGTCGATGACGGTGACTTCGTTGTTCTCGGTGGCGAGGTGGCGGGCGATGTTGAGCCCCACCTGCCCTGCGCCGCAAACGATGACCTGCATGTTTCGTCCGGAGGTTGTGTGGTCGAAGCGATCGCGCGGCGGTCAGGCCGCGGTCTCGCCGTCGGCGCGTTCGGCGCCGTGTACGCCGAGCGCCTTGAGCTTGCGGTGCAGCGCGGAGCGCTCCATGCCGATGAACTCGGCGGTGCGCGAGATGTTGCCGCCGAAGCGCGACACCTGCGCCGCCAGGTATTCCCGTTCGAACCGCTCGCGCGCCTCGCGCAACGGCAGGGCCATGATCTCGCTCCCCTTTTCCCACCGCGGCAGGGCGGTTTCGGTGCCGGTGATCTCGGGCGGCAGCATCCCGGTGGTGATCGGCTCGTCGCTGTCGACGGGCGCCATGATCAGCAGCCAGTCGATCACGTTGCAGAGCTGCCGCACGTTGCCGGGCCAATGATACGCCTGCATAGCCGCGATCGCGTCCTCGGAAAAGGCCTTCGGCGTGGTGCCGGCGCGCGCGGCGGTGGTGTTCATGAAATAGTCGGCGAGCTCGGGGATGTCGGTCGGCCGATCCTTGAGCGACGGCACGTCGATCGGCACCACGCGCAGGCGGTAGTAGAGGTCCTCGCGGAAGCGCCCGGCGGCGATCTCCTCCTCCAGGTTCTTGCTGGTGGTCGCGACGACCCGGACGTCGACCTGGACCGCCGTCGCCCCGCCGACCCGCTCGAAGCTCTGCTCCTGCATGACCCGGACGAACTTGCCCTGGGTCTCGAACGGCATGTCGGCGACCTCGTCGAGCAGCAGCGTGCCGCCGTGGGCCTGCTCCAGCGTGCCGGCCTTGCCGCTGCCGTTGTCGTCGGTGCCGGCGAGGCCGAACAGCTCCTGTTCCATGCGGTCGGGGTGCATCGTGGCGCAGTTGAGCACCACGAACGGGCTGTCGGCGCGCGGCGACTTGGCGTGGATGAGCCGGGCGACGACCTCCTTGCCGACCCCGGCCGGGCCGTTGATCAGCACCCGGCTGCTGGTCCGGGCGACCCGGTCGACGAGCTGCTTGATCTGGCTGATCGCGTGGGACGTGCCGACCAACTCCAGCACGCCGCCGGCGCGGACCAGCAGCTCCTCGTTCTCGCGCTTGAGCCGGGCCGCCTCGATCGCCCGCTCGATCAGCACCAACAGCCGGTCGCTCTTGAACGGCTTCTCGATGAAGTCGTAGGCGCCCTGCTTGATCGCGCTGACCGCCATCTCCACGGTGCCGTGGCCCGAGATCATGATCACCGGCAGGTTCGGGTATTCCGCCTTGAGGATCTCCAACAGCTGCATGCCGTCGAGCGCGCTGCCCTCGAGCCAGATGTCGAGCAGCACCAGCGCCGGCCGCCGGCTGCGCACGGCCTCCAGCGCCGCCGCGGCGTCGCCGGCCGCGCGGGTATGATAGCCCTCGTCCATCAGGACGCCGGATATCAGGCTCCGGATATCGGCTTCATCGTCGATGATCAGGATTTCTGCGGGCACGGTGTTTCCAACGCTTCTCTGCTATTCGGCCGCTTCGTTCGGCGCATCCCGCCCGGTATCGGTGTGCGGGACGTCCTGCTGCCGGGCGAAGATCATGCGGATGCGGGCACCGCCCTGGGGCAGGTTCTCGAGGCGCAGCTTGCCGCCATGGTCGTCCATGATCTTGCGTACGATGGCGAGCCCCAGTCCGGTCCCCTTGGTGCGTGTTGTAACATAGGGTTCGGTCAGCCGATCGATCAGATCTTCGGGAAATCCCTTGCCGGTGTCGACGACTTCGACGATCGGCGCGTCCGCGTCGCCGGCGATCGAGATCGCGATCTTGCCGCGTTTGCCGCCCTCGCCCGACGCGGCATCGGGGGCGCAGGTCTCGGTCAGCGAATCGACCGCGTTCTGCAACAGGTTGGTGATCGCCTGGTTGATCTGCTGCGCGTCGCAGACGACTTCGACCGTTTCGGCCTTGGTCGAGAAGTCGAAGGTGATCTCGGGATGGGCGGTGCGCTGCAGGAAGATCGCGCGCCGGCAGATCTCGATCAGGTTCTCCTTCTTCATCCGCGGTGTCGGCATCCGGGCGAAGTTGGAGAACTCGTTGACCAGCCGGCCGATGTCGCCGACCTGGCGGATGATCGTGTCGGTGCAGGTCTCGAACACGTCGCGGTCGGACTGGATCTGGTCGAGATACTTGCGGCGCAGGCGCTCGGCGGAGAGCTGGATCGGGGTCAGCGGGTTCTTGATCTCGTGGGCGATGCGCCGGGCGACGTCGGCCCAGGCCGCCTTGCGCTGCGCCTGCTCCAGCTCGGTGATGTCGTCGAAGGTGACGACGAAGCCGACCGTCTCGCCGCGCAGGGTTTCCGCGGCGATCTGCACGATCAGCCGCAGCGCCGGGCCGTCCCGCTTGATCTCGATCTCGCGCCGCAGCGACCGCCCCGGCTCCCGGCGCACCGCTTCCAGCAACTCGCCGAACTCCGGCACGACGTCTTCCAGCCGCTCGTCGGTATGCGCCGCGAGGTCGACCGAGAGCAGCTGGCTCGCCGAGCGATTGGGCAGGTTGATCCGGCCCTCGACGTTGAGGCCGATGACGCCGGCCGAGACGCCCGACAGCACGGTCTCGGTGAACTCGCGCCGGGCGTCGAGCTGCTGGTTGGCCTCGACCAGCTCCGACTGGCTGCGTTCGAGCTCGCTGGTCATACGGTTGAACGCCCGGCTCAGGCTCGACAGCTCGTCGTCGCCCTTGGTCTCGCTGACGCGGGCGCCGAGGTCGCCGCCGCGCACCCGTTCCGACGCGGCGATCAGCGCGCCCACCGGGCGGACGATCTGATTGGCGAAATAGAGGCCGAGCCATACCGCGGCGAGCAGCAACAGCAGGCCGACCAGCCCGTAGAGCACGTAGAAGCCGATCTCGAACCCGGCCCGCTGCTGCCGGAACCGCTCGTAGATCTTGATCCGTCTCGCGATGTTGGCGATGTGCGCGGTCAGCTTCGGGTCGATCGGCTTGCGCACGAACAGGTAGACGTCGGCATCGTAGAACAGGGTCAGCCGCGTGATCGCCCGGAAATTGTCGGAGCGGGCCAGCACGACGACCTGGCCGTCCTTCTTGATCAGATCGACGGCGGCGCGCATGTCGGCGCGCTCGATCTCGTTGACCCCGAAATCGATGATCGTGCTGACCAGGACGCGGCCGTTCTTGTCGAAGACCGCGACCTGCGGCAGGCCCCGCTCCTGGGCCCGGGCCGCGACGAAATTGGGCAGCTGGCTGGGATTCTGCATCAATTGCAGGGCGTTGCGGTTGATGTCGCGGGCCAGCGCGGAGATATCGTCGCGCAGGATCTGCTTGTATTCGGTCAGCAGCCGTTCCGTGTTCGCGGCCGATTCTTCGAGCGCCTTGCCGACGTTCGCCGCCAGCCAGCCCTGGACGCCGGAGTTGAACAGGAAGGCCGAGAACACCGCGACGATGATCGCCGGGGTCACCGCGAGCAGGCTGAACAGCAGGACCAGGCGCAGGTGCAGGCGCGAGCCCGCGCTGCCCTTGCGCCGGGCCGCCCACAGCCGGATGATCCGGAACAGGATCAGCGCCGCCAGCGGCAGCAGCAGCACCAGATCGAGGACGATCAGGAACGGCGTCCGGTCCGGCGGCTGCTCGACCGGCGAGCCGGTCAGGTTGATGTAGGTCGCGACGCCCGACGCGATCGCCGCCAGGGTGAGCGCGATCGCCAGCCGCCGGGACGTAGCGAACCTGTTGGCCCAGGCGGCGAACCTGAGGGTCCTGCGTTGTCCGGCCGGAGCTTGGCTCACGATGGCACCTTAGCCGCTGGCGTCATGGTCGATCACGGTAGCCACTCAACGTAATCCCCTGACGACCTCGATATCCAGTTCCCGGATCTTCTTGCGCAATGTGTTGCGGTTGACGCCGAGCAGCGCGGCGGCCTTGAGCTGGTTGCCGCGGGTGGCGCTCAGGCTGAGCTCGATCAGCGGCTTCTCGACCTCGCGCACCACCCGGTCGTAGAGGCCGGCGGCGGGCAGGCCGTGCTTGTGGGCGGCGAAATAGGCGCGAAGCTGGCGCTCGACCGCGGCGCCCAGGCTCTCGTCCTCGACCGTCGCCGCTTCCGGCGCCGGGGTGGTGTCGGACAGCTCCGCCTCGATGATGTCGATGCCGATCACGCTCTCGGAATAGAGCGCGGTCAGGCGCCGGATCATGTTCTCCAGCTCGCGGATGTTGCCGGGCCAGCGATAGGCCTTGAGCCGGTCCATCGCGGCGCTGTCGAGCGACTTGGCCGGCAGCCCCTCCTCCTCCGCCTGGTTGAGGAAGTGGCGGACCAGGTCGGGGATGTCCTGGGCGCGCTCGCGCAAGGGCGGCAGCCGGATCGGCACGACGTTGAGGCGATAGAACAGGTCCTCGCGGAACAGGCCCTGGCGGATCAGCGCGCGCAGGTCGCGGTGGGTCGCCGCGATGATGCGCACGTCGGCCTCGATCGGCGCGTGGGCGCCGATCGGGATGAACTCGCCCTGCTGGAGGACGCGCAGGAGCCGCGTCTGCGCCTCCAGCGGCATGTCGCCGATCTCGTCGAGGAACAGGGTGCCGCCCTCGGCCTGCTCGAAGCGGCCGGCGTAGCGGGCGGTCGCGCCGGTGAAGGCGCCCTTCTCGTGGCCGAACAGCTCGCTCTCGATCAGCTCCTTGGGGATCGCCGCCATGTTGATCGCGACGAACGGGCCGTTGCGGCGCTTGCCGTAGTCGTGCAGCGCCCGTGCGACGAGCTCCTTGCCGGTGCCGGACTCGCCGGTGATGACCACCGAGAGGTCGGTCGACATCAGCCGCGCCAGCACGCGGTAGATCTCCTGCATCGCCGGCGAGCGGCCGATCAGCGGCAGATCGTCCTCGTCCTCGCTCGGCCGCTCGCCGCCGGCGGCGACCCGCGGTTCGGTCAGGCCGCGCTGGACCAGGCTGGTCAACTCGTTGATGTCGAACGGTTTCGGCAGGTATTCGAAGGCGCCCCGCTCGGTCGCCTTGACCGCGGTCATCAGCGTGTTGTGCGCGCTCATGACGATGATGCGCAGGTCGGGCCGGCGCTTGCGGATGCGCGGCACCAGGTCGAGCCCGTTCTCGTCCGGCAGGATGACGTCGGTGATGACCAGGTCGCCGTTGCCCTCTTCCACCCAGCGCCACAGGGTCGCGGCGTTGCCGGTGGCGCGAACCTCGTAGCCGGCGCGGCCGAGGGCCTGCGAGACCACGGTCCGGATGCCGCGGTCGTCGTCCGCCAGAAGGATGGTTGGCGTGGTCATTTCGTCCCTTTTTCGGTTCGGTGGAGCGGCAGCATCACGTGGAAGGCGGTGCCGCGCTGGTCGCTGCTGAATTCGATGACGCCGCCGTGGTCGTGGATGATCTTGGCGACCAGGGCGAGGCCGAGGCCCGAGCCCGACGTCTTGGTCGTGACGAACGGGTCGAACAGGTGCGGCCGGACCTCCTCGGGGATGCCCGCGCCGTTGTCCTGGATGGTGACCACCAGCGGCAGCAGCACCCGGCTCTTGCTCCAGGACACCGCGAGCCGGACGCCGGGCCGATAGGCGGTCGCCAGCCGGATCTCGCCGCCCTCGTGCGGGATCGCCTCGGCCGCGTTCTTGACCAGGTTGAGGAAGACCTGGATCAGCAGGTCGCGGTTGCCGAACACCGGCGGCAGCGACGGGTCGTATTCCTCGGTGAAATGGGCGTTCTTGGCGAAACCGGCGGCGGCCACCTCGCGGACGTGCTGGAGGATCTGGTGGATGTTGACCGGCTGGCGGTCGATCGGCCGCTCGTCGGCGAAGATGTCCATGCGGTCGACCAGGGCGACGATGCGGTCGGCCTCGTCGCAGATCAGCCGGGTCAGGCTGCGGTCGCTGACGTCGAGCCCCGGCTCCAGGAGCTGGGCAGCGCCGCGGATGCCCGACAGCGGGTTCTTGACCTCGTGGGCCAGCATCGAGGCCATCGCGGTGACCGAGCGCGCCGCGCCCTGGTGGCTGAGCTGGCGGTCGATCGACTTGGCGATGCTCTGCTCGCGGATGGTGACCAGGATGCGGTCCGGGAACTCCATGATCGGCGAGGCCTGGACCGTGACGATCTGCGAGCCGAGCCGCGGCAGCAGCAGGGTCACGTCGTATTCGGCGACGGTGCTGTCGGTCTTCTGCGCCTGCTCGATCAGCGCCAGGACCGGGCTGTCCTCGTGGAAATAGTCGGTCAGCCGGCGCGACAGGATGACCGGGGCGCTGGAGCCCAGGAACTGTTCGGCGGCGAGGTTGGCGTAGAGGATCTCGCCGCTCGGCCGGGCCACCAGCACGGCGTCGGCGAGCGCGTTGAGATAGACCCAGCCGGCGTCGATCGCCGCCGGCTCGTCGTTGGCGAGCGCCTGGGCCATCAGGCGGCGTCCCGCAGCGGCGCCGCGCCGAAATGGTCGCGGACCAGGGCGCGGACCGCGGCCGGCTCGTCGAGCCGGTGGACCTCGGCCCGGAACCGCGCGGCGCTGGGCAGGCCGCGGCCGTACCACGCCAGATGCTTGCGGGCGATCAGGCGGCCGGAGTGCGGCCCGTAATGGTCGAGCATGGCGTCGTAATGGTCCAGGACGACATCGCGGACGACCTCGGGCGGCGGATCGGGCAGCCGCGCGCCGCGGTCGAGGAAGGCGGCGACCTGGGCCGGGAACCAGGGCCGGCCGCAGGCGCCGCGGCCGATCATCACGCCGTCGGCGCCGGATTGCTCGAGGCTTTCCCGCGCGTCGTCGACGCTGTCGATGTCGCCGTTGACCACCACCGGCAGGGTGCAGCTCTCCTTGATGGTGCGGACGAAGCGCCAGTCGGCGCTGCCGCCGTACATCTGGCAGCGGGTGCGGCCGTGGACCGTGACCAGCCGGACGCCGCACTCCTCGGCGATCCGGGCGAGGCGCGGCGCGTTGCGGTTGGTCTCGTCCCAGCCGGTCCGCATCTTGACCGTGACCGGGATCGACACCGCGCGGACGACGGCGTCGAGGATCGCCCCCGCCAGCCGCTCGTCGCGCATGATCGCCGAGCCGGCCGCCTTGTTGACGACCTTCTTCACCGGGCAGCCGAAGTTGACGTCGATGATCGCCGCGCCGCGCGCCTCGTTGAGCCGTGCGGCCTCGGCCATCACGTCCGGATCGGCGCCGGCGAGCTGGACCGCCATCGGCTGCTCGTCGCCGCAGTCGGTCGACATCTTCATCGAGCGTTCGGTCTCCCGGACCATGGCCTGGCTCGCGATCATCTCCGAGTAGACCAGGCCGACGCCGAAGCGCCGGACGAGCCGGCGGAACGGCCGGTCCGAGATGCCGGACATGGGTGCGAGCAGCACCGGATGCTCGATCGTGATGCCGTCGATCGTAATGCTCATTCGGCGGGCAGACATTTTGGTTAAGGAATGGGCAGAAGCTACGCCAAGCCGACGCGATCTTCAACTGAATCTGATGCCTCGATGGGCGGAGTGCTCACCCGGAAGGCGTGATTAGGAAATCTGTCACGAACTTGACGCCCGGGTAGGCCAGCAACAGCAGCAAATAGGCCGCGAGCGCGAGGCGCGCGACGAAGCGGCCGCGCATGCCGGCGATGTGGTGCAAGCCCAGCAGCCCGCCGATGACGATGAAGCCGGCGATCGACAGCACGGTCTTGTGGTCGAGCGGCAGCAGGCTGCCGCGCGCGACGATCGCCTCGGCGAAGCCGGTCGCGATGCCGACGGCGAGGAAGCCGGCGGCGGCGACCATCAGGTTGATCTCCAGCGCCTCGCCCTCGGACACGCTGGGCAGGGCGCGGCTGAGCGGCCCGCGCGTCTTGGCCTTGAGGAACCGGCTCTGCAGCATCAGCGCGACCCCCGCCACGGCGGCGAGCGTGACCAGGCCGAAGGTGATCAGCGAGACGGCGACGTGGACCGACAGCCACGCGCCCCAGGCGTCGAAGCTGCTCGTCCGCGGCCGGCTCGCCCACACCGTGCCGAGGACCCCGATCAGCGCCAGCAGCGGGCCGAGCAGGACGGCCAGCCCGTCGCTGCCCCGGCGCAGCGCGAACACCGGCACGGCGACGATCAGGCAGGCGGCGACGATCAGCCACAGGGTGGCGGCGAAATCGGACCGCCACCGGCCGCCGTCGTCGACATGGAGGTAGGCCGCGATCAACGCCAGCACCAGCGCCGAGGCCAGGGCGGCGCGGCCCGCGGTGTGCAGCCGCGCCGGCGCCAGCCGCAGGCCGGCGGCGGCCAGCAGCGCGAGGATGGTCAGCGCGGACAGGATCGTCTGGGTCACGTCCGCCATATATCACATCGCGTCGGCGTCGCATGGGTTGGCGTCACTTCGCGGGCGCTTGCTATAGTCCGCCCCGGCGGCGGCCGCCCGGTGGAGACCGTCCGCCGGGTGGGCGGTCGTCGACCGCGGCAGGGAGCAGACGGACAGACAATGGGCGGCATCTTCACCTTGATCGTCGCGGCGGGACGCGGCCAGCGCGCCGGCGGCGGCATGCCCAAGCAGTACCGCCCGGTCGGCGGCGTGCCGGTGCTGCGCCGGACCGCCGAGGCCTTCTGCCGCCACGATGCCGTCGACGGCGTCTGCGTCGCCATCCATCCCGACGACCGGCCGCTCTACGACGCCGCCGTCGACGGGCTGGACCTGCTGCCGCCGGTCCACGGCGGCGCGACCCGGCAGGCGTCGGTCTGCGCCGGGCTCGAACGGCTCGCCGAGGCGGCGCCCGACATCGTGCTGATCCACGACGCGGCCCGTCCCTTCGTCGCGCCTGCCGTGATCGACCGGGTCGTCGAGGGGGTCCGCCGCCGCGGCGCGGCGATCGCCGCCCTGCCCGTCGTCGACACCCTGAAACGCGCCCGCGACGCGGCGATCACCGACACGGTCGACCGCACCGGCCTGTGGCGCGCCCAGACCCCCCAGGGCTTCGCCTACGCCGCGATCCTGGACGCCCACCGCCAGGCCGCCGGCCAGGACCTCAGCGACGACGCGGCCGTTGCCGAGGCGGCCGGGTTGGCCGTAGAGGTGGTCATGGGCGGCGAGGACAATTTCAAGATCACCACGGAGGAAGACTTTGCCCGGGCGGAAGCGATCGTGAGCCGAGAAATGCTGTTGCCGCGAACGGGATTCGGCTTCGACGTGCACGCCTTCGGGCCGGGCGACCATGTGTGGCTGTGCGGAGTGCGCATCGCCCACGACCGGGCCCTGCGCGGCCATTCCGACGCCGACGTCGCCCTCCACGCGCTGACCGACGCCATTCTCGGCGCCGCGGCCGACGGCGACATCGGCATGCATTTCTCGGACAAGGACCCGCGCTGGAAGGGCGCGTCGTCGGACCGGTTCCTGGCCGACGCGCTGCGCCGCCTGGGCGAACGGGGCGGCCGGCTGGTCCATGCCGACGTGACCATCATCTGCGAAGCGCCGCGGGTCGGGCCCCATCGCGAGGCGATGCTGGCCAACCTGTCGGCGCTGACCGGGTTGCCGGCGGATCGGATCGGCCTCAAGGCGACCACGACCGAGAAGCTGGGCTACCTCGGCCGGGGCGAAGGGATCGCGGCCCAGGCGGTGGCGACGACGGTGTTCGCGGAGGACCGGTGACCGCCGCGGCCCGTCCCCGCTTCGTGCATCCGGCAGTGTGGCTGTCGACCTGGTTCGGGATCGGCTACGTGCCGCTGGTCGGCCACGTGCTCGCCGCCGTCATCGCCCTGCCGATCGCGTGGATCCTGCTGTGGCTGGGCGGCAGCTACGGCGGCGGTCTGCTGTTCGTCGCCACCACCGTCGTGTTCTGGACCGGCCTGTGGGCGGTGTCGCGCTACTGCCGGGCCGCCGGGGCCGACGCGCCGCGGCGGGTCGTCGTCGACAACGTCGTCGGCCAGTGGCTGCCGCTGATGTTCGTGCGGCCCGACATGGCGTGGCAGTTCGCCCTCGCCTTCGTGCTGTTCCGGGTGATGGACGTGCTCCGGCCGTGGCCGGTGAGCTGGGCGCGCGACCATTTGCCGGGCGCCTGGCGTCTGATGCTCGACGATTTCTTTGCCGGGGTCTACGCCGCCGCCTGTATGTATGTGATCGTCCACCTCGCGGAGCATCCTGATGTCGTCGGACTGGTCGAGCGCACTCTCTGAGCAGGTATTGGACGCCTGCCGGCGGGCGTCGCTGCGCGTCGCGACCGCGGAATCCTGCACCGGCGGCATGGTCGCCGCGGCGCTGACCGACATCGCCGGCTCGTCCGACGTGGTCGAACGGGGTTTCGTGACCTATTCCAACGACGCCAAGGCCGAGCTGCTCGGTGTGCCGCCCGCGATGATCGCGGAACACGGCGCGGTCAGCGAGCCGGTCGCCCGCGCCATGGCGGAGGGGGCCCTGGCCCACTCCCACGCCGACCTGGCGGTCGCCATCACCGGCATCGCCGGACCGGGCGGCGGCAGTGCGGACAAGCCGGTCGGCCTGGTCCACTTCGCCGCGGCGCGGCGCGGTGGCGACACCCTGGCCGAGCACCGGGTCTTCCCGGGCGACCGGGCGGCGGTCCGCCGGGCGGCGGCGCGGCGCGCGCTCGAAATGCTGCTCGAACGCGCCCGGGGCGCGCCGTGAACGCCGGACCGCCCCTGCCCCTGCCGCCGCGCCGGGCGATCCGCGGCCGCGACGTGGTGATGTCGATCGGGTTCGCGATCCTGCTGTTCTTCGTCGGCAGCCTGGTGGCGAGCACGCTGGTGCGCAGCGAGGCGATGATCGGCCCGCACCGCCAGTACGTCATGCTGCTGCAGCTCGCGGTGATGGCCTTCGCGATGCTCGGCGCGATCTATCTGGTGCCGATCCGGCGCAGCGGGATGAGCTGGGCCGACCTCGGCTACGCGCCGTGCGACCCGGCTTGGATCCGGCGGGCTGTGCTGCTCGCCTTCGTGTTGGTGCCGGCGCTGATGATCTTCGGATACGCGGTCCGCCAGATGATGCCGAAGGCCGACGGCTCGGATGTGGTCGCGATGATCGCGCCGGCCGGCTTTTCGTGGGTCGTCGCGGCGACGATCGTCCTCTATGCCGGCATCCTGAACCCGCTCGCCGAGGAGCTGTTCTTCCGGGGCCTGCTCTACGGCTGGCTGCGCCGCCATCTCGGCATGACCGGGGCGGCCCTTGTCGCGGCGGGGGCCTTCGCCCTGCTCCACCGGCAGGTCGACGCCGTGATCGTGGCCTTCTTCACCGCGCTGCTCCTGACCTGGCTGTACGAGAAGAGCGGCTCGCTGTTGCCCTCGATCGCGCTCCACCAGGCGATCAACACGACCCAGATCGTCCTGGTCTATCTGAGCATCGGGCTGGCGCCGACCCCGACCAGCTAGCGGCCGGTGACGGACACACGGGGTCAGGCGGGTCGTTCGGACGGGATCGCGCCGCCGGTGTGGCCCTCGGATTGGTCGCCGTAGAGCTTGCCGGCCCGCGCCTCGAAGGCCGAGACCATCTTCTTGACCGCTTCGTGGAACAGGCTGCCCATCACCCGCTGCAGCAGGCGCGAGCGGAATTCGAAGTCGAGGTAGAACTCGATTCGGCAGCCCTCGGGCGCCGGGTCGAACTGCCAGTGGTTCTCGAGGTAGCGGAACGGCCCGCGGGTGTAGGTGACGTCGATCCGCCGGGGCCGGTGGAGCTCGATCCGCGAGGTATAGCGTTCGCGGATCATCTTGAAGCCGACCAGCAGGTCGGCATGGAAGACGCTGGCGCCGTCGCGCCGGCCGATCCGGGCGCCGACCACCCAGGGCAGGAATTCCGGATAGCGCTCGACGTCGGCGACGAGGTCGAACATCTGCTCCGGCGTGTAGGGCAGCGTCTTGACTTCGCGGTGTTTCGGCATCGCGCGCCTAGCGGGCGGCCAGCGCTTTTTCCCGCGCGGCGCGCAGCCGCCGGAAGTCGTCGCCGGCATGGTAGGACGAACGGGTCAGCGGCGTCGCCGAGACCATCAGGAAGCCCTTGCCGTAGGCCATCCGCTCGTAGGCCCGGAACTCGTCGGGGGTGACGAAACGGTCGACCGCGGCGTGCTTGATCGTGGGCTGGAGATACTGGCCGATGGTCAGGAAGTCGACGTCCGCGGCGCGCAGGTCGTCCATGACCTGGTAGATCTCCTCCTTGGTCTCGCCCAGCCCGACCATGAGGCCGGACTTGGTGAACATCGCCGGGTCGATCTCCTTCACCTTGGCGAGCAGCCGCAGCGAATGGAAATAGCGCGCGCCCGGCCGGATCGACGGATAGAGCCGCGGCACGGTCTCCAGGTTGTGGTTGAACACGTCGGGTCTGGCTTCGACGATCGCCTCGACCGCGCCCGGCTTGTGCTGGAAGTCGGGGGTCAGGATCTCGGTCGTCGTACCGGGCGCGGCTTCGCGGATCTCCTCGATCACGCGCACGAACTGGTCGGCGCCGCCGTCCTCGAGGTCGTCGCGGTCGACCGAGGTGATGACGACGTGGTCGAGGTCCAGCTTGCCGACCGCGTAGGCGACCTTCTCCGGCTCGTGGGGATCGAGCCGGTCGGGCCGGCCGGTCTCGACGTTGCAGAAGGCGCAGGCCCGGGTGCAGACGCTGCCCAGGATCATGAAGGTGGCGTGCTTCTTCTTCCAGCACTCGCCGATGTTCGGGCAAGCCGCCTCCTCGCACACCGTGGCCAGGCCGAGCTCGCGCATCAGCTTGCGCGTGTCGTGATACTCGGGCGAGGTCGGCGCCTTGACGCGGATCCACTCGGGCTTGCGCTTGGGCGGGTTGTCCGGGCGGCGCGCCTTCTCGGGGTGGCGGAGCTTGGTCTGCGGTGGTGGTGCTGCGGTCATGACGCTGGGGCGGTTGCTCTACTCCGAAATGTGCCGCTCCGGACCCATCGTCAAGGCAAATCCCGGATTCGCGGCATCGTTACTCATGGTCGTGCCCGTGGTCGTGCTTATGGCCGTGGTCGTGCTTATGCCCGTGATCGTGCCTATGGCCGTGCTCGTGCCCATGCTGGTGATCGTGGGCGTGATGGTGCTGGTGATGCGGCGCGTTCTCGTAGTGGAGGCGCAACAGGTCCATGCCGTAGTCGTTGCCGTTCGGTGTGCGCACGATGGTGTGGACGTGGAAGGTCGCCGGTTCGGGATTGGTCAGGAAGACGCCGGAATGGTGGTCGAACTCGATCATCACCACCGGGCTCTGGATCCGGTAGTAGAAGGGCTTGCCCGCCTCGGTGTTGCCGATCCAGCAGAAATGGGTGTCGGCGAGGTGGCGCTCGACATCCTCCAGCCGCGCCGACAGCGGCCCCTCGGGCAGCGGCGCCAGGTAGGCGCCGACGAGGTCGATCAGGTCGCGCTTCTGCTCGTCCGTGAAGTCCGCCACCGGCAGGCCCTCGTAGGGCACCACCCGGTTGTCGCGGTGGGCGCCGCCGACATGGAGATGGTCGGCGAAGTGCCAGCGGCCCTCGGGCACGTCGCCACCCTTCATCGAGTGGTAGACCAGCGCCCGCTCCTGCAGATCGGCGGGCAGCGAGCGCATCAGCGCCAGCCCCTTGCGCTCCTCGTCCTCGAACAGGCTGGTCCCGGCGAAGGGGCCGTCGTCGGCATAGCTCGGCTCGGCGCCCATGAAGGTCGGCGTCAGCACCATCTGCTCGCCGATGATCATGCAGTTGAGGCAGAGGTGGTGGCCGAAGATCTGCCAGCCCCAAGGCTCGCTGGTCGACGGCGCGCCGAACAGGCAGAAGATGTAGGCCCATTCGCTCAGCACCTTGGGCGCGCCGACCAGGTCGCCGAGGAAGGCGTTGAGCCGCATCACGTCGCGCGTCTTGCCGTAGCCCTCGACGCTCAGCGACGCCTTCATCACCGCCAGGACCGCGTCCTTGACCTGCTCCGACACGCCGTCGAGGCGGAGACCGTAATCCTCGATGTAGAGCTCGGTGTTCTGCCAGGCCCACCACTTGGTGTCGGCGTTGCCGAAGGTCATCGCCGCCTTCTGTTCTGGACTGAGCAGGGCGATGAGCGCCGTCGCCGCCTCGATCGCGGCCTGGGTCGGCGCGCCTTCCGGGCGCAGCGCGAACAGGCCGGGGACGACGTTGCCGTCCGTGGTGATGCCCTTGAAGGGCTCGCGGTAGAGCGCTTCCCAGGCGCCGAACAGCGATTGGGCCCGCTCGGTCTGCAACGCCGCGTTGGCGTGCTCGCGCGGGGCCTTGCCGTAAGCGCGGCCCTTGCCGGGCTCGGGCACGAAGGGACGGAAATCGGGGCGTTTCATGGGAGGGTCCGGCGGGTCAGATGTGCAGCACCTGCCCGTAGGCATCGAGCACGGCCTCGTGCATCATCTCGGACAAGGTCGGGTGCGGGAAGGTGGTGGCCATCAGCTCGGCTTCGGTCAGCTCGCCGGTCTTGGCGATGGCATAGCCCTGGATCAGCTCGGTGACCTCGGCGCCGACCATGTGGGCGCCGAGCATCTCGCCGGTCTTGGCGTCGAACACGGTCTTGATCATGCCCTGCTCCTCGCCGAGAGCAATGGCCTTGCCGTTGCCGACGAAGGGGAAGCGGCCGACCTTGACGTCGTGGCCGGCGTCCTTCGCCGCCTGCTCGGTCAGACCGATGCTGGCGATCTGGGGCGTGCAGTAGGTGCAGCCCGGAATGGTCGAGGTGTCGAGCGGATGGACGTCGGCCACGCCGGCGATCTTGTCGACGCAGATGACGCCCTCGTGCATCGCCTTGTGGGCGAGCCAGGGCGGGCCGACCACGTCGCCGATGGCGTAGACGCCGGGCTCGCCGGTCGCCAGCCACTCGTCGACCTTGATGTGGCCGCGGTCGACCTCGACCTTGGTGCCGTCGAGGCCGATGTCCTCGACGTTGCCGGTGATGCCGACCGCGAGGATCATCCGCTCGGCCTCCAGCGTCTGGTCGCCCTTGCCGGTCTCGACCGTGGCGGTCACCGCGGACTTGGTCTTCTTGACCTCCTTGACCTTGGCGCCGGTCAGGATGGTCATGCCCTGCTTCTCGAACGCCTTGTGGGCGAAGGCGGAGATCTCCGCGTCCTCGACCGGCAGGATGCGGTCGACCACCTCGACCACGGTCACCTCGGCGCCGAGGGTGCGGTAGAAGCTGGCGAACTCGATGCCGATCGCGCCGGAGCCGACCACGATCAGCGACTTGGGCATGGCCTCGGGGACCATCGCCTCCTTGTAGGTCCAGATCCGGTCGCCGTCGGGCTCCAGGCCCGGCAGCGTGCGCGCCCGGGCGCCGGTGGCGAGGATGATGTTCTTGGCGGTGAGGTCGGCGACGGCCTTGCCGTCCTTCTCGACCTTGAGCTTGCCCGGGCCGTCGAGCCGGCCCTGACCGTCGAACACCTGGATCTTGTGCTTCTTCATCAGGAAGCCGACGCCCTGGTTCAGCCGCTTGGCGACCTTGCGCGAGCGGGCGACGATCTTGGCCATGTCGAACTTGAGGTTGTCGGCCGAGAAGCCGAACTCGTCGAGCCGGTGCATCAGGTGCCAGATCTCCGACGAGCGCAAGAGCGCCTTGGTCGGGATGCAGCCCCAGTTGAGGCAGATGCCGCCCAGATGCTCGCGCTCGACCACGGCCGTCTTCAGGCCGTGCTGGGCGGCGCGGATCGCGGCGACGTAGCCGCCCGGCCCGCCGCCGAGGACGATGAGGTCGAAGTCGGTGTCGGCCATGCGCTCCCTCAGATCGGCTCGGGCGCCCGGGTGCGCTCGGTGGCGGGCCCGTCGCCGGTGTTGGCGACTCCCCGGCGTTCGAGCAGCATCACCTGGCACTCGTGTTCGGCGAACGGCTTGTGCTCGACGCCCCGGGGCACGACGATCATCTCGCCGGCCTCGACCGGCACCTGGCGGTCGCGGAAGTCCATCCGCAGGGTGCCGTCGACGACGAGGAACAGCTCGTCCGCGTCGGCGTGGCTGTGCCAGACGAAGTCGCCCTCCAGCTTGACGATCTTCACCTCGTAGTCGTCGACCGCGCCGACGATCTTGGGCGCCCACTGCTCGGAGAAGGTCGCGAACTTCTCGGCGATGTTGATCTTTTCCACCTGCGTCTCCCGGTGCGCCGCCTCAGGCCAGCATCATCGCCGGCGCCTCGATCAGCTTCTTGAACGCCTGGAGCCATTGCGCGCCGAGCGCGCCGTCGGCGACCCGGTGGTCGCAGGTCAGCGTCACGGACATCATGGTGGCGATCTTCATTTCGCCGTCGACCACGATCACCCGCTGCTCGCCCGCGCCGACCGCGAGGATGCCGCCCTGGGGCGGGTTGATGACGGCCGTGAACTGCTTGATCCCGAACATGCCGAGGTTGGAGATCGAGAAGCCGCCGCCCTGGTATTCCTCGGGCTTGAGCTTGCCGGTGCGGCCGCGCTCCGCGAGGTCCTTCATCTCGGTCGAGATCTCGGCCAGGCCCTTCTGGTCGGCGTCGAAGATGATCGGCGTGATCAGCCCGCCGTCGAAGGCGACCGCGATCGAGACGTCGACCGTCTTGAAGACGCGGATGCCCTCCTCGCTCCACTGGGCGTTCATCGCCGGCACCTTGCGCAGCGCCAGCGCCGCCGCCTTGATGACCAGGTCGTTGACCGAGACCTTGGCCTCGCCGTCGAGCGCCTCGTTGATCTCCTTGCGCGCGGCGAGCAGCCGGTCGATCGCGCAGTCGACGGTCAGGTAGAATTGCGGGACGTCGCGGTCGGCCTCGGTCAGCCGCTTGGCGATGACCTTGCGGACGTTGGACAGCTTGACCAGCTCGTAGGGGCGCTCGCCCGGCGGCGGAGCCGTCGCCGGCGCGGCCTCGGCTGGCTCGGCGGCGGGCGCGGCCTTGTCGGGGCCCTGTTCCAACACCCGGTCGATATCGCTCTTGACGATGCGGCCGTTCGGGCCGCTGCCGGCGATCGCGGCGAGGTCGAGGCCGCTCTGCTGGGCGAGCTTGCGCGCCAGCGGGCTGGCGAAGAGGCGGTCGCCGCCGTCTCCCGCCGGTGCGGCAGGGGCCGGTGCCGTTGTGGCGCCCGAGGCCGGCGCGCCGTCCAGGGCGGCGACCACGTCGGCCTTGCCGATCTTGCCGCCGGGCGCGGTGGCGCTCAACGCGGACAGGTCGAGGCCGGCCTGGGCGGCCATGCGCCGGGCCAGCGGCGTCGGCTTGGCGCCCGAGCCGGACGGTGACGGCGCCTGTACCGCGGGAGCTCCCGCGGCGGCGGGAGCCGGGTCCTTGTCGGCGCCGTTGCCTGTCGACGGTGTTTCAGCGGACGGCTTGGGCGCAGGCCCCGCGCCGCCCGGATCGAAGCCGTCCAGCGCGCTGGCGTCCTCGCCCTCTTCGAGCAGCACGGCGATCGGCGCGTTGACCTTGATGCCCTCGGTGCCCTCGCCGACCAGCAGCTTGCCGACGGTGCCCTCGTCGACCGCCTCGACCTCCATGGTCGCCTTGTCGGTCTCGATCTCGGCGATCACGTCGCCCGACGTCGACCGTGTCGCCTTCCTTGACCAGCCACTTGGCGAGGGTGCCCTCCTCCATCGTGGGCGACAGGGCGGGCATGAGGATCGGGGTCGGCATATCGGTCTAGCGGTAGGTCACGGTCTTGACGGCCTCGATGACCCGCGCGGTGTCCGGCAAGGTCAGGGCTTCGAGGTTGGCGGCATAGGGCATCGGCACGTCCTCGCCGCTGACCCGGACCACCGGCGCGTCGAGCCAGTCGAAGGCCTGCTCCATCATGGTCGCGGCGATCTCCGCGCCGATGCCGGCGAACGGCCAGCCCTCGTCGACCGAGACGATGCGGTTGGTCTTCTTGACGGAGGCGACGATGGTCTCGGTATCGAGCGGCCGGAGCGTGCGCAGGTCGATGACCTCGGCCTCGATGCCGTCGCCGGCCAGCGTCTCGGCCGCTTCCAGGGCTGGCTCCATCATCCGCGAATAGGCGCAGATGGTGACGTGCGTGCCCGGGCGGACGACCTTGGCGCTTGCCGATCGGCACGGTCCAGTCGGCGTCGGTCGGCACCGCGCCCGAGCGGCCGTAGAGGATCTCGTTCTCGAGGAAGACGACCGGGTCGTCGTCGCGGATCGCGGACTTGAGCAGGCCCTTGGCGTCGGCCGCCGACCATGGCGCGACGACCTTCAGGCCCGGCACGTGCGCGTACCAGCTCGAATAGTCCTGCGAATGCTGGGCGGCGACCCGGGCGGCCGCGCCGTTGGGGCCGCGGAAGACGATGGGCGACGAGCATCTGGCCGCCCGACATGTAGCGGGTCTTGGCCGCCGAGTTGATGATCTGGTCGATCGCCTGCATGGCGAAGTTGAAGGTCATGAACTCGACGATCGGCCGCAGCCCGGCGAAGGCCGCGCCGACGCCGAGGCCGGTGAAGCCGTGCTCGGTGATCGGGGTGTCGATCACCCGCTTGGGCCCGAACTCTTCGAGCAGGCCCTGGCTGACCTTGTAGGCGCCCTGGTATTCGGCGACCTCCTCGCCCATCAGGAAGACCCGTGCGTCGCGGCGCATCTCCTCGGCCATGGCGTCGCGCAGCGCCTCGCGGACCGTCATCGTCTCGGTCTCGCCCTGATAGTCGGGCTCGGGCGCCGGGGCGGCGCTTGGCGGGGGCTTTCGCCGGCGCGCTTTCCTTGGTCGGGGGCTTGGGCGCTTCGGTCGGCGGCGCTTCGGCCTTCGCCTCGGCCTTGGGCGCGGCGTCGCCGCCCCCCTTGGCCGCGTAGCTGCTGAGGTCGGCGCTGTCCTCGCCGTCCTCGAGCAGGACGCCGATCGGGGTGTTGACCTTGACCCCCTCGGTGCCTTCGGCGATCAGGATCTTGCCGAGCGTGCCCTCGTCGACCGCCTCGACCTCCATGGTCGCCTTGTCGGTCTCGATCTCGGCGATGACGTCGCCGGGCGCGACCGTGTCGCCCTCGGCCTTGAGCCACTTGGCGAGCGTGCCCTCGTCCATCGTCGGCGACAGCGCCGGCATCAGGATCTCGATCGGCATATCGGTTCGCCTCAGACCGGTGCGGCAGATGTCGGTGTAGAGCTCCGACGGGTCGGGCTCCGGCTGTTCTGGGCGAATTCGGCGGCGTCGTTGACGATGCCGCGGATCTCCTTGTCGATGGCCTTCAGCGCCTCTTCGTCGATGTCGCCGTTGCCGAGCAGCCGGTCGCTTGCAGGTGCTCGATCGGGTCCTTCTCGGCGCGGACCTTCTGGACCTCTTCCTTGGTGCGGTACTTGGCCGGGTCGGACATCGAGTGGCCGCGGTAGCGGTAGGTCTCCATCTCCAGGATATCGGGCCCGTTGCCGCCGCGGACGATGCTCGACCGCCTTGCGCGCCGGCCTCGCGCACCGCCAGCACGTCCATGCCGTCGACCTGCTCGCCCGGGATGCCGTAGGCGACGCCCCGGTTGTGGAGGTCGGGCCGGGCCGAGGCGCGCTCGACCGAGGTGCCCATGCCGTACTTGTTGTTCTCGATGATGTAGACGACCGGCAGGTCCCACAGCTCGGCCATGTTGAACGATTCGTCGACCTGGCCCTGGTTGACCGCGCCGTCGCCGAAATAGGTCAGGCAGACGCCGCCGTCCTCGT
Source organism: uncultured Alphaproteobacteria bacterium (assembly GCA_963730305.1). GTDB lineage: Bacteria > Pseudomonadota > Alphaproteobacteria > Bin65 > Bin65 > CAMYMQ01. The sequence goes on from CAVSRB010000005.1 coordinate 111,653, forward strand.
TGTACTTGTGGGCGAAGGCGATGCCGGTGCCGAGCGGCACCTGGGCGCCGACGATGCCGTGGCCGCCGTAGAAGCGCTTCTCGGTCGAGAACATGTGCATCGAGCCGCCCTTGCCCTTGGAATAGCCGGCGGCGCGGCCGGTCAGCTCGGCCATCACGCCCTTGGGGTCCATGCCGCAGGCCAGCATGTGGCCGTGGTCGCGGTAGGTGGTGATCACGGTGTCGCTCGTCGGTCAGCACCGACTGCATGCCGGTGACCACCGCTTCCTGGCCGATATAGAGGTGGCAGAAGCCGCCGATCAGGCCCATGCCGTAGAGCTGGCCGGCCTTCTCCTCGAAGCGGCGGATCAGCAGCATGTCGCGATAGAGCTCGATCAGCGCGTCGCCGCTCACGGCCGGCTTCTTCTTCGAGCGTCCGGCCCTGGCGCCGGATTTGCTGGGTTCGGTCTTGGCCACGGCGATCGCGGAACCTCGGTTCGTCGGCGAAGAGGGATATGGAGACGCGGACACGCGTTTGGTAGGCCAGCCGGGACGCCAAGACAAGCCCCCGATCGCGTCGTGGGGCGCTGCCATTCGACAGGTGCGGGGTTCGCGTGGGGCTTCGGCCGGTCGGAGCCGGCCGGGGCTCAGCGTTGCAGCGGCGTCGCGCCGATCTGCTTGTCGTAGAAGACCACGATCTCGTCGCTGCGGCCGTAGTTGAGCATCCGCCGGACCGCCTCGTCGAGCATGTCGCGGTCGAGCGAGTTCTCGCGCAGCAGCTCCGCGCGGGCCTCGAGCCGGTCGCGCTCCCTGGTCAGCCGGTCGCGCTCCAGGGTCGCCGCCTCGATCTCCTGCTTGAGCGCCGAATAGACCTTGATGCCGCGCTCGCCCTGGAGGGCGTGGAAGCCGAAATAGGCGACCGCGCACACGTACGAGCACCGGCACGATGACGAGCCGGACGCGGCGCTTGATCTCCTGGGCGAGCTTCATGCCCCGGATCGAATCACAGCCGCACCCGGCCGTCAAACGAAAAATCGCTTTTGAATCAGGATGTTATGTTAAGTCCGGCGGCTGGGAAAACGCGCTAAGTGATTCTCCCGACTCACTTTTCCGCCAGACGCTTGAGCGCCGCCCGTCCGGCGTATTGCGCGGTCGGGCCCAGCTCCTCCTCGATGCGGATCAGCTGGTTGTACTTGGCGAGCCGGTCGGAGCGCGACAGCGAGCCGGTCTTGATCTGGCCGCAGTTGGTCGCGACCGCGAGATCGGCGATGGTCGCGTCCTCGGTCTCGCCCGAGCGGTGCGACATGACCGCCGTGTAGCCGGCGCGGTGGGCCATGTCGACGGCCTGCAGGGTCTCGGTCAGGGTGCCGATCTGGTTGACCTTGACCAGGATCGAGTTGGCGACGCCCTTGTCGATGCCCTCGGCCAGCCGCTTGGGGTTGGTGACGAAGAGGTCGTCGCCGACGAGCTGGATCTTGTCGCCGATCGCCTCGGTCAGCGCCGCCCAGCCGTCCCAGTCGTCCTCGGCCATGCCGTCCTCGATCGAGACGATCGGGTAGCGGCCGACCAGGTCCTCCCAGTATTCGACCATGCCGTCGGCGTCGAGCGTCTTGCCCTCGCCGGCGAGCTCGTACTTGCCGTCCTCGTAGAACTCGGTCGCCGCCGGGTCGAGGGCGAGCATGATGTCCTCGCCGGGCTTGTAGCCGGCGGCCTCGACGGCGCGGCCGACGAAGTCGAGCGCCTCGTCGGCGCTGCCGATGTTGGGCGCGAAGCCGCCCTCGTCGCCGACGTTGGTGTTGTGCCCGGCGGCCTTGAGCTCGGCCTTCAGCGCCTGGAACACCTCCGAGCCCATGCGCACGGCGTCGGCGAGGGTCGGCGCCGCGACCGGCATGATCATGAATTCCTGGATGTCGATCGGGTTGTCGGCATGGGCGCCGCCGTTGACGATGTTCATCATCGGCACCGGCAGGACGCGCGCCGAGGTGCCGCCGACATAGCGGTAGAGCGGCAGCCCCGCCTCCTGCGCCGCCGCCTTGGCGACCGCGAGGCTGACGCCCAGGATCGCGTTGGCGCCCAGCCGCGCCTTGTTGTCGGTGCCGTCGAGCTCGATCATCAGGGTGTCGATGTGGACCTGGTCGTCGGCGTCGAGCCCGGACAGCGCGTCGAAGATCTCGCCGTTGACCGCCTCGACCGCGCCCAGCACGCCCTTGCCGCCGAAGCGGTTCTTGTCGCCGTCGCGCATCTCGACCGCCTCGTGGGCGCCGGTCGAGGCGCCCGAGGGCACGGCGGCCCGGCCGCGGACGCCCGATTCCAGGACGACGTCGACCTCGACGGTCGGGTTGCCGCGCGAATCGAGGATCTCGCGGCCGAAGATATCGATGATGGCGCTCATTGCTGTGTTCCCCCTCGCGGATGTGCGTGGGCGGTACGAAACGGGGGTGCGCCTGTCAAGGCGCGCGATGCCTCACGGCGGCCAGGCCGCCTAGGCGGGCGCCTTGGCCAGCGTGTCGAAGGCGACCAGCCGGTCGAGCAGCGCCGGCAGGTCGGCCAGCCGGACCATGTTGGGCCCGTCCGACGGCGCGTTGTCCGGGTCCTGGTGGACCTCCATGAATACCGCGGCGACGCCGACCGCGATCGCCGCGCGGGCGAGCACGGGCACGAACTCGCGCTGGCCGCCCGACGAGGTGCCCTGCCCGCCCGGCTGCTGGACCGAATGGGTGGCGTCGAACACCACCGGATAGCCGTTGGCGGCGAGCTCGGGCAGCGCGCGCATGTCCGAGACCAGCGTGTTGTAGCCGAAGCTGACCCCGCGCTCGGTCTGGAGGATGTTGCGGTTGCCGGTGCTGGCGACCTTGGCGACCACGTTCTTCATGTCCCAGGGCGCCAGGAACTGGCCCTTCTTGACGTTGACCGCCTTGCCCGTCTTGCCGGCGGCGATCAGCAGGTCGGTCTGGCGGCACAGGAAGGCCGGGATCTGGAGCACGTCGACGACCTCGGCGGCGATCGCGCACTGGTCCTCGGTATGGACGTCGGTCAGCACCGGCAGGCCGGTGGTCTCGCGGACCTCGGCGAAGATCGGCAGCGCCGCTTCGAGGCCGATCCCGCGCGGGCTGTCGGCGCTGGTCCGGTTGGCCTTGTCGAAGCTGGTCTTGTAGATCACCGGCACGCCCGCCTTGCCGGCGATCTCCTTGATCGCGGCCGACATTTCCAGCGCGTGGGCCCGCGATTCGAGCTGGCACGGCCCGGCGATCAGGGTGAACGGCCGGTCGTTGGCGATCTTCAGGTCGCCGACGGTGACGGTATGGGGTTCGCGCGACCCGGCACTTGGATTTGCGGCGCCTTCGGGCATGGGGGCGATGTTCCTCCTGCGGTCTCGCCGTCTTCTACGCCAGATGGCCCGATTTGTCAGGCTGGCATCGGCCGGGCGCGAAAAAAGCGGCAGAGGTTATCATCGGTTATCTTCGGTTATCTTCCGGCGCCGATCCGGCCGTCCCGGAGAAATGGGCGGTGCGGCGTCAAGATCAAGGAATATATTCAGATTGGGCGGCATGGCCGGCCGTACCCGGCTGGTCGCCGGACCGCGCGGCTCGGAGGGAACGGGTCAAGCCCGAGATCTATCAAGATTTACATGGCCTTGCAGGCGGTCGATCCGGACGCGCTTTCGGATGCGGAACTCGCCGAATCACCTGACGCGTTGCCGCGATCGCCATGCCGAGATGATGTTCCAGCACATGCGCTTTACCGCCGCGGCGACGAGTGCCGACCGGCGACTTCCTCGCGCATGTCGGCGACTGGACGGGATTGCCGGCGGCAGATCTCCTGGATCTGTTGCGCGGCACGGCGCCGGTTTCCGCGGGCGCCTCCGCCGAGCTCGATCGCCTGATCGTTGCGATCAAGCAAGACGCTTCGGCTCGCGCGCTCCTCGAATCGGATCTCGATCCGGGCACCGCTTGCTGAATGACCTGCGCAGGCACCGAAGGCGAAACCGGGGCGGCTGCCTCCGCCTATCTCGACTTGGTCGGCAATCGTTTGCTGGACGGTTTCGACATTTCGGGGCCAACCGCGCGTGAGTTGCCGGATGCGCTGGTGCGCGCGGTGCGCACCGCGGTCGCAGGTCGGGAAAGCGAGGAGTCGAACGGCGAGGACCGGCTGGCCGAAATTCGCGAGCCGAGTGCCCGAACAGCATCGAGCCCAGTTCGACGAGCTGCTCGAAGAAGCGCGCCTAACCTATCGAATCCGGGACGAACGCGGCGTCTTTAGCGACATCTGGGCGTCTGGGCATCATGCGGCGCGCCGCACTTTCGGCCGGTCGGCGGCTCGCCGCGAAGGGGCGCATTCACGAAGCAGCCCATTTCGTCGATGCCGGTCTCGACGAGATGCGTGCCCTGTTGTCCGGCCGGAGATCAACCGTCCGCGGACGAATTGGCGCGCCGGTTCGAGTATCGCGCAGCGCACAGCGCGAAAGAGGCGCCGGCGACGCTTGGTCCGCCGCCACCGCCGGCGCCGGACATGTCCGGGCTTGCCGCCAGCAGCCGGCGCGCCTGATGCGGGCCATCGATATCGCGCTGGGGGCGGTGTTCGGTAGTTCCGAAGAAGCGCATGAGGAGGACAAGCTGCGTGGGCTGGCGGCGAGCCGCGGTGTCTACGAGGGACCGGCCCGTCGCATCTCCGAACCCCGCCGAGTTCGACCGGATCGTCAAGGGCGACGTGCTCGGTCACCGAATCGACCACCGAGGCGTTCAACATCCTGCTGCCCCTGCTCGGGGCGATCGTGACCGACAGCGGCGGCCTGCTCTCGCATTCGGCGATCGTCGCCCGTGAATACGGCATACCCGGCGTCGTCGGGACGCGCGAAGCGACCGACCGCATCGCCGACGGCGTCGCGCGTCCGCGTCGACGGCGACGCCGGCGAGGTGACGGTACTCGGATGAAGCAGGTCGTCCCGCTCGAGAAGGCGTACGAAGACACGCTTGTTCGGCTCGAAGGCGGTGGGCCTCGGGCAGGCGAATTCGTGACGGTCTCCCGGTGCCGCCCGGGTTCGCGCTGTCCGGGTCGATCGTCGAGTCCGTCGCGGCCGGCGAGCACGCGCGCGATCAAGGAGGTCATCGAGCGGGTCAAGGCGCTCGGCGGCCCGCTCGCGGTGCGGTCGTCCGCCGCGGACGAGGACGGTGCCGCAGGCCAGCTTCGCCGGGCAGCACCTGACGCTGCTCAACGTGCCGTCGTCGAATGAACTGCGGCGCGGCATTGAGCGAGATGTGGTGGTCGGCGAACTCCGATTCGGCGATCACCTATCGCCAGAGCGTCGGGCTGTTCACGCGCCCGAGCGTGGGCGTGGTCGTCCAGGCGCTGCTCGACCCCGAAGTCGCCGGGCGTGATGTTCACGAAGAACCCGGTCACCGGAGCCGACGAGCGGGTGATCGAGGCGAGCTGGGGACTCGGCGAGGCGGTGGTGGCGGGCATCGTGATCCCTGACAACTTTCGCCTCGACCGCTCGGGACGAGGTGCTGGATCGAACGCCGGGTCTGAAGAGGGTCGCGATCCGCAGCGTCTGCGGAAGGCGGCACGGTCGAGGAGAAGGTCGCGCCCGAACTCGTCGAGCGACTGTGCCTGGACGACGACCAGCTCGCGCGCAGCTCGGCGAACTGGCCGACCGCTGCGATGCGGATCTATGGTCCCGCCCGGGACGTCGAATGGGCGATAGCCGGCGGCGAAAGGCTCTATCTCCTGCAATGCCGGGCGATTACGCGGGCAGGGATGACCGCCGGATCGATTAGTCCGTTCCCGAACGCGCGCGCTGCTCGACCCGAAATCGGCTAGCCGCCGGACAGCGGGGCCCGGGACGCGCCGCTTCAGCGGCCCGGCCCGCTGAGCGGGACGCGCAGCACCACCATGGCCCCGTAGTTCACCGCGTCGTCGAAGACGAGGCGCGCCCGGCCCGACGTCGTCAGGCCGGGGCCGAGCGTCGTGATCGGCGCGGTCACCTGCGGATTGCTGATCCCGGGGACGTGGCTGTCGTAGGCCAGGAAGCCCGACAGCGACAGCACCGCGAAGCGCATGTCCCAGGCCACGCCGCCGGTCAGGCCGCCGCGGAAACCGACCGTCGACCGGGTGTCGGATACGCTGGTCCGGAACGAGCGCCCAAAGATCGGGCCGGCGGCGCACGCGGTGCCGAGGGTGACCACGGCCGGCGAGTAGCAGTCGCCGCCGGTCATGCGCGCGTTGAGCCAATAGAGCCCGACCTGGGCGCCGAGATGGACGGACAGCCGTGGGACGACGCGCACCGTCACGCCCGTGCCGACCATCGCGCCGACCCGCGTCGAGGACATCCGTTCGTCCAGCGAATACGGAGCGACCGTGTTGGTGCCGAGGAGCGCGGCGCGGACCGAATAGGCCTCCCGCGACTGGCCGCCGAACAGGGAGACGAAGGGCGACAGGGTCACGCGCGCGGCGACCGGGACGTCGGACGTCAGGCGCAGCGACAGCTCGTAGCCGCTGGTGTCGATGTCGAAACTCGCCTGGCGCAGCGTCGCGCTGTTGTAGAGGAGATTGCTGCCGGTCGACCCGTCGATCGGCGCCGCCGACACGATCCCGGTGCCGGACCCCGTATGGGTGTGGTCGGCGGTGAAATTGCCGCCCCAGAGCTGGGCACCGACCGACAGCCGCACCTTCCGGCCCAGCCACGACGGGAAGGTGCCGTCGTGGAAGACGTAGCCGAAGACGCCGCCGGGTCCGCCGACGATGGGGTCGGGGTTGCTCGACGGCCGGAACGTGTCACCGCCCGTCGCGGTGGCGCTCGATCGCCACGGGCTGTCGAATTTCGGCAGATGGTAGACGCCCAGCTGGCCGCCGAAGCCGGCGAACAGCTGTCCGGGAACCAGGGGTGTCGTCGATTCGGGACCGCCCGGCCAAAGCGCCTGGGCCTGGGCCGGCGCTGCCCAGAAAATCAGACCGGCCACCAGGCCGGCCCAGCGCAATCGACCGCGCACACGCCCCTCCCCCGACAGAGATATGCTTTGACGACACTACCCACCGGCGTTCCACCGGGCAATCGGGCTATCGGCAAAGTGCGGACGTGCGGCCGGCATTGGCGGGAGTTCTCGGTCGCGTCTGCACGGGTCGCCATCCGACGTCGAAGGCCCGGCGGAAGATGACGCGGTTGACCGTCCTTTTCGTGCCGAGCATAAGCCCTCCGACGCCGGTTCCCGACCTTCGAGACCGCGCCGGCTTTGAACCCCGGCGGCGTTCGCGCCGCGCAGCGATCACGGAATGAGGCCCGCCATGACCAGAACCATCCTCATCACCGGCGGCAGCCGCGGCATCGGGCGGGCGACCGCGGTCGCCGCCGGCGCGCGCGGCTGGTCCGTGGGTGTGAACTTCGCCGGCAACGAGGCGGCGGCCAACACCACCGTGGCCCAGGTGCAGGCTGCAGGCGGCAAGGCGGTCGCGATCCGCGGCGACGTCGCCAGCGAGGCCGACGTGATCGCCATGTTCGACCGGACCGAGGAGGCCTTCGGCCGGCTCGACGGCGTCGTCAACAACGCCGGCATCGTCGATCAGGCGATGCCGGTCGCCGACATGACGGTCGCGCGGATGAAGCGGATGTTCGACATCAACATCCTGGGCGCCTTCGTCGTCGCCCGCGAGGCGTCCCGGCGCCTGTCGACCGGCCGCGGCGGCAACGGCGGGGCGATCGTCAACGTCTCCTCGGCGGCGTCGCGGCTGGGCGGCGCCGGCACCTACGTCGACTATGCCGCGTCCAAGGGCGCGATCGACACCCTGACCGTCGGCCTGGCGCTCGAGCTGGCGCGCGAGGGCGTGCGGGTCAACGCGGTCCGCCCCGGCGTCATCGACACCGAGATCCACGCCAGCGCCGGCGCGCCCGACCGCGCCGCCCAGGCCGGACCGCAACTGCCCATGGGCCGCGCCGGCAAGCCCGAGGAAGTGGCCGAGGCGATCGTGTGGCTGCTGGGCGACGAGGCCAGCTACGTGACCGGGGCGATCCTCGACGTCAGCGGGGGGCGCTAGGCGATGGCATCGGCGTCATCAGGCCTCTACGCCGAGACCGGCGGCTCTGGCGGCCCCACCCTGCTCCTGCTCCACGGCCTCGGCGCGCATGGCCGGGTCTGGGATGCCGTGGTCGAGCGGCTTCCGGAGCGCTGGCCGGGGCGCTGGATCGTGCCCGACCTGCCGGGCCACGGCCGCTCGGCGCCGGTCGGCAACTACGGTATCGGCGCTCAGGCCGCCCGGATCGCGGCGCTGCTCGGCGACGGCGCGCAGGACGTCGTGATCTGCGGCCACTCGCTCGGCGGGCTGGTGGCGCTGGCGCTGGCCAGCGGCTGGTACCGGGTCGCGGTCAGCCACGTCGTCGCGATCGGGGTCAAGATCACCTGGAGCGAGGCCGAGCTGGCGCGGATCGAGGACTTCGCCGCCTCCCCCACCCGCTGGTTCGACAGCCGCGATGCCGCCGTCGAGCGCTTCCTCAAGGTCTCCGGCCTGATCGGCCTGGTCCCGCCCGACGGGGCGATCGCGCAGACCGGCGTGGTCGAGGAAGACGGCCGCTTCCGGCTCGCCGCCGACCAGCGCACCATCACCGCGGGCGCGCCGTCGATCGACCGCTGCCTGGCGGCGGCCGACGCCGCGGTGTCGCTGATGTGCGGGTCGGAGGACGCACTGGTGACGATCGACGAACTGCGGGCGCGCGATGCCGACGCCGTCGAACTGGCCGGGCTCGGCCACAACGTCATGGTCGAGGCGCCCGACGCCGTGCTCGACCATCTCTGCCGCTTCGCCCTGCCCGCCTGATCCTCCCGCTGGTGCGCCGCGAATGTTGCGGCGCAATAGCGCAGGCCGACGGCGGCGCCTTGAAGGCCGCTGCCGTTGACCCACATCAACGACGTAAGCCCCAATCATCTTTAGCTTTTGTTTCCTGACCGCAGTGCACAATCCGCCCGTCGAGAGGAAGCAGAGATGAGCTATCGGCATGTTGCAGACGTCGTCCACGACCAGGACCCGGTCACCCTGGCGCCGAGCGCCACGGTGCAGGAGGCGGCCGAGCGCATGCGCGAGCGCGGCGTCGGCGCCGTACTGGTCACCGAGCGCGGTCGCAAGCTGGTCGGCATCTTCACCGGACGCGACGCCTGCTGCCGGGTGTTGGCCGAGGGCAAGGACGCCAAGGCGACCACGCTGAGCGACGTCATGACCAAGGACCCCACCACCCTGCCGCCGGGCGAGAGCGTGATCGACGCGCTGCGCCTGATGCAGCGGGGCGGCTTTCGTCACATTCCGGTCGTAGACGGGGGCAAGGTCGTCGGCGTCGTGTCGCGCGGCGACCTCAAGGGTATGGAACTCGACCGTCTCGAAGAGGAGACAACGCTTTGGGAGAAGATTTAGGCGCTTCGGCGCCGACTGCCGGGACGGAGAAGGAGTCGGTCGCGGCACCGCTGGCCCGCAGAGCAAATGCGCCGCGCAGTGCCGCACCCCTTGCCGTCGAGCGTCCTGCCCGAGACCGATGGCATGTCGCACAGCCTGGCGGCGTTCGACCGGGCGCTGCGGGCGCAGTTCGCCCGCACCACGGCCGGGGTCTCGCCCTACGCCGTCGCCAGCGCCTGGGGCGACTGGTGGTTTCATCTGGCCCAGGCGCCGGGCAAGCAGATCTCGCTGGGCCTGCAGGCCGCCGACTGCGCCCACAAGCTGGCGCTGTTCGCCTGGCAGGCGGCAACCGGCGCGGACCGACAACCGGGCCTGCCGGGCAAGCGCGATCCGCGCTTCGACGACCCCGCGTGGGCGAAGTGGCCGTACAACGTGGTGGCGCAGTCCTTCCTTCAGGCCGAGCACTGGTGGGCGCATGCGACCACCGGGGTTCGCGGCGTCAACCGCCAGCACGAACGGGTGGTGCCCTTCCTCGCCCGCCAGCGGCTCGACGCGCTGGCGCCGTCGAACTGGCCGTGGCTCAACCCGGAGATCCTCGCCCGAACCGAGGCAGAGCACGGCGCCAACCTGGTGCGCGGCTGGACCTATTTCGCCGAGGATCTGCACCGCAAGCTGGCCGGCGAGCCGGAGCCGATGACCTTCAAGGTCGGCAAGGACCTCGCCGTCACGCCGGGCAAGGTCGTCTACCGCAACCACCTGTTCGAATTGATCCAGTACGCGCCAGCGACCAAGACCGTGCGCCGCGAGCCGGTGCTGGTCGTGCCGGCCTGGATCCAGAAATACTACATCCTCGACCTGTCGCCCGAGAACTCGCTGGTCCGCTACCTGGTCGGCCAGGGCCACACCGTGTTCATCATGTCGTGGCGCAACCCCGGCGCCGCCGACCGCGACACCCACTTCGACGACTATCGCCGCGACGGCGTCATGGCGGCGCTGGACGCGGTCTCGGCGATCGTGCCGGACACCCGGATCCACGCCACCGGTTATTGCCTGGGCGGCACGCTCCTGTCGATCGCGGCGGCCGCAATGGCGCGCGATGGCGACGAGCGGCTGGCGAGCCTGACCCTGCTCGCCGCGCAGACCGACTTCACCGAAGCCGGCGAGTTGATGCTGTTCATGGACGAGAGCGAGCTTGCCTACCTCGAAGACATGATGTGGGACCAGGGCTATCTCGACACCGACCAGATGGCCGGCGCGTTCCAGATCCTGCGCTCGAACGACCTGGTCTGGTCGCGGATGGTCCGCCACTACCTGATGGGCGAGCGCGAGACCCAGAACGACCTGATGTCGTGGAACGCCGACCGCACGCGCATGCCCTACCGCATGCATTCGGAATACCTGAATTCCCTGTTCCTGGAGAACCGGCTATCGGCGGGCCGCTACGCCATTGACGGCCGGGCGATCGCGCTCTCCGACATCCGCTGCCCGATCTTCGCCGTCGGCACGGTCAAGGACCACGTCGCGCCGTGGCGGTCGGTCTACAAGATCAACCTGCCGACCGACACCGAGGTGACCTTCGTGCTGACCTCGGGCGGCCACAACGCCGGCATCGTCAGCGAGCCGGGCCACCCGCACCGCCACTTCCAGATCATGACCCGGGGCCAGGACGACATGTATGTCGACCCCGACACCTGGTCGGCGCTGGCGCCGCACAAGGACGGCTCGTGGTGGCCGGAATGGCAGAAGTGGCTGGCCGCGCGCAGCCGCAAGGGCCGTGTCGCCCCGCCGGAGATGGGCGCGCCGGATCTCGGCTACCCGCCGCTCGGAGACGCGCCGGGGACTTACGTGTTCGGCAAGTAGCGGCGCACCGGCGCGCCGCCGGGCGCGCCTATTCGGCCGGCGCCGCGCTGCGCCGGCGCGCGAGGTGGGCCCAGCCGAAGTGGCCGCCGATCGCGAAGCCCACGCCGATCATGATCAGCTCGCGCAGGCGCCGGAGCAGTGCGACCGCGAGGCCGACCCCGGGCACGCCGACGAAGGCGCCGACCACCACCGTCATCGCCGCGTCCTGGGTGCCGATGTTGGCCGGGATCGCGAAGCCGACCGTGCAGACGAGCTGGAGCATGCCCTCGACGACCATCGCTTCGGCGATCGACACCGGGTGGCCGAGCAGGTCGAGCGCGACATAGATCTCCGCAACCTCGAGGACCGTGCGCGCCGCGGCGAAGCCGATGGCGAGGGCGAAGCGCCCGGGGTGCCGGCCGAAGAAGCTGTCGACGTCGCGCTCCACCGCCTCGAACCCGCGCAGGCCGCGCGCCAGCTTGGCGCTCCAGCGCCGGGTCGCGAGCCGGCGGCCGAGCCGCGAGGCGAGCCGGCCGCGGAACAGCAGCACGAAGGCGGCGGTCATCGCCGCCAGGACGCCGAGCCCGATCCAGCCCATGGTCTGGTACAGCGGCGGCAGCGGCGCCCAGATCGACATCACGACCAGCGCCGCGGCGACGAACAGGAACTGCGCCATCACCGCGGTGATGCGCGTCAGCACGATGCCGATCGACGACCGCTTGAGGCCGACGCGGTAGTGGGCCTTGAGCAGCGCCGCCTTGGCCGGTTCCCCACCCATGCCGCCGGCCGGGATGACCAGGTTGAGCGCCTCGCTGACCAGGCGTACGCGGAACATCCGCGCCACCCAGCGCGGCGTCACCGGCAGCGGCAGGGTCAGCAGCAGCGCATGGATCACGTCGAAGACCGCGCCGACGACGTGGAGCGCCACCAGCGCCGCGATGCCCAGCAGGCCGACCTGCCAGACGAGCTTGACCGCAGCCTCGAAATCGAACGCCGCCATGATGGCGGCGAACAGCGCGACCCCGATCAGCAGGTAGATCAGGTGCAGGATTCGCACGGGCCGTCCTTCCTCGCCGGGTCTTGCGATGGCGGCGCGCCCGTCGGATGGGGTTCCCGGCCATCTCCGTGGCCATTGCGGAGGCCGGCGATGGCGCTGCGTACCTCGGCGGCCGGGGTATAGTCCAGCCTCGGGTGGCGGAACGGCACCCAGCGGAACCTCTCGAAGAAGAGCAGGCCCGGATGGGGCGGCGCCGAATAGTCGTAGGCGCCCAGGCGGCGGAAGGTTTCGCGGGCCAGCCCGACCCCGCGCAGGTTCTTCGCCTCGGTCCGGTACAATTCGAGCAGGACCCGCTTGAACGCGCGCTCCGGCGGCGACAGGTCGAGGGCGATCTCGTCGCCGCGCTCGGCCGGGAAACGCTGCCAGTTGGTGCGGCCGCCGGCGTAGTTGTATTCCGCGTATTCGAACACCTCGACGCCAGCGACGTCGGCGATCACCGATCCGATCGCATTGGCGACGTCGTGGTCGGCGTTGCCGCCCTCGTAGGCCGGGACCCAGACGACGTCGATCTGCAGCTCGGTGACCAGGTCCAAGACCTGGCCGAGGAGCGCGTCCGCGTTGCGGTAGAGCCGGCGCGCCGGCACCTCGGAGAAGTGGATCGGCTCGAGCCCGATCGCGTTGGCGGCGTAAAGCGCCTCCTGGTGGCGGGCCTCGACCTGGGCGGCCCAGGTGCCGTTGTGCCACGGCCACGTCTCCTCGCGCGGGATGCAGCCGTGGGTGAGGTAGCAGCCGTAGACCCGGGCCCCGAAATCCTGCGCCCGCCGCGCCGCCACGGCGCAGCCGACGACCTCGTCGTCCGGATGGGTGACCAGCATCAGGATGTTGCGTCCATACAGCGCGCTCATCGCCAGGCGGCCTCCCCCGCCTCGCGCCACACCGGCAGCAGCGCGTTGCCGAGCACGTCTTCCCACGACGGGAAGCGCCGGCGCGCGTCGTCGGCCGCGGCGGCGCCCATCTCGGCCCGCCGGTCGTGGTTGCGGGCGAGCGCGGCGATGGCGACGACCCAGGCGTCGACGGGCTCGTCGACGGCGCCGTCGACGACGAGGCCGGTGGTGCCGTGGGCGACCAGGCCCGCCGTCGGCGACCCCGCGGCGACCAGCGTGGGCAGCCCGGCGGCGAGCGCTTCCGACACGGCCATGCCGTAGGTCTCGATCTCGGAGGGATGTGCGTAGAGGTCGGCGCTCGCCAGCACGCGGCCGACGTCCTCGCTCTCGACGAAGCCCGGGCAGGTCGCCCGCGGCCCCAGCAGGGAGAGGACGGTCTGGCGGTCGGGTCCCTCGCCGAGGCAGACCAGGTGGACGTCCTCCCCGGCATCGACCAGGCGGGCGACCGCCTCGGCCAGCACCACGGTCCGCTTGCCGCGGTCGATCCGGCCGACGGTCGCGATCACGGTCCGCCCGAGCGGGATGCCGAACGTGTCGGCCAGCCACCGCCTCGACCGCCGCTGCGGCTGGAACAGGTCGAAGTCGATGCCGTGCGGCAGCGGCTTGCGGCGCGCCGGCGCGGTCGGGCTGCCGCTGCGGCTGATCGCGTCGTCCTCGGCGATGAAGACGTAGCGGCACAGGGCGTGGTGCCGGGCGAAGCGTCGCCAGGCTGAGTTCTCGGCCCGGTCGGGCAGGTGCAGGCGGCGGGTCAGGGTCGCGTCGACCAGGCCGCGGCCCGGCAGCCGGCCGATCATCTGCCGGGTGTAGTCCCGGGTGTAGCCCGGCGTCGCGGTGTGGACGGAGTTGACCAGCGGATAGCCGTGGCGGGCGACGAAGCGCGCCGCCGTGCGCGAGAAGGCGAAGTAGCAGTCAGTGGTGTGGATGACCTCGTAGCGGCTGAGCGCCCGGGCCAGGGCCGGGTGGAACGGCGCCAGGTCCGTGTGCGCCGGCAGGCCGGACAGGAACGGCAGCCGCCGGGTGCTGAACACCGGTTGGTGGACGACGATGCGCACGTTCTCGGACGGTGCCGGGCTCTCGAACGTGCCGCCCGAATAATGCACCGTCAGGTCGAGCTCGCCCGAGAAGCGCTTCGCCGCGGCCGCGACGTTCTGCCAGTATTTGACCTGGCCGCCGGCGCGCGCGTTGCACTCGAGGTCGACCAGGACGCAGACCGAGACGGGCGCGCCGCGATCGGCGGGGCGACGTGGGGACTTGGGGGACGGTCGTGTGATCGAAGGGACTCCTGGTTCCCGCATGGCGGAGACGGTTCCGCAGAGATATATACGATCCGATGGCGGCGGCCCACGACCGGTGGCGCAGCTATGGGGCAGAAAACTTACGCCAGCCTGAAGGTCCGCGATCCGCTGCGACCGCCCTTTCGCCGCCCATGTCGACCGAAACGGCGATCTCCTCGGACCGGGGCGAGCAGCCGAGCCGATTCGTGAGGCATCGGCGCCAAGCTTGACGGATTTCGGTTGCAGCTTTCGGTCATTCTACACGGTTTCGGCGGGGTGTCGTCCCCCGTTACCGCGCCTCTATACCAGTCGGCTCTGCTCGATCGCGGCCTGGACGAAGCTGGTGAACAGCGGGTGCGGATCGAACGGCTTCGACTTCAGCTCCGGATGGAACTGGACGCCGATGAACCATGGGTGGTCGGGGAACTCGACGATCTCGGGCAGCGCGCCGTCGGGCGACATGCCGGAGAACAGGAGCCCCGCCGCCTCCAACTGCTCGCGGTAGTTGGCGTTGACCTCGTAGCGGTGGCGGTGGCGCTCGCTGATCGTGTCGGCGTCGTAGATGGCGTGGACCCGGCTGTTGTGCGCCAGCCTGGCCTGGTAGGCGCCGAGCCGCATGGTCCCGCCGAGGTCGCCGTCGGCGCGGCGTTTCTCGATCTCCTCGCCCTTCATCCATTCGGTCAGCAGGCCGACCACGGGGCAATCCGTGGGCCCGAACTCGGTCGAGTTGGCGTCGGGCAGGCCGGCCAGCGACCGCGCCGCCTCGATCACCGCCATCTGCATGCCGAAGCAGATGCCGAAATAGGGCACCTTGCGCTCGCGCGCGAAGCGGGCGGCCATGATCTTGCCCTCGGCGCCGCGCTCGCCGAAGCCGCCCGGGATCAGGATGCCGTTGACGTCCTCGAGCCAGGGCGCCGGGTCCTCCTTCTCGAAGATCTCGGATTCGATCCAGCGCACGTTGACCCGGGCGTTGTTGGCGATGCCGCCGTGGGTCAGCGCCTCGCCCAGCGACTTGTAGGCGTCCTGGAGGTCGGTGTACTTGCCGGCGATGGCGATGGTGACCTCGCCCTCGGGCCGCAGCACGCGCTCGACGATGGTTTCCCAGGTGTCGAGCTCGGGCGCCTTGTCCTCCAGGCCGAAGAAGCGGCAGACCTCCCGGTCGAAGCCCTGCTGGTGCAAGAGCAGCGGCACCTCGTAGATGGTCCGCGCGTCGAGGGTCGGGATCACCCGCTCGAACGGCATGTTGCAGAACAGCGCGATCTTGCGCCGGGCGTCCTCGGGGATCTCCCGGTCGCAGCGGCACAGCAGCATGTCCGGCTGGATGCCGAGGCCGAGCAGCTCCTTGACCGAATGCTGGGTCGGCTTGGTCTTGAGCTCGCCCGCCGATGGGATGTACGGCACCAGGGTCAGGTGGGCGTAGAGCGCCCGCTCCCGCCCCATCTCGTTGCCGAGCTGGCGGATCGCCTCCAGGAAGGGCAGTCCCTCGATGTCGCCGACGGTGCCGCCGATCTCGCACAGCACGAAGTCGCAATCCTCGGTGTCGCGGATGACGACTTCCTTGATCGCGTCGGTGACGTGGGGAATGACCTGGACGGTCGCGCCCAGATAGTCGCCGCGCCGCTCCTTGGCGAGCACCTGCTGGTAGATCTGGCCGGCGGTGACGCTGTCGGACCGGCGCGCGGGCACGCCGGTGAAGCGCTCGTAGTGGCCGAGGTCGAGGTCGGTCTCGGCGCCGTCGTCGGTGACGTAGACCTCGCCGTGCTGGTAGGGGCTCATGGTCCCCGGGTCGACGTTGAGGTAGGGGTCGAGCTTGCGCAGGCGCACGCGGAAGCCGCGCGCCTGGAGCAGTGCGCCGAGCGCTGCGGACGAAAGACCCTTGCCTAGAGAGGAAGTAACGCCGCCAGTGATGAAGATGAACCGCGTCATGACGGACTCGGACTGTACACAAGCGGACCCAAACTCAAAAGAGAAAGAGGCGGCTTTCGCCGCCTCTTCTTTCCGGTCGCGACCGAGCGCGCCGTGTCACGCGTCATTTGGCGGGCGCCGCGGGCTTGGTCGGGGTCTTGCTGGGCGCCGGCTTGGCGGGGGCGGCCGGTGCCGGGCTCGGCGTGTTGATCACGTCGCTGGCCGTGGTCTTGCCGCTGCTCGCCATGATCGCCAGCAGCATGCTCGTGCAAATGAACAGCGCCGCGATGATCGCGGTCGCCCGGGTCAGCAGGTTCGCGGTCGCGCGCCCGGTCAGGAAGCCGCTCATGCCGCCGCCACCGCCGCCGCCGATGCCGAGCGCGCCGCCTTCGCTGCGCTGCATCAGCACGACGCCGATCAGGGCGAGCGCCAGGAACAGGTGGATAATCAGGACGACGAGCTGCATAGGCGAGGCTCTCCGGGCTGCGGGTTGCTCCCCGCAGAGGTTGGGCTAGCGTGCGCAATGTCAAGGACCGGCATCGCATAGCGCGCAACGGGCGTCGGGTTCAACCGCTTTGTCGGGTCTGCGCGGTTTCGACCATCGCCCAGAAGGCGTCCGGATCGAGGCTGGCGCCGCCGACCAGCAGGCCGCCGACCTCGTCGATGCCGAGCAGCTCGGCCGCGTTGTCGGGCTTCGCCGAGCCGCCGTAGAGGATCGGGACGCCGGCGCCGTCGCCGCGGCGGACCAGGAGCCGGGCGCGGATCGAGGCGTGCATGGCGGCGACGTCGTGCAAGGTCGGCACGCAGGCCGGTGCCGATCGCCCACACCGGCTCGTAGGCGACCACCACCGCCGGGCCGCCGGTAGGCACCGAGCCGTCGATCTGGCTCTCGACCACCATCAGCGCGTCGCCCGCCTCGCGTTCGTCCTGGGTCTCGCCGACGCAGACGATCGGGGTGAGGCCGGCCCGCTGCGCCGCCCGAGCCTTGTCGCGAACCATCGCGTCGGTCTCGCCGAGGCCGTGGCGGCGCTCGGAATGGCCGACGATGACGTAGCGGCAGCCGAGGTCGGCCAGCATCTCGGCGCTGACCGAGCCGGTGAACGCGCCGCTCGGCTCCGCGTGGCAGTCCTGGCCGCCGACCGCGACGGCCGTGCCCGCGAGGGCCGCGGCGACCGCGGGAAGCGCGGTGAACGGCGGGCACACCGCGACGCCGCAGGACGGCGCCGCCGAAGCCTTGGCGGCCAGCGCCTGCGCGCGCGTCCCGGCCTCCTCGCTCAGGCCGTTCATCTTCCAGTTGCCGGCGATCAGGGGCGTTATGGCCATGCGGGGTGTTTCCTTCCGGTATCGTCGTCTGGCGAGCGTAGACGATGGGGCGTTGAATATCAGGCGGGCGCACCAAGATTAACCGCCAACTTCGCGGCTTGTAAGGCCGATCCGGTGGCCCCTATGATGCCGCCGCCGCCGGGGCCCAAGACGCCGGCGTCCCTAATCGTTTCGATGATGCGAGGTCCCCGCCCCCATGTTGCAGGCGCTCAGACGAGGTTCGCGTTCCTGGTTCGGCATCATCCTGGCGGTGATCCTGATCCCGCCCTTCGCGGTGGTCGGCGTCGACTACATCTTCCGCGGCGGCCTGATCCGCTCGTCGGCGGTGATCTCTGTCGGCGACGCCGAGATCAGCGGCACCCAGTTCGAGCGCGAGTACCGGCAGAGGATCAACGACGTCCAGCGCCGCTTCAAGCAGGCGCTCGACTACAAGACGGCGAAGCAGCTCGGCCTGGTCGACCAGATCGTCAACGGCATGGTGACGCGGCTGCTCTACCAGGAGGCGGCGAACGCCTTCTCGATCCTGGTCGCCAACCAGGTGGTCCAGCAGGACATCTTCACGACGAGCGCGTTCCGCGGGGTCGACGGCAAGTTCAGCGCCGGCGTCTTCCAGCGGGTGCTGCGCGACGCCGGCTTGTCCGAGGCGGCCTATGTCCAGGGCCGGCGCCAGGAGATCGCCAGCGCCTTCCTGCTCGCCGGCGTGCGCGACATCGGCGCGCTGCCCAAGGGCTACGTCGACCGCATCTACACCTTCCGCGACCAGAAGCGGCTCGCCTCGCTGGTCGTCGTGCCCAACGCGTCGATCACCGACGTGCCCAAGCCGACCGACGCGCAACTCGCCGCCTATCACAAGGACCACGCCAAGGCCTATACCGCGCCCGAGTACCGCAAGCTGACCGCGATCGTGGTCCGCCCCGAGGACGTCGCCGACCAGATCAAGCTGAGCGACGCCGCACTCAAGGCCGAATACGCGCGGCGCAAGCACGAGTTCACGACGCCGGAAAAGCGCAAGCTGGAGCAGATCGTCATCTCCGACGAGAAGACGGCGAAGGCGGCGCGCGCGGCGCTGATCGGCGGCCGCACCTTCGAATCGGTCGCCAAGGACATCGCCAAGCGGCCGATCGTCGAGCTCGGCACCGTGACCAAGGACAGCCTGCCGCTCCCGCAACTGGGCGAACAGGCGTTCAAGATCGGCGAGGGCGACACCACCGATCTGATCAAGAGCCCGCTCGGCTGGCACATCGTGCACGTGGTCAAGGTCGAGCCGGCGGTGGTCAAGCCGTTCGACGCGGTCAAGGACAAGCTGCGCGCCGCGCTGATCGTGAAGCGCGCGCGGCCGATCATCTCCGAGCTGCGCAACAAGGTCGACGACGCCCTGGGCGGCGGGCTCAAGCTCGCCGACATCGCCAAGCGCCTGAACATCAAGGCCTATTCGATCGCCGCCGTCGACCGCCAGGGCAAGGACGAGAACGGCAAGCCGGTGACCGGCCTGCCCGACCGCGCGGCGATCGTGGCGCGCGCCTTCACCCAGAAGCCGGACGCCTATCTCGAGATCGTCGACCTGGAGAAGAACGGCGGCTTCTACGTCGTCGCCGTCGACAAGATCATCAAGTCGGCGCTGCGGCCGCTCGCCAAGGTCCGCGATCAGGTGACCAAGGACTGGACCGCGCAGGAGCGCTCCAAGCTCGCTCGCGCCACCGCGCAGGTGATCGCCAAGAAGGTCAGCGAGGGCAAGACGCTGGCCGAGGCGGCCGGCAAGCTGCCGGTGGTCGAGACCAAGGCACTGAACCGCTACGGCGCCACCGGCGACGACCGCGTGGCCAAGCCGCTGCGCAACGAGCTGTTCCGCGCCGCCAAGCCGGGCGCGGTCGTGATCGGCGCGGCCGACAAGGGCTGGGCGGTCGCGCGCCTGACCAAGATCGAGCAGCCCAAGACCAAGAAGGACGACAAGGGCCGCAAGGCCGTGGCCGACGCGCTGAAGACCGCGTACGGCAACGAGCTGTTCGCCCAGTTCGACGCCTATTTGCGCCAGCGCTTCCCGATCGATATCGACCGCGCGGCGATCGACCAGCTGTTCACCAGCCAGAACTGACCGCGGCGCCGACCGCACGCACGCCAGCCGATGAGCCGCCCCTGAACCGCCCATGACCCGCTTGACCCACATCGACAAGGACGGCGCGGTCATGGTCGACGTGACCGACAAGGCGGCGACCGACCGGGTCGCGGTGGCCAGCGGCGCGGTGCTGATGAAGCCCGAGACGCTCGCCCTGATCCGGGACGCCGGGGTCAAGAAGGGCGACGTGCTCTCGGTGGCCCAGCTCGCCGGCATCATGGGCGCCAAGCGGACCCCCGACCTGATCCCGCTGTGCCACCCCCTGCCCGTCTCCTCGGTGCGCGTCGATCCTGGATCTCGACGAGGCACGCCCGGCGGTGACGATCGAGGCCACGGTCAAGACCACCGGGCGCACCGGCGTCGAGATGGAGGCGCTGACCGCGGTCGCGACCGCGGCGCTCACCGTCTACGACATGTGCAAGGCGGTCGACCGCGGCATGGTGCTGACCGACATCCGGCTCGAGCACAAGTCCGGCGGCAAGTCGGGCCGCTTCGACCGCGCCTGATGATCTCCGCCTGATGATCCCAGTCCGATGATCCCAGTCCAATGATTCCCGTCGCCGAAGCCCAGCAGCGCATCCTCGCGGCCTTCGCGCCGCTCGCCGCCGAGACGGTGCCGCTCGACCGAGGCGGTCGGCCGGGTGCTCGCCGAGGACGTCACTGCGCGGCTGACCCAGCCGCCGGTCGCGGTCTCGGCGATGGACGGCTACGCGGTGCGCGCGGCCGACGTCGCCACGGTGCCCGCGACCCTGACGGAGATCGGCCGTTCGGCGGCCGGCGACGGCTTCGGCGGCATGGTCGGGCCGGGCCAGACCGTGCGCATCTTCACCGGCGCGCCGGTGCCCGACGGCGCCGACGCCATCGTCATCCAGGAGGACGTCGACGCCGACGGCGAGGCGATCACCGTGCGCGAGGGCGTGGCCGCGGGCCGCTACGTCCGCCCGGCGGGGCTCGATTTCCGCGCCGGCGACGCCGGCGTCGCCGCGGGCCGCGTGCTGACGCCGCGCGATGTCGGCATCGCCGCGGCGATGAACGTGCCGTGGCTGCGCGTGCACCGCCGGCCGCAAGGTCGCGATCCTGGCGACCGGCGACGAGATCGTCATGCCCGGCGAGCCGCTCGGGCCGCACCAGATCGTCAGCTCGAACGGCTGGGCGCTCGCCGCCTTCGTCACCGCCAACGGCGGCGTGCCGGTCAACCTGGGCATCGCGCCGGACCGGCCGGAGGCGCTGCAGACGATGGCCGCGGGCGCGGCCGGCGCGGACCTGCTGGTCACCACCGGCGGCGCCTCGGTCGGCGAGCACGACCTGATCCAGACCGCGCTCGGCGAGGTCGGCCTCGAGGTCGACTTCTGGAAGATCGCGATGCGGCCGGGCAAGCCGCTGATCTTCGGCGCGCTGCGCCAGGGGACCGGCGTCACGCCGATGCTCGGCCTGCCCGGCAACCCGGTTTCCAGCCTGGTCTGCGCGCTCGTGTTCATGGGCCCGATCCTGAACCGGCTGCGCGGCGTGACGCCCGAGGTGCCCGTGCCCGCGGCGGCCCGGCTCGGCCAGGACCTCGGCGCCAACGACCAGCGCCAGGACTATCTCCGCGCCACGGTCGAGACCGGCGACGACGGCGTGCCGGTCGCCTTCCCGTTCGAGAAGCAGGACAGCTCGATGCTGTCGCTGCTGTCGCGCTCGGACGCCCTGGTCGTCCGCGCCCCCCACGCGCCGCCCGCAAAGGCCGGCGACATGGTGCAAATGCTGCGGTTCCCGGCGCCCGCCACTATCGTCTAAGCCGGCCCGGGAGTTATACAAAAGTAGAACAACGCTTGACGGCTCTGGCGAACCAAAGTAGAACACGTGTAGGTTTACACTTTGTTCCGCTTTGGGCGAGGACCACAAGATGTTGGGTCGGCGTCGGGCGGAACGGCCCTCCCGCGGAGGAATCCGGATGCTGACCAAGAAACAGCATGAACTGCTCGTCTACGTGAACGACTACATCTCGCGCACCGGCGTGTCGCCGTCCTTCGACGAGATGAAGGAGGCCCTCGACCTCAAGTCGAAGTCGGGCATCCACCGGCTGATCACCGGGCTGGAGGAGCGCGGCTTCATCCGCCGCCTGCCCCACCGGGCCCGGGCGCTGGAGGTGGTGCGCATGCCGGAGACCGCGGCCTACGGCACCAGCGCGCCGGCGCCGGCGGTCAACCGCAAGTTCGAGCCCAACGTCATCACCGGCGGCCGGTCGGCGCCGCTGGCCGGGCGCCCGGTCCACACCGCCAATGACCCGCGTCGACCTGCCGCTCTACGGCAAGATCGCCGCGGGCACGCCGATCGAGGCGCTGCGCGACACAGCGAACACCGTCGAGGTGCCGCCGAGCATGCTCGGCCGTGGCGAGCATTACGCGCTCGAGGTCGAGGGCGATTCGATGATCGAGGCCGGCATCATGGACGGCGACACGGTCGTCATCCAGCGCTGCGACCGCGCCGATAACGGCTCGATCGTGGTCGCGCTGGTCGAGGAGAACGAGGTCACGCTCAAGCGCCTGCGCCAGCGCGGCAATTCGATCGCGCTGGAGCCGGCCAACAAGAAGTACGAGACCCGGATCTTCGGCCCCGAGCAGGTCAAGATTCAGGGCCGCCTGATCGGCCTGATCCGCCACTTCTGAGCCCGGCGGGCGGTCCGCAGCCGCTTCCGCCCATAGGGCAGACGGCCGGCGCGTCGCGCCACGGCGGGCACCCACGGACGGACGCCGCGCAACCGACGGTCGGTGAGCACGCGAATGGGGCCGGCCCCCGGCGTTGCGGGCAGCCAGATGGCATGGCTGCCGCCCCGATTGAGTGCTGCCTTGTCGATGATCAGCCGCGGCGTGGGGCAATTGGGCGGCCGGGCCAGCGGTGTGATCAGCAGGTCCGCCCGAAAGCAATCTTCCACGAATGCGTCCGGGGTGGCGACGAAGGCGACCCGGTAGCCGCTGCGCCGGAACAGGCAGCCGGCGGCGTCGCAGCGCGCCGGTGGCGGGCCCGTCTTCGGCGCGCCGTTCTTGGTTGTTTCGGTCCATAGCGCGGCGTCCCGCTGGCCGTAGCGGTCGAGCCAGCGCCGGGCGGCGTAGCGGCCGCGCCGGGTCGAGGACAGCGCCAGATCGCCCTGGGGCGTCCGTACTGCGGCGAGCCGACCGTCGGCGGTGACCAGGATATCGGGTATGGGAGCCGCGCCGCTGCTGGCCAGACCGGCCAGGATCGCGGGCAGGCCGAGCCAGCGCCAGCGTTGCCGCCACAGGCACAGCCACACACCGCCGAGCGCGACCAGCGCCAGGCCCCACGGCTCGATCTTCGGGATCAGGAGGTAGGCGGACGGCAATGCCGCCACCGTCCGGGCGACCGCCAGCATGGCGTCGATGCCGTGGCCCATCAGGGCGAGTGGCCAGGCCTCCACGCCGAAGGGCATCGCGACCAGGACGACCAGCCCGAGCGGCATGATCCAGAAGGTCATGATCGGCACGGCGGCGAGGTTGGCCAGCAGGCCGTAGGCGGCGAATTTCTGGAAATGGTAGATGGCGAAGGGCGCCGTGGCCGCGGCGGCGACGCCGCTGGTTACGCCCAGCCCGGCGATGCCGCGCACCAGCCGGCGCCCCTGCCCGACCGGCTGCGGGTTGCGGCGGCGGCGCTCGGCCCAGGCTTCGTAGGCGGCGATCAGCGCGACCACGGCGCCGAACGACATCTGGAAGCTGGGTGTCAGCAGCAATTCGGGCGCGGTCAGCAGCAGTGCCGCCGCCGCCCAGGCGACCAGCCGCATCGACAGGGCGATGCGGTCGAGGAAGACGCCGAGCAGGACGATCGCGAGCATCAGGAAGGCGCGCTGGGTCGGCACCGTCGCGCCGGTCAAGAACAGGTAGGCGAGCCCGGTTGCCAGTGCGCCGCCGGCCGCCCACTTCTTGATCGGATGGCGCAGCGCCAGCCCCGGGACCAGCGCCAGGCCGAGGCGCAGCGCGAAAAAGGCGAAGCCCGCGACCATGCCGATATGGAGACCCGAGATCGCGAGCAAATGGGCGAGCCCGGCGGCGCGGATCTGCTTGAGCGTGGCCTCGGGGATGTGGCCGCGCTCGCCGGTCAGCAGCGCCGCCGCAATTCCGCCCGCCGCCCCGCCCAGCGCCGCGACGATGCGCTCGGTCAGGTCTTGACGGAGCCGGCGCAGCCACCGGCCAGGCGCGAAGCCGTTCGGTCGCGTCGCCGCGCGGTAGGCAGCGGCGTCGCCGACGGCGAAGCCGGTCGCGCCGATGCCCCGGAAGAAGGCGGCGCGCTGGAAATCATAGGCGCCGGGGCTGACCGGCGGCGGCACCGGCAGCAGCACCGCGCGCACGATGATCCGTGCGCCCGGCACCAGTCCCGGCGACGGCTTGCGCACCCGCAGCCGGATGCGCCGCGGCGTTCGCGCCGGGTCGAGCCGCTCGATGCGCAGCGCTTCGAGGACGAGACGCGCGCCCTTGGCGTCGGGCCGGACCGAGACGATCCGGCCGTCGACCGAGACCGGGCCGAGCCGCGCGGCGAGTTGCGGGGTCGCGACCGTCGCGGTGCGCCACTGGGCGGCGGTGAAGCCGAGTGACAGCGCGGTCAGCAGCGCCGCGCCCGAGCGCAGGCCCAGGTGCCGCCGCGCCGCGACTACCGCGACGGCGGCGATGAGGGTGCAGACGGTGCCAAGCCACCACGGCGGCTCGGTGGCCAGGGCGAAATAGAGCGCGACGCCCAGGCCGAGCGCCACGGGCAGCCACAGCGGCCAGCGGTCGCGGTCGTCGAGCAGGCTGCGGGTCAGCGCGGCCCGCACCCACCGTCCTGCCGCCCACGGCTGCCGCCCGGGCAGGGTCAAAATGTCCGTCCGAGTGTGCAAAGCGCACCGGGAATGTTAAAAGCCACCCCCGCATCGCCGCGCGCGATGCGTCCCAGTCCCACTCTAGTCCAATTCGGCCCCGATGTCCGTCGTCACCCGTTTCGCCCCCTCGCCGACCGGCTTCCTGCATATCGGCGGCGCCCGCACGGCGCTGTTCAACTGGCTCTACGCCCGCCATTGCGGCGGCACCTTCCTGTTGCGGATCGAGGATACCGACCGGGCGCGCTCGACCGAAGAGGCCAAGGCGGCGATCCTCGACGGGCTGAACTGGCTCGGCCTCGATTGGGACGGCGACGTCGTCTACCAGTCCGAACGCGCCGAGCGGCACGCCGCCGCAGCCCGCGCGTTGCTCGACAAGGGCCTGGCCTATCGCTGCTACGCCAGCCCCGAGGAGCTGGCGGCGATGCGCGAAGAGGCCCGCGCCCAGGGGCGCTCCATGCTCTATGACGGGCGCTGGCGCGACCGCGACCCGTCCGAGGCGCCGGCCGGGGTCGACCCGGTGATCCGCCTCAAGGCGCCGCTCGACGGCGAGACGGTGATCGACGACGCGGTCCAGGGCCCGGTACGGGTCGCCAACGACCAGCTCGACGACATGGTGCTGCTGCGCGCCGACGGCACGCCCGACCTACATGCTGTCGGTCGTGGTCGACGACCACGACATGGGCGTCACCCACGTCATCCGCGGCGACGACCACCTGACCAACGCCTTCCGCCAGACCCAGCTCTACCGCGCGCTCGGCTGGGACCGCCGGAATTCGCCCATATCCCGCTGATCCACGGCCCCGACGGCGCCAAGCTGTCCAAGCGGCACGGCGCGCTCGGCGTCGAGCGAGTACCGCGAAGATGGGCTTCCTGCCCGAGGCGATGCGCAACTACCTGCTGCGGCTCGGCTGGTCCCACGGCGACGACGAGATCATCTCGACCGAACAGGCGATCGACTGGTTCGACCTCGACGCCGTCGGCAAGTCGCCGGCGCGCTTCGACCTGGCCAAGCTGAGCAACCTGAACGGCCACTACATCCGCGAGGCCGACGACGCCCGGCTGGTCGCGCTGATCCTGCCGCTCGTGGCCGAGCAAGGCGCCGGCGGCGACGACGCGGCCTGCCGGGCGCGCCTGACTGCGGGCATGGCCGGCCTCAAGGCACGCGCCAAGACCCTGGTCGAACTGGCCGAGAGCGCCGCCTTCTATTGCCGGCCGCGCCCCCTGCCCCTGTCCGACAAGGCCGCGGCGCTGCTCGACGGCGACGCGCCGGCGGTGCTCGGCCGGGGTCCGGACGCAGCTCGAAGCGGCGGAGTGGACCGCGGAGGCGCTGGAGGCGGCGGTGCGCGACTATGCGGAGGCCCAGGACCTCAAGCTCGGCAAGGTCGCCCAGCCGTTGCGCGCCGCGCTGACCGGCTCCAACGCCTCGCCCGGGATTTTCGAGGTCATGGTCGTGCTGGGACGGGCGGAAAGCCTTGCCCGCATCGGGGATCACGCAAGGTAGCCCTGCGCTCTGTCCACTGCCAATTGCTCTTTGTTTGCCTACATAGTAGTGTGCGCCGCACAATTACCGCCGTCGCAGCCGCGGCGCAAACATCCGCATATGAAGGCCGACGAACTACTGTCGGGGGCGAATCCATGAGCGAGAGGTCCATGGCGAGCGAGAAAGCACAAACGAACGAAACCGCAACGCTGACCGACAATCAGACGGGCGAAACACTGACGTTCCCGGTCCTGCATCCGACGATCGGACCGCGCGTCATCGACATCCGGCGCCTTTACGCCGACCTGGGGATGTTCACCTACGACCCCGGCTTCACGTCGACGGCGAGCTGCGAATCGGCGATCACCTACATCGACGGCGAGGAAGGCGTTCTGCTGCACCGCGGCTATTCGATCGAGGAACTGGCCGAGAAGAGCGACTTCCTCGAGGTCTGCTACCTGCTGCTCTACGGCGAGCTGCCGAACAAGAAGCAGAAGGCCGAGTTCGAGAACACGATCACGCTGCCACACCATGCTGCACGAGCAGATGACGTCGTTCTTCCGCGGCTTCCGGCGCGACGCCCACCCGATGGCGGTGATGGTCGGCGTGGTCGGCGCGCATGTCCGCCTTCTATCACGACAGCACCGACATCAACGATCCGTACCAGCGCATGGTCGCCTCGCATCGGCTGATCGCCAAGATGCCGACCATCGCGGCGATGGCCTACAAGTATTCGATCGGCCAGCCCTTCGTGTATCCGCGCAACGACCTGAACTACGCCGAGAACTTCCTGCACATGATGTTCGCGGTGCCGTGCGAGGACTACAAGGTCAGCCCGACGCTGGCGAAGGCGATGGACCGGATCTTCATCCTGCACGCCGACCACGAGCAGAACGCCTCGACCTCGACGGTGCGCCTCGCGGGCTCGTCGGGCGCCAACCCGTTCGCCTGCATCGCCGCCGGCATCGCCTCGCTGTGGGGCCCGGCGCACGGCGGCGCCAACGAGGCCGTGCTCAACATGCTCCAGGAGATCGGCTCGAAGGACCGGATCCCGGAATTCATCAAGCGCGCCAAGGACAAGGACGATCCCTTCCGCCTGATGGGCTTCGGCCACCGGGTCTACAAGAACTACGACCCGCGGGCGACCGTGCTGCGCCAGTCGGCCCACGACGTGCTCGACGAGCTCGGCGTGCGCGACGAGCCGCTGCTGGAGCTCGCCATGGAGCTCGAGCGGATCGCGCTGTCGGACGAGTATTTCATCGACAAGAAGCTGTTCCCGAACGTCGACTTCTATTCGGGCATCATCCTCCAGGCGATGGGCTTCCCGACCTCGATGTTCACGGTGCTGTTCGCGCTGGCCCGCACGGTCGGCTGGATCGCCCAGTGGAAGGAGATGGTCGAGGACCCGGTGCAGAAGATCGGCCGGCCGCGCCAGCTCTATACCGGCGAGCCCAAGCGGTCCTACGTCCCGATCGACCAGCGCGGCTGATCGCCGGCGGTGGCCGGGACCGGCACGGATTCAGACGGCGCGGATCGAGACCGATCCGGCGCCGTCGCCATCCCGCCGGTCATCTATCTGGGTTTCTTCCTGATCGGGCTGGCGCTCGAACTCCTGTTCCCCGCGCCCCTGTTGCCGGCCGCCGTTCAGTATGGCGTCGGGGGCGTGCTGATCGTCGCCAGCGGGATGCTGATCCCGTTCACGTTCCGCCGCTTCCACGTGACGGGCACGCCGCTCGACGTGCGCAAGGCGACCACGGCGATCATCACCGACGGGCCGTATCGTTTCTCGCGCAACCCGGTGTACGTGGCGATGACCCTGCTCTATTGCGGGCTCGCCTTCGTCATCGATGGTTTATGGCTGCTCGCCACGCTCGTCCCCGTGCTGGTCGTGATGCACTACGGGGTGATCCTGCGCGAGGAACGCTACCTCGAGGGCAAGTTCGGCGCGGAATACATCGCCTACAAACGAACCGTGCGGCGCTGGCTCTGACGCGCGGCTAGGACCGCTCGATCAGCTCGACCTTGTAGCCGTCGGGGTCCTCGACGAAGGCGATCGGCAGGCTCCCGCCCTTCATCGGTCCCGGCGGCCGCGGGATCGACACCCCGCCCTTCTCCATCGCCGCGCAGGCGGCATAGATGTCCGGCACTGCGATCGCGATGTGGCCGTAGGCATCGCCCTTGTCGTAGGGCTCGGTCTGGTCCCAGTTGTGGGTCAGCTCGATGACGGTGTGGTCGGCCTCGTCGCCGTAGCCGAGGAAGGCCAGGGTGAACTTGCCGTTCGGGAAATCCGTCTTGCGCAACAGCGTCATGCCCAGGTGCCGGGTGTAGAAGTCGATCGATGCGTCGAGATCGACGACCCGCAGCATGGTGTGCAGCAGCCGGAACTTGCTGGTATCGACGGTGGTCTCGGTCATGGTCGTTTCGCTCCGTTGGGGCTCGCGTCGATCAGCGACAGGATGGTCTCGGCGGCGCGCACGCTGGGCTTGGCGTCGCCGGCCCGGAGCCGCTGCCGCGCCTCGCCAAGATAGCTGCGTTGGACCATCACTGTCGACGGGTCGGTCAGCAGGGCGGTGACCGACCGGGCAATCCCGACGGGATCGCAGCGGTCGAGCACGAATTCGGGCATCACCTCGCGCTGCATCACCACGTTGACCGCGCAGACGAAGGGCGTCTTCAGGATCATCCGGCCGACCAGGGCGGCGTACCAGCGCAGCTTGTAGGCGACGACGGTCGGCACGTCGGCGAAGGCCAGTTCGACCGTGGCCGTGCCCGAGGCGGCGAGCGCGGCGTTGGCCGCGGCGAAGGCGGCGTATTTGTCGCCGGGCTCGCGCAGCACGGTCACCGGAACCGGCCAGGCGCCGGCCGCGGCGGCGACCTGGTCGGCGACCGCGGGCACCGTCGGCACCAGGCAGTGGACCCCCGGCACGGCCGCGGCGATGCGGCCCAGCGCGTCGCCGAAGACCGCCCCGTGGCGGGCGACCTCGCCGTGCCGGCTGCCCGGCAGCACGCACAGCACCGGCGTGTTCGGCGCGATGCCGAGGCGCCGGCGCAGCCCGGGACCGTCGGCCGCGACGTCGGCCATCTCGGCGGCCGGGTGGCCGACGAAGGTGGTCGCCAGGCCGTGGCGCTCGAAATAGGGCGCCTCGAAGGGAAAGATCGTCAGCAGGTGATCGAGGCACCGGGCGACGCTCTTCGACCGTCCCTCGTTCCAGGCCCACACGGTCGGCGCGACATACTGGATCACCGGGATGCCCGAGGCGCGCAGCCGCTTGGCGACGCGGTGGGAGAAGCCCTGGGAATCGATCAGCACGACGCAGTCGGGCCGTTGCGCGGCGGCATCCTCGGCGACCTGGCGGATCCGCCGCAGGATCAGGCGCAGCTTGGGCAGGAATTCGATGCCCATCACCGCGAGCTCGTCGATCGGGAACAGCGAGGACAGGCCCAGCGCGGTCATGCGCGGTCCGGCGAGCCCGGCGAAGCCGACCCGGTCGCCCGTCTGGGCCCGCAGCGCGGTGACGAGATGGGCGCCGAGCTGGTCGCCGGACGGCTCACCGACCGAGAGGTAGATCAGGGGGCCGGCGGACCTGTCGCTGTCGGCCATTGGTCAGTCGATCTCGATGCCGACGACGAACAGCCCCGTCGCGTCGGCCGCCGCTGCGACCCCCGGCCGGTCGAGGATCTGCGCACCGCCCGCCTGGACCGCAATGCCGCGCAGGCCCGCCGCCTCGGCCGCGCGCACCGTCTCGACCCCGATCGTCGGCAGGTCGACGCGGCGGTCCTGGCCGGGCTTGACCAGCTTGACCAGTACCCCGCCCGGGCCGTCGCGGCGCAGCTCGCCGCAGCGCCGGATCAGCGCGTCGGTGCCCTCGATCGCCTCGACCCCGAGCACGATGCCCTGCTGGACGACGACCGACTGGCCGACGTCGAGGGCGCCGAGGCCCTTGGCGACCTCGATGCCGCGCGCGATGTCGCGCTCGGCGTCCTTGTCGGGCCGGTGCCGGCCGAGCGGGCCTTTGGGGGCCAGCAGCTCGGACAGGATCGAGTCGACCCCGACCACGCGCATGCCGGACTTCTCGAATTCCTTGATGATGGCGCCGAGCAGGCTGTCGTCGCCCCAGGCCTTCATGGTCGCCTTCAACAGCACTTTGGCCGCGCGCGCGTCGGGGCGGATCTCGCGCAGCGACGGCCGCCGGACGTGGCCGGCGAAGATGACCTCCTCGACCCCCTCGGCGCGCAGGATCCGTTCGGTCTCGGCGGCGGCGCCGAGCCGCACCCAGGCATGGGGCGAGGCCTCGACCGACGGGTGATCGGCCTGGCCCTCGAGGGCGAGCACGAAGAAGGGGCGATCCTGGCGCTGGCAGGCGGCGATGATCTGCGCCGGGAAGTCGCCACCGCCGGCAATGATGCCGAGCTTAGGCGCCTCTGCCATAGGTGAGCGGCTGCATGATCGGGCGCGACGCGTCGGCGCGGATGAAATCGATGACTTCCATGACCAGTTTCGAGTCGGCGAACATCTCCGCGACGTCGTTGACGCGTTCGGTCAGCGTGCCTTCGGCGGCGAACATCAAGCGGTAGGCGCGCCGGAGCGTGTGGATCTCCTCGCGGGTGAAGCCGCGCCGGCGGAGGCCGATCAGGTTGAGGCCGGCCAGCCCGTCACGGATGCCGTAAACCGAGCCGTAGGGGATGACGTCCGCCTCGCAGCCGGTCATGCCGCCGATCATGACGTGCTTGCCGACGCGGACGAACTGCTGGATCGCCGAATTGCCGCCGATGATGGCGTAGTCGTCGATCGAGACGTGGCCGCCCATGACCGCGTTGTTGGCCATTACCACGTGATCGCCGACCCGGCAGTCGTGGGCGACGTGGGTGTTGACCATGAACAGGCAGTTGTCGCCGACCCGCGTCTCGCCCTTGCCGCTGGCGGTGCCGGGATGCAGCGTCGCGTGCTCGCGGATGATGTTGTTCTTGCCGATCCTCAGCGTGGTCTTCTCGCCCTTGTACTTGAGGTCCTGGGGCGGCAGGCCGAGGCTGGCGTGGGGAAAGACGCGGGTGCCCGCGCCGATCTGCGTGTGCCCCGCGATGACGACGTGGGACATCAGCTCGACGCCGTCGCCGAGCTCGACGTCGGCGCCGACGACGCAATAGGGACCGACCACCGCTTTCGCACTGATCTTGGCGCCGTCCTCGACGACCGCAGACGGGTGGACGTTCTTCATTCGCGGTCGACGATCATGGCGCAGAACACGGCTTCCGCGGCGATCGCGTCGTCGACCTTGCACTCGCCGTTGAACTTCCAGGCGCGGCCGCGCGCGTGCTTGCGGACGGTGTGGACCATCACCTGGTCGCCGGGGAAGACCGGCTTGCGGAAGCGCGCGTTCTCGATCGACATGAAATAGACCAGCTTGCCTTCCATGTCGGGGCCGAGCGACTCGACGACCAGGGCGGCGGCGGTCTGCGCCATCGCCTCGATCAGCAGCACCCCCGGCAGGATCGGCGCGCCCGGGAAGTGGCCCTGGAAGAAGGGCTCGTTGATCGAGACGTTCTTGACCCCGGTCGCGCTCTCGCCCTGCCGGATGTCGATCAGCCGGTCGATCATCAGGAACGGATAACGATGCGGCAGGACCTCCATGATCCGCCGGACATCGATTTCGTAAGGCGCCTTGGGCGCCGTCGCCGCGGTGGTGGTCATCGTTCAACCTCCCCGGCGCGACTGCCGAGCATGCGTCGTTACGCTGCGGCGTTCGCCCGGGTTGCGCGTGTCGCGATGCCGGCAGCCGGCCGGATCGCTCACTTCTTCTTGTTCTTGCGCTTCGACGTGGACTTCTTCTTGGCGTCCGAGACGCCCTCGACCTCGAACTTGAGCTTGGGCAGCCGCTTGTTGAGCCGGCTGAGCACAGTATCGGTGATCTCGAACTGGGGCGCCACGTGGATGGTCGTCGCCTGGTTCAGGACCATGGTGTAGCCCTTCTCGACCGCCAGCGCCTTGACGACGATGATGAGCTCCTCCCGGAACCGGCCGAGTACCTTCTGGTAAGCTGCGTTGAGCAGGCGCCGCAGGAGCTGGCTCTTGCGTCGCAGATTAACGTACTGGCGGGTCAGATCCTGGCGCCGGCGCTCGAACTCGCGGCCGGTGATGTTGGGCTGGTCCTTGCGCAGCTTCTGCTCTTCCTGCTGAAGCTGCTTGATGTCGCCGGCATAGTCGGACTTGTACTTCTTCTGCAACTTCTCGGCCTTGTCCCGGACGTCCTTCATCGCCTTGGATTCCTGGAGCAACTTGGAGATGTTGACGACGGCGATGGACAGCGCCGGCTTCTTGCCCTGGGCAAGACCGTTAGCCGGCAAGAAAACAAACCCCGGCGCCGCCAGAAGCACCGCCAGGGCCAGAAGCCTGGTCTTGATCATGTTCTAGAACCTGGTTCCAAACCTGAAATTGATAAGCTGCGTGCGGTCGCCCTGTTGCCGGATGACCGGGAACCCGACGTCGAAGCGCAGCGGGCCCAGCGGCGACTTCCAGGACACGCCGACGCCGACCGACACGCGCGGCGTCGCCACGTCCATCAGGGTCGGGCCGTTGACGTCGATGCCGAAGGCGCTGCCGACATCGGTGAACACCCGTCCGGTGACGCCGAACTCTTTCGGCAGCCCGAGCGGGAAGCCCATTTCGGCGGTCACGATCCAGTAGTGGTTCGCGCCCAGCGAATCGCCGGTCTTCCGGTCACGCGGGCCGATGCCGCCGAAACGGAAGCCGCGGAAGTTGTTGCCGCCGACGAAGAAGCGGTTCTGCAGATGGACGTCTTCGCCCATGCCGAAGATGTTGCCGGTCTCGCCCAGCACGTTGAAGATCCAGCCCGGCGTCACCGAGTACCAATAGCCCGCCTTGATGACGGACCGGTAGAACCGCTCGGAACCGCCCAGGCCGGCGACGGTGTTTCGAACCGAGATGACGTAACCGTCGGTCGGGTCGAACCGGTTGTCGCGGGTGTCGTAGATCAGGCCCATGGTCATCGAGGAGGTGGTGGTCGAGCCGACCTCCTGCTTGATGAACGTCGACGCGGTCGACGGGACGTTGGTGATCCGCTTGTGCTCGAGCCCGTAGGTCCAGCTCTGCTTCAGGTTCTCGGTGATCCGGTAGCCGAAGCGCAGCCGGCCGCCGACCTCCCGCGTGTCGAAGCTACTCTCGTCCGAGTAGTTCCGCGTCCTGCGGAACAGGTCGATGCCGGCGGAGAGGTTGCGGTTGAGGAAATAGGGCTCGGTGAAGCTGAAATTCAGGTTGGTCTGGCGGAACGAGGCCAGGAACGACAGGCTGACGTCCTGTCCGCGACCCATGAAGTTCTTCTCGCGGATGCCGACCGTGCCCAAGGGCCCGTCCTGGCTCGAGAAACCGGCGCCGAGCGAGAGCTCGCCGGTCGCCTTCTCCTCGACCTTGACCGTGAGGATCATGCGGTCGGGCGCGGAACCGACCCGGTTGGTGATCTCGACCTTTTCGAAGAAGCCGAGATTGACCAGGCGCCGTCGGGACAGCCGGATCTTGGTCGTGTTGAAGGCGTCGCCCTCGGCGATCAGCATCTCGCGACGGATGACCGAATCGCGGGTGCGGATGTTGCCGATGATTTCGATCCGCTCGACGAAGACCTTGGGGCCTTCCTGGACGATGAAGGTGACGCCCACCGTCCGCTTCTGGCGGTCGACGTTGGTCCGCGGCACCACGCGCACGAAGGCGTAGCCGAAGTTGCCGGCCACGTTGGTCAGCGCGACCACGGTGTCCTGGATCTTCTCGGCGTTGAAGCGGTCGCCCTTGTGGACCTTGAGCTCGTCGCGCAGCGACTTGACCTGCACCCGCCGCAGTTCGGAGACGACCTTGATATCGCCGAAGCGGTAGCGCGGACCCTCCTTGACCGTGAAGGTCACGAAGAAGCCCTGGCGGTCGGGCGACAGCTCGGCGACGGCCGAGAGGACGCGGAAATCGGCGAAGCCGCGCTCGAAATAGAAACGGCGCAGCAGCTCCTGGTCGCGCTTCAGCTTGGACGGGTCGTAGACGTCCGACGAGCCGAGCAGGCGCCACAGGGCGGTTTCCTTGGTGCTGACCACCTCGCGCAGGGTCGAGTCCGAATAGGTGCGGTTGCCGATGAAGCTGACCCGCTGGACCAGCGTCTTGGGCCCCTCGCGGATCTCGAACACGAGATCGACGCGGTTCTGGGTGCGCGCGATCACCTTCGGGTTGACCGTGGCGGCGAAGCGGCCGCGCGCCCGGTAGGCGGCGAGCATGCGCTGCACCGCGTCCTGGACCTTCTGGCGCGAATAGACCGACCGCGGCCGCAGGCTCACCTCGCTGCGCAGGTCGGCGTCCGATATCTTGCGGTTGCCTTCGAAGGCGATGCGGTTGATGACCGGGTTCTCGACGACGCGGATGACCAGGGTGCCGCCCTCGCGGCGGAAGCTGACGTCACGGAACAGGCCGCTGGCGTAGAGCGCCTTCAGCGAGTCGTCCAGCTTGTCCTGGTCGAAGCGGTCGCCGACCCGGACCTTGAGGTAGGTGCCGATGGTCTGCGGGTCGATGCGGCGCGTGCCCTCGACGACGATATTGCGGATAACGACGCCTCGGCCTTGCGCTTCTGCCTGCCCGGTCGGCCATACGCCGAACGCTGCGATAATCGCAACCAGTCCGACAATCCAAGCCCGCACGTGTACCCCCCTCCCTGTCCCGTTCCTGACCTCTCCCCAAGGCAGAGACGGGATTTAGGTGATGAGACTTCTAATAAAATCCACGACCCGGAGATGAACCAGATCGTTCCAGGTCACGACGACCATGAGAGTTAATACCAGAGCCAGACCAATTCGAAAACCATATTCCTGCGTTTTTGGACCGAGCGGTCTGCCCCGAAGCGCTTCAAAACCGTAAAAAAGAAGGTGGCCGCCGTCGAGCATCGGCACGGGCAGCAGATTGATCAGGCACAGGTGCAGCGACAGCACGCCGAGGAACCAGATGAAGGCGTAGAAGCCGTTCTGCGCCATATGGCCGGACATCTCGGCGATGCGCAGCGGACCGCCCAGGTCGCGGACCGTTCGGCTGCCCGAGATCATCTGGCCGATCGCCTTGCCGGTGGCCAGGGTCAGCGTATAGGTCTCCTTCAGCGCCTGCCACGCGGCCTCGACCGGCTCGAAGCGCAGCCGCGGCGCCTGGGCGGCGCCGACGCCGAGAAGGCCGGTCCGCTTGACGTCGCCCGCGGCGTCCTTGGTTTCGCGCACCGCGGGCGTGACGGTCAGGTGCAGCCGCCGGCCGTTTCGCTCGACCACGACCGGCGTGACCTTGCCGGGACGGGCCAGGATCATGCGGTGGACGTCCTGGAAGCTGACGACCTTCTTGCCGTCGATCTCGACGAAGCGGTCACCCGGCTTGAGCCCGCCGCGCGCCGCGGCGCTGTCGGCGAGCACCCGGCCGACGACCGGCCGGACCATCCGCCAGGCGCCCAGGTCGCCGACGATCTGCACGTTGCCGTGGCTGTCGCGGTAATCGCGCCGGCCGGCGGTCAGTGACAGGGTCTTGCGGGCCCCGTTGCGCATGACGACGATGGGGATCGTCTCGCCGGGGCGCAGCGCGATGATCTGCATGACCTCTTCGAACCGCTCGATCGAGCGGCCGTTGACCGAGACGATGTGGTCGCCCGGCTCGAGCCCCGCCTTGGCCGCCGCCTGGTTCTTGAACACGGTGCCGATGACCGGCGGGCTGTAGGTCTGGCCGAAGGTCGAGAACAGGGCGGTCAGGACGACGATGGCGAACAGGTAGTTGACGAACGGGCCGGCGAAGACGATCGCCGCACGTTGGCCTAACGGCTTGTGATAAAAGGAAAGCTTCCGCTCCTCGGCGGTCAGCTTGAAGGTGTCCTTGTTGGGCGAGCTGGCGGCGTCGGCGTCGCCGAACATCTTCACGTAGCCGCCCAGCGGGACGATGCTGAACTTCCAGCGCGTGCCGCTGCGGTCGTTCCAGCCGAACATCTCGGGCCCGAAGCCGATCGAGAAGGTCTCGATCTTCACGCCGCAGCGCCGGGCGACGAGGTAGTGCCCCATCTCGTGGACGAACACGAGGATCGTCAAGATGACGAGAAACGGAAGCACGTAGTTCCAGAGAGGAGACAAGAATTCCATCTGCAGCACCGGCCCGGAGTTTCCAATTATGCTTAATAAGTGTCGGAAACTAGTTGATATTTGACTAATTATACCTTGCTGGTCATTTCATCAACCAGGTCTTCTGCACGATCGCGTGCGGCGGCGTCGACATCGGCGACGTCCTCGAGGCTGGTGATCGCCGAAACGTTCGTGATCGCCAGGGTGCGCTCGACGATTCTGGCGATGTCCAGGAAGCCGATCTTCCGGTCGAGGAAGGCCTGCACCGCGATCTCGTTGGCCGCGTTGAGCACGGTCGGCGCCGCCCCGCCCGCCTTGAGTGCGTCCAGCGCCAGCCGCAGCGCGGGGAAGCGCTCCAGGTCCGGCGCTTCGAAGGTGAGCGCGCCGAGCGTGCCGAAATCGAGCCGCTCGGACGGCGCCGGCACCCGGCTGGGCCAGCCCATGGCGAACGCGATCGGGGTGCGCATGTCCGGCGTGCCGAGCTGGGCGAGGACCGAGCCGTCGACATACTCGACCATGCTGTGGATCACCGACTGCGGGTGGACGACGACGTCGATCTGGTCCTTCTCGACTGGGAACAGGTAGTAGGCCTCGATCACCTCGAGCCCCTTGTTCATCAGGGTCGCCGAATCGACCGAGATCTTGGCGCCCATCGACCAGTTCGGATGGGCGACGGCCTGCTCCGGGCTCGCCTTGGCCATCTCGTCCAGGCTCCAGGTCCGGAACGGCCCGCCCGAGGCGGTCAGGATGATCCGCGAGACGTGCTTGGCCTGGGCGAAGTCGAACACCTGGAAGATCGCGTTGTGCTCGGAATCGACGGGCAGCAGGGTCGTGCCATGCTCGCGAATCTCGTTCAGCACCAGCTCGCCGGCGCAGACCAGGGTCTCCTTGTTGGCCAGCGCGACGATCGCGCCCTGGCGGATCGCTTCGAGGGTCGGCGCCAGGCCGGCGGCGCCGACGATGCCGGCCATGGTCCAGTCGACCGGCCGCGCGGCGGCCTCCTTCAGCGCGGTGGCGCCGGCGGCGACCTCGATGCCCTTGCCGGCCAGCCCGTTCTTGAGCATCTGGTATTGGGATTCGTCGGCGACCACGGCGATCGCCGGACGCAGCCGCCGGGCCTGCTCGATCAGCCGCTCGACGTTGCGGTTGGCGGTCAGCGCCTCGATCACGTAGGCGCTGCGGTCGCGCTCGATGATGTCGACGGTGCTCAGGCCGATCGAGCCGGTCGAGCCGAGGATCGAGATCCGCCGCGGGGATACCCGCTCCGGCCGGCACTGCGCGAGAGACGCGGCAACATTCATGGAACGACCAGTCCTTCGTTGGCCCAAACGTATAGCGCGACCACGACCGCTGCGGCGACAAGCCCGTCGACGCGATCGAGGACGCCGCCATGCCCTGGGATCAGGTGGCTCGCGTCCTTGACCTTGAAACGCCGCTTGAACGCCGAATTCGGCGAGGTCGCCCGCCTGCGAGATGACGGCCAGAAGCGCCCCCCCAATGGCCCAGAACAGGACAGGTTGATTGGAGAAATAGGCTCCCAAGAGCGCGCTGACCAGTATCG
Organism: uncultured Alphaproteobacteria bacterium; assembly: GCA_963730305.1. Classification (GTDB taxonomy): domain Bacteria; phylum Pseudomonadota; class Alphaproteobacteria; order Bin65; family Bin65; genus CAMYMQ01. The sequence goes on from CAVSRB010000005.1 coordinate 149,404, forward strand.
ACAGCGCCATGCCGCCCAACAAACCGGCCCAGGTCTTCTTCGGGCTGAGCCGCGGGGCCAGGCGCGGGCCGCCGATCGCGCGGCCGGCGAAGAAGGCGCCGAGGTCGGTGGCGGCGACGGTGGCGATGACCCAGAGCACGGTCCAGGCGCCCTGCCCCGGCCCGTCGAGCAGGCCGATCATGGCGATCACCGGGGCGGCGACGTAGATCACGCCGAGCGCGATCCAGCCCGGCTGGGCGGCCCGGGTGACCGCGCCGAAGGCCCAGACGACGGCCGCACCGCCGGCGCCTATGGCAGCGGCGGACCACAGCCAGCCGACCCCGGCCAGCGTGGCGACCGCGGCCAGCACCGCCATCGCCAGCCCGACGGTCGGCACCGGCAGCGCCTCACCGCACGCGACATGAGACCATTCCCCGATCATGGCGAGGGCGAATAGCGCGACCAGAAGGTGAAAATAAGGCCTGCCGAAATAGAGGCACGCCCCGGCGATCGCGGCGATGACCAGCGCGGAGGCGGTGCGGGCGGCGATTGCGGCGTTGGCCGAGCCCAAGGGTTGCGCAGTCAGGTCGCCGCCAGCTCTCAACCGACGGCCGCGCCGTAGCGCCGGTCGCGGGTCTGGAACTCGCTGACGGCGGCGCGCAGCTCGTCCGGCCCGAAGTCGGGCCACAGGCAAGAGGTGAAGATGAGCTCGGCGTAGGCGCTCTGCCACAACAGGAAATTGCTCAGCCGCTGCTCCCCGCTGGTGCGGATGATCAGGTCGGGATCGGGGATGTCGGCGGTCAGCAGACGCTTGGCGAAGGTCTCCTCGTCGATGCTGTCCGGGTCGATGGCGCCCGCGGCGGCCTCGCGCATCAGGCCGCGCACGGCGTAAAGGATCTCGTCGCGGCTGCCGTAGCTGAGCGCGATGATCAGGGTGAGCCGCGTGTTGCGCCGGGTCAGCTCCTCGGAGTCCTCGATCAGACGCACGATGTCGGGCGCCAGGCGCGCCCGGTTGCCGATGAAGCGGATGCGGACGCCGTTGCTGTGGAGCTCGGCGACCTCGCGGCGCAGGTAGAGCCGCAGCAGGCCCATCAGGTCCTGGACCTCGCCCGCCGGGCGGTTCCAGTTCTCCGACGAGAAGCCGTAGAGGGTCAGGTAGGAGACGCCCAGGTCGATCGCGCCCTGCACCGTCTTGCGCACGGCGGCCATGCCGCGCCGGTGGCCCTCGGTGCGCGGCAGGCCGCGCGCCTTCGCCCAGCGGCCGTTGCCGTCCATGATGATGGCGACATGGCGCGGGGGCAGTCCGGTATCGCTATGGGCGTGCAGCGGCTCCATGCCTAGACCTGCATGATCTCGGTTTCCTTGGTCGCCAGGGCCTCGTCGATCTTCTCGATGAAGCCGTCGGTCAGCTTCTGGATGTCGGCGGACGCGGAGCGGTGCTCGTCCTGCGAGATGTCGCCGTCCTTCTCCTGGCGCTTGAGCTGGTCCATGCCGTGGCGCCGGACGTTGCGGACCGCGATCCGCGCCTCTTCGGCATACTTGTGGGCGACCTTGGTCAGCTCGCGGCGGCGCTCCTCGGTCAGGTCGGGCATCGGCACGCGGATCACCTGGCCCTCACGCTGGGGATTGAGGCCGAGGTTGGCCTCCCTGATGGCCTTCTCGACCGCGCCGGCGAGGCTGGCGTCCCAGACCTGGACGGTCAGCAGGCGCGGTTCGGGGGCTGACACGTTGGCGAGCTGGTTGATCGGCATCGACGAGCCGTAGGCGTCGACCTGGATCGGCTCGAGCAGGCTGGTCGAGGCCCGCCCGGCGCGCAGGCCCGCGAACTCGCGTCTTGAGCGTCTCGATGGCGCCGTTCATGCGGCGCTCGATCTCGGGCAGTGTCAGGTCCGACACGGTCATCCCCCATCGCTTATTATTGTGAAGTGGCCGCGTCCGCACACGACGTCGGCGATGCTGCCGGCATTCTGGATCGAAAAGACCAGAATCGGAATGCCGTTTTCGCGGGCGAGCGCGATCGCCGAGGCGTCCATGACCCTGAGGTCGCGCGACAGCACCTCGTGGAAGCTGAGCGCGTCGTAGCGCTCGCGCCTTGGGGTCCTTGACCGGGTCGGCGCTGTAGACGCCGTCGACCTTGGTGCCCTTGAGCAGCGCGTCGCAGCCCATTTCCGAGGCGCGCAGCGCCGCGGCGGTGTCGGTGGTGAAGAAGGGGTTGCCGGTGCCGGCGGCGAAGATCACCACCCGGCCCTTCTCCAGGTGGCGCATGGCGCGGCGGCGGATGTAGGGCTCGCACACGGTGGCCATCGGGATCGCCGACAGGACGCGGGTCGGCACGCCGATCCGCTCGAGCGCGCCCTGCATCGCGAGCGCGTTCATCACCGTCGCCAGCATGCCCATGTAGTCGCCGGTCGCCCGCTCGATGCCGCGCGTTGCCGGCCTCGATACCGCGGAAGATGTTGCCGCCGCCGACGACCAGGCAGATTTCGACGCCCAGGTCGTGGACGCCCTTCACCTCGCCGGCGACCCGTTCCAGGGTCTCCGGGTCGAGGCCGAACTCGTTGCCGCCCATCAGGGCTTCGCCGGAAATCTTCAGCAGTATGCGACGGTATCTCGGCGTCGCGGGCATCTCGACGTCCTTACGCAGGCGCGCGGGCGGGCGGGATCGGTCCGGGTAAGGCCTAACCCGCCAGCTGCGCGACCTCGGCGGCGAAATCGTCCTCCTTGCGCTCGACGCCTTCGCCGAGCTGGAAGCGGACGAATCCGGCGATCTCGACCGGGGCGCCGAGGTCCTTGCCCGCCTGCTCCAACACCTTGCTCACCTTGCTCTCGCCGTCGATGACGAAGGTCTGGTTGAGCAGGACCACCTCTTCGTAGAACTTGCGCAGCCGGCCTTCGACCATCTTGTCGACGATCTCGGCGGGCTTGCCCGAGGCGAGCGCCTGTTCCTTGAGGATGTCGCGCTCCTTGTCGACGGTCGCGGGATCGAGGTCGTCGACCGACAGCGCGCGCGGCGCCGTGGCGGCGATGTGCATGGCGATCTGCTTGCCGAGCGCGGTCAGCTTGTCCGCGTCGGCCTCCGACTGGAGCGCGACCAGCACGCCGATCTTGCCGAGCCCGTCGGCGATCGCGTTGTGGACGTAGCTGGCGACCACCCCCGGCGACACGGCCAGCGCCGCGGCGCGGCGCAGGCTCATGTTCTCGCCGATCGTCGCGATCAGGTGGGTCAGCTCCTCGTCGACCGTGCGGCCGGTGCCCGGATAGTCCGAGCCCTTGAGCGCCTCGATCTCGCCCTCGGCGGCGAGCGCCAGGTCGGCGACCGCCTTGACGAAGTCCTGGAAGCCCTCGTTGCGGGCGACGAAGTCGGTCTCGCTGTTGACCTCGACGATCGCGCCGGCGCCGTCGTCGGTCTGCACCGCGACCAGGCCCTCGGCCGCGACGCGGCCGGCCTTCTTCGCCGCGGCGGCGAGGCCCTTCTTGCGCAGCCACTCGCCGGCCGCCTCGATGTCGCCGCCGGCTTCCTCCAGCGCCTTCTTGCAATCCATCATCCCGGCGCCGGTCCGCTCGCGGAGTTCCTTCACCAGGGATGCGCTGATCTGAGCCATCGTCTCCTCGTCTTTCTCGGTATTCGATCGCGACGTCGGCCGGAAGACCCGGCCGACGGTCGTCAGGGTGTCGTCAGGACGCCGGCGCGGCGTCCGGCTTCTCGGCCGTATCGCCGGCGGGCTCGGTCGCCTCGGGCGCCGGTGCCGCTTCGGCGGGCGCTGCCTCCGCAGGGGCGGCCTCGGGCTTTTCGGCAGGCGCCTCGGCCGCGGGTTCGGCCGCGGCTTGCGGCGCCGGCTCTGCCGGGGCCTCGGGGGTCGCCTCGCGCAGGGGCTCCGGCGGGGTGACCTCGGCCTCGCCGATGTCGCCGCCGCTCAGCGCGACCTCCTGGGCCAGGCCGTCGAGGACGGCGCCCCAGAACAGCTCGCAGTAGGTCTCGATCGCGCGCAGCGAGTCGTCGTTGCCGGGACCGGGAACTCGATGCCCTCCGGATCGGAGTTGCTGTCGATCACCGCGACCACGGGGATGCCGAGCTTCCTGGCCTCCTTGACCGCGATCTGCTCCTTGTTGGTGTCGATGATCACCAGCAGCGTCGGGCAGCGCGGCCATCTCCTTGATGCCGCCGAGCGCCTGGTCGAGCTTGTCGCGCTCGCGGGTCAGCCGCAGCAGCTCCTTCTTGGTCAGGCCGTGGGTCTCTTCCGCGCTGGCCAGCAGGCTCGTCGAGCTCCTTCAGGCGCGAGATCGAGCGCTGGATGGTCTGCCAGTTGGTCAGCATGCCGCCGAGCCAGCGGTAGTCGACGTAGAACTGGCCGCACTTCTGGGCCGACTGGGCGACCATCCGGGCCGCCTGGCGCTTGGTGCCGACGAACAGGATGCGGCCGCCGTTGGCCGAGACCTCGCGCAGGGCGTTCATCGCCCGGTGCAGCAGCGGAACGGTCTGCTGCAAATCGATGATGTGGACGTTGTTGCGGACGCCGAAGATGTACGGCGCCATCTTCGGGTTCCAGCGGCGCGTGTTGTGGCCGAAGTGCACGCCGGCTTCCAGGAGCTGGCGCATGGTGAAGGAAGGCATTGCCATTTGGTCTGTCCTTTTCCGGTTGGACCGCCGCGGACGTTATTCGGCCCCAATACCTGAACGCCTGGGACCAAACACCGGAGCGACGCGATCGACTGCCGTCGGGCGCCGCAAGTCCACGTGTGGGATTACGCTAATGCGCGGGTGATAGACGGGAATGTGGATAAAAACAAGAACGTTTCAAGGGCTGCTGCGAACTGCGGTCCGCTCACACTTCCTCGACGTGCATGATCCCCGGGATCGACTTGATCGCCTGGCGGGTCGCGGGCGAGATCATGTAGGTCTGCGGCAGGCTGATCTGGGCCTCGCGGGCGCCCATCGGGACGACCACCTGGACCCGCCCCCGCCCCTGCTTCTCGCGGGCGACCACCGAGGCGAGCGGCTGGACCGCGGCCTCGTCGGTGACCCAGACCTTGAGCCCCGCCGCCGAGGCGGCGACGGCGTTGTCGAGCGGCGTGATCGAGGTCGCCAGCAGGCGCACCGATTCGTCCTCGCTGCGCACGTCGGCGTTGACCAGCACCGGCGTGCCCTCGACGACCGCGCTCTCCAGCAGGTCGCGCGACTGCGCCAGCACTTCCGAGAAGGCGGTGATCTCGAACATGCCCGACGGGTCGCTCAACTGGATGAAGGCGAACTTGTTGCCGCGCGCCGAGCGCCGCTCCTTGCGGCCGATCACGGTGCCGGCGAGCTTGGCGCTGGCCGGCGCCCGGCCGGCGGCGGCACGGTGGGCGATGTCGGCGTAGCGCGCGATGTTGAGCCGCTCGAGGCTCTTCTCGTAGGCGTCGAGCGGATGGGCCGAGAGGTAGAGGCCGATCGCGTCGAATTCGCTGCGCAGCCGGTCGGTCACCGGCCAGTCCGGCACGTCGGGCAGCGGCAGCATCTGGGTGTCGCTCGGCGATCGAATCGCCGAACAGGTTGGTCTGGTTGCTGTCGCGCTCGCCCGAGGCGGTGTTGGCCAGGCGCAGGATCAGGTCGACGCCCTCGAACAGCTGGCGGCGGTTGGGGTTGAGGCTGTCGAAGGCGCCCGCCTTGATCAGGTTCTCGAGCTGGCGGTGGTTGACCACCGTGGTGTCGAGCCGGGTCGCGAAGTCGGCGACGCTCTGGAACGGCCCGTTGGCCTCGCGTTCGCGCGACCATCGCCTCCATCGCGCTGCGGCCGACGTTCTTGAGCGCGGCCAGCGCGTAGCGGATCGCCGTCCCCGCCTCGACCGAGAAGGTCGCCTCCGAGGCGTTGACGTCGGGCGGCAGCAGCGCGATGTCGAGCCGCTGCAGCTCCTGCCGGAACGCGGTCAGCTTGTCGGTGTTGCCCATGTCGAAGGTCATCGACGCGGCCATGAACTCGACCGGATGGTTGGCCTTGAGGTAGGCCGGTCTGGTAGGCGACCAGGGCGTAGGCCGCGGCGTGCGACTTGTTGAAGCCGTAGCCGGCGAACTTGTCGACCAGGTCGAAGATGAAGGACGCCTTGTCCTTCTCGACGCCGTTCGCGACCGCGCCCTCGACGAAGCACCGCGCGCTGGGCGTCCATCTCCGACTTGATCTTCTTGCCCATGGCGCGGCGCAGCAGGTCGGCGCCGCCCAGCGTGTAGCCGGCCAGGACCTGGGCGATCTGCATCACCTGCTCCTGGTAGATGATGATGCCGTAGGTCTCCTTGAGCACCGGCTCCAGCGTGGGGTCGAGGTAGTCCGGCTCTTCCTGGCCGTGCTTGCGGTTGATGTAGCTCGGGATGTTCTCCATCGGGCCCGGGCGGTAGAGCGCCACGACCGCGATGATGTCCTCGAACCGGTCGGGCTTGAGCCGGCGCAGCACGTCGCGCATGCCCGCGCTTTCCAGCTGGAACACCCCGGTCGTCTCGCCGCGGCTGATCATCTCGTAGGTGCCGGGGTCGTCGAGCGGCAGGGCGTCGAGGTCGAGGGCCACGTCGCGCTTGGCCAGCAGGGTCACCGCCAGCGCCAGCACCGACAGGGTCTTGAGGCCGAGGAAGTCGAACTTGACCAGCCCCGCCGATTCGACGTGCTTCATGTTGAACTGGGTCACCGGCATGTCCGACCGCGGGTCGCGGTAGAGCGGGACCAGCTCGTCGAGCGGCCGGTCGCCGATGACCACGCCGGCGGCGTGGGTCGAGGCGTGCCGGTAGAGCCCCTCCAGCTTGAGCGCGATGTCGATCAGCCGGGCGACGTTCTCGTCCTCGTTGCGCATCGCCTGCGAGCATCGGCTCGATCTTGATCGCTTCCTGGAGGGTCACCGGGTTGGCCGGGTTGTTGGGGACCAGCTTGCAGATGCGATCGACCTGGCCGTAGGGCATCTGCAGCACGCGGCCGACGTCGCGCAGCACCGCGCGGGCCTGCAGCTTTCCGAAGGTGATGATCTGGGCGACCTTGTCGCGGCCGTACTTGTCCTGGACGTAGTGGATGACCTCGTCGCGCCGCTCCTGGCAGAAGTCGACGTCGAAGTCCGGCATCGAGATGCGCTCGGGGTTGAGGAAGCGCTCGAACAGCAGGCCCCAGCGCAGCGGGTCGAGGTCGGTGATGGTCAGCGCCCAGGCGACCACCGAGCCCGCGCCCGAGCCGCGCCCCGGCCCCACCGGGATGCCCTGCCGCTTGGCCCACTGGATGAAGTCGGCGACGATCAGGAAGTAGCCGGGGAAGCCCATGCCCTCGATGATGCCGAGCTCGATGTCGAGCCGTTCCTTGTATTCCGCGGCGGACTTGGCGCGCTCTTCGGCGCTCATCGCGTCGGTGAAGACATGCTCCTCCAGCCGGCGCGTCGAGCCCGGCCTCGGCGTCGGCGCGGAGCTGGTCGAACTCGTCGCGGCCGTCCTCGGTCTGGAAGTTGGGCAGGATCGGCGCTCGGGTCTCGGCCATCACCGCGCAGCGCCGGGCGATCACCAGCGTATTGTCGAGCGCCTCGGGCAGGTCCGCGAACAGTGTGCGCATCTCCGCGGCGGTCTTGAAGCGGTGGTCCGGCGTCAGCCGCGAGCGGTCGGGCGCGCCGAGATACTCGCCCTGGGCGATGCACATCAGCGCGTCGTGCGCCTCGTACATGTCGGCGTCGGTGAAGAAGGCCTCGTTGGTCGCGACCAGCGGCAGGTCCTCGGCATAGGCGAGGTCGATCAGGCCGCCCTCGATACGCCGTTCCTCCTCCATGCCGTGGCGCGACAGCTCGACGTAGAGCCTGTCCCCGAAGGCGCCCTTGAGCCGCTTGGCCAGCTCGGACGCCGCCGCGGTCTGGCCGTTGGCGAGCAGCCGCCCGATCGGCCCGGCCGGGCCGCCGGTGAGCAGGATCAGCCCCTCGCTGTGCTCTTCCAGCGCTTCCAGCGGCACGTGCGGGGCGACCCCCGCCGGCACCTCGAGATGGGCGCTGGAGACCAGCTTGAGCAGGTTGGCGTAGCCGGCCGCGTCCTTGGCGTAGACCGGCATCGCGTCGAGCTGGGGCGCGCCGTGCAGCGCCCCGATCGGCTCGGACGCCTCGCGCACCGAGAGCTGGCAGCCGATGATCGGCTGGACGCCCGCCTTGACGCAGGTCTGCGAGAATTCCAGCGCGCCGAACAGGTTGTTGGTGTCGGTGATCGCGACCGCCGGCATGCCGTTCTTCCGGCACAGATCGGCGATCTGGCCGGTGCGCAGCGCGCCCTCGGACAGCGAATAGGCGGAGTGGATGCGGAGGTGGACGAAATCGGCGTGGCTCATGTCCGATCCACGGTACTCAAGCCCTTCCGGGGACGCAACATCCTGTTGCCGTTAATCCACAGGCAACAGGATATTGTTAGACGGTCGCCGGCCGCCGCTCGACGACGACGCCGTCCTGGAGCTGCAGAATCCGGTCCATCCGGCTGGCGAGCTCCAGGTTGTGGGTCGCCACCAGGGCGCCGATCTTGGTCAGGTGGACGAGGTTGAGGAGCTGGGCGAAGACCTTCTCGGCGGTGGCGTGGTCGAGGTTGCCGGTCGGCTCGTCGGCCAGCAGGATGGTCGGCCCGTTGGCGACCGCGCGGGCGATGGCGACGCGCTGCTGCTCGCCGCCGGAGAGCTTGGCCGGGCGGTGCTTGGCGCGGTCGCTCAGGCCCATCGCCTCGAGCAGGTCGCTCGCCCGCCAGGCCGCCACCGCCCGCGGCACGTCCGCGAGCATCTGCGGCAGCATGATGTTCTCCAGCGCGGAGAACTCGGGCAGCAGGTAGTGCTGCTGGTAGACGAAGCCGATCATGCGGCGGCGCAGCCGCGCCCGCTGCACGTCGCTGTGGCGGGTGCAGTTCTCGCCCTCCAGCCAGACCGTGCCGTCGCTCGGCCGCTCCAGCAGGCCGGCGATGTGCAGCATGGTCGACTTGCCGGCGCCCGACGGCCCGACCAGGGCGACCATCTCGCCCGCCTCGATCGTCAGGGTGACGTGGCGCAGCACCTCCAGGGACTCGCCGCCCTGGCGGAAGGTCTTGGTGACGCCGCGCAGCTCGAGCAGCGGCCCGGCCGGGGCGGTGACCGACGCGTCATTCATTGCGCAGCGCCTCCACCGGATCGAGCCGCGACGCCCGCCAGGACGGGTAGAGCGTGAAGATGAAGGTCAGGAACAGCGCCATGACGACGACCTGGATCACCTCGGTAGTATTGACGATCGAGGGCAGCCGCGACAGGAAGTAGATCTCCGAGGGGAACAGGACGCTGTCGAGCTGCCGCTCCAGCCATTGCTTGATCGGATCGATATTGTACGCGATCAGCAGGCCCAGGCCGACTCCCAGGCCGGTGCCGATCACGCCGATCGACGACCCGGTCATGAAGAAGACACGCATGATCGTGCCGCGCGTGGCGCCCATGGTGCGCAGGATCGCGATCGCCTGGCCCTTGTCCTTCACCAGCATGATCATGCTGGAGATGATGTTGAACGCGGCGACGACGATGATCAGCGTCAGGATCAGGAACATGACGTTGCGCTCGACCTTGAGCGCGTTGAAGAAGGTCGAGTTGATGTCCTGCCAGGTCCGGATCCGGATGTTGGGCACGGTCAGGCCGACGATCGCCTGGGCGACCGGCTCGACGTTCTGCGGGTCGGCGGTCATCACCTCGATGTTGCTGACCCCGTTGCCGACGCCGAAATAGCTCTGCGCCGCGTCCAGCGGCATGAAGATGAAGCCGCGGTCGTATTCCGACATGCCGACGTTGAAGGTGCCCGCGACCGTGAAGCTGCGGGTCCGGTAGATCGGCCCGACCGGGGTCTGGATCGCCTTGGCCGAGATCAGCTTGATCTTGTCGCCCGGACGCAGGCCGAAGCGGGCCGCCATGCGGCTGCCGACGATCACCCCGCCCTTGCGGAAGCCGTCGAGCGCCCCCGGGCTCAACCCTTTGGATATCAACGGATGCTTGGCGATGTCGTCGGCCCGGATGCCCTTGATCAGCGCGCCCGACGCCGCGTCGCGGACCGTCGCCATGACCTGGCCGTCGACGATCGGCACGGCCGACCTGACGCCCTTGAGCTTGCGGATCTTGGCGGCGACCGAATCGAAATCCTCCAGCGGCCCGCCGATGCCGTAGACCACGATATGGCTGTTGAAGCCGAGGATGCGGGTCAGCAGTTCCTGGCGAAAGCCGTTCATCACCGACATGACGATGATCAGCGTGGCGACGCCGATCGCGATGCCCATGAAGGCGAAGCCGGCGATCACCGAGATGAAGCCCTCCTTGCGGCGGGGCCTCAGGTAGCGCCAGGCGATCATCCGCTCGACCGGAGAGAACAGGAACAGGCGCGATGGCAGGGCCATGGGCTTCACCCCGTGAGCTTGTGCAATGCGGCCTCGGCGGACAGTTCCTCGCGCTCGCCGGTGGCGCGGTTCTTGAGTTCGACCGTGCCGGCCTTGACCCCGCGCGGGCCGACCACGAGCTGCCACGGCAGCCCGATCAGGTCCATCTGGGCGAACTTCGAGCCGGCGCTTTCCCCGGTGTCGTCGTAGAGCGTCTCGACGCCGGCCTCGACCAGCTTGCGGTAGAGCGCGTCGGCGGCGTCGCGGCAGGCGTCGTCGTTGGCGCGGATGTTGATCAGGCCGACCTTGAACGGCGCGACCGGCTCCGGCCAGACGATGCCGGCGTCGTCGTGGCAGGCCTCGATGATCGCGCCGACCAGCCGCGACACGCCGATGCCGTAGGAGCCCATCTCGACCGGCACCTCCTGGTCGTCGGGCGTGGCGACCACCGCACCCATCGGCTTCGAATACTTCGCGCCGAAGTAGAAGATGTGGCCGACTTCGATGCCGCGGGCCTCGACCAGCTCGTCGGCGGGCACCGGACAGGTGGCCGGGTCGTGCATGTCGTCCGCGGCGGCGTAGAGGCCGGTCCAGTGGTCGACGACCGGCTGCAGGTCGCCGTCATAGTCGACGTCGTGCGCCGAAATATCGAAGGAAAGCAGCTTCTTGTCGCAATAGACCGCGCTCTCGCCGGTCTCGGCCAGGATGATGAACTCGTGGCTCAGGTCGCCGCCGATCGGGCCGGTCTCGGCGCGCAGCGGGATCGCGTGCAGGCCCATCCGCTTGAAGGTGTGCAGGTAGGCCACGAACATCTGGTTGTAGGCGTGGCGCGCGCCGGCATAGTCGAGCGCGAAGGAATAGGCGTCCTTCATGTAGAACTCGCGCCCGCGCATGACCCCGAAGCGGGGCCGCACCTCGTCCCGGAACTTCCATTGGATATGGTAGAGGGTGAGCGGCAGGTCGCGGTAGCTGCGGATGGTGTTGCGGAAGATGTCGGTGATCAGCTCCTCGTTGGTCGGGCCGTAGAGCATCTCGCGCTCGTGGCGGTCGCTGATCCGCAGCATCTCCTTGCCATAGTCGCCGTAGCGGCCCGATTCGCGCCACAGGTCGGCCGGCTGGATGGTCGGCATCAGCATCTCGACCGCGCCCGCCCGGTCCTGCTCCTCGCGGACGATCTGCTCGATCTTCTTGAGCACGCGGTGGCCCAGCGGCAGCCACGAATAGATTCCCGCGGTCGCCTGGCGGATCAGGCCGGCGCGCAGCATCAGGCGATGCGACACGATCTGCGCGTCGCTCGGGGTTTCCTTGAGCGTGGGAAGAAAAAATCGGGTTAGACGCATGTCTTGTTCGAATATTCCAAAGAAATGGCGGGAAGACGGCGGGGCCCTATTGGAGGAGCGACTTTAGGAAATGCATCCCGCCAAGGCAATGGCATGGTAAACAGACACCCACATTATTCTGAAGCGGCGTTCGGGGGGAAGGATGCTGGACAGGATTTTCGCGCTCGGGGCGCGCGATGCCTCGGTGCGGACCGAGGTCGTGGCCGGTGTCACCACCTTCCTGACCATGGCCTACATCATCTTCGTCAACCCGAAGATACTGGCGGCGGCGGGGATGAACGAGGGCGCCGTGTTCGTCGCGACCTGCCTCGCCGCTGCGGTCGGCAGCGCGATCATGGGGTTTTACGCCAACCTGCCGATCGCCCAGGCTCCGGGCATGGGGCTCAACGCCTTCTTCGCCTTCGTCGTGGTCAAGTCGATGGGGCTCGGCTGGGAGGCGGCGCTGGCGGCCGTGCTGCTCTCGGGCGTGGCCTTCCTCATCCTCAGCGTGCTGCCCTTCCGGCAGTGGCTGATCAATTCGATCCCGCTGTCGCAGAAGCTGGCCATCGCCGCCGGCATCGGCCTGTTCCTCGGCCTCATCGCGCTGGAGAACGGCGGCGTGGTCAAGGCCCACCCCGAGACGCTGGTCACCGCCGGCGACCTCAAGGCGCTGCCGGTGCTGCTGTTCGCGCTCGGCTTCTTCGTCATCGTCGCGCTCGACCGCCGCAAGGTGCCGGGTGCGATCCTGATCGGCATCATCCTGGTCACCGCGATCGGCATCGTCTTCCAGGTGCCCTACATCGACGGCAAGACGATCACGGCCTTCCACGGCGTCGTCGCGCTGCCGCCCGACCCGACCCCCACCCTGTTCAAGCTCGACTTCGCCGGGCTGTTCCATCTCGGCACGTCGCTGGTCGTCGTCCTGGTGTTCAGCTTCCTGCTGGTCGACCTGTTCGACACCGCAGGCACCTTGATCGGCCTCGGCCACCAGGCCGGAATGCTGACGCCCGAGGGCCGGATGCCGGGGATCGGTCGGGCGCTGGTCGCCGACAGCTCGGCGACGATCGCCGGCGCCGTCCTGGGTACGTCGACGACCACCAGCTACATCGAGAGTGCGGCCGGCATCCGGGCCGGCGGGCGCACCGGGCTGACCGCGGTGACCGTCGCCGTGCTGTTCCTGCTCGCCCTGTTCCTGTCGCCGCTGGCGGCCTCGATCCCGCCCTACGCCACCGCGCCGGCGATCCTGTTCGTGGCCTGCGTGATGCTGCGGGCGGTGGGCGAGCTGGACTGGTCCGACGTCAGCGAATACTGTGCCCGCGGCGGTCACCATGATCACCATGCCGCTGACCTTCTCGATCACCACGGGCATCGGTCTCGGCTTCATTGCCTACGCGGCGATCAAGCTGCTGAGCGGGCGGTGGGCAGATCTCAACACCGCGGTCGTCGTGGTCACCGCGGCCTTCGTCGTCCACTTCTGGGTCGGCTAGGCCTAGGCCCTTGCGTCGGCGGGGAAAAATGCGGCCCGCCGGGGCCATTCGGTCAATAAAATGATGACGGCTGGCGAAGACTAGGCTACATTGCACGTGTTAACGCGACGCAGTCACATACAGCGCACGAAAAGAAGACCGCGGCTCACGCCGCGGCCCAAGTCTGGGGAGGTATCATCCAATCCGGAGTAAATCCGGAGCATCCGGTGGAGGGAACTCCGGATGCACTAAGAGACATGGTCTTTGTCCATTGCGATTACAAGGCCGCCGCAGGCACTTGCGGCGGCTGCTTTTTTGTGTGCGCGCTTCTTCTGTTGGGGACGGGCCGGTCCGGCCCGCGGGTTACTGGCGGAAGCTGAGCATCCCGCTCGCGACCACGCCCGAGATCGCCGCCGTCAGGACCGCGGCGATCAGCGTGACGACCAGGACCTTGGTCCACAGCCGCGGATTGAGCGGCGCGCCCGCATCGTGCCCCTCCTCGGGCGCGGTGTTGCGGCGCAAGCCCCAGGGCAGCGCGGCGAAGAACACCAGCCACCAGGTCAAGACGAAGATGACGATACCGCTGAACCAGGTCATGTCGGCTCCTGGCCTGTAATCAGGCCTGTTCGATTTCGATCAGGGTCCCGCAGAAATCCTTCGGGTGCAGGAACAGCACGGGCTTGTCGTGCGCGCCGATCTTGGGCTCGCCGCCGCCCAGCACGCGGGCGCCGTCGGCGACCAGCTTGTCGCGCGCCGCGATGATGTCGTCGACCTCGTAGCAGACGTGGTGCATGCCGCCCGAGGGGTTGCGGTCGAGGAAGGCGGCCACCGGCGACTCGTCGCCCAACGGGTGCAGCAGCTCGATCTTGGTGTTGGGAAGGGTCACGAACACCGTGGTGACGCCGTGGGACGGCATGTCGACCGGGTCGGACACGGCGGCGCCCAGCGTGTCGCGGTAGACCCGGCTGGCGGCCTCCAGGTCGGGGACCACGATGGCGACGTGATTGAGCCGGCCGATCATCGGCGTCTCCTCAAGCGTTGTCTTCGGTCTCGGCTTCCCAGTCGTGAAGCCGGATCAGGTGGACGTCGGTCTGCGGCCGCTTGCCGCGGGTGCCGCGGATCGCGCGGCGGATCGCAGCGCGGACCGCTTCCTGGAGCGCGTCGTCCTGGCGCAGCTTGTTGCGCGACAGGTTCCCCAGCGTGTGCTCGATCGCGGCGACCACGAGGTCGTAGAGAACGTCGTCCTCGTCATCGTCGTCGGCAAGCCCGTAGAGGGTGATCTCCGGGTCGGCGAGCAGCTCGCCCTGGGCGTCGACGACCAGGCTGGCGACCGCGGCGCCATCGTACATCATGCGCTTGCGCTCGCGCAGGCTGGCGCCGTCGAGCGACACGAGGTTGCCCCCGTCGACCGCGAGCCGGCCGCTCGGCACCGTGTCCACGATCTGGGGATTCCCCGGCGCCAGCCGGACCATCTCGCCGTTGGTGGCGACCACGGTCTGGGGCACCTGGCATTCCTGGGCGAGCTTGCGGTGAGCGTGCAGGTGGCGGAGCTCGCCGTGGACCGGCACCGCGATCTGCGGCCGGATCCACTGGTACATGTCGATCAGCTCGTCCCGCGCGGGATGGCCGGAGACGTGGACGAAATGGTCCTGCTCGCTGACCACGTCGATGCCGAGCGCGCACAGGTCGTTGTGCAGGCGGCCGATCGCCTTCTCGTTGCCGGGGATGATGCGCGACGAGAAGATCACCACGTCGCCCTCCTCCAGCTCGATCTCCGGATGGCTGCGGGTCGCGATCCGCGACAGCGCGGCGCGCGGCTCGCCTTGGCTGCCGGTGCAGGCGATCAGCACCTTGTCGCGCGGCAGGTCGGCGGCCTCGCCGGGCGTCAGGAACGGCTTGATCTCGCGCAGGTAGCCGTTCTCGCGGGCGGCCTCGTTCATCCGCCACAGCGAGCGGCCGACCAGGGCGGCGCGGCGGCCGTTGGCCTCGGCGGCGTGGGCGATGGTCTCCAGCCGGGCGACATTGCTGGCGAAGCTGGCGATGGCGACGCGGTTGTCGTAGGTGCCGACCAGCTCGATCAGGCTCTCGCGCACCGCCGCCTCGGAGCCGGCGCGGCCCTCGCGGAAGACGTTGGTCGAATCGCCGATCATGGCGAGCACGCCCTGGTCGCCCAGCGCGCGCAGGGCGTCCTCGTCGACCGGGTCGCCGATCAGCGGGTCGGGATCGAGCTTCCAGTCGCCGGTATGGAAGATGGCGCCGTGCGGGGTGCGGATGACCAGCGCGTTGGGCTCGGGGATCGAATGGGTCAGGGTGACCAGCTCGATCTCGAACGGGCCGACCTCGAACCGGCTGCCCGGCTCGACGATGGTGATCGGCGCGTCGGCCTCCAGCCCGACCTCGGCGAGCTTGCGGCGCAGCACCGAGGCGGTGAAGCCGGTCGCGTAGATCGGGCATTCCAGCCGCCGCCACAGGTAGGGCACCGCGCCCAGATGATCCTCGTGGGCGTGGGTCAGGACCAGCCCGTCGAGCTTGTCGCGGTGCTCGACGATGAAGGCCGGGTCCGGCGTGATCACGTCGATGCCGGGGATGACGTCCTCGCCGAAGGTGACGCCGAGATCGACCATCAGCCAGCGGTTCTGGAAACCGAACAGGTTGAGGTTCATGCCGATCTCGCCGGCGCCGCCGAGCGGCAGGAACAAGAGGTCGTTCTTGGAAGTCATGCCGTCGTGTTGCGTCGGTGGATCTCGAGCAGGCCGCGCAGGGTGACGTCGCCGTCGAGCTCGTCGATGACGTCGGTCGCCTTGGCGAACAGCGGCGCGAGCCCGCCGGTGGCGATCACCTTCATGTCCCAGCCGGCCTCCTCGCGGATGCGCTTGACCAACCCCTCGATCAGGCCGACATAGCCCCAGTAGACGCCCGACTGCATCGCCGGCACGGTCGACTTGCCGATCACCGTCGGCGGCCGCTTGACGTCGACCCGGGGCAGCTGCGCGGCGGCGTGGTGCAGGGCGTCGACCGAATGGGCCGCGGCCGGCGCGATCACGCCGCCGCAATAGTTGCCGTCGGCGTCGATCACGTCGAAGGTCGTCGCCGTGCCGAAGTCGATCACGATCAGCGGCCCGCCGTAGCGCGACATAGGCGCCGACCGCGTTGACCAGGCGGTCCGCGCCGGGGTCCGAGGGATGGTCGATCAGCACCTCGATGCCGAGCTCGACCGCCGGGTCGCCGATGACCAGCGGCTCGGTGCCGAAGAAGGTGCGGCACAGGCTGACCAGGCTGTGCGAGATCGCCGGCACGACGTTGGAGACGATGGCGGCATTGATGTCACGCCGGTCGATGCCTTCGAGAGCGAAGAGCTGGCTCAGCCACACGGCGAACTCGTCGGCGGTGCGCTCGGCCTTGGTCGAGCTGCGCCACTTGCCGCGCCAGTCGGTGCCGTCGTAGACGCCGAAGACGATGTTGGTGTTGCCGGAATCGATCGCGAGCAGCATGGCCTACGCCCTCGCCATGGAGACTTCGCCGGAGCGCATCGCCGTGACGGCGCCGTCCGCCCGTTCGAGCAGCAGCGCGCCGTCGTCGTCGAGGCCGGCGAAGCGGCCTTCGGTCTCGGTGTCGCCCTGGACGAGGCGGATCGTGCCGCCGACGCCGTAGCCGCGCGCCAGCCAGGCGTCGCGCACCGGGCCGAAGCCGTCGCGCTGCCAGCGGGCCAGCCAGGCGTCGAGCGCCGCCATCAGCCGTTCGAGCACGGCGGCGACCGGGGGGACGTCGGCGCCCGCCGCGGCCAGGTCGGTGGCGGGCCAGCGGCTGTTCGCCGGGTGGCTCAGGCAGTTGACGCCGCAGCCGATCACCAGCCAGTCGAGCGCGCCGTCGGGCCCAAGCGCCGATTCGAGCAGGATGCCGGCGACCTTGTCGCCGCCGACCAGCACGTCGTTGGGCCACTTGCAGCGCACCTCGGCGCCGGCCGGCAACAGGGCTTCGGCCGTCTCGGCCAGCGCCAGCGCGGCGACGAAGCCGGCCTGGGTGGCGCGGTCGACCGGGATCGCGATGCGCAACAGGACGGTGGCATAGAGATTGCCGGCGGGCGACTCCCACGCCCGGCCGCGCCGGCCCCGCCCCGCGCTCTGCACCCGCGCCCAGACGATGGTGCCGTGCGGTGCGCCCTCGCCGGCCAGCCGCTTGGCTTCGTCGTTGGTGCTCGGGAGGCTCTCGTAGGCGCGCAGCGCGAATCCGGTCGGCAGCTGTGGCTGGGCGCTCATCGCCGGCCGCTCATGCCGCCCTCATCCGCCCATCAGGCTGAGCACGGCCTGATCGGCGAGCCGGGTCAGCACGCTCGGGAACAGGAAGAACAACAGGATGAACAGGCCGGCGACCACCTGGACCACGGCCAGCTCGCGGCCGGTGTTGCGGTCGAAGCTCTCGGTCGCCTCGTCGAAATACATGATCTTGACGATGCGCAGGTAGTAGAAGGCGCCCACCACGCTGGTCAGCACGCCGATGACCGCCAGCGTATAGAGCTCGGCCTCGATCGCCGCCAGGAAGACGTAGATCTTGGCGAAGAAGCCCGCGAGCGGCGGCATGCCCGCCATCGAGAACATGAAGATGCCCATCGCGAGCGCCATGCCGGGCCGGGTCCGCGACAGGCCGGACAGGTCCTCGATGTCCTCGACCATGCGGCCGTCGCGCTGCATGCACAGGATGACGGCGAAGGCGCCCAGGGTCATGACGATGTAGATCGCCATGTAGACCAGGATGCCGCTCACGCCGTCCTTGGTGCCCGCGGCCAGGCCGATCAGCGCGTAGCCGACGTGGCCGATCGAGCTGTAGGCCATCAGCCGCTTGATGTTGGTCTGCTGGATCGCGGCGAAGGCGCCGAGCACCATCGACAGGATCGAGATCAGCACGATGATCTGCTGCCACTGGCCGATCAGCTCGCCGAACGGTCCGACCATGACGCGCACGAACAGCGCCATCGCGGCGAGCTTGGGCGCCGACGCGAAGAAGGCGGTGACCGGCGTCGGCGCGCCCTCGTAGACGTCCGGCGTCCACATGTGGAACGGCACCGCCGAGACCTTGAAGGCCAGCCCGACCATCAGGAAGACCAGGCCGACGACGACTCCCACCGACGCCGCGCCGGTCTGGCCGAACACGGTGGCGAGCTGGGTGAAGCTGGTGGTGCCGGCGAAGCCGTAGATCATCGAGGCGCCGTAGAGCAGCATGCCCGAGGCCAGCGCGCCGAGGACGAAGTACTTGAGCCCCGCCTCGCTCGACTTGATCGAATCGCGCCGGAAGGCGGCGACGACGTAGAGCGCCAGGCTCTGCAGCTCCAGGCCGACATAGAGCGAGATCAGGTCGTTGGCCGAGATCATGACCATCATGCCGAGCGTGGCGAACATGATCAGCACCGGGTACTCGAAGCGGGCGATCTGCTCCCGCTGGTTGTAGCCGATCGACAGGATGATCCCGACCGCGGCGGCGCACAGCACCAGCGTCTTGATGAAGACGGCGAAGACGCCGGCCGACGAACATGTTGGCGAACAGGAAGGTCCGCCCCTCCTCCGGGGTCACGCCGACGCCCACCACGGCGACGACGACCAGCGCGGCGACGCCGAGCCAGCTGACCAGCCGCGCGGCGCGCGCGCCGTCCTTGTGGAACACGCCGACCATCAGCAGCGCCATCGCGGCGAGCGCGAGCAGGATTTCAGGCCAGGCGGGCGACAGGGCTCCGAAGGTCATCGCATCGTCCCCCTAGTGCGCCGCGAAACAGGCGGCTTTGCCCAGGCAGGCGCCGGCCTTGAAGCTATGGATCAGGCCCTGGACCGAGGCGTCGATGACGTCGAGGAAGGACGACGGATAGATGCCCATCCACAGCACCAGCGCGACCAGCGGCGCGAAGATCAGCGATCTCGCGCCGGCTGAGGTCCAGGATGTCCATCAGCTCGACCTTGGTCAGCCGGCCGAAGATGACCCGGCGGTAGAGGTAGAGCATGTAGGTGGCGCCCAGGATCACGCCGGTCGCCGCCAGCGCCGCGACCCAGGTATTGGCCTGGAAGGTGCCGACCAGGACCAGGAACTCGCCGACGAAGCCGCTGGTGCCCGGCAGGCCGACCGAGGCCAGCATGAACACCATGAAGACCGCGGCGTAGCGCGGCATCCGGTTGACCAGCCCGCCGTACTTGGCGATCTCGCGGGTGTGCATCCGGTCGTAGACCACGCCGACGCACAGGAACAGCGCGGCCGAGACGATGCCGTGCGACAGCATCTGGAAGATCGCGCCCTGGACCGCCTGCTCGCCCAGGATCGACTTGTCGCCGGCGAGCTGATGGGTCGCCGCGAAGATGCCGATGGTGACGAAGCCCATGTGGGCGACCGAGGAATAGGCGATCAGCTTCTTCATGTCCTCCTGGGCCAGCGCGACCAGCGAGGTGTAGATGATCGCCACCACCGACAGCGCGTAGATCAGCGGCGTGAAGTAGATCGACGCGTCCGGGAACATCGGCAGCGAGAAGCGCAGGAAGCCGTAGCCGCCCATCTTCAGCAGCACGCCGGCCAGGATCACCGAGCCCGCGGTCGGCGCCTCGACGTGGGCGTCGGGCAGCCAGGTGTGGACCGGCCACATCGGCATCTTGACCGCGAAGGAGGCGAAGAAGGCCAGCCACAGCCAGTTCTGCAGCTCGGGGTCGAAGCCCTTGGTCTTGGCGAACTGGAGGATCTGGACGATGTCGGTGGTCGGCGTGCCGGCCTCGCGGGTCGCGTAGTAGAGCGCGAGCATCGCGATCAGCATCAGGACCGAGCCGAGCAGCGTGTAGAGGAAGAACTTGAACGCCGAATAGATCCGCCGCTGGCCGCCCCAGACGCCGATGATCAGGAACATCGGGATCAGCACGCCCTCGAAGAAGATGTAGAAGAGGACCAGGTCGAGCGCGGAGAAGATGCCGACCATGAAGGTCTCGAGCACCAGGAAGGCGATCATGTACTCGCGGACCCGGTGGGTGACCTTCCAGCTCGCCAGCACGCAGATCGGCGTCAGCAGGGTCGACAGCAGCACGAACAGCATCGAGATGCCGTCGAGGCCCATGTGGTAGGTCAGCGTGTAGCCGCCGGGCAGCGTGAACCAGTCGACCTTTTCGGCGAACTGGAAGGCGGCGCTGGAATTGTCGAAGTTGATCCAGACCAGGAGCGACACCACGAAGGTCGCCAGCGAGGTCCACAGCGCCATGAAGCGCGCGTTGCGGGCGACCGCCTCCTGGTCGCCGCGGACCAGCGCAGGATGAAGACGGCGCCGACGAGCGGCAGGAAGGTGATGACGCTGAGCAGCGGCCAGTGGCTCATGCCCTACCTCACCACGCCGAACAGGTAGAGCGAGACGAACACCGCCACGCCGATCAGCATCGCGAAGGCGTAGTGGTAGAGATAGCCGGTCTGGAGCGCGGCGACGCGCCGGGCCGCGCTGCGGGTCACCGCGGCGACGCCGTCGGGGCCGAGCCCGTCGATCACCGCGCCGTCGCCGCCGCTCCACAGGCCGCGGCCGATCTTGAACGCCGGGCGGACGAACAGCAGGTCGTAGAGCTCGTCGAAATACCACTTGTTGAGCAGGAAGAGGTAGACGCCCCGCAGCCGCTTCGCCAGGGCGCGCGGCCAGTTCGGGTTGGTGATGTACATCAGGTAGGCGACCAGGATGCCGATCGCGCCCATCACCAGCGGCAGGTACGGCGACCCAGGCCGGCACGTGGTGGGCGTGCGCCATCACCTCGTTGCCGGCGCGCAGCATGATCGAGGCGCCCCAGAAGGTCTTCCAGTGCTCGCCGACGAACCAGCCGAACGCGATCATGCCGGCGAACACCGCGCCGAGCGCGAGCACGCCGAGCGGGATGGTCATCACCAGCGGCGATTCGTGGGCGTGGCTCATCACCTCCTCGGAGGCGCGCGCCTTGCCGTGGAAGGTCATGAAGATCAGCCGCCAGGAATAGAAGGCCGTCATCAGGGCGGCGACGATGCCCATCCAGAAGGCGAACAGGCCGAGCCCGGTATGCGCGGCGAAGGCCGATTCGAGGATCATGTCCTTGGAGTAGTAGCCGGCGAAGATCGGGATGCCGGCGAGCGCCAGGCTGCCGATCCACATCATCGCGTAGGTGAACGGCATCTTTCGCCAGATGCCGCCCATCCGGCGCATGTCCTGCTCGTCGGACATGCCGTGGATCACCGAGCCCGAACCCAGGAACAGCAGCGCCTTGAAGAAGGCGTGGGTCATCAGGTGGAAGATCGCCGCGGGATAGGCGCCGACGCCGGCGGCGAAGAACATGTAGCCGAGCTGCGAGCAGGTCGAATACGCGATCACCCGCTTGATGTCGTTCTGGACCAGGCCGATCGAGGCGGCGAAGAAGGCGGTGACGCCGCCGATCACGGTGACCAGGCCGAGCGCGACCGGCGCGTATTCGAACATCGGCGACAGGCGGCAGACCATGAACACGCCGGCGGTGACCATGGTCGCGGCGTGGATCAGCGCGGAGACCGGCGTCGGGCCCTCCATCGCGTCGGGCAGCCAGGTGTGCAGGAAGATCTGCGCCGACTTGCCCATCGCGCCGATGAACAGCAGCACGCAGGCCCAGTTGAGCGCGAGCTGGCCGTCGATGGTCCAGCCGCCGACCAGCGTGATCGTCTTGCCCGGCATGCCGGCGGCGGCCGGCAGGACGTTGGTGAAGTCGAGCGCGCCGAAGATGGCGAAGGTCAGGAACATGCCGAGCAGGAAGCCGAAATCGCCCACCCGGTTGACGACGAAGGCCTTGATCGCCGCAGCGTTGGCCGAGTCGCGGTCGAACCAGAAGCCGATCAGGAGGTAGGAGCAGAGCCCGACCCCTTCCCAGCCGAAGAACATCTGCACGAAGTTCTCCGCGGTCACCAGCATCAGCATGGCGAAGGTGAACAGGCTCAGATAGGCGAAGAAGCGCGGCCTTCCCCGGATCGTGCGACATGTAGCCGATCGAGTAGACGTGGACCACGGCGGAGACCAGGGTGACCACGAACACCATCACCGCCGACAGCGTGTCGAAGCGCAGCGCCCACTCGATCTTGAGCGCGCCGACCGAGATCCAGTCGAACAGCGCGAAGGGCGCCGGACCGGTCTTGGCGAAGGCGACGTCGTAGAGGATGAACCAGGACAGGACGGCCGAGATGATCAGCAGCCCGGTGGTCACGTATTGCGACGCCCGGTCGCCGATCAGGCGCCCGAACAGGCCGGCGACCAGCGCCCCGAGCAGGGGCAGGAAGACTACAGCGGTGTACACGTTCCGCTAGCCTTTCATCACGTTGATGTCCTCGACCTCGATCGATCCGCGGTTGCGGAAATAGATCACCAGGATGGCGAGGCCGATGGCCGCCTCGGCGGCGGCGACGGTGAGCACGAACATGGCGAAGATCTGGCCGACCAGGTCCTTCAGCGCCCAGGAGAAGGCGACCAGGTTGATGTTGACGGCGAGCAGCATGAGCTCGACCGACATCAGGATGATGATGACGTTCTTGCGGTTCAGGAAGATGCCGAAGATGCCGAGCGTGAACAGGATCGCGGCGACGGTGAGATAGTGGGCGAGACCGATCTGCCACATGTCAGGCGCCCTCCCCCGGCGTGACCTTCTTGAGCTCGACCGACTCCGCGCGGCGGCGGCCGACCTGGCGGGCGATCTTCTGCCGCTTGACGCCCTCGCGGCGGCGCAGGGTCAGCACGATCGCGCCGATCATGGCGACGAACAGGACCATGCCGGCGAGCTGGAACAGGTAGATGTATTTCGTATAGATGAGCTGGCCGAGCATCGCCGTGTTGGTGACGCCGGTCTTGGCCGCGATGCTCTCGGCGACCGGCCCGGCGACGTGGCCGATCGGCACCAGCCCGGTCGCCACCGCGATCAGCTCGACCAGCAGCACCAGGCCGATCAGGCCGCCGATCGGCAGGTAGTGCAGGAAGCCCTCGCGCAGCCGGACGAAGTTGATGTCCAGCATCATCACCACGAACAGGAACAGGACGGCGACCGCGCCGACGTAGACGATGACCAGGATCATCGCCAGGAACTCGGCCCCCATCAGCACGAACAGGCCGGCCGCGTTGAAGAAGGCGAGGATCAGGAACAGGACGGAATGCACGGGGTTGCGCGACGCCACCACCATGATCCCGGAGACCACGGCGATGATCGCGAAGACATAGAAAGCGAGGGCCTGGACGATCATCGGGCCCCTCCTCTCAATGCCTGTTCAGTGCGCGTCGCGGTGCGGCGCATGGCTCTCCCGTATCTCCCCAACGAATGACCGGCCTCGGGCGGGCCGGTCGGTTGCAAGCGCGGACGGTTTACCGGTAGGGCGCGTCCGCTTCAAGGTTGGCGGCGATCTCGGCTTCCCAGCGGTCGCCGTTATCGAGCAGCTTGGCCTTGTCGTACATGAGCTCCTCGCGGGTCTCCGCGGCGAACTCGAAATTCGGTCCCTCGACGATGGCATCGACCGGGCACGCCTCCTGGCAGTAGCCGCAATAGATGCACTTGGTCATGTCGATGTCGTAGCGGGTCGTCCGGCGACTGCCGTCGTCGCGCGGCTCGGCCTCGATGGTGATCGCCAGCGCCGGGCAGATCGCCTCGCACAGCTTGCAGGCGATGCAGCGCTCCTCGCCGTTCGGGTAGCGGCGCAGCGCGTGCTCGCCCCGGAAGCGCGGGCTGATCGGACCCTTCTCGTACGGATAGTTGACCGTGACCTTGGGCTTGAACATGTAGCGGAAGGTCAGCGCCATGCCGGACAGCAGTTCGGCCAGGAAGATGGTGCGTGCGCCGCGATCGAGCATCGTCTCCTCCTCCCCTTATTTCGGCAGCCAGCCGCCGTAGAGCAACACGCCCGCGACGATGACGACGGCGGCCAGCGAGATCGGCAGGAACACCTTCCAGCCCAGCCGCATCAACTGGTCGTAGCGATAGCGCGGGAACGTCGCGCGCACCCACAGGAACACGAACAGGCAGCCCGCCACCTTGAGGCCGAACCAGATCGGCCCCGGGATCCATTGCAGCCACGACACCTCGAGCGGCGGCAGCCAGCCGCCCAGGAACAGGACGGTGGTGATCCCGCTCATCAGGATCATGTTGAGATATTCGCCGAGGAAGAACAGCGCGAAGGTCAACGCCGAGTATTCGACGAAATAGCCGGCGACCAGCTCGGCCTCGGCCTCGGGCAGGTCGAACGGGTGCCGGTTGGTCTCGGCCAGCGCCGAGACGAAGAAGATCACGAACATCGGCAGCAGCGGCAGCCAGTACCAGTGCCAGAAGCCGCCCTGCTGGGCGAGCACGATCTCGCTCAGGTTGAGCGAGCCGGCGGCGAGCAGCACGGTGATCATGACGAAGCCGATCGAGACCTCGTAGGACACCATCTGCGCGGCCGAGCGCAGCGCGCCGAGGAAGGCGTAGCGCGAGTTCGACGCCCAGCCGGCCATGATGATGCCGTAGACGCCGAGCGACGAGATCGCGAACAGGTAGAGGATGCCGACGTTGATGTCGGCCAGCACCCACTGCCCTGGGAGCTGTGGCCGAACGGGATCACCGCCCAGGCGATCAGCGCCAGGACGAAGGTCAGCATCGGCGCGATCACGAACACGACCCGGTTCGCGCCCGACGGGATGATGGTCTCCTTGACCAGCAGCTTGAGGCCGTCGGCGAAGGGCTGCAGCAGGCCGAACGGCCCGACCACGTTGGGCCCCCGCCGGAGCTGCATGGCCGCGATCACCTTGCGCTCGAAATAGGTCAGCATCGCCATGCCGACCAGCAGCGGCACCGCGATCACCAGGATCCAGCCGATCAGGATCAGCGTCGGCAGGACGTAGCCGGACCAGAAGATTTCCATGCCCGCGCTCAGCCTTCCGTGCCGGTGCGGCCGTCGTCGAAGGTCCGGCGCAGGTCGGTGCACTGCGCCATGATCTCCGAACAGCGGGTGATCGGGTCGGTCATGTAGAAATTCTCGATCGTGCTCCGGAACGGCGCGGCGTCGAGATCGCCGGCCTTGCCGAACTTGCCCCAGCGCGCCGGCGCGACCTCGTCGATCGCGGCGAAGATCTTGTTGGCCTCGGCCAGGCGGGCGCGGAGCTGGAGGAGATTGTCGTACGGCAGCTTGTGGCCGAGCACGTCCGACAGCGCGCGGACGATGGCCCAGTCCTCGCGCGCCTCGCCCGGCGGGAACACCGCCAGCAAGCCGCGCTGCGGCCGGCCCTCGGTGTTGACGTAGGTGCCGTGCTTCTCGGTGTAGGCGGCGCCCGGCAGGATCACGTCGGCGCGGTGCGCGCCCTCGTCGCCGTGGTGGCCCTGGTAGACGACGAAGGCGCCCTTGCCGGCTCGCCCAGCCGCGCCATGTCGATCTCGTCGGCGCCGAGCAGGTAGACCAGCTTGATCGTCGCCGCTCTCGGCGCCGGCCAGGATGCCGGCGACGTCCTTGCCGCCCTTGCCCGGCACGAAGCCGAGGTCGAGGCCGCCGACCCGGGCCGCGGCCGTGTGCAGCACGTTGAAGCCGTTCCAGTCCTTGCCGACCATGCCGGTCTCTTCGGCGACGTGGCGGGCGAGCGCCAGGACCGCGGCGCCGTCGGGCCGGGCGAGCGCGCCCTGCCCCAGGATCAGCATCGGCCGCTCGGCGTCGGCCAGCGTCTTGGCGAAGCTGTGCTTGCCGTCGGCGACGTCCTGCAGGGTCTCCGGGCCGGCGCCCAGGTGGGTATGCGGATAGGTCAGGTCGACCGCCTCGCCGATCACGCCGACCGGGAAGCCGCCGGCGAGCCAGCGCTTGCGGATGCGGGCGTTGAGCACCGCCGCCTCGATCCGCGGGTTCGATCCGACGATCAGCAGCGCGTCGGCCTGCGTCGATGCCGGCGATCGTGCGTGTTGAACAGGTAGCCGGCGCGGTTGCCGCCGGGTCGAGCCTGGCGCCGTCCTGGCGGCAGTCGAGGTTGGGCGAGCCGAGCGCGTCCATCAGCTCCTTGAGCGCGAACATCGATTCGCAGTCGGCCAGGTCGCCCGCGATCGCCGCCATCGCCGCGCCGTCGAGCCCCTTGGCCTTGGCCGCGATCGCCGCGAAGGCCTCCTCCCAGCTCGCCGGCTTGAGCTTGCCGTCGCCGCGGACGTAGGGCCGGTCGAGCCGCTGGCGGCGCAGGCCGTCGTAGACGAAGCGGCGTCTTGTCGGAGATCCACTCCTCGTTCACGTCGTCGTTGAGCCGCGGCAGGACGCGCATGACCTCGGCGCCGCGGGCGTCGACACGGATGTTCGAGCCGACCGCGTCCATCACGTCGACCGACTCGGTCTTGCGCAGCTCCCACGAGCGCGCGGTGAAGGCATAGGGCTTGGAGGTCAGCGCGCCGACCGGGCACAGGTCGATGACGTTGGCCGACAGTTCGGAGGTCAGCGAGCGCTCGAGATAGGTGGTGATCTCCATGTGCTCGCCGCGGCCCAGTCGCGCCGAGCTCCTCGACGCCGGCGACCTCGGTCGCGAAGCGGATGCAGCGGGTGCAATGGATGCAGCGGGTCATGATCGTCTTGACCAGCGGGCCCATATACTTGTCGGCGACCGCGCGCTTGTTCTCGTGGAAGCGCGAGCGGTCCATGCCATAGGCCATGGCCTGGTCCTGCAGGTCGCACTCGCCGCCCTGGTCGCAGATCGGGCAGTCGAGCGGATGGTTGATCAGCAGGAACTCCATCACGCCCTTGCGGGCCTTCCGGGTCTTCTCCGAGTTGGTGAACACGACCATGCCGTCCGTCGACCGGCAGGGCGCAGGACGCGACCGGCTTGGGCGCCTTCTCGACCTCGACCAGGCACATGCGGCAGTTGCCGGCGATCGACAGCCGCTCGTGGAAGCAGAAGTGCGGGACCTCCTTGCCGGCCAGCTCGCAGCGCCTGCAGCAGGGTCAGGCCGTCCTGGACCTCGATTTCTTCGCCGTCGATCGTGAGCTTCGCCATGGCTCGCGTCCTCAGGCTGCGCCGCTGTGGCGTCTTGCGGCCGACGATGCGGCGCTCGATCTCGGGGCGGAAATGCCGGATCAGGCCCTGGATCGGCCAGGCCGCGGCGTCGCCCAGGGCGCAGATGGTGTGGCCCTCGACCTGCTTGGTGACGTCGAGCAGCATGTCGATCTCCTCGACCTCCGCCTCGCCCTCGACCAGCCGCTTCATCACCCGCCACATCCAGCCGGTGCCCTCGCGGCACGGCGTGCACTGGCCGCAGCTCTCGTGCATGTAGAACTTCGACAGCCGCGCGATCGCCTTGACGATGTCGGTCGACTTGTCCATGACGATGACCGCGGCGGTGCCCAGGCCCGACTTGTGCGGCGGCGAGGCTGTCGAAATCCATCAGCAGGTCGCCGCACAGGTTCGCCGGCAGGCACGGCACCGACGAGCCGCCCGGGATCACCGCCAGCAGGTTGTCCCAGCCGCCGCGCACGCCGCCGGCGTGCTTCTCGATCAGCTCGCGCAGCGGGATGCCCATCTCCTCCTCGACATTGCACGGCTCGCTCGACGTGGCCGGAGATGCAGAACAGCTTGGTGCCGGTGTTGCGCTCGTCGCGGCCGATGCCGGCGAACCAGGCGGCGCCGCGGCGCAGGATGGTCGGCGACACCGCGATCGTCTCGACGTTGGTCACCGTGGTCGGGCAGCCGTAGAGGCCGGCGTTGGCCGGGAACGGCGGCTTCAGGCGCGGCTGGCCCTTCTTGCCCTCGAGGCTCTCGAGCAGCGCGGTCTCCTCGCCGCAGATATAGGCGCCGGCGCCGCGGTGGACGTAGACGTCGAAATCCCAGCCCGAGCCGCAGGCGTTCTTGCCGAACAGGCCGGCGTCGTAGGCCTCGTCGATCGCCGCATCGAGCCGCTCGGCCTCGCGGTAGAACTCGCCGCGGATATAGATGTAGGCGGCGTTGGCGCCCATCGCGAAGCCGGCGATCAGGCAGCCCTCGACCAGCTTGTGCGGGTCGTGGCGCATGATGTCGCGGTCCTTGCAGGTGCCGGGCTCGCATCTCGTCGGCGTTGACGACCAGGTAGTGCGGGCCGGCCGTCGCGCTTGTCGTCCTTGGGCATGAACGACCATTTGAGGCCGGTCGGGAAGCCGGCGCCGCCGCGGCCGCGCAGGCCCGAGTCCTTGATCTCGCTCGACGATCCAGTCGCGGCCCTGTCGATGAATGGCCTTGGTGCCGTCCCAGTCGCCGCGCTTCCTGCGCGCCGTCCAGGCCCCAGTCCTCGAAGCCGTAGAGGTTGGTGAAGATGCGGTCCTTGTCGTCCAGCATGCTGCCCTACTCTCCGGCCGCCGTCAGCGTGGTCGGCCCGCCCACCGGCTCGGAGGTATGGCGCCCGGACTGGGAGCCCGTCTTCGGCTGCTCGCCCTTCTTGAGCGCGCGCAGCACCTCCTTGACGTTCTCCTTGGTCAGGTCTTCGTAGTAGTCGTCGTTGATCTGGACCATCGGCGCGTTGACGCAGGCGCCGAGGCACTCGACCTCCATGAGCGTGAACAGGCCGTCGTCGGTGGTCTCGCCGACGCCGACGCCCAGCTCCTCGGTGATCGCGGCGAAGACGTCGTCCGAGCCGCGCAGCCAGCACGGCGTCGTGCGTGCAGACCTGGACCAGGTATTTGCCGACCGGCGCCAGGTTGAACATGGTGTAGAAGGTGGCGACCTCGAGCACGCGGATCGTGGCCATGTCGAGCATCTCGGCGACGTGCTCGATCGCGGCCTGGGGCACCCAGCCGTCGTGCTGGCGCTGGGCGAGGTCGAGCAGCGGCAGAACCGCGCTCGCCTGCCGGCCCTCCGGGTATTTGGCGATATGGGCCTCGGCCTTCTTCCGGTTCTCCGGCGTGAAGGCGAAGCTCTCCGGCTGCTCGAAGCCGTTGGCGCCGACGCGAACGGTCATCGGTCGATCTCCCCGAACACGATGTCCATCGAGCCGATGATCGCGACGATGTCGGCCAGCATGTGGCCCTTGGAGAGGAAGTCGCTCGCCTGCAGGAAGGCGAAGCCCGGCGCGCGGATCTTGCAGCGGTAGGGCCTGTTGGTGCCGTCGGCGACCAGGTAGACGCCGAACTCGCCCTTGGGCGCCTCGACCGCCGTGTAGGTCTCGCCGGCGGGCACGTGATAGCCCTCGGTGTAGAGCTTGAAGTGATGGATCAGCGCTTCCATCGAATGCTTCATCTCGCCCCGGCGCGGCGGCGAGATCTTGTTGTTGTCGACCAGCACCGGGCCGTCGACGGTGGCCAGCCGCTCGATCGCCTGCTGCATCAGGGCGATGCTCTGGCGCATCTCCTCGATGCGGACCAGGTAGCGGTCGTAGCAGTCGCCGTTCTTGCCGACCGGGATGTCGAAGTCGTAGCTCGTCGTAGCCGTCGTAGGGCTGCGCCTTGCGCAGGTCCCAGGCCACCCCCGACCCGCGCAGCATCGGGCCGGAGAAGCCCCAGTCGAGCGCGTCCTCGGCGGTCGACCACGCCGATGTCGACGGTGCGCTGCTTGAAGATGCGGTTGTCGGTCGAGCAGCCCCTCCATGTCGTCGACGACCTTGGGGAAGGCCTCCGCACCACGTGGCGATGTCGTCGATCAGCGCCGGCCGGCAGGTCCTGGTGCACCCCGCCGGGCCGGAAGATAGGCGGCGTGCAGCCGCGCGCCGGAGGCGCGCTCGTAGAACTCCATCAGCTTCTCGCGCTCCTCGAACCCCCACAGGAACGGCGTCATCGCGCCGACGTCCATCGCGAAGGTGGTGACGTTGAGCAGGTGGTTGAGGATCCGGCCGATCTCGCGAATAGAGCACCCGGATGTACCTGGGCGCGCGGCGGCGCGTCGAGGCCGAGCAGCTTCTCGACGGCCAGCGCGAAGGCGTGCTCCTGGTTCATCGGCGCGACGTAGTCGAGCCGGTCGAAATAGGGCAGCGCCTGGAGATAGGTCTTGTACTCGATCAGCTTCTCGGTGCCGCGGTGCAGCAGGCCGATATGCGGGTCCGCGCGCTCGACCACCTCGCCGTCCATCTCGAGGACCAGGCGCAGCACGCCGTGGGCCGCGGGATGCTGCGGCCCGAAGTTCAGGGTCAGGTTCTTGATCTTGACTTCGCCGGGCTGGGTCGTGGTCACGCGGCCCCCTCCTCCGGCGCCTCGCCGGCGGCCTTCTCGTCGCCGGGCAGCACGGTGGTCATGCCCTCCCACGGGCTGATGAAATCGAAGGTGCGGAATTCCTGGGTCAGCTTGACCGGCTCGTAGACCACGCGCTTCTGCTCGTCGTCGTAGCGGACCTCGACAAGCCGGTCAGCGGGAAGTCCTTGCGCAGCGGATGGCCGTCGAAGCCGTAGTCGGTCAGGAGGCGGCGCAGGTCGGGATGGTCGGAGAAGAAGATGCCGTAGAGGTCCCAGGCCTCGCGCTCGTACCAGCCGGCGGCGCTGAACACCGCCGTCGCCGACGGCACCGGGGTCTCCTCGTCGGTCGCCAGCTTGACCCGGCAGCGCTGGTTCTGGGAGATCGAGAGCAGGTTGTAGACGACCTCGAACCGGTTCTCCCGGTCGGGATAGTCGACGCCGCACAGGTCGACCAGGCAGTCGAAGCGGCATTCGCTGTCGTCGCGCAGCAGGGTCAGCACCTTGACGATCGAGGGCCGCGGCACGGTGAAGCACAGCTCGCCCTTCTCCACCGTCGCGGTGCTGATGTCGTGGGGCAGCACGGCGGCAACATGATCTGCCAGGTCGCGGAGCGCCTCGTCGCTCATCGTCCTTCCCGCTCCCTCCGCTACCGGACGATGCTGCTGGTTCGGCGGATTTTCTTCTGCAGCTGCAGAATGCCGTACAGGAGAGCCTCGGCCGTCGGCGGGCAGCCGGGGACGTAGACGTCGACGGGGACGATGCGGTCGCAGCCACGCACGACGGAATAGGAATAGTGGTAGTAGCCGCCGCCGTTGGCGCACGAGCCCATCGAGATCACCCAGCGCGGCTCGGCCATCTGGTCGTAGACCTTGCGCAGCGCCGGGGCCATCTTGTTGCACAGGGTGCCGGCGACGATCATCACGTCGGACTGGCGCGGGCTCGGCCGGAACACGATGCCGAAGCGGTCGAGGTCGTAGCGCGCGGCGCCGGTGTGCATCATCTCGACGGCGCAGCAGGCCAGGCCGAAGGTCATCGGCCACATCGAGCCCGTCCGCGCCCAGTTGACGAGGTCGTCAATGGTCGACGTGACGAAGCCCTTCTTGGAGAACTCCCGGTCGAGATACTGATCGAGTGCGGCGTTGCCGGCGTCTGCGGTCGCTACTCCCATTCGAGCGCCCCTTTCCGCCATTCGTAGACGAAGCCGACGGTCAGGATGCCGAGGAAGCCGACCATCGACCAGAAACCGAAGGCTTGGGTCTCACCTAAGGTGATCGCCCAGGGAAACAAGAAGGCCACTTCGAGGTCGAAGATGATGAACAGGATCGCGACCAGGTAGAAGCGCACGTCGAACTGGCCGCGCGTGTCGGTGAACGCCTCGAAGCCGCACTCGTAGGCGGACAGCTTCTCCGAATCCGGCTTCTGGCGGGCGACCACGAAGGACGCCACCACCATCACGGTCGCCAACCCGACGGCGACCCCGATGAAGACCAGGATCGGCAGGTATTCGCGAAGGAGTTCACTCATCAAAATCGCTCTTGGACATTGGGGTCCCGGCGCCAAGGCCAGAGCGGCCCGGTGCCCGACTTATAGTGCGGGCGACGGCGATTGCAAAGGGTGGATGTTGCTTTGCACAAGGGGTTTGCGCCGAGGCCGGCGGCGATGCCGGAATTCGCCCGGACCCGCCGCCACGCACGGATACGGGCGGCTCCTACGGGAGCCGGTTGCGGGTCGTCGACGATGTGGTGGAGGGGTCGTGGCGGGAGTGACGGGACTCGAACCCGCGGCCTCTGGCGTGACAGGCCAGCGCTCTAACCAACTGAGCTACACCCCCTCGCAAGCGAGCCGTGGATGTAATGCCCGCCCGGGATGCTGTCAAGCAAAGCGCGGCCGCGCCGCGCCGCGCTATTTCACCGCGCCGACCTTCTTGAAGTCGATCGTCTTGAGATGCTCTTCGATGGTCTCGATCTTGGCGGTGCCGATGGCCAGGACGAGGATGCGGTCGTCGAGCCAGATCCGCACTTCGGTCTTGCCGGGGAAGGCGCGGATCAGCGCCGGCTGGTCGTTGATCTTGCGGACCTCGTAGCCGCGCCGCTTGGCGAGGTCGGGGGTGGTCAGCAGCTTCTGCTTGTAATGCAGGCCCCGGGTCCGGGTCTCGTAGACCAGGGTGAAGCGCTGGTTGCCCTGGGTCGTCCAGTAGCGCGCCCGCGCCTCCGCGCCGCCGTCGCGCCAGGAGATGCGCGGCCGGGTCGCGCTCCAGTCCTTGATCGCCTCGGGCATCAGCGCGGCCAGATGCTGCGCGGTGGCGCGGTCCAGCCGCCGCTGCTTGGCCTTGTCCGACAGCGCGTGGGCCGGCGCCAGCGCCAGGCCGGTCAGTCCCAGGGCGAGGACCATTGCGCGGATCATGGCGGCATTCCTCCGCAAGCTTCGGGCGCCGCGGCGCCCGGTGGACCTGGTGGGCGGTGACGGGATCGAACCGCCGACCTACTGGGTGTAAACCAGTCGCTCTCCCAGCTGAGCTAACCGCCCGTGCCGCGCCCGAACCGGCGTGGCGAATTCGCGCGCAATATAGCGGCCGGCCGGGGCCGCGCCAACGCCGGTGCGCGGGTCGTCGGCGGCCGGCGGACCGGTCATTCCCGATGGATATCCCCAATGCAAAACGGCCCCGCTGATGCGGGGCCGCTGCAATCACCCGGTCGGGCGATCGGTATGAGGCGACCGTCTAGTTGACGGCGTCCTTGAGCGCCTTGCCGGCCTTGAACTTCGGCTGCTTGGACGCGGCAATCTGAATCTGCTGTCCGGTCCGCGGGTTGCGGCCGATGGAGGCGGCGCGATGCGTCACGTGGAACGTACCGAAACCGACGAGCTTGACTTCGTTGCCCGACTTCAGGCTGCCGGTGATGCAGTCGAGCACCGCGTCGACAGCTCGGCCGGCGTCAGCCTTCGTCAGTCCAGACGATGCGGCGACGGCGGCGACCAAATCATTCTTATTCACGCTTGCCCCCTCGTGTTTGGGTTGAGTCTATTGCCGGTTCGGTTCTACCGAGCCGGCGCCCGCACCGCCAATATCCGGGCGGTTCGAGCCTGCCAACACAGGACCAAAGTGTAGACTCCCGTAACGCGTCCGTCAATCAACGGAGTGGGCCAAAAGCCACTTTTTTC
This sequence comes from uncultured Alphaproteobacteria bacterium, assembly GCA_963730305.1. Classification (GTDB taxonomy): domain Bacteria; phylum Pseudomonadota; class Alphaproteobacteria; order Bin65; family Bin65; genus CAMYMQ01. Next base: position 182,750 of record CAVSRB010000005.1, read on the forward strand.
GCCGGATTTCGGGCGATTCAGCCGATTCAGTGCGTCACCACGCCTACCTCGTCCGCCGTCTTCGCCGGCGGGACCTCCTTGAGCTTGGCGTCGGCCTCTTCCTCTTCCCACTCGATCGGGGTGGGTTTGTGGGTCAGGGCGTGCTCCAGCACCTCGTCGACGGTCGACACCGGGACGATCTCCAGGCCCTTCTTCACGTTGTCCGGAATCTCGGCGAGATCCTTCTCGTTCTCCTCCGGGATCAGCACCGTCTTGATGCCCGCCGCGCAGCGCCGCGAGCAGCTTCTCCTTGAGGCCGCCGATCGGCAGCACGCGGCCGCGCAGCGTGATCTCGCCGGTCATGGCGACGTCGCCGCGCACCGGGATGCCGGTCAGCACCGAGACGATCGACGTGACCATGGCGACGCCGGCCGACGGGCCGTCCTTCGGGCGTCGCGCCTTCGGGCACGTGGACGTGGATGTCCCGCTTCTCGAAGATCGGCGGCTTGATGCCGAAGCTGATCGCGCGCGCCTTGACGAAGCTCTCGGCCGCCTGGACCGATTCCTTCATCACGTCGCCGAGCTTGCCGGTCGTCGTCATCTTGCCCTTGCCGGGCAGCATGACCGCCTCGATCGTCAGCAGCTCGCCGCCGACCTCGGTCCAGGCCAGGCCCGTGACCGACGCCGACCAGGTCCTCCTGCTCGGCCTCGCCGTAGCGGTAGCTTGCGCACGCCGGCGATACTTGTCGAGGTTGCGGCGGGTGACCGTGACCTTGTCGGCCTTGCCCGAGACGATCTCCTTGATCGCCTTGCGCGCCAGGTTGGCGATCTCGCGCTCGAGGTTGCGCACGCCGGCCTCGCGCGTGTAGTAGCGGATCAGGTCGCGCAGCGCGTCCTCGGAGATCGACCACTCGCTCGTCCTTCAGGCCGTGCGCCTCGAGCTGCTTGGGGATCAGGTGGCGCTTGGCGATCTCGACCTTCTCGTCCTCGGTGTAGCCGGGGATGCGGATGATCTCCATGCGGTCGAGCAGCGGCTGCGGCATGCGCAGCGTGTTCGCCGTGGTGACGAACATCACGTCGGACAGGTCGTAGTCGACCTCGAGATAGTGGTCGTTGAAGGTGCTGTTCTGCTCCGGATCGAGCACCTCGAGCAGCGCCGACGACGGATCGCCGCGCCAGTCGGCGCCGAGCTTGTCGATCTCGTCGAGCAGGAACAGCGGGTTCGACGATCTTGGCCTTCTTCATGCCCTGGATGATCTTGCCCGGCATCGAGCCGATATAGGTCCGCCGGTGGCCGCGGATCTCGGCCTCGTCGCGCACGCCGCCCAGCGACATGCGCACGAAGTTGCGGCCGGTCGCCCGCGCGATCGACTTGCCGAGCGAGGTCTTGCCGACGCCCGGCGGGCCGACGAGGCACAGGATCGGGCCCTTGATCTTGCTTCATGCGCTGCTGCACGGCGAGATATTCGAGGATGCGCTCCTTGACCTTCTCCAGCCCGTAGTGGTCCTCGTCGAGGATCTTCTCGGCGTGCGTCGATGTCGTTCTTGACCCGGGTGCGCTTCTTCCACGGAATGCGACAGCAGCCAGTCGAGGTAGTTGCGCACGACCGTCGCCTCGGCCGACATCGGGCTCATCGAGCGCAGCTTCTTCAGCTCCGCCTCGGCCTTCTCGCGGGCTTCCTTGGTCAGCTTGGTCTTCTTGATCTTCTCCTCGAGCTCGGCCAGCTCGTCGCGGCCGTCCTCGCCCTCGCCGAGCTCCTTCTGGATCGCCTTCATCTGCTCGTTGAGATAGTACTCGCGCTGGGTCTTCTCCATCTGGCGCTTGACGCGGTTGCGGATGCGCTTCTCGACCTGCAGCACGCCGATCTCGCCTTCCATGAAGGAGTAGACCTTCTCCAGCCGCTCGGCGCCGATCTCGGCGATCTCGAGCAGCTCCTGCTTCTCGGGGATCTTGAGCGTCAGGTGCGAGGCGACGGTGTCGGCCAGCTTGCCGGCTCGTCGATCTGGTTGATCGAGACCAGCACCTCCGGCGGGATCTTCTTGTTGAGCTTGATGTACTGCTCGAACTGCGAGACCACGGTGCGCGCCAGCGCCTCGAGCTCGCGGTCGTCGCCCGAGCCTTGTCGTCGACGACGTCGGCGTAGGCCTGGAAGAATTCCTCGTTGTCGGCGAAGCGTCGAGATGCGCGGCGCGCTGGCCGCCCTCGACCAGCACCTTGACGGTGCCGTCGGGCAGCTTGAGCAGCTGCAGCACCGTGCCGACCGTGCCGACCGCAGTAGATGTCGGCCGGGGTCGGGTCGTCCTGGGCAGCGTTCTTCTGGGCGACCAGCAGGATCTGCTTGTCGTCCTTCATCACGTCCTCGAGCGCGCGCACGGATTTCTCGCGGCCGACGAACAGCGGCACGATCATGTGCGGGAAGACGACGATGTCGCGCAGGGGCAGAACCGGATAGAGAGCGCCACTCTGCAGCTCGAACATATCCACCACCAGTCAGTTGAGAGCGCCGTCGTTCCGCCCGCACATTGCGCAGCGCGGAAGCTCGCGGCCTCGGTGCCGGAATCAGTCGCTAAGATTGTGGCCCCCGAGGGCGATCGATTCAAGGTCTTGGGCTCGGCTCTGCGCCAGCCTCAGGCACTTGTCCCGACGTCTTCGCGTCGGTCGGCAGTAGATCAACAGCGGCTGAGCGCCGTCCCTCGACGACCTCGCGGTTGATCGACGATCTCCTCGACGCCTTCGAGGCTCGGCAGGTCGAACATCGAGTCGAGCAGGATGCCCTCCATGATCGAGCGCAGGCCGCGCGCGCCGGTCTTGCGCGCGATCGCCTTCTGCGCGATCGACGCGCAGCGCGTCCTCGGTGAAGCTGAGGCTTGACGTCCTCCATCTCGAACAGCCGCTGGTACTGCTTGACCAGGGCGTTCTTCGGCTCGGTCAGGATCTCGACCAGCGCGGCCTCGTCGAGGTCGTCGAGCGTCGCGATCACCGGCAGGCGGCCGACGAACTCGGGGATCAGGCCGAACTTCAGCAGGTCCTCGGGCTCGACGTCGCGCAGGATCTCGCCGGTCTTGCGGCTCGTCGGGCGCTGCGCACGTCGGCGCCGAAGCCGATCGAGGTGCCCTGCCCGCGCGCCGGAGATGATCTTCTCCAGGCCGGAGAAGGCGCCGCCGCAGATGAACAGGATGTTGGTCGTGTCGACCTGCAGGAACTCCTGCTGCGGGTGCTTGCGCCCGCCCTGGGGCGGCACCGAGGCGACCGTGCCCTCCATGATCTTGAGCAGCGCCTGCTGGACGCCCTCGCCCGACACGTCGCGGGTGATCGACGGGTTGTCGGACTTGCGCGCTGATCTTGTCGACCTCGTCGATGTAGACGATGCCGCGCTGGGCCCGCTCGACATTGTAGTCGGCGGCCTGCAGCAGCTTCAGGATGATGTTCTCGACGTCCTCGCCGACGTAGCCGGCCTCGGTCAGCGTCGTCGCGTCGGCCATGGTGAACGGCACGTCGAGGATGCGCGCCAGCGTCTGGGCCAGCAGCGTCTTGCCGCAGCCGGTCGGGCCGATCAGCAGGATGTTCGACTTGGCCAGCTCGACCTCGTTCGACTTGGCGCCGTGGGCGAGCCGCTTGTAGTGGTTGTGGACCGCGACGGAGAGCACGCGCTTGGCGTGGTCCTGGCCGATCACGTAGTCGTCGAGCACCTGGTTGATCTCGCGCGGCGTCGGCACGCCGTCGCGCGACTTCACGAGCGTGGTCTTGTTCTCCTCGCGGATGATGTCCATGCACAGCTCGACGCATTCATCGCAGATGAACACCGTCGGGCCCGCAATAAGCTTGCGCACCTCATGCTGGCTCTTGCCGCAGAAGGAGCAGTAGAGCGTGTTCTTCGAGTCGCCGCTGCCAGATTTGCTCATCGGCACGCGCCTCGTCTTGTGCTGGTTATTAACAAGATTTTGCGCCTGATCATGTTAGCCACACAATAAATCCAATGCCAATCCGAATCTTCATTCCGACACGTTCGAGTGTCGCAAGACTATGCTTAACGAGTCCTTAACGGATTTCAATGGCCGTTCCGGTTCGCGATGCCGGATTTCGCCCTCCCCGCTCTTTGTCCCCCGCTACTTGTCCTTGTCGCCCTCGGGCGTCGGGCGCTCCTCGACGACCTAGTCGATCAGCCCGAACTCCTTGGCCTCGTCCGGCGTCATGAAGCGGTCGCGCTCCATCGCCTCCTCGATCACCTCGATGTCCTGGCCGGTGTGCTTGGCGTAGATCTCGTTGAGCCGGGCGCGCACGGCGAGGATCTCGCGGGCGTGGATCTCGATGTCGCGTCGCCTGGCCCTGGAAGCCGCCCGACGGCTGGTGGATCATGATCCGCGAGTTGGGCAGGGCGAAGCGCTTGCCCTTGGCGCCGGCGGTGAGCAGCAGCGAGCCCATCGAGGCCGCCTGGCCGATGCACACGGTCGAGACGTCCGGCCGGATGTACTGCATGGTGTCGTAGATCGCGAGGCCCGAGGTGACCACGCCGCCCGGCGAGTTGATGTAGAGCGAGATGTCCTTGTTCGGGTTCTCGGCCTCGAGGAACAG
>CAVSRB010000006.1:0-318632 GCA_963730305.1 uncultured Alphaproteobacteria bacterium
GATGCGAGTACTGAGTTTGCCTGCGGCCAATCCTACCGTGAAATCGTCCGCTCCCGATGCGGGCCATAGGCATTCTCGTCGAGCCAGAGGTCGTCTTCGGCGAAGCGGGATGAGCGGAAGGGGTGGAGGTCGAAGGATTGGGGTTCGCCCTTGGTGATCCATTCGGCCAGGCCGAGGCCGATCGCCGGGGCGGTTTTGAAGGATGTGCCGCTGTCGCCGAGCATACAGAACAGGCCCGCGAATGCCGGGATCTGGTCGATGATCGGGCGGCCGTCGGCGCTCATCGTGATGACGCCGGCCCAGCCGCCGCGCATCGTCGAGTGCTCGAAGGCGGGTAGGCGGTGGGAGAGGGCGGCGCGGCATTGCTCGACATAATCGTGATCGACGCCCTCTGCGATGCTGTCCGGGTCTGCCCCATCAACGCCTGACTCCAATCCAACCAAGCGTGCTGTTGGCACCCTCGGGGCGGAACCAGGCTTCCTGCGAATCGTCGATGAAGACCGGGTGGCGGTGGTCGAAGCCGTAGGGCCAGCGGAAGACGGCGACCTGGACCCTCCTCGGTTCAAGATCGAACTCCAGGCCAAGTGGCGCTAACAGCGCCTGCGCCCAGGGGCCGGGGATCAGGACGACGTTGTCGGCGTGGAACGTGCCGTCGGTCGTCTCGACGCCGGTGATCTTGTCGCCTTCGGCCAGCAGTTTGGTCGCTTCGACACCCTCCCGGACATCGACGCCGAGATCGCGGGCGGCGTTGACGAAGCCGTAGAGCGTCGCGTTCGGGTCGGCGAAGCCGGAATCGGGCTCGTAGGCGGCGCAGGTGATGTCGTCGACCCGCGTTGCCGGTTCGATCTCCAGGATCTCGTCGGTCGTCAGGACGCGCGTGTTGATCCCAAGCGCCTGATGATCGGCGACGTTGGCACGGAGTTGCTCTTCGTATTCGGGCGCGACGATCTGGAGGAAGCCGGGCGATTCGAAGCCGCAGTCGCCGCCGACGATCTCCGACCAGTTGCGGAAGACTTTGAGACTCTCGAAGGCCATGTTGGCTTCGATCGGGTTGGTGTAATGGGTGCGGATCAGCGCGCCGCTCTTGCCGCTGGCTCCTGCGCCAAGCTGGCGACGTTCCAGCAGGACAACCTTCTTGACTCCGGCTTTGGCGAGAAAGAAGGCGGTGCTTGCGCCATTGACTCCACCTCCGACGACAACGACATCGGCCGTATTCACGCTGCTAATCCTTACCGGTTGTGACGACTGCATTCGATACAATGCCGGATGATTCCTCGACCTGCGGTTCCACCGTTTTGCGGTATCTGCCGCCGATACTAACATGACCGATCGCGATATTCGGGTGACTGATGCTCTGTCTGATCAGTACGTGCGCGGAACATGCTGCTGTGCGAGTCCATGGAAGATGGCGGGGCTGTTGATTGCGGTGGATACTGCTGACAAAGTGTGCGTTCGAGTCCGCATATGGTATGTGGGTCTGACGAAGCTTGATGCGAGCGTCACGCTATGAAAGGCCGAGCGCGTGGCTGAGGACGCTGAGCGAAAGTCGTTCTGGGAGCGTGCCAGGACGTCGTTTGCACGACTCTTTGACTGGCGCGACGGCGTCTCACGGCGAATCTCTTCGGATCGCCGTGATGAAGTCATCGAGGAGCTCGCCGTCTCCGGCGCCATCTCGCAGGACTACCTCATGCTGGCGATGCTCAGTTGCATCATCGCCACCTTCGGCCTGGTTCTCAACAGTGGCGCTGTCATCATCGGCGCAATGCTGATCGCCCCGCTGATGTCACCGATTCTGGCGCTCTCACTCGCACTCGTGCGCGGGGATGCCCGCGGGATGTTGCGGGCTTTTGTGACGTTGCTGGTTGGCGTCGGGGTGGCCATCGGAGTCAGCGCGTTGCTCGGACGCTTCGTCTCGACGAGCGAGTTCAATTTCCTGACCGAACTTCCGGAAGAAGTGTTGGCTCGCACCTCACCGACGCTCTTTGACCTGACGATTGCCCTGGCCGGCGGGCTGGCGGCGTCCTATGCCCTGGCACAGCCGCGCCTGTCTCCGACGCTTCCGGGCGTCGCGATTGCGACGGCGTTGATGCCACCGTTGTGCGTCGTCGGGATCGGTATCTCCCAGGGGCAGGCGGAAGTGCGCGACGGTGCCCTGTTGCTCTTTCTGGCGAACTTCGTCGCCATCGTCTTCTCCAGCGCGGTCGTCTTTGCGCTGGTCGGCTTTGGCCCGCTCTCGATGCGGCGCCGGCAGGGAGACGATTTCGCGCACCTTTGTGCTGGCCGGTGTCATGCTGGTGCTGATCGCTATTCCACTGGTCAATTTCATGGTCACAATCGCTAGCGATGCCCGGGAAAATCAGGTCATTCGATCGACGATCACCAGCCATTTGACCGAACTCAACTCCGACGCGAGTCTGGTTAGCTTCGACAAGCGCACCATCGAGGGTGATCTGAGCATCGTGGCGACAGTGCGGACGCCGCGTGACTTGCAGTACGAAGAGAGTGTCGCCATGCAGCATGAGTTAGCGATCAATCTCAACCGCACGGTCGCGCTCGATCTGCTGATCATTCCGATCACGCGCCTCGAGCCGTTCGTGCCGCCGACCCAGACGCCGACGCCACCGCCCGGCGCGACGTCGACTCCGACCCCGGGTGCGACCGAAACGCTCGTGCCGACCGCAACCGCGACGCCAACGATCGTGCCGACAGTGCCCCCGACCTCGACAACAACTCCGACCGTGGCACCAACTCCGACTGCGACACCGTCGCCAACCTCCACAGTTATTCCCAGCCCGACAGCTGCGCCGACAGCGACCCCGGTCCTCTATTACGCCGTAGGCGCGACGGATGGCGAGGGCGTCAATGTGCGCCGGGAGCCGCGCCTGGATGCACAGCGCATCACGGCGCTACGCGATGGTGTGGTCGTGCAACTGACCGGGCGCAACGCCGAGGCGGACGGCTTCGTCTGGCTTGAGGTCGTAACCCCATCCGGACTAGTTGGATGGATCGCAGACTCATTCCTGATTCCTGTATCAGATGTTTGAAGAGCCGCAATAGCTATTATTCGCCTGCCCTAATTCCGGATCGTGTCTGTCGTAGTGCAGGCAATCGCCTGCGTCCTAAAGGCTCGATTGCCCCGTGACTATGCAGGATATCCAGGGCATACACTCACCATAATGGCGATACGAGCCATCAAAGATATGGGTGTGCATTGATTCAGGAACTAGGCTCGACCGATCTAGCGCAGGATCAAAGCCGGAAAGCCAGGACGGGTGCATTTTGTGCTGGTCGCCGTTCTCGGGCTCAATTTGCTGGTCGCGGTAGCAAAACTCGGCGTCGGCATGCTGGCCGGGTCGCTGGCGATGGTCGCCGATGGGCTGCACTCGCTCCTCGATGGCGCCTCGAATGTCGTCGCGTCTCATCGGTGTTTCGATAGCGGCACGGCCCGCCGACAGCGATCACCCCTACGGCCACCACCGCTTCGAGATGTTGACGACGCTGGCGATCGCCGGATTTATGTTGCTGGCGCTCTCCGAAATCGTCGATCAGGCCTGGTCGCGGTTATGGGCGGCAGCGCGCCGGATATCGGCCTGCTGGCCATCGCCGTCATGGTCGTCACGCTTGCCATCAACATCGGCGTGACCCTTTGGGAGCGCCGCGAAGCGCAGCAACTCGATAGCCAGGTGCTCCTGGCTGATTCGCGCCATACGATGTCAGACGTCATGGTTTCCTCGTCTGTGCTCGTCTCGTTCGTCTTTGTGCGGCTGGGATTCGGTCTGGCCGATGTGCTGGTGACTGGCGTCATCGCGGGCTTTATCGCATACGGAGCCTGGCAGATCGTACGCGATGCCATGATTGCTCTTTCCGACAGCGCGGTCGAAAATGCTGATCGAATAAGAGAGGCGGCGGTTGCAGTTGAAGGTGTTCAGGGCGCCCACGCGATTCGCAGCCGTGGCGGGGGCGATCGTTACTGGGTCGATCTGCATATTCAGGTTGATCCGCAGCTGACGGTCGATACGGGCCACGAGATCGCCAGCGAGGTAGCCGAGGCCGTTGAGATGCAGATTGGCCGACCAGTCGACGTTACTGTGCACGTTGAACCAGCGACTGATTACCATCTGAACGATATTCGAGATTACGAAAAGACGGACGCCATGCAGGCTTCGGCCGACTAGGCGACCGTCCAGGAGTTCTTTGAGTCGCGACTTCGGGATGTATCCCTTCTCTCCGCCGCAGCGGAACCGCCCCAGAAGAAGAACGAAATCCTCGGCCGGGGTTCCAGCCTGTCCCTCAGACAGCGTGATACAGAATCCCGCCTTTCCGCGCAGGTCAGTCTCTTCCAGCTGAGCTTTGGAGACCCGTGCGATCAGTCCGAAATTCGAGACATCGCGATTGATTCACAGTTCCAGATCAAAACGCTGTTCGGCCAACACCGGTCCCCACAGCGTCGAAGGTGGAAGTTCCTCGGTTAGCCGGAAACCGGCTCGGTCGTAGAGCGCCGCTGCCGTGCGGAGTGTATGCACCGTCCAGAGGTAGATTCCGTCGTAGCCCATCTCGCGGGCGAAGTCGATGCACAACTCCAGCAAACGCTTTCCCAATCCCTGACCTCGGGCGCTCTCGTCGACCAGCAGCCAGCGCAGCTGACATCGATTGCCTTCTCTCGCCAGCAGGCCGATTGATCCGATGATCTCGCCGTCGCGCTCGGCGATCCAGAGCCGATCTCGCGCTGGATCGTACTGCTTCCCGAACTCGGCCAGCGAGTCGGCGACATAGGCTTCGAAGATGTGGTTGTAACCATTTTCTCCGCTGTAGATTCGACCGTGGAACAGTGTTACGAGTCCAAGATCGCCGGGCTGCAGATTGTGGCGCACGTTGATCTCTTCGTTCACCTATGCCATTCCCATCTTCGTTTCGATATCTCGCACCGTCGGTGATGACAACGTAGCCCTGGCATGATGCTCTGGCGTTACATGGAGGAGACTGGCGTCGTCTTCTCGCTCATCGTGATCCCAAGGGGCTGCTGGAGCAAGCAGTTCACGCATTGTCTTAGCTCATCACTCGCAAGACGAAGTAGACAGCCATGCCGCTTGCTATACAGAGCCAGAGACGGCGAGCCTTGTAGGTCACAAGGGCCGCGACGATAAGCGCTAATACACGAATGCTCATTTCTCCTGACTCGCGTCCGGTCAGACTGAGCGCGATCAACGCCGATAGCAGCGCCAGCGGGATGTAGCGCCAGGCGCGTTCCCACTCGCTCGGGATGCGAACTGCGCTCAGAGTAAGCCCGGAAACTCGCAATCCGAGTGTTCCGACAGCCAGCGCCAGCACTACAACCGGGTGGGTCACGTCCGGTTTCCTGATTGGACGCGTCGTCTGGAGATGGTCATGCCCACCACACTGCCGGTTATGCCTGCTGACAATACAGCGACGCCGATCGGTGCGATCTGCACAATGGCGACCGCGACGAGCGCCGCGGTCAATGTTGTCGCAATCGTTGAGCGATCGCGGATGAGGGGCACGAGCACGGCCAAAAAGCTCAGAGGGACGACAAAATCGAGGCCGCTCCTGGCAGGATCACCAATCGCGTTCCCGGCTGTAAGACCGAGCGCCGTGCCGATGTTCCAACCGAGATACATTGAGAGGCCAGCGCCGATCAGTACGTAGTGACGTAGCGGTTCACGTGCAGCGGCAATGCCGAACGCGCCATCGGTCAGGAGAAGCGATAGCTGCATTTTCTGAAAGAGCGTTGGTCGCAGTTGCCGGGCTGCCGCCATCCCGAGCAGTGGAATCTGAGCGTTGACGGCCATGACGGTGATGAATGTCGCGACCAGCGTGCTGTCCGAGCCGATGAGTGAAACGGCGGTGATCTGGCCGGCGGCTGTGAACACCGTCAGACTCATGAGCTGCGCGTCGAGCGCACCGATGCCGACCGCGCGGGCCGCGACGCCATAGGCGACACCAGAAGGAATCGCTCCCGCCCAGAGTGGCAACATGGCGGTGAAGCCCTCGCGAAATTCTCGTCGCCAGAGTGCGCTTGTCGATGTATCCAAAGGCTTCGCCGCAGCCACAGCACGCTCTCCCTGTTTCAGGCAAGTCTCCATGGTTGCTATCGTATGGGTTGAGAGGTGCTTCGTCTTCGTGTTCGGAGTCGAATTCGGTGTCATCGTCGCACGAGTCAGAGGGGCAGGCCGAAACATCAGGCGGCCAGAGGTTGAGGCAGCTACGCGAGGAAGCCGGCCACACCCAACTCTGGGTAGAGCTGGAAGCGGGGCTGGGGACCGGCTATCTTCAACGTCTGGAGTCCGGGCGTGTCGTCCAGCCGGCGAGCGGCACGCTGAGTCGTATTCTCAAAGCGCTCGACGCGACCTACAACGAGCGCCGGACCGTGATGCGCCGCTTTGGCTACCGCACTCCGACCGATCCCCCGGATGCAGGCGAAATTCGCTGGGCGCGGGAGCTTGCCGCCGAACAGCTTAACGAGTTCCCCTTCCCCGCCTATGCGCTCGATTGCCTGCATCGACTGGTGACGTGGAACATCGCTGCCGACGGCCTTCTGCACTTGAGCCAGGAGACCACCGGCGACCTTCGTCCAATGCTCGAACCCTGGTTTGAAGAGATTTCGTATCTGGGACGTATGATCGTTGATCCTGACGACTTTCTGCCGGCACTTGTCATGGCATTTCGTTATGAGGTGCGCCGTTTCCGAGAAGAAGCCTGGTCGCAGGCACTGGTCGGGCATATGCGCGCGATCCCGCGCTTCGAACGCTACTGGCGGCAGACTGCTAAGCAAGAATCGGTGCTTGGCGCGGCACGGGCATTGTTGCCTTTGAGGCTTGACCCGACCGGCGAACAAGTGCTCAGTTTTCGGCTCTCGTCGGAACCTTTCATCGATGATGACAGATTCCGGGTCGTCTACTATTTCCCAGACGACCCGGTGACGATGGCACGATTTGCGCGGGTCTAGCGCGTCAGTTCATCCAGGCGGTCGACGTACTCGGCCAGCAGATCGAAAGCTGCCTGGATTGGTCCGGGATCGGTCATGTCGACGCCGGCATCGCGCAAAGCATCGATCTCGAACTTGCTGCTCCCGGCAGACAGGAATTCGATGTAGCGCTTTGCAGCCGCCTCGCCCTCGCTCAGAACCTGCTGCGATAGTTCCGCGGCAGCGGAGATGCCGATAGCGTAGTTGTAGACGTAATAGGCCTGATAGAGGTGAGGGAAACGCGCCCAGGTGATGCCGGTGCGTTCGGGATCGACGGTGACCTCGCCGCCGTACGCTTTCTCGTAAATGGCAGCAAGCATGTTGGTCATGCTTTCCGCGGTCAGTGCGCCGCCCTCCTCGATGATTGTATGGCACTGTAACTCGAAGCGCGCCAGGATGGGCATCGTAAAGAAGTAGCGCATGTAGTTGCCCATGCGTTCTTCGATGATTTCAATCAGGAAGCCGGGATCGTCGACGTCGTTAAGGAGCTTCTTGCCCATCAGCGCCTGGTGCATATTCGAGGCTGTTTCAGCGACCATCATGCCGTAATCGGTATAGACGTGCGGTTGATGCTCCCAGGCATAGTAGGAGTGCATTGAGTGTCCGAACTCGTGCGCCAGTGTGCTAACGCTCTGGAAGTCGTCTGTATAGGTCATGCTGATGAAGGGCGCCATCCCTGGCGAGCCACCGCTGAATGCTCCGCCATGTTTGCCGGTGTTGGAAGATCGGTCGACCCATCTCTCCGCCGCGCCGCGCCGGACAATTTCGACATATTCCTCGCCGAGTGGCTCGAGCGCACTGGCTATCATGTCGATGCCGCGTTCCCAGGAAATGCGCGTACTTTGCGGGACGAGTGGAGCGGTGATGTCCCACTCGTGCAGCTGGTCAACTCCCAGGATGCGGCGTCGGATCTGGAAATAGCGATGCCAGGTGGACATATTCCGCTCGACTGTATCGAGCAGATTGTAGAAGACCGCTTCTGGAATATTGTTCGGTTGCAGTGCCGCTTCAATGGCCGTGCTGTAGTTGCGCGCGCGGGCGTAGAAGACATCGCTCTTTAACGAACCATTGAGGGATTGGGCCATGGTGTTGCGCACGCCTAGATATGCGTCGGCGCTGGTGGTCCAGGTCGCTTCGCGGACTGCCCGCGAGGGGCTTTGCAGGAAGACCTGGAGGTTGCCCTGGGTAAGCTGGTGGTTCACGTTCTGGTCGTCAACGATGCGGCCCAGATCGAGATCCGCGTTGTCGAGCATGCCGAAGATTCCGTAAAAGGTTCCGGTAATTTCCGTTGAACGAGCCAGTATTTCTTCAACTTCAGCCGAGCGTGTATGCTCTCGCCGCAGGTCGATGGCGTCGAAATAGTGCTGGAACTGGCCAAGTCCTGGCGCTTCCTGAATGAAGTGGTCGATCTCGTCGCGCGGAATTGCCAGCAATTCGGGATCGATGAATGAAGCGGAAGCCTGCGCTGATGACCAGATACTACCTGCGCGATTGGCAAGTTCGCTAAAGGTCATATTTGCCGCATCTTCGGATTGGCGCAGAAAGGCGAAGGTGACGAGTTTATCGACTTCGTAGAAGACCTCGTCGCGAAGATTCAGTGTTGCAAGCATCTCCTGAGCGATATCGCAAGCGTGCCCTTGCGTTCGGCTAGTACATCGATGCTGTCGGCGATGCGACTGAAGTCGCGGTTCCAGTCACTAACCGACGCATAAACGTTCTCGATTGCCCAGAGGTGATCGGTGGCGATTTCACTGCGCGGCAACGTCTTTTGTGGATCAGTCACAGTCGATCTTCCTTATCTTCCTCATTCTCTTCACACCGTCAATAGAGTGCCTTAATCGGATTCTGAGTCGGGAAGCGGCTTCAGAATCTCTACTGGCACAGCCACGGACGATGTGCGACGGGCTGAATTGGTGAGCGCGACACCACTCAATATCGCCGTTCCCCCCAGAACGACAAATCTCGTGACCGGCTCATCAAGCAGTATCCACGCAAAGATTACACCAAAGAAGGGTACAAGGTATACATACACCGCTATCTGGGTTGGTTCCAGTCGGCGCAATGCTCGATACCATACAGTATAGGCGACGACGATGGACAATATGCTGGTCACGAATACAGCGAGCCACTCGTTGGCGCCGAACGCTCGAACGTCATCGATCAATGACAGTTGTGCGAACAGAATTGGTAGGAGCGCCACGCCGGCGGTGACTGTCGAGATGCCGGTAATGATCGTTGGATCGTGGCGCATCATAAGCCGCGTTGACACCAGCGTCGAGATCGTCCAGCTGAGCGGGGCGAGAGCGGTAATGAAGACGCCGAGCGCGTTTGTTACCGAGAATTCGGCCTGCCCGGAACCAAAGAGCAGAACAATCAGGAAGCCGGAGAATGCCAGCGAGATGCCGCCGAGCTTGCGCGGACCGAGCCGTTCGCCGAGCAGAAACCGACTGAGAATGGCCATGAATATCGGCGTGCTCGTTGCGATCATGCTGGCGACGGCGGCGCTGAGATAGCTTGTGCCATAGCTCACGAAGAGCTGGTTGGTGACGACGCCAAAAAAGCCAACGAGTAGCAGCAGTTTCCATTCATCGCGGGTGAAACGCGGAATGAGTTTCCGCCGAAAGGCAAGGAATCAACGCGAAAACGGTTGCGGCGAAGTAGACCCGTAGCAGCACGACCTTCATCGCGCCAACCTCGTCGATCAGATATTTCATCCCAACGAAGTTGCCGCCCCAGATCGCGGCAATAGCAAGCAACGCCAGATTCGTTCCGAGGTTTTGGAATCTGGCGTTGAGGTTCACCTATGATCCTGACGGTATGTTCCAACGATCTCCCGCAGCCGGTGGATTGTACCCGCCGGAAAGGGACTCTCGACTCTCAGGCGCGGCTGCGTTCGTCCTGGAAGTGCAGAAACTGGGCACAGCGCGGGTCGCGAGTGCCGGCTACGTTAGGAATCGATCTCGGATTAGGCGCCGGATCCCTTCCAGAGTGGCGTCACCGTGCCACCCATCGACTGTGCTATTCCGATGAGTTCGTCGGAAGCGTTGCCGTACACATTCATGCTTGTGACTTGGCAATTCTCCATCAACGACTGGAAGAGTTGTCCGATGTTTGCCAGATGTGCCATGAGGGCGTCACCGTCCTGATAGGCCTCGACAATGGTGCATGTTCGTCCGTCGGCCGAGAGGTACCAGCCATAGTCGAGCGTGCCGGGTTCGTTGCCGGTTACCTTGCCGACCATCTCCGTCACCAGTCGCTCGAATTCCTCATCCTGCCCATCATTGATCGACATTTCGGCAACGATACGAATGACTTCAGACATGAGTCACTCCTTTGACCCGATAATATCCGCGCGGCAGCATACCACATCTTCATGCGCAACAATTCGAAGCCAGCCTGGCGGTCGAGATTCAGGGATCATGCGGATACGAGAGCGCAGCATTTCAGACCACCTGAGCCCCTGATCCGACGCCGGATTGTGAACAGGGAAGCTACAACGATGCTGGCGTTGAATATGCTCTCCGGGATGTCAGTAGTGCGCTGATGTCCATCTGCTCGCGACTGCTTGGCTGCTGGCGTCGATGTGCCGTGCTGGAATCTGGCGTCGGCGTCCGCGTATGATCCTGATAGTACATTGATCCGGTTTGCCCGGAACGGTGAATGTAGCTGCCGGACGCTCGCATAACCTCTGGATTAACATGACGCCTTTTAGACCAGTTTCATTTTGCCTCCTTATGCTTGTCGGGCTTGTGCTTGTCGCATGTGGCGGCGGCAAAAAGCTCGACGCGCGCGTTCTGGAATTGTCGATTACCTACAGTGCCGAGGGGCCCGTCCTGGCAACGATGACTGGTGATCGCGGGGCCGCGAACAGCGGTGCGACGGTTGAATGCCGGCTTACTGCGGACGCCAAACCGCTGGTTGGTCAGGCGACGGCGGATCAATTTGGCGCCTTTGAGATGACGCTCGATCACACGAAGTTCCCCGATCGGCTTCCGACCGCCGATGAATATGCACACTTCAACGAGACGATTGAATGCAGACCGCGCGGCGGTTCCTGGGAGAGCCCGTTGCGCCAGCCGGTCATACGAGTTGGTTAGAGGTGGAGGTTACCCGTGAGGGAAATTCGACGGGTACTGGCAGCAAATCGTGGTGAGATCGCCGTGCGTATCTTTCAAGCCTGCACCGAGCTGGGTAAAGAGACGATTGCGCTCTACAGCGAAGAGGACATGCTGTCTCCACATCGCTATCGCGCCGATGAAGCCTATCTGGTCGGTCGCGGTCGCACGCCGGTAGGCGCATATCTTGACATCGATGACATTCTCAGACTGGCCCGGGAACATCAGGTCGACGCTATCCACCCTGGCTACGGTTTCCTCGCAGAGAATGCGGAATTCGCTCGCCGCTGCGCAGCGGAGGGAATCGTCTTCATAGGTCCCGACCCGGACCACCTCGATCTTTTTGGCGAGAAGCTGTCGGCCAGACATGCGGCAGTGGATGCGGGCCTGAGAGTCGCCGCCGGGACAGATGGACCCGTAACCAGCTTAGATGAAGCGCTCTCGTTTGCTAGTGAACACGGATACCCACTGATGGTGAAGGCCGTCCACGGTGGCGGAGGTCGAGGGATGCGCGTCGTCCAGGATGATCGCGAGCTAGCCGCCGCGATCGAAGCGGCAGGGCGGGAAGCCGCTGCGGCATTCGGTAACGCCGATGTCTACCTCGAGCAGTTCATCGCCGACGCGCGGCATATCGAGGTCCAGATTCTGGGCGATAGACACGGCAATGTCGTCCATCTCTGGGAACGTGATTGTTCGGTACAGCGCCGCCATCAGAAGATGATCGAGTTCACCCCGGCAATGTCGCTATCTGAGCACCAGCGCTTGGGGATTTGCGAAGCGGCCCAACGGCTGATGGAGCATGTTGGCTATTCCAATGCCGGGACGGTCGAATTTCTCGTCGATCAGGCGGGACAAGCTTATTTCATCGAGGTCAATCCACGCATCCAGGTCGAGCACACCGTTACCGAACTCGTAACCGGAGTCGATCTCGTACAGGCTCAAATCAGGATTGCGGAAGGAGCGTCGCTGGCGGACATTGGTGTCAGCGAGCCACCGGCGACACGCGGCAGCGCGATGCAGTGCCGGGTGACGACGGAGGACCCGTTGAATGGTTTCCTGCCGGACAATGGTCGCATACTCGCCTTTCGCAGCGCCGGCGGCTATGGCGTGCGCCTTGATGTCGGCAGCGGCTTGACCGGCGCCGAGATTCAACCGCACTACGATTCGTTGCTGGTCAAAGTCAGTACCTGGGATACGACTCTGGAGATGGCAGCCCGGCGGATGTACCGTGCCATCCGAGAGATGCGTGTTCGTGGCGTGCAGACGAACATCCCGTTCCTTGAGAATCTGATCCAGCATCCGATTTTTCTCTCCGGATCTGCAACGACGACCTTCCTCGATAGCCACCCCGAGCTATTTCGTTTCCCGCCGCGTCAGGATCGCGGCACCAGGTTGTTGCGCTACATAGCCGACCGTGCGGTCAACGACGCGCATGTATCGATCGGAGCCGATGCGCCGGACCGGACGGATATCCGGTTGCCGGAGATCGGTTCGCTGTCGAACAGGCCTGAAACAGCGAAGACTGTTCTGGATCGAGACGGCGCCGAGGAACTTGCGAAGTGGGTATCGTCGCAGCGGCAACTACTGTTGACCGACACGACAATGCGGGATGCGCATCAGTCTCTGCTTGCAACCCGCATGCGGAGCTACGACATGCTGAGGATTGCTCCGGCGACGGCAGCGCTCGAAGGAGCGCTCTTCAGTCTGGAATCGTGGGGCGGCGCTACCTTCGATGTCTCATACCGTTTTCTCAAAGAAGATCCCTGGCAGCGGCTGGTCGATCTGCGTCGGGCGTTACCAGATACGATGCTCCAGATGTTGCTGCGTGGCCAGAGTCTGGTCGGCTACCGCGCCTACCCTGACAACCTGGTGCGCGAGTTCGTCAGCGAAGCGGCATCGGCCGGGATCGACGTCTTCCGCATTTTCGACAGCCTCAACTATTTGCCGAACATGCGGGTGGCGATCGACGCGGCGCGCGAGTCGGGCAAAGTTGCCGAGGTTGCGATCTGCTATACCGGTGATATTCTCGATCCACGTCGGGAAAAGTACACCCTGGACTATTTCCTCAACCTTGCCCGCGAGATCGAGGATGCCGGTGCCCACATTCTGGCGATCAAAGACATGGCCGGAGTGCTGACGCCGCCGGCTGCCGAGCGGCTAGTCAATTCCCTAAAGGAGACGATTGACATACCACTGCACCTGCACACTCACGATTCAGCGGGTTCAGGTGTTGCGACTGTGCTCAAGGCAGCCGAAGCAGGGCTGGACATCGCTGATGGCGCATTGAGCAGTATGGCTGGCGGCACCTCCCAGCCCAGCCTGAACGCTATCGTCGCTGGTTTACGCGGGACGGAACGGCAAAGCGAACTGGATCTGGGTGACCTGGAACGCTTGTCGGAATATTGGTCGGAGGTACGCTCTCGATACGGGATCTACGAAACGGGCATCTCCGCGCCAGATGCTTCGGTCTACCGGCATCAGATGCCCGGCGGCCAGTACACAAATCTGAAAGCGCAGGCGCAAGCTGTCGGATTGGGCCGCCGCTGGCCCGATGTCGTAAACGCCTATCGTGAAGCAGACGAAGCGCTGGGCGAGGTTATCAAGGTCACTCCTTCTTCGAAAGCGATCGGGGATTTCGCGCTCTTCATCGTCCAGAATGAGATTCCGATCGATCAACTTGTTGGACGGCTCGCTGACGTAGACGCCCCGCAATCGGTGATCGAGATGCTGGCTGGTGGTTTGGGCCAGCCACCCTATCCGTTTCCTGCGGATCTCCGCCGAGCGGTTCTTCGCGACCGGGAGCCGATGCGAGAGCGTCCCGGTGCCTTACTGGAAGATGTTGACCTCGACGCCTGCTCAAGTGAATTGCAGCAAACGCTCGGGCATCGCCCTTCGCGGCGCGATGTCATCTCATGGTTGATCTATCCCGATGTCTTTCTCGATTACCAACAACACGTCGACGATTTCGGCGACACATCGGTGCTGGACACGACAACATTTCTCTACGGCTTGAATCCGGGCGAGACGGCGTACGCCCAGATCGAACAGGGCAAAATCCTGATCATCTCGATAACGGCTATCGGACCAGTTCAGGACGATGGCACCCGTGTCGTCTATTTCGATCTGAATGGCAGCCCGCGCGAGATCCAAACACGCGATCAGAGTGTGGCGTCGACGGTCGTGCAGCGTCCGCGAGCAGACATTAGTGATTGGCGTCAGGTGGCGGCTCCGATGCCCGGGACGGTCGTTCATGTGCTGCCTGCTCCCGGGGAGCGAGTAGGATCGGGGCGATCAGTTGCTTGTGATTGAAGCAATGAAGATGGAGACGGTGATCACCGCGCCGCGCGACGCGAACGTGGTGGAACTCTTCGTACGAGCTGGCGAGAGCGTACAGCCCGGTGATCTGCTGATGCAGCTACAGGATATGGCTGCGGTGAGAGTGCCTGCTGAAAATACCGCACCGCTGTCATTTGATAGCGGAAAGTAGCATCGCGGTTTCGGTTTCTTGGCGGCTTTGCGACTGTCTCATTCGGCACTGCAATCGGCACCTCAAGAACTCGCGCCCGCCTCGATAGCATTCCCCACGTTGAATGGCCGCGAGGTTAGATCGTCTGGATCGGTATGTGGATGTTGTCGATCAGCTCTGCGTTGGCCCGAATTCGTGTTTCGGCCTTTCGGACGAGATCTTCAAGGATAGCGGGATTCGCCGCTTCGCCGAAGAGCACTCCCGTGTCTTCGTAGACAACGGTCGCCAGAACTTCGTCGACGCGGAAGACGATCATGTCGATCTCAATGACGAAGTCGTCGAGGCCAAGCCCCAACCGCAAGCCGAAGGACTGCTCACCGATCTGCGGAAACGAGATGGGCGAGACGTATCCCCAAGTGTCGTCTCCATAGTCGTATCCCTCGGATGGGCAGGCGTTGTATGCCATTTGTAATTGCTCGAATACGGCGGCGGCATTCTGTGAACCATCGTAGAGGGATAGGAATTGCGCCGCATATGGGCCGCTGTAGCTCGCTTCGTAACTTCCGCTCCGCTCAGCCACGGCGAGATCTTGAACCGAAACGCCACAAATGTTGTCAGTGTCCGTCAATTCGATTTCCAGATTCTCGCCGCTGACGCGCCAGCCGGTTGGGAGATCTTCAATTCCAAGCAGGACCGGATCGAGCTTCGGCGCTTATCGGATTAGGCGTCGCCGTTGCTTCCGGAGTTGATGTAGGCAGCGGTGTGCTTGTCGGGCCAGCCGTTGCGAGAATCGTTGGTGTGCGTCTTACGAGCGGTGTCGATGTTGGTTTTGGCGTGCGCGTCGGTTGACTGCTGCGCAGCGCGACGCGCGTTTTGACGACGTCGTCCCAGGTTGCCGTTGGCTCAGCGCCGGTGAGGGCCTCAGCGTTGCAAGCCGCAAACAGGACGAGCGCGCAGGCACCGATAAGAAGTGCAAATTTGGAGTTCATGGCGCTTGCTCTCTGATGGACGCTAGTCATCGATCGTTCCTAGAATAATTTCAATTGCATTCCTCTCCCATGCCCCGGAAGTACCGTCGAAAATCGTTATCCCGGTCTAGAATCAAGATTCCGGAACGATCTGAGATGCAACTGAGGGAGGTACGATGAGTGGTCAATCTCACGACGAGTTCATGCGAATCGCCATCGAAGAAGCGATTCGATCTCGTGACGAAGGCAACAGCGCCGTCGGGTCGATTGTCGTCAGAGATGGGCAAGTTCTGGCGCGCGGCCGCAATCTTGTGACAACCGACCATGACGTGACGGCGCATGCTGAGACGGTCGCGTTGCGGGAAGCAGGATCTGTTGCAAAGAGTGTCAGTTTTGAAGGCTGCACGCTCTATACAACCTTCGAACCTTGCCCGATGTGCTGCGGTGCGATCTTGCTTGCCGGAATCTCGACGCTGGTGGTTGGCGCGAAACCAGAAGCAGGTGCGGGACTCTGGGAGGGATACAGCGTAGAAGGACTCATTGACAGTCTGGGAAGATCACATACGATCAATGTAATCGGCGGCGTTTTGTCTGAGGAATGCGCTGCAGTGAGGAGACTAGTCCTCATCGTGGTACATCAAAGAAAGGGATGGCTGGTGCAATGAACGATCTCTGGACCGATTTTAAGGCCTTCGCGATCAAGGGCAACTTCGTTGATCTGGCAGTTGCCTTGATCCTGGCCCTGGCATTTACGGCGATTATCAACTCGTTTCTCGATGACATCGTCTGGCCAATTATTGGCGGCATCGTCAGCGACAAATCGTTCGCGTTTCTCACGTTCAGTTTCCTCGGCGCGGAAGTGCGCTACGGAAACTTCATGACCCAGATCGTCTACTTCTTTATGGTCGCAGTGATCCTTTTCTTTGTCGTGATGGGCTACAACCGTCTTCGAACCTCGGACGTGACGACCAAGAGTTGTCCCTACTGCAAGAGCTCCATCGCGATTGCTGCGACCCGATGCCCGAATTGCACATCGCAATTGGTCGAGGCGTAGGAGGGTAGGGAACAGGGACTAGCGAATAGGGATTAGGCCGGCAATGATTCTCGAGAGATAGCGGTCCTGAAAGTATTCTGATGATTGCTGGATAGTAAAAGGAACGAAATCCGATTCCGTTCCTTTCTTGAATCATGCGAATTAAAGAGGCGAGCTTGAACGATCCTTAGGGTTCAGGAGGGTCGTTTCCCTTATTCCTGGTACTTACTTGCCACCAGCGTTAGTCAGTCACCCGCGGATCGAGGGCGTCGAGGGCCTGGTAGGTCCGCGGGCTGGCGGTGAAGGCCAGGGCCGAAAGGTTCTGGATGATGATCGAGACGCCGAAGAAGATCAGCAGCGAGTTGGCCTCGATCCGCTCGATCGGGGTGTTGCTCGCGAGCTGGCGCCGGAACAGGCCGAAATACAGGCCCGCGCCCAGCAGCCCCGCCAGCACGGCCGCGACGACCATGGCGATCAGCGGCGAGATGCTCGCCAGCGTGAACAGCCAGTAGCCGGTGTAGGCGCCGATCATGACCAGATCGCCGTGCGCGATGTTGAGCAGGCGCATCGTGCCGTAGATCAGGTTGAGCCCGAGCGCGACGAGCCCGTACACCGACCCGATGATCAGTGCCGCGACGAGCAGCTGTCCGGAAAGCAGGAAATCCACGGGATCCGACCGGTTACGAAAAGACGGAGCGGCACTGGGGCCGCTCCATCATAACGCCGATGAGAAGGCGCCGGTTGCTACTTCCAACCGGTCTTCGGCATGAACGCGGCCGTCGCCCGGGACTTCGGCCAGATGATCTGGATCGTGCCATTCTGGATCTGGAGGAAGCCGGTCGGGGTGATCGCGTTCTGGACGCCGTCGAACCGCACCTTGCCGATGATGGTATCGAAGGTGTCGGTCGAGATCTCCTTGCGCAGCTTGTCCTTGTCGAGACCGGCCTTGGCGACCGCCTGCTCCAAGATCTCGGTCGAGACCCAGGCTTCGACCGAATCCAGATAGTCCGGCTCCTGCCCGTACTTCTTCTTGTAGGCCGCGAAGAAGGCCTTGGCGCGGGCGTTCTTGCCGTGCGGCGACCAGTGGCCCATCGTCACGATGCCGTTGGCCGCGCCCTTGAACATGCCGCGGAAGAAGGCGGCCGACGGGCCGACCATCAGGTACTGGAACTTGGCCTTGATGCCGAGCTCGCGCGCCTTGTTCATGTAGAGGATCGAATCGCCGGGATAGGCCAGGGCGAGAATGCCGTCCGGCTTGGCCGCCTTCACCTTCACCAGGATCGCGGTCATGTCCTTGATGTTCGGCGGATAGTCGGAGTCGACCACGACCTTGATGCCCGCCTTCTTCAGCGCCGGCATCAGGAACTGCTTGTTTTCCTGGCCGAACGGAAGCTGGTTGGTCAGGACGGCGACCGTCTTCACGCCCGCCGATTTGAGCAGGCCGACCATGGCGGTGGCGAGCCGGTCGGGGAACGCCGCCGTCGTGAACCAGATGTTGCCCGGCTTCATCTTGCGGAGCTGGACCGACGCCGCGGTGTTGCCGATCATCGGGAACTTGTAGCGTTCCAGCACGGAGGCCACCGCGAAGTGGTGCGGGGTGCCCCAGGGCGCGAGCAGCAGGTCAACCTTGTCCTGCGTGATCAGCTTTTCGTAGATGCGCACGGCGTTGCCGGGGTTCGACTGATCGTCGTACTGGATCAGCTTGATCTTGCGCTTTTCCTTGCCGCCGATGTTCAGGCCGCCGCGGGCGTTCACCTGCTCGACCCAAAGATTGTAGGCGTTGATCTGCGACGGCGCCGCCGGCGCGAACAGGCCGGTCTTGGCGATCGAATAGCCGATCTTGACCTCGGCGGCGGAGCCCGGCGAAGCCCACCCGGCGATCGCAGCCGCCGCTGCGAGTGCTGCAGTCCACTTCTTCATACCCAATCCCTCCAGTTTCTTGTCGCGCCGGTTCACGGGTGCGTCCGGATGCGATCTTCCATCGGCGCTTCCATTTCTCGATCCACGAAGTCGCCCTGGCCGCTGATCCGCCCGAAGCCGGGCCGGATCGAATTCGTCTTCATCGTCACGGGCACGCGGTCGTGCCTGGCCGTCTTCCGTCCGCCCTTGCTCGCTCACGGTTTCCGGAATCGTCACTTCAAACGTTTACGGGTCGACGGTCAATAGCGAACATTGTTCTCGATTGAGCCATAATCCTGTTGGACCGAGAGTCGTCGCTTCCTTGCCGGTCCGATTTGCCGCGGTCGGCCGGGCCTTCAGGCTTGCGTGTCGCCGTCGAGCATCAGCGTCAGCACGCGCTCGGGCGACATCGGCAACCGCCGGGGCTGGCGGCCGGTCGCCGCCCTGACTGCGTTGGCGATCGCGGCGGGCACCGGCACCAGGCCGATCTCGCCGACGCCCTTGGCGCCGAAGGGGCCGCCCGGCTCGGCGGCCTCGACGATGATCGAATGGATCTCGAACGGCGTATCGAGCGTGGTCGGTGCTTTGTAATCCATCATCGACGGGTTCACGAGGCGCGGGCCGTCGAACACCATTTCCTCGGTCAGCGCGAAGCCCATGCCCTGGACGAAGCCGCCCTCGATCTGGCCTTCGACCGATGCCGGGTTGATCGCCTTGCCGACGTCGATCGCCGACCAGACCTCGCCAACCTCGACCTTGCCCGTGACCTCGTCGATGTCGATCGCCACGATCATGCAGCCGAAGCTGTAGACGCCGATCTGCGGGAAAGGCAGGCCCTTGGCGACGGCGCGCTTGGGGTCGACGCTCGGTTGGTTGAAGACCCAGGTGTCGCTGCCGACGATCGGGCCGCCCGCCGCCCAGTGAGCGCGGGCCGAAATCTCGAAGAAGGACAGCTCCTTCTCGGGCACGCCCTTGATCCCGGCCTTGCCGCCGTCGCGCAACTCGATGTCCTCGACGGCGCATTCGAAGATTTCTGCGGCGTGTTTCTTGACTTCCTCGGCGAC
The DNA here is from genome assembly GCA_963730305.1 of uncultured Alphaproteobacteria bacterium. Classification (GTDB taxonomy): domain Bacteria; phylum Pseudomonadota; class Alphaproteobacteria; order Bin65; family Bin65; genus CAMYMQ01. The sequence goes on from CAVSRB010000006.1 coordinate 19,528, forward strand.
CTTCTCCGCAGCGGCGACGACCGACCGGCCGGTGGTGTAGGTCACCCGGCTCGCGGTCGTGCCCCAGTTGTAGGGCGACCCGTCGGTATCGGGGCTCGCGATCGAGACGGCGTCCGCCGCGACCTTCAGGGACGAGGCGCACATCTGGGTCAGGATCGTATCCGAGCCCTGGCCGATGTCGACCGCGCCGGTGTTGAGCACGACCGAGCCGTCCTCGAGCAGGCGCACGATGGCGCCGGTGGCGAGCAGGCCGCTGATATGGCCGCAGGCCGCGACGCCGAGCGTCCGGCGCTTGCCGGGCGGGGCCTGGAGGTCGGCGCGGTCGTCCCAGCCCGACGCCGCGCGCGCCTTCTCGAAGCACTCGGCGAGGCCGTTCGACGCGACTTCGCCGCCGCCGAACCAGCGGTCGCCCGGCTGCATCATGTTCTTGATCCGCAGGTCGAGCGGGTCCATGCCCAGCTTCTCGGCGATCTCGTCGATCTGGGTCTCGGTCGCCAGGCTGACCTGGGGATTGCCGAAGCCGCGGAAGGCGCCGAAGCGCATCTTGTTGGTGTAGGCGAGCTTGCCCGAGCAGCGGCAGTTCGGGATGCGGTAAGGGCCGCGGCTCATCAGCAGGCTGTAGCCGAGCACGCCGGGGCTGTCGTCGCCGTAGGCGCCGCAATCGAGAACCGCCTCCAACTCGCGGGCGACGAAGGTGCCGTCCTTCTTCACGCCCGTCTTGCAACGGATTTTGAAGGGATGGCGCGCGCGCACCATCTCGAAATCCTCGGTGCGGTTGAGGATCAGCTTGACCGGCCGGCCCGTCTTGAGCGCCAGCATCACGACGAGCGGCTGGACGTGCGGCTCCATCTTGTTGCCGAAACCGGCACCGACCTTCGGCGTGAGGCTGCGCAGCTTGGCCATCGGCAGCTTCAGGCTCTCGCAGACGTTGGCCTGCACCCGGAACACGGACTGGTTGGCGGACCACAGGGTGACCCGACCGTCGGGATCGACCTCGGCGATCGCGCCGCAAGGTTCGATCGACAGGTGCGCCTGGGCGGGCGTCTCGTACTCGCCCTCGACGATCAGGTCGCAGTCGTCCCAGGCGGCGTCCACGTCGCCTTCCTCGAGCAGCGTCTCCGAGGCGAGGTTGCCGCCGCAGATCGCCGGGAAGACCTTGAAGTACGACTCGAGCTCTTCGTGGACGATCGGCGCGCCGGGCGCCAGCGCCTCTTCCGGCGACGCGACGAAGGGCAGTTCCTCGTAGTCGACGACGATAAGGCCGGCGGCGCGCCGCGCGGTCTCCTCGTCCTCGGCGGCGACCACGGCGACCGGTTCGCCGATGTAGCGGACCTTGTCCTTGGCGATCGCATGCTCGTCCTTGATGAAGGCGCCCATGCGGCCGTCGGGGAAGTCCGCGCCGGTCAACACGCAGACCACGCCGGGCTCGGCCAGCGCGGCGGACACGTCGTAGCCGAGGATCTTCGCGTGGGGCAGGGGGCTGGCATGGATCGCGGCGTGCAGCATATCGGGCCGCACCATGTCGGCGATGTACTGCGCGCGGCCGGTGACCTTCTCCCGCGAATCGAGGCGGGGCAGGCTCGATCCGACCCCGCCGGCCGGGGCGCCGTCGGGCGGGGTCATAGCGCGGCCTCCGATGCGGTCACGATGGCCTGGACGATCTTGCGGTAGCCCGAGCAGCGGCACAGGTTGCCGGACAGGCCGCGCTGGACCTCCTCCACCGACAGCTTCTCCTTGCGGTCCAACAGCGCCTGGGCGCTGATCAGCATGCCCGGCGTGCAGAAGCCGCACTGAAGGCCATTGCCGTCCATGATCGCCTGCTGGACGGGCGCCAGCTCGCCGGCGGCGGGTGCCAAGCCCTCGACCGTGGTGATCTCGCGGCCCTCGCAGTTCATCGCCAGCGACAGGCAGCTCCGCGTCGGACGGCCGTCGATCATCACGGTGCAGGCGCCGCAGACGCCCTGGTTGCAGCCGCGCTTGGCCCCGGTCAGGCGCAGGTGCTCGCGCAGCGCGGTCAGGAGCGTGGTCCACGGCGCGATGCCGGAGACCGACCGGTCGCGTCCGTTGACCGTCAGGGTGATGGTGTCGTCGCTCATTGCTGGGCCGCCAGCTGCTGCTTCGCCTGTTTGATCGCCTGCTTGACCATGCGGGGCGCGACCCGCCGTCGGTAGTCCGCGGAGGCGCGCACGTCGTCGACCGGGTCGAGCGCTTCGGCCAGCGCCGTTGCGAGGGTTTCGACCTCGGCCTCGCCGAGCCCGCCTCCGATCAGCGCCTGCTCGGCGGCGCGCAGCCGCACCGGCGTCGGCCCGCACGCCCCCACCGCCACGGCGATGTGGCTGCAGGCGTCGCCGTCCATGCCGAGGACGAGCGCCACGGAAGCGGTCGCGAAATCTCCGGAGACGCGGGCCAGCTTGGTATAGCTGCCGATCGAGCCTGCCGGGGCGGCGGGTATGACCACCGCCTCGATCAATTCGCCCGGCTCGAGCGCCGTCTCGTACCAATCGACGAAGAAGTCGGCGGCGTCGACCGTGCGCCGGCCCCCGGCACTGACGAGCTCGAAACGGGCGTCGGCGGCGGTCAGCGCGGGCGGATAGTCCGCGGCCGGATCGAAGAAGGCGCAGGAACCGCCGATCGTTCCCATGTTGCGTACCGGCGGGTTGGCGATCTGCCCGGCTGCGGCGCTGACCACGCGCTGGCCGTCGCGCAGGTCGGTCTCTTCGGCCGTCTGGCGGTGCCGGCGCATCGCGCCGATGCGGACGGCACCGGAGTTGTCGCGGGTCGCTTCGCCCAGCTCTGCGACCTGCTGGAGCGACACCAGACCGTCCGGTGCGACCAGGTCGGCATTCATCATGGCGACCAGCGTCGCGCCGCCGGCCAGGCCGAACGCGCCGTCGGCCGCCATTGCGGCGACCGCGTCATCGAGCGATTGGGGCTTGGTGAATTTCATCTCTGTCGGTCAGGCTGCTGTTTCGGTGGCGAGCCGCTCGCTCAGCGCCTTGGCGAATTCGGCGCCCAAAGACTGCGCCTTCTTCTTCATGACGCCAAAGCCGAACTTGGCCAGACGGCCGGTCACGGTGACTTCCGATTCGTACCGGACCGCCGTGGCGCCGTCCGGTGTCGGCGTCAGGGTGACGACGTTATCGGCCCGGACGTTGCTGGCCTTGCCGCCTTCCTCGCCGCGGGTCACCGAGACGATTCGCGTCGGCGGGGTTTCCTCGACGACTTCGACCTCGACGACGAAGCGCGCCGAGATCGGTCCGACCTTCACGCCCACCCGCGCCCGGTAGGTGGTCGGCGAGAGCTCTTCGATCTCCTCGCAGCCGGGCAGACACGGACCGACGACCTGGGGGTCCTTGATCGCGGCCCAGGTGCGCTCGATCGGCGCGGCGACGGTGAATTCGTCCTCGATCTTCATGCGGCAGGGCGCTGGAAGCCGTTGGTTCGCGGAACTGCGGCCATGCCGTCAGCGACCGGCGGAACGTGCCGGTGCCGCCCAGCCTGCCGAATTGCCCTCTTGCGCGCGTCGATTGAGATGACCCATGCTCGCAACCCTCCAACCTCGTGCGATCGTCTTTTCAAAACGGAACGCTGTTCTTTAATCGCAAATTGAGGTCATCGTCGTGGGCGAGTCAAGGTCGTTGCTGGAATGGTGCAGATAAAGAAGGACGATGTCCGCGACAGGATACTGGAGAGCGCGCGTCACGAGCTGGAACAGCGGGGCTTCGCGGCGACGACGATGCGCAGCATCGCGCGACGCGCCGGGACGTCGCCCTCGAACGTCTACGTCTACTTCCCGTCCAAACTGGCCCTGTTGTTCGACATCTATGGTCCTTGGCTGAGGGACCAGATCGCCTCTCTCGAACGCAAGGCGACCCGGGTTGCCGATCCGCGCAAGCGGCTGCGCTTGATCGTGACCACGCTGTGGGAGGCGTTCCCGTCCGCCGATGGCGGTTTCGGCAATACCTTCGTCGAGGGCTTGGCCGTATCGGGGCGGGACGAGCGATACTCCCGTGATCTCCTCCTCTGGGCCGAAGGCAAGATCTCGGAGCTGATCGCCGGCTGCCTGCCCAAGGAACGCGCGGCGCGGTTCGGCGACACGGCGCTGGCCCACATCCTGTTCATGGCGTTCGATGGGTTCGCGGTGAACTACGTCTTGGTCGGGCCGTCGCGTCGGCTCGACCGGTGCATCGACATGATGACCGAGCTCATCATGGGCGAGCCCGTTCCGACGGAACGAGCGGCGACCGTCTAGGTGGCGTCACGGAGGCGCCGCGCGCCGGGCAGGCGGCGCCAGGTTGACCGCTCGCGCCCGCGTGTCTTTGATGCTCGCCTCGAGAAACGCTGTGACGAGGCCCCTCATGACCGTGCCCCTTCGCGTCATCGTATTTCCCGGTGGCACCAATCTGCCGATCTGGGTGGGCCAGACGCATGGCTTCTTCGAACGCCACGGTGTCGCCGTGGACGTCACCTACACGACCAGCTCCAAGGAGCAGCTCGCCGGCCTGATCCGCGGCGACTGGGACATCGGCGCCACGGCGTTCGACAACGTTGTCGCCTACCAGGAAGGACAGGGCGAGGCCGAGATCGATCGCGAGCCCGACCTGTTCGTGTTCATGGGTGGGGACGATGGCTTCCTGCGTCTCGTCGTCCAGGCGGACATCGGGAGTTTCGACGACCTGAAAGGTCGGACCTTGTCGGTGGACGCCCTGACGACGGGCTTCGCCTTCGTCCTGCGCAGGATGCTCCAGCACGCCGGCGTCTCGGAAGCCGACGTCACCTATGACGGCGTGGGCGGATTGCGCGAGCGCTGGGAGGCGATGAAGGCGGGCCAGCATGCCGGGACGTTGGTCCTGACCCCGTTCGACCTGATCGCGCCCCATGTCGGGCTTAAGGTGCTGCAACACGCGTCCGCGGTCGTTCCCGACTATCAGGGCGTGGTCGGGGCGACGCGTCGTTCCTGGGCGCAGCAGAATGGGGAGGCGCTGAGCGGCTATATCCGCGGCTATCTCGATGCCCTCGACTGGCTGTTCGATCCCGCCAACCGTGCCGGGGCCGAAGCCCTGCTGGTGGAGAACGTGCCGAACATGACGCCGCAGGTCGCGGCGCAGACCTGCGCCGTCTACCTCGACCCGGCCAGCGGCTTCGAGCGGCGCGCCCGCCTGAACCGGACCGGGATGGAGACCGTCCTAGCGTTGCGGAGCGAATATGGCGTGCCGCGCAAGAGCCTGACCGACCCCGATGCCTATGTCGATCTAACCTGGTACCGGCGCGCGACCGGCGAGGATTAGGCCCGCCGACAAGGTATTTTCCTTGGCGGCGCGAACTCTCGCCGGCTCGATCGCCAATTCGACAGCTTCGGCCCCGGACCGTATCGGCGGAGCCGAGGAAAAGCCTCGCGGCCCGCCGGTGGAGCCTAGCTTTTGGGCCGCTCGAAGTTGCGGTCCATGTGACCCTTGCCTTCGAGATCGCCACCCAGTCCGAACAGCCAGGAATAGCCGCCCTTGGGGTTGGTCAGGATCTCCCAGCAATTGTCGTCCATGTCCCAGAAGTAGAAGCTGTAGGTGCCGTGCTGGGTGATCGGCTTGGAGATTTTGGTCAGGTCGTACTTGTCCTTGAATTCGACGACCTTCTCGTAGGCCGCGTCGACCTCGGCCTCGGTCTCGACGTCGAGGCCGTTGTGGTTCAGCAGCGACATGGCATCGCTCTTGTTCTTCTGGTGCACGACCGCGATCGTGTTCGGCCCGCCCAGGCGGATCAGCAGCGAGATCGGGCTGGTCCGCACGACTTCGAGGCCGAGGAACTCGGTGTAGAACTCACGCGCCCGATCCAAATCCCGGCTCTCCAGCGTGCCGTGGGACAGGAAGTTCAGCTTGAGCACCGGGTCGGCCGCCTTCTCCATTTTGGGCGGCTGCCGTTCCGCGGCCTGCTCCTGGACTTGTGCGTCGCTCATGGTCTCGTCTCCCTAGTGACATGGCTTGAGCTCGCGGGGCTTCCGACGCCCCGCTTCATAGTGGCGACCGCGGCGAGACGGTGCGTTTCCGCCATCATATGCGATTCGGTCGCTGGTTCAATCATCGGCAAATCGACCAATGCGTCTGCGCCCGTGGGATCGTCTGGCGTTGCGGCGCATCCATTTCGGTCGCGTTCGGGCATCGGATGCCGGGTGTCCGCCTAGCTGGCGACGATCGGGTTGGACAGCGTGCCGATCCCGTCGACGGTGATTTCGACGCGTTGGCCCGGCTTCATGAAGACCCTGGGATCGCGGCCGAATCCGACGCCGGACGGCGACCCGGTCGTGACGACGTCGCCCGGCATGAATCGGTACCATTGCGAGAAGTAGGCGATGAGCCGGGGGATCGGGAAGACGAGCTCGGTCAGCGTGTCCTGCATGACCTCCCCGTCGAGCCGCGTGACCAGGTGCAGCGCCGCCGGGTCGGCGATCTCGTCGCGGGTGACGATTGCCGGGCCCATCGGGGTGAAGGTCGGGTACTGCTTGCCCAGGATGTTGACCTCCCAGGCGTGGATGCCTTCCATCGAGCCCTGGGCGGCGGCGACGCCGGGCACCCAGTCGCGGGCCGAGACGTCGTTGGCGATGGTGTAGCCGGCGACATAGTCCATCGCTTCGGCCTCTGCGACGCGGTGGCATTCGCGGCCGAAGACGAAGCAGAGCTCGCCCTCGAAGTCGACCATGTCGGCATGATCGGGTGGCAACCGGATCGGCTCGCCGTTGCCGGTGAGCGAGGTCGGGATCTTGACGAAGGACGCCGGCGCGTCGGGGATCGGCGTGTTCATCTCCTCGAGGTGCTTGGCGTAGTTCATGCCGACCGAGAGGACGAAGCCGGGCTTCGGGATCGGCGGACGAAAGCGGGCCGATGCGGCGCCGACAACGGCGCCTGCGGCGCGCAGATCGTCCAGCTTGGCCTCGGCCGCGTCGGCGAGGCGGCGCACCTGATCGAGTGCGGACGTGCCGCCATTCAGGATGTCCAGCACGCTCGCGGCCGGCGCAGCCGCGCCAAGCGATTTCGCGGCGGCGCCGAGATCCAAGATGTCGTCGCCGATCAGGACGCCGGCGCGATCGGCGCCGTCGATGTCAACCGTGACCAGTTTCATGCCGTTCGTTTCCTCCCGTCTCGCCGCGTTCCGGACCATGGACCGGCGGGCCGACACGAGCCGCCGGCTTCCGTTCGCGGAGCTTCAATCTGCCGCTTGGCAAGCCGCGGTGCCGACACCGTGCAGGCTCACCAGTTCCGATTGAAACTGTTGCATTTGCAATGAAGCGTCGCTACCATTTTTTTCATGGATTTGCCACGGCACCAGTGTGCCGGACAGAAAATGGATGGATCCGGGGTTGTGCCGGCGCGTCCGGCCACCGTCAAAACATAAGCAAGCGCCGTCCGCCGTGTCCTCACGCCGGCGCGACGCCGGGAGGAAAGACAATGCGCCAGTATGCTCTATCGATTCCCTTTGCAGCGCTCATGGTTGCCGCCCTGCAGCAGCCGGCGACCGCCAAGGAATACAAGCTGACCGGTGCGGCCGCATCGCCGGCGATCGTCACGCCGGCCTTCGTGCTGAAGACCTTCTTCATCCCGACGGTTACCAAGCGGGCCAAGGCTTGCGGCGATACCCTGGTCTGGAACCAGGCCTATGCCCAGTCGCTCGCCAAGTTCGGGGAGACGCTCGAGGCGGTCGAGGAAGGGATCGCCCATGTCGGCGTGATCCTGCGCAACTTCGAGGAATCGAAGCTGCCGCTCGACCAGTATCCGTCGGTGATGCCCTTCGTCGTCGCCGACCCGAAGGTGATGACCGAGGTCGACGCCGCGGTGCGCAAGAAGGTCCCGGCGATGAACAAGATGTATTCGCGCTACGGGCAGATCTACCTGGGCGGTGGGGCCGAGAACAGCATGCAGCTCTTCTCGACCTTCCCGGTGACCAAGTACGAGGACCTGAAGGGCCACAAGATCGGCGGCAGCGGCTCGTTGGGCAACTACATCCGCGGAACCGGCGCGGTGCTGGTCAATTCCTCGATGTTGCAGGCCTATACCAGCATCAAGAACGGCCTCTACGACGGCTATCCGACCATCATCTACCTGGCCTTCCCGTACAAGATCTATCAGGCGGCCAAGCACTACACGGTGACCAACTTCGGCGCGACGACGGTCGCGGCGGTGACGGTCAACGCCAAGACCTGGGCGACCTTCTCCGATTGCCTGAAGAAGGCCTTTCGGACCACCGGCGCCGAGTACGGCCATCAATACGTCAAGGTCAACGCTCAACGCATCGGCAAGTTCACCGGCATCATGACGAAGAAGGGCATGATGACCGCTAAGCTGTCCGACGCACAGCGCAAGCGCTGGGCGATGGTCCTGCCGCCGCTGGCCAAGCAGTGGGCCGCCGCGCTCGAGGCCAAGAAGCTTCCGGCCAAGGCCGTGATCAAGGCCTTCATGGAAGAGGCGCGGGCCCACGGCATCAATCCTCCGCGCGCCTGGGACAAGGAATAGCGCCGGGAGCCGGCTGTCATGCCGGCCTCTCGGTCGGCGGGCCTCTCTAGCGGCGTTTCGGCGCGTAGGGGCTCGCCGTCCTCCTTTGTCCGACGATTGGGCTACGTCCTTTCCGGGCTGAACGGCCTCGGCACCGCATGGATCTTCGTCATGATGGTGCTGATCAACGCCGACGTCTTCTCGCGGGCGTTGTTCAACGCGCCCATCCGCGGCGTGCCGCTGATCATCTCGCTGTCGATCATCGCGATCGTGTTCCTGCAGCTGCCCGACGCGTTGCGGAACGGGCGGGTCACGCGAAACGAGGTCGTGCTGTCGCGACTGCAGGAGCGGGGCAGCCCCTGGTTCCACTCGCTTCAGGCGATCTTCCACCTGGGCGGCGTGGGGATGATGGGCATCATTCTCGTCTTTGGCTTTCCGCTCCTCGAGAAGGCGTGGAAGACCGATGCCTACTTCGGCAACCTCGGCGACTTCACCTTCGCCGAATGGCCGATCAAGCTGGTCGTGCTGATCGGGGCGCTGGCCGCGGGCGCCCAGTTCCTGGTCCTGTTCGTGCGCGACGCCGAAACGCTGGCTGCCGGCGGGTCCACCCGGACGGCGGGCTTTTTGCGATTCCTGCTCGTGCTCGCCGGCACGGCGGCCATTCTGATCGCCGCCCGTTATGCGCTGGCCTTCGAGTCCACGATCATGGTCGGCCTGCTCTCGGTCGCCTTCATGCTGGTCCTGGTCTACCTCGGCATGCATGTCGGCGTGGCTCTGGCGGTCATCTCCTTCTTCTGCGTGCTGGTGATCCGCGACAGTGCCCACCTGTCCGGGACGATGCTCGCGCTCGCCGCCAACGAGAGCCTCAGGACCTATGAACTCGGCGTTATCCCGCTGTTCGTGCTGATGGGCATGTTCGTCGGCATCTCCGACGTCGGCCACGACGCATTCTCGGTCGCGCACCAGCTCTTCCGGCGGCTGCGGGGCGGTCTCGGCACCGCGACGGTCGCCGCCAACGCGGTCTTCGCCGCGATTACGGGCACCAGCATCGCCTCGGCCTCGGTCTTCACCCGGATCGCCGTGCCGGAGATGCTGCGCTTCGGCTACAAGGGCCGGTTCGCGGTCGGCGTCGTGGCCGGCAGTTCCGTGCTCGGCATGCTGATCCCGCCCAGCCTACTCCTGATCATCTTCGGCATCCTGGCCGAGGTCTCGATTGGCGATCTGTTCATCGCCGGCGTGCTGCCAGGCATCCTGCTCGCCGGCGCCTTCGCCGTCCTGATCTGGATCATGGCCTACCGCTTCCCGCACGCCGTCTTCGAGGGCGGCGTCGCGCCCGAGGTCAAACGCCGCGGAGAGAACGGGGAAGCCGGCAGCATCGCCGGCGAGCCGCTCATGACCGTGCCGCAGATGCTGGTCAAGATCGGCCCGATCGTCAGCCTGATCGTGCTGATCATCGGCGGCATCTACGGCGGCATCTTCACCGCGACCGAGGGCGGCGGCGTCGGCGCGCTGGGCGCGTTGTTGATCGCGGTCGCACGGCGCAAGGTGACGCTGCGGTCGTTGTGGCAGGTCCTGGTCGAGACCGGCTATGTCACTGCGGCGCTCTGCTTCCTGCTGGTCGCCGCCCACCTCTACGCGCGCATGATCAGCGTCAGCGGCATCCCGACCGCGCTGGAGGCCTGGATCACCCAGGCGGGTCTCGGCTATGACGGGTTGCTCGCGATCTATGTCGTGCTGCTGGTCATCCTGGGGACGATCCTCAATTCTGCCTCGATCATGCTGATCCTGGTGCCGATCCTGACCATCGTCCTGCGGTCCATGGAGATGGCGGGAGTCGACGTCGGCAGCCTGGTCTGGTTCGGCATCGTCACCGTGCTCGCGGTCGAGATCGGGTTGTTGACGCCGCCGGTCGGCCTCGCTTGCTTCGCGATCCACGGAAACCTCAACGACCCGCGCATCACGCTCAACGACGTCTTCTTCGGTGCGGCGCCCTTCGCTGCGACGATGCTGGTGGTGCTGCTGTTGGTGATCGCCTTCCCGTGGTTGGCGCTTGCGCTGGTATAAGGGCCATGGTGCGCCTTGCGATGTCTGGTCCGATTCATTTAAGATGCAATAATTGCAGATGCAATGAAAGCGGTACGCCGCCAAAGATACCACCGTATCGGTTCGACCAACGCGGACACCGTTGCGTCGACCGTCGGCCGGGTCCCCGTTGTCGGGCCGTGACAGGCTTTCCGGGAAATCCCATGGCCGAGCGCACCTGAGCGCAGAAAGACGACCGATGCCAGACGCTACCTCCAAGGCCTTCGAACTCCACGCCTTCGTGCCATACCTGATCGCTCGGGTCGGGTCGCTGATGGCCTTGTCCTTCGCGCCGCGGATCGAGCAGGCCGGGATCACGCTGGACATGTGGCGCGCCTTGATGGTGCTGCACTTCAACGGCCCTCTCAGCTTGATCGACATGTCCCGCATCACGGGGGTGAAGACCTCGACCCTGTCTCGCCTCGTCGGCCGGATGATGGACAAGCGCCTCGTGTCGCGACGGCGGTCGCAGCAGGACGCGCGTACCGTACAGATCAGCCTGCGGCGCGACGGTGAAGCCTTGTTCCAAGAGCTCTGGCCGGAGGCGGCCCGGCTCGAGGACGTCGTGACCTCGCCGTTTCCCGCGTCGGACGTCGAGCACATGAAGGCGATGTTGCGCGAGATCGAAACGATACTCGTGCGCCAGATCGCCGCCGGGCGCTGACAGCCGGCGCAACACCGAGACCATTGGCGCAGCCTCCGATCCGTTGGCGGCTGCCCTCGCAACACGGAGAAAGAGGCGCACCATGCATGACCGGACCGCGGTCGACGAGCTGACCGGACAGGCCCCCACGGCGTCGGAGTGGCGCGCGCGCGCCCGGACGCTGGTCGCGGGGATTGCCGAGCTGGCTCCCACGTGCGAGGCCGAGTGTCGCGTGCCCGAGGAGACGGTCGCACACTTCAAGTCGACCGGCCTGCACCGGGTGCTGATGCCTGCGTGCTATGGCGGCCATGAGCTCAGCTTCGCGCCGATCCTCGAAACGAGCTTTGCGATCGGCAGGGTTTGTGCGTCGTCGGCCTGGGTGTTGGGCCTCTACATGGCCCATGGCTGGCTCGGCGCCCTGTTTCCGAAAGAGGCGCAGGAGGAGATCTGGGGCAGCGACAATGACGCCCTGATCTCCGGCTCCTACGCGCCGATCGGCAAGGCGACGCCGGTCGACGGCGGCTATCGTTTGTCGGGCCGCTTTCCGTTCTCGAGTGGCTGCCCCGGCTCGGATTGGAACCTATGCGGGGCCATGTTGCCGCTTGGTCCCGAAGGCAAGCCGGCGCCGAGCTTCACCATCGTGCCGAAGTCGGACTACACGATCGATTGGGAGAGCTGGCGTCCGGTCGGGTTGGCGGGGACGGGCAGCTTCGACGTCCTCGTCGACGACGTCTTCGTGCCGGCGCATCGCGTGTTGACCTTCGCGGACGCGACGGGTTGCACCAGTCCCGGCGCCGACGCGTCCGAGAACCCGCTCTACCGCATCTCGCTGCTGACCAGCGTCCCATTCTCGCTGGCCACGCCGGGGTTGGCGGCGGCGGCCGGCGCGTTCGAGCGCTTCCTCGACGAGAACAGGGTTCGCGAGACCCATGGCGCGGTGGTGCTCGGTGGCAAGAAGATCGCCGACTTCCAGACCGTCCAGAAGCGCGTCGGCGAAGCGGCGGCGCGGATCGACGCCTGCTGGCTCCTGGCCCAGCGTGACGTGGCCGAAGCGGAGGCCGAGGCCCGGTCCGAAGGCAAGACCACGGTTCCCACTCGGATGCGCAATCGGCGCACCCAGGCCTTCATCGCGCACGAAGCGATGACCGCGATGAACCTCGTCTTCGACGCGGTCGGCGGCCGCGGCCTCCAGCACGGTCATCCGACCCAGCGCGCCTGGCGCGACGTCGCGGCGGTCAACCACCATATCAGCCTGAACTTCGACGCCGTCATGTCGATGTACGGTCAGCATGTCTTCGGCCTGCCGCCCGAAGGGCAGTACTAGCGTCACCAGTCAGGCAAATTATTTAAATCCGGAAAAGACAGAAATATCAGAAAGAAATTATAGGGAATTGAAATCCGGGGAAAGATCGGCCGGCACGATGCCACTCGAGCTGCTCGATCTCTAACCGAGATGACATGCCACGAAGGCAGCAGACAGGGGAGGGGGCCGATGGCCACGGAACGGGACGAACGCTATGGCGCGCTGGCGATGCGCGTCGACGACAAGGTGATGATCCGGATGCGCGACGGGGTCGAACTCGCGTGTCGCATCTACCGGCCCGATGCCGAGGGTCCCTATCCGGCGCTGCTCGCCGCCTCGCCCTATCAGTTCGAGACCGATGACCTGCCGCACTCGCCCCTGTTCCTGTGGCGCGAGGTGGGACCGGTCGAGTGGTACGTCAGCCACGGCTATGCCTATGTCCATTTGGACGTACGCGGCTCGGGCAACTCGGGCGGCAGCTATGGCTTCTTCGATACCACCGAGCAGCAGGACCTGTACGACGTGGTCGAGTGGATCGCCGCCCAGGACTGGTGCAGCGGTCGTGTCGGCGGCCTCGGCCAGTCCTACTACGCCTGGTCGCAGTGGTTCATGGGCATCGTCAATCCGCCGTCGCTGAAATGCATCGCGCCCTATGACGGCGCGATCGACATCTATCGCGGCACTGCCTATCACGGCGGCATCTACTGCGATTTCATGACCTGGTGGTTCAACCTAGTCCGCGGCAACAATTTCCACCGCGCCGCCAATGCCGGCACCGGCAAGCGCTTCGACCGCGACATCGCCGGGGAGTTCATCTCCCGGCCCACCTATGACGACTGGTGGAAGGAGCGCAGCGCCTGGGAGCGGATCAAGGAGATCGAGGTGCCGGTCCTGTCGATCGGCCACCAGGGCAAGATGGGGCTGCACGAGCGGGGCAACGTCCTCGCCTACGAGTATCTCGACGCCCCGGCGAAACTGGTCCTGACCGGCGCCAAGGACGTGTTCGAGGCGCACGACCTGTTCGACAAGATCGACTACCACGCCGAGAACCTGATGCCCTTCTACGACCGGTTCCTGAAGGACGAGGACAACGGCTTCTGGGAGGAGACGCCCAACGTCCGGGTCTTCGTGCGCGGACGGGAGGCATGGCGCAGCGAGCCCGAATGGCCGCTGCCGCGGGCCGACTGCCAGGCGTGGCACCTGACCGACGGCACGTCGGGGAGCGTCCGGTCGCTCAACGACGGACGGCTGTCGCCGGAGCCGCCCGCGGCGGAGGGCACGACCAGCTACAGCTATCCCGATCCGGGCTGGGTGCTGGGCAATGTCGGGTTCGGTCCCCAGGGGCCCGATCCGGTCGCGCGCGTGATGACCTTCACCAGCGATCCGCTCGCGGAGGACCTCGAGGTCGTCGGCCCGATCGTCCTCGAACTCCACGCCGCATCGACGGCGACCGACACGGACTTCTTCATCAAGCTTTCCGACCAGATGCCCCAGACCGACGACGAGCGTGCGAGCGGACGTCAGCCGATGTCGGTCTATGTCAGCCGCGGCTGGCTCCGCGCATCGCACCGGGAGAAGGACGAGGCGGCTTCCACCCCGTATCGCCCGTTCTATACCCACGCCAATCCGCAGCCGATCGAGCCCGGCGAAGTCTATGCCTACGAGATCGAGCTGTGGCCGGTAGGCTATTGCTTCAAGGCAGGACACCGCATCCGGCTCGAGATTTCGAACGCCGATTCGCCGCTCACCGACGGTCTCTTCGTGCATCAATACATGTGGTACAAGGTCGGCGCCGACACGATCCACTACGGGCCTGGGCACCCTTCGCGCCTGTTGCTGCCGGTCGTGCCGGCCGGCACGTAGGCGCATCGCGGACGGAGGGTTCACGCGGTCGTCGGCGCTGCGTCAAAGGCGCTAGCAAAATTTCTATTCGTGCTTTAGCAGTTGTTGAACGGCCACGTTGGTCGAGCGAACAATGAATGGAGACGGGGTCATTGAGTCGCCTCGACAGTCACATCCGGCGGGTGCAGGCCCAGAGGGACTGTTTGAACGCTGCCGTTGCCATGATGTCGGCCGTCCCCGGTGCGGTCTTCGAACTGGGCCTGGGCAACGGCCGGACCTACGACCATTTGCGCGAACTGTTGCCGGACCGGGAGATTTTCGTATTCGAGCGTAACCCGATGACGCGCGCCGACAGCATGCCCGATCGCGACCATCTCGTGGTCGGTGACGTTTTCGAGATGCTGCCGGCGATGTATGCGCGGTTCGCGGGGCGCGTCGCCTTGCTCCACAACGATCTCGGCATCGGCGACGACGAAGGAGACGCGGCACTTGCCGACCGTCTGGCCCCCCATATCGCGATGTTGATGGCGCCGGGCGGGATCGTGATCACGCAACAGCCGATGGTCCATGAGGTGCTGGCGGAATGGCCGATGCCCGTGACGGTCCCGAGCGAGCGCTACTTCATGTATCGCCGGTTGCCGGTCGAGCAGGTTCACCCCGCCGCCGTCGAAGAGCCCGACGCCGCCAGCCGCATCGACGCCTAGGCGGCCGCGGGTCTGCCGGGCGGCCGAGCCAAGCGCACTACGCCGCATTCGGCGTCCGGGCTTCGAGCTCGCATCCGCTGTCCCGACCGGCGTCGGCACGTCCTGTTCTGCTAACGCGATGCGACCTTGCTCAAACGCTTCCGGAGCAGGAGTTCGCAGTCGCCGTCGCGCACGAGATCTTCCAGGCGGCCGATCGGCTCGAAACCGTGACGCCGGTAAAAGGCGAACGCGCGGTCATTGACCTCGGAGGTGACCACCCAGAGGTTGGCAGCCTCGGTTGCGGCCTGCTTGGCCAGCCATTCGATGAAGGCCCCGCCATGGCCGCGGCCTTGCGCTTCCGGGAACAGGGCGAGCAGTTCGACGTAGGGACCGCGGAGCCAGGGATAGCGGATGACGGCCGCTCCGACGACCTGGTCGGCCTCCAGGAGGACGAGACGCCGGGCGCCGGGCTCGCGGCGCGCGAAATAGGGGCGCAAGCTTTCGGGGGCATATCCGAGCCGGTGCCACGGGTCGATCGCGGCGATCCGGTCGGCGAGCAGGTCGGCTTCCGTTCCTGCGACGTCGCGCAGGTCGAGCGAGCCGACCGTGTAGACGGGTTCCGCGAACGGCGGATCCGTCATCGGCCTCTCCGCCGCGACACCTGGCGATGCCTGCGGCGGCGAGGGTGGTCGTAGCTCAGGTTGTCGCCGGGGCGAAGTTCGTAGCACGTGCTTGCGACGACCGGTCGGCCGGCAGCCAGCAGTTCGCTCACCGTGACGAAGCGATAGCCCCTCCGGCGCAGCAGGGGAACGATGAGGGGCAGGGCACTTGCGGTGTGCCAGCCCCGGCCGTTGGCGTGGGCGACCACGATCGAGCCCGGACGCACGTTGCGCAGCACATTGGCTGCAATGTAGCGGGCGGTTTGTGCCCGCCAGGGATCGCCGGTGACGACGTCCCACTGGATGGCGATCATGCCGGCATCGGCGACCGCCTTGAGTGCGCCCGGATTGCAGGTGCCAAAGGGGAAGCGGAACAGGCGCATGCGTCGCGGAACCTCGGCGAGCAGATCCGGCGCGGCGGCCGTGCAGCGACGCGCCGCAAGGTGGCTGCGCGCGACCGAATAGGCTGCGGTGGGGCGGAGGATTTCGTCGACGAGCCGAGCGCCAGCGGTTCGGCGCAGGTTCCGGTGGCTCCAGCTGTGATTGCCGACCTCGAACAACGGGTCGGCGATGAGCTGCTGGGCGCGTTCGTCGTGATTGACGATCCACTTGCCACCGGCGAAGAACGTCGCCGCCACATGGTGGCGACGGAGATAGTCGACGATCGCGCCGTCGTAGCCCGAGATCTCGCCGGGCGCTTCGCACAAGTCGAAGGTCAGCGCGACCAGCTTGAGCCCCGGCGGCAGCGCAACCCGGCGAACGACGCCGTGCGACGCGCGATGGCCCGATGATCGGGCTGCCGCCTTCGGCAGGATCCATTGCGTCCGCCAGGGCTGTCGCCGGATGATCTTCTCTGAATAACGGCCGGCCAGCGCCGCTGGAGACCAGCATCGCTCGGGGAGCGAAAGGCGCTTTGCGCCGGCCGAAGACGGGGTGCTTCCAACCAAGGACAGGAAAACCAAGGACAGGAACAAGCCCGAAAAGGCGATCAGACCGGCTAGCCCGCGCCGGCAACTCCTACCCAACCACATGCCAACATCTCGCGCCTCGTGACCGCCCCCAGTCATCTTCCTATTGGCATCGGATGCGCGAAGAAATCCAGCAAAAATGCCTCGTGCCGGCATTCGCCGCGGTCAGCTTTCGCTCGGTGTCACGGTTCCGGTCAGGCTGCGCGGCGGCATGCAGCCGTGCCGCCCGCCGCATTTTGATTTTATATTGACGTAAATGTAAAAAATTTCGCACGATCTTCGCCGACACGACGGAACGGTCGGCAACGGGTTCGTGAACGCGGGCGGCATCGGTATCGGCCGTGTTCGGGGCCTTGCACGACCGGGCGAACCGTCGAACAGGATCAATGGCCGTCCGCCGTGCGTGGTCCGCCGGCTCCGAACCGTCCGAAGCACTCGGTCGTTCCTTGGGGCGGTCGGGTTCGCGCGATGCGGCAGCCTGTCGGGAGGAACTGCAGGATGCGTGGCTCGCTGGTTACCGAGACGGCGCCGATCGGCAACGTCGTCGACTACCTTTTCGAGCATTCCGCCGCCCCGGAGAACGCGCACCGGCCGGCGCTGGTGCTCGACGATCCGGCGCGCACCGTGGTGACCTACGACGCGCTCTACGGACGGGTCTGCCGGGTTGGCCATTACCTGAGGTCGCTCGGCGTACGGCCCGACGACCGGGTCATGTTCAGCGTCATGGACGGCCCCGATTTCGAGGCCCTGTTCCTGGGCGGCATGAAGATCGGCGCGGTGACGATCCCGATCAATACCTGGCTGAAGCCGCAGGATTATCTCTACTACGTCAATGACAGCGGCTGCCGTGTCGTCGTCATCGACCACACGCTGGTTCCCGTTTTCGAGGAGATCAGGGATCGGCTGACGGCCGTCGAGCACATCGTCGTGGCCGGTCGGCCGGCGGGCGGCTATGCCTTCCTCGACGACGCCATCGCGGGATTCCCTGCCAGCTTGGACAGCGAGCTTCAGAGACCCGACGATATGGCGTTCTGGCTGTACAGTTCCGGATCGACGGGCGACCCCAAGGGCGTGGTCCACACCCACGAGCATATCTATTGGGCGACCGAGCTGTTCGGCATCGGCGCGCAGCAGGTGTCGCGGGATGACACGGTGCTCTGTCCGCCGAAGATGTTCTTCGCTTACGGCCTGGGCAACCAGGTCTACTTCCCGATCCGCACCGGCGCGGTCAACCTGGTCAACAGTGGCCCGATCACCCCGGCCAAGACCTGGGAACTGTGGCTGGAACACGCCCCGACCATCGTGATGAGCGTTCCGACGCTGTTCGCCGGCATGCTCCAGATGGCAGAAAAGGAGATCGGCCAGGACAGAGTCCGCGACGCCTGCCGGCGCCTGCGTTTCTCGGTCAGCGGCGGCGAGCTTCTGCCACCCTCGCTGTTCGACCGGTGGAAGCGGTTCACCGGCACCGAGATCCTGGATGGCGTCGGCACGACGGAAATGACCCACATGTTCATGCTCAACCGGCCCGGCGCGGTCGTGCCGGGAAGCTGCGGCCGGCTGGTCGAGGGCTTTGCCGCCGAGATCGTGGACGACGACGGCCGGCCGCTGCCCCAGGGCGAGATCGGCAATCTCCGCGCCTACGGCCCCTCGGCAGCGTCGCAATACTGGAACAAGCCCGAGCGGACGAAGGTCGTATTCGGCGCCGGCGGTGTCATGACGGGGGACAAGTTCTATCAGGATGCCGACGGCAACTATTTCATCGTCGGCCGTTCCGACGACATGCTCCGCGTCGGCGGTATCTGGGTGTCACCGACGGAGATCGAGGCGGCCCTGGCGGAGCACGACGCCGTTCTCGAGTCGGCGGTGATCGGCACGCCCGACGACGAACAGATGATTAAACCGCACGCCTATGTCATCCTGAAGGACAGGGCAGCGGCGGAGGACGGCCTGGCCGAGCGGCTCAAGGATCACGTTCGCGAACGCCTTGCCCATTTCAAGTGCCCGCGGTGGATCGAATTCGTCGACGACCTGCCCAAGACGACGACCGGCAAGATCCAGCGCTTCCGGCTGCGCGAGACCGCGTGACAGGAGGATCGGATGACAGCAGTTCCCAAGGCGCCACCCCTGTCCAAGTCCGACCGCCGGCGCCAGGAGATCATCCAGCGCGCGACCGAGTGCTTCGATCGCAAGGGCTACGCCAACACGACGCTCGACGACATCGCCAAGGCGGTCGGAATCAAGCGCGAGGGCATCTACTACTACTTCAAGAACCGGCCGCAGATCCTGCTGCATATCATTGAGCCGCAGAGCGTCGCGCTGGTCGACGGCATTGGCGCGATCGTGGAAGACACCGAGCTCGAGCCGCGCGAGAAGTTCCGCGCCGCCATTCGCAATCACCTCGAACGGTTCGACCGCTACTGCCTCGAGATGACGGTCAGCATGCGCGACGGCCGCTTCGACGGCGAGCCGGAGGTGCGTGACGTGATGCTGCGCATCTGGAAGCGTTACGAGGCGATGTGGGCACGGCTGATCGCGGAAGGGCAGGGAAGCGGCGACTTCCGCACCATCGGCGACCCGAAGATGCTCGCCTTCGGCATCCTCGGCATGTGCAACTGGCTGGCGCGCTGGTACGACCCGCGCAAGTCGGTGACCATCGACGACTTGATCGAATCTTATACGGAGCTGCTGTCCAACGGCCTCTTTGCGGCTTGACTTTGAATTTACATAAACGTAAAAAATAGCAGTCAACGCACCGAGGCTGTCGATGAACCTGGACATGCAGGGCCACGTCTACGCGCCCTTCAAATTGAAGCCCGACAAGACGCTCGCGGAGAAATTCCTGCGCGGGCAGGGCGCGCCCATCGATCTGTCCGCGGTGCCGCCGACCTACATGATCTTCCTGCGCGGCGAGACGCGCGGGGCGAACCTGTTTGCGGACCTCGGCATCCCGCGCGAAAAGGCCCTCCACGGCGGCCAGCGCTACGAATGGTTCGCGCCCGTCGACTGGGACGATGAGCTGGACGTCACTGTTTCGGTCGAAAAGATCGTCGAGAAGCAGGGCAAGGGCGGGAAAATCTGGTTCGCCGACGTCGCTTTCGACTATGTCCGCGCCGACGGCACCAAAGCGCTCCGCGAAATCACGCGCCTGATCGAGCGGGAATAGAACTGTGGCTTATCTAGACGGCGATGTGATCTTCGAGACGATCGTGCCCGGCGCCGATCGACCACAGTTAGCAGACTTTTCCGAAGGGACCGAAGACCCCAATCCGATCCACGTCGATGAAGCCTTCGCCAAGGCGGCGGGCTTTCCAACCGTGCTCCAGCAGGGGCCGATGACGACGGCTCACTTCGCGCGGCTGCTCGCGGCCGAGGTGGGGCAGGACAGGCTACGCTGGCTCGACGTCACCTTCACGGCGCCCGTCTTCCCTGGTGAGGACCTGCGCCTGAAGGCGGTGGTCACGGGTGTGGAGGATGGACTGGTCCGCTGCGCGCTGACCGCCGAGAAGACCGACGGGACGGCGACCGCCACCGCCGAAGCCGCGTTCGAGGCGTGACATGAACCCTCCCGCCAACACGGTTGTCGTCGCCGGCGGGTCGATCGGCGCTTTTGGGCGATTTCCCGACCGGAGCATCGGCGATCTCGCAGCGCCGGTCGTTGCGGAGGCGCTCGCCTCAGTGGGGTTGGCGGCGGCGGATGTGGAGGCGGCCTTTGTCGGCAACGCCTTCGGGGGAACCCTGCAGCACCAGGAATCGATCCTCGGGCAGATCCTGCTCAACCCGGCCGGTATCGCTGGTATCCCGATCCACACGATCAAGAACGCCTGTTCCAGCGGCTCCGATGCCGTCCATCTTGCCTGGACGGCGGTCGCCTACGGGCAGGTGGATTGCGCGCTCGTCCTGGGCGCGGAGAAGCTGACCCATGAAGACCGGCGCGCGACCTTCGCCGCTTTGGCCACTGCGACGGACCGCGCGCCTGCGGCCGAGGGGCGGTCGGTGTTCATGGACGTCAACGCCGACCGCGCGACGCGCTACATGGCGGCTCATGGCGCCACGCCGCGTCACTTCGCGATGTGCGCCGCCAAGAACCGCGCCCATGCCGCGCTCAACGACCGTGCCGCGGTGCGCGATCCGATCGGGGTCGATGCCGTTCTCGCCGACAAGATGGTCGTCGCGCCGCTGACGCGCGCGATGTGCGGCGGCGTCGCCGACGGAGCGGCGGCGGTCGTACTGGTCTCGGAGGCATTGGCGAGGAAGCGGGGCCTGAACGGTCCGCGCATCGCGGCATCCGCTGTCGCCAGTGGCGTGCCCGATCGGGAGGGGCCGAGCGCGACGGCGCGGGCGGCGAGGCTGGCCTACGAACAGGCCGGTCTCGGGCCCGAGGATGTCACCGTTGCCGAGGTTCACGACCCTACCTCGCCGCAGGAGTTCTTCGACATCGAGGAATTGGGGCTCGCCGGGCCGGGTGGAGCGATCGCGCTGGTCGAGGACGGGGAGACGTCGATCGGCGGCCGCTTGCCGGTCAACACGTCGGGCGGGCTGACCAGCCGCGGTCATCCGGTCGGGGCCACCGGCGTCGCTCAGATCGTCGAGATCGCCGAACAACTGGTCGGTCGCGCCGGGCCGCGTCAGGTCGATGGCGCAACGGTCGGCCTCGCGCAGATGGCGGGCGGCCTGCTTGGCAACGATTCGGCCGTCGCCACCGTCCATCTGTTGACCGTGTAACGGGACCGCCATGCCGCGTGACGCTGCCTACGAGATTCCGGCCAAGTACGACCTGTTCATCGGCAACGGGTGGGTCGCACCGTCGTCGACCGATGTTCTGGAAAGCCGCTCGCCGCTGACCGACGACTTGTTGTGCACCGTGCCCGACGCCAACGAGGTCGACGTCGCCAATGCCGTACAGGCAGCCAAGGCCGCGTGGCGTGGCTGGTTCGAACTCGGCGCGCGCAAGCGGGCGAACCTGTTGCTACAGGTGGCCGATCGGCTCGAGGCCGACGTCGACCGGTTCGCCTGGCTGGAGACGACCGACACCGGCAAGCCGTGGCGAGAGAGCAAGGCCAACGTTCACACCGCCGCCGACCGCCTCCGCTACTTCGCGGGCGTGGTGCGCGGGTTCGACGGCCGCACCCAGCCGGTCGGTCGGAACATCCTGAGCATGGACCTGCGCGAGCCGCTCGGCGTCGTCGGGATCATGGGGGCGTGGAACTTCCCGCTCAACATGTTCGCCGGCAAGATCGCGCCGGCACTCGCGGTCGGCAATGCGGTCGTCTACAAGGCGCCCGAGCCGACGCCGATCACCACTTTCGAGCTGGCTAGGCTGATGGGCGAGATCCTGCCGCCCGGCGTGATCAACGTGGTTTCCGGGCGCGGCGAAACGGCCGGCGCCGCGCTCGTCGGCCATCCCGACGTGCGCAAGATCTCGCTGACCGGCTCGTCGGCGACCGGCCGCATCGTCATGTCGAACGCCGGCAAGTCGCTCAAGCGCGTGACCCTGGAGCTCGGCGGCAAGAATGCGCAGATCGTCTATGGTGACGCCGACCTGACTGCTGCCGCCCAGGGCGTGATGCTCGGCGCCTTCATGAATCAGGGGCAGGTCTGCACGTCCGGCTCGCGCATCTTCGCACATCGATCGATCGCCGATGAATTGCGCGAGAGGGTCGTCGGGCTGATCCCGAAGCTGAGGGTCGGCGACCCGTTCGATCCCCGGACGAACATGGGCTCGATGGTCTATCGCGCGCATCTGGACGGCGTCCTGGACTATATCGAGCGCGGTCGTGCCGAGGGCGGCGAGGTCATCGCGGGCGGTGACCGTCTTCAGATCAACGAATTTCCGAAAGGACTGTTTATTCAGCCAACGCTGTTCGGCGGCGTCGAAGACGACATGACGGTCGCCCGCGAAGAGATCTTCGGCCCGGTGGCGACCTTCCACCTGTTCGACGACGAGGACGAGGTGATCTGCCGCGCCAACGCCCTCGACTATGGCCTTGCGGCCGGCATCTGGTCCGAAGACCTCGGCCGTGCTCACCGGACCGCCCAGGCGATCGAGGCCGGCCGGGTCTGGGTCAACTGCTACAACCTGTTCCCGTCGGGCGCTGCCTTCGGCGGCACCAAGGCGAGCGGCTTCGGGCGCGAGGACGCGTTCGAGACCATGCTCGATTTCACCCAGGTCAAGAACGTGATCATGGACTACGCGCCGTCGCGGCGCAGCTTCTACGACTGAACCGCGCCGAGCGGAGGGAAAGATCGATGACCGACACTTATGGCGAAGCGAATATCCCGAGCGTCTCCCCGGAGACCTTCTGGCAGCAGGACGAGGAATTCCGGGAGCTTCAGCTCAACCTCATCAAGATCCACGTCGTCAGCGAGGAATACGGCGCGGACTGTTTCGAGGCCTCGATCCTGCGGGCGCCGACGCCGGAGTTGAAGATGCGCATGGCCAAGACGGTGATGGAGGAATACGGCCATCACCTGCGGTTCCGGGCCCTGCTCGACGAGCTGGGTATCGACTGGCGGGAATTCACGCACGACAAGGGCCACCTGACGACCTTCGACGTGCCGATCGAGACCTGGACCGACCAGGTCGTGTTCCTCGCCCTGGTCGACCGGGCGGCGGCTCATCAGTTCCGCCATTTCGTCAACTCGCCGTACGAGCCCTTCCGCCGGGCCTGTCAGGAGACCCTCAACGAGGAATACGGCCACGTCGGTCTCGGCATGGACGGGGTCAAGGCGCTGCTGGAAACCGAGGCGGGCCGGGAGCAGGTCGAGGCCGCGGTCCCGAAATGGCTGCAGGTCGGGCTGGCGTCGTTCGGCTCGGACAAGTCGCGCTCGAACGAGCGCTACCGCTACTGGGGCTTCAAGGCCGATACCAACGAGACCATGCGGGACGCCTATTACAAGCAGGTGCGCGGCTTCATCACCCGCGACTGGGGCATCGACATGCCCGAGGAGCCGGCGCCGTTCATGAGCCTGACCCCCACATCGGACGCACAGGCCGCCGTCGCCGCCGGCTGAACCCGGGAATTACGTCGCCTTGGTGCGACCCGCGATGCCGCAGCGATTTGCCATCAGGCTCACGGGCCGCGACGAGCCCGTCTATGCCCGCCCCGGCGAGAGCATCCTCGAGGCCTGCCTCGCCGCCGAGGTGCCGATGCCCTACAACTGCCGGTCCGGCGAGTGTGCGGAGTGCCGCGCCCGTCTCGTCGCAGGTTCGGTGGAGGAGAGGCCCGGCGCCGATCCAGCGGTCTTCACCCAGGCGGACCGGGACGTCGGCCGGATATTGACCTGTCTGTGCAGTCCGACCTCGGATGTCGAGTTGGAGATCGTGTTGCGCGACGGGTCTGCCGCGCCGCGAATTCGAGCGGCTCGACGCGGTCGTCGAACGGATCGAGCGGGTCGCCGCGTCCGTCGTGCAGGTGACGCTCGGCACTGGCCGCCCGGTGCCGTATCGCGCCGGGCAGTATTTCGAATGGGGTCTGCCCGGCATCGCGCCGAACCGGAATTTCTCCGCCGCCAACCGGCCGGGCAGCGATCGCATCGTCTTCGATGTCCGGCTCTATCCGGGCGGCAAGGTCGGCGAGCATGTGACGTCGCGGTTGCGCGTCGGCGACAGGGTCGAGCTGATCGGCCCCTACGGCCACTTCGGCTTGACCGCGAACGTGCATCGACCGGCGATCTGCGTCGCCGGCGGCACCGGGCTGGCGCCGATCAAGGCCATGGTGGATGAGACGGTGGCCGAAAGGTCCGGCCGATCGATCACCCTGTTCTATGGCGCCCGCAGCTATGACGATCTCTACGATATCGGCCTTTTGGAACGCTGGTCGGCCGAGTATCCCGGCTTCGACTACCGGATCGCGCTCTCGGGCGAAGCCGCGGACGGCGCCTGGGGCGGCGCCCGCGGTCCGGTCACGGATTTGGTCGCGGATGCCGTCTATGACGGCTTTGGCGCCGAGGCTTTCCTGTGCGGTCCGCCGCCGATGATCGACGCCGCCATGGCTGTCTTGGAGCGCATCGGCGTCGAGCGATCCGATATGTATGCGGATCGGTTCAGCCCTGCAAAGCCTTGACCGAGGTGGCCAATCGGGCCTTGCCGGGGCATAATATCGCCAACGATTCGCACTCGGCGCGGCGCACCAGGCGCCAAGCCCAGGGGAGGAATGACAATGGCGACCGTCAAGACCACCTGCCGCTTCTGTCTCGTACGCTGCGGCATGCTCGCGGAGACGGAGGGCAACGTCGTCGCCGAAAAGGGCATTCCCAACGCCATCCCGAACGTCGAGCCGGGCGTGTCCAAGGTCCTCGGCGACCGCGATCATCCGCTCTCGAAGGGGTACCTCTGCGTCAAGGGCAAGGCGTCGCTCGACATCACCTATTCGCCGGACCGCGTGATCTACCCCCAACGGCGCGTCGGCGAGCGCGGCTCCGGCAAATGGGAGCGTGTTTCCTGGGACGAGGCGCTCGACGATATCGCCGCCCGGCTGACCAAGATCATCGACGAGGACGGCGCCCGCGCGATCTCCGTCCAGGCGCTGCCGCCCAAGGAATATTTCGCCTTCGATATCTTCTGCGACGTGATCGGCACGCCGACTTTCTTCAAGCACGATTCACACCAGTGCTTCACGCCGCAGCTGATGGCGGACGTGCTGACCTACGGCGGGCTCGTCACCTATCCGGGCTTCATCCACGTCGATGAGGCCGAGGTGGTCGTGATGTGGGGCGTCAACCTCAGCGAGACGAACGGCTCCAAGGCGACCAAGGTGCGCTCCGCCCAGCGCCACAAGGGTGCCAAGACGATCGTGGTCGACCCGCGGCCGACGCGCTCGGCCAAGGAAGCCGACCTCTGGCTGCGCATCCGCCCCGGCACCGACGCAGCGCTCGCGCTGGGCTTCCTCAACGTGATGATCTCGGAAGGCTTGTACGACGCCGACTTCGTCCGCGACTGGACGATCGGCTTCGACGACCTGAAGGAGCGGGTGGCCGACTACACGCCGGAGAAGGTCGCCCGGATCACCTGGGTTCCGGCCGAGCAGATCGTCGCTGCCGCGCGGATGTTCGGACAGGCCAAGACGGCGGGTTTCTATACCTTCATCGGCGCGACCATGGCCGGCAACGCCGTCGGTGCGTTGCGTCTGATGGGCTTCATCCCGGCGCTCAAGGGCAACCTCGACAAGCCGGGCTTCAACCGGATGATCGCCCAGCCGAAGATGCGGCTGCCCGGCTATTACGGCAAGGACACCTCGGCGGAGGACGTGCGCGGCCTCGACGAGCAGCTCAGCGCCGACAAGTTCCCGCTGTTCGCCGGGCCCGACGCGATCACGACGCCCTATCCGCATCCCCGCCAGGTCGTCGACGCGATCCTGACCGGCGAGCCCTATCCGGTGCGCGCGCTGTGGACGAGCTGCAACCCGATGGTCGGGCTCGAGGACAGCTACACGACGCTCGAGGCGCTGAAGGCGCTCGACCTCCTGATCGTCTCGGACCTGTTCGAATCGCCGACCGCGCACCTGGCCGATTACATCCTGCCGATCACGACCCACCTCGAATCGAACGCGATCACCGAATATACCGGCCTCAACCTGATCACCGCCCGGGTGCGCGCCATGCCACCGCGCGGCGAGGCGCGTGAGGAAGCCGAGCCGGTGCTCGACGTGCTGCAGCGCATGGGCTACGGCGACAAGCTGCCGGTCCAGAGCTACGAAGAGCTGCTCGACTGGCGGCTGGCGCCGCTCGGCATGACCTTCGCCGACCTGGCGGAGCAGGGCTCCTACCAGAATGAGGACGTCACCGAGCGCTACCTCAAGGGCAAGCTCCGGCCCGACGGCCAGCCCGGCTTCAACACGCCGAGCGGCAAGATCGAGTTCGCGTCGGAGAAGCTGCGCGCCTTCGGCTACGATCCAGTGCCCGATTTCGTCGAGCCGAAGTTCAGTCCCTATTCCGACCCGGAGATGGCGGAGGACTATCCCTACGTCCTGGTCAGCGGCACCCGCGCCGTCGAATACTACAGCACGCTCGGCATCCAGGTGCCCTACCTCCGCAACCGCCGGCCCTGGCCGGGGCTCGAGATGGCGCCGGAGACCGCCGAGGCGCTCGGCTTGCAGGCGGGCGACTGGGTCCGGATCGAGGCACCGACCACCGACAAGACGATCAAACGCTGCGTCACTGTCGTTCCCGGCATGGACCCGCGGGTGATGAACGCCGAGGGCCTCTGGTACACGCCCGGCTGCGACGACCTGATCGAGGGGACGCTGGAGGTCGGCGCCAACGTGCTGACGCCGTTGACCGACGAGGTCGACCCGATTTGCGGTGGTTCGACCGCTCGCTGCCTGATGTGCCGGGTCGTCAAGCTGACACCCGACGAATGGCCGACCCCCGCTCGCCGCGAGGCGGCGACCAGCGACGCCCGGATGCGCTGACGCGTGTTGCCGTCGACCAGCTTCTCAGGGCGGCGATGACCGACCGCCGCCTCTACCGCACGGCTGCGCATTGGGGCGTCTATGACGCCGAGGTCGTCGACGACCGTGTCGTCGCGCTCCACCCTGTGGCCGCCGATCCCGA
This sequence comes from uncultured Alphaproteobacteria bacterium, assembly GCA_963730305.1. Classification (GTDB taxonomy): domain Bacteria; phylum Pseudomonadota; class Alphaproteobacteria; order Bin65; family Bin65; genus CAMYMQ01. The sequence continues at coordinate 46,736 of CAVSRB010000006.1, forward strand.
TCCGTCGCCGATCGGCCGGTCGATGGCGAACATCCTCGATCATCCCGTGCGCGTCCGCGAGCCGATGGTGCGCCGCGGCTGGCTGGACAAGGGACCCGGCGACCCGGGACGACGGCGTGGCGGCGAGCCCTTCGTCCCCGTCGATTGGGATACGGCGCTCGATCTCGTCGCCGACGAACTGACGCGGGTCCGCGCCGCGCATGGCGACGCGGCGATCTTCGCCGGTAGCTACGGCTGGGCGAGTGCCGGCTGCTTCCATCGGGCGTCGAGCCAGCTCCATCGCTTCATGGCGCTCGACGGTGGTTACACCACATCGCTCAACACCTACAGCTTCGGGGCGGCCGAGGTCGTCCTGCCGCATATCCTGGGCGACAGCATCTGGGGCCTGTTCCCGAACTCCACGACCTACGATGTGATCGCCGAACACGCCGACCTGATGGTCGCCTTCGGCGGCATCCCGCTCAAGAACGCGCAGATCCAGGGCGGGTCGGCGGTCAACCATAGCGACCGCGGCTGGCTCGAAACCTGCCGGGCGTCCGGGGTCGAGTTCGTGCTGGTCAGTCCGGTCGCCGGTGATCTGGCCGACTTTCTCGACGCGGACTGGCTCCGCCCGCGCCCCAACACCGACACCGCCCTGATGCTGGGACTGGCCCATACGCTGGTGGCGGAAGGGCTGCACGACCAAGTCTTCCTCGACCGCTATTGCACCGGCTTCGCCCCGTTTCGGGCCTATCTGACGGGCGAGAGCGACGGGGTCGCCAAGGACGCCGACTGGGCCGCCGGCATCGTGGATATCGGCGCCGACGCGATCCGGGCGCTGGCGCGGCGCATGGCGGCGGGCCGTACCATGATCAACGTCAGCTGGTCGCTCCAGCGCGCCGACCACGGCGAACAGGCCTACTGGATGGCGGTCACGCTGGCCGCCATGCTTGGTCAGATCGGGCTGCCCGGCGGCGGCATTTCGTTCGGCTACGGCGCGGTTGCCGGTATCGGCAATCCGGCGCGCCGCTTGCCGCGGCCCGCGCTGCCGACCGGGCGGAACCCGGTGGCGTCGTCGATCCCGGTTGCGCGCATTGCCGACGCCCTGCTGACCCCCGGTGCGGAATACGACTATGACGGCAAGCGGCTGACCTATCCCGACATTCGGATGATCTACTGGGCCGGCGGCAATCCGTTTCACCACCATCAGGATCTCAACCGGCTGGTCGAGGCATGGCAGCGGCCGGAGACGATCGTCGTCCACGAGCAATGGTGGACGGCGACCGCGCGCCACGCCGATATCGTGCTGCCGGCGACGACGATGCTGGAGCGCAACGACCTGACCTGCAGTGGCGCGGATACCTGGTTGACCCCGATGAAACGGGCGGTGCCGCCGACCGGCATGGCGCGCAGCGACTACGACATCTTCGCGGCGATCGCGGCGCGGCGGGGCCGCGCCGACGCCTTCACAGAAGGGCGCGACGAGGACGGTTGGCTGCGCCATCTCTATGACCGCCATCGGCAGCAGATTTCTCAAGTTGGCGTCGAGCTGCCGGGCTTCGAAGAGTTCTGGGCCGGCGACGGAATCGAGCGATCGCCCGAGCCGGCGCCCCGCGTGCTGCTGTCGGAATTCCGGGCCGACCCGGACGCGCACCGGCTGGCGACCCCGTCGGGCCGCATCGAGATAGCCTCGGATACGGTCGCCGGCTTTGGCTACGACGACTGTCCGGGGCACCCCGTGTGGCGGGAACCGGCGGAGTGGCTGGGTGGCGACCTTGCCTCGGTTTGGCCGCTGCACATGGTCAGCAACCAGCCGCGCACGCGGCTGCACAGCCAGTACGACCATGGCGCCGAAGCGCAGGACAGCAAGGTCGGGGGGCGCGAGCCGATAACGATTCATCCGGATGACGCCGCGGCGCGTGGCATTGCCGATGGCGACGTGGTCCGCGTGTTCAACGACCGTGGCGCGTGTCTGGCCGGCGCCGTGGTCGCCGCGACGGTGCGCCCCGGCGTCGTCCAGATCGCGACCGGCGCCTGGTTCGATCCGGCGGAACCGGGTGTGGCCGGGAGCCTCGACAAGGCGGGCAACCCCAACGTGCTGACCCGCGACCGCGGGACATCGCGGCTGGCGCAGGCGTGCGCGGCCGAAACCGTGCTGGTGGAGGTCGAGCGCTATCGCGGCACCCCGCCACCGGTCACCGCTTACGAGCCGCCGGCGATCGAGCCCAAGTCGTAGCCGGTCAAGGTCTTCGCGGCGGCATGCGCCGGCTCAGCGAGCCGGGTCCAGCAATCCACGTCGGTAGAGTTTGCCGGTCGGTCCGGTCGGCAACGCGTCGCGCAGCACGATCCGCTTGGGCAACTTGTTCCGCGGCAACAGTTTCCGGGTTTCGAGGAAATCGAGAATGTCGTGTTCGGTCGCCGACGGATCGGACAGGACGACATGAGCCTCGATCCGCTGACCCCAGGTGGGGTCCGACGCGCCGATCACACCGACCATCGCGACGGCGGGGTGCTGCGCCACCGCGGCCTCGATCTCCTCGGCATGGACCTTGATCCCGCCGGTATTGATCACGTTGTCGGTGCGCCCGACGACGAACAGGTCGCCGTCCTCGTCCAGATAGCCCAGGTCTCCGGACCGCCACCAGCCATCGACCAGCTTCTGTCGGGTCAGCGCCGCGTCCTTCCAATAGTGGCTTGCGACCGAGGGGCTCTTGACCAGGATCTCGCCGGCGGAACCGTCGGGCAGGGTGTCGGTGATGTCCCCCTCCGGGTCGATGATGCGGATGTCGGCGCCGGGGATGGGCCGCCCGGTCGACGCCGGCTTGCCGCCCTCTATCAACGTTGCCGGTCCCGCCGCAACCGCCGAGCCGGAGCAGACTTCCGCGGACATGTAGGCGGTGCGCACCTGGGGGACGATGCGTTCGGCCATGGCGGCCACAAGGTCGGGCGTGCCGGGCTCTCCCGAGAACATCGCGCAGCGAAGGGCGGCCAGGTCGTATCGTTCCGGGTCGGCGGCCAGCACCATCCGCCACATCGTCGGCACCAGTGGCGCCATGGTGATCCGTTCCCGGGTGAGCGTCTCGAGAAACCACTCCGGATCGAAGGAACGGTCGAAATGGATCCGTGCGCGGGCGGCCAGGTGGGGCACGCAGATGATGACCCACGCCGCGAAGGACGGCGCCATGCACACCAGCGTGCTGTCGGCAGGCTCGGTCGCGCCGTAGATGGCATGGCATGCGCGCGACGCGGCATGCAGGGTCCGGTGCAGGTGAACGACACCCTTGGGATCGCCGGTCGTGCCCGACGACAGGATGATGACCGCCGGGTCCTCGGGCGTCACCGCCGCCATGGCGATCGGAGCGCTGTCCAAAAGGTCGGGCCAGCAATGCTCCGCCGGTCCTCCTGGCACATCGTCAAGGGAGATGACGGTGATCTCTCTCCCCGTTTCCGCCTTCACGCGTTCGGCAATGGGGGCGAAAGCCGGGTCGTAGACCAGCACGGACGCGTCGAGCCAATTCGTCGTCGAAACGATTCGATCCGCCGTGTCGCGGACGTGCAGCGCGGAGGGTATCGCGCCGAGCCACTGGGCCGCGAAGAAGGAGACGGCATGCCGCACCGACGAGCCGCATAGGAAGGCGACGACGGATCCTTTCGCGACGCCGAGACCGGCGAGGCCGCCGGCCACCCGCATGATCGCGTCCAGGGTCGCGCGCCCGGTCAGCCGGTCGTCCCTGTCCGTCAGGAACTCGGCGTCCCGCTTCCACTTGCACGAAAGGGCGATCATCGCGCCCATCGTCGGCGCGGTGAGGTCAACGGGCAGCAGGGAGTCCATCGAGGCGCTTCGATCCTGTAGTTCGAGTGTCGCGGAGCTCGCCGGTGCCGGCACCGGCGCAACGCCATCCGGCGAGAGACTAGACCGAACCTGGCGGCGCCGTCATCGCGGACGATGACGCGCCCGGGTCATGTCGCCATTGCCGCCGTGGCTTCCGCGCCGACCGTCGCGAGCGGTAGGGAGACGCGGAAACAGGCTCCGGTTCCGGCGTCGTCGACGTCGACGAGGTCGAGCTCGCCGTGCAGGTTGCGGATGATCTGCCGGCTGATCGCCAAACCCAGGCCCGCGCCGCCCGATTGATGGGTCGTGTTCTCCCAGCCCCGCGAGAATTTGGAGAAGATCGATTCGCGGTCTTTGCGGTCGATGCCGGGGCCGTTGTCCTGGATGTAGGCGTAGTACCGGCCGCCTTCGATGCGGCTCCGCACGGTGACGGTGGGGTGACCGCTGGTGTTGTACTTGATCGCGTTGGACAGCAGGTTGATGAAGACTTGGCGCAGCCGGTCGGTGTCGGCGTTGACGATCGCCGTCGTCGCGCGATTGCCGTCGACGAGCTCGACCTTGAACTGGCGCGCCATGCCCCGGCAGGTTTCCAGTGCACCGTCGAAGGCGGCTTCGGCGTCGACCGGTACCATGTCGATCTTGAGCTGGCCGCTCTCGAGGTGACTGAGGTCTAGGATCTCGTCGAGCAGCCGGGTCAGGCGCAAGCTTTCCTCCTGAACGATGGTCAGGAAGCGGCGCGCCTGTTCGCTCTTGAGATCGGGCGTGTCGAGCAGGATTTCGGCGAACGACCGGATCGAGGTCATGGGCGTCCGGACCTCGTGGCTGACCTGGCTGAGGAAGTCGTCCTTCTGGGCGTCGAGCTGCTTCAATCGTTCGTTCGCCTCGCGGAGCTGCGCCGCGGTGTCCTGCAGCTCCTTCGATTTCTGCTCGAGTTGGTGGCTGTGCTCGATGACCTGCTGGGTTTCGTCGACGATCTTGATGACCTCGTCGAGGCTGATCGTCTCACCGGTCGCGACCTGCGACACCATCGCGTGGGCGGTCGCCGCGCCGATGCTGCCGGCCAGGGCGCGTTCGAGCCGGACGATGAAATCGGCGTCGGGTCGCGGCGGCCCGTCGGTCATGCCCTGCTGGCGGGCGAAGTCGTTGAACAGGCGGCGGGCGGCATCGGCGCCGACGATCCGCCGGGCGAGGACGTAGAGATCGTCGATCCGCGCCGAACGGGGCAGGGCGCGGGATTCGTTGCCGACCGGGTGGCGGAAGACGTCGACGAAGAGGGCGCCCTGGAGCCGTTCGAGCGGCCGGGCGTCACGGCTCAACGAGACCAGCACGTAGAGCACGGTGTTGATGGTCAGGCTCCAGAACAGCGCGTGGACCAGCGGGTCGTATCCGTGCAGGCCGAACAGGGCTTGCGGCCGGAGCAGTGCGATGCCCCAGGGGCCGTTGGCGACGAAGTCCGCGAGGCTCCCCGTGCTGCCGGCGAAGCTGGGCACGACCAGCGTGTACGCCCAGACCGCCGAGCCTGCGGTCATCCCGACGATCGCGCCGCGCGCGGTGGCCTGGCGCCAGTAGAGCGCCGCCGAGGATCGACGGCACCAACTGGGCGACGCCGGAAAAGGCGATCAGGCCGATCGCGGCAAGGGCTTCGGATTTGGAGCTGAGCCGGAAATACAGGAAGCCGAGCAGCAGGGTCATCGCGATGCTGATCCGGCGGCTGACCAGCAGGAGTTTCTTGACGTCGCCGCCTTCGCTCCGCCGGGCCCGCGGCAACCGCAGCGAGATCGGCATGACGATATGGTTGGAGACCATGATCGACAGGGCGATGGTCGCCACGATCACCATCGACGTCGCCGACGAGAAGCCGCCGATGAAGGCGAACAGCGCCAGCCCCTCCTGGCCGTGCCCCATCGGCAGGGTCAGCACGAACATGTCCGGGTTCGAGCCGCTCGGCAGCGCGGCGAGGCCGGCCATCGCGATCGGCAGGGTGAACAGGCTCATCAGGAACAGGTAGAGCGGGAACACCCAGGACGCGGTGCGCAGGTGCCGCTCGTCCGAATTCTCGACCACGGTGATCTGGAACTGTCGCGGCAGGCAGAAGATCGCGCAAGCTGACAGCACGGTCAGCGCGATCCAACGGGGTCCGAAGGTTTCGCCCACGCGCAGGATCGCCTGTGAGCGTCGGCCGGGAGAACAGGTCGGACAGCCCGTTGCCGACGGCGAAGACGACGAACAGGCCGACCGCGATCAGCGCGACCAGCTTGACCAGCGCTTCGAAGGCGATGGCGGCGACGACGCCGTGGTTGCTGTTCGTTGGCGTCGATGTTGCGGGTGCCGAACAGGATCGTGAACAGTGCCATTGCCGCGGCGACCCAGAAGGCCGTGTCGGTGTCGAAATCCACCGCGGAGGTGACGCCGGCGGCGTTGCTGACCACCTCGAAGCTGGCGGTCACGGCCTTGAGCTGCAGCGCGATGTAGGGCGTGGTGCCGACCAGCGCGATCAGGGTGACCAGCACGGCGAGCGTCGTGCTCTTGCCGTAGCGCGACGAGATCAGGTCGGCGATCGAGGTGATGCGGTGGATCCGGCCGATCCGCACCAGCTTGCGCAGCAGGAACCACCAGCCGACGAAGATCAGGGTCGGGCCGAGATAGATGGTCGCGAACTCGAGACCGTTGCGCGCTGCCGACCCGACCGCGCCGTAGAAGGTCCAGGAGGTGCAATAGACCGAGATCGACAGCGTGTAGACGAGCGGCGAGCGCGGTGAACCCGGCGCGCCCGCGCCGCGCCCGCGCGTCGCTGACGAAGGCGATCAGGAACAGCAGCGCCACATAGGCGAGCGACGTGAACAGGACGACGTTGGTCGACAGCATCAGTCGACGGGCTCTTCGGGCGCGTCGGCCGGCTCGCGGCGATCCTCCTGCGCGGAGAGCCGTCGCGCCAGCGCGAGGGCGGCAACGATCATGCCGAGCCACACGCCGAAGACGTAGAGGACGATGACCGGCAAGCCGAGGACGGTCGCCGTCGAATTGAACACCGATGCCGCCGGCGAGATCAGCAGGAACGCGCCGAGGATCGGGAGCATCAGGGCCGCGTCTCTGGTTCGCTGTCGGTTCGGCATGGTGGGCGTCCCCGTCTCAGGCGTCGGCCAGCCGTTTCACGCAGTCGACGATATCCCGGTTGGCAAAGGGCTTGGTGATGAACGCGTCGACCCCCAGACCCTCCGCCGTTTGCCGGTCCTGCTGTTGGCCCTTGGCGGTGAGCACGAGGACCGGGATGTCTTTCAGGGCGGGCTGCGCCTTGACCCACTTCAGCACCTCGAACCCGTTGCGCTTGGGCAGCATGACGTCGAGGATCAGCACGTCGGGCGGGGGCTTCGCCTGCATCGCCCGGATGACCGCTTCGCCGTCATAGACGGCCGAAACCGCACAGCCGGCCTGCGTGAGTATGAAACTCAGCGACTCGACGATGTGCGGTTCGTCTTCGGCGATCAGGATTTGCGTCGACACTTCCGCACCTCCCTAGCGGCCCACCGCGACCCGGCGGGCTGACGACTGGACGCCGCGACGATGGCGCCGGCACCACGATATCGTCAATTTTTCATGTTTGGCCAAGACTTTCGACGATCGCATTCTCGCTGCGGTGCTGGCAGCCGGTGCGTACGCACAGACGGCAGGCCGGGCCGACCGGCGTGGTCAGATCCGACGACTGCAGGTCCAGGCCGTCGCCATAGACCGTCTTGTCGGCATGAAGGATGTCGAAGGTGAGCATGATGGCCCGCTGGACCGGCGGCTGGTTGAACGCCGCCGGACGCTTGGCCTCGGCCCGGGCGATCATCACGTAGCGGCTGCCGTCGGGGAACTCGGCCAACTGCCGGACGATACGGTTCGGCGCCTGGAACGATTGGTAGATCGCCCACAGCGGACAGGCATGTCCGTGATGGGGGAAGACGAGGTGGGGCAGCGGGAAGCGCTTGGTGATGTACCCGGCCGGGTCCGCCCGCAGGAACGCGAAGGGGATGCCCTCGTGGCCGGGCCTGCGCAGCGTCGCGAGGCGATGGCACACCTGCTCGAAGCTCGCGTCGAAGTGTTGGCAAAGCTGGTCGATGTCGTAGCGGGTCGCCGTGGCGGCCGCCGCGAAGTCGCCATAAGGCAAGATCACGGCGCCGGCGCAATAGGAACTGAGCGCCCGCCGCGCCAGGTCCCGGGCACCCGAAGACGCGAGCCGGGAATCGTCGGTCTCCGCCTCGATCGCGTCGCGCATCGCGCGGCTCGCGGCGAACCGGACCATTTGGAAGCGCCGTGTCGACGGGTGGGTATTCTCGAGGAAGGTCAGCGTGTCGCCGTCCGGGTCGAAGCGGCATTGGTTGCGGAAGGCGGCCAGGTCCACGTCGGCGGGTGCGGCATGCCGCGTCTCGACGCCGTGTGCGGACCGGAGATAGCTGGCGCAAGCCGCCTCGCTCACCCCGCCGTGGCGCGCCAGCGTCTCGCGCAGATCGTCGGCGGCCGCTTCGAGGCGCGGCAGGTAGTTGCCGCGTTCGATCAGGAAGTCGTCGACTTCGTCGGCCGGGGTCAGGCCACGGGTCTCGGTGTTGGCCTGGTCGAAATAGGCGGCGAGCGCCTGCGCGGTCTCCGACAGCTTGCCGCTCTCGCCCGAGATGATGCCGTGGAAACGGCGTTGCTGGGCCGGCGCCAGCTCGCCGCTTTCGTCGAGGATCTCGGACGCGGACCGGATCGCGGTGATGTGGGTCAGGATCTTGTGCACGGTCTCGCCGAGGAACGGATCGCGGTTGAGGCGATCGGAAAGGGCGGCGACCGTCTGCATGTTGTCGCGATAGGCACGATGGATGGCGAGCAGCGCCCGCGCCCATTGCGGGTGCCGGCCGACCAGATCGGCGATCGATTCAGGGTGCAGCTGCAACTGTTGCACCATCGGTTCCGCAGCAATCTCCCGCAGCTCGTCGATGATCCGGCGTTCGGCGCGCCCGGTCAGCGTGTCCGTTTCGACCTCGAGAAGGGTCGCGATGCGATGCAGCAGGGCGCCGCCGACGGCTCGCTTATCCGCCTCGATCAGGTTCAGGTATGAGGCCGAGATGCCGGCGCGCTTGGCCAACCCGGCCTGGGTGAAGCCCAGGGATTTGCGGCGTGTCCGGATCTTGTAGCCGATCGGTGCGCGTGCCATCGGACCTCTCTCTCGCCGTGCATTCCGGCGTGAGTCCTGTGGAGAATTTACTGACCAACCGAATTTGAAAAGAGAAATTTACAAAAAAATCCTTTTTTGACAAGTGTTTATTGTCATATTTCTCAAATTTGATTTACGGTTGTGGTGCTCAGTGCGCTGCGCGCCGCGCGATTGTCGCTGTGGTGGTGCACCCGATATCAAGATCCGACGAGGGAGGACAAACATCATGAGCGGTAACAAGGACGGCGTCAGCCGTCGCGGTCTCCTGAAAGGCGGCGCGGCCGCCGCGGCGGTCGGCACGGCACCCCTGGTGTTCAGCCGACGTGCCTGGGCGGAGAAGTTCCGCAACGATCCCGGCAACGCCAAGTCGGTCAAGCTGGGTTTCAACGTCCCGCAGACGGGTGCGTATGCAGACGAAGGCGCGGACGAGCTGCGCGCCTACAAGCTGGCGGTCAAGCACCTCAACGGCGAGGGCGACGGCGGCATGCTCAACACCATGAAGCCGAAGGCGCTCAAGGGGAACGGCATCCTCGGCAAGAAGGTCGAGTACGTCACCGGCGACACCCAGACCAAGTCCGATGCCGCCCGCGCGTCGGCCAAGCGGATGATCGAAAAGGACGGCGTCATCATGTTCTCCGGCGGTTCGTCGTCGGGCGTCGCCATCGCGGTTCAGTCGCTGGCCCAGGAGATGGGCGTCGTCTTCATGTGCGGGCTGACCCACTCCAACGACACCACCGGCAAGGACAAGCGCCGTTACGGCTTCCGTCACTTCTTCAACGCCTACATGTCGGGCCAGGCGCTCGCGCCGGTGCTGAAGGAGCATATGGGGAGCGACCGCAAGGCCTATCACCTGACCGCCAACTACACCTGGGGCTGGACCCAGGAGGAGTCGATCAGGAAGGCGACCGAGGCGCTCGGCTGGAAGACGGTCAAGGCGGTGCGCACGCCGCTCGGCGCCGGCGACTTCTCGCAGTACATCACGCCGGTGCTGAACTCGGGCGCCGACGTGCTGATCCTGAACCACTACGGCAAGGACATGGTCAATTCCTTGACCCAGGCGGTTCAGTTCGGCCTGCGCGACAAGATGGTCAACGGCAAGAAGTTCGAGATCGTCGTGCCGCTGCTACTCGCGCCTGATGGCCCAGGGCGCCGGCAAGGCGATCCGGGGCATCTTCGGCACCCAGAACTGGAACTGGACGCTGAAGAACCCGGGTTCGCTGGCCTTCGTCAAGTCGTTCGGCAAGGAGTACGGCTTCCCGCCGTCGCAGGCGGCCCACACCTGCTACGTGCAGACGCTGCTCTACGCCAACGCCTGCGAGATGGCCGGCACCTTCTATCCGCCCGAGGTCATCAAGAAGCTCGAGGGCTTCAAGTTCGACGGCATGGGCAACGGCCCGACCGAGTATCGGGCCGCCGACCACCAGTGCTTCAAGAGCGTCCTGGTGGTGAAGGGCAACGAGAACCCGAAGAGCAAGTTCGATCTGCTGGAAGTGGTCAAGGAAGTGCCGCGCTCGCAGGTCGAGTACGATCCGAAGATTTTCGGTGGCGAATTGGGCCCGTATAAGGTCTGATCGGAAAGCGTCGCGGGGGCCGGCCGTCATAGCGGCCGGTCCCCGTATCTCCGCGCGCTTTGGGCGCGCGGAGCGGGGGGAGGGGTAACATTCCGTGGACGCGATCGTCCTCCAAATCCTCAACGGCCTCGACAAGGGCGGCGCCTACGCGCTGATCGCTCTGGGCCTCACGCTCATCTTCGGCACGCTCGGCGTCGTGAACTTCGCCCACGGCGCTTTGTTCATGCTCGGTGCCTTCTGCGCCGTCAGCTTCCAGAAGCTCCTGACCCTGTCGCAGGTCACCCGCGTGCCCAGCGACCTCGGCTTCCCGGTCACCAAGTCGGTTCACTATCTCGAACTGTGGCTCGGCAAGACCGGTGCCGCGATCATCGATCTCTCGGTGCCGCTGTCGATCCTGCTCGCCATCCCGGCCATGATCCTGATCGGCCTCGCCATGGAGCGTGGCCTGATCCGCTATTTCTACAAGCGGCCCCACGCCGAGCAGATCCTGGTCACCTTCGGCCTGGCGATCGTCCTGCAGGAGATCGTCAAGGCGATCTTCGGCGCCAATCCGATCCCGACGCCGCCGCCGCAAATCGTCTCCGGCAGCGCCGACGTCGGCGACTGGATCGGCCTCGGCAGCGGCGTTTTCTATCCCTGGTGGCGGCTGATCTATCTGCTCTTTTCGGTCGTCGTCCTGGGCGCCGTGTTCGCCTTCCTCCAGTTCACCACCTGGGGCATGGTCGTGCGCGCCGGCATGCAGGATCGCGAGACCGTCGGCCTGCTCGGCATCAACATCCAGAAGCGCTTCACCATCGTCTTCGGCCTGGCCGCCGTCGTCGCCGGGCTGGCGGGGGTGATGTACACGCCGATCCTGCCGCCCGACTACCACATGGGCATGGAGTTCCTGGTGCTTTCATTCGTCGTGGTCGTCGTCGGCGGCATGGGCTCTCTGCCCGGCGCGGTCGCCGCGGGCTTCCTGCTTGGCATCCTGCAGTCCTTCGCCTCGATGAACGAGGTCACGTCTATCTTTCCGGGCATCGACCAGATCATCATCTACCTGGTCGCGGTCGTCATCCTGCTGGTCCGCCCCCGTGGCCTGCTGGGCCGCAAAGGCGTGATGGAGACCTGAGCGATGACGACCTCGGTGCGCAACGACCTGGTGCTCCTGATCGGCTTCATCGTAGTCGTGCTGACCATGCCGATCTGGATGCAGCCGCTGGGCGCGGGCTATCCCGACCTGCTCCAGCGCTTCGCGATCTACGGCATCTTCGCGATCGGCTTCAACATCCTGTTCGGGCTGACCGGCTACCTCTCGTTCGGCCACGCGGCCTTCCTCGGGGCCGGCTCGTACGCCGCGGTCTGGTCGTTCAAGCTGTTGAGCATGAACGTGATCCCGGCGGTGATCCTGAGCGTGCTGATCGCCGGCCTGTTCGCGCTGGTGATCGGCTTTATCAGCCTGCGGCGGTCGGGTATCTACTTCTCGATCCTGACCCTCGCCTTCGCGCAGATGTCCTACAACCTCGCTTATTCGGTGCTGACCCCGATCACCAATGGCGAAACCGGACTGCGCGTACTTCGGCTCGACCCGCGCTACCTCGACGCGCTGCTCAACGTCGCGCCAAAGGAACCGCTGGTCGGCGACCTGTTCGGCGTCCGACTGATCGGCTATCCCGGCTTCTACTTCTGTGCCGCGATGCTGATCGTCGCCTTCTTCTTCGCGCAGCGGATCATGCGCTCGCCCTTCGGGATGATGCTCAAGGCGATCAAGTCGAACCAGAACCGCATGGCCTACACCGGCTTCAACACCCGGCCCTACACGCTGTCGGCCTTCGTCATCTCGGGCATGTATGCCGGCCTCGCCGGCGCGTTGCTCGCCGTCACCGACCCGCTCGCCGGCGCCGAACGGATGCAGTGGACCGCGTCCGGCGAGGTCGTCCTGATGACCATCCTCGGCGGTGCCGGCACGCTGATCGGCCCGTTCCTGGGCGCTGGCATCATCAAGTATCTCGAGAACATCTTCTCCGCCTTCAACGACGCCACGTTGCACGACGCCTTCTCCTTTCTGCCGACCTGGTTGCAGGACATCGTCGTCGGTGCGTTGGCGCCCTTCGTCGGCGAGGGCTGGCAGCTCACGCTTGGCGTCGTCTTCATGCTGATCGTGATCTTCCTGCCGGGCGGCATCATGGAGGGCGTCCGGCGCCTCGTTCGGCTGTTCAGCTCGGGCGGCGGCGGGCCGCGCAAACGGAAGGCGACGGCGCCCCTGGCTCACGCCCAGGCCGCGGAGTAGGGGCGGCCATGACGATCCTCACCGTCGAGAATGTCAGCAAGAGCTTCGGCGGCCTGACCGCGCTCGATCAGGTCAACCTGACGGTGCGCAAGGGCGCGGTTCACGCCATTATCGGCCCCAACGGCGCCGGCAAGTCGACCCTGCTCAACTGCTTCGTCGGCCGGCTCAAGCCCGATTCGGGCACGGTCATGTTCGGCGACCAGTCGCTCTTGGGCCTGCCGCCGCACCGGATCAATCAGGCCGGTGTGGCCCGCGTGTTCCAGACCCCGGAGATTTTCGAGGACCTGACCCTGCTCGACAATGTCATGATCCCGGCCTTCGCCCGGCGTGACGGGTCGTTCAAGCTGAATGCGCTGCCCAGGCTGGCGTCACAGGCCGACATCCGCGAGCACGCCGAGGAGGTCCTCGCCGACGTCGGTCTCGCCGATGCCAAGGGGGTCACCGCGGGAACCCTGTCGCGCGGCGACAAGCGCCGTCTCGAGCTGGCCATGTGCCTGGTCCAGAACCCGCAGCTCCTGTTGCTCGACGAGCCGACGGCCGGGATGTCGCGCGCCGACACCAACAACACCATCGACCTGCTCAAGAAGATCGGCGAGCGCGGCATTACCAAGATCGTGATCGAACATGATATGCATGTCGTGTTTTCGCTCGCCCACCGGATCAGCGTGCTGGCGCAGGGCAGGGTCATCGCCGAGGGAACGCCGGATGAGATCAAGGGAAATCCGAAGGTCCAGGAAGCCTACCTTGGAGGGGCCCATTGATGAACGTCATGACACCGCCCGACATGACCGCGCTTGAGGCTACCGCAGTGGGGGAGGCCGTCGAGCCGGGCTATTTCGGCGTTCGCGACATCCACGCCTTCTACGGCGAGTCGTACATCGTCCAGGGCATCTCCTTCGACGTCGCCGAGAGCGAGATTCTGGCGCTGCTCGGCCGCAACGGCGCGGGCAAGACGTCCACCCTGCGCACGATCGCGCGGACCGACCTGCCCGCGCTCCAGTCCGGCGAGATCTGGCTGAACGGCCAGCCGATCCACACGATGGCGTCGTTCCAGGCGGCGCAGGCGGGAATCCAGCTCGTGCCCGAGGACCGGCGCATCATCCCGGGTCTGTCGGTCGAGGAGAACCTGACCCTCGCCCAGGTCGCCAAGCCGGTCGGCTGGCCGCTGGAACGCATCTATGACCATTTCCCGCGGTTGGCGGAGCGGCGCAAGCAGGAAGGCGTGACGCTTTCCGGCGGCGAGCAGCAGATGCTGGCGGTGGCCCGCGCCCTGGCGCGCGAGGTGCGGCTGTTGTTGTTGGACGAGCCCTACGAAGGGCTGGCGCCGACCATCGTGCGCGAGATCGAGAAGATCCTCGTCGAGGTCAAGCAGCTGGGCATCACCACAATCATCGTCGAGCAGAACGCGGTCGCGGCCCTGGAACTCGCCGACCGGGCGGTGATTCTCGACATGGGCCAGATCGTCTTCGACGGCAACGCGAGCGAGGTCCTGGAAAACCGCGACCTGCGCCACGAATATCTCGCCATCTGACTGGCGCTTCGTTCGTTTCCGCTATTCCGTTTGCCGCTGTGCGACGCGGGCGCCGTCGCTCACCCGGTCGCTCGGGTGGGCGATCACCGCATCGCCGACCTTGAGCCCGTCGAGCACCTGAGCGGCCCGGTCGGTCTTCCGCCCGATCTTCACGATCCGCCGCCGCGCGCGTCCGTCGACGACGGCGAAGACGGCCCATCGCTCGCCGACCCGGAACAGGGCGCTGAGGGGCACGCTGAGGACGTCCTTGGCTTCCCACAGCACGATCCGCACGTCGACGCGGAAGCCGTGGCCGAGCTCGTCGGGTCGCTTCGGCGGGGTGAAGTCGATGACGACGTCGACCCGTTGTTCTTCGATGCCCAGGGCCGAGACCTTGGTCCGGCCCAGCGGATCGACCCGTAGCACCCGTCCCGTCAGCGGCACGTCGCCGCCCCAATTGTCGATGATCACGCGCTGGCCGGGGCGGACACGGACCGCGTCCGCCGACAACAGGTCGGCGACGATCTCGAGCTTGTTGGGATCGCCGACCTCGACGAGCTTCTCGCCCGCGGTCACGACCCCGGCGCTCTTGTGGAAGATCTGGAGGATGCGGCCGCTGACCGGGGAGACGACCGGCACGCACCCGCAGGGGCCGAGCTTGACCTTGGTCTTCGCCCCCGGCGGCAGCAGCTGGAGCTTGGCGCGTTCGAGTTCGAAGGTCTTCACGTTGACGTTGGCGCGCGCGGTGTCGACCGCGGCCAGGCGGGTCTTGCGGGCGCGCCGGGCGTCGTCGAGGGCGCGCTTCGAGCTGGCGTTGCGCTCGAACAGGGCGCGCGCCCGGTCGTATTCCGTGCGGGCGAACTCCAGCTCGGCGAGCTGCCGCTTGAGCTCGGCGCGGGCATACGCCAGCGCCGCCTCGGCGGCGCGCACCGCCGCTTCCGCCTGGGCCCGCGTGCGCGCGTCGAGGAAGGAGGGGTCGACCGGCTCGATCCGCGCCAGCTCCGTCTTGCCCGCCACGACCGGGTCGCCGACCTCGTGCGCAATGCGCAGGACGTTGCCGGTGATCGGCGCGGACACGACGAAGGCTTCCTTGACCCGGGTCTCGCCCTCCTCGTCGACGGTCAGCATCATCGGACTGCGGGATACGGTGACGATATCGACGGGAATCGGGCGCGGCCACAAGGCGTAGGCCAGTCCCGCACAGAGCAGGACCAGGAGGACGCCCCAGAACAGCCATCGCCGCCATGCCTTCATCCGCTGCCTACTCCCGCGTCTTCAGGACGGCGATCAGGTCGAGGCGGTCCAACCGCCCGCGCACCATCGCCGCGGAAACGCCCGCGGTGGCCAGGCCGATCAGCATGGCGATGCCATAGGTCGAGGCTTCGATGATCAGCGGCACCCGATACAGCTCCGTGTCCATCCCCGCGACCAGGACGGCCGACAACAAACGCCCGAACAGGCACCCCATAGGCAACGCGACCAGCGTGATCAGCCCGACCTCGCCCAAGAGGATGTACGAGACCTCGCCGCGAGTGAAACCGATCACGCGCAGGGTCGCAAGCTCGCGCCCGCGCTCCGACAGCGCGATCCGCGCGCTGTTGTAGACCACGCCGAAGGCGATCGCCGCGGCGAAGGCGATGAAGATCGTGATCGAAATCCACAGCGTCTCGGCCATGGTGTCGCGGAAGATCTTGACCGCGGCCAGGCGGAGCAGGACGGCGCTGATGACGGGAATGTGCTTGAGCTTCCGAAACAGCGCGCGCTGCCGCAACGGATCGACGCGCAGATAGACGAGCGACGCGGTCGGCCGCTCCATCAGCACTCGGTTCAGCGCCTCCGCGCGCATATAGGCCGCCGTGCCGATGAAGCTGTCGAACAGCCCGGCCACGTGGACTCGGATGGTCTGGCGCCGGCCTTCGAGGATCTCGACCGCCAGCGTGTCGCCGACGTGGACATGGAGCTTCTCCGCCAGCTTGTTGGCCAGCAACAACCCCGACGGCGGCACGGCGACGCGGCCGCCCTTTGCATCATAGACCGGGGCGAGGCGGGCGTTCGGATCGATCCCGTCGATCGTCCCGCGATGGCTCCATTGGTGATGGCGCAGGCGCACGGGGACGGTTCGGACCGACTCGACATCGAGCACGCCGGGCAGCCGTTTGAAGTCGGCGCGGATCGTCGTCGACTTGGTGTCGAGCAGCGAGACCGTGACGTCCTGGTGCTGGGCGCGGAAGAAGTTGACCTCGATCATATAGTTGATCGCGTCGATCCACTGGAAGGACGACACCAGCAGCGCGACCGCCATGCCGATCCCGAACGCGGTGAGAAAGGACCGCCGCGGCCAGCGCAGGATCTGTCGGAGGACGATCCGCGTCGGCTGGTCGACCCAGGCGAAGATACGTCCGGCGATCGCGCCACGTTGGTAGGCCGGCGGCGCGGGCGGACGCATCGCTTCGGCGGGCGGCAGCTTCACGGCCTGCCGGATCGCGGTCGACGCGCCGAGCAGGGTCGCGCCGAGACTGACCAGGGCGCCGGTGGCGAACGGTCCCAGGCTCGGCCGGTAATAGAGGAATGGGAAGCTGAAGAAATCAGCGTACAGGCCGGTGACCGAGTGGCCGAACCAGAAACCGAGAGCCCAGCCGAGGACGATGCCGACCGCCGAAATGGCGATCACCAGCTTGGCATAGTGCAAGGCGATCGCGCGATTGGAATAGCCGAAGGCCTTGAGCAGTCCGATCTCGCTCCGCTGCGACGCGATCAGGCGGCCGAGCACCATGTTGGCCAGGAACGCGGCCACGCCCAGGAAGACCGCCGGCAGGATCGCCGACATCGACCGCAGCTGCGTCATCTCGTTCATCAGGAACCAGTTCGAGATCTGGTCGGCGCGGGCGATCGCGCCGGTGCTGCCATAACGCGCGAGGATCTGGTCGAGACGGTCGATCACGGTTTGCGGCTGGGTGCCGCGCGTTAGCAGCAGCGCGACGTCGTTGAACGCTCCCTTGAGGTCGTAGGCCGCCGCCAGCGCATCATGGCTCATCCACAGGATGCCGTATCGCTTCTGGTCCGGCATCAGCGCGCCGGGGCCGATCGCGTAGACGAACTCCGGCGACAGAGCGGTGCCGACGATGGTCACGGCGCGCCGACGCCCGTTGATCAGCGCGAAGATCTTGTCGCCCAGCTTGAGCTTGTGGGCCTTGGCGAAAGGCTCGTTGACGATCGCCTCGTCGATTCGTCCCGACGCGACGCGTCGGCCCGAACGGAGGACCAGGCGATTGAGGTTGGCTTCGTGTCGGTCCGGGATCGACACGAGATGGCCGACGACCGGCTCGTCGAACCCGGGGATGTCCAGGATCGCCAAGCGGACGATGCGGGTCTCCACCCACTGGACACCGGGGATCGCCTTGATCCGCGCGGCGACCGGATCCGGCGCCCGTTTCACCGTCGCGAAGATCTGGGCGAAGCGATAGCGTTCGTAATAGGCGTTCGCCGTCTCCTCGAGCGAGCGCAGCGCGCTCAGGAACATCACCAGCACGGCGACGCCCGAGGCGACCACCAGGGCGATCGCGATCACTTGGCCCCGGATTTGCCACAGCTCGCGGATCAGTTTGTGGTCGAGCGGATGCATGGCCTACCAGGAAAGCTCGCGGGCGGCGCGTCGTGTCGCATTCGCATGCGTCTCGACGATCCTGCCGTCGCCGAACTTGAGGACCCGGTCGGCGATGTCGGCGATCGTCGCGTTGTGGGTGATCAGGGCGGTGGTGGTGCCGAGCTCGTCGTTGACCTGCTCGATGGCCTCGAGCACCAGGACCCCGGTCTCGCTGTCGAGGGCGCCGGTCGGCTCGTCGCACAGCAGGATCTCCGGCCGCTTGGCGATCGCCCGCGCGATCGCCACCCGCTGCTGCTCGCCACCGGACATCTGGGCCGGAAAATGGTTCAGCCGTTCGGACAGGCCGACGATCGCCAGGGCGTCGGCCGGTTCCATCGGCTTCCGGGATATCTCCGTGACCAGGGCGACGTTCTCCATCGCGGTCAGGCTGGGGATCAGGTTGTAGAACTGGAACACGAACCCGACATGGTCGCGCCGGTAACGGGTCAGCCCGGCCTCGTCGAGCTTGGTCAGGTCGGTATCGCGGAAGTGGACCGTGCCCTCGGTCGGCTCGTCGAGCCCGCCCAGGATGTTGAGCAAGGTCGACTTGCCGCTGCCCGACGGACCGAGCAGCACGACCAGCTCCGACGCCGACAGGGCCAGATCGACGCCGCGGAGCGCGTGGATATCGACCTCGCCGGTCCGGTAGATCTTGGTCAGGCCCTCGGCGCGCAGCATTGGCTCTAGACCGATCGCGGTTCGGCGGCGGTGGAGGCTCGCGGCGGATGGACGTCGCCGCCACGCCGGTTCATCGGATCCATTGTCGGACGACGGACCTGCATTTGCCAGCCCGGCCGCTAGTCTTGGGCTGGCGGCGGTTCGGCGATCAGGCCTTCGGCCATCAGGCAGGCGACCGCCGCCTGCGCCTGCCGGATCGTCTCGGCGGCGCGCCGTTCCAGGTCTTCGCCGGAGACGTCGAGCCGCGCCAACCCGGTCTCTTGTGCCTTCAGGCCGACGGCGACGGCGAGCTTCACGGGCACTTCCGCGTCGTTCATCGGCGGCAGGATCGCATCGTCGGCCAGGCCCCGGGCTCGCGCCGTCTCCGCCAGCGCCTCGGCTGCGGCCAGCGTCATAGCCTCCGATATCGCGGTGGCGCGTACGTCGAGAACGCCCCGGAAGATGCCGGGGAAGGCGAGCGAATTGTTGACCTGGTTGGGGAAGTCGCTGCGTCCGGTCGCGACGATACGGGCGCCGGCCTCCTTCGCCTCCCACGGCCAGATCTCCGGCACCGGGTTGGCGCAGGCGAAGACGATGGCGTCGGGCGCCATGCGCTTGATCGCGTCCGGCGCGATCGTGTCCGGCCCGGGTGACGAAAAGGCAAGGCAGATGTCGGCGCCGTCGAGCGCCTCGGCGATTCCGCCGGTCCGCCGATCTACGTTGGTTTCCTCGCAGATGCGCCACTTGTCGGGGAAATCGTCGCGCCGCGCCGACAGATCGGCGCGGTCGGCGTGAAGCAGGCCGCGGCTGTCGCAGACGACCGTCTTGGCCGGATCGAGACCCGCCGCGCGCAGCAGGCGGAAGGAAGCGATGTTCGCCGCACCGGCGCCGACCATGGCGAGACGGATGTCGCCGAGGCGCTTGCCGACGAGCTGCAGGGCATTGAGCAGGCCGGCGAGCACGACGGTCGCGGTGCCCTGCTGGTCGTCGTGCCAGACGGCGATCGGCAGGCTTTCGCGCAGGCGATCGAGCACCGCGAAGCATTTCGGCTGAGCGATGTCTTCCAGGTTGATCGCGGCGAAGCTGGGTGCGAGCGCCTCGACGAAGCGGACGATGTCGTCCGGCGTCTCGCCGTTGATGCACAACGGCACGGCGTCGACGCCGCCGAGATACTTGAACAGCAGCGCCTTGCCCTCCATCACCGGCAGGCCGGCTTCGGGGCCGATGTCGCCCAGGCCGAGGACTCGGCTGCCGTCGGAGACGATGGCGATCGAGTTGCCGCGGTTGGTCTGCTCGAAGACCTGATCGGGCGTCTCGACGATGGCGCGGCACGCGGCGGCGACGCCGGGCGTGTACCAGATGCTGAAGTCGCCGAGGCCGCTAACCGGAACCTTGGGCAGAGTTCTGGATCTTGCCCCGATAGAAGGGGTGAAGCTGCAGCGCGCGCTTGGCCGGGCCGGCCGCCTTGGCGATCAGAGCCGCGGGATCGGCGGGCTGAGGGGGCTTGGCCATCGGTAGGTCAGGCGCCGGCGTGGGCGACGAGATAGGCCACTGCGCCATCCAGACTCTGCAGCTTGGGATAGTCCGCTTCCGGCAGCTCGATGCCGGTTTCCTCGTGGAGCGCGATCACGAAGTTGAGGAAGTCCACCGAGTCGATGTCGTACTGGTCGCGGAAGCTCGTCGCCGGCTCGATCGTGTCGAGTTCCACTTCCGGCGCGATGTCGCCGAGCACCTTGAGGATGATCCGTTTGGCGTCGTCTTCGGTCATAAGGCCTCCGGGGTCTGGAGCAGGGATGCGATCTCGCCGAGCAGCTTGCTGCCGCGTTGCCCGTCACTGGCCCGATGGTCGGCGGACAGGCTGGCGGTGACCAGGGGGCGGACCGCCAGCGCGTCGCCGACCGCCCAAGGGCGGTCCTCGATCCGGCCGAAGCCGATCAACGCGACCTGGGGCGGGTAGATGACGCCGAATACGGCGTCGGCGCCCAGCTCGCCGAGGCTCGTTACCGTGATCGTCGCGTCGGTCATCTCCGAGCCGCGCAGGCCGCCGGCCCGCGTCCGCTTGACCAGGTCGAGGAGCCCGGCCTGGACCTCGTCGAGGCCGAGCTTGTCGACGTCATGGAGCGCCGGTGCGATGAGCCCGCCGCCGCGCAGCGCGACCGCGACGCCGAGGTGGATGCCGCTGCCGGGCTGGAAGGCGTCGTCGACCCAATAGCCGTTGAATTCCGGCACCTTGGCCAGCGCCAGGGCGACGGCCCGCAGGAGCAACGCCGCTGGCAGCAGGCGGCGTTGCACCGGGCGCTCCTCGTTCTCGGCCCGGAGCCAACGCATCGCCGCGTCGAGATCGATGGTCTCGCTCAGGTAATAGTGCGGGATCTCGCGCTTGGAGCGTGACATCGCCGCGGCGATCGCCTTGCGCATCTCCGAGAGCCGGTCAGTCGCTGCGGCCGGGGGCGGCGCCTTGCCAGCGGTTGCCTGCTCGACGTCGGCGAGCGAGATGGCGCCGCCGGGCCCGGTCCCGGTCAGGGCGGCGAGGTCGACGCCCCGTTGCTCGGCCAGCCGGCGCGCCGCC
Source organism: uncultured Alphaproteobacteria bacterium (assembly GCA_963730305.1). GTDB lineage: Bacteria > Pseudomonadota > Alphaproteobacteria > Bin65 > Bin65 > CAMYMQ01. The sequence continues at coordinate 67,939 of CAVSRB010000006.1, forward strand.
GGCGATACCCGCAGCCGATGTTCGCCGACTTTCGGTTTCGGCGAAGGCTTCGGTTTCGAAGAGGGCTTCGGCGCTGGCTTTGCGGTTTTCGTCGGTTTAGCGGCGGCGGCCGGACCAGAAGGGGCTGGCGCCGCCACCGTGCCACCCTTGCCGGCGATCAGCGCCAGCGGCGTGCCGACGGGGACCTTGGTGCCGGGCTCGACCAGGAACTTGTCGACGGTGCCATCCTCGAACACCTCGATCTCGATGGCGCCCTTCTGGGTCTCGACCACGGCGATGACGTCGCCGTGTTTGACCTGCTGGCCGGGCTTCACCAGCCATTCCACCAGGGTCCCGGCGTCCATGTCGGAGCCGAGCGAGGGCATGCGGAACTCAGCCATCGCGACCCAGGGTGCGCAGCGCCGCGGCGGCGATGGCCTCGGGCTGCGGCAGCGCCGCCTGTTCGAGGTGGGCCGGGTAGGGCACCGGCACCTCGGCAGAGCAGACCCGGGCGATCGGGGCATCGAGCTCGTAGAAGGCCTCCTCGACAAGGCGGGCGCTGATCTCGGCTGACAGGCTGCCCGACTTCCAGCCTTCGTCGACGATAACCGCCCGGTGGGTCTTGGTGACCGTGGCGACGATCGCCGCGGTGTCGAGCGGCCGCAGGACGCGCAGGTCGAGGACCTCGGCGGAGACGCCCTGTTCGGCGAGCTTGTCGGCCGCCGCCAGGGTCTTGAACAGCGAGCCGCCATAGGTGATCAGCGACACGTCCGTACCCTCGCGCCGGACCGTCGCGTGCTCGATGTCGACCGCGCCGGCGTCGGCCGCCAACGTGCCCTCCATGTTGTAGAGCGTGGCGTGCTCGAAGATCAGGACGGGGTCGGGGTCGTCGAGTGCGGGCCCGAGCATGCCGCGCGCGTCCTCCAGGGTGGCCGGGGTCAGAATCTTCAGGCCCGGCACGTGGGCGTACCAGCCTTCCAGACTGTGCGAGTGCTGGGCGCCGAGTTGCTTGCCGGCGCCGGTGGTCATGCGGATGACGATCGGCACGCCGAACTGGCCGCCCGACATGTGCCGGAGGGTCGCCGCGTTGTTGACGATCTGGTCGAGCGCCAGCAGGCTGAAGTTGACCGTCATGACCTCGACGATCGGCCGCATGCCGCCAAGCGCCGCGCCGATGCCAGCGCCGGTGAAGCCCGATTCCGACAACGGCGTGTCGCGGATTCGTTCGGGGCCGAACTCGTCCAGCAGCCCCTTGCTGACGGCGTAGCAGCCCCCATAGGCGCCGACGTCCTCGCCCATCAGGAACACGCGCTCGTCGCGCTGCAACGCCTCGCGAATGGCCTCGCGGCAGGCATCCCGATAGGTGGTGGCGACCGTCTTCGCCGCCCGCTTCGGTGGGAGCCCTGGCGGCGGTCACGGCCGGGCCTCCTCGGCGTAGACGTCCCGGGTTATGGTCTCGACCGGCTCCCAGGCGCTCGCCTCGGCGAACTGGATCGCGTCGTCGATCTCCGCCGCGATCTCCGCTTCGAGCGCAGCCAGCGCGTCCTCCTCGAGCAGGCCGGCGTCGCGAAGCTGCTGCTCGAAGGCAAGGACGGGGCCTTTTTCTTTCCAGGCCGCGACCTCGGCCTTGTCGCGATAGAGCTCCGGGTCGAACATCGAATGGGCGCGGAATCGGTAAGTCTTGAATTCGAGCAGCCGTGGCCCGCCGCCGTCGCGGATGGCCTTCGCCGCAGCGGTCGCAGCGGCCTCGACCGCGTGCACGTCCATGCCGTCGACCGGTTCGCCCGGGACGTGATAGGCCGCCGCTTTCTTGTAGATGTCCGGCTCCGCCTCGGCCTTCTCGACCGCCATGCCCATCGAATAACGGTTGTTCTCGCACAGGAACAGGACCGGCAACTGCCAGATCGCGGCGAGGTTGAGCGATTCGTGGAACTCGCCCTCGTCGACCGCGCCTTCGCCGAAGAAGCAGGCGGTGACCTGCTTGCGATCCTGCATCTTGTCCGCGAGGGCGAGGCCGACGGCGACGGGCAGGCCGCCGGCGACGATCGCGTTGCCGCCGTAGAAGCGGTTCGCCGCGTCGAACAGGTGCATCGAGCCGCCGCGCCCCTTGGAGCAGCCGTCGACCTTGCCGAACATCTCCGCCATCACCGCGCGCATCGGAATGCCGCGGGCCAGCGCGTGGCCGTGCTCGCGATAGGTGGCGACGACGGCGTCGGCGCGGCGCAGAGCCTGCATGGCGCCGACCGCGACCGCCTCCTCGCCGATATAGAGGTGCAGGAAGCCGCGGATCTTCTCGGCCGAATAGAGCTCTGCGCATTTCTCCTCGAAGCGGCGGATGCGCAGCATCTCGCGCAGGAGCCGGCCGCTGTGCCGGCGGTCGGCGTCCTTCCCCCCGGCGTCCTTCTCCGTCGTCATTTGTCGTTCTCCAGGGTCGACGTGTCGCCTTCCGGCAGGCCCAGCTCGCGGGCCTTGAGCAGGCGCCGCATGATCTTGCCGCTCCGGGTCTTGGGCAGGCTCGCCTGGAACTCGATCTCGCGCGGCGCGACCGCGGCGCCAAGCCGTTTGCGGGCATGGCCGAGCAAGGACCGTCGCAGCGCGTCGTCGGGCTTGAAGCCGGGCTTGAGCGCGACGAAGGCCTTGACGCTCTCGCCGATGACCGGGTCGGGCTTGCCGATCACGCCAACCTCGGCCACGGCCTCGTGTTCCATCAACGCGCTCTCCACCTCGAACGGGCCGATCAAGTGGCCGGCGCTCTTGATCACGTCGTCGGCGCGGCCGACGAACCAGAAATAGCCGTCGGCATCCCGGCGGGCGAGATCGCCGGTGAGGTACCAGTCGCCGACGAAGCACTTCCGGTAGCGCTCTTCCTCGTGGAGATATCCTCGGAACATCGACGGCCAGCCCGCCTTTAGCGCCAGTTCGCCTTCGATGCCGGGCTCGTCGATCACCGTGACCGCGTCGCCGTCGTGCTCGACGACGGCCGCCTCGATACCCGGAATCGGCTTGCCCATCGAGCCGGGACGGATGTCCATGGCGGCGTAGTTGGCGATCATGATCCCGCCGGTCTCGGTCTGCCACCAGTTGTCGTGGATCGGCAATTCGAAAGCCTCGACTCCCCACACCACGCCCTCGGGATTGAGCGGTTCGCCGACACTGGCGATGAAGCGCAGGGCGCTCAGGTCGTAACGTTGGGGCACCTCGGCGCCGAGCTTCATCAGCATCCGCACCGCCGTCGGCGCGGTGTACCAGACGTTGACATGGTGGTCCTGGAGGATGGCGTACCAGCGCTCGGCGTCGAATTCGTCCTCGTCGACGATCATGGTCGCGCCATTGGTCAGCGGTGCGATGATCCCGTAGGAGGTGCCGGTGACCCAGCCGGGGTCGGCGGTGCACCAGAAGACATCCTGCTCGTGCAGATCGAGCGCGTATTGACCCGTGATGTTGTGGGCGGTGACGGCGGCGTGGACGTGGATCGCCCCCTTGGGCGTGCCCGTGGTGCCGCTGGTGAAGTGGAGCAGCGCCATGTCCTCGGGGTCGGTCGGCGGAATCTCGAAGCTATCCGCCGCGCCGGCGATCCGCGTGTCGAAATCGGCGCCGCCGGCGATGTCCGCACTTCCGTCGGCGCCGACCAGCAGGATGTGTTCCAGTTCGGTCAGCTCTTCCCGAATGGGTGCGACCTTGCGGCGGTAGAGCTGCGGCGTGGTGATCAGGACCTTGGCGCTGCCGATCGACATGCGCGCCCGGATCGGCTCCGGTCCGAAGGCAGAGAACAGTGGCGAGAAGACGAAGCCGCCCTTGAGGGTCCCCAACGCCGCCACGTAGAGCGCCGGGATCCGGCCGAGCAGGGCGAACACCCTGTCGCCCCTGGTGAGGCCGATCTCCGTCAGGGCGTTGGCGAAGCGGGCGGTGAGCTCGGATAGCTCCCGATAGCTGATGTCCCGCTGACCGCCGTCCTTCGACAGCCAGCGGATCGCTGTGTGGTCGGCGCGCGGCCCCTGCGCATGCCGGTCGACGGCTTCGTGGGCGATGTTGAGGCCCTTGCCGCCGGGCAGGCCATCGAGCTGGGCGCGCGCTTCGTCCCAGGAAAAGGTCTTCCTCAGCGCGTCATAGTTGGCCAGTCGGGGCGCCATGCCTCCGGGGCTCGCACTTTTCCTGATCGGGCTCCAATCCATCGCGGGTCCCTGCGTTGCCCCTGCACATTGGTGCGGCGGCCCGGGTGCGACATTGACGTGCATCAACGATCGCCGATCGCGCCCGGATCGGGCGCAACGGCGATCGAGCTCGGGTCAGACGCTCGCCGCCCCGGCGACGTCCCCCTGGTCGTTGGGCGCAACCACGGTGACGCTGTTGCTCCCCATGTCGTAACGCAGCGTCTCCAACTTGGTGAGGTCGGTCCCCGTCACGCGGATGAAGCGGGCGCCGTCGGGGAAATGGATCGAATGGATCTCGTGAGGGCCGAAGGTGCCCGCCATGCCGGGGTCGAGGCGGTAGGTCCGCGCGACCGACAGCTCGGCGTGGCCGTCGTCGCTGCCGTCGTCCTTGCGCTCGTATTCCGTCATTTCGGTGAACGCGACCGCCTGGCCGTAGACCGCCCAGGAGGCGCCATGGTCGTGCGGCGGCGACCTCTTCTCGGTCTCGTTCACATGCGCGAGCACCATGAAGTCGGTGTCCGGGTCGTGGTAGAGCTCATGGGTGCCGGGGGCCGCGCCGGGCCCGCAATGGGCGTTCACGAATTCCTCGTTATGCAGGAGCTGTTCCAGCTTGCTGCGGATGGTCTCGAGGTCGGCGGCGTGCGTCTCGGGGTCGATCGCATCACGGCAATCGCGGCAGAAGGCTTCGAGATCGTAGGTCATGGTCTCCTCCCTTGCGTGCTAGCGGATGGTTCGCTGTCTCGTTCGGTCCACCCATGATAGCGCGGCTGTCCGGCGAATTGGCAGGGTCATTGCATCATCAATCGCGGCGGCGGCGAACCATCTGGCGCAGCGCCTGGCCGGGCTTGCGCAAGCCGCCCCCCATTCGCACGACGACGTAGACCAGCCTGGTCGGCCGGACGAAGAAGATCAGGGCCAGCCCGCCGAACAGGAGTACGGCGGCAGCGATCCCGGCGATGGTGCCATAGAGGGGCCATCGGGTCGACGGCATGCCCAGGAAGGTTCGGCAGGTCCGGCGCGCGACCCGGAAGGGGATGCCGAGCTCGCGAAGCTTGGCGCTCAGAACGGCGGCGTGGGACGCGAAGAAGACACCCTGGATCACGTCGGTCATCACCGGCACGCCGCCTAGCAGAAAGAAGGCCACCTCGCGCTGGGTGTTGATGCCGACGACCCGGCCGCAGGGATCGACGATCGGCCCGCCGCTGTTGCCGGGATTGATCGGCGCGGTGTGCTGGATGATCAGGATCTTCGGGCCGTCCTTCGTCCAGGCTCCGTGGAACAGGCGGCTGACGGTGCCGGTGGTGAAACTGGTCTGGGCGGCCGCGCCGAGCCTCGCGCCGGCGCCGGGAAAGCCGATCGCGAACACGGTCGAGCCCTGGGCGGGCTCATCGCCGTCCACGTCGCGCAGCCGTGCCGGCCGTCGGTTGAGGCCGTCGACCTTGAGGATGGCCAGGTCTTCGCCTGGGTAGCCCTTGACCAGGACGGCCGCGCGGGCCTTGTCGACCGGCATGCCGCTTTCGACGACGCGGATCGGCCACTTCTCTTTCACGTGGCCCAGAATGACGTGATAGGCGGTTGCGATATGGCCCTGGCGGCTCACGATGATACCCGTCCCGACCACGCTGCCGGTCGGGCCCGAGACCATGATGCGAACGACCTTGGACGCCATCCGGCGCGCGACGCTCTGCGGCTCGATCGCGTCGGCCCGCGTCGCGACGAACACGCTGGCCGCCAGCAGCAGGAGTGTCAGTGCCCTCATACGGTTGGCTTCCACCAGGCGGGTCGCGATCGGGAGGGAAAGTTGAAATGCACGTAAGAGCGTGCGTCACATGCTCCAGCCTAACGCGGACCGTCTCGGAACGCTAACGTCCTCGCCGCGTTGACGACCGCGGTGTCGCGAGGCCGGTGCGGCCCTGATTTCGTCCAATTTTCGGCGCTGCAATCGAGGTCGGAAAGCGCGCCGCCGGTTTGACCTGCCGCAAGGTCGGCCGAGACACGGCGCGGTATTCGATTTTCAGGTATCACGGCAAAGGCACGTTGCGATGCAGGTTCCTCTCCAGATCAATTTCAAGGGTTTCGATCCGTCGGAGGCCGTCGACGCGCGCATACGCGAGAAGGTCGACGGGCTGGAGCATCTTTACGACCGGATCACGTCCTGCCGCGTCGTCATCGAGAAGACCACCGCTCGTCACCACAAGGGCGACCTCTATTCGGTGCGTGTCGATCTGGTCGTCCCGGGCCAGGAGATCGTCATCGATCACGACCGCGGTCGCGACCATGCGCACGAGGACGTCTATGTCGCGATCCGCGACTCCTTCAACGCGGCGAAGCGCAAGCTACAGGACTATGCACGGGTGCACCGCGTCCAGGACGTCAAACCGCACCCGGTGCCGCATCAGGGCGAGGTCGTGCGGGTGTTCGCCGACGAAGGCTACGGCTTCATCGCGATGGGCGACGGCCGCGAGATCTACTTCCATCGCAACAGCGTGGCGGAGGGCGGCTGGCAACGGATCGACATCGGCACGGCCGTCCGATTCACCGAGTCCGAGGGCGAGAAGGGGCCCCACGCGATCAACGTCTCGCCGGTCTAGCGCGCTCTCCGTGGCGCCAGCCGTTCGTATCTAGCCGAACTTGCGCCGATAGCTCATCGCCGCGGTGACGCGGTTCCGAGCCAGCTTTTCCGCCGCGTCGCGCGGCGGCACATTGCGCGCCGTCGCATCGCTCAGGACGGCGTCCGTATTGCGCGCCAGCTTCTCCGCGATCGTATCGAGCGCCGCCTTCTCTGTGCCGCCGTGATATTCGACCGATGCGCAGATGACGCCGCCGGCGTTGGCGATGAAATCGGGAATGCTCAGCACACCGCGTTCGTGAAGGGTGCGTTCGGCCTCGGCGCTGATCGGAATGTTCGCGCCCTGGAGGACGAGCCTGGTGTCGAGGCGGTCGACGTTGTCGGCGCGGATGATGTCGGGGCGTGCCGCCGGGATCCAGATGTCGCACGGGACGTCGATGATCGCGTCCCGGTCGCGCTTGTCCCCCGTATCATGATCGATCACGCTCTTGCCTGCGGCCTTGAGGGCGGTCAGGGCGGCCACGTCGAGGCCATCTGGCGCGACGACGGTGCCTTTCGAATCCGACGCCGCGACCAGCACCGCGCCTTTCTCCGACAGGAAGCGGGCGGCGTGGCGGCCGACCGCGCCGAAGCCCTGGATGGCGACGCGGGCGCCGTCGAGCTTCACGTCGCAGAAGGATTGGGCGACCTCGGCGGCAATGGCGAGGCCGAAGCCGGTCGCGCCGATCTCGTCGAGCGGGATGCCGCCGATCTCGCGTGGCAGCCCCACCGACCGGCCGATCTCGTCGCGTGCCCAGGCCATGCAGCGCTCGTTGGTGCCCATGTCCGGGCCGACGATGTAGTCGGCGATCGGGCCGATCGCCCGGGCGAAGGCGCGAATGATCGGCTCCTTCTCCGTGTCGGACATGCCGGGATCGCCGAAGATGACGGACTTGCCGCCGCCGTGCGGGAGGCCGGCCGATGCATTCTTGAGGGTCATCGCGCGGGCGAGCCGCGCGCATTCGGCGACGCTCACGTCCGGGGCCATGCGGCAACCGCCGATCGACGGGCCGGCGGCGACGTTGTCGACGACCAGGATGCCACGCAGGTTCAGGCCCGGCTCGTAGACGTGGAGGATCTTTTCGGGACCGAGATCGTCGGCGAAGCTGAACAGGTCGCTCATGGTACAGGCGTCTCCCTTTATCGGACCTTTTGCAGATCCTCGATCATGGCGGCGAGGAAGCGCGCGGCCTCACCGCCGGTGACGGCGCGATGGTCGAAGGTGATCGACAGCGGCACCATGGTGCGGACAGCCGGTGCGCCGTTCCGCGCCACGACGCGCGGCTCGATCCGCCCGGCGCCGACGATCGCGACCTGCGGCGGCACGATCGCCAGGTGGGCGTGGCGGCCGGCGAGCATGCCGAAGTTCGACAAGGTGATGGTGTGACCCTTCAAGTCGGCGGGCGGCAGCGACCGGTCGAGCGCGCCCTGGCGCAGCCGGTCGATCTCGGCGCGCAGGGCGGCCCCCTTGCGGCTCGCCGCCTTGCGCAGGACCGGCACGATCAGGCCATCCGGCGTGTCCACCGCGACGCCGAGGTCGACCGACCGATTCAGCTTGCGGCTGCTGCTCGCGCCGTCGAACCAGGCGTTCAGCGACGGTTCCTTGGCGCTGGCTCGCACGACCGCCCGGACCAGGCGCAGCATCGGATCCGCGTCGCCGGCCCAGGCGTCGATGTCGGCTTCGTCGGTCACCGTCGTCGCGGCGACCTCGGCGTTGGAGCGGGCCATCGCCTGAGCCATCGCCCGGCGGGTGCCGCGCAGCGGCGTGTAGCCTTTGGGCGGAGTGGCATTCGCGGCCTCGACGTCGGCGACGGTGACCACGCCGCCGGGGCCGGTCGCGGCGACCGACGCCAGGTCGACGCCACGGGCTTGCGCCAGCGCTCGCGCCGCCGGGAGCGCGCGGATACCCCGAGGCGCGCCTGGCGTCTTTGCCCACTTTGGCGCGGGCTGCGGCTTTGGCGCCTGCTTTTTCTTCCGCTTGGCGCCCGTGTCGCCGGCCGGCAGGGCGCCGACGACGGCGCCGGCATCCTTCGCCGCGGTCTCCTCGAACTCGACGAGCGGTGCGCCGATCCGCACGATGTCGCCCACCGCTCCGTGGAGTTTCCCGACCCGGCCGGCGTGCGGCGCCGGGATCTCGACGACCGCCTTGTCGGTCTCGACCGACAGCAATGGCTGATCGACGACGACCCGGTCGCCGACCGTGACGTGCCAGGCGACGATTTCCGCTTCCTGCAGGCCTTCGCCGAGATCGGGCAATCGAAAGACGGTCATGCGTAGGCCATGGTTTCCTGCGCCGCGGCGACGATACGGTCCGCGGACGGCATGTAGTGAGCTTCGAGTTTCGGCAGCGGCATCACCGTATCGAAGCCGGTCACCCGCCGGACCGGCGCCCGCAGCGCGAAGATGCCCTGTTCCGCCAGGCGCGCGGCGATCTCGCCGCCGAAGCCGCCCGTGTGCGGCGCCTCGTGGATGATGACGCAGCGCCCGGTCTGCTCGACCGAGGCGAGGATCGTGGCCATGTCGAGCGGCTTGAGCGTGGCGACGTCGATCACGGCCGCGTCGATCCCGTCTTCCGCCAGGGCATCGGCGGCCGCAAGCGTTTCGCTGACCATGGCGCCCCAGGTCACCAGGGTCACGTCCGCGCCCTCGCGCAGCACGAAGCAGCGGTCCAGCGGGAGCGCCTGTCCATCGTCCTCGACGTCTTCCTTGGTCGCGCGATAGAGGCGCTTGGGCTCGAGGAAGACGACCGGGTCGGGGTCGGCGATCGCGGCGAGCAGCAGGCCGTAGGCGCGCGCCGGTGACGACGGGATCACGACGCGCAGTCCCGGGATCGGGGTCAGCATGGACTCGACGCTTTCCGAATGGTGCTCCGGCGCGTGGATGCCGCCGCCGAACGGCGCGCGGAGCACCATCGGGCAGGTCAGCCGCCCCCGCGTCCGGGTGCGCAGCCGGGAGGCGTGGTTGGCGAGCTGGTCGATCGCCGGGTAGATGAAGCCCATGAACTGGATCTCGGCGACCGGGCGGAAGCCCTGGGCCGCCAGGCCGACCGAGACGCCGGAAATGAGCAGCTCCGACAGCGGCGTATCGCGCACCCGGTCGCCCCCGAAACGCTCGTAGAGCCCTTCGGTGGCGCGGAAGACGCCGCCGTCGAGGCCGACATCCTCACCGAGCACGAGCACGCGCTCGTCGTCCGCCATCGCCCGCGCCAGGGCCGTGCGCACGGCCTCGACCAGGGTCAGCTCAGCCATCGGGCGCTTCCTCCGCCAGCATGGCGGTCCGTTGCTCCTCGAGGTCGGCGGGCAGGGCGGCGAACATATGATCGAAGATGGCCGTCGGCGCGTCGGGCGCGATCGCCAGATAGGCGTCGGCCGCGGCGTCGATTTCCGCGCTGCAGGCCTCGATCAGGTCTTCTTCTTCGGCCTTGGTCCAGGCGTGCGCGTCGGTAAGATAGCGGCGCAGCCGGGCGATCGGCTCCTCGCGCCAGTGCGGGCTGACCTCCGCGCTGTCCCGGTAGCGGGTCGCATCGTCCGCAGTGGTGTGGTCGCCCAGCCGATAGGTCACACATTCGATCAGGGTGCCGCCCTCGCCGGCACGCGCGCGGGCGACGGCGCGGTCCATGGCGTCGCGCACGGCGATCACGTCGTTGCCGTCGACATGCTCGCCCGGGATGCCGGCGGCGATGGCCTTCTGGGCGATGGTCGCGGCGCCGGTCTGCTGCTTCAGCGGCAGGGAGATGGCCCACTGGTTGTCGTTGATGACGAAGACGGCCGGCAGCGCCCAGACGCCGGTGAGGTTGAGTGCCTCGTAGAAATCGCCCTTCGACGTCGACCCTTCGCCGCCGGTCACGACCGCGACCCGCGGCTCGTGGCGCAGCTTGAAGGCGGCCGCTACGCCGGCCGCGTGGGGGTACTGGCTGCCGACCGGGATACAGACGGGGAAATCCTCCCGCGCCTGGCCGAAGTCGCTGCCGCGTTCGTCACCGCCCCAATACTGCAGAATCTCTGTGGGCGTGACGCCGCGCCAGATCTGGGCGCCGTGTTCGCGGAAGGAGGGCAGGAACACGTCCTCCGGCGCCATCGCGCTGGCGACGCCGATGCTGACCGCTTCCTGGCCGAGCGACGAGGCATAGGTGCCGAGCCGGCCGGTCCGCTGCAGCGCCACGGCCTTGGCGTCGAACGTGCGGGTCAGCACCATGGCGCGGTAGAGCGCGACCATGGTTGCGCGATCCTCGGCGAAGGCCGGCAGCCGGCCGAGCGGCTTTCCCTCGGCGTCGAGATACGCCGTGTGGGTGATCGGAAAGCGGATCGTGGTCGTGGTCACGCGGAACTTTCCCCCAACATCGAGCCGACGGCAAGATAGGTGGTGTTCCCCGAATTGGGCCTTGATATGGCTCATGTCGGGTCGCGTGCCGCAAACCCGGCGACCCTCGAGGAGCGTGCCGCCCGGCCAGGTCTCCTATACCGATGGCGCGTGAAGCGCCCTGGCGGCCGTCCGCCGGGGCAAGTGTTGCATGCTCGGCAGGCTGGTTTTGGCAGCTTCCCCGCCCGACCTTCCGCGACGACCGACCGGCTCCTGTCCGCCGCGGGTCAGGCGACGCCTATTCGCCCGGCCGTACGAAGCGCTGCCGGTCCTGGATGTCCTTGACGTCGTCGGGGCGGTCGAAGACCGGCGGTTCGGTCTCGCCCGGCTTGCGCGGCTTGCCGATCGCGCGGAACCAGTCCTCCAGGCCCGGCGGGAAGATCACCCACAGGATCTTCATCTGGGTATCGCCGTCGTTCTGGACGTAGTGGAGGACGCGCCGGCCCATCAGCATCATCGAGCCGGGCTCGAGCTCGTGGCGCTCGCCGTCGACCAGGGCGTGGCCGGTGCCCTCGTAGACGAACAGCAATTCGTGGCTGCGTTCGTGGCCGTGCTCGCGCACCGCGGCGCCCGGCTCGAGCACCTGGATGCCGGTCGAGAAGCTATCGAAGGGCGAGGTGTAGGGCGTGATCTTGCTGATGATGTAGCCGGTCGACGGGTTGGGCTGCCAGAAGGACTCGCCGTCTTCCGGTCCTAGAACGATCGCGGGTCCCTTGGCGGTCTCCGACATGATTCGTCTCCTTCCAGTTGGGTCGCCTCAGGCCTCGGCGAGGAAGCCGGCCAGGACGTCATTGTAGGCGTCGGGCCGGGTTTGCGGGAACAGATGGCCGCCGCCATCGAAGCGGTGCGCCCGGCAGCCGGGGATGGCGGCGATCAGGGCGTCGGCATAGGCCGGCGGCAACAGGGTGTCGTCCTCCGAAGAGAGGACCAGGACTGGACATTGGGCACGCGTGAGCAGCCCGCCATGGTCCGACGCGAGCAGCGCATCGAGACGGGCCGCCAGGATGTCGGCCGGCGGCTGGGCCGCGGCCGACGCCGCGGCGATCGTGTCGATCCGGTCGGCGTTGGCGTCGAACCAGTCGCCGGGCATAGAGCCACGGCAGACTGTGACGGGCGTAGGCCTCGACCCCCAGGCCGGTCAGCACTGCGCGGCGCGCGGCGAAGACCTCGCGAAAACGCGCGTCAGCCCGATGCCAGGTGGCGCCGAGCACGAATCGCGTGAACCGGTCGGGACAGGTCGCGGCAAGCCACTGCCCCATCGCGCCGCCGGTGGAATGGCCGACGAAGGCGGCGCGCTCGACGCCGAGCGCGTCGAGGATACCGACCACGTCCCGGGCCAGCCCCGAGACCGAGAAGGGAGGGGCGGCGGGGCCGCTGCGGCCGACGCCGCGGTGGTCGAAGACGATGACCCGGTAGGCGCCCTTGAAGGCGTCGATCTGCGGCTGCCAGAACGCGCCGCTGCCGCCGAGCCCGGCGGCGAAGACGACCGGCGGTCCGCTGCCGTGTTCCTCGACGTAGACCTCGGCGTCGCCGACGGAGACGAGCGGCATGGCGGCCCGCTACTCGGCCGCCGGCTTCAGCGACTCCGGCACGTCGTAGCTGTCCAGCAGATGCTCGACCATGCCGTGAACGTCGTCCCACGGCGTGTTGACGAAATTGTAGTTGCGCACCGAGAAGGCCGGGCCGACGAAGAACTTCTCGTAAGATGTCGCCCGGCTGGCGTGTTCCGAGCCGATCAGGTCCCAGGCCAGCTTGAACAGCTTCATCCGCTCGACGGCGCCGTGGCGGCTGGTCGACCAGAATTCGTCGAAGGTCTCGCGCAGGCCCGGGTCGCGGATGACGGAGATGCTCGCCGGCATCTGGAAGGTGCCGCCGCCCATCAGTTCGCGGATGATGTCGATGATCGGCGAATGGTTCTCCATCGCCCAGTTCAGCGCGGCGTACATGTAGCGCCGGTTGTAGAGCGTGTAGCCGTGGTCGATGGTCTCGTAGGCCTGGAGCTGGCCGTCGACCATCGCCGCATAGCCGGCCTCCATCGCCGCCAGGCGGCCGAGGGTTTCGCGCACCGCCGGGATGTCCCGGGCGCCGGTCGCCTCGGTGATCAGGCTGGCGATGCCGAGCAGGAACCGGAGCTTGGTCGCGAAGCGCACGTTGCTCTGGTGGTTCGACAGGATGTGCGCCGGGGTCTGGACGAAGATATTGCGCGACAGCGGCGCATTGTTGTGGACGATCACCCGCTCCCAGGGCACCTCGACATTCTTGAACACCAGCATGCAGTCCGATTCGTCGAACCGCCAGGTCAGCGGCTTGTCGAACTCGAAGGCGACGCCGGGGACCAGGGGCGGCCGCGCCCACAGGCTGAGGCCGTCGAGGTTGAGCGGGATGATGCAGGTGATGGATTCGGCCGCCTGATCGGGCGCCAGCGGCAGGATGTTGCCGACGATCAATTCGTTGGCGATCGCCGCGCCGGTCGCCAGCATCTTCATGCCGTTGAGGATCACGCCGCGGTCGTTCTCCGCCGTGACCCGGAGCGCCGGGGCCGGGATGCCGCGGGTCTGGTAGAATTCGGGGTTGCGCGCGCCTTGCGGCGGGACGATCGCGTAGGTCGCGTAGAGGTCGTTGGCGCGCATGTGCTGATAGAGCGCCAGCAGGTGGTCCGGGAAGCCGCCCTCGTCGTCGAAGACCTCCGGCTTCATGCTCATGCCGGTGATCTGGCTGCCGAGTGCGTCGAGCGACCGGCCGAGCAGGCCGTAGGAGAACTCGGCCATGATCCGGTGGGCGCGGGTGCGCCTCTCCAGATCCTCCTTCGAGCGGGGACGGAGGTAGTACATCGAGTACCGCTCTCCGTCCTCCTCGAAGGTCATGGTGTCCCGCAGCGCCGGGTCGGCCTTCAGGTCATAGAGCGCTGCGAAGGTCTGCGTGGCGTTGCGGAACGCCGGATGCACGGTGGGATCGGTGACGAGTTCGTCGCCGATATAGATCGAGCGCCCGTCCCGGAGACTTTCGAGATACTGCTCGCCCGACCGGATCATGCGCGTGCTCCGACGTTCCGCTTGGCCTCGTGGCCGTCGCCGACGGGTGCGGCGGCTACAGCCGCTGACCCTTCGGGCACTTCTGCCAGTAGGAGTCCTTCTGCATGTGCATCACGATGCCGGTCGTCTTGATCGTCGGCTTGCCATTCGGGCCGATGACGACCTCGCGCTTGTACCAGTTCTGGATCGGCACGCCGTTGACGTTGAAGGCCATCTCTCCCTTGATCGTCGGGAAGGGCGTGTGCCGCAGCGCCTTCGACAGCGCGAGCAGGTTGCCGAGCTTGCCGCCGACCTTCTTGACCGCCGCTGCAAGGACCTGCGCACCGTCATAGGCGTGGGCGGCGTACCACGACGGGTGGCGGCCGTACTTGGCGGTGAAGTCCTTGACGAAGCGCTGATTGGCGGCGCTGGTGCCTTCGGGCTTCCACGGCGCGGTGTGGTAGGTGCCGACTGCCGCCGTCCCCATCGGATGGAGCGTCAGGAAGTCGACAACGGCGACAGAGTAGAGCTTGATCTGCTTGTTGGTGCCCGACGCGGTCCACTGTTTGAACAGGGAAATTCCCATGCCGCCCGGCGCGAACACGAAGACGGCCTGGGGCTTCGCCGCGCGAATCCGCGAGATCTCCGCCTGGAAGTCGGTCTGGCCGAGCTTGAACAGGGTCTGGCCAATGATCTTGCCGCTCTTGTAGAAGCGCTTGAAGCCCGCGAACATGTCCTTGCCGGCCTGGTAGTTGGGCGCGAGCATGTACACCGACTTGATGCCCTCCTTGGTCATCAGCTGGCCCATCAATTCGGCGAACTGGTCGTTGTTGAACGACGTCGCCAGGAAAAGCTTGTTGCACTGCTTGCCCGCCATCGGCCCCGCGCCGGCGTTGGTGGTCAGCATGATGCGACCGGCCCGGGTGACGACGCGCTGGACCGGCATCAGGATGTTCGACCAGATGATCCCGGCGACGACCTGGACCTTGTCGCTCGTCAGCATCTTGCGGGCGACCCGGAGGCCGACGTCGGGCTTCCGTTGATCGTCGCCGATGAACAGCTTCATCGGAACGCCCGCGAACTTGTCACCGTCCTTCTTCCAGCCCTCGTGCTCCAGGCCGAGCTTGAAGCCGTTCAGCTGCTCCTTGCCGATGATCGCCGCGCCGCCGGACAAGGTGTTGATGAAGCCGATGCGCAGTTCCTCCGCCCCGGCCGCGGTCGTCGCCAAGGCCCCGGCGATGGCGACGCCAACCAACAAACCCTTCTTCATGTCAAATCTCCCATTTTCGCTTTGAGCCTCGTCCTGTCCGCTCCGGCGCTACCATGCTGACTGCAGGCGGGGCCGGTTGCGGTCCTCTTGTTGCGAATCCACGACACCGATAGGCCGCGGTCCGGATAGACAATGCCAATTCGATCAATACTTGGCCACGAGGCAGGGGTCTTGTCCCGCCGTCTCAGATTGGCCCGGGCAAGCCCGCTTCCGTCGGTCGATGCGGCGGCGGTGGCCGGTGTATGTCGAGTGCCCGCCGATAGACACCCGGCGGCGCGCCGAAGTGGCGCCGGAAGAAGCGGGTGAAATTGGCCTGCTCGCTGAAGCCGAGGCCGATCGAGAGGTCGGCGAGCGAGACGTCGTCGCGTTCGAGCGCAGACGCCGCGTGCTCGACCCGGCAATGATTGGCGAACAAGGTCGGCGACATGCCGGTGCTCGCCTTGAAACTGGCGAAGAAGCGGGGCCGCGACATGCCGACCTCCCGCGCGACCGTCCCCAATTCGGCGACCCATCCGTTCCGGTCGCCGATGATCTCGAGCGCCTGCCGAATCCGGGCGTCGGGCAGGGCGGAGAAGCTGGCCCGTTCGGGCCTAGTCGCGTCGTCGCTCAGCAGCCGCGACAGGATCGCGGCGATCAGCGGCCCGACCGCGCCGTTCGCCGCGGCGGGCGGGACGGTCAGCGTTTCGAGGAGCTCGTTCCTCGCTCTTTTGAGGTCCGGCGCAAGAACGATCGCGGGGTCGTCGAACAACCGCTGGGCGACGGCTAGCTTGGGTTCGCGGAAGGTGGCACCGAGCCACGAGGGCTCGATGTAGAGCGCCAGGATAGTCACGGGCCAGCGGTCGCCGTGCTCGCCGAGGTGGTGGCGCTCCCAGGGATTGATCAGAACGGCCGTGTCGTCGGTCAGCCGCCAGGTTCGATCGCCGACGTAACAGGAGACGTCCGGGCCACCGGCCTTGAACAGGACGTGGCAATGATGGTGGACGTGCGGAGCCATTGGCGCCGGGATGCCGATCGCGGCGACCCGGCCGAAGTCCCCGTGCGCAACCCGGCATACAGGCCTGGACTCGCGAGGCTGCCCGGACAATCCGTCCTCCTCCACCGCCCCATCGGCGACCCAGCGGCAATTAGCTTTGGCGCCAAGCTAAATCGTAGGGCGGTTTGGCGTTGCGAGGCAAGCAGGATCGAGCGGGGCGGGGACGGGCGGGACGGTTACGCTTCGCGCAGTGCCGACACGAAGCGGGCGATGGCGGGTTCGAGCGCGCCGCCGTTGTCGATCGTCGTCACGTCGGGACCGTCGACCGCCACCGCCGCGGCGCGTTCCAGCCGCGCAGCGATGTCCTCCGGCGTCTCGCGGCCCCGGTCACGCAGCCGCTCCATGGCGACGGCCGCCGGGACGACGACCTCGATGACCCGGGTCGCCGCATATCGTTCGCGCGCAACGCCGATGACGCTGCGCGAGACGTTGACCACGACGCGCTTGCCGGTGTCGATCAGCCCGTCGATTGCGGCGGGAATGCCGTAGGAGAGACCGTGGCTCTGCCAACTCAACGCGAAGGCGCCCCCGCGCCGTCGGCGCTCGAACTCTTCGGGTGTGGTGCTCTCGAAGTCTTCCGAACCGGCATGGGGCGGGCGGGTGATCACGCGCCGGGGAAAAGCATAGTCGCCGTCGTCGCCCAATTGCCGGCGCGCCGCGCCGATCAGCGTGTCCTTGCCGGCGCCGCTCGCGCCGACCACCAGGAACAGGCGGCCCGTTCCGACGATTGCGGCGGTGCCCGGCGGCGCGGTCATGTCGTACGGCAGTCCTGGAGGATCGTGACGAAATGGTCGAGGGCCGGCGTCCGGCCTTCGGGGTCCTTGGCCAGGTCGTCCCAGCGGCGCAGCGCGATCGCGTCCTCGGCGAAGGGCCTGGCCAGGAACGCCTCCGCCGCCTCGCGGGTCATCGGCCCGCCCTGGACCGCCATGCTCACCTTCGATGCGCGGGAGAGGTGGTCCCAATAGCCCGCTTCGAGCGCGCACAGGCAGCGCTTGGCGGTGACGTGGAGCCGGATCGGCTCGGTCACCGCGGCCGGGAACCAGGTCGCGAGCCAGTCGGCGCCGCGATCCTCGTGTCGCCAGTCGAGTCCGCGGTCGGCCATCCCTTCGTCGCCGCCGTCGACCAGATGGCCGATGTCGTGCAGCAGCGCAGCGCCGATCAGGGCCGCGTCGGCTCCGGCGGCCTCGGCGAGCGTCGCCGCCTGCAGCGCATGGGCGAGCTGGTTCACCGCCTCGCCGCCATAACGTTCGGCACCGAAGGCTTCGAACAGGGGCACGATTTCGTCGCGAATATCCATCGATCAGGTGACCCTTCTGCCTTGGCGCCACACTTCGCGCACGATCGGTGACCCGTTGACGACCCGGACCCGGACCAGATCCGCGCGCTTGCCGGGGGCGATCTCGCCGCGGTCGTCGAGACCGACGGCCCGCGCCGGATGGAGGCTGACCCGGTTGACCGCCTCGGCGATGTCCAGGCCGTCGACCGCCTCGGGCAACCGGAACGCCGCCTGGATCAGGCTCGCCGGAACGTAGTCCGACGACAGGATGTCGAGCAGTCCCGCGCGGGCGAGATCGAGCGCCGAGACGTTGCCGGAATGGGACCGCCCGCGCACGACATTGGGCGCGCCCATCAGCACCGACAGGCCGTGCTCGCGCGACCAGGCGGCGGCGTCGAGCGAGGTCGGGAATTCGGCAATCGCCATGTCGTCGGCGACGGCTTCCTCGACATGCTCGCGGGTGGTGTCGTCGTGGCTTGCGAGCGCGATGTTCCGCTCGCGGCACATCGCCACGATCGCCTTGCGGTGCCGGTCGCTGTTGCGGGTCTGCTGTTCGCGTCGCTTGTCGACGAAGTCGTCGAGCGCGTCGCCCTTCAGGTTGTACTTGCCGCCGTAGTATTCGGCGAACTTCTCCAGGCTGGTGAACTGGCGCTGCCCCGGCGTGTGGTCCATGACCGAGACCAGGTTGACTCGCTCGTGCCCGGCGAAGGCGGCGAACTGGTCCGACGTGTTGTCGCAGCACACCTCGCAGCGCAGGTGGATGCGGTGGTCGGCGCGCAGCACGTCGGCGTCGTCGGCATCGTCGATGGAGCTGATGATGTCGTCGATATGGCCGGCGATGGTGCCTTCGTGGTCCCACTCGCCGACGCGCAAGGCGTCGAACACGGTCGTGATTCCGGCGGCGACCAGCTCGGCGTCGTGGGCGATCAGCGCCGGCGCGAATGGCCAGACGACGCCCGGCCGGGGAATGACGTGGCGCTCGAGATTGTCGGTGTGGAGCTCGACGAGCCCAGGCAGCAGCCAGTCGCCGTCCCAGTCGTCCGCCGGGGCGGCGGTCGCGCCCGGGGTGACCTCGGCGATGGTCCCGTCGCGCACGAGAACCGTCCCGTCGACGATGTCGTCGGCGGTGACGATCCGGGCGTTGGATATAGCGAATTCGGTGGCGGGCATGGGGCGGCGGCTGGATGGAGGCCCTTGGTACGGCCGGTACGGTGTCGGCACCGTGACGGGTGCATGAAATTAATATGACGTCGGCGCGGTTCCCGTTAACGCGAACCGCTCGATGGTGCGGAAGCGGGCGCCGGGCTCTTCCTCCATGAACAAGGTGATGGCGTCGATGACCAGCGGGTCGCGGATCGCACCAGCCGCAAGATCGGCTACGGCGCGCTGGAGATGGTCGGCGTCGCCGTCCTCGACGGGGCCGGTCAGCGTCATGTGGAACCGATACTCCTCGAACACATAAGGATAGTGCCAGCGGTCGAGAAGGGCTCGCTGGCGGTTGGACAGCCCGGCGCGGCGGCGGTCGCGGTCGGCTGCCGACAACGGCGCCGCGAACGGGTGGAAGCTCTCCGTGCAGGCGTCCGCCAGCGCGCCGACCCCGGATGACGGTCGGGCAAGCGTCAGCGCGAGGAAGCTGCCCAGGCGGGAAGGGACGAGCCGACCGGCGCGGACGGGCGGGCGCGCCGCCGCGAACGCTGCGAGGGCGTCGACAAGTTGCACGACTGTCGTGCCGCCGCGCAGCGCGAACGGCGCCTTCAGCGTGGCATGGAACCCATATCGTCGCGGCGACGCCGTCAGGTCGGCAAGCCGCCCGGCGTCGATGCCGTCGACCGGCGGCTGTTCCAGCGCCGTATCGGTCCACGCGTCACGTCCGAGCCAGCGGCTGCCGAACCGGTCCAGGTCGCTGCCGGGCGGCGGCGCGAAATAGACGGCGTAGCGAGGCGGGCTGGCTGCGGGTCGGCCGGGCATGAGTCGAGCGCCTGGGGGATGAACGGGGCGTCGCTACCACGGGCGCTGCGCGCGCGCCACCAAATCACAAAACCGTAATGCCCCCGTCACACCACCGAAATTCAACTCGCGTACGACCAGATCAATCAAACGCTCCAACCGGCAGCGGCACCCATTGAAACCAGCGATCGAAGTACGCCAGCTCCACAAGACGTTCGGACGTGCCGGCCAGGCGCTTCGTGGCGTCTCCCTCGATGTACATAACGGTGAAATGGTTGCGTTGTTGGGCGCATCGGGGTCGGGCAAGTCGACGCTGTTGCGGCATATCTCGGGCCTGATCCCCGGCAACTCCGGAAACACCTGCTGCGTGCGCGTGTTCGGCGAAACCATCCAGCAGAACGGCCGGATCGGTCGCGGCGTGCGGCGTCGCCGGGCGCGGATCGGCTTCGTCTTCCAGCAGTTCAATCTCGTCAACCGTCTAAGCGTCATCAAGAACGTCCTGGTCGGCAACCTGGCCCGCATGCCCTGGTGGCGGACCCTGCTGCAGCTCTTTCCCGCCGAGGACCAGCGCCGGGCGCTGCAGGCGCTCGACCGGGTCGGCATCGCCGACCACGCCTTCAAGCGGGCGTCCGATCTTTCGGGCGGGCAGCAGCAGCGGGCGGCGATCGCGCGGACCATCTTCCAGCAGGCCGACATCGTTCTCGCCGACGAGCCGATCGCCTCGCTCGATCCCGAGACGTCGCGCACGATCATGGAATTGCTGACCGACCTCAACCGGCGGGATGGGGTGACCGTCGTCGTCTCGCTTCACCAGATCGATTTCGCGCTGCGCTATTGCCCGCGGACCGTGGCGCTCCGCCACGGCGACGTCGTCTACGACGGGCCGACCGAAGCGCTGACCCCCGACGCGCTGCGCGAGCTCTACGGGTCGAGCGCCAGCGAGCTGTTCGGCACGATGGCGACGCCGTCGAAAGCCAACGGCAAATCGAATTCGGCGTTCGCGCCGAATACCCCTGCGAACGAAGCTGCCCTGGAGGCGCATGTTTAGGTAGCAGGTGGCGCAGAACCGCGGGCGCCGCACGATTTCGGTCGGCGCCAATCCAAAAAGCAATGCGAGGAGAGAGCCATGTTGCGTAAGTCGCTGACCGCGCTGGTTGTCGCGGGCGTCACCTTCGGTGCGTCCTCGGTGCTGGCCAAGGACATGAAGGAAGTCCGGTTCGGCATCATTTCCACCGAGTCGACGCTGAACCTGCAGAAGATCTGGGAGCCGTTCCTGAAGGCCCTCAGCGCGAAGATGGGCCGCAAGGTGAAGGGCCTCTATGCGTCGGACTATGCCGGCGTGATCGAGGCGATGCGGTTCAAGAAGGTCGAGCTCGCCTGGTTCGGCAACCGCTCGGCGATCGCGGCCGTCGACCGCTCGGGCGGCGAGGTCTTCGCCCAGACCGTCGATAGCGAGGGCAATCCCGGCTACTGGTCGCTGCTGGTTACCTACCAGGGCAGCAAGCTGAACTCGGTCAAGGATGCGCTGAACTGCAAGTCGTGCACCTTCTGCAACGGCGATCCGAACTCGACGTCGGGCTTCGCCGTGCCCGGCTACTACATCTTCGCGCTCAACAAGGTCGAGCCGCGCAAGCAGTTCAAGCGGGTCACCAACGCGAGCCACGAGGCGAACCTGCTCTCGGTCACCACCAAGCGGTGCGACTTCGCCACCAACAATACCGAGAACATGCGCCGGTTCGAGAAGACCTATCCGGCCAAGGCGAAGCTGGTGAAGGTGCTGTGGAAGTCGCCGCTGATCCCGTCCGACCCGCTGGTGTGGCGGAAGGACCTGCCGGCCGACCTCAAGGCAGACATCAAGAAGGCGATCCTCGGCTTCGGCAAGACCGGCCCGAACGCCGCGCAGGAAAAGAAGCTGCTCGCCGCACTCCAGTGGGCGCCGTTCCGCGCCTCGTCCAACGCCCAGCTCGCGCCGATCCGCCGCATCATCCTGTTCAAGGCCAAGCTGAAGATCCAGCGCAAGGCCAAGGGTCGCGCCATGACCGCCGACGAGAAGAAGATGGTCATGGAGATCGACGCCAAGCTGAAGAAGCTCGAAGCCAGCACCAGCAACTAAGCTGACGCCGGTCTTCCGCATCGACACGGTGGCACCGGGGCCGCGCGGCAGCGCGCGGCCCCGGAACTATTTTTCGGGGGCATAGACGATGAACACGATTCGATCGGGCCACGCACTGCCGGCGCGGTCGCCGCTCGAGCTGCCGCCACGGAACCCGCGGCGCACGGCGATGCAAGTGATCGGCTGGGGGCTGTTCTTCCTGATCATCTACTGGGGCTGGATCGGCGCGGAGATCAAACCGCTCGAGCTGCTCAACAGCCGCGAAAACATCGCCACCCTCGCCAACGACTTTCTCAGGCCGAACTTCGAGGACTGGCGCCTCTACCTGCACGACATGGCGATCACGATGGACATCGCCGTCTGGGGAACGTTGCTGTCGATCATCTGCGCCGTGCCCCTGGGCCTGCTCTGCTCGGGCAATGTCGCGCCGGTCTGGGTCACCTTCCCGACCCGGCGGTTGATGGACGCCCTGCGTGCGATCAACGAGTTCGTCTTCGCGCTGCTGTTCGTCGCCGCGGTTGGGACTTGGGCCGTTCGCCGGCATGCTGGCGATCTTCGTCCACACCACCGGCGTCCTGGCGAAGCTGTTCTCCGAGGCGGTCGAGGCGATCGATCCGCGGCCGGTCGAGGGCATCCGGGCGACCGGTGCGAGCAAGGTCGAGGAGATCGTCTACGGCGTCATCCCGCAGGTGATCCCGCTCTGGGTCTCCTATGCGCTCTATCGGTTCGAGACCAACGTGCGGTCGGCGACGGTGATCGGCATCGTCGGCGGCGGCGGTATCGGCTTCGTTCTCAACGAGTCGATCCGCGGCTTCTACTACGACCGGGCCAGCGCGATCATGATCATCATCATCCTGTCGGTTTCGGCGCTCGACATCATCTCCGGGTTCATCCGCCGCCGCTTCATCTGACCGCCGGCCAATGCCTCATGGCTTTCGCATGAACAGGACCGGCAGGGCGGCTCCGGTCGGCGTCGCCATCGTGCCCGGTTCGATCGGCCTATAGCCCAGCCGCTCGTATAGCGGCACCGCATTGAGGTTCGCGCGCACGAAATAGCGGGGATAGCCGGCGTCGAGCGCCTCTCGTTCCGCCTTGCCGACCAGCCAGGCGGCGAGGCCGCGCCGGGTCAGCGCCGGGTCGACGAAGACCTTGCGGATGCGCGCCGTATCCGGTGGCTCGTCCAGCGGCAGCCAGCCGGCTGTCGCGACCGGCGCGCCGCCGAGCAGGGCGACGGTCAGGTTGCTCCGGTCGAGATCGGCCGGATAGTCTGCGGACCGGATCAGCGCTTCGTGGCCTGCGATCTGGTCGTCCGAGTGCGCGTCTCGGCCCAGGACGGCGAAGGCGCGGACGTGCAATTCGACGACGGCCGCCAGGTCCTCCGGTCGGTAGCGGCGCCAGGTCAGGCCCGGCAGGTCGGGTGGTCGTTGCGTCGGCGCGCGTCGGCCGCCGGTCATGCCGCGGCGCGGATCGCCTCGATGTCGAGCGTCCGCGTGGCGACGGCGCTGCGCACTTCGGCGTCGTGGAAGATGCCGACGATCGCCGCGCCGCGTTTGCGGGCCTCGTCAATGAGGGCGACCACCGTGTCGCGGTTCGCGGCGTCGAGCGAGGCGGTCGGCTCGTCGAGCAGCAGGATCGGATAGTCCGCGACGAACCCGCGCGCGACGTTGACGCGCTGCTGTTCGCCGCCGGAGAAGGTCGCGGGCGGCAGGGTCCACAGGCGCTCGGGCACGTTCAGGCGGGCGAGCATCGCGCCGGCGCGTTCGGCGGCTTCGGAGCGATCCACGCCCAAGACCCGCAGCGGCTCGGCGACGACGTCGAGCGTCGGCACCCGGGGCACGACGCGCAGGAACTGGCTGACGTAGCCGACCGTGCGGCGGCGCACGGCCAGGATGGTCCGCGGCGACGCCGTGGCCAGATCGATCCATTCGTCGTCGTGGCGGATGCCGATGCGCCCGGTCGAACAGCGGTAGTTGCCGTAGATCATCCGCATCAGCGTGCTCTTGCCGGCGCCCGACGGCCCGACCAGCGCGACGCATTCGCCGGCGGTGACCGAGAAGTCGACCCGATCGAGCACCGGCAGCGTGATACCGCCCTGGGCGTGCAAGGTGAATGCCTTGGACACGTTGGCCAGATCGATCCGGAGGGAGGTGTCTTGTGCGGTCATGGCTGCAGGACCGAGCTGACCAGGAGCTGGGTATAGGGATGCTGGGGATCGTCGAGCACCTGGTCGGTCAGGCCGGCTTCGACGACGCGGCCGCCGCGCATCACCATCAGCCGGTGCGACAAGAGCCGGGCGACGGCGAGGTCGTGGGTGACGATCACCGCCGACAGGCCGAGATCGGCGGTCAGGCCGCGGAGCAGGTCGAGCAGCCGCGCCTGGACCGAGACGTCGAGGCCGCCGGTCGGCTCGTCCATGAACACGAGGCGCGGATGGGTCACCAGGTTGCGGGCGATCTGGACGCGCTGCTGCATGCCGCCGGAAAAGGTGATCGGCGGGTCGTCGATCCGCGCGGTGTCGACCTCGACCCGGTCGAGCCAGTCGCAGGCGTCGCGCCGGATGCCGCCATAGTGCCGGGCCCCGACCGCCATCAGCCGTTCGGCGACGTTGGCGCCGGCGCTGACATGAGGGCGCAACCCGTCGCGCGGGTTCTGGTGGACGAAGCCCCAGTCGGTGCGCATGAGAAACCGCCGCTCGGGCTCGGACAAGGCGAACACGTCGCGCTGCGCACCATCGCGCATGCGGTAGCGCACGGCACCCCGGTCCGGCGCGATCAGCGCCGAGAGGCAGCGCAGGAGGGTCGTCTTGCCCGATCCCGATTCGCCGACGATGCCGAGCACCTCGCCGTCGTAGAGGTCGAAGGCGACGTCCTCGCAGGCGGCGATCCGGCCGAAGCGCTTGGTCAGGCCCTCGACCTCGAGAAGGGGCGTCTCCGTCATTCGGCCGCGGCTCCTTCGGCGCCGCGCTCGGTGTCGTCACCGCGGCGCTTGCCGCAATAGTCGCTGTCCGAGCAGACGAACATCCGGCCTCCGCGGTCGTCGGTGACGACCTCGTCCAGGAAGCTGTCGCCCGCACCGCACAGGGCGCAGGTCTGGCCCCAGGTCTGGACGGCGAAGGGGTGATCGTCGAAGTCGAGGCTGCGGACGGAAGTGAAGGGCGGGACAGCATAGACGCGCTGTTCCCGCCCAGCACCGAAGAGCTGGAGGCTCCTCATCCGGTGCATCTTGGGATTGTCGAATTTGGGGATCGGCGACGGGTCCATCACGTAGCGGCCGTTGACCAGGACCGGATAGGCATAGGTCGTCGCGATGCGTCCGTGGCGGGCGATGTCCTCGTACAGCTTGACGTGCATCAGGCCGTATTCGGACAGGGCGTGCAGCTTGCGCGTCTCGGTCTCGCGCGGCTCGAGATAGCGCAGCGGTTCCGGGATCGGCACCTGGTAGACCAGGATCTGGTCGTCCCGCAGCGGCGTCTCGGGGATCCGGTGCCGGGTCTGGATCAGGGTGGCGTCCTCGGTCCGTTCGGTCGTGCGCACCCCGGTCATCCGGCGGAAGAACTTGCGGATGCTGACCGCGTTGGTGGTGTCGTCCGAGCCCTGGTCGATCACTTTCAGCACGTCGTCCGGCCCGATCAGGCTCGCGGTGACCTGGATGCCGCCGGTGCCCCAGCCGAACGGCATCGGCATCTCGCGACTGGCGAACGGCACCTGGTAGCCTGGGATGGCGACCGCCTTGAGCAGCGCGCGGCGCAGCGCCCGCTTGGTCTGCTCGTCGAGGAAGGCGAAGTTGTAGCCCGTCTCCCGGCGCTCGGTCGGTATGGCGGGAGTGGTCATTCGGCGGCCTCCGCCTGGGGTGTGGCCCATTCGGCGCGCATTTTGCGGACCAGCTCCAGCTCCGACTGGAAGTCGACATAGTGCGGCAGCTTCAGATGCTCGACGAAGCCGGTCGCCTGGACGTTGTCGGCATGGGCGAGAACGAACTCCTGGTCCTGGGCGGGGGCATCCATCTCCTCGCCCAATTCCTCCGCGCGCAGCGCGCGGTCGACCAGCGCCATCGACATGGCCTTGCGCTCGCCGTGGCCGAAGGCGAGGCCGTAGCCCTGGGTGAATTGCGGCGGCCGTTCCTTGGACCCGGTGAACTGGTTGATGAGCTGGCACTCGGTCACCTCGATCTCGCCGACGACGATCGGGAAGCCGAGTTCCGGCGGCGTGTAGTCGACCTCGACCGCGCCGTAGCGGATTTCGCCGGCGAAGGGATGGGTGCGGCCGTAGCCGCGCTGGGTCGAATAGCCGAGGCCGAGCAGGTAGCCCTCGTCGCCGCGGGCGAGCGCCTGGAGCCGCTGGTCGCGGTCGGCCGGGAAGCTGATCGGTCGTCGGGTGATATCGCCGGGTTCGGCCTCCGCGCCGTCCGGCGTCCGGTCCGGCGTCTCCTGCTCGATCAACCCCTCCTGGTCGAGAATCGAGACGACGCGGGGCGGTGATGGCGCCGCGGGGGCTTCTTCGGGCGCCTCTGTGGCGAGCGGCGCCGGCTCGGCAAGCGATACCCCCTCTTCGGCGAGCTCGAAGTCGATCAGCCGGTGGGTGTAGTCGAAGGTCGGGCCCAGGATCTGGCCGCCGGGCAGATCCTTGAACGTCGCGGACACCCGCCGCTTGACCGTCATTCGCGCGGTGTCGATCGGTGCGCCGTAACCGAAACGGGGCAGGGTGGTGCGATAGGCGCGGACCAGGAAGATCGCCTCGATCAGGTCGCCCCGCGCTTGCTTGATCGCGGTCGCCGCGAGCTCGCGATCATAGAGCGAGCCCTCGGTCATCACCCGGTCGACCGCGAGCGAGAGCTGTCCGGCGATCTGGCCGACGGACAGTTCGGGGATGGCCGGGTCGCCCCGACGCTCCGCGTCGAGCCAGTCGTGGGCCGCATCGATCGCGCGTTCGCCGCCCTTTACCGCGACATACATCGGCTCAGTCCTCCACCGTCACGGACCGCGGCAGCGCCGCTACCTGGCGCCCCGCGGCGAGAAAGATATCGACGCCAAGCGGGAACTCCGCATTGTTGGCCGCGACCCGAGCCCAGAAGTCCGCCGGCAGCGGCGCCGCATCGAGGCGGGCGACGATCTCGATACCGGGCCCGCCCAGGCGCACGCCCCGGTCGCCGCTCAGCGCCGCGACCTGCAGGATCAAGGTGGTCGAGCGATCGGGAAACTCCGGCGTTCCCGGGTCGAAGGCGTCGAACGGCGGGCAGGACGCGGCGTCGACGATCAGCGCAAAGGCCGCCTTCGCGGGATCGTCGACGATCGGGCAGCCGCAGTGGAAGCGGAGGTGGTCGGGTAATCCGTCCGACCGTGCCGCGGGGTCGAGCCATACCGGCGTGTCGCCGTCGGCCAGGGTCAGCAGCAGCGCGAGCGCCGCCGGCGCGGCTGCGCCGATCGGGTCGGGCGCCGCGGGGAGTTCGACGATGGATCCGGGGTGGGCGATCGCGTCGAGTGCCGCCCGGAAGGCCGATTGCGCGGCGAGTACGGGGTCGGTCGGGTTGTGGCCGCCGTATGGGCTCGAGGCCATGGTCAGTCCTCACCTCGGACCAGGGTAAAGAACTCCACGCGCGTCGAAGCCGCCTTGTTCTGCAACTTGGCCCGGCGCGCCGCCTGAGTGGCGGCCAGCGGTTCGATGATGGTCCGGTGGACATGGTCGCCGGATTCCTCGCGCTGGAGCAGGGCGTCGAGGATGGCGGCCAGCTCGGCGTGGCGCTTGTTGCGGCCGGCGACGTATGCGTGGCCGACGATGCCGTCGCCGAGCCGGACCGAGCATCGGGTCACGGTCATCTCGCCGAGATTGAACCGGTCGCCGGTGCCGCCGGCGCGGCCACGGGTCATCACCATGCCGGTCTCCGCAGGCCGCAGGTACTCGACCTCGGGCGCCTCTGCGCCGATCGTGCTCTTCCACAACACGGAGAGATCCTCGGGGGCGGCGCAGGCGAGCACCGCCATCCATCGCTGCCGCGCGCTGTGATCGGCCTGCCGGGGCGATGGTTGCTCTGCTGTCACGTCAACGGCTCTCGGCGCAGGTAGACAAATCGGAAATTCATCTAGACATCTAGATTACTTTCATTTTCTATATCATGCCGATGGTCCGGCGAGAAGACGGCGACGGGTGAAATTTACGTGACAGGCCTGTCCGAAGAGATCGAGCGCGGTGGCGGCCGGGCGGTCTGGGCGCAGATCGCCGACGCGCTGCGCGAGAAGATCGTCAGCGGCGACTACGCGCCGGGCGCCGCCATGCCGACTGAAGCGGTGTTGGCGGAGCGATTCGACGTCAACCGCCACACCGTGCGCCGCGCCATGCGGCACCTGGTCGAGGGCGGCCTGGTCCGGGTCGAGCAGGGCCGCGGCAGCTTCGTGTCCGAAAGCGTGCTCGACTATGTCGTCGGCCGCCGGACACGCTTTTCCGAGAGCCTGTCCAGTGCCGACAGCGCGCTACAGCGAATTCTGCTGTTCGCAGACAAGGTGCGGGCCGACAAACGTCTGGCCGAGAACCTGGGGCTCCATGCCGGCGTGTCGGTGTGGCGGCTCGAACTGCTCGGCACGTCGGACGAACGCCCGATCAGCGTCGCCTCGCACTATTTCAGCGCTCGCCGCTTTCCCGACTTTCCCTCGGTCTTCGCGCGTTGCGGCACGATCTCCAGCGCGCTCGCGTCGATGGGGGTGCCGGACTACACCCGGCAATGGACCCGGGTCACCGCGGTGCTGCCCGACGCCCGCGACGCGCAGCTGCTCCAGCAGCCGCGGTCCCGGCCGGTGCTGCGCACCGATGCGGTGAATGTCGACGGGGAGGGCAATCCGATCGAATTCGGTCGCGCCCGTTTCGCCGGCGACCGGATCCAGCTTCTGGTCGACGGAGCGGCCTGAGCGTCGCCGGGTGGTCTAGGCGGCGCCGCCGCGTTCGAGCGTCGCGACGCGGCCATAGGCGTCGTCGAACCGCTCGATGTCGTCCTCGCCGAGATAGGCGCCGATCTGGACCTCGATGATGACGAGGTCGCCGTCGCCCGTGTTGACCAGGCGGTGGATCGCGCCCTGTGGCACCGCGACGAAGTCCGACGCGGCGATCGCGTGGATCTTGTCGTCGACGATCGCTTCGCCCTGGCCCGCGATGACGGTCCATTGCTCCGATCGGTGGCGGTGGCGTTGCAGCGAGATGCTGTCGCCGGGCGTCAGACGAAGCTGCTTGACCTGATATCCCTCGCCGCGCTCGATGACCCGGTAGCCGCCCCACGGCTTGCGGTGCTCGACGCTGATCCGGGTCTCGTTGCGGGCGTCTTCGTCGAGCCGCTCGACCAGCGATTTGACGTCTTCGGTGCGGCTCCGGTCGGCGACCAGCACCGCGTCCGACGTCTCGACGACGACGAGGTTGCTCGCCCCCAGTACGGTGACCAGCCGGGAGCCCGAGCGGATATAGGAATGGTTGGAGTCGATCGCGACCACATCGCCGATCGCGACGATGTTGCTGTCGCCGTGGATTCCCGCCTGCGGCGCGAGTTCGGAGATCGACCGCCAGGTGCCCAGGTCGCTCCAGCCGAAGCTGCAGCGGCAGACCGCGGCGTTCTCGGTCTTCTCCATCACCGCGTAGTCGAAGGATTCGGCATCGAGCGCAGCGAAATGGCCTTCGTCGGGAATGAAGAAGCGCTCCTCGGTTCGCCCCGCGTCGACCGCCTTGGCCACCCCGGCGGGCAGCGCGGGTGACCATCGGGCGAACTCGGCTTCGAGCGTCTCGAGCGTGGCGAGGAAGAGGCCGCAGTTCCAGAGATAGCCGCCCTCGGCCACCAGCGTCCGGGCGTAATCGGGCGCCGGCTTCTCGATGAAGGCGTCGACGTGCCGGCATTCGGAACCTTCGCGGACGGGAGCGCCCGGTCGGATATAGCCGTAGCCGGTCTCCGGCGTGACGGCCGGCACGCCCAGGGTCACGACCTTGCCGAGGTCGGCGCCCTGCATGCCGATCTGCACCGACGCGATGAAGGCGCCCGGGTCGTCGACCAAGTGGTCGGACGGGGCGATCAGCAGCACGGCGTCGTCGCGGTCGAACTTCTTGAGGTAGGCGCTGGCCAGGGCGATCGCCGGCGCGGTGTTCTTGCCCTGCGGCTCCAGGATAATCGCTTTCGGCGTCGCGCCCACTGCGGCGGCCTGCTGTTCGACGACGTGGCGGTGTTCGGTCGAGCAGATGATCAGCGGCGCATCGAACACCGTCGGATCCTGCATCCGCTTCAGCGTCGCCTGGAACGGCGATTCGTCGCCGAGCAGGGTGACGAACTGCTTGGGCATGTCGGCGCGCGAGATCGGCCACAGGCGCGTGCCCCGGCCGCCCGCGAGGATGACCGGGACGATCCGCGCACCCGACCGTGCGCCGCCACCCGCGCCGGCTTCGTCGGTGCCCCCCGGCTTATTCAACTCACCCGTCATCTGCCTGTACCCGCAAGTCGGCCTACGGAAGCCCCCGAGACACGCGTAGCGAAGCGCTGCCGAGCGCGCGAATGTCGCATCCGGCGCATTCACGGCAGACTGCCTGCGTGTCAGCCGGTATCATCTTCCGTTGGAACGGCTGGCACAATGCCGTATTAGCAAGTTCGAAATTTTCGCGACTCCAACCGAAACGCCGGCTCGTGGGCAGATTCCATGCGCCGTGCCGGAGATATCCGAAGGGAGGCCATGTTCCCGTCAGGCAGCGAAGAAGCGCGAAGGCGCGACGTGGACGTGCGGGCCGGCGTCTGCGGCCGGCGCGTGGTCGCACACTCCTGATGGCCGTGGGTCTGCCGAGAATCCCGTGACATCGACGAGCTCTGAAATGCCGAAGCGCCGGATTGCCGTGACAGGCTTGGCGATCAATACCCCGCTGGCCGATACGCTCGACCCGTTCCTGGACGCGTTGTTGGCCGGCAAGTCGTCGATCTCGCGCTGGCACGGGTTCGATGCCGACCAGATCTACAGCAAGGTCGGCGGCGATCTCTCGGACTACGACCCGAAAGCCAAGCTCGAGCGGCTCAAGGACGACATCCCGGAAGCGGTCTACGCCCGCTTGCGGCACTTCATGCGCCGGGCACCCTGGTCGACCAAGCTGTCCACCCTGGTCGCCACCGACGCGTGGCGGGACGCGGGCCTCGCCGACGCCGATTTCGACAACGGCCAGTTCTCCGTCGTCGTCGGCGGGCACAATTTGAACTCGATGTACACCCGCAAGAACAACGAGGTCTTCGACGAGGAGCCGGACTATATCGACGCCATGTTCGCCCTGTGCAGCCTGGATACCGACCATGCGGGGTCGGTGTCGGAGGTGCTGCAGGCGAAGGGGCCGATCTACACCGTCGGATCGGCCTGTGCGAGCGCCAACACGGCGATGCGCTGCGCGATCGACGAGATCCGCCACCACGACAACAAGGTGGCGATGGTCGTCGGTCCGGCGCTGGATTTCTCGCCGGTCGACCTGCACGCGATGGCGCTGATGGGAGCGATCGGCTTCCAGAGCTTCAACGACGAGCCGACGCGCGCCAGCCGCCCCTATGACTCGCGGCGCGAGGGCTTCATCCCGGCCCACGGCGCCGCTGCCATCGTCCTCGAAGACATGGAGTTCGCGCAGGCGCGCGGCGCGCGGATCCACGCCGAGGCGCTCGGCGTCGAGGCGCGCTCGGACGGCAACCACCTGCCCAACCCCTCCGCCGAAGGCCAGGCGGCGACGATGCGCGCGGCGCTGTCGAGCGCCGGCGTGGCGCCGGAACAGATCGGTTTCGTCAGCGCCCACGCGACCTCGACGCCGCTGGGCGACGTGGTCGAGATCCGATCGATCCGAGACGTGTTCGCGGGGCACGCCAAGGAGCTCAAGATCAACGCGCCGAAATCGATGCTCGGCCACACCTGCTGGTCGGCGCCGGTGGTCGAGGCGGTGGCCGCCATCCTCCAGATGAAGGCGGGGCGCGTGCACGGCTCGATCAATATCGACGACATGGACCCGGAGGTCGATCTCGACGTCTGCGCCGACGGGTCCCAGGACCATGCGTTCGAGTATATGATGAACAACTCGTTCGGCTTCGGCGGCATCAATTGCGTCAGCATCTTCAAACGCTACGAGCGCTAGGACGGCCTCGATGAATTTTTTCATCACCGGAGGCTCCCGCGGGATCGGCGCTGGACTGGTGCGCGACCTCGCCGCCGCCGGCCACGACGTCGCCTTCACCTACCGTGCCAATCGGGAACTCGCCGAGGCGCTGGTCACCGAGGTGGCGACGGCGCATCCGGAACGGACGTGCCGCACCTATGGGCTGGACGTGCGCGACAGTGCCGCGGTGGACGCGGTAGGCGAACAGGCGATCGACGATTTCGACCAGATCGATGCGGTGGTGGTGAATGCGGCCGCCAACCATATCGGGCTCGCCCTGTCGACCACCGATGACGATTGGTGCGACGTGATCGAGACCAACCTGTCGGGCAGCTTCTACCTGACCCGCCAGTTCGTCCCGCATTTCCTCGCCAACCGGTCCGGGCGTTTCGTCTTCATGTCGTCGGTCGCCGCCTACGGTATGTCCGGGGCGGCCGCCTATTCGGCGAGCAAGGCCGGATTGCTCGGCCTGATGAAGTCGATCGCCAAGGAATACGGCGCCAAGGGCATCACCAGCAACGCGCTGGTGCTCGGCTACTTCAACACCGACATGACCCGCGATCTCGCCCCCCAGGACCAGCAGGAGCTGTGGCTGAAGCTGTGTCCGGTCCACCGGGTCGGCGAGATCAGCGAAATCGCCGCGGCCGTCCAGTACCTGTCGTCGGAAGGCGGCGCCTTCGTCAACGGCGAGGCGCTCAACCTGACCGGCGGGCTGAATTGGGCGGCGTGAGCGGGGGCTTCCGGCGGGACGGGCGAACGGCGGCGAATCGGGACCTAGGACCATCGAGAACGACTACCAGGACAAGGCGGTTCTGATCACCGGCGGAACCAAGGGGATCGGCCTCGCCGCCGCGCTCGAATTCGCGCGGCACGGCGCGCGCTGCATCCTGACCCACAAGTGGGGCAGCGCCGACGAGGACGCGATCCGCCGGCAGTTCGCCGACGTTGGCGGGCCCGAGCCGCTGATCGTCGAGGCCGACGCCCGGGAGGACGACGACACCGACGCGCTGCTCGCCCGCATCCGCGAGGACCACGCGCAGATCGAGGCCTTCGTCGCCGGCGCGGCCTTCGCCCAGGTCGTCGCCGACATCGACAAGTATTCGCGCCGGTCCTTCGTGCAGAGCATGGAATACACCGCCTGGCCCGTGGTCGAATACACCCGCAAGATCAAGGCGGTATTCGGCGCCTATCCCCGCTACGTCGTCGGCCTGTCGTCGGGCGGTCCCGACCATTTCCACACCAACTACGACATGATCGCAGCGTGCAAGGCGGCGCTGGAGACGCTGATGCGCTACCTCGCCCATCGGCTGCGCAACGAGGCGGTCAACGTCAACGTCGTCCGTGCCCGGTTCGTCCGGACGGATTCGCTCGAGGCAACTTTCGGGCCCGAGTTCGCGCCGTTCGTGGACGCGATCGACCCCAACCTGTTCGTCGATGTCGAGGAGGTGGGCTCGGCGGTCTACGGCCTGTGCAGCGGCCTGATGGACGCGGTGAACGGCCAGGTCATCATGATCGACCGCGGCACCGAGTTCTTCGACGGCATCTCGATGCTGTTCGACAAGCTTCATGCGTCCGGCCGGCATGCGTGACCTGACCAAGGGGGCGGTGCTCGTCACCGGCGGCACCAAGGGCATCGGCCTGGCGACGGCGCTGGCGTTTGCCCGCCACGGCGCGTCCTGCGTGCTGACCTACCGCTGGGGCAGCGCGGACGAGGACGACGTCCGCCGGGCCTTTGCCGATATCGGTGCGCCGGAACCCCTCATGGTCAACGCCGACGTGTCGCAGCCGGAGGATACCGACAAGCTGATCGACGACATCAAGGCGCGCTTCGATCACGTCGACAGTTTCGTCAGCAACGTCGCCCAGGCCGGGCGCGTCCAGTCGCTCGACGACCTCACCGCGCGGGCGCTGCGCCGCACGTTCGATTACAGCGTGGTCCCGACGATCGAATACTTGCAGAAGATCCGGGCCGCGTTCGGCCGGCCGCCGCGCTACCTGGTGGCGCTGTCGTCGACCGGGATCGACCACTTCCACCCGAACTACGCGCTGGTCGCCGCGTCCAAGGCTGCGCTCGAGGCGCTGTGCCGCTACGTCACCTATCACCTGAAGGACGAGGATATCCGCTTCAACGTCGTCCGGACCATCGCGGTGCGGACCGATTCGTTCCGCCAGGTCTTCGGCCCCGATTTCGAGGAAACCATCCTGCGCTACATCTCGAAGGATCGGTTGGTCGACGAGGACGAGGTCGCCAAGGTCATCCTTGCCCTGTGCAGCGGCTATTTCGACGGCATGAAGGGGCAGGCGATCACCGTCGACAAGGGGGCGGTGTTCGGCGACAACATCATGCGCATCTTTGACGAGCGCGAGGAGCTGGGGCTCTAGGCCGGTCCGAGATTCGGACGTTCGCTCCGCGGGCGCCGATCGCCGCGGCGCAGGAAGCGGGGCCAGGGCAGCTCCTGCAACGTCCGCCCCGACCGACGCAGCAGCGCGACGCCGACCAGCAGTTCGGCCAGGATGGCGAGCGCGATCAGGCCGTGAACGTAGAACGAGATGCGAGCCACGATCTCGATGATCGTCACCGCCGAGACGTGGGCGACGATCAGCCCCAGGGCGACCCATACGTGTGGCGACTTCATGCGCGCCTGGATCGGGCCGATCGTGAACAGGATGCCGAGCGCGAGCAGGGCGTGGGTCAGCGCCATCGCCGGGACGAAGAACCGTTTCGCCAGCTCGCTCTTGGCCATGCCGACGAGCTTGCGCCGCGCCTTGGCGTTCTGCGACATCGCCATCAGCTCGGGGAGATCCATTTCCAGGATTGTCTTGCCCGGGCGTTTCGCTCCGGCCTTGCCGCCTTTGAGCGGGAAGGTGTGCGTGTAGGAATTGAACGCCACCACGATCAGGTTGTTGGTGGCGCCCAGGGTGATCCGGCTGCCCTTGGCGAACGAGATCTCCAGCTTGTCCGGCGCTTTCTTGACCGTCGCCCGTTGCGACGTGATCGTGAAGGCGTGCGCCTTGTTCTTCGGTTTGACCGAGAGGAAGAAGCCCTCGAACTCGTTCCCTCCGAGATTCTTCTTGAACGACATGGTCGCGACGCTGTCGGCGAATTCGAAGGTGTGGAACTGTCCCTCACGCAGCGAGCCGATGTTGATGTTCCGGCGAAGCTGATACTTGACGTTCTCGACCATGGTGACACCGCGCGGCGCCACCACCCAGGCGTCGATCACCGCCGTCAGGGCGAAGATCGCTGCCAGCAGGATCGCCGGGGCGGCGACGCGGAGGATCGACATCCCCGCCGCATACATGGCGGGGATCATCACGCTCTCGCTGTTGGCCCGGAATTGCCAGCAGATGACGACGACACACGCGATCGGCGCCATCAGATAGAGGGAGGTCGGCATCGCGCCGAGGACCAGGCGCACGGTTGCCTCGCGTCCGATATCGCTGGTCAGTGAAGACCAGAGTGACTGGAGCACCACCGCGATCGATGCCGGTACGGCCGCGCAGACCGCGACCAGCGACGCGAGTAGGAGGTGAACGAGGAGTTGGTGCCGTATCATCCCGCCCGCTGCCCGGGTGCCCGTCCGTTGCCTGCCGATCCTGCCGCCGCGATCTTGTCGCCCGCGCCGCTACGAGCCTCGCGGTCAATGCGGCGGCTCACCCGGAGGTGGCCCGGTTGACGGCGATGCTGCCTACGATCCTAGGTCTTTCGGTTGCTCCGACGCAGCCTCGTCCGGCCCGAGATCGGTCTGCGGAACGGTCGCCTTCACCCTGACGATGAAATAGTCGGTCAGCCCCCTGGGCAGCGCCGTGAGCAACAACGTTAGCAGATAGAGGCGGAGCGGAAAACCAATCAACCGCTTGCGCCGCGCCAGTTTGCGCTTGATCAGGGCGGCCGCCTTGCCGACGTCGACCATGAACGGCTTGGGCGCCTCGATGGTCTCGTTCAACGGGGTATCGACGAAGCCCGGGCAGACCACGGAAACCGTGACGCCGTGGCGGGACAGCACGCCGCGCAACGCCTCGCCGTAAACCCGCAGCGCCGCCTTCGAGGCGCTGTAGGCCGGCGAATAGGGAAAGCCGCGGTATCCGGCCAGCGAGCTGACCAGGACCACCTGGCCCCGCCGCCGCGGGATCATCAGCTCGATCGCCGGGTGGATCGTGTTCAGCTCGCCGAAGATGTTGACGGTCAGCAGCCGCTGGGCGCGGCGGAGCTCTTCGGGGTAGCCGTTCGGGCGGATGCCGCCGGTCACCGCCGCGTTTGCGATGACCAGATCGAGCGGCGCCGCCACGTCGGCAGCGCGTACCCAGGCGTCGATTGCCTCGCGGTCGCTGACGTCGATCGGTGCGACCGCGACCGTGGCCCCCTTGCCACGGCAGCGTTCCGCCACGGCATCGAGCCGGTCCAGGTTCCGTCCGCCGAGCGCCAGCGTGACCCCCGGCGCGGCATAGACCTCGGCCAGCGCCGCGCCGATCCCGCTGCTCGCGCCCGTGATCAGGATGCTCTTGGGGTTCTTCATGGGCGGGGGCCGGCCCAGCCGAAAGGCCAAGCCGCGGAATCCGCAATCCTGCGGGAGCCGTGCGTCACAGTGCCGGCTTGAGGGTGTCGGCGAGGATGTTCAGGGCCTCGTCGAGCGTCGCCCGGTCGTGCTCGCAAGTGACCGACGCGCGGAACCGAAGCTCGTCCTCCTTGACCGAGGGATAGTCGACCGGCGCCAGGAACAGGCCCCGATCGCGCAGGGTGTGCCCGAGCTCGTAGAGCTTCTGGCGGTCCGAGCCGATGATGATCGGCACCACCTGCGACTCGGAGGCGCCGGTCGAGAAGCCGAGGTCGTGAAGCTGTTCGCGGAAATAGC
Organism: uncultured Alphaproteobacteria bacterium; assembly: GCA_963730305.1. Taxonomy (GTDB): domain Bacteria; phylum Pseudomonadota; class Alphaproteobacteria; order Bin65; family Bin65; genus CAMYMQ01. The sequence goes on from CAVSRB010000006.1 coordinate 104,666, forward strand.
GGGCATTTCCCCACAGCCGTTCGCGGCGCTCGGGCTCGTCCCGGGACACCCCGAGCGCCGCGATCAGGGCGGCGACCGTGGGCGGCGGCAGCGAGCAGGAGAAGCTGTAGCTGTTGGCGTAGAAGCGGAGGTAGCGCAGCGTCGCCGCCGGCCCGCTGACGAAGCCGCCGATGCCGGCGAAAGCCTTCGAGAAGGTGCCGTATTTGAGGACGACGCCGTCCTCCATGTCGAAATGCTCGGTCGCGCCGCGGCCGTGCTCGCCGGCGGTCAGGATCGAATGGGCCTCGTCGATGATGATGCCGACCCCGTGGCGCTTGGCGACCGGCGCCAGTGCGGGTAGGGCCGCCATGTCGCCGTCCATCGAATAGATACCTTCGACCACGACGATCCGCCGCTTGCCATCGTGCTTGGCCAGGGCGTCGTCGAGTGCGTCGGGATCGTTGTGGGCGAAGAACTCGGCCCGTGCGCCGGCGGCCTTGGCGCCCTCGATCCAGCAGATGTGGCACCGCTCGTCGAGGATCGCCACGTCGCCGCGGCGCAGCAGCCCGGCCAGGATGCCGAACGCGCCGCCGAAGCCACTGTTGAACAGCATCGTCTGATCGCGCCCGAGGAATTCGCTGATCGCCTGCTCCAGGCTGCGGTGCAGGGTCGTCATGCCCGACAGGATCGGCGACCCGCAGGAGCCGGTGCCGAACGCGTCGAGCGCCGCCTTGGCCGCGCCGACGGTCTCGGGATGGGTGCCGAGGCCGAGATAGTTGTACGAGGTCAGGTTGATGACCGGCTGTTCGCGCCCGTCGACCATGATGCTGCTGCGCGCGACCGGGCCCTGGGCAAGGCTCTGCTCGTAGAGCGACATGGCCCATTCGCCGTCCGCGCACCATTGCAGGAACTCGTCGGAGGGCGCCAGGGGGTCTTCGCTGTCCACATACAGGAAGTCGGCCAGGCTGTATTTCGTCGCGGCGGAATTGGTCACGGGCTAACAGGACGACGGAGATTGTTCGACACGAGGTTCTCGTTCCCTGGTGACTGCTGGCTTTGGCATGGTCGAGTGCCGATCCCGACCCGACCGCCGGCCGGCGTCGAGACGCCTACGCGCGCATGATTAGCCTGTTTGGAACGGCGAACCAACTGCAATTGCTTGGGAAATCGGGGGTTGGCCGCTATCGACGCCCAAACAGGCGCTTGAGCAGCGACGGCGGCGGTCGCTTCGGTTCGTCCTTCCAGTCCCCGGCGCCGAGATGGACGACGTATTCGTCGACCTCCCGCCGCGACAGGATGAAGACATCGTCGCCCTGCCGTTCGTCGATGATCGTGCTGACGACGTCGGGCCCGGTCGTGAAGATCACGTCATAGTCCTCCCTGACCGCGTGCATGGCCCGCTCGACGCACAGGTCGAGGATTCGCTTCAGGGTCTCGTCGCCTTCACGCGCCACCAGGAAATAGTTGGAGACGCGGAACTCGCACTCGGCCCGGTCGTCGATCGGCAGGCTCTGGCGGATCGGGTAGGACCGGGTCGCCGCGCGGAACGCAGGCTTCAGCCGCGTCTCCTCGGCCAGGATGCAGGAATACCCGTCGTCGACCTTCGCCTTCAGCAGCGGCTGGATCGGCTTGATCGCCTTCATGTCGAGGTCGAGATACATGCCGCCGCAGCAGTAGAGGATCGCGTAGCGCGCGAAATCGGCGCGCTGGATGTTGCGTTCGTAGCCGTCATAGACGTCGAGGTATTCCGGGTGGCGCTCGGCCAGCAGGGTGCGGACGTCCTCGTTGTGCCACATCCGAACCCGGAACTCGGGGTTGAGCGCTTCGGTCGCCGCGCAGGTCCTCTTCAGGTGCTCGGGAATCTCGGCGTCCCACAGCAGCGTCCGGTGAAGAACCCAATCCATTCGACGGCCTTTTCTGGTGACGGGTCGGTGCGGCGCCGGCGGTCGCTCAGGCACCTTGGGCGCGGGCCGCGAGGCCGCCGTGTTCGTGGTCGACCGCGGGCGGCAGGGGCGTGACGGTCCCGGCCTCGACCTTGAAGAGCTGGTTGGCGATCGATGCCCAGATCGGCCGGTGGGTGATCGCGACGATCGTGAAGTCGCCCTTGAGGCCGACGATGTTGTTGCAGATCGCCTTCTCCGTCTCGGGGTCCAGGGCGCTGGTCACCTCGTCGAGGATGAGCAGCTTGGGACGCCCGACGAGCGCGCGCGCCAGTGATATCCGCTGGCGTTGGCCGCCGGACAGCTTGCCGCCCATCTCGCCGACGAACTCGTCCAGGCCATTGGGCAGCTCATCGATGAAGTCGCGCGCGCCCGCCAGCTCCAGCGCCCGATAAATATCGGCATCGCTCAGCGCGTCGTTGCCGAGGGTGATGTTGTCGCGCACCGACCGGTGCAGCAACGTCAGTTCCTGCGGGACATAGCCAACCATGTCGCGCCACGCGCCCAGCGGATATCTCGGCGAGATCGACGTCGTCGATCAGCACGCGCCCGGCGTCGGGACGGTAGAGCCCGAGCAGCAGGTCGATCATCGTCGTCTTCCCGGCGCCGGACGGCCCCTGCAGGACCGTCATCTCGCCCGCCGGTATCGACAGCGAGACGTCGCGGACGACCGGATGCTCGGCATGGGCGAAGGTGACGTGGTCGAAGGCGCATTGCCGTTCGAGCTTCGGGATGATCGAGCCGCTCTTCTGCTCGGCAACCGCAGAGAACTCGCGGATCAGCGTGTCGGCGGCGTGGAATGCGCTTTCGAGGCCGGCCAGTCCCTGGAGCTGGTCCTGCAGCTTGCGCCAGGTGCTGGCGCCCTGGCCCGTCACCAGCGCCATGACGATCAGGTCGGTGAAGGGGACGTTCAGGAACACGATCGCGATGAAGAAGCCGACCCCGAAGATGATCGCGACGAAGGTATTGTTGGCGAGATCGCGCATCTGGCGCAGCAGGATCAGCCGTCGCATCGCCATGCGCAGGCTGTCGATGCTCCGCCCGAACAGGCCGAGGAACTGCTCCTGGCGGTTCATCGCCTTGATGGCCTTCAGGTTGCCCATGGCGTCGGTCACGTAGGTGACCAGTTGGGAGGTCGACTTGGTCTGGGCGTCGCCGGCGACGCGGCTCAGCCTGACGATCCACGAGAAGCCATAGAACAGAGCGGCCCCCAGGATCATGCCGGCGAGCGCGAGCTGGTAGGAGATCAACAGCGCGACGAAGAAATAGATCGCCGCCTGGATCGAGTTGGCCACGAAGCGGGCCGCCGCGGCGTAGGCTTCGCCTGCGCGATGCGCGTCGTTGCTGATCGTGTTCGCGACGACGCCGGCGTGCCGGCTGACCAGATAGCTCCAGCGTGCGTCGAGAACGCGGCTGAGCAGCTTGCGCCGCAGGTTTGTGGCGACTTCGTTCGCCGAGAACTCTGCGTAGGTCTGCGCCACGAACGCCATGACGGCCTTGAACAGCAGGGCCGCGACGATGACGCCGGTCAACGGCAGGATCGTCGGCGGAATACCCAGGACGTTCATGAGATCGAGCGTGTACTGGCCGAGTGCGGTCCGCTGCTGGCCGGCCCCGTTCGACACGACCTGGAACAAGGGCAGCATGGCCCCGAGGCCGACCATTTCCAAAAAGCCGGCGACGAGCAGGCAGACCACCACCATGGCGGACGTGCCCTTCGATTCCGAAAAGAAATTCTTGTATATTTTCAGCAAATTGAGGTGTCCCGGACTCTCGGCATGTACATTCCCGCGCGCCGTGCAACGCGCCGGTTCGGGCCCGCAACGCGGGCTGTTATCGCCTGGCCCCCACCCGAAGACGCGATTCAGCACATCCGCCGGTGTGCAGCAAGGGTGTCCGAGCGGATGCCGGATCGTCGCAATCCCGGCCGAGGCCCCGCGGGGCACCGTCGACGAAGAGGTTGGCGAGCGCGCTTCGACTTGTTCTATGTTCCGCGCAACCGGCCATCAAGCAGCGAAACCGCCGTCCCCATGACCTTGTCGAGCTACATCGAGCGCAAGAGACGCAAGCTGGCGAGCCGGCTGACGGACTTCCGCCACGAGGTGATGACCTATCCGCTCGAAGAGATCGCGGTGTTCCGGCCGAGGGTGTTCGAGGATACCGCAGCGAAGCGCGTCATCCCGCGCGTCATCGTGCAGACGTACAACACCACGCGGGTCGGCCGCCCGATCCATAGCGCGGTGACGCGGTGGCAGGAGACCAACCCCGAGTTCGACTACCGCTTCTTCGACGACGAGGCCTCGCGCGCCTACATCGAAGAGCGCTATTCGGCGGACGTACTTGCCGCCTATCGACACGCTCGTTCCCGGCGCCTTCAAGGCCGATCTGTGGCGATACTGCTATCTGGCCGCGGAGGGCGGCGTCTATGTCGACATCCGGATGGAGCCGGTGCTCGCGCTCCGAACGATCCTCGATCTCGCCGCCGATCAGCCGCCGGCCTTCGTCTCGGTCCGGGACCGTCTCTCGGCGGCTGGCGGTCTCGGTCACTCGTTTCTCTACAACGCCTTCATCGCTGCCGCGCCGGGCCACCCGTTCGTCACGGCGGCTTTGGAGCGGACCGTCGCCAACGTGCGCAACCGCGACTACGGCCGCGACAGTCTCGATATCTCGGGGCCGGGTTGTTTCGGCGCCGCCATAAACACCGTGCTAGGGCGCGCGATCGATACGCCTTTCGCCCTGGGCGACCACGTCGATGAAACGGTCGGGCGATACCGGATTCTCGACCACGATTACGACTTGTTCCACCGCGAGGTCGTGATCGTCGACGATAGCCCGGCGATACTGACGAAATGTATTCACGGACCGATGTCGAACGCAGACAAACGCTATTCAAGAAATAACTACGTCGATCGATACAATAATCGAGAGGTATTTCGCCAATGATTGGGCAAATTTTCTTGATCTGATTATATAAATCGTGTGCGCTGCGGTGCCCTATTCTCCATTCTCCGCCGATCTATTTTTTTATCCTCGTCGCCGTTTGCGGCAACAGCCCACAGGAACCTGGATGCGGTTCGTAGAAATGCTCGGGACGGCGCGTAAGCGGAAGTTGGCCGACCGCCTGTCGGATTTCCGCCATCGGCTGTTCGACTATCCGCTCGGCCAGATCGACGTTTCGCGGCCCCGGGTCATCGACACCGTGGAGTCGACGTCTGCGATTCCGCGCGTGATCGTCCAGACCTATCGGACGTCCACCGTCGTGCGCCCCGTCCAAAGCGCCGTGGTCCGATGGCAGGAGATGAACCCCGAATTCGACTACCATTTCTTCGACGACGCGGCTTCGCGGGCGTTCATCGAAGAGAACTACCCGGCCGACGTGCTGGCGGCCTATGACGCCCTGATCCCCGGCGCTTATCGCGCCGACCTCTGGCGATACTGCTATCTGGCGGCGAAGGGCGGCGTCTATGTCGACATCCGGATGGAACCGCTGCTCGCGCTGCGGACGATCCTGGACATCTTCGCCGACGAGCCCCCGGCGTTCGTTTCGAGCCGCGACCGGCCGGGCGCCGGCCGTCACGGTCATGCCTACCTGTACAACGCCTTCATCGCGGCGGCGCCGGGCCACCCGTTCGTCAAGGCGGCCCTGGAGCGGACCGTCGACAAGGTCCGCAACCGCGACTATGGCCGCGATCTCCTCGATATATCGGGGCCGGGATGCCTGGGCGCCGCCGCCAACCAGGCGTTGGGCCGGCCGATCGACACGGCCTTCGAGCTCGGCGATCACCTCGACGAAAAGGTTGGGCGCTACCGGATCCTGGAGCACGACGACGACGACTATCATCGCAACATCCTGACCCATCTGGGCCGACCGCTGATCCGGACGAAGTGCATCCACGGCCGAATGATCAAGGCCGACAGGCGCTTTCCCCAGAAGGCCTACGCGACGCTCTACAATCGGCGTCAGGTGTTTCGCTGAGGGTCGGATCGGGGCCGGCAGTAGCCGATTTCGCGAAGGAGTCCGCGCGCGCTGGCCGCCCAATTCGCCGTCGTCAGGACGTGCTGCCGGCCGGCCTCGCCCATGGCGCGGGCGCGGTCGACGTCGGTCAGCAGCTCGATGATCCCGCGCTCCAGGGCGCCGCTTTCGCCCAGGTCGATGGTCAGCCCCGTCTCGCGATGACGGATGGCATCGGGGATGCCGCCCTCGGTCGAGCCCAGCACGGGCTTGCCGCATGCGCTCGCCTCGAGGAAGGTCAGCCCGAAGCCCTCGACGTCGGGCGGTTCGCCGGTGGACGGCATCACGTAGAGGTCGCAGTCGTTGTAGAAGCGGACCAGCGCGTCCCGATCGGCTTCCCGCACCCAGCGGACCCGCTCCGCGACACCGGTCTCCTTGGCGATCGCTTCGAGCCGCGCGCGGTCGGGGCCGTCGCCGACGACGACATACTCGACGTCCGGCACCGCGGCGCGGACCGCCGGCAGCGCCCGCAACACATGGTCGATCCCCTTGCGCGGAACCAGCCGGGCGACGGTCAGCAGGCGCTTGCCGTGCGCGGCCGGTCCGTCGGCGCGCGCGGGTCGCGCGACGTCCGGGGTGAAGAAGTCGGGGTCGACGCCGTTGCCGACCACGCCGATCCGCGCCGGATCGACGCCGGCACGGGATAGCAGCGACGCGGTGAAGCGGCTGACCGCGACGAACCGGTCGGCGCGGCGGAAGACGTGGCGCCGCATGCGGTCGTAGACGTATTGCAGCGGCCCGAACCGCTCGAACGGCTTGAGCAGGATCTCCTTGCCGTGTGCCGCGCAGACCACGGCGCCGGGCCATCCGCCCGGCGCGTTCAAGGCGGCGAAGGCGGCCGACCAGTGGGTGCAGAAGGCGATCGGAAGCCGCTCGCGGCGGGCGGCCCGGGCGACCGGCAGGATGCCGCTGAGGGCGAGATTGTCGCCGAGCGACCGGCAGCGGACGACCTCGAACGGCAGGTCGGCATCGACGCGCTTGCAGCCGGGGCGCCGTGGGGCGACAACGGCGAAGCGGTCGCACCGGTCGGCGAACTGGCGGGCCAGCTCGACCGAATAGGTCTGCATCCCGCCGATATCCGGCGGGAAATTCGGCGTGACCATGAGCAGGTCGAGGCGGTCGGTCGGATCAGCCATGGCGAAACGCGATCACGCCACGGCGCGCCCCGCGGAACAGCCGCGCGTAGGCGGCGGCGATGCGCAGCGACGCCTCGCCGATGACGCCCGGGCCGTTGATGCTCGGGCCGGTGACGCCCGGGACCCATTGCGCCGCTTGTGCGCGGCCCGGTTTGACGACCTGATCGAGGAAGGCCTGCACCGCCGCCGGCTGCCGGATGGCGACGACGAACTCCTCCTGCGCGGCGTAGCTGACGAAATCGAAGTTGGACGACCCGGCGATCAGCTCGCGGTCGTCGATGACCATGGCTTTGAGGTGCTGCATGCCCGGTTGCAGGAAGACCGCGAAGCCGTATTTGGCGGCGTCGCGCAGCAGGCTGTGTTGGATCGTCGGCTTGTTGTTGTCGCGCGGGGTGAGGATCTCGACCGCGACGCCGCGCCGGGCCGCGGCCGCCAGCGCGTCGGTGAAGGGGAAGGTCAGATAGGGGCTGACGACCCTGATCGATGCCGCCGCGCTCTCGATCCTGGCGAGGATGGGCGCGAAGCCCTGCGCGTTGTGCCGGCCGTCGAGGCTGTAGGCCGAGACGTCGCCGAGCTCGGCCTCGGCGGCGACGGGCCGCCCCTCGAAGGTCGCATCGAAGTCTCGCGCGAAGAACCGTGCCGCGGCCGGGTCGTCGATCCGCACCATCATGTCGTGCCAGGCGAAATTGTGGTCGCTGAAGTTGATGCCGCCGACATAGACGGCGTCGTCGACCACGACGAGCTTCTTGTGGTTGCGCAGCGGGAACCGCCACAGCAGCAGGCCGGCGGGATTGGTCCAGCGAACGCCGACGCCGTCGGCGGCCAGGCCGGCGAACATGCGCCGGGTCTCGCGCACCTCCGCCCGGACACCGGCGTCGACCAGGTTCCGCGGCGTGAAGACGAACCGGTCGCTGACGACGAAGCGCGTGAACCGGTCGACCAGCACGCGGCGGTCGGCGGCGCGGCTGGCGGCGACGGCCGCCGCCACCTTCCGGCCGGTCGCATCGCCCTCGAAGGTCATCGCCTGGACCAGGACGCGGTCCGTCGCCGCGACGATCTCGGGCTCGAGCCGTCGCCAGAACGCGTCGGGGCCGATCAGGAGTTCGATGCCCGCCATCTGCCGTGCATTTCCTTTGGTCTTGTCGTGCGCGGCCCGTCGTGGCCAATTCCCGGCATGCCGGAGACACCGAACCCCACCCGAACCGCGTCCGCGGCCGGTCGCGACCGGGCGGCCCCCGGCGCCGAGGGAAGATACCGCGTCCTGCTGATCTTGCCATCGCTCCATGGCGGCGGGGCGGAGCGGGTCGCGGTCCACCTGCTGAACCGGTGCGATCCGGAACGCTTCGACATGCGGATGGGCCTGCTGCGCAAGGCGGGGCCCTATCTGGACGAGGTCGACGGCGATCGGCTGCTGGTATCGCCGTTGGGCCAGGGTCTGCTCAATTTCGACGGGCCCAACTCGGCGAGCTACCGGCCGGGCAAGCTGGTCGCGGCCGCCGCGCTGGCGCCACTCAACATCCGGCTGATGATCCGGCGGTTCCGCCCGCACGTCGTGCTCAGTTTCCTCAAGGGCACCAACATCGCCACCTACTGGGCGATGCAGACCGTGTGGGGGCGCCGCCGGCCCCGCTGGATCGCGCGCGAGGGCAACAATGCCTGGGCGGTGATCGACGACGAGATCTCGAACGCGTTCGGGCGCGCCTTCATGCGAGGCTTCCTGCGCCGGACCTACCGCGGCGCCGACTGCTGCCTGACCATCTCGGACGAGCTCGGCCGGGACATGGCCGCCTGGCTCGGCCGCACGCCGTCCAACTGCCGGTCGATCCACAACCCGGTCGACGTCGCCGGCATCCGGGCGCGGGCGGCCGAGGCCCCGGACGAGGTGCCCGACGGGCCCTACATCGTCACCGCCGGTCGGCTCGAACACCAGAAGGGGCACGATCTGCTGATCCGGGCGTTCGCCCGCAGCGCCGAATGCCGGGGTACGATGTTGGTCATCCTCGGCCAGGGCTCGCGTCTCGCCGCGCTGCAGCAGCTCGCCGCGGAACTGGGCGTCGCGGACCGGGTCCGCTTCCCCGGCTTCGTCGCCAACCCGTGGGCCTATTTCGCGCGGGCGAGACTGTTCGTCTTGCCGTCGCGGTGGGAGGGATTCGGCAATGTCGTCGCCGAGGCGCTGGCGACCGGCGTTCCCACCCTGGTCACCGATTGCGGCTACGGCCCCAGGGAGATCGTCGAGCACGGCGTCAGCGGCTGGGTCGTCCCGGCCGGCGACGCCGACGCGCTGAGCGTCGCGCTGGACCGGCTGCTCGGCGACGCCGAGCTGGCCCGGCGCCTCGGTGCGGCCGGGGTCGAGCGTGCCGCCGCCTTCGACGTCGACAGGATCGTCGCCGCCTATTCGGACCTGTTCGCCGAGCTGGCGTCGTCGCGACGTGCGACAGTTTGCGGTTGGCGGCGCCGCGCGCCGGCGTCAGATTAGCCCGCTTCGCGCCACGATCCATACGCGCCTGATGAAATCGCCCCAAGCCGTATCGGAAGTGCTGGACCTGGCGGCCGCCAGCCGTCCGACCGAGATCGAGCCGAAGACCAACCTCTATATCGTCCACCCGGCCTCGCGCGCCCTGGTGCCGGTCTTCTACCGGCTCGGCTTCTCGCCCAACGCCGTGTCGATCCTCGGCGCCGGGGCGGCGGCGCTCGCGGCGGCCTGCTTCCTATGGCTGCCCTGGCCGTGGAACGGGGTCGCCGGATTCCTCCTGCTCGTGGTCCGGCACATCCTGGACGGGGCGGACGGCCTGCTCGCCCGAGTCAGCGGCAAGGCGTCGTCGGTTGGCGACATGGTCGACGGCCTGTGCGACGCGTTCGCGCTGTTCGTGGTGCAGACCGCCCTGGCGATCCATCTTTCGGCCGAGCTCGGACCGACCGCCTATCTGGTCGCGGTGGTGGGAACGCTTAGCTACATCGTCCAGGTCAATGCCTACGAGGGCCGGCGGCGCCAATACATGCATTGGGTCTACGGCCGGTCGATGGTCACATCGGACCCCGGGGGAAGCGCCGCGCCACGGCGCGGGCCGGTGATGCGGCTGGTGCTGGCGATCTATGCGTCCTATTTCGCCCAGCCGTCCTTCGAATCCGCCGCGCTGTCGGCCGAGATGGGCCGGCGCGTCTCCCGCGGCGGCCGGTTGGCGGACCAGGCGCGCCGTCTCTACCGGTCGCGCAAGCAGCAGTTCGTGTCGACGTTCGGTCTGCTCGGCGAGAACCACAAGACCATCGCCACCGGCGTGGCCATGCTGGCGGGCAGCGCCCTCTATCTCTACGCCTATCTGTTCGCCGTGCTGAACGTGGCGCTGATCGCCCTGTTCCTGTGGCAGCGTCGGCTGGATGCGCAGCTCGCGCACGACCTGGCCGCGGCGGAGGACACGGCCACCGAGGATTCGCCATAGACCCGACCGCGGCAGACGCCAGCAATGCAGCGTAAAGGTCTTAACGTTAACGAAAAAACACTTGCGGCGCGGGTTGCGTCTATTCATCTTCGGCCGATGCTGTGCGCGACGACCAATCGGGTCAGAACTGTAACAAGCAAAAAGCCGGGGAAGTACGGAGCGTGGGAGTTAGGAATTGCAGCGCGAACGAATTGAAGAAATCGTAAAGACTCACTTGGCGGATGTGCTCGAAATGGACGTGTCGGAGATCCCTTCCGACGGTTCCATGAGCGACCTCGGGGCGAGCAGCCTCGACATCGTCGAGGTCATTTCTTTGACGATGCGGGAAATGAAAGTAAAGGTGCCACGGTCGGAGCTTAACGACCTCCAGAATCTCGGTCAGCTCGTCGACCTGCTTCACACCGTGTCGGCCAATACGGTGCCGCACTAGGCAAAGCAGTAGGGGACCGGCCTCAAGAGGCGGGCCGGCGGTTGGGCGGCGGCGGAGCTGTCGCCCGATGCGCGACCGGCCGGGCGTCGACGCGCGATCAGGGCAACGCCGTGCCGTGCGCTCGTCACCCGCTTGCAGCCGGCGGGCCGATCACATGGATTTCCGCCGCCGGCGCGTCGATCGCGGCCGCGGCGACATAGCCCGGCTCCGGTGTCGACGTCGACGACGGCGAAGCCCTCGGCGGCCGGATCCCGGTCGTCCGCCGGAAAGACGATCCCCGGGCCGGCGGCTTTCAGGAACGCCTCGTGGCGCGACCACTGCCTCAGGAAGACCTCCGGTGCGGGCGCCGCGCCGTCCGGGTTGGCCGCCGGCGCGCGACGGCCGGCGAAATAGGCCTCGCGGATGGCCTCGAAATCGCGCCGCGGGGGTTGGCCGGGCCGGGGACATTTCTCGATATCGATGCCGACCCTGTGACCCGGCGCGATCGCGACCAGGGCGCGGTCTTCGGCATAGCTGAAGCTGATCCCGACGTGCTCCGCCACGCCGGGCCGCGCAGCGCCGGCAGACAGCCCGCCGACGCGCGGGTCGCCGTCCTGCCCCGCCTCGAAGACGGGGGCGAGCGGGGGGACAGCCGAGCCAGGCCGCCAGCGCACACCGCGCCGCGTGCCGCGTGCCGACGAAGAGGGCCGGCGCCTTTCTGCCGATAGTCGGCCGCCCGTGCCCGGTCGGCCTCGGTCAGCAGCAGGCGTCAGCCTGAGGTGGGGCGACCGGCGCCACGTCGATGACCAGCACGGTGCCGGCGTTCAGCGCGGCGGCGGCACGGCCGTTCCAAGCCATCCTGGGTCGCGCCGGCGGCAGGGCGGGGCGCCTGCGAGTCTCGGCGATCCTGTACCCGCCTCATGGCGGGGCCCGACGCGCCGGATCCTAGGCCGCTGCCGGCGAGGGCGATCGGCCGAGTTCGCGCCCGTAGACGGAAGGTCTTGTAGCGCTGCAGCCCGCCGATATTCGGCGATCTGCAAAAGCCGCGTATTGTCCTCGAGGACCCAGGATATGTCGGCGCTCTTCCATGCCATGTTTCTAGACCGCCTCGCGGATCTGCAGGATCAGCGACGCCGCGACGAGCACCGCGGCGAGGGCTGACGAGTGATACGCCTTGCGGACGCCGAGCAAGGTCAAGCGGGCTCTCGTCACGCCGGAAACCTTTATCCGCCACAGGAACTTGCATCCAGCCGAAGGGCAGCAGCCGGCCCTTCAGGCCGCTTCGCCGCCTCATTCAGATCCGGCAACGCCGTGACCACGGCGATCGGCTCGGCCGTCGTCGTCAGCGAACCACATATAGTCCGGCGACACGAACGGCTTCACGCTCTTGATCAGCGCTTCGGTCTCGCTGCGGCGTGAACGGTACGAAGTTCCAATTCTCGGACCAGCCGTCGTTGAAGACGTCGATGGCGGTCCTGAAACTCCTCGACCAGTTTGCGGCCGTTGGTCCGCCGGATCGTGATGTTCGGATACCGCTTCACGGCGTCGGCGAGCTTGGCCAGCTTGTCCGAGATCGGCGCTGTTGAAGTCGTAGTTGAAGGCGTAGAGGTCCTTGGCCTTGTGATAGCCGAGTTCCTCGATCCGCGGCCCGTAGTAGGGCTTGGCGTGGTCGGTCATCACCGGCGGCGGGGTGTCGAAGCCGTCGACCAGCAGGCCGGATTCCTCGTTGATCGACAGGTTGAACGGGCCGGTGACCCGCTCGATGCCGCGCTCGCGCAGCCACGCCTCGGCGGCGCCGAACAGGGCGGCGAACACGGCCGGATCGTCGATCGCCTCGACCATCCCGAAATGGCCCATCGCGTCGCCATAGCGTTCGAGATGGAGCCGGTCGACCTGCGCGCTGATACGGCCGACCGGCTTGCCGTCCTTGTAGGCGACCCAGAAGCCGACCTCGCCGTGCTCGTAGAAGGGATGCTTCTTGGGATCGAGCCGTTCGGCCTCGATCATGCGCAGCGGAGCGATCCAGATGGGGTCGTCCGCGTGGATCAGGCACGGAACGTCCAGGAAATCGGACCGGTTCTCCCGCCCGACGACGGCTTTGACGGTGACGCCGCCCTGGTTCCCCTGTTCGGTCATGGACCCGTTCATTCTTTTTCCTCGTTCGGGCCGGGCCATCCGGCCCCAGCGTGTTTTCCCTCGGTCGAGACGGCCCCTCTACCCGTCGCCGACCTGTTTGAGCAGGCGGAAACCGGAGGGTCAACCTTTTGCGGATTCCGGCTACCGGCACCGTGTGGTGGGCTTTCCGATGACCGCGCCGTGGTGCCGGCAGGGCCAACGCCGCGTCTACCCGTATTGCGTGGACCCGATCCGTCCGCATGCGCTAAGTGTTCGCGTCCGTGGCGGACCGGCGCGCTGCCGGGCCGGAGACGTTCAGCCGTGCGGTTTGGATAGGTCTGGTCAGCGTAGCGATGAAGACGATAAGAGCAGCGATCGCCGGCGTGCTCGTCGACGCGGTCCGCTGCGCCAAGCTGGGGCTCGACCGCGGCCTGGGCGGCCCGCTGGAGGCCGTGTCGGCCTGCTAGATGAAGGGCCCGCCGGCACGGATACGCGATTCCATCGCCTGCGATCTGACCGACGCGTTCATCAGCGGGGTCGATGCCAAGCCGCGTGCCGGCGCCGGCGGTGGCCAGACATTGGCGGGCGAATAGGCCGGCGATCGCCGGCGCGCGAACGCCGGCAAGGGGAGCAATCCGGAGGCCGCCAATGGTCCCGGAGTGGCAACGAGGGCGCAGGGAGCGATGGCCAAGTTCGAGACGGTTGATACGACGCCCGCGGCCGCGCTGGTCCTGGCCGCCGGGTCGGGGACGCGGCTGCGCCCCCGGGCCGCGGGGCCAAAGCCGCTCACCGATGTCCTGGGGCGTACCCTGGCAGAGCGGATCGTCGAGACGCTGTGCGCCGTCGGCGTCCGGCGCCTGGTCGTCACCGTCGGCCACGAGGCTGACGTCGTGGGCGGGCATTTCGCCGACGTCGCCCGCGCGCATGGGCTGGCCATCGATGTCGTCGCAGTCGCGGAATGGGAATTGGGCAACGGCGCCAGCGCGCTCGCCGCCCGGCCGTATCTGGGCGACGGCCCGTTCTTCCTGGTCATGAGCGATCACCTGTTCGATCCCGCGATCGCACGGGCGCTGGCCGGCGACCCACCCGCGCCGGGCGAGGTCTGCCTCGCGGTCGACGGCGACAAGGGCGCGATCTTCGACCTCGACGACGTCACCCGGGTCCGCATCGCCGACGGTCGCATCGCCGAGATCGGCAAGATGCTCGACGACTGGGATGCCGGCGACACCGGCGTGTTCCTGTGCACCGCCGGACTGTTCGAGGGACTGGCGGCAGCCCGGGCCGACGGCGGCAACGGCCTGTCCGACGGGGTCCGGCGGCTCGCCGCCGCCGGCCGGGCGCGGGTCGTCGACGTCACCGGCCTGTTCTGGATCGATGTCGACACGCCCGAGGCCCTGCGCGAAGCCGAGCGGCTGCTGACCGGGCAGCGCGCGCCGGCCGGCTGAGCCGCCCAGCAGTGGCTCGGCAGGGGGCTCCTCGGCGCTGGTCTTCCCGCGTGCGGGCGGCGATAGTCCCGGAGCCTCTGACGCCGTCCAAGACACACCAACCGAACTCGATGGGGAGGGAACGCATGCAGGAAGCCAACACGGTCTACATCGTCCGTTTCTGGATCAAGCCCGGCGGCGAGGACAAGGTGCTCGACTGGCTCGACAACGGCCACATCGCCGACGTCGTCTCCCAGCCCGGCTTCCTGTGGGCTCGCCGCTACCGGCTCGACGGCACCGACGAGGACGGCTGGGCCGCCCACGCCATGATCTACGGCCTCGAATCGATGGACCATCTGGACGCCTACCAGAGCAGCGCCGCCGCCAAGGGCTACGCGCAGGAGCGCGAGGCCCTGGGCCTGGTGCCGCTGTTGCGCATGGACCGCTGCTGGGGCGACGTCGAGTTCGCCGTCGACGCCTGACCGGCCCCCCGCGCGGGAAAGTGCGCGGGGGTTATCATCGGTTATCATCGGTTATCTTTGGTTATCTTTTCGCGGGGCGGTGCCATCGTCTCTCGGTCTCATGGCTATGGTCGCCGTCTCGGATGTGATCGCATTGGGCCCTAGATGGGGACGGCCGCCGTCAAGACAAGGCAAATAGTCCTATTTTCGACCCGCCAAAGCCGTCATGCCCGCGTAGGCGGGCATCCAAGCTGTTGGCGTCAGTCTGGATTCCCGCCTGCGCGGGAATGACGTTCGAGGGCAGAGCCTGCGGTTGCGGCGGGCCTACTCCGCCATCTGCAGCGGGTTGGGCACGGCGCGCTTGGTCTTCGACCATTGCTCCAGCATCTCGTCCGCGGACCCGCTGAGCGTCTCGTGCATCTCCGGCGTCATGGTCGCGTATGTCAGCTCCAACCGGTGGCCGCTCGGGTCGTGGAAGTAGATCGACTGGCACATGATGTGGTCGGTGGGGCCCAGCACCTCGAGCCCGTAATCCTCGAGCCGCTTCTTGGCGGCGAGCAGCTCGTCCATGCTGTCGACCCGGAGCGCCAGGTGCTGGACCCAGCCGGGCGTATTGGGGTCGAAGGTCATGTCGGGCGATTCCGGCACCTCGAAGAAGGCGACGCAGCTGCCGTCCTCCATCTCGAAGAACAGGTGGAAGTGCGGTGAGATCCTCCTGGGTCGACGGCACGAAGTCGGCCGAATAGGCCATCGTATACTTGAGGCCAAGGACCTCGGTGTAGAACTTGGCCGTCTCCTTGGCGTCCTTGCAGCGGTACGCGACGTGGTGAAGTTGCTTGACCAGCATGGGGTTCCTCCTCAGTCGGCGAGGGCCGGCGCGGGGGCGGCCGGTCCGGTCTCGGTGGTTGACGGTGTTTGGCTGAAAGGTCGGGCCGCGCGGCCGCGGATCTGTTCGACGGCCTGCAGGATGTGCTCGCGCATCAGCGCTTCGGCGTTCACCGCCTTGCGGTCGCGGATGTAGCGGTAGATGCGGTGGTGGAGCTGGTGTGAGCCGCGCACGGCCTGGAAGTCGTACCAGTGGACGACCCGGGCCGAGCCGAGCGGCACCCGGTAGGTTTGCTCGACCAGCCCGGTGAGCATGCGGTTGTCGGCGCGGTCGAGGATACGGCCGTGGAAGGCGTCGTTCATCTCGATCCAGGGCAGCCGGTCGGCCTCGACCAGCCGGCCCTTGGCGAGGATGCGGTCGCCGCGGGCGAGGATGTCCTCGAAGGCGGCCTCGTCGTTGGCGCTCAGGCCGCGCTCGGCGGCAAGCCGGCAGGCGATTCCCTCCAGATTGGCGCGGATCTCGTGGGCGGTCTCGATCTCGGCGAGCGAGAAGGCGCGCACGGTGTAGCCGCGCTTGGGCAGATAGTCGAGCAGCCCCTCGGCCGCGATCGCCTGCAGCGCCGAGCGCACCGGCGTGCGCGACACGCCCATCGCCTCCGACAGCGGGATCTCCTGGAGGTGGGTGCCGGCCGGCAACTCACCGCGCAGGATGCGGTCGCGCAGTCTGTCGGCGACGTGTTCGGAGCGGGTCTTCATCGGGTGTCAGGCCGGTCAGCGGTCATCTCGGGGGCATCATGTATACATGAGAGGAAGAAATCAACGGAAACGCGGGCTTATGGCCGAATTATGGATACAATGACGGGAGGATTCGATGTTCGCGGCCCCCTCTCGCCTTGGGGGAGAGGTGAGTCAGCCTCGTGCGTCGCGGATCGCTTGCCACACGCGCTCGGGGGTCAGCGGCATGGCGATGTCGGTGACGCCCAGCGGCCGCAGCGCATCCAAGACGGCGGAGACCACAGCGGCGGGCGCGCCGATCGTGCCGGATTCGCCGCAGCCCTTGGCGCCGAGCGGGTTGTGGGTGCAGGGCTGGCTCTCGTCGGTGGCGGTGACGAAGGGGATCAGGTCGCCGGCGCGGGGCACGGCGTAGTCCATGAACGAGCCGGCGACCGGCTGGCCGGTCTCGGCGTCGTAGCGGGCGTGCTCCATCAGCACCTGGCCGATGCCCTGGGCGAGGCCGCCATGGACCTGACCCTCGACGATGATGGGATTGATCACCGTGCCGATGTCGTCGACCGTCCAGTAGCCGGCCAAGCGTCACGACGCCGGTCTCCGGGTCGACCTCGACCTCGCAGACGTGGACGCCGTTGGAATAGGCGAAGTTGACCGGGTCGTAGAAGGCGGTCTCCTGCAGGCCGGGTTCGAGCTCTTCGAGCGGATAGTCGTGGGGGATGTTGGCGGCGCGGGCGACGTCGAAGAAGCTCACGGTCTTGTCGGTGCCGGCGACCGAGAAGACGCCGCCTTCGAAGATCACGTCCTCGGCGTCGGCCTCCAACAGGTGAGCCGCGATCCGCCGGCCCTTTTCGGCGATCTTGTGGGTGGCGCGCACCGTCGCCGAGCCGCCGACCGCGATCGAGCGCGAGCCGAAGGTGCCGGTGCCCATCGGCACCGCCGCTGTGTCGCCCTCGACCACGGTCACCCGCGCGACGGGCACGCCGAGCCGGTCGGCGACGATCTGGGCGAAGCTGGTCTCGTGGCCCTGGCCGTGGTTGTGGGTGCCGAGCGCGAGGGTGACGCCGCCCGAGGCGTCGACCCGGATCTCGGCCGATTCGAACAGGCCGCCGCGCGCGCCCATCGCGCCCGCGATCCGCGACGGTGCGACGCCGGACGATTCGACGAAGGCCGCGACCCCGATGCCGCGCAACTTGCCGTCGTTCGGCGCCCGGTCCCGGCGCGCGGCGAAGCCGGCATAGCCGGCGGCCTTGGCGGCGCCGTCGAGGATGCGCGGGAAGTCGCCCAAATCGTAGGTCGGCCCGATCGGCGTCGTGTAGGGCATCGCCGACGCGGGGATCATGTTGCGTCGGCGTAGCTCGACCCGGTCGATGCCGAGCTTGGCCGCCGCCGCGTCGGTGATGCGCTCGAGCACGTAGCAGGCCTCGGGCCGGCCCGCGCCGCGATAGGCGTCGGTCGGCACGCTGTTGGTGAACACGCCGGTGATCTCGATGTCGATCGCCGGGGTGGCGTAGACCCCGGCCAAGAGGCCGCTGTAGATCGCGCTCGGGATCGCCGCGCCGTAGGTCGAGACGTAGGCGCCGATGTTGGCGACCGTCTTCACGCGCAGTCCGAGATAGGCGCCGTCGGTGGCGAGGGCGAGCTCGACATGGCTGTGGTGATCGCGCGCCTGGGTGTCTGTGACGAAGGCCTCGGAGCGGTCGCCGGTCCAGCGCACCGGCTGGCCGAGCTTGCGCGCGGCCCAGGCGACGACGGTCTCCTCCGGATAATGCTTGCCCTTCATGCCGAAACCGCCGCCGACGTCGGGGGAAATGACGCGCAGGTCGCCCTCGGGCAGGCCGAGCTGCTCGGCGACCGCGCGGCGGATCAGGTGGGGGGTCTGGGTCGTGGTGTAGAGGGTCAGCGACCGCCGGTCCGGATCCCACCGCGCGGCGGTGGCGCGCGGCTCGATCGCGGCGCAGGCCAGCCGGTGGTTGACCAGGTCGAGGCGTACCGTCTCCGCCGCCGCCGCGAAGGCGGCGTCGGTGGCGGCCTTGTCGCCGCGTTTGAAGCGGAAGCAGACGTTGCCGGGCGCCTCCGGGTGCAGGGTCGGGGCGCCGTCGGTCAGGGCCGTGGGCGCGTCGGTCACCGCCGGCAGGTCCTGCCAGTCGACCGCGATCGCCTCGGCAGCGTCGCGCGCGGCGTCGCGGCGGTCGGCGATGACCACGGCGACCGGTTCGCCGACGTGGCGGACGACCTCCCGCGCGAGCGCCCAGCGCGGCGGCTCGGGCATGTCGGTGCCGTCGGCCCACTTGATCGGCCAGGCGCAGCGCATGGGGCCGATGTCGTCGGTTGCCATGTCGGCACCGGTGAGCACGGCGGCGACCCCGGGCATGGCGTCGGCGGGCGCTGTGTCGATCGGCCCGAAGCGGGCGTGGGCGTGGGGCGAGCGGACGAAGGCGCACCAGAGCGCGCCGGGCAGGGCGATGTCGTCGAGGAACCGTCCCCGGCCGGTCAGGAAGCGCCGATCCTCCCGGCGCAGCAGGGGTGCGCCGATCCCGTCGTCGGGCGGGCTCACCGAACGGTTCCGGCGCGAGCGGTCAGCCCAGTTCCTCGCGGGCCAGGCCCAGCGTCTCGAACACCACCCGGTCGGTGACCACGAACAGGTCGGCGTCGCCGCCGACCGCCTCGTGGGTCGCCCAGGACCAGTGCGGGATGGTGAAGACGTCGTGCCGGGACCAGTCGAAGGTCTGGTCGCCGACCGTCGAGCGGCCCTCGCCGTTGACGACCAGGCAGATCGCGTTCCACGTGCCGCGCCGTGGCTGGGTCGGCGCGCCCTTGGCCAGCCGGGTCCGGTAGCAGTCGAGCGTCGCCATCACCGGGCCGCCGGTGACCGGGTTGACGTAGCGCAGCGTCTTCGAGCCATCGCTGGCCGGGGCCAGCGCGTCGAGCGCGGCGCGCGTGTCGGCACCGGCGTAACGGTACTTGGGCGAGTGGGACTGTTCGTAGGTGCGGTCGACCGGCACCATCCCCGCCGCCGCCCACACGGCTTCCTCGCCGGCGTCCGCGGTCCAGAACGAATCGTCCTTCGGGTCGCCCGGGTAGAAGAAGTTGGCGTCGAGCGAATTGATCAGCGGCATGTTGGCGGCGTCGAACCAGAAGATCCGCTTGTCGGTCTCGTTGACGTGGCCGTGCCAGCAATAGGGCGGGGTCAGGATCAGGTCGCCCTCGAGCATCTCGCAGCGGCGGCCGTTGACGATGGTCGCCGCGCCGTCGGCGCGGGTCGCGAAGCGGATCGCCGCGGCGGTGTGGCGGTGCGGCCGGGCGTGGTCGCCGGGCTGCAGCACGGTGAAGGCGGAGAGCAGGTTGCTGGTGGTCTGGGTGGCCCCGTCGAAGGCCGGGTGCGCCATGATCAGGGCGCGGCGCTCGACATCCTCGATCGGCACCTCGGTGGCGGCGCGCTCGGTCAGCGGCTCGATATCGGCCCAGCGCCACACGAAGCTGCCGTCGCGGGCCGACGGCTCGATCGGGGTGATCCGCTTGTAGCGGTCCCACAGCGGGTGCCAGTTGGCGGCTTCGAGGTCGCGGATCAGCCCGGCGTCGGGCCGTTCCGGGTCGGTGGTGGCAAGGCGGACGGCTTCAGCCATGTCGGCTCTCCTTGTCGAGCGGTCGCGCGGCTGCGTCTGTGGGACGAGCGCAGGGCGCGGCGGGGGTGATCAGGTGCATATCGGCGGCAGTCCCTTGACGCTGATGCGCCACAGCAGGCGGCGCTGCGGCGCGGTGTCGGCGAAGGCGATCGGCACCGCCGAATGCAGGGTCTGGGCGTTGTCCCAGATGGCGATGTCGCCGACCGTGTAGCGGTAGCGCAGGACGAAGCGGTCCTGGGTCGCGTGGGCCTTGAGCCGGCGCAGCAGGGCGGCGCCCGCGGCGTCGTCCATGCCCTCGATCCCGACCGCCGTGCCGGCGACCGCGAACAGCGACTTGCGGCCGGTGGCCGGATGGGCCTGGACGACCGGCTGGGTGACCGGCGGCACCTTGGCGGCCTGGTCCGGATCGGTCACGGGCACGGCGTGCTTCTCGCCGTCGCGGCCGGAGGCGCCGCCGTAGACGTGAACGGCGCGCTGGCCTTCCAGCTCGGCCTGTTCCTCGGGGCTCAGCGCTTCCCAGGCGGCGACGAGGTCGGCGACCATCGTCTCGCCGCCGCTCTCGGGCACCTCGCGGGCGTAGAGCATGGTCGCGCTGCACGGCTCGGCTTCGTAGGCCTGGTCGGTGTGCCAGTAGGCGGCGCCGTTGCGCACGCCGGCGTCGCGGTCCTTTTCCAGCGTGTTGCCGATCGCCATCATCGCCGGATAGCCGGGCATGCGCAGGTGATCCATGAAATGGGCGTAGGGTCGGCCCCACTGGGAGCCGAAGGCGAAATACTGGTCCTCGGTCAGCGACTGGCCGGGGATGGTCAGCACCCGGTGCTCGTGCAGGGCGTCGACCAGGACGCGCAGGGCCTCCGGGTCGAGGCCCCGGCTCAGGTCGACGCCGCGGGCGACCGCGCCGAACGGCGCGTCGAGCGGCTCGATCACGGGGCGGTTCGCTGCCAAGTCTTCGATCCGGCACGACGGGCGGGCGCCGGCCGGATCGACCCGGCCGGCGCCCTGGCCGCGCCTACTTCTTCTTGCGGATGAACTTGTCGACGTTGCCCTTGTCGACCAGCACATGGGCCACGAACACCTTCTTCTTCTGGAACTTCTTGCCCTTGAGGTAGGCGTCCATCGTATTCATGCCGAGCGTGCCCCAGGCGAAGGGGTTGAGCGCGACGGTCAGGTCCATCTTGCCCTGCTTGACCGCCCGGATCGCCGGCGGCACGCCGTTCATCCCGGTGACGATGATCTGCTTCTTCTTGCCGGAGGCGGCGACGGCCTGGGCGGCGCCCAAGGCGATTTCGTCGTTGGCGGCGTAGATGGCCGACAGGTCGGGATGTGCGACCAGCGCGTCCTCGGCGTATTTCAGGCCGTTCTCGCGGTTCAGGATCATGGTCTGGCGGAACACGATCTTGATGCCCGGATACTTCTTCATCGTGTCTTGGTAGCCCTTGGCGAAGTTGATGAAGGCCTGGGCTCCGGCGGGGCCGGCGAGCATGGCGACCTTGCCCTTGCCGCCGAGCTTCTTGGCGGTCCAGTTGGCGATGTCCGACCCGATCTTGATCTCGTCCGCCGAGATGTGCAGGACCTGGCTCTTGCAGGCCGAGCCGCGGGCGATCGACATCATCGGGATCTTGGCCGCCTTGGCCTTGTCGAACGCGCTGCACAGCGCCGTGGCGTCGATCGGCGAGATCAGGATGCCGTCGACCTTCTTGGCGATCAGGTCGTTGACGCCGTTGAGCTGCTTGGCGATGTCGTTCTGGGCGTTGACCACGCTGACCTGGTAGCCGAGCTTCTTGGCCCGCGCCTCGATCGCCTTGAGCATGGCGATGTAGAAGGGGTTGGTGTCCGACGCCAGCGCGACGCCGATGGTCTTGGCCTGGGCCGCGCCGGCGGTTCCGAACGCAAGGCCCGAGGCGAGGACGGCGGCGGCCGCCGCCGAGATTATGGTCTTTCTCATTTCACTCTCCCTGTCGTTTGCTCTCGTTCCACGAAGTGCCGTGCGGCGGCGTCAGCGCCGCCGCATCCGGTCTGCCGTTGCCGCGGCGATGATGACCAGGCCGACGGCCACGCCCTGCCAGTGCGAACCCACGTTGGCCAGATTGAGCGCGTTGTTGAGCACGCCGATGATGAACACGCCGATCACGCTCTTGTAGAGCTTGCCCTCGCCGCCGTAGAGCGACGCGCCGCCGAGCACGACGGCCGCGATGGCGAACAGCTCGTAGAGCACGCCGACGGTCGGCTGGCCCGACTGCAGCCGCGACGCGAGCATGACCCCGGCGAGCCCCGCCAGCGCGCCGCTCAGTACGAAGCAGGCGGTGCGCACGCGCTTGACCCGGACGCCGGCGAGATAGGCCGCCTCGGTGTTGCCGCCGGTGGCGAAGACGCGGACACCGAAGGCGGTCCGGTGCAGCACCCAGCTGAACACGATAACCAGGATGATCGGCAACCAGACCAGCCACGGAATGCCCAGGAAGCGCTCGGTGGCGAAGGCGTTGAACAGGTCGGGCAGGCCGTCCTCGCCGCTGACCGGCCGCGAATCGGTGATGACGTGGACCAGGCCGCGGACGATGACCAGGGTCCCCAGGGTGGCGATGAAAGGATTGACGTCGAGCCGGGTGACGATCAGCCCGTTGGCGAGGCCGATCACGGCCCCGGCGGCGATCCCCGCGGCGACGCCGAGCAGGATGCCGGCCTGGAGCATGACCATCGCGGCGACGCAGCCGGACAGGGCCACCACCGATCCCACCGACAGGTCGAACCCGCCGGCCACGATCACGAAGGTCATGCCGATCGCGATCACGGTCATCACCGCGCCCTGCATCAGGACGTTGTTGATGTTGACCCAGGACAGGAAGTTGGCGTTCAGGATGAAGGCGATCGCGCATAGCAGGACCAGCGCGAACAGCGGCATCTGGGACCAGGCGAGCTCCGCCACGCGGGAGCCGCCCGCCGCACCGCCGCGCGCGGGGTCGGTTCCCGCGGCCGGGCCCGAAGGTGCCGCCATTTCCTGCCTGCCGGTGGTCATTCCGTCGTCGTCCCCGCGTTATCCGCCCAATGCGATCCGTAGGCGCCGCTCAGTATAGGCGTCGCCGTCGTCGCGCGATATCCGCGCCACCACCTCGCCGCGCCGGAGCGCGATCACGCTGTCGCTGATCGACATCACCTCGAGCATCTCCGACGAGGCGAAGACGATGCCGCCGCCGTTCTCCGCGAAGCCGCGCATCAGCCGGTGGATCTGGGCCTTGGCGCCGACGTCGATGCCGGCGGTCGGTTCGTCGAGCAGCAGGATGTCGGCGTTGCCGGCGAGCCAGCGGGCGAACAGCACCTTCTGCTGGTTGCCGCCGGAGAGCTGGCCGACCGGCCGGTTCGGGTTGCGCGGCCGGATGTCGACCATCTCCATCAGGTCGGCGACCAGCTTGTCGATGCGGCGCTTGTTCAGGCCGGTGATACCGGTCAGCCGGTCGATCTGCGGCAGGATGATGTTCTCGCGCACGGTCAGCCCGGGGATCAGCCCCAGCGCCCGTTCGCCCGGCACGAAGCCGAGCCGTCGGCGGATCGCGTCGGACGGATGCCGCACGCGCTGGTCCGCGGATTTCAGCCGGAT
This sequence comes from uncultured Alphaproteobacteria bacterium, assembly GCA_963730305.1. Classification (GTDB taxonomy): domain Bacteria; phylum Pseudomonadota; class Alphaproteobacteria; order Bin65; family Bin65; genus CAMYMQ01. The sequence continues at coordinate 128,351 of CAVSRB010000006.1, forward strand.
GGTCTCGCCGCCGTCGGCCGCGCCGAACAGCCGCCGCAGGATGTCGGTCGTTCCGCTGCCGAGCAGGCCGGCGAGGCCGACCACCTCGCGCTCGCGCACCGTCACGGCCTCGTCCTCGAGCAGGGTCGCGCCGGGGGTCAGCTCGTGGGGACGGTGCAGCTCCTCCAGGTCGCGGCCGGTCATGGCGCGGACGATCTCGTCGGTGGTCATCTCGCCGCGCGCGGCGTGCCGGACCGCGCGCCCGTCGCGGAATACCGTGACCCGGTCCGCCAGCCGCTCGATCTCGTCCAGGCGGTGCGAGACGTAGACCAGCGCGACGCCGCCCGCCTTGAGGGTCCCGATCACCTCGAACAGTCGCTCGACCTCGCGCGCCTCCAGCGAGGCGGTCGGCTCGTCGAGGATCAGCACGCGGGCGGAATGGCTCAGCGCCCGGGCGATCACGACAAGCTGGCGTTCGGCATGGCCGAGCGCGCCGACAGGGCGGCCCGGATCGATGTCGAGATTGAGCCGAGCGAGCAGGGCGGCGGCGCGCTGGCGCATCACCCCGCGGTCGACCGCTGGCACCAGGCCCGCGACCCGCCGGGTCGGCAGGTGGCCGAGCAGCACGTTCTCCGCGATGCTCTGCGCCGGCACGACGCGCAACTCCTGCGGGATCACGACGATGCCGGCGGCCAGCGCCGCGGGCGGCCCGTCCAGCTTGACCGGCGAGCCGCCGACCCTGAGCTCGCCCGAATCGGGCTGGTGGACGCCGCCGAGGATCTTGACCAGGGTCGACTTGCCGGCGCCGTTCTCGCCGACCAGGGCGTGGACCTCGCCGCCGTGCAGGGCGAAGTCGACGTTGTCGAGCGCTTGCGTGCTGGCGAACCGCTTGGAGACGCCGCGAACCTCGGCGACGACGGGCGAGGAAGTCGGGGAGGAAGCGGCGGAATGCTCCGTGCTGGTCGGCTGGCTCGGAATCGCTGGCGTCCTCCGGTTGCGGTCAGCGGCCGGGCGGCGGGGCCGGTTCGCGGCGGCGCACGGCCACGCTCAGTGGCCTCCCATCCAGTCGGCGGCAGCGTCGACCCAGGGCCCGTCGGCATCACCGGCGGCATAGTTGGCCTGGAAGTGGTTGCAGCCGGGCAGGACGATGCGGGTGACGTCGGCGCCGCGCGCGCGCAGTTCCGCCTCGAAGGTCTCGGCCTGTGCGATCAGGTGCGGGAAGTCCTGGTCGCCGTGGGCCATGAAGAAGGGCGGCGTGACGCGGATATTGGCGATCGGGCTGGCCGGTCCCTCGGCGCCGCTGTCCTCGGGGCCGAGGAAGCGCGGCCGCACCGTCATGCCGTTGCCGGGCCGGAAGTCGTAGACGCCGGAAACGGGCAGGCACCCGCGGATCACGTCGGCCGGCAGGCTGCGCGGCGCGCGCCATTCGTCGGTCACCGCCATCAGCGCGGCATAGTGGCCGCCGGCGGAATGGCCGCCGACGAACAGCCGGTCGGGATCGCCGCCGAATTCGGCGATGCGCCGGTAGACCATGGCGACGCCGTAGAGCGTGTCGGAATAGCCGGTCGGGAAGACGTGCTCGGGCGCGAGGCGGTAGCCGATGGTGGCGAAGGTCACGCCCCGCGCGTTCAGCGCCGGGGCCATGAAGCTCATCCACTCCTTGTAGCCGTTGGTCCAGCCGCCGCCGTGGATGAAGGCGAGCACGTCGCCCGAGGGCTCGGCCGCCGGCACGATCTGGATGGTCTGATAGGGATCGTCGCCGTAGGCGATCTCCTCGCCCGTGACGCCCGCGCCGCGGCGGAAGCATTCTTCCTGATAGGCCGCTGCCACGTCGGACAGGGGCTCCTGCGCCGGATAGTCTTCTGGGCGCACGTTCTCCTCCACTGACCCTTGATCCCGATGCCAGGCCGGTCGTGCCGCTTTCGTCGCGGTTTCCGCCGGCCCTTGTCTGTTGCCGCGCCGCCGGGCCGTCCCGGCCGGCGCGGTATATTTCAGATGCGGCGCTCGCGCGCCACCACCATGTTCTCGTCGACGATCTTGCCCTTCTCGATGATGACCTTGTTGTCGAGGATCATCGTGCAGTCGCGCATCGGCACGTCGTAGTGGCCGCGCGTGGTCCGTGTGCCGCCGCCCTGGCTGTTCGGCCCGGTCGAGAACAGGAAATTGCCGGGGAAGGTGCGGGCGGCTGCGCGGCTGCGCTCCGGCTCGTCGCCGTTGAGCGCGATATTGTACCACAGCGCCTGCGGGTTGAGGCCCCAGCCGAGATGCGAGATCGCATAGGGGTCCATGTCGTCGTCGTTCTCTTTGTTGTCCTCCAGCCAGTCCTGCATCAGCTTGGCGTCCATGCCGCCCTTGATCTCGCGGATGAAGCCGTCCTTGATCTCGACCCGCACCTCGTCCTGGACGTAGCGGCAGTAGGGCAGGATGACGATGTCGCCGGGCTGGAACACGACCGTGCCGTTGGCCGAGCCCTCGTTGGGGAAGGTGTGGATGTGGCCGCCGCCCCAGTGGTCGAAGTGGCCGGGCTCGTCGGCGTAGCCCCACTGGCTCATCACCGGGTACTCGCCGCACTCCCAGGTCAGGTCGGTGCCGGCGTCGGAAATCACCCGGACCTTCTTGGTCGCGGCGTAGAGGTCGTTGCCGTACTTGACCGCCTCCTTGAGGCCCTTGGGCGACATCAGCTGTTCGAGGTCGTCGGGCGAATCGATGATCATCTGGACGCGGGTGCCGCCGTTCATGACCTCCTTGAGCCACTTGGTGAACAAGGGCGTGTGGAAGACGACGATCATGTCGGCCGCCTTCATCGCCTCCAGCGTTCCCTTGCACTGGCCGACGGTCGGCACGCCGACCTTGGTCCAGGACGGGATCGAGTTGACGCACATCTCGTAGATGTCGGCGCCGAGGTCCTCGGCGGCCGCGAAGGCGCTCTCGATGTAGGAGCGGCGGGTCGACAGGTCGGTCAGGCAGGCAATGGTCTCGCCCTTCTTGACCTGGCACATCTCGAACTGTTTCCGGAACAGGAGCGTCTGCTTGCCGGGGTTCATTTCCTGGGTGCGTTGGGTGACGTTCGTCATGCCGGTCTCCATCGATCCAAAGCGGCTTCAGCCTTGGCGCGACAGGAAAAACGAACAGCGTTCGCTTGTCAATGGGAGACGCGGGCTCAGGCGCGGAATTCGAGCTCCCGGGCGCCGGTCAGCACAACCTCGCCCAGGCCCAGCGGCGCGCCGAACAGGGCCAGCCAGGCGGGCAGGGTGCCGCCGTCCGCCCGCCCGGCGCGCAAGGCCTTCCGCTTCGCCTCGGTCGCGGCCGGGTCGACCGTCGCCGTGGCCGGGTCGATCACCACGCCATAGACCTGCTCGGCATACTCGGCGGTCAGCCGCTCCTCGACCACGTCGGCAAGGACCAGCGCCGGGTCGCGGTCGAGCGGGTCGCCGTAGCCGCCGCCGCCCGCGCCGATGTGCAGGAAGACGTCGCCTTCGTTGAACTTGATCGCCTCCATCGGCATCGGCGGAAGGATGCGTTGGCCCTCGCCGGGATTGACGATGTGCAGGCACGGTGTGCCCGGGGCGCCGCCGTCGAGCCCCCAGGGCAGGTGGTGCTTCCGGTCCGAGCGCAAGACCACGAGGATGTCGTCGGCGCGCATCCGGTACTGGCGCAGGATCGCCGGCGCGCCGCGGTGCCGGCCCGGGCCGCCCGAGTTCTCCAGCATGCCGTAGCGGGTGATCTCGATCGGGTGCAGCGCCTCGATCATCTCGACCGGCTGGTTGGTCAGGTTGCCGCCGGGGTTGGGCACGCCGAACACGCCGTCGCGGTCGGGCATCGCGCCCCAGGACCCGGCCAGGGTCTCCGACAGGACGAAGCGCCGGCCCTCGTGCCAGCCGCTGATGGCGGGGAAGGTCACGCCGCCTTCGCCCGCGGCCGGCACCCGGTCCGGCACGATCTGGGCCAACGCGCCCTGGAGCGCGTCGATCGCCCGCCAGCCGATGATGGCACGGGCGGCAACCGCGGCCGGCAGCTTCGGGTTGACGATGGTTCCCTCGGGCAGGATCTGGGTGATCGGCCGCGAGAAGCCGTCGAAGTTGGGGACGTCGGCCTTGGATACCGCCTTCAACATCAACTGCGCGGCGGACTTGACGAAGGGGGAGGGGCAGTTGATCGCGCCCGGCACCTGGGGCGACGAGCCGGTCCAGTCGAAGACGATCTCCGAGCCCTTGATCTCGATGGCGATCTTGAGCGGGATCGGCTCGGGGTCGTCGCCCAGCCCGTCGAGATAGTCGGTGAATTCCCAGCGGCCGTCGGGCAGCGCCTCGATCTCGGCGCGCATCATCGCCTCGGCGTGGTCGTGCAGCTCGTCGATCACCTGGCGGAAGGTGTCGCGGCCGTAGCGCGCGACCAGCAATTCGAAGGCCCGGTTGGCGGTCTTGCAGGCGGCGACCTGGGCGCGCATGTCGCCGGCCAGCTTGTCCGGGATCCGGGTGTTGAGTTCCATCAGCTTGAAGAAGGTCTGGTTCGGCCGGCCCTCCTCGTAGAGCTTGAGGATCGGAATCCGCAGGCCTTCCTGGAATATCTCGGTGGCGTAGACGGCGGTCGAGCCCGGCGCGATGCCGCCCATGTCGATCTGGTGGACCAGGGTGCAGGCGTAGCCTTCGAGCTCGCCGTCGTGGAACATCGGCTGGACGATGTAGACGTCCGGGATGTGCATGCCGGCGGCGACGTAGGGGTCGTTGAACACGAACATGTCGCCCGGCTTCACGTCGTCGCCGTACTCGGCGACCAGCTTCTCCATCGCGTCGGGGAAGGAGCCCATGTGCAGCGCCATGGTCAGGCCGTGGGCGATGGCGCGGCCGTGGCGGTCGCACAGGCCGGTCGAATAGTCCATCGAATCACGCACGATCGAGGAATAGGCGGTGCGCATGATCACCAGCGCCATCTCGTCGGCGATCGAGCTGAGCGCGTTGCGTACGACTTCCATGGTGATCGGGTCGGTGTTGGGCCGCATGCGCCTTACTCCCGATGGAGGTGAAGGGTGCCCCGGTCGTCCAGCGCGGCGCTCCAGCCGGGGGGGACCACGCAGGTGGAATCGTATTCCTCGACGATCACGGGGCCGGCCAGTGGGCCGGCGAGCAGGTCGGCGCGGGAGACGACGGGGGTCTCCATCTGGCCGTGGACGGGGCCGAAATAGGCGGCGCGGGGTGGGCGTTTGCTACTTTTTTCGGCCAATGCCTTCAGCCCCGCCATCGCGTCCGGCATCGGCCCGCGCGCGGTCGTCACCCGCGCCTTCAGCCGCAGGGTGACGCATTCGACCTCCTCGGCCTCGGCGCGGTGGCCGTAGGTCCGCTCGTGCTCCCCGCCATAGGCGTCGGCCATGGCGGCCAGGTCGGGCAGGCCGTCCGGACCGACGGCCATTGGCACGGTCAGCTCGTGGGCCTGGCCGGCGTAGCGCAGGTCGGCCCAGCGCTCGATCGCCAGCGTCTCGCGGGGATAACCCTCCTCGGCGAAGTCGGCCACGACGGTCGCTTCCAGGTCGTCGAGGGTGGCCGCCATGTCGGCCGGCGACAGGTCGCCGAAGCGGTGCAGGAAGGCGCGCGTCTTCTCCTGCTCGATGTCGGACATCAGTAGGCCGAAGGCGCTGAACACGCCCGGATTAGGCGGGATGATGACGTGGCGCATCTCCAGCAAGTCGGCCAGCGCCGCGCCAACCACCGGGCCGTTGCCCCCGAAGGCGAACAGGGCGAACTCGCGCGGGTCGCGGCCGCGATAGGTCGACACCGCCTTGACCGCGCGGACCATGGTCCCGCAGGCGACCTCGTAGACGCCCCAGGCGGCGTCGAGCAGCACCTTCCCGAGCGGCTTGGCGACCTGTTGGTCGAGCGCGGCAACCGCCTTGTCGCGGTTGAGCGCGAGCCCGCCGCCGACCAGATGCCCCGGGTTGAGGTAGCCCAAGGTCAGCACCGCGTCGGTGAAGGTGGCGTCCTCGCCGCCGGCGTCGTAGGCGACCGGGCCGGGCATCGCACCCGCGCTCTCCGGCCCGACGTGGAGCAGGCCGCCGCGGTCGATCGAGACGATCGAGCCGCCGCCCGCGCCGATCTCGGAGATGTCGATGACCGGAAGCTTGAGCGCGTAGCCGCCGCCCATGACAAGCTTCGACGACAGGTTGATGCCGGCGCCGACCTCGTAGTCGCCGGTGCGGGCCACGTCGCCGCCCTCGACGATCGAGGCCTTGGCGGTGGTGCCGCCCATGTCGAGCGTGATCGCATCGGGGCCGTCGGACCCGCCAATCCGCGCCGCGCCGATGACCCCGGCGGCCGGGCCGGACTCGACCAGATAGGCCGGCTTCTCGCCCGCCGCCCGCACCGACATGACGCCGCCGTCGGACTTCATGATGTCGACCGGCGCATCGACGCCGATCCGGGCCAGGTGGCTGAGCAGCGAGGCGGTGTAGCGCCGGAGGATCGGGCCAAGATAGGCGTTGATGACCGTTGTGCTGGTCCGCTCGTATTCGCGGATCTCGGGCAGGATGTCGCTGGAGATGGTGACGAACACGCCGTCGCCCAGCACCTCGCGGACGAGTTCGGCCGTGCGTTGCTCGTGGTCCGGGTTGGCGTAGGCGTGCAGCAGGCAGATCGCGACCGCCTCGACCCCAGCTGCCTTCAGCCGCTCGGCCGCGGCGCGGACGCTGGCCTCGTCCAGCGCGCGCCAGACCTCGCCGCGCGGGCCGGTCCGCTCGGTCACCTCCAGGCGCAGCCGGCGGGGCACCAGCGGCTCGGGCTTGGGATAGTTGAGCGTGTACATCTCGGGGATGCGCAGCCGGCGCAGCTCCAGCACGTCGCGAAAGCCCTCGGTGGTGATCAGGCCGGTGCGCGCGCCCTTGTTCTCCAGGATCGCGTTGGTCGCCACGGTGGTGCCATGGACGATGCGCTCGACCGCCTCGGGGCCGACGCCGATCTGGTCCAGCGCGGTCTCCAGCCCGGTGGCGATGCCGCGGCCGTAGTCGTCGGGGGTGGAGAGCAGCTTCTGGGAGAACAGCGCGCCGTCGTCGCCGATCAGCGTCAAATCGGTGAAGGTGCCGCCGATGTCGATGCCGACCCGAAACCGCCGTGCGCTCAATTCTATCCCCTTTGCCGATCGCGATTCGCTTTTGAGAGGCGCGCGAAGGTGGCGGCTTCCCCCGATGCTGTCAAACCGGATCGGCGGATGGCAGGTCTGCGGGCAAGCGGTCGGCGAAACCGGCGGCTTCCTCGAACCGGTGGCCGGCGGCGAGCAGCAGGCCCTCGTCGAACGGCCGGCCGACGAGCTGGATACCGACCGGTAGTCCGCCGTCGGGCGGGCCAGCGCGCGACAGGCCGGCGGGCAGGGCGAGCGCGGGCAGGCCGAGATAGTTGATCGCCCTGGTGAAGCGGCCCGGGTCCGCACCGGTGGCGAGCGAGCGGACGGCGCGCTCGCTGCCTTCCACTGCGATCACGTCGTCGAAGCGGGGCGCGACGTCGGGCGCCGAGGGCAGCAGCAGCAGGTGGGCGCCGTCGAACACGGTCGCACAGAAGTCAGTGCAAGCCGCGGCGCGGGCGGCCAGCGCCCGCCGGTATTGGTCCTCGGGGATCGCCAGGCCGGGCAGCAGCCGGTCGCGCACCTCCGGGTGGAAGTCGTCGGCCCGGGTGCGCAGCCTGTCGCGGTGGGTCGCCGCCGCTTCGGCGAGGAAGACGATCGCGGTCAGCGCGTTGAGCGCGTCGAGGTCGGGGAGATCGCGCTCGGTCAGTTCCCAGCCGAAGTCGCGGAACGTTTTTGCCGCGTCCTCGACCGCGGCGCGCGCGGCCGGCGAGAGCCCGTCGAGCAGGCGCGGCGGCGGCACCACGACCGTGACCGCGCCGACCGGCTGGTCGAGCCGCGCCTCGGCGTGGGGCGTGCCGCGCGGGTTGGTGTCGGGATCGGTGCGGTCGTGGCCGGCGACGACGTCGAACAGCCGGGCCGCGTCGCGCACGCACCGCGCCATCGGGCCGGCGACGTCGAGGCTCGGGCTCGAGAGCGTCATGCCGGCGCGGCTGACCCGGCCGGCGGTCGGCACCAGCCCGACCACGCCGCACAGCGCCGCCGGGCTGCGGATCGAGCCGCCCGAATCGGAGCCCATCGCGCCGAACACGAGGCGCGCGGCCAGCGCCGCCGCCGAGCCGCCGGACGAGCCGCCGGCGATGCGGGTCCGGTCCCACGGGTTGCGCGGCGGGCCGCCGAGCCGGTTGGCGCCGTGAACGTGGAAGGCGAACTCGGACAGGGTCAGCCCGCCGACGTCGACCGCGCCGGCGGTGTCGAACCGGGCGAGCACCGTGGCGGTCGCCGTCGCCCGGCGTTCGCGGTCGATCCAGGCGCCGGCGGTGCAGAGCTGGCCGGCGCGGTCGAACAGGTCCTTGCGCGCGACGGGCACGCCGTGGAGCGGGCCCAGCGGTGCGCCTTCGCGCACGGCCGCGTCGGCCCGTTCGGCGGCGGCCATCGCGGCCTCGGCCTCGACGTGGAGAAAGGCGCCGATGGCGGGGTCGCGGGCGGCAATACGGTCGAGGCAGGCGCGGGTCAGTTCGGTCGCCGAGACCGCGCGGCTGCGCACCGCCGTGGCGGCATCGACGAGGCGGCCGTCGAGCAGGTCATCCATGCTGAGGCGCCGCGGCGTCGAGGGCTCGTTTGAAGTCGCTGTCGGCCATCTCCGGCGCGGCGCGGTCGAGATACGGTGCGGCCGCACGCCGGTAGGCGTCGAGGCGCTCGGCGATCGCCGCCGCCTCGGCGTCGTCGAGGACGATCCCGGCGGCGTCCGCGATTGCGTTTTTGACGTCGTCTGGATCGAATGTCATGGTCCCGCGCACCGCGCGACTTAAACAGACCGCGGGCCCTCTTGCCAAGAACCGGGAGATTGCGACGCCGATGTATCAGGGTTTGATCGGTGACTGGCCCAAGCGTGTCTACTTCGGCCAGGGCAGCGTTGGGCGCCTGCCCGAGGTGCTGGACACGCTGGGCCGCGAACGGGCGCTGGTGGTGTGCGGGCGGACCGTCGCCGCGGGCCCGATGCTGGCGTCGGTGCGCGCCGCGCTCGGCGACCGGCTGGCCGGCGTCTACGACACGGTCTCCGCGCACACCCCCTTCGCCGAGGTGCGCGAGGCCGCCGAGTTGATGACCGCGTGCGGGGCCGACGCGATCGTCAGCGTCGGCGGCGGCAGCGCGATCGACGCCGGCAAGGGCGTCGCCCTGCTGCGGTCCACCGGCGGCGAGTTCGAGGCCTACGCGATCGACTTCGGCGCCAGGGGATCGTTGGCCCGGGCGGCCATGCCCGACCCCGGTATCGCGCACATCGCGGTGCCGACTACCGCCGGCTCTGCCAGCGACGTGATGCCCACCGCCGGCATCCGCGACCCCAACCTGCCCAAGAAGATGCTGTTCTGGGACGACCGGATGACGCCCGACGCGACCGTGCTCGACCCCGAGATGGCGGTGCATGCCGGCCCGGAGCTGAGCGCCGCCACCGGCATGACCGCGATGGCGCGCTGCATCGAATCGCTCTATTCGGCCGACCGCCAGCCGATCACCACCGGGCTGGCGCTGCACGGCGCCCGCCTCTTGCGCCGGTCGCTGCCGCGCGCGGTCGCGGCGCCGGGCGATCTCGCCGCCCGGGCCGACTGCCAGCTCGCCTGCGTCATGTCCGGGGTCGCGGGGATCAACTCGATGGTCTGCCTGGTCCACGCCATCGGCCACGTTGTCGGCGGCCGCTACGGCCTGCAGCACGGCATCTCGCATTCGATCCTGCTCGCCCCGGCGATGCGCCGGTTGCTGCCGGCGATCGGCGACGACCAGCGCTTTGTGCTGGCGGCGATGACCGACACGCCCGAGGCGGTCGATCCCGACACGGCGGGCGCGCGGGCCGCCGACCTGCTGCAGGAGATGTTCGAGACCTTGCCGTTGCCGCGCCGGCTGGGCGAGGTCGGGGTCACCGCCGACGAGGTCCCCGGGATCGCGGCGGCGACCATGGGCGACTACATGATGGCCTACCTGCCCCGCCCGGTCGCCCAGGACGAGGTCGAGGACCTCCTGCGGGAAGCGCTGTGAGGACGGACGGCCCGTCGCTCAGCGAACACCTGGCGGCGTGGGTCGCCGCGCTCGATTGGGTCGCCGTGCCCGCCGATCAGCGGGCGCTGGCCGGCCTGCGCGTGCTCGATACCGCCGGCCTCGTGTTCGCCGGCCGCGACACCGAGGCCGCGCGGGCGGCGCTCGACCTGGTCGCGGGGCAGGGCGGTGCGCCGGAAGCGGCGCTGCTGGTCGGCGGCGGCCGCCTGCCCGCTGCCCAGGCCGCCTTCGCCCACGCGTTGATCGCCCACTGCCGCGACTTCGACGACACCTTCCTCAACTCGGTCGTCCATCCGGGCAGCGTGGTGGTCGCCACGGCGCTGGCGGCAGGGGAGGCGGCGGGCGCGGACGACGAGACGGTCGCGACGGCCATCGTCGCCGGCTACGAGATCGCGGCGCGGCTGGGCGCGGCGGCGGGGCGCGACCTGCACGGTCACGGCTTCCACGCCACCGGCATCGTCGGGCCGTTCGCCGCGACGGCGGCTGCGGGCCGGATCATGGGGCTGTCGGCCGACCGGCTCGCCGACGCCTTCGGCCTGGCCGGCAGCTTGTCCGGCGGCCTGATGGCGTTCGTCGAGGACGGCTCGTGGTCGAAATGGCTGCACGCCGGCCACGCGGCGCAGGCGGGAATCACCGCGGCGGGTCTCGCCGCGCGCGGCTTCCGTGGCCCGCGTGGCGTGCTCGACGGCCGCTACGGCCTCTACGCCGCCTACCTGGGCGAGCCCGACCGGGAGCTCGGCACGGTCGCGGCCGGGCTCGGCGCGCAGTGGCATGGCGGCGAGGCGCATTTCAAATACTACCCCTGCGCCCACGTCATTCAGCCCTACATCGACGCGGCGCTCGCCCTGCGGCGGGAGCAGGGTCTCGCGGCCGACGATATCGACGAGGCGGTCTGCACGATCGCGCCCTGGGCGGTGCCGATCGTGTGCGAGCCGCGGCCGCCGCGGATCGCCCCGGCGGGGGAAATGGACGCCATCGCCAGCCTGCCCTTCCAGGTCGCCGCGGCGCTGGCCGACGGCGGCGTCACCCTGGAGGTGCTCGGCGAACCGACCCGCACCCGGGCCGACCTGCGCGCGCTCGCCGCGCGGGTCATCCACCATGCCGATCCGGCGCTGGGCCGGGGGTTCGACGGCACCCTCGACATCGCGACCCGGGACGGCCGCCGGTTCAGCCGGCCGGCGACCTCGGCGCCGCCCGACCGCGACCGCCTGATCGAGAAATTCCGTGCCAATGCACGGCTTTCCGCCGGCGTCGCAGCGGAGGTGGAAGACGCCGTTTTCGGCGGCCCGATCCCCGATTTCGCCCGGCTCGCAAGGCTTCACGTACCCGCGTAAAAGGTCCGACGGCCGAGGGCCGACTGACCGCCCCGGCCCGCCGCTCGATTATCTGTTTGATATCGAACAATTGTCCTTGTAGCATCGTTGGGTCGGTGGTGGAGCCCGTCCGGTGCTCGATTGCGCGCCGAAGCCGTACAGCGTTCGTTTTTGTCGCGATCGTGCTATGGTGGGCACGCGGGACCATCGCGTCCTGGGGGACGGAGTGAGCAAGCACAAAGGGAGAGGTTCAATGAGGAAATTCGTGACAGGCGTGGCCGCTCTCGGTCTCGTTGCGACGGTCGGCTCGGCCGCGTCCGCGGAAACGACGCTCAAGGCGATCGGCTTTATTCCGAAGAATCACCCGGTCATGGCGATGGCCCGCAAGTGGGTCGCAGACATCAACGCCGGCCTCAAGGGCAAGCTGAAGATCAACTACGTCGGCGGCCCCGAGGTGATCACCCGCTACCAGCAGATCGACGCGCTGAAGAACGGCGTCGTCGACGTGCTGTTCATGGTCACCGCTGACATCCAGGACAAGCTCCCGGCGACCAGCGCCATGACCCTGTCCAAGTGCACGCCGCAGCAGGAGCGCAAGGACGGCTTCTACGACCTGATCGCGGCCCAGCTGGCGAAGCAGAACATCAAATATATCGGCCGCGTCCAGCGGGGTAACTTCTACCTGTGGATCAACAAGGACGCGAAGAGCCTGGCCGACCTCAAGGGTCTGAAGATGCGGACCGGCTCGCTGTTCGACAAGTTCATGCGTGCCTTCGGCATGGCGCCGGTCACGATCAACTCGCCGGAAGTCTACACGGCGCTCGAGCGTGGCGTGGTCGACGGCTTCGGCTGGCCGGTGCTCGGCCCGCGCCAGCGCGGCTGGCTCAAGAAGGTCCACTACGTGATCGACATGCCGTTCTTCGGCAACTCGAACATGATCGCGGCGATGAACATGAACAAGTGGAAGGCGTTGCCGGCCGACGTCCAGAAGAAGGTCATGGACATCACCATCGCCTACGAGCCGAAGATGACCGCCTACTTCAACAAGCTCGAGGCCGAGGAGTGGAAGAAGATCGGCAACACGGTGAAGAAGATCAAATTCTCGCCGGCCGACAACAAGAAGTACATCGACACGATCTACGGGGTCGAATGGAACGCGATCGCCAAGCGGGTCTCGCCCGAACTGCTGGCGAAGCTGCGCAAGACCTCCTGTAACTGATCGACGTAACCGGTCCTTGGGCGGAGCAGTGCCAAATGGCATCATCCCACGTCTGACAGAGGGACGTCGGTGAAGCGGCTGCTCCGCGTTCTGGACCGGATCGAGGGTTTCCTCGCGGCGGTGGCGACCATCCTCCTGGTGGTCGTCACCCTCACCGTCTGTCTCGAAGTCGTGATGCGTTACGCCTTCAACGCCCCGATCGTGTGGGTCGTCGAGATCGGCGAATACGCGCTGCTCTACATCACCTTCCTGGGCACGGCCTGGACGCTGCGCAACGGCGGTCACGTCCGCGTCGACATCGTCATCGGGCTGTTCTCGCAGACCACCCGCCGCGTCCTCGGCATGATCTCCTCGGCGCTCGGCGTCATCGTCTCGCTGGTGCTGATTGTCTCGGGCGTCCTGGTGACCTGGGACAAGTTCACCTCCCACGCCTACAAGCCGACCGTGATCAATTTCCCGACCTGGATCGTCGTGATCGTCATTCCGATCGGCGCCATCTTCCTGGGCATCCGCTTCGCGCGGATCTTCGTGGAGTACGCCAGCGGCGAGCGGTTCGACCGCACCGAGGCCGAAGAAGCGAGCGAGGGGAGCTGACCGCCGATGGAATGGTGGGCAATCCTGCTGCTCATTTTCGGCTCCCTGATCGTCTTGATGGCGATCGGCGTGCCCGTCGCCTTCGCCTTCCTCGCCATCAACGTCGTCGGCGCCTACTTCTTCTGGAACGGCTGGGTCGGCCTCAACCAGCTCGTCCTGTCGGTCAGCGATTCGGTGACCCATTTCACCGTGCTGCCGGTGCCGCTGTTCATCCTGATGGGCGAGGTGATGTTCAGATCGGGCATCGCCACCAAACAGATGGAAGTGCTCGATTCGTGGTTCGGCAAGGTGCCGGGCCGGCTCAGCCTGATGGCGGTCGGCGGCGGCACCATGTTCGCGACCCTGACCGGCTCTGGCATGGCCGGCGCCGCCATGCTCGGCAAGCTCTTGATCCCGGACATGGAGGCGCGCGGCTACAAGAAGCCGATGACCCTGGGGCCGATCCTCAGCTCGGGTGGGCTGGCGATCATGATCCCGCCCTCGGCATTGGGCGTCCTGCTCGCGGCGATCGGCGACTTCTCGGTCGGCACCTTCCTGATCGCGATCATCGTGCCCGGCCTGATGATGGCGGTCGCCAACGCGACCTACATTATCACCCGCTGCTGGCTGCAGCCCGAGCTGGCGCCGCCCTACGACCTGGCGCCGCAGCCGCTACTGCCGAAGATCATCAACACGCTGATCTACGTCTTCCCGCTGGCGGCGGTGGTGTTCCTGGTGATCGGCCTGATGTTCCTCGGCGTCGCCACGCCGACCGAGGCGGCGGCGCTCGGGGCGGTCGGCACCTTCGTCCTCGCGGCGCTCTATCGCGGGCTGACCTGGAAGGTCGCCGTCGGGTCGCTGACCTCGACGCTGCAGACCACCGTCATGATGTTCATGATCCTGACCGGGTCGACCGCGTTCGGCCAGATCCTCGCGATCACCGGCGCGTCGTCGGGACTGGTCGGGCTGGCGACCAGCGCCGACGTCGCCCCGATCATCGTCATCATCTTCATGATGCTGATCCTGCTGTTGATGGGCACCTTCATGGAGCCGCTGTCCATCATCATGCTGACGCTGCCGATCTACCTGCCGATCGTGAAGTCGCTCGACCTGGGCATGATCCCGGACGACGCGGCGATCTGGTTCGGCGCGATCATGCTGCTCAACATGGATATGGCGACGATCTCGCCACCCTTCGGCCTCACCCTGTTCGTGATGAAGGGCGTCGCGCCCAAGGGCACGACCATGCTCGACATCTACAAGGCGGCGCTGCCGTTCCTTGGCTGCGAGAGTGTCGTGATGGCGGCGATGATCGTGTTTCCCTCGGTGGTGCTGTGGTTGCCGGGCCTGATGGGGGCGAGCTGACCGCGATCGATCGATCGGGATCGTCACGCAAATATTGTTTGATATCGAACAATATTGGGACTACCGTAGCGGCGTTTCCTGCCGGTTGAGCCATGCCCGAAACGGGCCGTTCCCAACCGGCGTCCGGCGGCGGGAGTGGTTGGATTGACCGAGATACCGAAGCATACCGACGACACGCAGACGGGCGCTCATCCGTGGCCCGTGGCCGAGACGGTGTGCCCCGTGATCGCCAACGACTGGGTCAACGCCGAGTACAAGCATCTCGTCCTGGAAGCGCCTCACGGCGCGCTCCACGCCGAAGCCGGCCAGTTCTTCCACCTGCTGTGCCCGACCGTCGGCAGCGACGTACCCTTCCTGCGCCGGCCGATGAGCATCTACCGGATCGACCGCGGCCAGGGCCGGCTCGAGTTCCTCTACAAGATCGTCGGCACCGGCACCCGCACGCTCGCCAGTCTCGAGGCCGGCGATACGCTCAACATCTTCGGCCCGCTCGGCCAGGGCTTCGACTTCGGCGCCGGGCGCCAGCACGTCGTCCAGCTTGCCCGGGGCGTCGGCCTCGCGACGCTGGCGCCGGTCGCGGAAGCGGCCGGGGCGGCGGGCATCCGTACCACCGCGATCCTGAGCGCGCGCAGCCCCGACCTGCTGATGTCGGTCGAGCAACTCCGCGCCGCCGGGGCCGAGGTCGTCACGGTCACCGACAGCGAGGCGACCAGCGGCGTCGAGCAGGTCGAGCGACTGGTCCGCGACCTCGTCGAGCAGCAGGGAGGCGACTTCCTGGTCACCTGCGGCTCCAACCGGCTGCTGACCCTGGCCCAGCGGCTGGGTGCGGAATACGGCATCCCGGGCCAGGTCGCGCTGGAGCAGCGCATGGGCTGCGGCATCGGCATGTGCTTCGCCTGCGTCCGCGAATTCCGTACCGACGATGGCGGCGTCACCTACCGGCGGGTATGCTGGGACGGTCCCGTCTTCGACATCCAGGAGGCGCTCTCATGGTAGACATGGCGGTCAATATCGGTGGCCTCCAGATGGCCAATCCGGTCATGCCCGGCTCCGGCACCTTCGGCGAGGGGCTGGAGAAGGTGATGGACCTCAACCGGCTCGGCGCGATCGTCACCAAGACGATCGTCCCGGGCAAGCGCGAGGGCTGCAAGCCGCCGCGGGTGGTCGAGTACAAGGACGCCACGCTGATGGCGATCGGCATCCCGTGCAAGGGGCCGGACCACTACATCAACGAGCTGGTGCCGATCTACCGACCCTACGACACGCCGCTGGTGTGCAGCGTCTCGGCGCCCACCGTCGACGCCTTCGGCGAGCTCACCGCCAAGCTCAGCGTCGACGGGGTCGAGGCGATCGAGGCCAACGTCTCCTGTCCGAACCTGGAGGAGGACGGCAAGGCCTTCTCGATGGATGCCAAGGCGACCGAGGCGGTGATCCGGCGCATGAAGGCATCGACCGACCGTCCGGTCTGGGCCAAGCTCACCCCCAACGTCACCGACATCGCCACGGTGGCCCGGGCGGCCGAGGCCGGCGGGGCGGATGCGGTCACCGTCGCCAACGGGTTCCTCGGCATGGCCGTCGACATCGAGAATTTCCGGCCCGCGCTCGGCAACATCACCGGCGGCATGACCGGGCCGGCGCTCAAGCCGATCATCGTGCGCATGTGCTACCAAGTCTCCCAGGCCGTCTCGATCCCGGTGATCGGCTGCGGCGGCATCTCCAACGCCTCGGACGCCATCGAATACATGATGGCCGGCGCCAGCGCGGTGCAGGTCGGCACGATCAGCTTCGTCCACCCGACCGCCATGCTCGACGTCATCGACGGCATCGAGGCCTTCTGCCGGCGCAAGGGGCTGGCGCGGGCGTCGGACCTGACCGGCGCGATGCAGACAGAGGGCTTCGGCGGCGATTCGGCCGGCACCGAAGTGCAGGTGGCCTGACATGGACGGATCCGAACGCCGCACCCCCAACGCCGCGCCGGCCCACGCCATCGGCGCCGGCACCAAGGTGCGCGTCGCCATCGACGTCGGCGGCACCTTCACCGACGCCGTGCTGACCGACACCAGCGGCCTCGGCCTCGCCGCGGTCAAGGTGCCGACGACCCCGTCCGACCGCGCGATCGGCGTGATGAACGGCATCGCCGCGGTGTGCCAGGCGGCCGGCGTCGGCGTCGACCAGGTCGCCGAGGTCGTCCACGGCTCGACCACCGGCACCAACGCGCTGATCGAGCGGACCGGCTCCAAGGTCGGCTTCCTGACCACGGCCGGTTTCCGCGACGTGCTCGAGATCGGCCGGGTCCAGCGCCCGATGGCCGGGCTCTACGACTTCACCATCGACCGGCCGCCGCCCCTGGTGCCGCGCTACCTGTGCCTGGAGGCGGTCGAGCGGGTCGACGCCAACGGCGGGGTCGTCACGCCGCTCGACGAGGCGAGCGTGCGCAAGGCCGCCGACTTCTTCGCCGAGCAGGGCGTCGAAGCGATCGCGATCTGCTTCCTGTTCGCGCATCTGAACCCGGCGCACGAGGACCGCGCGGCCGAGATCATCGCCGAGCGGCTGCCGGACGTGCCGATCAGCGTCTCCAACCTGATGAGCCCGGAATACCGGGAATACGAGCGCGCCTCGACCACGGTGATGAACGCCTACCTGACCCCGGTGATGCGCAGCTACCTGCAGAATCTCGAAGGCCGCCTGGCTTCCGAGATCGGCGGGGCGCGCCTGTCGGTGATCCAGGCCAACGGCGGCTCGACCTCGGTCGAGTTCGCCAAGGCCAAGGCGGTCACCACCGTCAACTCCGGTCCGGCCGGCGGCGTCGTCGCCGCGGCCTTCTACGGCCGCCAGCACGGGCGCGAGCGGATCGTCTCGGTCGATATGGGCGGCACCTCGTTCGACATCGGCCTGATCGAGGGCGGCGAGTCGCGGGTGACCACCGAGGGCGACTTCCAGGGCCTGCCGGTCAAGATCCCGATCATCGACCTGCACATCATCGGCGCCGGCGGCGGCTCGATCGCCTGGATCGATCCGGGCGGCGCGCTCAACGTCGGGCCCAAGTCGGCGGGCGCCGAGCCGGGGCCGGCCTGCTACGGCCACGGTGGCACCGAGCCGACCGTGACCGACGCCAACGTCGTGCTCGGGCGCTTGAACCCGGCCAACTTCAACGCCGGCCAGATGTCGCTCGACGTCGAGGCGGCGCGGCGCGCGATCGCCACCATCGCGGAGCCGATGAAGATGACCCCGGAGGACGCCGCGCTCGGCGTCATCAAGGTGGTCAACGCGAACATGACCAAGGGCATCGCCACGGTCACCATCCAGCGCGGCATCGACGTGCGCGATTTCTCGCTGTTCTCGTTCGGCGGCGCCGGCGGCGTCCACGCGGTCGAGCTGGCCCAGGAACTGCAGATGGCAGAGGCGATCATCCCGCCGCTGCCGGGCACCTTCTCGGCGGTCGGCCTGCTGGCCACCGAGATGCGCCACGACTATGTCGACGCGCTCGGCGGCGCGGTCGCCCAGGAGGCCGACACCGACGACCTCGAGGCCCGCTATCAGGCGATGGAAGCCCAGGGCCGGGCCGAGCTGTCGGCTCAGGGCTTCGGCGACGACGCGATCAAGCTGACCCGGCTCGCCGACCTCAAGGTGGTCGGCCAGACGTACGAGCTGCTGCTGCCGCTGCCCGACCAGGGGCCGGTCAGCCGCGCCGGCATCGACGCGCTGCTCAAGGAGTTCGGCACGCTCTACCGCGAGCGCTACGCCTTCTTCTTCGAGGGCGAGCCGATCGAGATCGTCAACCTGCGGGTCAGCGCGCAAGGCATCAACCCGACGGTGATCTTCCCCGAGAGCGGCGACGCCGGGGCCGATCCGGGGCCGGCGCAGGTCGGCAGCCGGCCGGTCTATTTCGCCGGTTCGGGCTGGACCGAGACCAACGTCTATCGCCGCGATGGCCTGACCTGCGGCATGGTCGTCGCCGGCCCGGCGGTGATCGAGGAGGAGACCTCGGCGACGCTGATCCCCCCTGGCACCACCGCCCGGGTCGCGGCCGACCACGGCCTGATCGTCGACCTCAAGGCAAGCTGACGGAGCGCGGACATGAACGATCTCATCACCATGCAGGTGATCCGCTACGCCTCGGAGCAGGTCGCCGACGAGATGGGCTACACCCTGGTCCGCACCGGCCGCTCGACGATCATCACCGAGATCAAGGACATCGCCTGCGTGGTCACCGACGCCAAGGGCCAGACGGTCGCCCAGGCGCACCACGCGCCGAGCCTGCTGGCCGGCTTCGAGATCACGATGAAGGAGCTGGTCAAGGAGTACCGGCCGGAGGATTTGGCTCCCGGGGACGTCATCATCATGAACGACCCCTACAAGGGCGGCCAGCACATCATGGACCTCTACGCCATCGCGCCCGCCTTCTATCAGGGCGAGCTGATCGGCTTCGTCGGCAACATCACCCACCACTCGGATCTGGGCGGCGTCGCGGCGGGCGGCGTCGCGGGCGGCATCCGCGAGATCTACCTGGAGGGCCTGCGCCTGCCGATGGTCAAGGTCATGAAGGCCGGCGTCGAGGACAAGGAGATCGTCGGTATCATCGAGAACCAGATCCGGGTGCCGGAGAAGACCCTGGGCGACATCCGCGCCCAGATCAGCTCGCTGATGGTCGGCACCGAACGGCTCAACCGCCTGTTCGACCGTTACGGTAAGACCGTGATCGAGACCGCGTGGAACGATCTGCTCGACTATTCCGAGCGGCGCATGCGCCAGGGGCTGAAGGATATCCCAGACGGCCTCTATACCGCCGAAGACTTCATCGACGACGACGGCATCAACGACGAGCCGATCCGGGTCGACATCAAGCTGCGGATCGACGGCGACCGCGCCATCGTCGACCTGACCGACTGCGATCCGCAGGCCGAAGGCAACACCAACTCGACGATCGCCAACACCTACGCCGCGATCTACT
Source organism: uncultured Alphaproteobacteria bacterium (assembly GCA_963730305.1). Lineage (GTDB taxonomy): Bacteria > Pseudomonadota > Alphaproteobacteria > Bin65 > Bin65 > CAMYMQ01. Next base: position 147,846 of record CAVSRB010000006.1, read on the forward strand.
ACGTGATGATCTCGGTGGTCGATCCGCACGCGCCGCCCAACTCCGGCTGCTACCGGCCGATCGAGGTCATCACCAAGAAGGGCACCATCGCCGATCCGCTGCCGCCGGGCGCGGTCGCGGCGCGCACCAACGCCTCGCAGAAGATCGCCGAGGGCATGTTCTACGCCCTGTCCCAGGCGGTGCCGGATCGGGTGACCGCCGGCAGCCACGGCCAGATCACCACCTGCGGCTTTGGCGGCAAGGATCCCAAGACGCGCGAGCCGTTCATCTATACGGACATCCAGGGCGGCGGCAACGGCGCCCGACCGCATAAGGACGGCTCCGACGGTCAGGACAGCCATCTGGCGCGCTTCATGAACACCCCGGTCGAGGCGGTGGAGAGCCGCTTCCCGATCCGCATCGACCGCTACGAGCTGATTCCCGATTCGGGCGGCGCCGGCCGATACCGCGGCAGCATGGCGATCCGGCGGGATATCCGGCTGCTAACCGGACCGATGAGTTTCGCGCGCTATTCCGATCGCCACAAGATCGCGCCCAAGGGCCTGTTCGGCGGCCAGCCGGGCGCCCGCGGCGCCATCATCCGCAACCCCGATACGCCGGAGGAGACGCGGATGAAGTCCAAGGGCCTCGATACCGTCGTCGAGGGCGACGTGATCAGCCTGCAGCTCCCCGGCGCTGGCGGCTACGGCGATCCGCGCGACCGTGACCTCGACGCGATCGACCGCGACCTGCGCGACCAGAAGGTCACGCCGGACGCCGCCGAGCGCGACTATGACGTGGTCGTCGACCGCAAGACCATGAGCGTCGACCGCGCTGCGACCGAGAAGGCGCGCGCGCAGGCGGCCTGAGGCGACCGCCGCAGCGGCACGAGCCCGCCGCTGGCGCCGTATATCCCTGTAACAAGGGGATAATCCGGCGGAGAGAAATGATGACCCGAACCCGACTGGCGCTTGCCGCCGGCCTGCTTGCCGTGACGGCCTTCGCCGTCGGCCACCAAGTCGGCCTCCAGGTCGGCAGCCATGATTCGTCCACGTCTTCCGCGCCGTCGGTTCCGGCTTCGCCCCGGGCCAGCGCCAAGGCGGTGGCGCCCGATCCGGCCAAGCCGGCACCCCGGGGCATCGAGCTCGAGGACCCGAGCCGCTGCGGCTTTGGCGGCACCTGCCTCAGCGAAAAAGAGTATCTGCTGCCGCTGCGCAGCGGAGCCTAGACGCGGTCGACCCGCGCGGCGTAGCAGCCCGGCGCGGCATAGTGGATGTGCAGATAGGCGGCGTCCGCGTTCGCGAACAGGCCGTCGATCGCCCGCTCCAGCGCGCTTCCATCCGCCAGCTCCCAGCCGACCATCATGCCGGCCGTATCGAAGGCGCGGACCGCGAGGCCGCGCCGGCGGAGCTGGTCGGGCACCGCGTCGACCGCGTCATACCGTTCCTCGCCGCGGCGGATGTATACCGCGTACCGCATACGATAGGGCGAGGCGACCGGGTGGTGCTCGTAGTTGACGAGCAGCAGCGCGTCGCCCGGCTGCGAATCGGTCAGACTGATCCGGCAGGGATAGCCGGGGGTCCGGTCGTCGGCGATCTGGCGCACGACGTTTTCGCGGGCGAGCGCCGCGTCGGACAGGTCGAACAGGTGGGCGAAGGGCTCGGCCGGCAGGCCGGTGATGCGGAAGCTCATGGCGGGCGCTCCGGGATGTTACGAGCCTAGGGGCGATCAACCTAGGCCGGCGCCACCGGCCGTTCTTCCCGTTTCGTGCGCCGCCGCGACGGCCTCAGTCGCCGCGCAACAGCCTCCCGTAGCCCGCGATCGTCGCGTCGAGCCCGAGCGTGCGATAGGCCGACCAGATCGTCGCCTGGTTGGCGGTGACGACCGGCTTGCCGGTCTCGCGCTCGATCGCTTCGGCGGCGGCCATCGACCGCCAGTTGGTGCACGAACAGAAGAAGCCGTCGGCGTCCTCGGCCTGGTTCACGGTGGCGAACTCGACGATGGCGTCGATCGGGTCGGCGCTGATCTCGAGGTTGCTGCCGTGCGCTCGCCCGGCCACCGACAGCACCTCGTAGCCGTTGCCCTCCAGGAACTCCTTGACGATCCGGGTCATGGTCGCGGGGTAGGGGGTGAGCAGTGACAGCCGCTTGAGGCCCAGCGCCTCCAGCGCTTCGAGCGCCGCCGTCGACGTGGTCAGCGTCGGGATACCGCCGGCCAGTTCCGAGATCTGCTTCGCCAGCGCCCGGTCGTAGCCGATGCCCTTGAGCAGGCTGCCGCCGGTGCAGGCGTAGACCAGCAGCTTGACGTCGGCCGAACCAAGGTGGCGGGCGGCGGTCTCGATGTCCTCGTTCATCCGGTCGAGCCCGTCGGCGTCGCTGCCGGTCAGCCACATCCGCGCCGAATGGGTCGAGACGTAGGGCAGCGCCGCACGCCGGAAGTCGATCTCGACCGACGTGTTCGACGACGGCACCATCACGCCGATCTTGGTCCAGGTATCCGTGTCGATCATCGCCGTCCGCTCTGTCAGGGTGTCCAATCTACCGCACCTTCAGGACGATGCGACCGCGGCTGATCGCCCCCGCCTCCATCAGCCGGTGCGCCTCGGCGCAGTCGGCCAGCGGCAGCACCTTGGCGACCTGGGGCCGAAGCACGCCCCGGCCGGCGAGGTCGAGGACTTTCGCCGTGAGGTCCGGCCGGTCCTCGATCTTCGCCTGAACGTCGCGCACCGCGTACTGGGCCGAGCGGTCCTCGAACGGGGCGGCGATCAGCCAGGCGATCACACCGCCCTTGCGCAGCACGCCGTAGGCGGCCTCGTGCATCGCGCCGCCGACCAGGTCGAAGACGGCGTCGTAGCCTTCCAGGAGGTCGGCGAAATTCTCCCTGTCGTAGGCGATCACCGTGTCGGCGCCGAGCCCGGCGACATAGTCGGCGTTGCGGCTGTGGCAGGTCGCGGCGACGGTCGCGCCCAGAGTGCTTGGCGAGCTGGACCGACAGGCTGCCGATCGAGCCCGAGCCGCCGAGGATCAGCACCTTCTGCCCGGCCTCGACCCGCGCGGTCTCGACCAGGCCGATCCAGGCGCACACGCCGGCATGGATGATCGTCGTCGCCTCGACGAAGGACAGGTTGGCCGGCTTGGGCGCGATGTCGTGGCGGCCGCGCGCGACCAGCTCCGCCGCGCCGCCCTGCTCGACATGCTGGGTGACGAAGCAGACCTCGTCGCCGACCGTCGCGTAGTCGACCTTGGGCCCGACCGCGACCACCACACCGGCGCCGTCCCGCCCCGGCACGGTCGGCAGCTCGACCGGGAACAGGTGCTGGAGCATGCCGGACCGGACCTTCCAGTCGCCCGGCGCGACCGAGGCCGCGTGGACCGCGATCAACACCTCGTCGTCGGCCGGGACGGGATCGGGAATGTCGGTATACGCCAGCACCTCGGGCCCGCCGTAGCGGGCGTACTGGACCGCCTTCATGCCGTCGCCCCCACCAGTTCCGGCCAGGACAGGTCGGGGATCCGCTCGTGCCAGCCGGTCTCGTTCTGGTAGCGGTGCCCGGCGTTGAACAGGGCCGCCTCGGCGAAGGGCCGGCCGACGAGCTGGAAGCCGGCGGGCATGCCGTCGGCCTGGAAGCCGCAGGGAACCGTCAGCGCGGGCAGGCCGAGATAGCTGAAGACCCGGGTGCAGCGGCCGAAGGTGGCCATGATCTTGGCCGCCGATTCGCCCGAGGTCGGCGCGCAGTCGGCCATCGTCGGCGTGGCGTATTCGTAGACCGGCGTGAACAGCAGGTCGGCTTGTGCGAAGACGGTGTCGAGCCAGTCCTGCAGGATCGGGCCGCGGAGGCGCAGCGCTTGCAGGTACTGCGGCGCCGAGACGAACATGCCGGCCTCCATCTCCTCGCGGATGCCGTAGTCGTAGTCGTGCGGCCGGGCCCGCATCCATTCGCCGTGGATTGACGCCGCCTCGGCCTTGGCGATGACCTGGGCGAGACGGAAGGGATGCTCGGGGTCGGGCACGGCGGTCTCGACCACCTCGGCGCCGAGCGACCGGAACGCGTCGAGCGCGTCGTCGAGCAGCGCCCGCACCCCGTCCTCGACCAGGTCGAAGAAATAGCGGGCCGGCACGGCGATGCGGCGGCCGGTCAACGGCGCGTCGAGCGCGGCGGCGTAGTCGGCGGTCGGCACCGCCTCGGCGGCCGGGTCCAACGGGTCGGCCCCGGCGATCGTTGCCAGGATCAGCGCGGCGTCCTCGACGGTGCGGGCGAGCGGGCCGACCGTGTCGGCCGACCATGAGCGCGGCACCACGCCGAAACGGCTGACCCGGCCGTAGGTCGGGCGCAGGCCGACGAGGCCGTTGAAATGGGCCGGAATGCGGATCGATCCGCCGGTGTCCGAGCCGAGCGAGCCGAAGACCAGCCGCGCGGCGACCGCGGCGCCGGAGCCGCTCGACGAGCCGCCGGGCGTGCGTTCGATGTTCCACGGGTTGCGGCAGTCGCCGTAGTGGCGGTTGTGGCCGGTCGCCCCGGCGGCGAACTCGGACATGTTGAGCGCGCCGAGCTCGACCGCGCCGGCCGCGTCGAGGCGGGACAGCACGGTCGCGGTTTCCGCCGCCGGCTCGCCGCGCAGGATGATCGACCCGGCGGTGGTCACCCGGCCGGCGCGGTGGAACAAGTCCTTGTGGGCCAGCGGGATGCCGTCGAGCGGGCTCCGCGCCGCTCCCTGCGCGCGTCGGGCGTCGGCCTCCCCGGCGGCGGCGAGCGCGTGGTCGGCGTCGACGGTCAGGAAGGCGTTGAGATGGGGCTGGAGCCGGTCGATGCGGGCGAGGCAGGCCTCGGTCAGCGCCGTCGCCGTGACCGCACCAGCGCTCAGCAGACTGGCCGCGCCTGCCAGCGTTTCCAGCGCCGGGTCGCCGCTCACGGCTTGGCGCCCCGGACCAGGCCCCGGACTAGGACGCCGCGATGGGTCGCGACCGGCTCGGCGTCGAGCGGGGGCGGGCCGGCGGCGGCCAACGCCTCGGCGTAGCGGCCCAGCTCGGCCACGATCAGCGCCCGCCGTTCGGGGGCGAGCGGGTAGGCGGCCGCCTGTTCGGCCCAGGCGGCGAGCAGGGCTTCGGCCGCGTCGTCGGGACGCTCGGTCATCGCGCTCGTTCCGTGGTTTGCGGGCGAATAGCATGGCCGTGGTCCCGCGGTGGGTCAAACCCGATGCGCGCCGGATACCGTCATGCGGACGCCGGCGGAATCCGGACGGACTCCGGGCGTCTTCCGGCTGCTATCCGCCGATGAAGGGCAGCCAGGTGGCGATCCCCGGGAAGATGATGATCAGCGCGACCAGCAGGATCGCGCAGGCCATGAACGGGATCGCCGCCATGCAGATCTCGCCGAACTTGGTGCCGGGCGGGGCGACGCCCTGCATGACGAACAGCAACAGTCCGAAGGGCGGTGTGGTGAAGCTGATCTCCATCGCCAGCAGCATGATGATGCCGAACCAGATCAGCTTCGCGTCGGGGGCAAGGCCGAAGTCGAGCCCCTTGATGATCGGGAAGAAGATCGGGACGGTCAGCAGCATCATGGCGAGCTGGTCCATGAACATGCCGAGCATCAACAGGATGCCGAACATGATCAGCAGCATGACGTAGCCGGAGACGTTGAAGCCGGCGACCCACTTGATCAGTGCGTTGCTGGCCTCCGAGGTCGCGAGAACGTTGGAGAACAGCGACGAGCCGAACAGGATCAGCAGCGCGATGGTCGTGACCCGGCCCGCGCCCCACAGCGACTTCCACAGCGCCCGGCCGAAGCGCGGCGCGAAGCGGCGGGCCTCGCCGAAAGCCTCGCGCGCGGCGGCCTCGGCGTCGGGCCGCCCGCGCCGCGCCCGGAAATAGAAGCCGCGGATCAGCGGCGCGATCAGCAGGTAGATCAGCGCCAGGATGATCACCCCGACCGACCCGTAGGCGGCCGATTCCGAGGGCGTCGCGATCCCCAGCATGATCAGCATGATGACCAGGATGATGACCGACACCATCGGCAGCACGTCGAGGACGAACAGCATGATCCGTTCGCCCCACGGCACGTAGGCGACGTCGTAGCTCGGCGCGGCGTCGGGATCGAGGGTCGCGCGCGCGAAGATCAGGATCGCGTAGAAGCTGGCCAGGATCAGGCCCGGCAGCACGCCGGCGATCAGCAGCTTGCCGATGTCGAGCTCGGCCAGGGTGCCGAGGAAGACGGCGAGCGCCGAGGGCGGGATCAGCATGGCCAGGCCGCCGGTGCCCAGGATCGGGCCGATCGACATGCTCTTCTTGTAGCCGCGCTTGGTCATCTCCGGGACCATCAGCGTGCCCAGGAGCGCGGTCGAGCCCATCGACGAGCCCGACAGGGTGGCGAAGGCGGTGCCGCCGGCGACGGTGACGTAGGACAGCCGCGCCGGCACCTTGCCCATGAGCTGCTCGATCGCGTTGAACATCTTGTCGGCGAGGCCGGTATGGAAGAACAGCTCGCCCATCAACAGGAACATCGGTATCGGCACGATCGCGAAGATCGCCATGTTGGCGTAGGCGTTGTCGGTGAGCTGGAAGACGCTGTCGAGCAGGCGCGCCTCGAACGGCCCGCCGCGGCGGGCGACGTAGATCAGGGTCAGCGCGACCGTGTTGACGGTGATGAATGAGATGCCCACCGGCATGCCGATGAACATCAGGAACAGGATCGAGCCGAGCAGCAGCAGGAGCGTCCAGTACCACTCCATCAGTGGTCGCCCCTCATCGGCGGTCGCGCGCTCATCAGCGGTCGCCCCGGGCGAGGTCGGCCTTGGTGTCCTCCAGCTCCTGCCGGTCGCTGGCGACGCCGGCCTGGCCGGTATGCATCGGCTCGGCAGTGAACAGGAAGCGGACGAACTCGATGCCCATCAGCAGGAAGCCGATCGGGAAGGCGATCGTCGTGTACCAGCGCCGGATGTCGAGGTCGGCGCGCAGCTCGTCGTAGGTGTCGAACGCCAGGTGCTGTTGCAGCAGGATGAAGCCGTAATAGACCCAGACGAAGCAGACCAGCGCGCACAGCAACACGATCGTGCGCGACAGGATGGCGAGCAGGCGCTTGTGCTTGGAGATCGTCGCGGTGAGCAGCTCGAGATAGACGTGGCCGTGGTTGCGGATCAGCCAGGGCGAGCCCAGGAACAGGATGTAGATGAAGCCGAACTCGATGAAGGTGTGGGTGTAGTGGCTGTATTCCCAGCCGAACGAGCGCCACACCGTCAGGTAGACGATCGCGAGCATGATCGCGCCGATGTACAGCGCGGCGACCGCCATCAGCAGCCACAGAAAGCCCCCGTAGAGCCGGTCGATCGTCTTGAGGAATTTCACCTGAGGTGTCGGTTGGAAGTGAAGCGGCCGGCCCCGGGCATGACGTGTGCCCGGGCGCCGGCCGTATCGTCAGTTGGCGACTACTGGATCCACAGGGAGCGCAGCTTGGCCGCGTTGGCCGGGCCGCGCTTGGTCTTCTTCAGCCGGGCGGTCATCCGCGCATAGGCCGAATCGACGGCCAGCTTGGAATAGAGCTTGGCGTTCGGGACCTGGATGAACTTCATACCGCCCTTGATCAGCGCGACGCGCTCCTTCTTGGCGAGATCCTCGAGGATCTTCTCGTGCTCGCCTTCGGCCTTGATGACCATGTCCTGGAGGATCTTCTGCGACGCGGCGTCGAGGCTGCTCCACTTCTTCAGGTTGATCACCCAGCCGATGTCGGTGGCGTAGAATTCAGGCTCCAGGCCGTAGTTCAGGAACTTGTTCCACTTCAGGCCGATCAGGCCGGTCGTCGCCCAGGCGGCGGCGTCGATCACGCCCTTCTCGAGCGCCGCGTAGGCCGCGGTCGACGGCATCGGATGGGTCGACGCGCCGAGCGCCTTGAAGAAGGCGCCGTAGATCGGGTTGTCGCGCAGCTTGACGCCGGTGAAGTCGGGCAGGCCCTTCTTGTTGAACTTCGGCGGGTTCTTCAGATAGATGCGGAACCGGTTGCCCGCGGTCGTCCAGCCCAGATACTTGGCGTTGTAGTATTTCTGGTGAATCTGGTCGAGCAGCGCGATGCCGCCGTTGGCGCGCACCTTGGCCGGCGTCGAGTTCGACGTCGACACCGCCTCGTTCTCCGGCAGCGCCCGGGCGTAGAAGGCGGCCGGGATGCACATCATGTCGATGCGGCCGGCGCGCAGCGCCGGGGGCTGCTGGAACATCTTGATCGAGTTGAAGGGCAGCTGGTTGATCGCGAACTTGCCCTTGGCGGCGGCGTTGATCTTGCCCGCGAGATCCTTGCACAGCTTGGTGTAGGTCAGGAAATCCGGGAACGGGTAGGTCATGGTCAGCTTGACCTCCGCCGTGGCGGTCCCGGCGAGCATCAGGCCGGTCGTCGCGCCGACGAGCCCAAGGGTCTTGATCTTGTTTGTCAGGGTCATTTCACGTCCTCTCACTCTCCACTGTGGTCCGTTCTTGTTCGTTCTCGAACGTTGAGCCTCTCTGCCTTTTACCGCAACTTCCCGGCGCTGGGAACAAGTGCGGTTGCGGGCCGGTGCGGCAACAAGCGTGATCGCCTACGGTGCTAGCCGGGCGCGCGGCGTTTCGCGCGCGCCGCGGCCGTGGCCGGGGCGTCGACGGCGCCGGCGGCGTCCAGGACCACGCCATAGTCGGTATCGGCCGCGGCCGGGGAGACGTAGCCCTCGGCGACGTCGGCGGCGACCGCCTCGGCCGGGCGGGCCAGCGGGTCGCCGTGGCCGCCGCCGCCAGGCAAGTCGATGCGCAGCCGGTCGCCGGTCGGGATGATCTGGCGGCCCTTGGCGCGCAGCGGCGTGCCGTCGGCCCGCGCGACCCGTCCCGGCGCGCCGCCGTCGCCGGCCATCCGGCCGCGGGCGGGGTTGTCGACCCGGTCGAACATGGCGAAGACGGCGAAGGGCGCGCCGTCGCGGGTGCCGACCTCGACCGTCTGGCCGAGCCCGCCGCGGGCCGCCCCGGCGCCGCCCGAATCGGGGCGCAGCTCCTTCTTCCAGACCACCACCGGCGCGCGCGTCTCGACCGCTTCGACCGGCAGGGCGCGGACGCCGCTGGGGAAGGCGGTCGCCGACAGGCCATCGTCGGCGCTGCGTGCGCCCGAGCCGCCGCTGTTGAAGAACAGCACGTCGAAGCTGCGCGCCTCCGTATCGCGGTTGGCGCCGGGCGCGGCGCCGATCTCGGGCCCGCCGCGTGCCTGGATGCCCCAGATGCACGAGGCGCCCTCGGCCGGGATCGCCGCCTCGTCGATCTTGGCGAAGCAGCCGAGCACGACGTCGGGGAGGAACTGGCCGATGATGTGCCGGGCACAGACCGGCCGCGGCTTCTCGACGTTGAGGATGCAGCCCAGCGGCGCGCGCACCTCGATCGGCGCCAGCGACCCGGCGTTGTTGGGCACCTCGGGCGCGACCGCGGCGCGGACGCCGAAGGCGGAATAGGCGCGGGTGTAGTTCATTACCAGGTTGATGCCGTGGGGGCTGGCCGGCGCGCTGCCGTCGTAGTCGATCACCACCCGGTCGTCTTCGACCGTCAGCGCGGCGTGCAGGGTCACCGGCGCGTCGTAGCCGTCCAAGGTCATCTCGTTGCGGTAGGTGCCGCGCGGCAGCTTGCCGATCGCCTCGACCATCGCCGCCCGCGACCGATCGACCACGAAGTCGGCGAGCGCGCCGAAGCCGATGTCGGGGAACTCGTCGAGCATCGCCGCCAGCCGCCGCTCGCCGAGCTGGTTGCAGGTGGCGTAGGAGCGGATGTCGCCCTCGACCTGCTTGGGCTGGCGGACGTTGGCGCGGACGATCTCGAACAGGTCCTCGTTGAACACGCCCTCGCGCGCCAGCCGCATCAGCGGGATGAACAGGCCCTCCTCGAAGATGGAGCGCCCGTCCGGCCCCTGGCCGAGGCCGCCGATGTCGACCTGGTGGCAGGTGCAGGCGAACAGGGCGACCGCTTCGGCCCCATCGCCGTCGGCGTGGAAGGCGGGCGAGACCACGGTGACGTCGTGGAGGTGGCCCGAGCTGAGCCACGGGTCGTTGGTGATGAAATGGTCGCCCGGCTTCATGTCGGTGACGGGGAACTTGTCGAGGAAGTGGACGACCGCCTCGGCCATCGAGTTGACGTGGCCGGGGGTGCCGGTCACCGCCTGGGCGATCATCCGGCCCTGGGTGTCGAACACGCCGGCCGACAGGTCGCCGGCCTCGCTGACCGTCTCGCTGAACGCGGTCTTGATCAGCGAGCGCGCCTGCTCCTCGACGATCGCCATCAGGCGCGTCCACATCACCGGCAGGCGGATGGCGTCGGTGGCGCTCATCGTCCCATTCCTGTCATGCCGTCCCCCGTCATTCCGCTCGCGCCCCCATCCGGCCGTTGCGCTCGAGGTGAAGATAGCCGAAGGCGTCGACCCGCAGGTCGAACGTCGGCGGCAGCACCGTCGAGGTCTGGTCTTCGCCGACCACCGCGCCGCCGTCGATGGTCGCGCCGGGGAGCAGGTCGGTGCGGCGATAGATGCGCGTGTCCAGCGCCTCGCCGCTGGCGGTGTCGACCGTGCGGCGGGTCGCGACCGGCGACGCGGCGGCGCCGGGACTCGGGGCTTCGCCCGCAGTCTCCGACGACGTGGCCGGGCCCGCCGCGCGCACCGACCAGGCGACGACCTCGATCGCCAGCCCGGGGATCGCCGGGCCGAACTGCGCCCGATAGGCCTGCTCGTAGCGTCGCTGGACGTCGGCCGCCCAGTCGGCGCCCGCCGGGCCGTCCGGCAACTCGACCATGATCTCGTGGCTCTGGCCGACGTAGCGCATGAAGCCGAAGCGCTCGACCGTCTCGGGATCGGCGCCGCTCGCCCGGCGCACGAAGGCGCCGGCCTCGTCGGTCATGCCGGACAGCAGCGTATCGATCGCGCCCGCGTCGATGCCGGGCAGACGCTGGTACAGGCTGCGCGCGACCTCGTAGGCGACCGGGGCGCGCAGGAAGCCGATCGCCGAGCCGACCCCGGCGCCTTCGGGGATGATGACGTGGTCGATGCCCAGCTTGACCGCCAGCCGGCCGGCGTGGAGCGGGGCGCAGCCGCCGAAGGCGATCATCGTGCGCGCCTCGGGGCTCTTGCCGTGCTCGATCGCGTGCTCGCGCGTCGCGTTGGCCATGTTCTCGTCGACCATCTCCAGGATCGCGACCGCCGCAGCCTCGGTGTCCAGGCCGAGCGGCTGGCCGACGTCATGCTCGATGGCGTCCTCGGCCGCCTGGCCGGTCAGCGGCACCGCCCCGCCGGCGAAGCCCTCCGGGTCGATCCGGCCGACCACCAGGTTGGCGTCGGTCACGGTCGCGCCGGTGCCGCCGCGGCCGTAGCAGGCGGGGCCGGGGTCCGACCCGGCGCTGCGCGGGCCGACCGCGACCATGCCCAGCGCGTTGATCGAGCACAGCGAGCCACCGCCGGCGCCGATCTCGACCATCTCGACCACGGGGATGCGCAGGGGCAGGCCGCTGCCGCGCTTGAACCGGTAGGCGCGGTCGACCTCGAACTCGCGCGCGGTCTGGGGCCGGCCCTGGTCGATCAGGCAGATCTTGGCGGTGGTGCCGCCCATGTCGAAGGACAGCGCCGCGTCGACGCCGCATTGGCGGGCGACGTGGCTGGAGAAGATCGCGCCGCCGGCCGGACCCGATTCGATCAGGCGGACGGGGAAGCGGATCGCGGTGTCGACGTCGGCGAGGCCGCCATTCGACAGCATCACCATCAGCGCACCGCCGAAGCCGGCGCCGGCGAGCTTGTCTTCGAGGCTGCGCAGGTAGGTCGCCACCACCGGCTGGACGTAGGCGTTGGCGACCGTGGTCGAGAAGCGCTGGTATTCGCGCATCTCGGGGGAAACCTCGCTCGACAGGCTGATGCTGAGGCTCGGCTTGTGGGCGAGCAGCAGGTCGCGGAGGCGCTCTTCGTGCGTCGGGTTGGCGTAGGCGTGGAGCAGGCCGACCGCGACGCTCTCGATGCCGTCGCGGTCGATCGCCGCCAGGGCGGGGGCCAGGGTCGCCTCGTCGAGCGGCAGCAACACGGCGCCAGCGACGTCGAGCCGCTCGGCCACGGTGAAGCGGCGGGCGCGGCGGACCAGCGGGGCCGGCTTGACGATGCCGAGGTCGTATTGATCGAAGCGGCTCTCGGTGCCCATTTCGAGCACGTCGCGAAAACCCTCGGTGGTGATGAACAGCATCTCGGCGCCGCGCCGCTCGATCAGCGCGTTGGTCGCCAGCGTGGTGCCGTGGATGATGACGTCGACGTCGCCGAAGCCGATGCCGGCGTCGGCGCAGGTCGTGCCGACGGCGTCGAGCACCGCACGTTCCGGCGCGTCGTGGGTGGTCAGGGTCTTGGCGGTGAACATCGCGCCGTCGGCGCTTTCCAGCGCGACGTCGGTGAAGGTGCCGCCGATGTCGACGCCCAGCCGCCAGCGCGGTGTGGCCGTGATTGCCGTCATGCCGCCCGATTAGCAAATGTGTATACGAAGAGTCTATAGCGCATACAATTATGCGTTCGCCGCCTCCGCCGCGGCCGAGGCGCGGAAGCTGGCGCGGGCGCGGTAGAGCAGTTCGGACACCGCCGCTGCCGCCCGGTCGGCGTCGCGGTCCTTGATGCCGGCGTAGGCGGCGTTGTGGAAATCGACCGTGGTCGCCCGGTTTTCCGCGGGCCCCAGGGTCATCTGCATGACCCGGCGGATCTGGTCGTTGAACAGCGAGGCGCACCAGGCCAGCCGCGAGTTGGGGCAGGTCGCGAACAGGACCTCTCGATAGCGCAGGTTGGCGTCGATGAAGGCCTGGGGTTCAGGCGAGTGCGCTTCAGCCGCCTCGTCGTCGATGGTCCGGCGCAGGGCGACGACCTGGTCGTGGCTGGCGTGGCGCGCGGCGTGGCGCGCGATCGGCGGCTCGAGCAGCAGGCGCATCTCGTAGATGTCGTCGATATGGGCCGGGGTCAGGTCCGGCGCGGCGTAGCCGCGGCCCAGCGCGACCAGCAGACCGTCGCTCAGGAGCTGGGACAACGCCTCGCGCACCGGCGTGCGGGAGACGCCCAGCGCCTCGGCGATGCCCTGCTCGGACAGGCGCTGGCCGGGCGATATCCGGCCGTGGGCGATGTCGCTGCGCAGCCGGTCGTAGACGGCGGCGCGGCGGTTGCCGGGTTCAGCGGCGAGATCGAGAGTATCCATGAATTTTGTATACAAAAATATTTTAGAGTATGCAATGTAGGCGGATCACCGGAACGAAGGGGTTTGAGCTATGCGGACCTATCTCGACCAGTTGCGCGCAGCGGGCGACCTCGACGTGGTCAGCCGCGAAGTCGATCCGCGCTTCGAGCTGGCGGCGGTGACGACGCAGTATCAGAAGACCCGCGACGGCGCGCTCCTGTTCGAGAACGTCCGCGGCGCGTCGATGCCGGTGGTGACCAACGTGTTCGGCAGCCGGCGCCGGCTCTGCGCCATGGTCGGCGCCGACGACCTCGCCTTCTGTCCGGCCTGGCAGAGGCTGACCGACGGCGTGAGCGGCCGGGGCGAGACGGTCGAGACCACGCCGCCGCCGCGTCGGGCGGTGCGTCTGGGGGAGCTGCCGCACCTCACTTATTTCGAGAAGGACGCCGGTCCCTACATCACGGCCGGCATCTTCCTGGCGCGCGACCCGGAGACGGGGGTGCCCAACCTCTCCTTCCACCGGGCGATGCACGTCAGCGACGACGAGCTGCGGGTCCGGCTCGGCAGCAGCCACGACCTGCGCCGCTACTACGACGCCGCCGAGGCGAAGGGCGAGCCGCTCGAGGTCGCGATCCTGATCGGCGCGCCGCCGTCGATCTTCCTCGCCGCCTGCGCCTCGCTGCCGCCCGACGCCGACGAGATGGCCGTCGCCGCGGCGATCGAGGGCGGGCCGATCGCGGTCGCGCCCTGCGAGACGATCGACCTGTCCGTGCCGGCCGAGACCGAGATCGTCATCGAGGGCCGGATCCTGCCCGGCGAGCTGCGGCCCGAGGGGCCGTTCGGCGAGTTCATGGGCATCTACGTGCCCGAGGGACCGAACCACGTCTTCGAGGTGACCCGCGTCTCGGTCCGCGAGGGCGCGGTCTATCACGGCCTGGTCTGCGGCTCGCTCGAGGACCTGATCCCGCTGGAGACGGCGATCGCTGCGAAGCTCTACCGCCACCTCACCGCCGTCTCGAAGGGCATCCTCGACGTCAGCTGCAAGCCCTACCTGATGAACACGGTGGTCAAGATCGACAAGCAGTACGAGGGCCACGCCAAGCACGTGCTGCTCGCCGCCTTCGGCGCCCACATGGACTATTCCAAGACCTGCATGGTGGTCGACGACGACGTCGACATCCACGACCTCAACGACGTCTGGTGGGCCTTCGTCACCCGCGGCCGGGCCGACACCCGCAGCCTGGTCATCCCCGACGTGCCCGGCTTCTACCGCGACCCGCACAAGGACCATTGGGGCCGGCTCGGCATCGACGCGACCAAGCCCTGGGGCCGCGAGGCGGAGTTCGAGCGCAAGCGGATTCCGGGCATCGAAGAGATAGATATTTCTGATTATCTGAAATGACGGAAATAACGGTCGATCGCGCCGATCCGCTCGCGCTGCGCCACGCGATCCGGGCGGGCGATTGGACCGGGCCGACCGCCGGGCTCGCGCCCGGCTACCTCCAGTGCAACCTCGTCGTCCTGCCCGAAGCCCACGCCGAGGGTTTCGCGGCCTACTGCCGGGCCAACCCGGCGGTGTGCCCGGTCGTCGCCGTGTCCGAACCGGGCGACCCGCGCCTGCCGCGGCTGGGCGACGACCTCGACCTGCGCACCGACCTGCCCAGCTATACCGTGTTCCGCGACGGCGCGTCGGCGGGGCAGGCCGGGGACGTCACGGACCTGTGGCGCGACGACCTGGTCGCCTTCGCCTTCGGGTGCTCCTTCTCCTTCGAGGACGCGCTGCGCGCCGAGGGCGTGGCGCTGCGCTACCTCGACCGGGGCGACCGCGAGGCGATCTACCTGACCAATGTCGAAACCGATCCGGTCGGCGGCTTCGCCGCGCCGCTGATCGTGTCGATGCGGCCGTTGCGGCCGGCCGACGCGGTCAGGGCAATCACCGCGACCGCCCGCTACCCGGAGGTCCACGGCGCGCCGGTGCATATCGGCAAGCCGGAGATGATCGGCGTCGACCTGGACAAGCCCTACGACACGATCGGGCGCACCCGCGTGCTCGACGACGAACTGCCGGTGTTCTGG
Organism: uncultured Alphaproteobacteria bacterium; assembly: GCA_963730305.1. Classification (GTDB taxonomy): domain Bacteria; phylum Pseudomonadota; class Alphaproteobacteria; order Bin65; family Bin65; genus CAMYMQ01. The sequence goes on from CAVSRB010000006.1 coordinate 163,064, forward strand.
GCCTGTGGAGTCACGCCGCAGCTTGCGATCGCCAATGCGAGGCCCGACTTCGCGATCACCCATACCTCGGCGCACATGCTGATCACCGACCTGCGCCTCGCCGAGATGCGCACGGGGTAGCGCCGGGCGGCTTCGCGTCTGCTATATCCGCAGGCGGTCCGATCGGAGCGAGAGAGAAACGAAAGCGGTGGCAAACAACGACAAGGTCATCATCGTCGGCGGCGGGCCGGTCGGGCTGACGCTCGCCTGGCGGCTGGCGCTGGCGGGCGTGCCGGTCGCCCTGTTCGAGGCCGAGGCCGCGGTGCCCGGACCAGCTCCGCGCTTCGACCTTCCACCCGCCGACCCTCGACATGCTCGCCCCCGACGGCGTCACCGACGTGCTGATCGCCAACGGCCGGATCACGCCGACCTGGCAGGTCCGCTGGCACGAGACCGGCGAACGCGCCGAGTTCGACCTCGACGCCATCGCCGACGATACGGACCATCCCTACCGGCTGCAGTGCCACCAGGCGGTGTTGTGCCGGGAGCTCGCCCGGCGGATCGCCGCGATCGACCCGGGCATCGTCCGGTTCGGCGCCGAGGTCGTCGCGGTGACCCAGGACGCCGACGGCGTGCAGGTCGAGGTGCGCGGGCCGGGCGACGAGACCGAGACCGTCGCCGGGCGCTGGCTGGTCGGCTGCGACGGCGCGCGCAGCATCGTCCGCGACGCGATGGGCGTGTCCTTCGAGGGCGCGACCTATCCCGAGCTGACCATTCTCGCGACCACCCATTTCCCGTTCGAGGCCGCGCTCGAGGGCCTGTCCGGCGTCAACTACATCTGGAAGGGGGCGGGCACCTATTCGCTGCTCCGCCTGCCCGAGCTGTGGCGCTGCAGCTTCCACCCCCGCGCCGACGAGACGCCCGAGCAGGCGCTGGAAGACGCCTCGATCCGCGCCAAGGTCGAGGAGGTCGTGCCCGGCGCCGACCCGGTCGACATCCCCGACAAGCGCATCTACCGGGTCCACTGCCGGATCGCCGGCGCCTATCGCCACGGCCGGATGCTGCTGGCCGGCGACGCCGCCCACTTGAACAGCCCCAAGGGCGGCATGGGCATGAACGGCGGCATCCATGACGCCTTCGCGCTCGCCGAGGCGCTGGTGGCGATCCACCGTGGCGACGGCGACGACCGTCTGCTCGACCGCTATCAGCGTCGGCGGCTGCCGATCGCCCGCGACGACATCCTTGGCCAGGCGGACGCCAACCGCGCGCGCATGGCCGAAACCGATCCCGAGGCCCGCCGGGCCGCGCTGCGCAATCTGCAGGCGATCGCCGGCGACCCGGACCGTTGCCGCGCCTTCCTGCTGCGCTCGTCGATGATCGATGGCCTGCGGCGGGCGGCGGCGATCGACTAACCGCCGGTCCGGTCCGCCAGTCGTTCGCCCCACCCCTCGGCAGCGATCCAGGGATCGAGGCTCGCCCGATCCGGTGTGCCGCTATCGAGCGCGACCACTGTCCGCCACGCCAGCGCCAGCATGCAGGACAGCACCGGCGGGGCGTCCGTCCGAGCGGCGCGGGCGATCGGGCCAAGGGTCGGCATGCCGGTGCCGAGCATGACGATCGCATCGGCCGCCTGTCCCGCCAGCTCGTGCAGGGCGGCGTCGGCGCTGGCCGCCGACAGCGAATAGATCGGGTGGAAGTCCGAGCCGCCGTCGAACACGCCGGCGACGGCGTCGACCGCGAAGCCGCGTTCGCGCCAGTAGGCGACGCTGGCCTCGGTCAGACCGGTGGGGTAGGGCGACACCAGAGCGATGCGGCGCGCGCCGAGCGCCTGCAACGCCTCGGTCACGGCCCGCGCCGCGGTGACGAAGGAGCGGCCGCGGGCCGCCTCGATGCGCTCGATCAGCGCGTCCTCGCCCGCCGCCCCGACCAGATAGGACGCTCCCGTGCAGGCGAAGGCGTAGGCGCCGACCGGCGCGTTGGCGAAGCGGTCGAGGGTGTCGTCGATGCTGTCGAGATAGTCGGCCAGCCGCGCCTCGATCGTCGCGGCCGGGCTGGTCAGCCGCGCGTTGATCCAGCCGACACCGGGCGGCGCCAGGATGGCGAGCTCGGGCTCGACCGTCGTGTTGGCCTGGGGTGTCAGCACCCCGATCAGGCCGCGCGGTGCGTATTCGAGAGATTTCGCGGTCGGGTCGTTCATTAGCCTTTTCGGGCGTGGGAAACCGGTGGCGGCCCCGCCGGGTTAACCGATTTTAAAGCACTGCGCCGCAACTTTGTCGGGCACGGACGCACCGCCGCACAACGGCGTGCGCGGATCGGGTCGAGCACAATCGGCGGGGACCTCACGGGGACCATGGGGGAATTGCTCAAAGAGGCGCTGCAGGTCCTGCTGCAGCCATTGGTCATCCTGCTGCATCCGCGCGGGCCATTGAGCGTCTACTACTGGGCGGGCGCCCTGGTCTTCCTCGCGATCTTCTTCTTCGCCTGGTGCGGCCGCCGCTACCGGCGGCGCGGGCTGCGCGGCTTTCTCGCCTACGCCTTCCCCAAGCACATCTTCGGCCACCCGTCGGCGAAGGTCGACTATCGCTTCTTCCTCGCCAATGCGCTGGTCGGACCGCTGATCTTCAGCGTCGCCATCGCGGCGAGCGAGTTCTGGCGCGGCCTGACCCTCGAAGGCCTGCACGCCCTGTTCGGCGCCGGCGCGAGCGCGCCCGCCACGGTCTGGCCGGTGGTCGCGCTGACCACCGTCGTGATCTTCCTGGCGCTCGAATTCGGCTACTGGTTCGCCCACATCCTGCTTCACCACGTCCCGGTCTTGTGGGAGATCCACAAGGTCCACCATTCGGCGGAGGTGATGACCCCGGCGACCGCGGCCCGGGTCCACCCGCTGGAGGACGTGCTGATCTCCAACATCATCGCGGTCACGGTCGGCATCGCCTATGGCCTGCTGGTCCATACCTTCGGCGCGGGCGCGCAGGAATTCGCCCTGTGGCAGGTCAACGTCCTGTTCCTGGTGTTCTATTTCACCACCTACCACCTGCGGCACTCGCACGTGTGGATGACCGTGCCGGGGCCGCTCGCCCGCCTGATCCACAGCCCGGCGCACCACCAGATCCACCACAGCACCGACCCGCGCCACATGAACAAGAAATCTCGGCTTCTCCCTGTCGCTGTGGGACTGGGCCTTCGGCACCCTGTGGGTACCGGGCAAGGACGAGAAGGTCCGCTTCGGCATCGGCGCCGAGAGCCGCGAATTCAACAGCGTGTGGCGGCTGTTCTGGCTGCCGCTGGCGAATATCGGGCGGATGGCGTGGCGGCGGATGCGGCGACCCCTCACCCGGCCGCTGCGCGGCCACCCTCTCCCCGAAGGAGAGGGTGCCTCGGCTTTGTCGTCGGGTCGTTGACCCTCTCCCTGGGGAGAGGGAGGGGGCCCTTCGGCGGTTCCTACGACCCAGCCGCCAGCCGCACCTCGCCCATATCGTTCCATACCTTCTGGTCGACGATCTTGCCGTCGCGCAGTTCGAAGCGGTCGATGAAGCGGATGCCGTCGAAGCGGCTGCCGTCGAGCCAGACGCCGTGGAGCGTGCCGAAGCAATAGACGACGGATCCGTCCGGCCCCGCGATCTCGTCGAAATGGTCGTAGGTCTTGCCGACGCTCCGGTAGCGCTCCTTCGACCAGGCGATCAGTTCGTCGAGCGTGTGCAGCACGGCCGGCCCGGGGAACACCATCTGGAAGCCCTCGCCGAGCATGCCCTTGGCGCGGTCGAGGTCGCGCGCCTCCATGGCGTCGAGGTAGCTGCGGACGACTTGTGTGCCCCATTGCTCGGACATGGCGGTATTCTCCCGGTGCGGGCCAGCGGTTCTGGCCATTTGATCGGACGGTAACCAAGGTCTTATATCAGGGCCGTCGCATGTTTCATCAACCGTCATCCGCCGGAGGCCGCCAGCCGCCATGGGCATGACCCTCGCCGAAAAGCTCTGCGCCAAGGCTGCGGGCCGTGAGACGGTCCGCGCCGGCGAGATCGTCATCGCGCGCGTCGACCTGGCGATGATCCACGATTCGGGCGGGCCGAGACGGGTCGAGCCGATGCTGAAGGAACTCGGCGTCGGCGTGTGGGACCCGTCCAAGGTCGTGTTGATCTCCGACCACTACGTGCCGGCGTTCGACGCCGAGAGCGCGAAGATCCTGGAGCTGACCCGGCGCTGGGCCGAGGCCGCCGGTGTCACCGCCTTCCACGACATGCAGGGCATCTGCCACGTCGTCCTGCCCGAGCGCGGGCACCTCGTACCGGGCATGTTCGTCGCCGGCGGCGACAGCCACTCGACCACGGGCGGGGCGTTCGGCGCCTTCATGATCGGCATCGGCGCGACCGAGATGGCCGGGGTGCTGGCGACCGGCGAGATCTGGGTGCGGGTGCCGCAGACGCTCCGGCTCCACTGGGACGGCGAGCTCGGCATCGGGGTGACGCCCAAGGACATGATGCTGTTCCTGTGCGGCCAGCTCGGCATGGGCGCGGGCAACTACCGCGCGATCGAATATGCCGGCCCGGCGGTGGCCGCGCTGGAGATGGAAGGGCGGATGACCCTGTCCAACATGGCGGCCGAGCTGGGCGGCAAGGTCGGCCTGATCGCGCCCGACGAGACCACGGTCGCCTGGCTGCGCGACCACGGCGCGACGGTGCCCGATGATTGGCAGCGCTGGGCGAGCGACCCGGACGCCGCGGTCGAGACCGAGCACCGCTTCGACGCCGATACGCTCGAGCCGCAGGTGGCTGCGCCGCACTCGCCGGAGAATGCCGACCGCGCCGGCGCCTATCGCGGGGTCGCGTTCCAGCAGGCCTATATCGGCGCCTGCACCGGGGCCAAGCTGTCGGACCTGCGCATGGCCGCGCGCGTCCTGCGCGGGCGCAAGGTGGCGCGCGGCGTGCGCCTGCTGGTCGCGCCGGCCTCGGTGCGCGCGACCCAGGAGGCCGCCGCCGACGGCACGCTCGCGACGCTCACGGAAGCGGGCGCCATCCTGATGCCGAGCGGCTGCGGCGCCTGCGCGGGCTACGGCGCCGGGGTGCTGGCGGCGAACGAGGTCTGCCTGTCGTCGACCGCGCGCAACTTCAAGGGCCGCATGGGCGACCCGACCAGCCAGGTCTACCTCGCCTCGCCCTATACCGTGGCCGCCTCGGCGGTCGCCGGCACGATCACCGACCCGCGCGAGATACTGATGGAGATGGCGGCGTGAGCCGGGCTGGGGCCAACGTGATCGCCGGCAAGGCCTGGTTGTTCGGCGACGACATCGACACCGACCAGCTTGCCCCCGGCCTCTACATGAAGGGCGGGGTCGAGGCGATGGCCGAGCACTGCCTGGAGAGCGCCGACCCGCGCTTCGCCAAGGAAGTGGCCACGGGCGACGTGGTCGTGGCCGGCGACAATTTCGGCATGGGCTCGTCGCGCGAGCAGGCGGCGATGGCCTTGAACGCACTCGGCGTCGGCGCGGTGGTCGCCAAGAGCTTCGCGCGCATCTTCTACCGCAACGCGGTCAACCTGGCGCTGCCGGTGCTGGTCTGCGCCGAGGCGGACCGGATCGCGGCCGGCGACCGGCTCGTGGTCGACCCGGCGGCAGGGACGATCCGCGACGAGACCCAGGGCATCGACCTGGCCTGCGAGCCGCTGCCGGACCACCTGATGGCGCTGATCGCCGACGGCGGGCTGATCCCGCATTTGAAGAAGAAGCTGGCGGCGCGCGCCTGCATGACCACCGGAGCCAAACCTCCGCGCGCTGATCGCCGCGCCCCAGATCGTGGTCGCGCCCGGCGTCTACGACGGGCTGTCGGCGCTGCTGGTCGAGCGGGCGGGCTTCGCCGCCGCCTACATCTCCGGCGCCTCGATCGCCTATACCCGGTTCGGCCGGCCCGACATCGGCCTGGTCTCGATGGACGAGGTCGCCGGCGTGCTGTCGGCGATCCGCGAGCGGGTGTCGCTCCCGCTGATCATCGACGCCGACACCGGCTTCGGCAATGCGCTCAATGTGGCGCGCACCGTGCGCCTGTTCGCGCGGCTCGGCGCCGACGCGATCCAGCTCGAGGACCAGGTCACGCCCAAGCGTTGCGGCCACCTCGACGACAAGGCGGTGGTCCCGACCGGCGAGATGGTCGGCAAGATCAAGGCGGCGGTCGACGCGCGGCCGTCCGACGCCACGCTGATCGTCGCGCGGACCGATGCCGTCGCCGTCGAGGGCCTCGATCCCGCGCTCGACCGTGCGGAGGCGTATCGCGAGGCCGGCGCCGACATGCTGTTCGTCGAGGCGCTGCGCTCGGACGACGAGATCGCCGCGGCGATGAAGCGGCTGGGCGGCACGATCCCGCTGATGGCCAACATGGTCGAGGGCGGCAAGACGCCGTTGAAGAGCGGCGACGAGCTGCAGGCGCTGGGCTATTCGCTGGTCATCTTCCCGGGCGGGCTGGTCCGCGCGCTGACCCGCACGGCGATCGACTATCTCGACGGCCTCAAGACGGCCGGCACGACCGCGCCGTTCCGCGACCGGATGCTTGATTTCGCCGCGCTGAACGAGATTATCGGCACGCCGGAAATGCTGGCGCTCGGCAAGAAATACGAGGAGTAGGGGAAGGCATGCCACCAATGACCGCGTCGCCCCCGCGCAGGCGGGGGTCCAGTGATGCCGGGTTGGCATCCAGCGTCCGCGCGACCGTAGGGGCGGGTTTCAAACCCGCCCGCGGCGGAGGCCGGGGCGGGCGTGTCGGGCGGGTTGGAAACCCGCCCCTACGGATCAGAGGCAATGTCGGGAGCGACGCATGACCGACAAGACCTCCCTCGATCCCGTCACCCTCGCCGTGCTCAAGGGGCGGCTCGAGCAGATCGCCGACGAGATGGACGCGACCCTGTTCCGCAGCGCCTTCAACCCGATCATCGCCGAGGCGCACGACGCGTCGCACGGGCTCTACGACGCCGCGACCGGCAAGACGCTGATCCAGGGCAAGTCGGGCCTGCCGATCTTCGTCGGCGCCATGGCCTTCGCGGTCAAGGCGGTGATCGACAAGCTCGCCCGCGACGGCGACACGCCCGCCGACGGCGACGTGTTCATCTTCAACGACCCCTACGAGGGCGGCACCCACCTGTCCGACTTCAAGCTGGTCCGGCCGTTCTTCTACAAGGGCGACCTGTTCTGCTACCTGGCGTCGGTCGGCCACTGGCACGACGTCGGCGGCAACGTGCCGGGCAACTACAATCCGGTCGCCACCGAATGCTACCAGGAGGGCGTGCTGATCCCGCCGGTGCGGCTCTATGCGGCCGGTGAGATGCGCCAGGACATCGTCGACGTCTGCCTGTCCAACTCGCGCCAGCCGGTCAGCGCCTATGGCGACCTGAATGGACAGGTCGGTGCGCTCGATCTCGGCGTCGAGCGGCTGACCGCGCTGCTCGACGACTACGGCGCCGAGACGGTTCGTTCGGCATTGACCGAACTGGAGGCGCGGGCCGCGACCCTGATGCGCGCCAACATCGCCGAGCTGCCCGACGGCACCTATTCGGCCGACGACTGGCTCGACAATGACGGCATCGTCGACGAGCCGCTCAAGATCGCGCTCGACATCACCGTCGCGGGCGACCGGATGACCCTCGATTTCAGCCGGTCCGCGCCGCAATGCGCGGGCCCGGTCAACATCTCGCGCTCGACCGCGATCGCCTGCTGCTACGTCGCGCTGAAGCACGTCTTCAACGACGTGCCTGCCAACGCCGGCTGCCTCGACCCGATTGATTTCGTTATTCCAGAAAATTCAGTCCTTTCTGCTGAACGTCCGAAGCCGGTCGGCGGCTATACCGAGACCATTCTGCGGGTGATCGACACGGTGTTCGTTGCACTGGCCCAGGCGGCGCCGGATCGGGTCAACGGGTGCGCCTACGGCACGATCAACGCGCTGTCGCTCGCCGGTCACCGCCAGGACGGGCGGCGCTGGGTGATGTTCTCTTTCTTCGGCGGCGGCCACGGCGGCCACCCCGAGGGCGACGGGCTCAACCACGGCAACGCGCCGATCTCGATGGCGACGATCCCGCCGGTCGAGATCCTCGAAGCCGCCAACCCGGTGATCTTCACCCAATGGGCGCTGCGGCCGGACAGCGGCGGGCCGGGGACGCACCGCGGCGGCCTGGGTGCGGTCTACGAAATCGAATTGTTGGCGCGCGATGGCGAGGCCTTCCTGTTCGGCGAGCGCGGCCGCTACGCTCCGCCCGGCGTGCTCGGCGGCGGGCCGGGCGCGTTGAACCGCTTCCGCTTCGACCAGGACGACGGCCCCCACAGCCCGCCGATGGCGTCAAAGATGACCGGCATCAAGCTGCGCGAAGGCCAGCGGGTGCGGATCAAATCGCCGGGCGGCGGCGGCTGGGGCGCGGCCCTGGAGCGCGCACCCGAAGCGGTCGCCCGCGACGTCGCGCTCGGCTATGTCACCGCGGAGGCGGCGACCCGTGACTATGCCGTGGTGCTGACCGAGGACGGCGCCGTGGATACGGCCGCGACCAAGGCGTTGCGCGCGAAAGCCGCCGCATGAGCGAGACTCCGAGCTGGTTCGTCGGCGTCGACGTCGGCGGCACCTTCACAGACCTGTTTTTCTATGACGAGGCCCGCGGCGTCTGCGAGACCGCCAAGGTTCCGTCGACGCCGGGCAACCAGGCGGTCGGCTTCCTCGACGGCATCGGCCGGCGGATCAACGACCTCGGCACCCTGCGCACCATCGTCCACGGCACCACGGTCGGCACCAACGCGTTGCTCGAACGCAAGGGCGCGCCGACCGGCGATCATCACCACCGGCGGCTTCCGCGACGTGCTCGAGATGCGCCGCCGCGACCGGCCGCACACCTGGGGCCTGTGGGGCACCTTCACCCCGGTGGTCCCGCGCGACCGCCGGATCGAGGTCGCCGAGCGCACGCTCGCCGACGGCACCGTGCGCGCGCCGGTCGATACCGACGAGGTTCAGGCCGCGGCGCGGACGCTGCTCGAACGCGGCGCCGAGGCGCTGGTCGTCTTCTTCGTCAATTCCTACGCCAACCCGGCCAACGAGCAGGCGGCGCTCGACGCTGCGCGCAAGGTTTGGCCGAATGACCATGTCGTCGCCTCGTCCGACATCCTGCCCGAGATCCGCGAGTTCGAGCGCTGCTCGACCGCGACCCTCAACGCCTACCTCCAGCCGGTCGTCAGCGCCTATCTCGGCTCGCTCGAAGACCGGCTCGGCGACGGCGGCTTCGCTGGCCAGCTCCTGATCGTCCAGTCGAACGGCGGCGTGATGACGGTCGAGACCGCCAAGCGTCGGCCGATCAAGACGGCGCTGTCCGGCCCGGCCGCCGGCGTCATCGCCGGCGCGCAGATCGCGAAAGCCGCCGGATATCCCAATGTCATCACCGGCGACATGGGCGGCACCAGCTTCGACGTCGCCCTGGTCGTCGACGGCCAGACCGCGCTCGCCGCCCAGTCGACCATCGACTTCGGCATGGTCGTGCGCACGCCGATGATCGAGATGACGACGATCGGGGCGGGCGGCGGCTCGATCGCCTGGGTCGACCGCGGCGGGCTCCTGCAGATCGGTCCGGAGAGCGCGGGCGCCGACCCGGGCCCGGTCTGCTATGGCCAGGGCAACGACCGCCCGACCGTGACCGACGCCAACCTCGTGTTGGGGCGCATCAACGCCGAGCGGCCGATCGGCGGCGCGCTCGACCGGCTCGACGTCGAGGCCGCCAAGAAAGCGCTCGACGACCATGTCGGCAAGCCGCTCGGGCTGGATACGATGGCGGCGGCCGAGGCCGTCGTCCGGGTCGCCAACGCGGCGATGGCCGGCGCGATCCGGCTGGTCTCGATCGAGCGCGGCCATGACCCCAAGATGTTCGCGCTGATGCCCTTCGGCGGCGGCGGCGCGCTCCACGCCGGCGCGCTGATCAAGGAGGTTGGCCTGGCGCAGGCGATCGTGCCGCGCTTCCCCGGCGTGACCAGCGCGCTCGGCTGCATCATCGCCGACATGCGCCACGACTTCGTCCACACCATCAACCGGCCGCTCGACGCGGTCGAGATCGGGGCGCTCGACGCCGAGATCGTGCGCACGGTCGCCGAGGGCTTCGGCCAGCTCGACGCCTCCGGCGTGCCCTTCGAGGCGCGGCGTGCGGAGATCGAGCTCGACATGTCCTACGTCGGCCAGACCCACACGGTCGCGGTGCCGGTCGACCTGACGGTGGCGGACGGCACCAGCGGGATCACCCGGGAGGCGATCCGGGCCGCGTTCGATGCCGCCTACAAGGCGGTCTACGGGCGGTTGCTGGAGAATGTCGCGGTGCGCGTGCTCAACCTGCGCGTCGCCGTGATCGGCGTCCGGCCGGGCTTCGACTTCGCCCGGCTGAAGCCCGAGGCGACGGGCGACCCCGACGCGGCCCGCACCGGCACCCGCACGATCTGGGCCGACGGCGCCGCGCACGAGGCCAGGATCTACGCCCGGCTCGACCTGCCCGTCGGCGCCGAGATCCCGGGGCCGGCGATCCTCGAACAGGCGGACACCACCATCTTCGTCGACCCCGACCTGACCGCGCGGATCGACGATCTCGGCAACGTCGTCATCACGCGTAAGGAACCCGCCGCGTGAGCCGCGCGCCCGCCGACTTCGACCCCGCGCGCACCGCGCTGGTCCTGGTCGACCTGCAGAACGATTTCCTGGATCCGCAAGGCGCTTACGGCCGCGCCGGCGCCGGCCATCCCGACATCGCGGCGCTGCCCGCGCGGCTTGCGCCGGTCGCCGACGCGGTACGAGCCTGGGGCGGGGCGACCCTGGCGACGCAGTTCACCCTGGTACCGGGCCGCGGCGGCGCGCCGATGATCGCGCCGCACCTGAAGGCGCTGCGGCCGTTCTTGACCGACGGCGACTTCGCGCCGGGCAGCGTCGGCCAGGACGTGATCGACGATCTCAAGCCTGTCGACTTCCGGATCGAGAAGGTCGCCTATTCGGCCTTCCATCAGTCGCGGATGGAATTCGTGCTCCGGAAGGCCGGGATCGACACCCTGGTGTTCGCCGGCATCGTCACCAACGGCGGCGTCGCATCGACCCTGCGCCACGCTCACCTGCTCGAATTCGACACCCTGCTGCTGTCCGACGGCTGCGCCGCCTTCGACCGCGCCGTGCACGACGCATCCGTCGCGTCGCTGGCCTCGATCAGCCCGGTTTCGACCTGCGCCGAGTTCGTGGCCGCGATCGGCGGCTAAGTATCGTTAATCGGAAATTAACGGAAACGATTGCAGAACATCATCTAATCGGCGAGAATCCGACGGTTCCGGACGGCTGCGGCCGTGAACTGGGGGAAGGAAAACCGGAATGGACCGCATCTTGCGTCATCGCTGGGTCGCCTCGCGCGCCGGCGGGCGGTCGTGAACGGCGAGCCCGTCACGATCGAGCCGTCACCCGCGACGACCGCCGACGCCGTGGCGTCGCCGCGCCGTATGCGCATCGGCCTGCGCGTCAGCCTGATCGCCTTCGCCGTGTTCACCGTCGTCCTGACTGCGGCGGCGGTGCACCTGCCCTGGACCTTCGCCTCGCGCGCCAACGTCGCCGAGATGGCCGACCAGATCTCCAACGAGATCGTCGCCGGCGTGTCGCGCGAGATCGAGGACATCTTCGCCTCGGCGATCGCCGCCCAGACCACCATCGACCGCATCCTCGAATCCGGCGTCATCGACATTGAGAACAAGCAGGAGCGAGAGAACCTGTTCCTCGCCTTCCTGCTCGCCAACAAGCATTTCTCCTGGGTCAGCTTCGGCAAGCCCAACGGCGACTTCTACGGCGCCCGGCGGCGCGACGACATCAACTACCGCCTGGTCGAGAGCAAGTGGGACGCGGCGGCCAAGGAAGCCCGGCGCCACATGCAGTATCTGGTCGAGGACGGCACCGACATCCGCCGGACGATCGCGAAGACCAAGACCAACAGCTATTACGCCCCCCAGCGGCAATGGTACGTCCGCGCCATCGCCAACCCGGGCAAGAACATCTGGACCAACGTCTACATCTTCGCGTCGAGCCGCAAGCCCGGCCTGAACACGGCGCGTACCTATACCAAGAACGGCAAGCTGGTCGGCGTGGTCAGCATCGCCATCGAGCTCGAGCGGATCTCCAAATACCTGGCGACGATCCCCTCGGTTCGCTCCGGCGCCGCCTTCATCGTCGACAAAGAGGGTCGGCTGCTCGCCTTCAAGGACCAGAGCGAGGTCACGCGCACCGTCGGCAACAGCGACAAGCTGGAGTTGACGCCGCTCGGCGAGGCGCGGAACCCGATGCTGAAGATCGCCAGCGCCGCCCTCGAGACCAAGGATGGCGTGTTCTCGCAGCGCCGCGGCCACGTGGCCTACGAGGATCCGGCGACCGGCCGGCGGTATTTCGTCAACCTCATCCCGCTCAAGGGCCTGGACTGGTTCGTCGGCACGGTCATTCCCGAATCCGACTTCACCGCTGTGATCGAGGCCAACTACACCAAGCTGGTCATCGCGGTCGGCGTCGCGCTGCTGCTGATCGCGCTGGCTGCGGTCTGGGCGTCCCGCCAGCTCTTCGTCAGGCCGCTGCGCCGGATCACCGACCAGACCCAGCACATCTCGGGCTTCGAGCTCGACCGGGTCCAATACCTGCCGTCGAGCATCCGCGAGATCGACACCCTGGCGCTGGCCGTCGAGCGGATGAGCCGCGGCCTGGGCTCGTTCCGCAAATACCTGCCGACGGTGCTGGTCCGTACGCTGCTCGACCAGGGCATCGTGGCCGAACCGAACGGACAGCGACGTACACTGACCGTTCTATTCATGGACCTGGAAGGCTTCACCGCGGCGTCCGAGCGGATGGGCCACCGGATCGTGCCGGTCTTGTCCGACTATCTCGGCACCATGTCGCACATCATCCACGCGCACGGCGGCACCATCGACAAGTATATCGGCGACGCGATCATGGCCTTCTGGGGCGCGCCCCAGCACAACGACGAGCACGCCGCCGACGCCTGCCGCGCGGCGCTCGCCTGCGTCGAGGCGATGGCCAAGCTGCGCGCAGACTGGGAGGCGCAGGGCAAGCCGGGCATGCGCTTGCGTATCGGCATCAACACCGGCCGCGTCGTGGTCGGCAACATCGGCTCGGACGAGCGGCTCAACTACACCGTGATCGGCGATCCGGTGAACCTCGCCAGCCGGCTCGAAGGCGTCAACAAGACCTTCGGGACCGAGCTGATCGTCGGCCAGCACACCTGGGAACTCGTTCGCTACGACGTCGTCGCGCGCAAGCTCGACGAGGTCACGGTTCGCGGCCGCGAGGAGCCGGTCGGCATCTACGAGGTGCTCGACCAGCGTGGCGAGGACCCGTCGTCGCCGGAGGACGCCTGGATCGAGGAGTTCGAGGCGGCGCTCAAGAGCTTCCGGGACGGCGATATCGCCGAGGCGACGATCCGCTTCCAGCGCACCATCGAGCTGCGCGGCGACGATCCGCCGTCGCGCCACTATCTCGAACTGTGCAAGCAGATCAAGGACGCCGGCGACGGCAAGCCCACGAAGAGCCCGGCCATCGTGCCGCTGCGCTCGGGCGAGCCGGGCGGGGACAGCGCCTAGGCTGCGACGGCCCTTCCGTGAACGGCCTGCGCCGTCACGGCGCGATCACCCGTACCGGCGCGCCGTCGATATAGGCGAGGATCGCCTCCAGGATGTCCGGGAAATAGATCCGGTAGTTCTCCTCCGCGACGTAACCGATGTGCGGGGTCAGCAGGATGTTCGGCTCGCTGCGTAGCGGGTCGTCAGCGGGCAGCGGCTCGGTGTCGAAGACGTCGAGCGCGGCGCCGGCGAGCGCGCCCGAGCGCACCGCGGCGACCAGCGCGTCGGTGTCGACGAGTGGCGCGCGCGAGGTATTGACCAGACAGGCTCCGGGCTTCATCCGGGCGATCTCGGCCGCGCCGATCACGCCGCGGCTGCGCTCGGACAGGCGCAGGTGGATGGTCACGTAGTCCGACCGCGCCAGCAGCTCGTCCAGGCTCACCGGCGCGGCGCCGCATTCCGCCGCTCGCGCCGCGGTCAGGTTCTGGCTCCAGGCCAATACCTCCATGCCGAAGGCGTTGGCGTAGCCGGCGACCAGGCCGCCGAGCCGGCCCAGGCCGACGATGCCCAGGGTCGCGCCCTTCAGGCGCCGGCCGAGGCCGACCTGCCAGCCGCCCGTGCGCATCGCCTCGGTCTGCTCGGGCAGGCGCAGGGCGAGCGACAGGATCAGCGCCCAGGCCAGTTCCGCGGTCGGATAGCCGACGGAGCCGGTGCCGCAGACGGTGACCCCCCGGGCCGCGGCGGCGGCATGGTCGATCGAGGCGTTGTGCGCCCCGGTGGTGACGATCAGCTTCAGGTTGGGCAGCCGTTCGAGGATCGCCGCCGGCAGCGGCGTCCGCTCGCGCATCACGCAGAGCACCTCGAACGGGTCGAGCCGGGCGACGAGGGCATCCGGGTCGGCGACGTGGTCGGTGAAGACGGTCGAGCGTGGCGTCCGCGGGCAGCCGGTCCCAGTCGGCCAGCGAGCGGGCGATGTCCTGGTAGTCGTCGAGGATCGCGATGCGCATTGACGGTGCCCCCTAGGGTGCTCCCGGCGGCTCGCTCAGGAAGCCTCTTCGCGGGCCTTCTGCCAGCCTTCGGGATCGTCGAGAAAGGCCTCGACCTCGGCCAGCGCCTCGTCGCCGAAATAGCCGCCGCGCCGCGCCGACGCGACCACGTCGCGCCAGGTGGTCAGGCCGTGCAGCCGCACCCCGATCTCGGCCAGCTTCTCGGTGCTGGCCGGGAAGATGCCGTAATGGAACACGACGAAGCAGTCGGCGACCTCGGCGCCCGCCGCGCGCAGCGCGTCGACGAAGGCGAGCTTGGAGCCGGCGTCGGTGGCCAGGTCCTCGACCAGCAGCACCCGGCAGCCCTCGGGCATGTCGCCCTCGATCTGGGCCATCCGCCCGAAGCCCTTGGCCTTCTTGCGGACATAGAGCATCGGCAGGCCCATCCGGTCGGCGATCCACGCCGCGAAGGGGATGCCCGCGGTCTCGCCGCCAGCGATGGCGTCGAGCTTGTCGCGGCCGATCTCGCGCTCGATCAGCGCCACCGCCATGTCGGTGATCGCCGTGCGCGCCTCGGGGAAGGAGATGATCCGGCGGCAGTCGACATAGACCGGCGACTTGCGCCCGGAGGTCAGGGTGAAGGGCTCGTCCGGGCTGAAGTTGACCGCCTGGATCTGCCACAGGAAGTCGGCGGTGCGCGCCGCATCGTGCTGGGGATCGGACATGGGCTGTTCTTATCCCGCAGCCGCGGATCGGACAAGCCGGTGGTGCAGGGGCGAACGATCAGTCCGCGCCGAGCAGCGCCTTGCGGACCGCCGGATCATTCGCCAGCGCGCGACTCTGTCCCGCGGCCGCGACTGCGCCGCCGTCGAGGACGTAGCCGCGGTCGGCGAGGTCGAGGGCGGCGGGCGCGTTCTGCTCGGCGAACAGGATCGCGGTGCCGTCGCGCGCGATCCGGCGCAGGGTGGCGAACAGCGCGGCGACCAGCTTGGGCGCCAGGCCGAGCGACGGCTCGTCGAGCAGCAGCAGGCGCGGTGCGGTCATCAGCGCGCGCCCGACCGCGAGCATCTGCTGTTGCCCGCCCGACAGCCGCCAGGCGCGCTCGCCGCGCCGCTCGGCCAGTTGCGGGAACAGGTCGTAGACCATCGCAGCGCGTCGCCGCCGTTCCGCCGCCCCGGCGAAGCAGGGCACGGCGAGGGTCTCGGCCACGGTCAGCCCGGCGAACACGCGCCGGCCCTCCGGGGCGAAGCCCAGCCCGGCGCGCGCCCGACGCTCCGGGCTCATCGGGATGAGGTCGGTGCTGTCGAGCGAGACGGCGCCGGCAGCGGCCGGCACCAGTCCGATGATCGCGTTGAGCGTGCTCGACTTGCCCGCGCCGCCGGCGCCGATCAGGGCGACGATTTCGCCGTCCGCTATTTCCAGATCGACGCCGTCGACCGCCGTGAGCGCGCCGTAGCGCACGGTCAGGCCGCGCACGGTCAGCAGCGGTGCGGCGGTCACTGTTCGGTCTCCGCCGCGGGCACCGGCGCGCCCAGATAGACCTCGACGACGGCGGGGTGGCGCATCACCGCCTCGGGCGGCCCCTCGGCGACGATCCGGCCGGCGTCGAGGCAGACCAGCCGGTCGGCGAGCCGCGCGAGGAAACGCATGTTGTGGTCGACCAGGAGCAGGCCGAAGCCGCGCCCGCGCAACTCGCGCAGCAGCGCCGCCAGCGCCTCCTGCTCCGCCGCCGAAAGCCCGGCCGCCGGCTCGTCGAGGATGACCACGTCGGGGTCGAGGGCGAGCGCGCGGGCCAGTTCGAGCCGCCGCCGGCCGGCCTGGGACAAGGCTCCGGCGGGCTCGGCCGCACTGTCGCCCAGCCCGACGAAGGCCAGCAGGCCGGCGGCCTCGGCGCGGGCCTCGCCGACCCGCGGACGGGCCGCGCTCGGGCGGGCGAGCCGGGCCGCGGCGACGGTGTCGAGGGCGGTCATCTCCGCCGGCAGGGCAGGCTGCTGATGGCCCCGGCCGACGCCGGCCCGGGCGATCCGCCACGCCGGCCAGCCGGTCACCGGGTCGCCGCGCAGCGAGACCGCGCCGGCGTCGGCGCGGTAGAGGCCGGTCAGGATGTTCAGCAGCGTCGTCTTGCCCGAGCCGTTGGGACCGATCAGGCCGACGATCTCGCCGCGGCCGACGGTCAGGTCGACCCGGTCGAGCGCGACGTTGCCGCCGAAGCGCTTGGACAGGGAGGCGCCGGCCAGCAGCGGCGCCGTCGCCGCGCCGTCGTGGCGCGGTCGGACATCGACGGCGCGGGGCGTCGGCGGCGGCTTCGGCCGCGGCCTGAACACCGCGTTCCAGGTCCGCTCGGCCGCGCCGATCAGGCCGTCGGGCGCGACCAGGATCACGACCAGCAGGGCGCCGCCATAGGCGACCAGGGCATGGCGTTCGAGGAAGCGGAACCATTCGGGCAGGTGGATCAGCAGCACCGCGCCCAGGATCGCGCCGGCGATCCGCGTCCGCCCGCCGACCACCGCCATCGACAGGCAGGCGACCATGACCCCGAACTCCAGCGTATCGGTCGACGCGATGCGGATGGTGTGGGCGAACAGCGCGCCGGCGGCGCCGCCGAAGGCGGCGCTGAGCAGGAAGGCGGCGAAGCGGAGGCCGAAACCGTCGACGCCGGCGGCGTCGGCGGCGATCGGGTCGGCGCGCAACAGGCGCAGGCGCAGCCCGGCCGGCCCCGACAGGAAGGCGGCCGCGGCGATGATGCCAACCAACACCCAGCCCCAGACGAACAGCGTCAGCGGCAGGCCGGGCGGCACGGCGGTCCCGAACAGCACGACGCCCGGCACGCCGGGCAGGCCGTTGCTGCCGCCGGTCAGCGATACCCAGTCGGTCGCGACCAGCAGCACGACCTGGCTGATGCCCAGTGTCGCCAGCGCGAAATAATGCGAGCGCAGCCGCAGCACCGGCAGCGAGACGAGCAGGGCGAGCAGGGCCGCCGCCAGGATCGAGGCCGGGAAGGTGAAGGGGAAGGTCCAGCCGAAGTTGAGCGACAGCAGCCCGGTCGCGTAGGCGCCGACGCCGAAGAAGGTGCCCTGGGCCAGCGACAGCGCGCCGGCGTGGCCGAACACGAACTGGTAGCCGAGCACCATCAGCGCGTAGGCCCCGGCGACGGTGAGCACGCGCAGGTCGTAGCCGTCGGCGAAGACCAGGGCGTGGACCGCCAGCGCCACCGCCAGCGCCGCGATCAGCGGGCGGGCGTCGCGTAGCAGCGCATCGCGCAGCGTGCCGCGGGTCGGGGCGGACATCGCGATCAGGCGCGCCGGCCGGCGGGCTCGCCGAACAGGCCCTGCGGCCGGACCACGAGGACCAGGATCAGCACGCCGTAGAGCGCGACCTCGGCGACCGTGGTCGAGACGAAGGTCGCGGCGAAGATCTCGAACTCGCCGATCGCCAGGGCCCCGATCACGGCGCCCTTCAAGTTGCCCCAACCGCCGATGGTCACCGCGATATAGGCCTTGAGCATGAACAACAGGCCGACCGTCGGGGTGACGAAATACTCGTTGGCGAGCAGCAGCCCGGCGATGCCCGCCAGCGCGGCGGCGATGGCGAAGGCGGCGGCGGTCATCGCCGTGACCGGTACGCCCAGCGCCCGAGCGATCGCCGGGTCGTCGGCGGCGGCGCGCAGTCGGCGGCCGAACTGGGTGTGGGCCAGCAACACGTGGAGCAGGGCGATCGACAAGCCCGCGACCGCGATGATCGCCAGCGTCTGGCGGCCGACCACGATGTCGCCCAGCGGCACCGCCGGCCCGGCCACCAGCGGCGGCGCCTTGCGCTCGGCGCCGCCGAACAGGCCGTTGGCGGCGCCCTGCAGCAGGATGCCGACGGCGATGGTGCTGATGAACACCGACACCGCCGGCTGGCGCCGCAGCGGGTAGTAGGCGACCGCGGCAAAGGCCAGGCCGAACACCGCCATGACGGCCAGGACCAGCGGCAGCAGGACCAGCCCCGGCACACCGAACCCATCAAGGGGCAGCAGGCTGGCGAGCAGGAAGGCGACGTAGCCACCCGCCATCACCGTGTCGCCCTGGGCGAAGTTGACCGCCCGGGTGGCGTTGAGGATCAGGACGAAGCCCAGCGCGATCAGGGCGTAGGCGGCGCCGAGCGCGAGCCCGTTGATCGCGAGCTGGAGATAGAGCGTCACCGGGCCGTCACCTCACCGGGCCGCTACCGGGGCGTGTTCTCGGCCAGGTCGATGCGGTAGCGCTTGACGATCTGCGGCACCCGGCTCTTGCCGTCGTAGCAGACGATCACCGCGTCGTGCGCCATGTTGCCCTTGCCGTCCGACCGGTAGTTCATCGCCAGGCCCTGGTAGCTCGTCGTCGCCAGCGCCTTGCGCATCGCCGGGCCGGTCTTGATGCCCTTCCGGCGCAGGGTCAGCAGCATGCCGACCGCGTCATAGTCGGCCAGGGCGAAGGCGTCGGGCTCGGCGCCGTAAGCTTTGCGGAAGGCCGCGACGAAGGCCTTGAAGGCGGGCGAGCTTTCCGAGATCGGCGACGACGCGGTCTCGGCGCAGACGTTCTTCAGGCTCGCCGGCTCGACCAGCGCCACCGTGGTCGGCTGGTGCAGGGCGGAACCGCCGACGATCGGCAGGGTGAGCCCGAAGGCCGCGGCCTGGCGCACGAACAGCGCCGACGGGCCGGAATGGAGCTGGAGCACGACCACGTCGGCGCCCGACCGGCGGATGTTGGCGAGCACCGGCAGCATCTCCTTGGTGCCCATGGTCAGGCTGTTCTCGTAGACGATCTTGGCGCCGAGCCGGCCGAAGGCGGCCTTGAGATACTTGCGGCCGCTCTGGCCGTAGGCGGTGCTTTGGGTGATCAGCGCGACCTTGCGCTTGCCCAGCTCCTCGACCACGTAGCGCGCCTGGGCGACCTTGACCACGGCGTCCGACGGGAAGAAGCGGAACACCCACTTGTTGCCGAGGTCGGTCAGCTTGCCGGTGCCGGAGACCGTCAGGATCGGCAGCTTGCGCTGCGCGGCGAGCGGCAGCAGGGCGAGCATCGAGTTGCCGTAGATCGGGCCGACCACCGCGAACACGCCGTCGCCGCGGGTCGCCCGGGCGAAGGCCTGGGTCGCCGTCTGCGGCGACGAAGCGGTGTCGAGGACGTCGGGCTCGACCGCAAGGCCCTTGAACCGCGCGAAGGCGAGCAGGGCGCCGCGCTTCTGGCTGTTGCCCTCGAGCGCGATGAAGCGGGTCAACGGCACCAGGATCGGCAAGGTCTCGGCCGCCTGCGCGGCGGGCGTCGCGGCGAGCGGCAGCAGGGCCGCGGCCGTGATGGCGGCGATCCGGGTCCGTGTGGAAGTCGGAAAGGTCATTGGTGGCTCCCTCCGGGAGCCTGGTTCGCGATGCCGATCGTGGGAGAAGCGTTGAGCTCGGCCTCGCGCTTCGGCTCCCTACGCTGGTGTTATCCAGTTCAGGTTCGATGGGTATTCTCTCAGTCCCGGCATCACGCGCCGGAACACCCCAGCCTCACGCTTAAGAAAATCAACCTTGCGTCGCCGCCCTTGGCGAGTCAACCGGCGCGCGTCAATTGGAACGCTGGGCTGGTATGTAACCCGCGTCGGTGCGGCCGTCGAAATAGGTGTCGAGCAACGGATGCCGGATCGAGGCCCGTTCGGGGTCGGCGTCCAGATTGCGCTCGGCGACGTAGGTGGTGTGCCGCTGGCCGTCGGGCAGGACGTGGTACCAGGGCCGGTCCTTGGGCGGGCGCGACCGGGCCATCGCCTCGTACCAGTCGTCTGTGCCGCTGAACACCGGGTCGACGTCGAAGACGACGCCGCGATAGCCGAACAGCCGGTGGCGGACGATCGCGCCGATGGCGAAGCGGGCGCCGTCGCTCATCGTCGTGCCGCCGCGCCGCGACGCACGACTAGGAGCCGAGCTCCCGGGTCTTGCGCTGGATCGCAGAGATCAGGCCGTCTGCGCCCTTGTCGCGGAAGACCGCACTGAATTCCGAGCGCCGGGTCGCGACCTCGCTGATCGAGCCCTTGAGGTAGACGTCGACGATCTTCCACTGGCCACCGCGATTGAGCAGCAGGTAGTTGATCGCGGTCGCCTTGCCGCTGCTCTCGACGATGCGCGTGTTGACCAGGACCTGGGTGGCGGCGAGCTTGCGCTCGCCGGTGATCTCGAACCGCTCGCCGCCGAAGCCCTTGAAGCGCGCGGCGTGGTTGGCGATCGAGAAACGCGCGAAGGCGGCGAGGTAGCGCTTGCGCTGGTCGGCGTTCATCTTGCGCCAGTCGGACCCGAGCGCGCGCCGGGCGACGAAGTCGAGGTCGTAGGCGGCGGTGACGATCGGCGTCAGCGCCTGGACCCGGCCGGCGAAACCCAGCGCCTTGGCCCGCTTCATCACCGACAACAGGCCGGCCTGATAGGTCGCCACCACGTCCCGGGGCGCGGCTTGCGCGGCGAAAGAGGGAAACGCTATAAGCGTGCCCAACATCGCGGCCAGGAACAGTCTTTTCGGTTCGGTTAGCGTCATTTCGTCCATCGCAAGCGTATGAAGGCGGAAACGCGTGCCGCCACCTGTATCGCCCGGCAGGTGGCCCCATATATACGACTTTGCGGCAGGCCGGGCCCCCGGGCGGAGTGTTATATTATTGTATCTGGATAGAGAAGGCCGGGAAACCCAGGGTTCGGCTCCGCTTCCGCCCGATTCGGAGGGCGAGGTCGGCCGCCTCGACGTGCTGTTCGGCAAGCTGGTCGAATGGGTGGTCCGCTTCCGCTGGCTGGTCCTGGTGGGCTGCGTGGTGCTGGCCGCGCTGTCGGCCGCGATCTCGGTGCGGTCGCTGTCGATCAACACCGACACCGCCGACCTGCTGGCGCAGGATCTGACGTTCCGCCAGGATTTCCAGGCCTATCGCGACGCCTTCCCGCAGTTCGGCAAGATGCTGGTGGTGGTGATCGACGCGCGCAGCCACCAGGCCGCGCTCGATTCCGCCGAAACGCTCTACAAGGCGTTCAAGAAGCGGCCGGGCCTGTTCGAGACCACCTTCTACCCCGCCGGCGAGCCGTTCTTCCGGCGCAACGGCCTGCTCTACCTCTCCGTCGCCAAGCTGCAGAAACTCTCCGACCGGCTGACCGAGGCGCAACCCTTCCTCGGCACGCTCGCCCAGGACACCAGCCTGCGCGGCCTGTTCTCCGTGCTCGGCACCGTGTTCGGCGCGATCGGCACGGAGGAGGGGCCGATCAAGCAGCTCAAGCCCTTCCTCGACCAGGTCACCCAGACGGTGGAGGCGGCGGCGCGCGGCGTCAGCCGGCCGCTCGACTGGTCGCGCGTCTTCTATCCCGAGGCCCCTGGCCAGGGCGATCGCCGCCAGATCATCGTGGTCCAGCCCAAGCTCGACTTCGCCAGCCTGAAGCCGGCCAGCGAGGCGATGACGGCGATCCGCAAGATCGCCGCGGACACCGGGCTGACCCCGGCCAACGGCGTGCGCGTCCGGCTGACCGGTGCGGTCGCGATCGACAACGAGGAGCTCGACAGCGTCGCCCGCGGCGCGGGCATCGCGGGCGTGGTGTCGATGGTGCTGGTCACGCTGCTGCTGTTCGTGGGACTGCGCTCCAGCTGGCTGGTCGGCGCGGTGCTGTTGAACCTGGTCTTCGGGCTGGTGCTGACCGCGGGCTTCGCCACACTGGCCTTCGGCACCCTCAACCTGATCTCGGTCGCCTTCGCGGTGCCGTTCATCGGCCTGGCGGTGGATTTCGGCATCCACTATTGCCTGCGCTTCGAAGAGACGTCCCAGGCCAACCAGCCGGCGCGGGTCGCGTTGCGCTCGGCGGCGCGCTCGGTCGGCCGCGCGCTGGCCCTGTCGGCGGCGGCGGCCGCGGCGGCTTTCTTCGCCTTCGTGCCGACCGAATATCGCGGCGTCGCCGAGCTCGGCATGCTCGCGGGCGTCGGCGTGCTGATCGCCTTTGCCCTGTCGATGACCCTGCTGCCGGCGCTGCTCGCGCTGCGGCCGCGCTGGCGCCAGCGCGTGCCGTCGCCGGCCGAGGGCTACGTGGTCGCCCGGCTGGTGCGGGTCGAGAAGGGGATCAAGCGGCACGGCAAGGCGATCACGATCGCCGCGGTAGTCGCCGGCTTCGTCGCCTTCGCCATCGCCCCGGCGGCGCACTTCGACCACAACCCGATGAACCTGAAGGACCCGACGACCGAATCGGTCGCCACCGCGATCGACCTGCGCAACGATGCCAACATCGGCCCCGACGCGATCCAGGTGCTGGCGCCCAACCGGGCCGCCGCGATGGCGCTGGTGCCGAAGCTGGAGAAGCTGTCCACGGTCAAGTCGGTGCGCACGCTGGAAAGCTTCGTGCCCACGAACCAGAAGGCGAAACTCGACATCATCCACGATCTTGCGCTGCTGCTGGTGCCGGTGCTGTCGGCCGGCGACACCAAGCCGCCGCCGACCGCGGCCGAGCGCCGCGCCGCCCTGCGCACCCTGGAGGACAAGGTCAAGGCCGCGCTGGCCACCGGCAAGGCCGGCGACATGGCGCCGCTGCTGCGGCGGCTCGGCGCGGCGTTGAAGAAGATCGACGCGGCGCCCGACGCCGACGTCCGCCTGGCCCGGCTCGATCGCGACGTGGTCGGCGCCCTGCCGCGCCAGCTCGCCGCCCTGCGCGAATCGCTCGAGGCCGCGCCGGTGTCGCTCGCCACCCTGCCGGCGAACATCCGGTCGCGCTACGTCACGTCGAACGGGGTCTGGCGGGTCGAGGTCGTGCCCAAGGGGCAGCTCGATGGCAGCGGGGATTTGCGCCGCTTCGTCGACCAGGTCGCGGCGGTGGCGCCGCGGGCCACGGGCGGGCCGGTGTTCGAGTTGCGCGCGGGCGACGCCATCGTCGACGCCTATCTCGAAGCCACGCTGATCGCCTTCGTGCTGATCACGTTGATGGTCTTCGCGGTGCTGCGGCGGGTGCTGGCCACGGTGCTGGTGCTGACCCCGGTGTTCCTCGCCGGCGCGTTCACGCTGGCGATCTGCGCCGTGGTCGGACCCCAGCTCAACTTCGCCAACATCATCGTGCTGCCGCTGCTGATCGGGCTCGGCGCGGCCGGCGGCATCCACATCGTCAAGCGCGCCGACCGCGACGGCGGGGCCGACCTCGTCCACACCAGCACGCCGCGCGCGGTGCTGTTCAGCGCGCTGACCACGCTGGCCTCGTTCGGCTCGCTGGCGCTGTCGAGCCACCGCGGCACGGCGAGCATGGGCGAGCTGTTGTTCATCGCCATCTTCTTCACCCTGGTCTGCTCGCTGTTCTTCCTGCCGGCGATGATGGCCTACATGCTCGGCCGCGAGTCGCGATGACGGCGGCGCCGGAGACGTCGGCCTGATGGCGACGGTCCTGGTCACGGGGGCGACCGGTTTCGTCGGCGCCGCGGTCGTCCGCCGCCTGCTGGCCGCCGGCGAGGCGGTGCGCGTGCTGACCCGCCCGGCGAGCGACCGCACCAATCTC
Organism: uncultured Alphaproteobacteria bacterium; assembly: GCA_963730305.1. Lineage (GTDB taxonomy): Bacteria > Pseudomonadota > Alphaproteobacteria > Bin65 > Bin65 > CAMYMQ01. The sequence continues at coordinate 187,098 of CAVSRB010000006.1, forward strand.
GACGGCCTGGACGTCGAGGTCGTCACCGGCGACCTGACCGAGCCGGCCACCCTGGCGCCCGCGGTGCAGGGCTGCGCGACCGTCTACCATGTCGCTGCCGACTACCGGCTGTGGGTGCGCGACCCGGCGGTGCTCTACCGCGCCAACGTCGAGGGCTCCGCGGCGATCGTCCGGGCGGCGGCCGACGCCGGCGCGCGCCGGATCGTCTACACCTCCAGCGTCGCCGCGCTGGGCATTCCCAAGGACGGCACGCCCGGCGACGAGGACACCCCGGTCACGGTCGACGACATGGTCGGCCACTACAAGCGCTCGAAGTTCCTCGCCGAAGCGGCGGTGCAGCGGCTCGCGGACGACGGCGCGCCGGTGGTGATCGTCAACCCGTCGACCCCGGTCGGCCCGCGCGACGTCAAGCCGACGCCGACCGGCCGGGTCATCCTCGACGCCGCGCGCGGCAAGATCCCGGCCTACGTCGATACGGGCTTGAACGTCGTCCATGTCGACGACGTCGCCGAGGGCCACCTGCTCGCCGCCGCCAAGGGGCAGGTCGGCCGGCGTTACGTGCTCGGCGGCGAGAACCTGGCCCTGCGCGAGATCCTGGGCGAGATCGCGCGGCTGACCGGCCGCCGCCCGCCCGCGGTGCGTCTGCCGCGCGGGCCGCTGTTCCCGGTCGCCTGGGTCGCCGAGGGCTGGGCCCGGCTGACCGGCGGCAGCGAGCCGCTGATCACCGCCGACGGGCTGCGCATGGCAGGCAAGACGATGTGGTTCTCGTCGGCGCGGGCGGAACGGGAGCTGGGCTACAAGACCCGACCGGCGGCCGAAGCGCTGGCCGACGCGATCGCCTGGTTCCGCGAAACCGGCCGCAGCTAGGTCGGGGCGTTTCGCAATGCACAAGTGCCGGGGTTGACGATGCCCCGGGCCAAGGCTACCTGCTGTGGTGTATAACAGGCGTGGTCCGGTGACGCGCCGGCCGGCACAAGGCCAGAAAAGGATACGAGAGGGATGAGGGTCATCCTCGCACAGCCGCGCGGCTTTTGCGCCGGCGTCGAACGGGCGATCGAGATCGTCGAGAAGGCGCTGGAGATCTACGGCCCGCCGGTCTACGTCCGCCACGAGATCGTCCACAACAAGCGCGTGGTCGAGAGCCTCAAGGCCAAGGGCGCCCGCTTCGTCGAGGAGCTGGACGAGATCCCCAACGGCGCGATCACGGTGTTCAGCGCCCATGGCGTCGCCCAGAAGGTCGAGGACGTCGCCACCGGCCGCTCGTTGCCGGTGCTCGACGCGACCTGCCCGCTGGTCGCCAAGGTCCACAAGGAAGGCCAGCGCTATTCCGAGAAGGGCTTCGATATCATCCTGATCGGCCACGAGGGCCATCCGGAGGTCGAGGGCACGATGGGGCGCATCCCGGGCCGGGTCCACCTGGTCCAGAACGCCTCCGACGTCGCCAAGCTCGACGTCGCCGATCCCGAGAAGCTGGCCTACGTCACCCAGACGACGCTCAGCGTCGACGACACCCGCGAGGTGATCGAGGCGCTCAAGGCCCGCTTCCCCAAGATCGTCGGCCCCGACGTCAAGGACATCTGCTACGCCACCCAGAACCGCCAGGCGGCGGTGCGCGAGCTCGCCCACCAGGTCGACCTGGTGCTGGTCGTCGGCGCCTCGAACAGCTCCAATTCCAACCGGCTGCGCGAGATCGGCGGAGAAACCGGCGTGCCCAGCTATCTGGTCGAGGACGTCACCGTGCTCGACCCGACCTGGTTCGACGGCGTCAATGCCGTCGGCGTCACCGCCGGCGCGTCGACCCCCGAGGAGCTGGTCCGGGAAGTCATCGACAAGCTCGGCGAGTTCCAGGCGCTGGAGCTGAGCGTGATGGACGGCATCGAGGAGAGCATCCAGTTCAAGCTCCCCGAGCCCCTGCGCGAAGCGGCGGCCTGACCGCGCCGCGTTCCGACAACGGCAACAGGAAGGCATTCGGCCCGTGGGCGTTCCCCTGATCCAGCAGCTTCGCGTTGGCGGCTACCTGCTCAAGCAACGCATCAAGGGCAACAAGCGGTTCCCGCTGGTGCTCATGCTCGAGCCGCTCTACCGCTGCAACCTCGCCTGTCCGGGCTGCGGCAAGATCGACTATCCCGACCACATCCTGAACCAGCGCCTGTCGGTCCAGGAATGCCTCGACGCCGCCGACGAATGCGGCGCGCCGGTGGTCTCGATCCCCGGCGGCGAGCCGCTCCTGCACAAGGAGATCGACCAGGTCGTCGAGGGCCTGATCGCGCGCAAGAAGTTCGTCTACCTGTGCACCAACGCGCTGCTGCTCCACAAGAATCTCGACCGGTTCAAGCCGTCGAAATACCTGACCTTCTCGGTCCATCTCGACGGCCCCAAGGAGCATCACGATCACGCGGTGGCCCAGGAGGGCGGCTTCGAGATCGCCGTCGCCGCGATCCGCGAGGCCAAGGAGCGCGGCTTCCGGGTCAACGTCAACTGCACCCTGTTCAACCAGCTCACCGCCGACGAGGCCGCCGAGTTCTTCGACTTCGCCACCCATGACCTCGGCGTCGAGGGCATCACCGTCTCGCCCGGCTACGCCTACGAGCGGGCCGAGGACCAGGAACACTTCCTCAACCGGCACAACACCAAGCAGCTCTTCCGCGACATCTTCAAGCGCGGCGAGGGCAAGAAGTGGAAGTTCAGCCAGTCGTCGCTGTTCCTCGACTTTCTCGCCGGCAACCAGGACTACCGCTGCACGCCCTGGTCGAACCCGACCAAGTGCGTGTTCGGCTGGCAGAAGCCCTGCTACCTGATCGGCGAGGGCTACGTCTCCACCTTCAAGGAGCTGATGGAGACGACCGACTGGGACAGCTACGGCACCGGCAACTACGCCAAGTGCGCCGACTGCATGGTTCATTGCGGCTACGAGGGCACGGCGGTCGAGGACACCGTCGCCCACCCGCTCAAGGCGCTCAAGGTCTGGCTGCGCGGCCCGCGCACCGACGGCCCGATGGCGCCCGAGATCGACCTCGCCAAGGCGCGCCCGGCCGACGACGTCCACGAAAAGCATGTCTACGACTTCATGAAGGACGTCGAGATCACCAAGCGCGACCGCCGCTGGTTCGAAGCGCGCGGGCTCGAGGTGCCGGCGGCGGCGAACGAGGGCGACGGCAAGGCGCCAACGGTGGCGGCGGAGTAGCGCGCGCCACTCTCGGATTAGTGTCGAAAAAAATGCCGTAGGGGCGGGTTTCTAACCCGCCCTTTTTTATGTCGGCTTCGATGCGGGCGGGTTTGAAACCCGCCCCTACGGACGGTCAACGCGGCTGGCCCGGTGTCGCCTAATCCAGCAACTCCAGCACCCGCGGCCCGATCTTCTTCAACGCCCCCAGCGCCTTGTTGGTATCCTGCGCCAGCCGCCAGATGGCGCGGAAGTCGCCCGGCTTGCGCATCAGGGCGGCGATGACCGGCAGCGCCCGGGTGCGGCCGTCGGGGCCGAGGCCGGCGAGCGCCGCGCGCGGGATGGCGCGGGTGGCGGGATCGCCGATGGCGCGGATCGCGACGAAGGGCACGCCGCGCCCGGTCGGCGACCTCGGCGACGGCGTGGCTTTCCATGTCGACGGCCAGCGCGGCGGTGCGGCGGTGCAGGCGGCGCTTGTCCTCGACCGTCATGACCGGGCGGTCGCTGCCCAGGATCGGTCCGGAATCGTGGGCGCCGTCGGCGAGCATCAGCCGCTCGACCCAGGCCTCGTCGCAGGCGAAGTCACGGCCGTCGCCGTCGAGCACCCGCTCGGCGATGACCAGCACGCCCGGTCCCAAGGTCGGGTCGAGCCCGCCGGCGACGCCGAAGCTGACCAGCCCCGAGGCGCCCTGGTCGAGCATCTGCTCGGCCGCCTGCGCGGCGAGCAGCGGCTGGCCGCCCGCGGCGAAGATCAGCGCGGGCGCGCTGCTGCGGCGGGCGCGCAAACAATTGGCTTCCTTGATCAGGCCGGTGATGACGCCGACCCGGGTTGCCTGGGTGGTCGCGGTCATGATGCAGGGAGTGTAGCGCGGCGCTACACGAAATCACGTGAAATTCGTGCGGCGGGCCGCATGAGGGGGATGCGTCACATTCCCCACGCCACCGTCTTGTCGTTGGCGCGCTTCAAGTTGCGGTAGCGCGCCAGCGCCCACAGCGGGAAGTAGGCGGCGTAGCCGTGGTAGCGGAGGTAGAAGACGCGCGGGAAGCCCACGGCGGTGTACAGGTCCTCCTCCCAGCGCGCGCCGTCGCGCGGCGCCTGTTCGAGGTAGGCGACGCCGCGCGCGACCGCCGGGTCGTCGGTGGCGCCCGCGGCCATCAGGGCGAGCAGCGCCCAGGCGGTCTGCGACGGCGTGCTGCCCTTGTCCTCGCCGCGGCGCTCCTGCCAGTAGGTCGCGCCGTCCTCGCCCCAGCCGCCGTCACCATTCTGGCGCGCCTTGAGCCAGTCGACGGCGCGGCGGATGTAGGGCTGGTCCATGTCCTCGCCGGCGGCGTTGAGCGCGCACAGCACCGACCAGGTGCCGTAGATGTAGTTGGTGCCCCAGCGGCCGAACCAGGAGCCGTCTTCCTCTTGCTCGCCCTTGAGGAAGTCGATGGCGCGGGCGACCGCCGGGTGGTCGCGCCCGTGGCCGATCTGGCACAGGAAGGACAGGCAGCGGCCGCTGACGTCGGCGGTCGGCGGGTCGAGCAGCGCGCCGTGGTCGGCGAAGGGGATGTGGTTCAGGTAATATTTGTCGTTGTCGATGTCGAACGAGCCCCAGCCGCCGTTCTTCGACTGCATGCCGACGATCCATTCGGCCGCGCGTTCGACCGCGGGCGCGTATTTCGGGTCGTCCAGCCGGTGGAGCGCCATGCCGACCACGGCGGTGTCGTCGACGTCGGGATAGTGGTCGTTGCGGTACTGGAAGGCCCAGCCCGCCGGCTTGAGCTTCGGCGCCTGCCAGGTCCAGTCGCCCTTCACCTCGGTGATCTCGCGGTCGAGCAGCCAGTCGGCGGCGGCCTTGATGCGCGGGTCGTCGCGGTCGACACCGGCCTCGAGCATGGCGTGGGCGGCGAGGCCCGTGTCCCACACCGGCGAGACGCAGGGCTGGCAATAGGCTTCGTCCTCCTTGACCACCAACAGCTTCTCGATCGCCAGCTTGGCGGTCACCAGGTCGGGATCGTCCTCGGGCACGCCGGTGACGACCATCGCCTCGACGGCGTTGACCATCGCCGGGAAGATCGCGCCCAGCCCGTCCTCGCCGTTGAGCCGCTCGCGGGTGAAGGCCATCGCCCTGTCGATCGCCCGCTGGCGCGCGCGCCGGGGCAGGCGCGGCTCGACCACGCGCAGCAGGGTGTCGAGCCGCAGCAGCATCGCGCCCCACACCGAGCCGGTCGGGTTCGAGTGGTAGCGGCGCACCTTATCGGGCGGTGTGGCGAACAGCTCGGCGATACCGATGCCCTTGGGGTTTTGCGCCTGCGGTTTCTCGGTCATCAGCACCAGCAGCGGCGCGATCACCGTGCGCGACCAGTAGCTCACCTTGCTCAGGTGGAACGGGAACCAGCGCGGCAGCAGCATGATCTCGACCGGCATCACCGGCACCGCCCGCCACGGCACCTGGCCGAACAGGGCGAGCAGGATGCGGGTGAAGACGTTCGACTTCTCGGCGCCGCCGTGGCCCAGGATCGCCGCGCGGGCGCGGGCCATGTGCTCGGCCTCGGTGTCGTCGCCGATCATCTTGAGCGCGTAGTAGGCCTTGACGCTGGCGCTCATGTCGAAGTCGCCGGCGTGGAACAGCGGCCAGCCGCCGTCGGGATTCTGTATACGCCGCAGATAGACGCCGATCTTGGCTTCCACCGCCGGGTCGATCGGCTCGGCGAGGAAGGCCTTGTAGAGGATGTATTCGGCCGGGATGGTGGCGTCGGCCTCGAGCTCGAAGACCCAGTGGCCGTCGTCCTGCTGGCGATCGGTCAGCCGGCCGCGGACGTCCTCGACCAGCGCGTCGATCGCGGCCAGATCGGGATCGGGTGTCTCGGACGGTGTGGTGCCGGTGCGGCGGGCGCCCGACGGGGCCGGGCGCTGGCCGGTGGGCCGAGCTGCTTGGGCAGGCTTCAACATCAGACGAACGACCGTATTCCCCTCGAAAGGTTGATCCGCCCACCCCCGGCGCGAGATCGAGGCTAACGTTGGGGCGACGAGGCCCCCTGTCAACCCATGCTTGGTTAACGCTGGCCTGCGCCAATCGCCGCTGCGGCGAGCGTTCCCGACCGGATCGCGCTCTCGATCGTCGCCGGCAGGCCGGTGTCGGTCCAGTCGCCGGCCAGCACCAGGTTGGCGAGCGGCGTGCGCGCCTTGGGCCGGCGGGCGACCTGGGCCGGGGTCTGGGCGATGGTCGCGCGCTTTTCGGTCAGGATACGCGCCGGCGGCGCCGGTCTGTCCCCCAACCCCAGCGCAAGGCAGATATCCGCCCAGACCCGGCCGGTGAGGTCGTCGGCGGGCAGGTCGACGGCGTCCTCGGCGGCGCTGATCGTCACCGAGGCGATCTCGCCGCGGCGGAAAATCCACTGGGCGGTGCCGCCGATCAGCCCGACCAGCGGCAGGTCGTCGGGCATCGGCAGCGGGTCGGCGCAGCGGAAGTGGACGTTGACGATCGGGCGGAAGTCGTCGGGCACGGTCAGGTCGGGCAGCAGCGCGCTCGCCGCCGCCGGCGGCACCGCCAGCACGACCCGATCGTCCGGCCCGAGGACGACGCGCTCGCCGCCGAGATCGAGCGCCGTCGCCCGGCCATTCTCGACCTCGACCGACGCGGCAGCGGGCGTTGAACCGGACCGTCGCGCCGTTCGCAGCCAGCCAGGCCAGGGCCGGGTCGACGAAGGCCTCCGACAGCCCGTCCCGCGCGATGCATGGGCGGAAGGCCGCTTCGCCGCGCAGCACGATCTCGGTCATCACCGGCCACAGCAGGCCGGCCGCGGCCTCGCGCGCCTGGGTGTTGAGCACGGCGACCGCCATCGGCTCCCAGAAGCGACGGAACGCTGCGCCGGCCGGGTCGAACAGCTCGGTCAGCGTCCGCGCTGTCGCCCCGCGCAGCTTGAGCGCGGCGAGATAGTCGCCTGCCCGGGTGCCCGGCGCGCGGCGGCCGGGTGCGAACACCCACCAGCCGACCGGTCCGGCGTTGGGCCGCACCGTCCAGCGTTCGCCGGTGCCGAGGTCGACGAAGGGGATCCGTGCCGGCGCCACCGTCTCCAGCGCGTCGCGCGCGCCGATCGGTGTCGAGATAGGCCATCGCCGAGCGGTTGCCGGCGAGCAGCAGGTGGTTGCCGTTGTCGATGCGGCAGCCCAGCGTGTCGTCGAAATAGGAGCGGCAGCGGCCGCCGGCGTGGCCCGCGCTCTCGTGGACGGTCACCCTCCAGCCGGCCTCGGTCAGCCGGACCGCCGCCGACAGCCCGGCCAGCCCGGCGCCGATGATGTGGGTATGGCCCTCGGGCGAGGTGGGGCCCATCCGACCTAGATCAGCCCGAAGCGCAGGGCGATCCAGATCTTGCGCCACCGCGGCAGCGAGACCGGCTCGTCGATCCGCTTCCAGCCGCGCCGCATCAGCGCGTTCAGGATCGCCTTGTAGGCCTGCATCATCAGTCGCGCCGGCCGCATCGGCCCGCGCCGGCAGTGGCGCATGTGCCAGGCTGCGCTGGCGTAGTGGTCGCGGGCGATCCGGGCGAGGTCGCGGCAGACCTCGGGGAGCGCGGGATGGGCGAGCACGGCGTCCGGTTCGCGTTCCGAAATGCCGCGGGCGTCGAGCAGCTCGGCGGGCAGGTAGAGCCGGCCGCGGTCGGCGTCCTCGCGCAGGTCGCGCAGGATGTTGGTGAGCTGCAGCGCCCGGCCGAGATGGTGGGCGACCTGGCGGGCGCGGTCGTCGGTCGCGCCGAACGCCTTCACCGACAGCCGGCCGACCGCCGAGGCGACCCGGTCGCAGTAGCGGTCGAGCTGTTCGAGCGAGGGCGCGCGCATGTCCTCGATCGCGTCCATCTCCATGCCCTCGATCAGGTCGAGGAAGTCCTGCTGCTCGAGGCCGAAGGCGCGGACGTGGTGGAGCAGGGCGCGCGCGGTCAGCGACTGGGGCTCGCCGTGGTAGAGGCGGTCGATCTCCTTCCGCCAGCTCTTGAGCCGGGCGATCTTGTCGGACGGCGCGCCGTCGTCGTCGGCGATGTCGTCGATGTCCCGGCAGAAGGCGTAGATCGCGTACATCGCGTCGCGCCGCTCCTCGGGCAGGATCCTCATCGCCGTCATGAACGACGTGCCGGACGCCTCGACGATCTGGCGGCAATATTCCTGGGCTTCGAAATCGATTGCTGGCGCGGCGTCGGACACGCGTTTCTCCCCGTCGACACCATCGTCGACGCCGTCTTTCTAATCAGGCGCGCCGCGCTTGGCCATATCGCGTCGCGTCTCCGCGACATAAGTGCGGCCCTTCCAGCCGCCGCCCGCGCCGCGCGCGTGCCGCCGGGCCGAATCGACCGTCATCGCGGTGTAGAGCAGGCCGGCCAGCGGCAGCAGCCAGAAACCGGGGCCGGGCGGGCCGTAGAGCCGGTAGGTCGGCCAGTAGAGCGCCAGCATCAGGATGAGCGTGGCGCCGCCCAGCGCCGCCGGCAGCGGCGCGAGCAGGACGAGCCCGGCGACCAGCGCCGCGATCGGCAGGATGTAGAGCAGGACCATGCCGAGCACGGTGCCGAGCAGCGCCAGCGGGCTGTAGCGGAGCTGGGTGTAGGCCGTGCGCGCGACCATCGACCAGATCGGCCCCACTCCATGGTAGGGCCGGACGCTGACCGTCCGGCGGGTCAACCCGAGCCAGATCGGGCCGCGGGCCTTGAGCCGCTTGGCCAGTGTGCAATCGTCGATCAGCGCGCCGCGGATCGCCTCGATGCCGCCGGCGGCCCGCAGCGCCGCGCGGCGCACCAGCATGCAGCCGCCCGCCGCCCCGGCGACCCGGCTGCGCCGGTCGTTGACCCGCGGGAACGGGTAGAGCATCTGGAAGAAGAAGACGAAGGCCGGGATCAGCAGCCGCTCGGCGAAGCTCTCGCAGTGCAGCCGGACCATCAGCGAGACCAGGTCGAGCTTCTCCCGCCGGGCCTTGGCGACCAGCCGCGACAGGTTGCCGGGGTCGTGGCGGATGTCGGCGTCGGTCAGCAGCAGGAAGTCGGCCTCCGCCGGGGCCGCCTTGATGCCCGTGTGCACGGCCCACAGCTTGCCCGACCAGCCCGGCGGCAGCGGCGGGGCCGCGACCACGGTCAGCCGGTCGGCGTGGTCCGTCTGGTCGGCCGCGGCCCGCGCGGCGTCGGCGGTGCCGTCGTCGCTGCCGTCGTCGACCACGATCACCGAGACCGCGCCGCGATAGTCCTGGCGCAACAGGCTGCCGACGCTGTCGGCGATCACGGCGGCCTCGTCGCGCGCGGGCACGACCGCGGCGACCGCGGGCAGCGGGCCGTCGGGCGTACCGGCCGGGTCGAGCCACTGGTCGGCGCGCCAGAACCGGCCGTTGAACAGGGCGAGATAGAGCCAGGCGGCCAGCGCCAGCCCGGCGGCGAGGGTCAGGGCGAGCATCCCGCGGTCACCGGTAGCCGCCCAGCCAGTAGCGGAGCACGCCGCGCGCGGCGTAGCCCATCGCCGCGGCCTTGGACAGCTCGACGCGGGTCGCCAGCGGATCGCGTCGCCGCAGCAGCACGCACAGCCGTTCGGCCAGGCGCAGGATCGCCGCCAACTCCATCGCCAGGCGGCGCGAGCTCAGCCGGCCGGGCAGGGAGCTGGCGGCATCGAGCAGCAGCTCGGTGGCGTCGAGGCAGCGGTCGAGCACGCCGCGCAGTGCGAGCGTGGCCGCGGGCCGGGCGAGGTCTTCGACCCGGGCGCCGTCCTCGGCCATCCAGTCCTGGGGCAGGTAGACCCGGTCGAGGGTGCGGTAATCGTCCTGGCAATCCTGCAGGTGGTTGATGACCTGGAGCGCGTTGCACAGCGCGTCCGAGGCCGGATAGCCGTCGGGCGAGCAACCGTGGAGGTCGAGCAGGAAGCGGCCGACCGGCGCGGCGGAATGGTCGCAATAGTCGATCAGCTCGTCCCAGTCGGCGTAGCGCCCCTTCACCGCGTCCTGCTTGAAGGCGAGGATCAGGTCGCGGCAGTGGCGGATGATGTCGCCGGTGCCGGCCATGGTCTCGCGCACGCGAATGGCTTTCTCGAAGGCGGGGTCGTCGGTCGCGCCGGTCAGCGCCCGGTCGAAGCCGTCGAGCCGCTCGACCTTCTCGACCCCGGCGAGGTCGGGATTGTCGGCGATGTCGTCGATCGCGCGGGCGAAGGCATAGAAGATCGCCACCTTGGGCCGCAGCGCGCGCGGCAGCAGGAACGAGCCGACCGGGAAGTTCTCGTCGCCCGCGCCCTTGCCCGACGGCGTCTCGATCGCGTTCGTGGGCGGCGCGGTCGTCGATATGGTCGTGGCCGGTAAGTCCTTCATCGCCGCAGCCTGTTTGCGCATCGCGCCGCGTGGCACGCCATCACCGCCCGTCGTTCCCGCGCAGGCGGGAACCCAGCATCGCTGGTGGCACTCTGGGGGCCCGCCTTCGCGGGGGCGACGGTAAGGGGTAAGCGCGCCATTCCGGTGGAAGCTCTCGGTTGTCTTGGCAGGTCGTGGCCGCCACCCGGATATCAGACCCGTCGTCGCAATGCATTCGCTTCGTCCGTCGCCGGCCGCTTGTCGTTGATTTCACGGATAAAATTCCAAAATTTTGCCCCATCCGACAATAGCCCACGAAAGCCCGAACGCCGCCCGAAGATAACCGATGATGCCCAAAGATAAACTTTGCGGAGTTTTCCGCCTCGGGTAGCGCGCCGCGGTTCGGCGCTTTCGGCCTTGCCGGCGCGCGCCGAACCCAACAAAACACAACGGAACTCAACCAGGCTCAGGTGGCGAATGCCCCCGAACACCCCCACGACCCCGAATCGTATCCCGTGAAGACCGCCGACTTCGACTTCGAGCTGCCGCGCGAGCGGATCGCCGACCGGCCGGCCAAGCCGCGCGATTCGGCGCGGCTGCTGACCGTCGGCGCGCAGCTTGGCGACCACCGCGTCCGCGACCTGCCCGACCTGCTGCGGCCGGGCGACCTGATGGTGCTCAACGACACACGGGTGATCCCGGCGCGGCTGCGCGGCCGGCGCGGCGAGGCCAAGGTCGAGGTGACCCTGCACCGGCGGGCCGGCGACGGGCGCTGGTTCGCCTTCGCCCGGCCGGCCAAGCGGCTGCGGCCGGACGACCGGATCGACTTCGGCGACGGCCTGGCGGCGACGGTGGCCGAGAAGGGGCCCGAGGGCGAGGTGCTGCTCGACTTCGGGCTGGCCGACACGCCGCTGCTCAACGCCCTGGAACAGACCGGCGAGATGCCGCTGCCGCCCTACATCCCGCGGCCCGAGGGCGCGCAGGACGCCGACCGCGCCGACTACCAGACCGTCTACGCCGAGCGGCCGGGCGCGGTCGCCGCGCCGACCGCCGGGCTCCACTTCACCGAAGGCCTGCTCCGGGCGCTGGAGGACGCCGGCGTCGGCCGCGTGTTCCTGACCCTCCACGTCGGCGCCGGCACCTTCCTGCCGGTCAAGACCGAGCGGATCGAGGACCACCGCATGCATCGCGAATGGGGCGAGATCAGCGCCGCGGCGGCCGAGCGGATCAACGCCGCGCGGGCGGCGGGCGGGCGCATCGTCGCCGTCGGCACCACCAGCCTGCGCCTGCTGGAGAGCGCCGTCGACGCCGACGGCAGGCTCCATCCGTTCGAGGGCGAGACCGACATCTTCATCACGCCCGGCTACCGGTTCCGCAGCGCCGACCTGCTGCTGACCAACTTCCACCTGCCGCGCTCGACCCTGTTCATGCTGGTCTGCGCCTTCGCCGGGCTCGAGCGGATGAAGGCGGCCTATGCCCACGCCGTCGCCGAGGGCTACCGCTTCTACTCCTACGGCGACGCCTGCCTGCTGGAGCGCGCCGGCATGACCGGCTTCCGCTTCGAGACGCTCGCCACCGACGGCGCGGCGCGGCGCGGCCGGCTGCACACCGCCCACGGCACCGTCGAGACGCCGGCCTTCATGCCGGTCGGCACCGCGGCGACGGTCAAGGCGATGACGCCCGACGCGGTGCGGCGACCGGGCGCCGAGATCGTGCTCGGCAACACCTATCACCTGATGCTGCGGCCGGGCGCGGAGCGGGTCGAGCGGCTGGGCGGGCTGCACCGGTTCATGGACTGGCCCGGGCCGATCCTGACCGATTCCGGCGGCTTCCAGGTGATGTCGCTGGCCGACCTGCGCAAGCTGACCGACGACGGCGTGACCTTCCGCTCGCACATCGACGGCAGCGAGCACCACCTGACGCCCGGAGCGCGCCGTCGACATCCAGCGCCAGCTCGACGCCGACGATCACCATGGTGCTCGACGAATGCACGCCGCTGGCCGATCGAGGAAGCCGAGGCGGCGGCGTCGATGCGCCTGTCGATGCGCTGGGCCGAGCGCTCCAAGGCCGCCTTCGCCGAGCGGCCGGGCTACGCCCTGTTCGGCATCGTCCAGGGCAGCGTGTTCGCCGACCTGCGGCTGGAATCGGCCGAGGCGCTGACCGGCATCGGCTTCGACGGCTACGCCATCGGCGGGCTCGCCGTCGGCGAGGGCCAGGGCGCGACCTTCCGCATCCTCGACGTCACCGTGCCGCGCGCTGCCCGCCGCCGCGCCGCGCTACCTGATGGGCGTCGGCCGGCCCGACGACATCGTCGGCGCCGTGGCGCGCGGCGTCGACATGTTCGACTGCGTGATGCCGACCCGCTCGGGCCGCACCGGCAAGGCCTTCACCCGGCGCGGCGAGGTCAACATCCGCAACGCCCGCCACGCCGACGATCCGCGGCCCCTCGAAGAGGCGTGCGGCTGCCCGGCCTGCGGCAAGTTCAGCCGCGCCTATCTGCACCACCTGTTCAAGGCCGAGGAGATCCTGGGGCCGGTGCTGCTGACCTGGCACAACCTGCGCCATTACCAGGCGCTGATGGCCGACATCCGCGCCGCGATCGAGGCGGGGACGTTCGCCGACTTCCGGGCCGCCTTCGCCGCCGAGCAGGCGCTCGGCGACATCGCGCCGCAGTAGGCCGAAGGCACTGGCCAAGCCGCGGGAAAGGGCTAGGTTTTCGCTATGCCAGAGATCAAGTCCGAGACCCTGACCCAGCTCGGCCAGCCGGCGCGCATCCCCGCGTCGCCGGACGAGGCCGTGCTCGAATCGGTGGCCAACCCGCAGGCGGGCGAGACCTACCTGGTCCGCTTCACCTGCCCGGAATTCACCTGCCTGTGCCCGATCACCGGCCAGCCGGACTTCGCCCACCTGGTCATCGACTACGCTCCCGGCGCGCGCATCGTCGAGAGCAAGTCGCTCAAGCTCTACCTGTCATCCTTCCGCAACCACGGCGCCTTCCACGAGGACTGCACGGTCTCGATCGGCAAGCGGATCGTCGCCGAGATCGCGCCGCGAATGGCTGCGCATCGGCGGCTACTGGTACCCGCGCGGCGGCATGCCGATCGACGTGTTCTGGCAGACCGGCGCCCCGCCCGACGGGCTGTGGCTGCCCGACCAGGGCGTCGCGCCCTACCGCGGCCGGGGATAGCCGATGGCGGCGCCCGCCCTCAAAGCCAGCGCCACGCAACCGGACGCCGCCAGCGATCCGGGGCGCGACCCCGGCCCCCGGATCCGCGACAAGGCGAAGGCGCTGGGCTTCGACGCGGTGCGCTTCGCCGCCGCCGACCTGCCCGAGGACGTCGCGGACGATCTCGAGAGTTTCGTCGCGCTGGGCCTGCACGGCGACATGGACTGGCTCGCGACCACCGCCGAGCGGCGCGGCCATCCCCGCGCGCTGTGGCCGGCGGCGCGCTCGGCGATCCTGGTCGGGGTCAACTACGGCCCGGCCGGCGACCCGCTGGCGCTCACCGGCAAGCCGGAGCGCGGGGCGATCTCGGTCTATGCCCGCAACGCCGACTATCACGACGTCGTCAAGGCGCGGCTCAAGGCGCTCGGCCGCTGGATGGCCGAGACGTTCGGCGGCGAGCTCAAGGTCTTCGTCGACACCGCCCCGGTGATGGAGAAGCCGCTGGCGGAGCGTGCCGGCCTCGGCTGGCAGGGCAAGCACACCAACCTGGTCTCGCGCGACTTCGGCTCGTGGCTGTTCCTGGGCGCGGTGTTCACCACCCTCGACCTCGCCCCCGATCCGCCCGAGAGCGACCATTGCGGCGCGTGCCACGCCTGCCTCGACGTCTGCCCGACCAACGCCTTTCCCGCGCCCTACCGGCTCGACGCGCGGCGCTGCATCTCCTACCTGACCATCGAGCACAAGGGCCACATCCCGGCCGAGCTGCGTGCGCCGATGGGCAACCGCATCTACGGCTGCGACGACTGCCTGGCGGTGTGCCCGTGGAACAAGTTCGCGCGCCAGACCCGCGACTACGCCTTCCTGCCCCGGATCGAGCTGAGCGCGCCGCGGCTCAAGGACCTGGTCGCGCTCGACGACGCCGGCTTCCGCCGGGTCTTCGCCAAGTCCCCGATCAAGCGGATCGGCCGCGACCGCTTCATCCGCAACGTGCTGATCGCGATCGGCAATTCCGGGGCGACGGAACTGGCCGACTGCGCCGAGGCGCGGCTGGGCGACGCCTCGCCGCTGGTCCGGGCGATGGCGGTGTGGGCGCTTTCGCGGCTGGCGGATGCCGACGCCTTCGATCGATTGCGGGCCGTCCACGCCGCGGCCGAACCCGACGCCGCCGTGCGGGCGGAGTGGGCGGCATAGGCGCTCGTCCGGGAGCCTCCTGCCGAATTGGTCAGGAAAAGTAAGGGTGCGGTCACGGGGGCGGGCCAGGGTGTCAGGTTCCGTCAGGTTCGCGCCACCGCCTCCCCCGGATATGTCAGGTTCCGTCATGTCGGGCCGCCCGACCTGAACCGTCATGCCCGCGCAGGCGGGCATCCAGTCCGTTGCCGCCGCTGGAGTCCCGCCTTCGCGGGAATGACGGGGAGGGCGGGCCTGCATGTCAGGTTTTGTCAGGTTCAGCCAAGGGCCGCCCCCGGATATGTCAGGTTTCGTCATGTCGGGCCGTCCGACCCGCACCGTCATGCCCGCGCAGGCGGGCATCCAGTCCGCCGCCACCGCTGGATTCCCGCCTGCGCGGGAATGACGGGGAGGGCGGGCCTGCATGTCAGGTTTTGTCAGGTCAGCCCTGGCGCCGCCCCCGGATATGTCAGGTTTTGTCATGTCGGGCCGTCCGACCTGCACCGTCATGCCCGCGCAGGCGGGCATCCAGTCCGCCGCCACCGCTGGATTCCCGCTTCCGCGGGAATGACGGGGAGGGCGGGCCTGCATGTCAGGTTTTGTCAGGTCAGCCCAAGGGCCGCCCCCGGATATGTCAGGTTTCGTCATGTCGGGCCGTCCGACCTGAACCGTCATGCCCGCGCAGGCGGGCATCCAGTCCGCCGCCACCGCTGGAGTCCCGCCTGCGCGGGAATGACGGGGAGGGTGGGATGAAATGTCAGGTTCGTGCCACGAGCCACGGCGCCGCCCCTTGGCATTCAGGAAATAATACCCATATAGGGTCGGCCGCGCGGCGGTTCAATCGGGCTCGGGTGTGTTAATCTCCCGCGGCACGGGTCCGGGACCGGACCCGAGGCGGCTCCGCCGGCCCCGGCCGCGCATGGGGTCGGTATCGAGGCAAACGAGGACGGGAACAGACGATGACAGGGCAAGCGGATACGGCCGCGACCACCGGGACGCGGCCGCCGACGGTCGGACGCGACGCTTGGAACAAGCGCTACGAGGCCAAGGAGTTCATCTGGACGGTCAAGGCCAACCGCTTCCTCGCGGAGGAGGCGGCGGACCTGCCGCCGGGCCGCGCGCTCGACCTCGCCGCCGGCGAGTGCCGCAACGCCGTGTGGCTGGCGGAACGGGGCTGGACCGTGCGCGCGGTCGACTTCTCCGACGTCGGCCTCGACAAGGGCCGGCAGCTCGCCGAGGCCCAGGGCGTCGCCGACCGGATCGCGTTCGAGGTGGCGGACCTGCAGCGACTACGAGCCCGAAGCCGGCGGTTACGACCTGGTCGCCCTGATCTACCTCCAGCTTCCCCAGGACGAGCTGGTGCCGATCTTGCAACGGGCGGCGAAGGCGGTGGCGCCGGGCGGGACGTTGGTGGTGGTCGCCCACGATTCGGCCAATCTCGAGCACGGCTACGGCGGGCCGCAGCGGGCGGACGTGCTCTATACGGCGGAGCAGGTGGTGGCGGCGCTGGGCGGTGCGCTGGAGATCGAGAAGGCGGGGCCGGTCGAGCGGCCGGTGGAGACCGACGACGGGGTGAAGGTGGCGATTGATTGTTTGGTGCGGGGGCGGCGGGGGTGACGGGACGGGCACGATGAGCCAGTGACCTGTCCCGCAACGGCTATCCGACGTCATTGCCCCAACCCGCAACGGAAGCGGGCGGCACATATGCGTCCGCCATGGAACCTGCTGGTGTTACTTGGCAGCCATGCCGATCACCGCACAGGTGAAGGAGCAGGGCAATGGATACCTTTCTTACCTTCTTGCTTTGGACTTCGCCAGTTTGGGTCATTCTCCTTGTAGCGAACGCCTCTAAGAGAATTCAGACTTGGCAGCTTCGAAAGTGGGTAGAGGCCCAAGTCAGTGCTCCGCCATCTAAGCTTAACATGCGAGGATACTTAGAGGTTAGCTCGACATTTTTAGCAGAAGCAAGTCGTTACCTAGACGAAATCGAAGCCGCTTATCTTGAGGTGAAACGACATCCCGCAAGAAAGGCGGCTGAAAAAGTCAGGGAAATATCTAGCCATAAAAGAGTTATCGAAAAGAAGCTCCATTTGTTGGAGGGAGAACTTTTATATCTTTCGAATATATTCCCACCTATATTTGAAGCGTGGGAATACTATTTGACTGACGATGAGTTTCTAAATCGTGTCAGCGACACCGACGATATCGATCCAATTACCCGATACTTAGATCCCGATGAATACAAAGGGCTCAGCGACTGGCAGAAAAGCGATTTGGCGCTGAGACGATATCTCGATCGGTCACACTCTCAGTTAGAAATCGGAAGAATGCACGAAAGATACCTGGGTTACCTCTATGAAAAGGAAGGTTGGGAAGTTCAGTATAGGGGCTTGATCGATGGCTATGAAGACATGGGACGAGACCTCATATGCCGCAGAGACAATATGCGTAGAAATCGTTCAAGCAAAGTGCTGGAGTGCAAAAAAGCTAATCCGGGAAAATGTCGTATTCCAACTATTCGCGTCTACCGTTCACTACGATCTTGAACACCGAAAGTGTACGGACGAAAATTTGAAGCCAGTCATGGCGATCACGAACGAACTCAGCGATGTAGCTATCGCCATAGCATCAAAATTGAATATTGAGGTGCGCAAGATCCCATTATCGAAGTCATATCCGATGATAAAATGTAACATCGGAAGAAATGAAAAGATCTATCACCTTCCATTTGATCAGCAGTACGACAGAGTCAAGATTGAGACCGAGAAAGGTGAGTTCTATGTTTCCAGCGCGAAACAAGCTGAAGATCAAGGATTCCGAAGAGCTTGGAGATGGAGAGGTGATGTTCCAAAGTAGTTCAGAACTATTCTTTGAAACAAGTTATAAACGGTTCGCGCGGCACTTGATAGGAACGGACAGTTGAACCACTTTGTAATAGTGACCCGCCGTCTCTATCTCAATGGATGATGGAGCAGGTGACATATCCGCGCTTGTCGAAGTCTGATTCGCACTAGTCCACCACACCCGGCCGCGCGCCCCGCCATGGGGCTTCGCTTCGCTACGCCCCTCTCCCGGGGCCAGCCCGGGGCGCGCCGTTTCACATGCGTTTCGCCACCTCCTCGATCATCACCTCCGTCGCCCCGGCGCCGATCGAGATCACCCGCGCGTCCCGCGACATCCGTTCGATCGCGCTCTCGCGCATGAAGCCCATGCCGCCGTGGAGCTGGACGCAGGTGTACATGACCTCGTTGACCAGCTCGCCCATGTAGGCCTTGAGGGCGGAGACCTCCTTGACGCAGTCCTGCCCTTGCGCGTCGAGCCAGGCGGCGTGGTAGGCGAAGGCGCGGCCGGCCTCGACCTTCATCACCAGGGTGGCGAGCTTGTGGCGGACCACCTGCTTGTCCCACAGCGTGCCGCCGAAGGCCTTGCTGGTCTTGACGTAGTCGATGGTGATCTCGATCGCCTTGAGGCTCTCGCCGACGGCGGCGCCCGCGGCGACCAGCCGCTCGTTCTGGAAGTTGTCCATCACGGCGTAGAAGCCCCGGTTCTCCTCGCCGAGCAGGTTCTCCGCCGGGACCTCGCAGTCCTCGAACACCAGCTCGGCGGTGTCCGACGCGCGCCAGCCGTGCTTGTCGAGCTTCTTGGCGATCTTCAAGCCGGGCGTGCCCTTCTCGACGATGAACATCGAGATGCCGCGCGAGCCCTTGGCCTCGGGGTCCGTGCGGGCGGCGACGAAATAGACGTCGGCCAGCGCGCCGTTGGTGATGAACATCTTGGAGCCGTTCAAGACCCAGGCGTCGTTGCCCTTGCGGGTGGCCTTGGTGCGCAGGGCGGCGACGTCGGAGCCGCCGTCGGGCTCGGTCACGGCGATGGCGGTGACCGTCTCGCCGGCGATCACGCCGGGCAGGTACTTGTCCTTCTGGGCGTCGCTGCCGTAGCGGGCGAGGTGGGGGCTCGCCATCTCGCCGTGGACCATCGGGCCGATGGTGAAGCCGCCGTAGCCGCACTTGGCCAGCTCCTCCCACAGCGCGACCGAGGCGATCGCGTTCATCGCCGACCCGCCGTAGCGCTCCGGATAGCGGATGCCGAAGAAGCCCAACTCGCCCATGCGGCGGAACTTCTCGCGCGGCACCTCGCCGGCCGCCTCCCAGGCGTCGGCCTCGGGCACGACCTCCTCGCGGACGAAGCGGGCGGCGGTGTCCCGGAGCATGCGGTGTTCGTCGGTGAAGTAGATCGGATCCACGTGTCGTGCCTCCCGGATCGGCGTTGTCTTTCGGCGCATTCTTGTTGTCGCGCCATCATGGGAGCGCGCCGGACGGCGATCAAGCGGCGCAAGCGTTGCTTCCGCCCCGCCGCCGCGGGTATCCTTAAGGAATCGGTCCGGCCGTCAGCGCGGGGCCGGTGGGGGCGGTGCGGGCGAATTCGGCCCGGCGGCCCCGTATTAGCAATCGGGCGTAACGGCCGGACGGAACATGTTCAAGGCGCTCTTCGGCAAGTCGGACGACGTTCTCGAACGATATCAGATGTCGGGCGAACAGACCGGCGTCTACACCCTCGCGCTCAACGGCGTCGACGACCCGTTCGACGCCGACCCGCTGTGGGACCGCAAATACGGCGGCGTCTCGGAGATCTTCGAGGAGACCTCGGAGGACAAGGACTTCCGCCTGCAGGCGGCGCTCGACGGCTGCCGCGACATGAAGTTCGTGCGCGACGACGCCGGCCGCTTCCGCGAGGTCACGCCGGTGTTCACCGACATCGTCGTGTGGGTGCCCCAGGCCAAGTGGCGCGCCAACTCGCAGCGCGGCGGCCGGCGCATCGAGGCGCTGGCGACCAACCTCGCCAAGCTCCACCACCGCTCGTTCCGCCGCTCGCTGCCCGAGCACCGCCAGCCGGTCTACACCGTGATGCCCGACCCCGAGATGGAGGACGACGGCGTCGCCTTCCAGTTCGGCTTCGGCGTGTTCGTCCCCAACGAGACCGACCACCTGGTCGGCGAGATTCGCCTGCGCCGCAAGGCCGACGCCGATCCGGTCGAGATCGCGAAATGGTCGTTCTGGTCGGGCGGCCACGAGACGACGCGGCCGGTCGGCATCTACGAGGGGCAGGGCGCGCTGCTGCTGACCCCCGACCGCACCGGGCCGGTGCGCGCGCCGATCTGGTTCGCCGGCAAGCAGGGCAACGTGTCGATCAACCTCGGCGCGGCCGAGAGCGAGCGCGTCTACGCCAGCGACGCCGAGATCACCGTCGTCGAGGCGGCCACGCCGAAGACCGACGAGGACCCGTTCCAGTGGGTGCTCAAGGATTCGCGGGTCGAGGACGAGGCCGAGAGCACGCTGGTCGTCGAGGTCAAGTTCCTGGAGGAGCCCAAGACCGAGCGGGTCGAGGAGCCGGTGGTCGAGCCGGAGCCGGCGCCCGCGCCGCCGGTGATCAAGCCCGCCCCGGCGCCGGCCGGCGACGCGCCGGCGACCGCGCCGCGCCCCGTGCCCGCCGATCCGATGACCAAGGCGCCGGCGACGGCGCGGGCGGAGGCGCCTGCGGCGCACGGGCCCAAGTCCGGTCTCGACCGCTTCTTCGCCGCCAACGAACGCACCACGCCCGGCAATTCGACGCCGCTGTCGACCCGCTTCTCGCTCAAGCTGTCGGGCTGCGCGCTGCTGCGCATCGACGGCGACCGGCGGCTGCCCGGGCCTCGAGGAGTGGGTGATCTGGTTCGACCGCTACGGCCAGCCGATCCGCGCCGGCGCCCGCCGCGCCGATACCGGCCACGCCCTCGCGCTCGCCGCCACGGCCCATTCGAAGGACCTGTTCTACCGCCTGCCGGGCGAGGACAGCTTCAAGGCGGTCAAGGTGATCCCGTGCTCGCTGGTCACCGAGGACGGCGGCTATCTCGACCTGATCCCGTCGCCGGCGCCGGCCGTCTATCACGGCCTGCTCCAGCTCCGGCCCGAGAGCTCGTTCCCGCTCAGCCCCCAGCCGCTGCTGCTCGGGCGCAGCGATTCGGGCGGCGCGGCCCAGCAGCCCGACCTGCCGATGGAGCTGCTCGACCATCCCGACAGCCTGCGCTGGGCCGACGGCAGCGGCCCCAAGGGCGCCAAGCTCAACTCGCTCAACCTGTCGCGGCGCCACGTCCAGCTCCGGCTGGTCGGCGGCAAGCTCGAGGTCGGGG
The DNA here is from genome assembly GCA_963730305.1 of uncultured Alphaproteobacteria bacterium. Classification (GTDB taxonomy): domain Bacteria; phylum Pseudomonadota; class Alphaproteobacteria; order Bin65; family Bin65; genus CAMYMQ01. Next base: position 208,049 of record CAVSRB010000006.1, read on the forward strand.
TGTCCGAGGGGCGCATGCCGGTCTATGTTCTCGACACCGAATACAAGCTGATGAAGACGCTCGCGCCGGGCGAGGCGGGAACGGTCATGATGGAGCCGGACGAATATTTCATCGTCGGCTCCTATCTGTTGCGGTTCCATCAGGAGCGGCATCAGACGATGTTGTCGAGCGACGCAACCATGTTGCGGCGCAATCCTGCACCTGCCGCGTAGCATTGAGCCCCACCGCCGGCGGCGACGGATAAGCCGGCTGTCGATCTCGACGGAGACGGGACATGGCGAAATCGAAAGGTCTGCGCTGGGCGCTGGGCGTCCTCAAGGTGACGCTGATCGGCACCGCGGTGATCCTGGTGTCGGCGGGCATCGCCTATCGCCTGACCGGCCTGCAGAAGTCGGCGCTGGCGTCGGGTACCGACGTGTCCCAGCGCCGCGGCATCGAGGACCGCGCCCTGTTCTTCGACCTGCTCGCCGGCGGCGTGCTGATGCGCCGGACCGACGGCGGCATCCGCATGAAGCCGTCGGACTACATCCTGATCCAGCGCGCCGAGGGCGACGAGGCCGACAAGGGCAAAGACAAGGGCAAGGTCGACCGCGAGACCCAGGCGCGGCTGATCAACCAGCTCTATCACCAGAGCGTCGGCACCATCATCCGCCAGCAGGTCCGGCTGTGGAACGAGAGCCGCCGCATCGCCGGCATCCGCGACGACCGTCCCCAGAGCGACGAAGAGCGCAAGATCGACAAGTGGCGGGCCTACAGCCCCAGCGGCCACCCGCTGGCGACCGCGTCGCTGGTGCCGGAATCCTTCGGCTTCATCCACGGCGACAAGATCTCGGTCGGCTTCTCGCGCTGGCAGACGGTGTCGAGCCAGACCGACCGGGTGACGTTCCGCTCGCGGATCAAGGTCTCCAGTCCGCGCACGATCGAGATCCAGGTCGTCGGCGAGCCGGTCAAGGGCACGCTGCCGCCGGGCGCCAAGGTCGAGCGGCGCGAGGACAAGGAATACGAGCGCAAGCTGCTGTGGCCGTGCCGGATCGCGACCCGGGCCGCGGTCGTCCGCGTCCCGGTGCGGCCGAGCCGGCGCGGCCAGCTCGTCTCGATCACGGTCGCCCCGGCGGTCAACTGCGCGCCGCGCATCTACGGGCTGGCGATCAGCATGGCGCCCGACGACCGCAAGGCGGCGATCGCGGCGACGAAGAAGTACCAACGCGACCACCGGCGGTGGACCCGGCGCAAGCGCGGCGACGAGCCCCGGCCGCCGGAGATCAAGTGGGTCTATCACTGGCGGCCGGTGAAGCGTTCGGTCAAGACCGAGACCCGCTTCACCATCAAGACCGCCGACGGCGTCTACCTGACCGATCCTTCCGGCAAGAAGGAGCCGACCGACGCGGCCTACAAGCTCGGCCTGGTCAACCTGGTCGGGTTCGGGCCGACCGACGCCAACAGCCTGATGGGGATGCTCAGCAAGAGCCGGATCCCGCAGGGGGGCCTCGACGTCACCCTGACCATCGACAGCCGGATCCAGGCCATCGCCCAGTCGACGGTGAACTACTATCTCGGCACGGTCTTCCCCAAGATGTCGGGCAACCGCTTCGCGGACCAGCGCAAGAACGCGGTCGTCATCCTCGACGCCGACACCGGCGCCCTGCTGGCGGTCGCCGGCTGGCCGCTGCCGCCGCGTGACGCGAGCGCCTGGGACTACACCTCCTTCGGGGTCGAGAGGCCGCTGCGCGACCCGATGTCGATCTTCGCCTGGGAGGTGATCGACCGGCACAACACGCCCGGCTCGACCATGAAGCCGCTGTTGTCGCTGGCGCTGATGCGGGCGCACCGGCCGCGGCTCAACCGGATCATGCGCGGCCTGTCGCCGGGTGAGCTGCAGGCGGAGACCGGGCTCAACCCGTCGACCGGCACCTACACGATCTCCGAGAAGCAGTCGATCAGCAACTTCGGCAACACGCCGCTGGCCCGCTACTTCAATTCCACCTCGCGCAACCTCGCCTGCGCCAAGGCGCCCCAGCCGAAGACGATGCGCGAGGTGTGCACGGACATGAACGCGCAGAACTGCAACGCCTTCCAGCTCCAGCACATGCAGACGGTCGGGCACTTCGGCCTCAAGCAGGCGGTCCAGTTCTCGATCAACATGTGGTTCGCGCGCCTCGCGGTGATGCTCGAGGAGCGCGACATCGAGCTGTTCACCCGCAAGCTGCGCGCCGACGTGAAGGCGAAGCGGGCGCCCAAGCAGCTCAAGAAGCTTCCCGACACGCGGCTGATGAAGTCGCTGCGACTGGTCGGCATCAACGACGAGAAGCGGATGGACCTGGGCGTCAACGTGCCCAAGCGGCTCGGCCTGTTCCGCCTCAACACGCCCAACGGCGCCGACATCCTCTATTCCCAGAAGCCGCGCACGCATATCTCGTCGGGCGAGCCGGTCGATACCTGGAACCCGGCGTCGGTCAAGATCGCCTACACCCACCGCATCGCGCTCAACGGCATCGGCCAGGGCTGGTCGGTGTCGCCGCTGCACATGGCGCGCGGCGCGGCGTCGGTCGCCAGCAGCCGGCGGATCCAGCCCTTCCTGATCAAGAAGTGGGGCGACTTACTGCTGCCGGTGCCGCCCGCGCCCAAGCTGCCGATCGACCACTCGGTGCTCTCGGTCCTCCGGCTCGGCATGAAGGCGGTCACCGAGGCGCCGGGATCGACCGCGGTCGGCACCTTCGCGCAGCCGCCGCTGATCGTGAACGGCAAGACCGGCAAGGAGCTGGCGCCGATGGCGAAGAAGCTCGCCGCGGTTCGCGCCGACCTGAAATGCCGCGCCTACGGCAAGACCGGCACCGCGGACGTCGGCAAGGGGCTGGGCTACAACTCGGGTTGGTTCATCGGCTGGAAGGACCCGCTCAAGCGGGGCGGCCGCCGTCTCGCCTACGCCTGTATGACCACCCACGTCCTCGGCGGTTTCCGGTTCGGCGGCACCTCCTGCGGCAGGATCATTCGCGACATCCTCACCTCGGTCGAGCTGCTCCAGGCGTCGGAGACGACGCCGGCGCCGCGGGCGCAGCCGGGTCCGAAGGCCAGGCCGAACGGCCCGCAGAGCCAGCCGCCGCCGATCGCGCCGCCGCGCGCCCAGCCGGGCCGCGCGCCGGGCTCGGTGCCCAAGATCGCGCCGCGCATCCAGACGCCGGAATAAGTTCGGGTCCGGGGGGCGAAAGGGTGACCAAAGGGGGCGCGACCACTGGACGCAGACGGCGGCGGCCGGTAACAAGCGGCATGCCCATGTCCCGTCCCGTCCACTGCCGCGCTGCTGAGCGCCCATGATCGGCCTGGTCCGTTCGATCCTGCCGACCATCCTGGTCTACGCTGCGCTGGTCGGGTGGGGCTATGCCAGCTGGCAGGTGCTGCAGCAGGCGCCGAGCGGGAAGCTGACCACCAGCCTGACGATCAATGCCAGCCAGACGCCGACGGTGCTCGGCGCCCGCGAGCTCGGCCAGCGGGTCTCCTCGCCGCGGTCGGCGGCGCGCCAGCATCTGCTGGTCGCGCGGCGCAACGGCGCCTGGCTGTTCGGCAACCGCACCAATTCCAAGCGCGTGCTGCTGACGACCGACAAGCTCAGCGAGCGCTACATCCAGCGCTGGGAGATCCGCAAGGGCGACCGGATCTCGTTCAACGGCGCCGACATCGTCGTCGACGAGGCCGACAACGACAGGCTGGTGCTGCGCGAGCGCGGGTCGGGCCGCAAGCTGGTCTGGGACGGCGCCATGGTCCCGACCGGCGAGCCGGTGCACAAGGTCTGCACCGGGATCATCTCGCGCAACGTCGCCTGGGCGAAGTGGGTCAGCCGCACCTGGTTCGGCACCAACAAGCCGGAGGTCGACCTGTTCAGCATCGGCGGCGGGGTCAACTGCTCCAACCGCTGGAAGATGCCGAAGCTGCCACCCCACGCCGCCTACATCACCTGGCAGGGGGGCAAGTTCTGGGTCGCGCCCGGCGCCCGCGGCACGTCGATGCTGCTGTACCGGGTCGGCCAGGCGCGGGGGACCGCCTTCGTCGACCTGACCGCGCCGCTCAACGGGCCGTTCGGGCGGGTGCGCAGCCTGATCGCGGGCCAGACCCGCTATCGGGTCCGTGCCAGTGGCGACCGGCTGATCCTCACGCCAATCGCCAACCGCGACTTCTTCTATTTCGACGAGCCCGCGCCGCCGGACTACGAGTCGGTGTCGTGGATCGGCGCCGGCCGCTCGGCGGGGGCATGGGTGACGGCCAATATCCTGTCGGTCGGCGTTGGCGTGCTGGCGGCGATGGCCCTGGCCGCGGGCGCGGTGTTGCTGTGGTTCAGGCGCAAGGACCGCAGCCTGTGGAACCTGCTCCACGCGCTCGGCGCAGTGATCCCCGCGGTCACCGGCATCTGGTTGACCCTGTTGCTCGTCCGCAAGGTCGGCGACCCCGACATGTCGCTGGTCGTGGCGATGGCGTGGCTGTCCTGGTTCTGGGCCAGCTTCATGCTGGTCTGGAGCGGCCGGATGCAGAGCTTCGCCGGCTGGACCTGGCTGGCCGGCACCATCCTGGCGGGGATCGGCACGACGGTGTTGTTCCAGCTCGGCGCCGGCGCCGACAACACCCGCTGGCTCGGCTTCTACTACAAGGACGCGGCGATCATATCCCTGTTCGGCTGGGCGATCGCGATCCTGTCCGTGGTGCCGGACCGCAACTGGCTCAAGTTCTGGCTGTTCATCTTCAACCGCGAGCGGGTGGTGTTCGCCGTCGCCGGCGTGCTGATCGCGGCGATGGTGCTGCAGTTCTTCGTCGGCAGCGAGGAGGGCATCGCCGGGCTGCAGCCGGTCGAGCTGGTCAAGACCGTGTTCGTCATCCTGCTCGGCTTCGTCGGCCTGCACGTCACCGAGACCCGGCGGCGCGAGGCGCGCGCCTACCGCCGCTCGCCGATCCGCTTCCTGATGCCCTATTTCCGCTTCGCCGCGATCTTCTTCCTGTTCATCGGCGGCATGGTGGTCGGCGTGCGCGACTTCTCGCCGATGGTGATCATGACCGTTGTGCTGACGGCCTGGCTGTGGAAGCTCGGCGGCTCCCAGGGCGAGTTCTACAAGGGACTGAGCGTCTGGCGCTTCGTCCGGCCCCTGATCCTGCTTGGCGTGGTCGGCTTCATCGCCGGCATGACCTGGGTCTACCACAACCCGGAAAAGGTGCCCGACGGCTTCCCGCAGAAGGACCGCATCCTGGTCTGGGCCCAGCCGGAGCTGCACCCGCACAGCGGCACCCAGGTGCTCGATTCGATGGACCTGGTCGGCCGCGGCGGCTGGCTCGGCGCGAAGCCGTGGTTCGGCCGCAACGACGGGGTGATGAAGCTCGCCGCCGTGCAGGACGATTTCATCACCGCCTTCCTGATCAACCGCTTCGGCGGCTATGCCGGGCTGGCGATGCTGGCGACGCAACTGTTCTACGTCCTGCTCCTGTTCACCCTCGGCAAGGTATTGGAACGGCAGTTCGGGGAGGGCGACTTCCGCGAGCAGAACGCCGGCATCGTGCTCGGCTTCACCCTCTACGGCCTTGCCTGGATGATGATCGCGCACTGGCTGATCTCGTGGGGCAACACGCTCGGCCTGCTGCCGGTGATGGGCCAGCCGATGACCTGGCTGACCGCGGGCAACTCGCACCTGATCGCCTTCGCGCTGCTGATCCTGTTCATCGCCCTGGTCAGCGGCTGGATCAGCCTCGGCTACTCGGAGGAGGAGCGGGAGGCCAAGCGCAAGCGCGGCATGGTTTGGCCGTCGCGCCAGAAGCCCAAGAAGCCCGCTCCCCCGCAGAAGGTCGAACCGCGTCTTGCCTGATCCGGCCTCGCTCGACCGCCTGTTCCGGCCGAAGTCGGTCGCCATCGTCGGGGCCTCGGCCAGCCCCGGCAAGGCCGGCTACATGCTGGTCGAGGCGCTCAAGGGCTTCGACGGGGCGGTCTACCCGATCAACCCCAAGGGCGGCGAGATCCTCGGCCTGACCGCCTATCCCTCGCTGACGGCGCTCGGCAAGCCGGTCGACCTGGTCTTCCTCGGCGTGCCCGCCGCCGCCTCGCCGGCGATCCTGCGTGAGGCCGCCGGCATCGGCGCCGGCGCGGCGCTGATCGTCAGCGGCGGCTTCGGCGAGGCCGGCGACCAGGCGCTCCAGGACGAGATCGGCGCGATCTGCCGCGAAGGCGGCATCCGCCTGCTCGGCCCCAACACGTCGGGCTTCGTCGTCCCGCCGCAGGGCCTGCTCGCCAACTTCCTGCCCGCCTCGCGCACGATGGCGCCGGGCCGGGTCGCCGTCGTCGCCCAGAGCGGCGGGGTCAACCTGGCGCTGGCCTTCGCCCTGTCCAACGCCGGCATCGGCCTGGCGATGGCGGTCGGCCTAGGCAACGCGATCGACGTCGGCGCTCCTGACCTGATCGAATACCTCGCCGGCCGCGACGACATCGACGCGGTCGCCCTCCACCTCGAAGGCGTGCCCCAGGGCCGGCGGCTCTACGACGCGCTCGCGGCGCTGACGCCGCGCTGCCCGGTCGTCGCCTATCCGGTCGGCCGCACCGAGATCGGCGCCTTCGCCCGCTCGCACACCGGCAACCTGATGGGCAGCCACGCGCTGACCAGCGCCGCCCTGGCCCAGGCCGGCGCGGTCGTGGTCGACCGGATGACCGACGCGGTCGACGCGATCCACGCGCTGCACAAGTGCCGCCTGCCGGCCAAGGCCGACCCGGGTGTCGGCGTCCTGACCGGCCAGGCGGGCCCCGGCCTCGCCATCGTCGACAGGCTCAACGCCGCCGATGTGCGCGTGCCCGAGATCGGGCCCGACACCCAGGCCCGGATCGCCGGCCTGCTGCCGCCGCTGACCTTCATGAAGAACCCGGTCGATACCGGCCGGCCGGAGCGCAGCTTCGGCCAGGTCTGCGCGGCGCTGGGCAGCGACCCGGTGATCGACGCCACGCTCGTCTATGCCCTCTACGAGCACGGCTCCTCCGACCCGGTCGGCGGCATCGCCGAGGGGCGGCAGGCGTTCGACAAGCCGGTCCTGTTCGGCACCGGCGGCACCCCATCGGAGATCGACCCGCTCGCCGCCGCGTCGGAAGCGGCCGGCGTGCCCTGCTACGACAGCCCCGACCGGGTTGCCGGCGGCATGATCGCCCTGGTCGGGGATGCCAAGGCGCAGTACCGGTTTCAGGCGCGGTGTGGTTCCGGCGGGCCGCCGGGGGCAGGCAACGATGCGCCATCGGTTCCTGCCGGGCCGCTCGACGAGGCCGCGGCCAAGGCGGTCGTGCGGGCGCTGGGTATCGGCGTGCCCGACGGCGCGGCCTGCGCCGACCGTGCCGCCGCTCACGCTGCCTTGGCGACGCTGGCGCCGCCCGTGGTGGTCAAGGTCCTCGACGCCGCGGTGCTGCACAAGACCGAGGTCGGCGGGGTCCATCTCGGCGTCGCCACGGCCGACCAGCTCGACGCCGCCCTCGACCGGATCGACGCGATCCCGGGCGGGCCGCACCGCTACCTGATCGAGACGACGGCGCCGGCCGGGCTCGAGCTGATCCTGGGCGGCCGGCGCGACCCGAGCTGGGGGCCGTCGGTGCTGGTCGGCCTCGGCGGGGTCACTGCCGAGGCGCTCGGCGACGTCGCCGTCGGCCTGGCGCCGCTCGGCCCCGACGACGCGGCCGCGATGCTCGACCGGCTCCAGGGCAAGGCGCTGCTCGACGGCTGGCGCGGCGCGCCGGCGATCGACCGCGCCGCGATCGTCCGCGCCATCGTCGCGCTGGGCGACCTGCTGGTGGCCAACCCGCACGTCGCGGAGATCGATCTCAACCCGGTCCGCGCCTATCCGGACGGGCTGCTGGCGCTCGATGCCCTGATCGTCACCGACGACGCTGAGATTGTCCCGGGCAGCGAGCGGCCCCTCGCCCTCCCACCGCTGCGCGGCGGGCCCCTCCCTCTCCCCAAGGAGAGGGGACATGTGGCACGTCCGTCTCAATTGCTCCCTCTCCCTCGGGGAGAGGGTTGCGCAGGGTTGGTGCGGCGAAGCCGTGCCTTACCCGGAGCTGGGTGAGGGGACACCGCCGGCCGCTACTCCGCCGCCGCCGGCACCGCTGCCTTCTCGACCCGCGCGGCGCAGAACTTGAACTCCGGGATCTTGCCCCAGGGGTCGAGCTGCGGGTTGGTCAGCCAGTTGGCCGGGGCCTCGCCGTAGCAGAAGGGGATGAACACCGTGCCCGGCGGCACCGCCAGGTCGCTGCGCGCGGTCAGCTCGAGCGCGCCGCGCCGGGTCTCGACCCGGACCCGGTCGCCCGGCGCGAGGCCCATGCGGTTGAGGTCGGTCGGGCTCAGCGACGCCACCGCCTCGGGCTCGAGCGCGTCGAGCACGCTCGCGCGCCGGGTCATCGCGCCGGTGTGCCAGTGCTCGAGCTGGCGGCCGGTGGTCAGGATCATCGGGAAGTCGGCGTCGGGCACCTCGCCGGGCGGCTGCGGCGTCGCCGGCACCAGCTTGCCGCGGCCGTTCTCGGTCGGGAAGCCCGTGGCGAAGACGATCTCGTTGCCCGGCTTGTCGGGCGCGTCGCAGGGGTAGGTGACCGAGCTCTCCCGCTCGACCCGCTCCCACGTGATGTTGTCCAGCGACGGCATCACCGAGGCCATCTCGGTGAAGACCTCTGCGGGCCCGTCATAGGCCCAGTCGAGCCCGATCCGCCGCGCGATCTCCTGGATGATCCACAGGTCCTGGCGGGCGTCGCCGGGCGGCTCGACGGCCGGCCGGCCCATCTGGACCTGGCGGTTGGTGTTGGTCACCGTGCCCGACTTCTCCGGCCAGGCCGAAGCGGGCAGGACGACGTCGGCGTGCCACGCGGTCTCGGTCAGGAACAGGTCCTGGACGACGAGGTGCTCCAGCTTCGCCAGCGCCTCGCGGGCGTGGGACGCATCGGGGTCGGACATCGCCGGGTTCTCGCCCATCACGTACATGCCCCGGATGTCGCCGGCGATGATCGCGTTGACGATCTCGACCACGGTCAGGCCGGGGTCGGGGTCGAGGGCGGTGCCCCAGGCCTCCTCGAACAGCTTCTGCACCTCCGGCTTCGCCACCGACTGGTAGTCGGGATAGACCATCGGGATCAGGCCGGCGTCGGACGCGCCCTGGACGTTGTTCTGGCCGCGCAGCGGGTGCAGCCCGGTGCCGGGCCGGCCGACCTGGCCGGTGGCGAGCGCCAGCGCGATCAGGCAGCGCGCGTTGTCGGTGCCGTGGACGTGCTGGGAGATGCCCATGCCCCAGAAGATGATCGCCCGCTCGGCCCGGGCGTAGGTCCGCGCGACCGTGCGCAGGGTCTCCGGGTCGATGCCGCAGATCTCCGACATCGCCTCCGGGGTCAGCGGCTTGACGTGTTCGACGATCTCCTCGAAGCCGGCGACGTGGGCCTGGACATACTGCTTGTCGTACAGCTCCTCCTCGACGATGACGTGGAGCAGGGCGTTGAGCAGGGCGACGTCGCCGCCGCCCTTGAACTGCAGCATGTGGGTGGCGTGGCGTTTGAGCGCCTGGCCGCGCGGGTCGGCGACGATCAGGGTCGCCCCGCGCTTGGCCGCCTGCTTGAAATAGGTCGCCGCGACCGGGTGGTTCTCGGTCGGGTTGGCGCCGATCACGAAGATCACGTCGGAGTCCTCGACCGCCGTGAAGGGGGCGGTCACCGCGCCCGAGCCGATCCCCTCCATCAGCGCCGCGACCGACGAGGCGTGGCACAGCCGGGTGCAGTGGTCGACGTTGTTGGTGTGGAAGCCGGTGCGGACCAGCTTCTGGAACAGGTAGGCCTCCTCGTTCGAGCCCTTGGCCGAGCCGAAGCCGGCCAGCGCGTTGCCGCCGTGTTCGTCGCGGATCCGGGCCAGTCCCGCCGCGGCGCGGTCGAGCGCCTCGTCCCAGGTCGCCTCGCGGAAGTATTGGAGCGGATCGCCCGGGTCCATGCTGATCCAGGCCTCCTTGGGCGCGTCGTCGCGGCGGATCAGCGGCTTGGTCAGGCGTTGGGGGTGGGTGATGTAGTCGAAGCCGAAGCGGCCCTTGACGCACAGCCGCTGCTCGTTGGCCGGGCCGTCCCGGCCCTCGACGTGGAGGACCTCGCCGTCCTTGACGTTGTAGGTGATCTGGCAGCCGACCCCGCAATAGGGGCAGACGCTGTCGACCTGCGTGTCCGCCCATTGGGTCCGCGCGCCCGCCGCGTCGAGCAGGTTGGCCGGCATCAGCGCGCCGGTCGGGCAGGCCTGCACGCACTCGCCGCAGGCGACGCAGGTGCTCGCGCCCATCGGGTCGTCCATGTCGAAGACGACTTTCGAGTACGCCCCCCGCGAGGCCATGCCGATCACGTCGTTGACCTGGACCTCGCGGCAGGCGCGGACGCACAGGGTGCAGTTGATGCAGGCGTCGAGATGGACCGCCATTGCCGGGTGGCTGCGGTCCGGGGTGGGGGTGACCCGGCCCGGCAGCCGGCTGTCCGCGATGCCGACCCGGTCGGCCCAGCGCCAGAACTTGGCGTCCGGGTCGTGGGCCGTGCCGCGCGTGGGCTGGTCGGCGAGCAGCAGCTCGAACACCATCTTGCGCGACGCCTTGGCCCGCTCCGACGCCGTCTTCACCACCATGCCCTCGGCCGGGGTGCGGATGCACGACGCCGCCAATACCCGCTCGCCCTCGATCTCGACCATGCAGGCGCGGCAGTTGCCGTCGGACGCGGTAGCCGGGCTCGGGCGCATAGCACAGGTGCGGGATCTCGGTGCCGAGCCGCTGGGCGACCTGCCAGATCGTCTCGCCCGGCGCGGCCTCGACCGTCTGCCCGTCCAAGGTGAAGGTGATGGTGTCCGTCATGGCCCGTTCCGTGCCCGATTCCCGGCCGTTCGTGTGTCGCTGACGATGATTCTATAACGCTACAGAGCCAAGTCCACCTTTGGCTCGGTCATCCCGCCCGGTCCCGTCGTCCGGCCCCTCCCGCGCGATAGCCGCGGATGTAAACATTTGTCATCATCGGGTCGCTGCGCCGCATTCCGTCAGGCGATGGGATGTCATCATATGTCATCAAATGTCATCATTCCGGTTTCGCCTCGACGCGGCCACGGCGACGCCACCACGGGCTTGATATGAAGAAATACCTATGATCGGGCAACGGGATTTCAAGCGCTGCCTGGGCGGTCTGGCGCTGGCGGCCATCCTGCTGATGCCGGCGTCGGCGCAGACGCAGACGCAGACACAGACGCAGCGCGGGCTGCACGCGCCGGCGCGGGGCAGCGCGGAGCGCAAGGCGATCGTCGACGCGCTGCGCCTGCCGGTCTCCCGCATGCTCAAGGGGCCGGTCGCCTTCGCGATCAGCCATCTCAAGGTCGACCGCACGTGGGCGCTGCTGATCGCGGTGCCGCGCCGGCCGACCGGCGAGGCGATCGACTATACCGACACCAAGTGGGCCGCGGCCGTGCGCCGCCAGGCGTTCAAGGACGAGATCGTCGCGCTGATGCGTCGGCGGGGCGTGCGCTGGCGGGTGGTCTGGTATGTCATCGGCGCGACCGAGCCGCCGTGGCGCGACTGGGCGAAGCGCTACAAGGCGCCGCCCGACATCTTTCCCAAGATTCCCAACGGATCGGCCTTCGACCGATAGCCGGCGGCGCGGCCGAACGGGGCCTGGGCGCGGCGCGAGTCCGGCATTTGCGGCGCCGCGCCGGACGGTGCGCTTAACGCAAAATTAGCACAGGGCGGGATAGCACCGGTGTCATGCTCCAGGTCTATGCCTGCCTCACGGAAGCGCATGACCTCCGCCTCGTCGCGCTCGCGGCGGTCATCTGCGTCTTCGCCTGCTACACCGCGTTCAACCTGCTTGGCCGCGCGACGCCGTATGGCCGCCCGTGGCGCCTCGGCTGGCTGGCCGCGGCCGCGCTGGTCACGGGCAGCGGCGTGTGGGCCACCCATTTCGTCGCCATGCTGTCGTACAAGCCGGGCTTCCCGGTCGGCTACGACGTCGGCCTGACGCTGCTCTCGATCGTCATCGCGACCTTGGCGTCCGGCCTGGGCTATTTCGCGGGCATCCGCTATGGGCGCAGGGTGCTCGCCGGCGTCATCGTCGGCGCCGGCATCGGCGCGATGCACTATGTCGGCATGGCGGCGCTGCTGGTGCCGGCGACCAAGAGCTGGGACGCGGCCTACGTCGTGGCGTCGCTCGCGATCGGCGTCCTGTTCGGCGCGGCCGCCTGCCGGGTCGGCGTCGGCGTCGCTTCCGTCCGCGCACGGTTCGTCGCGACGGTACTGCTGACCGTGGGCATCTGCGGCCTACACTTCACCGGGATGACCGCGCTGACGCTGCAGTACGACCCGGCGGTGCCGGTATTCTCGTCGGTGCTGGCGCCCGACATACTGGCCATCGCGGTGGCCGCGGTGACCGCGCTGATCGTCGCGCTCGGCTTCCTCGGCGCGATCTTCGACCAGCATCTCGCCGGCCGTACCGCCCAGGAGGCGCAGCGGCTCCGGCTCTACATCGCCGAGCTGGAAGAGACCAAGCGGGCGCTCGCCGCGCGGACCCGGGAGGCGACCGCGGCGCTCGAAAGGGCGAAGGCCGGGAGCAAGGCGAAATCGCAGTTCCTCGCCATGATGGGGCACGAGCTGCGGACCCCGCTCAACGCCATCATCGGGTTCGCCGAGGTCCAGCTCGCGCAGACCTTCGGGCCGCTGGGCGACCCCCGCTACCTGGACTATACGCGCGACATCCGGGAGAGCGGCCGCCACCTGCTCGGCCTGATCAACAACATCCTCGATATCTCGAACGCGGACGCCGGACGGCTCGAGCTGCACGAGGCGCCGGTCGACATTGCGGCCCTGATCGCCGACGCCGCACAGGCGGTTGCCCACGACGCCGAAGCCGCGGAGATCGACCTGCGCGTCGACGTCGCCCGCGACCTGCCGCCGGTGCGGGGCGATGCGCGGCGGCTCCGCCAGGTCCTGGTCAACCTGCTCGCCAACGCGGTCAAGTTCAGCGGCCCGGACAGCGAGGTGAGTGTCACCGCGGCGCGGTGGTCGGGCGGCATGGCGGTGGTCGTGGCCGATACCGGCATCGGCATGGCGTCGCAGGACATCGACACCGCCCTCGACGTCTTCAGCCAGCTCGACGGCCGGCTCAGCCGGGAATACGAGGGCACCGGCCTCGGCCTGCCGCTGGCCAAGCGCCTGGTGGAGCTGCACGACGGGACGCTCGAGATCGACAGCCGGGTCGGGGCCGGCACCCGCGTCACGGTTACCCTGCCGCCGGCCCGCATGGTCGCCCAGCCGGTCGCGGCCTGACGCCGTTCTTTTCGCCCGAGCCGCCGCGCCGTCCGACGGACGCGTCAGCGCTTCAGCGGCGCGCGGCTCTCCAGGTTGTTGCCGTCGGCGATCTTCTTCAGGCAGGCCAGGAAACCCTCGCGCTCGTCCGCGGCGAGCGGGGCGAGGATGCGCGCCTGGGCGGCGTCGACCGCCGGCTGGGCGCGGCGGAGCAGGGCGCCGCCCGCGGGCGTGCAGGTGATCGCGTTGTGGCGGCGGTCGGCGCGCGACCGGCGCCGGGCGACCAGGCCGCGCCTCTCGAGGTTGCCGACGACCGTGCTCACCGTGGTGCGGTCGAGCGCGGTCAGGCCGCCGAGCCGGTTCTGGTCGAGCTCGCCATGCTGGTCGAGCGCCTTGAGCACCGCATACTGCAGCGGCGTCAGGTCGTCCGCGCGGCATTCCTGGAGGAACAGGGCGACGGCGATCTGCTGACACCGCCGCAGCAGGTGGCCGGGCATGTCGACCAGCTCGGCCGCAGCGCCGGCGTCCGCCGCGACCGCCAGCTCGTCGCCGTCGGGCGGAGCGGTCATGGCGCCAGCTTGAACTGCTGCGCGCCGGTCTCGTCGATGCCCTCGTAGAGCCAGGCCATGCCCTCGCCCGGCTTGGTCGGGTCGGTCGGGGCGAGCATGGCGTTGCGCAGGTCGGCGGTGGCGCCGGCGGCGTGGTAGATATCGCCGAACATCCGGGCGGTGAGCTGGACCCGCGCCGTGCGCAGGTAGCGCAGCGCCTGGTATTCCTTGAAGGCGGTCTCGATGTCGTCGCCGTTGGCCGCCACCCGCGTGGCCAGGCAGACGCCGTCCTCGGTCGCCATGCACGCGCCCTGGGCCAGGTATTGCAGCATCGGGTGGGCGGCGTCGCCGAGCAGGGTGACCCGGCCCTTCGACCAGTCCTTGATCGGCTCGCGGTCGCACAGCACCCACATCCGCCAGCTCTCGATCTTGTCGAGCATGGTGAGGACATCTTCGTGCTCGCCGGCGAAGCGCTGGTGCAGCTCCTCGGGGTCGCCGAAGGCGTCCCAGCCCTCCTCGTAGCGGTCGCTGTGGAACACCGCGACCAGGTTGTAGATCTCGCCCCGGTGCAGGGGATAGTGGACCAGGTGGGTCTTGGGCCCGGCCCACAGCACGACGTTGTCCTGCTTGATGTGGTCGGGCACCTCGCTGGTCGGCAGCACGGCGCGGTAGGCGATGTGGCCGGAAACCCGCGGCTCGCCGTCGCCGACGAGCTGCTTGCGGACGTTGGACCACAGCCCGTCGGCGCCGATCAGGGCGGCGCCCTCGATGGTCGCGCCATCCTTGGTGAAGACGCGGACGCCGTCGCCGGTGTCCTCGTAGCCGGTGACCGATTGGTTGACGCTGGTCTCGACGTTGGGCTGCGCCTTGCAGGCGTCGATCAGGGCGTTGTGCAGGTCGGGGCGGTAGATCACGCCATAGGGATGCTTGTAGCGGTCGCGGAACGCCTTGGAGCCGACCGGCATGCGCACGATCTCGTTGCCGGTCAGGCCGTCCTTCATGACCAGGAAGTCGGGCAGCACGGCGACGTCGAGGATGGCGTCGGTCAGGCCCAGGACGTCGAACATCTTGAACACGTTGGGGCCGATCTGGATGCCGGCGCCGATCTCGCCGAACTCGGACGCCTGCTCCAGGATGTGGACGGCGCGGCCCTTCTGGCTCAGCGCCAGCGCCGCGGCGAAGCCGCCGATGCCGCCGCCGGCGATCACGATCGGCGTGTCGGAATTCGCGCTCATGAACCCTTCCTCCCTCGGTTCGGATGCCATTGTTCAGTATTATGATCATAATGCTGATTGATGGTCAATCGCTGTTGTTTCCCAAGGGCTTCTCTTGGACCGCACCGAGATGTGAGGCGACGCCGGGGGGTAAATGGACTATATTGGAAGCATAGGCGGGTCGCGGTTCCTCGTGGCCGCCGACCGCATTCGGTGACCGGCCACGACGGCCTGCGGCCCTCGAACCCTCGGTTCGGGAGAAGAAACTATGGCCACCGAAGACCACATCCGTAATCCGATCGAATGGGGCTGGGCCCAGGTCAAGGGCGCGACCCACGCAGTCAATTCCGCCGCGCACGCGATCGAAGGCGACCAGCGGGCGCGCTACGGCACGCACCCGAGCGTCCGCCGGATCGGCCGCGCCGACCTCCGCGAGGCCCTGGAGAAGGGCGTCGAGGATTTCGGCGCCTACCGCACCGACGTCATCTTCCTGTGCCTGATCTACCCCGTCGTCGGCCTGGTGCTGGCGCAGCTCGTGTTCGGCAACAACCTGCTGCCGCTGGTGTTCCCGCTCGCCTCGGGCTTCGCGCTGCTCGGGCCGGTCGCGGCGATGGGCCTCTACGAGATGAGCCGGCGCCGCGAGGCGGGCGCCGACGTCAACTGGGCGGACGCCTTCGGCGTCCTGCGCTCGCCCGCCTTCGGCGCGATCTTCACGCTCGGCCTGCTGCTGGTCGGGATATTCCTCATCTGGCTGACGGCGGCCTGGGCCATCTTCGCGGTGACGCTCGGTCCCGCGGCGCCGGCCTCGATCGGCGCCTTCGCGTCCGACCTGTTCACCACCGGCGCCGGCTGGGCGATGATCGGCATCGGCATCGGCGTCGGCTTCCTG
Source organism: uncultured Alphaproteobacteria bacterium (assembly GCA_963730305.1). Lineage (GTDB taxonomy): Bacteria > Pseudomonadota > Alphaproteobacteria > Bin65 > Bin65 > CAMYMQ01. The sequence continues at coordinate 223,981 of CAVSRB010000006.1, forward strand.
TTCGCCGTGGTCGTGCTGACGATCAGCGCGGTGTCGTTCCCGCTGCTGCTCGACCGCGACGTCGGCGTGGCCGAAGCGATCGCCACCTCGGTCCGCGCCGTGCGCACGAACCCGGGGCCGATGGCCCTGTGGGGCCTGATCGTCGCCGGCGGGCTCGTGCTCGGCTCGATCCCGGCGCTGCTCGGCCTGGCCATCGTGATGCCGGTGCTCGGCCACGCGACCTGGCACCTGTATCGCAAGCTGGTGGTGCGCTGACGCGCCGGATAGCCGGCTGACCGACCCGCCGGCCTGATCCAGGCGCCCGTCTGATCCGGGCGCCCGTCTGATCCAGGCGCCCGTCTGATCCAGGTCAAGGCCGGCGGGCGCGTCCGCCTCTATTCGGTTGCCAGGGCCGGCGCAGGTCGTGCCGGCGGTCGAACGGAGGACGGACGACATGACGACGCCACTTCGCCGCGCGGCGCTGGCCTTCGGGCTGGTGGCGCTTGCCGCCTGGCCGGCGGCGGCCCAGGTGATGACGCCGCCGCGCGGCAGCGCCGAGCGCGCCGCGATCATGGACGCCATGCGCGCGCCGGTGCAGCGGCGCATCGGCAAGCCGGTGATCTTCGTGGTCAAGAAGCTGCGCGTGCTCGGCCCGTGGGCCTTCCTCGAAGCCGAGCCGCGCAATCCCGACGGCTCGGCGATCGACTATACCGGCACGCCGTTCGAGAGCGCCGTGCGCGCCGAGGCGTTCGGCGGCCTGGTCCACGGCCTGCTCAAGCTGGAGGGCGGCCGCTGGCGCGTCGTCGCCCAGGCCATCGGCGCGTCGGACGTACCCTACGTCCACTGGTGGCGCCGCTACGGCGCGCCGCGGGCGCTGCTGCCCTATTCGGAGGATTAGGGGCGCTTACCGCTCGTCGGGGAAATGCCGGAACAGCGTGAACACCGGGTTCGCCGCCGCTTGGCCCAGGCCGCAGATCGAGGCGTCGGCCATCGCCCGGCCGACCTCTTCGATCAGGTCGCGGTCCCATGACCGGGCCTGCATCAGCTTGACCGTCTTCTCGGTGCCGGCGCGGCACGGGGTGCACTGGCCGCAGCTCTCGTCCTCGAAGAAGCGCATCAGGTTCAGCGCGACTTCCTTGAGGTCGTCCTTGTCCGACAGCACGACGACGGCGTGGGAGCCGACGAAGCTGCCGTGCTTCTCGAGCTGGCCGAATTCGAGCGGCTCGTCGGCCAGGCTGGCGGGCAGCAGGCCGCCCGAGGCGCCGCCGGGCAGGTAGGCGCGCAAGGTGTGGCCCTCGGCCATGCCGCCGCAATATTCCGCGATCAGCTCGTTCAAGGTGATGCCGGCCGGCGCCAGCTTGACGCCCGGCTCTTTCACCCGGCCGGAGACCGAGTAGCTGCGCAGCCCCTTGCCGCCGTTGCGGCCGTGGCCGGCGAACCAGTCGGCGCCCTTCTCGACGATGTCGCGGACCCAGAACAGGGTCTCGACGTTGTTCTCGCACGTCGGCCGGCCGAACAGGCCGACCTGGGCGACGTAGGGCGGGCGGTGGCGGGGCAGGCCGCGCTTGCCCTCGATCGATTCGATCATCGCCAATTCCTCGCCGCAGATATAGGCGCCGGCGCCGCGGCGGAGGTGGATCTCGGTGTGCGGGGCGAGGCCCGCGTCGCGGACCTTGTCGAGCTCCCGCAACAGGATCTCGCGGACGTGCGGATACTCGTCGCGCAGGTAGAAATAGGCGGCCTCGGCCTCGACCGCCCAGGCGGCGATCAGCATGCCCTCGATCACGCGGTGCGGGTCGGTCTCCAAATAGTGGCGGTCCTTGAACGTGCCGGGCTCGCCCTCGTCGCCGTTGACCGCGAGATAGCGCGGCTTGGCCTCGGCGCGGACGAACTGCCACTTGCGCCCGGTCGGGAAGCCCGCGCCGCCCAGCCCGCGCAGGCCGGAATCGCTCAGGATCTCGATCACCTGCTCGACCGTCCGCTCGCCCGACAGGCACGCCTGCAACAGGGCGTAGCCGCCCTCGGCGCGGTAGGCGTCGAGGTCCCGGTAGGCGGGGACGTGCGGATGGGTGTCGCCCGCCGCGATCGCCGCGGCCACGGTCTCGACGGTGGCGCCGGTCAGGTGGTTGTGGCCGACCTCGGCGACCGGCGCGGCCTCGCAGCGGCCCATGCAGGGCGCGCGGACCACCCGCACGGCGTCGGGATCGGTTCCCTCGCCGAGCGCGGCCAGCAGTTCCTCGGCGCCGGCCAGCATGCACGACAGGCTGTCGCAGACCCGAACGGTCAGCGCGGGCGGGGGCGCCTCGTTCTCCTTCACCACGTCGAAATGGGCGTAGAAGGTGGCGACCTCGTAGACCTCGGTCTGCGAGAGCTTCATCTCGTGGGCGAGCGCGGCGAGGTGCGGCGCCGACAGGTGGCCGTATTCGTCCTGGATCAGGTGGAGATGCTCGATCAGCAGGTCGCGCCGCCGCGGCCGGTCGCCGAGCAGGGCCTGGACCGCGTCCAGCGCCGCCGGGTCGACCTGCCGGCCCTTGGGGCGCGGCCGCGCCTTGCGCCGGCCGGCGCCGGGGTGGCGGAAGGTGCCGTCTGTGACCGTCTTGGTTTCGGATGCCATCGGATGCCGGTTGCAGGCCGCGGGGTGCGTCAGGGCCCCTTGGGGACCCCCTGTATGCCTAAAACAGCCCCTCGATGAAACCCTCGGCGTTGACCGAGATGTTGTTCGCCGCCGGCACCCGGGGCAGGCCGGGCATGGTCATGATCTCGCCGCAGATCACGACCAGGAACTCGGCGCCGGCCGACAGCCGCACCTCGCGGATCGGCACGACGTGGTTCGACGGCGCGTTCTTGAGGTTGGGGTCGGTCGAGAAGCTGTACTGGGTCTTGGCCATGCAGATCGGGAAATGGCCGAAGCCCGCGTCCTGGAACGCCTTGAACTGGTCGCGCACCTTCTTGTCGGCGATGATGTCCTCGGCCCAGTAGATCTTGCGCGCGATGTGGCGGGTCTTCTCCCACAGCGTCTCCGAATCCTCGTAGAGCGGGCGGAACTGGGCGCTGCCGCTGTCGGCGACCTCGGCCACCTTGGCCGCCATCGCCTCGATCCCGGCGCTGCCCTCGGCCCAGTGGTTGCACTCGAAGGCGGCGACGCCGAAGCCGGCGCAATAGTCGATCACCGCCCGGATCTCGGCGTCGGTGTCGGCGGTGAAGCGGTTGACGCCGACCACCACCGGCACGCTGTACTGGCCGATGTTGCGGATGTGGCGGCCCAGGTTCTCCAGGCCCTTGGTGACCGCCTCGACGTTCTCCGTGCCGAGCGCGTCGCGGGCGACGCCGCCGTGCATCTTGAGCGCGCGGACGGTCGCGACCAGCACCGCGGCGGTCGGCGACAGGCCGGCCTTGCGGCACTTGATGTCGAAGAACTTCTCGGCGCCCAGGTCGGCGCCGAAGCCGGCCTCGGTGACGACGTAGTCGGCCAGCTTGAGCGCGGTGCGCGTGGCGATCACCGAGTTGCAGCCGTGGGCGATGTTGGCGAACGGGCCGCCGTGGACGAAGGCCGGGTTGCCTTCGAGGGTCTGCACCAGGTTGGGCTGGAACGCGTCCTTCAAGAGCGCGGTCATCGAGCCCTCGGCCTTGAGGTCGCGGGCGCGCACCGGCTCGCGGTCGCGGGTGTAGCCGACGATGATGTTGCCCAGCCGGCGCTGCAGGTCGGCGAGGTCGTCGGCCAGGCAGAACACCGCCATGATCTCCGACGCCACGGTGATGTCGAAGCCGGTCTCGCGCGGGAACCCGTTGGTCACGCCGCCCAGCGACACCACGACGTCGCGCAGGGCGCGGTCGTTCATGTCGACGACCCGGCGCCAGGTCACCCGGCGGGCGTCGATGCCCAGGTCGTTGCCCCAGTAGATGTGGTTGTCGATCAGCGCCGACAGCAGGTTGTTGGCCGCGCCGATGGCGTGGAAGTCGCCGGTGAAGTGGAGGTTGATGTCCTCCATCGGCACCACCTGGGCGCGGCCGCCGCCGGCGGCGCCGCCCTTGATGCCGAAGCAGGGGCCGAGCGAGGGCTCGCGCAGGCAGATCGCGGTCTGCTTGCCGATCCGGTTGAGGCCGTCGCCGAGGCCGACCGTGGTCGTCGTCTTGCCCTCGCCGGCGGGGGTCGGCGTGATCGCGGTGACCAGGATCAGCTTGCCGTCGGGCCGGTCGGCGAGGGATTCGATGAAGTCGGCGGACAGCTTCGCCTTGTGCGGGCCGTAGCGGTAGAGCTCGCCCTGGGGGATGCCGAGCTTGTCGCCGATGGCTTCGATCGGCGCCAGCTCGGCGCCGCGGGCGATCTCGATGTCGCTGACCATTACCTACCCCTTGTTGCCTCGAAAGCCTCGGTTACGGCCAATTCGTGCATAGACAAAGGTGGCCGCGAGGTCGAGCGAAATCTATAGATCGTTCGATTCGCGGCCGCCCGGCGCGGTGGGCCGGAGTCACGCGCGGTAGCGGCGCAGCGACCGGCGCATTCCGAACAGCATCGCGATCAGCAGCACCGATCCCGGCGCCGCGAGGATGAAGCCGAAGGTGCGCAGCGCGTTGAACGCGGGCAGGTTGCCGACGACCCAGAACGCGCCGACGCTGACGCCGATCAGGATCGGCCACACCGGCAGCCACAGCCACGGCCGCTCGAGCTGGCGGTCGTCGACGAAGAAGCCGTGGATGGCGTGGCTCCAGGCGGTCATCCCGGCCAGCAGGGTCAGGATGATCAGCACCGGCGCCAGGTAGGGGGCCGCGACCCTGGCCCAGTCGGCGGGCTCGCGGAACAGCTCGAGCTTCATCGTCGCGAACAGCGCGGTGATGACGGCGCCGGGATTGGCCTTGAGCACGGGGATCAGGCCGCCCTTGCCGAACAGCTCGGTGTGCAGGGCCGCGCCACCGTAGACGCTGACCCAGATGATGGTCAGGAAGGCCGGCACGATGAAGGCGCCCGCGGTCATCTCGCGCACCGAGCGGCCGGTGGAAATGCGGGCGATGAAGGTGCCGGCGAGCGGCGCCAGGGCGATCCAGGTGCCCCAGTACCACAGCGTCCACCAGCCCTGCCATTGGGTGTCCTGGACGCCGGCGCCGGTGTCGAAGGCGAGCTCGGGCAGGTGGGCGAGGTAGTCGCCGATCGTCTGCACCGCCATCGACAACAGGAAGCGGGTCGGCCCGAAGGCGGCCAGCGCGACGCCGATCAGGATCACGGCGGCGAGCGCCAGCCCGGCGCTCCACCGCGCGCCGCGGCGCAGGCCGGCGGCGACCAGGACCAGGGTGATCGCGGTCGCGAGGCCGACCCCGACCAGCACGCTGACCGGCAGCGGCAGGCGCGCCAGCACGAAGGCCTCGAACGCTTCGCGGCTCGGCAGGCCGGCGGTCTGCGCGGCGGTGCGGGCCGCGGTCAGGGCCTTGCCGATCAGCGCGCCGCCGGTCTGGTGGCCGGTGAACGGCGCCAGGCTCGCCTCGGCCTGGAGCAGGCCCAGCCCGACCGCGGCGAGGACGACGCACAACCCGCCGGTCAGCAGCACCACGTCGATGCTCAGCCCGACCGGCCCGCGCACGCGGCTGCCGATGAACGGCACCAGCGCGGTCGACGGCCGCGCCGGCAGCCGCCAGCGGCGCGCGCCGGCCGCGATCGCCACCCCGGTGACGCAGAACAGCGCCCACGGGTGGATCGCCCAGTGCAGCAGGGTCAGGCGCAGCGCCGGGCGGATCGCCTCCTCGGTCTCGAGGTCGCGCTGGGCGACGAACGGGTTGGCCTGGAAGTGGTAGAGCGGCTCGGCGACGGCCCAGACAGCGAGGCCCGAGGCGGTGCCGACCACCAGCATCATCGCCAGCCACGACCAGAAGCCGAAGGCCGGCCGCTCGCCCGGCCGCCCGAGCCGGAGGTCGCCGACCCGACCGGCGATCAGCCACAGCGCGGCGATGACGAAGCCCGAGGCGGCGATCACGTACCAGGCGCGCAGGTTCTGGATGATCCAGGCCTTGGCGTCGTTGAGCGCGACGATGGTCTCGCCCGGCTGGCTCGCCATCAGCCACAGCATGCCGCCGACGATCGCGACGGTGAGCAACAGCAAGACGATGCGCAGGCTGGGCGGCCGGCGCAGCCGGCGCGGCGCGGCGAAGCGGGGCAATGGCGCCGGCGCCGGGGGTGGCGGCGGCTTCGGACCGGGCAGGGGCGGCGGCGTGGCCGCGGCTGGTGGTGACGGGGTTGGCGGCAATGGCGGCGGCGTCGCGCGCGCCGGTCCGCCCGTCGGCGGCGGCGTCGAGCCGGTCCGGTCGTTCGGCCCCGTCATCGCGTCATCCCGTCCCTCCTCGGACCCGGCGCCGGACGGGCGCGCCGCCGCCGGGTCCCCATTCCCTTATGACACGCCGCGGAATGCGCCGAAAGCAAGGCGTCGGCGGATTTCCTTGACGCGTCAGCGGCCGGTGTCCTAGCGAAGCCGCAACAATCCGGGACACCCGCATGAACGATGCCGCGCCGCCGCCGACCCTGACCGTGCCTGCCCCCGCCGCCGTCGTCGATCTCGCCATGGACGACGGCGCGGTCATCCGGCTGCGCCGCCACGGCAACCCGGACGGGCCGCGGATCGCGCTGAGCCACGGCAACGGCCTGGCCATCGACGCCTATCTCCCGTTCTGGTCGCTGCTCCTGGACGGATACGACGTCATCCTGTTCGACATCCGCAACCACGGCCAGAACCCGCGCCACGACCCCGACCACCACACCGACCACCACACCTGGGACTGGTTCGCCCGCGACATGGAGTCGATCTTCGACGGCATCGCGGCGCATTTCGGCGACCGCCAAGTGATCGGCGCGTTCCATTCGCTGTCCTCGATCGCCGCGATCATGCACACCCTGGCGAAGGGGCCGCGCTGGTCGCCGCTGGTGCTGTTCGACCCGCCGCTGTTCCCGCGTCCCGGCCACCCGCTCGAAGGGCTCGAGCGCGAGCACATGCGCGAGATGGGCGCGATCGCCCGGCGCCGGCCGCCGCGCTACGACGACCCGAGCGTGATGGCGGCCCAGCTGCGCCGGCGCGCGATGTTCCAGCGCTGGCGGCCGGGGTCCCACGACCTGTTCGCCCGGACCACCCTGCGCCCGGCGGCGGACGGCGACGGCTGGGAGCTGGCCTGCCCGCGCGAGCTCGAGGCGCGCATCTTCGAGACCAACATCGACCCGACCCTGTGGCCGCGGCTGCCGGAGGTTCCGGTGCCGCTCAAGATCATCGCCGCCGACCCCGAGCTGCCCGGCCAGCAGGCGCCGGCGCTGCTGTCGGCGGCGGTCGCCGAGGACCAGGGCATCGACTACGCGATGATCCCGGAGACGACCCATTTCCTCCAGATCGAGCAGCCCGAGGCGGTGCTCGCCGCGCTGGAGGCCTTCCTGCGGGCCAACGGGGTCGCCGTCTGAGCCCTGCCGGTTGCTATCGCGGCGCGGGAGAGAGTATTGATCGTCCGCCGCCCGGCGGCCCCCGCAAGCATGCGACACAGGGTATGAGCACCACCGTCCAGCCCGAACCGAGGTCCCTGACCGAGATCGCCGAGATCCTCGACGCCGACGTCGTCGGCGACGGCGGCTTCGTCGTCCGCGCCGTCGCCTATCCGGCGCTGGCCGAGGGCGAGGACGTGCTGGCGCTGGCCATGGACAAGGGCTCCTTCGCCGCGCTGGCGGCGACCCGGGCCGGCGCGGTCGCGGTGGCGCCGGGGTCTGAGGTCGATCTCGACCGGTTCCGCGGCGGCCTGGTGTTCAAGCGGCCGCGACTGGCGCTGGCCCAGCTGCTCGCCCTGTTCCCGCGCCCGGTCGCTTATGCCGAGGGGATCCATCCGACCGCGGTGATCGACGAGACGGCGCAGGTCGCCGCCGACGCGGCGATCGGGCCCTATGCGGTGGTCGGCGCGCGGGCGCGGATCGGCGCCGGGGCGGTGCTCGGCCCGCAGGTGACGATCGGCGCCGACGCGGTGGTCGGCGACGGCTGCTACCTCCACGCCGGGGTGCGCATCGGCGACCGCTGCATCCTCGGCGCGGGCTGCATCCTGCACTTCAACGTCGCGATCGGCGCCGACGGCTTCGGCTTCGTGACGCCGGAGGAGAGCAGCATCGAATTGGCCAAGCGCACCGGCGAGGTGACCGCACGCAACACCGAGCTCGTGCGTATCAATTCGATCGGCACCGTGATGATCGGCGACGGGGTCGAGATCGGCGCCGGGAGCTGCGTCGACCGCGGCACGCTGGGCCCGACGCGGATCGGATCGGGAACAAAGATCGACAATCTGGTGCAAATCGGTCACAACGTAACCGTCGGCGAGAACTGCATGATCGCCGGCCAGGCCGGGGTCGCCGGCAGCACGAAGATCGGCGACCGCGTCGTCATCGGGGGCCATTCCGGTGTTGCCGATCACCTCACCGTGGGCGACGATGCGATCATTACCGGGATGGCGGCCGTGATCGCGAATGTTGACGGCGCCAAGGTGTATGGAGGATACCCGGCCCGCCCCTGGAAACAGACGGTGGCGCTGGAAATGGATCAAATGCGCATCGGACGGGCGTTGAGGGACTTGCAGGCCCTGTCCAGGAAGGTCAAGCGCCTGGAAGAGGGCGAGTGACCGGCGCCATGGGACGGTCCGAACGGGAGTATTAGATGACCGACGAAGAAATCCGCGACAAGATATTCGATATCTTCGCCAAGGAAGCCAATCTCGACCGTGACTCGCTCACGCTCGACGCCAGGCTCGAAGACCTGAACATCGAATCGCTCGACATGGTCCAGATCCTGTTCGGCATCGAGGAGGCGTTCGACGTCTACGTTCCCCAGGACGACGACAGCTTCAAGCTGGACACCATGCGCGACGTCGTCGACGGCGTGAAGGACCTGATGGCGCAGAAGGAGAACGCCTGAGCCGCGAGCGCCCGCGCCCGCGACAGGACCGAACCGCCGCCTCATGCAGGACTTGCCCCAACACCGCGTTGCCGTCACCGGCATCGGCAGCATCTCGTCGCTCGGTCACACCGTCCCGGCGATCTGGGAGGAGCTGAAGGAGGGGCGCAGCGCGATCGCGCAGATCACGCGCGCGCCGGCCGAGAAGCTCCACATCAAGATCGCCGCCGAGATCAAGGACTATGACGAGACGGCGCATTTCGGCGAGAAGGAGCTGCCCTTCTACGACCGGTTCACCCAGTTCGCGCTGATCTCCGCGGGCCAGGCGATCGCCGACGCGGGCATCGATTTCGAGAAGGACGACCTCGGCGCCGAAACCGCCACCATCATCGCCTCGGGCGTCGGCGGCTGGACGACGATCGACGAGTCCTTCATGCGCATGTTCGAGACCGGCACCACCCGCGCGCACCCGCTGACCGTGCCGCGGATGATGATCAGCGCGGCGGCGAGCCAGGTGACCATGAAGTTCGGGCTGACCGGGCCCGCCTTCTGCGTGTCCAGCGCATGCTCGTCGGCCAACCACGCGATCGGCGAGGCCTTCTGGATGGTGCGGGCCGGCCGGGCCCGGGCCGCGGTCGCCGGCGGCTCCGAATCCGAGATCTCGATGATCTCGCAGCGGAGCTGGGAAAGCGTGCGGGTGCTGGCGCCCGACACCTGCCGGCCGTTCTCGAAGGGCCGCAAGGGCATGGTGATCGGCGAGGGCGCCGGCGTGCTGATCCTCGAACGGCTGGAAGATGCGCAAGCGCGCGGCGCCAAGATCTATGCCGAGATGGTCGGCTACGGCCTCAGCGCCGACGCCGGCGACATCGTCATGCCCGACCAGCGGGGCGCCGAACGGGCGATGGCCCAGGCGCTGGCGACCGGCGGCCTCAACCCGGAGGACGTCACCTACATCAACGCCCACGGCACCGGCACCCAGATGAACGACAAGGTCGAGACCGCGGCGATCAAGGTCGTCTTCGGCGACCACGCCAGACAGCTCAAGATCAGCTCGACCAAGAGCCTCCACGGCCACGCGCTCGGCGCCGCCGGCGCGCTCGAGGCGGTGGCGACGGTCAAGGCGATGGACGAGGGCGTGATCCCGCCGACCGCCAACTACCAGGAGCCGGACCCGGACTGCGACCTCGACTACGTGCCCAACACGGCGCAGGAGGTCGCGATCGACGCCGCCCTGTCCAACTCGCTCGCCTTCGGCGGGCTCAACGCGGTGCTGGCCTTCCGGAAGGTGTGACGGCGGGCCGGGCGCCGGGGCGGCGATGCCGCGTCAGGCCACGTGCGCGCCCAGCCATTCGCCCGCGATCAGGAAGGCGATGCACAGCACGCCGAGGTGGATCGAGAGCCACGGCCAGAACCGCCGCGCGCCGCTCCTGAACACGAGCACCACGGCCACGATGGTCGCGACCACCGCCGCGGCGAGGGCGACGAAGCCGCCGATGGCGAGATAGAGATCCGGCAGGGTGCGGTTGGTCCCGGCGTGGAACAGCCAGGCGAAGGCGGCGCCGAAACAGGCGGCCGACAGGGCGTGGGGCAGGAGCAGCCAGAGGTGTCGTGCGGGCATCATGGTCTTCCTCGTCACCCGGCGGCGCTGCCGCTCAGGATGACTACTTGGCGGCTCCCGGTGCGGCCGCGCCCGCGACATGCATCGCCAGCGCGCGGTAGGCCGTGTCGTGGACCGGGGTCGGGATGCCGTGGCGGGCGCCGAGCCGGACCACCGTCCCCGACAGGAAGTCCAGCTCGAGCGGCCGGCCCGCATCGAGATCCTCCAGCATCGAGGCGCGGCCGTCGCGCGGCATGTCCCTGACCTGGCGCTCGACCAGGCCGGCGATGTCGGCGGGCAGGTCGATGCCCTCGGCGCGGCCGATGGCGGCGACTTCCTCGGCCGCCTGGACGACCAGCGACCGGGCGGCCGGGTCGTCGAGCACCTGGCCGATGGTCGCGCGCGCCATACAGGCCACGGCGGAAAAGCTCGCCAGCATCAGGAACTTGAACCACAGGTCGCGATCGATGTCGTCGGACAGCGCCGCCTCGACGCCGACGCAGGCGTCGAGGACGTCGGCGAGCGCCTCGACGCGTTCGGTCCGCCGGCTGTCGGCCTCGGCGAACTTGATCCGCGCGAACGGCGACTTGCACACGATCCGGCCGGGCGCGGCGCGGAACGACTTGATCGAGATCGTGCCCTTGAGCACGCTGCCGGCGCGGTCGGCGCCGAGCGCGCCGGTCAGGATCGGATAGGCGTCGATCCCGTTCTGCAGCGGCAGGACGACGGTTTCGGGCCCAACCAGCGGCGCCAGCAGCGGCGCGATCTCCTGCAGGCCGTAAAGCTTGACCGAGACGATCACCGCGTCGGCCGGCCCCAGATCGTCGGCCCGGTCGCTGGCGCGTCGCGGCCCCAGGCGGACGTCGCCGAGCGGACTTTCCAGCGTGAGCCCGGTCGTGGTCAGCGCCTCGAGTGTCGCGCCGCGCGCGAGATAGGCGACGTCGTGGCCGGCTTCGGCCAGCCGCGCGCCCAGGCATCCGCCGACACCGCCGGCCCCGACCACGACGAAACGCATCTCCGCTCCCGGTCTCTCTGCGTGTTCCAACCCGTGCCATCTTAGCGCGGTGCGGCGCCGCCCGTCCGCACCCTTGCCGTGCCGTCGCAGGTCCGGGCGGGGAGCGCCGGGCACGACACGGCCACGGCCTTTTCGGCAGGGCGACGAGGGACAGGTTGTTCGTATAAGTCATGCCACGCTTCACCACCGGAAGGGGACCATGCCGAACAAGGCGACCTGTACCGGCGCGACGACCCGCATTCTCGTGCTGGGCATCGTCGCGGTGACGCTATCCGCGCTGTCTCCGGGCGGGGCCGCCGCAGATGGCAAGGACCGCCGGTCCGGTGTGCCGCGTCAGTCGGCCCAGGCGCCGGGCAATGAGAGGTCGGTCGTCGTCGGCGGACGGCGGTTCGCCATATCGCTGCCCGCCCGCTGCCGCGTCCGACGGTTGGGCGACGGGGCCTGGATCGTGTGCCCGCCGCACACGCGCTCGCCGAAGACGATCCGCGTGGAGCCCGTCGGCCCCCGATCGCCGAAGCCGCCGGCGGATGCGAAGAGGCTGGCTTTCGACGCCGGCCGTTCTCTCGTCTATTGGATCACGCGGCACGAGGGCGGCAGCGGCGGCCGGGAGGTCTATCTGATCGGGCGGCTGAGGCTCGGGAAGACGACGCTCGCCGTGACCTGCGGCAGCCAGGGCGAATTCTCTCGGCCGCCCGCCGACTGGTGCGTGCCCTATCTCCGCACGATGCGGCCGCGGTGACGTCGAGCGGCGGTCGCCGCCACGGCTCACCGCCCGGTATACACGCCCTCGCGCTTCTCCAGGAGCGCGGCGATCGCCTCGGCATGGTCCTCGCTGTGGTGGCACAGCGCCTGGTTGGCCGCGGCCATCTCGAGGAAGGCGGGCAGGTCGACGCGCATCGCCGCGCGCAGCAGCCGCTTGGCCTGGCGGATCGCGCCGGGCGGCTTGGCGGCGATGGTCGCGGCCAGCGCGCGGGCCTCGGCCATCAGCGCGTCGGGCTCGACCACCTTCATGACCAGGCCTTTGTCCTTGGCCTCGGCGGCGTCGAGGACGCGGCCGGTGAAGGTCATCTCGGCGGCGACCTCGTAAGCCACGCGGCGGGGCAGGAACCAGCTCCCGGCGTCGCCCGGGATGATGCCCAGGTTGACGAAGACCTCGCCGAACTTCGCGGCGGTCGATGCGATGCGGAAGTCGCACATCACGGCCAAATCGCAGCCCGCGCCCATGGCCGGGCCGTTGACCGCCGCGATGGTCGGCACGTCGAGGCCGTAGACCGCCAATGGAATCCGCTGGATGCCGGCCATATAGCCCTCGGCGATCTGCTGGGGCGTGCCGCCGAACAGGCCGGTGCGGTCGCGCATCGCCTTGACGTCGCCGCCCGACGAGAAGGCCGAGCCCGCGCCGGTCAGGATGCAGGCCGAGACGCCGGGGTCGGCCTGCACGTCGGCCAACGCGGCGAGGATCGCCTCGACGGTGGCCTGGTCGGTGATCGGGTTGCGCCGGTCGGGGTCGTTGAGGGTGATGGTCGCGATGCGGTCGGCTTTCTCGAACAGGACCTTTTGGTCAGTCATCGGTGGTGTCCTCTCTCCCGTTTCCCGTCATTCCCGCGCAGGCGGGGGTGACGATCAGGCTTCTCAATCGTTGCCTTCACTTTCGATCACCTCGAGCAGCGCCGGGAAGTAGCGGTCGCCCAGGCCGGCGTCGATCGCCTCGCGCAACCGCCGGGCGGCGACCCGCGCCGTCGGTGCTTCGACCCCGGCCGCCTCGGCCAGCTCGAGCGCGTAGCCGAGGTCCTTGAGCATGTATTCCGTACTGAAGGCCTGGGTTGGGAACTCGCCGGGCAACAGGGCCTTCATGCCGTGGTTGCGCAGCGCGAAGCTGTCGGCCGAGCCGGCCGCGAGCGCGCCGAACAGGGCCTCGCCGTCGATCCCGGCGCGCCGGCCGATGGTCAGCGCGTCGGCGAGCGCGACCACGGTCTCGGCCAGCACCTTGTTGTTCATCAGCTTGGCGATCTGGCCGCAGCCGACCGGCCCGCAATGGCGGATGTCGGTGCCCATGTGGGCGAGCAGGGGCCGGATGGCGTAGAGCACGGCGCCGTCGCCGCCGACCATGATCGCCAGCGTGCCGTCGACGGCGGCGGCGCGGGTGCGGGCGACGGGCGCGTCGAGGAAGTGGACCGCCCGCGCCGCGAGCGCGTCGGCGACCTTGCGGGTCAGCCCGACCGGCGCGGTGGTGTGATCGACAACGACCGCGCCCGCGCGGGCGGCCGCGAGCAACCCGCCCGATGCATCGAACACGACCCCCTCCAGGGCGGGGCCGTCGGGCAGGCTGAGGAAGACGACGTCGGCGGCCGCGGCCACCGCGGCCGGGGAGGCACAGGCCGTCACCCCGTCGGCCGCCAGCCGGTCGAGCGGGTCGGGGCGCACGTCGAAGGCGGCGACGGGCAGGCCGCTCTTGCGCGCGAGGTTCCGGCACATCGCCTCGCCCATCACGCCGAGGCCGACGAAGCCGAGGGTCTCGATGGGGCGGCGCGTTGCTTCGGTCATCTCTTGAGCCCCCATCTCAAATTGCCACCCCGGACCGCCGTCAGGCCGAGCCGGGCTCCACGGGATGCCCGCGCCGTGCCGGCGCATGGACCCCGGCACGCCGCTGCGCTCCGGCCGGGGTGACAGTCGAGGAAGACCGCAATGGTCGCCATCCGGATGCTCATCGGGCCGCCGCCGCGCTGGTCCCGGCGATGCGGCCGAAGACCGCGCCGGCGGTCAGCCCGGTGCCGCCGGGATAGTTGTGCCAGAACAGGCCGCCGACCAGCTCGCCGGCGGCATAGAGGCCGGGGATCGGGACCGCTTCGGTGTCGAGCACCTGGGCCGTCGTGTCGATGCGGAGGCCGCCGAAGGTGAAGGTGATGCCGCAGCCGACCTGGTAGGCCTCGAACGGCGGGGTGTCGATCGTGTTGGCCCAGTTGGACTTGGGCACCGTGAGGCCCCGCGTGCCGCGGCCGTCCTTGACCGTCGGATCGAACGGCACGTCGGTCATCACCGCGTCGTTGTAGGCGCGGATCGTTTCGAGGGCGCGGGCCGAGTTCACCCCCTCCATCTTCTCGACCAGCGCCTCGACCGAGTCGGCGGTGACCTTGGTGACCTGGCGGATGCGGTACTCGTCGCGCTGCAGCGGGATGGTCTTGGCGTCGAAGACCTGCCAGGCGCACTGGTGCGGCTGCTGCAGGATCACCCGGCCGTACCTGGCGTAGGTGTAGTTGCGGAAGTCCGCGCCCTCGTCGACGAAGCGCTCGCCGTCGGCGTTGAGCATGATCGCGAACGGATAGGAGTGCTTCTGGAAGCCGTCGCCGACGGCGAGATCGCCGAAGGGCGGGGCGTTGCGGTCCCAGGCGACGGCGTGGCAGCCGGACCAGTTGCCCCAGGGCATCGCCCCGGCGTCGAGCGCCATCCTGATGCCGTCGCCGGTGTTGAAGCGCGTGCCGCGGACGACGGCGAGGTCCCAGCCGGGCCCGAGATAGCGGGTGCGCCATTCGCTGTTGGCCTGGAAGCCGCCGGCGGCGAGCACCACCGCCTTGGCCGGCATGTCGACGGTCTTGCCGCCCAGCTTGACCCGCGCGCCGTGGACGCCGTCGTCGTCGTGGATCAGGCCGGTGGCGCGCGCGCCGTAGACGATCTCGACCCCGGCCTTGCGGGCCGCCGCGTGCTCGGCCTCGACCAGGCCCTCGCCGCCGCCGACCACCTCCGCGGTGATGCCGCCCCAGAAGCGGAAGCGCCCGTCGGGGGCCTTGAACGCCTGGCGGCCATAGGCCGGGGCGAAGCGGACCCCCTTGGTCGCCAGCCAGGCATAGGTGTCCAGGCTGTTGCGGACGAGCAGCTCGCACAGGTCCGGGTCGGTCCGGTAGTCGGTGATCCGGCCCATGTCGTCGAAGAACTGGTCGGCGGTGTAGGCGCCGAAGTCGGTCCGCGCGATCTCCGCCTCGGTCAGGTCGGGCATCAGCCGCTTCAAGTCGTCGACACCGTCGTAGACCAGCCGCAGCGCGCCGGCGGTGAAGCGGCTGTTGCCGCCGGCCTCGGCCTCGGACGCGCGTTCGAGCACCCGCACCGACGCGCCGGCCTCGCGCGCGGCCAGCGCCGCGCACAGCGCCGCGTTGCCGGCGCCGACGACGAGCACGTCGACCGGCGTGTCGCCGGGGATCGCCGTTTCCGGCATGAGGTCGCCTCCCTTGTTTGATGGCGACCCTAGCCCATTCCCGCCGGGTCGGGCAGCCGCCGCGCGCAGGTGCCCCAAAAAGATTCGCTTGCCAATACCTTTGTTACTTAGCTATTTTCTGACACGGATCGTCGCCATGGGGCAGGAGGAAGCGATGGCGCAAGCGCAGCAAAAGGCCGGGACACCGGCGCTCAAGAACGCGCTCGACCGGGACCTGCGCGGCTATCTCGACACCAACGCCGACATCGTGACGGTGATCGAGAAGCCGGTGTCGATCGACCACATCCCGGCGCTGTCGGCCCAGTCCGAGGGGCCGATCCTGTTCGAGAACATCATCGAGAAGCCGGGCTTCCGGCTGTGCGACATCCTGGTCAAGCACCGCTGGTCGCAATGCCGGGCGCTGGGAACGTCGGAGAAGGACTACCTGCCGACCCTGGCCCAGCGGCTGCGCAAGCCGCCGCGCGGCTTCGTCGACGTCGACGACGGGCCGGTGCGCGAGGTCGTGATGACCGGCAAGGACGTCAACTGGCTCGACCTGCCGGTGCCGATCCACACCGAGGGGGAGAGCGACCCCTACATCACCGCGATGAACATCCTGCGCGACCCGGAGACCGGCTTCTACAACACCTGTAACGCCGGCACGACGCCGACCCATCCCGACCGCGGACTGGTCAGCTACGTCACCCCGCACGCCTACGCCGTGCTCAAGAAGTGGCGCGACCGGGGCGAGACGCGGGTGCCGGTCGCCTTCGTCTGGGGCGTGCCGCCGGCCTACGAGATCATGGCCAACTTCTCGGGCCTGCACATGGACCTGTGGGGCGAGCTCGAGATGGTCGGCACGGTGATGGACCAGGACATCGAGATGGTGAAGTGCGAGACCATCGACATGACCGTCCCGGCCCACGCCGAGATCGTCGCCGAGGGCTATCTCGATATCGCCGAGCTGTTCGACTACGGCACCTCGGTGTCGCCGTCGATGTACTACCTGCCCAAGGAGCAGAAGCTGCCCCAGGTGCACATCACGGCGATCACCATGCGCCGGGATCGCCCGATCTACCGCAACCACCAGACCTCGCCCGACACCGACCACCAGCCGTTGCCGCGGCTGTGCCACGAGGCGGTGCTCTACAACCGCATCACCGAGATGGGGCTGACCTGCCACGACGTCCGCTTCCCGACCTGGGGCGCGGCGCTGTCCTGCATCATCCAGGTCGAGTATCCGCGCGCCGGCTTCGTCAACGACGCGCTGATGACCTGCATGGGCGCGCCGTGGCTGAACACCAAGATGGTGGTCGCGGTCAGCCCGGACACCGACCCCGGCGACCCGGCCGCCGTCTACCACGCCATGGCGACCCGGGTGGACCCGGCGCGCGACATCATCGTCGTCCCCAACACCCGGGGTTCGCTGTTCGACCCGGCGGCCGCGCCGATCGAGGGCGACTATCCGTGGCGGACGGTCGGCAAGGTCGGCATCGACGCCACCGCCAAGGCCCGTCCCGAGATCAAGGACTTCGAGCGTGCCTGGCCGCGCCACTGGGGCGAGATCAAGCTGGAAGACTTTCTGAGCTGACCCAGTCCACACCCCCGTCATTCCCGCGAAAGCGGGAAGCCAGGGCCGCCCGAAGTCTGGATCCCCGCCTGCGCGGGGATGACGATACAGAAAAAGGAGAGCTGTCATGAACGCCGAACCGCCGAAGCCCGTCGTCACCGTCGAGGCCGATCCGTTCATCCCCTATGTCGCGGAAGAGGACTTCCACCCGGCGCTGGGCGAGATCCTGACGCCCTACAAGAAGCGCATGGGCTTCGTGCCCAACGCGCTCAAGCTCTATGCCCATCGGCCGGAGATCGCCTCGGTCCTGTTCGCGCTCAACTCCAAGATCATGCGCGACCCGACCTCGACCCTGCCGCAGCTCTTGAAGCGCAAGATCGCGGCGATCTGCTGCGCGGTGAACGGCTGCGCCTACTGCACCTCGCACAGCTGCAACATGCTCAAGCGCCAGTCGTCGGGCGATCCGATGGACGCCGAGGGCTGGGACATGGACGAGGCCGAGCTGCAGGGCATCATCGACGGCTCGGCCGAGCCGGCCGACGAGATGGAGCGCGTGTGTTTCGCCTATGCCCGCGCCGCGTCCTTCGACCCGACCGACGTGCCCCAGACGATCCTCGACGACCTCAAGGAACACCTGACCCCGCCCCAGGTGATGGAGCTTGCGTGCGTCATCGGTTTCTGGAAATTTTACAACACCGTGCACGACAGCCTTCACATCCCGATCGAGAGCCATCTGCTGGGCGACACCGGCTACGTGAGCCTCGCCCGATCCCAGGTATGAGCGATCCTTCCGACCAAGGCGACGGCGCGGCGGCCTTCCGGCCGCCGCTGTCGACCTCCGCCGCGGCGCTGTTGGAGAACGGCAGCGACGGCCGCTTCCGCGCCATGGTCTACGACCTGCTCGCGCTCGAGGCGCAGATGCGCGAGGCGCGCGACCGGCTGGCGGTGGAGATGGGGGTGTCCGGGCCCGGCTACATGATCGTGATGGTCATCGCCCAGAAGCAGGCCGAGGGCATCGGCATCAACTCGATCGCCCGCCAGCTCCACGTCTCCGGCGCCTTCGTGACCACCGAAGTGGGCAAGCTGGTCCGGGCCGGGCTGGTCGACAAGCGGCGCAACCCGGAGGACCGGCGCGGCGTTCTGCTGCGGCTGACCGCCGCGGGCGAGGCGCGGGTCAAGGCGATCGCGCCCGACATCCGGGCGGTCAACGACTACTTCTTCGGCGACCTGCGGGCTGCGGAGTTCGACTCCCTGTCCCGGCTCGCCGCGCGTCTGGGCAGCAAGTCCGCCGCCGAGTGTTTCGCAGCCGAGGAGGATGCCGCCTAGAGACGGCGCCTTCCCGACCGCAGGACGGTTGCCGGGGCGGGGAGAATTTGATTACATCACTTAACTAAATTGTGTAGCTATTCCGTCCGCCCGGCGCGATCCGGCGGACGCCACCGGAAGCCGAACGGGGTCCCGCGATGACCGTTTCCTATTTCGTGCGCTACCAGGGCATGCCCGAGCCGGCCGATCCCTTCGTCGACTATTACCGCACCCGCCACGCGGCGATCCTGGCCGAGTTCCCGGGCATCCGATCGCTGACCCTGCACACGCCCGTAGGGTGGCGCGATCGCTTTCCGGTCGACGGCGGACCCGACCGGCTTCCTCGCGCAGATGACCTTCGAGTCGGCGGCCGCCCTCGACGCGGCGCTTCGGTCCGAGGCGCGGGCCCGGGCGCGGGACGACTTCGCCAACCTGCCGCCGGTGCGCGGCCCGGTGACCCATCTCGCCATGGCCTCGGAGAAGATCTTTTGAGCGACGCTCGCAAGGCCGGGGAAGACGCGCGCCGGATCCTGCGCCGCGATCCGGACCCGCACCTGTTCCGGCCGATCACCTTCCGGTCGGTGACCGCGCGCAACCGGATCATGCTGTCGCCGATGTGCCAGTATTCGACGCCCGACGGCGCGCCGATCGCCTGGCACATGCAGCATCTCGGCTCGCGCGCCGCGGGCGGGGCGGGGATCGTCTCGACCGAGGCGACCCATGTCGAGGACCGGGGCCGGATCACGCCCTATTGCCTCGGCCTGTGGAACGACGACCAGCGCGACCGGCTGAAGCCGATCGTCGAGCTGGTCGCCGGGCTCGGCGCGGTGCCCGGGGTCCAGCTCGCCCACGCCGGGCGCAAGGCGTCGGTGTCGCGGCCGTGGGACGGCAACAAGCCGCTCGCGCCGGCCGACGGCGGCTGGGAGACGATCGGCCCGTCGCCGCTGCCCTACGGTCCCGGCTTCGCCGCGCCCCGCGCGATGGACGGCGACGACATCCGCACCGTGGTCGACGCCTTCGCCGCCGCGGCCCGGCGCGGGCGCGAGGCCGGCTTCCGGCTGATCGAGATCCACGCCGGCCACGGCTACCTGTTCCATTCCTTCCTGTCGCCGCTGTCCAACGCGCGCGACGACGACTATGGCGGACCGCTCGAGAACCGCGCCCGCCTGCTGACGGAGACGATCGCGGCGATCCGGTCCGAGTGGCCGGCCGACCTGCCGCTGTTCGTGCGCCTGTCCTGCGCCGACTGGGTCGAGGGCGGCTGGACCATCGACGACACGGTCGAGCTGGCGAAGCTGTTGGCCGCGCGCGGCGACGTCGACCTGATCGACTGCTCGTCGGGCGGCAACGACCCGCGCCAGGCGATCCCGGTCCACCCCGGCTATCAGGTGCCGTTCGCCGAGCGCGTGCGGCGCGAGGCGGGGATCGCCACCGGCGCCGTCGGCCTGATCCACACGCCGGACATGGCCGAGGAGATCCTGGCCAACGGGCGGGCCGACCTGGTGGTGATGGGCCGGACGCTGCTGGCCGACCCGGTGTGGCCGTTGCGCGCGGCCAAGCGTTTGGGCGTGCGCGGCGCCTGGCCGGTCCAGTACGAACGGTCCGATATCTTCTTCGACTAGAGGGGACTTGCGTGACAAGCGAGGCGCATCTGGACTTCACGGTCGCCGGCACGGACGGCGACGCGCCGCTGGCGGCGGCGATCGGCACGCTGGTGATCGCCGGCTGGACCGGCCGCGACGCCGCGGCGATGGAGGCGCATATCCGCGAGCTGGAAGAGCTCGGCATCCCGCGGCCGAAGACGACGCCGATCTTCTACCGCGTCGCCGCCACCCTGCTGACCACCGCCGGCGCGATCCAGGTCTCCGGCGACGGCTCGTCGGGCGAGGCCGAGACCGTGATCCTCGACGTCGACGGCGCCCGCTACGTCGGGGTCGGCTCCGATCATACCGACCGCGAAGCGGAGAAGATCAACGTGTCGCTGTCCAAGCAGATGTGCGCCAAGCCGGTCTCGCCGACCCTGTGGCGTTACGACGACGTGGCCGGCCACTGGGACGAGCTGGTCCTGCGCTCGTGGGCGCACGAGGGTGGGGCCCGGCGCCTCTACCAGGAAGGGCCGGTGACCGCGATGCGCACGCCCGACGACCTGATCGGCCAGTATGGCGGGCTCGCGCCCGGCGCGGCGATGTTCGGCGGCACGCTGGCCTTCGCCAAGCCGGTCGCGACCGCCGCCGAAGCGTTCGAGGTCGCGTTGGAGGACCCGGTGCTCGGGCGTAGGCTCACCCACACCTATCGGATCGAGACCCTGCCGGTCGAAGGCTGAGGCAACCAGGACAGGAGGCAACCCATGCCGTTCAACAAGCCGCACAAGGAATTCTTCGAGCTCGACATGGACGAGGGCTGGCACAACCTGCCCGGCTATCCCGACGGCATCACGGAGAAGCTGCTCGCCAGCGACCTCGACGAGGAGAAGAAGACGGGCAGCCGCACCCGCCTCCTGAAGTTCCAGCCGGGCGAATACACGACCGCGCCCTTCGTCCACGACCACTGGGAGGAGGTCTTCCTGGTCGAGGGCGACCTGACCGTCGGCAACGACGCCCAGGGCGAGGGCGGCGAGAACTTCAAGGCGCCGACCTACGCCTGCCGGCCGCCGGGGGCCTATCACGGCCCGTTCAAGTCCGAAGGCGGCTGCCTCCTCTACGAGATCCACTATTACGACGAGGCCAACCCGTTCCAGGGCAAGATCTGAGAACGGTTGCGGTCCACCGTAGGGGCGGGTTTCCAACCCGCCCGTTGTGGATGGCGGACGCGATGGCGGGCGGGTTACAAACCCGCCCCTACGAGATGGCGGGGCTTGGGAGAAGATCATGACTGAAAACGCGGGACCGCCGCCGCTCGCCGGGCTGCTGCGCAAGCTGGCGACCGGCGAGACCACCAGCGCCGCGCTGACCGAAGCGGCCCTCGACCGGGCGCGCGATCCGGCGGGCGAGGGCGCGCGGGTGTTCACCGCGCTCTACGACGACGGCGCGCGCGCCCAGGCGGCCGCGTCCGATGCGCTGCGCGCGGCCGGCGTCGCCCAGGGCCCGCTCGCCGGCCTGCCGGTCTCGATCAAGGACCTGTTCGACGTCGAAGGCGAGGTGACGCGGGCCGGCTCGGTCGTGCGCAACGACGCGCCGCCGGCCGAACGCGACGCGCCGGTCGTCCGCCGGCTCAAGGCCGCCGGCGCGGTGATCGTCGGCCGCACCAACATGACCGAGTTCGCCTATTCGGGCGTCGGCCTCAATCCCCACTACGGCACGCCGGCCAACGCGTGGGACCGGGCCGGCCGCCGGATTCCGGGCGGCTCGTCGTCGGGCGCGGCGGTGTCGGTGACCGACGGCATGGCCGCGGTCGGCATCGGCACCGACACCGGCGGCTCGGTGCGGATCCCCTCGGCGCTCAACGGGCTGACCGGCTTCAAGCCGACCGCCCGGCGGGTGCCGACCGAAGGCGCCTTCCCGCTGTCACACACGCTCGATTCGATCGGCCCGCTGGCGCCGACCGTGGACTGCTGCGCGCTGGTCGACGCGGTGTTGGCGGGCGAGGACCCGGCGCCGGTCGCCGCGCTGCCGGTCGAGGGCCTGCGCCTGGCGGTGCCGCAGACGCTGGTCTTCGACGGCATCGAGGACGGCGTGGCCAACACCTTCGCGGCGGCGCTGTCGCGCCTGTCGGCGGCCGGCGCGCGGATCACCGAGATCGGCCTCGAATCGCTGGCCGAGATCCCCAGGGTCAGCATCGCGGGCGGCTTCGCCGCCGCCGAGGCCTACGCGATCCACCGGGCCGACCTCGAGACCCGCGCCGACCGGTTCGATCCCCGGGTGGCCGCGCGGATCGACAACGGCAAGAAGATCTCCGGCGCCGACTACGTCGACCTGCTCGCCGCCCGGACGCGGCTGCGCGCCGCGGCCGACGCGGCCTCCGCGCCGTTCGACGCCCTGATCCTGCCGACGACGCCGCGGATCGCGCCGCCGATCGCCGATCTGGAGGCGAGCGACACGGTCTACGGCGAGGCCAACCTGGCGATGCTGCGCAACAACGCGCTGTTCAACTTCCTCGACCGCTGCGCCGTCTCGCTGCCGTGCCACGCCGCCGGCGACGCGCCGGTCGGGATGATGGTGGTCGGCGAGACGATGGGCGACAGCCGGCTGCTCGCGGTCGCCAAGGCGATCGAGGGGGCGCTGGCGCGCTAGCGGCGCGTCGCGGTCGGACCGGGCCTAGCCCAGGAAGGGGTTGCCGCGCGCGTTGCGCAGGGTCTCGCGCGGCATGCAGCCGAACGCTTCGCGGTATTGCACCGAGAACCGGCCGAGGTGGGTGAAGCCCCAGCGGACGGCGATCTCGGTCACGCTGGTGCGGTCGTCGCCGGCGCACAGGTCGCGGTGGGCCTGGCGCAGCCGCCGGTCGCGCAGGAAGGCCATCGGCGTCGTGTTGCGGAAGCGGCGGAAGCCGATCTGCAGCCCCCGCGCGCTGACCCCCGCCACCCGCGCGATGTCCTCGAGCGCGATCGGCTGGTCGAGGTTGGCGTCGATATAGTCCTCCGCCCGCCGGACGTAGCGGGGGGCCGCCGCCGGCTGCCGCGGGTGCAGGAAACGCCGGTAGTTGTGGAGATGCCCTTCGAGCAGGCCGGACAGCAGCGCGCTCTCGAACTGGCGCGCCATCAGGCCGGTCGGGGCGATCGACGGCCGCCCCTCGTCGGCCTCGCCGACCAGGTGATGGACCAGCGCCCGGAAGGCCGCGCCCGCGCCCTGGCTCATGTCGAAGGCGCCCTCGAAGCGGATCGGCTCGGCGACCGTCCCGCCGAGCAGGGCCGACAGGTGGTCCTCCAGCGCCCGGCGGTCGATCTGGACGAGGACCTGGCGGCAGCCCGAATCCCAGATCATGTCGGTCGGCTCGTGCGGGTTGAGCACGGCCGCGGCCCGCGAGGTCGAATGGTAGCGCTGGGCGCCGTTGGCGATCGAGGCCGCGCCCTCGACCGGCATCTGCACCAGGAAGAACCTGTCCAGGCAGCCCGGATTGATCGACGTCTTGGCGCCGTACTGGATGTAGTTGAGCGACAGCCGCTCGCCGGGGAGGTGGTGGTGCCGCGCGTCGAGTTGGTCCCGGCCGATGATGTCGAGCCGGTGCGGGCAGAAGACCTGGGCGACCCGTTCCCGAGCTTCGTCGAGCTCGGCGGTCGCGAATCGCATGTGGCCGGATAGCGGCGTCTCTACCATCTGCGCCATCGTCCATCCCTCGCAATGCGCGGACTATCGCGGCGTGGCTCCGCCAGCATCCGGCCCCGCGGCCCGCCGCGTCAAGGCCGGCGTGCGACGATTCGCCGGCGCCGGCGCGGCCGCGAGGTCAATTCGTTCGTTTTCTGGATAGTCAATTCGCGTCGTGGCTAGCCCGCGCGCCGCGCCCGGCCGCACGCTCACCGGCAACGCAATCGCTGAGCCTCGGGGTGGAGACATGCGCGGATTGGACGGAAAGGTCGCCATCGTGCCCGGCGGCGCGACCAAGATCGGGGCGGGGGTCGTCGCGGCGTTCCACGCCGCCGGCACCCGGGTCATGGTCGCCGACATCAACGCCGAGGCCGGCCAGGCGGTCGCCGGCGGCTTCGACGACACGGTCGCCTTCCGCGCCACCGACATCACCCGGGACGACGACATCGCGGCCCTGGTCGCGGACACGGTCGAGCGGTTCGGCCGCATCGACTTCCTGGTCAACGTCGCCTGCAGCTATCTCGACAACGGCGCCGAGTTCGACCCGCGCCGAATGGCTCGAAAGCCTCAACGTCAACGTCGTCGGCTCGGTCATGCTGATGCAGGCGGCGCGCGCCGAGCTGGCCAAGAACAAGGGCGCGATCGTCAATTTCGGCAGCATCTCGGCCCGCGTCGCCCAGACCGGGCGCTGGCTCTATCCGGTCTCCAAGGCCGCGATCCTCCAGCTTACCCGCAACCAGGCGATGGACCTGGCGCCGGACGGCATCCGCGTCAACGCGGTCAGCCCCGGCTGGACCTGGTCGAACATCATGGACGAGCTGACCGGCGGCGACCGCGCCAAGACCGACAAGGTGGCCGCGCCGTTCCACCTGCTCGAGCGGGTCGGCGACCCGGAGGAGGTGGCCCAGGCCGTCCTCTTCCTGTGCTCGGACGAGGCCAGCTTCATCACCGGCACCGACATCCGCGTCGACGGCGGCTACACGGCCATGGGGCCCGAGCGCGCCGCGCCGGCGATCCCGCTTCTCATGGAATAACGACTTCAAAACAAACGTCTGAAGGGTGGCTATCATGCGCAACATCACCATCGTCGGCGGCGGCCAGTCGGGCCTCCAACTGGGCCTCGGCCTGCTCAAGAACGGCTACCGGGTCCGCCTGGTCCAGAACCGCACGGGCGAACAGGTCCGCGACGGCAAGGTCCTGTCGAGCCAGTGCATGTTCCACACCGCGGTGCAGAACGAGCGCGACCTCGGCATCGATTTCTGGGGCGAGGCGTGCCCGCCCGTCGAGGGCATCAACTTCATGGTGCCGGCGCCCGACGGCAGCGGCGCCAAGGCGATCGACTGGGCCGGGCGGCTCGACGCGCCCGCCTACGCGGTCGACCAGCGGATCAAGATCCCGCGCTGGCTGGAGGAATTCACGGCGCTCGGCGGCAATCTCGTCATCAAGGACGCCGAGATCAACGACCTCGAGCAGTATACCCGCGAGGACGACCTGGTCGTGGTCGCGTCGGGCAAGGGCGATATCGGCCAGCTGTTCGAGCGCGACGACGAGAAGTCGCCCTACGACAAGCCGATGCGCGCGCTGGCGCTGACCTACGTCACCGGCATGACGCCGCGGCCCGAGTTCTCGGCGGTCTGCTTCAACCTGATCCCCGGCGTCGGCGAATATTTCGTGTTCCCGGCGCTGACCACGACCGGGCCGTGCGAGATCATGGTCTTCGAGGGCGTGCCGGGCGGGCCGATGGACTGCTGGAAGGACGTGTCCTCGCCGGACCAGCATCTCGAGGCCTCGCTCAACATCCTCAACACCTTCCTGCCGTGGGAGGCCGATCGGTGCCGTGACGTCGCGTTGACCGACGACAACGGCATCCTCGCCGGCCGCTTCCCGCCGACCGTCCGCAAGCCGGTCGGCACGCTGCCGTCGGGCCGCCAGGTCCTGGGCATGGCGGATGCGGTGTGCCTCAACGACCCGATCACCGGCCAGGGCTCGAACAACGCGAGCAAGGCGGCGACGGCCTATCTCAAGTCGATCCTCGACCGCGAGGACCGGGCCTATGACGCGGCCTGGATGCAGGGCACGTTCGACGGCTACTGGGCCTACGCCCAGTGGGTCGTGGCCTGGACCAACATGATGCTGGTCCCGCCGCCGGAGTTCGTCCTGAAGATCATGGCGACCGCGTGCCAGACGCCGCCGCTCGCCCACCGGATGGCCAACGCGTTCGACGACCCGCGGGACTTCTTCCCCTGGTTCGCCGACCCGCAGGCCGCCGACGAGTATCTGGAGGAGCTGGCGCGGGCCGCCTGAGCCGGACCGCGGCAGTCCTTCCCTCGGGACGGGCAGGGCATTCACGGCCGGCGCCGCCGCGGGTCGTGCTGGCGACCCCGGCGAGCGGCGTCACGGCGCAACCGGTCCACTATTGGGGCTATCGCCGCTACGGCTATTGGCGCGGCTTCCCCTGTGGCGGCGTCCCCACTGGCGGCGTTACCGCTACCGCCGCTGGGCCTGGCGCCGGCACTACGGCTAGTACCCCTTTCACCGCCGCTACGATCGGTGGCGCGACGACGACCGCGATGGACGCTATCGCCTGTCCCGGTTCCTGACCGTGTTGCCCTACCTGATCGCGCCGTCGCAAGCCGCCGGGAGCCGATCCAACGCACTTGCGTCCCGACGGTCATTTAGTTACATTACTTAATTAAATGACCGAATGAAAGGGCGCGCCATGGCGGCTCCGAAACACGCCGACAGGGAAACCGATCAGGGCTACCGCCCGCCGATCAGCGTGACCCGGCCGGAGGTGCTGGTCGACGGCACGGACGACCGGTTTCGCGACCTCATCTACGCCCTGTTCGTCACAGGCTTCCGTTTCCAGGAGATTCGCGAAGCGTTCGGTCGCGAGATCGACGTGACCGGACCGCAATATTTCGTGCTGATGGCGGTGGCCCATTTCCACGCCGAGGCCGGGGTCGGCATCGGCAGGCTGGCTGATCATCTCCACGTCGCGCCGCCCCATGTCACCACCGAGGTCGGCAAGCTGGTCGAGCGGGGGCTGCTCGCCAAGCAGCCCAATCCGGAGGACGGCCGCCGCGTCCTGGTCACCCTGACCGAGGCGGGCAAGGCCGCGCTCGAGCGGCTGGCGCCGTTCCGGCAGCACATCAACAACGTGCTGTTCGACGGCTTCTCGCACGCGGAGTTCCTGACCCTGGCACGGCTGCTCGATCGGTTCCTGACGACGACCGAGCGGGCGCAGGACGTCGTGGCCGACCACGAACGCAAGCGGCGGCGCACGGAAACCGAGGCGGCACAGGCCGCGCAGGCGGCGGAATAAAACAGGCCGCGCAGGCGGCGGAATAGAACGGGCCGCGCAGGCGGCGGAATAAACGACGGCCGCCCCGGCGGCAGAGTAGTGGAGGAGTGAGAGCATGCTGAAGACCGGCAAGGAACATCTCGAAGGGCTGCGCGACGGCCGCACCGTCTATATCGGCTCGGAGAAGATCGACGACGTCACCACCCATCCAGCCTTCCGGCTCGCGGCCGAGACCGTGGCCGCGATGTACGACGCCAAGCGGGCGCCGGAGAACCTCGATACCTTCTCCTTCGAGGAGGACGGCGAGCGCTATTCGATGTGGTACCTGCGCGCCCGCTCGAAGGACGACCTGCGCCGGCGCATGACCTGCCACAAGGCGATCGCCGACATGACCTACGGCATGCTCGGCCGCTCGCCCGACCACGTCTCCGGTTTCGTCACCGGCATGTCGACCAACCCGGCCGCGTTCGACACCGATACCTACAAGTTCGGCGACAACCTTTTGAAATATTACGAACATTGCCGCCGGAACGACATCTACGCGACCTACGCCGTGCTGCCGCCCCAGGCAGCGCGCAACCCGGAATTCTACGTCAAGAAGAACCTGCCGGTGCCGACCCTGATGGTCACGCAGGAGCGCGACGACGGCATCGTCATCAACGGCATGAAGATGCTGGCGACATCGGCGGTGTTCTGCGACGAGATCTGGGTCGGCAACCTGCTGCCGCTCGCGCCCGATCAGGTCAAGCAGGCGGTGACCTGCGCGCTGCCGGTCAACGCGCCGGGGCTTACGCTCTGGTCGCGCCAGCCGCTCAACATGAACACGTCGAACGAGTTCGACGGCCCGCTCGCCTGGCGCTTCGACGAGACCGACTCGATGGTCATGTGCGAGGACGTGTTCGTGCCGTGGGAGAAGGTGTTCGTCATGGACGACGCCATCAAGGCGCGCGGCATCTATATCGAGACGCCGGCCCACTGCTACGGCAACCACCAGTCCAACGTCCGCTTCTGGTCGAAGATGCAGTTGATCCTCGGCCTGTGTTCCAAGGTCGCCCATGCGACCGGCGCGATCGAGGTGCCCGCGGTCAGGGAGGTGCTCGGCCGCATGTCGGCGCTGGAGGCCCAGCTCGCCGGCATGATCCACGGCCAGATCGAGGCCGCCGAGGAATGGCCCGACGGCTTCGTCACCTTCAACCGGCGCATGATGTACGCCGCGCTCAACTGGTGCACCGAGGGCTATTCCGGGATCATCGACCAGCTCCGCGAGCTGTCGGGCGGCGGCGTCTTCCAGATGCCGGCATCGGCGACCGTGATGCACGACCCCAAGGTGCGCGAGCAGTTCGAGATGTACTGGCAGACCCCGCAGATGCCGGCGCTCGACCGCATGAAGCTGTTCAAGGTGGTCTGGGACATGGTCGGCAGCGAGTTCGCCGGCCGCCAGCAGCAGTACGAGAAGTTCTATGCCGGCGCGTCCTTCATCATCCGCAACCACAGCTACCGCGAGACGCCGTGGGACTATTTCCACGGCATCGTCGACCATCTGCTCGACAGCTACGGCGTGCCCGACGCCCCGGCCGGGCAGGCCGCCGCCGAATAGGGTCGTGGCGCTCGACGCTCGCGCCCTGCCGGGGGAGCCCGGCGCCTACCTGCTGGCGGTGCGCCTGGACCGTCCGTTGGCGCTCGACCTGCGCGGGGTCGGGACGGCGATCCTGGCGCCGGGCAGCTACGCCTATTGCGGCAGCGCCCGCGGCTCCGGCGGCATCCGTGCCCGGGTCGCCCGCCACCTGCGCGCGGACAAGCGGCCCCACTGGCACGTGGACAGGCTGACAGCGGCCGGCCGGGTCACCGCGGTCGCCGTCGCGCCCGGCGGTAGCGAATGTGCGTTGTTCGCCGCGGTCAGCGCGTTGCCGGGCGCGTGTGTGCCCGCGCCGGGTTTCGGCAGCAGCGACTGCCGGACCTGCGCCGCGCATCTGGTGCGGGTCGACGACGAGACCCTGGCCAGGGCGGCATTCGGCCCGGCCGTGATGTGGCTTCAATCCTGACGTTTCAACTCCGACCTGGGAGGAAGACAAGGTGACCGATACGCTGACCCTCTACGATGCCCCCAACAGCCCCTGCGCCCGGCGGGTGCGCATGTGCCTCTTGGAGAAGGGCATCGACTTCGAGATCCACTGGATGAACCTGGCGCTGATGGACCAGAAGCAGGCCTGGTACCTGAAGCTCAACCCCAACGGCCTGGTGCCGACGCTCAAGCACGGCGACCGGGTGGTCTACGAATCCAACGTCATCAACGAGTATCTCGAGGCGATCCACCCCGAGCCCGCGCTGATGCCGTCGGACCCCTACGAGCAGGCCCAGGTCCGCATGTGGATCGCCTTCGAGCAGGAATGGGCCAAGCCGTTCCGCGACGCGATCTACGAGACCTTCGCCAAGGACCGGCTCAAGAGCAACGTCGACGACCCGGCCACGCTCGAGGCCGAGATCGCCAAGCGGACCTCGAACCCCTTCTACACCCGCTTTGCCCGCAAGGTGCTGACCACGCCGAAGGACGAGGCGCTGCTGCAGGACAAGTACGACCTGCTCCACGAGAAGATGGCGTGGTGGGAGGACAAGCTGTCGGACGGGCGCGAGTGGCTGGTCGGCGGCCGTTTCAGCTTCGCCGACATCGCCATGGCGCCGCGCACCGACATGTTCGAGCTGATCGGCGTGACCGACTTCGCCACCCGCTATCCGCGCATCACCGACTTCATGGGGCGGGTGAAGGCCCGTCCGAGCTGGACCGCGTCGCAGATCCTGCCGGAGGGCGGGGCACCGACGACGAAGGTCGCGGCCTAGTCGCACCGCGGCCCGGCGCCGGCGCGCGCCGGGTGCGCGGCCGCGGATCTCGACCCGGATGCCGGCGAGCGCGCGCATCAGGCCGCGCACGCCGCGCGCTCACGCCCGTATCAGATCAGGCGGCCCGTTTGCGGCTCGGCAGCAGGGTCAGCGGCAGGGCCGCGACCAGCAGTACCAGGCAGTAGCTCCCGAACGCGGGATTGAACACGGTCGATCGCATCGGAAGGCCTCCTGCTATGTGAGCAACCGCTCACGGCCCAAGAGGCGGCGGCATCATTTCGGCGGGTCGCGGGTGTGCGAATTTACGCATTCCGTTCCGGCTGCCCACTGGGCTAGTCTCCGGCCCGACGCGACACGGCATGACGAGGAGGACTATCGATGGCCGCGCTGGAAAACGTTTCCGTTCCCTATGGCGGCTACTGGTGCACGCCCTTCGCCAAGTGGCAGGGCAGCCTGGCCCACCTCCACTCGGTCCAGTTCGCCGCCCACGTCGCCAAGGACGCCCTGGCCGAGCGGGACATCCCGGCCGACACCTTCGACCATGCCGCGCTCGGGATGACGATCCCGCAGCACCACAGCTTCTTCGGCCTGCCCTGGCTGATGAAGATGATCGGCAACGACACGGTCGGCGGCACCACGGTGTCCCAGGCCTGCGCGACCAGCGCCCGGGTGATCCAGGGCTCGGCGCTCGAGCTGGAGCAGGGCATGGCCTCGGTCTCCCTCTGCGTCACCGCCGACCGCACGTCGAACGGCCCGGTCGTGGTCTATCCGAACCCGCAGGGCATGGCCGGCGCGCCGGATATGGAAAACTGGATGCTCGACAACTTCTCCAAGGACCCGCTGGGCGGTCCGGCGATGGTCGGCACCGCCGAGAACTGCGCGCGCGACTGGCAGGTCTCGACCGAGGAGCAGCACGAGGTCGTCGCCCGCCGCTGGGAGCAGTACGAGCAGGCGCTGGCGAACGACAACGCGTTCCAGAAGAAGTACATGAAGCTGCCCTTCGAGGTGCCGGACCGGCGCTACCGCAAGACCGTCACCGCGATGCCGGGGGACGAGGGCATCCGCCCGTCGACCCGCGAAGGGCTGGCGACGCTCAAGCCGGTGGTCGAGGGCGGCACCGTGACCTTCGGCGGCCAGACCCACCCGGCCGACGGCAACGCCGGCCTGATCCTGGCTTCGCCCGAGAGGGCCAAGGCGCTGTCGAAGGACCCGAGCATCTCGATCGAGATCAAGGGCCTGGGCCTGGCCCGCGCCAAGCCCGCCTATATGCCCGCCGCGCCGGTCCCGGCCGCCCAGAAGGCGCTGGAGATGGCCGGCATGACCATCGGCGACATCGACGCGGTCAAGACCCACAACCCGTTCGCGGTCAACGACGTGGTCTTCTCGCGGGAGACCGGCTTCGACGTGCAGAAGATGAACAACTACGGCTGCTCGCTGATCTACGGCCACCCGCAGGGCCCGACCGGCATGCGCCTCGTGATCGAGCTGATCGAGGAACTGGTCGAGCGCGGCGGCGGCAACGGCCTGTTCACCGGCTGCGCCGCGGGCGACAGCGCGATGGCGGTGGTCGTCAGCGTGAAGAACGGGAAGTAAGACCCGGCGGCCGCTGGCGTTTCGCCCGCGGCCGCCTTCGGGCCCCGGTCCGTCATCCCATCCTTCGAGACGGCCGCTTTGCGGGCTCCTCAGGATGAAGTCGTGCGCTGAAGGTTCGGCCGACGTCCTTCATCCTGAGGAGCCCCGCAGGGGCGTCTCGAAGGATGCGATGACGGTCTCCGCTCCCTAAACCCGGGCGATCTGCTCCGCCGACAGCGCGTCGATCGCTTCGGCGCCCGCGAGCGCGCGGGCCAGCAGGGCGTGGCTGTCGGCCATGATCTGCTCGGCGTAGAAGCGGGCCAGCACCCGGTATTCCTCCCCGATGGGATCGTCGCCGGCATCGCCCGCGGCGCGCAGCCACATCCAGCCGATATAGGTCCGGCCGGCAAGCTGGAGATAAGGCGTCGCCCCGGCGAGCGCCGCGCGGGGGGTCTCGGCGAGCGTCGCCATCAACTGGTTGGAGGCGTCGTGGAGCAGGGCGAGGCCGGTCTCGACCGCCTGATGGATCGCCAGCACCCGCGCGTCGCCGTCGAAGCGGCCGAGGTCGGCCTCGATCCGTTCGGTCAGCGCCCGGAAGGCGGCGCCGTCGTGGCGCGGCAGCTTGCGGGTCAACAGGTCGATCGCCTGGATGCCGTTGGTGCCCTCGAAGATCGGCGTGATCCGGGCGTCGCGCAGATACTGCTCGGCGCCGTTCTCGTGGCAGTAGCCGTGGCCGCCGAACACCTGGATGCCGATGCTGGCCACCTCGCAACCGATGTCGGTGAAGCAGGCCTTGCAGATCGGCAACAGGAAGGAGACCACGTCGCCCGCCAGGGCGCGCTCTTCCTCGGTCTCGGCGGCGCGCGACAGGTCGAGCTGGCGCGCGGTCTCGTAGGCCAGCGCCCGGGCGCCGCCGGTCAGCGCCTTCATGGTCAGCAGCATCCGGCGCACGTCGGGATGCTCGATGATCGGCACCGGACCGCCGTCACCCTTGCCGTTGACGCCCTGCGGCCGCTCGGCGGCGTAGCGCAGCGCGTTGGCCGTCGCCGCGCCGGCGACGCCGACGCCCTCGAAGGCGACCTCGGTGCGCATCGTGTTGATCATCGTGAACATGTTCTGGATGCCGCGCAGCTCCTCGCCGAGCAGCCAGCCGGTCGCCTCCTCGAACAGCACCTCGCAGGTCGGCGAGCCGTGGATGCCCATCTTCTCCTCGATGCGCTGGACGCGGACGCCGTTGCGTGTCCCCAGGGAGCCGTCGGGGTTGGGCAGGAATTTCGGCACCAGGAACAGGCTCAGCCCGCGCACGCCGGCCGGCGCGCCCTCGGTGCGGGCGAGCACGATGTGGACGATCTGCTCGGCGGCGTCGTGGTCGGCGAAGGAGATGAAGATCTTGGTGCCGGAGACGGCGTAGCTGCCGTCGCCGCGCGGCACCGCCTTGGTGCGGGCGAGGCCGATGTCCGACCCGGCGTGGGGCTCGGTCATCGAGATCGTCGCCGCCCATTCGCCGCTGACCAGCCTGGGCAGATAGGCCGCGCGCAACGCGTCGGTGGCGTGCGCCTCGAGCACCCGGGCCGCCGCGCGCACCGGGGTCGGTAGCATGGTGAAGGCGATGCTGGCGCCGTTGAGCATCTCCGACAGCGCGCCCTGGACGACCTCGGGCAGCGCCTGGCCGCCATAGGCCTCGGGCAGCACCAGCGACGGCCAGCCCTGGTCGCGGAAGGTATGGTAGGCGTCGACGAAACCGGGGGGCAGGGTGACCCGGCCGTTGGCGTAGCGCGCGCCCTCGCGGTCGCAGGCCTCGTTGATCGGCCCGATCACCTCCGCGGTCAGCGCCCCCGCCGCGCGCACCACGTCCTCGACCGTGTCCGTGTCGACATGGGCGAAGGCGGGCAGGCGCAACAGGCCCTCGACGTCGATCACGCGCCGCAGGAGGTAAAGGATGTCGTCGACGGGCGGCGTGTAGTCGGGCATGGGCGGGTCTCCGCGATGAATTGTTTTACGTTGACGTAAAAAATGTGATACAGGGCACGAGTGTGCCATGGCAAGCCCGTTCGCGGCGACCGGTTCGCCGGCGCGGGTGTGCTTGCACGGCGCGCTTCGCGGCACCTAATATGCGGCGAAATCAAAAAAATGTGGAGGAGACACCGGGCGATGACCGCCACTGCCCAGGCCGTTCCCGATGGCCAACGCCCAGGCGACTGGACCAAGGACTATCCGTTCACCGACCTGAACCTGGCGCCGCCGCGCGTCGACCTGGAGCGGCGCGACAACGGCGAGGTCGTGCTGACCAACCCGGTGCCGCTGGAGGACTTCCCGACCCAGGTCTCCGACGACCTGCGCCGCCACGCCGTCGAGATTCCGGACCGCACCTACCTGGCCCAGCGCGGGCCGGACGGGGAGTGGGTGCATCTGAGTTACGCCGAGGCGCGGCGCAAGGTCGACGCCGTTTCCCAATGGCTGCTCGACAACGGCCACGGGCCGGACAACCCGGTCGCCTGCCTGTCCGACAACAGCATCAACTTCGCGCTGCTCCAGCTCGGCGCGATGCAGGTCGGCATCCCGTTCCTGCCGGTCTCCCCCGCCTATTCGCTGATGTCCCAGGACTTCGCGCGCATCCGTTACGTCTGCGAGCGGTTCACGCCGTCGCTGATCTACACCGAGAACCTGGCGATGTTCGAGCCGGCGCTCCACGCCGTGAAGCCCGACGCGCAGCTCGTCGCGGCCCAGAATGTCGACGCCATGCCCGGCGCGGTATCGTTCGACGACCTGCTCGCCGCGACGCCGGGTCCGGCGGTCGAGGAGGCCTACGCCAAGGTCGGCCCCGACACGGTCGCCAAGATCCTGTTGACCTCGGGCTCGACCGGCTTCCCCAAGGGGGTGATCAACACCCAGCGCAACCTGTGCGCCTCGCACACCCAGATGATCCAGGTGTGGCCGTTCCTGACCGAGCGGCCGCCGGTGATCTGCGACTGGCTGCCGTGGAACCACACCTTCGGCGCCAACTGGTGCTTCAACATGATCCTGCGCCTGGGCGGCACCTTCTACATCGACGAGGGCAAGCCGGTGCCGGGCAGGTTCGAGGCGACCCTGCGCAACATGCGCGACGTCAAGGTCACCATGCTGCTCAACGTCGCCCGCGCCTACGACGCGCTGATCCCGGAATTCGAGAAGGACGAGGCGTTCGCGCAGCACGTCTTCTCGGACATCGACTACATCTTCTACGCGGGCGCGGGCCTGCCCCAGGGCCTGTGGGACCGGTTGGAGGCGCTGGCGATCAAGGTGCGCGGCAAGCGCATCCCGATCCTGACCTCGCTGGGCTCGACCGAGACCGGCCCGCCCGCCCTGGTCTGCCACTGGCCGGCCGACGTCACGGGCTCGGTCGGCCTGCCGCTGCCGGGGCTGACGGCCAAGCTCGCCCCGGCCGGCGGCAAGACCGAGGTCCGCTTCAAGGGGGCCAACATCTCGCCCGGCTACTACCGCGACGCCGAGCGCACGGCGGAGGCGTTCGACGAGGAGGGCTTCTACAAGATCGGCGACGCGGTCAAATGGGCCGATCCCGACGCCCCGGAGAGAGGCCTGATGTTCGACGGCCGGGTCGCCGAGAACTTCAAGCTGCTGACCGGCACCTGGGTCGCCACCGGCGTGCTCCGGCTCGACGTGCTGACCTACCTGACGCCGCTGGTGTCCGACGCCGCCGTGACCGGGGAGAACCAGGAGGAGGTCGGCCTGCTCGCCTTCGCCAACATCCCCGCCTGCCAGGCGATGTTGGGCGACGAGGGCGCCGGGCTGGCGCCCGAGGATATCGTCGCCCACGCCAAGGTGCAGGCGGCGATCCGCGAGCACCTCGCCACCTACAATAAGGCGCACCCGGGATCGAGCCAGCGGGTGACCCGCGTCCTGCTGATGACCGCGCCGCCGAGCATCGACGCCGGCGAGATCACCGACAAGGGCTACCTCAACCAGCGCGCCATCCTCGACAACCGGGCGGACCTGGTCGACCGGCTCTACCGTGACGACCCCGGGCCGGACGTCGTGATCGCCTGAACCCTGCCGGCCGCATGTCTGGTGCGGCCTCGAAACGCTTGCATCCGTTCGGCGGGCGTATTCTCTTAGCGCCCGATTCGAGAAAACGATGGGAGACCGTACCCTATGCTGGACAAGTCCAAGATCGGCCACGAGTTCGAGCCGGTGACCTTCCGGGTCGACGAAGGCCAACTCCGGTTCTTCGCCAAGGCGATCGGGGAGACCGATCCGATCCATTTCGACGAAGCCGCCGCCAAGGCCGCCGGCCACCCGGGCCTGGTCGCGCCGCCGACCTTCGTCGGCTGCCTGGAGATGGACAAGCCCGATCCGTTCGAGATGGTGTCGGTGGTTGGCGGCGACCTGAAGAAGGCGCTGCACGGCAACCAGACTTTCGTCTATCACCACCCGGTCTATGCCGGCGACCACATCACCTACAAGAGCCGGGTCAAGGACATTTACGACAAGAAGGGCGGCGCGCTCGAGTTCATCGACGTCGAGACCGACGCGTTCAACCAGGACGGTACGCTGACCGCCGTGATCGGCCAGACCGTCGTCATCCGCAATTCGTAAGGGGCACGGACAGATGGCAAGCCAGATCAAGTATGACGACGTCAACGTCGGCGACGAGATCCCGACCCTGGTCGTCGGCCCGGTCGCCCGCCACGACCTCGCGCTCTATGCCGGCGCGTCGGGCGATCACAACCCGATCCACACCGACATCGACGCCGCCAAGAAGTCGGGGCTGGGCGACGTGATCGTCCACGGCATGCTGCAGATGGCCTATCTCGGCCGGCTGCTCACCGACTGGGCGCCGCAGGACCAGCTCCGGGAGTTCACCAGCCGCTTCACGGCGATGGCCCGTCCGCACGACACCATCACCTGCACCGGCAAGATCACCGAGAAGTTCGAGGAAGACGGCGAGAAACGCGTCCGGCTCGAGCTGGCCGCGGCCACCGACAAGGGCGACACCACGCTGCAAGGCACCGCTGTCGTCGCGCTGAGCTAGCCGGCAATCATTCCATTCGCGTCCGCCGCCGGGCCGCACCCGGCCGCGGGCCGCCACGGGTTCAAATAAGAGGAAGCAGAGAGATATGAGCAAACTGGACGGAAAAGTCGCCCTGGTATCGGGTTCGGGCCGGGGCATCGGCCGCGCCATCGCGCTGAAGCTGGCGAGCGAGGGCGCGCGGGTCGTCGTCAACGACCTCGACAAGGAGCCGGCCGAAGAGACGGTCGCGGCGATCAAGGCGATGGGCAGCGATGCCGCGGCCTGTGTCGGCAACGTCTCGGCGCCGGACTTCGGCGACCGTTTCGTCGGCACCGCCGTGGAGAAGTTCGGCACCGCCGACATCGTCGTCAACAACGCCGGCTTCACCTGGGACGCCGTCGTCCAGAAGATGACCGACGAGCAGTGGCAGGCGATCATGGACACCCATGTCACCGCGCCGTTCCGCATCCTGCGCTCGTTCGCCGAGGTGCTCCGCGCCAATGCCAAGAAGGAGGCCGAGGAGGGCAAGGAGGTGTTCCGCAAGGTCGTGAACATCTCGTCGATCGCCGGCCTCTACGGCAACGCGGGCCAGATCAACTATTCCTCGGCCAAGGCCGCCCTGGTCGGCATGACCCGGACGATGGCCAAGGAGTGGGGCCGCTACAAGTGCAACGTCAACTGCGTCGCCTTCGGCTACGTCAAGACGCGCATGACCCAGGAGCTGCAGAAGGACGGCAGCGCCACCGTCACGATCGAGGACAAGGAACTGCCGGTCGGCATCCAGCCCCAGATGATCAAGATGATGGAGGCGATGATCCCGCTCGGCCGCGGCGCCACGCCGGAAGAGGCCGCCGACGCGGTCTACCTCTTCTGCTCGCCGGAATCGAACTACATCAGCGGCCAGGTGGTCCTGGCGGGCGGCGGCCTGATTGTCTGATCGCCGCACCGGCGACGATCAGACACCGTCGGCGGCTCCCGGCGAGACAGCGGGGGCCGCGGCGGCGGTCTACTGGGACGATATCGAGGTGGGCGCCGTCGTCGAAGGCGGCGCCTTTCCTTTCGAGCTCGGCGAGATCAAGGATTTCGCCAGCGTCTTCGACCCGCGGCCGACCCACCTCGACGAGGCCGCCGCCGCCGAGACTTTCTTCGACGGCCTGGCGGCGAGCGGCGCCCATACCTTCGCCGCCTGGGCGCGGCTCTACTGGGACCTGACCCCCGGCTGGGCCCACCAGGCCGGCACCGACATCTCCCGCATGCGGCTGTTGCGCCCGGTCCGGCCCGGCGACGTGCTCAGCCTGCGTTTCGAGGTCGTTGGCAAGAAGCCCTATCCGCTCAAGCCCGGCTTCGGCTTCCTCGACATGGAACACGTCCTGCGCAACCAGCACGGCAAGACCGTGATGCGCATGACCTGCCGGATCATGATCGAGCAGCGGCCCGTGGCCTAGGCGCGGCCGGCCGTCAGCCGGTGCGGTCCGCCTCCGCCACCAACGCCACCCGGCCTTCGCCGGTCAGGAAGTTGCGCACGTTGCGCGCGGCGCTCGACGCCAGCCCTTCGAGGGCCCCCGGCACCAGGCCCGAATTGTGCGGCGAGCCGATCACGTTGGGCAGTTCCAGGAAGGGGAAATCCTGTTCGAACGGCGTGTCGAGCGCCATCTTCTCGCGCCACCACGTGTCGATGCAGGCGGTGAAGCCCGGGTTGTCGGTGAGGTGGTTGTAGAGCGCCTCTTGGTCCACGATCGCGGCGCGCGAGGCAACGACCAGGATGGCGTCGGGCTTCATGCGCGCAAGCTGGTCGGCCCCGATCCGGCCCCGCGTCGCCGCGTTCAGAGAGGCCGTGACCGCGAGCAGGTCGCAGCGGTCCAGGCAGGCCTCGAGGTCGGCGTCGGCGCCGACCCAGTCGACATTCTCGTCGCGGCGGCCCGAGCGGTTGATCGCCTCGATCCGCATGCCGAAGGCGCGCAACAGTCGCGCCGTCTCGCGGCCGATTTCGCCGTAGCCGTAGAGACAGGCGGTGCCGCCGGATAGCATCCGGTTCAGGCGACCGTATCCGAACCGGCCCTCGGCCAAGTGCTTCTGTTCGATCATTAGCCGTTTGGCGGCCGACAGCACCATCGCCAGGATATGCTCGGCGATGGCGGGGGCGGCGGCGCCGGCGGTGTTGCCCATTGCCACGTGGTCGGGAATCACGCCGCGCGGGATGTGGTCGACCCCGACCGACAGCGTCTGGACGAACCGAACCTCGTCGAGGTGGGCCCGCTCTTCCTCGCTGAGCTCGGCCTGAGGGGCGAGCACGATTACGGCGTCGGCCTTGCGCAGCGCCGCGGAACGTTCGTCGGCGCCGATCTCCGCCAGCATCGTAACGGTCGCGATATCGCCCAGGACGTCCTCGTAAGCCTCGCGTCCGATCGGCAGGGCCGAGGCGCAGACGACGACGTCGAATTTACCGCTGTCCGCCATCACCCGTAGAACAGCTTCGGCAGCCACAGCGCCATCGACGGGATCAGGACCAGCAGCACCACCAACGCGCCGTCCGCGAACAGGAACGGCACGATGCCGCGGTAGACCTTGCCCAGCGCGATGTCGGGCATCTGGGCGCGGATCACGAAGATGTTCATGCCCACCGGCGGCGTGATCAGGCCGACCTCGGCGACCACGACCACGAAGATGCCGAACCAGACCTTGTCGAAGCCGATGGTCTCGGCCAGTGGCAGGAACACCGGCACGGTGATCAGGATCATGCTCAGCGAATTGAGGAAGCAGCCGAGGATCACGTAGACCACCAGCATGATCAGGATGACCAGGTAGGGGTGGAGCGATTCCGCCCCGAAGAAGGCCGTCACCGCCTTGGGCAGCTGGGTCAGGACGATGAATTCCTTGAACATGAAGGCGCCCAGGACGATGAAGAACAGCATCGCCGTGGTCATCACCGTCTCGATCAGCGAATCGCGCAGGCCTTCCCAGTTGATCGTCCGCGTCGCGCCGGCGATGACGATGGCGACGAAGGCGCTGACCGCCGCGGCCTCGGTCGGGCTGAACACACCCAGGTAGATGCCGCCGACGGCGCAGCCGAACAGGATCACCACCTTCCACAGCTTGGTCATCGGCTTGAACCGCTCGGCCCAGGGCAGGCCGGCGATGGTCGGCACCGCGTCCGGCCGCAGCCGTGCGATGGCCGCGATCACCACGACGTGGAGCAGCGCCAGCACGATGCCCGGGATCAGCGCGGCGGCGAACAGCTCCGGCACGCCCGCCTCGGCGATGATCGCGTAGAAGATCAGGATCACCGAGGGCGGGATCAGGATGCCGAGCGTGCCGCCCGACGCCACGGTGCCGGTGGCCAGCGCCTCGTCGTAGCCGTGCCGGCGCATCTCCGGGATCGCCACCCGCGACATGGTCGCCGCGGTCGCCAGCGACGAGCCGCTGATCGCGCCGAAACCCGCGCAGGCGCCGATCGTGCCCATCGCCAGCGCGCCGCGCATGCCGCTGAACAGGGCGTTGGCGGCATTGTACAGCTCGGCCGACATGCCCGACCGGGTCGCGATCACGCCCATCAGGATGAACAGCGGCACCACCGTCAGCCCGTAGGCGTCCTCGGTGACCAGGTAGGCGCCGGCCTGGCCGGCGGCGTCGAGCGCGAACTGCCAGCCGTCCATGACGGCGTAGCCGAACAGGCCGACCATGCCCAGCGCCGCGCCCACCGGGATGCGCGCCAGGATCAGGACCAGGACGGCCAGCAGGCCGAGCAGGCCGATGAATTCGTTCGCCATTGCCCCTCGGGATCCCGGTGCCGGCCTAGGCGTCGCCCATTGGCGGCTCGTTCTCCGGCTGGCCGCGGACCAGCCACAGCACCGCGACGAGCACCGCGGCGACCGTCGACAGGCCGAGGCCGATCAGCAGCGGCAGCCAGAACCAGAACTTGTTGATGTCCACCGACATGGCGTGCTCGCCGAAGCGGATCTTGTCCATCGCCGGCTCGATCGCCTGCCAGAAGGCGATGCCCAGGAAGGCGATGGTCATGAGCAGGCCGACCCAGCGCATCACCTTCTTGGCGCGGGCGCCCATGACGTGGTCCATCATGTCGACGACGACGTGCTGGTCGCGCAGGGTCACCGCGGGCAGGGCGATGAAGAAGGAGGCGACGAAGGCGATCACCATGACGCCGACGTCGTTCTCGCCGGTGAAGCCGGTGAAATAACGCAGGACCAGCGAGACACAGGTCCACAGCATCATGAAGACGACGAACAGAGCGGCGACGAAGGCGAGAACCTTCGCCGCCCGCTCCATCATGGCCGGGAGTCGGTCCACGTCATGCCGCCGGTGCTAGTCGCGCCAGAAGACCTTGGACGTCTTG
Source organism: uncultured Alphaproteobacteria bacterium (assembly GCA_963730305.1). Classification (GTDB taxonomy): domain Bacteria; phylum Pseudomonadota; class Alphaproteobacteria; order Bin65; family Bin65; genus CAMYMQ01. The sequence continues at coordinate 264,831 of CAVSRB010000006.1, forward strand.
GCGTACTTGGCGGCCAACTCCTTCATCTTGGCGTAGACCTTGCGTGCCGGCAGGCCCTTCTTCTCGAGCGCGGCCAGATGCATCTCCGTGACCTTGGCCCCCGCGGCGCGGAAGCGGTCCATCTCCTTCTTCGACAGGATGATCGGCGTGTCGCCGGCCTTGACCATGATCGCCTTGCCGATCGCGTCGAGCTTGTCCCACTCGTGGCCGACTTCCTTCTCGCGGCCCTTCATGGTGTCGACGACCAGCTTCTGCAGGTTCGGCGGCAGCGAGCTATAGGTCTTGAGATTCATCGCCACGCCGAAGCTCGAGACGTAGGAGTACATCTCGGTGGTGTACTTGGTCACCGGGCCCATGCGGAAGGCGATGCCGGCGCCGCCGTAGTCGATGAAGGCGCCGTCGAGGGTGCCCTTCTCCATTTGCTCGACCATCTGGGTCGGCGGCAGGCCGCGCGGCGTGGCGCCGAGCACGCGGATGAAGTCGACGATGGTGCGCGAGGCGGCGCGCAGGCGCAGGCCCTTCATATCCTCGATCCGGCGCACCGGCTTCTTGGCGGTGTGGATGTTGCCGGGCTGGTGGGTCATGAGCTGGAGCAGCTTCACGCCCTTGTGCTCGGCGTCGAGATACTTGTCCTTGATCGCCGGATCGTTGAGCACCTTGGCGCCGATCTCGGCGCTGCCGATCATGAACGGCAGGTGCGAGATCTCGGTGAGCGGGAAGCGGCCCGGGGTGAAGCCGTGGTTGAACCAGGTCACGTCGGCCCGGCCCTTGCGGGCGAGGTCGTAGTAGACCGGCGGCGGGCCCATCTGGTTGTTCGGGAAGATGGTGAAGTGGATCGCCCCGTTCGACTTCTTCTCGACCTCCTTGGCCCAGCGCGCGAGCCACTGGGAATAGGAATGCTTGGGCGTGACGAAGTGGGCGATCTTCAGCTCGAACTTGGCCTCGGCGGTTGCCGGGGCGGTTGGAGCGGTGGCGGCCAGGGCCACGGCTGCGGCGCTGCTCAACAGCGCCAGGGCACGACTGGGTCTCATGGTTTCCTCCTCAAATCGAACTCGGATTTTTGGACTTGAGGCGGTCTCCGCCGCCTTGCGGTAGGTCAATTTGTCCTGCGGCGGGCCCGGCTATTCGGGCTTGAGCGGCATCCGGCTCAGCCATTTCTCGACCTCGGCCGGGTCGTCGAACAGCGTCTCCAGCTCGGCCCGGGCGGACGCCTCGGTCTGGCGGGCCGATTGGACCACCGACGGGTCGAAGCCCGGTTCGCGGGTGCTGACCTCCAGCCGGATACCGTTGTTGTCGTAGAAGTAGACCGACAGGAAGCCGTCGCCGAGGTCGATCGGCTCGGTGATCTCGACGCCGCAGTCGCGGATATGGGCGCGGACCTCGTCGAAGCGCTGGTGCGGCACGTGGAAGGCGACGTGCTGCATGCCGCCGATATGGTCGCGGTTCTGCTTGGGCAGGCCCTTGGGGTATTCGAACACGGCGAACAGCGAGTCGTTGCCCATGTCGAAGAAATAGTGGCGGAGCTGGTCGTAGGGCGGCTGGCCGCGGTCCGCGGCGTAGGGCACGCGCCTGACGTGGATCAGGGTCATCTGCATGACCCGGGTGTAGAAGTCGAGCGTCGTCGGCAGGTCGTCGCTGACGATGGCCAAGTGGTCGATGCCGCGCAGCGGCACAGCCTCGGCGGCGGTGGTGGCGTCGCCGGTATCGGCGCTCGCCGTGCTTTGTGTCTGTCCCAGTTCCATCGATCCCTCCGAGCGTCGGGGATGCTTCCTCCGCGCACCGCCGGAACGGCGGCAGGCGCACTTGCACAGAATAGCGCATCGCGCGCGTCGAAAGGACCGCAATTCGACACCGGCACATTCGCCCGCCGCATGGCTCGGCCCGCGCCGATCGATTTGACGGCCGCCGCAGCGCGCGACTATAGCAATCGCCGACGCAGCCGCGCCGTTGCAGGGACCAGGGAGACGCTCATGCTTATCGGAAAGGCCGGGACGCCGAAGAGCGCCCTGTGCACCGCCGACGCCGCCAGCATCACCGTGCGCGGACGCGACCTGTGCGCCGACCTGATGGGCGGCATGTCCTTCGCCGCCTTCTTCATCTTCCACCTGACCGGCAAGGAGGCGACCGAGGACCAGGCGTTCTTCCTCGACGCCATGCTGGTCGGCCTGGCCGAACACGGGCTGACACCGAGCGCCCAGGCGGCGCGGATGACCCTGGCGGCGGCGCCCGAAGCGCTGCAGGGCGCGGTCGCCGCCGGCATTCTCGGCGCGGGATCGGTGGTGCTCGGCGCGGCCGAGGACGCCGGCAGGCTGCTGGCCCGCGGCGTCGCCGAGGCCGCCGAGAAGGAAGAGGACATGGAGACGGTCGCCCGCCGGCTCGCCACCGAGCTGCGCGAGGCGCACAAGCCGGTGCCCGGCTTCGGCCACCCGCTGCATCGGCCCGAGGACCCGCGCGCGGCGCGGCTGCTCGCGCTGGCCCATGAACGCGGCGTGGTCGGCGCCCATACCCGGCTGCTCGAAGCATTGGCGCCCGTGGTCAACGAGATCTGGCAGCGCGACCTGCCGATCAACATCAACGGCACGATCGCGTCGATCATGCTCGACCTCTACTTCCCGCTCGACGCGCTGCGCGGCATCCCGATCCTGTCGCGGGTCGCGGGTCTGCTCGGCCACCTCCACGAAGAGCGCGAGCGGCCGATCGGCTTCCTGCTCGCCCATCACGCCGAAGCCGCGGTGGAATACGATGGCGGCTGAAACCGCGGGCCTGCACAACCCGGCGGTCGAGACGCGCGACCCCGCCGCCCAGCGCCGGCGCGACCGCGCGCGCTATCCCAAGCAGATCGCCTACCTCTTCGAGCGCTCGGCCTTCTATCGCGACAAGCTCGCCGCCGCCGGATTCGAGGATGCGGCCGCGGTCGGCGGGCTCGACGATATCGCGGCGCTGCCCTTCACCGAGAAGGACGAGCTGCGCCGCTCCCAGGCCGACCATCCGCCGCTGGGCAGCCACGTCGCGGCGACCTGGGACGAGATCATCCGCGTCTATTCGACCAGCGGCACCAGCGGCGATCCCTGCTTCCTCGCGCTCACCCCCAACGACCTGGCCATGTGGACCGAGATATCCGCGCGCTCCTACGCCGCCTGCGGGATCCGGCACGGCCGGCGGGTGGTCCACAACTACGGCGCCGGGCCGTTCGTCGCCGGCGCGTTGACCGACACGCTGACCCGCGCCGGCATCACCCACATCCCGGTCGGCACCGGCAACACCGAGCGCTACGTCAACGGCATCCGCAAGATGTCGGCCGACGCGCTGCTGGCGACGCCGTCCTTCGCGCTCTACCTGATCGACTGGCTCGAGGCGCGGGGCATCGACCCGGCCACCCTCGGCATCGCCCGGATCGCCGTGGCCGGGGAGCCGGGCGGCGGCGACCCGGTGATCCGGGGCCGGATCGAGAACACCTTCGCCTGCAAGACCAACGAGGCGATGGGCATCGGCGACATCTCGGTCTCGCTGTGGGGCGAGTGCGACGAGCAGGCCGGCATGCATTTCGGCGGCCGCGACTTCGTCCACGTCGAGCTGATCGACCCGGACAGCGGCGCCGCGCTGGCGTTCGAGGACGGCGCCGAGGGCGAGCTCGTCTACACCGCGCTCCGGCGCGAGGCGATGCCGCTGTTGCGCTTCCGCAGCCGCGACCACGTCAGGGTCAACGCCCGGCCCTGTTCGTGCGGCCGGACCAGCATCCGGGTCCGCTGCATCGGCCGGACCGACGACATGCTGATCGTGCGCGGGGTCAACCTGTTCCCGACCGCGCTGCGCTCGATCGTCACCCGCTTCGCGCCGCATACCGGCGAGGTCATCCTGATCCGGCCGACCCGGCGCGGGGTCAAGCAGGAGCCGCCGCTGCCGGTCCAGGTCGAGCTGGCCCCGGGGATCACGCCGCCCGCCGACCTGGCCGAGCGGATCGAGGCGGCGGTGCGCAGCGAGCTGATCGTCTCGGTAAGGGTCGAGCTGGTGCCGCACAACGCGCTGCCGCGCAGCGAGTACAAGAGCAAGCTGGTCGACTATTCGAACGCCGAGTAGGGCGCCGCGCCGGCCATCCGCAAAAGGAAAGGGGCGGCTCGTCGAGCCGCCCCGTCAGGGAGATCGTTCCCGGGAGGTCTACCGCCCGGTGCGCGCCAGCGAGAGCACCCAGCCCTGCATGCGCTTCCTGGCGTTCTCCATGTCGGCGTCGGTGAAGAAGTCCTTCGGGTCGACCTTGTCGACCGGATAGACCGGCCGCAGGAAGTCGCTCTCGTAGCCGAAGGGCACGGTGGCGTCGATGCCCATGCCGCCCTCGAACACCGTGTTGGACGCCGTCCACTGCTTGCCGCCGGCGGTCATCCGCTCGGCCGGCATGAAGGTCTGGCCCCGGCCGCCCGGCAGCGGGTTGAGGATGTCGGTCTGCGGATTGACCCGGGTGGTCAGGCACCACATGACGTCGTCCATCGAATAGGGGTCGACGTCCTCCGACACCGCGATGGCGAGGCGCATGCCCTGGGAGCAGGACAGGGCGGCGGACAGGAAGTTGCGCTGCCAGCCCTCCTCGACAGTGTTGCGCTTCTTGACCTGGATGATGCAGCCGCCCCAGTCGGTCATCGAGTAGGGGATGACGACGTCCTGGACGATGCCCGGCTGCAGCCGCTCGCACAATTCGAAGATCGCCGCCTCGCGGACGGTGGTGTCGATGTTGTGGTCGTCGAGCGTGTGGACGCCGAGCGCGAAGATGATCGGCTTCGATTCCCGCTTGCGCGTGGTCACCGCGGTGACGTGGAAGGTCGGCGCCTTGTAGGCCTTGCCCATGTACCCGGCCCACTCCGGATGGAAGTGGAAGCGGCCCTGGACGTCGGCCGCCTCGGACTCGGCGGTCTCGTAGCGGCGGTCGCGCGGGTTGACGTAGCCCTCGATGACGACCTCGGCGTCGGCCAGGGCCATCGCGTCGACCGTGCGCGCCTTGACCAGGCGGATCGGCGCGCCCTGGACGGCGCCGGCCACGCCGATCTCGTCGCAGCCCTGGGGCAGGATGACGTAGTCGAAGCCGGCGCCGGCGAGCAGCGTGCATGCCGGCGGGACGCCGAAGCACATGGTGATCGGCACCGGCTGGTCTTCCTTGTAGTACTTGGAGACGACCTGCCACATGTGCGAGCCGGGCGAGATCTGGAAGGTGCCGACGTTGCCCCAGCGGAAGTTCATCCGGTTGTAGCCGAGGTCCGAGCCGCCGTCGAAATGCTCGCCGGTGACGCAGCGGATGCCCGAGCCGACGGTCAGCTCCGGCTCGTAGGTCGTGTGCCGGATCGGCACCATGAACTCGTTGACGTCGGTGGGGTTCTCGTAGACCTCCTCCTGGCACGGCGCCTCGTCCTGGGAGATCTCGACCGGCTTGAGCGGCTTGCGGAACGCGGCCGCGATCTTGCGGGTGCGGTCGACGTCGTCCTGCCAGCCGAACATCTTGTTGATGACGTTGATGTCGCCGAACAGGTTGGTCAGCACGCGATGGTGCGGCTTGCCCTTGACGTTGTTGAAGATGATCGGGCAGGCGCCGTCGAGATGCTTCTGGAGGCCGGTGACCTCGAGATCGGGATCGACCTCCTTGTCGGTCTCGATCAGGTCGCCCTGGGACTTGAGCCATTCGAGGGTCGTCCGCAGGTCGCGGACCTCCTCGGTGGCGGGTTTCAAATCCTGCTTCAGGATCGGCTTGTTCATGGCGTCCTCCGATTGGCGTGCAGCTGCGCCTGTTGTCCCGATTGTCTGGGTCGGGCGGCGGCTTTCCCGTGCCCGCGAAAATAACTTAGCTTTCTAATTAATGCGGGATCGATTTCGCGAAGTCAACACCCGTCGCGCATCGGTGGCAAGGCCGCGGCCGGGCCGGCGCTGGCCATGGCCCGACGGCCCGGATACTGCCGCTTTGACCGCACCGGGCGGATCGTCTACTTGTGACGGGCGCAACCGCGACGGGAACCACGGAGCCGCGAAGTGGACAAGGCCAAGCCGACCGGCACGACGCCCGCCGAGGCCGATGCGGCGGTGGGGGAGGAGCCGTATCGGTACGCGCCGGACGGCAGCACCGGCTATCTCGTCCGCCAGTCGCACAATGCCCTGCAACGCCTGCTCGAACAGAGCATTGCGCCCCACGGCGTGCTGCGCGGCCAGTGGTACTTCCTGCGTGTGCTGTGGGAGGAGGAGGGGCTGACCCAGCGCGAGCTGAGCGTCCGGGTCGGCACCAAGGAGCCGACCACGATCGTCGCCCTGCGCAGCATGGAGGCGGCCGGGCTGGTCAAGCGGCGGCGCAGTGAGACCGACCGGCGCAAGATCCATGTCGACCTGACGCCCAAGGCGCGGCGGCTGCGCGACAAGCTGTTGCCGCTGGCGCGGTCGGTCAGCGAGGCCGCGACCAAAGGCATGACGGCCGAGGAGATCGATATCCTGCATCGGCTGCTCCGGCGAATGGCGGCGAACCTGGAAGAGCCGCCGGCCAATTAGTTAGCTTTCTAAATAATTTGTTGACACCAGACGGCCGGCCTTGAACTATTTCGAGCTGTCGCGCCGGCCCCGACGGCTGGTGCGCGCCTATGCAACGATTGGTTTTGGCCGCCGCCCATGACCCTAACCGCCGTCTCGGACGCGCCCGCGACACGGGAGGCGCCGTCGCCGACCGCCGCCCTGCTGCGCGGCTGGATCCGCGACGATGCGGCGACGCGTGGTGATGCACCCTATATCGTCAGCGTCGACCAGGACCGGTCGCTGAGCTACCGCGCCCTGGATGGGCTGGTCGGTCGGTTGGGGCGGTTGCTCGCCGACGCAGGGGTCGGGCGCAACGACCGCGTCGTCCTGCTGGCCAACAACTCGATCGAACACCTTGTCACCTACGTCGGGGTCATGGCCTGCGGCGCGACCATCTGCACCGTCCACGTCGAGACCAACCAGTCGCACCTGGCGCCGATCCTCGCCGCGATCGCGCCCAAAGTGGTCGTCTACGAGGAAGCGCTCGGCCTGGACCTGCCGGTGTCGGCGGCGCCCGACGCCCTGTGGCTGGCCCTGGGCGCCGTCGGCGACAACGGCGACAGCCTGTTCGGCCGCCTGAACCGCCCGGCCGAGCCGGCGCCGCCCGCACCGTCCGAGCCGGACGACGTGGCCGCGATCTTCTTCACCTCGGGCACCACGGCGACGCCCAAGGGCGTGGTGCTGACCTTCAGCGACCTGATGCGCAACGTCGCGCCGACGGCGGCGGCCTTCGGGATGACCGCCTCCGACCGGATCCTCGACTTCCGGCCGTTCAACTGGGCCTCGGCCCAGATCCTGAGCGCCCTGGCGCCGCTGTCGGTGGGCGCGACCCTGATCCTTGCGCGCAAGTTCTCGCGCTCGCGCTTCTTCGGCTGGATCCGCGACTTTCAGCGCAACCATGGCCGCGGGCAACCCGACCACGATCAACATGCTGCTCAACGGCGACGACGCAGTGACCGGGCGTGACCTGCCGTCGCTGCGCTTCCTCACGTCGAGCTCGGCGCCGTTGACCCTGCAGGAGTGGCGGCGCTTCGAGGAGCGGTTCGAGATCCCGATCGCCCAGGGCTACGGCACCAGCGAGACCGGCTGGATCGCCGGCAGCAACGAAACCGCGCGGCGACCCGGATCGGTCGGCCGGCCGCTGCCCTATCACCGGCTCCAGGTCGTCGCCGAGGACGGCGCGCCGCTGCCCGCGGGCGAGGTCGGCTTCGTCGAGCTCGGCGCCGAGCCGGACATGGCCTTCCGCCAGCTCGGCGCCGACGGCCGGATCGAGACCTACGCCACCGGCCGGACCCGTACCGGCGACCTCGGCTATCTCGACGCCGACGGCTTCCTGTTCCTGACCGGCCGTCAGAAGGACCTGATCATCCGAGGCGGGGTCAACATCGCGCCGCTCGAGATCGACGGCGTGCTGCTCGACCAGCCCGAGGTCGCCGAGGCGGCGACCGTCGGCGTGCCCGACCCGGTCTACGGCGAGGAAGTCGTCTGCTTCGTCGTGCTCAAGCCCGATGCGACGCTCACCGAAGCGGCGCTGCTCGACCGCTGCGCCGACCGCCTGCCGCCGCCCAAGCGGCCCAAGCAGGTGATCTTCCGCGACGCCCTGCCCAAGACCGGGCGCGGCAAGATGGACCGCCGGGCGCTGATCGACGCCTGGGTCGCCGACCATCCCGCCGACCACCCGGCTGGCGACGCTTAGCCGATCCCCATCATCCGCAGGACGGCGCGCGTGATCGGGTGGTCCGGCTCGCGCATCGGCAGCAGGATCGACCAGTGGTGCACGTTGGGCACCTCGATCTCGGCCACGGTGCAGCCGGCGGCCCGGGCGACGTCGGCATAGAGCTGCGACTGCCGCCGCCATTCCTCGGATTCGTCGCCGCCCGCGGCGACGATCATCGGCACCGGCCGCCGCGGCGGGTGGCGCAGCGGGCTGAGCGGCTCGATGTCGGCGTCCGTCGCCCGGATCAGGTCGTTGACCGAGATGAAGCGGACCGGGTCCATGTCGTAGATGCCGCTGATCAGGCAGGCCCCGGCGATCGCGCCGCCGACCGCGGGCGCCTCCGCCCAGTCGTGGGCCAGCGCCATCGCGGCCAGGTGCGCGCCCGCCGAGTGGCCGGCGAGGTAGAGCCGGTCGGGGTCGCCGCCGTAGCTGCGGGCGTTGGCGTGGATCCAGACGAGCGCGCGCCGGGTCTGCTCGACGATGCCGGCCACGGTGACGTCGGGGCAGAGGTCGTAGGTCGGCAGGAACACGCTCGCCCCGGCCTGGACGAAGGGCTCGGCGATGAAGCTGCCGTCGCGCGCGTGGCCGCCGCGCCAGTAGCCGCCGTGCAGGTAGATGAAGGTCGGCCCGCCCCCGGGGGCGGCGGGCCGGTCGGGCGCGAAGATGTCGACCACCTGCCGGTCGCTGTTGCCGTAGGCTACGCCGAGGACGCCGTCGAGCCGGGTGCGCGCCTGCTCCGACAGGCGCTTGCGCTCGGCCTGGATCGCCTCGGAATCGGTGACGTTGGCGCGCGGGTTGAACTGGCGCTCGAACGCCTCGGGCGTGTAGGCGTGGCCGCGGTAGTCGATCATCACCATGCGTGCGATCCCCTAGCGCCAGTCGTCGATCACGAAGACGTCGGGCGTGTTGTAGCCGTCGGTGGCGGGCCGCATCATGGCGACGCCGTTCATGTCGGTGCGGAAGCCGGCGGCCTGCATCGCCTCGTAGGCGCCGGTCCGGCCGGTGTTGGTGCCGGCGATGATACGCTCGGCGCCGCGCGACGACGCCAGCCCCTCGCAGGCCGCGAGCAGCCGGGCGAACCGGTCGTCGGCGCCGCGGCCGCGCTAAGGAGATGGTGACCGCCGCGAACTTGACCAGGGTCTGGCCCTCGCTCGCCTCCGACATCGGGCCGTGGTGGCAGATGGCGACGCCGGCCGGCGCGTCGTCCTCGGTCACGATCACCGTGTCGCCGAAGCCGCCGCGGGCGACCTCGCGGATCTCCGCTCCCACGTCGAGGCCGGGGAAGACCGTCCCGGTCACCGCCGCAGCGTCCGCGACCGCCCGGTCGACGTCGTCACCGGGGCCGGAAACCACCCGCAGCCCCTCGGGCGGCAGGTGGGCGACCACGGCCTTGGACATGATGGCGGTGATCCGCTGCATGCGGAAGCCGTAGCTCTCGTAGAGCCGGATGTGGGTCGCGCTCTGCGGGAAGGTGAACAGGCCGGCGAAGGCGAAGCCGCCCCGGTCGATCGCGCCGACCAGCGCGTCCATCATCCGGCGGGCGATGCCGCGGCTCCAGTGCTCGGGCGCGACGGTCAATGGGCCCAGGATGCAGACGCTGCCCCAGTTCATCAGCAGGCCGGAGGCGGCGATCCGGCCGTCGACGGTGCCGACGAAGCCGCCCTCGGGCCAGGTCCGCCAGCGCAGGCCGATGGCGTCGGCGCCGAGGCGGAAGGCCTGCGGGTCGGGCAGCCCCAGGAAGGTGCCGAAGGCGGCGCGGTGGACCCGCCGGACGGTGTCGAGGTCGGCTTCGTCGAGGGGGCGGACGTCGACCCTCATCCGGCGTAGCCGTCTCCCGCCGAGACCTTCACCTGCATGGCGCCGATGTCCTGGATGTCGCAGGTCATCACGTCGCCGGGGACGACCGGGCCGACGCCCTCGCAGGTGCCGGTCATGATGATGTCGCCCGGATGCAGGGTGTAGAAGCTCGACGCCCAGGCGATTTGCCGCTTGGTGTCGAGGATCATGTTCTTGGTGTTCGACGCCTGGCGCATCTCGCCGTTGACCTCGAGCGAGAAGTCGAGGTTGTCCGGGTCGGTGATCTCGTCGGCGGTGACCAGCCAGGGGCCGAGCACGGCATAGCTGTCGACCGACTTGCGCAGGCTGCGGTCCTCGGGGCCGCGCACGCTCATGTCGAGCGCGATGGCGTAGCCGGCGACATAGTCCAGCGCCGCGGCCTCCTCGATGTTGGAGGCGGTGCGGCCGATGACGACGCCGAGCTCCATCTCGTGGTCGGTGCGGCGGTCGGCGAAGCGCAGCTTGACGCCCTCGCCGGCGCCGACCAGCGCGCTGTTCGCCTTGAGGAACAGGCCCTGTTCCTCGACCTTGCCCTGGAAGCGGGCGGTGATGATCTCGGGGTCGGCCTCGGCCTCCGCGACGTGCTTCATGTAGTTGGCCGGCGTGCCGATGATCTTCGAGGGGCGGGCGACCGGGCTGAGGAAATGCGCCTCGCCGACCGGCTTGGCCGGGGCGTCCTTGGCCGCGGTCTCGATGTGCCGCCACATCGTCTCGAGGCTGGCGATCAGCGGGTCGCCGAACGGTCCGGGATAGGGCTGCGGCGGCAGGTGGGCGAGCGCGGCGGAGGCGTCGTAGACCATGCCGTCATGGACCATGCCGAGCTTGTTGTCGTCGAACCAGCAGATCTTCATGGGGTCTCCCTCGAACGGATGTGTCGCGGCTTCATAGCACGGAAACGGCGCGGACGGGCCAGGCCGGAACCGCCGCCGCGTGACGGGTGTGTGTCGGACGCAGACGCGGGGATTGGACAAGTTCCGCCACGGTTATCATCGGTTATCAAAGGTTATCTTTTCCGTCGGGGCGCGGCCATTTGCGCAGTCGCTTTCGAGGTTCCCCCATCCGTCATCCCGACCGGGGCCCGGCGCGCAGCGGCGGGTGGCGCGGAGGGATCTTGTCAAGGCAGGCCGTGATCGCGGCGTTTGCGGCAAGATCCCTCGACTTCGCTCGGGATGACGGTATGGCCGGCTCGAAGCTCTACGCTAGAAATAGGCGATATAGGAATTAAAACAAGTCGCTTCGAGAGAGAACCGGAGGACCGATCTGTAGGCTGGGCCTACGCGCCGCCCCACACGTCCTCCGCCACCTTCACGAGCGTGCCCAGCTTCGCCTTCTCCGCCGTCTCGTCGACCGGGTTGCCGGCGACGGTGGAGGCGAAGCCGCATTGCGGGCTGATCGCCAGGCGGTCGCGGTCGATGTATTTCGATGCCTCGGCGATGCGGGCCTCGAGATAGTCGGCCTGCTCGACCGCGGGCACCTTGGACGAGACCAGGCCGAGCACCACCACCTTGTCGTCGGGGACGTGGGCCAGCGGCTCGAAGCCACCGGCGCGCTCGGTATCGTATTCGAGCATGAAGGCGTCGACGTCGACGTGGCGGAACACCTTCTCGGCCATGGCGTCGTAGCCGCCCTCGGTCAGCCACTTGCCCTTGAAGTTGCCGCGGCAGACGTGCATGCCGGCGGTGACGTCGCCGCGGTCGCGGACGGCGTCGTTCATCGCCTGGATATAGAGGTCGACCAGCCGGTCGGGGTCGTCGCCGAGCTCGCGCACCTTGGCCTGGATCGCCGGGTCGGCGAGCATGATCAGCGGCACCTCGTCGAACTGGACGTAGCGGCAGCCGAGCGCGGCGAGGTCGGCGATCTCCTGGCGGAAGATCGCGCACAGGTCGTCGAAATAGTCGGTCGTCGGTAGGGTAGCCCGAGCCGGCGATGGTGTCGTCGAGCCGCCAGAAGTGCAGCGTCGACGGCGACGGCATGGTGATCTTGGGCTCGGCCTTGGTGACCGACTTCAGGAAGGTGAACTCCTCGGTCGAGATCGGCTTGGTCTTGCGGAGATGGCCGGTGCAGGTCGCGGCGATGAACTCCTGCTCCTCGCCCTCGGCGTCGTGGAAGGTGAACAGCGCCGGGGCGACGTCGAGCCCGTCGATGGCGTCGACCCAGTGGCCCCAGTAGGAAGCACGGCGGAACTCGCCGTCGGTGACCATCTTGAGGCCGAGCGATTCCTGCAGCGCGACCACGTCCTTGATCGCCTGGTCCTGGATCGCGTGGAAGGCATCGTCGTCCATCGTGCCGGCGATGTTCGCCTTGTAGGCCTCGCGCAGGGCGGCGGGGCGCAACAGGCTGCCGATATGTTCGGCGCGGAAGGGGGGATCGTGGCGGGCCGGCATGTTTCCTCCGATGCTTGGCAGGCCCATCGCCGCTCCCGGTCGTGGGCCGCCGATGGGCACTTGTCCATGGGTACCTGTCCATGGGCAAGTATCAATAGCTCTATAGAATTTCTCGGAGGCTGCCAAGCCCTTCTATTCCGGGGCGGCCCCGGCTATGGTCCGGGATCGGAATGTCGGGGATGGGGCCGCCGGCCAACGCGGCGGTGAGGGGAACGATGAAAGTCATCAAATTCGATCCGACCGAGGGCCAGTTCGAGAAGCGCAGCGACATCGACGCGGCCAAGCGGCGCCAGGAATGGGCCCGCTATTACGGCGTCAAGCGCATGCGCCAGATGATCATGCAGGTCCATATGCTGGCCAGCGTGGACGTCGAGAGCGTGCTGGAGATCGGGCCCTATTACGGCTTCACCACGGCGCTGCTCGACAATGCCGGCTTCGAGGTGACCACCGCCGACCTCAACGAGGAGCCGGCCTTCTGGACCCCGAACCGGCCGCATTTCCAGATGAACGTCGCCGAGCCCGACGTCGAGGCGATGAAGGGCTTCGACGCGATCCTGTGCTGCGCGACCCTGGAGCACGTCCAGTTCGAGCAGGCCGCCGCCGCGATGAGGGCGTTCCGCGAGGCCGACCCGAAATACGCGCTGGTCTCGGTGCCCTACCGGAGCTGGCAGATCTTCGGCGAGCTGTTCGCCAACGGCCACATGTTCCACCACAAGTTCTGGTGGCGGAAATTCACCTCGCTCGAAACCTTCAAGGAGCACGAGGACCCGCTCGGCCACAAGTGGGAGGTCGGCTACAAGGGCTACCCGCTCAAGCGCGTCGAGAAGGCCTTCATCGAGGACGCCGGCTGGAAGCTGGTCAAGCGCGACTTCTCCTATCCGGCCTGCGTCGTGTTCTGGCTGCTCGAACGGGCCTGAGCGGCCCGGCAGGGGAGCCCAGGAGGATCATATGGACCCGATCGTCGAACCGGGACTGTTCCGCGGCCTGAGCGACGGCCAGCGCGAGACCCTGAAGCGCGCCGCCCGCACCCGGACCTTCGCCGACAAGGAGGTGCTGATCTCCAAGGGCGGCAAGGAGCGGGACATCCTGTGCCTGATCTCGGGCTCGGCGACGGTGCAGGCCGACGACGGCCGGCTGCTCTCCGTGCTCGGCCCGGGCGATTCGGTCGGCGAGATCGGCTTCCTCAGCGGCAAGAAGCGCACCGCCGACGTGGTCGCCCGCAGCGAGGGCGAGGCGCTGACCATCTCGGGCGACCTGCTCGACTGGATGGTCCGCGACGAGCCGGGCATCGCCGCGCGGCTGCTGCTAAACCTGTCCAAGGAGCTGGCGGCGCGGCTGGCGACGACGACGCAGATGGCGTTGTTGTAGATAGCCGGCGCCGGTCGAGAGCGAGCAACAGGATGGCCTATTCGAATTCCGCCCACGACCAGAGCGTGGATGCCGGCGGCCGCGCAACCGACGAGGGCGCCGTCCGCAAGATGTACGAACATGCGCCCTATCCCGACCTGGGCGCGGATCTAAAGGATGCCAACCGCCAATTCGCGCCGGTCGCCGCGCGCTTCGGCGACCGGGCCGGCCGGCTCAGCTTCCTCGACGTCGGCTGCGGCACCGGCCATCTCCTGGTCGGCGCGGCCAAGGCCTTCCCGGGCTGGGCCTGCCACGGCATCGACCTGTCCGAGGCCTCGCTGGGCGTGGCCCGACAGCTCGCCGACCGCCACGGGGTGTCGGTCACCCTGGCGCGGGGCAGCTACCTCGACCCACTGCCCTTCGAGACCAAGGTCTTCGACCTGATCTCGGCGCAGGGCACGATCCACCATAGCGCCGATCCGGTCGGGGCGCTCCGGCAATTGCGTACCGTGCTCACCGACGACGGCTTTCTGTCGATGCATCTCTATGGCTGGCGGCTCGACCGCCGGAAGTTCGAGATCAAGGAGATGCTGTCGATCTTCGAGCCGGACCTGTTCGACCACGGCGCGCGCTTCGAGCTCTACCGTCAGCTGATGCGGCACGAACGGCGCTGGACCTTGCGCCGCCTCGCCAGCGTTGCGCCGATCGACATCTATGTCGGGCTGAAGCGGGCCTTGCGCAACGCCCGGCGACGTCGCCGCGGGCAGAGCTGGTCGCCCCCCTGGACCGACGACTATCGCGAGATCAACGCGCCCTGGATCGACCATTTCTGCCATCCTTGCGAGCGGGCCTACGAGGTGCCCGAGGTCGAGGAATTGGTGACGCAGAGCGGCTTCGAAGTGGTCGAGATGCGCACCCAGGGCCGCCGGGACGATCGCTGGCTGCCGCCCGAATGGCGGGCGCGGTTCGAAACGCTCGACCCGTGGCAGCGCTACCGGCTGATGGAGCTGCTGTCGCCTTCGGCGCAGTCGTTCAACATGGTGCTGAAGAAGGCGTGAGCGCCGCGGGTCAGCCCGCCGGCACCTCCAGCTGCCCCTTGATGATCTTCTTGGTCGGCGTCATCGGGAACTCGTCGACCACGACCAGCCGTTCGGGCAGCTTGTTCTTGGCGATCTTGTGCTCGAGCAGATAGGCGCACAGGCTGTCCAACGTCGGTTCGTCATGGCCGGGCTTGAGTGAGACGAAGGCGCAGGCCTTCTCGCCCAGCACCGGGTCGGGCATCGGCACGACCGCCGACATGATCACCGCGGGGTGGGCGTCGAGCAGGTCCTCGATGTCGCGCGGGTTGAACTTGACGCCACCGCGGTTGATCACGTCCTTGATCCGGCCGGTGATCGCCACCGCGCCGTCGGCCGACTTCGTGGCGAGGTCGCCCGAGCGGAAGAAGTGGTCGGCGGTGAAGGCCGCCTTGTTGGCCGCCTCGTTCTTGTAGTAGCCGGGGAAGAGCAGGGGGCCGCGGATCTGCAGCTCGCCTTCCTCGCCGGCGGGCATCTCCTGGTTGGTCTCCGGGTCGGCGATGCGGATCTCGGTGCCGGGGCTGGCCCGGCCGGCGGAAACCGCCGACACCTCGAGGCCGTCCTTGGGCCGCGAATAGAGGCCGGCCTGGGTCTCGGTCATGCCCCAGAGCTGGGTGACGGCGCAGCCGGGGAGCTGCTCGGCGGTCCAGCGCACCAGCTCCTCGGGACAGGCGCTGCCCGACATGATCATCATCTTGAGCGACGTGAGGTCGTGCTTGTCGATCAGCCCCATCGCCCGGATCGCGGCGAAATGGGCCGGCGCGGTCCACAGCGCGGTCGGCTTGTCGCGCTCGACCGTGGCGACCAGGTCCGGCGGGGTGAACACCGGCAGCATGACGGAGCAGGCGCCGGCGGCAATTGCAACGTGGAAGCTGTAGAGGCCGAACAGGTGGCTGAGCGGTGCGGCCGACAGGATCGCGTCGTCGGCGGTCAGCTCGTGCTCGGGCGCGCCCATCCGGGCGTTCGACAGCATGTTGTGGTAGCTGAGCGGCACCGCCTTGGGCGCCGAGGTGGTGCCCGAGGTGAACAGCAGCAGGAACGGGTCGGACGCGACCGGGCTGGTCTCCGGCTCGGCGTCGACGTCGCTCTCGATCAGCTCGGTCAGCGACAGCGCGCCGTCGACCGGCGGGCCCAGCGCGATGACGTGGTCGAGGCTCTCCAGCTTGTCGAGCATGCCCAGCACGGTCGCGGCCGGCGACCAGTCCTTGGCCTCGGACAGGCAGACGATCGCGCGCGAGCGGCCGTGGTTGACCAGGGTCTCGATCTCGGCGGCGCGGTAGGGCATGTGGATCGTGTTCATCACCCCGCCGATCCGGGTGATCGCCAGGAAGGCGATCATGTATTCGGGGATGTTGGGGAGCTGGACCGAGACCACCTCGCCGTGGCGGACGCCGAGGTTGTAGAGGGCGCGGGACAGCCGGTCGGCCTGGTCGGCCAGTTCGGCCCAGGAGATGACCCGGTCGCCATGGCGAAGCGCGGGCGCGTCGGGCCGCTCGGCGGCGTGCTTGTCGAGCCACTGGGTGAGCGTGTCGCCGCGCCACCAGCCCTGGTCGACATAGGTCTTGGCCAGCTCGGGCGGGTAGTGCATCGCCGCGCGCAGGTCGAGCGCGTCCTGGCTGAACGTGAAGTGGTCGAGGTGCGGGGTGAACCGCTCGGTCGCGGAAGCGCTGGCCGCCGCCCAGCTCGAGCAGGCGCGGATAGTGGCCGGTGTGGAAGCGGCGGCGCTCCAGCATGGTGCGGATGAACAGCACCTGGTTGCGGGTCAGGCCGATCTTCTCGGCGATCTGCTCGTCGGTCAGGCCCATGTTCGCGCGCTGGCGCTCGACCTCGTCCCAGTCCTTCTTGCGGTAGGGATCGCCCTCGCGGACCTGGTGGTTGTGGGAGAGCCGGAAGATCGTGTCGCCGAAGGTCTCGATCATCTCTTCGGTGATGCCGATCTGCTGGCGCGTGAAGCCTCGGGCCATTTCTTCAATGCCTCCAGATGCTCCCTTCCCGTGTGACGGGCGGGAGGTGGTCTCTTATTCAGCGGCGGCCTTGGGCGCCTCGGCCGCGCTGCGGCGCTGCTCCTCGGCCGCGTCGAAGCGCAGGATCGGGTCGGCCAGCGGCGCCTTGGTCGCGATCGGGCACACCCGCATGCACTCGAAGCACTGGGCGAGCAGCCCGCCGGAGCCGACCGACAGCTTGTACCAGAGCATCTTGTTGTCGGGATCGAACAGCGCGTCCTCCCGCGCCGCCTCGTCGGTGGCGTTGACCGCGTCCATGATCGCCGCCGGCACGGTCTCGTACTGCTGGGTCATCTCGGCGCAGGCGGCCATGTCGTAGCGCATCACCTTCTGGTCGCCGGTCTCGGTGTCGACCTCGCCGTCGAGGCACTGGACCGGGCAGAACTTCATGCACGGCGTCCGGCCGATCGACTTGTACATGTTCACGCAGGACGGCGCCGGGCAGGGGTTGGCGGCGAGCGGCGCGTCCGGCTCCAGCTCCAGCTCGGTGAACACGCTGGCGAAATACATGTAGCCATAGTCCGGGTGGAGCAGGATGTCGCCGGCCAGCGAGCGCGCGCCGATGCCGGCGAGCTCGGCATGGACCTTGAGGCTCTGCATCGGCACCCTGGGGCCCGAATCCGGGTCCATGTCCGGCGGGCAGTAGATCGAGGGGATGCCGAACTTGTTCTCGATGAAGAAGGCGGCGCCGTAGGCGATGGTGTAGGCGCGGGTCTCGGTCGAGCCGAAATAGCCGAGCGCCTTGGCCGGCACCGACCAGGCGCCCTGGGTCTGGCCGCCGACGCCCAGCGAGATCACCGACTTGACCCGCGGCATCATGTCGGCCGGCCGGTGGCCCGGCGGGCAGATGCGGTTGATCGCGTCGAGGTCGGCGACCCCCGCGACCAGCGCGCCCTTGCGCTTGCAGTAGTCGAGGATCGCGGTCTTCGCGGCGACCGGGTCGATCTCGCGTGTCGGTTTGGCCATGGCTACGCTCCCGTGACGAGTGAGGGCAGGTTAGCGGGATACGTTTTATGCGTCAATAATTGACGTGTAAGATAATATTATTCCTCGGGCACCGCGTTCAGCCGGTCGCGCAGCTTGCCCATCAGTACCTTGAGCTGGGCCATCTCCGCCGGCGTGAAGGCGCCGAAACATTGCGACGTCCAGCGCGCGTGGGCGCGCGCCATGTCCTGATAGAGCGCCCGGCCCTTGGGCGTGATGAAGACGATCTCGCGCCGCCGGTCGCGGGCGTCGGGGACGCGGGTGACCAGTCCCTCGTCGAGCATGCGGGTGATCAGGCGGGTGATGTTGCCCGCCGACGCGATCATCCGCTCGGCCAGGGAGCCGACCGGCAGGCCGCCGTCGCCTTCCAGGTCGAGATGATTGAGCACGTCGAAGCGCGGCAGGCTCTGGCCGAACTCGCGGGCGAACAGCTTGTTGAGGTCGCGCTCGAGCGGCAGCACCGCCTTGACCACCTGCAGCCAGGTGCGGATCTGCTCGCGCTGGGCTTCGGCGAAGTCCACCGGACCGGCAGTGTCCCGCGGGGGCAGGGGGCGTCTGGTCAAGGGGCCGGCGGGCATGGTGCAGGCGCGCTCATCGGTTGCGTCGTCTCGCGGCCGCGCTCGCGGCGGCATGGAGACTAATACGGTTCGCCGCCCGGTGAAAAGACGGCTGCGCCGGTCGGCCGCGTCCCATCCGCCGGCGGCCCGGGGCTCGGGGGGTGGCTTTTCCGCGGCGGCCGACTAAGTGCACATCCAGGATGCCGAATGATCACCGACACGGCCGCCCGGTCACGCTGCTCGACGGGGGCATGGGCGAGGAGCTGCGCCGACGCAGCCCGGCGGGCGACCACCCGCTGTGGTCGGCGCAGGTCATGATCGAGGCGCCGGATGTCGTTCGGGCGCTGCATCGCGACTATATCGACGCCGGCGCCGACGTCATCACCGCCAACACCTATGCCATCGTCCGGCGGCGGCTGGCCGCGGCGGGCATCGAGGACCGGTATGCGGACCTCCTGCGCACCGCGGCGCGGCTCGCCGTGGAGGCGCGCGACACGGCCGGGCGGGACACGCTCATCGCCGGCGCGCTGCCGCCGCTCTATGGCAGCTACCGTCCCGATTGCGTCCGCCCGTTCGACGAGATCGAGCCGCTCTATCGGGAGCAGGCCGAGCTGCTGGCGCCGTCGGTCGACCTGTTCGTGTGCGAGACCATGTCCAGCATCGAGGAGGCCCGGGCGGCGGTGACCGGCGCGATGGGGACCGGAAAGCCGATCTGGGTCGCATGGTCCCTGGACGACGCCGGGACGCTGCGCAGCGGCGAGACCGTCGAGGCTGCCGTCGCGTCGCTGGCGGACCTGCCGGTCGACGCCTTCCTCGCCAACTGCTGTTCGCCGGAGAGCATCACCGCGGCAATGCCGACCTTGTCGCGGATGGCCGGCGACCGGCCGGCGGGCGGGTACGCCAACGGCTTCGCCGCGATTCCCGCCGACTGGACGATCGAGGGCGGGGCCGATGCGCTCGGCGCCCGCGGCGACCTCGGCCCCGAGGCCTATCTCGACCACGTCGCCGCGTGGATCGACCGCGGCGCCCGGATCGTCGGCGGCTGCTGCCGGATCGGTCCGGCGCACATCGCCGCGATCGACGCCTACCGACGCGAGCACCGTCGGATAGGAAATTGAGGGCGTCGGCGGGTCGGGCGTTGCGTGCCGAGCCGAGGTCCCTGCGCTACTCCGGGTCGCCGGCGCTCAGGTAGTCCCACATCCGCTCGTAGATGCGGCCGGTGCCGACGGCGCGGGCCTCGGCTTCCGCCTGGCTCATGGTCGGCGCGTCGTCCGCCTGGCCGCAGCGCAGCACCTCGAGCTCGACCCGGGCGGCATCCTCCAGGTACCAGGTGAACACCACCGCCTGCTCCAGGCTCTCGCCCGCCGTGACCGCGCCGTTGCCGCGCATGACCACGGCCCGGCCGCCACCGAGCGCCTCGGCGACCCCGACCGCCTGTTCGTCGGAGCGGATCAGCTGCGGGTCGTCCCACAGCGCCGGCGCCGGCGCGAAATAGGAGCCGAAGCCGTGGCGCGGCCGGGGCGTCCGCCGCATGGTCGACAGCGCCATCACGTTCGGCGGCATCGTCCGGCACACCCCGCCGACCTCGGGCCGGCGCTGGTAGATGCGCTGGTGGATGCGGACCTCGCCGAGCACGCCGTCGGGCAGCGGGCCGTCGACGGGGACGACCGCGCCGGCCTCGCCCGGCGCGATCAGGCCCATCGGCTGGGGCGCGCAGACCAGGAAGGAGTCGGCGTCGATGCGGGCGCTGCAATGGCCGTAGGCATGGACCAGGCCGGCCCGGCCGAGCGCGCGGGCAGCCTTGCGCACGAGGACCTGGAGCGCCTCGGGCGCCGGGGATGCTGGATCGGGCATGGTGGAACTGCTCGTGGGCGGAAGACGCCGAGCGGCGGCTATTGGAACTCGGGGATGTCGGGCTTCGAGCCCCACACGCAGAAGGAGGCGGCCTCCAGCGGGAACTGGCGCGGCCGGTAGGTGGCCTCGTCCTCGACGATGAAGCGGTCGCTGTTGGAATACTCGTAGACCATGCCGTCGTGGCCCTCGAAATAGACGAAGTAGCCGCCCGAGGTCGCGTGGCGGCCGGGGCCGAAGACGATCCGGATCTGGTTCTCCTGCAGGAAGTACCAGCTCCGCATCACGTCATCGATGCTGTCGACCTGGTGGTTGATGTGCTGGACGCCGGGCCGGTCGGTCGGGAACAGGGCGAACTGGTGGTGGATGTCCTTGACCCGCAACAGCGGCGCGCCGCCGATCCAGTCGCTCACCCGGGCGTTGAAGTGCCGGGTCCAGAAGGCCTCGTCGCGCGCCGGGTCGGTGCTGTTGAGGCCGATGTGGCCGAGCCCGGTGACGCCGGCGTCCCGGCTCGGGAAATAGCGGCGGTTGGCCTCGTGCGGCCGGACGACCAGCTCCAGGCGGTTGCCGGTCGGGTCCCTGAGCCACAGGAAGTCCTCGACCGCGCGGTCGGCGGCTTCCTCCGCCGTGCCCCGGTGGCACTCGACGCCGGCCGCCGTCAGCTCGTCCATCGCGGCGTCGAGGCCGTCCCAGTCCTTCATCTCGATGCCGACCATGTGGTCGCGCTCGTCGCCCTCGAAGTAGCACAGCGAGTGGTGGCGGTGGTTGCTGCGCAGCTTGAGCCGGTCGCGGCTGCGCTCGATCGGCTGCAGGCCGACGATCTCGGTGGTGAAGCGCTCGGCGCCGGCAAGGTCGCGGGTGCCGAGGCGGACGTAGGCGAGGTCGCGTAGCTCGATCATGGTTGTTCCTCCCGCCGACCGTGACCGGCCGCGCGCGTCGTGGTTCCCCCCGATTGTAACGGGATCGGCCGCCCGCGGTCCAACCGGCGCGTGCGCCCTACCGCGGCCCCTAGCGCGGCATGGTCGGCCGGTCGTCGAGGATGCCCGAGCGCTCGATCACCTCGGCCATCGCCTTCTCCTGGC
This sequence comes from uncultured Alphaproteobacteria bacterium, assembly GCA_963730305.1. Lineage (GTDB taxonomy): Bacteria > Pseudomonadota > Alphaproteobacteria > Bin65 > Bin65 > CAMYMQ01. The sequence goes on from CAVSRB010000006.1 coordinate 286,202, forward strand.
GCGGGGCCATCAGGTGGATGCCGCGGACGCCGGGGATCTCCTGCATCTCCTGGATCAGCTCGGCGCAGATCTTCATGCCTTCCTCGCGTTCGTCCTCGGCGCCTTCGAGGCGCTTGATCAGGGGCTCGGGGATCGACACGCCCCACAGGTTGGCGTCCATCCACTTGGCCTGCTTGGCCGACGCGAGCGGGCCGATGCCGATCAGGAAGGGCAGCTTCTCGGTGACGCCGAAGTCGGCGAGCCGCGCCATGTAGGCGCGGCAGATGTCGAGGTCGAAGCAGTACTGGGTCTGGGCGAAGTCGGCCCCGGCCGCGATCTTGGCCTGGAGCGCCTTGGGCTCCCAGTCGGGCTTGGGCACCATCGGCGCGTCGGCGCAGCCGATGAACAGCTTCGGCGCGACCTTGATCTCCCGGCCCGAGTTGAGCTGGCCCTCGTCGCGCATCTTCTTCGCCAGCGCCATCAGCGCCGCCGAATCGAGGTCGAACACGGGCTTGGCGTCCGGCTCCTCGCCGTTCTTGGGGTCGTCGCCGGTCAGGCACAGGATGTTGGGGATGCCGAGCGCGCCGGCGCCGAGCAGGTCGCCCTGGAGCGCGATCCGGTTGCGGTCGCGCACGGTGAACTGGAGGACGGGCTCGATGCCCTCGTGCATCATCATGCCGGCGAGCACGAGGCTCGACAGGTGCGGCTTGGCGGTGGCGCCGTCGGTGACGTTGACGGCGTCGGCGAGGCCGCGCAGCGGCGCGACCTGGTCGATCAGGGGCGCGGCGTCGGTGGTCGCGGTGGGCGTGGTCTCGGCGGTCACGGCGAACGCGCCCGCCGTCAGCACCCGTTCCAGCCGTCCCTCGGATTTCGCCATTCTCGCGCCCCTCCCGTTCGTTCTTGGAGGCGCGATAATGGCATTCGATCAACCGGGCGAGAACCACAAACCGGCCCACGCGCCGGCGTGGGGCGGCGGCTGGTTCGCGATATTGGGCAGGATGGGACGGCGCTAGCGCGGCCCGGCGGCGGGGGCGATCTGCTTGTCGAGGTCGCGGTACTTGTCCTCGATCCGGTCGTCGACGACGACGGTGGTCCCCGGCCAGACCGCCTTCTTCCACGCGGCCTCGACCCGCTGGCCCGAGTCGGCGACGATGCGGCGGCCGTTGTGGGTCACGCTGTCGTAGACGAAATAGCCGATGACCAGCAGGACGGCGATCAGCGCCGAGAACTCGATCATGGTGGATCCGCTCACGCAGCGCGCGAGGTGTTTGAAACGGCCGAGCATGCGAACCCCCTCGGTTCGGAAGGCTTATGGTAAAACCAGCCTAACCGGGCAGGGTTAACATTCCCCTAAGCCGTGCCTATTCGATGGGCGAACGCGCGCGGCAACGCGGTCGCAGCGGGCTTGGTCCAGTGCGATCGGGGCTCCGAAATGGCGACGGATGCGCGCACACGGGCGCGGCGACCGCGTCAGGGCGCGATCGCCGGTTCAGATCAGGGCGAGGCCGTTCGTGTGAAGCCGGCCGATTGGCCGGCGGCGGCTCGGGCGCGGTCGGCTAGCCGACCAGACCGCTGGCGGCCGCCACTTCGGCGGCGAGCGGGCCGGCGGCCAGGTAGAGCGCCAGGCCGATGATGATGATGGACAGGGTGCGAATGGCACGCATGGCTAAAACCCTCAGTTACAGTCCCCGGTAAGAACCGTAGCGAGGGAGGGATTAAGAAAGCCCTAACGCCCGGCAGGCCTCAGCTTCGTTCGTCGACGAAGCGGGGCGCCTTGATCGAGCCCTCGAACGCCTTGGCGAGCGAGCCCGTCTCCAGCCGCTCGATCTCGGCGGTCACCTCGAAGGTGAGCTTGACCGCTTTCGAGCAGCTCGGCCTCGATCGGGCCGGCGTCGACGCCGCGCTTGACCTCGATGCGCAGGCGCATCGTCTCCAGCCCGCTGTCGTCGGTGACCAGCACGCCCTGGAAGTCGTTGATCGCCGGGTTGCGGAACATGAAGTCCTCGAGCTCGGCGTGGTTGACGTTGACGCCGCGGATCTTGAAGAAGCCCGTCGTCCGGCTGGCGTGCTTGATCATCGGGAACAGCTCGGCGTGGACGCCGTCGCTGGCGCTGCGGTCGATGTAGCTGACGATGTCGCCCGAGTTCCAGCGCAGGAAGGGCGTGGCGTGGCCGGTATAGAGCGGGGTGACGCAGAAGGTGCCGACCTCGCCCTCGGGGACCTGTTTGCCGGTCTCCGGGTCGACCACCTCGATGTAGAACAGGTCGGTCCAGATGTGGATGCCGTCGTGGGCCTGGCTCTCGGCGCCCATCAGGCCGGCCTCGGACATGCCGAACACGTCGTAGACCTCGGCGTCCCAGACCCGCTGCAGCTTCTCGCGCTTGGCCTCCGACAGGGTCTCGGCCGAGGTGACGATGATGCGCACGCTCGACGCGCCCAGGTCGATGCCCTCGGCGTCGGCCAGGTTGGCGAGGTGGATGCGCGAAGCTGGGCATGGCGATCAGCACGGTCGGCTTGATCGTCTGGATCAGCTCGATCTGGGCCGCGGACGGGACCGGCGTTGCCGGCGCCGACCCAGTTCATGCCGACGCCGAAGTCGTGGGCGCTGCGCGCCCAGATCTGGCCGGCCGGGTGGATGCCGATCGGGAACGAGATGTGGCACAGGTCGCCCGCGCCGATGCCGATGCACGGGAAGGACCGGCCCCAGGACAGGAGGCCGTAGGTCACGTCCTCGAAGGTGCGCGGATAGAAGACCGGCCGCCCGGTCGAGCCGCCCGAGCGCCAGTATTCGGAGATCTGCTCCGGCGGCGGCGATGTTGATCTGCTCCATGAAGGTGGCATGGTCCCACTGGCGGAGCTGGTCCTTGTCGATGATCGGGATCTTGCTCCACTCGTCCGGGTCGTCGAGCCGGTCCGGGTCGATATGGTCGAGCTTGCCCCGGTACCACGCGGCCTGCCTGGCGCGCTCGAAGGCGATCTTCTTGCGCTCGCTCTGGATCTTGCGGATTTCGTCCCGTGAGCTCGGCAGCGGCGGCGGGGTCATCGGCGGCGGTTCCCTTGTTTCCCGGATGGTGGCGGGGCGGGCGCTTCCTCGTCGAGCGATGCGCCGCTTTCTCCGACGGCCCGTTCGAAGGCCTTGCGGGTCGTGCTCAACAGGTCGATCAGCGCCTGCTTGTCGGCGTCGTCGATCCCGTCGAGCGCCTGGTCGACCCAGGCGGCGTGGTCTTCGGTCATGGTCAGGAACAGCGCGCGGCCGTTGGCCGACAGGCGGACCTGGCTCGACCGCCGGTCGCTCGGGCTCGGCCGGCGCTCGACCAGGCCTTCGGATTCCATCCGGTCGATCAGCGCGGTGATGTTGCCGCTCGCCGCCATCAGGTGGCCGGCGAGGTGGCCGATCGGCAGCCAGTCGCCGTCGAAGCGGTAGAGCTGGGAGAGCACGTCGTAGCGGCCGAGGCTCTGGCCGTACTTGCGGCGCATGCGCGCGCCGACCGCGCCCTCGATCACCTTGGCGCACTTCATCAGGTGCAGCCAGGCGCGCAGCGACAGCCGGTCGCGCGCGTCGCGGTCGCTTTCCTGGTCGAGGGATCGGGCCGTGGACATGGCCTCTTGCTTATCACGGCGTCATCTAATATGTAAATATCTAACGCGTTAGATAAATTTTGGGAATGTGATTTCGATGGATATCGTCATCATCGGCGGCGGCCCGGGCGGGCTCTATTCCGCGATCCTGTTGAAGAAGCGGTTTCCGGGCGCGCAGGTCCGCGTGTTCGAGCGGAACCGGGCCGACGACACCTTCGGCTTCGGCGTGGTGTTCTCCGACGAGACGCTCGACAACTTCCTGTCGCGCGACCCGGAGAGCTACGCCGCGATCACCGGCACCTTCGCCTATTGGGACCATATCGACTTCCGCTGGAAGGGCGAGGTGGTGCGCTCGGGCGGCCACGGCTTCTGCGGCTGCGGCCGGGTCGAGCTGCTCGCCATCCTCCAGGACCGCTGCCGGCAGCTCGGCGTCGAGCTGAACTTCGAGACCGAGATCGACGACCTCTCGGTGTTCCGCGACGCCGACCTGCTGATCGGCGCCGACGGCATCAACAGCCTGGTGCGCGAGACCTACAAGGAGCATTTCGGGCCGTCCTTCGAGTGGCGGCGCAACCGCTTCGTCTGGCTCGGCTCGACCAAGCCGAGCGAGGCCTTCACCTTCCACTTCACCGACAACGAGCACGGCACCTGGGTGCTCGGCGAGTACCAGTACAACGACCGGCTGGCGACCTGGATCATCGAGGCGCCGGAGAAGACCTGGGAGAGCGCCAAGGGCGAGGTCGAGCATCTCTCCGAGCAAGAGCTGCTCGCCTACATGGAGAACCTGTTCGCCGACTATCTCGACGGCCACGAGCTGATCGCCAACAAGTCGGTGTGGCGGGTGTTCCCGACCATCCGCTGCGAGCGCTGGCACTTCCGCAACATGGTGCTGATCGGCGACGCGCTGCACACCGCGCACTATTCGATCGGCTCGGGCACCAAGCTGGCGATGGAGGACGCGATCGCCCTCGACGACGCGCTGGCTGCGGAGGACACGGTGGCGGGCGCGCTCGAGCGGTTCGAGGCCGACCGGCGCGAGGAGGTCGAGAAGACCCAGCACGCCGCCGACGTGTCGGTGATCTGGACCGAGAACCCGCACCGCTACGCGGGAATGGAGCCGATCCAGGCGGCCTATTCGATGCTGACCCGGGCCAAGGCGATCACCCACGAGAACATGCGCGCCCGCGACCCCGGCTTCGTCGACCGGGTCGAACGCTGGTTCGCCGACGGGGTGCGCAAGGCGGGCTTCGAGGTGTCGGCCGCCGACCCGCCGCCGCCCATGCTGACCCCGTTCCGGCTGGGCGGGCTGACCCTGAACAACCGGGTCGTGGTCTCGCCGATGAACATGTACTCGGCCGAGGAGGGCGTGGTCGGCGACTTCCACTTCGTCCATTTCGGCGGGCTCGCCCACGGCGGCGCCGGCCTGTTGATGTCGGAGATGACCTGCGTCTCGCGCGAGGGGCGGATCACCCCGGGCTGCGCCGGGCTCTATGCGCCCGAGCATGTCGACGCCTGGAGGCGGGTGATCGACTACGTCCACGGCCAGTCCGACGCCGCCTTCGGCATCCAGCTCGGCCATGCCGGGCGCAAGGGCTCGACCCGGGTCGGCTGGGAGGGCATGGACCTGCCGCTGGAGACCGGCAACTGGGAGGTGCTGGGCGCGTCGCCGCTGGCCCACGGCCCCGGCATGCACGTGCCGCGCGCGGCGACCCGCGCCGACATGGACACGGTGCGCGACGACTTCGCCGCCGCCGCGCGGCGGGCGGCCGAGGCGGGCGCGGACCTGGTCGAGGTCCACATGGCCCACGGCTACCTGCTGTCCAACTTCATCTCGCCGGTCTCGAACCAGCGGGAGGACGACTATGGCGGGTCGCTCGAGAACCGGATGCGCTTCCCGCTCGAGGTGCTCGATGCGGTGCGCGCGGCGTGGCCCGCGGACAAGCCGGTCTCGGTGCGCATCTCGGCGACCGACTGGGTCGGCGACGCCGGGGTGACCGGCGAGGAGGCGGTCGAGATCGCCCGGATGCTCAAGGCGCACGGCTGCGACATCGTCAACGTCTCGGCCGGCCAGACCACGGCCGACGCCAGACCGGTCTACGGCCGCATGTTCCAGACGCCGTTCTCCGAGCAGGTGCGCAACGAGGCCGGCATCCCGACCATGGCGGTCGGCAACATCACCAGCTGGGACCAGGTCAACACGATCGTCACCTCGGGCCGCGCCGACCTGGTCTGCCTCGCCCGGCCGCACCTGACCAACCCGCATTTCACCCTGCAGGCGGCCGCCTGGTACGGCTTCGAGGACCAGCGCTGGCCGCTGCCCTATCTCGCCGGCCGCGACCAGGCGATGCGGCTGGCGGCACGCGACCGGGCGGAGGCGGAAGACCTCAAGGCGGCGGCGAAGCCGCGCTCGCACCGGCCGGCGCAAGCGGCGGAATAAAGGTCAACGCCGCACTGTAAACCCCTGGCATGGCGCACTTATTTCGCTTGTCAAAACGACCGGCCGGTCCTCCAATACGCTGCCCGCCAAGCTCGGCGGGTGTCTTTGCGTGGGGAGATAACACAATGCGCAAATTCCTGATCGTTGCGGCCGTCGGCGCCGCCTTCGTCCTGTCCCTCGGCTTGGGCCCGTCCGTGACGAGTTCCGCCGCCAACACCGCCGAGGCGGCGGTCCGGTGCAGCATCAAGCGGGTCTGCTTCAAGAAGCCGACGCGGGTGTGCGACCGCAAGACCGGCAAGAAATGCCGGGTTCAGAAGTGCTACCACAAGCGGGTCTGCCATCGGGTCATGGCCAAGAAGATGACCAAGAAGCCGATGAAGAAGGCCATGAAAAAGCCGATGAAGAAGGACATGAAGAAGCAGTAGTCGCAGCGATCCAGCGTCTGCGGACGTGTCTACGATCGGCGCGCCGGATCATCCGGGGCGCCGATCTTCTTTTCGGGAAGGCCTGGCTGCGGGAGGCGCCGCGGGGGCGGCGCCGGCTCAGACGCCGAGATACTTGTGCTGCAGCTCTTCGTCGCCGCGCAGCGCGTCCGAAGTCGCCGGACCACACCACCCGGCCCTTCTCGATGATGTAGTGGCGGTCGGCGATCCGGGCGAGCGCATCGACATTCTTGTCGACCACCAGGATCAACTCGCCGTGCGCCTTCAGCTTCGCCAGCGTGTGCCAGATCTCCTCGCGGATCAGCGGGGCCAGGCCCTCGGTCGCCTCGTCGAGGATCATCAGGCGCGGATTGGTCATCAGCGCGCGGCTGATCGCCAGCATCTGCTGCTCGCCGCCGGAGAGTTGGTTGCCCATGTTGCGGCGGCGCTCGGCGACGCCCGGGAACAGGTCGTAGATCTTGTCGAGCGTCCAGGGGTCGTCCGACCTGGTGCGGTTCTGGGCGGTGGCGACCAGGTTCTCCTCGACCGTCAGGTTGGGGAAGATCTGGCGGCCCTCCGGGACCAGGCCGAGGCCGAGCCGGGCGACCCGGTAGGAGGGCAGGGCGCCGATCTCGACCGAATCGAAGGTGACCGAGCCGCTCTGGATCGGGGTCAGCCCCATGATCGAGCGGATCGTCGTCGTCTTGCCCATGCCGTTGCGGCCCATCAGGGTGACGACCTCGCCGTCGTTCACCTCCAGCCCCATGCCGAACAGGATCTGGCTGCGGCCGTAGAATGTCTCGATGTCCTTGACGACCAGCATGGGGTCAGTCCTCGCCCAGATAGGCGCTGCGCACCTCTTCGTTGGCCCGGATCCGCTCCGGCACGTCGGTCGCGATCGCGGCGCCGTAGACGAGCACGGTGATCCGGTCGGCCAGCTTGAACACCGCGTCCATGTCGTGCTCGATCAGCAGGATCGTGTGGCTCTTCTTGAAGTCGAGCAGGATGTCGATCATCCGCATCAACTCCTCGGTGCCCATGCCCGCCATCGGCTCGTCGAGCAGCAGCATCGACGGCTTGGTGGCGATCGCCATGGCGATCTCGAGCTGGCGCTGTTCGCCGTGGGACAGGTCGGCGGCGACGGTGTCGGCGCGATGGTCGAGGCCGACCCGCTCCAGCGCCTCGCGCGCCGGCTTGCGCAGCGCCGGGTCGCTCTGCGCCGGGCGCCAGAAGCGGAAGGAGTGGCCGGAATGGGCCTGGACGGCGAGGGCGACGTTGTCCTCGGCGGTGAAGTTCAGGAAGATGCTGGTGACCTGGAACGACCGGGCCAGGCCGAGCTTCGAGATCGCGTAGGGCGCGGCCCGGGTGATGTCGCGGCCGTCGAAGATGATCTTGCCCTCGTCGGCCTGGAGCGTGCCCGAGAGCTGGCTGATCAGGGTCGTCTTGCCGGCGCCGTTCGGCCCGATGACGGCGTGCAGCTCGCCGCGCTCGACCTCGAGGTCGAGGTGGTTGGTCGCGGTCAGGCCGCCGAAGCGCTTGACCAGGCCTTCGACGTGAAGATGCAGGTCAGCCATGCTGCGCTTGCTCCATCGGGCCGCCCAGGGCCGGCAGGCGGTCGCGGCCGGCCAGCAGCACCATGAAGGACGTGAACAGGATGTAGGCGACGGCGGCGAGGCAGCTCAGCACCGTGACCAGCTTGGCGTCGGCGGAGAGCAAGGCGACCACCGTCGCGGCGAAATAGACCAAGGCGGCGAAGCCGATGCCGCGCACCGGCGACTTCAGCGCGACCGTCAGCAGGCCGGCGACGACGATGCCGCCGACCACCATCACGATCGCCGTCGTCACCGACAGGCCGACCGCCGTCGCCCAGGCCAGCGCAGCGGCGCATGCGAGCGCGACGACCAAGGCCATCAGCTTCTCGACGCGCCGGAAGGCGTAGACCAATAGGGCGAGGACATCGGCGATCAGCGGCGGGGCCGCGCGGTCGATGCCGATGGCGCCGTTGACGTCCATCAGCAGGCAGGCGACGACGAAGACCGCGCCGCAGACCAGGATCAGGGGCGCGTCGATGCGCTCGCGCACCCCGACCGCGACCTTGGCGGCGAGCACGATCGCGATCAGGGCGACGATGATCCAGATGCTCGGGAACACCGTCAGGTGCCACAGGAACAGGGCCGCGGCGACGACGAAGACGTTCAGGCGCAGGTGGAAGGCCGGATAGGCTTCGACCCGGTCCGGCACCGAGCCGAACAGGCCGTTGCGGGCGAACAGCACCAGCAGCACCAGCATCGGCCCGAACACGATCATCCAGTAGTCGCGGCCGACCAGGTCCTGCAGGAACTCCTCGGCGAACAGGTAGCCGACCGCGCCGAACACCGAGCCGAACACCGTGCCGATGCCGCCCACGATGACCATGATCAGGATCTCGCCCGAGCGCAGCCAGCTCATGTATTCGGGGGTCAGGAACTCCTGGTGGTTGGCGAACAGCGCGCCGGCGACGCCGCAGATCGCGCCGGCGATCACGAAGGCGGTCAGCCGGTAGCGGAAGGTCGGGAAGCCGATCGCCTGCATGCGGATCGGGTTCGACTGGCTGCCGCGGATGACCATGCCGAAGCGCGAATTGACGATCCGCCGCAGCACGAACAGCGTCACGACCAAGAGCGCGAGGCAGAACAAGTAGAGCGTCGTGCCGTCGCGCAAGTCGCCCTTCGCCGCCAGGATGTTGTCGTTCAGCGAGAACAGCCCGAAGGTGCTGCGGTCGGTGTTCATGCCGTCGTCGCCGCCGAACGGCTCCAGGCTGATGCCCAGGTAGTAGAGCATCTGGGTGAAGGCGAGCGTGATCATGATGAAGTAGAGCCCGCTCGTGCGCAGCGAGATCGCGCCGATCAGCAGCGCGATCAGCGCCGAGCCGATGATCGCGGTCGCGAAGTGGAGGTAGCCGCTCTGCATCCACCCCATGTCGAAGTCGACCGCGTATTTCGACCACACCGCGACGGCGTAGGCGCCGATGCCGAGATAGGCGGCGTGGCCGAAGCTGACCATGCCGCCATAGCCCAGGATCAGGTCGAGGCTGGCGGCGGCGATGGCGAAGATCATCACCTTCGCGACGAAGGAGATCAGGAACGTGTCGCCGACCAAGAAGGAGACGAACGGCAGCGCCAGCAGCACCAGGAAGCCGACCAGCAGGATGATGAAGCGCGGGTCCGTGAAGGAGAAGCGGACCCGCGGGTTCAGATTGGAAGCAGGACTGGACATCGACGCGCGTCTCTCCCGATCACCCGGTCCGCGCCGGGAACAAGCCCTCGGGCTTGAAGAACAGCACCCCGGCCATGAGGATGTAGATGATCATCGATGACAGCGCCGGACCGGCGGTCTGGGCGAACTCGTCGGGCAGCACGATGCCCAGCAGGTCCTTCATGAAGACGCGCCCGCAGACCTCGACGATGCCGACCACCAGCGCGGCGATGAAGGCGCCGCGGATCGAGCCGATGCCGCCGATGACGATGACGACGAAGGCGAGGATCAGCTTCGGCTCGCCCATGCCCGACTGGACCGATTCGATCGGCCCGATCAGGATGCCCGCCAGGCCCGCCAGGGCCGCGCCGATGCCGAAGACGACGGTGAACAGCATGGTGATGTTGACGCCGAGCGCGCCGACCATCTCGCGGCGGCTGGCGCCGGCCCGGATCAGCATGCCGACCCGCGTCCGCGAGATCACCAGGTAGAGGGCGAGCGCGACCAGCAGCCCGGCGGCGATCACGATCAGTCGGTAGAACGGGTAGGTGAAGCCGAACAGCGGGAACGGGAAGTCGATCGTGTCGGGAAGCTGGTAGGTCTGGCTCTCGGCGCCGAACACGACCAGGACGAGCTGGTTGAAGAACAGGATGAAGCCGAAGGTCGCCAGCACCTGGTCCAGGTGGTCGCGCTGGTAGAGCGTGCGCAGCGCCAGGAACTCGAGCGCGACGCCGAGCAGCAGCGACAGCGGCAACGCGATCAGGATGGCGATCAGGAAGCCCAGGGCCGGATCGATCGCTATCCCGAGCTGGGTGCCGAAGACCGGGATCTCGCGGAAGAAGAAGGCCGCGAAATAGGCGCCCATCATGAACAGCGAACCGTGGGCAAGGTTCACCATGTTCATGATGCCGAACACGAGCGTGAGCCCGGCGGCGATCAGGAATAGGAATACGCCAGACTGAACCCCGTTCAGAATGGTCTCGGCGATCAGTTGCGCCATGACGCGACTGCTCCCCCCCTCATAGGCTTGCTTGTCGTTACCCCCGGATGCAGAAGCGGGGACGCATAGCGCATCCCCGCTCCAGCGTCAACTCTATGTCGTTAGTAGCGACGGGATTTGGGACATTTTGTCCAGTAGGAATCCTTCTGGTTCTTGAAAACGATGCCGACCGTCTTGATCGTCGGCTTGCCGTCCGGGCCCGCCACCACGGCGCGCTTGTAGAAGTTTTCGATCGGCATGCCGTTGACGTTGTACTTGTACGGCCCACGCACCGACGGGTAGGTGACGCGGCGCATGGCATGGGCGAGCGGCAGCAGGTTGGCGTTGGTGAGCGCCTTGCCGGCCTTCTTGATGCCCGCGGCGATCAGCGCCGGCGCGTCGTAGGCCTGGGCGGCGAAGTAGGACGGCATGTGGCCGTATTTCGCCAGGTAGGCCTTGACGAACTTCTGGTTCGCCGGGAGCGTCGAATCGGGCGCCCAATAGGCGGTGTGGAAGGTGCCGAGCGCGGCGTCCTTGATCGCCGGCAGGGTCAGCCAGTCCACGGTGAACACCGTGTAGAGCTTGATGTTCTTGCCGGCGCCCGACGCGGCCCACTGCTTCATGAAGGCGATGCCCATGCCGCCCGGCGCGAAGATGAAGACCGCTTGTGGCTTGACCGCCTTAACCTTCGAGATGTCGGCCTGGTAGTCGCTCTCGCCGACCTTGAACAGCGACTGGCCGACGACCTTGCCGCCCTTGTAGAACCGCTTGAACCCGGAGAGCATGTCCTTGCCGGCCTGGTAGTTCGGCGCCATCAGGTAGACGGTCTTGAGCCCCTCGTTGCTCATCAGCTGCCCCATCGCCTCGGGCGTCTGGTCGTTCTGCCACGAGGTCGAGATGAAATAGGGGCTGCAGGCCCGGCCCGCCATCGGCGAGGCCCCGGCGTTGGTGCTGATCAGGATGCGCCGGGCGCGGATGATCGGCCGCTGGATCGCCATCAGCACGTGCGACCAGATCGGGCCGGCGACGATGTCGACCCGATCGCTCTTGAGCCACTTGCTGACCACGCGCCGCCCGACGTCGGGCTTCACCTGGTCGTCGCCATAGAACACGGTGGTGGGCACGCCGGCGAGCTTGTCGCCGTTCTTGGTCCAGCCCTGGTGCTCCATGCCGAGCTTGAAGCCGTTGACCTGGTGCTTGCCGATGATCGCGGCGCCGCCGGACAGGGTGGTCAGAAAGCCGATGGTGAGCTTCTTGAGCTCGGCATGGGCCGATGGCGCAACAAGCGATGCGGCGACCGCAGCGGCCGCCCACGTTTTCCACTTCATTGTAAAGCCTCCGTCAGACGTGTTTTTCGACGCGCCCATTCCTTGGTCGGGGCGCGCCGCTTTGTTGGCAACTCCGGGCGTTGTCCTGGCACGGCGATCCGTCGGCTCGACGTTTTGTTCTCGATGACCGGCGTTACCGAACCAGGCTGGAGTTAGCCTCCCGCGGCCATCAAGCAGCGGGTTCGAGACCCTGTCAAGTGCCGGAAAAGTGAAGAGATTGAGTGATTTGAGTGCGATTCACGGGCTCTAACGAACAAATGCAAAATTGCGAATGTGACGTATTCGCGAGACATTCCAACATGTTTCGCGACACGCGTGCCGCGCGGCGGCCGAAAAAAAGGGGCGCCGTCTGGGCGCCCCTTCGCAGGTGAGAAAGTCGGCTGCGGCTAGTAGCGCTTGCTCTTCGGGCACTTCTGCCAATAGGAGTCCTTGCCGTCCTTCACGACGACGCCGGTGGTCTTGATCATCGGCTTGCCGTCGGGGCCCTTGACGACCTCGCGCTTGTAGAAGTTCTGAATCGGGATGCCGTTCACGTTGTACTTGAACGGCCCGCGGATCGACGGGAAGTCGACCTTGCGCATCGCCTTCATCAGGTTCAGCGAGTCGCGCGGGTTGATCTTGCCGCCGATCTTGCGGACCGCGGCGGCGATCAGGCGCGGCGCGTCGTAGGTCTGCGCCGCGTAGTGCGACGGCAGCGCGCCGTACTTGGCGACGTAGTCCTTGATGAACTTCTGGTTCACCGGGTTCTTGGACGACACGTCCCAGAAGTTGGTGTGGTAGGTGCCGAGCGCCGCCTCGCCGACCGCGGGCAGGGTCAGGTTATCGACCGTGAACACCGAGTACATCTTCATCGTCTTGGCGGCGCCGGAGGCCTGCCACTGCTTGACGAAGGAGATGCCCATGCCGCCCGGGGCGAAGATGTAGACGGCGCTGGCCTTGGCCGCGCGGGCCTTGGAGATCTCGGCCTGGTAGTCGCGCTGGCCGAGCTTGAACAGCGTCTGGCCGACGATCTTGCCCTTATAGGTGCGCTTGAAGCCGGCGATCATGTCCTTGCCGGCCTGGTAGTTCGGCGCCAGCAGGTAGACCGACTTGACGCCCTCGTCGGTCATCAGCTTGCCCATCGCCTCGGCGGGCTGGTCGTTGTTCCAGGACGTCGAGATGAAGTAGGGGCTGCAGCTCCGGCCGGCCATCGGCGCGGCGCCGGCGTTGGTGATGACCAGGCCCTTCTTGGCGCGGATCACCGGGCGCTGGATGGCCATCAGCACGTTCGACCAGATCACGCCGGCGATCAGGTTGACCTTGTCGCTCCTGATCATCCGGACCGCGACGCGGCGGCCGACGTCGGCCTTCTGCTGATCGTCGCCATAGAAGATCTTGGTCGGGACGCCGCCCAGCTTGTCGCCGTCCTTCGTCCAGCCCTCGTGCTCGAGGCCGAGCTTCCAGGCGTTGACCATCTGCTTGCCGATGATGGCGGCGCCACCCGACGTGGTCGTGATGAAGCCGATGCGCAGCTCGGCCGCGTTCGCGGGGGCAGCTGCCAGCGCTGCCAGCGCGACGGCTGTTCCAAACAGCTTGAATTTCATGAAACTCTCCTTCCCTGTGTGCGCGCCGCCCACTTTCTCGAGGCGAACGCTCCGTCGTTGGGTCCATCCGACATGGTCGGTGGCATTGTCGATCATGTCGCGGATCGCGCCACCCGTCCTCCCGCACCTTGCGGCACCGGGAAGCTTCCGTCCTCCAAGCCGGCAGGAACGGTCGGTTGGCATGAAACGGCGGCACGACCGATCTGTCAATCGCCACTGTTTCCGGCGTGTCTGCAAGCGGTTACAGCCGTTCGACGCACCGTCCGCCGACGCCCGGCCGGGGGCGTTTCCATCCCCCTTCCCACCGTCGCAGCGGCGCCTGCATCATAAGGGCAATCTGCATTATAATGCAAATTATTTGGCGTTTCCGTCTCGATGCGGCAAATAAATGCATGTTTTCTTGCGGCCGATGGCCGACGCCGGCCAGCCGTCCGGCGGGAAGGAATGACGGGCGCGCGCGTCGAGGCTGTCGCTGTCGCCTCGACGCGCCGCCCGCCGGTCCTGCCGGTCGGTGCCGCTACTGCCGGCTCTTGGGGCACTTCGTGTAGTAGACGTCCTTGTGGTCCTTGAAGACCACGCCGACCGACTTGATGGTCGGCTTGCCGCCCGGCCCGGCGACCACCTCGCGCTTGTAGAAGGTCTCGATCGGGTAGCCGTTGACGTTGTAGCTGTAGCTGCCGCGGATCGACGCGTAGGGCGTGGTGCGCAGCGCCTTGGCCAGAGCCAGCAGCTTGTTCTTGTCGAACCCGCCCATCTTCCTGAGCGCGGCCGCGACCAGGCGCGGCATGTCATAGGACTGGGCCGCGAAGTGGGACGGCGGCTTGCCGTACGTGGCCATGTAGTCCTTGACGAACTTCTCGTTCGCCGCGTTCTTCAGGTCGGGCGACCAGTAGTTCGGGTGATAGGTGCCGATCGCCGCGGCGCCGATCGCGGGCAGGGTCGCGTTGTCGACGGTGAAGGACGAGTAGAGCTTGATCGTCTTGCCCGCGCCCGACGCGGCCCACTGTTTCATGAAGGCGATGCCCATGCCGCCCGGGGCGAACACCCACACGGCTTCCGGCTTGGCCGCCTTGATCCGCGAGATGTCGGCCTGGAAGTCGGTCTGGCCCAGCTTGTACAGGGTCTGGCCGACGACCTTGCCGCCCTTGTAGAAGCGGCGCACGCCGGCGACCGCGTCCTTGCCCGCCTGGTAGTTGGCCGACAGCAGGTAAAGCGTCTTGATCCCGTCGTTGGTGATCAGCTGGCCGGCCGCCTCGTGGTTGCCGTCGTTCTGCCAGGAGGTCGAGATGAAGTAGGGGCTGCACAGCTTGCCTGCCAGCGGCGCGGGGCCGGCGTTGGTGCTGATCAGGATCCGATGCGCCCGGATGATGGGACGCTGCACGGTCATCATGATGTTCGACCAGATCACGCCGGCGATGATGTCGACCTTGTCAGACCGGAGCATCTTGCGGGTCACCCGCAGGCCTACGTCGGGCTTGCGCTGGTCGTCGGCCACGAACAGCTTCATGGGCACGCCGCCCAGCTTGTCGCCGTCCTTCTTCCAGCCCTCCGCCGCGAGGCCGAGGCGCAGGCCGTTCATCTGCTCCTTGCCGATGATGGCGCCGCCGCCGGTCAGGGTGGTGATGTAGCCGATGCGCAGTTCGGCCGAGTGCGCCCCCGCCGGGACGAGCAAGGCGGCCGCGGTGAGCGCGGCTGCGGTCCTCCTCAACATGTTAGACTCCCTTGGTTTCGTATTGGGGATTGCAATTATCTGACGGGTAAAGAATCGCAGGGAAAACCGCCGGTGGGAAGGGTGCCTTGCGCATGGGCGCGGTGCCCTTCGTGCATATGGGCAATGCGAGTTGGGCATGGCACCGACGTCGCCGGCGGAGCGGGTGGGACCGGCGCGACCGGCATATTCGCTACGATGCGAGGCAGCCCAGCCCGTCGATCAGGATGTCGGCATATTGCCGGGCGATGGCGTCGATCCGGCCCCGCGCCGGGTCGAACCAGTCCACCGCCGAGTTGCACATGCCGAGCGCCGCCAGCACGCTCAGCCGGCGGTCGAGGTCGGCGCGCACCGCGCCCGCCGCGATGCCTTCGGCGAGCAGCCGCTCGAACAGGCGCTCGTATTCCTCGGCGCGCTCTTTGACGTCGCGCAGCGCCGCGCCGGTCAGGTTCTGGCGTTCCTTGAGGAAGACCTTGACGTAGTGGCGGCGGCTCGCGATCGGCGCCATGTGGTTGAGCACGGCCGCGCGCAGCTTGTCGGCCGGGGCGTCGTCGGTGGCCAGGATCGCGGTCAGGCCTTTGACGAATCCGTCGACGCCGATGCGGCAGACCTCGGCGAGCGCGACCTCCTTGGACGTGAAATAATAGTACAGGCTGCCCTGGCGGATGCCGAGACGGTCGGCGATGTCCTTGGTGCTGGCGCCGTGGTAGCCCTTCTCGGCGAACACCGCCGCGGCGGCGTCCAGAATCTCGCCGTAGCGCCGCTTGTACTTGATCTCCCGCACCGCGGGAGCCGCACTTGTCAGCCGGTTGCTCGCCATCGCGGCCGACTATATCGAGTGAATCCCAGCGCGACCATCTGCTTTCCTTCCTATCATGGGCGGCTGCCCACCGGAGTGCGCAGCGCCGTGGGACCGGGCGATCGGCCTGCCGGGGCCGTCCGCCCGTCGCCGAACCGCTTGCCGTCCGGGCTGCTTGAATTCTATTATTCTATAGAATAAGCGGCGCGTCCAGACGGGGTGTCCTGCCGGGGCGCCGCACTCGGGCCTGGATCGGCCCGCAAGAACGAACCACAGGGGGAATGCCGATGGGCGAGGATCGCCGCGAAGCCACGCGCCGCAAGTGGCTGGACGTGCTCGACAAATACCGCCGGGACTTCGACGGCCCTGGCTCGGACGACTACTGGTCGCCGTCGCTCGACTGCGCGTCGCGTGACGAATTGCGGGCGATCCAGGACGAGAAGATCGCCGCGGTCACGCCCTTCCTCTACGAGAACTCGGGCTTCTACCGCCGCCGGTTCGACGGCCTCGGCCTGACCCCGGACGACATCCGCTCGGTCGACGACCTGGTCAAGTGGCCGCCCATCGACAAGACGGAGATGGCCGAGGACCTGATGGCCAACCCGCCCTGGGGCACCTACACCACCCACGACGACGCGATCTGGGACCAGCGCGGCTGGACCCTGTTCCCGACCTCGGGCTCGACCGGGCTGCCGCGCATCTTCCGGTATTCCAAGTACGACCTGCGCCAGTGGCAGTGGGCCAACGCCCGCGCCCTGTGGTCGCTGGGCGCCCGGCGCGGCGAGAAGGTCTTCCTGGTGGTCGGCTTCGGCCCGCACGTCTGGGCCTGGGGCGTGCTCCACGCGCTCGCCCATATGGGCGTGCCCTGCATCCCGGGCGGCGGGCTGACCGCCGAGCTGCGCTGCAACATCATCCTGCGCTACCAGCCGACCATGCTGGCGACCCTGCCGTCGCAGCTCCTGCGCCTCGGCCGGGTGATGCAGGACATGGGCCACGACCCGCGCAAGACCTCGGTCAAGCGGCTGTTCACCGGCGGCGAGCCGGCCGCCGGCATCAAGGCGACCCGCGAACGGCTCGAGGAGTTGTGGGACGCCGAGGTGGTCGAGTTCTACGGCTGCACCGAGGCCTCGCCCCACTCGGGCGGCTATTCCTGCCCGGCGGCGAAGCGGCCCGACGGCCAGATCCAGACCCACCTGATGGAGGACTTCCAGGTGTGGGAGCTGATCGACCCCGACACGCGGGAACGCCTGCCCATTGGCGAGCGCGGCATCACCGTGTGCACCAACCTCAACTCGGAGAGCTCGTCCCAGCTCCGCTTCGTGGTCGGCGACTACACCACCCTCGACGACAGCCCCTGCGACTGCGGCCGCACCCACGTCCGCGCGATCGGCGGCTTCCAGGGCCGCGCCGACGACCTGATCACCCTGCGCGCGATCAAGTTCTATCCGTCGGTGGTGGAGGAGGGCATCCGCTCGGTCGCCGGCGTCGGCGACGAGTACGAGGTGATCCTGGACACCAACGAGGACGGCATCGACTATATGCTCGTGCGCGTCGAGCACGCCGAGCACGGCGCGCCGGAACCGGTGGTCGAGGCGGTGTCCAACGCGATCTCCTCGCGCATCGAGCTGAGGGTCGGCGTCGAGGTGCTGGCGCCGGACACCTTCCCCAAGACCGAGTTCAAGGCCAAGCGCGTGCTCGACAAGCGCGACAAGAACTGAGGAAACCGCCATGCCGAAAACCTGCCACGCCGTCGTCCTGCGCGAACCGGGCGGCCCCGACGCGCTGAAATGGGAAGAGGTGGAGGTGCCCGATCCGGGCCCCGGCGAGGTCACCCTGCGCCACACCGCGGTCGGGCTGAACTTCGTCGACATCTCCCAGCGCCGCGGCACCTATCCGGCCATGCCCGCGTTGCCGGCCGTGCTCGGCATGGAGGCCGCGGGTGTGGTCGAGGCGGTCGGCGACGGGGTGGCCGACTACGCGGTCGGCGACCGGGTCTCCTATTGCATGGTCGTCGGCAGCTACGCCCAGGCGCGGACGATGTCGACCGACCGGCTCAACAAGCTGCCCGACGCGATCCCCGACGAGGTTGCCGCGGCCTGCACGCTGCGCGGCCTGACCGCCCACTATCTGCTGCACGATTCCTATGCCGTGCGGCCGGGCGACACCGTCCTGGTCCACGCCGCCGCCGGCGGCATGGGGCTGATGCTGTGCCAGTGGGCCAAGCATCTCGGCTGCACCGTGCTCGGCACGGTCGGCTCCGACGACAAGGCCGCGATCGCCCGCGACCACGGCTGCGACCACCCGATCGTCTACACCCGCGACGACTTCGCCGCGGCGGTGATGGACCTGACCGGCGGCCGGGGCGTCAATGGCATCTACGACGCGGTGGGCAAGGACACGTTCGAGAAGGGGATCGGCTGCCTCGCCGAGCGGGGCCACATCGTCTCCTACGGCCAGGCCTCGGGGCCGCTCGATCCGCTCGACCTCGCGGTGCTGACGCCGAAGTCGCTGACCATCACCCGCGGCGGCCTGGTCATGTACACCAAGGACCCGGTCGAGCGGGCCGAGCGGGCGAAGGCGCTGTGGGACCGGATCGCCGACGGCACCCTCAAGGTCGAGATCAACCAGCGCTATCCGCTCGAGGACGTCGGCCGGGCCCACGCCGATATCGAGGCGCGCAAGACCACCGGCTCGACCATCCTCGAGGTGTAACCGCTCAGGCGGGCGTTTCGGAGACCCCGCCGCCGATCATCCGGACCGGCCCGTCGCCCAGGCAGCCCATGCCCGCCAGTGTCTGGCGCAGGGCGATGTCGAGCGGCGTGTGCGGCTCGTCGCCGATCAGCGACACCAGCCGGGCATTGTCGAGCCGCAGTGGTGTCCGCCACAGATAGCGCATCTCCAGCGCCTCGCGGACGGTCGGCACGAACGGCGCCAGCAGCCACATCGCGACCCAGGGCAGGCGCCGGATCGGTGCGTCGGGACGGTCGGCCGCGCGGACCAGCGCCTCGGCGAAGCCTTCGCCGGGGTCGACCCAGTGGCCGCCGAAGTTGACCACCTCGAAATCGTCCAGGCGGTCGCCGAGCTCGAGCAGCCGCGCGGCGGCCTCGCCCAGGTCCGGCAGATAGGCGAAGGCGTGGCCGACGCCCGGCGTCCCCGGCCAGGTCACGGCGCGAACGGGCCGGCCCGGCTTGATCATGACGGTGCCCAGCCACGAGGCCGGCGCGTGCGGGCCGAAAAAGTCGCCGGCGCGCACGATCAGGCTGCGCACGCCGCGCGTCGCGGCGTCGGCCAGCATCGCCTCCATCTCGACCCGGATGCCGCCCTTGCGCGACACCGGGTGCTGCGGCGACGCCTCGGTCACCACCGGCCAGGCGTCCGGCCCGAAATTGTACACGTTGCCGGGGAACAGGATGCGCGCGCCCGTTGCTTGGGCCGCGTCGATGGTATTGGCCAGCATCGGCATCGCCAGTTCGCGCCAATTACGGTAGCCCGGCGGGTTGGCGCCGTGGACGATGACGTCGACGCCCGCCGCCGCCCAGGCGACGTCGTTGCGGAGCATCGCGTTGCCGGCGACCCACTCGATCGAGGCCGGCAGGTCGGTCTGCCGCCGCACCTGGTCGGGCCGGCGGTGGAGGGCGCGGACCCGCCAGCCGCGCGCGGTCAGGGCGCGGGCGACCGCGCCGCCGAAGCCGCCGGTCGCGCCGATCACCAGCGCGGTGGGGACGGGCGAGGTGGGAGAAGAGGATGCATTCGTGGTCATGGCTTGCCTCCGATGGCTGTGCGTCTGGCGGCAAGATGGGCGCGCGTCGGGATGATTGAAATTGTATATATTTCTTGATCAGCTATAAATTTTCGTATGATGAGCGAGCCCGACTGGACCCTCTATCGCGCCTTCCTCGCGGTGCTGACCGACGGCAGCCTGTCCGCTGCGGCGCGGCGGCTCGGCCTGACCCAGCCGACCGTCGGTCGCCAGGTCGAGGCGCTGGAGCGGGCGCTGGACGTGTCGTTGTTCACCCGCGCGCCGCAGGGCATGACCCCGACGCCGGCCGCGTTGGCCCTGGAGCCGCACGCCCGCGCGATGGCCTCGGCCGCTGCCGCGGCGCGCCGGGCGATCTCGGGCGTCGGCGCGCTCGCCGGCACGGTACGGCTGACCGCCAGCGAGATCATGAGCGCCGAGGTGCTGCCGCCGATCCTGGCCGACTTCCTGCCGCACCATCCCGGCCTGGAGATCGAGCTGGTCGCGACCAACCAGCTCGAAGACCTGCTGCGCCGCGACGCCGACATCGCGGTCCGGATGACGCGGCCGACCCAGAAGGCGCTGGTCGCACGGCAGGTCGGCCGGGTCGATATCGGCCTGTTCGCCCACCGGCGCTATCTCGACACCCACGGCGAGCCGCGCGACGTCGACGATCTGCGGCGGCATACGCTGATCGGCTACGACCGGATGCAGATCCCGGGCGGCATCCGCAGCGTCGACGGCATGGCGATCACGCGCGAGCTGTTCGCCTTTCGCACCGACAGCGACCTGACCCAGATCGCCGCCGTCCGCGCCGGGGTGGGTATCGGCGGCGTCCACCTCGGCATCGCCCGGCGCGATCCCGACCTCGTGCCGGTCCTGCCCGACAAGGTCCTGTTCGATCTGGAGACCTGGCTGGTCATGCACGAGGACCAGCGGTCGAGCCCGCGGCTGCGGACCCTGTTCGACTATCTGGTGCGGGCGATGGGGGACTATGCCAAAGCCAGCCGCGGCGCCTGAGCGGGCGGGCGCCAGGCCGGTGCGCTGTCGCGCTAGGCCGACCGCGACAGGCGCTCGACGTTGACCGGGGTTTGGACGGGCTGTTCCAGGCCGTCCGTGGGCGGGGCGTAGGCGACCTGGTTGCGGCCGTTGCGCTTGGCCTGGTAGAGCGCCATGTCGGCGCGGGCGAGCAGGTCGTCGAGCGACTTGATGTCGTGTCGGAAGTCGGCGACGCCGATGCTCGTCGACAGCGAGATCGCCTCGTCGTCGGCGTCGACCCGGGCCGCTTCGATGCGCCGGCGCAGGCGCTCGCACAGCTGCAGCCCGTGGGGCAGCTCGGTCTCGGGCAGCAGCAGGACGAACTCCTCACCGCCGAAGCGGGCGAACAGATCACTCTGCCGGATGCTCTTGCGGACGATGTCGGACAGCGCCACCAGGCAGCGGTCGCCGGCGGCGTGGCCGTGGGTGTCGTTGACCCCCTTGAAGTGGTCGACGTCGAGCAGCGCGACCACCAGCGGCTTGTCATAGCGGGCGGCGCGGTAGATCTCCTCCGTCGCCTTCTCGATGAAGGCGCGCCGGTTGAGCAGGCCGGTCAGGCTGTCGACCGAGGCGAGTTGTTCGAGGTCGGCCTCGAGCCGCTTCTGGACGGAGATGTCGCGGACGCTGGACCGGAAGCCGTCGACCGCCCCGCTCTCGTCCGTGATCGGGTTGGACACGGCTTCGCACCAGCGCATCGAACCGTCGCGATGGATCACGCGGAACTCGATCTCGCCGCGGTCCGGCATCTGGGCGCCGTTGACGATCGCCTTGGCGACCCGCTCCCGGTCGTCGGGATGGACCATGTCGGCGGTCACGAGTTGGGGGTTCAACATCACGTCCTCCGGCGTGTAGCCGGTGAACCGCTCGACGCTTGGACTGGTCCAGACCAGCGCGCCATTGTGGTCGAACCAGGTCTCCCAGTCGTGCGAGTAGTCGGCGATGATCTTGAAACGACGCGCGCTCTCGCGCAGCCGCTCGTCGGCGCGTTCGACCGAGCGGACCAGGCTGGCGGCGCGATTGAACAGGTGCTTCGCGTTGTGCGCCGCGCGCACCAGCGCCAGGCAGAGCAGGACGATCGCCACCGACGCGGCGGCGTAGCCGGGACCGGACGTCTTGACGGCGTAGACCAGCAGCGGCGCCACCGCTGGCGTGATCCAGGCGAGGAACACGCTCATCCGCGCGCCGTTGGTCGCGGCGCCGAGCATGGCGCCGATCATCGCCAGCACGACGACGATGGTCTGCGCCTTGTCCAGGTCGTAGAAGAGGAACAGGCCGCACAGTCCCCAGGCGACGCCGATCAGCATGCCGGAGGTGATCGCAAGCCCGATCAGCGGACCGGACTCCTGCGCGTCCTGGTCCGCGATCCGGCCGAGGAAGACGGAGCGTATCAGCAGGATCGCGATCAGGGCGACGATCCACGCCGAGACCAGGATCTTGGGCGCCGGGCTGTTGTACAGGACGACCGCGACGGTCCCGGCGAACAGCATATGGAACAGCATACCGGCCCGGCCGTTGCGCAGCAGGATGCCGCGTCGGATCGAGAACAGCAGATCCCTGTCCGTGGCCGGCGTGTCGGCGGGCGGGCGCGTCCAGCGCAGCTTGGCGCTTGGCGTGCCCGACGATCCCGAGCGCGGGCTCTGCACGATCGTTATGTCTTCCTGCGCCATCGTGGCTCGCAGCGGCTGATCCCAACGCCCCGGCCGACACCCGGTTTCGCGCTGCGGGGCATGGACACCCGCCGCCGCGCGCCCGGAGGGCCGAAGCGCGGCGAGTATCGGGGGAATATCGTTCATAAAGCCCTAACGCCAATAAATCCTTTCGACGTGATTAAATATTAGCCAAATATGGCTCATGACTAATCGTTAGACAGTCGATGCGGCGACGACCCGGCGCCGATCGCTGCGCCCGGCCCGACGCGCGCACGTCAACGCGGACCGGCTCTGGCTGATCTCGGCGCTACGTCTGTCGCTCGGCCCGGCCTGGCTGTTCCTGAGCGCCGCCGAGGCGATCGCGGCGACCGACGGGTTCGGCTACCGCATCTTCCTGGTTCGGCGCGATGGTCGCCCACGGCAAGCTCGGCGCCCACGAGGGCACCATCGACAAGCCGGTCGACGACACGGCCCGAAGGTAGGGGAGGGGGCCAAGCCGCACGACGGAATTGGCCATCCTCGGCATCACCACCACGGGCCGTCGCTCGAGCTGGTCGACGTCGAGATCACCGACGGCGGGCAGGTCGGCACGGCCTCGCCGGGTTTCGCATCGCCGGAACTGGTCGACCACCCGTTCCCGGGCGCCATGGTCCGGGCGCCATAGTCCGGGCGCGCACCGACATGCGCTTCGTCTACGTCTCGCTGACCGGGCGCCGGGACGTGCCGCTGGTCGAGATGCTGGCCATGATCGGGGACTGAGGCCGGCGAGGGGGGCGTCAGCCGGCGTCGTCCGCGCCGTCGCTCTGCCGCTGCCACTCGCGCGCCAGCATACTGCGCATCCGCGCGACGCCGACATCGGACTGGTCGAGCACCTCGTCGCGGCGCGCTTCGAGGTTGCGTTGGGTCCGCAGCATGACTTCGTCCTGGTCGACCACCTGGTCCGCCTTCCGGCGCAGGCGCAGGTGCCAGAGCGACCACCACAGCCACCATTTCCAGCCGGTGATCGGGCGCTGGCGCCGCCAGTAGGTGACCACGCCGTTCTCGTCGATCGGCGTGATGAAGCCGAGGATCCGCATCGGCCCACCGGGCCCGGCGCTCCACGGATAGGGCACGTTGGTCCGCACCCAGTTGGGGAAGTGAAATTCGATCGCGTCGAGATCGGTCCCCCGCGGGCCCTTGCGCGCGACCAGGAAGCCGTCGTCGCCGTCGGCCAGGTCCTCCAGCACCATCTCGACGTTCGTGCGGGTGCCGCGGCCGAGCGTGTAGGTTCCGGCGTGCAGGAAGGTGCCGTGCAGCGGGTCGGTGACGTTGTCGAGTAGCCGGAGCCAGCAGATGTCGGGCCATTCGTAGATGTCGATGAAGCCGTTCCAGGTCGGGCTGGTGAGCTCCTCCGGGACCGGCGGCGGCGCGTGGGGCGGTCGCCCGTCGCTCGACAGGTAGGCGAAGATCAGCCCGCCATGCTCCTCCGCGGGATAGCGGCGCACCGCCGTGCGCCGCGCCAGCGCGCAGTCGCCGCCGCGGGCGGGAATGTCGATGCACCGGCCCTCGCCGTCGAACAGCCAGCCGTGGTAGCGGCAGCGGATCGCGTCGCCGTCGACGAAGCCGGCGGACAGCATGGCGCCGCGGTGGGGGCAATAGTCGGTCATGACATGGACGGCGCCGGCCGCGCTGCGCCAGAGGACCAAGTCCTCGCCCAGGCGGCGCACGGTCACCGGCTCGCGGTCGACCAGGCGCGACTCGCAGATCACGTACCAGTGATTGCGGAGGCCGGCCGCGTAATGGGCCTCCAGGTTCCGTTCGCTGCGCTGGCGCGGGTTGCGGCCGGTGGCTGTCGTCTCGACGACGGTGAGCGGCTGGGCCATGCGTTGTCCTCCCGAGCGTTCCCGTCCCGGTGCGCCGACGGCCGTGAAGGCGCCGCCGGCGCCCGGCGCCCATCTGACGCGGGCGACCGGCCCTATTAGTATCCGACCGTCCGGGCCCCGACAACGTGGCAGCCGGCAGCATCCGTTCCCGACGGGTGGTTTCGAGCGGAACTCGGGGACGCAAAAAAAATGGCCGACACTGATCGGAGGGGAAACATCCGTGGTCGGCCAGCAGGGGTTTGTTTCGCGCCGCGGGAGGTGTGGGGAGTCCGCGACACGCCGACCGGCCTGTTTTCCGGGCACTCGGCCGATCTGCCTCCATGGTTAATCATTATGGTTAAATTCGCAATGGGGTATGGGTCTACCTCTAGCCGCGCATTCTACCGATTCCACAAGATGTAGCGTGGCCGCTGCCGAGGCCGCGGCAAACCGCGCGGGTTAGGCAAAGATTAACCACCCCTGGCTAGATTTGCGTCCGACGGACAACCCTTGTCACCGGTCGATGAATCTTATCGAAAAGCAAGGCGCCGTCCCCGGCGCCGGGGACGTCCGCATTCAACGGCAGCTCGTCGAACTGAGCTGGGAGCGGTATGGCTCGTCGGCCGTGCTCGCCCCGCTCGTCGCGCTGGTCGTCGC
The DNA here is from genome assembly GCA_963730305.1 of uncultured Alphaproteobacteria bacterium. Lineage (GTDB taxonomy): Bacteria > Pseudomonadota > Alphaproteobacteria > Bin65 > Bin65 > CAMYMQ01. Next base: position 311,171 of record CAVSRB010000006.1, read on the forward strand.
CGCCATCGCCTTCGGCCATGTCGAGCCGGTCGGCTTCGCCATCTGGTGCGCCTGGGTCGCCTGCATGTATGCGGTGCGTGCGGTGATGTTCCGGCGCTGGCGGCGCTGGCACGCCGAGGGCCGCGACGCGTTGGCGTGGCGCCGGCGGCTGCTGGCGGTCCACGCCGCCACCGCGACGATCTGGGGCAGCGCCGCGCTGCTGTTCCTGGGGCAGCTCGATCCGCTGCGGCTCGCCCTGCTCGCCATCATCATCTGCGGGGTGTCGTCCAGCTCGGCGCAGGCGTCCGCCTTCCTGCGCCCGGCGCTCTACATCAACCTGTCGATCGAGCTGCTGCCGCTGGCGCTCGCCGCCTTCCTCCAGGGGACGGCGCTCTACGCCATGATGGGCTGCCTCGCGATGCTCTATTGCGCCTATCTGCGCTCGATGGGCCTCGACCAGAACCGGTGGGTGATCCGCCACCTCGCGCTCGAATCGCAGAACCACGCGCTGCTCGACCAGATGCAGGGCGCCCTGCTGCGCGCCAATGCCGCCAGCGAGGCCAAGACCCAGTTCCTCGCCAACATGAGCCACGAGCTGCGCACGCCGCTCAACGCCATCCTGGGCTTCGCCGACATGATGGCGACCATGCCGGCGGAGAAGCTGCCGCGGCCCAAGGTCCAGGAATACAGCCGGGTGATCGTCGAAAGCGGCCGCCACCTGCTGGCGCTGATCTCGGACCTGCTCGACCTGACCAAGGCCGAATCCGGCAAGCTGGAGTTGACCGAGGAGGCCTGCGACCTGCCCGCGATGATCGACGGCTGCCTCAGCCACATGGCGCCGATCGCCCGCAAGGGCGGCATCGATCTCGTGTTCGACAATCCGGGCGAGGGCCGCTTCCAGGTCCGCGGCGACGAGCGCAAGCTGCGCCAGATCCTGCTCAACCTGGTGTCCAACGCGATCAAGTACACGCCCGAGCATGGCACGGTGACGATCGCGCTGCAGACCCCCGCCGGGGGTGGCGCCGTCCTGTCCGTCGCTGATACCGGCATCGGCATGACCGCGAGCGAGGTGATCGAGGCGCTGGAGCCCTTCGCCCAGATCAGCAACAGCTATACCCGCCAGCAGCAGGGCACCGGCCTCGGCCTGCCGCTGAGCAAGCGGCTGGTCGAGCTGCACGGCGGCCGAATGACGATCAAGAGCCAGCCGGGCAAGGGCACCACCGTCTCGGTCCGGCTGCCGCGCGACCGCCGGCTCGACGGCCCGGACTCCGACCAACAGCCCCTGCGCAGCGCCGCCGGCATCTGACCGGGCGGTCGCGGCCGATATCGGCCCGCAAACGGCGTCTTGCATCCGCCGCAGCGCTTGGGCAGGCTGCGCCGTCCGCCGGCCTGCGCCGCCGGCCCCCGCCGAGGAGATCTGCCCCGATGACCCACCGTCCGCCGTTTCGTGCCGAACACATCGGCAGCCTGTTGCGCCCGCGCGACCTCAAGGCTGCCTTCGGGGCGCACGGGCGCGGCGAGATCGACCGGCTCGCGCTCGACCAGGCGATCGACGGGGCGATCATCGAGGCGATCCGGCTGCAGGAGGAGTGCGGCCTGCAGGTGATCACCGACGGCGAGTTCCGGCGCGGGTCCTGGTTCCTCGGCTTCGTCGACGCGGTCGCCGGGCTGACCACGGCGCCGTCGACCTTCGCCTTCAAGGGCGCGCACGCCGCCTGGCAGTGTCCCTTCGCCGAGCGGCGGCTCGAACGGGTGCGCGGCATCGCCACCGACGAGTTCGAGTTCATCCGCACCCACACCGAGCGGACCCCCAAGGTGACGCTGCCGTCGCCGACGGCGATGCACTTCTGGCGCGGCGCGGAATGCTATGCGCCCGGCGTCTACCGCGACGTCGAGACCTATTTCGCCGACCTCGCCCGGATCTATCGCCAGGAGCTGGTGGAACTGGAGGCGCTCGGCTGCGTCTACGTCCAGCTCGACGAGGTGCCGATCGCGATGCTGTGCGACCCGGACGTGCGCTCTGCCGTGGCCGACCGGGGCGACGACCCGGACGCGCTGCTCCGCCGCTACGTCGCGCTGGTCAACGAGGCGCTCGCCGACCGGCCCGGCAACATGGTGGTGGGCATGCATCTGTGCCGCGGCAACTACAAGGGCCAGTGGATGGCGTCGGGCGGCTACGACCCGGTCGCGGAGTTGCTGTTCGGCGGCCTCGATATCGACGCATTCTTTCTCGAATACGACAGCCAGCGGGCCGGCGGCTTCGAGCCGCTCGCCGCGCTGGGCGACGACAAGATCGCGGTGCTCGGCCTGGTGACGACCAAGACGCCCGACAATCCGGGCGCCGACGACCTGCGCCGCCGGATCGAGGAGGCGTCGGCCTACGTGCCGCTCGAGCGGCTGGCGCTCAGCCCGCAATGCGGCTTCGCCTCGTCGGTCGGCGGCAACCCGGTCACGGAGGCGGACGAGCGGGCCAAGCTCCGTCTGGTCGCCGAGGTCGCGCAGGCGGTGTGGCCCGGCGATTCCGCCGCGGGCGTGGACGTGCGCAACCGGTGATCTTCGCGCGCCGGTGCGCTAGGCTGGGGCCGGTCGGCGCGCCGGGATTTGGCGCCGTCACGGCCCGATCGGGTCGGAACAACAACGGCGGCCGGGAACTCGGCCGCCGAATAACGAGGTTGGCATGAAGACGGGAATGACGACTGCTCTTGTGAAGACGATTTCGCCGCTGCGCGCCGCGGTCGCCCTGGCGCTGGCCGGCCTGGTGACGACGGGCTGCGCGAGCACGTTCCTGACGCCGCACGAGGAGAGCCACTGCCGCAACGCGCTCGAAACGCTCGGCAAGTGGACCGGCGAGACGGGCGACCCCTCGATCGTCGACACCTACACCTCGAAGCGGACGGTCGACGGCAAGCAGGTCAGGGTCGTCAACATCAACTATCGCCAGGGCGGCACCGGCCGCCTGATCACCTGCACTTACGCCCGCTCGGGCGAAGGCCCGGCGATCGACGTGATCTACAAGAACGTCCACCTGACCGACGACGACCTGAAACGGCTGAACGCCGCGGTGAAGTAACGAGATCTCCACGATTCGCTGTTCAAATAGAGTGCGGGCCGTCGTGGACCGCGGGCGCAGGCTTGTGTAGACTGTGCCCGTGGGACGCGGCGGGGGCGCCGCGATGACTGATCCGGGGAGAGTGCCACATGAACCGTATCGCCATGTTTGCGATCATTGGCCTGCCGTTGGCCGTGGCCGCCTGTGCGCAAACCGGCGCCTATTCCAACACGGCCGAACACTGCAAGTCGGCGCTGGGCCGCGTGGTCCGGCCGAACGATTCGGTGTTCATCCGCAACACGTCGCTCGGTCGGGCGACCGTCAACGGGCAGCCCGTCGATACGGTGACGCTGGACATCGAGCTCAACGACAAGCCGGTGTCGATGCGCTGCGCCTATCCGCACGCCGGCTCGCTGAACGCCGGCACCCCCGGTGCGCTCGAGATCGTCTACGCCGGCCAGACCCTGTCCGCCGACCAGGTCGCCGCGCTCAACCAGGCGGTCAGCGACAACGAGAAGCCGTTCGCCGCCTTCCGCAAGCGGCTGCCGACCTTCCCGGGCATCAACATCTACCAGACCGAGGGCAAGCTCGGCCGGCAGGCCTTCCCGTCCGGGCAGGAGAACCGGCAGGACGACCAGGTTCCCCAGAAGAACTGAGCCGACCGGGCTGACCGCCGGGTCGCCGCCTAGACTTCCTTCAGCCGCTTCGACAGCGCTTCCAGCGTGAGCTGCTCGCGCGCGTCCGCGTCCAGATAGGGGACGCCGATGCCGTATTCGCGCCAGCGCTTGGCGATCTTCTTCTCGAGCTTCGGATCGATCGTGTTGATCGGCGGGTAGCGGCGGCCGTCCCAGTCCGGGTTCGGCTCCAGGTTCCAGTCGCGGGTGCCGTCGATCAGCACGCGGGTCCATTCGCCGGTGCCGTACTTGACCGGGTCGCGCACGGGTCGCGGCACCGACGGGTCGAGCACGGAACCGAAGGTCGGGCCGACCAGCCAGACGTCGCCGCGGCCGGCGTTGACCCGGAACGCCATCGCCCAGTCGAGCGCCACCGGGTCGCGGATGTCGATGTCCTCCTCGACCACCATGACGTTCTTGAAGAACCACTGGCCGGCCGACGTGCCCCACAGGGCGTTGCCGACCTGCTTGGCGTGGCCGCGATACTGCTTGCGGATCTGGACGACGATGTTGGTCCCGGTCGAGACCGGCGGCATCCACACGTCGGTGACCCCGGCGACCCCGGCATCCTCCAGCATGTTCCAGGCGATCGCCGACCAGCGAATAGGCGCACAAGAGCGAGTCCTCGCTCGGGAAGCCCGGCCGCGCGCCTTCGATCGCGCCGCGCAGGATCGGGTCGCGCCGGTGGGTGATGGCGGTGACCTCCAGGACCGGCTTGGGCGTCGCCCGGCCGCCGAGATAGCCGGGATAGTCGGCGAACGGCCCCTCCATCTGGAAGGTCGCGGGGTCGGGATCGATCCAGCCCTCGACCACGATCTCGGCCGAGGCGGGCACCTGGAGCGGCACGCTCTCGCAGTCGACCAGCTCGACCGGCCGCCCGAGGATCGCGCCCATCATGTCCCATTCGCAGACGTGCTTGGGAAAGGGCGAGCCGGCGCAGAAGGGCAGCACGTCGTGCCAGCCGTGGGCGACGGCCACGGGCATCCGGCCCTTGTCGTCGCGGTATTTGAGGAAATGGCCGCCCCAGCCCTGGGTCGGGATCAACAGCTTGCCGATCCGGTTGCGGTCGAGCACCTGGCCCCGGTAGAGGCCGATGTTGGCGCGGTCGGTCTCCGGGTCCTGGGTGATGACGCCGCAATAGGTGTCGAGATAGCGGCCGCCGTCGCTGGCGTGCCACTGGGGCGCCGGGAAGTCCCACAGGTTTATCTCGTCGCCGCGCAGGACGACCTCCTTGCACGGACCGGACGCGACGGTCACCGGCTCGACCGGCCGGCGATAGGTGTCCTTCAAGTGGCGGACGACCGCCTTGTCGGAGGTCTCCGGCGCCAGGCCGAGCATCAGGCGGACCTGTTCCCCGTTGCCCAGCCCGCAGGTCATGAACTGGGTGCAGCGGCCGTCCTTGTAGCCCTTGATCCGGCGGAACAGCAGGCCTGGCCCGCCCTGGGCCAGGTTGACCCGCGCGATCGCGCCGATCTCTTCCTTCCAGTGGACCTTGCGGTCGACCCGGCGAAGCTGGTTGTGCGCCTCCAGCGTGTCCATCCAGCTGCGCAGGCTGGGGCCGTCGTCCGCGTTCGTGGCGCCCGCATCGCCCGTGGCGGCGCGCGCCAGGCGCGGGTCGGTGGCTTCGTTCATGGTCGCGGTCTCCCGTTCGGCCGCTGGTGCCCGATTTTCGCGCAAACCCTAGCATGGCGCCCGGTTACCAGCCATACGCCGCCGTGCAAGGCGGGGAGGGGGGCCGACATGTCAGGTTGTGTCAGGTCGGCGCCTGACATGGCGTCTCTTGCGGCGGGCCTGCGCGGCCGACCGAATGTCGGCATTTGTCATCGAGTGTCATCATCGCCTGGGCACCGTCATGCCCGCGCCCTTCGGCAAGCTCAGGATGAGGGCGGGCATCCAGCGCGTCATCCGTCCTGGACTCCCGCCTGCGCGGGAGTGACGAGCGGTCCGGATGTAAGCATTTGTCATCATGCGTCATCATGCTTGCCCGGTCGGGGGCCGTCGTCGGTCAGGAAAAGTAAGGGTCGGCCCCAGCCAGCGCACCGGCCCCGCCTCCGCCGGAAAGGTAAGGAAAGGTAAGGTCGGTCGTTGTCGCAGCCGGCTCGGCGGCGCGCTGGGCCGCGCCATCGGGGGCCCGGATCGGGGAGCGGGGAGGGGCAGGATGTCATGTTGTGTAAGGTCGGTCGTCGGGCGGCTCACCCGGGGCAGGTTGTCCTTGGGATCCGGCGTCCGGTGATAGGAAATAAAACACATATGGTGACGCAGGGCGGCCGGTTCAATCGGTGTGGTCGGCGCCGGGAAATCCTGCCGCGATGGCTGCTTTCCGCCCGAAAGCCGACGCGATAGCGCCGCCGCCCGGGTGACTGCACCCAGCCAAACACGGACATCCGAACGGCGGCGGTACCCATCCTATCGGAGCGCCGTGGGGATTGCCGTCAGGGGCGCAGAGAGCGCCTTGCGGTTTGTCGCGGAGGCCCGGCCGCGGGGGCGGCCCGCGGCCCCCTCAGCGCGCGCTCGATGCCGTGATCCGATAGATCACCCGGCGCGGGTCGCCCGGGGCGGAGTAGAAGATCTCGTGGCGATAGAGGTCGAGCTGGATATTGACCGAGCGCCCGCGATCAAAGAGATAGACGGACCACTCGTCCCGCCGCACTTCCCTGAAATAGTAGCGTCCCCGGCCGTTCACTTCCCGCCAGCGTCCGAAACGGGTCATCCGGAAATATCCGCCAGGGTAAAAGACCGCGCGGGCGGTCCAACCGTTCACGCCGCTGCGGCTGGTGCTGTTCGTGATCGGGTAGAGCGGGCGCCGTTGCGGCTGATTGACGTAGGAGACGAACGTCATGCGTTTGTACAGGTCCAGTTGCAGACGCAAGCCGCGAGACGGGTCCAGCAGGTACACCGACCATTCGTCCCGCCTTTCTTCGATGAAATGAAATACCTGTCCGCTTCGTGTCCCGCGCTCGATCCAACGCCTGGCGCCGACCTTGGAGAAAATGGCTTGGGGCGTCCATACGGTGGTGACATTCCAGCCATCCGTCCTGGCGGCCGCCGTTGACGGTGCGAGCGCGGCAAAGATCACGGCGATCAAGGCAAATCTTTTCAGTGTCATTACACGTTCCGATCCGATCTCGTAGACATAAGGCGCCACAGTTCGGCCAAACGAGTTATCGTGGTGTGCCGGGCCAGGATCGCGGCGAGGGGAAAACGCTTCCGTGACAACGGTATACCGATCGCCGGATCAACGCCAATCGAGATTCCGCTGGTCCGCGCCGCGGCGTGACGGTCGATTGCCGATGCTTTGCACGAGGGATGGAGCCACGCCGTGGCGGGAAACGTCCTGCTCGATAGCCCGTACGGCACGAGCAATCCGGAAGAAGCGACCATCGTCTTCGTTGCCGCCGGCGCCGCGGTCCCGAGACGTGAAGCGAAAGCAGGTTTCCTCACCTCGGACGCGTTCCATCCGGGCCCGTCAGGTCACCCGTTGGACGCGCCAGACACCACCGCTTTGAATTCACACAGAACGGTCCCGTCGGCCAACGCGGAAGCGCGGCTTGACCCTGCCGGACAAAGTCGTGATCTGCCGAAGCCTCTTCGCTTCGGAACGCCCCGACCGCGGACAGTCCTTGATCGAATTCCGAGAAGCTGGCCAACAGATGGTCAGTTCGTTTTGGGTCAGGAGCGGACGTCGATGGGGTCGGCGGGGGATGTCCGCTTTGGAAACCAAAGCCGACGAAGCAGAAGCCGGCGCGTCACGTCCGCCTGT
>CAVSRB010000007.1:0-426357 GCA_963730305.1 uncultured Alphaproteobacteria bacterium
AGCCAACCAGCGGTTGCGCGCCAAGTATCGGGCCGCCCACGACTTCGTCGACCACGTTGCGCACGAATTCCGGACGCCGCTGGCGGTGATCCGGGAACTCTCCGCGATCGCGCTCGAGGCGCTTCCCGAAGACGCCGGTGCCGATCAGCGCGAGATTCTCGAAGACCTCTCGGGCTGCGCCGGAGACATGAACTCCATGGTCGACGACATGCTCGATATCAGCAGGCTCGAGGCCGGACTGCTGACGGTCGACCGCCAGCAATGCTCGGTCGACGAAATCTTCGAGCACATCCGACCGATCATCGACAGCAAGGCGGCGGCCAAGCAGATCAACATGCTGACCGCGACGGCGCCGTCCCTGCCCTGGTGTATTGCGACCCCAAGAAGATCGGGCGCGTCATCACCAACCTGGTCGTCAACGCCTGCAAGTTTTCCGGTCCCGGCAACCAAATCGTCATCAAGGCCGAGGAATGCCCCGGCCGCCCTCGAAGTCGTGATCGCGGTCGCGGATCAGGGACGCGGCATCCCGGCGGAACGGCTGAACACGATCTTCTCCCCGTTCTCCCGGGTCGACGACGGCGATCAGGTCGATGGTTTCGGCCTGGGCCTCGGCATCGCCCGGGAACTGACGCACGCCAATTTCGGTGACATCGACGTGACGAGCACCGTAGGTGTCGGCACCACCGTCACCGTCACCGTGTCCACGTTCAACCCGCGCGACCTGATGGGCCGGATGCTCGACCGCATCGCGCAAACGCCGGACCAGGGTAGCTACGATCGATCATTTCGGCGAGCACCGGCATGCCGACCGACGGCGCGACGATGCGCCGGATCGAGACCTTCCTCCACATCAGATGCGCCGATACGACCTGCTGTTGCGCAAGGACGCCAGCGCCTGGCTGCTCGCCGTCGCCGCCGACTGGCGCGAGCTCGGCCGGCTGATCGCCCGGATCAGCAACGCACAGACCAAGCTGCGGTCGAACGGCGCCGACGAGCAGATGCCGACCATCCTGCTCCACCAGCACGGCAGTTGGCATATTCGCGAGAACCGCGACGCTGTCGTGGACGTGGTGGTGGGCGAGCTCGAGAGCGGCGGCCATGACCGGACACAATAGCCCCGGCGCGGCGGCGCACGAGCCCCGACCGATGCCGGCCAATCCGAAGATCCTGATCGCCGCCGGCGACGCCGCGCTCAGGGACGCCCTGGCGCAGCGGTGCGCGGCCCTCGGCCTCGCGGTCGCGACCGCCGGCGACGCGCTGGATGCGCTGATCGCGATGACCGAAGCGCCGGCCGATCTGCTGCTGATCGACGCCGACATGGCGGGCGTCGACTGCCTGACGGTCTGCGAGAAGGTGGCGGCGTGTCAGAGGCCGTCGTCGCTGCCGATCGTCGTCCTGACCGGGCGCGCGACCTCGGGCCGGTCGACCGATGGGACCGAATCGACGCGCTGGTCGTCCGCAAGGACCTCGACACTTGGCAGAACCTGACTGGCGTCTTCGACCGCCTGCTGCCGCGCGCCGACGTCCGTGCACCGGACGCTGCCGCCGAAGCGGCCCATTCAGACGCCGTCGCGGCCGAGCCAACTTCGGTGGAACCAGTCCCGGCGCAGCCGATCTCGGCAGAGACAGCCGTGGTGGAGATCGCGGACGCATCGGCCGTGGCCCCGTTACCACGAGCGGCACCCCACCCGCCACTCCATCCAGCGCCCGACACCGCAGCGGTCGACATGTCCGGGCCGATCGTTGAGCCGGAGGCGGTCGCGATGCCGGGCGCCAGACCGCTGAAGATCCTGGTCGTCGACGACAACGATTACGTCACCAAGGCGCTGAAGCGGCGGCTGGGCGAACTCGGGATCGACGCGGTCACCGCGTCCGGCGGCCGCGAGGCGTTCTGGCTCGCAGTTCGCGAACGACCGGACGCCATCATCACCGATTACGACATGCCCGACGGCGACGGCGTCCAGCTGCTGACGCTGCTGAAAGAAGAGGCCGCGACCCGCTCGATCCCGGCCGTCGTGCTCACGGGGTGGAGCCACAACGGCCACAAGGACCTCGCCCTGGAACGCGACCTGCGCGGCCGCTGCGGCGCCGCCGCAGTGGTCACGAAGTCCCAGGGCTTGGGCGCCGTCCTGAAGGAATTGAAACGCTACGTTGACTTCCCTGCATAGCTTCGGCCGCGTTGCGCAGAACCGACCGGGCCGCCGCTTCGCCGGCCACAATTGGCGGGCATGCACGCCTGGTAATCCGTCATTAGGGTTGTGAGGAGAGCCTGATTTCGCAAATCGAGGCTTGCTTGCCAATTTTTGCAATTTTTTGAATTCGGAATATAGTGTTTGTCGAGTTCTGCCCTCCGTTTCTACCCTCCCTCTCACCGGGGTTTAGACTGTCACGCTGACCGCCATAGCGGCGGCGCCATGTTGCCCCTTGAACTCTCGAGGCTGGTGCAAATTGGAACCGCAAACACGAGACGAGCACTACCTGAAGGCCGAATTGCGCGACCTCGTTCGCGACGACCGGGCGATGATCGACCTGCTGGAATCCGGCCTGATCGACGGCATCTGGTTCTGGGACATCGAACACGCCGGCGAAGAGTGGTTGAGCCCCGGCTCAAGCAGGTGTTCGGCTACCCCGACAAAGAGGTGCCCGACAGTTTCGAATGGGTCCGCTCCAACGCCTTCCCCGAAGACCTCGCCTCGGCGCTTGACGGCTTCAAAGAGCATCTGGAGAAGGCGGACCATCCGTATGACCAGATCGTCCGCTTCAAACACAAGGACGGCTCGACCGTCTGGGTGCGCAGCCGCGGCGTCATCATCCGCAACGACGAGGGCGAAGCCGTTCGCATGCTCGGCGTCCATTCGGACATCACGGACCTGATGCGCGCGGATCAGGCGCTGGAACAGGCGAACCGGGAGCTCACCCGCTCGAACCGGGAGCTCGAACAGTTCAGCTTCCTCGCCTCGCACGACCTGCGCGAGCCGCTGCGCAAGATCATCGCCTTCATCGACCAGCTGGAAAATGAGCACGCGGCGATCCTGCCCGACGACGCGCAGGATCGTCTGTCGAGAATTCACGGCGCGGCGCTGCGGATGCAGTCGCTGGTCGACTCGATCCTCGACTGCGCGCGCGTCGATTCGCACGGCGCCGAGTTCACGGATGTCGACCTCAACGAAGTCGTCCGTAACGTCGTCGGCGATCTCGAGGTGCAGATCCAGGAAACCGAGGGACGGGTCGAGATCGGCCAGCTGCCCACGGTCTTCGGCGACCCGACCCAGATGTACCTGCTGTTTCAGAACCTGATCAGCAATGCGATCAAGTTCCGCGATCCCGACGAGCCACCGGTCGTCAGGGTCGAGGCGTCCGATGCCCCGGCGTCCGATACAACGGCAGAGGCGGAGACCAATTCCGCGTTCGCCGAGATCACCGTCTCCGACAATGGCATCGGCATCGACCTCGATCACCGGGAACAGGTCTTCGAGATGTTCCGCCGGCTGCACGGTCGAAGCGAATACGGCGGCGCCGGGATCGGGCTTGCGATCTGCCGCAAGATCGTTTCGCGCCACCACGGCACGATCGAGCTCAGGAGCCCGTCGCTGAAGGGCTCAACCTTCGCCATCAGGCTGCCACTGCATGCGATCGAGACGGCCGAACCTGCCACGACGGAGCACTGAACGGCCACGGCGGGCGCCGCCCGCGCTAGGAAAGTGGCAACCTTTTCGCGGGGATAGTCTCGGCGAGGAACCCCTGCCCGCGCCGCCGCGACGACGGCCGCGCAACGATCGGGAGCACCAGACGATGACCGGCAAGTCCCCCACCCGCGACGGCGCCCGGCGCTACGGCCGCCGCCCGCTGCTGCCGGCGCTGCTCGCCGCCGCCCTGCTGGCCGCGGCGACCGGCCCGGCGGCGGCCGACATCTCCGACCGCTGGGGCGCGATCGCCTACGGACCCGGCGGCGTCTTCGGCACCGCCCGCCTGCTGCGGACCGCGGCGGAAGCGGCCGCGGCGGCGCGCCAGGTCTGTGGCGACCGCTGCACCGGGGTGATCACCTTCCTGCGCCAGTGCGCGGCCTTCGCGTCGGGCAAGGGCGGCACCATCTCGGTCGCCCGCGGCCGCTACCTGGTCCGCGTCCAGGCCGAGGTGCTGCGCAATTGCCGGACCAAGGACACGAAATGCACGGTCCGGGTGACGGTCTGCACGCACCGGCCGTAGGCAGTGCGGGAAATCACCGCAGGAATCGCCGCCAATCCGTTGAAAACCGCGACGACCTGAAGCCGGCCTCGCGAATTCAACCGCCCATCCGTTCGTTCGCGATCGAGCGGCCGCCCAGCGTCCCGCGCTCTAACGCGCGGCGGTCCGTCGCCGCCGAACGCGCGCATTCGGCGCCGCGTCGGGAGGGTGCGGCGCCGCGCCGGCCGGCCTTCCAGATCGACGGCAAAAAGGCAATTCACCCCGCCGCGGCCCGGTCGTGACGGCGGTCACAGCGCGTCGGCTGCCGCTTTGGTAGTGATGGGGCCCCCTACCGGAGTAGACCCGACCAGCCGAGGATCATCCGTCATGACCGCCAAGTCGCTCATATCGATTGCCGTCGCCGGCCTCGCCCTGTCGCTGGCCGCCACCTCGACCGCGTCGGCGCGCAACCACACCCGCCAGGAACGGCACGCCGTGCGCAACCATGGTCACGACGACCGCAACATCGTGCGCAACGCGCATCATGGCACGGTCCGGTGCCATCACGGCTACGGCGGCACCTTCTGCAGCAGCGATCACGGCCAGGTGACGCCCCCGACCGTGCGGGACCACCGGACCACCAGGAACGGCACCCCGCGCGTGCGCGACCACCGGACGCACTACAACCGGACCGAATACTACCACTACTAGGGCCGAACACCCGGCCCGCGCGCGGCTGCGGCAGCGGCAGCGGCGGGTAGCGGTTTCGTCGAAAAGATAATGGTGCGCCCAGCAGGATTCGAACCTGCGACCCACTGATTAAAAGTCAGTTGCTCTACCGGGCTGAGCTATGGGCGCGCCGATCCTCGGAGGACCGTCCGGGCGAGACGCTTCGGGTCGTCCGCACGGGACGGGCGGAACATAGGAGGGGCCTTCGAAGCGGTCAAGAAAGCGGGCCGACCGCCGGCGTCCCGCCGGGCCAGCGGCCGCGCGTCAGGCGAACTTGCCCTCGAGCTCGTCGGCGACGTGGGTCGGCACGAAGCTGCGGATATCGCCGCCCAGCGCCGCGATCTCGCGGACCAGGCGCGCGGCGATGAACTGCTGGTGCTCCGAGGCCATCAGGTAGACCATCTCGACGTTCGGGTTGAGCCGCGAGTTCATCCCCGCCATCTGGAACTCGTAGTCGAAGTCGGAGACGGCGCGCAGGCCGCGGATGATCATCGCGGCGTCGCAGTCCTCGACGAAATGCATCAGCAGGCCGTCGAAGGTGCGCACCTCGGCCGTGCCGTCGCCGTTCTCGGCGTTGATCCGGCTGACCTCGTACTCGACCATCTCGATCCGCTCCGGAAGCGTGAACAGCGGCGACTTGCCCGGATTGGTGGCGACGCCGACGATCAGTTTGTCGCAGATGCGCAGGGCCCGCCGGATGATGTCCAGGTGGCCGTTGGTCAGCGGATCGAACGTGCCCGGATAGACGCCGATATGGACGGCAGCCATGCCTCTCCCCCGATTATCAAAGGCGGGCCAACGGTTAGTCGGTTCGGGGCGCGAATGCAATGGATTCCAAGGGACCATGGGGAGTCCGGCGGGAGGATCGAGGTCCCGCCGCCGCCGGGCGGCGTCCGCAATGTCGCCGCAATCGCTGACGTATGGTGAACACGGCCGCCGCGGCGGCCATCGACCATCACCGGGGGACCCATCGCGCCATGCCCAACGCCGCCTGGCTCAATCCTACCCTTCTGGCCGCCCTCGCCTTCGCCGCCCTCGTCTTCGCCGTCGTCGCCCTGCTGTGCGGCCTGATCGGCTGGCGCGCGGCCGCCCAGGCACGCCGCGCGGCGCAGGCGGCGTCCGACGCCGCCGCGGCGACCCGCGACGGCATGCTCTCGGCCAACATGACCGCGATGCTCGACGAATACCGTTCGCCGGCGATGAAGCAGGCGCTCGAGATCGTCGCCCGCGGCGCCCGCGAGGAAGGCCGCGCCTTCGCCGCCAAGTTCGCCGCCCGCGAGCTCGGCGACGCCTTCTGGCCGGTCGCCGACAACGCCCGGCGGCTGATCTACTGGCACTACCGCAAATGCTTCGAGCTGGCCCAGGCCAAACTGCTGCCCGAAAGCTTCATGACCGGCTTCATCCAGAGCTCGGGCGGCTACGGCCTGTTCGTCCACGTCGTCGCGCCGATGGCCGCCGACACCGTCACCGGGGCGTCGCGCGAGTCGTGGATCGCGAGGATGGAGGAACGCTGGCCCCCCGCGGCCGCGCCCGCGGCCCTGTTCAAGCAGCCGCTCGCCGCCTGACGCTCTAGGCTTCGTCTTCGCCGTCGTTGTCGGCGTCGTCGGGGGCCGGCTCGGCGGCTCCCGCCTCCGGCCCGTCGCCGTTCTCGCCATCCTCGCCGTCTTCCGCGTCCTCGTCCTCGTCGCTCTCGACCAGGCGCGACACGGAGACGACCTTCTCCTCCTCGTCGACGCGGAACACGGTGACGCCGCGGGCCGAGCGGCCGGTGATGCGGATGTCCTCGATCGGCACCCGGATGATCTGGCCGCCGTCGGTGACCAGGATCAGGTCGTCGCCGGCCTCGACCGGGAAGGCGCCGACCACGTGCGAATCCGGCGCCTTGCCGGGACGCGACAGGTCCATGTTGGCGACGCCCTGCCCGCCGCGGCCGGAGATCCGGTATTCGTAGGCCGAGGTGCGCTTGCCGAAGCCGTCGGCGGCGACCGAGAGGATCACCTCCTCCTGGGCCAGCATCTCGCGCCACGGCGAGTCCTCGAGCTGGGTCGCCAGCGCCTCGTCGTCCGGCGACGGCGTCTCGCCGCCGGCACGCGCCGACTCGACCCGCCGCGCGGCGTTGGCGAGGCGAACGTACTCGTCGCGCTGCTCGGTCTCGGCCTCGACATGGTTGAGGATCGACATCGAGATCACGGTGTCGCCCTTGGCGAGCTTGATCCCGCGCACGCCGGTCGAATCGCGGCCCTTGAACACGCGCACGTCGTTGACCGGGAAGCGGATGCACTTGCCCTGCTGGGTCGACAGCAGCACGTCCTTGCCCTCGTCGCAGGTCTGGACGCCGACCAGCAGGTCGTCCGCGTCCAGCTTCATGGCGATCTTGCCGTTGGCCTTGACGTTGACGAAATCGGCCAGCGAGTTGCGCCGGACGTTGCCGTGGGCGGTGGCGAACATGACGTTGAGCTGGTCCCACTCGCTCTCGTCGGGCAGCGGCAGGATGATCGAGATGGTCTCGCCGGTCTGCAGCGGCAGCACGTTGACCATCGCCTTGCCGCGCGCCTGGGGCGTACCCAGCGGCAGCTTGTAGACCTTGAGCTTGTAGACCATGCCGGCCGAGGAGAAGAACAGCACCGGCGTGTGGGTGTTGACCACGTAGACCTGGTCGACGAAGTCCTCGTCCTTGGTCTGCATGCCCGAGCGGCCCTTGCCGCCGCGCTTCTGCGCCCGGTAGGTCGACAGCGGCACCCGCTTGATGTAGCCGCCGTGGGTGAAGGTCAGGACCATGTCCTCGCGCTGGATCAGGTCCTCGATGTCCTGGTCGATCTCGCCTTCCTCGATCGCCGTGCGGCGGTCGTTGGCGTAGTCGGCCTTCATGCGCAGGAGCTCCTCGCGCATGATCTCCATCACCCGCTCGCGCGAGGCGAGGATTTCCAGGTAGTCGCGGATCTTGTCGACGATCTCGTGGAGGTCGTCGCTGATCTTCTCGCGCTCGAGCCCGGTCAGCCGGTGCAGGCGCAGATCGAGGATCGCCTTGGCCTGCTCCTCGGACAGGTGATAGATGCCGTCGACCACGCCGCCGCGCGGGTCGGCGATCAGCTCGATCAGCGGCGCCACGTCCTCGGCGGGCCAGGGCGTCGCCATCAACTGCTCGCGGGCGACCTGCGGGTCGGGCGCCTCGCGGATCAGCTTGATCACGGCGTCGATGTTGGCGACCGCCACCGCCAGGCCGGCCAAGATATGGGCGCGCTCGCGGGCGCGCCTGAGCTCGAAGGCCGTCCGCCGGGTGATGACCTCCTCGCGGAACTCGATGAACGCCTCGAGCACCTGGCGCAGGTTCATCAGCTCCGGGCGGCCCCGGTTCAGCGCCAGCATGTTGACGCCGAAGCTGGTCTGCAGCGGGGTGAAGCGGAACAGCTGGTTGAGCACGACGTCGGGATCGGCGTCGCGGCGCAGCTCGACCACCACGCGCACGCCGTCGCGGTCGGATTCGTCGCGCAGGTCGGAGATGCCCTCGACCGTCTTGTTGTTGACGATCTCGCCGATCCGCTCGAGCAGCCGCGACTTGTTGACCTGGTAGGGCAGCTCGGTGAACACCAGCGCGTTGCGGTCCTTGCGGATCTCCTCGACGTGGTGGCGCGCGCGGATGGCGACGCTGCCCCGGCCGGTCCGGTAGGCGTCGTAGATGCCGCCGCGGCCCATGATGATCGCGCCGGTGGGGAAGTCCGGGCCCGGCACCAGCTCGATCAGCCGCTCGATCGTCGTCTCGGGGTCGTCGATCAGGGCGCAGCAGGCGTCGACCACCTCGCCCAGGTTGTGGGTCGGCACGTTGGTCGCCATGCCCACCGCGATGCCGCCGGCGCCGTTGACCAGCAGGTTCGGGAACATCGCCGGCAGGACGGTCGGCTCCTCCCCCAATTCGTCGTAGGTCGGCGTGAAGTCGACGGTGTCCTTCTCGATGTCCTCGAGCATGGTCTCGGCCGCCTTGGCCAGCCGCGCCTCGGTGTAGCGCATGGCCGCCGGCGGATCGCCGTCCATCGAGCCGAAGTTGCCCTGGCCGTCGACCAGCATCAGGCGCATCGAGAAGTCCTGCGCCATCCGCACCATGGCGTCGTAGATCGCCTGGTCGCCATGGGGGTGATACTTACCCATGACGTCGCCGACGATGCGCGCCGACTTGCGGTAGGGCCGGTCGGAGGTGAAGCCGCCGTCCTTCATGGCGTAGAGGATGCGGCGGTGGACCGGCTTGAGGCCGTCGCGCACGTCGGGAATGGCGCGCGCGACGATCACGCTCATGGCGTAGTCGAGGTACGAGCGCTTCATCTCCTCTTCGATGGAGATGGGCGCGATGTCGCGATCTGGCGTGGCTGGGTCGGTCAAGTCAGGCGTTCAATTCGGTCGTTTGAGCGGTCCCGCCGCCGGGTCGGCGGGAGGCCGCGGCGAAACGCATGGCGATGCGGGATCACATGAGATGTAATCCACGAAATCTAGCATCCGGCGCCGCCACGCACAACAATATGCTGCGGTTTTCGACCAATTCCGGCGCTCCTTGCGGCGGCCGATTCCGGCCCCTCCCGTAGCGGGTCGTCCGCCATGCCCAATCTACCCGTCCCGCCCGGCCTCCATCGCTGCTAGGCTGCGCCGAATCCGACGATCACGACGCGACAGAGGTGACGAATGAGCGGTGCCGCCCGGGGGCTCGAGCTGTTTTCGCTGAAGGACAAGGTCTTCGTCGTCACCGGCGCGTCGAGCGGCATCGGCCTGGAGATCGCCCGCGGCCTGGCCGCGGCGGGCGCGACGGTGGGGCTGAACAGCCGCAGCCGCGCGCGGCTCGACGCCTGCGCCAAGGACATCCCCGGCAGCTTCGTCCTGCCCTTCGACGTCGCCGACCTCGCCGCGGGCGAAGCGGCGCTCGACGGCGTCGCCGAGCGCTTCGGGCGGATCGACGGGCTGGTCTGCAACGCCGGCGCCCGCGACCGGCGGCCGCTCGACGAGATCGAGCCCGAGGACTTCCGCGCGCTCTTGGAGACCAATCTGGTCGCGCCGTTCCAGCTCGCCCGGGTCGCCGCCCGCCACATGAAGCCGGAGACCGGCGGCCGGATCATCTTCCTGACCTCGCTGGCCGGCGACTTCGCACGCCGCGGCGACCCCGCCTATCCGGGCACCAAGGGCGGGCTGGCCGGCATCGTCCGTTCGCTGGCGGTCGACCTGGCCGGCCGCAACATCACCGTCAACGGCATCGCGCCGGGTGCGATCGCGACCGACATGAACGCGCCGCTGACCGACGACCCGGCCTGGGCCGGGATCATCGAGCGCAGCGTGCCGATGGGCCGCTGGGCGGAACCGTGGGAGCTCGCCGGCGCGGCGATCTTCCTCGCCTCGGCGGCGAGCACCTACGTCACCGGGCAGATCGTGAACGTGGACGGCGGCGCGAGCGTGCAGCTCTTCTGCGAGCCGGGATCGACCGATCCGACCGGCTAGGCCCGACCGGCTAAGCCAACGGCTAGAAGGGGATCTCGTCGTCGAAATCGGCGGCCGGTGCGGCCGCGGCCGGCGACGACGACGGTTCGGAGCGGGCCGGCGTCTGGTCGTAGTCCCCCGAAGAGCCGCCGCCGCGCGTGTCGAGCATCTGGAGCTCGCCGCGGTAGCGCTGGAGCACGATCTCGGTGGTGTATTTCTCCTGGCCGCTCTGGTCGGTCCATTTGCGGGTCTGGAGCTGGCCCTCCAGATAGATCTTGGAGCCCTTGCGCAGATACTGCTCTGCGACGTCGGCGAGCCGGTCGTTGAAGATCACGACCCGGTGCCATTCGGTGCGCTCGCGCTGCTCGCCCGAATTGCGATCTTTCCAACGCTCGGACGTGGCGACCGACAGATTGACCACCTTGTTGCCGTCCTGCAGATGCCGAACCTCCGGATCGCGTCCGAGATTGCCGACCAGGATGACCTTGTTGACGCTGCCTGCCATGCGCGTGAATCCGTTCGTAAAGAAAGATGGTTATGAAGGCAGGCAGTCTAACGACGGGGCGGTGACCCCGAAAGGACAAATCCGTGGGACGGGCGGACAAATCGCCGTCAGCGCCCGTCGGCGCGCCTGCGAAAACGGCGGCCGGATCGCGCCGACCGCCGCTTCCTCGTGCCACGTGCGGCGCGCGCCGCTAGTAGCAGTAGCGGTAGTACAGGTGCCGATAGTAGGGGTAGCCGCGCACGAAGCCCCAATAATAGTACCGGCGGCAGCGGCCGTAGGCGCCCCACGGGCGGTAGTAGCCATAGCGATACGGCTGGCCGAAGAAGAGGCCGAAGCGGAAGTGCAGCCGATTGTGGTGGTGACGGTAGCGGCGACCGCCACGATAGCGCCGATGCTGGCGCCGATGGTGGCGGGACCGGACCTGGACGATGGCCCCGTCGGCCGTGTCGTAGGCGACGGCGGGCGTGACCTGACTGGCCGCCGGGGCGGGCGATGCGGCGTCGGCCGTGCCGGCGATGCCGAGCGAGAGCGCCGCGACGGCGGCGACGGCGAGAGCTTTGATCTCCATGTCTTGCTCCCTTGCTGACTGGTGTTCTCTCCGAACGATTCGACCGGGCCTTTGTGGCGAAAACCGGCGAACCGCGAATCGCCTTTCATGGTGCCGCTTCTTCGCTGAACACGACCTGAGGCGTCCGTTCATGTCGGGTTCAGGTTCCCGCCCCGGGACGCGCATGCAAACGGCGGCCGGATCGCTCCGGCCGCCGCCTTGGTCAGTGTCGCGGATAGGGCTTAGTAGTAGCGGTGGCGGCACAGCCGGAAATACAGGTGCCGGTAGTAGCGGATGCCGCGGACGAAGCCGAGGTAGTAGTAGCGGCGGCAGCTCCGATAGTAGCCGTGGCGGTAGCCCGGATAGATCACCCGGAAGCGCCGGAACGGGCCAAAGCGGCGGAAACCGCGGTGGTGGAAGCGGCGGAAGCGGTTGTGCCGGACGAACCGGACCTGGACCACGCCGTTATCCTTGGCGTTGAAGGCGATGGCCGGCGCGGCAAGCTTGGCCGCCGGGGCCGGGGTCGCGGCGTTGGCCGAACCGGCGATACCGAGCGAGAGCGCCGCCGCGGCGGCGAGGATGATGGCCTTGATCTTCATTTTCCTGTTCCTTTCCTGAACCTGTTTGTCTGCTCCGGTTCGACGAGAGCGTTCGACCTGGGAGCTTGTTGGCGAAGCATGGTTCGTGTCTGCGTCGTCGGGCGGGTTTGTAGCAGCGGCTCGCTGAACCGAACCTGAGACGGCCGTTCACACGGCGTTCAGCTTCTCGGCCGGTTCGGCTAGGATCGCCGGCACTCCCCGGAACCGCCCACGCGAAGGAGCTGTCGTGGCCCACACCCTCGAAGGATCCTGTCATTGCGGCGCCGTGCGCTTTCGCTTCGAAAGCCACACGCCCCACCCGTTCAACTACTGCTACTGCTCGATCTGCCGGAAGACGGCGGGCGGTGGCGGCTTCGCCATCAACATCATGGGCGACGCCAAGAGCCTGGAGGTCGACGGCAAGGAGAACCTCTCCGTCTACCAGGCCGACCGCGGCGGCGCGCCCAGCCACGCCCGTCGCCATTTCTGCGCCAAGTGCGGCAGCGCCCTGTGGATCTGGGGCGAGAATTATCCCGACTGGATCTATCCCTTCGCCTCGGCGATCGACAGCCCGCTGCCGGTGCCGCCCGACCGGGTCCACCTGATGCTCGGCTCCAAGGCCGGCTGGGTGCCGGTGCCGCCCGAGAGCGCGACCGAGCGCCACTTCGACGAGTATCCCGAGGAATCGATCGAGGGATGGCACCGCACGCGCGGCCTGTATGAGGACTGACCGTCCCCGCGGCGGCCATCGCCGATACCGAGACGAGGGAACAGTCGTGACCGGACCGACCGCACCCGGCACCGTCACCGTGGGCGCCGCAGCCCGGGGCCTCGCCGCCGCCCTGGGCTGTCGCCGTCGCGGTATGCGCCGCCGCGCCGGCCCGGGCCGAGCTGGCGGCCGACATGGCCGCCTGCTCCAACTCCGCGACGGCGCCGCAAGCCAGCGCCGCGGCCTGCCGCCGGATCATCGCTGCGAAGGCGGTGACCGGCGGCAAGCTGGCCACCGTCTACAACAACCTGGGCGTCGCCCAGCTTCGGCTGCGCCGGCCCGAGGCGGCGGAACAAGCCCTGTCGGCCGCGTTGAAGATCGCTCCGGACAACGTGTCGGCCCGCTACAACCGGGCCCTGGCCTATTCGGGACTGCGCGACAACAAGAAGGCGATCGCCGACCTCGACATCGTGATCCGGCGCGAGCCGCAGCACGTCAAGGCCTACAACAACCGCGGCGTGGCCTACTACGTCCTCGGCGACTACCGGCGCGCGGTCGCGGACTTCTCGGCTGCGATCCGGCTCGAACCGGCCCGCGCCGACCGTTACACCCACCGCGGCACCGCCTACTTCAAGCTCGGCGAGTACAGCAAGGCGGTGGCCGACTTCACCGCCGCGATCGAGCGCAACCCGAACAGCCGGTCGGCCCACTACAACCGGGCGCTCGCCTACGAACGGCTCGGCAACGACACCAGGGCGATCGCCGACTTCCGGGCCGTCCTGCGCATCCGTCCGGGCCATGCCGGCGCGCTGCGCGGCCTGCGCCGGCTCAAGGCCAATCCCTGATCCCTGCGAATGCTTCTTAGAGGCCTTGTTCGACCCGGCCGGGCGACTACTTCCGGTCGGGTGAGCCGGCCATGCGCCACCAACACCGCCGGCCCCAGCCGCTCCGGACAAGCCGCCCAGACGAAGCCGCCCAGACGAACCTGCTCCAGACGAACCGAGGACGCCCGATGTCGAACCGAACCGAAGCCTACGAACAGACGACCGGCGATTACGTCCGCAGTCTCGCCGCCATCCGCGAGACCGACCTGCTGGCCGAGCTCCGCGCCGAGACCGCGACGCTGCCCAAGGCGATCATGCAGATCTCCGTCGAGCAGGGTCAGTTCATGGCGCTGCTGGCGTCGACGCTCAAGGTGCGGCGCGCGATCGAGGTCGGCGTGTTCACCGGCTACAGCGCGCTGAGCGTCGCGCAGCCAGCTCCCGCCCGACGGGCTGCTGGTCGCCTGTGACGTCTCGGACGAGTGGACGTCGATCGCCCGGCGCTACTGGGCGCGGGCCGGCGTCGCCGACAGGATCGACCTGCGGCTGGGCCCGGCGGCCGAGACCCTGGCGGCGATGGTCGCCGACGGCGAGGCGGAGAGCTACGACTTCGCCTTCATCGACGCCGACAAGGAAGCCTATCCCCAATATTACGAGCTGTGCCTGTCGCTGCTGCGCGCGGGCGGCGTGATCGCGATCGACAATATCTTCATGCACGGCCGCGCCCTGTCGGCGACCACGGACAGCGCCAGCGGCCGCGCCATCCACACGCTCACGCGCCAGGTCTTCGACGACGACCGCGTCGACGTGGCGCTGGTGCCGATCGGCGATGGCCTGCTGCTGGCGACGAAGCGCTAAGCTCCGGAGCGATTAGGTCCCCGAGGCGCCGACGCCCGGCTAGCGGACGAAGCTGCGCAGGGTGCAGACCGACGTCAGCACCCGGCAGCGGTAGCCCGGATTGTAGCCGCGGCAGGTCCGGCGGGCGCGGCGGCGCGCGGTCGGCTCGTAGGCCGCCTTGGCGGCCCCGAAACCGCCCCGTGTGCCCGGCGCGATCGCGACCGCGAAACAGGCATTGCGGAAGACCTGGACCTCGCGGCAGCGCGGGCACAGCGACATCGCCTGGCCGCGCGCCTCGTCCGGCGAGTACACGTTGACCACGACCCGCCACGCCTGATTGTACGGGTTCCACGCGATCGCCCCCCAACAGTTCGGCGGCTCGCAGGCATAGGCCGCGCCCGCGCCGACGGGAACGAGTGCAAGGCCGGCGAGAATCGTCAGGGCGACGGTCAGGCGCTTCATGGCAGGCTCCGTTGCTGCATGCGGACGGCCAGTGTCTCGCATCGCGCCCGATCGCGCAATGACACGCCCGCGAGCCTGCGATGCGGTACGCCCGATGCCGTCAGGCCGGGCGCTGGGCCCGTCCGCGGGCGCCGCCGCCCGGCGACAGCAGCAGCATCAGGCCGCCGATGACGACCACCGTCGCGACGTAGAACACCGCCTGGATGCCCGACGGCCGCGCGACGTAGCCGATCAGGGTGTTGAGCGACACGCCGACGATGGTGCCGTCGGCGATCACGCCCGACGTGTCCCACAGCGCGTCGCCCAGCGGCGGCAGCCAGCCGCCCTGGACCAGGAAGTTCGCCCCCTTGGCGGCCATGCCCGCGGCGAGCAGCAGGATCAGCCAGTTGGTCACGGTGAACAGGTAGCGGCCGGGGATTCGGATCAAGCCGAAATAGAGCAACGCGCCGATCCCGACGCCGCCGGCCAGCCCGATCGCGCCGCCGGCCAGCAGGGCCGCGTTCTGCACCGCCCCGCCCGCGACGATGCCGGCGGTGAACAAGACGATCTCGGCGCCCTCGCGCAGGATCGCGACGGCGACCACGCCGGCGAGCACGATCAACTCGGTCTCGCCCGCGCGCACCGCGGCGCCGACCGATTGCAGGTCCGCCGCCATCTTGCGGCCGTGCCGGCTCATCCAGGCGACGTGCCAGCCGAGCATGCCGACCGCGAGGAACAGGACGATCGCGTTGAACAGCTCCTGACCCAGCCCCGCGGCTGCGGCCGAGATCGCCTCGGCGAACCAGGCGACGAGGAGAGCGCCGCCGACCCCGGCGGCGACGCCGAGCGAGATCCACCGGTTGCGGCCCGGCACGCCGCGCACCGCCGCCATGACGATGCCGACGACCAGCACGGCCTCGAGGACCTCACGGAAGACGATGATTGCCGTCGCGAGCACGCAAAGCTCCTATTTGGCGATGATCCGGCCCTTGGCGGTCTTCTGATGAAAGTCGCCAAAGAAAGGATAGGTGCCGGGCTTCAGCGGGCCGATCAGGATGATCCCCTGGCTGTTGCCGAGAATGACCTTCTCCCGACGGAGCTCATGGCTCTCGAACTCCTCGGGCGTGTCGTCCTGGTTCTTCACCACCAGCCGGATCCGCTTGCCGGCCGGGACCATCACGTCGGACGGCTGGAACTTGTGGTTCTTGATCGTGATGGTGACGGTCGTGTCGGCCGCGCGCGCCGCGGTCGGCCCGGCGAGCCCGATCACGGCGATCAGCGCCGCCGCAACTCCAAGCGGCTTAATCCCTGATTTCACGGAAGTCTCCCAAACTGATAGTAGGAACGATTCGCATAATAGCGGCTAATGATAATCACTCTTATTGTCAAGCTCGATCCCCGGCTCGGCCGTTTCGTCGCAGCCGATCCTGACGAATGACGGGAAGTTTCGCTTCCCGACCCGGTCGTGCAAACGCGCTTTTTGCCGCTGCCGGACTCGTGGCGACGGTTGAAACACAATTCCGCCATATTGGATTTGACCAATGTCAGTTCACAGCAACAGCGGCCATCCGATTGTTTCCGGGCGCATCGCGCCGGTGGCACCTGCCATGGAGATAGGTGTGAAAGCGAAGCAGATTTATGGGTTCGAGCGCGGACGTCACCCTTCGCACCCGTTGACGCGCCGTGCCCGACCCGTTCGGCGCTACCTGTCCGGCGTCCTCGCCGGTGCGGCGATCATCCTTGCCGCCGGCACGGCATCGGCCGGACCGGGCAATGCGATGGTCGGGAAACACGACTTCGGGCGATGCGGCGTCTGTCATTCGATCAAGAAGGGCGTGAACAAGTTCGGCCCGTCGTTGCACTGCATCGTCGGCCGGCGCGCGGCCGCCGCCGCGAACTACCACTATTCGAAAAGTCTCCAGAAGCTCGGCGCCAAAGGGGTCCGCTGGAACCGGGCCAACCTGTTCGGCTACCTGAACGACCCCCGCGCCTACCTGGAGAAGAAGCTCGGCGAGAGCAGCATCAACAACAAGATGACCATGCAGTTCCACGGCAAGACGTTCAGGCAGGACGTGATCGCCTATCTGGCTGCGCACGCCTGCGATTGACGCCCGCCGGACGCGCTCACGGCACGCCGACCACGCCAGAATTTCGGCCGCGCCCTAAAAGGCGAGCCACATCTGGAGGAACAGCGTGTTGTTGTCCCAGGCGTTGCGGCCGGTTCCGTCATAGTTGTGCGCTGCCCCGTCGAATTCGAAATAGCCGGTGTATTGCAGCGAGAATTTGACGTTGCTCATCGGCCAGAACTTCGGGCCGCCGTTCTTGTTGAAGGGCAGCCAGTCGACCTGGGCGACGTAGCCCTGCGTGTTGGGCGATCCGGTCCGAGTGCCGAAAAGCGTCGGATCGGCCGGCCCGAAGGTGCCGAAATAGGCCAGCGTGACCCCGTAGGTCTTGTCGTAGAGGTAGGAGCCGGCGACGTTGACCGCGTATAGCTGGCCGTTCGATCTCGACGTGTTGCCCAGATACTTGCTCGCGTCCCAGCTGTCGTGCTCGTAGATGAACGACGAGAGCAGCGTGAAATTGTTGCGATCGCCGAGATACTGGTATTGCAGATCGAAACCGAGATCGACCGTCTTGTCCGCACCGCTCGTGGTGACGCGGCCCGGTCGCGTCGGCGCCGCCAGGCCGAAATGGCCGATCGAGAGATAGTTGCTGGCCCAGTTGAACTGGTAGGCGATCCGCCAGTACGGGGCGAGCGAGCTGATCTGGGCCTGCCCCGTCGGATTCGAGCCCAACGCCTGCTGCAACCGCGCCGAGAGCGTGTGGTAGGCACCGAACTCGAGATAGAGCTTGCCGTCGAGCATGGCGTAAGCGGTCACCCCGCCGACCTGCTGGGCGAGCCCGCCCTGGATCAGGGTGCTCGCCGTCGGTTGCGGCGCGAGGCCCGAGGACGAGAACGGGAACCCCCAGGCGGGGGTCGTGTTCCACAGGTCGGTTACGGTCGGGTTGTTGTTGGCGGTGACGCCGTAGACGACGTCATGGCCGGCGATCGATCCCTGATGGGCGAAGCGGATATCGACATTGTCCAGGGCGTAGCTGTCGCCCACGCCGTCGTAGGTGCCCTGAACGAACCCGCCGACGTATTTCGGGACGATGACGCCGCCATAGAACAGGCTGGCCTGGTTGAGCGCCGGATTGTTGTTGGTCTTGAAATGCAACGGCGCGGGCGCCGGCAAGTCCTTGTCCGTGCGGGTGAAGCCGAAAACGCCCATCGCCGACACGTGCGGAAGCTTGCTTTGCTGGGCGTCCAGCAGGTAGCCGAGCAGCTTGAACTGGCGGCCGAACGGCGTGAGCTTCGGAAAGTTGGTGTGGCATTGCGAACACGGCAGCCCGGTTTGGCGGGCGAAGCTCGGCACCGCCCGGGCGTCGGACGGCGACAGCAGCATCGTCCCGGACAGGACCACCAGGAACAAACCGAAAGCCTTCAGGACTCGCGCGGCGCGACCGGCGCTATGCCCGAATACGGACATGGCTACCCCCTTCCCCGTTTCCGGGCCGCTCCCCGTTGCGGCCAGTAAACTGATGGTCCCCGAGCTCGCCGACGATTATAGGCCGGCGCCGGCAACCCGCAATTGAACGGCTTGCCTGGGCCGCCGATCGGGACGATTTGCCGCGCGCGCCGAACACGCCGCCCTCACGAAAATATGCGGCAGACGTGCGTTTTCCGTGCTGAATTCGGGGTCATATGGTCGGGCAGATCCACCGCAGGAAAAGGACGGCCACCCATCATGATGCCCTGGCAGGACCGATCGGGCCGGATCGCCCCCTTCAAGCTGTGCGTGTTTGTCGGCCTGCTCGCCCCTGCCCTGTGGCTGTGCTGGCAGGCGACGACCGGCGACCTCGGCCCGCGCCCGTACAACGAGGCGATCCACGTCGCCGGCCTGTGGGCGATCCGCTTGCTGCTGCTGTCGCTGGCCGTCACGCCCTTGCGCACCCTGTTGACCTGGCCCCGGCTGGTCTCGGTCCGGCGCATGGTCGGCGTCGCCGCCTTCGCCTACGCCGCGCTGCACCTGGGCCTCTACGCGGTCCAGCAGGGTCTCGACCTCGGCCACGTCGCCAGCGAGATCGTGCTGCGCTTCTACCTGACCATCGGCTTCGTCGGGCTGCTCGGCCTGATCGCGCTGGCGGCGACCTCGACCGACGGGGCGATCCGCCGCCTGGGCAAGCGCTGGCGCAAGCTCCACCGGCTGGTCTACCCGGTCGCCGTCATCGCCGTGGTCCACTACTTCCTGCAGTCGCGGCTCGACGTGACCGAGCCGCTGCTGATGGCCGGCTTCCTGGTGTGGCTGTTCGCCTACCGCGTCGCCGCCCGCGTCGGCAAGCCGGGGCCGGCGACGCTGGCCGCGCTCGCCGTCGGCACGGCCGTAGCCACGGCGCTGGGCGAGGCGGCGTGGTACGCGATCGGCACCGGCGCCCCGCCGCTGCTCGTGCTGCAGGCCAACCTCGACGTGTCCTACGGCCTGCGCCCGGCGCTGTGGGTGCTGATCGCCACTGCCGCCGTCGTCGCCGCGGTGCTGGCGCGCAAGGGGCTCGACCGCTGGCCGCCACGCCTCCAGCTCGGCGCGGCCCAGCGGCCCTCCTGACCGCCAAGCCCTGACCGCCGCCCCTGCCCGCGCGCAACGCGAGCTGCCGCCGGCGTTTCCGGGCCGTTTGTCAGGAGCAACGCCGCCGCCCGTTTTCGAGAGTTGATTTCGCGGCCGCGACGCTCCATATTTGTTCCTGACGCGTTTTCCTGACACCGCCCTGCGATGACCGATTCGATTTCTGGCGACCCGACGGGTCTGACCCATATCCGCGTGCGCGGCGCGCGCGAGCACAACCTGAAGAACGTCGACGTCGAGCTGCCCCGCGACCAGCTCGTCGTGATCACCGGCCTGTCCGGCTCGGGCAAGTCGTCGCTCGCCTTCGACACCATCTACGCCGAGGGCCAGCGCCGCTACGTCGAGAGCCTGTCGGCCTACGCCCGCCAGTTCCTGGAGCTGATGGAGAAGCCGGACGTCGACCATATCGAGGGCCTGTCGCCGGCGATCTCGATCGAGCAGAAGACGACCTCGCGCAACCCGCGCTCGACGGTCGGCACGGTCACCGAGATCTACGACTACATGCGGCTGTTGTTCGCCCGCGTCGGCATCCCCTACTCGCCCGCCACCGGCCTGCCGATCGAGAGCCAGACGGTGTCCCAGATGGTCGACGCGGTGATGGCGATGCCCGAGGGCACGCGGCTCTACCTGCTGGCGCCGATCGTGCGCGGCCGCAAGGGCGAGTACCGCAAGGAGTTCGCAGGAGCTGCAGAAGACGCGGCTTCCAGCGGGTCAAGGTCGACGGCGAGTTCCACGCTGATCGACGAGGTGCCGGCGCTCAACAAGAAGCTCAAGCACGACATCGAGGTCGTGGTCGACCGCGTCGTCGTCCGCGACGGACCTGGGCAACCGGCTCGCCGACATCATCGAGACGGCGCTCGGCCTGGCCGACGGCCTGCTGTTCGCCGAGGACGCCGACTAGCGGCGAGCGCAAGACCTTCTCGGCCAAGTTCGCCTGCCCGGTCTCGGGCTTCACCATCGACGAGATCGAGCCGCGGCTGTTCTCGTTCAACAACCCGTTCGGCGCCTGCCCGGCCTGCGACGGCCTGGGCACCCAGATGTATTTCGACCCCGAGCTGGTCGTGCCCGACACCACCAAGACGCTGCGCGAGCGGCGCGATCGCGCCGTGGGCCGATTCGTCGCTCGCAGTACTACGACCAGACGCTCGACAGCCTGTCGCGCCATTTCGGCTTCAGCACCACCGACGCCGTGGCAGGACCTGCCCGGAGGAGGTGCGCGACGCGATCCTGTTCGGCACCGGCACCGAGCCGGTGGCGATGCGCTACGACGACGGCCTGCGCAACTACGAGACCAAGCGGCCGTTCGAGGGCGTCATGCCCAACCTGGAGCGGCGCTGGCGCGAGACCGAGAGCGCCTGGGTCCGCGACGAGCTGAGCAAGTACCAGACCGTCACCGACGTGCGACGCCTGCGGCGGCCACCGCCTCAAGCCCGAGGCGCTGGCGGTCAAGATCGCCGGCAAGCACATCAGCGAGGTCTCGGCCCTGTCGATCGGCGCCGTGCGCGACTGGTTCGACGGCCTGACCGGCCAGCTCACCGCGAAGCAGGCCGAGATCGCCGAGCGCATCCTGAAGGAGATCAACGAGCGGCTCGGCTTCCTCGTCAACGTCGGGCCTGGAATACCTGACCCTGTCGCGCAACTCCGGCACGCTGTCGGGCGGCGAGAGCCAGCGCATCCGGCTCGCCTCGCAGATCGGCTCCGGGCTGACCGGCGTGCTCTACGTCCTCGACGAGCCGTCGATCGGCCTGCACCAGCGCGACAACCGCCGCCTGCTCGACACGCTCGAAGCGCCTGCGCGACCTCGGCAACACGGTCATCGTGGTCGAGCACGACGAGGAGGCGATCCGCGCCGCCGACTAGCTGGTCGACATGGGCCCGGGCGCCGGCGTCCACGGCGGCCACATCGTCGCCGAGGGCACGCCGGAGACCGTGTCATAGCAACGGCGACAGCCTGACCGCCCAGTACCTGACCGGCGCCCGCGCAGATCCCGATGCCGTCGGAACGGCGCAAGGGCAAGGGCCGCGCGATCACCGTGCGTCGGCGCGCGCGCCAACAACCTGACCAACATCGACGCGGCCATCCCGCTCGGCACCTTCACCTGCGTCACCGGCGTCTCGGGCGGCGGCAAGTCGACGCTGGTCGATCGAGACGCTGTACAAGGCGCTGGCCCGGCGGCTGAACGGCGCGCGCGAGCATCCCGGCGCCCACGACGGCATCGACGGGCTGGAGCAGATCGACAAGATCGTCGACATCGACCAGTCGCCGATCGGCCGCACGCCGCGCTCGAACCCGGCGACCTACACCGGCGCCTTCACGCCGATCCGCGACTGGTTCGCCGGCCTGCCCGAGGCCAAGGCGCGCGGCTACAAGCCCGGCCGCTTCTCGTTCAACGTCAAGGGCGGCCGCTGCGAGGCCTGCCAGGGCGACGGCGTCATCAAGATCGAGATGCACTTCCTGCCCGACGTCTACGTCCAGTGCGACGTCTGCAAGGGCAAGCGCTACAACCGCGAGACGCTGGAAATCACCTTCCGCGACAAGTCGATCGCCGACGTCCTCGACATGACGGTCGAGGAAGGCGTCGGCTTCTTCAAGGCGGTGCCGGCGATCCGCGAGAAGCTGGAGACGCTGGAGCGGGTCGGCCTCGGCTACATCAAGATCGGCCAGCCGGCGACCACGCTGTCGGGCGGCGAGGCCCAGCGGGTCAAGCTGGCCAAGGAGCTGTCGCGGCGCGCCACCGGCCGGACCCTCTACATCCTCGACGAGCCGACCACCGGCCTGCATTTCGAGGACGTCCGCAAGCTGCTGGAGGTGCTCCACGCGCTGGTCGACCAGGGCAACACCGTGATCGTGATCGAGCACAACCTGGAGGTCATCAAGACCGCCGACTGGATCATCGACCTGGGCCCCGAGGGCGGCGACAAGGGCGGCAAGATCGTCGCCACCGGCACCCCCGAGGACATCGCCGAGGTGAAAGGCAGCTATACCGGGGAATACCTCGCGCCGTACCTGCGTCCCCGGCTGGCGGCGAGCGCGTAGGGTCCAATAGCGCGCCTGACTTCCCATCCTTCGAGACGGCCCTAACGGGCCTCCTCAGGATGAAGGCCGTGCCAACAAGACCAACAGTGCCGACCAGAACCTGATTGGATCTTCATCCTGAGGAGCCCCGAAAGGGGCGTCTCGAAGGATCGGAGGACGGGCGAAACGCTCCCGCCTCTGCCCGCAATTACTTGCAGAGATACCCGTAGCGCTCGCGGTCGCCCGGCAGGGTGACGACGATGTGGTGCAGCGCCGTGCCGTAGCTGGCCAGCCCGACCGGCACCGTCTTGCCGTCGCCGAGCCTGACCACGACCCGGCCGTCCTTGATCCGGTAGCGGGCCTTGTGCGTCTCGATGCGCCGGAGCAGGTGCTTGAAGCGGCCGTCCTCGATCTCGACCGCGTCCCGGCAGACCTCGGGGAAATAGTTCTCGCTGACCCGCTGGGGCTCCTCGAACAGCGCCCAGCGCCCGACCAGGAAGGGCGGCGCATCCTCCTGCCAGGCGTCGTAGTGGCGCAGCTTGGCGAATTCGCCGACGTAGGTCGTGAAGCCGCGGGTTTGCCGGACGTGGCTGAGATAGGCGCGCACGTCCTTGTGCTCGAGCCGGACGAAACGCTCGGCGACCGCCCGGTTCTTGGTCTTGAGCACCCACACGTAGCCGCCCGCCGCGATCAACAGCGTGAGCGCGATCAGGACGCTTTTCGTCCGCCGGTCGAACTTGATCGGCTTGCCGGTGCGCCTGCTCATGACGTTCGAAGACCTTCCCTGCCCTGTCTCGCCGCCTCCGGTATCGGACACGGCCGCCACCCCGTCCGGCCCCGGTTCGGGCCGGCGCGGCGCGGGCATGATCCTATCCCAGCCGAGAGCCGAGCACCTAGTGGCGGTTTGGGCCGACGCAATCGGACGTATCGTCGCAACCCGCGGATTTTGGGATTCCGCGGTTTGCAAATGCGGCGCAGGGGCGCTATCTCATCGCCATTCCATAGATCGACCTTCTCGGCTGAGAATGCTGCGCGCGGCGGCCGAGGCCGCCGCTGCGTTGCTACTCGCCGTCTCTTGCCGCTGGATTGAACCGAACCTTGACCGAAAGAACCCTGACACGACCCGCCCCCTCCGCGCCGGCGGTCGGACTGTTGACCCTGTGCATCCTGTCGATCCTGGTCGGCGCCGTGACCGGCGTCGGCGCCGTGTTCCTGCGCGGCCTGATCGGCCTGATCCACAACGTGTTCTTCCTCGGCAAGTTCTCGCTGGCCTACGACGCCACCCACATCAGCCCGGCCAGCCCGTGGGGACCGTTCGTCATCCTGGCGCCGGTGATCGGCGGCCTGATCGTGGTCTACCTGGTCAAGAACTTCGCCCCCGAGGCCAAGGGCCACGGCGTGCCCGAGGTGATCGACGCGATCTACTACAACGGCGGGCGCATCCGCCCGGTGGTGGTGGTGATCAAGTCGCTGGCCTCGGCACTGTCGATCGGCAGCGGCGCCTCGGTCGGCCGCGAGGGCCCGATCATCCAGATCGGCAGCGGCATCGGCTCGCTGGTCGGCCAGATCCGCCGGCTGCCGTCGTGGCAGACGATCACGCTGGTCGCGGCCGGCACCGGCGCGGGCATCGCGGCGACCTTCAACACCCCGCTCGGCGCGGTGATGTTCGCGATCGAGATCACCCTGCCGGAGCTCAGCGCCCGGACGCTGCTGCCGGTGGTGCTGGCGACCGGCGCGGCGACCTATGTCGGCCGGGCCTTCTTCGGCGTGTCGCCGGCCTTCATCATCCCGATCGAGCACGTACCCAACTTCCTGTCGGTGACCAGCCTGGAGATCGTCCCGCTGCACCTGTTGATCGGCGCACTGTGCGGCCTCGCCGCCACGCTGTTCATCCGCGTGCTGTACTGGAGCGAAGACTTCTTCGACGAGTTGCCGGGCAACGCCTACACCCGCAACATCATCGGCATGCTGTCGTTGGGCGTGCTGATGTACGGCAGCTTCCTGCTGTTCAACGACTACTATGTCGCGGGCGTCGGCTACAGCACGATCCAGGGCATCCTGACCGGCCGGCTCGACATCATCTGGCTGTTCGCGCTGCTGTTCGTCGCCAAGCTCGCCGCAACCTGCCTCAGCCTGGGCTCGGGCGCCTCGGGCGGCATCTTCTCGCCCTCCCTGTTCATGGGCGCCGCCGTCGGCGGTTTCTTCGGCGCGGCCGTGCATGCGCTGTGGCCCGAGGTCGGCTTCGGCCCGATGCAGTTCGCGGTGATCGGCATGGCGGCGATGGTCGCCGGCGGCATGGGCGCGGCGATGACCGGCATCCTGATGATCTTCGAGATGACCAGCGACTACAACCTGATCGTCCCGGTGATCATGGCGGTCGCGGTCTCGATCGGCGTCCGCCGGACCCTGCTGAGCGAGAACATCTACACCCTCAAGCTCGCCCGGCGCGGCCACCGCATCCCGAAGGACCGGCATTCGCACATGTTCATGATCCGCCACGCGCGCGAGACCATGAGCCCGGTCGAAGCCGTCGTGCCGCTGAGCGACATCGCGGACCCCGCCCGGCGCGAAGAGGGCGCGGCGAGCGACCGGCAGTTCGTGATCGTGTCGAAGGGCAACCGGATCGCCGGCATCCTGCCCGCCGCGGCGCTGGGCCGGTCCGACGCGGCGGAGTACCTGATCCGGCGCTATGTCGTCGCGCGCGAGAACGACTTCCTGCAG
This sequence comes from uncultured Alphaproteobacteria bacterium, assembly GCA_963730305.1. Lineage (GTDB taxonomy): Bacteria > Pseudomonadota > Alphaproteobacteria > Bin65 > Bin65 > CAMYMQ01. Next base: position 25,181 of record CAVSRB010000007.1, read on the forward strand.
AACGTGATGGAGCGGATGCGGATGCGCAACCGGCGCGTCGCCGTGGTCGCCAGCACCGGCCGCATCCCGCGCCCGGCCACCATCTCCGGCGTCATCACTGCGGAACAGATCGGCAGCTCGGTCCTCGGCGACGTCTGGACCTGACCGGCCGGGCGCGCGCCGCGTCGCCCGCCCCGGCACCGTGCTATACTCGGCGCCATGACCGAGGCCGCGCCGCCTGCCGCGACACCGTCCGATTTCCCCGACGCGCCCAACGTCGATGCGGACCCGGACGCGGCGCGGGCGTGGATGGTCGACTGGCTGGTCGCCGAGGCGTGGAAGATCAAGAGCCCGCGCGCCCTGATCCAGGAGACCTGCGCCCGGCTGTGCGCCGCCGGCGTGCCGCTGGCGACCTTCACCGCCTTCGTGATGACCCTCCACCCCGACTATTTCGGCGTCGCCCACCGCTGGCGGCGCGATGGCGGCGAGGTGACGTCGGGCATGGGCTCGCACGAGGTCTGGGACACGCCGATGCTGCGCCTGAGCCCGCTTCAGGACATCCGCGACGGCGCCGACGCCTACCGCTGGCCGATCGAGCGCCTGGGCGGGCATCCCGAATACCCGGTGATCGACGAGTACCGGGACGACGGCGCCACCGACTATTGCGCGATGCGCCTGCCGTTCCAGGACGGCTCGCCCCAGACCATCACCTTCACCACCCGCGCGCCCGGCGGCTTCACCATCGCCCAGCTCGCCCTGGTCGATTCGCTGCTGTTCTACCTGGCGCGGCTGACCGAGGTGCAGGCGGTCAACTATCTCGCCACCGTGCTGCTCGACACCTATGTCGGCCGCCAGTCGGGCGCGCGCATCCTCAAGGGCCGCATCCGGCGCGGCATGGGCGAGACCATCCGCGCGGTGATCCTGATGACCGACCTGCGCGGCTTCACCGCGTTGACCGACCGGCTGCCCGGCGACGAGGTGCTGGCGCTGCTCAACGATTATTTCGACTGTCTCGGCAAGCCGGTGCAGGAGCGCGACGGCGAGATCCTCAAATTCATCGGCGATGCCCTGCTCGCCATCTTCCCGGTGGCCCCGAACGGTGACGCCCACGCCGGCGACGCCCAGGCCGGCGACGCCGCCGCCGCCTGCCGGGCCGCGCTCGACGCCGTGCGCGACGCCCGCGAGGCCGCACGAGAGCTGAACGAGGCCCGCGCCGCCGCCGGGCAGCCGCCGATCGACTTCGGCGCGGCGCTCCACATCGGCGACGTCATGTACGGCAACATCGGCACCTCGGGCCGGCTCGACTTCACCGTGATCGGCCCGGCGGTCAACCTGGCCGCGCGGATCGAGAGCCTGACCAAGGAGCTCGGCACCCCGGTCCTGCTCTCGGCCGACTTCGTCGCGGCGGCGCAGGCCCCTGCCGAGTCGCTCGGCCGCCACCCGGTCAAGGGCGTCGCCGAGCCGGTCGAAGTGTTTCGCCCGGCGGCGGCGTGACCCGCCGGGCCGGACCCGCCGGCCCCGCCCCTATCGCCGTCTTTCCAGCACCAGTTGCGGCTGGCCGTTCGACGTCTTCTCGCGCGAGACGCCGTCCGGGCCGATCACGCCCGTCACCCGCTTGCGCAGGTTGGAGAAGCTGTCGAAGGCGACCACGTCGACCGCCTCGTCCAGGTCGAGGGTGACGCGGAACCAGCCGTCTCGCACGGTTTCCACGGCGATGATCTCGGCGTCGAACGGCTGCGACAGATACCGGCCGCGCACGCCGTCGCCGACCTGCCACGGCACCGGCGGGCGGTTGCCGATCGCCGCGTGGAAGGTGTTCCAGTCGCGATAGCCGTACTGGTGGGCGATCAGCTCGAGCGCCCGGCTGTGGCTGACGCTCGTGCCGTCCGCCTCCAGCCGGGTGCGCAGGCGCTTGGCCTGGTCCTTGGCGTCGTCGATCGAGGGAAGGGACCCGGTCATGGCAACAGCTCCCCGCTGACCGCTTGGCGTATGACGGGCGGCCGACCCGCCGTGAACAGCCCCCAGCGGAGCGCGCGCCGCCGTGCCGTCAGGCGCAGGACCACGGCCGTCAACCCGATCAGCAGGACCTCGGCGACGGGGCTGGCGAACCAGATGCCCGGCTCGCCGAAGGCGAAAGCGAGCGCGAAGGTGAGCGGGATGGCGAAGGCGTAGGGCTTGGCCAGGCCGAGGATCGCCGCCCGACCGGCGTCGCCGATCGCCTGGAAATAGGCGGCGATCATCACCGCCGGGCCGGCGGCGAAGAACATCGCGACCATCACCGGCATGATCCGCCCGACCTCGCCGACCACCGCGCCGTCGTCGACGAACACCCCGGCGATCGGCCGGGCGAAGCCGACCAGGGCCAGCTCGGCAACCAGGCAATAGGCCAGCGCCACCGCCATGCCCAATCTCAGGCTATCGTCCGACCGGCGCCACAGCTCGGCGCCGTAATTGTTGCCGGTGATCGCCTGCAGCGCCTGGGACAGGCCGAGCAGCGGCAGGAACACGAAGGTCATGATCCGGGTGACGATGCCGTAGGCCGAGACGGTCGCCGCGCCGGCCGCGCCCGCCGACATCTGGATCGCGGCGATGATCGCGGCCGAGCCCAGGGCGATGCCGATGAAGTTCAGGCTCTGCGGCGCGCCCAGCGCCAGGATGCGCCGCCACGCGGTGGTCGGGCGGTGGCGCAGCAGCGCGCCCGGCCGCAGCGCGGTCCGGCCATAGCGCCGGAAGACGAGGACGATGGCGAGCGCGAGCCCCTGCGCCATCACGGTGCCGTAGGCCGAGCCCGCCACGCCCAGGCCGGCGACCACGATCAGCACGAAGTTGAAGGCGATATTGGCGAGCGAGACCAGGAGGCTCGTCGCCGCCATCAGGCCGACCCGGCCCTCGGTACGCAGGGCGTCGGTATTGACCGCCAGCACGAACAGCAGAGGCGAGAACAGCACGACGATGCCGAGGTAGGTATGGCTCATCCCGGCGAGGGTCGCCGACCCGCTCGCCGCCAGCAGCGTCGCCGTCCGGCCGAACGCCAGGAACAGCCCGATCAGCCCGGCGCCGACCGCCAGCGCCAGCCCGTGCGCGCCGGCGAACACGGCGCGGGCCTCGTCCAGCCGGCCGCCGCCCAGGTGCCGGGCGAGCAGGCTCGCCATGCCGGTCGACACCAGCGTGGCGAGCGCGACGACCAGCATGTAGAACGGGAACATCAGGGTGACCGCGGCGAGCGCGTCGGCGCCGACGAACACGCCCAGGAAGACGGCGTCGACGACGGCGAGCACGCCGTTCATCCCCATCACGAAGATGATCGGCAGCGCGGTCCTGGCGAAGATCGCGCCGAGCGGGCCGTGGGTGAAACGATTGGGGGCGAAGCGATTGGGCGCGATGGCGTCGGACGACATCCCGGTCTCCTCGTCGAGGCATTCCGTGCCAGGGGGATGGGCGCTCGCATTGCCACCCGCACGAAATGCGTGAACGGGGACGGGGTCGTCAGTTCCAGGGCTTCACCGAGACATCGAAGTCCGCGAGCGGCAGGCGCCTGGAGCCTGTCGCCTCAAATAGGCGTCCGGCGCGGCGGCGTCAACGTGAATCCGGCGAAGCTCAGCCGCAGCGCGGCTTGGCGGCCACCGGCGCGGCGCGGCAGCTCCGCGACAGGTTGCGGTCGGGCGCGGCGCAGGCCACGAAACCGTCCTTGCGCGCGGTCGCCTTCAGGCGGGCGACCTTGGCCGGCTTGTTGACGTAGTCGATCACGATCACCGGCTTGCCGTTGCAGGCGAAGTCGCGGCGCAGCCGCTCGACCCGGCCGCGGTCGGGCGCGAACGGGTTGTTCTCGTCGGCGTCGCCGCGGAAGTAGACATCCTCGGCGCCGATCGCCCCGATGGCGTTCAGGAAGCGCTGCTTGAGCCGGTAGGCCGCGGTCCCCGGCCGGGCGTCGGCGACCCCGGCGTCGTTCATGATCCAGGCGCCGTTCTGCGGGATGGTGAAGAAGGCCGGGTTGGTCTTGCGGGCATGCTCGGTCATGTCCGCGATCAGCGTCATCATCGCCCGGGCCATCGCCTTGGCGTCCCGCTTCTCGTGCTCGTGCCAGTAGTAGTAGGCGAGCACGATGTCGAGATAGGCGGCGTCGAAGCCCTGGCGAACGATCTCGTCGAGCCAGCCGGTGCGCTGGGCGTTGAACAGGCGCCGCTGCCAGTCGGGGTCCCAGAAGCGCACCTTGCGCGATTCCGGCCAGTCCGGGTTGACCGGGCCGAGCCAGGCCGGCGCGGCCTTGGTCAGGCGGCCCCGGGCCTTGCCGGTCGACGTCCACGACCGTTGCCAGATCGGGGCGTCGCGGAACTCGCTGGCCTCGCCGATCGAGATGTAGGCGGCGACCAGCCGGCGGCCGTGCGGGCCGTGGGCGATCCGGGCGACCTCGGCGCGGGTGAACCGGTCGCGGAACCGCCCGGTCGGCGAGAAGTCGATGACCAGCAGGTCGTGGTCCTGGCGCGCCAGCGAGGCGATCACCGCGTCGCGCGGCCCGTCGAGCACGAGCCGGTAGCCGAAGCTCCGGATCGCATGCGTCTCCTTCGCCGCCGCCGGGCCGACGGGCATTAGGGCGAGCGCCGCCATCAGCGGGAGGCCGCGAACGACGCGTCGCATCGACGCGTATCCAGAAACCAGTGCTGCGCTCATTCCAGTCGGCATCCCGGTGCTTCCGGCCAAATCGACCGTCCGGCAACAGATAGCCCCTCTTTCCGCCGGTTCAACCGTCGCGATGCCGCCGCAGCCTTGACCACGCCGGCCGCACGGCCCATGACAACCGGCGACGAAACCCTACATCCCGAGCCATGACCGACCCCATCCACATCATCGGCGGCGGCCTCGCGGGCAGCGAGGCGGCGTGGCAGGCGGCGCGCGCGGGCGTGCCGGTGATCCTCCACGAGATGCGGCCCGTCGCGGCAGACGGAGGCGCACCAGACCGACACGCTCGCCGAGCTGGTCTGCTCCAACTCGTTCCGCTCGGACGACGCCGAGCACAACGCCGTCGGCCTGCTCCACGCCGAGATGCGCCGCTGCGGCTCGCTGGTCATGCGCGCGGCCGACGCGACCCGGGTGCCCGCGGGCGGCGCGCTGGCGGTCGACCGCGAGGGCTTCGCCGCGGCCGTGCAGGCGGCGCTCGACGCCGAGCCGCTGGTCGAACTGCGCCGGGAGGAGGTCACCGGCCTGCCCCCGGCGGACTGGGCCTCGGTGATCGTCGCCACCGGCCCGCTGACCTCCCCGGCCCTGTCCGAGGCGATCCTGGCGCTCACCGGCGAGGAGTCGCTGGCCTTCTTCGACGCCATCGCGCCGATCGTCTACACCGACTCGATCGATTTCGACGTCGCCTGGTTCCAGTCGCGCTACGACAAGGGCGACGGCCCGCGACTACATCAACTGCCCGATGGACCAGGCCCAGTACGAGGCCTTCATCGAGGCCCTGCGCGCGGCGGAGAAGACCGAGTTCAAGGACTGGGAACGCGACACCCCCTATTTCGAGGGCTGCCTGCCGATCGAGGTGATGGCCGAGCGCGGGCTCGACACCCTGCGCTTCGGGCCGATGAAGCCGGTCGGCCTGACCGACCCGCGCACCGGCCGGCGCGCCCACGCCGTCGTCCAGCTGCGCCAGGACAACGCGCTCGGCACGCTGTGCAACATGGTCGGCTTCCAGACCAAGCTGAAGTACGGCGAGCAGACCCGCGTCTTCCGCATGATCCCGGGGCTGGAGAAGGCCGAGTTCGCCCGGCTCGGCGGCATCCACCGCAACACCTTCCTGAACAGCCCGCGCCTGCTCGACGGCGCGCTGCGGCTCGAGGCCGAGCCGCGGCTGCGCTTCGCCGGCCAGATCACCGGCGTCGAGGGCTACGTGGAGAGCGCGGCGATCGGCCTGCTCGCCGGCCGCTTCGCCGCCGCCGAGGCGCAGCGGCGCCGAGATCGCGCCGCCGCCGGCGACGACCGCGCTGGGCGCCCTGCTCGGCCACATCACCGGCGGCGCCGAGGCCGACGGCTTCCAGCCGATGAACGTCAATTTCGGCCTGTTCCCGCCGATCGCGGTCGAGGGCAAGAAGAAGGTCAAGGGCCGCGACCGCAAGGCGGCGATGAGCGCCCGGGCGCTCGCCGACCTCGACGCCTGGCTCGGCGGCGCCCGGGCCGCGGCCGAATAGGCCCCCGGCGGGTCCGCCTGGCCGACGCGCTCAGAAGCGCCGGCGCAGCGCCGCCGCCATCAAGGCCACCTGCTTGCGCGGCCCGCTGACCTCGATCGGGCGCGCCATCACGTCGTAGCCCTGGCGCGCCATGCGGTCGAGATAGCGCTCGGCGAGCACCGCCGGCAGCAGCGCCGCGCGCGCGGGTTTGGGCGGCCTCGATACGGCCTTCCGCGCGGCGGCGAGCTGGCGCCGCGCCGCCTCGGCGACCTGGCGGCAGGCCGCGGCCAGCTCCGGCGTGCCGCGCAGGGCGAACAGGTCGCGGGATTGCGCCCCCGTCTCGGCGGCGACGTCGGCCGGGATGTGGCTGCGCCGCTGGCGGGCGTGGAACGGCAGCGCGCGCATCAGCCCGGTCAGCGCCCAGGCGGTGCCGACCGCGCGCGCCGCCGCCAGCGTGTCGGCGTCGGCCGTCCCCAGCGTGTGGCAGGCGAGCTCGGACAGGGTCGCCGAGGTGTCGGCGGCGTAGGCTTCGAGCGCGGCCAGGGTCGCCGGCGGGGCGTCCTCGAGGTCGGCTTCGCGGGCGTCGATCAGCCGGTCGAACGGCGCGCGCGGCAGGTCGTGCCCGCGCACCGCCTCGGCCAGCGCGGTCGCCACCGCGTGCTCGCGCACCGCGCCGCCGGCGTAGATCTCCTCGATCGCCTCGCGCCACCACTGCAGGCGGATGCGCCCGATCATCGGCTCGCTGACCGCCTCGCGCACGCGGGCGACCTCGCTGTTGAAGGCGTAGAGCGCGAACAGCGCCTCGCGCCGGTCGGCCGGGGCGAACAGGGCGGTCAGGAACCGGTCGTGGTCGAGCCGGCGGACCTGCTGGGCGCAATAGGAAAGGGTCATGTCCGGACACCGATCTGGGCGGTCCCGCACCGATCGACAAGGGGCCCGGCCGCCGCGCGGGCGGCGTTAGACCTGGTTGCCATGTTCGACTAGGGTAGCGGCCATGGTTGCGTGCATCCGCGCGAGACCGAGGGAGGGGGCCCTAGATGACAGCGATTCTGACCAACCTGCGCAACACGGTGATCGCCGGGGTGATCGCCGTGATCGTGATGGTCGTCGTCGTCGGCCTGGTGCTCGGCTTCCCCATGTTCGAGGCCAGGAGCTGGTGGGCCTTCCTGTTCCGCTGGCTCCATGTCGTCTCGGGCATCATGTGGGTCGGCCTGCTGTACTACCTGAATTTCGTCCAGATCCCGACCATGCCCAAGATCCCCGACGAGATGAAGCCCGCGCTGGGCAAGTTCATCGTGCCGACGCTCCTGTTCTGGTTCCGCTGGGCCGCCAACGCGACCATCGTCACCGGCCTGCTGCTGGCGTGGCTGAGCCCGACCACCGGCGGCCTCGGCAACGCGCTCGCCCTGGGCATCACCAACGGCGGCGCCAGCACGCCGATCGGCATCGGCATGTGGATCGGCATCATCCTGTGGTTCAACGTCTGGTTCGTGATCTGGCCCCACCAGAAGAAGGCGCTCGGCATGGTCGAGGCCGGGCCCGAGGCCAAGGCCCGCTCGGCCCGGATCGCATTCTACATCTCGCGTCTCAACACGATCCTGTCGCTGCCCATGCTCTACTGCATGGTGGCGGCCCAGAACCGCGGCTTCGGTTGACGGGGGATCGCCGGCAAGGTCCGAAATAGATGCGATGCAATCCAGGCAATGGCTGGACGCTTCGCAAGCGCGTCTTATCTCGGTACAATTGCACCGAAACTACCGGCGGGACGTCTCTCCGCATCCAATCGACGGAACATCCCTTGCATCGAACGGCGCTGCCGGCCAGGTAGCCCGCCGGGTGGCTTTCGAATGCTTTCCGACGACAACCAAAACCAGGGAGAAGGCCAGCATGGCGTTTGAACTTCCCGACCTACCCTACGCGCGCAACGGACTGGATCCGCATATTTCCGAGCGCACCCTCGAGTTCCATCACGGCAAGCACCACGCGACCTACGTGACCAACCTCAACAACCTGGTCAAGGACACGCCGCTCGCCAGCGAGAGCCTCGAAGGCGTGATCAAGGCGGTGGCCGGCGACGCATCGAAGGCAGGCGTGTTCAACAACGCGGCCCAAGTCTGGAACCACACCTTCTATTGGAACTCGATGAAGCCGGGCGGCGGCGGCACCCCGTCGGGCGCGGTCGCGGCCAAGATCGACGCCGACTTCGGCAGCTTCGACAAGTTCGCCGAGGAGCTGAAGACCGCGGGCGCGACCCAGTTCGGCAGCGGCTGGGCCTGGCTGGTCCTCGACGGCGGCACGCTCAAGGTCACCAAGACCGCCAACGCCGACCTGCCGCTGGCCCACGGCCAGACCGCGCTGCTCACCGTCGACGTGTGGGAGCACGCCTACTATCTCGACTACCAGAACCGGCGGCCGGACTACCTGTCGACCTTCCTCGACAGCCTGGTCAACTGGGACTTCGTCGAGGCGAACCTGTCCGCGGCGTCGTAACCCGACCGGATGACCGCCGCCGGGCGACGCGCCTGAACGCTTGAATCCCCGCCGCCCCGGCGACCGACCGGCCGCCGGCGGCGGGGACACGGAGGCGTCACGGGTGATCGTGCTGTTTACCGACTTCGGACTGGCCGGCCCCTATGTCGGCGAGATGAAGGCGGTGCTGGCACGCGCGGCGCCCGGCGCGCCGGTCATCGACCTGATGCACGATGCGCCGGCGCACGATCCGCGCCCGGCGGCCTATCTCCTCGCCGCCCTCGCCGATCCGCACCGCTTTCCCGCCGGCACCGTGTTCGTCGGCGTGGTCGATCCCGGCGTCGGCAGTGAACGCATGCCGGTCGCCCTGGAGGCCGACGGCCGCTGGTTCGTCGGGCCCCACAACGGCCTGTTCGAGCTGGTCGCGCGCCGCGCCGAAACCTGCGCCTGGCACCGCATCGACTGGCGCCCGCAACGTCTCTCCGCTTCCTTCCACGGCCGCGACCTGTTCGCCCCGGTCGCCGGACGCCTGTTCGGCGGCGACGACAGCGGCCTGGCCGCGATGACGCCGGCCGACGACCGCCCCGGCGCCGCCTGGCCCGACGACCTCGCCGAGATCGTCTATGCCGACGCCTTCGGCAACGCCATGACCGGGCTGCGCGCGGACGCCCTGCCGCCCGAGACGCGGCTGGTGGCGATGGGCGAGGTGCTGGAGCGGCGGCGCACCTTCGCCGAGGCGACGGTCAGCGAGGCCTTCTGGTACGAGAACAGCTCGGCCTGGCCGAGATCGCGGTGAACCAGGGCTCGGCGGTGCGCATCCTCGGGCTGGAGCCGGGCGCGCCCGTCGCGATCGCCGACTGAGCTCAGCCGGCGGCGACCCCGCCACCGACCGGGATCAGGGCAGCCGCCACCCGGCGGCCTTCGATCAGGAGCAGGTTGTAGGTCCGGCAGGCGGCGCCGCTGTCCATCGGCTCGAGCCCGACGCCGCGCTCGCGCAGCGCCGCCGACAGCGCCCTGGGCGGCGGCAGCAACTGCGGCCCGCAGCCGACGATGACCAGCTCGATGCCGCGGTCCGGCTCGAACAGCGGCGCGACGGAGTCCGCCGTCGCCTCGCCGAGCGCGCCGACCGGCCAGTCGGCGACCAGGCCGCTGGTGACCAGGATCGGGCCGTCATACAGGTGGCCGCCGATGCGGAAGCCGTCCGGCCCGTAGCCGTCGATGTAGGAAGCGTCGGGCGGCCGCTCGTCGGTCAGGTCGACCACGTGACAGCCAATCGGGTCACGGTTGTTCGACCACCGCGCCCGCGCCGGCCTTGCCGTCGTCCTCGTCCGCGGCGGCCTCGCGCCGGGGGCCGCGGCGGATGTTGATCATCAGCAGCAGCGGCACGGCGAGGCAGATCGACGAGTAGGTGCCGATCACCACGCCCCAGATCAGCGCGATCGAGAAGTCCTGGATCACCTCGCCGCCGATCACGAGCAGCGCGACGACCGAGAGCATGGTCGTGAAGCTGGTCAGCGTGGTGCGCGACAGCGTCTCGTTGATGCTCAGGTTCATCAGCTCCGGCAGCGGCATCTTCTTGTATTTTCGAAGATTCTCACGCACCCGGTCGAACACCACGACGGTGTCGTTGATCGAGTAGCCGGCGATGGTCAGCACCGCGGCGACGGTCGCCAGCCCGAATTCGAGCTGGATCTCGCTGAACAGGCCGATGGTCAGCAGCACGTCGTGGGCCAGCGCGACCACGGCGGCGACGCCGAACTGCCACTCGAACCGGAACCAGACGTAGACCAGGATCGCGCCCAGCGCGAGCACGGTCGCGATGATGCCGGCCCGGATCAGCTCGTCGCCGACCTTCGGCCCGACATATTCCTGGCGGCGGAACGCCACCGTGGAGACCGCATCGTGCACCTGGGAGACCAGCGCGTTGACCTTGGCCTTCTGGGCGGCGGTATCGTTGTCGGGCGGGACCTTGAGCAGGATCTCGACGTTCTTGCCGCCGGTCGATTTGACCGAGGCCGCCTTGATCGACGACAGCCGCTTCTGCACGTCGGAGACCGTCGCGTTGTTGAGGACGCCGGGCAGCACGAGCCCGTCGGCCGTGAGTCTTTGTTTCTTGGCGTCGTCCAGCGGGAACTCGACGGTCGACAGGGCGTTGCGAATCCGCTCGATCGTCTGGACCTGGCTCTCGTTGGATTTGGTCTGCTGCTCGATGCGGATCTGGACGTAGGCGTTGGGGTTGCCGGTCTCGCCGATCGGCGCCGAGATCGACTGCAGCGAGACCTCGCCGAGGCCGAGGCCGTTAAGCGCTTCGCGCATCCGCCCCAGGTCCGCCTTGCGCGAGACGCCATTGGCGTCCTTGGCGCGGACCTCGATCAGGATGCCGCCGCGGAAGTCGATGCCGAAGTTCAGCCCCTGGGTGCCGTAGGAGATCGCCGCCAGGACCAGCAGCGTCCCCGAGAACAGGAAATAGGCCAGCCGGAATCGGACGAACGGGATCTTCGTGCCAGAGGGAATCAGTCGCAACAACATGGTCTATCCCTCAGATCGGCAGCGTCGCCGGCCGCTTGCGCCGCCACCAGGTGATCACCATCAGCCGCGTCACCATCACTGCGGTGAACATCGAGGTCGCGATGCCGATCGCCAGGGTGACGCCGAAGCCCTGCACCGGCCCGGTGCCGAACAGGAACAGGAGCAGTGCCGCGATGAATGTGGTCAGGTTCGAGTCGACGATCGTGGTCAGGGCGCGGCGATAGCCCGTGTCGATCGCGGACATCGGCGTTCGGCCCGCCCGTATCTCCTCGCGTATTCGCTCGAAGATCAGCACGTTGGCGTCGACCGCCATGCCGATGGTCAAGACGATGCCGGCGATGCCGGGCAACGTCAGTGTCGCCTGCAACAGCGACAAGGCCGCCGCGATCAGGATCAGGTTGAAGAGCAGCGCGACGTCGGCCATTACGCCGAACAGGCCGTAGGCGAGCACCATGAAGACGACGACCAGGATCAGGCCGATGATGCTGGCCAGCTTGCCCGCCTCGATCGAATCGGCGCCGAGCTCGGCGCCGACGGTGCGCTCCTCGACCACCTTCAGCGGCGCCGGCAGCGCGCCCGCGCGCAGCAGGATCGACAGGTTGCTCGCCGACTGGACGGTGAAGTTGCCGTAGATGATGCCCGAGCCGCCGCAGATCACGCCGTCGATGCGCGGCGCCGACAGCACCTTGTTGTCGAGCACGATGGCGAAGCGCTTCTTCAGGTTCCGCCGGGTGATGTTGCAGAAGATCTTCGACCCCTCGGTGTCGAAGCGGAAGGCGACCACCGGCCGGCCGTCCTGGAAGCTCTGGCTGGCGTCGACCAGGTGGCTGCCGTCGAGCGCCGGCTCGGCGATGACCAGCACGTATTTCTCGCCCGCGTCCTCGCTCGGCAGCAGCTTGTCGCCCGGCGGCACGGTCATGTTCGCGGACGGTTCGACCGACTGGTCGACCAGGTGGAAGGTCATCTTGGCGGTGGTGCCGATGATGTCCTTGAGCTGCTGCGGGTCGGCGACGCCGGGCACCTGGACCAGGATGCGGTCGTCGCCCTGGCGCTGGATGCTCGGCTCCTTGGTGCCGGTCTCGTCGACGCGGCGGCGGATCACCTCGATCGACTGGTCGATCACCCGGTTCTGCAGCTCGCGCAGGCCGGCCTCGGTGAAGCGGATCGTGATCAGGCCGTTGTCGGCGACGGTGAACGTGTAGCGCGACGAGCCGCCGGAGAACAGGTTACCGTTGCCCGACAGGTCGCGAATGATGCTGTTCAGCGCCCGCCGCGCCGTGTCGCGCTGGTCGAGCTTGGCGAGGCGGACGGTGATCGTCCGCTGCTTGGTATGGATGATCGGGCGCTGGCTGTAGAGGATCCGCCACTTGGGGTCGCGGAAGGTCTTGCGGATGCGGGCGGCGAGGTCCTTGAACTGGTCCGCGACGACCGGGCCCATGTTCACTTCGAACAACAGATGCGCGCCGCCCTGGAGGTCGAGGCCCAGGTTGAACTGCTGGCTCGGCAGCCAGCCCGGGATCTCCTTGTCCGCCTGCTTGCCGACCAGGTTCGGGGCCGCGAACGCCACCCCGAGCAGGCAGACCATGATGATGGTGATCACCTGAACGCGCGAAATATTGATCATGGAATTCGAACCGGACGCTCGTTCGCTACCGTGGGCGAGGCCGCCGGATCAGCGGCCGCCGAACAGCCGCTTCAGCGGGTTGACGGGCTTGTCGGCGCCGTCGTTGGCGGCCTGGGCGCCGCCGTTCTCGCCCGCCGTGCGGTTGAGCACGGTCTGCACGGCGTTGCGGTCGATCTTGACCTTCACTTCCTTGGCGATCTCGATCTCGATCTCGCTGCCCTCGCCGGCGCGGGTGACCTTGCCGATGATGCCGCCGGTGGTCAGCACCTTGTCGTTGCGCTTGAGGTTCGAGACCAGCATCCGGTGCTCTTTGGCACGCTTCTGCTGCGGTCGGATCATGAAGAAGTACATGACCACGAACAGCAGCGCGATCATGATCAGGAAGGAAAAGTTACCCCCTGGACCAGCCGGGCTCGCGCTCGCCGCAAACGCCTCGGAAATCAGCATGAAACTCTCCTGTGGGTGGCGGGTTTCGCCGCCGGAACCGGTGCCGGACTATAGCCGTTGCCATAGCCCGCGCAAGCCCTGCGGCCGATTGGTCGCGGGCGCCGCTGATTTGACGCTCCGGCCGTCTGTGATAGGTTGCGCGCCGTCGCGCGTGGCGCCTTCTCGGGCCCCTATATAGCGTGCAAATCCGGATTTGTTAGGGCATTTCTAGTGCGATCGGGCCCGGCCCGCGCGCGATAGCGGCAAGCAATGGACGATTCGACAGACTCCGCACTGATCCGGCGCATCGCCGACGCGCTCGAGCGGCTGGCGCCGCCGCCGCCGGCCTCGGCCGGCCTCGACGAGGGCGACGCCTTCATCTGGCACGCCGACGGCGACCGGCTGGAGGTCGTGCCCAAGGTCAACCGGGTCGACATCGGCCTGCTCAAGGGCCTGGAACAGCAGCGCGCGGCGCTGGAAAGCAACACCCGCCGCTTCGCCGAGGGGCTGCCCGCCAACAACGCGCTGCTGTGGGGCGCGCGCGGCACCGGCAAGAGCTCGCTGGTCAAGGCGGTCCACGCCGCGGTCAACGCCGAGATCGATACGCCGCTCGCCCTGGTCGAGATCCACCGCGAGGACATCCCCTCGCTGCCCCGCCTGCTGACCCTGCTCAAGGCGGCCGACGCGCCGCTGCATCCTGTTCTGCGACGACCTGTCGTTCGACGGCGAGGACGCCTCCTACAAGTCGCTCAAGGCGGTGCTCGAGGGCGGCATCGAGGGCCGGCCCGACAACGTCGTCTTCTACGCCACCTCGAACCGGCGCCACCTGATGCCGCGCGACATGATCGAGAACGAGCGCTCGACCGCGATCAACCCGTCCGAGGCGGTCGAGGAGAAGGTCTCGCTGTCCGACCGGTTCGGCCTGTGGCTCGGCTTCCACAATTGCGACCAGGACACCTTCTTCGCGATCATCGAGGGCTACGCCGAGGCCTACGGCCTGCCGATCGGGACCGACGACCTCCGCGCCCAGGCGGTCGAATGGTCGATGGCCCGCGGCTCGCGCTCGGGCCGCGTCGCCTGGCAGTTCATCCAGGACCTCGCCGGCCGGCTGGGCAAGCGGCTGGATTAGGCGCCCCTAGCGAATCCGCGGCTGCATCTCCCCGACCGGCGCGATCGTCCGCAGCGACCGCCGCAGCGCCGCATAGTCCTCGGCGCCGAGCAGACGTTCGTACTTGGCCTCCAGCCGCCGGTTGAAGCGGTGGACCAGCGCCGTCACGTCGAGCGCGGCCTGCGTCGGCACCACCAGCTTGGCCCGGCGGTCGGTGGGATCCGGCCGGCGCTCGACGTAGCCCAGCCGCTCCAGATCGTCGACCAGCTCCCCCATCGCCGCCTTGCCCATGCCCGCCCGCCCGGCGAGCGTGGTCGCCCGGGTTCCCGCCGCATCGATGTTGGCGAAGACGGCGCCGTGCTTGGGCCGGATGTCGCCGTGGCCATGCCGGTGCAGGGTCCGCGTCAGCTGCGCCGCGCTGGCCTGGTAGGCGTAGAGCAGCAGGGACTGGGTATAGGGATCAGTCATGTTGACAGTTTAAAACGGTAGCCATATCGTCTGGCAACCATACTATATCAGGATAACCGCCATGACATCTCGTTCGCACACTGAAACGGCTGTTGCGCAGGTCGTCGATGCGCTCGTTGCGGCCTGGAATGACCACGACGAACAGGCCTTCGCCCGCCCCTTCGCCGCGGACGCCGATTTCACCAACGTCTTCGGCATGCGCGCCCGGGGCCGCACCTCCATCGCGGCGTTCCACGCCCCGATCTTCCGGACGATCTTCAAGGACAGTCGTCTGGTCGCCACCGACACGCATATCCGCTTCCTGCGTCCGGACGTCGCCGCGGTCGACATCGGCTGGGAGATGACCGGCGCCCGCGATCCCCAGGGCAACGAATGGCCGCGCCGCCGCGGCCTGATGAATCTGGTCGTCGCCAACGACAACGGCGCGTGGTCGATCGCGGTCATGCACAACATGGACCTCGATTCGGAGGACATGGCCGAGGCCCAGGCCGCGCTGCAGCAGGAACCGGCCTGACAAAAGCCGGCTGCTGACACGCGCGGGTCCCTTGTCTACTCTCCGCGGCGGCGCCCACGACCGGCCTGACGACCCCGCGGGGCACCCAGCAGCGCCTATCCCGAAAACCTCCCTGTCGAAGGAAACAACAAGAATGAAACGAGGACACGAGTCCCTGCTTCGCGTGACAGCGGCACTGTCGGTCACCGCAATGATGACGACGGCGGCCGCCCTCCTCGGCGCCACCGCCGCCGACGCCGCCACCTACTACGGCAAATCCGTCTCCTTCGGGCACGGCATCGCCCGGATCGCGGTCCGGACCGACGCCGCCGGCAAGCTGTCCAGCATCGAAGTGCGGATGAGCCGCTATGCCCTGTCCGGGCTGCCGACCAGGCTCAGCAAGATGAACAAGGAGGGGTCGTGGGAGTATCGGCTGCCCATGCCGACCACGGGCCCGCGGACCATCTACCGCGAGGTCGTCGTCGACTGGAACCCCAAGGGGCACCCGCCGCCGCACGTCTACACGGTCCCCCACTTCGACTTCCACTTCTACCTGACCAGCGCCGCCGAGGTCGCCAAGGTCAAGTTCACCGGCCCCAAGGATCCGGCGACCCAGGTCGCGGACGCCGGCCTGGTCCCGGCCGGCTACAAGGTGATCCCGGACACCGCCGTCGACAACATGGGCGTCCACGCCGTCGACCTGGCCGCGCCGGAGTTCCACGGCAAGCCGTTCACCGCGACCTTCATCTACGGCTACTACAAGGGCCGGCTCACCTTCATCGAGCCGATGGTCACCCGGGCCTACCTGCTGACGCGGCCCCGGGCGAGCTGGAAGATCAAGCGGCCGCAGCGCTACAGCTTCCCCGGCGCCTACCCGACCGGCTACGGCGTGCGCTACGAAGCCGCCCGCAAGGCCTACGTGATCAGCCTCGACGGCCTGAAAGACTGGAAGAAATGACCGGTCGGCGGCCGGCCGGGCGACGGTCGGCCGCCGACTCCCTGCCCCCGCAAGAATGAACCGCATCCGCCCATGACCGATGGCCTGTTCGCCGGCGTCACCGTCCTCGACTTCACCCAGGTGATCGCCGGGCCGTTCGCGACCATGCAGCTCGCCCTGCAGGGCGCCGACGTCATCAAGATCGAGCGCCCCGGCAGCGGCGACATGATGCGCACGCTGATGGCCGAGCCGCCCTTCGCCGACCACGGCACCTCGGCCGGCTTCGTCTCCTACAATCTCGGCAAGCGCAGCCTGACGCTCGACCTCAAGGCGCCCGCGGCGCAGGAGATCCTGGCGCCGCTGATCGACCGCGCCGACGTCGTGGTCGAGAATTTCCGCCCCGGCGTGATGGCCGGCCTCGGCCTCGACGCCGCGACCCTGCGCGCGACGCGGCCCGCCCTGGTCTACTGCTCGGTCACCGGCTACGGCCAGACCGGCCCCAAGGCGACCCGGCCGGCCTACGACGGCGCGATCCAGGCCGAATCGGGGATGATGTCGGTGACCGGCTTCCCCGACGGCGACCCGATGCGCGCCGGCTATTTCGCCGTCGACGTGCCGACCGGCTACGCCACCGCCTTCGCCATCGCCGCCGCCCTGTTCAAGGCGCGCACCACCGGCGAGGGCTGCCACATCGACCTGGCGATGATGGACACCGCGCTCTCGCTGATGGGCTTCCAGGTCAACGAATACTTCCAGGCCGGGGTCATGCCCGAGCGGCTCGGCAACATGTCGGCGGCGCGGATGCCGTCCGACAACAGCTACCGGACCCAAGACGGCGCGATCTCGGTGGTCGCGCTGACCAAGGTCCAGATCGACGCGCTCAACGCGCTGCTGGGCCTCGACGCATCGGCGACCGCGGCCGACATGGCGGCCGTGTTCGCGGCCGCGCCCACCGAGACCTGGCGAGAGAAACTGGAAGCCGCGGCGATCCCCTGCTCGATCATCCGCGAATTGCCCGAGGCGCTGGCCGACGACCAGCTCGCCGGGCGCGCCATCCTCGACCGGCCGCCGCCGCCGACCGGGCTCGACGGCACCGCGCTGACCGTCACCGGCGCCCCGTTCACGCTGGCGCCGCGCGCGCCGGCGTCGCGGCCGGCCCCGGGCCTGGGCGAGCATACCGAGGATATCCTGCGCGAGGCCGGCTTCGACGACGGCCGGATCGCCGCCTGGCGCGAGGCCGGCGCGATCTGAGGCGCCGCGACGCCTGCGTCGGACGGTTCCCGCCGTCGCGGGCGGCACGGGCCAATCCTCCGTCCCCGGTGCGCAACGGCCGTGCGGTCGGCGGAGCGTTAACCTGGGATAAGGCTACCGAACGATCCCTTGCCTAGGATTTCGGCTGATCGATTTCCGATTGTGGCGAACGAGGTAGCGGCAAGCTCCGATCGCACTGACGTCGTGAATCCCTCGTGAAGCGCGACGTCTCCTTCGCTTCGGTCGTGTGGCAATCACTCGTCTCTGCGAGCCTTTCCAAGTCCACATTTCATCGATCACCTGGTTCGATCGCTTCCGAAAGGCGGACGTCATGCGCTTCAACATCGGCAACTGGCTTCTCGTATTGGCGGCCGCGATTGCCGTCGCCGTTTCGATTTTCGACTATTTTTGGACCGGCAATGGCATCCACGGCACGCCCGGCGCCCTGCTGGCGGCCCTGTCGACCGGCGCCATGCTGGTCGCCGCAGCGGCCATGGCGCTGATCCCCGACCTTCCCCGGTGGCTGCGCGGCATCCTTCTGGTCCTCATCGCGCTCGACGTGCTGGGCACGGCCTTCGCCGCCTACATGCTCGAGGCCAACATTCTGGTTGCTGCGATGGGCCTGGCCGCCATCGGCTGGATCGCCCACCTGACGGTATCTTCCGGAACGCGGGAGGCCCATAGCCATGCTTGAGCGCACGCGCCTCTCCGCCCCGCTCGTCCTCGCCGTGGTGCTGGCGCCTCTGGCGTCGGCCCTACCCGCCCATGGCCAGGATGCCAAGCCCGTCGAAGCCAGGCCGGCGGCGCCCACCCCGGTCGCCGGCGCGATCCAGCACCATGGCTGGTACACCTTCAACGGCGACCTGAAGAACCAGAAATATTCAACCGCGGACCAGATCACGCCGGCCAACGTCGGCAAGTTGAAGAAAGCCTGGGAGGTCCACACCGGCGACGTCTCGAACGGCGACAAGAAGCTGCCCGTCACCGACTGGTCGGCGACGCCGCTGTTCGTCAACGACACCGTCTATGTCGGAACGCCGTTCTACCGAATCTTCGCGATTGCGCCGGACACCGGCAAGGTCAAGTGGATCTACGACACCCACGCGGTGCTCAAGGCCGAGACCCAGCCCGACCTGAAGACGCGCGGCGTCGCCTACTGGCAGGCCGCGGAACCCGTTGCCGGGCAGGCTTGCCAGAAGATCGTCTACCTCGGGACGATGGACGCCAAGCTGCACGCGGTCGACGCCGACACCGGCAAACCCTGCGCCAGGTTCGGCACGAACGGCGTGCTCGACATCAACCGCTGGAACGACAGCAACGACAAGTGGCCGCTGTCCATCCTCCAGCCCCCGACCGTCTACAAGGACACATTGTTCATCGGCTGGGCCGGCAAGGACTGGGCCGACACCCGCACGCCGCCCGGCCGGGTCTTCGCGGTGGACGCCCAGACGGGGAAGCTCAAGTGGGTGTTCGATGCCCTGCCGTCGAAGCAGGCGAAGACGACCGGCACTGCCAATGTCTGGGCCAGCATGTCGGTCGATCCCGAACACGGCATCCTCTACCTGCCGATCAGTTCGCCCAGCCCCAACTTCTACGGCGGCGACCGCAAGGAGAAGCTGCCGCTCGCGACGTCGGTCACGGCGCTCAACGCGGACACCGGCAAGGTGCTGTGGAGCCGCCAGATCGTCCATCACGACGTCTGGGACTACGACACCAACTCACCGCCGGTGCTGGTCGACATCCACAAGGACGGCAAGACGATCCCTGCCCTGGTCCAGTCGAGCAAGATGGGGCTGCTGTTCGTGCTCAACCGGCTGACCGGCGAGCCGATCTATCCGATCGAGGAGCGCAAGGTGCCGCAGACCGACGTGAAGGGCGAACGCACCTCGCCGACGCAGCCCTACGTCGCCAAGCCGGAACCGATCGTGCCCGACCGCTTCCCGGGCATCTCGACAATCGCCGACCTCGCGAGCTTCGGCGAGTGCAGCCGGACCCTGAAGAAGCTCCGCTACGACGGCCGCTACACGCCCCCCAGCCTAAAGGGCTCGCTGGTCTTTCCGGGCACAGCCGGCGGGGTCGAATGGGGCGCCGGCGCGGTCGATCCGCGCAAGGGCATATACGTCGTAAACAGCTCCTATACCGCGCAGATCTACAAGCTGCTGACCCGAGCCGAATACGAGAAGAAGACCAAGAACGGCAAGCCGTCCGGCTATTACGCCCAGGCGGGGTCGCCCTATGGCTTCTACCTCCACAACTTCGTCAACCGCTGGGGCATGCCGTGCTGGAAGCCGCCCTACGGGACCCTATCGGCCTACGACCTCAACACCGGCCGGCTGTTGTGGAAAAAGCCCTTCGGCGTGGTCCAGAAATGGGGCTTCTACATGCCCAAGTCGTGGGGCTCGGTGACCATCGGCGGACCGTTGGTCACCAAGTCGGGGCTGATCTTCATCGGCGCCTCGATGGATGCGCGGGTGCGCGCCATCGACCTGAAGTCGGGCAAGGTATTGTGGCGGGCCCTGGTCGACGCGCCGGCGGTCGCCAATCCAGCGACCTACACCTACAAGGGCAAGCAGTATGTGGTGTTCGTGGTTGGCGGCAACGCGATCCTGAAGCCGCAGGTCGCGGACCAGATCGTCGCCTACGCGCTGCCCGACGCCGACCGCTGACGCTCAGCGCCCGCCGTTGCCGTGTTGCGGTCGGGGATCAGCGGCACGAAGCGGACCGGCGCCAGCATCTCCTCCTCGAAGCCCTCGGCGGTGCGCCGGATCTTGAGCAGGTCCTGGCCGTCGCCGCCGCGGTCGACCGGGACGACGAGGATGCCGCCCTCGACGAGCTGCTCGGCCAGCGCCTGGGGATAGACCGGCGCCGCGGCGGTGACGATGATCCGGTCGAACGGCGCCTGCTCGGGCCAGCCCTTGGAGCCGTCGCCGACCTTGCCGGTGACGTTGCGGACGTGGAGCGACTGCAGCACCGCCATCGCCCCCTCGTAGAGCGAGCGGATGCGCTCGATCGTGTAGACCCGGCGGCACAGCCGGGCGAGGATCGCGCACTGGTAGCCCGAGCCGGTGCCGATCTCGAGCACCTTGTGGCGCTTGTTGAGCTCGAGCGCCTGGGTCATCACGCCGACGATCAGCGGCTGGCTGATGGTCTGGCCCTCGCCGATCGGCAGCGGCGCGTTGTCGTAGGCGCGGTCCTTGAAGATGTCGGGCACGAACGCCTCGCGCGGCACCCGTTCGATCGCCGACAGCACGTCGGCGTCGGTCACGCCGCCCTGGCGCAGCTCCATGATCAGCCGGATCTTGCGCGTCTCCGCGATCATTCGAACGCGCCGGACAGCGCCTTGAGCGACGGCTTGTCGGTGAGGTCGAGATGGACCGGCGTGACCGCGATCGCGCCGCGGCGGACGGCGTCGAGGTCGGTGTCGGGCTTGTGCGCCTCCTCCTGGCGCAGCGGGCCGATCCAGTAATAGGGCACGCCGCGCGGGTCGAACCGCTCCTCGAGATGGTCGCCGATCTTGCGGTGGCCGAGGCCGACCACCTCGACGCCGGTCACCGCCTCGGGCGCGGCGTCCGGGAAGTTGACGTTGATCAGCACGCCCCGGCGCCAGCCGGTCGCCGCCAGCCTGCGGATCAGGTCGGGCGCGAACCGCTCGACCGTCTCCCAGTGGGGCGACGAGCCGCCCGAGGTCTCCAGGCTGAGCGCGATCGACGGCACGCCGAGCAGGGTCCCCTCCATCGCCGCCGAGACGGTGCCGGAATAGGTCATGTCCTCGCCCAGGTTGCCGCCGCGGTTGACCCCGGAGATGACCAGGTCCGGCTTGTGGTCCTTGAGCACGTGGCCGATCGCCATCAGCACGCTGTCGGTGGGCGTGCCGTCGACGGCGAAGCGGCGGTCCTCGACCCGGCGCAGGCGCAGCGGCCGGCGCAGGGTCAGCGAATGCCCCGCCCCGCTCTGCTCGACCTCGGGCGCGACCACCCAGACGTCGTCGGACAGGGCGCGGACGATCTTCTCGAGCAGGGCCAAGCCCTTGGCGCCGATACCGTCGTCGTTGGTCAGCAGGATGCGGGCACCCGACAGGTCGGCGATCGGCTTGTTCATGCCCCCGATCCGGCTCCGTCGGGCGCGCCGATGACCTCGATACCGCCCATGTAGGGCCGGAGCGCCTCCGGCACGACGATCGAGCCGTCGGCCTGCTGGTAGTTCTCCATCACCGCGATCAGCGCGCGGCCGACCGCGATGCCCGAGCCGTTGAGGGTGTGGACGAAGCGGGTGCCCTTCTCGCCGGCCGGGCGGAAGCGCGCGTTCATCCGCCGCGCCTGGAAGTCGCCGCAGTTGGAGCAGGAGGAAATTTCCCGATAGGTCCCCTGCCCCGGCAGCCAGACCTCGATGTCGTAGGTCTTGTTGGCGGAGAAGCCCATGTCGCCGGTCGACAGCACCACGGTGCGGTAGTGCAGGCCGAGCCGATCCAGCACGGTCTCGGCGCACTTGGTCATCCGCTCGTGCTCGGCCTCGGACTCGTCCGGATGGGTGATCGAGACCATCTCGACCTTGTCGAACTGGTGCTGCCTGAGCATGCCGCGGGTGTCCTTGCCCGCGGCGCCGGCCTCGGACCGGAAGCACAGGGTCAGCGCGGTGTAGCGCTTGGGCAGCGTGTTCTCCTCGACCATCTCGCCGGCGGCGATGTTGGTCAGCGGCACCTCGGCGGTCGGGATCAGCCAGTGCTACGCGATCTCCTTATGTCGTAACCTTCCTCTAATCTTAATTCTGTTCGAGCCGTCGCTCGCGTCTTGAACAGGTCCTCGGCGAACTTCGGCAGCTGGCCGGTGCCGAACAGCGCCTCGTCGCGCACCAGCACCGGCGGCTGGACCTCGGTGTAGCCGTGCTCGGTGGTGTGCAGGTCGAGCATGAACTGGCCCAGCGCCCGCTCCAGCCGCGCCAGCCCGCCCGTCAGCATCACGAAGCGCGCGCCCGACAGCTTGGCCGCGGTCTCGAAGTCCATCATGCCGAGCGCCTCGCCGAGCTCGAAATGCTGCTTCGGCTCGAAGTCGAAGGCCGGCGCCTGGCCGTGCTGGCGCAGCTCGACGTTGGCGGCCTCGTCCGCGCCCACCGGCACGTCGGCGGCGGGCACGTTGGGGATGCCGGCGAGCGCGTCGTTCAGCTCCGCCTCGGCCGCCTTCTGGGCGGCCTCGAGCTCGCCCTGGCGGTCCTTGAGCGCGCCGACCCGGGCGATGATCTCGGCGGCGTCCTCACCGCGCGACTTGGCCGCGCCGACCTCCTTGGACAGGCGGTTGCGCTCCTCCTGGACCGCCTGGGCCTCGGTCTGGGCCTCGCGGCGGCGCGCGTCGAGGGCGAGCAGCGACCCGCTCAGCGCATCCATCCCGCGGGTCTTCAGGGCGGAATCGAACGCGTCGGGATTTTCCCGGATCCATCTAATGTCGAGCATGATCGCAGCAGCAGGGAAATGCAGGGGTCGCGGGCGTTATAGTCGCGGTGGATTGGGCCGTCCAGCCGCGCGCCATCCAGAAGCGGCCCCCGATGGCGCGGGCTCGTCCTGCGGCGCGACCCAGCGCATCAAGCCATCGTCATCCCGGCCGCACGGACATCGTTATCCGGGAAAGAGGGCATCGCCACCCGTAGGGGCGGGTTTCCAACCCGCCCCTACGGAAACCTGCGGGACCGACGACGGCGGCCGCGCCGGCCCGCGCGCCTACTCCGCGTCCGGTCCGGTGCCGGCGGTCTCGGCGTCGAGCTCGGCGTCGCGCGCCGCGCGCTTCTTCTCCATCATCCGCGCCAGCACGATCGAGATCTCGTAGAGCAGCAGCAGCGGCGTCGCCATCGCGATCTGGCTGACCACGTCGGGCGGGGTCAGCACCGCGGCGGCGATGAACACGATGACGATCGCGTATTTGCGCTTCTTGGCCAGGCCATCCGCGCTGACGATGCCCGCCTTGGCCAGCAAGGTCAGCGCCACCGGCATCTGGAAGGCGAGGCCGAACGCGAAGATGAAGCGGATCGACAGCGTGGTGTAGTCGTCGACCTTGGCGTGGAGCGCGGCGTTGACCCCGCCGACGCCCTGGAACGAGGCGAAGAAGTCCCAGGCCATCGGCATGATCAGGAAATAGACCATCGCGCCGCCGGCGAAGAACAGCACCGGCGTGGCGATCAGGAACGGCAGGAAGGCCTTGCGCTCGTGCTTGTACAGGCCGGGCGCGATGAACCGGTAGATCTGCCAGGCGAAGAC
The DNA here is from genome assembly GCA_963730305.1 of uncultured Alphaproteobacteria bacterium. Taxonomy (GTDB): domain Bacteria; phylum Pseudomonadota; class Alphaproteobacteria; order Bin65; family Bin65; genus CAMYMQ01. The sequence continues at coordinate 48,861 of CAVSRB010000007.1, forward strand.
CGGGAAGGCGAAGAAGGCGCCGACGTAGAAGGCGAGCTTGATCTGGGCGAAGAACGCCTCGTAGAGCTTGGTGTAGATCAGCTTCGCGTCGGGATAGTTCTTCATCGTCGCGCGCAGCGGCGCGGACAGGAAGGCGAAGATCTCGGGCGCGAAATAGAAGGCGACCGCGAAGCAGACCAAGAGCGCGACGATCGACCACATCAGCCGCTTGCGCAGCTCGATCAGGTGATCGAGCAGCGGCATCTTGTGGTCTTCGGGCGAGTCCGTCGCCGTCTCTTCGGCCGTATCCGTCACGTCCGCACCTTGGGCCGGCCGCCCTCGGCGCCCCGGCGGGGCTTGAGCCGCACGGTCCGCGCCTTCTTGTGCCGCTTGGGATTCTTCTTGGCGCCGTCGCCCGGCTCGACGTAACGCCACGCCCCGCTCATGGAGTTCCAGTAGTCGCCGTCGTCATCGCCGGAACCGGCGGTGAAGTCGTGGGTCGAGGCCGCCTCGTCGATCATGGTGTTGGCCTCGTGGGCGAGGCCCTCCATGTCGGTCTTCAGGTCGGCCAGCTCGGTCTGGTTGGCGATGTCGTCGAGCCCCGACTTGAACTCGCGCGCCATCGACCGCGCCTTGCCGAGCCATTCGTTGATACTGCGAATGACCCGAGGCAGTTCGCGCGGCCCGACGACCAAAAGGGCGATGATCACGATCACCGCCATTTCCATCCAGCCGATATCGAGCATCGACGCTCAGCCTACCCAAAGGGGACGGTCGGTCCCGCGACGCGGGCGATCAGGCCTTCTTGGCCTCGTCCGGCTTCGCCGACGCCGCGCTCGCGGTGGTCTTCTCGGCTTCGATGACCTGGGGCTCGGCCGGCTTCGCCGGAGCGGCCGGGGTGTCGTCCTCGGCGCCTTCCTTCAAGCCCTTGCGGAACGACGTGATGCCGCTGCCCATGTCCTTCATGAGCTGCGGGATCTTGCGCCCACCGAACAGAAGCAGGATCACCGCCACGATGATCAGAACCTGCCAGATACTGGGACTCATAAAGCATCTCCCATTTCCGGTGCGCGGCGCGTTACCGCTTGATGCACCCGTTCAGCCATACACGCCTTGGCACCGGACGTCTCGGTAACCATGTCCGTGCGCCTCCCCTCGTCCCCTATTTAGCGTTTTGGCGGGGAAAAACAAACACCTGGCCGGGGTCGAGCCGCAAGGCCACGGTCTGTCCTTCCGCCAAACGCTGGCGCGATCCCGTCCGTCCGAAGACGGTCGTGCCGCCGTCCGGGCCGTCGAGCCGGAACAGGACCAGGGTCCTGCCGCCCAGCGGCCGCGACCGGACGACCTGCCCGAGCACCGCCGACGCATCATCCGCCGACGGGCCGTCCAGCGCTCCGTCGACGACGATCCCTTCCTGGCGGACCAGGACATCGACCGGCGTCCCGGGCGTCAGATCGCCGCCAGACACTACTCCAATCGGCGTGACCACCGCACCATCAGAATCGACCACGCCGGCGAGCCGGTTGACGTCGCTCAGGAAGGTGGTGACGAAGGCCGAGGCCGGCGCGTCCCACAGCGGGCCGGGTGCGTCGATTTGCTCCAGCCGGCCCTCGCGCAGGATGCCGACCCGGTCGCCGAGATAGAGCCCCTCCTCCGGGTCGTGGGTGACCACGATCGACGCCGTGCCGGTCTCCTTGAGCAGGCTCCAGGTCTGCTCGGCCAGGCGGTGGCGCAGCCGCGCGTCCAGCCCCGAGAACGGCTCGTCGAGCAGGAGCAGCCGCGGCGCCGGGGCGAGCGCCCGGGCCAGCGCCACCCGCTGCTGCTGGCCGCCCGACAGGGTGTGCGGGTAGGCGCGGGCGAAACCGGCCATGTTGACCCGGTCGAGCGCGTCCATCGCCGCCGCGCGGCGCTGGCCCGCCGGCTGGCCGCGCAGGCCGAAGGCGACGTTGTCGGCGACGCTCAGGTGCGGGAACAGGGCGTAGTCCTGGAACATGAAGCCGATGCCGCGCTCGTCGGGCGGCACCGTGTCGGCGCCGGGCGCGGCCACCCGCGCGCCGCCGATGCGGATCTCGCCCGCCTGGATCGCCTCGAGGCCGGCGGCCAGGCGCAACAGCGTGGACTTGCCGCAGCCCGACGGCCCCATCAGGCAGACGATCTCCCCGGCGGCGACGGTCAGCGACACGTCGTCGAGCGCGCGCAGGCTGCCGTAGGCGTGGGAGACGCCGCGCAGATCGAGCACGCTCATGCCGGCACCCCGGCCAGCGTCGCCTCGTCGGCCGGGGCCGGGCGGCTGCCCGGCCGCGCCCGCGCGATCGCGAGGTTGAGCAGGATCACCGGGACGATGCCGACCGCGACGATGGCCAGCGCCGACGGCGCCGCCTCGGCGAGCTGCTCGTCGACGGCGTATTCGTAGGTCCGGATCGCCAGGGTCTCGAAGTTGAACGGCCGGATCATCAGGGTCGCCGGCAGCTCCTTCATCACGTCGACGAAGACCAGCAGCGCCGCGGTCAGGAGGCTGCCCTTGAGCATCGGCGCGTGGACCCGCCACAGGATGCCGCCGGTGCGCTGGCCCAGGGTGCGCGCGGCGTCGTCCATCGACCGGGTGACCCGCGACAGCCCGGCGTCGACCGCGCCGAACGAGATGGCGAGGAAACGCACGACGTAGGCGAACAGGAGCGTGAACAGGGTGCCGCTGAGCAGCAGCCCCGACGACACCCCGAACAGCGACCGCAGCGCCCCGTCGAGCCGGTTGTCGAACCAGGCGAAGGGGATCACCACGCCGACCGCGATCACCGCCCCCGGCACCGCGTAGCCCAAGGCCGCGACCCGGGTCAGCGCGGTCATCGCCGCGCTCCGCCGCCGGCGCAGGCCGTAGCCGAGCACCAGCGCGACGGCGACGGCGAACACCGCGGCCAGGGCGCCGAGCATCACCGTGTTGAGCATCAGCGACCCGAACCGCGCGTCGACCACGGCGCCGGCGGTGCGCCAGGTCCAGGCGACCAGGGCGATCGCCGGCACGACGAAGCCGAACAGCACCGGCAGGGCGCAGAACACGACCGCCGCCGCCGCGCGCCAGCCCTTGAGCTCGTAGGCCGGCAGCTGCCGGTAGCGCGTGGTCATGTGCTGGTAGGACGCCTTGCCGCGCGAGCGCCGCTCCAGCCACAACAGCGCGAAGACGAAGGCGAGCAGGAGGGTGGCGAGCTGCGCCGCCCCGGTCGGGTTGCCCTGCCCGAGCCAGGTCCGGTAGATGCCGGTGACGAAGGTGTCGACGCCGAAATACTGGACCGTGCCGAAATCGTTGAGCGCCTCCATCAGCGCCAGCGCCACCCCGGCGACGATCGACGGCCGCGCCAGCGGCAGCGCCACCCGAACCATGCTGCCCCACGGCCCGCAGCCGAGCGTCCGGCTCGCCTCCAGCGAGCACACCGACTGCTCCAGGAAGGCCGCGCGCGAGAGCATGTAGACGTAGGGATAGAGCACCAGCACCATCATCGCGATGGCGCCGCCGAGCGAGCGGATCTGCGGGAACCAGTAGTCGCCGCGCTGCCAGCCGAAGGCGTCGCGCAGCAGCGACTGGATCGGCCCGGCATAGTCGAACAGCCCGGTATAGGTATAGGCGATGACGTAGGCCGGCACCGCGAAGGGCAGCAGCAGCGCCCATTCCAGCACCCGCCGGCCGGGGAAGCGGCACAGGCTGACCAGCCAGGCGCAGCCGACCCCGCCGACGGTCACGCCCACGGCGACGCCGAGCAGGATCCACAAGGTGTTGGCCAGGTAGTCGGGCAGCAGAGTGGACGCCAGGTGCGCCCAGAAGTCGCCGGTCGGCACGAAGACGTGGCCGAACACCACCGCCACCGGCAACGCCGCCAGGACGGCGACGACCGCCGCCGCGATCAGCCAGCCGTCGATACGGAAACCGCCCAGACCCTGGAAACCGACGAGACCCTGGAAACCGACGCGCCCCGCGAGCCCCGGCCGCCGGGCCGCCGGCTCGGGCGCGCGGGGGGCTCGGCCATCGGGTCGCCCGCCTAGCGCGCCTGGCGGACGATCTCGCCGGCGTCGTCCTCTTGCTCCGCCAGGTCTTCCTGGCCCGCCAAGTCTTCCTGGTCCGCCACGTCTTCCTGGTTCGCCAAGTCATCGTGGTCCGCCAGGTCTTGCTGCGCCGCCACGTCGTCGGGCGGCTCGTCCCCATCGGGCTCTTCCTCGGCCGTCTCCGCCGCCTCGGCGACGTCGGGGGCGGGGTCGGGGTCGGACGACAGGTCGACCGCCCCGTCGTCTTCGTCACCGTCGGCGTCGTCCTCCTCGGTGTCCGCGTCGGCGTCGACGATGCCGCGGAAGGCCTGGATCGCCGGCCGGGTGTCGAGCAGGCCGGCCGACTTGAGCTCGTCGATGCCGGGCAGGTCCTTGATGTTCTCCAGGCCGAAATGGTCGAGGAATTCCGGCGTGGTCATCCAGGTCACCGGCCGGCCCGGGCTCATCCGCCGCCGGCCCGGCTTGATCCAGCCCGCCTCGAGCAGCACGTCGAGCGTGCCCTTGGAGTGGCTGACGCCGCGGATCTCCTCGATCTCGGCGCGGGTGACCGGCTGGTGGTAGGCGATGATCGACAGGGTCTCGATCGCGGCCCGCGACAGCCGCCGCGTGCTCTCGGTCTCGAGCCGGAGCGCCTCGGCCAGGTCCGGCGCGGTGCGGAAGGCCCAGCTCTTGCCGACCCTGACCAGCTGGACGCCGCGGCCCTCGTAGAGCTGGCGCAGCTCGGCCAGCAGCGCGCCCACGTCGGCGCCCTCGGGCAGCCGTGCCGCGAGCTGCGTCTCGGAGACGGGCTCGGCGGAGGCGAACAACATGGCCTCCACCATGCGGAGGTCGCGTGCCGGCTCGCTCATCGCTGGGCGCGACCGCCTTTCAGGTAGATCGGCCCGAACGGCCGGTCCTGGCGCAGGTCGACGTCGCCCGACTTGGTCAACTCCAGGCTGGCGACGAAGGTCGAGGCGACGGCCGAACGCATGGTCAGCCCCTCGCGCACGTCGGCGGGCAGGAAGCTCACCAGCACCCGCCATTCGGGCATCGAGCCGATCACCGCCTTGAGCCGCTCGCGGGCGTCTTCGACCGAATAGAGATGGATCGGGTCCTGGATGCGCAGGACCGAGAACTCCTGGCGGCGCTGCTGGCGCGAATAGGCGCTGAGCAGCTCGAACAGGGTGACGTCGTAGATCACCGTGTGGGTGACCGGCATCTTCTCGGTCGCGCCGCGGCGGAAGAAGTCGTGGCCGAGCTGGGGCCGGGCCATCAGCCGGGCGCCCGATTCGCGCATCGCCTCCAGCCGGCGGAGCTGGAAGGTCAGCGCCGCGGCCAGCTCGGGCCCGCTCGGCTCGTCCTCGTCGTCGTCGCGCGGCAGCAGCAGGCGCGACTTGAGGTAGGCCAGCCAGGCCGCCATCACCAGGTAGTCGGCGGCGATCTCCAGGCGCAGGTCGCGGGCCCGCTCGATGAAGGCGAGATACTGGTCGGCGAGCTGGAGGATCGAGATCTTGGTGATGTCGACCTTCTGGTCCCGCGCCAGGCCGAGCAGCAGGTCGAGCGGCCCTTCGTAGCCGTCGAGGTCGAGGACGAGCTGGACCGGCGCGGGCGGCGGCGCGCGCTCGGGATCGGGCTCGAAGCTTTCGGTCACCATGACCACACCATACGCGCCCCGGTTACGGCTTCAACAATTTCCACCACGCCGAGCACGATCGGGCGGATCACCGAGCCGAACAGGTCGATCTCGCCGCCGAGGCCGCGGGTGACGATCGGCAGCAGCAGCAGCACGGCGACGATCAGGTAGAGGCCGTAATCCTCGAGCTGGGCCAGCCGGTAGGCGATCGGCGCCGGCAGCAGCCCGACCGCGACCCGGCCGCCGTCGAGCGGCGGCAGCGGGATCATGTTGAACACCGCCAGGATGGCGTTGATGTAGATCGACCAGGACAGCGCCCGCGCGACCGCCCCGTCGCCGGCGCCGAGCGCGGCCGACGCCGACAACAGCACCCCCGACGCCAGCGCCAGGCCGAAATTGATCCCCGGCCCCGCGGCCGCGACCAGGACCATGCCCCAGCGCGGGTTGGCCAGCTTGGACGGGTCGATCGGCACCGGCTTGGCCCAGCCGAACAGGAAGCCGGCCCGCGACGCCAGCAGGATGCCCGGGATCAGGATGGTGCCAACGAGATCGAGGTGGCGGATCGGGTTGAAGGTCACCCGGCCGAGGCTGTGCGCGGTCGGGTCGCCCAGCTTCCAGGCGACATAGCCGTGCGCCGCCTCGTGGAAGGTGATCGCGATGATGGCCGGGATCGCGACCACCAGCAGCGTCGAGAGGGTAAGGCCGGTATCCCCCATCGCATTAGCGCTCCTGGAGGAGCTCCGCGAGACGGGCTTCCGCGGCCGGCCGGTCGAGCGCCGCCGGCGGCTGCAGCGCCGCGACCGCCCGGGTCAGGCGCGCGCTGCGCGGCCTCGGCCGGCGCGCCGGCCCCCTCGACCACGGCGGCCATCTCGGCCCGGTCGCCGTTGCAGTGCAGCGCGATATCGCAGCCCGCCGCCAGGGCGGCGGCGGCACGGTCGCGCAGGGTGCCATCGAGTGCGTTCATCGAGAGGTCGTCGGAAACCAGCAGCCCGTCGAACCCGATCCAGCCGCGGATCACCTCGGCGATGATGTCCGGGGAGGTCGTCGCCGGCCGGTCGGGGTCCAGCGCGGTATACAGGACATGGGCGGTCATTGCACAGGGAAGATCGGCGAGCGCCCGGAACGGCGCGAAATCGACCGCTTCCAGCGCCTCGCGGCCGGCCTCGACCACGGGCAGCGAGGCGTGGCTGTCGGCGCGGGCGCGGCCGTGGCCGGGGACGTGCTTGACCACCGGCAGCACGCCGCCGTCGATCAGCCCGTCGGCCATCGCCCGGCCGAGCAGGGCGACCTCGGCCGGGTCGGCGGAGAAGGCCCGGTCGCCGACGATGTCGTGGGAGCCGGCCGCCGGCACGTCGAGCACGGGCGCGCAGTCGACGGTGACGCCGAGGTCGGACAGCTCGAGCGCGATCAGGCTGGCGTTGAGCCGGGTCGCCTCGACCGCGGCCTCTTGCGAGCGGGCCAGCAGCGCGCCGAAGCGGCGGGCCGGCGGCGCCGCGCGCCAGTGCGGCGGGCGCAGCCGGGCGACGCGGCCGCCCTCCTGGTCGATCAGCACCGGCGCGTCGGCGCGGCCGACGGTGTCGCGCAGCGCCGCGGTCAGCGCGCGGATCTGGTCCGGCGTCTCGCAGTTGCGGGCGAACAGGATGAATCCGGCGGGGTCGGCGTCGCGGAAGAAGCCCCGCTCCCAGTCGTCGAGCGCGGGTCCGGCGCAGCCGAGAATGACGGGCGACGCCGGCGGCCGCTCATCCATTGACGAGGATGCAGTTGACCTTCCGCTTGCCCAGCCGGCGGCACAGGCCCCGCGCCGCGGGCGCGGTCTTCAGCGGCCCGGCCTGGAGCCGGTAGTAGACGCCCTTGGGGCCGAGGTTGACCCGCTCGATCACCATGCGCAGCGAGCCGAGCACGTCCTTGTTCTTGCGGCTGAGATGCTTCCACTCGTACTGCGCCTTGGTCGACGTGCGGAACGCGCCGAGCTGGACCCGGTAGGGGCCGATCGCGTTCGCGGTCTGGACGACGATGCGCTTGGTGGGGCGCGCCTTGGGCTCGGTGCGCGTGCCGGCGCGCGGGCTGACCTCGGCGACCTGGCGGTCGCGGTCGCGCCGCGCCGACGGCCGGTCGCCGCGGTGGCGCAGGCTCGGCATCATCGCGATCCGGCCCTTGGGCTCGGTGGCGTCGGCCGTCTGCCGCCGCGCCGAGGGCCGGGTCGGCGCGACCGCGACCCGCCTGGTGTCGTGCGGCCTGGTCTCGGCAGGCTTGGTCTCCGCCCGCCGGACCGCGCCCGGCCGGGCCTTGGGCTGGGCCGTGGCGTGCTTGCGGGTCGACTTCGGGGCGAGGATGTCCTCGTAATTCTGCGGCCGCGGCGGCACCCGCGCCTGCTGGCGGTCGATCTTCCGCGTCGCGTCGGCCTTGCGCGTGTCGATGTCGAGCTTGCGGTAGATCTCCTGGTTACGGTGCGGGACCTTGACCCCGCCCGGATCGGCCGGCCGGACCTTGACCGGCGTGGTCTGCGCCTTGACCAGCGGCGCGTCGCTCGCCTTGCGCGCGCGGTCGTCCGACGGCGCGCCCTCCGAATAGGCGTAGAGCACCGCCGCGCCGAAGGCGGACAGCACGCCGACCGAGATCAGCGCCTTGTAGAGGTGGCCGCGCCAGCGCGTGCCGCCATAGTCGGGATCGACCTCGTGGTCTTCCCAGCCGGGATCGAGTCGATAGGACATCAGCGCATCTCCTCCACTGGTTCGACGCCGAAGATTTCGAGGCCGGACGCAACCACCACGCCGACAGCCCGAACCAAAGCCAGACGCGCGTGCGTCAGGCCGGCATCGTCCTCGGCCACGAACCGCAGCCGGGGGTCCTCTCTCCCTCGATTCCAGTGCGCGTGAAAATCAGCCGCAATATCGTACAAGTAAAACGCAATACGATGCGGCTCATGCGCTTCCGCTGCACTTTCTATTATTCGCGGCCAACCGGCCAGCCTCTTAATTAAACTTAATTCTCCTTTGTCCGTCAAGCGATCCACCGGCGCCGAAGCCAGCGCGGAATCGGACAAATCGAGGTCCGGCAACGCCTCGCGCGCCTGCCGGAACACCGAGTGCGAGCGGGCGTGGGCGTACTGGACGTAGAATACCGGGTTGTCCTTCGACTGCTCGGTGACCTTGGCGAAGTCGAAGTCGAGCGGCGCGTCGTTCTTGCGGGTCAGCATGATGAAGCGGACGACGTCCTTGCCGACCTCGTCGACCACGTCGCGGATGGTCACCACGGTGCCCGCCCGCTTGGACATCTTCACCGGCTCGCCCCGGTTCGACAGGTTGACGAGCTGGCAGATCTTGACGTCGAGCTCGCCCTGCCCCTCGGTCACCGCCTTGACCGCCGCCTGCATCCGCTTGACGTAGCCGCCGTGGTCGGCGCCCCAGACGTCGATCATGGTGCGGAAGCCGCGCCGGAACTTGTCGCGGTGATAGGCGATGTCGGTGGCGAAATAGGTCCACGAGCCGTCGGACTTGCGCAGCGGCCGGTCGGTGTCGTCGCCGAAGTCGGTGGCCTTGAACAGGGTCTGCGGCCGTTCCTCCCAGTCGTCGGGCAGCTTGCCCTTGGGCGGCTCCAGCACGCCGGTGTAGATCAGCCCGCGGCCCTCGAGGTCGGCGAGCACGTCGTCGACCGCCCCCGCCTCGACCAGCGCGCGCTCCGAGGAGAACAGGTCGTGGTGGATGCCCAGCTCCCCAAGGTCCTCGCGGATCCGGTCCATCATGTAGGCGACGGCGAACACCCGCGCGCCGTCCGGCACCGGATCGTCGCCGCCGAGCCAGCCGTCGACCTGCCCCGACACCGCCGGGTCGTCGAGCGCCGCCCGCGCCGCGTCGATCACCTCCTCGCCGGGATAGAGGCCCTCGAATTCGCTCTCCGGGAGCGCCTCGCCGGTGCGGAGCTCGCGCAGGCGCTTGAGGAAGGACCGGGTCAGGGCGTCGATCTGCCCGCCGGCGTCGTTGACGTAATATTCCTTGGTCACCGCATAGCCGGCCTTGGCCAGCAGGGCGGCGAGCGCGTCGCCGAACACCGCGCCGCGGGCGTGGCCGACGTGCAGCGAGGCCGGTCGGGTTGACCGAGACGTACTCGACGTTGACCGGCGCGCCGGCGCCCGCGTCGGAATCGCCCCAGGCCGTGCCGGCGGCGAGGATGTCGGCGATGCGCGCGCGCCAATAACCGTCGGCGACGCGCAGGTTGATGAAGCCGGGCCCGGCGATCTCCGCCGCCTCGACCGCGTCGAGCTTCTCCAGCTCGGGCGCGAGCAGGCCGGCCAGGTCGCGCGGCTTCATGCCCGCGGGCTTCGACAGCACCATCGCGGCGTTGGTGGCGATGTCGCCATGCTCCGGGTCGCGCGGCGGCTCGACCGACAGCTTGGAGAGGTCGTCGAGCGGCGGCAGCGCGCCGGCGGAGACGAGGGTTTCGATCGCCGCGACCACCTGGTCGCGAAAATGGGCAAAGACGTTCATGGGATTTCCAGAGATTACAGGATCGGGTCGAACAGGCGGTGGTGCTCGTCGAGGGCGAAGCGGTCGGTCATGCCGGCGATGTAGTCGGCGACGACGCGGGCGCGCTTGGCGTCGTCGCCGGTCTCGGCCTGCGCGCGCCACGGCGGCGGCAGCACCTCGGGCTCGCGCTGGAACAGCTCGAACAGCTCGCAGACGATGCGCCGGGCGCGGCTCGACATCCGGTTGACCTTGTAGTGGCGGTACATGCGCTCGAACAGGAAGGCCTTGAGCGCGCGGTCGTTTTCGGTCATCGGCGCGGAAAAGGCCACGATCGCGCTGCCGGCGCCACGCACGGCCGCTGGGCTGCGCGGGTCGAGCGCTTCGAGCCGGCGGCCGGTCTCGGCGATCAGGTCCTCGACCATCAGGCCGATCAGCTGGCGCACGGTCTCGTGGATCTTGCGCTCGTCGTCGAGCCCGGGATGGCGCTCCTCGACCTCGGCGAACACCGCGTCGATGAAGCCGACCGCGCGCAGGTCGGCGATCGAGAACAGGCCGGCGCGCAGCCCGTCGTCGATGTCGTGGTTGTTGTAGGCGATGTCGTCGGACAGCGCGGCGACCTGCGCCTCGGCGCCGGGCCAGGTGTCGAGCTCCAGGTCGTGCTGGGCGACGTAGTCGCGGATCGGCTCCGGGATGTCGCCGTCGGTGGCGCCGGCGGCATCGACCAGCGGCCCGTTGTGCTTGACCACGCCCTTCGAGCGTCTCCCAGGTCAGGTTGAGGCCGTCGAAGTCGGCGTAGCGGCGCTCCAGCCGGGTCAGGATGCGCAGGGTCTGGGCGTTGTGGTCGAAGCCGCCGAAGCCCTCCATGCAGGCGTTGAGCGCGTCCTCGCCGGCGTGGCCGAACGGGGTGTGGCCGAGGTCGTGGGCCAGCGCCAGCGCCTCGGCGAGGTCCTCGTTGAGGCCGAGGCAGCGGCACACCGAGCGGGCGATCTGCGCGACCTCGAGCGAATGGGTCAGCCGCGAGCGGTAGTGGTCGCCCTCGTGGCTGACGAACACCTGGGTCTTGTGCTGGAGCCGCCGGAACGCCGCGGAATGGACGATGCGGTCGCGGTCGCGCTGGAAGCAGGTCCGGGTCTTGCTCTCCGGCTCGGCATGGAAGCGGCCGCGCGAGCCGTCCGGGGCGCAGGCGTAGGGCGCGTAGGTCACGCCGAAGCCGTGGCGCGCCATCGGCGCACCGCCGAGCGGCGCCGGGGCGGCGTCGGATAACGTTCGTGCGGCGGTCCCTTTGACCATGGGGCGGACGAAACCTATCTATGGTGCGCGGATCGATGCGTCCGCGAGTGTGACATTGAAGCACGAACCGCGATGGCAAGAGCATTCCACATATCCGATAGCGCCGCGAAGCGCATTGCGGAATTGCGCGCCGCCGAGGGCAACGACGCGCTGATGCTGCGCATCGTGGTCGACGCGGGCGGCTGCAACGGCTTCCAGTACCGGTTCGATTTCGACAGCACGATCAACGACGACGACGCCGTCTACGAGCATGACGGGGTCAAGGTCGTGATCGACGAGGTCTCGCTCGACTTCCTCGAAAACGCCCAGATCGACTACAAGCGCGAGCTGATCGGCAGCTATTTCGCGGTCGAGAACCCCAACGCCTCGTCGTCGTGCGGCTGCGGCACCAGCTTCTCGGTCGACTGACCCTTTCCCTGGCGACGGCCCTGACGCATCGCGCCGGGCCATGATAAAAGGTCTGCGCGCCGTCCGGCGCGCCGGTGCTGCAGGGGTATGGCCATGACCAAGATCGCGAGCTGGAACGTCAATTCGATCAAGGCGCGGCTCGGCCATGTCTGCGACTGGCTCAAGGCGTTCGGCCCCGACATCGCGCTGTTGCAGGAGATCAAGTCGACCGAGGACACCTTCCCGCGGCTGGAGATCGAGGCGCTCGGCTACAACGTCGCGATCGCCGGGCAGAAGAGCTACAACGGCGTCGCCGTGCTGTCGAAGACGCCGGTCGAGGTCGAGCAGGCCCGCCTGCCCGGCGAGGACGAGGACGAGCAGGCCCGCTACCTGGAGATCGTCACCGAGACCGAGGCCGGGGTGGTCCGCGCCGCCTCGATCTACCTGCCCAACGGCAACCCGACCGACAGCGACAAGTTCGCCTACAAGCTGCGCTGGATGGAGCGGCTGATCGACCACGCCCGCGGCCTGCTCGCGCTGGAGGAGCCGGTCGTGCTCGGCGGCGACTTCAACGTCATCCCCCAGGACGAGGACTGCTACGACCCCAAGGCGTGGGAGGGCGACGCGCTGTTCCGGCCCGAATCCCGCAACGCCTTCCAGCGGCTGTGCTATCTCGGCTTCACCGACGCCTTCCGGACCTTCCACCCCGAGCAGGGCGCCTACACCTTCTGGGACTATCAGGCCGGCGCCTGGCAGAAGGACCACGGCATCCGCATCGACCACCTGCTGTTGTCGCCCCAGGCCGCCGACCGGCTGACCGAGGCCGAGATCGACAAGCGCCCGCGCGGCAAGGAGAAGGCGTCGGACCACACGCCGATCTGGTGCGGCCTGGCCGCCCCGCACTTCGCCAAATCCGCGGCATGACCGGGGCCGCGGCATGACGGGCAAGACGCCCAAGGTCCACGCCGGCGGCTGCCTGTGCGGCGCGATCCGCTACGAGATCACGGGCAAGCCCAAGCACGTCTCGCACTGCCACTGCACCATGTGCCGGCGGGCGGCGGGCGCGCCGGTGGTGACCTGGGCCTACCTGGCGGTCGACCACCTGCGCATCACCCGGGGCGCGTTCAAGGTCTACCACTCGTCGCACGGCGTCGAACGGCGCTTCTGCGAGCATTGCGGCAGCTCGCTGTTCTACTGGACCGCCGCGGCGCCCGACATGGTCGACGTCGCCGTCGCCACCCTCGACGAGCCCGAGGCCTTCCCGCCCCAGCACCACAATTTCGCCGGCGAGCGGATCGCGTGGCTGCACGTCGACCCCGACCTGCCCGCCTACGACGGCTTCACCCCGGGCGCCTGAGCCCGCCATCGGTAGGCAGGACCGGGGGAAGCGGCTATCAAGGCGTGTCCCGTCCCGAACGATCCGTAGCGATGAGCCAGCGCCCGACCCTCGAAGACTTCCGCCGCATCGACCTGCGCGCCAAATACCCGCAGCTGATCGGCGCGGAGCTGACCGCCTGCGCCGACGGCCACGCCGAGGTCACGCTGCCGTGGCGCGAGGACCTGGGCCAGCACAACGGCTTCCTCCACGGCGCGCTGGTCGGCTTCCTCGCCGACTACGCCTGCGCCTGGGCGGCGGGCTCGATCGCCGGCGACGTGGTGACGTCGAGCTATACCCTCAACATCGTCGCGCCCGGCATCGGCGAGCGCTTCATCGGCCGCGGCGACGTGGTCAAGGCGTCGAAGCGCCAGATCACCTGCCGCGCCGACGTGTTCGCGGTGCAGGGGGGCGCCGAGAAGCTGATCGCCATCGCCAACGCCGTGATCATGCCGCTGAAGGGGTAGCGGCCGCCGTCCCACGACTAATCCTTTGCCTATCCCGGCCCGCCGGGCGGCAGTATGCTGCGGCATAAAACAAGCGCCCCCTTGCCAGACCTCCGTTTGACTTGTGGGAGGATAAAGGGAAACGCCCATGTCATCCGTCGAACGGAAACTGACGACGATCCTGGCCGCCGACGTCGTCTCGTTCAGCAAGCTCATGGGCGCCGACGAGGTCGGGACGCTCGACGCGCTCAAGTCGTGCCGCGCGATCATCGACGGCAGCATTGCTTCCCATCATGGACGGATCTTCGGCGGCGCCGGCGATTCGGTGATTGCCGAATTCGTCAGCCCGCTGGAAGCGATGATGTGCGCGCTGGAATTTCAGAAGCTGATCGGCGAGCGCAACGACCATTTCGCCGACCGCCCCAGGATGGAGTTCCGGGTCGGCATCAACATCGGCGACGTCGTCATCGACGGCGACAACCTCTATGGCGACGGCGTCAACGTCGCCGCGCGGGTCGAGTCCATCGGCAACCCGGGCAGCATCTGCATCTCGCGCAAGGTCTACGAGGAGGTCAAGCGCAAGCTCAACGTGCTCTTCGTCGACGGCGGCCTGCAGCAGCTCAAGAACATCGAGGACCCGGTCGAGGTCTATCACATCGAAGCGAACGACGACGACGCCGGGGCGACCGAGCCCTGGCGCCGACGAAGAAGGAAGAGAAGCCGGGCAAGGCTGCCGCCGCCAAGGGGGGCTTCGACAAGCCGTCGATCGCGGTGCTGCCCTTCGCCAACATGTCGGCCGACCCCGAGCAGGGCTTCTTCGCCGACGGCATCACCGAGGACATCATCACCGGGCTGTCCCGCTTCCCCAGCCTGGTCGTGATCGCCCGGAACTCGACCTTCACCTACAAGGACAAGGCGGTGAACGTGACCGACGTCGGCAAGGAGCTGCACGTCGGCTACGTCGTCGAGGGCAGCGTGCGCAAGGCGGGCAACCGGGTGCGGGTCACCGTCCAGCTGGTCGACGCCACCAACGGCGAGCACGTCTGGGCGGAACGCTACGACCGGGAGCTCGACGACATCTTCGATCTCCAGGACGAGCTGTGCCAGTCGATCGTCGCGACCATGCCCGGACGGCTGGAAGCGGCGGCGGCCAAGCAGATCGACCGCAAGCCCCCGGAAGACATGGCGGCCTATGACTTCCTGCTGGCGGCGAAGATCCATCACCACAAGTTCACCAAGGAGGATAACGCCGAGGCGCTGGGCCTGCTCAACAGGGCGATCGAACTGCAGCCCGACTTCGCCGCCGCGCACGCGTGGAAGGCCTGCACCTTGGGCCAGGCCCTGGCGCGCGGCTACTCCGAATACAGCGACGCGACCCTGACCGAATCGCGCGAGGTGGCGGAAACCGCCTACCGGCTGGACCAGAACGACGTCGAGGCCAACCGCATCCTGTGCGAGTGGGCGATGTACGATCGCGACTGGGACAAGGCCAGGCTCCATCAGGACCGGGCGTTTTCGGCCAATCCCAACGACCCCCGCCTCGTCGCCCAGCGCGGCGAGCTGAAAACGTGGCTGGGCGAGCCGGAGGAAGGGGTGAAGCTCCTCAAGACCGCGATGCGTCTCGATCCGATCGACGCCCACACGCGCGCGCATCTGCTGGGCCGCGCCTGTTATGCCCTGCATCAATACGACGACGCCCTGAGTGCCTATCAGCAGATCCCGGCGCCACGCATCGGCCACCGCGCCGACATGGCGGCGTGCCTGGCCGAGCTCGGCAGGGACGGCGAGGCGAAAGCACAGGTCGACGCCGTCCTGAAGCTCGATCCCGCCTTCACGACGGCAGCCTATGTCGACGGCCTCTACTACGTTCGCGACGCCGACCGCGCGAATCACGCCGAAGGGCTCCACAAGGCCGGCTTCGGGCAGTAGCGCGCCGAGACTGGAACGCCGCCCGCCCGAGCCTAGATTCCGGGTCGAGACCGATCACCCAGATCCCGGAGACCATGGGGTCGAGCCCGCCCTAACACAGGTTGGTTCGTCCCCGCCGCCGGCGCGCTATCACCGTCGTCCGACACCGCAGGGAACGATGGAGAGAACATCATGGCGGACAACGTCTATCGCGTCATCGAAGTCGTCGGCTCGTCGCCGGAGGGACTCGACGCGGCCATACAGAACGGCGTCAGGCGGGCGGCCAAGACCATGCGCAACCTGGACTGGTTCAAGGTCACCGAGATCCGCGGCCACCTCGACGACGGCGCCGTCCGGCACTACCAGGTCGGCCTCAAGATCGGCTTCCGCCTCGACGACTGACCGGCGGGCCGGACGCGGCCGCCGCGCCCGGCATTGCGCCCATGACTGGAACGGAGGAGCTGGAAACCTAGATTCCGGGACAGAAGAGCCCATCATCCGGAGACCGCCATGACCGACCGCTGGCGTCCCATCGCGCGCCTCGTCCCGGCCGAGCCGGCCAGCGACGGCGCGGGCGTGCGCCTGAACCGCTCGATCGCGACCGCCAACCTGCCCGCGCTCGACCCCTTCCTGCTGCTCGACGAGTTCAACTCCGAGGACAAGGACGACTATATCGCCGGCTTCCCGGAGCATCCGCACCGCGGCTTCGAGACGGTCACCTACATGATCGAGGGCCGCATGCGCCACGAGGACAACGCCGGCAACTCGGGCCTGCTGCGCTCGGGCGGCGTCCAGTGGATGACCGCCGGCCGCGGGATATTGCACTCGGAGATGCCCGAGCAGGAGGACGGCCGGATGCAGGGCTTCCAGCTCTGGGTCAACCTGCCGTCTCGGCTCAAGATGAGCGACCCGCGCTACCAGGACATCGAGCCCGAGGACGTGCCGACGGTCGAGACCGAGACCGGCGCGACGGTGCGCGTCATCGCCGGCGAGCACGGCGGCGCGACCGGCCCGGTCCAGGACGTGTTCGTGCGCCCGCTCTACCTCGACATCACCCTGCCGGCCGGCGCGTCGGTCAGCCAGTCGGTCCCGGCGGGCCATACGGGCTTCGTCTACGTCTTCGGCGGCGAGGGCGTGACCGTGACCGAGGGCGAGCCCAAAGGCGACGGCGGTGAAGGCTTCCCGGTGCGCTACCGCAACCTCGCGGTGCTCGGCGACGGCGACCGGGTCGGCCTGCGCAACGACACCGGCGCGGAAGCGCGCCTGCTGCTGGTCGCCGGCGCGCCGATCGGCGAACCGATCGCCCGCTACGGCCCGTTCGTGATGAACACCGAGCAGGAGATTTACCAGGCCTTCAAGGACTTCCAGGAGGGCAACTTCTGAGCGCCCCCGTGATTTCGGACGCGGGCGCGCCCGCCGGGATGCCGGACGCGGCCGCCACCGAGGCCCGGCGGGTCGTCGCGATCGCGCCGCCGGTGCCCGCGGGCATGGCCGGCCTGCGCCTCCAGCGCATGATCGGCACCCCGGCGCTCGGCCAGATCGACCCGTTCCTGCTGCTGTCGGAGTTCGGCCATCCGGAGCGAGACGGCCCGCTCGGCGGCTTCCCCGAGCACCCGCACCGCGGCTTCGAGACGGTGACCTACATGGTCGAGGGCGCGATGCGGCACCGGGATTCGACCGGCGCGGAAGGCCTGATCGGCCCGGGCGGCGCCCAGTGGATGACCGCGGCGCGCGGCGTGCTCCACTCGGAGTTCCCCGAGCCCGACGCGGCCGGCCGGGTCCTGGGCGTCCAGCTCTGGCTCAACCTCCCGGCCCGGCTCAAGATGACCCCGGCGACCTACCGCGACCTCGACGCGAGCGAGATCCCCGAGGTGGCGCTGCCCGACGGCGGCCGGGTCCGGGTGATCGCGGGCGAGATCGCCG
This sequence comes from uncultured Alphaproteobacteria bacterium, assembly GCA_963730305.1. GTDB lineage: Bacteria > Pseudomonadota > Alphaproteobacteria > Bin65 > Bin65 > CAMYMQ01. The sequence goes on from CAVSRB010000007.1 coordinate 66,276, forward strand.
GCGCCGCGGGCCCGATGAGCGACGGCGCCGTCGCCCCGGTCATCCTCGACCTGCGCCTGCCCGCCGGCGCGCGGGCCGACCTGCCGCTGCCGGCCGGCCACAACGCCTTCGTCTACGCCATCGAGGGATCGCCGGCGGTGGGCGAGAGCGACCCCGTCCCCCTGCCCGCCAAGCATCTCGGCGTGCTCGACGGCGGCGGCCGCCTCGTCGTCGCGAACCCGGGCGAGACCGAGGCCATCCTGCTCGTCGCCGCCGCCCGCCCGCTCGACGAGCCGGTGGTGGCCTACGGCCCGTTCGTGATGAACACCGAGCAGGAGATCTACCAGGCGTTCAAGGACTTCCAGAGGGGCGGTTCTAGACCCCGACCCCGCCAGCCCGGCGCGGTGCTGCGTCCCCTCGCCCGCGGTAATCGCCAGCGAGCCGCGAGGGCGCCGGACCAGGCCGCGGTGCCAAACGCCGCGGGGGACGCGGCAGGCCTGGCCCGGTTCGAGGGCAACCACGCTCCCGGCCCGCCGGCCTCGGTCTCACCGGGATCGAGCACGATCGACATCTCGCCCGACAGCAGGATCAGGATCTCCTCGCCCTCGGGGTCATCTCCCAGTGGGGCCAGTCCTCGGTCATGTCGAAGGCCGCCGTCAGCCGGCCCTCATCGTGCGCCTGCCGGCGATGACGTCGGGCCAGAAATCCGGCGGTGAGCGGGACCGCCGTCGCCGCATCCTCGCCGGCGAGGAACAGGTAGGTCTCGCGCGGGTCGAGGGCCTTCACCGGTCGCGGGCGCGCTATCCCTGCGCCGCGCGCTGGGCGTAGCGCTCGATCAGCGGGCCGAAGCCGCCCTCGGGCTGGGTCTCGAAGGCCAGCATGTCGTCGCTGATCACCACCCAGGGCTGCTTGCTGCGGGTCCAGACGTGGCCGGCCGGGTGCAGCCACTTGGTGTCGTCGAGGGTGCCGCCGCGGACGATGGCGATGGGCACGCCCTCGGGCTGGTGGAACAGGCGCACCCCGCAGGTGCCGCAGAAGTTGGCGGTGTTCTTGCGCCCGCTGTCCGCGGTGCGGGTCCACTGCCGGACTTCGCCCTGGGTGATCTTCAGCGCCTCGGCGGGCACGATCACCGATTCGCCGAAGGCGCTGGCCGACTGCTTCTGGCACTCGGTGCAGTGGCAGCAGACCACCGTCAGCGGCTCGGCCGAGATTTCGTAGCGCACGGCGCCGCACTGGCAGCCCCCGGTATACGGTGCAGGCATGTGTCTTTCCTCCCGTGTCGGGCGCCGGCGGCGCCGCGTTGAAACTAGGCTCCCACCGTCTCCGGCGTCTTGGGCTTGACCGTCGAGGCTTCGCCGCCCTGGTCGGGCGTCTCGTCGAATTCGCCGAGGTCGCGCACCGCGCCGTAGGCGGCCGAGGTCGCCAAGCAGCGCGTAGGCCTTGAGCGCGGTCGAGACCTGGCGCTCGCGCGGGCGCGCCGGCTTCCAGGCCTTGGCGCCCTTGGCCTCCATCGCCGCGCGGCGCTTCTCCAGGGTGGCGTCGTCGACGGCGACGTCGATGGTCCGGTTCGGGATGTCGATCTCGATCATGTCGCCCTCCTCGACCAGGCCGATGGCGCCGCCCTGGGCGGCCTCCGGCGAGGCGTGGCCGATCGACAGGCCCGAGGTGCCGCCCGAGAAGCGGCCGTCGGTGACCAGGGCGCAGTCCTTGCCCAGCCCCATCGATTTCAGATAGCTGGTCGGATAGAGCATCTCCTGCATGCCCGGCCCGCCCTTGGGGCCCTCGTAGCGGATCACGACGACGTCGCCCTTCTTGATCTCGCCGGCGAGGATGCCGGCGACCGCGCCGTCCTGGGACTCGTAGATCTTCGCCGGGCCCTTGAACTTCAGGATGCTCTCGTCGACGCCGGCGGTCTTCACGATGCAGCCGTCGCGGGCGATGTTGCCGTAGAGCACGGCGAGCCCGCCGTCGGCGCTGTAGGCGTGGGCCTTGTCGCGGATGCAGCCGCCGTCGCGGTCGGTGTCGAGGTCGTCCCACAGCCGCTCCTGGGAGAAGGCCTCGGTGGTGCGCACCCCGCCGGGCGCGGCGCGGTAGAACTGCCTGACCGCGTCGTCCGACGTCTTGACCACGTCCCACTTGGCGAGCGCGTCGGCCATCGTTTCCGAATGCACGGTGGCCACGCTGGTATCGAGCAGGCCGGCGCGGTCGAGCTCGCCCAGGATCGCCATGATGCCGCCGGCGCGGTGGACGTCCTCCAGGTGATAGTCCTGGGTCGACGGCGCGACCTTGCAGATGTTGGGCACCTTGCGGGACAGCCGGTCGATGTCGGCCATGGTGAAGTCGACCTTGCCCTCGCGCGCGATGGCGAGCAGGTGGAGGACCGTGTTGGTCGACCCGCCCATGGCGATGTCGAGCGCCATGGCGTTCTCGAAGGCCGGGAAGGTGGCGATGCCCCGGGGTGTTGCCCGCACGTCGTCCTTCTCGTACCAGCGCTTGGCCAGGTCGACGATGCGCCGGCCCGCCTCCTCGAACAGCCGCCTGCGGTAGGCGTGGGTCGCCAGCACCGAGCCGTTGCCCGGCAGCGCCAGGCCCAGCGCCTCGGCCAGGCAGTTCATCGAGTTGGCGGTGAACATGCCCGAGCACGACCCGCAGGTCGGGCAGGCCGAGCGCTCGTATTCGGCGACGTCGGCGTCGCTGGCGTTGGGGTCGGCGGCCTTGACCATGGCGTCGATCAGGTCGGCCTTGCCGGTCTCGCCCGATTCGAGGATCACCTTGCCGGCCTCCATCGGCCCGCCCGAGACGAAGATCGCCGGCACGTTCAGCCGCATCGCGGCCATCAGCATGCCCGGCGTGATCTTGTCGCAGTTGGAGATGCACACCAGCGCGTCGGCGCAGTGGGCGTTGACCATGTACTCGACCGCGTCGGCGATCAGCTCGCGCGACGGCAGGCTGTAGAGCATGCCGTCATGGCCCATGGCGATGCCGTCGTCGACCGCGATGGTGTTGAATTCCTTGGCCACCCCGCCCGCCTTCTCGACCTCCGCGGCGACGATCTTGCCCAGGTCGCGCAGGTGGACGTGGCCGGGCACGAACTGGGTGAAGCTGTTCGCGATCGCGATGATCGGCTTGCCGAAATCGTCGTCGGTCATGCCGGTGGCGCGCCACAGGCTGCGCGCGCCGGCCATGTTGCGGCCGTGGGTGGTGGTGCGGGATCGGTACTGGGGCACGGTGGCCTCCCTTTCGATATGCCCGTCCGGCGGCGAAACGCGGGCCGGGCGCTCTCTGGCGGTAGGGCGGAAAATGGCGCGCGCCGGGGCCGAGGTCAACGGCGCGGCGCGTTTCGGCGGCGGTGCGCGCACCGCTGGCAGGAGCCGGGAAATGTCCTAACATCCGGGTATGCGCGCCGTTCTCCCCCCGCTTCTGGTGTGCGCCCTGCTCCTCGCCGGCTGCGGCCCCGACGAGGGCCAGGCCGCGCTGTGCGAGCGGGTGGTCACGGTGCTCGAGGGCAACGACGGCGTGACCCTGCTCGGCAGCCGGAAGCTCGCGGGCGACGACGCGGCGGTGGCGATCCGCTACCGCCTGGGCGCGGCCGGCGCGCCCGAGCGGACGGTGGTCTGCCGCTTCGCCGGCGCCGGCATCGGCGCGGGCCGGCTGCGCCTGGTCGGGGTGCGCCGCAACGACGGCACCAGCCTGTCGCGGCTGTCCCTCGGCCGGCTCCGCGCCCGGCTCAACATCGAGTGACGGCGATGGCCTCGGGCGGCTACCTGCTCCAGCAGCTCGTCACCACGGCGACCATCGGCGCGATCTACGCCCTGATCGCGGTCGGCTACACCCTCGGCCACGGCGTCGTCCGCCAGTTCAACCTCGCCCACGGCGCGCTCTACGCCACCGGCGGCTACGGCGCCTTCATCCTGGCCGTGGTCTGCGGCGTCTACGGGCTGGCCCACGCCGTGGTCCTGCCGATCCTGCTGGCCGGCGCGGCGGTCGTCGGCGGGGCCTACGGGCTGGTCGGGTCGCGGCTGCTCTACCGCCGCATCGCCGCCCCGGCCGGCTTCGCGCCGCTGGTCGCCAGCGTCGGCCTGCTGATGTTCCTGGCCGAATACCTGCGGCTGCTGCAGCAGAGCGGGACCCTGTTCCTGCGCCCCCTGTTCGGCCGCGCCATCGTGCTCAGCGGCGACCCCGGCGCGGGCCGCGACCCGGCGAGCTTCACGGTCGTCGTCACCGGCAGCCACCTCGCGGTGTGGGCGACCGCGGCGCTGGCCCTGGCCGGGCTCGGCCTGTGGCTCGGCGCGCTCCCGGCTCGGCCGCGAGCTGCGGGCGGTCGCCGACGACCCCAAGATGGCGGCGCTGGCCGGCGTCGCCACCGGCCGCACGGTCGGCCTGGCCTTCACGCTGGGCGCGGCACTGGCCGGGATCGCCGGGGCGCTGACCGTGGTCCGCTACGGCGTGGTCGGGCCCTACATGGGCGTCGTGGTCGGCCTGAAGGCGCTGACCGCCGCGGTGGTCGGCGGGGTCGGCTCGGTGCGCGGCGCGGTGTTCGGCGGGTTCCTGGTCGGCGCGGTCGAGACCGGCTGGGCGGCGTGGTTCCCGTCCGACTACCGCGAGCTGGTCGTGTTCGCGCTGCTGGTCGCGGTCCTGATCTTCCGCCCCGACGGCCTGTTCGCCCGCCCCCGGGTCGAGCGGATACCCGGCGTCGGCGGCGCGCGGTGGTAGGGCGTCGGCGGCGCGCGGTGGTAGGGCGGCGAGGTCGCCCGTCATCGCATCCTTCGAGGCTCGCTTCGCTCACGCCTCAGGATGAGCCGGTGCTTGCAAGGCCCGGTTTCCGCTTCGGCTCACCCTGAGGTGCCCGCGCAGCGGGCCTCGAAGGGCGAGCCGCCGCGGGGTGCCCGTCATCGCATCCTTCGAGACGGCCGCGATGCGGCCTCCTCAGGATGAAGGCGCAAAACGACGTCAGAGACCTGGAAAATCTTCATCCTGAGGAGCCCCGCAGGGGCGTCTCGAAGCTTCATCCTGAGGAGCCCCGCAGGGGCGTCTCGAAGGATGGGATGCCGCGCGCCGCCCCCGGCGCCCTACGCCGCGCGCAGCCGGCTCAGCGCCTCGGCCAGCTTGGCCTGGGCCTGCTCGGCCTCGGCCTTGCGCTCGCGCTGCTCCTCGACCACCTCGGGCGGGGCCTTGGCGACGAAGCTCTCGTTGGCGAGCTTCTTGTCGAGCTTGGCGATCTCGCCGGCGATCTTGTCGATCTCGCGCTGCAGCCGGGCGCCCTCCTGCTCCAGGTCGACCACGTCGGCGAGCGGCAGCACGATGGTCGCCTCGCCGACCACGTCCTGGACCGAGCCGTCGGGCACCGCGTCGGCGGTCTCGATCCCGGTCAGCCGCGCCAGCCGCATCACCAGCGCGCCGTGGGCGTCGGCCCGCGCCCGGCTCTCCGCGCTCGCGTCCTTGAGGATCAGCGGGATCTTGGCCCCGGCCGGCACGTTCATCTCGGCCCTGAGCGTCCGGATCCGCGAGATCAGCTCGACCAGCCAGCCGAGCTCCTCGTCCGCCGCCGGATCGACCAGGCGAGCGTCGATAGGTCGGCCACGCGGAGGTCGCCATCAGCGCCGCGTCGCCCTGCCCGGTCTGCTGCCACAGCTCCTCCGAGAGGAAGGGCATGAACGGGTGGAGCATGAACAGCGCCTGGTGCAGCGCCCACAGCGCCGTCGCCCGGGTCTCGGCCAGCACGCCGGCGTCGTCCGAGGCCATCAGCGGCTTGGAGAACTCGACGTACCAGTCGCAATAGCTGTGCCAGATGAACTGGTAGAGCGCGTGGGCCGCGTCGTTGAAGCGGTAGCCCTCGATCGCCGCCGTCACCCGCTTCTCGAGCTGCGCGACCTGGCTGACGATCCAGCGGTTGACGCTGTTGGTGTTGGCCGCCGGGTCGAAGTCGGCGCCGTAGCCGCAGTCGTTCATCTCGCAATAGCGGGCGGCGTTCCAGATCTTGGTCGCGAAGTTGCGGTAGCCGGCGATCCGGCTCTCGGCCAGCTTGATGTCGCGGCCCTGGACCGCCAGCGAGGCCAGCGTGAAGCGCAGCGCGTCGGCGCCGAACTCGTTCACCAGGTCGAGCGGGTCGACGACGTTGCCCTTGGACTTGGAATATTTCTGGCCCTTCTCGTCGCGGACCAGGCCGTGGATGTAGACGTCGGCGAAGGGCACCCGGCCCTTGCCCTCGTCGTCGCGCATGAAGTGCATGCCCATCATCATCATCCGGGCGACCCAGAAGAAGATGATGTCCTCGCCGGTGACCAGGACGCTGCCGGGATAGTAGCGCTCGAGCTCCGGCGTTTCGTCGGGCCAGCCCAGGGTCGAGAACGGCCACAGCGCCGACGAGAACCAGGTGTCGAGCACGTCGGTGTCGCGCGGTCAGCGCCGTCGGCTTGCCGTAGTGGGCGTCGGCCGCGGCCTGGGCCGCGTCCTCGCTCTCCTCGACGAAGGTCTCGCCGTCGGGGCCGTACCACACCGGCACCTGGTGGCCCCACCACAGCTGGCGCGAGATGCACCAGGGCTGGATGTTGCGCATCCACTGGAAATAGATCTTGGCGAACTGCTCGGGCACGAAGCGGGTGTCGCCCTTTTCCACCGCCTCGATGCACGGCTTGGCCAGGGTCGGCGCGTCGGCGAACCACTGGTCGGTCAGATAGGGCTCGACCGGCACGCCCGAGCGGTCGCCGTGGGGCACCATGTGCAGGTGGTCGTCGATCTTCTCGAGCAGGCCGAGCGCGTCCAGGTCGGCGACGATGCGCTTGCGCGCCTCGAACCGGTCCAGGCCGCGATAGGCCTCGGGCGCCTGATCGTTGATGCGGGCGTCGGCGTCGAAGATGTTGATGACGTCGAGGTCGTTGCGCCGGCCGACCTCGAAGTCGTTGAAGTCGTGGGCCGGGGTGATCTTGACCGCGCCCGAGCCCTGTTCCGGGTCGGCATAGTCGTCGGCGACGATCGGGATGCGCCGGCCGACCAGCGGCAGGATCGCGAACTTGCCGACCAGGTCCCGGTAGCGCTCGTCGTCGGGGTGCACCGCGACGGCGGTGTCGCCCAGCATCGTCTCGGGCCGGGTGGTGGCGACGACGATGAAGCGCGACCCTCCTCTGCCCTCGATCGGATAGCGGAAGTGCCACAGGTGGCCCTTGGTCTCGATCTGCTCGACCTCGAGGTCGGAGATCGCGGTGTGGAACTTGGGGTCCCAGTTGACCAGCCGCTTGTCCTTGTAGATCAGCCCTTCCCGGTAGAGCTGGACGAACACCTTGACCACGGCCCGCGACAGGCCCTCGTCCATGGTGAAGCGCTCGCGGTCCCAGTCGCACGAGGCGCCGAGCCGGCGCAGCTGCTGGAGGATCTGGCCGCCCGAGTGTTCGCGCCACTCCCACACCTTGGCGATGAACGTCCTCGCGGCCGATCAGCTTGGCGTTGGTGTCCTTGGGCGGGACGCCGCGGTCGAGCGCGATGCCCTGCTCGGCGAGCTGGCGCTCGACCACCATCTGGGTGGCGATGCCGGCGTGGTCGGTGCCCGGCTGCCACAGCACGTTGCGGCCCTGCATCCGGTGGAAGCGGATCAGGATGTCCTGGATCGTGTTGTTGAAGGCGTGGCCGATGTGCAGGCTGCCGGTCACGTTCGGCGGCGGGATCATGATCGCGTAGGGCTCGCCCGGCGCGGCGGGGTCGGCGTGGAACACGCGCGCGTCTTCCCAGCGCGCGTACTGGCGCGCCTCGACGCTGTCGGGCTGGAAGGTCTTGTCGAGCATGTCCGGTTCGGTTTTCGGCGAAAGCTGTGCGCGGACAGATAAAACCCGCGGCGGGGCCGGTCAACGCCGGTGCGGCAAACGATGGCCCGTCGACGCGCGGCGCTCGCTGGCGATACGCGTGCGGGCCGATGCCGGTCCTTCGATACGCGCCGCTCGCGCGGCGCTACTCAGGATGAGGATATCGAAGCGGCCGCCCCCTGCCCTCGTCCCGAGCAGGCCGGGCGCGCCCGGCCGTATCGAGGGCGCTTCGGCGGGAAGTTAGCATCGATGCGAACGCCGACCGGCAGCCGCCCTAGCCCTGGTCGCGCTCGGCGAGCAGCTTGCGGACCTCGCGGGCGGCGATGTCCTCGACCAGCGCCGGCAGGTGCTCGTCGATCCACTCGCGCAACAGCGGCGTGATCGCCTGGCGCACCAGGTCTTCCAGCGCCGAGGCCTCGCCGGACGGCTTCGCCGCCGCCGGAGCGACGGACGGCGGGGCCGCAGCCGATGGCGGCGTGGACGGTGGAGACGCGGAAGTGGCGCCGACGGCGCCGCCTGGGCGCGGGCGCGCACCAGCGAGTCCTCGTCGCGATGGTGGGTGTCGAGGCTGACCCGGCCGCTGATCCGCTCCGGCGTCGCGGCGGCGGCGCAGCCGCTGCCGGCACAGCGGACGGCGGGGCCGTCGGGCGTCGGGGTCGACGCAGACGACGGCGCGGCAGACGATGGCGGGGCCGTCGCCGGGGCGACGGTGCGCGGGTCCGCGGCCGGCGGCTCGGGGCGGCGCGGCTCGGCGCTCCGGGGCTCGGGCGGCGCCGGACGGGGCGGAACCGGACGGGGCGGAACCGGGGCCGCGGCGGATGGCGTCGGCGGCTCGCGCGACGGCGGCGCACCGGGCGACGGTTCGCTCGAAGACCTGGGCGGCGCCGCCGGCGGCGCCTGCCGCCGCGCACCGGACGGCATCTCGGTGTTGTGGGACAGCCACTCCTGCGACGGCGCCGACGCCGCCGCGGGCGGCGCGCTCGCCGGCGGCGCGGCGGGGGGCGTCTCGGCCTCGCCCTGGCGGCGGATCGGCCGGGTCGGCGCCTCGGTGTCGACCGCGCGGGTGGTCGCCGGCGGCGCCGCGGGTTGCGGCGGCGGGGCCGGCTCGGCGTCGCCCTTGTCGATCTTCACCACCGAGCCGTCGGGCGCGACCATCTCGGTCAGGTCGAGCACCATCTCGTCGTCGGCCTCGGTGTCGTCGCGAGGGGACGGCTGGGAGGCGGACGGCTCGGGCGCGGCCGGCGGCGGACGGTCGAGCGCCGCGCGTACGCTGTGGCGGGCCGTCGGCGGTGGGGCCGGCTGAGGGGTGGGTTCGGGCGGCGCCGCTTGCGGAGCGGCGGGTTGGGTCGGCGCGGCGGGTTGGGTCGGCGCGGCGGGTTGGGACGGCGGCGCTTGCGGCGGCGTGCCGGGCGCGAGCGCACCCGGCTCCGCGGCGATCGGCGGCCGGCGGCCGGGCGGCGGCGCCGAGCGGCGGCCGAACGCGCTCGACGGCTCGGCCTCGCCCCGCGGGGCTGGGGCGCCGGGTGTTGACGGCGTGGGTGCTGACGGGGTGGCTGCTGATGGGGCGGGGGCCGACGCCGGCGGGGCGGCGCGCATCGGCGTGGTTGGCGGCTCGTTGCGCGCGGCAGGCGGCGCCGCCGGCGGGGCGGGTTTCGCCGCCGGCTGAGCGGCCGGCGCGTCGGACCCTTCTTCTTCGGAAATGATGCGCCGTATCGACGCGAGTATTTCCTCCATCGAAGGATCGTCAGGATTTCGGGAATCACTCATCAGTCAAAAGTAATACTGCCCCACATTTATTGCAGGGTAGGCGAACTCGCCCCCAATTTCCAGAAATTCCTATTAACCCTATTTCCCCGCCGACCCCGAATCCGGGTCCGCGACCGGCAACCGCACCGGCGACGACGCTACGGGCGCAGCCGCGGCCGCGCGCCGACGCTCTTGCCCAGGCCCCAGGGCTTGTTGCGGACCCGGTTGTAGTGGGCGGTGGCGTCATAGTGGTTGACCGGCAGGTGCAGCTTCTTGGCGGTCAGCCGGCCGAGCGCCGACAGCAGCGTGTAGTTCGCCACGACCAGGTCGCGCTGGGCCTTGACCAGGTTGACCTGCGAGGTCAGGAACGCCTGCTGCGCGTCGAGCACGTCGAGCACCGTGCGCAGGCCGGCGCGGGCCTCCTGGCGCACGCCTTCGAGCGCGATCGCGTTGGCGCGGACCTCGCTGCGGAAGGCGGTGACCTGCGAGCGCGCCGACTTCGAGCTGGGCGAGCGCGCTGGTCGCGGTCTCGACCGCCGAGCGCTGCGCCTGGATCAGGTCATTGCGGCGCTGGAACACGGTCTGCTTGGCCGCGCGCAGGCGCGAGGTGACCGCGCCCGACTGATAGAGCGGGATCGTCAAGGTGGCGGTGACGCTGGCCGAATTGGTGATCGAGTGGCGCGACGACGCGTCCCAATCGCGCCCGACCGACGCGTTGAGGTTCAGCGACGGCAGCAGCTCGCCGCCGATGTTGCGGACCTCGGCGCGCGCGGTCAGCTCGTCGTAATAGGCGGCGATCACGGTCGGGTTCTTCTTGCGCGCCTCGCCGACGATCGCGGTCGCGCCCCGCGGTACCCGGACGCTGTTGCGTGGCTGGCTGACCTGCTTGGGAAAGGCGCCGACCACGTTGACGTAGTTGGCCTGCGACGCCCGGAGCGTGCCCTCGGCGCCGACCCGGTCGGCGCGGGCGCGGGCCAGCCGCGCCTCGGCCTGGGAGACGTCGGTGCGGGTCACCTCGCCGACCGAGAAGCGGTCGCGGGTGGCCTGGAGCTGCCGGCGCAGGACGTTCTCGTTGTTGATGTTCAGCCGCAGCACCGCCTGGTCGCGGACCACGTTCATGTAGGCGGAGACGACGCTGAGCAGCACCGACTGCTCGACGGTGTCGAGCCGGGCGCGGGCGGCGAAGACCGTGTATTTGGCCTTGCGGTAGATGTAGAAGTTGCGGCCGCCGCGGAACAGGTTCTGGGTCACCGTCGCGCCAACACCGGCCGGGTTGCGCATCGTGTCGGTCCACCGGCGGCGGCCGTTGAGCTTAGTATTGCTCCAGGCGCGCCCGGCGTCGGTCGAGATCGACAGGCTCGGCCGCCAGTTCGACACCGCCTGGGCCATCTGCTCGTCGGTCGCGCGCAGGCTCGCCCGCTGCGCCTTCAGGGTCGGATTGACCTGATAGGCGCGGACCATGGCCTGGATCAGCGTCTCGGCTCGGGCGGTCGTCCCGGTCGCCGCGGTCGACAGGACGACGGCGACGCAGGCGGCGATGGTGGTCGCGCCTTCCGGACGGCGCGGCGCATCAAGGCGCGGTTTGCGGCGTGACATGTGGCGGGGCCCCCTTAGATCCACGTCTACTTCTCATCGGACTTGAACGGTCTCGCGACCGGTTTGCCGTCGGCCGTCTCCGCGGCCGTCCGGCGAAAGCGTCAGAAAACGAAATGTTCCTCCGGTGCGTAATCGGGCAGCAACGGCGTCGCGGCGTCGAAGATCGGCCGCGCCGACAGCACGTCGCCCACCCTTGTGAAAACATGCGCCTGGCCCATCGCCCGACCGCCTGCGGCGATCACCGCGACCGCCCGGCCGCCCGGCGCGAGCTGGCGGGCGATGGTGTCCGGCACCGCGGCGATCGCGCCGCTGAACAGGATGACGTCGTAGGGCGCCTGCTTGGGATAGCCCTCGGTCAGGCCGCCCTCGACCACCAGGGCGTTGTCGATGCCCAGCGTGGTCAGCGTCTCGGTCGCCCGCGTCGCCAGCGCCGGGTCGGCCTCGATCCCGACCACGGTCTGGCACAGCCGCGCGAGCACGGCGGTCGAATAGCCGGTGCCGCAGCCGATATCGAGCGCGATCGCCTCGGGCTCGACCTCGGCGACCTGCAGCAGGCGCGCCAGCACCATCGGCTCCATCAGGAAGCGGCCCGGCGCGATCTCGATATCCTCGTCGACATAGGCGATGGCGCGGCGCTCGCCGGGCACGAACTGCTCGCGCGGGAGCTCCTCCATGGCGGCCAGCAGCGCCGCGTCGGTGACCCGGTTGGTGCGGACCTGGCTTTCGACCATGTTGTGACGCGCAGCGGCGTAGTCGGTCATGACCTTGAAATGCCTTGGAATTGCCTTGACGCCTGGACCCAGGTGCAAACGTCTGCACCGCCCCGGCCGATCGAACCACCCGGGCTGGGTATGCGGGTTTCCCGTTCGGTTATAATGATCCACCCAGCGCCTGACAATGTGGCCGATGCGTCACGCCCGGAAACTAATTGCGCCCCTGCCCCGCTCTCCGACCACAACATCTTGACATTGGTGACCGGCTTCCCCAGCGCACGCCAGCTTGACCGGCCGCGAGGCGCGGTCCTATATGACGCCGCTCGTCCCGCACCCCCACGCGGGACCGCCGGCCCGGTGGCAGAGTGGCTATGCAGAGGACTGCAAATCCTTGTACGTCGGTTCGATTCCGGCCCGGGCCTCCATGCAGATTCCCGATACCAGACGCCGGCCGCGCGCATGTCCAAATGGGCACGTCCAAGTTGGCACGTGTTTGCATTGGCGATTGTCCAAGTTAGACACGTATCCAGGTGGCGTGCGGGCGACCGCCGCTCTACCGCGTCGGCGGACGCGCCCGCGGAACAGATCGGTTACGCCTCGATTTGCACGGACGCGTCGGTCAGCGCCTTGACCGCCTCGGCGATCTGCCGCCAGTTCGCGGCGCCGACCCGATCGCCCTGCAGCTCCAGCTCGACGCTGAGTCGCGTGGCGACGCGCAGGGCGTCGGCGCTCTGCTGGTCGACCAGTAATCCGGCGGCTCTCCAGATCTCGGATTCTTCCATCATCTGCGTATCAACGCGTTTGATTACTCATTGCCTCAATTCTTTATAGAGTATTAATGTTAAAATTGTGGCAAATAACATCGTTAATTTCTTTGGTTAATTTTCCCGTTACCTTTCTGATCCCGCTATCAGTATTTGTGGAGCCGCGGGATGCGGGCGCGCCGCCGGGCGGGCGTCCCCGCGCCGCCGCGGCGGCCCGACGCGAATCGGCCGTTGAAAATGGCGCGCCGCAGGCCCATAACCTGACCCGACGGTGACCGGCGCGTGCCGGGCGCGCGGCCCTGTGCGAAGCACTGGCCCCGCGCGGCGCACCCTGTTATAAGCCCGCCCGTCAATCCGGTCCGGCGTAGCTCAGTGGTAGAGCAAGCGGCTGTTAACCGCTGGGTCGGGGGTTCGAATCCCTCCGCCGGAGCCAACGCGAACGGGGGGTCAGGCCGACCGGTCTGGCCCCCCGATTTGCGTCCGGGGGGTCAGCCGCCGCGGATCCGCTGGACCAGGCGCAGCACGCCCCTGATCTCGCGCATGCGCAACAGGCTCGCGGTCTCGCGTTCCTGGACGTAGCGCGCGGCTTCCACCTTCAACCACTTCTCCAGGGCGCGGAGCTGTATCTCGGGGTCGAGGTTGCGGTCCCAGGCGACCTCCGACGGCGTGTGATAGCGCCTGGCCGGCGCGCCGGCGATCGCAAAGACAAAAGAGTCCTCGCCCCGGCTTTCAAGAATGCCTGGCATTGGAGCCTCTGGTGTCGATCGAAGACATGGTGAGTAAAGCGTAGGCGATCAGGGTTAAATATTCGTGTAGGGGGCCGAAGAATAACCGGGGCCGGATCGCCGCGACGGAAATGGTCTCGCGCTGCGTAGAAGAGAGTGACGCGATTACGTCACAACCCCCGACCGAGGAGTTCCCTTCATGCTGATCCGAACCGCGATCGCCGCCGCAGCGCTGATCGCCCTCCCCACCGGCGCGGCATTGGCCCAGGCCAAGCCGGCCCCCGCCAAGCCGGCGGTCGCCGACGCCCGCATCGACCTGATGTTCGCCGAGCGCGACGCCAACAAGGATGGCCGCATCACCCACGAGGAGATGGTCGCCTATCGCACCAAGCTGTTCGACGCCGCCGACGCCAACAAGGACGGCGTCCTCGACAGCGCCGAGATGGCCGCCTTCATGAAGGCGCGCATGGCCAAGCAGATCGCCGACCGGCTCGCCGCCTTCGACAAGAACAAGGACGGCAAGCTGACCCTCGACGAGGTCCCCGGCCGGGGCAAGCGGCGCTTCTTCCGCATCGACGCCAACCACGACGGCGTGGTCACCGCCGAGGAGATGACCAAGGCCGCCGAGAAGCGCCAGGGCCGCCGCCTCGCCTTCGTCTTCTTCCGGGTCGACATCGACCACAACGGCAAGATCTCGAAGAACGAGTTCATCGACGCCGCCAACCGCTTCTTCCGCCGCTTCGACCGCAACAACGACAAGACGGTCACCCGCGAAGAGGTCGCCGCGGTGATGGCGAGCTTCCAGACCCGCCGCTTCGGCCGGCGCTTCCACCACTGGGGCGACCGCCGCGGCCACAACATGATGGGCCCGCGGATGCGTCACCATTTCCGCCGCGGCATGCGGGACGGCGACCGTCGCGGCATGCGCCGCGGCATGATGCGGGACCGGAACCGCGCCGAGATGCGGCGGGGCCGGAACCGCACCGACAACACCGATCGCCAGGCCGAATAGTCCCCGACGATCGCGTTCTTCCGGATCAGCCGGCTCCTTGGCGGGAGCCGGCTTTTTCGTGTCCGGTCCCCGCACCCGGGCCGCGGCCTCGGGGCCGCGGCTTCGGGGCCTCGGCTTCGGGGCCTCGGCTTCTGCGCTATCTTCCGGTGCGCATCCGCACGCTCGTGACGGTCGCCGGGATAGCGCGGTGCCGCCTACGAATTAGCGCGCCTGGCCGGCGCAATAGCTCCAGGACCCGCCGCACGCTGCACGTGCGGCCCTTTCGGTGTTGTAGCAGCGAAGCGTACTCGAGCAGAAATAGGGATGGCTCGTGTAGCAATAGCGGCAACTGCCGCGCACGTACCCACACCAAAGATAGCCCGAGCGCGCTGGGCAGGATTGCGCCATCTGGATGCGGCCGATCCCGCCAAGAAGGGGATCGACGCGGTCCTGGGCGACGGCGTTCGTCGCGCCGAGGACGACCAGCGCGGCAACGCCAACCCGAACGAGCATTCTCATCTCATACTCTCCGTTAATCCGGTTTAGGGAAAGCCGCCGTCGGACGGGGCCGACGGACGGCGGCTGTCAGGTCGATAGACGCGGCTTCAGAGCTTGCCGGGATCGGCGACGTATCCAAGGAACAGCAACAGTCCGGTGCGCCGCTCGCGCAGCGCCAGCAGGAACGGCCGGTCGACAGTCATCGTGAACGCGCTCGCCCCCGGTGATCTGCCGGTGATCACCGCGGTCGCCGCGGCGGCCTTGGTGCCCAACTCGTTGACCTCCATCTCGGACTGGTGGATGACCTTGCTTACCTCACCAAACACCTGCACGCCGGCAGGCATTCCCATCTTGCGCAACGTATCCTTGAGTTCGGCGTGGAAGCTGAGCTTCATCCGCGGCAGGGCCAGCGCGCCGCGATGCGGCATGAAGGCGCCGGGCCCGACCAGCGAACGCCAGTTGGCGCCGGCGTTGGCCAGCAGCCAGGCCCGCGCGTCGCCGCGCTGCTTGGGCAGGACGACGACCATTTCGAAACGGCCGTCGCCGTAGGGCAGCGACACGGCCTGCGCCGTGCCGGTCTCGCGATAGGCGAAGTCGCGCCGCGCCTGGTGCATCATTGGCACCGGCCGCTGATTCCCCTTCGCCAGGGTGAAGGGCTGCGCGGTGGTCTTCTTCGGGTCGAACTTGTAGGTCCACACGCCCTTGAAATAGAGCGCGTTGACCAGAACGGACTTGGTCCACGGCTTCAGCTTCGGCACCAGGTGCGGGATCATGTCGTGGGTCACCCCGGCGACCCACTTGTTGATGACGGCGTTGGCGTTGGGCTGGGCGAAATCGAGATTGTCGACCCGGGCCCCGAAGTCGGCGTCGACGTCGGCGGACCAGGGCCGGGTCGAGCTTCATGCCCGTTCTGATCCAGATGCCGTTGGCGATGGCGAGCGTGGCGCCCGGATCTTTGGCGACCAGGAGCGATCGCAGGTGAGCGTGCGCCCTACCGGCCTGCGGCAGCGACATCCCGCTGATATGGAGGAACTTGGCGAGCGCTACCGCCGTTTTGCCCCGCGCGCCAAACCCGAGCATCGTCAAGGCCGACGCAATGCTGTAGGGCGAGGCCAAGACGGTCTCGCCCTTGTTGGCGGTCACCAGCCGCAGGAACAGATCGACGCCGAAGTCGTTGATGGCGTGAGCGATTGGTGCTTGCGGCTTCTCGGCGGCGCTGACGACGGCGACCGGCGACGCCACGGCGATCGAGACCAGGACCAGCGCCGGCCGGCCGATCCGGCGCATCAACTTGTTCCGAACCATTGTTCTCATATCTGTTTTCCTTTTGTTCTTGGGCCGCAGGGAAACGGGCTGCGGCCGGCTGCGAAGGAAAGATACGCCAAATGCCCGCGGTCTCATTGACGTACCTCAAATCGCGGGACGTCCGCTTCGATCGGGTGACCGGCGTAGCGGACAGGCCGTTCGCGACCCGGCGACCGGCCCCGCGGGATTCACGAATGGTGAAGGCGGGTCGACGCAACGGCCCCGCCCCGACCCAAAGCGGACCCGATCCGAGGCTCCGGGCAGCGATAGAATGACACGTCGATCCTGACGGCCACCTGACATGCCGAGCCGACCGGGAGGGGTCGTCAGGCCGCTTCCGGGTCGGCTCATGAACCCGTGCCGCAAGCGCGACGACGGTCGGGATGTCCGGGCGGTGTCACCAGCGGTCTTTGCCGAAGACCGAGGAGGATGGCCGCTTTGGGATGCAAAGCGGCCATGCCGGCGAAGCCCGCACCATGTCCGCTGATAGCCAACAAGCGACATTCGGGACCGTCGCGCAACGGAGCACAGATGGGCGGCTCAACGTCGACCGAGATCCGCTCCAGCGTCTGCCAACAGATCGGCCCGATCGATTCGTTTGCTTTCGAGCGCGTTATTCCCGTCAACCAACTCAGGCCCGTAGCACAAGGGACGAATAGAAAATATACCGTCTGGCGCCATGGACTTGTTTGCGTCTCCCCGCCATATCCACGGCACGCAGCGCAATTTTGTGCTGCTCTCCCTGGAGAAACGAAATGAAACGCCTATTCGCCATGTGCCTCCTGGCACTGGCCCTGAACTCCTGTCGCGGTCACGTCAGCGAGCGCCAATTGCCGGGTCCCGAACTGCTGGGCCTCGATTGCGGTCAATCCGACGACGCGCGCCTGGGGCTATGTCTACAATCACCCGACTTCGGCATCCGCGCGCGCGGGCGCCTTGGCTCGATGCCGGGGCAATTGCAGCCGGGTAACCACCTTCCGCAATTCCTGTGGTGCCTATGCGGTGGCATCGAACGGCGGCTGGGGATGGTCGTCGCGGTACGCCAACCGTGCCGGCGCCCAAGCTCGGGCCTTGCGGGAGTGCAACAAGTTCAATCCGGGTCAGGGTTGTCAGATTTCGCGTTTGGGCCTGCACCTCGCGCTGATCGAGGCGCGCACAGCTCTCTTCGACTGCAGAAAGGGCGCCTTCGGGCGCCCTTTCTTTCTTCATCGCCTTTGACCCGTTCTTGAATGCAGGTTTGGCTATGAGGAGTGCGCCGCCGGATCGCCCCCCCTTGCGTCGTGGTCGTTCGTCAATTCCAAAAATCGATCCGGTGTCCGACGCGGGTCAGAAGCAGCCTTCTCAGGCTTTGGCAGCCGACGACCGCTAATGGCCGGTGAACGGACGAGCCACGCCTGCGCGACCGCTCTCGGCCTAGCTGCGGACCTTTCCGAGCGGTTCGCTAACGGCTCGATGTAGCCAAGAGGCGACAATGTGCGGTCGTGAGATGCCTATCGTAAGGCGTCGGTCGTCCGGATTTCGATTGAGCGGCGGCCAACGGCATTGGGCGCAAACTGAACCAATTGGTTCGGTTGACGCGGGCCGGTCGGCCAGACGGATTGATTGCTGGCGTAGACAATTATTTTTTGAACGGGGCTTTCACGATCACTTTTACCCCGCCGATTGTCGTCGCCACGGCGCTGGAAACAGTCTTGGCGGTCGCTTCGCTGATCTCGCCGGCGGCCTCGACCGCGCCGGTTGCCGCTGCCGACGCGACATCTTCGGCTTTTATCCCGACGCTTTTGGCGGCTTCGATCGCGCCTTCAACTGCGCTGACCGCCACCTTTGCGACATCGCCGCCGATTTCAGCGGTGCCTTTGATCAATCCCCGTGCGGTGCTGTTTGCGGCCAAGACCACATCGCCGCCAATCTCGCTGGCGCCGGCGATACTACCGCGCATCGCGCTTTTTGCAGTCAAACCGATATCGGCGCCCACATTCTTCGTGCCTGCGACTAGGCCGTGCGCGACGCCGAAAGCCGCATCCTCGAGGGTGAGGCTGATATCTTTCGTTGCAACGATGGCCCCTTGAGCGGTTGCCATCGCAACGGTGCCAATATCCTTGCCGACGATGGAGGTTCCGGAAATTGCGGACCGCACGACGTTGACCAGCGACATAACGGTTACCGAGGCTACTTCAGCGGTGCCCTGAATTACGCCGATGATGGCGCCCTTGACTGTGTTGCCCAATTCACTGCCAACGTCGTTCGCGGCTTCGATTGCTCCGGTCAGAATGCCAGCGCCGGCCTTCACGGTGGCTTCGCCGACTTTGCCGACCGAGCGTACCGCCGATACCGTCGCGCTTTTTGTGATGTCTATTGTTCCCGTGACGGTGTCGCCAGTACCCTCAATGGCTCGGGTGACAGCGCTCTTTACGTCGGTCTTTTGCGTTTCGGCTGGTTTCGTTTCGATTGTCATGGGTCTTATCCTCTCCTGTCGCGCGTTGGATATGACATCACGGCTCAAAATGATTTTCACTAACACATGTTAGTGCGGCACGGCCCGAATTCTGAGATACGCATCATGATCGGAATAGCACTTTCAGGCCATGCGGACAAAAGACCTCCGCTCAAGCGCAAGAAAGGCGTTTCTCGGCCACGCTTTTGCGTCCCGCACTGGTCGGCGCTCCAAGAGGATAGTTGCCCGCGCCCATAGGCATCGAGGGGCCGCGCAATATCGAGGCCTTCACTACCTATTTCAAACGGCTCTGTGCCAGCCGCGATGCCCAGTTGCGCTGAGCGGCCCATTCGGCCATCAATAGCCGCGGGCGATCGGGACGCCCCGCGATCATCAATTGTAAGCGATTTCAGATTTGTCGCTGGCGCCTGATGGCGGCGCGCCTCGCGCACGATGCGTGGTAGACTGCGCGCGATCACAATTTCCGTTAGGGCTGCTCGGGGCCAGAAGCAGCCTTGGCGGCACCCAGCGGCCCGCGTCCGGTCTTGGGAGTAGACCGGACGAGCCACGCCTGTACGACCGCTTTCAGCCCCGAAGCGGACCTGACCGAGCGGTCCGCCAATGGCCGAGCCTAGCCATTTGCCGACATTGGCGGTTGTTGACGACCACTTGAAGTGGCCCTCCGCGACACTGCCGGAGACACAACCACGCACAACATTCGGCTGCCACCGCGTGGCCAGCGCGGGTGGTGCCGCCAGCGGCGATGCGCAGATGTGTCTGCGCCTTTATGACCCATTCCCGTTCGCCCTCGAGCATGACCAGTTCAGCAAAAGACAGTAGGGAAGCAAATGGTCCATGGAGGAATATGTGAGAACGCTGCTTTTAGTTGCTTTGCTGCTGGCATCCCCGAGCTTGGCCTATGGCGCCGAGACTTTCCAATGGAAGGTCGACTGCATTTGCCAAAGCGGCGCCGGGACCGGCCAAATCCTTGGCCATGTACGCGTCACCAAGGCCAATTTCGACGAGATCAAGAGAATGTTGCTGGCCGGCAGCAACAAATCGGGCGCCAAAGTCACCTTGTTGGGCAAGAACTGCGGCGACCTCAAGATGTGCGGGAAATCGTACGCCGACCCCAAGAATCCGAAGCAGAACATCCCCATTGCAGGGCCCAAAACCGTCAAGGTCACGGTCACCGGCGGCATGCCCACGAGGGGGTTCGATCTGGTGATCGAACGGCTGCGTGTCGGCAACAGACTGATGATCGGAGGCAATGAGGCCAAATAACCAACGGCGCGTTCGCGAGACCGGGACAAAAATCGAACCCCAGAGGCCCACCTACCATGAAACGACTTTCTTACCTGCTCGCCATCCTCGTACTCGTTGGCCTGGCCCTCCCAGCAGGACATGCGTTGGCCGACAACAAGGGCAGCAGCGAGGCCGACCGGATGCTGTCGGCCGCTGCCAAGTTGAACTACAAGGGCGACGCCAAGGGCGCGCTTGCGCTCTACACCAAGGCGATCAACTCCAAGCAACTCAAGGGACTGAAGCTCGCCGGCGCCTACAACGAGCGCGGCGTAATCCTGTCCGGACTGGGCCGCAAGCAGGACGCAATTGCCGAATTCACGCTGGCGATCAACGTGCTGCCGAGACAGCCCTACTATTACGGCAACCGAGCCCGCACCTACATGACGCTCAAGCAGCCGGCCAAGGCGGCGGCCGATTTCGGCAAGGTCATCGAATTCAGCACCAAGCCATCCGGGTTCGCCTATTTCGACCGCTGCCAGGCCTACGCCGCAGCCAAGATGCGCGCCAAGGCGATCGCCGATTGCGAGAAAGCGCTCGAACTCAAGCCAAAGCACAGCCGCGCCAAGGCGCTTCTGGCCGAGCTGAAGAAAGGCGGCTGAGCGGGGTCGGCGCGTAGGGCTGGCTTGTCATCGTGAAGGAATTAAGCGAGAGACGCGGCCCATCGGTTCGAATCGACCGCAAGACTGTGGCCATGATGCCGCGGTTATCGGTTCCGCCGGACTGTCGTCGCCGGGGCCACTGCTGCGGACGAAGCTGCATGGGTTTGCCGATATCGTTGAAGCAGACCTGGAAGCGGATAGGTCTGCTCACCGAAGGCAAGCGTCGCACGGCGACGCGGAAATTCGAGCGTCTTCGACACTAATCTTTGCCCACTGAAATGATCCACCGTGGTGTTCGCAAATCCAGAGGAGGACCAGCATGGCGAAGATAACCCATAATCCCGAATAGATCGTCGCGAAGCTGTGTCAGGTTGACGTGCCACGCGGCCGGGCGATCTCCATTGCGTCATTATCGGACAACGCCGACGGCGGCGGGATTGTCCGCTTCGGGGCGATAAGCGGGCCAAGCGGGAAGCGGCGATCAGACTGGCAAGACATCATGGCGGCCCTGTCACGGTGTTGGCCTTTTCGCATGCCCTCGCCCCGAGTAGCCCCGGCGCGAGCCGGGGCGTCTCGCGGGACCTCGCCGGCCGAACCCGGCCTTGAAAACTATGATTTAATTCCCATATTCGGTCCTTTGCCCGAAAGGATCGGATCATGGACTCCGCCGCCCCCACGGCCTCGCTCGCCGCCGCCCTGACCAGCGCCGGCGCCCCCTTCGCGCCGGCCAATGCGCTGACCTCCCGGCGCGAGATGTTCTGCCGGGTCTACGTCGCCTGCGGCAACGCCGCCGAGGCCGCGCGCCAGGCCGGCTACGCCCAGGACGGCGCCCGCCAGCAGGGCCACCGCCTGCTCGCCGACGACACGATCACCCAGCGTATCCAGGAGCTGTGGGCCGACGCCGAGGCGGCGCGCAGCGCCGACCGCGACCTGCTGATCGACAAGACCGAGCAGCTGTACGACGCGGCGATGGCGGCGAAGAGCTTCAACGCCGCCGCCCGGGCGCTGGGCCTGCAGGCGCGCCTCGCCGGCTTCACCGGCCCCGCCCGCGACCGCGAGGAGGTCGTCCCCGGCCGCCCCGGCCCGGTGGCGCGGGCCGCCGCGCGCAAGGCGGCGCAGGAGCAGGAACAAGAGGCTCGGCAGGGTGAGCGCGAGACCGGGGCGGACGATGGCGGCGAGCGGCCCGAATCCGGTTCGCCGGCGACGGGCCCTCACCCCCGCCCCTCTCCCCCAAGGGGAGAGGGGAGTCCAGACCGGTCTTGCGACCGCACGCAGCCGGCGATGGCAACGCTCGAGGCGGATGCCACACGCTTCCCCTCTCCCCTTGGGGGAGAGGGGCCAGGGGTGAGGGCCTGCCCGAACCCGCGCGATAGCAGACAGAACGCACCAACACAGACACCGGCCGCGCACGCCCCGTGCCGGCAACCCGGCGCCGCTTCCCTCCCCGCCCCCGATCCCTGGGCCGAGGCGGCGCGGATCGAGCGCGAGCGCAAGCTCGCCGGCGTGCACAGCACCCTGTCCGGCCTCCGCCGCCGCGAATGCCTGGCCAGCGAGGCCGCGCTGGCCGCCCGCGACGCCGCCGAGGCCGCCGACGCCGAAGCGGCGTAACCGGCCCCCGGCGAAGACGACGAATGATGACAATTGATGACATTACCGCCGCCAACGCGGCGGCCCGGCGCTACCCCGCGCGCTCCGGGTAGAGCCCGCGCAGGCCCTCTTCGCTGGCCGCGCACACGCCGCGCTCGGTGATCAGGGCGGTGACCAGCCGCGCCGGGGTGACGTCGAAGGCGTAGTTGGCCGCCGGGCTGCCCGGCGCGACGATCGAGACGGTCTCGACCGCGCCGTCGCCGGCGACACCGGTCATCGCGGTGACCTCGTCGGCGCTGCGTTCCTCGATCGGGATGTCGTCGCCCGAGGCCAGGGTCCAGTCGATGGTCGCGTGCGGCAGGGCGACGTAGAAGGGCACGCCGTTGTCGTCGGCGGCGAGCGCCTTCAGGTAGGTGCCGATCTTGTTGCAGACGTCGCCGTTGGCGGCGGTGCGGTCGGTGCCGACGATGCACAGGTCGACCCGGCCCCGGCGCATCAGGTGGCCGCCGGCGTTGTCGACGATGACGGTGTGGTCGACGCCGTGGCGGCCGAGCTCCCAGGCGGTCAGCGCGGCGCCCTGGTTGCGCGGCCTTGTCTCGTCGACCCAGACGTGGATGGGCAGGCCGGAATCGTGGGCCTTGTAGATCGGCGCGAGCGCGGTGCCCCAGTCGACGGTGGCGAGCCAGCCGGCGTTGCAGTGGGTCAGCACCTCGAGCCTGCCCCGCTCGCCCTTGGCCCGCCAGCGGTCCTGGAACAGGGCGAGGCCGTGGTCGCCGATCGCCGCGCAGGTGGCGACGTCGTCGTCGCAGATCGCGGCGGCCTGTTGGTAGGCGGCGCCGGCCCGCTCGTCGTGGGGCCGGTTGCGCAGGTGGTCGCGCATGGCGTCGAGCGCCCAGCGCAGGTTGACCGCGGTCGGCCGGGTCGCCATGCAGCGTGTCGCAGGCGCGGTCGAGCGCCGCGTCGGACGGGTCGTCGCGCACCGCCAGGCACACCCCGTAGGCCGCGGTCGCCCCGATCAGCGGCGCGCCGCGCACCTGCATGGTGCGGATCGCGTGGGCGGCCTCCTCCAGGCTGGTCAGCCGCGCGGTGACGAAGGCGAAGGGCAGCTTGGTCTGGTCGATGATCTCGACCGACCAGCCGTCGTCCGCCAGCCAGATGGTGCGATAGGGAACGCCGTCGACCTTCATGGCCGGCAGGGTAGCGGATGGCGGGCGCGGCAGGGGAATCGGGTTCGGTCCCTGCGCTCGCCTGCCGTCATTTCGACCGGAGCCCGGAGGGCGGAGCGGAGAAATCCTGCTCCTGCCGCCGGGATCGCGGCTGCGGGGGCAAGATCCCTCGGCTTCGCTCGGGATGACGCCGACGGGGGAGCGGTTGACCGCCCCCTTCCAATGCCCCAAAATAAGAACATAAGAGGAACATATGAGCCAACCGCCCCCAGACCTCGCCGCCCTGCGCGAGCGCGTCCGCCGGCTCGAACAGGCGCCCGGCGCGCCCGTGGTGCCGGCGGTGCCGCTCGGCCTCGACGCGATCGACCGGGCGCTGCCCGGCGGCGGGCTGGCGCGCGGCGCGGTCCACGAGCTCATGACCCCGGACCCGGACGACGGCGCGGCGACCGCCTTGCTCGCCGTGATCGCCGGGCGGATCGCCGCCGCCGGCTTCGCGGGGCCGATCCTGTGGGTCAGCGCGCGCGACGACCTGTTCGCGCCCGGCGTGCTCGCCTACGGCTGGCGGCCCGAAAGATTGCTGCAGGTCCGCTGCACGACCGTGACCGACGTCTTGTGGGTGATGGAGGACGCGCTGCGCTGCCCCGCGCTGGCCGCGGTCGCCGGCGACGTCGGCGACCTCGACTTCCCGCTCACCCGGCGGCTCCAGCTCGCCGCCGCCGGCCACGGCGTGCCGGTGCTGCTGCACCGGCCCTGGCGCCGCGCGCTGGTGCCCAGCGCCGCGACCACCCGCTGGCGGGTCGCCGCCCGGCCGTCGGTGCCGGAAACCGGCGCGCGCCATACCGGCGGCGACCCGGTCTGGCGGCTCGATCTCGTGCGCTGCCGCGGCGGCCGGCCGGGCGGCTGGACCGTCGCCTTCGATTGCGCCCGGCAGGCGCTCTACGAAGCCGGCGCGGCCGCGCCCGAACCTGGGGCCGCGCCCGAACCGGGGGCCGCGCCCGAACTGGGGGCCGCGCCCGAACCGGGGCCCGCATCGGACCGCCGCCGCGTCGACGCTGCGTGAGGCACATCGAGCGAAGCCATGCCGCGCCGCATCCTCTATCTCTGGCTCCCCCGTCTGGCCGCCGACCGGGCGGCCGCCGCGCGGCCGGCGCTGCGCGACGTGCCCTTCGCGGTGATCCAGCCCGAGGGCAACCGGATCGCCGTGGTCGCGGTCAACCGCGCGGGCGAGCTGGCCGGCGGCGCGCCGGGGCAGAGCCTGTCCGACGCCCGGACCCTGTGCCCCGCGCTCCAGGCGGTGGCCGCCGAGCCGGACGCCGACCGCCGCCTGCTGCGCCGGCTGGCCGAGGCCTGCGGCCGGTTCACGCCCTGGGTCGGCCCGGACCCGGCGGCCGGGCCGTTCGAGGGCGGGCTGTTCCTCGACATCACCGGCTGCGCCCACCTGGTCGGCGGCGAATCGGCGCTGATCCGGCGGCTGGTCGAGCTGGCCGCGCGGGTCGGCCTGGGCGCCCGCGCGGCGATCGCCGACACGCCGGGCGCGGCCTGGGCCTGGGCCCGCTTCGGCGAGGCCGACGCCCCGATCCTGGCCCAGGGGGCGCACAGGGACGCCCACCGGCAGCGCCTCAAGTCCCTGCCGGTCGCCGCCCTGCGCCTGGCCGAGGCCGACATCGACACCCTGCACCGGCTCGGCCTCTACACGATCGGCGACCTGGCCGGCCTGCCACGGGCGGCGCTGGCGCTGCGCTTCGGCGCGGGCGTGCTGCGCCGGCTCGACCAGGCCCGCGGCGCCGAGCCCGAGCCGGTCTCGCCCTACCGCCCCGTGGTCCCGTACCGCGCCGACCTGGGCTTCGGCGAGCCGCTGGCCACCCCCGAGGGGCTCGCCGCCGGGCTCGACCGGCTCATGGCCGAGCTGACCGCGCGGCTCGACCGCGAGGGGCTGGGCGCGCGCCGGCTCGCCTTCACCCTCTACCGGATCGACGGCACGACGGCGACGGCGCGGGTCGGGGTCAGCCGGGCCGCGCGCGACCCGGCCCATCTGCGCCGGCTGTTCGCGCCCAAGCTGGAGGCGCTCGACCCCGACCCCGGCGTCGAGGCGCTGCGGCTCGAGGCCGCCGCGGTCGAGCCCGTCGCCCGGGACCAGGCCGCGCTGCGCCCCCTCGCCCGGACGGCGGGCGGGCCGGAGGGACCGGCGCGTCATACGGCCCCGGCCGCTCCCCGGGCCGACCCACCCGCCGCCTTGGCCGCGCTGATCGACCGGCTGGTCAACCGGCTCGGGCCCGAAGCCGTGACCTGGCCCGCCCCGGTCGAGACGCCGCTGCCCGAGGCGCAGGTCGCCCCCCGCCCGGCGCTGACCGGCGGCCCCGCCGACTGGTCGGCCTGGCCCGCGACGGCGCCCCGCCCCGTCCGCCTCATGGCCCGGCCGGAGCCGGTCGAGCCGATGCTGCCAAGGGGGGACAGGCAAGGCGCCGCGCCGCCGACCGTGTTCGCCTGGAAGCGCCGGCCGGTGATCCTGCGCCACGTCGAGGGCCCGGAGCGGCTGCTCGGCCCCTGGTGGCACGCGCTGGAGAGCGACACCGCCGCCCAAGCGGGCGCCCAAGCGGGTAACGGCCGCTATCGCGACTACTGGCTGGCCGAGGACGCGGCGGGCCGGCGGCTGTGGCTGTTCCGCGACCTGGCCACCGGCCGCTGGGCGGTGCATGGCCTGGGAGGATTGGCCCGATGACGGAAAAGCACGTCGGCCGATTGGCCGTAGGGGCGGGTTTCCAACCCGCCCGCCCTCGGCCCGCCTCGCTCCCGCAGCGACATGGGTTGCGCTGGCCCGGCCACGACCATGCTTCCCCCGGCGCATATTTCGTCACGCTCTGCATCCATGACCGGAAGCAGCTCCTCGGCAGGATGAGGGAAGCCGAGGTTCAGTTGAACCAATCCGGGCAAATCGCCGAGGCCGCCTGGTCGGCCCTCCCCGATCACTACGCCATCGACCTCGACCGGTTCGTGATCATGCCCAACCATCTTCATGGGATCGCCTGCCTCCGAGTGGGCGCGGTCGACCTTTCGGAAGTCATCCGGGGGTTCAAGACCTTTTCGGCGCGCAGGATCAATCGGCTGTACGGCCGCGCCGGCGAGCCGGTGTGGCAGCGCGGCTTCCATGACCGCGTTATCCGGGATGACCGGGAGCTCCAGGCCGTTCGGGCGTATATCGCCGACAATCCCGCGAACTGGTCGCAGGATCGGGAAAACGTCGATGACGGGCGGGCGGGTTGGAAACCCGCCCCTACGGCGGAAAGATGATGACCCCCTACGCCGAGCTCCAGGTCACCACCAACTTCAGCTTCCTGCGCGGCGGGTCGCATCCGGAGGAGCTGGTGATGCGCGCGGCCGAGCTGGGGCACCGGGCGATCGGGGTCGCCGACCGCAACACCCTGGCCGGGGTCGTCCGCGCCCACGGCGCGGCCAAGCGGGCCGGGATCAAGCTGCTGGTCGGCGCCCGGCTCGACCTGGTCGAGGGCTGGAGCCTGCTCTGCTACCCGATGGACAAGCCGGCCTACGGGCGGCTCTCGACCCTGCTCACCGTCGGCAAGCGCCGCGCCGAGAAGGGGCAATGCCACCTGGGACTCGACGATCTCGCGGCCCACGCCGAAGGGCAGATCGTCGTCGCCCTGCCGCCGGAGACGGTGAGCGCGCCATCCCGTCCTTCGAGGCCGCCTTCGGCGGCACCTCAGGACGAGCCAGCGGATTGCCTTCATGACCACCATGCGCGGCTCGTCCTGAGGCGCTCGCAAAGCGAGCCTCGAAGGGCGGGCCGGATGACGGGCACCGATTTCGAGGCCTTCCTCGCGCAGCTCGCAAGGCTCTTCCCCGGCCGGACCTATCTCGCGGCGCAGATGCTCCATCGCGGCGACGACCATCGCCGGGTCACCCGTCTCGCGGCGCTGGCCGAGGCGGCGGGGACGCCCCTGGTGGCGACCAACGACGTCCACTATCACGCGCCCGAGCGGCGGGCGCTGCAGGACGTGCTGACCTGCATCCGCGAGCACTGCACCCTCGAGGCGGCCGGCTTCCGCCTGTTCGCCAACGCCGAGCGCCACCTGAAGCCCGCGGCGGAGATGGCCGCCCTGTTCGCCGCGTGGCCGGACGCGGTCGCCCGCACGGCGGAGATCGCCGACCGGATCGACTTCTCGCTCGACGAGCTGCGCTACGTCTATCCGGTCGACCCGACGCCCCAGGGCCGCACGCCCCAGGAGGAACTGGAGCGGCTGACCCGGCTCGGCGCCCGGCGCCGCTACCCCGGCGGCGTGCCGGCCAAGGTCGAGGCGGTGCTGCGCCACGAGCTCGACCTGATCGGCCAGCTCGGCTACGCCCCCTACTTCCTCACCGTCCACGACATCGTCCGCTTCGCCCGCGACCAGGACATCCTGTGCCAGGGCCGCGGCTCGGCGGCCAACTCGGCGGTCTGCTTCTGCCTGGGCATCACCGCGGTCGACCCGAGCAAGCTCGACCTCCTGTTCGAGCGCTTCGTCTCGGCCGAGCGCGGCGAGCCGCCGGACATCGACGTCGACTTCGAGCACGAGCGGCGCGAGGAGGTGATCCAGTACATCTACGCCAAGTACGGCCGCCACCGCGCCGGCCTGGCCGCGACCGTGATCTCCTACCGCCCGCGCAGCGCGATCCGCGAGGTCGGCAAGGCCTTCGGGCTGTCGGAGGACACGCTCGACACCCTGGCCAAGACGGTGTGGGGCTGGAGCAGCGACGGCCTCAAGGAGGCGCATATCCGCGAGGTCGGCCTCGACCCGTCGGACCCGACCCTGCGCACCGCCGTCGCCCTCGCCATGGAGCTGGTCGGCTTCCCGCGCCACCTGTCCCAGCACGTCGGCGGCTTCGTCATCACCGACGGGCCGCTGCACGAGCTGGCGCCGATCGAGAACGCGGCGATGGAGGACCGCACCGTCATCGAATGGGACAAGGACGACCTCGACGCGCTCGGCATCCTCAAGATCGACGTGCTCTCGCTCGGCATGCTGACCTGCATCCGCAAGGGCTTCGACCTGATCGCCCGCCACTACGGCAAGGCCTACGAGCTGGCGACCGTGCCGGCCGAGGATCCCGAGGTCTACGACATGCTGTGCCGGGCCGATTCGATCGGCGTGTTCCAGGTCGAGAGCCGGGCCCAGATGTCGATGCTGCCCCGGCTCAAGCCGCGCAACTTCTACGACCTGGTGATCGAGGTCGCGATCGTCCGCCCCGGCCCGATCCAGGGCGACATGGTCCACCCCTACCTGCGCCGCCGCAACGGCGAGGAGAGGGTCGTCTTCCCGTCCCGGGAGCTGGAGGAGGTGCTGGGCAAGACGCTCGGCGTGCCGCTGTTCCAGGAGCAGGCGATGAAGATCGCCATCGTCGCCGCCGGCTTCACCCCGTCGGAGGCCGACCGGCTGCGCCGGGCCATGGCGACCTTCCGCAAGACCGGCCAGATCCACGGCTTCCGCGACAAGATGGTCGAGGGCATGGTCGATCGCGGCTACCAGCGCGACTTCGCCGAGCGCTGCTTCAAGCAGATCGAGGGCTTCGGCGACTACGGCTTCCCCGAGAGCCATGCGGCCAGCTTCGCGCTGCTGGTCTACGTCTCGGCCTGGCTCAAGTGCCACTACCCGGCGGCCTTCGCCTGCGCGCTCCTGAACAGCCAGCCGATGGGCTTCTACGCCCCGGCCCAGATCGTCCGCGACCTGCGCGAGCACGGCGTCGAGGTGCGGCCGGTCGACGTCAACCATTCCGACTGGGACTGCACGCTGGAGCCCGGCGACGGCGGCCATTTCGCGCTCCGGCTCGGCTTCCGCCAGGTCAAGGGGCTGCGCGAGGAAGCGATGGCGGCGCTGGTCGCCGCGCGCGGCAACTTCTATCCCGATCCCTACCGGCTGTGGCGGCGCAGCGGGCTGCCCGTGGCGGTGCTCGAGCGGCTGGCCCGGGCCGACGCCTTCGCCTCGATGGCGCTGTCGCGCCGCGACGCGCTGTGGGCCGTGCGCCGGCTGCGCAACGACCCGCTGCCGCTGTTCGCGGCCATGGACGAGGACGAGCAGGCCAACGACCCGCCCGCCGCGCTGCCGGTCATGTCGCTGGGCGAGCAGGTGCTCGACGACTATGCCGCGGTGCGGCTGTCGCTCAAGGCGCACCCGCTGGCGCTGTTGCGCGACGAACCGGTGCTGGCGCGCGCCGTCGCCAACGGCCGGCTGACCGAGATCCCCGACGGCCGGCGGGTCGCCGTCGCCGGCCTGGCCATCGTCCGCCAGCGGCCGGGCACCGCCAGGGGCGTGGTGTTCATGACCATCGAGGACGAGACCGGCGCCGCCAACGTCATCGTCTGGTCGCACGTCCTGGAGAAGTACCGCCGGGTGGTGATGGGCGCGCGGCTGGTGCTGGTCAGCGGCAAGCTCCAGCGCGAGGGCATCGTCACCCACGTCGTCGCCGACCACCTCGCCGACCTGTCGGGCCTGCTCGACGGCCTGGGCCGCCCCGACGACAGCTTCGCCATCGCCCTGTCGCGCGCCGACGAGATCAAGAACGAGCCCCGCGACCCGCGCGAGCCGGCCCGCGATCCCCGCCGCGACCGGCTGCGCCGGCAGCTCTACCCGTCGCGGGACTTCCACTGACCGCGGCGCGGAATCCATGTGAGAAATCAGCGCCTTGCGTATAATCAAAATAAAAAATGATGTGTACTTCTAAAGAAGGAAATACAAATAGATGATAACTTTATTTGGCATATTTTTATTGAGTTTTGACTTGATTTTTTACATGGATAGCTTTCAATTCGACAGGGGATTTTGCCAATAATTCATAGAAAAAGTCGCCGGAGAATCACCAAAACTGTAGCAAATCTTGCCTTTCCCAAATCACCCCCCTATGATTATTCGAACGAACGCCGCCACCCGCCGTCAGGCACGGCGGCAGGGTCGCGGTGCCGCAACCTTCCGACAGACGAACCGTCGCGCCGAAGGCCTATGCCTGCCGGACGAGACCAGGTTTGCGAGCGCCGGGAACGTGAGAATTGAGGAAACGTTGAACGATCCAGCCGCGAAAATCGTCGTCCAGGACCTCTACAAGATCTTCGGCGCCAACCCGAAGAAGGCCCTGTCCCTGATCGACAGCGGCAAGAGCAAGGACGAAGTCCACGACCTCACCGGCAGTGTCGTCGCGATCAACAACGTCAACTTCGCCGTCGGCAAGGGCGAAACCTTCGTGGTCATGGGCCTGTCGGGCTCCGGCAAATCCACCCTCGTCCGCTGCATCAACCGGCTGATCGCGCCGACCTCCGGCAAGATCATGATCGACGACAACGACGTGGTCGACGCCGACGACGCGACGTTGCGCGACATCCGGCTCAACAAGGTGTCGATGGTGTTCCAGCACTTCGCGCTGTTGCCCCACCGCACCGTTGCCGAGAACGTGGAGTACGGGCTCAAGATCAAGGGCGTCGGGTCGGACGAGCGGCGCGAGCGGGCGCTCAACGCGCTCGAGACGGTCGGCCTCGCCGGCTGGGGCGACGTGCCGCCGGCCAACCTGTCGGGCGGCATGCGCCAGCGGGTCGGCCTCGCCCGCGCGCTCGCGGTCGACACCGAGGTACTGCTGATGGACGAGCCGTTCGGCGCGCTCGACCCGCTGATCCGCAACGACATGCAGCAGGAACTGATCGCGCTCCAGCGCGACCTCCAGAAGACGATCATCTTCATCAGCCACGACCTGCACGAATCGCTGATGCTGGGCGACCGCATCGCGATCATGCGCGACGGCAGCTTCGTCCAGATCGGCACGCCGGAGGAGATCGTCGGCGACCCGGCCGACGACTACGTCTCCGCCTTCACCAAGGAGGTCGACCGCGGCCGCGTGTTCACGGTCAAGACGATCATGCACGCCGCCGAGCCGCTCCTGCTCGGCCGCGACACGGTGGCGACCGCGCTCGGACGCATGACCGACCAGGCCCGGAACTCGATCTACGTGACCGACGACACCAAGAAGCCGCTCGGCCTGGTCAGGCTGACCGACGTCGCGCGCGCCGACGCCGACGACGCGAACGGCCTCGAGGCGCTGGTGAACGACGACTTCCCGACGGCGACCGAGGGAGAACACCTGATCGACATCTACGACCGCTGCGCCACGGGCGCGCCGATCGCCGTCGTGTGCAGTCAAGGCCAGCTCCGCGGGGTGGTGCGGCCACGCGACGTCCTGGCCGAGCTGGCCGCACAGTAGTCATCGCCGCACTGCCGTCCGGGCACGGGCCGACGGGCCCGCGCGCCCGGCCGGCCGGCGAGAAACGGAACATCTGCCGACATGTTCAAGAATATCACCGACTCCGTCCTGCCCCTCGACGACTGGATCGAATGGTTCGTCAAGGACTGGCTCGTGCCCAACTTCCGGGACGTGTTCCAGGTCATCCAGTGGCCGGTCCAGCAGGTGCTGGAGGGGCTCGACGCCTTCCTCAACTGGCTGCCGCCGATCGTGTTCCTGTTCGTGGTCGTGATCTTCGCCTGGCGCGTCGCGGGGCGCGGCGTGGCGATCTTCACGGCGATCGCCGTGCTCTGCTTCGACATGTTCGGCATCTGGCCCGAGACGATGACCACCCTGGCGATGGTGCTGACCTCGGTCGCCTTCTGTGCCGTCGTCGGCATCCCGCTCGGCATCCTGGCGTCGCGCAGCGACCGGTTCGCCACGATCCTGCGGCCGATCCTCGACATCATGCAGACCGTGCCGGCCTTCGTTTACCTGGTTCCGATCGTGATGCTGTTCGGCGTCGGCCTGGTGCCGGGCATCATCGCGACGATCATCTTCGCGATGCCGCCGGTGATCCGGCTGACCAACCTCGGCATCCGCCAGGTCCAGTCCGAACTGGTCGAGGCCGGCTACGCGTTCGGCTCGACCCGGCGGCAGGTGTTGTGGGAGATCCAGGTGCCGCTCGCCATGCGCACGATCATGGCGGGCCTGAACCAGACACTGATGCTGTCGCTGTCGATGGTCGTGATCGCGGCGCTGATCGGCGCCGGCGGCCTCGGTCTGACCGTGCTGACGGGCATCAACAAGCTCGACGTCGGCTCGGCCTCGCTCGGCGGCCTCGGCATCGTCCTGATGGCGATCGTGCTCGACCGGATCACCCAGGCCTACGGCACCGGACCGGCCGCGGTCGCCGGCGGCAGCAGCTGGACCTTCACGGGCTTCGGCAAGGCGGCGCTGGCCTTCCCGGGACACGCGATGGAGGCGCTGCGCGGCGACCGCAAGCAGATCGCTCACGTCGTCCGGGTCGGTGCGGTCACCGCGATCGCGGTCGCCCTGGTGGTGTGGTCGGCGGCCAGCGTCGAGCCAGGCGAAGGCGCGATGCGCACGGCCTGGTCGTCGTGGACCAAGACCGCCAGTCCCAAGCAGCTCGAGGCGGTGGAGGGCGAGCACCATTTCCGCCTGGCGCGGAAACGGGCCTGCACCCGCACGCCCTTCTTCGAACAGGGCTTCCTGTGCAGCTTCCTGGTGATCGATCGCAGCGACAAGGATGTCCGCCGCGTTCGCCGCGCCCGCTTCGAGTACGCCGACGGCCGCTGGAAGATCCTCGAGGTGTTATGACGATAGACCGAATTTCCGCCGGAGAAACGCCCTTGCGCCGCCTTTGCGTCGCGGGTTGGCAGCGGCGGAAAGCAGTCGGGTGCGCCGCCCATCGCGCGGCCCCCGTGTGCCGATACCACGCGATTTGAATGCAACGAAAGCAAGGAGAAGGAGATATGGCACAAAGATCCACGTTCGGCCTGAGGGCCGCGGGAGCGGCGCTGGCATTCGGCGCCCTGACCATGATCACGGCGCCGGCGATCGCCGCCAACATGATGCCCGGCAAGGGCGTCACGGTGCATCCGGCCCGGGCGACCTGGAGCACCGGCTGGTTCCAGGCCCAGATCTACATCCGGGCGCTCAAGGACCTGGGCTACACGGTCAAGAAGACCAAGGAGCTCAAGAACGAGCTGTTCTACCAGGCGGTGGCGCAGGGCGACGTCGACTTCTGGGTCAACGGCTGGTTCCCGCTGCACAACAACATGCGCAAGATCTTCTCCAAGGGCGCCTCGGTGATCGGCTACGTCGCCAAGGGCGGCGCGCTCCAGGGCTACCTGGTCGACAAGAAGACCGCCGACAGGCTCCACATCAAGAGCATCACGGACTTCAAGCGCCCGGAGGTGAAGAAGGCGTTCGACTCCAACGGCGACGGCAAGGCCGACATGGTCGCCTGCCCGCCAGGCTGGGGCTGCGAGACGGTGATCAAGTACCAGCTCGACGCCTACGACCTGCGCGGCTCGATCAATCCGATCAAGGCCGAGTATTCCGCGTCGATGGCCGACGCCGTCGGCCGCTACAAGTCCGGCAAGCCGATCTTCTTCTACACCTGGACGCCGAACTGGACGGTCGGGATCCTCAAGCCCGGCAGGGACGTAGTCTGGATCGACGTGCCCTTCCCGGCGCTGCCCAAGGGCCAGAAGAAGTATGAGAAGCTGACCACGGTGAAGAACGTCAAGGGCTGCGTCACCAACCCGTGCAAGATGGGCTGGCCGGCCAACGACATCCGCCCGGTGGTCAACAACAAGTTTCTCAAGGCCAACCCGGCGGCCAAGAAGCTGTTCCAGGTCGTGCGCATCCCGCTCCAGGACATCTTCGCGCAGAACGCCAAGATGCAGGCTGGCCAGAACAAGGAAGCCGACATCGAACGCCACGCGGACGAATGGATCGCCTCGCACCAGAAGCTGTACAACAGCTGGCTCGCCGCGGCGCGCAAGGCCGCGAAATAGGCGAACAACCGTTTAAGCGGGCTCGCGCCCGTGGCACTGTTGCGGGCCGCCCGGCATCGGGCGGCCCGTTTTCTTTGGGATGGATAGCGAGAGCCGAGGGAGGACTGCGATGACCGGGAACGGACGGGGACGACTGGGTAAGAGCCTGACCCGGCTGGCGCTGGGGCTGGGCATGGCCCTCGCGGTGAGCGCCGCCGCGTCGGCCCAGAACGCGATGCCCGGCAAGGGCGTGGTCGTACATCCGGCCCGCGCCACCTGGAGCACGGGCTACTTCCAGACCGAGATCTACCTGATCGCGCTGCGCGAGCTCGGCTACACCGTCCGCCGGCCCAAGGAGCTCAAGAACGAGATCTTCTACCAGGCGGTCGCCACCGGCGACGTCGACTTCTGGGTCAACGGCTGGTTCCCGCTCCACGGCGACCTGACCGGCATCTTCGCCAAGGGAGCCCGGCCGATCGGCTACGTCGCCAAGGGCGGCGCGCTGCAGGGCTACCTGGTCGACAAGAAGACCGCCGACCGGCTGCACATCACCAACCTGTCCGACTTCAAGCGGCCCGAGGTCAGGAAGGCCTTCGACATCGACGGCGACGGCAAGGCCGAGATGGTCGCCTGCCCGCCCGGCTGGGGCTGCGAGCAGGTCATCCGCCACCAGCTCGACGCCTACGACCTGCGCGACGACATCGATCCGATCAAGGCCGAGTACAGCGCCGCGATGGCCGACGCGCTGGGCCGGTTCAAGACCGGCAAGCCGATCTTCTTCTACACCTGGACGCCGAACTGGACGGTCGGCGTGCTCAAGCCCGGCCGTGACGTGGTCTGGCTCAACGTCCCCTTCCCGTCGCTGCCCAAGGGGCAGAAGAAGTGGGAGAAGCGCTCGACGGTCAAGAACGTCAAGGGCTGCGTCAGCAATCCCTGCCGGATGGGCTGGCCGGCCAACGACATCCGGCCGATCGTCAACAACGAATTCGCCCGCAAGAACCCCGCCGCGCGTCGCCTGTTCGAGGTGATGCGCATCCCGCTCGCCGACATCTTCGCCCAGAACGCCAAGATGCAGGCCGGCGAGGACAAGGAGGCCGACATCCACCGCCACGCCGAGGAATGGGTCGCCAAGCACCGCAAGCAGTTCAACGCCTGGCTGGCGGAGGCGCGCAAGGCTGCGAAATAGCGGCCGGCCGCGCGCCGGTCACGGCCGGGGCACGATCGGGAAGTCGAAGGCGCGCTTGGGATAGGGCTCACCACCCAGCGTGAAGTGCCACCATTCCTTGTCGTAGTTGACGAAGCCTTGGCGCGTCATGGCCCGGACCAGCAGCGCCCGGTGGCGGCGCGCGGCGCCGCGGATGGCCGGGTTGGCGGTGTGCGACAGCACGTCGAAGCAGTCGTAGCCGGTGCCGAAGTCGAGGCTGTTGTCGGGCGGGCGGCCGGCGCGCGGCGCGATGCACGAACCGGTCACGGTTCGCGCCGTGTAGACCTTGTGCCGGGGCGCGTCGGCGCGGACGATGGTCAGGTCCATGGTGCTGCCGCGCGAGTGGCTCGACCTGGCCGCGACGTAGCCCAGCTCGATGACCCGGCCCTTGTCGACGCGGGGGTAGAAGACCCGCTTCATCTCGCGCCGCGACGGATCGGCCGCCCAGCGCATGAACGCCTGGACCGCCCGCACCGGCCGGTAGCAGTCGTAGACCTTGAGCGAGTAGCCCCGGGGCCGCAGCGCCGCCTGGACCCGCTCGAGCGCCGCCGCGGCCTGCCGGGTCAGCACGCATTCGGCCGCCCGGTAGCCCGGCACCCGCCGGCCGGTGAAGTTGTAGGAGGTGGCGTAGCGCATGTCCTGGCGGATCGTCGGGTCGACGTCGCGCAGGTAGACGAAGCCCTTCGGCAGCGGCGACGCCGCACCGGCGGGCGCCGCCGCGACGGCAACTACGGCGGCAACCACGGCGGCCACGCGAGACCAGACACAGCGTCTTCATTCGCTTGGCTCCCGTCAGGACGCCGCCGCGGCGGGTGCGCGCAGCCGGGTCAGGATCTGGTTGTGGTGCTCGAGCGTCTTGTGCACCGGGCAGCGGTCGGCGATCTCCATCAGCCGCGCCCGCTGTTCCTCGCTGAGGTCGCCGTCGATCTGGAGCTCGCGCTCGAGCTGGTCGATCTTGCCGTCCTTCTCCTCGCACTCCTCGCAATCCTCGACATGGACCTTGCGGTGGCGGACGCGGACCGCGATCCGCTCGACCGGCCACTGCTTGCGGTCGGCATACATGCGCATCGTCATCGAGGTGCAGGCGCCGAGCGCGGCGGCGAGATAGGCATAGGGACTGGGCCCGGTGTCGTCGCCGCCGAAATTCTCCGGCTCGTCGGCGCGCAGCCGGTGGCGGCCGTCGTCGACGATCTGGGCGAACCTGCCGGTGCCGGCCTCGTAGACGACCAGCTCGCCGGGCGCGAGCGCGTAGGCCGGCTCGGCCTCGGTCCCATCCCCGGTCTCGGTGCGGACCGCGGCGCCGACGTAGCGCGACGCCCAGGCGGCCAGCACCTCGGCGACGTAGACCGCGTCGGCCTGGTCCGACAGCAGGTGATCGGCGGCGTCGAGCGAGACGAAGCTCTTGGGATGCTTGGCGGCGCGGAAGATGGCGCTGGCATTGTCGATCGAGACGACCTCGTCGCGCGGCGCGTGGAAGATCAGCAGCGCCTTGTGCAGGTGGCCGATGATATCGGACAGCCGCTGCGCCTCGATGTCCTCGAGGAAGTGCTGCTGGATGGTGAAGCTGCGCCCCGCGATGGAGACCTCCGCTTCGCCGCGGGCCTCGATCTCGTCGCGCGCCGGGGCGAGCAGATGGGCAAGGTGGCCGGGATCGGCCGGGGCGTTGATCGTCGCCACCGCCCTGGCCTCGGCGATCTCGGGCGCGGCCGCCAGCACCGCCGCGCCGCCGAGCGAATGGCCGACCAGGATCTCGGGCGCGGTCCGGTTGGCGCGCAGCCAGTCGGCGGCGGCGACCAGGTCCTGGACGTTGGACGAGAAGTTGGTGTTGGCGAACTCGCCCTCGCTCGCGCCCAGCCCGGTGAAGTCGAAGCGCAGCACGGCGATGCCGCGCGCCGCCAGCCCCTGGGCGATCCGCGCCGCCGCGAACACGTCCTTGGAGCAGGTGAAGCAGTGGGCGAACAGGGCGTAGGCTCGCGGCTCGCCGTTGGGCAGGTCGAGCAGCGCCGCCAGCGCGGTCCCCTGCGAGCCCTGGAACTCGATCCGCTCCAACCGTTCCGACATCGTGCCTCCTGTCTGGTCGCGCCGCCGCGGCGGCCGGTCCACGCCTTGCCACGGGCGGCCCCCTAGGCTACCCCATGCCTGCCTCGAATATAGGGTTCCCCGCTCCTCGCACCACGTCCAGCGCATGACCGACGACGTCGACATCCTCGAAAAGACGACGCCCTACAAGGGCCGTTTCCAGATCGACCGCTACCGGCTGCGCTACCGGCGCTTCGACGGTGACATGGAGCGAGCCGGTCGTGCGCGAGGTGTTCGAGCGCGGCCACGCCGCCGCCGTGCTCCCCTACGACCCGGTGCGCGACGAGGTGGTGCTGATCGAGCAGTTCCGCCCCGGCCCGCTGGCCGCCGGCGAAGCAACGCCGTGGATGATCGAGATCGTCGCCGGCATGATCGACCCGGGCGAGACCGCCGAGGAGGTCGTCCGGCGGGAGGCGGTCGAGGAAGCCAACCTCGCGATCGGCGCGCTCGAGTTCATCGCCGACTGCTTCATGACTCCCGGCGCCTGCTCGGAACGGGTGGCGATCTATTGCGGGCGCTGCGACGCGACCGACGCCGGCGGGGTCCACGGCAACCCGCACGAGGCCGAGGATATTCGCGTCTTCACCCTGCCGATGGACCGGGTGCCGGCCAAGCTCGCGGACGGGTCGGTGCGCAACGCCATCACCATGATCTCGCTGCAATGGCTGTGCCTGCACCGAGAAGGGTTGCGCGACCGGTGGGCGGCCTAGGCGCGGGCCGGGGTTGATCGAAGGGGAAGCGGTTTCTACTGTCAGACATCCGCCTATATTCCCGCCAGCACCCACCCACCAGCACGCCTCGCAGACATCCCGATAGCAAGAAGAAGCAGACAATGGACGTAAGGGACGGATTCGTCGGTACCGTCGGCAACACGCCGCTGATCAAGTTGCGCCAGGCCTCCGAGGCTACCGGCTGCACGATCCTGGGCAAGGCCGAATTCCTCAACCCCGGCGGCTCGGTCAAGGACCGCGCCGCGCTGGGCATGATCCAGGACGCCGAGGCGCGCGGCGCGATCCGCCCCGGCGGCGTCATCGTCGAGGGCACGGCGGGCAACACCGGCATCGGCCTGGCGCTGGTCGCCAACGCGCGCGGCTATCGCACCGTCATCGTCATCCCCGAGACCCAGTCGCAGGAGAAGAAGGACATGCTGCGGCTGTGCGGGGCGCGGCTGATCGAGGTCCCGGCGGTGCCGTTCAAGGACCCCAACCACTACGTCCACACAGCCGAACGGCTCGGCCAGGAGCTGGCGGAGAGCGAGGAGAACGGCGCCTTCTACGCCAATCAGTGGGACAACCTCGCCAACCGCAACTTCCACATCAAGACCACCGGCCCCGAAATCTGGGAGCAGACCGACGGCACCGTCGACGGCTTCATCTGCGCGATCGGCACCGGCGGCACCCTGTCGGGGATCGGCATGGCGCTCAAGGAGCGCAACAAGGACATCAAGATCGGCCTGGCCGATCCGCTGGGCGCGTCGATGTACGCCTATTTCAAGGATGGCGAGCCCAAGCCGTCGGAAGGCTCGTCGATCGCCGAGGGCATCGGCCAGGGGCGCATCACCGGCAACGTCGACGGCGCCCCGGTCGACATCCCGTTCCAGATCCCCGACGCGGAAGCGTTGCCCTACGCCTTCGACCTGCTCGAACACGAGGGCCTATGCGTCGGCGGGTCGAGCGCGGTCAACGTCGCCGGCGCCGTCCGGCTGGCCAAGGAGATGGGGCCGGGGCACACCATCGTCACCGTACTGTGCGACTTCGGCACCCGCTATCAGAGCAAGCTGTACAATCCGGCGTTCCTCAAGGAGAAGGGGCTGCCCGTCCCGAAATGGTTGGACCAATGAGCTATCCGAACCCCGGCGCCCTCGTCTCGACCGACTGGCTCGCCCAGCACCTCGACGCGCCCGACGTCCATATCGTCGACGCCTCCTGGTACCTGCCGGCGATGCAGCGCGACCCCAAGGCGGAATACGCCGAGGCGCACATTCCCGGCGCGGTCTTCTTCGACATCGACGACATCTCCGATACCGACTCGCCGCTGCCCCACATGCTGCCGAGCCCGGAGAAGTTCTCCAGCAAGGTGCGCAAGCTCGGCCTGGGCGACGGCACGCGCATCGTCGTCTACGACGGCGGCGGGCTGTTCAGCGCGCCGCGGGTATGGTGGATGTTCCGCTATTTCGGCCACGACGACGTCGCCGTGCTCGACGGCGGCCTGCCCAAGTGGCTCGCCGAGAACCGGCCCGTCGAGGCCCTGCCCCCGGTGCTGCACGAGCGCCACTTCACCGCCCGGGTCAACACGTTGATGGCGCGCGACGTCGACCAGATGCGCGACATCTCGGCGACCGGCCGCCGGCAGATCCTCGACGCGCGCGCGCCCGGCCGCTTCGCCGGGACCGATCCCGAGCCCCGTCCGGGCCTGCGCTCCGGCCACATCCCGGGCAGCCTGTGCACGCCGTTCCAGATCCTGATCGACCCCGAGACCGGCACCATGAAACCGGCCGACGCCCTGCGCCGCGCCTTCGAGGACGCCGGTGTCGACCTGGCCAAGCCGATCGTGACCACCTGCGGCTCGGGGGTGTCGGCCTGCACGCTGGCGCTCGGCCTCGACCTGCTCGGCGTCCCCGACGTCGCGGTCTACGACGGCTCGTGGAGCGAATGGGGCAGCCGCGACGACACCCCGATCGAGACGTGACGTGACCGCCGAGCCCGCCACGGCCCGCATCCGTGCGGCCGGCGACGGGGACGTCGGGGCGATCGATGCGCTGTGGCGCGCCTGCGGCCTGTGGCGGCCGTGGAACGACCCGGTCAAGGACATCGCCTTCTGCCGCGCCTCGGCCGACGCCGAGCTGTTCGTCGCCGAGGCCGACAAGCGGATCGTCGGGACCGTCATGTGCGGCCACGACGGCCACCGCGGCTGGGTCTACTACCTGGCGGTCGATCCGGCGGCGCAGCGCCACGGGCTCGGCCGGCGGCTGATGCGCCACGCCGAGGGCTGGCTGCGCCGGCGCGGCGCGCCCAAGTGCCAGTTGATGATCCGCAACGGCAACCGGGCGGTCGAGGCGTTCTATGCGGCGCTCGGCTATCGGGTCAGCGACGTGTTCGTGATGGAGCGCTTCCTCGACGCGGATGCCGAAGCGGCCCGCCGCAAGGCCCAGCAAGACAATGCCGCAGAGGCCGCTGACGCCGGCCCGGGCCGGCTCGACGTCGTCACCACCTATCTGGAGATGCGCGCGGCGCCGCGCCGGCCCAACGCCGCGCCGCCGCCGGGGACGGCGTTGATGCGGCTCGACGCGCCGTCGGTCGCCTTCTACCGCTTTCTCTACGACACGGTCGGTGCGCCGTGGCTGTGGTACGAGCGGCGGCTGATGACCGACGACGCCCTGGCGGCGGTGATCGACGACCCGATGGTCGACGTCTATGTCCTGTTCGTCGGCGGCGAGCCGGCCGGCTTCGCCGAGCTCGACCGGCGTTCGCCGCCGGACATCGAGCTCGCCTACCTGGGCCTGCGGCCGGACTATGTCGGCCAGGGGCTCGGGCTCTACCTGTTGTCCTGGGCGGTCGACGCGGCGTGGCAGCACGGCCCCGAGCGGCTGTGGGTGCACACCTGCAACCTCGACCATCCCCGGGCGCTCGGCCTGTACCAGCGGATCGGCTTCGCCGTCTATCAGCAGGAGCATTCGGTGATCGACGACCCGCGCACGACCGGCCTGATCCCGCCGGCGGACACCGACGATTCGGGTTTACGCACGGCGCCAGCCGACTAGACTAGGCGTCGAGAGAGGGGCCGCCCGAGAATACGGCCCGGGGTGTGGCAATCGACGGGAGCAACCGATGAAGAAGCTCACAGTGAAGACTTTTGCGGTGGCCTTGGTGCTCGGCGCGGCCAGCGTCGCCGTGACGGCGTGCAACACGGTCGAGGGCGTCGGCAAGGACGTCCAGGCGGTGGGCAAGGGCGTCACCAAGGGCGCGGCCAAGACCAAGTCGAAGATGTAAGACGGCGCCCCCTTCGGGGGGCTTCGTGAAGTGCTGGGGGGCGGCCTGCGGGTGCGCCCCTTTTTGCGTGCGAGGACCGAGCCGGCGGCCGTGGACGCGCGTCAGTG
Source organism: uncultured Alphaproteobacteria bacterium (assembly GCA_963730305.1). Classification (GTDB taxonomy): domain Bacteria; phylum Pseudomonadota; class Alphaproteobacteria; order Bin65; family Bin65; genus CAMYMQ01. Next base: position 107,631 of record CAVSRB010000007.1, read on the forward strand.
ACCGAGGATCTGGCTGAGGAACAGCTTGGTGCGGTCGTGCTGCGGGTTGTTGAAGAAGGTCTCGGGCGCGTTTTGCTCGATGATCTGGCCGCCGTCCATGAAGATGACCCGGTCGGCGACCCGCCGGGCGAAGCCCATCTCGTGGGTGACGCAGAGCATGGTCATGCCCTCTTCCGCCAGCTCGACCATGACGTCGAGCACCTCGGCGATCATCTCCGGGTCGAGCGCAGACGTGGGCTCGTCGAACAGCATGATCTTGGGGTTCATGCACAGCGAGCGGGCGATCGCCACGCGCTGCTGCTGGCCGCCGGAGAGCTGGCCCGGGAACTTGTTGGCCTGCTCGGGGATCTTGACCCGCTCGAGATAATGCATCGCCGTGCGCTCGGCCTCGGCGCGCGACTGCTTGCGCACCCAGATCGGCGCCAGGGTGAGGTTCTGCAGCACGGTCAGGTGCGGGAACAGGTTGAAGTGCTGGAACACCATGCCGACTTCGCGGCGGATCTCGTCGATCTTCTTGATGTCGTTGGTCAGCTCGATGCCGTCGACGAGGATCTTGCCGTCCTGGTGCTCCTCCAGCCGGTTGATGCAGCGGATCATGGTCGACTTGCCGGATCCCGACGGGCCGCAGATGACGATCCGTTCCTTGGCGTAGACGGTCAGGTTGATGTCCTTGAGGACGTGGAACGCGCCGTACCACTTGTGGACGCCGATCAACTCGACGGCAACGTCGCTGGCCGCGGCCGAGGCGACCCTTGATTCCACCGCTGCTTCCGCCATCGATCTCCCTCTCCGTCCCTCCGGCTCAGTGCCGCCGGCCGGTGTTGAGCCTGCGTTCGAGCCTGATGCTGTAGCGCGACATGCCGAAACAGAAGCACCAGTAGACGAACGCCGCGAAGACATAGCCCGTCATCGGGATGTTCGGCGCCGCCCAGGTATTGTCCTGCATGCCCGCCTGGATGGTGCCGAGAAAGTCGAACAGGCCGATGATCAGGACGAGCGACGTATCCTTGAACAGGCTGATGAAGCTGTTGACGATGCCCGGAATGACGATCGTCAGCGCCTGCGGCAGGACGATCAGGCGCATCGACTTCCAGTAGCTCAGCCCCATCGCCGACGCGGCCTCGTACTGACCCTTCGGGATCGCCTGCAGGCCGCCGCGGATCACCTCCGCCATATAGGCCGCCGAGAACAGCGCGACGCCGATCAGCGCGCGCAGCAGCTGGTTGAAGGTCACGCCTTCCGGCAGGAACAGCGGGAACATCACCGAGGCCATGAACAGCACGGTGATCAACGGCACGCCGCGCCACATCTCGATGAAGACCACGCACAGGTTGCGGATGGCCGGCATGTCCGAGCGCCGGCCGAGCGCGAGCAGCACGCCGAGCGGCAGCGACGCGGTGATCCCGGTCACGGCGATCACCAGGGTCAGCATCATGCCGCCCCACTTGTTGGTCGGGACCACCGTCAGGCCGAGCCCGCCATAGAGCAGGAAGAACGAGACGACCGGAAAGACCACCAGGAACAGGCCGACCGCCCAGGCCCGCGCGCGACCGCGCCCGAACAGGAGGGGGACGATCAGGGCGACGAGCATGACGCCCGTCAGGATGACCCGCCAACGCTCGGCACTCGGGTAGAAGCCGAAGACGAACTGCGCCGAGCGCGACGTGACGAAGCCCCAGCAGGCGCCGTCGGGCGACTTGGCGCAGTCCTTGCGGCCCGACGCATGCCAGACCGCATCGAAGATCGTGAAATCGAACAGGGCGCTCAGGATCACGAGGATGATCGCCGCGCCGATGATGGTCAGCAGCGTGTTCTCGAACACCGGATTGCCCGCGACGATCCGCGCGACGATCCGCACCGCGAGCACGATGAGGATGGCGACCAGGACGCTTCCCATGATCGACAGGCCGCCGAGCCAAGCGGCTGCCAGGAAGGCGACGACGAAGGGCACCAGCGTCAGCGCGGAATTCGGCCCCGACGAGAACAGGTTCGCGCGCAACCAGCCGATCACGCCCACCGTGTTCGCCGGCGCCGGCAGGTCCGGATGCAGCCCCGGCGCGTATTTCGACGCTGCGACGTCGTCCATCGCCATGGTCAGCGCTCCACCAGGGCCACGCGGGCGTTGTACCAGTTCATCGCGCCCGCGGTGAGCAGGCTGAGCAACAGGTAGACGCCCATCGTGATCGCCACGATCTCGACCGCCTGGCCGGTCTGGTTGAGGGTCGTGCCCATGAACACGGACACCAGGTCCGGATAGGCGATCGCAACCGCCAGCGACGAGTTCTTGGTCAGGTTCAGATACTGGCTGGTCATCGGCGGGATGATCACGCGCAGCGCCTGCGGGATGATGATCAGGCGCATGGTCAGGTTGGGCCGGATGCCGAGCGCATAGGCGGCCTCGGTCTGGCCGTGGCTGATCGCCTGGATGCCCGAGCGCACGTTCTCGGCGATGAAGGACGCGGTGTAGACCGACAGCGCGATCGCCAGCGAGAACAGCTCGGGCAGGATCTCGATGCCGCCGGTGAAGTTGAAGCCCGTCAGCGCGGGCAGGCCGAAGGTCAAGGGCGTCCCGGAGACCAGCAGGAGCACCAGGAACAGCACAGCGGGCACGCCGAAGATCAGGCCCACGCCCTTCCACAGCACGGGCTTACGCTCGCCGGTCAGCTCCTGCCGCTTGTGCTCCCGCTTGGAGAGCCAGATCGTCGCCGCGATGCCGAGCGCCATCAGCAGCAGGCAGATGTAGAATCCGAGCGTTGGTTGGGGACTGGGCAGGTAGAGGCCGCGGTTGTTGAGATAGACCACGCCCAGGAAGGACAGGCTCCCGCGCGGGCTGGGCAACGGCTTGAGCACGGCGTGGTACCAGAAGAAGATCTGCAGCAGCAGCGGGATGTTGCGGAAGGTCTCGACATAGGCCGCCGCCATCTTGGCGATCAGCCAGTTCGACGACAGCCGCGCGACGCCGACGATGAAGCCGATCACGGTGGCGAAGAAGATGCCGATGCCCGCGACCAGGATGGTGTTGAGCAGCCCGACGATGAACGCCCGCCCGTAGGACGACTCGGCGTTGTAGGGCACCAGCGTCTGGATGATGTCGAAGCCGGCGGTGTCGTTGAGGAAGCCGAAGCCGGAGGCGATCTCCCGCTTGCGCATGTTGTCGATCGTGTTGTCGACCAGGTACCAGCCGATCGCGATCACGACGACCAGCGCGATGCCCTGGAAGATCAGCGAACGGATCCGCGGGTCGCGGATCCAGGCGACACGGGCCGGTTCGGCGCCGATCGTGGCTGCGTCGCTCATGGTTCTGAAACGGTGTTCATGGTTGGGAAAAGAAAGGCCCCGAACGCGGTGCGTTCGGGGCCTTTCATCTTCCTACCGGAACGGCGGTGCGTAGAGGATGCCGCCCTTATTCCAGAGCTTGTTGACGCCGCGGTCGAGACCGATCGGCGTGACGTTGCGCTTGAAGATCTCGGCGTAGTTGCCGACCTGCTTGATGATCCGATAGGCCCAGGCGTTGTCGAGCCCGATATACGAGCCGTACTTGCCGTCGACGCCGAGCAGACGCTTGATCTCCGGGTTCTTGCTGCTCTTCATCTTGTCGACGTTCTTCGACGAGACGCCGAGCTCCTCGGCGATGATCATCGCGTTGAGGGTCCAGCGCGCGATATTCGCCCATTGGTCGTCGCCCTGGCGCACGGACGGGCCGAGCGGCTCCTTGGAGATGACCTCCGGCAGGATCATTTGCGCGCTCGGATCCTTCATCTTCGTCCGCTGCGCGGCGAGGCCCGAGCGGTCGGTGGTGTAGACGTCGCAGCGGCCGGCGTCGTAGGCCGCGACCACCTCGTTCGAGTTCTCGAACGCGACGACCTTGTACTTCATGCCGTGCGAGCGGAAGTAGTCGGCGACGTTGAGCTCGGTGGTCGTGCCGGTGTTGGTGCAGACCGCGGCGCCCGAGAGCTGCTTCGCGCTCTTCACGCCCAGCTTCTTGCGGACCATGAAGCCCTGGCCGTCATAGTAGAGGACGCCGACGAAGTTGATGCCGAGGTTGGTGTCGCGGGTGAAGGTCCAGGTCGTGTTGCGCGACAGCACGTCGATCTCGCCCGACTGCAGGGCGGTGAAGCGCACCTTGGCCGACAGCGGGACATACTTGACCTTGCTGGCGTCGCCAAGGACCGCGGCGGCGAGCGCCCGGCAATAGTCGACGTCGATGCCGGTCCAGTTGCCCTTGTTGTCGGGGTTGGAGAAACCCGGAAGGCCCTGGCTGACGCCGCATTTGAGGATGCCGGCCTTCTTGACGTTGTCGAGGGTCGCGGCATGCGCCCCGGCGGCGATCAAGCCGCTGGCGGCTACGGCGAGCGCAGCCCGGTTGATCCATTTCATGTGATTCCCTCCTCACTCCCTGGTTCGTGAAACCGGTCATCGCGGTCGACGCCGGCGCTGATAGATCGGCCGGTTTGGCCCGAAATGGGGCAATACCGACACGCATGTGACAAAATTTAAACATCTGTCGAGGCTCCCGGCAACCATGACGCACACGCATTGCTGGTGAGTTGTCGCCACAGGGCCTTCATGCTAAGGGGCCAGCCATGAAGCGCGACACCATTCTCATCGCCGCCGGTCGTCATCCCGAAGACCAGTTCGGCGTCGTCAATCCGCCCGTCTATCACGCCTCGACGATCACCCGTCCGACCCTCGCGGAATGGGAGAAATCGCGCGAGGAACGGTACGAAAAGGGGAAGTACGTCTACGGCCGCTTCGGCACGCCGACGACCGGCGCCTTCGAGGAAGCCGTCGCCGCGCTGGAGGGCGCCGACCGCGCGGTCGCGGTGTCGTCGGGGATGGCGGCCTGCGCCGCGGCGATCCTGACCTGCGTTCGCGGCGGCGACCACATGCTGGTGCCTGACGCGGTCTATTTTCCGGTCCGCAACTTCTGCGATTCCTTCCTCAAGCCGTTCGGCGTCGAGACCACCTACTACGATCCGCGCATCGGCGAGGGCATCGCGGCTCTGATCCGCGACAACACGCGGATGATCTACCTGGAGGCGCCGGGCTCGCAGACCTTCGAGATGCAGGACGTGCCTGCGATCACCGCGATCGCCCGCGAACGCGGCATCTACACCGCCTTCGACAACACCTGGGCGTCGCCGATGCTGTTCCGCCCGCTCGAGCACGGCGTCGACTTCTCGATCAACGCCGCGACCAAGTATATCGTCGGCCACTCCGACGCCATGCTCGGCGTGGTCAGCGTTCGCGAGGAGCTGTTCAAGCCGCTCAAGAACGCGGCGATGTTCACCGGCAACGGCCCGGGCGCGGAGGAGACCTTCCTCGGCCTGCGCGGACTGCGCACCATGGGCGTCAGGCTCGAGCGCCACGGCCGCAACACGCTGCGCGTCGCGCGCTGGTTCGCCGAGCAGAAGGGCGTCCACCGGGTGCTCTACCCGGCGCTGCCGGACGATCCCGGCCACGCGATCTGGAAGCGCGACTTCGACGGCGCCTCGGGCCTGTTCTCGGTGATGTTCGCCCCCTTCGAGAAGAAGGCGGTCGCCGCCTTCGTCGACGGGCTCGAACACTTCCTGATCGGCGCCAGCTTCGGCGGCTACGAGAGCCTGGTGCTGCCGTTCGAGCCGAGCCACTACCGCACGGCGACCGAATGGAAAGCGCCCGGCCCGTGCCTGCGCTTCCACATCGGCCTCGAAGACCCCGACGACCTGATCGCCGATCTCGACGCGGGCCTGGCGCGCATGCGCGCGGCCTGAACCGGGCCGATGGCGTCCCCGGTCGAATTCCGCAGCGCGCGCAAGGCCGCCCGTCTGCACGATCCGCGCCACGACTTCGCCCTGCGCACCGTCGAGAGCGAGATCCGCTGGGACCCGCTGACCGGCGACAGCGGACGGATCTGCCATTTCGCCTTCAACTCGGCCCCGCCGTCCGACCTCGACGACCTGGTCGCCGCGTCGGCCGCCACCTGCCCGTTCTGCGGCGACAAGGTCAACACGGTCACCCCGACCTTCGCCGGCGACGAGATCCCCGAGGGGCGGCTGCGCCACGGCGAGGCGGTGCTGTTCCCGAACCTGTTCCCCTACGACGACGTGTCGGCGGTGGCGGTGGTGTCGCGGACCCACTTCCTGCCGATGGACGACATCCCCGAACAGGTCGTGGTCGACGGCCTCGGCGTCGCCCGCACCTTCTTCGACCGCTGCGCGCCCGACGCCGCACCGCGCTGGAGCATCGTCAACTGGAACTACATGCCGCCGTCGGGCGGCTCGCAGGTCCATCCGCACATGCAGGTGGTCCACACCGGCACCCCGGGCAACGCGCTCTTGCGCCAGCAGGCGGCCGAACGGGCGTGGCGGGCCGAGCACGGCCGGCCCTATGCGGCGATGCTGATCGAGGCCGAGCACGGCGCGGGCAAACGCTGGATCGGCGAGATCGACGGCGTCGCCTTCGTCTCGCCCTTCGTGCCGACCGGACTGCTCGGCGACGTCACCGCGATCTTCCCGCACACGCCGACCGTGGCCGACCTCGACCCGGGACAGATCCGCGCCTTCGCGAGCGGCCTGCGCCGGGTCCTGCGCGGCTTCGCGGCCAAGGGGCTGTGGAGCTTCAATCTGGTCCTGTTCCCCGCGCCGGCCGGTGCCGACGCCTCGACCCATTGGCTGACGGCGCGTATCGTGCCCCGCCTCTACGTCAACCCGGCCCTGCACGTCACCGACGTGGCCTACATGCCGTTGCTGCTCGAAGAGCGCTTCGCCATGACCTGGCCGGAGGAGACCGCCGAACACCTGCGCCCCTTCCTCCGCGACGACGCGGCGGGGACGGGCTCGGCGGCCGCCTGACCCCACCACGGAGACCGATCGCTTGAGCACCGCGAACCTGTACGACCTGTTCCGCCAGCGCACCGCGGCCCACGCCGCCGACCCATTCCTCGAGTCCGGGCGCGCCGATTTCAGCTATGGCGACCTCGACGCCGAGTCCGGCCGCTACGCGCGCCTGCTCAAGGAGTCGGGCGTGGCGCCGGGCGACCGGGTGATCGTGCAGGTCGAGAAGTCCCCCGAAGCCGTGTTCCTCTACCTCGCCTGCCTGCGCGCCGGCGCCATCTACATCCCGCTCAACACCGCCTACACCCCGACCGAGGTCGACTATTTCGTCGGCGACGCCGAGCCAAGCCTGATGGTCGTCCGGCCCAAGAGCGAGGCGGCGCTCGGCGAGATCGCCACCGCGCACGAGGTCGGCCGGCTGCTGACGCTCGACGCCGACGGCACCGGCAGCCTGGTCGACGCCGCGGCCGGCCTGGACCCCGACGCCGACGTCGTCGCGCGCGAGGCCGACGACATCGCGGCGATCCTCTACACCTCCGGCACCACGGGGCGGTCGAAGGGCGCGATGCTGAGCCACGGCAACCTGTCGTCGAACGCGCTGACCCTGCACGACTACTGGGGCTTCGTGCCGGGCGACGTGCTGCTCCACATCCTGCCGATCTACCACGTCCACGGCCTGTTCGTGGCGCTGCACACCGCGATCCTCAACGCGTCGAAGATCCTGTTCCACGACCGCTTCGACCCGGTCCGGGTCGTCGCCGACCTGCCGCGGGCGACCGTGATGATGGGCGTGCCGACCCACTATGTCCGCCTGCTCGACCAGCCCGGCTTCGACAAGGCGGCGTGCGCCAACATGCGTCTGTTCGTGTCCGGCTCGGCGCCGCTGCTGCCGGACACGTTCGAGGCGTTCCGGGCCACGACCGGCCACACCATCCTCGAACGCTACGGCATGACCGAAGCCGGCATGATCACATCGAACCCCTATGACGGCGACCGCATCGGCGGCACCGTCGGCTACCCGCTGCCGGGCGTCTCGGCGCGGGTCGTCGGCGAGGACGGCCGCGAGGTGCCCCGCGGCGAGGCGGGCGTGCTCGAGATCACCGGGCCCAACGTGTTCAAGGGCTACTGGCGGATGCCGGAGAAGACCGCGGCGGAGTTCCGCAGCGACGGCTATTTCGTCACCGGCGACGTCGCCACCATGACCGCGGACGGCCGCGTCGCGATCGTCGGCCGCGCCAAGGACCTGATCATCTCCGGCGGTCTCAACGTCTATCCGAAGGAGATCGAGTCGCTGATCGACGAGTTGCCCGGCGTCAAGGAGTCGGCGGTGATCGGCGTCCCCCACCCCGACTTCGGCGAAGGCGTGACCGCGGTGATCGTGCCCGACGGCACCGCCGAGGTCGCCGCGGAGGCGGTGCGCGCGTTCCTCAAGGACAAGCTGGCCGCGTTCAAGCAGCCCAAGGAAGTCCTGTTCGTCGACGAGCTGCCGCGCAACACGATGGGCAAGGTCCAGAAGAACCAGCTCCGCGACCGCTACCAGACGCTCTATTCCGCCTGACGGCCGCCAAGGCTCCGGTACAGCGCCCGGAACCGGTCGACGCAGGCGTCCAGCGAGAAGTTCGCCTCGATCTGCCGGCGCGCGCGGGAGCCGAATTCGCGCCGCAGGTCGGGATTGTCGACCAGGGTCTGGATCGCCGCGGCGAGCTGTTCGGGCGACCGGGGCGGCACGATCAGGCCGGCCGGGCCGACCAGCTCGCGGCTGTCGCCGACGTCGGTCGCGACGGCCGGCAGCCCCGCCGCCATCCCTTCGGCGACCGCGTTCGACAGGCCCTCGCCGAAGGCGGAGCTCGACACCACGATGTCCGACGCGGCCAGCAGGTCGGGCACGTCGGTGCGGCGGCCCAAGGCGACCACGCCGGGCGTGGCCGGCAGCGCATCGGTGCCCGCCCCGACCATCAGCGCCTGCGCGCCGGTCACCGCCGAGAAGGCCTCCAGGAAGGCGGCATGGTCCTTCATCGCGTCGACCCGGGCGACGAGGCAGGCGAGGATGGCGTCATCGGCGATGCCGAGCTCGGATCGGATCCGCCGGCGGGCTTCGGCATCCGGCCGGAAGCGCGTGGTGTCGACGCCGTTGTGGATCACCTCGAAACGGCGGGCGCGGTAGCCGTAGGCCTCGTGGACCTGGCGGCCGGTCCTGGAATTGGCGACGATCGCGTCCGGCGCCGCCGAGAACCGCGCGCACAGCCGGATCACCAGCCGCAGCGCGCGGCCGTACTGGCTCAGGTCCATATCCGAACAGCGCACGCCCCAGACCAGCCGGGTGCGGGCGCGGCGGCCGGACAGGCGCAGGCCGGCCAGCGCCGTCAGGTCGGCATGGTACATCCAGCTCTGGACGATGTCGGGCTCGAGCCGGCGGATCGTCCGCGCCAGCCGGAACAGCGCCCGCAGCGACAGCCGTCCCGGCCGCATGCCCAGCCCGATCACCGGCACGCCGGCGGCTTCGATCGCGGGGCCGTAGTGACCGCCGTCCATCAGGCTGACGACGCCGACCGGCCGGGCGTCCTTCGGCAGGGCGCCGACCAGGGCGGCCAGCATGTTTTCCGCGCCGCCCGTGTTCAGGCCGGTGATGACATGAAGGACCTTGGGATTGGCCATGCGCGCGCCGGTCAGCGGGTCGCGGCGGCGTCGAGCTTCAGCAGCGCGACCGCCTCCCCCAGTGCGGCGACGACGTGGTCGGCCTGCTCGACCGCAGCGGGATCGACCGTATCGGCGACCAGCACCGTCGTCGCCCCGATCCGGCGGCCGAAGGCCATGTCGAGCGCCATGTCCCCGATCATCACGCTGCGGGTCAGGTCGAGGCCGAGCTCCTGCGCGGCGCGCTCGGCCATGCCGGTCGCGGGCTTACGGCAGTCGCAGCCTTCGTCCGGCGCGTGCGGGCAGTAGTAGATCGCGTCGAGCGTCACCTCTTCCGCCGCCAGCAGCGCCTGCAACCGCTTGTGGACCGCGTGCATCGCCTCGATCGGGAAATAGCCCCGCCCGACCCCCGACTGGTTGGTGACCACGACCAGGGCGTAGCCCGCGTCGCGGAAATGCCGCAGCGCTGCGCCCGCACCCGGCCGCAGCACGACCTTGGCCGGATCGTGCAGGTAGGGCTCGTGCTCGACGAGCGTGCCGTCCCGATCGAGCAGCACGGCCTTGCGCCGGCCGCCGACACGGGCGGAGTCGGGAAGATCGCGTTCGGACATCCGATCGTCTCAATTGCGCGCGACGCTTGTATATCGGAAATGCGCCGGGCGCGCGCAACCGAATGCCGACCGTGCGGTCGCGAAGGCGATTTCAGGGGTGTCGGCGAGGGCGATCCGCCGTCTATAACCCGCCGATGGATGCGCGCCCCCTGCCCTCCGCCCTCGCCCACGAGGCCGAGATCGCCGCCCGCCTCGGCCCCGGGCCGCGCGCGATCCTGCTCGACTATGACGGCACGCTGACCCCGATCGCGGCCCGGCCCGAGCTGGCGACCCTGTCGCCCGAGGCGCGGACCCTGCTCACCCGCCTGGAGGCCGTCAGCACCGTCGGCATCATCACCGGGCGCGACATGGCGACGATCCAGCGGCTGATCGGGGTCGACGGGCTCGCCTTCGCCTCCGACCACGGCGTCGTTCTGCAACTGCCCGACGGCCATCAGGAGACGGCGCCCGGCGCGGAACCCTATCGCGCGCTGATCGACGACGTCGCGGCGGCGGCCCGCGCGGCGCTCGGCGCGATCGACGGCGCGATCGTCGAGGTCAAGCCCTTCTCGGTCGCCATCCACTATCGCCTGGCCGCGCCCGAGCGGGTCGCTGACATCGAGACGGCCGTCGCCGCGATCACCGGCCGCTTCCCGCACTTCCACGCCCGGCCGGGCAAGAAGGTGCTGGAGCTCCGGCCCGACCTCGACTGGGACAAGGGCTCGGCGCTGGTCGCGATCATCGACGCGCTCGGCGTATCGCCCGATCGCACGCTGTTCATCGGCGACGACCTCACCGACGAGGACGCCTTCCGCGCGCTCGGCGACCGCGGCACGACGATCCTGGTCGCCGACCAGCCGCGGGCGAGCGCGGCGCGCTACCGGCTGCACGATACCGACGAGGTGACGACGCTGCTCGCCGGGCTCTGCGCTCGGCTCACCGAGGCGCCCGGCGCCGCCTGAACCCGCCCCGGACCTCGATCAGATCGGGTCCATGCTGACCGCCTTCTCCGGCACGCCGGGGGTGCCGCCGCCGATGTGGTCGGTCAGGTCCTTCGATCGGGCGAGGGTGTCGAGGAAGTCGTCGCGCCAGTCGTCGATCGTGTAGGCGCGGAGCACCTCCATCAATGCGGCCCAGCGCCGGCGGCGCTCCTCGACCGGCATCCGGCTCGCCTCGAACATGGCGTCGGCGACCTGCTGCTTGTCGTAGGGATTGACCAGCAGCGCGTCGCGCATCTTCTCCGCCGCGCCGGCGAAGCGCGACAGGATCAGCACGCCGGGATCGCGCGGGTCCTGCGAGGCGACGTATTCCTTGGCGACCAGGTTCATGCCGTCGCGCAGCGGCGTGACCAGGCCGATGCCGGCGAGCCGGTAGAGCCCGGCCAGCAACTCCTGCGCATAGGCGCGCTGGACATAGCGGATCGGCACCCAGTCGAACTCGGCGAAGCGGCCGTTGATGTGGCCGCTGGTCTCGTCGAGCCGGTGGCGCATCTCGATATATTCGGGGATGGTCGAGCGCGACGGCGGCGCGACCTGGAGCATGCTGATCCGGCGGCGGACCTCGGGATGGTCGTCGAGCAGCTGCTCGAAGGCGTCGAGGCGCTGCTGGATGCCCTTGGAATAGTCGAGCCGGTCGACGCCGATGACCAGGTCGCGCCCGCCGAGGCTGCCGATCATCCGGTGGCGCTCGCGCTGGGCGACCGCGCTGACCGCCAGATCCGCGAACAGGTCGGGCTCGATGCCGATCGGGAACACCTGGGCGCGCACCCCGACGTCGAAGGCGCGGGCGACGGAGTCGTCCTCGATGGTCCCACCCAGCTCGCGGGTGACGTAGTCGTTGAAAGCGCGCAGGTCGCGCTTGGCCTGGAAGCCGATCAGATTGTACGCGAACAGGTCGCGGACCAGCGCCCGGTGCTGGGGCACCGCGGCGATGATCGACGGCACCGGCATCGGGATGTGCAGGAAGAAGCCGATCGGCGTCGACACGCCCAACGCGCGCAGCTCCCGCGCCAGCGGGATCAGGTGGAAGTCCTGCACCCAGATCACGTCGTCCGGCCGCAGCAGCGGCACCAGCCGCTGGGCGAAATAGGCGTTGACCGCGAGGTAACGGCGGTAGGAGGCGGGATCGAACGCCGCCAGATGGACGTGGTGGTGGAAGACCGGCCACAGGACGCGGTTCGAATAGCCGGCGTAGTAGCCCTCGTAGTCCCCTTCGGTGAGGTCGACGGTGGCGATGCTGGCGGGGCCGGACTTGCGGATGTCGGGGCGCCGGCTGCGCTCTTCGGTGATCTTGCCCGACCAGCCGAACCACAGCCCGCCGCGGTCGCGGATCACGTTCATCAGCGCGACCTGGAGACCGCCGACGGGCGGGCCGCCGCTAGGCGTTCGATTGGAGACGATTACGTAGCGCATGGACGCTCCCGCCGGTCTCGTCTGGTGGCGGCCATTGTCGCCACTCGCCACCGATCATAACAGAGCAATTGCACGCAATGCGTCATCGTGGCGCTCTCCTTCCGGTCATTCGACCAGGGCGTCGTTCGGACCTGACGGATTCAGTTAGCACGGGAGCGAATTTAGCCTATCCTGCGTGGGTTCCGTCCAGCGGAGCTGCCATCATGACACATCGCTTCGTGAAGTCCCTTGCGGTCGCCGGCCTGCTTCTCGTCGTCGCGGGCACCGAAGCCGCGCGCGCCGACGCGATCGACGGCGACTGGTGCTATCGCGACGGCCGCCGCCTGTCGATCAACGGTCCCCAGATCGTCACGCCCGGCGGCACACGCCTGACCGGAAACTATTCGCGGCACGCCTTTTCCTACACTGCCCCGGCCAACGAGCCGGGCGGCGGCAAGGCGATCGACATGACCTTGATCGACGAGGACACGATGAATCTGCGCCAGGGCGACGCCGGCGCGGCGCAAATCTGGCGACGATGCCAGAAGCCGGGTAGCTGACCCGGGGCCAGAAGCCGGATAGCTGACCCGGGTCAGCCCGCGCGCTGTCGGGGACGAGCTATAGGAGGCGGGCCGTCGGGGGCGCGCACGCCCCACGGCGGCTATTTCTTCGGCGCGTCGGCCTTGGGATCGGGCGCCTTGGCGACGTTGATGCGCGCGGCGCGGTCGAGCTCGCCCATGAACTTGGCCATCGCCGTCTTGACGGTGTCGCTGTCGTTGGCGAGCTTCTCGAGCAGGCCGCCGAGCATGCCCATGCCCTCGACCTTGCTGACATTGGCGACGCACGCCCAGTCCTTGCCCTTGCGGACGCATTTGGGATGGAGCTCGGCGCTCGCCGTCGCCGGCTCGTCGCTGGCGGTGCCGCTGATCACGCAGGTCACCTTGAGCGTGGGCAGGTCGACGCCCGTGCCCTTGATCACCTCGGCGTAGACCGGCGCCTTGCGGAAGGACAGCGGCACGGTGCAGCGGGCCTTGGTGATCACGCCCTGGGTCGCCTTCTTGAGCCGCTCGCTGTGCTCCTTGTCCAGCGTGGCGCTGACCTTGCAGTCGACCGCGTCGCGCGCGCTGTCGCGCATCTGGGCCAGGCATTTCACCGAATCGAGGTCGGCCCGCGCGCTCGGCGCCGCCAGCATCGCGGCCGCGGCGAGCAGACCGGCGAATACTCGTGCTGAACGAGTCATCATTGTTCCCGCATTGTCACAACCCACACCCGTGACCGGCGCTCCCCCGCGCACCGGCCCCTCATTCTAAACCCGATACGAGCGGGCTAGAAGGAAATGTTCCCGGCGCGGCCGGACCCGTGCGCCCGCCTCCGGCCTGGTGCGGGCGGGGGGAGTCGAACCCCCACTGCCTTGCGGCAAACGGATTTTAAGTCCGTTGCGTCTACCAATTCCGCCACGCCCGCGCCGGCGCCAGTACCGACGATACTGTGCCTCATCGACGGCGTGCATGCCATAGACGGCCGCCCGCCGCACCGATAGGGTCCACGGCACGCTGGCCGCGCCGAACGGGACCACCGACGAACATGGCAGACCGACCGCCGTTCCCGACCCCGCCCCCCGACTTCCCGTCGGGCGGTGCGCCGTTGTGGCGCAGTCGGCGGCTCTGGCACCCGATCGGCTATACCTTCACCGGGCTATGGATGCTGGGCGTGCTGCTCGTTACCGGCGGCAACAGCCGCCACCCGCTGTTCGACTACATCTTCATCGTCCCGCTGGCGGCCTGGATCGGCGGCGTGATCGTGGCGATGCTGGTCAAGCGCCGCCTCGGGCCTCGCCATGGCAATTAGTTCGGCCGGTGACGGCCGTCACTGAGTCCCCTTTCCGGTTCTGACATTCTCCGGCTCATCGAACGGCCCGCCCGTGGCCGATCAGCCCGCGTAACCGAAAAACGAACCGTCAGGACCAGGAAAGGAACTTCCCCGATGAAAAAGACCCTTATCGCCGTCGCCGCCGCGGCGGCCATCGCCACAGGCGCTGCCGGTGCCGCACAGGCCGCCAGCCCGGCCGACACCGGCGTCGTCAACGTCGGCTTCAACCACTTCGGCGACCGCTACCACGGCATGAAGTACGACTTCCGGCCGCAGTACGTCTGCAAGCGCCACTATCGCTGGACGCTGACGCGCTTCGGCTGGCGCAACGTCTATGTCGGCTACTGGTGCGAGCATACCAACAACTACTAAGCCGACCCGGCCCCTTCGGGCCATCGCGCACGGCCGGTCCTCTCGGGGACCGGCCGTTGTCGTTCGGGTGCCCGCTCCCGACCGCCGATTGCGCGACGACCGCGGATTTGGGACAGTCCCGCCGGCGTCCGGCTCCCGCCGGGCGGCGCCCGACCCAACGGCCGAGACCACCATGTCCAACCCCGTGATCGAACTCGTCCTGTTCCGGACCAGGCCCGACATGGCCGACGACGCCTTCCTGGCGGCCGCCGACGGCGCGACCGCGTTCCTGCGAGAATGCCCCGGCTTCCTCCGGCGTCGGCTGGCGCGCGGGGCCGACGGCGAGTGGCTCGACCATGTCGAATGGCGCAGCATGGCGGACGCGCTCGACGCCGCGGCCCGCATCGGCGACAGCCCAGCGGCGGCGGCGTTCATGGCGGCGATCGAGCCGTCCTCGGTGACCCTGCGCCATTTCACCGTCCGCGCCACGGTCGACTGACCGCAACGGTACGTCAGGCCACCCACATGATCAGCGCGGCCGATCCGGCGATGCAGGTCAGGCCCGCGGTGATCAGCCACATGCCGGCGCGCCGGGCGCTCTCCGGTCGCTGCCGGTCCCGGACCCGGCCGAGGCCGTAGAACAGCAGCACGATGCCGAGTCCGCCCAGCGCGCCATAGAGGTAGGACAGGTAGGATTCCGTGCTCATCGTCCCTCCGGCCGATCAGGAGTCGACGCGCTGCGGCTCCGTTCCCAGCGACCGGACCATGGCCTCGACCTCGCCCAACGCGCGATCGAGCCGGGACGGGTCGGTGTCGCGCAGCACCAGGCTCGTGCCGAAGACGCCTTCCCGGTAGAAGGGATAGCTGCCGATATCGGTCTCGGGGTAGCGGTCCTGGACCGCGGACAATCCGTCGGCGACCGCGCCCTCGCCCAGGAAGACGTTGACCGTGCGCGACTGGACCGGGTCGCCGCCGACGATGCGCTGGCGCAGGGTGCCGAACATCGCGCGCATGATCGAGGGCACGCCGGCGAGCACGAACACGTTCTCGATCTGGAAGCCCGGAGCGATCGAGACGCTGTTGTCGATCGCCTCGGCGCCGTCGGGCAGGAAGCACATTTTCTGGCGCGCGGCGTTGAAATCGTCCGGGTCCGGATAGCGCGCCGCCATCGCCCGGAAGCTCTCCTCGTGCTTGACCAGGCCGACGCCGAACGCCTTGGCGATGCTCGCCGCGGTGATGTCGTCGTGGGTCGGGCCGATGCCGCCGGTGGTGAAGACGTAGTCGAACGCCGCCCGGCATTCGTTGACCGTGTCGACGATGGTCTGCTCGATATCGGGAATGACGCGCGCCTCGCGCAGCCGCACGCCCCATCCGTTCAGGGTCTTGGCGATGTGCTGGAGGTTGGCGTCCTGGGTCCGTCCGGACAGGAGCTCGTTGCCGATCAGGATCAGGCAGGCCGTGAACTCTCGTCGCTTCTCGCCCATGTCGGTACCCTTGTCGCCTCCTTGCATCACGTCCGGCCGCTCCGGCCGCGGCAAGATAGAGCCTTTTGGGCCCAAGGGAAATCGGCTCCGGCGCGTCGAACCGACCCCGCCAGGTGGCGGAAGACATATACTAATGCGCGATTTAGTAATCAGCGTTAACGCGGCATTAACGAAGGCCAACCATGATATGTGGCGGGAAAGCTTCGAGGAGGCCGCGCGCCGCGCGGCACGTCGCCAACGACATGACGGCAGG
Organism: uncultured Alphaproteobacteria bacterium; assembly: GCA_963730305.1. Classification (GTDB taxonomy): domain Bacteria; phylum Pseudomonadota; class Alphaproteobacteria; order Bin65; family Bin65; genus CAMYMQ01. The sequence continues at coordinate 124,017 of CAVSRB010000007.1, forward strand.
AAGAAAAATGAGTGGCGCCAAGGCCATCGTCGTTGTCATGCCCGCAACGGCGAGCCATGCACCCGCTGCTTGAACGACAGCTCGACCAGGCGCGCAAGGGTTCGGACGACGGCGATCTCGATGTCGACGCCCTGCTCGAGCTGGTCTCCCGAAGCTACGAGGCCACGGACAGCCTTCGCCGCGAGGACGAGCGCGCCCTCCAGAGCCTATCGCGCGAGAAGGAGCGCCTCGACGGCCGGCTCAAGGAAGAGGCCGACGCCCGCTTCCGCACCCTGCTGAACGTCGCCGGCGACGGCATTGCGCTGACCGACCGGTTCGGCCGCCTGCAGACCCAGAACGGCAGCTTCGAATCGCTGGCGGGCGTCACCGACAACGTCGTGCCGATGTCGGAGATCTGGCAGTATTTCCCGGACATCGCCCAGCAGGACTGGGGCCACCAGGAGATCGAGGTCGACGCGGCGATCGACATCGGCAACACGCGCGAAACCACGCTGCTCCACGTCTCCGGCGAACAGATCGCGGTCAACCTGACGGTCTCGCAGATGGGCCGCGGCGACGACCGCAGCTTCCTGTGGCTCGTCCACGACATCTCGGAGATCAAGAAGCGCGAGCAGACGCTGGCCAAGACCATGGCGGTGCTGCGCGCGACGCTCGACAACATGGAGCAGGGCCTGATCCTGATCGACCGCGACCTGCGCATCATCGCCCACAACAAGCGGCTGGTCGAAATCTGGAACCTGCCGGATTCGCTGATGACCGGCGAGCCCAGCTTCGAGGCCGTGCTGCGCCATCTCGCCGAGCGCGGCGAATACGGCCCGGGCGACATCGACGAGATCGTCGGCGAGCGGATCATGGTCGTCTTCGGCGCCCAGCAGGCGCCCTACCAGCACCGCCAGCCGGACGGCCGCATCATCGAGATGCGCGCCCGGATGACCCCGGAAGGCAACCTGGCGGTGACCCACACCGACATCACCGAGCAGAAGGAGCGCGAGCGCAAGCTGGGCGAGACCTCGGCGGTGCTGCGCGCGACGCTCGACAACACCGTCCAGGGCATCACCCTGATCGACGCGGACATGAAGCTGGTCGCCTGGAACCCGGCGATCGTCGACCACTACAGCCTGCCCGAGCACCGCATGGTCCCGGGTATGGACGCCGAAACCTTCTTCCGCTTCGTCGTCGAGCGCGGCGAATGGGGCGACGGCAACGTCGAGCAGATGGTCGCCGAGCGGATGAAGCTCTTGCACGCGCGCCGGCCGCACGTGATCGAATATGCGCGCCGCGACGGCCGCACCATGGAGATCCGCTCCAACCCGACACCCGACCGCGGCATGGTCAGCGTCCACACCGACGTCACCGATCTCTACCAGACCCAACGCCAGATCCAGGAGGCCAAGGAGGCGGCGGAGCTGGCCAACCGGTCCAAGTCGGAGTTCCTGGCCAACATGAGCCACGAGCTGCGCACGCCGCTCAACGCCATCATCGGCTATTCCGAGGCGATGAAGCAGAACCTGTTCGGCCCGCTGTCGGACCACTATGGCGAATACGCCCAGGACATCTACGACAGCGGCCGCCACCTGCTCAGCCTGATCAACGACATCCTCGACCTGTCGAAGATCGAAGCCGGCAAGATGGAGCTGGCCGAAGAGGCGGTCGACATCGCCGAGCTGCTCGATACCTGCGTGCGCTTCGTGCGCGAGCGGGCGCGCTCGGCGGGCCTGGCGATCGCCGTCGAGACCGCCGACGACCTGCCGCCGCTGATGAGCGACCCGCGCGCGGTCAAGCAGATCATGCTCAACCTGATGTCGAACGCGATCAAGTTCACGCCGGCCGGCGGCACCGTCTCCGTCCGGACCAGCCTGAACGACGCGCGCGCCCTGACCCTGGACGTGATCGACAACGGCGTCGGCATCGACACCAAGGACATCCCGCGCGTGCTCGCCCCGTTCGGCCAGGTCGACAGCGCCTTCAAGCGGTCGCACCAGGGCACCGGCCTCGGCCTGCCCCTGGTCAAGAAGCTCGCCGAGCTGCACGGCGGCGAGCTCTACATCGACAGCAAGCTGGGCCGGGGCACCCGCGTCACCGTCGCCTTCCCGCCCACCCGCCTGGTCTGTTCCTCGGTCAAGCAGGCGAGCTGAGCGCCGTCCCGCCGCGCCCGGCGGCGGCTTGACCGCATCGGCGGCCCCCGCCACAGTGGCCGGCGCCCCACACGTCCCACCGAACCGATGCGCTTTCCCGATCCGCTCCGCCGCGGCCGCCTCGTGCGCCGCTACAAACGCTTTCTCGCCGACGTCACGCTCGACGAATGCCCCGCCCGGCGAGGAGGTCGAGGTGACCGCCCATTGCGCCAATCCGGGATCGATGATCGGCCTGGCCGAGCCCGGCAGCGAGGTCTGGCTGTCCCCGGCCCGCGACCCGGCGCGCAAGCTGCGCTGGACGCTGGGAACTGGTGCGCGCGCCCGCGACCGGCGCGCTGGTCGGCGTCAACACCGGCCGCCCCAACCGGCTGGTCGAGGAAGCGCTCGACGCCGGCGTGATCGCGGAGCTGGCCGGCTACGCCAGCCGGCGGCGGGAGGTCCGCTACGGCGAGGCCTCGCGCATCGACCTGCTGCTGGAGGATGACGCCCGCCCGCCCTGCTACGTCGAGATCAAGAGCGTCACCCTGGCGCGGCCCGAACGGGATCCCGACGGCGGGCCCCTGGCCGCCGAGTTCCCGGACGCCGTCACCGCCCGCGGCGCCAAGCATCTGGGCGAGCTGGCGGCGATGGCGGCGTCGGGCGCCCGGGCGGTGCTGCTCTACATCGTCCAGCGCGGCGACTGCGACCACGTCCGGGTCGCCGAGGACATCGATCCGCGCTACGCCGAGGCCTTCGCCCGCGCTCGCGCGGCCGGGGTCGAGTGCCTGGCCTATGCCTGCCGGATCGACCCGGCCGAAATCACCGTTGCGGCCCCGCCCTTGTCGGTCGCGGTCTGACGCGCTACCTAATTCGCGACTCGTTATCAACCGGCAGCCGATGCGCACCGAAACGCTTGCAGACCATGACGGCCGTTCCCGGACGATCGTGAAGATCCACGACCGTGCCGAATTCGACGGCATGCGCCGCGCCGGCCGGCTGGCGGCGGAGACGCTCGATTTCATCACGCCCTACGTCAAGCCGGGCGTGACCACGGACGAGCTCGACCGGCTGTGCCACGACTTCGTCGTCGAGCGCGGCGGCGTCTCGGCGCCACTCAACTACCGCGGCTTCCCGAAGAGCATCTGCACGTCGATCAACCACGTCGTCTGCCACGGCATCCCCGGCGACCGGGCGCTCATCGAGGGCGACATCGTCAACATCGACGTGACCCCGATCGTCGACGGCTGGCACGGCGATTCGAGCCGCATGTACTCGGTCGGCAAGATCGGGGTGAAGGCGCGGCTGCTGATCGACGCCACCTACGAGGCGATGATGCGCGGCATCGCGGTGGTCAAGCCGGGCGCCACCCTGGGCGACATCGGCCACGCCATCCAGGACTACGTCGAATCCAAGCGCTTGTCGGTGGTGCGCGACTTCTGCGGCCACGGCCTCGGCCAGGTCTTCCACGACGCCCCGACGGTGCTGCATTTCGGCCGGCCCGGCGAAGGGCTGGTGCTGCGCGAGGGCATGTTCTTCACCATCGAGCCGATGGTCAACGCGGGCCGGGCCGACACCAAGATCCTCGCCGACGGCTGGACCGCGGTGACCCGCGACAAGAGCCTGTCGGCCCAGTTCGAACACTCGATCGGCGTCACCGCCGACGGCTACGAGATCTTCACCCTGTCGCCCCTGGGCCTCGACAAGCCGCCCTACGAGACCGAAACGGCCGACGCGGCGGCGTAAGCGCTGCCCTGTTCGCCGCGCCGGTTGATTTTCGCGGAACGTTCCGTGTACATTTAAGGTTATGGCGCGCGGATCGAGACAAGCTGTCGACCTGGCGGACGCGGCCGTCCCCCTGCCCGGGACGGCGCCGCCCCCGACGATCGAAACACGCCCCGCGGCGCGGCGGGAGCCCAAGCCGCATTACCACGGCCACCGCGACCGGCTGCGCCAGCGCTTCCTCGACGGCGGCGCGGACGCCCTGCCCGACTACGAGCTGCTCGAACTGATCCTGTTCGCCGCCAATCCGCGCGCCGACGTCAAGCCCATGGCCAAGGCGCTGATCGACCGGTTCGGCGGACTGGCCAAGGTGCTCAGCGCTCCGCCCGACGCGCTCGACCGCGCCGCTATCCCCGGCCTCGGCACGGCCGGGATCGCCGCGATCAAGGCCGCCCAGGCGGCCGGCCTGCGATTGCTCGCCGCCGAAGCCCGCGCCGCGCCGGTGATCTCGAGCTGGCAGGCGCTGCTCGACTACCTGCGCGCGGCCATGGCCTACGACGCGGTCGAGCAGGTCCGCATCCTGTTCCTCGACCGCAAGAACCGGCTGATCGCCGACGAGGTCCAGGGCCGCGGCACGGTCGACCACACCCCGGTCTATCCCCGCGAGGTGGTCAAGCGTGCGCTCGAACTGGGCGCGTCGGCGCTGATCCTGGTCCACAACCACCCGTCGGGCGACCCGACCCCGTCGCAGGCGGATATCGAGATGACCCGCGCGGTGCAGGAAGCCGCCGCGTCGCTGGGCGTCACCGTCCACGACCATCTGGTCGTCGGCGCCGGCGAAACCGCCTCCTTCCGGTCGCTCGGTCTGCTCTAGCACACCGCGTTCAGGCGGCGGCGCGGCCCCGGACGAATTGCAGCGTCGTCTCGGCGACGCGGCGGCCGAGATGGCGCGCGGTGGCGAGGTCCGCTTCCGGCGGCACCACGTCCGGCCCTTGGTCGACATTGGACTGGGCGGCAGCGCCGAGCCAGAAACCCAACCGGTTCAGCACGTCCTCCGATCCCGTCGAGGAATTGTTCGCGGGCGGCAGGGCGAGGTTGACCCAGTGCATGCCATGCTGTGCGGCGAACAGGGCCATCTGGATCAAGGTCGCCAGCTTGTCACCGGACCGCGAGCCCGAGTTGGTGAAGCCCGCGGCGATCTTGTCCTTCCAGCCCATCCCCTGGCTCATGACCGCGTGGGACGAGGCCTCCTGGAAGATCTTGAACCCCGCGGAGACGCTGCCGACGTAAGTCGGTGCCCCGAAGACGATGGCGTCGGCAGCGGCGAGATCGTCCCAGCGCGCCGGCGCCTCTTCGGCGGTGAGCAGCAGCGCCTCGACGTCCGCCACCTGCTCGATCCCCGCCTTGACGGCTTCCGCCTGGCGCGCGGTGTGGCCCCAGCCGCTGTGATAGACGATGGCGACGCGCGCGCTCATTCGGCACCGCCCGCGACCTGCTCCAACCGCTCGAGGATGCGCGGCCAGCCGCCACCCATCCGCTTATGGGCCATCTCGTGCTGCGGCCGGAAGCCGGACTGCTCCATCCGCACCAGGGTCCCACCGTCCACCGGGGTCAGCGTCCAGGTTACGACCGTCTCGAGGCCGACGGCCGAACTCCGACCCGTCGCCCCAGCGATAGGCAAGGCGCGTCGGCGGCTCGACCGCCACGACCTCGCAGTTGACGACCCCGGACCAGCCCGGCAGCGGCTTCGCCTCGAAGGTGAAGCGATGGCCGACCTCGGCCACGAAATCGTTCTTCATCAGCCATTCCTCGATCAGCCAGGACTGGGTCAACGCCCGCCAGACCTTCTCGGGCGGGTGCGGCATCTGCCGCTCGAACACCAGCGAACGCGTCTCGTCGGCCAAATCGGTCATGTGTCCATCCTTCCGAGCAGGTCTTCGAGAGCGTCGAGCCGATCGCGCCAGAAGGCGCCGTAGAGGCCCATCCAGTCGACCAGCGGCGCGAGCCCTTCGGCGCGCGCCCGATAGTGGGTCTCGCGGCCAGCACGCCGCCCGACGACCAGGCCGGCGCGCTTCAGCACCGCGAGGTGCTTGGACACGGCCGGCTGCGAGATCCCTGCCTGGCCGGTCAGCGCGTGCACCGTCTGCTCGCCGTCCTGCGCCAGTCGCTGGAAGATCGCGCGCCGGGACGGGTCGGCCAGCGCGGCGAAGAGCCTGTCGGCGGGGGTCTCCATCCAATTACATACCTCTATGGTTATGAATAACACATAGCTCTTGAGATATGAATAAGTCAAGCCACGGTCGCTCGGCCGCGACCGCCTTGCTGGTCCGGCGGGCATCCGCTACAGCACCAAGGCAGGCTCACACGGAGAGAGGCCGCCATGTTCGAGGGTTTCGAACGACAACGCATCGCCACGTCGGGCGCCGAGATCAACCTGGTGCGCGGCGGCGACGGGCCGCCGCTGCTGCTGCTCCACGGCTATCCCCAGACCCACGCCATGTGGCACAAGATCGCGCCGCGGCTGGCCGAGCGGTTCACCGTGGTCGCGGCCGACCTGCGCGGCTACGGCGATTTGGGCAAGCCGCCGACCGACGACGCCCACGCCGCCTACTCGAAGCGCGCGACCGCCCAGGACCAGGTCGAGGTCATGGCCGCGCTCGGCTTCGACACCTTCTTCGTCGCCGGCCACGACCGCGGCGGCCGGGTCGGCCACCGCCTGGCGCTCGACCACCCGGCGCGCGTGCGCAAGCTCGCCGTGCTCGACATCGCGCCGACCTATACGGTGTTCGCGCGCACCGACAAGGCGATGGCGACCGCCTACTATCACTGGTTCTTCCTGATCCAGCCCTACGACCTGCCCGAGCGGCTGATCGGCAACGACCCCGAATACTACCTGCGCCGCAAGCTCGGCCACTGGGGCCGCGACCAGGCCGCGTTCACGCCGGAGGCGCTGGCCGAATACGTGCGCTGCTTCAGCGATCCGGCGACGATCCACGCCTCGTGCGAGGACTATCGCGCCGCCGCCTCGATCGACCTCGACCACGACGAGGCGGACATGGACACCAAGATCGCCTGCCCCCTGCTCGCCCTGTGGGGCGGCAAGGGCTTCGTCGCCCAGGCCTACGACGTGCTCGCCGTCTGGCGCGAGCGGGCGGCGGACGTCCGCGGCGGTCCGATCGACTGCGGCCATTTCCTGCCCGAGGAGAAGCCGGACGAGACCTGCGCCGCGCTGGTCGATTTCTTCGGCGCGGCCTAGACGCCCTTCCCGTCCCGGGGGCCGCTTCGTGTAGACTGGCGCCCTCGCAACCCGAGAGCGCACCGCCATGACCGACAGCCCCGTCACGATCGACCGCCGCGACCGCATCGCCATCGTCCGCCTCGACCGGGGCGACCGGACCAACGCGCTGTCGATCGCGGTGATGCGCGCGCTGCTCGACGCCGCCCGAAGCTTCGAGGACGACCACGAGACCGCGGCGGTGATCCTGACCGGCAACGCCCACGTCTTCTCGCTCGGCCTCGACCTGCACGATCCCGCCCTCGCCGAGATCGCCGACGCGCCGCTGGCCGAGCAGCGCCACGCGCTGGCCCTCGGGCCGCGGATGCGCCGCGCCTGGGAGGAGATCGAGCCGATGACCATCGCCGCGGTCGAGGGCTGGTGCGTCGGCGGCGGGCTGGTGCTGGCGACGGCCTGCGACCTGCGCGTCGCCGCGACGGCGGCGACCTTCTACGCGCCCGAGATCGAGCGCGGCATGAACATGGGCTGGGGCGCGCTGCCGCAGATCGTCAACCTGGTCGGGCCGGCCCGCGCCAAGCGGCTGGTCAACGTCGCCGAGCAGGTGTCGGCGGCGACCGCGCTCGACTGGGGCCTCGCCGACTATCCGGCCGACGACGGCGGCGCGGTCGACCGCGCGCTGGAGATCGCCGGCCACATCGCTGGTCTGCCGCCGGCCCAGGTGCGGATGAACAAGGCCAACATCAACGCCTATGCCAGCGCGCTTGCCCACGCGGTCGCCCAGTCGGACCGCGACCAGTTCGCGCTCGCCCAGCGCAGCGGCGACTATGCCGAGGGCATGGCGTCCTTCCGCGAGAAACGCCCCGCCCGCTTCACCGGCGCCTGAGCGGCCGCGTCCGGCCCGGACACCGGCTCGCCGCCCGCGGCGACGGCGCGCCGGTCAGATGCGCCGGTCAGATGCACCGGCCAGATGCACCGGTCGGCTGCGCCGCCCCATTTCTTCCCCGTCATGGCCCCATTGACTCCCCTGGCCGGCCACACCGGCCGGCTATTCGGTTCGGGTTCCCGCATAGGGGTTCGTTTCTGAACGAGGGGTTCGAACGATGAAGCGACGTACCGTGATGACTCTGCTCGCCGCCACCTCCCTGGCGCCGGGCCTGGCCACGACCGCCCGCGCCGACGCGCCGCCTTCCGGCTATCGCCTGTCGGGGCCGTACGTGCACGACAATCTGGCCGTCTACCTGATCCACCGAAAGGGCACAGCCGGGCAACCGGCGCCGCTCACGCTGCAGGAGGCGCTGGCCGCCGGCGCGGTCCGCCTGCGCGAAACCGGCCGGGTCAACCGGCTCGAGATCGAGAACCTGGGCGACAAGCCGGTGTTCATCCAGGCCGGCGACATCGTCAAGGGCGGCAAGCAGGACCGCGTGGTCACCGCCAGCCTGATCCTGCCGCCCAGGTCCGGCCGGGTGCCGCTGGGCGCGTTCTGCGTCGAGAAGGGCCGCTGGTCGAAACGCAGCGGCGAGGCGGTCCATCGCTTCTCCTCGTCGACCACGCGGATGCCGTCCAAGGAAGGCAAGCTCGCCCTCTACGCCGAACCACAGCCCAAGGTGCCGGGCCAGCAGCGTCGGCGCGACGGCGACATCCACCGCAACCAGCAGAAGGTCTGGTCGACCGTCGACAGGATCCAGCAGCGGCTGGCCCGCCAGGTCGGTGCCAAGGTCCGCTCCGAGAAGTCCCGGACCAGCCTGCAGCTCGCGCTCGAGAACAAGCAGCTCCGCAAGGCGCTGGCCGGCTATCGAACCGCGCTCGCGCGCCTGGTCGCCGCGCATCCCGACGCGGTCGGCTACGTCTTCGCGGTCAACGGCCGGATCAACAGCGGCGACGAGTACGCCACCAACGCGCTGTTCTCCAAGCTGTGGCCGAAACTGCTCCGCGCCAGCGCCACCGAAGCCTTGTCGGTACGTCCGAAGGCCGCCGCCCTGCCGAAGCAAACGCATCCGACGCCGGTCGCGGTCCGCGCGTTCATCGACGGGGCGCGCACGGCCGCCGCCCGGACCCGAACGGTCACGCCCACCGTCCGGCTCGAAACCCATCGGAGCCCGACGGCGATCTACGCCGAATCGAAACTGGCGACGGGTGCATGGTTCCACCGCAGCTACGTGGCGAAATAGGAGAAATATGGCGGGCGCCATTCGGTGGCGTTTGGATCGTCCCTGCGACGCCCCAGACGCCGCCGAATTGTCCTCCAAGGGCGCTCGCGGTCACCCGATCGACATATACCGGTTTGCGGCCGAAGCGCGCGGCCGGACCGCGTAATTACCGAATAATACTATTTATTTTCAATGTGTTATAAGAATTGCTCAATCCAGAGGCACAACGTTAACCCTTTGTGACAGGAACGAACTTCCCTTTTATCCACAGGGTTTTCCACTGCATCTGTTAGCAAGATCGGAAGGCGGTGCCGGGCGCGCCGCGGCGGCGAATTCGGGCCGCGGTCGCGGCCGGATCAGTTCTTGAGCGCCCGCGGCGCGGCGTCCGACATCATGTAGGTGACCCGGTTGCGCCCGTTGCGCTTGGACTGGTAGAGCGCCGCGTCGGCGACGCCGAGCGCGAAGTCCAGGTTGGGGATCTGCGGGTCGACCTCGGTCACCCCGACGCTGACCGTGAAGGCGACCGGGCCGCGCTCGCTGTCGACCTGAAGGCCGGCGACCCCCCGCTTCAACCGCTCGCACAGGTCGACCGCCGCCTGCGGCTCGGTCTCCGGCATCAGCAGGATGAATTCCTCGCCGCCGAACCGGGCCAGGATGTCGGACTGGCGCGTGCTGGCCTGGATCAGGTTGACGAACGCCTTCAGGCAATCGTCGCCGGCCGCGTGGCCGTAGGCGTCGTTGATCAGCTTGAAATGGTCGATGTCGAACGAGGCCAGCATGGTCGGCCGGTCGTAGCGGCCGGCGCGATAGGCTTCGCGGTCGAACACCTCGTAGAACTTGCGCCGGTTCATGGCGCCGGTCAGCGGGTCGGTGCTGGCCAGCCGCTCGAGCTCGTTCTGCAGGGTCCGGCGCTCGGTCACGTCGCGCACGCTCATGCGGAAGCCGCGCGCCGCGCCGCGCTGGTCGCGCGCCTGGACGGATTCGGCGGCGCACCAGTGGATATCGCCGTCCTTGCGCTTGATCCGGAACTCGAGGCCGATCATCCCGGGAGCGTCGGGCGCGTCCTTGAGGAAGCGGCTGACGGTGTCCAGGTCGTCCGGATAGACGATGGACTGCGGGAAGTTCTCCATTGCCCGGCATTCGTCGACCGTGTAGCCGGTGATCCGCTCGACCGCCGGGTTCTGCCACAACAGCGTCCCGTCGGCGGCGAACCAGGTCTCCCAGGCGTAGGTGTAGTCGGCGACGATCTGCAGCTCGTCCTTCTTCTCGACCAGCGCGTCGTGGCTCAACGCGAGTTCCTGGACCGAATCGGTCAGCCGCTCGGCCAGCGCCGACTTGTGCTCCTTGAGCGTCGCCGTCTCGACGATCGACTGCTCCGAATTGCGGGCGACCCGGGCGAGCAGCAGGAAGTAGACGCCGGTGAGCACGGCCATCGCCCAGTCGACGTGCGACGCCGTCGGCAGGAACCCGCGATGGACCAGGTGGATCAACAGGGGCAGCAGCGCCGGCACGTTGAACGCGATCGCCGACCGCCAGTAGACCCCGCTCGTCGCCGACGCGCTCGCGGTCATGATGGCGAGGACGAAGACGACCAGGGCCGCACGCAGCGGATCGGGCGCGAAGACCATCGCCAGCGCGGCCATGCCCCAGACCCCGCCCATGATGGCCGATGCGACCGAGAAGGCGGTCAGCCAGCGGCGCGCGCCCTCGCCCGTCTCGATGGCGTCGAAACGGGCCATCACCCGGAAGCGGTAGAGCATCGCCAGGACGAGCAGGACGTACCAGCCCAGCACGACGCCGGGAGGCAGCGTGCTGCCGATGTAGGCGACCACGAGGAGAATGCCGTTGACCGCCGTCGCCACGGCGGTGCCCTGCGCGGTCGCGTGCAGGATGCGCGCCTGTTCGAGCACGACGGCGGCGGCCGCGCGCGACGTGACGGTGGCCCGGCGCAGCAGGCTTTCGGCCGGTCGGGTCTTGGCCGCATCGGCCGCAACGGCATCCATGTCTTCGGTCGCTTCCGGGTTGGCGGCAGGGGTTTTTCGGTCTTGGGCGCGCGCGGCGGCGCGTGGCTTGCTCTTGCGCGGCTTCGGGGCCGCGGGTTCGGCCGGCGCGTCTGGCGCGGGATCGACGACGACGTCGGCCACCGGATCGGCGGCGGTGCGGCGCTCGCGAGGTGCCGGGGCGGCATTCTTATGGGCATTCGACGGCATGCGGCCGAGTCCGGGATCAATGGCGCGGGTACGGTCACGGCCCGGTCCGGAAGACCGGTCAGTGCCGTGTATGAGGTCAATGATGGCGGGTTACCGTTAAGATTTCCTTGACCCGCCCGGCGGCCTGCCGATCAAGTCGGGGGGCGGAGGAAACGCATCGATGACGACCCGATCCCACGACGACACGCCGCTGGATGCGCCCTTCCCGCTGCGCCGCCGCTTCGTCCTGCTGGTGCTGCCGCTGCTGCTGCTCCTGGTCGCCGCCGTCGTCGTGTCGACGGGCTACGCTGCGCGCGTCGTCGTGCGGTCGATCTATCTGGATATCGCCACCCACCGCGCCGCGGGCATCGTCGACGGCGTCGCCCGGCTGGCCCCGGGCCCCTGGACCGGACTGATCGCCGGCCGGCCGTTGACGGCCGCGGACCGCACCAGGCTCGAAAGCGCCTTCGCGGACGAGGTCCAGGAGTTCCGGCTGACGCGGCTCAAGGTCTACGATCTCGCCGGACGCACGGTGTTCGACACCGACCGCCGTCAGATCGGCAAGGTCGAGACCAATCCGGCCCTGCGCGCGGTGATCCAAGACGGCACGGCGCGGGCGATCCCGGAGACCGCGCCCGACGGCAGCCGGCTCTACGAGCTCTACGTCCCCTACCGGCGCGGCGACCGCGTCGCCGCGGTGCTGGAACTGTACGAGCCGGTCGGCTTCCTCGACGGCATCCTGTTCCGCTCGGGCATCGCGGCAACGATCGCGCCCGCCGCGCTGCTGGTCCTGTTGGTCGTCGTCCTCTTGCTGCTGGTCCGGCGGGCCCAGGCCGACATCGACCGTCGCACCGGCCTGGTCGTCGCCCTGCGCCAGCGGCTCGAATCGCTGGTGTCGCGCGGCGCGGTGCGGGCCGTGCGCGCCGAGGCCGACGCGGTCGCGCCGCAACGGATCGAATGCACCCTGATGTTCACCGACGTGCGCTCGTTCACCGAGTTTGCCGAGGCGCGCGATCCCGAGGCGGTGATCGCGTTCCTCGACCGGCTGATGGCGCTCCAGGTCGACCTGGTCGAGCGCTGGGGCGGCGACGTCGACAAGCTGGTCGGCGATGGATTGTTCGCCCGCTTCGAAGGCGCAGGCGAGCGTGACACGACGACGGCGCCCGATGCCCGGGCGGCGCGCCGGGCTGTCGGCTGCGCCCTGGCGATCCAGCGCGACGCGGCGCGCGCCGGCCTGCCGCTCGACCTCGGCATCGGCGTCTTCACCGGGCCGGTGATCGCCGGGACGATCGGCGCCGCCGGACGGCGCGACTACACGGTGGTGGGCGACAGCGTCAACGTCGCGGCGCGGCTGTGCGCCCTCGCCGGCCGGTGCGAGGTCGTGGTCGACGCCGCGACGGCGCGCGCCTCGGGCCTCGCCGGAGACGCGCGCGCCACGCCGGCCTCGCTCAAAGGCCGGCGCGGTGAAATCTCGGTCGTCAGGTTGAAGGCGTCGGCCGGCTAGGGCGTCGGCCGGTTAGGCTCGGGCGCGCCAGGGCCCGATGGTGACGTTCGCCGCCGCCAGGCCGGAGACGACGCAATCCGACGCCGGCACCCTGATCGCCGACCGCGCCGCCGGCACGGGTTCGGCGAAGATCTTCGCGAACCGCTGCCGCCGTGCGTTGGTCACGGCCGGGCTTTCGACAATGGTTGCAAGCTTCTCGAGATCGACCTTGTCCATCCGCTGAATCCCCAATGCGCCGGGTCGCGCCTTTTCGGACGCGCCCCCTCCCGGCGAATCGTTAATAAAGCGTTAAAAGTTAAGGAAGCGCTAAGGATCGTGGTTAATTTGAAATTTATTCAACCTGGACGTTCAGCGCCAACATCCCCCGGGTCAGGATCGAATCCGACCAGACCGGATCGGCCCCGGCGAGCGCCAGATCGGGGAACCGGCGCAGGATCAACGGGAAGGCGACCTCGGCCTCCAGCCGGGCGAGCGGCGCGCCCAGGCAGAAGTGGATGCCGTAGCCGAAGCCGATGTTGTTCTTGGCCTCGGCGCGGCGGATGTCGAATTTATCTGGGTCGGGAAAGGCGCGCGGATCGCGGTTGCCGGAGCACTGGAACAGGAACACCCGGTCGCCGCGCTTGAGCGGCGCGCCGTGCCAGTCGAAATCCTCGGCCGCCACGCGGACCGACGATAGCGCCGGGCCGTCGAAGCGCAGCATCTCCTCGACCGCGTTGCGGACCAGGTCGGCGTCGTCGAGGTTGGCGCGCAGGTCGGCCATCTGGTCGGGATTGCGCAACAGCGCGAGCAGGCCGTTGGCGAGCAGCTGGGTCGTCGTCTCGTGGCCGGCGAACAGCAGGAGGACGCAGTTGGCGACCAGCTCGTCGGGGGTCAGCCGGTCGCCGGCGTCGCGCGCGTCGATCAGCCCCGCGGTGACGCCGGCATGGCCGGCGGCCGGCGGGTGGTCGAGGAAGTCGCGGAAATAGACCTCCATCTCGGCGATGCCCTCGGCGGCGAGGCGGTAGCGGTCCGGATCGGCGCGCGAGGTCAGCACGAACTTGGCGAGCCGGTCGGACCAGTCCTTGAGCCGGTCGACGTCGGCGCGCGGCACGCCCAGCATGTCGGCGATCACGGTCGCCGGCAGCGGATAGGCGACCGCCGCGGTGAAATCGAAGGTACGGCTGCCGCGCGCGGCCAGGTCGGCCTCGACCGCGTCGAGCAGCTCGCCGACGATGGCGGCGATGTTGGGCCGCAGCGCCTCGACCGCCCGCGCGGTGAAGGCCTTGTTCATCAGGCCGCGCAGCCGGGTGTGGTCGGGCGGATCGGTGAACACCGCCCAGTGTTCCAGATGGTCGCCAAGCGGGCCGACCGTGTCGCGCAGGCCGGGCGCGGCCTGGGCGATGAACGGGCGGATGCGGTCGGCCGACAGCCGCCGGTCGCGGAAGGCCTCGCGGATGTCGGCGTAGCGGGTGACGCACCAGGCGCCGAGCCGGTCGGACCAATAGACCGGCGCCGCATCCTGCAACGGCCTGAGCGCCGCATAGGGGTCGGCGATCGCCGCCGGGGTGCGCGGGTCGAAGTCGAGGTTGGCCGTTCCGTCCATGGCAGCAGGCTAGGAACCGCCGCGACCGGCGTCAATGCGTGGATGCGCACAGGCTGGCCGCACGCCGCGCACTCGGCTATGTCTGGGTGAGAGATCGACGACGGAGACCGCGATGCGCGACGCCTGGATCATCGGCGCCTATTCCAGCGCCTTCGGCCGCCTGCCCGGTCTGTCCTACAAGGACCTGACCCGCGAGGCCTATCTCGGCGCGCTCGCCGACGCGCGCCTGGAGACCGGCGACGACATCGAGATGGCGTGGTTCTCCAACTGCGGCATGTGGGTCGACGGCCAGGCCTCGATCCGCGGCCAGGTCTGCTTCACGCCGCTGGTCCGCGAGGGCCGCTTTCCCGAGCGGGTGCCGACGATCAACGTCGAAGGCGGCTGCGCCTCGGCCCAGATGGCGCTGCACGGCGCCTGGAAGGACGTGCTCTCCGGCCAGGCCGAGCTCAGCCTGGCGATCGGCGTCGAGAAGCTGTTCCACCCCGACGCACCCGAGCGCACCGCCGCCGCCTTCGACGCCGCGATCGACGCCTTCGACCCGCAGGAATGGCGAGACTACTACGCCGCGGCCGGAGACCAGGCGGGCAAGCCGTTCGAGCCGGGGCCGGACCGGACCATCTTCATGGACACCTACGCCATGCAGGCGTGCCACCACATGAAGCGCCACGGCACGACCCAGCGCCAGATCGCCGCGGCGGCGGCCAAGAGCCACAACAACGGCGCCCTCAACGACAAGGCGCAGTACCGCTTCGAGATGAGCGTCGACGACGTGCTGGAAGACCGGCCGATCACCTGGCCGCTGACCCGGTCGATGTGCGCGCCGATCGGCGACGGCGCCGCGGCGGTGCTGGTCTGCTCGGGCGACTATCTCGCCGCCCTGCCCGCGGCGACGCGCGACCGCGCGGTGCGCATCCGCGCCAGCGCGCTGACCGGCGGCAAGTATCGCGACCTCGACGAGCCCGGCCTGTCCTACGTGGCGGCGGCGAAGGCCTACGCCATGGCCGGGGTCGCACCGGGCGACATCGACGTCGCCGAGGTCCACGACGCGACCGCCTTCTGCGAGATCTACCAGGCCGAGGCGATGGGCTTCGCCGAGCCGGGCAAGGGCGGCGCGCTGGTCGAGGATGGCGAGACCGGGCTCAACGGCCGGATTCCGATCAACCCGTCGGGCGGCCTGTTGTCGAAGGGGCATCCCGTCGGCGCCACCGGCCTGTCGATGATCGAGGAGCTGTGCCGTCAGCTTCGTGGCGAGGCCGGCGCCCGTCAGGTCCGCGACGCGCGGCTGGCGCTGTCGGAGAACGGCGGCGGCGTGATCGGCTTCGACGAGGCCGCCTGCTCGGTGGTCATCCTGGAACGCAGCTAGGCCGGCTCAGGCGTCCTCGAGCTCGACATAGACGATCCGCTCCCACCGGCCCTGCGCGCCCGGTCGGACCGCGACCGGCTCCCGGAACATCGGACCGGCGCAGGCGAAGGAGTGGAACTCGCCGTTCTCGGCGCAGGGATCGACGTCGTCGGGCAGCTCGTCGAGCAGGTCGTTGTCGAAGCGGCGGCCGACGAAGCGGGCGTCGAGCAGTGACGTATCGACCGCCGTGACCACGGCGTCGAGCCCGCCGGCGATCATCTCGCGGGCGAGCGCGCCGGTGTCGCGCTTCCACAGCGGGAACAGGGGCTCGACCCCGGTGCCGTCGAGCATGCGCTCCCGATAGGCGCGGATATCCTCCAGGAACAGGTCGCCGAAGGCGATCGCGTCGGCGCCGGTGTCGCGGACGGCATCGAGGCCCGCGCGCATGCGGGCCTCGTAGACCTCGTTCGGGCACGGGCTGGGCAGCGGGATGCGGATCAGCGGCAACCCGGTCGCCGCGACCTGGCGGTCGAGGAAGCGTTCGGCGACGTGATGCATGGGCACCCGTCCCGCCGCCTCCGCCACGGTGGTCAGCAGCGCAACGACGTCGAGACCGGCCGTCTCGCGCAAGGTCTTCAGCGCCCAGGCGCTGTCCTTGCCGCTGCTCCAGGACATCACGACCCGCCGGTCCGTCATCGCTCGCCCTCACCCGTTGTCACAGAACCGCCACCATATTTAGCCGGCAGCGGCGGCGCATCCACAAAATTTGGTTGACAGGGTTTGGGCACGCACATAGGTTCGCCGCGCACAGGTGCACTGACGCGGTCTTGCATAACCTGACGTATCCGGGCCCGGCGTGATGGTGGTTTGAACGGCTGCCGAATCGCGCCGGGCTCGCTTCGTTCGGGGCTCCGCAACGCTCGCCGCGCGCCCCGCGCCATGAAAATTCGCGCAAAAGAAAGAGGCGCCAGGTGCGTAGACGCGGTGTCCTTGCATCGCTCCGAAGAGCACCCTGACGCCTCTCCTCGGACCGGACCCACCTTGCGGCTTCCCCGGCCCAGGCCGCGACAGCCCGAAGGCTCCCTCGACCACACATCGCTTGCTCCGAAGAACGCCCGATGTGCTCGGACCGGACCCACCTCGCGGCTTCCCCGGCCCAGGCCGCGACAACCCGAAGGCTCCCTCGGCCACACATCGCTTGCTCCGAAGAGCGCCCGATGTGCTCGGACCGGACCCACCTTGCGGCTTCCCCGGCCCTGGCCGCGACAACCCGAAGGCTCCCTCGGCCACACATCGCTTGCTCCGAAGAGCGCCCGATGTGCTCGGACCGGACCCACCTTGCGGCTTCCCCGGCCCTGATCGCGACAGCCCGAAGGCTCCCTCGACCACACATCGCTTGTTCCGAAGAACGCCCGATGTGCAAATGAATACTGCCGGAGACTGTACCGGGGGACAAAAGAAATCGAATGATTACAAGCAATTTCTTGTGGATATTAAGTCCGGTTATTCAAACTCATCCACAAGTTATCCACCGCGTTTTACCGCGTCATGGCCGACGACTGCAGCCGGGCTGCATCGGGTCGCTTCGGCATTTCGTCGAAAAGCCGCGGAAAAGCGGGGCGCCCGCGGCGCCCGCCGGGCCGGTCAGCGGGTGCTGGCGATCCGATCGAAGTCGGTCGTCACGATATACGCGTAGAGGATCGACTTGTCCTTGGTGCCGAAGAACAGGACCGTGTAGCGGTTCTTGACCACGGTCATGGCGGTGTATTCGCCCTTGATCTTCAGGATCGAGAAGCGCTGGCCGTTGATGGTGCGGAACTCGCCCTTCTTGGCCTTGACCACCTTCTCGTTGAGGAAGGTCTCGCGCCGCTTCTTGAGCGTCGCCGGCGTCTCGGACCGCAGGACGATGCTGATCGCGGCATTGTTGTCGTCCGCGGGCTTGAAATAGATGCGCTGGACCCGGACCTGCTTGGTCTTGGTGTTGTCCTCGATCCGCTCCTTGGCGGTCCAGCCGCTGATCGGCGCGGGCAGCGCCGCCGCGAGGCGCTCGCCGAGGGTCTTCTGTGCGGCAAGCCCCGGGACGGCGCTCCCGGCGACCAGAAGCGCCGCGATGACCACCGTCGATGTAGACCGAAGGCTCATCCCTTCCCCACATTGATCTTGTCTGGAACGTGCGCGGAAGCTAACACCTCTCACGCGGCGGCGTCATGCTTCTTTTGCGGCGAAGCCGCGGCATATCCGAACATCCAGCAACCCCGGGACAACCGATGATCCCCCGTTACAGCCGCGCCGGCATGGTCGAGATCTGGGAGCCAGCGACCCGGTTCCGAATCTGGTTCGAGATCGAAGCCCACGCCTGCGAAGCGCTCGAAGCCCTGGGCGTCGTCCCGGCCGGAACGGCGAAGACGGTGTGGGACAAGGGCGACCGGCCCTACGACGACGCCCGCATCACGCGGATCGACGAGATCGAGCGCGAGGTCAAGCACGACGTCATCGCCTTCCTGACCGAGCTGGCCGAGCAGGTCGGCCCCGCCGCCCGCTTCGTCCACCAGGGCATGACCTCGTCGGACGTGCTCGATACCTGCCTCGCCGTCCAGCTCTCCCGCGCCGCCGACATCCTGCTCGAGGACATCGACGCCGTCGCCGCTGCGCTGAAACGCCGCGCCTACGAACACAAGACGACGCCGACGATCGGGCGCAGCCACGGCATCCACGCCGAGCCGACCACCTTCGGCGTCAAGCTCGCCGGCCACTACGCCGAGTTCGAGCGCTGCCGCCGGCGGCTCGAAGCCGCCCGCGCCGAGATCGCGACCTGCAGCATCTCCGGCGCGGTCGGCACCTTCGCCAACATCGATCCCGCGGTCGAGGCCCACGTCGCCGAGAAGCTCGGCCTCGAACCGGAGCCGGTCGCGACCCAGGTGATCCCGCGCGACCGCCACGCCGCCTTCTTCGCGGCGCTGGGCGTGATCGCCGGCGCCGTCGAGCGGCTGGCGACCGAGATCCGCCACCTCCAGCGCACCGAGGTGCGCGAGGCCGAGGAGTTCTTCTCCGCGGGCCAGAAGGGCTCGTCGGCGATGCCGCACAAGCGCAACCCGGTGCTGACCGAGAACCTGACCGGCCTCGCCCGCCTGGTCCGCTCGGCGGTGATCCCGGCCCTGGAGAACGCCGCGCTGTGGCACGAGCGCGACATCTCGCATTCCTCGGTCGAGCGGATGATCGGTCCCGACGCGACGGTCACGCTCGATTTCGCCCTGCACCGGCTGGCCGGCGTCGTCGACAAGCTGGTGGTCTATCCCGAGGGCATGGCGCGCAACCTCGACCTGCTCGGCGGGCTGCACAACTCGCAGCGGATCCTGCTGGCGCTGACCCAGGGCGGCATGAGCCGAGAGGATGCCTACCGCGCGGTCCAGCGTAATGCGATGGAGGCCTGGAAGAGCGGCGGCTCGTTCCTCGACCTGCTGGCGGACGACGCCGAGGTCACCCGCCACGTCTCCCGCGAAGCGCTTTCGGAACTGTTCGACCTGGGCTACCACTTGAAACATGTCGACACCATCTTCGGCCGGGTATTCGGGGACGAAGCGGAAGTGGTGCCGGTCCGGCGGTCGCGCGGGTGATCGCGGCCAACGCAGCAATCAGTGACGTGGCGTCGGGGAACGCCGTCGTTCCGACAACGCATGATGAGGTGTCATGATACGTCCACGTAGCTTCCTTCGCGCAGCGTCGACGGCCGCGCTGGCGGGCCCGATCGTTCTCGCGACCCTGACGCCGGCCTTCGGCCAGAAGATCGACGCCGCCCGGCTGGCGCAGGAACGCGCCGCCCACATCCGCGACATGATTCAGTTCATCGCCCTCGGCGTGCGCCGCGGCGGCGCGCTCAGCGTCGGCAAGATCGAGGCGTCGGCGGACCGCAGCGTGATCCGCATCCACAACCTGGTGATGGTGCTGCGCCGTTACCCGCTGGTCTTCTCGATCCGGCTGATCGACATCCACGACTTCGACCGCCGGCACCTGGTGCCGCACAAGATGAAGGTCGCCGCCTACGACTTCGAGGCCGAGATGGGCACGATCCCGCAGATCCTGCGGGGCCTGATGCTCGCGCTCGGCGTCCGCCACACCCGCGGCAGCCTCGACCTCGACTATGCCTACAACCCCCGCACCTCGGCCTTTGCGCTCGATACGCTCAAGCTGCAATGGTCGGACTACGCCGCCGCCAAGCTGAGCGGCAACTTCGCGAACGTGCCCAACCCGAACACCGTCATCGGCCTGGCGACCTCGCCCGGATCGGCGACGGCCCGGCTGGAGGCGATCCGGATCAAGGACTGGCGCCTGACCGTCTTCAACAAGGCGGCGCAGGACGTGTTCTTCAAGTCCGCGGCCTTCATCCGCAAGGAGGACTACGACACCTTCAAGACCAAGACGCTGGCGCTGCTGGCCAACCGCGCCAAGAAGGCGTCGACCCGGCTGGAGCGCGATTTCTGGGAGGCCGCGCGCACGGTGATCTCGGGCACCTCGATCGCCACCGCCACCGGCGTCGCCTCCCGCGGGGTGCCGATCAGCGCGGTGCAGGCGCTGAAGAGCACCAAGCAGGGCGAGAAGCTGTTCCGGATCCGCTTCGACGCCAAGACGGTCTCGGCCGCGACGATCGACAAGGAGATGCCGGACCCCAAGCTCGCGCCGTGGAACGCCAAGGCCATGACGATGACCAACCCGCCGGCGCACGAGTGTGACCGGGTCGCCGCCTCGCCCGACGACGCCAAGCGCAAGGCCGCGCCGGTCACCGACGGCGCCTTCGACCGCATCGTCGCGCTGGCCGCCTGCAAGCGGGCGGTGATGGAATATCCGGTCGCCGCCCGGTTCCAGTTCCAGTACGGCCGCGCCCTGGAGGCCGCCGAACATCGCAGCTTGGCCCGCCGGTACCTGCGCAAGGCTTCGGATGCGGGCTACGCCGCCGCGACCTTGGACCTGGGGCGGAGCTACGTCGGCCCATTCACCAGCGCCCCCGATCCGGCCCAGGCGCTGACCCTCTACCGCAAGGCCGAGCAGCAAGGCTCCAAGGCGGCCAAGCTGGAGGTCGCCCGCGCCTACCTGTTCGGCCAGGGCGTCGAGAAGGACGTCGAGCCGGCGAAGAAGGTCGTTGGCGACGACGCCCTCGCCAACCGGCCGCTCGGCAAAGCGCTGCTCGCCGACATGTACTGGAACGGCTGGGGCGAGGACCGCGACCGCAAGCGCGCGCTCGCCCTCTACGAGGATGCGGCGGAGGGCGGCCTGCTCCGCGCCCAGATGCGGCTGGTCGAGATCTACGGCAGCGGCAGCCAGGGCGTGAAGGCGGACCCCGCGAAGGCCTATTTCTGGCTGCGCGTGCTCGCCCGTCAGGGGCTCAAGAGCTTCGTCCAGAAGCAGTCGGCCGTCATCCACAAGCTCGACCACGATTCCCGCAAGCGGATCGACAAGCAGGTCCACGACTGGCTGCCGCGCGGCGCCTGAGCCGCCGCCCCGCGCCAACGGCCCGCACGCCAAAGCGCCGCCCGGTCGCGGAGACCGGGCGGGCGTGCTCGGACAACGTTCGGCTGCCTGGAGAAAAAGCACCGGGAAGGAAAAGGACCGGGCGGCGAAGCGCACCCCGCCACGCGAGACGACGGCGGCGTCAGTCCTTGATTTCGGTGAGCACCTGCTCCTTCGCCGTCACCATCAGCTCGTCCATCTGGCGGCGGATCTGGTGCTCGCTCTTGTCGACGCCCTTGGCGGTCAGGTCGGCGAGCACCTTGCGCAGCACGTCGTCGTCGCCCGGCTCCTCGAAGTCGGACTGGACGACCTCGCGGGCATAGGCGTCGGCGTCGGCGCCGGTCAGGCCCATCAGCCCCGCAGCCCAGACGCCGAGCAGCTTGTTGCGGCGCGCCTCGGCTTTGAACTGCAGCTCCTGATCGTGCTTGTACTTGTCCTCGAATGCCTTTTCGCGGTCGTTGAAACTGGCCATCGAAACTCCGGTTCGTGCCTGGTGATGGGTCGAATTCGGCTCGGCGACCTATATAGCGATCCAACCGGCAAAGTGGTATCGAAACTTCGATGTGTACCCTGGTCATCCTGCACCGGCCGACCGACGCCTGGCCCGTCATCCTGGGCGCCAACCGCGACGAGATGATCGGGCGGCGCTGGCGTCCACCGGCCCGGCACTGGCCGGACCGGCCCGGCGTCGTCGCCGGGCTCGACGAGCAGGCCGGCGGGAGCTGGCTCGGCCTCAACGACGACGGCGTCGTCGCCGCCATCCTCAACCGCCAGGGCAGCCTGGGGCCCGCCGCGGACAAGCGCTCGCGCGGCGAGCTGGTCCTCCAGGCGCTCGATCACCCCACCGCCGAGGCGGCCGCGACCGCGATCGCCGCCATCGACGCCCTCGCCTACCGCCCGTTCAACCTGGTCGTCGCCGACCGCCACGGCGCGGTCTGGCTGCGCAACGAGGCCGAGCGCGGCGCCGGCACGGTCGAGCGCCATCCGGTGCCGGCCGGCGTGTCGCTGCTCACCGAGCGCGAGCTCAACGATACCGCGTCGCCCCGCATCGCCCGCTACCTGGAGCCGTTCCGCGCCGCCGAGGCGCCCGACCCGGCGCGCGGCGACTGGTCGGCGTGGCGGGCGCTGCTCGCCGACCGCGACGGCGCCACCGACGCCGGTCCGGGCGGGACCATGACCATCGAGACCGACTTCGGCTTCGGCACGACCTCGAGCTCGCTGATCGCGCTCCCGGCCGCGCCGGCGGCCGGCCACGGCCCCGTCTGGCTGTTTGCGGCGGGCCGCCCCGACCGGACCGACTTCGCGCCGGTCGCGATCTCCGCCCCTGCGGTGGCGTAGCGCGTTGTTTCGCCATCCGTTCGTTGCTATATGAACGCATTCTTCGTTGCGGCAGGAACGGCAACGGCGCTGCGGCGGCCGGGTTCCGGCCGTTGCGACCCATCAGGGGTTCAATCCTCCCATGGCTAGACGCAGACGGATTTACGAGGGCAAGGCGAAGGTCCTGTTCGAAGGTCCCGAGCCCGGCACGATCGTCCAGTATTTCAAGGACGACGCGACCGCGTTCAATGCCCAGAAGAAGGGCGTGATCAGCGGCAAGGGCGTCCTCAACAACCGCATCTCCGAGTACATCATGCTCAAGCTCGGCGAGATCGGCATCGCGACCCACTTCGTGCGCCGGCTCAACATGCGCGAGCAGTTGGTCCACGAGGTCGAGATCATCCCGATCGAGGTGGTGGTGCGAAACGTCGCCGCGGGCTCGATCTCCAAGCGGCTGGGCATCGACGAAGGCGTGCCCCTGCCCCGCTCGATCGTCGAGTTCTACTACAAGAACGACGCGCTCCAGGACCCGATGGTGTCGGAGGAGCACATCACCGCCTTCGGCTGGGCCACGCCCCAGGACATCGACGACATCATCGCGCTGGCGCTGCGGGTCAACGATTTCCTCGCCGGGCTGTTCCTCGGCGTCGGCATCCGGCTGGTCGACTTCAAGCTCGAGTTCGGCCGCTGGTACGACGACCACGACAACATGCGCATCGTCGTCGCCGACGAGATCACGCCCGATTCCTGCCGGCTGTGGGACATCAAGACCAACGAGAAGCTGGACAAGGACCGCTTCCGCCGCGACATGGGCGGGGTCGAGGAGGCCTATCAGGAGGTCGCCCGCCGGCTCGGCATCCTGCCCGAGGCCGGACCGCAGGACCTCAAGGGCACCAAGAGCATCAACTGACCGGGACGCGAAGCGACGCACGCATGAAGGCCAAGGTCCACGTCACGCTGAAACAGGGCGTTCTCGATCCGCAGGGCAAGGCGATCGGCCACGCGCTGGCCGCGCTCGGCTTCGATGGCATCGAGGACGTGCGCCAGGGCAAGTATATCGAGATCGAGCTGGCCGAGCCCGACGCCGCCACGGCCCGGGCCAAGGTCGAGGACATGTGCCGGAAGCTGCTGGCCAACATGGTCATCGAGAACTACACGGTCGACATCACGGACCCGGCGACGGGATGAGCGGCCGCGCCGACAGGGCTGTCACGGTCGCCGGTCGGCCCCGCCTGGTCGATATCGTCTTCGAACGGGGCATCGTGCGGCGCGCCACGTTCACCGGGCTGGTCGTCGGCACCATCCTCAACCTGATCGCCCAGGGCGACTTCCTGATCCGGGGCGAGGCCATCACCTTGTGGAAGATCGCCCTGACCTACTGCGTGCCCTATTGCGTCGCCACCTACGGCGCGGTGTCCGCGCGCATCGAGTTCTATCGGCGGAGCGACTGGCAATGAAGGCGGCGATCATCGTCTTTCCGGGGACCAACCGCGAGCGCGACATCGCCGACGCGCTGACCCTGGCGATGGGGGCGCCGCCGCTGCGCGTCTGGCACGGCGACGCCGACATGCCCAAGGTCGACCTGATCGTGGTGCCGGGCGGCTTCTCCTACGGCGACTACCTGCGCTCCGGCGCGATGGCCGCCCATTCCCCGGTCATGCGCGAGGTCGTCGCCCGGGCGAAGCAGGGCGTCGCCGTCCTCGGCGTGTGCAACGGCTTCCAGATCCTGACCGAGACCGGCCTGCTGCCGGGCGTGCTGATGCGCAACGCGACGCTCAAGTTCATCTGCCGCGACGTGCACCTGGCGGTCGAATCGAGCCAGACCATCTTCACCAACGGATACGAAGGCGGCCAGGTGATCCGGGTGCCGGTGGCCCATTTCGACGGCAACTATTTCGCCGACGACGATACGCTCGACCGGCTCGAAGGCGAGGGCCGGGTCGCCTTCCGCTACTGCACCCCCGAGGGCGCGGTGACGGACAACGGCAACCCCAACGGCTCGATCCGTAACATCGCCGGTATCTACAACGAGTCCAAGACGATCCTCGGCATGATGCCGCATCCGGAGAATGCCATCCGCGCCGCGCAGGGCGGCGACGACGGCAAGGCTCTGTTTGAAGGACTGACGGCGGCGTTGGCGTGAGCCGCGGTGCCCAGCCCTGGCCTTACGCGACCATGGGTCTGGTCGCGATCTGCGTCCTCGTCTACCTGTACGGCCTGTCGCTCTCTGGCGACGCGACGATCCGGTTCACCCTCGACTACGCCCTGATCCCGGACCGCCTGTTCAATCCGGACGCGTACGCGCGCTTCACCCAGACGCCCCCGTGGCTGACGCTGGTGACGTCGATGTTCCTCCACGCCGGCGAGGTCCATCTGATCGTCAACATGATCGTGCTGGTCTCGTTCGGCATCCTGGTCGAGCGTCTGCTCGGCGTGCCCAAGTTCCTGCTCCTGTACTTCGTCGCAGGCATCGCCGGCGGCCTGCTCCACGCCTTCGTCGAGCCGGGCTCGCGGGTCCCGGTGGTCGGCGCCAGCGGCGCGATCTCCGGCGTGCTCGCCGGGGCCTTCATCGCCGACCCCTACCAGAGGATCATCCTGGTCATCGTCCCGATGCCGTTCTGGGTGGCGATGGGGCTGCTCGTGGTCGCACACATCGTCTTCGTCATCACCGGCTGGGTGCCGGGCGTCGCCTGGTGGGCCCATCTCGGCGGCCTCGCCGCCGGCTCGCTGGTCTATCTCGCCTTCCGTGGGCCGCGCCTGCGCCGCGGGCCGTTTACATGACCCCATCCGCTCCCTAAAACGCGCTGTTCCCTCCCGCACCTCCACGCACCGCCATGGCCGACACCGCCCCCGACATCACGCCCGAGCTGATCGCCGAGCACGGCCTGACAGACGGCGAATACGATCAACTCCTGGAGATCCTCGGCCGCGCCCCGTCGCTGACCGAGCTGGGCATCTTCTCGGTGATGTGGTCGGAGCACTGCTCCTACAAGTCGTCGAAACGCTGGCTCAAGACCCTGCCGACCGAGGCCCCGCACGTGATCCAGGGCCCGGGCGAGAATGCCGGGGTGATCGACATCGGCGGCGGTCAGGCCGCGGTGTTCAAGATCGAGAGCCACAACCACCCCTCCTTCATCGAACCCTACCAGGGCGCGGCGACCGGGGTCGGCGGCATCCTGCGCGACGTCTTCACCATGGGCGCCCGGCCGATCGCCAACATGAACGCGCTGCGCTTCGGCTCGCCCGACCACGCCAAGACCCGGCACCTGGTCGCCGGCGTGGTCGCCGGCATCGGCGGCTACGGCAACTGCATCGGCGTGCCGACGGTCGGCGGCGAGACCGAGTTCCACCCGGCCTATGACGGCAACATCCTGGTCAACGCCATGACCGTCGGCCTGGCCCCGGCCGACCGGATCTTCTATTCGGCCGCCGCGGGCGTGGGGAACCCGGTCGTCTACGTCGGCTCCAAGACCGGCCGCGACGGCATCCACGGCGCGACCATGGCCTCGGCCGAGTTCGGCGAGGATTCGGAGGAGAAGCGCCCGACCGTCCAGGTCGGCGACCCGTTCACCGAGAAGCTGCTGCTCGAGGCCTGCCTGGAGCTGATGGCGACCGACGCCATCGTCGCGATCCAGGACATGGGCGCGGCGGGGCTGACCTCCTCTTCCGTGGAAATGTCGTCCAAGGGCGGGGTCGGCATCGAGCTCGACCTCGACCACGTGCCGCGCCGCGAGACCGGCATGAGCGCCTACGAGATCATGCTCTCGGAGAGCCAGGAGCGGATGCTGATGGTGCTCAAGCCCGGCCGCGAGGACGAGGCGCGCCGCATCTTCGAGAAGTGGGAGCTCGATTTCGCCGTGATCGGCTCGATCACCGACACCGGCCGGCTGACGGTCAAGCGCGAGGGCCGGATCGAGGCCGACATCCCGGTCGACCCGCTGGTCGCCGCCGCCCCGGAATACGACCGGCCGTGGACCGAGACGCCGAAGCAGCCAGCCATCGACCCCGCCGCGCTGGCGCCGGACGTGGACGCCCCGACCGCGCTGGCCCGCCTGATGGCCTGCCCGCAACTCGCCAGCCGCCGCTGGATCTGGGAGCAGTACGACCACCTGGTCATGGGCCAGACCATCCAGCGGCCCGGCGGCGACGCCGCCGTCGTCGCCATCGACGACACCCTCGCCGCGGGGGGCCGGGCGCTGGCCATCACCACCGACTGCACGCCGCGCTACTGCGTCGCCGACCCGGTCGAGGGCGGCAAGCAGGCGGTCGCCGAGGCCTGGCGCAATCTCACAGCGGTGGGCGCCAAGCCCTTGGCGGCGACCAACAATCTCAACTTCGGCAACCCGGAACGGCCCGCGATCATGGGCCAGCTCGCCGGCTGCGTCCAAGGCATGGGCGAGGCCTGCCGCGCGCTCGACTTCCCGGTCGTCTCCGGCAACGTCTCGCTCTACAACGAGACCAACGGCAAGGCGATCCTGCCGACCCCGGTGATCGGCGGCGTCGGCCTGATCGACGACTGGGCCAAGAGCGCCGGCATGGCGCTGACCCGGCCGGGCGACACCCTGGTCCTGATCGGCGAGACCAGTGGCTGGCTGGGCGCCTCCCTCTACCTGCGCGAGATCGCCGGCCGCGAGGACGGCGCGCCCCCGCCGGTCGACCTCGCCGCCGAGCGCCGCAACGGCGATCTGGTGCGCGCCCTGATCGGGGACGGCCTGGTCAGCGCCTGCCACGACCTGTCCGACGGCGGCCTCTTGGTCGCAGCGGCCGAGATGGCCCTGGCCGGCAGCGTCGGTCTGACCCTCGCCGCGCCGCCCGACCACGTTCCGGCCCACGCCTGGTATTTCGGCGAGGATCAGGCCCGCTACCTGGTCGCCACCGACCGCCCCGACACGGTCCTGGCGCTGGCCGAGGCGACGAGCGTGCCGGCGCAGACGATTGGCAAATCGGTGGCCGAGCGTGCGTTGACCCTCTTCGGCGCCGATCCTATATCGCTGACGCAATTGAGCGAGGCGCATGAAGGCTGGCTGCCGGCCTACATGGCCCGGATTGGCGAGGATTAGGAGGTCTGCCGATGGCGATGGATGCGGGCGAAATCGAGCGCTTGATCAAGGAGGCGCTTCCCGACGCGCGCGTCACCATCCAGGACCTCCGCGGCGACGGCGATCACTATGCCGCCCACGTCGAATCGTCCGCCTTCGCGGGCAAGACCCGCGTCCAGCAGCACCAGATCGTCTATGCCGCGCTGCAAGGGCGGATGGGCAACGAATTGCACGCGTTGGCGCTGCAGACCAGCGCGCCGGCCGCCTCCTGACCACAGACACGCAACGCACGGGGTATTGCGCCATGAGCAATCCGGTCTTCGACGCGATCCAGAAGGACATCAGCGACAACGACGTCGTCGTCTTCATGAAGGGATCGCCGGTGTTCCCGCAGTGCGGCTTCTCCGCCGCGGTGGTCCAGATCCTGTCCCACATGGGGGTCAAGTTCAAAGGAGTCGACGTGCTCCAGGACGCCGAGCTGCGCCAGGGCATCAAGGAATTCAGCCAGTGGCCGACCATCCCTCAGCTCTACGTCAAGGGCGAGTTCGTCGGCGGCTGCGACATCGTCCGCGAGATGTTCGAATCGGGCGAGCTGGAGAGCTACCTCAAGGACAAGAACGTCCAGGCCGCCGCCTGACGCGAACCCGGACGACGCCGTACGACCGGCCCGCCTCCGCGGGCCGGTTTTCGTTTGCCACCGCGGGGCCGCGCCGCCCATAGTTGGGCGCGATGACGGCCCGCTCCTTCCGCTCGGTCACCGACCCGATCGCGCTCCTGGCGAGCGCGGCGCTGATCGTCCTCGGCGCCATCATCCTCGCCTCGGACGCGCCGCCGCGGCCGCCGTTTAGGCCGGGCGCGACGGTCGAGACGCTGCCGTCCAACGCCGTCCTGCTGCACAGCTTCGCCCTGGTCGCGCTCAAGCGCGAGCACGAGGCCGACGCCGATCCCGGCATCGCCAAGTGGCTCGGGCCGATCCGCGTGCGGGTGTCCGATCCGGCCGGCGCCGACCCGGGCACCCACGCCGCCCTGTGGGCCCATCTGCGCCGGCTGGCGCGCCTGTCCGGCCTGTCGATCCGCCGCGCCCGACCGGGCGAGCCGGCGAACTACCGCGTCGTGTTCACCGCCATGCGGGAGTTCGCGGACCGCGTCCGCGCGTCGCTCACCGCCAAGAGCCAGGCGGTCGCGTATCAACTGGTCCGGG
This sequence comes from uncultured Alphaproteobacteria bacterium, assembly GCA_963730305.1. GTDB lineage: Bacteria > Pseudomonadota > Alphaproteobacteria > Bin65 > Bin65 > CAMYMQ01. The sequence continues at coordinate 152,908 of CAVSRB010000007.1, forward strand.
CCAACTGCATCGGCATGTTCCAGCAGAGCCTGGAGACCCAGGCGATCATCAGCGCGACGGTGATCATCCCGGTCGACCATGCCCGCGCGCGGGGCCTATTGCACCGCTGCATCGTCGAGGAGACGACCCAGGTGCTCGGCCTGCCCAACGACGCCAACCTGCCCGTCGCCTCGGTGTTCAACGACGCCAGCCACGACCGCGATATCAGCGCCCACGACGAGCTGCTGTTGCGCCTGCTCTATCACCCCTCGCTCCGCCCCGGCATGAAGCGCCGCGCCGCCATGGCCGCCGCCCGGGCGGCGCTGCCGGCGGTGCGACGCCGGTTCGTCGCCGAGGCCACGAAGCGACCGCTGCCGACGCCGAACTGACCAGCGAAAAACAACGCCCTCGGGGCGGCCGGATGCGCTATCAACGGGCGGTTCGACTGTCGCCCCCGGGCCGTCCGGGGCGTCCGAGGGGAGTGAAGCGTATGCGACGTCTGTTGGTCGCCCTGTCGCTGGCCGCGGCGCTGTGCGGGCCCGTCCTGGCGGCTTCCCAGGCCCAAGCGCAGATGCCCGGCTTCAATACCGGCAAGGCGGAGACGAAGAAGGTCACCGTCCCGAAGGACCTGACGCCGGGCCAGGTCGACAAGTTGCTGTCGCGGCTGAACGACACCCAGGTCCGCGACCTGCTGCGCGAGCGGCTGAACCTCGTCGCCGCCGCCAATGCGCACAAGAAGACGGACAGCGTCTTCGTTCGGATGCAGAGGAATATCGGCCGGCTCAAGACCCGCGTCCCGGCGATGATCGAGGGGCTGAACGCCGTGCCTGCGGTGTTCGCGGTCAACGTCGCCCGGCTCGCCGGCGATCGCGGCACGGTCGACCTCGTCGGCATGATCCTGAACGCGCTCGCCTGCTTCCTGATCGGCCTGCTGGCCGAACTGGCGATCCGCCCACTGTTCCGCACCGTCCGCCAGCGCATCGACGCGACCCCGACGGACGCGACCCGCTCGGTCCGGCTGCTGCGCTCGGTCCAGCGGGCGCTGATCTCGCTGCTGTTCGCCGCCGTCTTCGGCGCGGTCTCGTCGATCGCCTTCCTGTTGTTCTTCAGCGACGTGCCGCTGGCGCGGATGCTGTTCTCGACCTATTTCGGGGTGATCATGATGGTGCGTTTCCTCGCCATCGTGACCCGCTTCATCTTCGCGCCCAACGCCCCCGCCCTACGCCTCGAGGACGTCTCCGACAAGGCGGCGGGCGAGATCTACAGGATGGTGCTGTGGGTGGCGTGGCCGACGACGCTGGGGCTCGCCACCGCGCGCCTGTTCCAGCGCTGGGGCCTGGGCGAGGCGCCGAGCAGCCTGATCCTGCTGATCTTCGGCGTGATCGGGACGATCATCATGTCCTGGTACCTGTGGCGCTGGCGTCACGGCGTCGCCGAGGCGATCCGCGCGAGCGCCGCCTCCAACACCGGTGCCTACGCCTTCCTCAAGAACCAGTTCGCCGGCGTGTGGCACTTCGCCATGCTCGCCTATCTGTGGATCGTGTTCGTGCTGTGGGCCTTCCAGCTCGTCGCCTTTGGGGTGTTCTCGGTCGTCGGCACGGTGTCGCTGATCTTCGTGGTCCCCGCCTTTCTGCTACTCGACCGGGCCGCCAAGCGGCTCTTCGTCTACCGCCACCGCGCCGCGACCCGGCGCGACCTCGAATTCGAGGCCGAGGTCGCCGAGGCCACCGACGCCGAAGCCCCCACGCCAGCGGCCGGCACCGCGGCGGCGCGGCAGGTGCTGGCCCGTAACCGCTACGGCGTGGTCGTGCACCGGGTCGTGCGCCTGATCCTGCTGCTCGCCGCCATCCTGATCGTGATGGCCGCGCTCGGCGTCGACTTCTTCGCCAGCCTGGAGAACTCGGTCGGCGCGCGCATCGCCGCCGCGGTGATCGACACGGTCATCGTCGCCATGGTCGGCTACGTCCTCTACGAGCTGACCATCGCCTGGTTCGACAAGCGGATGGCGGAAGAAGACGCAGACGCGCCCCAGCACGAGCAGGAGGAAGGCGGCGAAGGCGGCGGCGCGCCGCGGACGCGGCTGGGCACGCTGTTGCCGATCTTCCGCGCCTTCGTGCTGATCGTGCTGGTCACCATCACGGTGATGATCATCCTGTCCAACCTCGGCGTGAACATCGGCCCGCTGCTGGCCGGCGCCGGGATCATCGGCGTCGCGATCGGCTTCGGCAGCCAGACCCTGGTCCGCGACATCGTCTCCGGCGCCTTCTTCCTGATCGACGACGCCTTCCGGGTCGGGGAGTATGTCGAGACCGGCTCGGTCAAGGGCACGGTGGAGAAGATCGCGATCCGGTCGCTGCGCCTGCGCCACCACCGCGGCCTGGTCCACACCATCCCCTACGGCGAGATCCGGTCGGTGACCAACTACAGCCGCGACTGGGTGATCATGAAGCTGGAGTTCCGCCTGCCCTATGGCACCGACATCGAGAAGGTGCGCAAGCTGATCAAGAAGGTCGGCCAGGAGATGGAGGCGGACGAGGCCCTGGCCAAGGGCATGCTGGCGCCGCTCAAGTCCCAGGGCGTCACCCGGATGGAGGATTCGGCCCTGATCTTCCGGGCCAAGTTCACCGCCAAGCCGGGCGAACAGTTCGTGCTCCGGCGCGAGGCCTACCGCCGCATGCAGGAGACCCTGCTGGAAAACGGCATCGGCTTCGCCCCGGCGCGGGTCCAGGTCGAGATCGCCGACAGCGGCCGGACCCTGAGCGACGCGGACAAGGAAAAGATCGCCGGCGCCGCGGCGGCCCACCAGACCGCCGCCAAGCCGGCCTGACGGTAACGGCGCGCGATCGGTGGCTTCCGGCTCAAAAAAGGTCATCTACGCCGCCCTGGCGGGCAACACGCTGATCGCGGTGTGCAAGTTCGCGGCGGCGTTCTGGACCGGCAGCTCGGCGATGCTGTCCGAGGCGATCCATTCGCTCGTCGACACCGGCAACCAGGGGCTGATGCTCTACGGCCTCAAGCGCTCGAAGCAGCCCGCCGACGAGCGCCACCCGTTCGGCTACGGCTCGGAGATCTACTTCTGGTCGTTCGTGGTCGCGATCCTGATCTTCGCGGTCGGCGCCGGGGTGTCGATCTACGAGGGCGTCGAGAAGCTGCGCCACCCCCATCCGATCACGGACATCTACGTCAACTTCATCGTCCTCGGCGCAGCGTTTGCCTTCGAGGCGAGCGCATGGTTCGTGGCCTACAAGGAGTTCAGCAAGGAACGTGGCACGCACGGCTATGTCGAGGCGATACGGCGCTCGAAGGACCCGACAATCATCACCGTCCTGTTCGAGGATACGGCGGCGATGTTCGGCCTGTCGTTCGCGATCGGTGGGCTGCTGGTGGCTTGGCTCGCCGACATCCCCGAGGCGGACGGCGCCGCGTCGATCCTGATCGGCCTCGTTCTGGCCACGACCGCGGCGATCCTCGCTTACGAGACCAAGGGCCTGCTGATCGGGGAACGGGCGGGCTCCGAGGTCATCAACGGCATTCGTGAGATCATCGGCGCCCAGAAGGGCATAACCAACCTCAACGAGCTCCTGACCCTACACAACGGTCCGGAGGACATATTGGTCACGATCAGCGTGGATTTTGCCGACCGCCTGTCGTCGGCCGAGGTCGAGCGGACGGTGTCGGAACTCGAAGCCGCCATCAAGGGCCGCTTCCCGCTGGTCACCCGGGTGTTCATCGAGGCGCAGTCGTGGACCGCCGGCCGCAACGCGGCGGCCGGCCAGTCCGACACGAAAAGCGGCGAAAGCGGCGAAAGCGCCTAGCGCGAATAGAACTCGATGACGAGGTTCGGCTCCATGTGCACCGGATAGGGCACGTCGTCGAGCCCCGGGCCGCGCACGAAGCTGCCGCGCATCTTGTTGTGGTCGACTTCCATGTAGCCGGGGACGTCGCGCTCGCCCTGCTCGACCGCGTCGAGGACCAGCGGCAGCTCCCGCGACTTCTCCTTGATCTCGACGACGTCGCCGTCCTTGACCCGGTAGGACGGGATGGTGACGCGCTTGCCGTTGACCCGGATGTGGCCGTGGCTGATGAACTGCCGCGCCGCGAACACGGTCGGCACGAACTTCATCCGGTAGATCACGGCGTCGAGCCGGCGCTCGAGCAGCTCGATCAGCTTCTCGCCGGTGTCGCCCTTGGCCCGCGAGGCCTCTTCGTAGTAGCGGCGGAACTGGCGCTCGGTGATGTTGCCGTAATAGCCCTTCAGCTTCTGCTTGGCCTGGAGCTGGACGCCGAAGTCCGACAGCTTGCGCCGGCGCGACTGGCCGTGCTGGCCGGGACCGTAGCCGCGGCGATTGAACGGGCTCTTGGGACGGCCCCAGAGGTTCACCCCGAGGCGACGCGAAATCTTCTCCTTGGAGGAGACGCGCTTGCTCATAGACTTTCTCCTTCCCGGTAACCGCCTAATCGTTGTCCGCGGTTCCGATGTTCTTGGTGTCCGGATAGGCCCCCAGGTCAACGCCCCTGGGGGCGGGGCCGGCGGAATCGTGTCCGCTGCCCGCATTCTCCGAAGTGAAGGGGCGGTATATAGACCGCCCCGCACCGGTGTCAACGCCCTTTCCTCTTTTGGCTCAAGGCTTTGACCACCCCACGCAGGGTCCGGACCTCCTGCTCGGTGAACTGGGCGCGCTGGAGCATGGTGCGCAGGTTGTAGACCATCGCCTTCTTCTTGTGCGGCGGGAAGAAATAGCCCGCGTCGTCGAGCTCGCCTTCGAGGTGCTCGAACAGGTTGACGATGTCCCGGGCCGGGGCCGGCGGCGGCGCCTTGTCGCCGACCAGCGCCGGGATGATCTCGCCGGGCGTCTCGTCGCCGGCCTTCCACCACTCCCAGCCGACCAGCAGCACCGCCTGGGCCAGATTGAGCGAGGTGTGGGCCGAATTGAGCGGCGCCTCGATGATCTTGGCCGCAAGCATGACGTCGTCGTTGTGCAGGCCCTTGCGCTCGGGCCCGAACATCACCCCGACCGTCTCGCCGGCCCCGGTCGCGGTCCGCATCTCGGCGGCCGCGGCCTGGGGCGTCATCACCGCCTTGACCAGTCCGCGCCGGCGCGCCGTGGTGGCGTAGACCCGGTTGAGGTCGGCCACGGCCTCGGCGGTGGTCTCGAACAGGCGCGCGCTGTCCAGCACCGCTTCGGCGCCCGAGGCCGCCGCCACCGCCTTGGCGTTGGGCCAGCCGTCGCGCGGGCGGACCAGGCGCAGGTCGGTCAGCCCGCAGTTGAGCATGGCCCGCGCCGCCGTGCCGATATTCTCGCCGAGCTGCGGCGCGACCAGGACGACGGCTGGTGCGGCGTCCGCTATGGCAGAACGCTCCAACGCGATCTTTTCCGCGGCAGGTTCGTCCGTCACGGCCTCAGGGCTCCCGCCCGGGTCCTGAATTCATGCCGACCGCGTCGCCCCCGCGCAGGCGGGGGTCCGGACCGGCAACGGCAAACCTGGATTCCCGCCTGCGCGGGAATGACGGTTCGGTGGCGCTTCGACAGGTCACGCAATCCCGCCTAGCTCACGCCGCCACGGCCTCGGTACCGCGGCGCAGCAGCATGTAGTGGATCGCGTCGCGCAGCGCCTCGTAGGACGCCTCGATGATGTTGGGCGAGATGCCCACCGTCGACCAGCGCTCTCCCGACGCGTCGGTCGATTCGATCATCACCCGGGTCACCGCCGCGGTGCCGGCCTGGGGCGTCAGGATGCGCACCTTGTAGTCGGTCAGCTTCAACTCCTTGATCGCCGGATAGTTCGCGCCCAGCGCCTTCTGCATGGCGGTGCCCAGCGCGTCGACCGGGCCGTTGCCCTCCGCCACCTCCAGGGTGACGTGGTCGCCGACCCGGACCTTGATCACCGCCTGGGAGATCGTCACCAGATCGCCCCTGGCGTTGTAGCGGCGCTCGATCTCGACCCGGAAGCTCTCCATCGAGAAGAACTTGGGCACGCCGTCGAGCAGGCTGCGGGCGAGCAGCTCGAAGCTGGCCTCGGCGCCGTCGTAGGCGTAGCCGTCGTGCTCCCGCGCCTTCACGTCCTCGACCAGCCGGCCGAGCTTGGGATGGTCGGGGGCGACATCGATGCCGGCGTCGCGCAGGCGGGCGACGATGTTCGACCGGCCGGCCTGATCGGAGACGACGATGTGCCGGCGGTTGCCGACCAGCGACGGCTCGATGTGCTCGTAGGTGCGCGGGTCCTTCTCGACCGCCGAGACGTGCAGCCCGCCCTTGTGGGCGAAGGCCGACTCGCCGACGTAAGGCTGGTTGCGCGCGGGGCTCTTGTTGAGCAGCTCGTCGAGCGTGCGCGAGAGCTGGGTCAGGTGGGCGAGCTGGTCGTCCGAGACGCCGATGTCGAAGCCGGTCTTCAGTTTGAGGCTCGGGATCAGCGAGATCATGTTGGCGTTGCCGCAGCGCTCGCCCAGCCCGTTGATCGTGCCCTGGACCTGGCGCGCGCCCGCCTGGACCGCCGCGAGCGAGTTGGCGACCGCGTTCTCGGTGTCGTTGTGGGCGTGGATGCCGAGCTTGCCGCCCGGCACCGCCGCGCAGACCTCTGACACGATCCGATGGACCTCGTCGGGCAGGGTGCCGCCGTTGGTGTCGCACAGCACGGCCCAGCGGGCGCCGGCGTCGAGCGCGGCGCGCACGCAGGCGAGCGCGAAGTCGGGGTTGGCCTTGTAGCCGTCGAAGAAATGCTCGGCGTCGAACATGACCTCCTCGGCCCGCTCGGTCGCCAGCGCGACGCTGTCGGCGATCATCGCCAGGTTCTCGTCGAGGGTCGTGCCGAGCGCGACGTCGACGTGGAAGTCCCAGGTCTTGCCGACCATGCACACGGCCGGCGCCTTGGTCGACAGGATCGCGGTCAGGCCGGGGTCGTTCGAGGCGCTGCGGCCGGGCCGGCGGGTCATGCCGAACGCGGTCATCCGCGCGTGTTTCAGCGTGGGCAGCAGTTGGGGCAGGTCGGCGAAGAAGGCGTCGTCGGTCGGGTTCGCGCCGGGCCAGCCGCCCTCGATATAGTCGACCCCGATCCGGTCCAGCGCCGCGGCAATCATCGCCTTGTCGTGGGCCGAGAAATCGACCCCCTGGGTCTGGGCGCCGTCGCGCAGGGTGGTGTCGAACAGATAGACGCGGTTATCGGACATGGTCGTATCTTTCAAAATCGCCGGCCGCGCCCGAGCGAGGCCGGTCTTCGCTATGTGTCATCTTTTGTCAGCATTGGTCATCGAACGTCATCGTCATCGCCCCAACGGGCGATAATCAGCGAAATGCGGCAAAGGTTATCAATGGTTATCATCGGTTATCTTCTGCTCTGAAAACGCCCCGTCCGGTGGATGGCAATGGCCCTGGTCCGTCACCAATCGTCGGCATCGGCCCGACGGCGCACCTCGGCCCGACCAGCCGATAACGGGTTTTGACCGCAATGTTAAGCGCCGCGGCCGATCACGGCGCGACAACGCGGGCTCCGCCGACCGGCGGACGATGGCGCCGGCTCTGAAAGTTGGGATTTTATTCGCAAGAATCAAGGGCCGGACCGCGCCGGCCTGCCCTATCCCGCCAGTTGCTCGACGGGCGGCGTCGCCGGCAACTTGGTGACCGCCGCCGGCAGGTGAACCTTCACCGTGGTGCCCTCGCCCGGCCGGCTGACGATGGTCAGGTCGCCGCCGTGGAGCTGGGCGAGCATCTTGGCGATCGGCAGGCCCAGGCCCGCGCCCTGCTTGCGCTGGGCGAGCGCGGCCTCGGTGCGGACGAAAGGCTCGAGCACCCGCTCGATATCCTCGGGCGCGATGCCGGCGCCGCTGTCGGCCACTTCCAGGGTGACGCCGCCGTCGGCGGCGGGAACCAGGCGGATCGCCACGGTGCCGCCGGGATCGGTGAACTTGACCGCGTTCGAGGCCAGGTTGATCAGGATCTGCTTGAACTTGGTCGGATCGACGACGAGCCAGGTGCCTTCCGGGATCTCGTTGGACAGGGTCACGCCGGCGGCATCGTCGGTGCCGTCGATCATGCGCACGACGCCGTCGGCGAGCGTGCCGAGGTCGACCGGCCGCTGGTCGAGCTTGCCGTCGTCGGCCTCGAACCGGGCGGAATTGAGAATGTTGTTGATCAGGTCGAGCAGATGGACGCCGCTCTCGTTGATCCAGCCGACATATTCCCGGTAGCGCTCGTTGTCGATCGGGCCGAGGAGCTGGGCGTTCATCGTCTCCGAGAAGCCGATGATGGCGTTGAGCGGCGTGCGCAGCTCGTGGCTGAACTGGGCGAGGAAGTTGGCCTTGGCCCGGTTGGCCTCCTGCGCGACCTCGAGCAGCTCGGCGTTGCGCAGCCGGAGCGAGACCTCGCGCTCGAAGGACAGGTAGCCGTTGCGCACGGTCGCCAGCAGGAAGGACAGGAGCACGATGCTGAGCAGCGCCAGGACGTAGTAGACCGCGCCCCCGCTCATCAGCGCGACCGCGGTGAACGGCAGGATGCAGGACAGGACGTAGGTCGCCGCCGCGGCCGGCAAGGTCGCTATCGACGAGGCGCCGCCCGCCGCCATGGCGGCGAGCAGGATGCCGACCAGGAGCTGTTCGCTGGGCGCGCCGTCGAGGAAATAGGTGGCCGAGAACAGGCCCCACAGGCCGCCGCCGATCAGGGTGCCGAGAACGGCGCGCGGGATGAACCGCGCCGACACCGCGACCGGCCGCGGCCGCTTGCGATTGTGCAGCCAGTGCAGGAACTGCGCGGCGGCGAGGGCCTGGAACGCCGCCAGCCAGAACATTAGCGGCACCGAGGCGTGGCCGCGCAGCAGAAAGCCGATGACGAACAGGGAGTTGAGCGAATTGGCGACGGCCGCGAGCGGCTGCGACCGGGTCAGCAGCACGAGCCACTCGACGCGCATCTCGGCCTCGAGCGCCGGGCTCATCGGCTCGGAAAACCACAATGTAGGCCACCGCGACATGCGAATTCTGCTCCGCCACGTTTCGCAGCGAAGTCTCGTCACATTTGGTTAAGATGGCTTAAATGCGCACAACCGGCGGTTCCCACGACCCGTCGGTCGCGGACCCGGTCAGGGCGCGCGCCGGACCAGCGCCCGCCGCAGCGCCATCCAGCCGAAAGCGCTGGTCGCCAGCCCGAGTATGGCGAGGATCATCCCGCGCACGCCGCCGCCGACCAGCAAAGAGAGACAGAACACCACGGTCACGACCATCAGCACGCCGGTCGCCAGGGTGTAGACCAGGTGGCGGTTGAAGGGCCGCACCAGCGCCCGGGCCAGCAGCGCGCCGCCCCATAGCGCCGGCGGCACGGGCGCCATGAACACCACCCAGTAGATCGCGAACTTCCAGATCCGGTCGCGCGGCAGCACCCCGGTCGCGTCTTCGAGCAGCGACGCGAGCACCAGCATCGCGACCAGATAGAGGACGACCACGGCGGCGAGCAGTACGAGCAGCGCGGTGACGTTGCGGTTGGCCCCGCCGTGCGGCGCGGCGGATCGTCGGTCTGCCATGCCCTTCCCAACTGCCTCTGCCGCGATCTCAACCGGGGCAAGGTGTGGCCGAAGGACGCTGCCAGGTCAAATCCTGGAATCGTCTCGCCGTTTCAGCAGCTTGCCTGCGCCGAGGCGACCCCATGTCGCATGGCGTTCACGAACCGGCTCGACTAGGCCAGGAACGATAAACGACTCGGGCAGTGGCGGGGCCAGCGGATTATTCGGCGCCGTCGCCGGGTCGCGGGAGACGAGGCGATCGGGCCCGGGGCGCGATCCGACCTTTGAATTGCGTTTCTGATTCGACCTGGCCGCCGTCGCGGCATTTTGGCCGCCGCCGCGCCGCGCCAGCGAGCGCTGTTATTTTGCCAAAGGACGACGCCATGAAACGTTTCATACTTGTCGGTCTTGCCATCATCGCCTTTTCGGCCGCGCCGGCGGCGGCGGATGTGAACCGGCGCGACGCGGGGATCGCCGACCTCACGCCGCAGGTTTTGCTGAACCCGCGCGGGGCGGACTACTACTACGACCGGGGCAACGCCTTCCTGAACGACAAGCAGTACGACCGGGCGATCGCCGAATACGACCGGGCGATCCGCATCGCGCCCGACGACGTCCATGCCCACATCGCCCGGGCGGCCGCCTACTACTACACGGCCGCCTATACCAAGGCATTGCAGGACTGGGGAATCGTCATCCGGCTGACGCCGCACAGCGCCGCCGCTTATGGCAACCGGGCCTGGACCTATTGCCAGCTCGGCCAGCCCGACAAGGGCCTCGTCGACGCGCGGCGCGCGCTCGCACTCAAGGCCTACGGCGACGGCTATGCGGCGCGGGCGTGCAACTACGGCGCGCGCGGCGACATCCGGGCGGCGATCGAGGATTACGAAAAGGCGCTGCGCCTGTCGCCCGACCACAGCGAAGCGGGCGACTGGCGCCGAGCGCTCAACGAGCTACGCGGGACCAAGTAGCCGGCCCGACAAGCCGCACCGAACGTAGGGCGGCACGAACGAAAGGACCCCGCCGGAGCGGGGTCCTCGACGTCCCAGGCTGGCGCGCCCGGCTACTTGTTCATGTCCTTCTTCATCTTGCGTCATGCCGGCCTTCTGGAGCGTGCCGGTCGGCGAGATGACGACGTGGTCGTCCTTCATCGCGTTGATCGACTTGCCCTTGTACTTGACCTGGCAACTGGCGGTGCAGGACGCGGTCTTCCTGGCCCTTGGCCTTGACGCGAGCGACTGCTCTTGCCGGCGTTGATGACGGTCACGCCGCCGGCGTTGCCGACTTGTTCTGGATCGTCAGCGCCTGAGCCGAGGTCGCCGCGAGCGCGAGGGTCGACGCCGCGAGAGCGTGATGAGCGGTTTCATTTGGATCTCCTTGGATGATGTCCAGCGGTTCCCGGCCAAGCCCGACGCTGAACGCCGGCAGGCCGGTCTCACATCTGGGACCCGATCGACGCCGTAGCGCCAAAAGAGTTCCAACGCGGCGAAGGCTGCGAGCCGGAGCGTGGCCCCAGGCGTCGGCGAGACGGAAATCTTGTGGCCGGTCGGGCGAAAATGTGGCGGCGATCGACGGCCGGAAAAAAATTTCTCGCCCCTGTGACGCGCGTCACCGCGTTCTCGCGGCGACCCGGGCATGATCGCATCGTCAGCAACACAAACACGGGGCTTCAACAGACCCATCAGGATCAGGAAAAGGAACCAACCGATGAACAAGATCACGCTCTCGCTCGCCGCCGCCGTCCTCGCCACCGGTATCGCCGCCGGCGCCGCCACCAGCGCCTCGGCCGCCACCGCGCCCGCCGCCCCGGCCACCACCGCCGGCATCACCTTCCAGGCGCCCAAGGTCCCGGCGACCCAGCAGGCCAGCTACTTCTACCGCTACCGCTGCTACTACTTCCGCTACGGCTACCGCGTCTATCGCCGCTGCTACATCCGCTACTACTACTACTAGGCCCTGCCCAGCCTGGCCCTTCCCTCCGCCACCTCCCGCCTCTCCCGGTGCGGCCGGCCCCCAAAAGGGCCGGCCGTTGCCGTTTGCGGGAGGCGGGACACGACGCAAGCCCCTGGCGCCACCCCGGCCTCGAGCCGGGGTCCAGGGACGACGGGCGGTGTTCGTCGATTTAGCGGCTAGCCATCAGCACCCGGCCGCACGCCCCGTCCGACGCGAAAGCGGCTCGTCATCTAACGCGGGGGCTCGGGGCGTGCCGCGTTCAGATCTGCCCGCGAAACGCATTCGTGATCGGATAGCGGCGGTCCTTGCCGAAGGCCCGTCTCGTCAGCTTGACCCCGGGCGGCGCCTGGCGGCGCTTGTATTCGGCGGTGTCGAGCATGCGCCAGACCCGCTGGACGGTGGCGAGTTCGTGGCCGCGGGCGACGATCTCGCCGGTGCCCAGGTCGTGTTCGATCAGGCAGCGCAGGATGTCGTCGAGCTCGTCGTAGGGCGGCAGCGTGTCCTGGTCGGTCTGGTCGGGCTTGAGCTCGGCCGACGGCGGCTTGGTGATGATCCGCTCGGGGATCACCCGGCCCGCCGGCCCCAGCCCGCCCGCCGGCGTCGCCTGGTTACGCCAGTTGGCGAACCGGAACACGTCGGTCTTGTAGACGTCCTTCAGCACCGAATAGCCGCCGGCCATGTCGCCGTAGAGGGTGGCGTAGCCGACCGACATCTCCGACTTGTTGCCGGTCGACAGCAGCATGTGGCCGAACTTGTTGGAGATCGCCATCAGGGTGATGCCGCGGGCGCGGGCCTGGATGTTCTCCTCGGTGGTGTCGGGAACGCGGCCCTCGAACAAGGGCGCCAACATGTCGCCGAAGGCCGTCATCGCCGGCTCGATCGACACGGTGTCGAGCCGCGTGCCCAGCGCCGCGGCGCACGCGGCGGCGTCCTCCAGGCTCTCCTGCGAGGTGTAGGGCGACGGCATCATCACGGTCCAGACATGCTCGGGCCCGAGCGCATCGACCGCGACCGCCGCCGACAGCGCCGAATCGATGCCGCCCGACAGGCCGAGCGCGATGCCGGGGAAGCCGTTCTTGCGCACGTAGTCGCGCAGGCCGAGCATCATCGCCTGGTACATGCCTTCGAGGCCGTTGACGGGCGCGTCGTGCGGCCCCTCGGCGCAGCGCCAGCCATCCGCCCCGCGCGCCCAGCGGGTGACGTAGACCGCCTCGCGCCAGCTCGGGCCGAGGAAGGCGTCGCCGCCGTCTGCGTCGAGCCCGAACGAGGCGCCGTCGAAGACCAGCTCGTCCTGGCCGCCGACCTGGTTGACGTAGACCAGCGGCAAGCCGGTCTCGCCCACCCGCGTCTCGGCGTAGGCCCGGCGGACGTCGCCCTTGTCGGAATCGTAGGGCGAACCGTTGAGCACGAGGAGCAGCTCGGCGCCCGATTCGGCCAGACATTCGGCAACGTCGGGCTCCCACATGTCCTCGCAGATCATGACGCCGAGCCGGACGTCGCGGAAGTTGACCGGCCCGGGCAGCGGCCCCGCCGCGAACACCCGCTTCTCGTCGAACACGCCGTAGTTGGGCAGCTCGTGCTTGAGCCGGGTCGAGGCGATCTCGCCGCCGTCGAGCAGCAGCGCGCCGTTGTAGACCAGGTCGCTCCGGCGCACCGGCGCGCCGATCAGCATCGCCGGACCGCCGCCCGCGGTCTCGCGGCACAGGGCGGCGACCGCGGCGTCGGTCTTGTCGAGGAAGAAAGGCTTGAGGATCAGGTCCTCGGGCGGGTAGCCGCACACGACCAGCTCGCTGTAGACGACCAGGTCGGCGCCCAGCCGCTCGGCCTCGGCGTAGGCGGCGCGGATGCGGGCGACGTTGCCGTCGATGTCGCCGACGACCGGGTTGAGCTGGGCGACGGCGATGGTCAGGGTGTCGGTCATGGCGCGGTTATGCCAAAGCGGCGCGGGCGATACAAAGACTTCGACGCCCCGCCGCGCCCTCGGAATTGCCCGCCGGGCATCAAAATCGCGCCATATTCCTCTGGTCTTGTCGGCCGCGCAATTGGGACAATCCGGGCCAGCGCATGAATCGATGCCTGCACGCGGCCGCCGCCGCCCTGTTCTGCCTGCTCGCCAGCCTCGCCGCCAGCGCCGCGGCGGCGGCCGGTCCGACGGTGGAAACGGTCGAGTACGGCGTGTTCGCGATCAGCGGCGTGCGCCGGGTCGCCATGCCCCACTCGGTCACCGGCGAGATGAACGTGATCACGCGCGCGCGCCTCAAGCGCACCGCGAGAGTGATCGCGGCGCAGCCGGGGCGCAGCTTCGGCTGGCGCTACCGCTTCCACGGCCTGCCCAAGGGCGCCGTCGTCACCCTGCGCACCGTGCATCCGGCGCTGACCAACCCCAAGACCGGCGTGACGATGGCGCAGAGCGAGCGCCACGTGCGGATCGCCCACCCGGAGGGCATCCGCTATACCGGATATACCTTTGATTATCCTTGGGAAATGGCCGAGGGCGATTGGCTGTTCCAGATCCTCTACCACGGTCGCGTGATCGGCGAGCGGCCGTTCCGGATCGTCGTTCCGCTCAACTGAGCGCCGAGACGGGCGCCGGCCGGCGGCGCACAAGCGGGTATCGGTCCGCCCCGCCGCCGCGTATATGACTCGACGGCTGCCCCGGGGAACCGGTCCGGGCGGCCCGGAAGCGCTGCCCAACGAGGGAAATCGGACCGCCCATGCGCCCAGCCGCCCGCCTCGCCGCCGTCCTGCTCCTGCTGGCGCCCGCGCCGACGATCGCCGCCGCCCCGGCCGCCGCGGAGCCGAGCGCCCAGATCACCCATTACGGCCGCTACGAGACCGAGCGCACCGGCCAGCGGGTCAAGAAGCCCAAGACCGCGTCGGGCGAGGTCTCGCCGGTCCGGCGCCGCCGGCTGGTCAAGCAGACCACGACCATCTTCGGCCAGCTCGACCGCTCGTTCGGCATCGAGCTCGACCTGCGCGGCTTCCCGCCGGGCCCGGTCAACCTGACCATCCGCACGCTCCACCCGCCGCTGACCAACCCGAAGAGCCACCGCACCCTGGCGGCGAGCGAGTACGACTGGGAGGTGGTCGGCCGCCGGGGCGTCTATTTCGGCTTCACCTTCGATTACCGCTGGGAGCTGGCCGAGGGTATCTGGGTCCAGCAGATATGGTACAAGGGCAAGCTGCTCGCGCAGAAGAAGTTCAAGATCGTGATTCCCTTGAACTGAGCGGAAACCAGGCAGGCACCATGCGACGACGTCTCCTCGCCGCCCCGACGGGAATGCTGGCCAGACGGCCGGCCGGACTGGTCGCCGGATCCGTGCTGGGCCTGCTGCTGGTCCCGCCGCTCGCGGCCCCCGCGGCGGCCGACGACGCCAAGCGCGGCATCGAGATCATCGACTACGGCATCTATTCGCTGAACATCACCCGCCGGGTGGCGGCGCCCGGCGACGTCAGCCGCGAGCGCAACATCGTCGCCAACGTCCGGGTGATCCGCAAGGAGCGGACGATCCTGGCCCAGCCCGAGCGCAGCTTCGGCTATCAGTTCCGCATCACCGACCCGGCGCTGGCCCGCAAGCGGATCGTGCTGCGGACGATCTTCCCAAAGCTGACCAACCCGGCGACCGGCACCAGCGCGACCAGCCAGGAGCGGGTCATCTCGGTCCGCCTCAACGCGCCGATCTACGACGGCTACCGCTTCGACTACCACTGGGAGATGGCCGAAGGCATCTGGCGCTTCCAGATCGTGATCGACGGCAAGGTCGTCTCCGAGCAGCGGTTCAAAGTCGTCGTGCCGCTCAACTGATGCCGGCGCGCCTGTTCCTCTCGCTGCTCCTGCTGGCCGTGCCCGCGCTGGCGACGCCCGCCGCCGCTCAGGACGCCACCAAGCCGAAGACCGACACGTCCAGAACCGGCGCATCGAAGACCGGGGTCGCGATCCGCGAGTTCGGCATCTACCGGCTGCGCATCACCGGCTACACCAAGGCGCCTCAGGACGTCGCCGGCGAGCGCTTCCTCGCCGACAACGTCGAGCTGTTCCGCAAGACCAAGCAGATCCTGGCCCAGCCCAAGCTGACCTTCGGCTTCGGCTACCAGGTCACCGACCCGGCCCTGATCGGCAAGCGGCTGACGCTCGAGCTGCAGTTCCCCGAGATGACCAACCCGGCGACCGGCAAGCACGCGCGCACGCTGACCGACAGCTTCGTCGCCATGCCCGGCATGCGCCGCGAGCTGTTCCGCTTCGACAACACCTGGGAAATGGCCGAGGGCATCTGGACCTACCGGCTCAAGCACAATGGCAAGGTGCTGGCGACGATCAGGTTCAAGGTGATCGTGGCGCTGAACTGAGGCAAGTCGGAATCCAAAGTTTCCTACAAATATAGTGTAAATTGAAATAAATTTTCGTATATATATTCCATAGATATCTATAGAATTAATAAAATAATAAATTAACTCAATTCAAATTTTTCTAAAATAAAGATATATATCTAATTCAAATTCTATAAAATTCAGAACAATCGAATTTCATGGTGATTTTTCCGTTCCCAACGGAATTCGTGGAGACAATTACTTCAAATATACCTAGGGTGAGGGCTTGGCCGGGCGGCAGACCCGTGGCTGTCCGCGGCACGAAGAAAAAAGTCAGGTTCGGTATGCGCACGGCATTGCTCGTATTTCTCACCGCTTCCTTGCTCACCCCCGGCCTGGCGCAGGCCCAACCCGCCAAGCCGGCCAAGCCAACCATTGCCCGCGAGGCGGTGCCGCCGGCGCTCGACCATTTGTGGACTTGGATTGACAGGCCCAAGTTTGCCAAGACCAAGGTATCGGTGCGAAAAGGGCAGGTGGCGTTCACCTTCGTCGGCCAGGCAGGTCCATACGTGTGGGCGCGCTGGACCAAGCCGAAGTTGATCGGCCAAATTTGGGAGGTCATAAGCAGGAAAAGCGTCCGGGACCACTGCCCCAAATGGCGCAAAGGGCAATGGGTTCCCATCGAACTGACGTTATCCGCTGACGGCAAACGCCTGGAGGGCCGGTGGCTCCAGTACAAAGTGGCGGACAAAGGCCCAAATCCCAGCGGCAAGCCATGCCACGTCATCTATCGGCGATGGGTGTCTGTCACCCTCACGCGCGCCGTGCCTGCCAACGGTCGCCTGCGCGTCGCCGCCGCCGCGCACAGCAGCGCGCTGGTCCCGGCCCAGATCGCCCTGCTGCTCGACGCCTCGGGGTCGATGCGACAGCGACTGCCCAACGGCACGACCAAGATCGCTGCCGCCAAGCAGGTGATGCGTGCGGTGATCGCGAACCTGCCCGCCACGGCCCTCGTCGGATTGCGGGTCTACGGCCATCGCTACCGCTCCCGGCCCAAGCGACGCAGCTGCACGGATTCGGAGCTCCTGGTTCCGTTCGGCCGCGACAACCACGCCCGCCTGATCGGCGCTATAGACAAGCTTCGCCCGCGTGGCCAGACCCCGATCGGCCTGTCGCTGGCGCGAACTCGCGGACGATTTCGGCGATGCCAAGGGTTACAAGCTCGTCGTCCTGGTCAGCGACGGCATCGAGACCTGCGCGCGGCATGCCAAGGACCGGTTCTATCCCGTCGCCGTGATCCAACGGCTGCGCGCCCGCGGCCTCAAGTTGCGCGTCAATGTGGTCGGGCTCGACATCAGCAAGAGTAAGACGCGCGCCTTCCTCAAACAGATCGCAGACGAAACCGGCGGCGGCTATTTCGGCGCCAAGGACGCCCGCCAGCTCGAAGCGGCGCTCAAGCGGGCGTTCGACGCCTCGTTCGTGGTCCGGACCCCCACCGGGAAGACCATCGCCAAGGGAACGGTCGGCGGCCCCGCGGTCACGGTTCCGGTGGGCAAATACCAGGTCTCGATCTCCGGCGCGGTCACCCTGACGGCCGACAACGTCGTGGTCAGCAACGACAAGGAAGCGTTGCTAACGGTCACCTGCGTCAACGGCCAGGTCCAGATCCAACGTAGCGTACACTAAGACCGGTTGCCGGCAGTTCGACGGCAGCGACCCCAAGTGCTCGTCCGAGCACGGCGATCGGGAGGTCGAAATGGTTCGGAAGCTTTGCCACAATCGATGGCTCGCCGCCACCACCGTGGTGGCAGTCGCGCTGGTTCCTGTCGCCGCGCCCCTGGCGCGGGATCACGGCCCGCCGCCCGTCCACGCCGAGGCACGCCCCGACTACGCCATCGCCAAGAAGCGGCTCGACACGCTGTTCGACGGACTGCCCAAGCTGCGCATGAGCTTCGACACGCGCGATATCGACGTCGGGGCGCGGGCCCGCGCCCTGGGGCCGGACGTCGACGCCAGCTTCGCCTTCGTCCGCGACCGGATCGCCTACCAGCGCTACCGCGGAACGTTGCGCTTCGCCCTCGGGACACTGATGTCGCGGGCCGGCAATTCGTGCGACCAAGCGGCGCTCCTTGGCGCGCTCCTGCGCCGCCACCATCGCCGCGTGCGCTACGCGGTCGGCGTCCTGGACACGGCAACGGCGCGCCGCCTCGTCGGGATGACGGATCAGCCCCGGGTGGCGGCCAGCCGGGACAAGCTGTACCAGCGCCCGTCGCGCGAACGGATCGCGGCGCTGGCCGGCCTCGGCTTCTCCAAGGACAGGATCGCCGCGATCGCCGCGCGCGACCGGAAGGCCGCCGCCGCGGTATTCCGCTATATCGGCGGCGCCAAAGCGTTTCACGCTGCCCGGATCGAGGATCACCTGAAATCCGCCGGCATGTCGCCCAAGGCCGTCGGGTTCGACGCGAGCCCGATCGTGGCGGCGGCCCGCCGGCATTGCTGGGTGCAGGTCGAGCGGGAAGGCAAGTGGGTCGACCTCGACCCGTCGTTCCGGAACGCCAAGCCCGGCCAGCACTTTACCGACGCGAAATCGACCGCCGACGCGCTGCCGGCGTCCCTGGCCTACCGCCTCACCTTCACCCTGCGCATCGAACAACGCACCGGCAAGAAGGTGAAGACGCACGTGGTGCTGCGCCGAACGGCGCTGTTGCGCGGCGGTATCACGTCGATCTCATTGCGCTTCGTTCCGGAGAAAGCGAAGCGCGGCGGGCCGCTCGACAGGACGAAGATCGGCGGTCTGCTCAAATTCAAGGTCGCGTGGCCGGTGCTGGTCGTCGACGGCAAGCCACAGGCGGGCGCGCCGTTCGACCTGAAGGGCAACAAGCTGAGCCGCGACATCCGCAAGCGCACCATGGGCGGCATCGCCAAGGCGCTGGGCAGCATCGGCTTCGGCAAGAAGCCGGCCAAGTCCGCGCTCGGCCGTGTGGTCCTGGAGATGCGCCTTGCCGGCCCCGGCGGCGAGCGCTGGCGGGTCGAGCGCGTGATCGCCGCCCGGCGGGGCGCCAAGACGAAGCGCGCTGCGCTCAACCTGCGCCTGCAGCTTCTCGGCGGCTATCACGTGATGGCCACGGGCAGTCGCGTGCGGAGCGCTCTGGTGCGCCGCGCGATGCTCGCCCGCGCCGTTGCGCGGCGGAAGGTCTACGAAACCGCGCTCGACCTCGCCTATGGCCGGATCAAGGTCACCGACGTGCTCGGCCGGGCCAAGGCCAAGCCGGAACGCCGCTCGGTCATGCTGCTTCGCTACTTCGCGACGCGCAGCGCCCTGATGGATGCGGCGCTCAAGTTCGGCTTCCCGAACCTGGTCGCCTACCCCGCAGAGCCCCAGGTGGCGGCGATCCGGTCCGGGATCAGGATGGCGGTCTCGCGGAACAAGACGTCGACCGTCCAAGTCCACGGAGTTGACGTGATAGCAAACCGCATCCGGATCCTGGCGCGCCCCGGCGCAACGGCAAACGACGCGTGGCGGGCGGCCACCTTCGCGATCGAACAGGGGGTGCTCGATACGCTCACCGAATACGTCCTGCTCGCCGACCCGAACGCGATCAACGCCGTGCCCGTGCTCAAGGCGGCCACCGACAAGAAGATCGGATTGGCCGTGCTGAAGCCTTCCGCGTCGGCGCGGCAGCTCGACCCGTTCCCCGCCACGGTCCGCCCGTATCTACGCCGGGAACTGAAGGGCGGCTATTGGGTGATCGCGCCGAAGGGCGCGGTGCCGCTTGGCCGCCGCAAGGTGTTCGCCTGGTGGCGCATCGACCCCAAGACGGGCGAGACGCTCGGCATCGGCCCTACCGGCGAAGGCCAAGGCTATTCGGAACGCGCCGGCACACAAAGGATCGCGATCAGCACGACGACGCCGGCGGCGGACTTCAGGACGGAGATGTGCGTCGGGTATGTCACGGTCGCAACGTTGGTGTTCGCCGATATCGAGCACAAACCCTACAAGACCTACGCCAAGGCGGCCGCCGCGACGGCACTGTGCATGGCCGGCGCAGGCGCCTGGCGGCAATATTCAATGGGCGCACCCCTGCATTCCGTCGCCCTTGGCGCAATCAACGGGATCGGCAATGCGGCGGAGATAGCCATTGGCGGCGCGGCGATCGCGGGAACGTTCGTCGCGATCGACACCGGCCTCAAGGGATTCATCGCCGGCGCCACGGACTACCTTCACGGCGGCCATGCCCACCCTGCGAACGATCCGTACGGGTGGTGCAACGACTTGCAGGATCCCGGCTGCGGACCGAAGGCGAAATGATCCCGGCCGGTTTGGCCGGGCCGCCGACTACTTGACCCTGGCCAGCACCCCGTGACGGAACACCCAGGTGATGATCTTCGGCTTGGTCAGCGACTTGGCGAAATTCCGGAACCGGAAGGTGATCCTGTCCTCGCCGGGCTCGACCCAGCCCGGCAGGCATCCGCCGAACGGCTTGGTCCGCACCAGCCTGCCCTTGAGGACCGTCAACACCTGGAAGTAGCCGTTGCAGTGCGGGTTGCCGGGCCAGATGTGCAGCACCACAAAGTCGCCGTCGTCGGTGAACCAGATCATGTACAGGCGCACCGCTTCATGATCGTAGCCGCCGAGGCGCTTGCCGGCGAAGACGACGGCCGCCTTCGGGCCGGCGTTCGCGAAACCCTGCTTGATGGTAAGCACCTTGCCGCCGAGCAGGATCCTGTGCGTGTTGGATGTGGCGCTGAGCGCTGACGCCGGCTGCCAACAGACACCGGCCGCGACGACGAGCGCGCCGAGGGTACCTAGAAGGCCTTTCATGATCGTCCCCTCCTCACATGTCGTTCCACGCCCCGGATCTCAATTAGCACCATACACCCGGAAATTGAAGTTTTCGGAACCCGCCACGCGGCCGGCTTGCGTTCCGGCACCTGCGATATCGGCTTCCGATCGGCGATGTCCTGACGCACAATGGCCGGGTCGCAACACCATGCGGTCGAGGGGCGCTGATGCGGGGGCGACCGGGGACAGCGCGATGGGCGACCGCCGCACGAGGGGAAGATATCGGATCGCCGTGATCGCCGGTACGGCGCTGGCGCTGTCAGCGTGCCAGTCGCTGCCCAAGATCCCGGACCGCCCGGCCACGGCGACCGCGCCGCCTCTCCAATACCGCTTCGCCGACCTCGCCAAGGGGCCCGGCAACACCGACGGGCTGCTGGTGCTACTCGCCTTCTCGGGCGGCGGCGCGCGGGCCTCGGCGATGGCCTACGGCGTACTCGAGGTGCTCAACGCCACCCGCATCGGCCGTGGCGCCCGCCGCCGCTCGCTCCTGTCCGAGGTCGACGTGATCTCGGGCACCTCCGGCGGCAGCTTCACGGCGGCCTTCTACGGCCTCTTCCGCCAGCGCATGTTCGAGAAGGGGCCCGACGGACTGACCCTGTTCGAACGGCGCTATCTCAAGCGGCCGGTGACGAAATCGCTGAAGTCCTCGGTCCTCGGCAACCTGATCCGGATCAACACCGCCGCCGTCAACCGCAGCGACGTCGCCGCCGAGCTCTACGAGAAGACCATCTTCGGCAAGCGGACCTTCGGCGACCTGCTGCGCGCCGGCCGGCCCCTGATCGCGATCAACGCCGACGACACCACCAAGCTGAGCCGCTTCGTCTTCACGCAAGCGCAGTTCGACCTGATCTGCGGCAACCTGTCGACCTACCCCGTCGCCCGCGCGGTGACGGCCTCGTCCGCCGTCCACGGCGTGTTCGCGCCGATCAAGCTGCGCAACTTCTCGCCCAACAACCGCAACTGCCCGCCCGAGCCGGCCTGGGTCGCCGCCGCGCTCAAGGGCGAGCCCACGACGAGTACGGTCATCGAGACCCCGCGCGACCGCCGCCGCCTGGCCCGGCTGGCGCGCTGGTACCGCACGGGCGAGCCCTACGGCCGCACCGCGGTCCGGGGATCGCCCTACTACGTCCATCTCGCCGACGGCGGCGTGGAGAACAACGTCGCCCTGTGGCCGATCCTGCGCGGGCTGGATTCGCCGATCTCGGACTGGGGCCTCCGCAAGCTGCTCGCCAGCGGGCGGGTGCGCCGGGTGCTGCTGATCGTGGTCAACGCCATGCCGCGGGCCGACAACGAGAACGACCGGAAGCCCGCAGGCCCGACCGTGGTCCAAGATGCTGCTGTCCGCCGTCTACAGCGCCCAGACCGCCACCAGCCTCGACGCGATCCGGATGTCCGGCGCGCTGTTCGGGCAGATGCGGCGTCGATATCCGCGGGTCGCCTTCGACGGCCCGGTCGTGATCGAGTTCGAGGCGATCAGGAACGCCGCCCGGCGCCACTGCTTCCGCAACATCAAGACGGCGCTCGACCTGCCGATCCCGGAGATCGACGCCCTGCGCCGCCTCGCCGCCACGCAGCTCGAGCGCGATCCCCAGTACCGGACCTTCCTGAAGGCGACCAACGGCCGCCGGACCGCGAAGATCGACTTCGGCGCGGCCGACAAGTTCTGCCCGAACGGGTGACGCCGAACGCTTGACGCGGGCGCGGCGCGCCTAGTCCTTGCGCAGCAGGAACTCCCGGCCGACCTTGACGCTCGGCTTGCCGTCGTAGGCGATGATGTCGGCGGTGGCGTAGGTCTCGTGCCAGTTGTCGGGCAGGAACGAGCCGGTGCCGATGGCGTCGATCGGGGTGTTCGCGATCGCCATCACCCGGCACTTGGCCGGGGTGAAGCCGGACGAGGCGATGATCTTGGTCTTGTCGAAGCCGGCGTCGTTCAGCTTCTCGCGCAGGTGCCAGATCGCCGCGGCCGAGACACCGGCCCCGACCAGGTAGCGCAGCTCGGTCTCGGTGCGGTAGCCGCGGATCGATTCGGGCGCGTTGCGGTCGAGCACGCGGTAGGCGGCCGGCGGGTCCAGGCCCTCGACGTAGCGGCTGCCGGGGGTGTCGACCCGGATGCCGATGCGGCCTTCGCGCGCCAGCTCGGGGAAGGCGCGGCAGACCTCCAGCGAATCGCTGACCTCGCGGCCGAAATAGTCGACCAGCACGGTCAGCTCCTCGTCGGGATAGGCCTCGTGGAACATCTCGGCGGCGCGCAGGGTCGACCCGGCGTAGCCGACGATGGCGTGGGGCATGGTGCCCAGCCCGGCGTCGCGGCCGAAGAAATGGGCGGTGGCGTCGGTGGCGTTGCCGACGAAGCCGACCGCGCCGACCTTGCGCCGGGCGCGCTCCGAGCCGACCGAGGCGGCGTAGGCCATCAGCTCGGCCATGCCGATGCTGGCGCAGTGGCGGGCGTCGAAGGCGAGGAACGCCACCTTGGGCAGCTCGACGCACATGGTGAAGGCGTTGTAGGCGGCGACGCAGGCCGCGCCCAGCTTCTGCAGGAAGATGGTCTCGAGGTCGACGAGCTGGGCCAGCGAGCCCGACAGGTACAATAGCGGCTCGCCCGCGCCGACCCAGCGGCCCTCCTCGTAGTTCATCTCGATCTCGAAGCTGGTGCCGCGCTGCTCGGCGATGCCGGTCAGCCACTCGACCATCAGCCGCGGCGCCGCCACCACCGGGCGGCGCAGGAAGACCGCGTAGGTCACCTGCTTGTCGCCGAAGCGCTCGACGATGCCCTTGGAGCGGTTGAAATACTGATCGGTCCACGCCGCGACCGCGTCGGACGCCGGCAGGCTGTTGACCGATCGCTTCACGGATTCCCGTGGCGGCTTCTTCTGCTCGTTCATGATGCGCCCGCTATGCCTTCCCCTCCCGATGGCGGCGCGATGGCGTCGCGCCGGCCGTTATGACGCCGCCGCCAGCGCGGCCGCCTTGCCGTTGGTCCGCTCTTCCTTGAGCGCGCCGGCGATCAGGAAAGCAAGCTCCAGCGCCTGGCTGGCGTTGAGCCGCGGGTCGCAATGGGTGTGGTAGCGGTCGGCCAGCGCCTCCTCGGTGATCGCCTGGGCGCCGCCGATGCATTCGGTGACGTCCTGGCCGGTCATCTCGAAATGGACGCCGCCGGCATAGGTGCCGAGCTCGCGATGGACCGCGAAGAAGCCCTCGACCTCGCGCAGCACGCTGTCGACCGCGCGGGTCTTGTAGCCCGAGCTCGCCTTGATCGTGTTGCCGTGCATCGGGTCGCACGACCACACCACGGTGCGGCCCCGCGCTTCTTGACCGCCTCGACCAGCGGCGGCAGGAACTCGCCGACCTTGTCCGCGCCCATGCGCGCGATCAGCGTCAGCCGGCCGGGCGTGTCCTTGGGGTTGAGCGTGTCGATCAGGCGCAGCAGGTCGTCGATCGGCGTGGTCGGGCCGACACTTGCAGCCGAGCGGGTTGCCGACGCCGCGCAGGAAGTCGACATGGGCGCCGTCGGGCTGGCGGGTGCGGTCGCCGATCCACAGCATGTGCGCCGAGCAGTCGTACCACTCGCCGGTCAGGCTGTCCTGGCGGGTCATCGCCTGCTCGTAGGGCAGCAGCAGCGCCTCGTGGGAGGTGAAGAAGCTCGCCTCCTTGACCTGCGGGCACGGCGTCGGCGGTCAGCCCGCAGGCCTCCATGAAGGCCAGCGCGTGGGCGATCTGGTCGGCCAGCTCGCCATAGCGCTTGCCGGCCGGGCTGTCGGCGACGAAGTCCTGGGTCCAGCGGTGGACCTTGTGCAGGTCGGCGAAACCGCCGAGCGCGAAGGCGCGCAGCAGGTTGAGCGTCGAGGCCGCCTGGAAGTAGGCCTTGACCATGCGCTCGGGGTCCGGCACCCGCGCCGCCGCGTCGAAGTCCATGCCGTTGATGATGTCGCCGCGGTAGGACGGCAGCTCGACGCCGTCGATCGTCTCGGTGTCGGCCGAGCGCGGCTTGGCGAACTGGCCGGCGAGCCGGCCGACCTTCACCACCGGCAGACCCGCGCCGTACATCAGCACGACGGTCATCTGCAGCAGCACCTTCAGGGTGTCGCGGATGTTGTTCGGGCTGAATTCGGCGAAGCTTTCCGCACAGTCGCCGCCCTGGAGCAGAAAAGCCTTGCCATCCGCCGCACGGGCGAGCTGCGCGGTGAGGTCGCGCGCCTCGCCGGCAAAGACCAGCGGCGGATAGCCGGCGAGCCGCGCCTCGGCGTCGGCGAGGGTGTCGGCATCCGGATATGTCGGCATCTGGAGCGCCGGCTTGTCGCGCCAGCTCGACGGGCTCCACGCTTGCGGTGCCATCGTTAGGTCCTTTCCGGTGCTGCGGTGCGCGAGCCTGGCCCGCACGCTTTCGATATACAACAAAGCGGCTTGCGGGCAACAGGCGCGCCTGCCCCCTCTGCGCCCGGCCGAAACGGCGCGATCAGCCGGCGGTCGGCAGGAAGATGAAGTTGAAGACGTAATCGGCGCGCGTCGCCGGGGCGCGGTGGCGGCGTTCCGCGTCGAAGGCTTCGAGCGCGACCAGGCCGGTGCGCGTCGCCGCCAGGCCGCGATAGCCGTAGGCCTCGACGGTGCGGAACGCCTGCTCGATCGGCATCTCCAGGTGGATCTCCTCGAGCTCCAGCAGCAGCACCGGCCGGCACCGCGCCAGGGTCTCGCGCGCGCCCTCCAGCACCTTCAGCTCCAGCCCCTCGACGTCGATCTTGATGAAGCCGACGTCGTCGAGGCCGTAGTCGTCGAGCCGCCGGGTCTCGACCGGCACCTCGGTGACCGCCGCGACGATCTTCTTGGCCGCCAGGGTGCCGCGCTGGTTGGAATGGCCGCGGGCGCCGCGCGGGATGCGCATCACCGCCTGGCCGGCCGCGTCGGACAGGCCCACCGCCTCGACCTGGACGTTGCGCGCCACGGTCCGGCGCAGCATGCCGACGATCTTGGGATTGCACTCGAAGGCGATCACCCGCGGGCACAGGCGGGCGAGGAAATAGCTGTAGTCGCCCTTGTTGGCGCCGACGTCGAGCGCCATGCGCTGCGGATCGACGAGGAAGGGCAGCATCGACAGCTCGCGCTCGCCGCGCCGGAGCGCCCGGCGGGCGTGGTGCCAGATGTAGAGCCGGCCGGGCACGAGCGTGTGCACCAGCCATTCCTCGAAGGTCCGGCGCAGGACGGGGGCGGAATCAGACATGGGCGACGTTCATACACGCCGCACGGGCGCGCGCAAGCGGGCCATCGGCGTGCATCGCCGTGAGGCGGGCCGGAAGCCCCCTACTCCGCCGCCCGGGCCGCGTCCTCGGGGTCGGGGATCGGCGTGCGCATGGTCACGAACTCCTCCGCGGCGGTCGGGTGGATGCCGATGGTGGCGTCGAAGTCGGCCTTGGTCGCGCCCATCTTGATCGCGACCGCGAAGCCCTGGACGATCTCGCCCGCCTCGGGGCCGACCATGTGCAGGCCGACCACCTTCTGGCTGGCCCGGTCGACGACCAGCTTCATCAGGCCGTGCTCCTCGCGGCCGGACATGGTGTGCTTCATCGGCCGGAAGCTCGACCGGTAGATGTCGAGCGCGCCGTAGCGCTGGCGCGCCTCCGTCTCGGTCAGGCCGACGGTGCCGATCGAGGGCTGGCTGAACACCGCCGACGGCACATTCTCGTAGCCGACCGTGCGCTCGGACGGGTTGAACAGCATGTCGGCCAGGGCGTGGCCCTCGGCGATCGCGACCGGGGTGAGCTGGATGCGGTCGGTGACGTCGCCGATGGCGTAGATGTTGGGCACGTTGGTCCGCCACGCCTCGTCGACCGGGATCGCGCCGGCGTCGTCGGTCGCCACCCCCGCGGCCTCCAGCCCGAGCCCGTCGGTCTTGGGCGACCGGCCGGTGGCGTACATGACCAGGTCGGCCTCGATCGATTCCTCGTCCTCCAGGTCGACGATGAAGCGCGGCTTGCCGCCCTCGCCCTCCTCGCGGGTGATGCAGGCGACCCGGGCGTCGAAGCGCAGGTCGATGCCCTTCTTGACCATCTCCTCGGCGAGGAACTGGCGGACGTCGTCGTCGAAGCCGCGCAGGAACAGCTCGCCGCGGTAGAGCTGGCACACCTCGGCGCCGAGATTGTGGAAGATGCCGGCGAACTCGACCGCGATGTAGCCGCCGCCGACGATCACGATCCGCTTCGGCATCTCCTCGAGATAGAAGGCCTCGTTCGAGGTGATGACGTGCTCGCGGCCGGGGATGTCGGGCACGCTCGGCCAGCCGCCGACGGCGATCAGGATCTTGTCGGCGGTGTGGCGGTCGCCGTCGATCTCGACCGTGTGGGCGTCGACCAGGGTGGCGCGGCCCCAATGGATGTGCGCGCCCGACCCTTCGATCAGCCGGCGGTAGATGCCGTTGAGCCGGTCGATCTCGGCGTTCTTGTTGGCGATCAGCGTCGACCAGTCGTGGCTGCGCTCGCCCACGGTCCAGCCGAAGCCGGCGGCGTCGGCGAAGTCCTCGGCATAGTGGGCGGCGTAGACCAGCAGCTTCTTGGGCACGCAGCCGACGTTGACGCAGGTGCCGCCCAGGTAGCGCTCCTCGGCGACCGCGACCCGCGCGCCGTGGCCGGCCGCGATCCGCGCCGCGCGCATGCCGCCCGAGCCGGCGCCGATCACGTAGAAATCATAGTCGTAGCTGCTCATCCGTCGCTCCTCGGTCGATCCGAATTATGTAGGCGCGCTGCCCGCCCCGGGAATAGCGTCAAGCGGCCACCGGCCGCCACCATAACCCGACGCGGCCGTGACGGCTTGGCATCGGGCGCGTTCCCGGCCATACAAGGCCATCCCCCCAATCGAGAGCGAACGACGACGATGGATCTAGGTATCGAGGGGCGCACCGCCCTTGTCTGCGGGTCGAGCCGAGGTCTCGGCCGCGCCTGCGCCGAAGCCCTCGCCCGCGAGGGCGTCAACGTGGTCCTGAACGGCCGGGACGCGGCGAGCCTGGAGGCCACGGTCGGCGAGGTCCGCGCGATCGCGGCGGGAACGGTCGCCGGGGTCGCCGCCGACCTCAGCACGGCGGATGGCCGGGCCGCGCTGCTCGACGCCTGCCCGGCGCCGGACATCCTGATCAACAACAACGGCGGCCCGCGGCCCGGATCGTTCGCCGACACCGACCACGAGAGCTGGCTGGAGACGCTCGAGGCCAACATGGTCGCGCCGCTGATGCTCACCCACGCGGTGATCGAGGGCATGAAGGAGCGCCGCTTCGGGCGCATCGTCAACATCACCTCGGCGATGGTGACGACGCCGCGCCCGCACATGGTCATGTCCGCCGGCGCCCGCGCCGGCCTGACCGGGGCGATGAAGGGCATCGCGCTCGAGGTCGTGCGCTACAACGTCACCGTCAACAACATGCTGCCCGAACGGTTCGACACCGACCGCCAGCACCGCATGGCGCAGGCGGCGATGAAGCGCGAGGACATCAGCTACGAGGAGGCCCGCAAGCGGCAGGTCGCATCGATCGCGGCCAAGCGCCTCGGCGACCCGAAGGAGTTCGGCGCCACCTGCGCGTTCCTGTGCAGCGACTTCGCCGGCTTCATGTCGGGCCAGAACATCCACCTCGACGGCGGCTCCTACCCGGCGCTGATCTAAGGGCGGGTCAGCCGGCTTTCTTGCGGATCGGGGAAGCGCGCCAGTACGCGTTCCAGCGCACCAGCAGCAGGATCGCCACGACCGCGACCTCGATCGCCACCGGCAGGACGGCGCTGGCCCATGGCCGGTTGCCGATCGGCCAGAACAGGGTCAGCGCCGGGCTGAGCCTGCCGGTCAGGACGATCAACGGCAGCGGCACGTAGAGCACGAACAGCACGATGAAGCCGAACGGCTCGCCCTGCCGCTGCTCGCGCGACAGGCAGAAGGCGAGCACGATCATCACGTCGCGCAGGACGAACAGGAAGCCGGCGACCAGCTGGACGTAGAGGAAGTCGTGCAACGGCACCCCCGCGAGCACGTTGCGCAGGGTGCGGCTCGCGGCCCCGCCGTCGAACGCCCCGGCGCCGATCAGGACCAGGCCGGCGACGAACACGATCGCCAGCGCGGCCACCGTCAGCAGCCACAGCGGCATCGCCGACAAGGCGGCGCCGAGCCGGCCGGTGCGGAACTGCCCGCCCATGCGGCGAAGGCCTTCGGGATCCTTCGGCTCGAACAGGATCAGCAGGTAGACGAACAGCGCCACCGAGTTGAAGGCGATGCCCAAGAGCGCCGCGGGCACCGGGCCGTGGTAGGCGATACCGCAGACGTAGGCGACGAAGACGGCCAGGAAGGCCAGCCAGATCCACGGCCTGTTGTGGAACTGCAGCTCCCGCCGCATGCGCCGGTTGATGCCGACCACGCCCCACAGCGCGAAGAACCACGCCGTCAGGGCGGCGAAGGTGGCGCTGTCGATCTTCAGCCCCCACCAGCCGGCGTCGAGCCAGCTCGGCACCCGGGCGGCGAAGGCCAGCGCGACGGTCGCGCCCAGCGCGAGGAAGTGGAGCAGCGTGATGTTGCCCGGGCGGAAGCCCGGCGTCCGCGACAGCCGGGTCAGGCTCAACAGCAGGCCCACCGTCTCGCAGACCAGGCCGAAGCCGGCCATCGACAGGGCGTTGACCACCGCCGCCCCGAGGCCGACGCCGCCATTCGCCTCGGCCACGACGTAGACGGCCAGGCAGCTCAGGCCGAGCATCCAGGTGTAGGAGGTCGCGCCGACCAGCTTGCCCAGCGCCATCGCCCAGGGCCCGAGCACGGACATCCGCTGGCCGTCCCAGGTCCGGTTGCGGATCTCGCGGATCACCGCGCCCGCGGCCTGGCGGCCGCCCCACAGCAGGACGATGGCGAAGAAGCACCAGCGCGCGATGGTGCTGGTGATCGAGAAGTTGTGCGCGCCGTTGAAGTTCCGCGCGATGCTCCAGTCGGTCGCCACCCCCGCGGTGAACAGCACCAGGAGCAGCAGCGGGCCGATGAGCAGCCGGTTGGCGCTGAACTCCAGCCACAGGTTGCGGCGCAGCTCCGGGTTGCGAATCATCGCGTGCCTCCGGTCGTGCCGGCGCCGGCGCCGTCATCCGCGGGCCCATCTCCCGCCGGTGGGGCGCTGTCGAGGGTGGCGAAATAGATCTCCTGCACCCTGGACTGGTCCTCGACGAAGGCGACCACCGGCAGCCCGGCCTCGACCAGGGTGCGCAGCAGCGCCGCCCGGTCGGCAGGCGCCGCGGGGATGAACACGCTCGCGCTCTTGCCGTGGACGGCGACCTTGGTCGCGCTATCGACCCCGCCCAGCACCGCTTCGAGCCGGTCGTCCGGCTCGGCCAGCTCGATCCGCATGCAGGTGCGCGCCTCGCCGGCGTCGGCCAGGATCTGGCCCTTGGCCTCGACCAGCGGCCGGTTGAGCACGATCGAGCCCTCGCGCAGGATCATCACGTGGGTCGAATAGTCCTCCAGCTCCGCCAGGATGTGCGAGGAGACGATCACGGTGGCGCCGTCCTCCGCCAGCCCGGCGATGATCGAGGACAGCCGCCAGCGCCCTTCCGGGTCGAGCCCCGAGGCGGGCTCGTCGAGCAGGATCACCTTGGGCTGGTGGATGATCGCCTGGGCCACCGCCAGCCGCTGGCGCTGGCCGCGCGACAGGCTGCGCGCGCGCCGGTCGAGCAGGTCGACGAGCTCCAGCCGTGTCGCGCTGCGCTCGATCGCCCCGGCCTCGGCGCCGTCGGGCAGGCCGTGGATCGCGGCATGGTGGCGCAGGCACTGGCGCACCGTCAGGTTGTCATAGAGGCCGAAGAAGTCGGACAGGTAGCCGATCCGGGCGTGGCAGGCGCGCGGGTCGTCGCGGACGTCGATGCCGTCGATATGGATCGACCCGCTGTGCGGCTCCTCCAGGGCGGCGAGGCAGCGCAACAGCGTGGTCTTGCCCGCGCCGTTGGGGCCGACCAGCGCGGTGATCGTGCCCGCGGCCAGGTCGAACGACACGTCGTCGAGCGCGCGCGTGCCGGGATACTCGTAGACGAGCGAATTGCAGCGGATCATGGCGAGCGGGCCGGGTGCCTTCGGCGGGTCGCGGCGGAAGCGATCAGAAGCCCAGCGCCTTGAGGCGCTGCTTGGCGTATTCGTTGCCGCGCTTGGCCGCCAGCTTGTACCAGCTGGCCGCCTTCTTGAGGTCCCGCTCCACGCCGAGCGCGTTCTCGTAGAGATTGCCGATCTCGGCCATCGACCAGGCGTGCCCCTTGTTCGCCGCCTTGCGGTACCACTCCATCGACTTGGCGTAGTCACGCTTGACCCCGAGGCCGTGGCGGTAGAGGTAGCCGAGCCGGCCATAGGCCGCGGGATAGCCCTGCGCCGCCGCCAGCCTGGCCCATTTCAGGGCCAGCGTGTAGTCGCGCTTGACGCCGCGCCCGCTGGTGTAGAGCCCGGCCAGGTTGGACTGGGCGATCCGGTGGCCGCGCTCGGCGGCGCGGCGGAACCACAGCGCGGCCTTCTCGTCGTCGCGCTTGGTGCCGTGGCCGACGGTGTAATAGAAGCCGAGGTTGACCTGGGAATCGAGGTGGCCGAGCTCGGCCGCCTTCAGATAGCGCTTGAACGCCGCGCGGTAGGAATGGTCCTTGTGCAGCTTGTCGGCCTCGGCGGCGAGCTTGTCGGCCTCGGCCTTGTTGGCCGCGTAGACGCGGCCATAGAAATCCTTCTCGGCGGCGAACCGGTCGTCGCCCTTCAGCGCGGCGATCCGCTTGCGCTCCTCCTCCAGCTTCTCGCGCTCGGCCGCGAGGGCCTCGCGCTTCGCCGCCAGGGCCGCCTTGCGCGCCGCTTCCGCCTCGGCCTTGCGGCGCGCCTCGGCGGCGGCGAGCGCCTTGGCGTCCGGTTTCGGCGCCGTCGTCGCGGTCGTCTTGGCAACGACGTCGTTGTCGTCGGCGGCGTCCCACAGGGCGTAGCCGGCGGCGACCAGCAGCGCGATCGAAACCAGGGCGACGGCGGCGATCCCGACCGGCTTGACCCAGCGGCCGCCGGAGCCGAGCGCGGGCGGCGCCAGATGCGGCGGCGGCGCGGCCGGGGCGTCCGAGGGCGGTGGCGCGGCGGGCCGGCGCTCGCCGATCGGCAGCGCCATCTGGCCGGACCCCGCGGCGCCGGACCCTGCGGCACTACTGGTCTTGGCCGCCGGGCTGGCGCCTGCCGGCGATTTGGCATCCGGCGACTTGGCAACCGGCGGGACGTCTTCCGCCGCTTCGACCCCTGGCGACTTGGCTCCCGGCGACTTGGCAACCGGCGACTTGGCGTCCAGCGACTTGGCGTCCAGCGACTTGGCTTCCGGCGACTTGGCTTCCGACGATGTCGGCTCCGGGGCCCGAGGCGGGGCGACGGACAGCGTGGCTTCGGACGGCGTAGCTTCGGACGGCTTGACTTCGGACGGCGTCGCGGCGGCCGCCGCCGCCTTGGCGGGGACCGGTTCGACCGGCGCGGGCTCGGCGCCGGGCACGACCTCGCCCTTGAACTCGGCGCGCCATTCGGCGATCGAGCGCGGCCGGGCGTCCTCGCGCAGGGTCATGCCGTGCTGGACGGCCTGGACGAAGGCGGTCGAGAACCGGCTGCCGACCAGGTCGCCGATCGGCACCAGGGGATCGGGCGCCTGGCGCAGCGCGGCGTGGCCCCGCTTGGTCGCGCCCGCGGGCATCTGGCCGGTGGCGGCGACGTAGAGGGTGATCGCCAGCGCGTAGATGTCGGTCCACGGCCCGATGTTGCCGTCCGAGGCGTATTGCTCGACCGGCGCGTAGGGCGGGCTGACCACGACCTTGACCGAGTGGCTGCGCTCGCCGAGGTCCTGGCGGGCGGCGCCGAAGTCGAGCAGCACGGGCGTGCCGTCGATGCGGATGAAGATGTTGTCGGGCTTGATGTCGCGGTGGAACACGCCGGCGCGGTGGACCGTCTCCAGCCCTTCGAGCAACGGGAAGAGGATCTCCTCCAGTTCCGACTGTTCGAGCCGGCGGTAGCGCTCGAGGATGCCGGCGAGGCTCTCGCCGCGCTCGTAGCCCATCACCGTGTAGGCGGTGCCGTTGGCCTCGAAGAAGCCGAGCACGGAGACGATCGCCGGGTGGTGGAAGCGGGCCAGGGTCTGCGCTTCGCGGCGGAACCGTTCGAGGCCGTAGTCGAAGGCGTCCTGCTCGTCGGCGCTCAGCGGGTGGACCGACGCGCCGTCGCTGCCGCGCGCCGAGATGCCGCTGGGCAGATACTCCTTGATCGCGACCGCCTCGCCGGTGTCGGCGTAGGTCGCCTTGTAGGTGATGCCAAAGCCGCCGGCGCCGAGCACGGAGCGGATCGTGTAGCGGCCGAGGACATAGTCCGCCGGCAGAGCGTTGCCCTGATGCTCACTCATTTGCGGCGCACTGAGTGCAGTCATGCGTCAAACAACTGTCGAAAAGCGCCAAATATTGAGGCCGCGAAAGACTAGGCGCGCCGTTCTTCGACCCGTTAATCAAAAAACTTAACAAATATTCGCGCCAAGTCCAACTGTTCAACGGCTCCGCCACTCTTTGCCTGCCAATTATAGCCCCGCCAGCGCCACGTATTTGATCTCGACATATTCATCGATGCCGTATTTGGAGCCTTCACGGCCGATGCCCGATTCCTTGACCCCGCCGAACGGCGCGACCTCGGTCGAGATGATGCCGGTATTGACCCCGACGATGCCGTATTCCAGCGCCTCGGTGGTCCGCCAGATGCGGCCGACGTCCCGACTATAGAAATACGCGGCGAGGCCGAATTCCGTGTCGTTGGCCATGCGCACCGCCTGGTCCTCGTCGCCGAAGCGGAACAGCGGCGCGACCGGGCCGAAGGTCTCCTCGCGGGCGCAGCGCATGTCGGGCGTGACGTCGGCGAGCACGGTGGGCTGATAGAAGGTGCCGCCGAGCGCATGGCGCTGGCCGCCGATCACCACGCGCGCGCCCTTGCCGACGGCGTCGGCGACGTGGGCCTCGACCTTCTCCAGCGCCGGCTCGTCGATCAGCGGGCCCTGGGCGACGCCCTGGGTGAAGCCGTCGCCGACGGCGAGGCCGCTGACCGCCTGCGACAGCCGCGCGGCGAAGTCCTCGTAGATGCCGTCCTGGACGAGGAAGCGGTTGGCGCAGACGCAGGTCTGGCCGGTGTTGCGGTATTTCGAGGCGATCGCGCCCTCGACCGCGGCGTCGACGTCGGCATCGTCGTAGACGATGAAGGGCGCGTTGCCGCCGAGCTCGAGCGAGACCTTCTTCACCGTGTCGGCGCACTGGCGCATCAAGAGCTTGCCGACCTCGGTCGAGCCGGTGAAGGACAGCTTGCGCACGATCGGGTTCGAGGTCAGCTCGCCGCCGATCGCCGCCGCGTCCTCGCCGGTGACGATGTTGATGACGCCCTTGGGGAAGCCCGCCTGCTCGGCGAGCACCGCGAGCGCCAGCGCCGACAGCGGCGTCTGCTCGGCCGGCTTGACCACGACCGGGCAGCCGGCGGCCAGCGCCGGGGCGATCTTGCGGGTGATCATCGCGATCGGGAAGTTCCACGGCGTGATCGCCGCGCACACCCCGATCGGCTCGCGCAGCGCCAGCAGCCGCGTCGCCCCGATCGGGCTCGGGATGGTGTCGCCGTAGACCCGCTTGCCCTCCTCCGCGAACCACTCGATGAACGACGCGCCGTAGCCGACCTCGCCGGTCGCCTCGGCCAGCGGCTTGCCCTGCTCGGAGACCATGATCGCGGCCAGGTCGGCCTGGTTGGCCATGCACAGGTCGAACCACTTGCGCAGGATGCCGGCGCGCTCCTTGGCCGAGCGGCGGCGCCAGTCGGGCCAGGCCGCGTTGGCGGCGTCGATCGCCCGGGCGGTCTCGGCCGCGCCCATGTCGGGGACGTGGGCGACGGTCTCGCCGTTGGCCGGGTTGGTCACCGCGAAGCTGCCGCCGCCGTCCGCGTCACACCAGGCGCCGTCGATAAAGCCCTGCTGACGCAACAGGGACGGGTCTGACAGGTTCATCGGTTCTCCCCCTAGCCTCGTGGCACTGCTGTCGCGGCCGGGCGGCGCAGCTACGGCCGCTTCTCGACCTTCTTCATCTCGTCCTGCAGGGCTTCGAGCGCCCGCTTGGCCTCGGCGTGGCCCTTCTCGGCCGCCTGCTTGTAGAAGGCGACCGCCTTGGTCAGGTTGCGCTCGGTCCCCAGCCCGTTCTGGTAGAACCGCCCGACGGCGAACATCGCCGCCCGATCGCCCTGCTTGGCCGCGGCTTCGTACCAGTTCAGCGCCTTGGCGTAGTCCTTCTCGGTGCCCTCGCCCTTCTCGTAGAGAACGCCGAGCAGGTACTGCGCGTCGACATGGTTGCGCACCGCGGCGCGCGCCGCCCACTGGTAGGCCAGCTTGTCGTCCTTGTCGACGCCGAGGCCGCGATAATAGTGGATCGCCAGGTTGGCCTGGGCGAATTCGTCGCCCAGCTCGGCGGCGCGCCGGAACCAGTAGGTCGACAGGCCGTAGTCCTGGGGGATGCCCTTGCCTTCCTCGTAGGCCACGCCGAGAATGTTCATGGCATTGGGATCGCCGTACTTGGCGCCCTCCAGCGCGGCCTTGATGGCTTCATCGGCGTCGCCGTTCTGGTAGAGCTCGGTCGCCTTGCGCGTCGCCTCCTTGGCCTGCTCGGAATAGCGCTGGAACAGGAAGCGGGCGAGCTCGGTTTCGGCGGTGATCACCTTCTCGAAGGCCTCGGTCTTCTCCTCCGGCGTCGTCGCCTTGGCATAGATGGCGCGGGCGTCGGTCACCGCCTTCTCCATCGCCTCCCGGTCCTTGGCCGCGGTGGTGTTGCTGTCGTTGGCGACCTTGGTCTTGTCGATCGCGGGCGGCGATTTGCCGCCGAGCGTGACGTAGGCGCCGACACCGCCGGCGACGACCAGCGCCGCCAGTCCGGCGACCAGCGCGTAGCGCCGCCGCGGCGTCGCCGCGGACCCGCTCGGGATCGGTCGGCAGCCGGCCGGCGACGATGGTCCGGTTCTCGTCGTCGCCGGACGGCGGCGGGAAATGGGCCGACTGGTGCGACGGCTCGGGGATCGGCCCGCCGGCGAACGCGTCGCGCCAGGCCGCAATGGTCTGCGGCCGGTCGCGCTCGAACACGCGCAGGCCGTATTCGACCGCGGCGACGAAGTCGGGCGCATAGGCGCCCGGCGCGACCATCTCGGCGACCGGCACCATCGGGTCGGGCTGGCCCTTGGCCAGCGCCGTGGTCCGCTTGGGCGCCTCGGGCGGCCGCTCGCCGGTCATGCAGCGGTACATCGACGCGGCCATGGCGTAGATGTCGGTATAGGGGCCCTGCTCGCTGTCGCGCTCGTACTGCTCGACCGGGGCGAAGCCCTCGGTGACGATCGCGGTCAGGCCGGCGTTGCGGCCCGACAGCGCCTCGCGCGCGGCGCCGAAATCGAGCAGCACGGGCGAGCCGTCCTGGCGGATGTAGATGTTGTCCGGCTTGATGTCCCGGTGCAGGAAGCCCTTGGCGTGGATCTGCTCGAGGCCGT
This sequence comes from uncultured Alphaproteobacteria bacterium, assembly GCA_963730305.1. Classification (GTDB taxonomy): domain Bacteria; phylum Pseudomonadota; class Alphaproteobacteria; order Bin65; family Bin65; genus CAMYMQ01. The sequence continues at coordinate 188,990 of CAVSRB010000007.1, forward strand.
GGAGCAGCGGCATGACCACCGCCTCCAGGGTCGCCTGGTCGATGACCTGGTCGCGGCGCAGCACGGCCTCCAGGCTCTCGCCGTGCTCGTATTCCATGACCAGGTACGAGGTGCCGTTGGCCTCGAAGAAGCGCAGCACGGAGACGATGTTGGGGTGGCGGAAGGCGACCAGGGTCGCCGCCTCCTGCCGGAAGCGGTCGAGCCCCCACTTGAAGTCGGCGGCGTCCTTGCCGCTGACCGGCACCACCGAATGGTCCTTCTGCTGCCGTCCGGCGATGCTGACCGGCAGGTATTCCTTGATCGCGACCTGGCGGTCGATGGCGATCTCGGTGGCCAGGTAGGTGATGCCGAAGCCGCCCGCGCCCAGCACCCGTTCGACCCGGTAGCCTTCGAATTGATAGCCCGGCGGCAGGGCATTCATATGGTCGTCGGACATGCGCGCAGACGGGAACCTATAGGGGAACGGGATCGCGCGCGGATGTTATCACCAATCCACCGCGACGTTACCCTTTGTTACGGGAAATCAGGCGATTTTGTGTGCGTTCGCGGCGCCGCTTTCCGCCCATGCGGCGGGGCGTTACGCGAAATAGTGGTCCGGCGCGCCGAGGATGACGTTGGTCGAGCCGCGGATGTGGCGCCGCATCGCCGCCTCGGCGCGTTCGGGGTCGTGCCGGAGGATGGCGTCGATGATCTCCCGGTGCTCGCCGCGGGAGCGCTCGGTCTGGCGCGGCTGCATCAGCATGACCTGGAACTGGATGCGGATCAGCGCGAGCTTGGTCTGCTGGACGAAATGCGGGATGTGGGCGTTGCGCCCGATCCGCATGACCAGGTTGTGGAACTGCTCGTTGTACTCGTTGTAGCTCGGGAACTCGGTGCCCTCGTCCCACAGCCGCTCGACCTCGAGCAGCTCGGCCCGGTCCGCGTCCTCGAGGTGGCGCGCCGCCTCGGCCGCCGCGTGGCCCTCGAGCACCTCGCGGATCTGGTGGAGCTCGGCGACGTCGGTGCGCGACATCCGGCGCACGCTCGCCCCGCGGTAGGGCGCGAGCTGGATCAGGCCTTCGGCGTCGAGCCGATGCAGCGCTTCGCGCACCGAGCCGCGGCTGACCCCCAGCGCCTCGGTCAATTCCGGCTCGACCAGGCGCTGGCCCGGCACATAGCGCCCCTCGCGCACGCCATCCTTGATCTCGTTGATGACCCGGTCGACCGCCGAGACGAGCGGCCGTTGCGCGCTATCCTCCAGGGACATGCTGCGCCGACCGTATGCGGGCTTCACCTCGCTCATGCCCCCTTATAGGGGCAGCGGGCCGGCGAATGAACCGCCAAAGCCGCCGGCCGGCGGCTTCAGGCCGGGCCGCGCGGGAGGGCGACCTCGACAATAGGTGTATAGTCGACTATGAGTTGGATCGTCCGACGATTTCGTACAAGCACGATACGGCCGCAGCCCACCGAACGCGGCGGCCACCGGGGGACGATGGGGTGAGCGACGCGTCGAACGATCTGGACACGCTCCGGGTCGACCAGATTGGCGGACTGGTCGGTCCGGCTGCGCTGCGGGCGGCGGCGCGCCGGTTCGAGGCGGGCGAGATCGACACGGCAGCGATGCGCGCGGCCGAGGACGATGCGATCCGGGCCGTTCTCCACAAGCAGGAAGCGCTGGGACTGCCGATCCTCTCCGACGGCGAGCTGCGCCGGAAGAACTTCCAGGAGAGCTTCGCGCTGGCGGTCAGCGGCTACGACACCGGCGCCGAGGCGGCGACCGGCGCCGCCTATCGTCAGGCGACGATCAACCGGTCGCCGTCGGCCCGCGCCGAGCAGGACTTCGCCGCCGCCGGACCGCCGGTCTTCACCCGCCGGCCGGTGGTCGAGCGGCTCGCGCTGATCCGCAACGTGCCGCTGGAGGAATACGCCTTCGCCAGCCGCCAGGCGGCGACCCCGGTCAAGGTCGCGATGATGAGCCCCGACCGCATCTCCCAGCGCTTCGCCTGGGAGGACTCGCGCGCCGTCTATCCGGACATGGACGCCTTCGTCGCCGACGTGGTCGCGATCGGCCGCGAGATGATCCGGCAGCTGATCGACGCCGGCTGCCGCTACATCCAGATCGACGCCCCCGGCTACACCGCCTATGTCGACGAGGTCTCGCTCGACCGCATGCGGGCGCGCGGCGAGGACCCGGAAGCCAATCTCGCCCGCTCGATCGCAGCCGACAACGCCATGATCGCGGGCTTCGAGGGCGTCACCTTCGGCCTGCACATCTGCAAGGGCAACGCCCGGACGATCGACCCGAGGACGGGCAAGGTCGCCGCCCAATGGCACCGGGAGGGCGCCTACGACGCCATCGCCGAACGGCTGTTCAGCGAGCTCGACCACCAGCGCCTGCTGCTCGAATACGACGACGAGCGCTCGGGCGGCTTCGCGCCGCTGCGCTTCGTGCGCAAGGGCACCGTCGCCGTGCTCGGCCTGGTCAGCACCAAGACCGAGGACGTCGAGGACGCGGCCGGGCTCGAGGCGCGGATCGCCGAGGCCGAGCGCCACCTGCCGCTCGACCAGCTCGCGCTCAGCCCGCAATGCGGCTTCGGCGGCATGGACCCGATCCACCCGCAGATCGCCGAGGACATCCAATGGCGCAAGTTCGAGCGGATCATCGAGACCGCTCGCGAGGTGTGGGGCGAACAGGGGTCGGGCGGGCAGACGCGCCCGTCCAAGAGAAGCACGGGATAACCCGAAACCACGGAGGAAATGCCATGAAACAGGGTAGCAGGATGCTCGTCTACGCCGGGGTGCTCGGCCTCGGCACCGCCGCCGCCCCGGCCCACGCGACCGAGACGGTCAAGGTCGCCATCGGCCATATGGGGCTGTTCTGGAACTCGATCGTGACCATGGTCGGCCAGAAGAAGGGCTTCTTCAAAGCCGAGGGCATCAAGGTCGAGCGGCTCGGCACCAAGGGCGGCTCGTCGACCGTCCGCGCGGTCACCGCCGGCGGCATGGACATCGGCATCGCCAACGGCACCCTGGGCGTGATCGCCGCCTACAAGAAGGGCTTGCCGGTCCGCATCATCAGCTCGGAGCAGGTCGGCACCGGCGACATCTACTGGATCGTCAAGGCCGACAGCCCGCTCAAGAAACCGCGCGACGTCGACGGTCACGTCCTCAGCTTCTCGCGGCCCGGCTCCTCGACCAACCTGGCCGCGCTGTCGGTCGCCGAATCGCTGCACATCAAGCCGAAGCTGCTCTCGGTCGGCGGCCCGACCGGCGCGCGCACCCAGATGATGAGCGGCCAGATCGACACCGCCTGGCAGGCGCCGCCGCTGGGCCTCAAGCTGGTCCACGAGGGCAAGGCGCGCATCCTGCTCACCGGCAAGCTCGCCAAGACCATCTCCGACATCTCGATCCGGGTGAACATCGCCAACGCCAAGTGGCTCGCGGTGCACCGTGACGCGGCGACCCGCTACATGCGCGCGCGCAAGAAGACGCTCGACTGGATGTTCGGCAAGGGCCAGCAGGAGGCGATCCAGATCTGGTCGAAGGCGAGCAAGAGCATCACCCCGGCGATCGGCAAGGCGGCCGCCGACTTCTACAAGCGCGACGACATGCGGCTGGCGCCGATCGGCAACCTCGACAAGGTCGTCGCGATCGCGATCAAGTACAAGCGGATCAAGAAGCCGCTGACCGCCGCCGAGAAGAAGGAGCTGGTGCAGATCCTGGTGAAGTAGGGTTCGCGCGGCGGGCCGGCGCCCATCGGCGGGCCGGCCTGCTGCGCCCCTCGTCCCGCCGTCAGCGGGCCGGACGGAACACCGAGTCCGGCAGCGACGACACCGACGCCTGGCTGCGCCGAACGTGGTTGGCCATCGCGCGGCGGGCGCCGTCCGGGTCGCCGTCGAAGATCGCCGTCGCGATCTCCCGGTGTTGCGTGATCGAGCCGTGGATCTGGTCGCGCGTGATGGTCTGGCGGAACTGGCCGAAGAACATCTGGTTGTGGAGCTGTTCCAGGATCGCGGCTAGGCGCGCGTTGCCCGCGATCTCGACGATCACCCGATGGAAGTTGAGGTTGGCGCGGTTGTAGATCAACGCGTCCTGGGTCTCGCCCAGCACGATCATCTCTTCGACCGCCTTCTGCAGCTTGGCCCGATTGTCGCCCTTGTCGATGTTCCGGGCGGCGGTCTCCGCGGCCATCGCTTCCAGATTCTCGCGGACCTCGAGGATATCGCTCGCTTCTTTCCGGGACAGTCGGCGAACGACGGCGCCCCGGTTGCGAACGAGCTCGACGACGCCCTCGCTGGCCAGGCGCTGCAGCGCCTCGCGGATCGAGCTGCGGCCGATCCCCGTCATCTCCACCAATTCGTGCTCGATCAGCCGCTGGCCGGCCACGAATTGACCGGTGAACAATCGTTCCCGGATCTCGGCAACGGCCATCTCGACGGCGCCGTCGATCATTCGTGCGGCTCTCCATTCCCGGCGATTGCGAGCGTCGCCCGGCGGGCGTCGCACGATCGCGTCATCCTAGCAGACCGACCGCAGGACGGGTCCGGCGCTCGTCGGCACGCGTGCTTGCGTGCATATTGATCGGATGATATTAGCAGACAATTCTATATGACAAAATAACACATCGGCCGAAGGCTTGCGCCGCCCGTCATCGAGCGGGGACCGATGGGAGGGAATCGCGTTCCGTCGGAACGCCACGACACTTCGATCCAGCGGCCCTGCCGCGCGGCCGCCCGGTCCCGTGCAGGCACACAATCGACCGGCGTCGGCGCGCCAGCCAGGGGCGAGCAGGCCGCACGCGCCGGCCCCACCGAACGACGACGCCGAACGACATCACCGAGAATGGGAGGAACCATGTTACATCGAACCGGACAGTCTCGCGGCAGGGGCCTGGCGGGCGCGTCCCTGGTCGCCGCCGCGGCGATCGCCTTCGCCGCCGCGCCCGGCACGGCGCACGCCGCCGCGTGGCCCGACAAGCCGCTGACCATGGTCGTCCCCACGCGCGCGGCGGGCGGCCTCGACCGGCTCACCCGCACGATGGCCAACTTCCTGTCGAAGGAGCTCGGCCAGCCGGTCAAGGTCATCAACAAGCCGGGCGGCATGACCGCCCTGGGCATGAAATACGTCCTCGACAAGCCCCACGACGGCTATCACATCTACTCTGCGATCTTCCCGTTCCCGATCATCATTCAGTCGCGGCACTTGCTCGGCCTCAAGGTCAGCGACTTCGCCTACATCAACGCCCAGCAGGCCGACACGGCGACGATCATCGTCAACAAGGACAAGCCGTATAAGACCCTCGGCGACCTCCTCTCGGCGATCAAGGCGCATCCCGGCAAGCTCAGCCACGCGACCACGCGCGGCAGCATCATGAACCTGTTCGTGGCCGATCTGCTCACCAAGATGGGCCTCAAGCCCGACGCGGTCCGCGGCGTCAACTACACGAGCGGCGGGCCGATCGCGACGGCGATCGTCGGCGGCCAGATCGACTTCTTCCTGGCGACGACGCAGAGCTATGCGCGGATCAAGTCGAAGACCCGCGGCCTCGCCACCTTCGACGACAAGCCCGATCCCGTCTGGCACTCGCCGCCGATCAACACGGCGCTCAAGAAGCTCGGCTACAAGTTTCAGCTCGACTTCTTCAACGTGACCATCCGCACCTTCGCCGTGCCGTCCGACGTCCGTACGAAATATCCGGACCGCTGGAAGATCCTGGTCGACGCCATGCACAAGATCCTCTCGGACCCGGCCAAGCGGGCCGCCTTCCGCAAGGCCGACACCGGCGCCGATTGGGTCGGTCCGGAGAAGACGGCGGCCAAGATCGCGGCCATGGAAAAGGCTCTCAAGACCCGCATGGGCAAGAAGAAGTAGCGCGCGACACGGACGACACGGACAGCGCCGGCGGTGGGCGCACCGCCGCCGGCGATCCCGTCCGGCAGCCTGACACGGCGTCGCGCCTCAGATACGGAGTCTCGTCGGTGCTCGAGCGAACCGATTGGAACAGGATCGGCCACCTTGTCTTCGTCGGCACGATCCTCGCCTACAGCGTCTGGTACGCGTTCGACGCGATCGGCACCGTCGAGAACATCGAGAGCGCGATGGCCGTCGTGGTCTGCGCGGCGCTGTGCACCGTCCTCGGCGTCCTGATCCTCGTCCGCGAAGGCTTCAGGACCCGGACCGCCGTGCCGGCCGACGCGTCCGCGCCGCTGGCGAGCCCCGCCCTGATCTGCGCCGCCACCGTCGCCTATGTCGTGCTGATCGCGGTGATCGGCATCGAGGTGCCCACCTTCCTCTACATCGCCTGCCTCGCCTGGCTGCTCGGGGTGCGCTCGATCCTGATCAACCTGTTCTATTCGGCCGCCTTCACCGGCCTGCTGGTGTGGATGGTCTACACCTTCGCCGACGCGCCGGAGCCGATCGTCCGCCTCTTCGGGACGGAACTCGTGATCGACCTGTCCGCCCTCTCCGGCGCGTTCCACCTGCTCGGCAGCGAGTGGGCCGCCTGGCTGTGGATCGTCCCGGGCGTCCTGATCGGCGTGGTCAGCGGCGCGATCCCGGGCTTCAACTCGGCGATCGCCATGGTGATCCTGCTGCCGGCGACCGTGTTCATGGATTTCCTCAGCGCCATCGTCTTCCTGACCTCGATCTGGACGGGCGGCTCGTTCGGCGCCGGCGTGCCGTCGATCCTGTTGAACGTGCCGGGCAGCCCGGCCGCGGTCGCCACCGCCTTCGACGGCCACCCGATGACGACCAAGGGCCTGCACAACCAAGCCCTCGGCATGGCGCTGGCGGCCTCGGTGGTGAGTTCCGCGGCCAGCTACCTCATCCTCGTCGTCCTGATCGGCCCGATCGCCGAGCTCGTCGTCCGCATGGGGCCGACCGAGATGCTCGTGGTCCTGGTCTGGGGCCTCACCCTGGTCGCCTCGCTCGGGCGCGAAGGCATGCTCAAGGGCCTGTTCGCGACCGTCGTCGGCGTCCTGCTCGGCACCATCGGCAGCAGCGTGATGGGCGACATCCGCGGGACCATGGGCATCCCCCACCTGATGGAGGGCATCCCCAAGATCGCCGCCCTGGTCGGCCTGTTCGCCATCGGCGAGATGCTGTTCCTCGCCCGCGGCGGCGGCACCGCGCACCTCGACGGCCGGCAGACGATCAGCCTCGGCCGGATCTGGGCGGGTGTCGGCCAGACCTTCCGCTATCCAGTGGTTCTCGCCCGGGGCGCCGTGATCGGGGCGTGCATCGGCGCCCTGCCGGGCGTCGGCGCGTCGATCGCCAACCTGATGTCCTACCACGCCGCGCGGCGGCGCTCGCGCCATCCGGAACGTTTCGGGACCGGCACCCCGGAAGGCGTCGTCGCCGCGGAGTTGGCCAACAGCAGCTCCGAGGGCGGGTCGATGGCGACCATGCTGGTCTTCGGCATCCCCGGCTCCGGCGGCACCGCGATCATGCTCAGCGCCTTCGCCCTGCACGACGTCACCGCCGGCCCGGAATTCTTCGTCCAGAAGCAGCACGTGGTCTACGCGATCCTGCTGGCGAACGTGCTGGAGGCGCTGGCGCTGTTCGCGATCGGCCTCGCCTTCGTCCGCTTCGCCGCGAACATCATCCGGGTGCCGCTGCGCTTCCTGATCCCGGCGGTGTTCGCCTCGACCGTGATCGGCGGCTACCTGATGACCGACAACATGGCCGGCCCGGTGACCGTCGTCTTCTTCGGCATCGTCGGCTACGTCATGCGGCTCTATGGCTACCCGGTCGCCGCCATGGTGATCGGGCTGCTGCTCGGCACCAAGGTCGAGTTCGAGTTCACCCGCAGTCTGCAGATCAGCGGCGGCGAGCTGTCCTACCTGCTCGACCGGCCGATGACCCTCGTCCTCGCGGCGGCGATGATCGTGTCGATCGTCTCGCCCGCCATCGTCAATGCCTGGCGCCGCGGCAGGGCCCGGCGCCGGACGCTATCCCAAACCCACGCGAATTAGGAGAGAGACATGCAAGTCGTCAGGAGCGAAGACGTCCAACCCTGGTCGAGCGCCGGCCAGCACAGGAGCCCTGGACTGGAGTTCCGCGACCTGCTGCGAGGGACGGAGGGCGCCAAGGACAATTTCTGGATGACTCTCGTGCAGGCGGACGGAAATTTCTACTCGCCGCGCCACCGGCACAACTTCGACCAGCTCCGCTTCTGCCTCGAGGGCAGGATGAGCGTCGGCCCGGACCTCTACCTCGAGGCCGGACAGATCGGCTTCTTCCCGGAGGGCCAGTATTACGGGCCCCAGCAGGACACCCATCCCAACCGGGCGATGGTGCTCCAGTTCGGCGGCATGAGCCGCTGCGGCTTCGTCAGCCGCAAGCAGCTGTTCGCGGCGCAGGAAGTGCTGCGCGAGAACGGGACCTTCGAGAAGGGCGTGTACAAGCGGACGTCGGGCGAGGGCCGCAAGAACCAGGACGGGTTCGAGGCGATCTATGAGCAGGTCTTCGGTCATTCCTTCACCTACCCGAAGCCGCGCTACGAGCAGACGGTCATCATGACCGCCGACAATTTCGAGTGGGTGCCGAACGGGACCAAGGGCGTCGCCCACAAGCTGCTCGGCGTCTTCACCGAGCGGGAGATCCGGCTGGAGATGACCCGCCTCGACAGCGGCGCCGCCGTCGAGATGCCGGGCCGGCCGGGGCAATCGATCTTCTTCGTGGTCAAGGGCAGCGGCCAGGCGGGTGCCGACAAGACGGACGGCGACGCCTACAGCCAGTACACGGCGATCGAGGCCGCGTCCGGCGAGGCGATCGCGGTCACGGCCGGCGAGCCGTCCGAAATCCTGCGGGTGACCCTGCCGCCGCTGAACTGAGGAGGGAAAACGGGGAGCTCCTCGCCGGGGCTCCCCTGCTCCACCGTCGCACGCGTCGCCGGTGTGCAGGACAGGCCGGCAACCACGCCCGCTCGGCCCCGCCGCACGACAGCACTATTCGCTAATCGCACCGGCGGATACCTGCTACGCTGCGCCCAGCCGTTGCTCGGAACTCCGCAAGCTCCCCGGTCGGGGGCCTTCGATGGGGAAGCCATCGACTAGGAAATGGCACTTTTGCGGGGGAAATGTCTGCGACCGCGCCTGACAAAGATGGCGTTCGCCCGGGCGATCCAACGCTGCCACCCGCGCGATCCCGCTCTCGCCGACCGGTTGTGACGCAACCGTCCGCTCGGCGGCCGCCGGCCCGCCCGACAAAAGGAATGCCGAATGCCGCCTCGAAGCTCATGGTCTCGCCGCTTGCTGGTGGCCGGTATCGCCGTCGTTCTAGCCTCTCTCGCGGCACCGTCCCTGGCCGCGCAGAAAGACAATTTCATCATCGTGCCGGGTCAGAGCTTCGGCCCGATCAAGAAGGGGGCGACACTGGCCGGGCTGCTGCGGATTTACGGAAAGGCGAACGTCCAGGTTCGAACCGAGCAGCCGCCGCATGCCGATTTCATGAAGCAGCGCGCGGCCGTCATCTTCCCGGGAACGCCCAACGAAGCAATCGCCTTCCTGTCGGCGCGAGGAAACCGCGTCGAGAGTGTCGTGGTCGTCAAACGGGGCGGCCGGTGGCATACCCGAAAAGGGCTCAAGATCGGCCTCGGTCTCGCCGAGATGGAACGCCTCTACGGCGGACCGTTCGCGATCACCGGCTTCGGCCGCGATGGCGGTGGTGCGATCAACACCGTGCCCGCGAACGCGCCAGCCCGCGACCTGTATGTCCGCTTCGCGCCGACGTCGAAAGCCCCGACCTCCCAGGCCGATTCGGCGGCCCTCGAGGCCGAAAGAGGCTTTCGCTCTGACCATCCGGCGGCGCGGCGCGCCAAGCTCGTCGTCAGCGTGATCTGGTGGGACCTCGCGCGATGACGCGACCGGCCAGGGCGTGGATGACAGGGCGTGGATGACGGAGGATGAGAGCCATTCCATGCGCGATTCTTCTCCTCATCGCATCCGTCGGCGCGGCGCACGGCTTCGGCACGATCAATCACGCCGGCCAGTCGGCGGAACATGGCAGGATTACGCGGATCGCCCTGAAGCCATTTCGGCTCGGACCGAAAACAATGTCGGAAATAGCGGGTCGTGGCGGACGCTTCGGCGCCGTCGGCGCGGCCGATCACCCGAAACGCGGCCTGCTTTCCGTGTCTACCGCACACTGCTCCGGTGCCGACCACCTTGCCGTGGCGGGCTATCCGCAGAGCCGGCAGGCAGCCGGCGAACGGCTCCAGGCGTGCCGGCGATGGATCTTCGCCAACCTGAACCGGGCGGTCGTCGCCGCGGGCCGGCTGGTCGATTCCCAGGGCCGGCTCAGGACCCGGCAAATGGCGACGGTCTTTCCGTGCGTCTACATGGGCACGAGCGGGCGCGCCAAGTGTGACCTGCTCGGCGCAATGGGCTTGGCCTTTCATGCGGCGCAGGATTTCTACGCGCACTCGAATTGGGTCGACATAGCGCAAAAGGGTCGTATCCATCCCGGCAACCCGCCCGGTCTGGGCAACGCGTCGCGCGCCGCATGGCTGGACCCGCGGCGGAATCAGGCGATGCCCAAGGGGCTGATCAGCGGGTGTTTCGAGGGCCTGCCCGAAAGGAGCTATTGTGCGGGGCGGGTCCGGCACGCCGACCTGAACAAGGACCTCGGCCAGATCGACGTCCGACGAGAAAGCATTGGCCCCGGTCTGACGCCGCGGGGCAGGATCAACGGCAATTTTGCCCGCGCCGTGCGCGCTGCGATCGCCGATACCCGGGACAAATGGGCCTATTTCGAAGCTCGGGTCCTCGCGACCTATGGGCAGAAACGCGGCAAGCGAATCCTCTGCGCCACCCGCCAAGACGATCCTTCCGGCTGTTGAGTGGGCGTCACGGGTCGTCGGTTTCGTCCCGGCCGGCCGAGCGAACGGTAGAGCGCTTCGCGCACGACAAGGCCGTCCGCAACGAGGACGCGCGACGCGCAAAAAAGGCCGGATTTCAGCGACCAAGCGCGCCGGAAGCGACTGGCACTCCGGCGACTAAATCGCAGAGACGGATGGCCTCAGCAGCTCCTGTCGCATTGGTTCTTGCGCCTGCCGCACATCGACAGGTCGTTGGCGTAGCGAGACGTCGCGGCGCGTTTCGAAGCCGAACTATGGGAGTAGTTGTATTTGGCTATGCCCTTGCATTGCCTGTCCTGCTTGTAGCAGGCCACGGCGCACGACTGCCGCCGGGCATCCGACTTGGAGGGAGGGGGCGAAGACGTGCAGCCGACACCGGCGACTCCGACGAACAACAGCACGGAAAGTGACTTGAAAAGGCCATTCCGAATAATGGTCAAAACGCGTCTCCCTTGGGTTCTTCCACCGTCACGCTCTTGGCCAGGTTGCGCGGCTGGTCGACGTCGGTGCCCTTGAGCACGGCGGTGTGGTAGGCGAGCAGCTGGATCGGGATGGCGTAGAGGATCGGCGCGACGAACGGGTCGACCTGGGGCAGGCGCACGGTCGCCAGCGCCATCTCGCCCATCTTCTTGATGCCCGGCGCGTCGGACAGGAAGATCACCTTGCCGCCGCGGGCGACCACCTCCTGGACGTTGGACGCGGTCTTCTCGAACAGCGCGTCCGAGGGCGCGACCACGATCACCGGCACGTTCTCGTCGATCAGGGCGATCGGCCCGTGCTTCATCTCGCCCGCGGCATAGCCCTCGGCGTGGATGTAGCTGATTTCCTTGAGCTTCAGCGCGCCTTCCAGGGCGATCGGGTAGCCGGTGCCGCGGCCGAGATAGAGCACGTCGCGCGCCTCGGCGACGGTCTGGGCGATCTCGGCGATGCGCTCGTCGTTGGTCAGCACCTCGGAGGCCCGCGACGGCACCTCGGCGATGGCGCGGGTCAGCGCCGCCTCCCGCTCGTGGTCGATCGCCCCGCGCGCCTCGGCGGCGGCGATGGCGAAGCAGGCCAGCGTGGTGAGCTGGGTGGTGAAGGCCTTGGTCGAGGCGACGCCGATCTCGGGGCCGGCCTTGGTCGGCAGCACCAGGTCGGATTCGCGCGCGATCGAGCTCTCCGGGACGTTGACCACGGAGACGATCTTCTGGCCGTGCTCGCGGCCGTAGCGCAGCGACGCCAGGGTATCGGCGGTCTCGCCCGACTGGGAGACGAACAGCATGATGCCGCCCTCGGGCAGCGGCGCCTCGCGGTAGCGTAATTCCGACGCGACGTCGATCTCGACCGGCAGGCGGGCGACCTGCTCGAGCCAGTATTTGGCGACCAGGCCGGCGTAATAGGCGGTGCCGCAGGCGGTGATGGTCACCCGGGGCACCTTGGCCAGGTCGAACGGCAGGTCGGGCAGGTTGACGGTCTGGGCGGCGGGGTTGAAGAAGCTCGACAGGGTGTCGCCGATCACCGCCGGCTGCTCGTAGATCTCCTTGAGCATGAAGTGGCGGTATTCGCCCTTGCCGATCATCGCGCCCGAGGCGGCGGTCTCGGTGATCGGCCGCGCGACCGGCTTGCCCTCGGCGTCGTAGACCGCGGCGTCGTCGCGCGACATGACCACCCAGTCGCCCTCTTCCAGGTAGCTGATCCGGCGGGTCAGCGGCGCCAGCGCCAATGCATCGGAGCCCAGGAACATCTCGCCGTCGCCGTAGCCGAGCGCGAGCGGGCTGCCCCGGCGGGCGCCGACCATCAGCTCGGTGTCGCCCGCGAAGACGATGGCGAGCGCGAAGGCGCCGTCGAGCCGCTTCAGGGTCTCGAACACGGCGTCGCGCGCCGGCAGCTGCTGGTCGAGATAGTGGGTGATGAGCTGGGCGACGACCTCGGTGTCGGTCTCGCTCTCGAACGCGCGGCCTTCGGCGACCAGCTCGTCCTTCAGCTCCTGGAAGTTCTCGATGATGCCGTTGTGGACCAGCGCGACCCGGTCGGTGATGTGCGGGTGGGCGTTGATCTCGTTGGGGATGCCGTGGGTCGCCCAGCGGGTGTGGCCGATGCCGATGGTGCCGTCGATCGGCCGTTCCTTCAGCTTGTCCTCGAGCCGGACGATCTTGCCCTCGGCGCGGCGGCGGCGGATGTGCCCGCCGTCGATCGTCGCCACCCCGGCCGAGTCATAGCCGCGGTATTCGAGCCGCTTGAGCCCGTCGACCAAGAGGGGAACGACCGGCGCCTTGCCGATGATACCGATGATGCCGCACACGTGAGCTGTCCTGTTCCTGACCGACTATTTCTTCTGCTTGGCCTTCTCGGCGGCCTTCTTCTCACGGAAGCGGGCAGCACCCTTGGGGATCTCGACCTGCTTGGACCGCTCGATCGCGAGCGCGTCCGGCTCGACGTCGCGGGTGATCGTCGACCCGGCGCCGACGATGGCGCCGTCGCCGATGGTGACCGGCGCGACCAGCGCGCTGTTCGAGCCGATGAAGGCGCCCTTGCCGATGATCGTCTTCGACTTGAGGAAGCCGTCGTAGTTGCAGGTGATCGTGCCGGCGCCGATATTGGCCGCCGCGCCGACCTCGGCGTCGCCCAGATAGGTCAGGTGGTTGGCCTTGGCGCCCTCGCCCAGCACCGCGTTCTTGACCTCGACGAAGTTGCCGACCCGCGACCTGGCGCCCAGCTTGGCGCCGGGCCTGAGCCGGGCGAACGGACCGACCTGCGCCCCCGCTCCGACCTCGGCGCCTTCGAGATGGCTGTAGGCGCGGATCTCCGCGCCGTCGCCGACCGTGACCCCGGGCCCGAACACGACGTGGGGCTCGACCACGACGTCGCTGCCCAGCTCGGTGTCCCACGAGAAATAGACCGTGGTCGGGTCGCGCAGGGTGACCCCGGCGGCCATCGCCGCGGCGCGCCGGCGGGTCTGGAACACCGCCTCGGCCACGGCGAGGTCGGCGCGGTCGTCGACCCCCATCAGCTCGTCGGGGTCGGCCTCGATGAAGCCGCAGCGGCGCTGCGCCTGGCGGCGCCAGCGCGACGATGTCGGTCAGGTAGTATTCGCCCTTGGCGTTGTCGTTGCCGACCCGGTCGATCAGGTCGAACAGGATCGCGCCGTCGACCGCCATGACGCCGGAATTGCACAGGCCGATCTTCAGTTGCTCGGGGCTGGCGTCGCGCGCCTCGACGATCTCGGTCAGCGCGCCGTCGTCCTCGGTGACCAGCCGGCCGTAGAGCGCGGGGTCCTCGGGCCGGAAGCCGAGCACGACCACCCCGAAGTCGCCCTCCTCCCGCTTGGCGACCATCGCCGCCAGCGTCTCGGCGCGCATCAGCGGCGTGTCGCCGTAGAGGATCAGCACGGTGCCGCCGACCCCGGCGAGGACGTCGCGGGCGGCCTTGACCGCGTCGGCGGTGCCGCTCTGGTCGGTCTGGACCGCGACCGGCGTCGGCGCCACGGCGGGGCCGACGTCGTCGGCCATGTCCGGGCCGATCACGACCACCGACCGCTCGGCGCCGATACGCGCGACCGTGTCGAGCACGTGGCGGACCATCGCCCGGCCGCCGACGGCATGCAGCACCTTGGGCAGCGCGGATTTCATGCGCGTGCCCTTGCCGGCGGCGAGGATAACGGCGGAAACGGTGGAAGCTGTCATGATGATCGGTCGAAGCACCCGAAGGCGGGGATCACGCAAGGACTGTGCCACATTCGGATTCCGCCATCCAAGTCACGAAATGTTTCGCAGTGTGATAGATGGCCCGTGGTTAGGAAATCGTAAACGCCGCCGCGAAAACCGCAGCGTTGCTTGGTTTTCAGCCTCCGGTTTAGGATCCTCCACCGCGATCAACGGAACGGAGACGGGCCGAGATAGACCGTGCGCGGCGACGTCGCCGCCCCCGCGGCCGCACCGATCACGCCGCCGAGCAGCGCACCGGCCCATTCATTGCCCCCGGTGGCGGCGGTGATCGCGGCCCCCGTGACCGCGCCCAGCGCGCCGCCGGTGACGGCGCGGTCGCTGGGCAGGGTGCCGCAGGCGGACAGCAGGCCGACGATGGGCGCGACGAGGACCAGGGTTCTCAGGAAATGGACGGTCGAAGTCTGCATTGTACATCTCCATTGCGCGTACGCCCCGGGATGTACGGAACTCACGATCGAGCGCAATTACGCCCGCGGCTGGCGCTCCCATTCGGAAGCACAGCGTCATTGCCCGACCCGCCGGCACCAGATCGGCCGGCGCATCGGGCCCTCATGACGTTGATATGGCCGCGGACGCGTCGGCGTTCAAGCCGCCAGGTAACGGCCCGGATCCGGAAAGCAGGCGCCTGCCGGCAGGATCAGTAGTCGTAATAGCGCCGGTGATAGTAGCGGTGCCGATAGTAGGGCCGGCCGTAGTAGCCCGGCGGCGGCGGCGTGGTCGCCGCGCCGGTGAACGCACCGACGACGCCGCCGATCGCCGCGCCGACGCCCAGCCGCCCGCCGGTGATCGCGGCCGCGGCGGTGCCCAGTCCGGCGCCGATCAGGCCGCCGACGACGGCGCGGTGGGCCGGATTATAGGGATTGTACGGGTCGTGATAGTAGTGATGGCAGCCGGCGCCAAGCCCGGCCAGCGGCAGCAGAATCGCCGCGACCTTCAACGCACCCATGACCTACTCCTCTGTACGCCTGTCTTGTTCTGATTCTTTGTTCGTTGAGCGGAATACGGCCTCGAACGGCCGCGCGTGCCCTTGATGGGGCATTTGGCCGAGCCCGAGGCGGGCGCGAAAACGGCGCCGCGACCAGGCGCGGCGCCGTCCTTCGGTCGGCGAGAAACCGGCGTCAGTGGCGATACCGGCGGTCCCGCCACACGGGCCGGCCGAGATAGACATCGCGCGGCGACGTCAGCGCGCCGAGGGCGGCGCCGCCGATACCGCCGATGATCGCGCCGGTCGCGGGGTTGCCGCCGGTGACGGCGCCGAGGGTGGCGCCGGTCGCGGCGCCCAACGCACCGCCGGTGACGGCGCGGTCGCCAGGATTAGTGCCGCAGGCCGCCATCAGGGCGACCATCGGCAGGACCAGAACGAGGCGTGTCGTCTTTCGGGGGACGGGGATAGTCATCGTTGCGCTCCTTTCCACGGAACGGTTTGCACGGCGGTTGAAAGGCACGGGTCGGACCGGCAGCGGGCCGGTCGGGGGACCACGGCGCCTACATGCCGCGGGCCTTCTGGTAGCAATAGGCGGCGAGCTGCTGGACCATGTGCCGGGTGGTTGCCTCTTTCGGGTTCTTCTTCAGCGTGTTGGCGAATTTGTCGTAGCTCTCCTGGGTCCAATGCCGGCTCATTTCGCTCGACATGCAGCCACAGGCGCGCTGGCAGGTCGCGCGATCGAGGTTCTCGACGCAACGCTGCACACAGGTCGTCCTGTAGCCGTTCAAGGTCTTCTCGGACAGATTGGCCGCCTGGGCGGCCGACGGCGCGAGCGCGGGCCCGATCAAGAGGGCCAGGGCGATCATCAGGCGCATCGGCTTCCCTCCGGTTGACGTTGGGCTGCCCAGATCACTAGGCCGCGCCGCCCGCGACCGCACTTACCTGTGTTAACCGCGCGCCCAGCCTGTGTTGACCGCCCCGCCCGGCGCCCGCACCGTCGGCCTTGACCGCAGGGACTTCCTGGGCCAAGAGCCCTCGATGGTGACCGACACCCCGAGCCCGCCGCCGGGAGACGCGGCCGAACCGCAGACGCGGTTGAGCGACCACCTGCGGCTCTATCTGGTCGTGGCCATCGCCGGTGCGACGGCCGGGCTGGTCGCCGCCGGTTTCCACCGCATCCTCGACCTGCTCGTCGAGCGCCGCGCGGGCGTCGTCACGCTGGCGGCCCGGCTGGGCCTGCCCGGCTGGCTGATCGCCACCGTGCTCGGCGCGGTCCTGGTGGCGGTCGCGGTGTGGCTGGTCCGGCGGCTGGCGCCCGAGGCCGCGGGCAGCGGCATCCAGGAGATCGAGGGCACGCTGCAGGGCCGCCGCCGGCTGCGCTGGGGCCGGCTGCTGCCGATCAAGTTCGCCAGCGGGATTTCCGCGATCGCCAGCGGCCTGGTGCTCGGCCGCGAGGGGCCGCTGATCCACATGGGCGGGGCGATCGGCCAGATGTTCGGCGACCTGGTCCGCTTCGAGCCGCACTTCCGCCGCATCCTGATCGCGTCGGGCGCGGGCGCCGGGCTGGCCGCCGCCTTCAACGCGCCGCTGGCTGGGATCCTGTTCGTCACCGAGGAGATGCGCAACGAGTTCCGCTACACCTTCGTCTCGTTCCAGTCGGTCGTGCTCGCCTGCGTCTCGGCGACCATCGTCAACGACTGGTGGCTGGGCGAGGGCCTGTCGCTGCCGATCCAGAGCTTTGCCGCACCGCCGCTCGGCGAGCTGCCGCTCTACGCGCTGCTGGGCGTGCTGATCGGCGGCTATGGCGTGCTGTTCAACGGCGCGCTGCTGCACGCGCTCGACGGCACCGCGGCGCTGATGCGACGGCACGTCGGCCTGACCGTCGCGGCGGCCGGGGCGATGATCGGCCTGGTCGTGTGGTTCGCGCCCCAGGCGGCGGGCGGCGGCGAACGGCTGATCGTGACCCTGCTCGCCGACGAGCGCTCGCTGGGCGCGGTCGCGCTGTTGCTGTTCATGCGCACGGTGACCACGGTCGGCAGCTATTCGGTCGGCACGCCGGGCGGCATCTTCGCGCCGATGCTGGCGCTGGGCACCCTGTCGGGCATGGCCTTCGCCAAGCTGGTGGCGCTGGTGCCCTTCCTCTCGGTGGCCGAGCCCGGCGCCTTCACGGTGGCGGCGATGGGCGCCCTGTTCGCGGCGACGGTGCGCGCGCCCGTGACCGGGGTGATCCTCGTGCTCGAGCTGACCGGCAACTACAACATGGCGCTGCCGATCATCATCACCTGTCTGACCGCGACCTTCGCCGCCGAGGCGCTGGGCGGCAAGCCGGTCTACCGCCTGCTGCTCGAGCGCACGCTCAGGCTCAAGGCCGGCCCGCCGGGAGCATGAGTGCCACGAATCCGGCGTCCCCGCCGGTCGCTTGACAGCCCCCGCCCCCGATACGCATATACCGGTTTCGCCATCGGCGGGCGCGTAGCTCAGCGGGAGAGCACTGTCTTCACACGGCAGGGGTCGCTGGTTCAATCCCAGCCGCGCCCACCATTCTTTCCAGCAAGCCACTTCCAGGGTCGGTTTTCGCTCTGCGCCATGGCACTGGGCGTGCCAATTTCGCGTCCCAATGTACTGAGCGCTGGCGCTGAGCAGCTCCCAGCGACTAGACGCCAGGGGCAGAGGCAGGCGCTTCCGCTCGAAATATCCCTGGGCGGATGCCGCCGTCGCGAGCCGGACCGGAAGGCGCCAAGCCATTTGACGCGGTAGGCACCCTATGGCCGAATAGGGTGCCGTGAGAGGGTCGGCCGTTCCGGGCGACGCCGGAACAAGACGCCGGGGAGATCTGCGATGAAGCTCGGTTGGGTGGCCTCACTGGTGATGTCGGTGGCGATCGCCGGATGTCTCCTATCGACATTCGCCCCTGCTTCCCGCGCCCAGGAGACGATCGACGTCGCCTATTTCCACGACCGGCTGAGCCCCTACGGACAGTGGACCAAGCACGACCGCTGGGGGCAGGTCTGGCACCCGACCAAGATCGGCCCCGGCTGGCGCCCCTACCTGTACGGCCGCTGGATCCGGACCGAGGAATACGGCTGGTACTGGCAATCCGACGAGGACTGGGGCTGGGCGACCTACCACTATGGCCGCTGGGCGCATGATCCCCAAACAGGGCTGGATCTGGATCCCCGGCACGGTGTGGGGGCCGGGCTGGGTCGCCTGGCGGTACGGCGCCGCCTATATCGGCTGGGCGGCGCTGCCGCCCGGGGTCGGCTACGACGAGAAGACCGGCCTGCGCTGGGGCGACGTCAACCTGCTCGACAAGACCTACCTGCCCTATTGGGTGTTCGTGCCGGGCAGGCTGCTCCTCGACCAGCAGCTCAGCCGCCATGCCCTGCCGCCGTCCCGCACCGGCGCCCTGCTGCGCGCGACCCGCGACGCGACACGGTTCGCACGGCGCAACGGGCTCATCTTTTGCGACGGTCCGTCGCCCGATATCGTCAGGAGCCGGTTCCGGCGGCCCGTCCCGCGCTACCGGACCCGCCGGGTCAACACGCCCCGAGAGCTGCGCCGTGCGATCCGGCGGTTCCGCCGCATGATGCGGGGCCGGGTGATCGATATCTTCCGGATCCCGATCCGATAGCGGCCGACGATCCGGATATCGGCACGCCGATCGAGCCGGCAATGCCCGCCCTCAACCGCCTGAAAAGCAATAGTCTTCCGGCCGCCTCTCCGCGACATGCTTTGTCGCGCGCGATCGCCGTGCTAAGCTGGTTTCGCAATAGAATAGCGACGGAGGATCAACGGCGATGACGCCGTTCCGGAGTGTCGCGATTGCCTTGCTGACAGGGCTCCTGCTCGGCCCGTTGGGCGCCGCCGATGCGTCCGCCGACTGCCGCTGTCTCTATTCCGGCCACTACTACCAGGCGGGCGAATTCGCCTGCATCCGGACGCCGAACGGGCCGCGGTTGGCGCGGTGCGCAAAGGTCTCGAACCTGTCGTCGTGGCGCTTTCTCAAGAACGGCTGCGGGCCGACCGCGCGGCGCGCCACGCCGATCCGGGCGCTGCTGGCGATCCTGCCGCCGTCGGCGAAGTAACGTCGGCCACAGGGTGAGCCGGCAATGCGGGCGGGTTTGAAACCCGCCCGCCGGTGCCGACGCCCGACGCGACCGTCGCCCGAAGGTCCCGGTCAGGCCGCCCGCTTCGTCTCGGCGCTCGCGGCCGCCCGCTTCTCCACCTTGACCCAGGCGCCCTTGCGGGGCCGGAGCGAGATCATCGCCTCGGGCTCGGCCGGCGCGCCGGCGCCGGGGGTGAGCCGGTAGCGCTGCAGCAGCGTGCCGAGCACGATCGGCCCTTCCATCATCGCGAAGTTGCGGCCGAGGCAGACCCGCGGACCGCCGCCGAACGGCATGTAGGCGTAACGCGGCCGCGCGTCCTGACGCTCCTTGGTGAAGTGCTCGGGCCAGAACTGGTCCGGCTTGTCCCACCAGCGCGGGTCGCGGTGCATCAGGTAGGGCGCGATCTGCACGGTGGCGCCGGCTGGCACCTTGTAGCCGCCGATCTCGTCGTCGGTCAGCGGCGCGCGCGAGACCGTCCACACCGGGGGGTAGAGGCGCATGACCTCCTGGAACATCATGTTGAGATAGGTCAGCTCGCGGACGTCGGCGACGCCGATCGGCCGGCCGCCCAGCTTCTCGTCGAGCTCCGCCTGGACCTTCTCCTGCACCTCGGGATGATGGGCGAGCAGGTCGAGCGCGAAGGACATGGCGCTCGCCACCGTCTCGAAACCGGCGATGAAGATGGTCAGCACCTCGTCGCGGAGCTGCTGGTTGGTCAGCCCGTTGCCGTCCTCGTCCCGCGCCTCGAGCAGCATGTCGAGCAGGTCGCCGGGGTCGGCCTTGCGGCCGGTGCGGCGGCGGTCCTCGATCACGCCCCCGACGATCTCGTCGAGCTCGCGGATCGCCTTGTTGAACCGCAGGTTGAGCGGGGTCGGCAGCTTGTAGGAGATCGGCAGCAGCGACCACACCCGCTTCTCGGCGCCCTTGAGCACGGTCGGCAGGGCCCAGGTCATGCGGTCGAACACCTCCTGGGAATCGACCCCGAACAGGGAGCGCGTCGCGATGTTGAGCGCCGCGCACATCAGCGGGTTGACGACCTCGACCGACGCGCCGCTGTCCGCCACCGTCGCCCAGGAACTCGGCGAGGTCGGCGGCGCCGGCGATCATCACCTCGGTCATCGCGACGATCCGCTCGCGGTGGAAGGCGGGCTGCATGGTCTGCCGCTGGCGCTTCCAGAACTCGCCTTCGCTCAGCCCGAGGCCGTTACCGAAGAACGGCCGGACGGCGTCGTAGAAGTCGCTCTTGCGATAGTTCGACGGGTTGCGGTCGAAGACGTAGCGCACGTGATCGGGATGGCCGAGCAGATAGATCGGCCGGCCGCGTACGTGATAGCGCACCATGTCGCCGTACTTGCGCTGGAGGCTTACCGTGTAGCCCAACGGATCGAGCCAGAACGGCAGCGCCTGCCCGACGTAGGGATAATTCAGCGGCCCGGGTACGTTCGCGCTCGATACGCCGGTCGTCCGTTCAGCCCCTGTCCGTTCGCTCCCATGCTGGAACGAGGCGAGCACACCCGTCGCCATGGCGGCCTCCTGTCATTTTTGCCTGATACTACGGCTACAGGACTTACGGGATGTGGCTGGTCGGGACACCTACCAGCATTGGTAGGCCGCGCCGGGGGATCGATTTACGTAATCTCAAGACCGTTCCTGGGATGCTGGAAACAATCCGGGCACGGCGTCCACCCCGACTTGCTTCACCCTCTCTCGATCCCCGTTCAGGGAGTCCCAGGTCGTGACCAGCACCAAATCCGTGGGCATCGCCGCTATTGGTCGAAGCGCCACCGTAACGGAACTCAACCATCACCTGCACAAAGCCCTTCATCAGTGGGGCTTCGCCGGCTTCGAATATTATTGGTTCGCGGCCAGGCCCGACGGCGACCGAATCTTCACGATCGGCACCCGGATCGACGGCCTGGAGGCGACCCGGCTGTGTCTCCACCCCTTCGTCCACCAGTGCCGAATGGCCTATACGCCGGTCGTCTGGGAGGCGCTGTCGACCGACGCGTCGGTCCGCGAGATGCTGCTATGGTCGCCCTGGAAGGGGTTGCCGAAGATGACCAACGGCGGCGTCGCGATACCGTTGCACGGTCCCGACACCGATTTCGCCCTGCTCAGCGCCACGGTCACCGTCCGCGGCGGCGATGCCGCGCCGAGCGCCGACCACGTTCACTGGGTCCACGCCGCTGCGCTCACCGCCCACCATGTGGCCGTAACAAATTGCGAAAACTCGCGATTTGGTTTAGATTGTGTTGTCATAGACGGTCAACGCCTCACTTACCTGCTGGGCGCGACCGGACAAGAGACGCGCGCAGCGCCAGCCGGGCGACACTAGCGCAGAGTGCGTTTCGCGGCCGCTTACGGCACCGGCCGGCATGGGAGAGCGTGGAGCGCGGAATGAGTCCGGTTACGGATTTCCTCGCGGAATTGGAGAGTGCCGACGATCTGACGGCGCTCCATCGTGCGTTTCAGCGCGCGATCGAGCAGTTGGGCCTCAACACGTTCATCTACCTGAAGATCGAGGGCTCGCGGCTCGAGGCGGTGACGCCCGAGACCTTCGGCACCCGGTTCGTGATGGGGACCAACTACCCCATGGCGTTCCGCGACCTCTACCGCGCCAACAGCTATCACCGCCACGACCCGATCCTGGCCGCCTGCCGGTCGCGGATGATCCCGCTGACCTGGAAGGACGTCGCCGAGAACGACACGGTTCCGGGCGACCGCGAGGTGCTGAACCTGGCCGCGGAATTCGGCCTGCGCAACGGCTTCACCGTGCCGATCCACACGCCGAGCGGCGCCCGGGTGGTGATCAGCCTGTCCTCGGAGGCACCCAAATCGGCGTTCGCGTCGATCGTGGCCGAGCATCAGCACGCGCTGCACGTCATGGCGCTGCACTTCCACGAGCATATGGAGCGCAAGATCGCCACCTCGCTGATCGTGGAAACGCCGCCGGTCAAGCTGTCGCCCCGCGAGATCGAATGCCTCCAGTGGACGGCGGACGGCAAGACGGCGTGGGAAATCTCAAAGATTCTAGGTATTTCCGAGAATACGGTGAACTTCCACCTGAAGAATTCCATGGCCAAGCTCGACGTGCACTCGAAGACGCACGCCGTCGCCAAGGCCGTCAGCATGGGCATCGCCCCCTTCTGATCCCCTGAACCCGGCGTTTTTGCTAGAGTTGCACCCTGGTGTGACCACCTACCAGTTCTGGTAGGTACGCCGGATAGTGATTTTGCCGTCGAATGGTCCCCAACGATACAAAAACCAAGGGGACCGCGGCTATGCAATCAGTCTTCCTCCACAGTCGGGTCAACCCGCAGGCCTCGCCTGCGCAGCTGGAGAGCATGTACCGGCTCCGCTGCCGCGTCTTCAAGGAGCGGATGGGCTGGGACATCGAGTGCCCGGGCGGCCTCGATATCGACGATTACGACCGGCTCCATCCGGTCTATGCGCTCCACAGCCCGAACCGACAGGACGTGGAAGGTTGCTGGCGCATCCTGCCGACCACCGGCCCCAACATGCTGGGCGACATCTTTCCCTTTCTCGTCGAAGACGGCGCCCCGCCGGTCGACGACGACGTCTGGGAGATCAGCCGCTTCGCCGTCGACAGCCTGCGGGCGAGCTACGATTCCTTGGCGAGCCTGCACATGGCGACCAGCGACCTGCTGGTGACCCTGGTCGAGTTCGGCATGCGCCACGATATCCGGCGCTTCGTCGCCTGCTCCGACGTGCGGTTCGAGCGCATCCTGCATCGCAGCGGGCTGCGCGTGAACCGTCTCGGCAAGATCCATCGGATCGGCACCACCCCGGCCGTCGCCGGCTTTATCGACGTCAACACGGAAACCCTAGAGCGCCTGCACACGGTCGCGCAGGAGCTGATCGCGAAAGTCGAGATCGAGAGAGAGAAGGTTGCGGCGTAATGAAGACTCCACCGAACGGCACCAATCGACTGATCGACCTCAGCGCGGGTCCGGCGGATACCCTGCTCGCGCTCCACGAGGAGCTGATCCGCCTCGAGGACCTGGCGAAGCACTACTGCCTCACGGAGGTGGAGCTGCTGGTCGGCGCCGCCGCCGAGGCCACGTCGGAAGCGCTCAACCGCAAGCGCCCGATGCTCAACTAGGCCGTCGCGGCCTGGTCCGGGCGGGCGCCGGCAGGCGCTGCGCCCGCACCGCGGGGGGACGCAGCCGCCCCGCCCCTTTCGCCGTCGGCCGAGGCCGCCGGCCGGTCCGCGTCTAGCGGGCCGCCAGCCGCAACAGCATGCTGGCCCAATCCATCACGTCGAACAGCCGCGCCGCATAATGGTCGCGCACGACGAAGCGGGCCTCGCCGTGGCCCAGCAGGTTCAATTCCAGGACATCCAGCATCTTGACCAGGCGCCGCCGGTGCAGGCCGAGGCGGCGCTGGACCGGGTCGGCGATCACCCCGGCGAAGGCGGTCAGCATCGCCAGCGGCACCATCAGGCCCGAGAACACACCGGCGGTGAGCAGCGGCGAGGCCGGCGCCGAGAAGACGCTGTAGTAGAGGCCGCCGGCCCAGCTGCCCGCCCAGAAATTGCTGATCGCGAGGGTCTTGGCCAGCGACCCGGCGACACTGCCGCTAAGCGCCATGACGCCGGGGGTGAAGTGCTGGTAGGCGGCCATGCCGGCCGCGGCGGAGAACAGGGTCGAGGTCACGTCCGCCGCCGCGGCGCGGCTGCCGACGTATTCGACCATCGCCTCGGTGACCCGGCGGCGGAAGTCGGTATCGCCGGCGCGGCGGTCGAGCGCCGCCAGCATCGCCTCGAGCCGGTGCTGCACGGCGGGGTCGGTCAGGATCGTCTCGATCAGGGCGTCGCGGTGCGATACGCGGCCGGGCTGCTCCAGCGGCAGGCCCAGGAACTCGGTGACGACCAGCCACTCGATCTCCTGGCCGACGCGGGTGCGCAGGAACAGTTGCCGGGCTTCGAGCCAGTCGGCGGCGCGGCGGGCGCCGGCGCGGCGCAGCCCGAAGGTCAGCCCGCGCTTACCCACCGTGGCGACCCCGCCGGCAACGTTGATCGGTGCGCGCACGAGGTCGAGCCCGACGGCGTGCCGATGCAGGCGCAGGGTGCCGCGCAGGCTGAAGTGGCGGTCGATGAAGGCGTCGACGGTCTCGCGGCGCGACTGGACGTAGCGGCGGATCGCCCGCTCGACGATGGCGTTGGCGGCATCCTGGTCGAACGGGACCAGCGCCGTCGCCGGAGCGGCAGCGTCGGGCGCGGGCTCGCGCCGCGGTCCCGTCCTGATCGGATATCTCGTCCACTGCCGCCTCGTTGATCGTCGCCGCAGCCCCTTGGATATGTGAGCTTTCGGGAGCGTCTTCAATCGATTACGCGCCGGGCCGCGCGCCTCTCCCCCGCGCCCGCGGGCCGGCAGTGCCCGCTCAGGCCGTCTCGCGCACCCGGGCGACCCGGTCGCGCCAGCCCGCCAGCAGCCGCGCGCGGGCGTCGGCGTCGAGGTCCGGATCGAAGCGCACCTCGGCCGACCAGTGCGCCGCCACGTCGTCGAGCGAACCGTAGAGGCCCATACCGAGCCCGGCGAGGAAGGCCGCGCCCAGCGCGGTCGTCTCGGTGACGCCGGGCCGCTCGACCGGCACGCCGAGCATGTCGGCGAGGAACTGCATCAGCCAGTCGTTGCGCGCCATGCCGCCGTCGACGCGCAGCAGCGCCTTGGTGCCCGCCCCGCCGTCGCCGGCATCCATCGCGTCGAGCAGGTCGCAGGTCTGGTAGGCGACCGCCTCCAGCCCGGCGCGGACGATCTCGGGCGCGCCGGTCTCCCGGGTCAGGCCGAAGATGGCGCCGCGGGCGTCGGGGTCCCAGTGCGGCGCGCCCAGGCCGGTGAAGGCGGGCACGAAATAGACGCCGCGGTTGTCGGGCAGGGTCTCGGCCAGCCCCTCGGTGTCGGCCGCGTCGTCGATCAGGCCGAGCTTGTCGCGCAGCCACTGCACCGTCGTGCCGGCGTTGAAGATGCTGCCCTCGACCGCGTAGGTCACCGCGCCGCCCAGCCGGTAGGCGACGGTGCCGAGGATGCCGGCGCCGGGCGCGGGCGGCGTGTCGCCGGCGTTCATCAGCACGAAGCAGCCGGTGCCGTAGGTGCTCTTGATCATGCCCGGGGCGAAGCAGGCCTGACCGACCATCGCCGCGTGCTGGTCGCCGGCGATCCCGGTGACCGGCAGCGCCACGCCGAGGATGTCGGGATCGGTCTCGCCGAACGCGCCGGCGCAGTCGCGCACCTCGGGCAGCATCGCCGGCGGCACGTCGAACAGGGCCATCAGGTCGTCGTCCCAGCGCTGCGCCCGGATGTCGAACAGCATGGTCCGACCTGCGTTGGTGGCGTCGGTGACATGGACGCGCCCACCGGTCAGCCGCCACAGCAGGTACGTGTCGACCGTGCCGAAGGCGAGCTCGCCGCGCGCGGCCCGCGCGCGGGCGCCGTCGACCGTGTCGAGGATCCACTTCACCTTGGTCGCCGAGAAGTAGGAATCGACGACCAGCCCGGTGCGCTCGCGGATCATCGTCTCGGCGCCCGCCTCGATCAGGCGGCGGCAGGCCTCGGCGCCGCGCCGGTCCTGCCAGACGATGGCGTTGGTCAGCGGCTCGCCGGTCTTGCGGTCCCAGACCAGGGTGGTCTCGCGCTGGTTGGTGATGCCGGCGCACGCGACCGTCACCCCGGCGGCCGCGGCGGCGGCCAGCGCCTCGCGGCAGACCGCCACCGTGCTCTGCCAGATGTCCTCGGGGTCGTGCTCGACCCAGCCGTTGCGCGGATAGTGCTGGGGGAACTCCTGCTGCGCCACGGCGACCGGCGCGCCGTCGAGGGTGAAGACGATCGCCCGGCTGCTGGTCGTCCCCTGGTCGATCGCCAGGATGCCCGTTTGAGCTCCCGTCTCCGCCCCCGTTTCCACCATGGCCGACCGCGCCCCTCCCTGCTCGCTCGCTTTTTCCACCTTGCCGTTTGACGGCAGGGCCGTGCACCGCCATTGTCGCAAAGGTCTTCACCCCTGTCATTCCACCTCGGCCCGCGCGCTTCAAACCCGCTCCCCGTCCCATGCCGGAAGCCCAATATGACCTCCTGATCGTCGGCGGCGGCATCAACGGCGCCGGCATCGCGCGCGATGCCGCGGGCCAGGGCCTGCGCGTGCTGCTGTGCGACAAGGGCGACCTCGGCGGCGCCACCTCGTCGGCGAGCAGCAAGCTGATCCACGGCGGCCTGCGCTATCTCGAGCACGGCGAGTTCCTGCTCGTGCGCAAGGCGCTGCGCGAGCGCGAGACGCTGCTCAAGCTCGCGCCCGCACATCGTCAAGCCGCTGCGCTTCGTCCTGCCCCACGACCGCAGCCAGCGGCCGGCCTGGATGATCCGGCTGGGCCTGTTCTTCTACGACAACCTGGCCGGCCGCCGGCGGCTGGGCGGCAGCCGCAGCGTCAACCTGCGCCGGGCGGCCGAGGGCGAGCCGCTGCGCGACCGCTTCCGCCGCGGCTTCCTCTATTCCGACTGCTGGGTCGACGATTCCCGGCTCGTCGTCCTCAACTGCCTCGACGCCGCCGAGCGGGGCGCCGACATCCGGCCGCGCACGCCCTGCGCCGGGGCGCGGCGGACCGGCGGGGTGTGGGAGGCGCGGCTGTCGGGCCAGCATCCGGGCATCGTCCGCGCCCGCGCCCTGGTCAACGCCGCGGGTCCCTGGGTCGACACCTTCCTGGAGAGCGTGGTCGGCGAAACGCGGCCCCGGCACATGAAGCTGGTCAAGGGCAGCCACATCGTCGTCGACCGGCTGTACCAGGGCAGCCACGCCTACCTGCTGCAGAACGACGACAAGCGCATCGTCTTCGCCCTGCCCTTCCTCGACCGCTACACCCTGATCGGCACGACCGACCTCTTGTTCGAGGGCGACCCGGACGGGGTGGAGATCGACGAGGCGGAGACCGCCTACCTGTGCGCGGCGGTCAACCGCTATTTCAAGCGCAAGCTGACGGCGCGGCAGGTGATCTGGTCCTACGCCGGGGTGCGGCCGCTCTACGACGACGGCAGCGTCGACGCCTCGGCGGTCACCCGCGACTACGCCTTCGACCTCGACGCGCCCGAGGGGGATCCGTCCGAGCGCGGGGCGCCGCTGTTGTCGATCTACGGCGGCAAGCTGACCACCTACCGCGTGCTCGCCGAGCACGCGCTCGACAAGCTGCTGCCGACGATCGGGCGCAAGGCGGTGCGCTGGTCGGCGAACGAGCCGCTGCCCGGCGGCGACGTCCCCGACGGCGACTTCGAGATGTTCGTGCGCGAATTCCGCGAGACCTTCCCGTTCCTGCCCGACGACCTGGCCCGGCGCTACGCCCGGCTCTACGGCACCCGCGGCTACCGCATGCTCGCCGGCGCGCGGAAGATGGAGGACCTCGGCGCGGATCTCGGCCACGGCCTCTACCAGGCCGAGGCCGACTACCTGCGCCGCTACGAGTGGGCGGAGACCGAGGACGACATGCTGTGGCGGCGGACCAAGCTGGGGATGCTGGCGCTGGCCGGCAACGGCGAAACGGACGACGACCTGGTGGCGGCCGAGTCGAAGGACGCGTAGACCGGCTGCTGGCCATCGGCCGCACGGAGGCCCGACATGACCGACGACCTGTTCTTCGCCATCGCCCTGTTCGCCGCGCTCGGCGCCGGGATCATGGCGGGATTGTTCTTCGCCTTCTCGACCTTCGTGATGACCGCGCTCGGCCGCCTGCCACCGCCGCAGGGCATCGCGGCGATGAACGCGATCAACACGGCGATCATGACCCCGCTGTTCGCGTTGGTCTTCTTCGGCACGCCGCTGGCCTGTATCGCCCTGATCGTGCGCGGCGTCCTCCAATGGCAGGCGCCCGGCTCGGCGTGGCTGGTTGCCGGCGGCGCCGTCTACATCCTGGGTGGCCTCGTCGTGACCCTGATCTTCAACGTGCCGCTCAACAACGCCCTGGCCGCTTCCGATCCCGTCAGCGCCGACGGCGCGTCGCTGTGGACCCGCTATCAGTCGGTCTGGACCAACTGGAACCATATGCGGACCGTCGCCTGCCTGGTCGCGACGGCGCTGCTGATCGTGGCGTTGTGGATACAGGGGTGACAGTCGGCCCGAGCGGCCGAGCCGGGATTCGTTGAGGGTTGCGCACGTCCCTCGATACGGCCGCGTCGCGGCCTACTCGGGATGAGGGCGCGGATTGTCCATATCTGGCCCTCATCCCGAGTAGGGCGCGCGCGAGCGCGGCCGTATCGAGGGACCTCTAGCCTCGCGGCCGGTGGAACAGCCCGCGCAACGCCTCGGGGAACGGCACCGCCTTGATGCCCTTCTCGGCCGCCGCGTCCTCGACCACCCAGGCGCGCTTCTCGGTGCACTCGGCGGCGACGTGGCCCTTGTTCTCGATGGTGTGGCGGACGGTGAAGGTGCGGCCCTCGAAGGCGTCGATCCAGGTGGTGATGGTCAGCCGGTCGCCGTGGCGCATCGGGTAGTGGAAGCTGATGTGGACGTCGAGCAGCGGCATCCCGCCCATGCCGTCCTTGTTGAAGAAGTCGTGCCAGGGCCGGCCGACGCTGCGCCACATGTTCTCCGACGCCCAGTCGAGCCACTCGATGATGCGCGGATAATAGGCGAGCGCGGCCGGGTCGCAGTCGGAGAAGGTGACCTGGTACTCCATGACCGACTTGACCTTGTCGACCGCGGCGGCTTCCGCGTCGGGCGTGGCATCCATGGCGTTCTTTCTCGGCAGTTTTCAGTAGAGCTCGAAATATTCGCGATGTTCCCAGTCGGTGACTTCCGACAGGAAGCGCTCGATCTCCATCGACTTCAGGAAGGTGATGTAGTCCATGAAGCCGTCGCCGAAAGCCGTGCGGAAGGTCTCGCTCGCCTTGGCCTCGGCGAGCGCCTCCATCAGGCTGGTCGGCAGCCTGGTCGACCTCGGTCTCGTAGGGGGCCTCGGTCGGCGCGGGCGGCTCGAGGCCGCTCTCGATGCCGTCGAGGCCGGAGACGATCTGCGAGGCGAGGTAGAGGTACGGGTTGGCGGCCGGGTCGCCGATCCGGTTCTCGATCCGCGTGCCCCGGTCGCCCGGCCCGCCGACGGCGCGGATCATCGCGCCCTTGTTGTCGCGGCCCCAGATCGCCCGGTCGGGGGCGAGCGAGTTGGGCTTGTAGCGCTTGTAGCCGTTGATCGTCGGCGTCGTGAACAGCGAGGCGGCGCGGGCGTTCTTCAAGAGCCCGGCGACGAACTGCCGGCCGAGCGGCGACAACAGCGCCTCGGCGCGCTCGGGCATGAACAGGTTGGCGCCGGTCTTGGCGTCGACCAGCGACTGGTGCAGGTGCCAGCCCGAGGCGAAGGCGTTGGGCAGGCCCGGCTTGCACATGAAGGTGGCGTGGCAGCCGTGGCGCCGGGCGATCTGCTTCACCGCCGAGCGGAACAGCACCATCATGTCGGCCGACTCGAGACCCGTGCCCGGGTGGAAGGTGAACTCGACCTGGCTCGGCCCGAACTCGGATTCGACCGTGCGCAGCGGCAGGCCGAGCTCCAGCACCTGGCGGCGGATGATCTGGAGGATCGGCTCGACCTGGTCGAAGCGCTGCTCGGTCAGGTAGTTGAAGCCGTGGGAGAGCAGGCTGACCTCGGGCGGCGCGGCCGGCTGGGTGCTGTTGCGGGGGATGAGCCCCGGGTCTTCCAGCCGGTAGAGGTGGAACTCGATCTCGATGCCGGTGACGTAACTCCAGCCGTGCGCCGCGAGCCGGTCGAGCGCGTCGCGCAGGATGTGGCGGGTGGCGAAGGGCTGGCGCGCGCCGGTCTGGAAATAGGCGTCGCACAGCATCCAGCCGGTGTCCGGCGCCCACGGCAGGACGCGGAAGGTGGTCGGGTCCGGCACCATGAGGAAGTCGCCGGCGCCCTGCATCTCCGGGATGCCGAAGCCGCCGCCCTGGCTGAACACCGGATAGACGGTCTTGTGCGAGGTGTCCTTGGCCAACAGCGTCGTGGTCAGGCCGCAGCCGTTGCGCAGCACCTGCTCGACGGCGTCGGCGACCACCGCCTTGCCGCGGATGATGCCGTGCTGGTCGGGATAGGCGAGCCGGACCAGCTCGATCCCCTCGGCCTTGACCCGCGCGGCGACCTCGCGCGCAGCCGCCGCCTGGTCGTCGGTCCACAGCCCGTGTTCTGCGATGAAGCCGTCGCGGCCGACGCTCGCTTCGTGGGTCGCCACCTTGGGATCCGCCACCGGGGCTTACCAGTCCGCCTGCGCCCAGGCCGAGCGCTCGCGCCGCTCGCGCTCGTGCGCCCGCCAGGTGTCCTGCCAGCCCTCGGCCGGGCCGATCGTGTCGATGCCCACCGGGCCGGTCATCCCCGCCGCGCCGCCGTTGCGCAGCACCAGCGGCGGCTCTTCGCCCTTCTCGACCGCCTTGATCCCCTTGAGCACCATCCGGCGGTAGGCCGCGATGCCCTTGTCGGAGACGCCGAGATTCTCGCGCGTCCGGTCGTGGATCGGCCCCTGGCTCTCGACCGCCCACTGGTCGTGGACGTTGATGTCCATGCCCATGCCGGTATAGGTCCGGCTCTGCTGCTCCTCGGGGTCGAAGCCGTAGTCGTTCGACCGGTTCTTGATCGGGCGATAGTCCGGCAGGGTCACCGTGTGGATGCGTTGCTCGCGCATGGTCGCCTTGTCGACCTGTTTCCCGTAGGCGGTGAAGATCGAGTACCAGTAGCAGTTGGTGTCGTCGATCGGCACGTGCCACTGGGTCAGGGTCATGTCCTCGCTCATCGGGATGACCGCCGCGTGCGGGAACATGGCGTTGGTGATGCGGATGTGCATGCGCTCGTCGTCGAGCTTGCGCAGGGCGGCCAGCCGGATGCCGTAGTCGGTGGTCTCGACCTGGATCTCCGGGCAATCGTAGTCGCGCAGCACCTGGGTCACCGAGACCTCCTTGGTCTTGCCCCGGAACTGCAGGCCGTATTCCTCCTCGTCGTCGTCGAAGAAGCGGTGGAGGAAAGAGGCGTGGGCGGGGTCGACCGCGACCTCCATCGCCTGCAGCCAGTTGCACTCCCACCAGCCCTTGAAGGCGAAGGTGTAGGCGTCGGGCGCGGCGAAGCAGTCGAAGTCGGGGAAGGCCGGCGGCTCGCCCGGGCCGAGGTAGGCGAAGATGATGCCGTTCTTCTCGACGCACGGATAGGACGGCTGGCAGACCTTGGTCTTGAAATTGCTGTCCGGCGGCTCCGCCGGCTGCTCCAGGCATTTGCCGTCGACGTCGAACAGCCAGCCGTGGAACGGGCAGCGCAGCCCGCCGTCTTCCAGCCGGCCGTAGGCGAGATCGGCGCCGCGATGGCAGCAGTGGCGGTGGACCAGGCCGTAGCGCCCCGCCTCGTCCTTGAAGATGACCAGGTCCTCGCCCAACAGGCGCACCGGCTTGACCGGCCGGTTGCCCGCCAGCTCCTCGGTCAGCGCGGCCGGCTGCCAGTAGCGGCGCATGAACGCGCCCGCGGGCGTGCCCGGCCCGGTGCGGGTGATCCGCTCGTTCTGTTCGGCGGTGAGCATGGCGACCTCTCCGGGATAGCCGGCCGTCGCAGGGACCGGCGATCCAGTTTTGCAATGTCGGATGCGCGATGGTATAGAGAAATTAGTTTGGTATGCAAACCATTTTCGGACAGGCCATGGACGACGCGCCGGACCATACCCGCCTGGGGCCGCTGCCCGGCTATCTCGGCTACACCCTGCGGCGCGCGCAGGCGGCGTCGTTCCGCCACCTCGACGCGACGACGCCCGGCATCGACCTGTCGCCCGGCCAGTTCAGCCTGCTGACCTTCCTGGAAGCCAACCCGGACGCGTCCCAGACCGCGATCGCGGGAGTGTTCGGCATCGACAAGTCGACCCTGTCGCCGGTGCTCGACGCCTTCGCCAAGCGGGGCCTGATCACCCGCCGGCGGGCCGACCACGACCGGCGCACCAATGCGATCCGGCTGACCGCCGACGGCGCCGCCCTGCTCGACCGTATGCGCGCCCGGGTCGAGGCACAGGAGGCGCTGATGGCCGCCGCGCTGGACCCGGAGGAGCGCGCGCGGCTCCTGGACATGCTCCAGCGCGTCACCGACGCGCTGGAGGCCGACCGCGCCGGCCCCGGCGGCGGCGGCGCGGAGTAGCGGGCGGTCAGCCCGCCTCGTTGGCCATCGCGCGCAGCTCGACCCGGCGGATCTTGCCCGACACGGTCTTGGGCAGCGCGTCGACGAAGACGATCTCGCGCGGATACTTGTAGGGCGCGGTGGTCGCCTTGACGAAGTCCTGCAGCTCCCGCGCCATCGCCTCGCCCGGCTCGTGGCCCGCGGCGAGGACGACGAAGGCGGTGACCAGCTCGCCGCGCATCTCGTCCTTCTTGCCGACCACGGCGGATTCGGCGACCGCCGGGTGCTCGATCAGCGCGCTCTCGACCTCGAACGGGCTGATCCGGTAGCCGGCCGAGGAGATCAGGTCGTCGGCCCGCCCCACGAACCACAGATAGCCGTCGGCGTCGCGATAGGCGGTGTCGCCGGTATAGTACCAGCCGTTGCGGAAGCAGGCCGCGTTGGCCGCGTCGTCCTCCCAGTAGCCGTGGAACAGGCCGGGCGGCCACGGCTCGGTCAGGCGGATGCCGACGTGGCCGACCGCGCCGTCTTCCAGGACCTTCCCGTCGTCGTCGACGATGTCGACGTCGAGCCCCGGCACCGGCCTGCCCATCGAGCCCGGACGCACCTCCATGCCCGGCACGTTGGCGACCACGTTGATGGTCTCGGTCTGGCCGTAGCCGTCGTGGACGACGGTGCCGGTGGCGTCCTTCCACACCCGGATCGCCTCCGGATTGAGCGGCTCGCCCGCGCTGACCGAGTGGCGCAGCGAGCGACAGCTCGTATTTCGACAGGTCGAGCTGGGCGAAGGCGCGGTAGATGGTCGGCGGCGCACAGAAGGTGGTGACGCCGTGCTCGGCGATCGCCTTCAGGTGCTCCTCGGCGTCGAACTGGGCGGTCGGGTTGTAGAGCAGCAGGGTCGCGCCGATCTGCCACTGGCCGAACAGCATGCCCCAGGCCGCCTTGGCCCAGCCGGTGTCGGACAGGGTCCAGTGGACGTCGTCGGGGCGCAGGTCCTGCCAGTAGCGCGCGGTCAGCGTGTGGGCGATGGCGTAGTCGTGGTTGCGCGGCACCATCTTGGGGAAGGCGGTCGTGCCCGAGGTGAAGAAGGCCAGCATGGGTTCGTCGGCGCGGGTCGGCTCGAGCGTGGCGCGGTCGAGCAGGTCCGGGCAGCCCTCGACCGCCGCCTCGTACTCGATCCAGCCCTCCTGCGGCCCGCCGACCACGATCAGGTGCTCGAGCGACGGGCAGCGGTCGAGCACGACGTCGACCTTGGGGGCGTGCTCGTGCCAGACGATGGCGAGCGTCGCCTCGGCCTTGTTGATCCGGTATTCGATGTCCTTGGGCTGCAACAGCCCGGTGCCCGGCATCGGCACGACGCCGCGCTTGATGCAGCCGATCATGGTCTCGTACCAGGCCGGGATGCGCGGCAGCATCATGAAGGCGAAGTCGCCCTTCCCGGCGCCGATCGAGCCGAGCAGGTTGGCGAAGCGGTTGGACGCCGCCGACAGGTCCGAGAAGCTGTGCCGCGACACCACGCCGGTGTTGGCGTCGGCATAGACGAAGGCGGTCTTGTCGGCGGCGACGGCGCGCCGGTCGATCAGGTCGAAGCCGAAATTGTAGAACTCGGGCGCCGGCAGGGTCACCGGCGCCCCCGCCTGGACCGCCGCATAGTCGGGCAGCTCGATGAACTCGGACACGGTTGGCTTCCTCCCTGGCGGAACGAATTTGTTGTTGCCGGGAGAAAAGCAAGATTCGGCGGCGGTGGCTAGAACTTGTCCCGTGGTCCCGCCCGCCGGGCGCCGTCGCCGCTACCGCGCGTCGAGTTCCTTCGCCCTCTGCCCGCCGGCGACCGAATACTGGATCGCCACGTTGCGGGTCTTCTGGAAAGTCTCCAGGTCCTCGCCGCGCATGCTGGCGTAGAGCTCCGGGTTCGACCGGCCGACGACCGGGGCCATCTTCTCGAGCAGGAAGAAGCTGACGCCGTAGCGGATCATCTCGATCCACTTGCGCTCGCGGATCATCGTCTTCTCCTCCTCGGTCAGGCCGAACTCGGTCGCCAGCGCCTCGAAATCGTCGACGAAGCGCGCGCGGTGCTCGGGGATCATCAGGTGGTGGAGGAAGTCGTTGACCCGGAAGGCCTTGCGGCTCGCTTCCAGGGTGAAGGGATAGGTACCGGTCAGTTTCTCGACGCCGGCCAGCTCGTAGCCGATGTGGGCGCGGTAGGCCTCAACCTCGGCCTCGGACGGGGCGTCGCCGGTATCCTCCCAGATCGCGGTGGCGATGTTGGTCATCGACGGCAGGTAGGTGGAGACGTGGACCTTGCGGACCGCGTCAGACAGGGCGCCGCGCATGATCAGCCACATGATCACCTCGGCGCCTTCCATGCCGCCCTTCTCGGCGTATTCCGCCAGGCGCATGTCGGCGAGCCGCTCCGGGTCCTTCTCCAGCAGGTCGAGGAAGTCGTCGTCCCAGTCCGGGTTGTTGAAGCCGCAGCGTTCGCCGTGGACCTGGTGGGACAGGCCGCCGGTGGCGACGATGGCGACCCGCAGGTCGTCGTCCGGGAAGCTCTGGATCGCCTTGCGCAGCGACTTGCCGAGCTTGTAGCAGCGCCGGGCGTTGGGGATCGGGAACTGCAGCACGCCGACCTGGAGCGGCACGATGCTGCCGTGCCAGCCGTCGTCGCCGGCCGAGATCATCGACAGCGGCGACAGGCAGCCGTGGTCGAGCGGCTTGTTCTGGAAGAAGGACAGGTCGAACTCGTCGGCCACCAGCGCGTTGGCGATGTGCCGCGACAGCGCGGCGTGCCCGTCGATCGGCGGCACGTCGCGGGCGCCGCCGCCCTCGTCGGCCGGCACATAGCGGTCGTCGACGCCCAGCGCGAAGTTCGAATAGTGGTCGAAGAAGAAGGACGAGACGTGGTCGTTGTAGACGATGAAGAGCGTGTCGATCTTCTGCGCCTTCACCCACGCCTTGACCGCTTCGAAGCCCTCGAAGATGGGCGCCCAGGCCGGGTCGCCGGCCTTGTCGGTGTCCTGGGCGAAGCCGATCGTCGGCGAGTGCGACGCGCCGATGCCTCCGATGATTTTCGCCATGCCAGCATCCTCCCGCTCTCCTGCGCCGGGGCCCCATCGGCCGCGAGGCCGGCGGCTGAGGAGGCTTATCGTGCCGTAAGTGATAGCGGATGGAGGGTGGCGCGGACCTTGATCTGGATCATCGACCGCCCGCGGCGGCAACCGCCGGCAGCGCCTGGGCTAGGCGACCCGGCCGGGCGCGATCTGCGCCAGGCGCGCCTCCAGAAAGCGGCGTTCCGCGGGCTGGCGGGTAAGCGCAAGGGCGCGCCGGTAGGACGCCCGCGCCGCGGCGGCACGGCCGAGCTTGCGCTCCAGGTCGGCGCGCGCCGCGTGGGCAAGGTGATAGTCGTCCAAGCCGCCCTGCCCCATCACCGAATCGATCGCCGCGAGCCCGGCCTCGGGCCCGTCGCGCATGCTCAAGGCGACCGCCCGGTTGAGTGCCGCCACCGGCGAAGGATCGATGCGGAGGAGCACGTCGTAGAGTGCGACGACCCGCGCCCAGTCGGTGTCGGCGACGCTCGGCGCGTCCGCATGGGCGGCCGCGATCGCCGCCTGAAGGAGATAGGGCCCCACGCTCCGCGACGCGAAGCCGCGGTCGACGAGGCGTCCGGCTTCCCCGATCAGCGCGGGGTCCCAGAGCGACCGGTCCTGGTCTTCCAGCAGGATCAGGTCGCCGGCGGCGTCAACGCGCGCATCCCGTCGCGCCTCGTGCAACAGCATGAGAGCGAGCAGGCCCCGGGCCTCTGGATCATCCGTCAGCTCGACCGCGAGCCGGCCGAGCCGGATCGCCTCGGCGCAGAGGTCGGGCCGCGTCAGGTCGGGGCCGTCGGTCGCGGCATAGCCCTCGTTGAAGATCAGGTAGACGACGCGCAGAACGCTTCGAGCCGCGCGGGCAGCTCGCTGCGCCCGGGAACCTCGTAGGGAATGGCGTCGTCGCGGATCTTCGCCTTCGCCCGCACGATGCGCTGGGCGATCGTCGGCGCGCGGGTCAGATAGGCCCGCGCTATCTCCTCGGTGGTCAACCCACCGACCTCGCGCAGCGTCAGCGCCAGACGCGCATCGGCCGGCAGCGCCGGGTGGCAGCACATGAAGATCAGCCGCAGTTCGTCGTCCTGGATGGTCTCGGGCGGCGGCGGCTCGTGTTCCGGATCGGCCAGCGCCGCGAGATCGGGCAGCGCGGCCGCCAGCCGCGCCTGCCGGCGCCAGCGGTCGATCATCCTGAAGCGGCCGGTGGAAACCAGCCAGGCGTAAGGATTATCGGGCACACCCTCGCGCGGCCACCGGTCCGCCGCGGCGGCGAAGGCCTCGTGAACGGCCTCCTCCGCCGCGTCGAACCCGCCCAAGAGACGGATCAACGTCGCCAGCACGCGCCGCTTTTCGCCGCGGTAGGCAGCATCGACGGCGGCGCGTGCGTCGGCGACGCTCACAGCGCCGGGCGCGGTTGGCTGAAATCGACGACGGGGCGAACCTCGACCGAACCGACCCTGGCGTGCGGCATTCCGGCGGCGACCCGAACGGCCTCGTTAAGGTCTTCGGCCTCGATGACGACGATCCCGCCCAGCATCTCCTTGGTCTCCACGAACGGTCCGTCGACCGCCGACATCTTGCCGTCACGGACCTGAACCGTCATGGCGTCATCGGGCATCACCAGCGCCTCGGACGCCACGTAGTGGCCGCTTTGCTTCAACTTGTCGTCGTAGGTCGAGCACTCGTCGAGGACCGCGTTGGCCTCGGGGCTGCCGCCGAACAGCGTCTTGGGATCGTAGTAGATGAGACAGGCGTAGCGCATGATGGGCTCCTTCCGTTAGCGCCTCGAACGTCCATAGTCGCTCGGCGCCGCCCGGATTCGACACGGCCGGACATTTTATTTTCGGATTATCGGAACGCTGCCGCACTCGGCAAGCATCGCGCTGACGAGACCTCCCGGAGCGCCTACGCCCCGGCGTGTCCGGGCGCGCCGCCCCGCGAGAACAGCCGGCGCAGCCAGGACCGCCGGCCGGCGGCGCGGCGCGCGGCCTTCTTGGCCCGCCGCCGCTCGCCCATCATCAACAGCGCCGGGGTCAGCACCAGGGTCAGGATGGTGGCGAAGGTCAGGCCGCCCGCGATCGCGCTGGAGAGCTGGGTCCACCACTGGGTCGACGGCGCGCCGACGTTGAAGTCGCGGCCGACGATGTCGATGTTGATCGCGAGCACCATCGGCATCAGGCCGAGCACCGTGGTGATCGAGGTCAGCATCACCGGGCGCAGCCGCTGGGCGCCCGTGCGCAGGATCGCCTCGACCGGCTCCTGGCCGTTCTTGCGCAGGTCGTTGTAGGTGTCGATCAGCACGATGTTGTTGTTGACCACGATGCCAGCCAGCGCGATCACGCCCAGCCCGACCATGACGATGCCGAAGGCCTGGCCGGTGACCATCAGGCCGATCAGCACGCCCGCGGTCGAGAACAGGATCGCGCTGAGCACCAGGGCGGACTGGTAGAGGCTGTTGAACTGGGTCACCAGCACCAGGATCATCAGGAACAGCGCGATCCCGAAGGCGGACATCAGGAAGGTCATCGCCTCCTTCTGGTCCTTGCTCTCGCCCTTGAAGTTGACGCCCACGTCCTCGGGCAGGTCGATGGTCTTGAGGGCCGCCTTGATGGCGCGGACCTTGTCGTCGACCAGCGCGCCCTTGGCGACGTCGGCCTGGATCGTGATCGTCCGCTTCGAGTTGATCCGCTCGATCGTGCCGGTCTTGGGCGCGGGCTTGAGGGTGACGAAGTTGGCGATCGGCACCAGGCCCATTCTGGTCGGCACGCGCAGGTTTGCGAGCTGTTCCAGACTGCGCCGCTGCATCGGGAAGCGCAGCACGATGTCCTCTTCCTCGTCGGCGTCGTCGGGCCGGTATTCGGCGACCTTGACCCCGTTGGTCACCAGCCGGACCACCTGGCCGAGCGAGGCGACATCGGCGCCGTAGCGGGCGGCCTTGTCGCGGTCGACCACGAGCCGCCACTCGATGCCCGGCAGCGCACGGTTGTCCTCGATCTCGACGACGCCGCCGACGTCGGTCATGACCCTGCGGATCTTGTCGACCGCCGCGGGCAGCTCGGACGGATTGCGGCTCGACACGTCGATCTTGATCGGCTTGCCGGTCGCGGGCCCGCGCCGGGCTTCCTGCACGTCGGTGACGATACCGGGGATGCTCTTCAGCCGCTGTCGGATCTCGGCCATGATCGCCTGGGCCGGCCGCCGCTTGTCCCAGTCGATGAATTCGAGCTGGACGATGCCGACCGTGTCCGGCGTGATGCGCTGCTTGATGCGCGTGCCGATGGTGCGCTCGTAGACCGCACGCAGCTCGCGCATATCGGCGATCCGCCGGCCGACCTCGGCGACGATCTTGTCCTTCTCGTGGATCGACAGGTCGCCGCGCACCCGCACCTGGACCTGGGCGAAGTTGGGCTCGACCTTGGGGAAGAACTCGACGCCGCGGCCGAGGAAGCCGTAGGCGACGTAGGTGCCGACCATCAGCGCGATGACCGTGACGAAGACCTTGCCCGGGTTGCCCGCGACCCAGCGCAGACGCCGGACGTACCAGCCCGCGAAGCCCCGGATGGTCGCAAGGTCGCCCGAATTCGGCCGCACGGATCGCCTCGAGCTGCCGGCCCGCGGCGACGCTGTTCTTGCCGATGATCCCGCCGAGCACCGGAATGAAGATCAACGCCATCACCAGCGAGGCGGACAGCGTGACCAGCACGGTCAGCGGCAGGTATTTCATGAACTCGCCGACCACGCCGGGCCAGGCCAGGAGCGGCAGGAACACGGCGAGCGTGGTCACCGTCGACGAGATCACCGGCCAGGCCATGCGCCGCGCGGCATAGGCGAAGGCGTCGGGTGGCGGGTCGCCCTCGGCCATCTTGCGGTCGGCCAGCTCGGTGGTGACGATCGCGCCGTCGACGAGCATGCCGACGACCAGGATCAGGCTGAACAGGACGACGATGTTCATCGTCACCCCGAACAGGTTGAGGATCAGGATGCCGGCGAGGAACGAGCCCGGAATCGACAGCCCGACCAGGATCGACGAGCGCAGGCCGAGCGAGGCGACGATCACGATCATCACCAGGATGATGCCGGTCAGCACGTTGTTCTCGAGGTCGCCGAGCATCGAGCGGACGTCGCGCGACTTGTCCTGCAGGTAGCTGACCTTGAGCGACGCCGGCAGGTGCTTCTGCTCCTCGGCCATCAGCCGCTTCACCGACGCCACGGTCTTGATGATGTTGGCGCCGATGCGCTTGCGGATCTCCAGGGTCACCGCCGGGCTGCCGTCGATGCGGGCGAACCCGGTCGGGTCCTTGAAGGCGCGGCGCACGGTGGCGACGTCGCCGAAGGTGACCACCGTGCCCTTGTGGACCTTGATGGGCATGGTCAGCATGTCCTTCACGGTCTCGATGACCCCGGGCACCTTGATCGCGAAGCGGCCGGCACCGGTGTCGAGCGCGCCGGCGGCGATGATCTTGTTGTTGCGCTGGACCAGCGACAAGAGCGTCTCGAAGGAGAGGTTGTAGGTCTCCAGGATCTTGGGCTGGACGATGATCTCCATCGCCTGCTCCCGGTCGCCGCCGATCCCGGCCTCGAGCACGCCGGGCAGCGCCTCCAGCTTGTCGCGCAAGCGGTGGGACAGCTTGACCAGGGTCGCCTCCGGCACGTTGCCGGACAGCGCCACCGTCAGGATCGGGAACAGCGAGGTGTTGACCTCGTTGACCCGCGGCTCCTCGGTGTCGGCGGGCAGCTTGGCCTTGGCGATGTCGACCTTCTCGCGGACCTTGCGCAGCGCCGTCTCGCTGTCGAAGCCGGCGTCGAATTCGAGGGTGACCGCGGCATAGCCCTCGCTGGCCGTCGCGCGCAGCTCCTTCAGCCCCTCGATCGTCTTGAGCTCCTTCTCCATCGGCCGGATCAGGAGCCGCTCGGCGTCCTCGGGCGAGATACCCTCGTGGACCATCGAGACGTAGATCAGCGGGATGGCGATGTCGGGCTCGGCTTCCTTGGGGATCGAGACATAGGAGATCGCGCCCGCCACCAGCAGGAAGGCGAA
Organism: uncultured Alphaproteobacteria bacterium; assembly: GCA_963730305.1. GTDB lineage: Bacteria > Pseudomonadota > Alphaproteobacteria > Bin65 > Bin65 > CAMYMQ01. The sequence goes on from CAVSRB010000007.1 coordinate 229,803, forward strand.
GGTCATCAATATCGTCCGCGAGCGGGCGAACGCGGCGTCGATCAGGTGACGCATGGAATTCGATCCTCGACGGGGGCTAGCGCGCGGTCGGGCGTGCGGCCTGCTCGTTGCGGGGGTTGGTCGCGGCGACCCGGACGACCTGTCCCGGGCGGACGAAGCCCTGGCCGCGGACGATCAGGCGCACGGTCTTGGGCAGGCCGGACACCCACACGCCGTCGGCGGCGGCGCGGACCACCTCGACCTTGTGGAAGGCGACCTTGCCGTCGGGGCCGACCGACTTGACGCCGAGCGTGCCCGCCTCATCCAGGGTCAGGAACTGCGCCGACATGAAGTGGGCGTCGAGCTCCTCGATCGGGATGCGGATCTGGGCCGTCGACCCGGCAATGTTGGCCCGGTCGCGATTGGGGATCTCGATCTCGGTCCGGAAGGTCCGGGTCTCGTCGTCGGCCTGGACCGAGATGTAGCGGATCCAGCCCTCGACGGCCTTGCCGTTGATCAGCAGGACCGTCGCCTTGCCGCCCACGGACAGCCGGGCGACGTTCTGCTGGGCGACGTCGGCGATGGCGACCACCGGGTCGTCATCGACGATGGTGGCGACCGCGTCGTGGGTGGCGACGTAGGCACCCTTCTCCACCGTCCGGTCGTTGAGCACGCCCTCGAACGGCGCGCGGATGGTCAAGCGGTCGATATCGACCTGCATCGCCTTCAGGGTCGCCTTGGCGGCCTCGTAGCCGGCCTGCAGCGTCTTGAGCTGGGAATCGGTCTGGAAACCCTTGCCGACCAGCTTCTGCGCCGCCTCGAGGTCGCGCTTGGTCTGCGCCAGCTTGGCCTTGGCGTGCTCCAGCTTGGCCATACGATCGGCGGCCTCGAGCCGGACGATGACCTGGCCCGCCTTGACCCGCTGGCCCTTCTTGGCGACGACCCGGATGACCCGGCCGGGCGTCTCGGCGCGCAGGGTGACGGTGCGGTTGGGCGTGATGTGGCCCTGGACCAGGATGTAGCGGTGGATGCGCTTGGCCACGAGCGTCTTCACCGCGACCTGGAAAGCCGGCTTCTTCGGCTTCTTCTGCGCGGCGACCACGGCGGCCGTCTTGTCCTCGGACGAGACGAGGTGCCCGCTCGCCATCCAGGCCGCCACGCCGGCGACGAACAGCACGGCGACCCAGACCGGGCGGACGTGACGTTTCTTGCCGGCCGAAACGGCCGGCTCCTTGCTGGCTTCGGTGTCGTGTTCGGTCGCGTTCATTCCGCCATCGCCGGCTCGCCGGCCTCCGTTTCCGCAGGAAAATAGCGCGCGCGGTTGCGCAGCAGCGATTCGCGCTGGGCGTGCAACATGTCGAGCCCGTGACTGGCGACGAAGCTGCCGCCGGGAGGTGCGTCACACTCGGCGTCCATCAGGCAGCCCTCGACATGCGCGATCAGCGCGTCGATCTCGGCCAATTGCCGGTCGATCGCGGCGTCGATCACCGCGCGCGGCAGCATCTGGGCGAAGATCATCACGAACAGGAACTCGGACCGGACCCGATGGCGCGCGGGCGACGCGATCATCGCCGCGACGAACTCGCTGCGGCCCTGCTCGGTCAGCCGGTAGACCTTCTTGTTCGGACGGCCCTCCTGGACGACCCGCTCGGCGACCACGCTGCCGCTCGCCTCGAGCTCGCTCAGCGCGCGATAGATGCCGCTCGGCGCGACGTCGAGGAAATGGCCGAAGCCCTCCTCGAACCGCTTCTTGATGTCGTAGCCGGTTTCGTCGCCCAGACACAGGGCGCCGAGGCACAGCGTTTTGGTTTCCATAATCCCACTCTGACCTATTCCAGAGTGGAATATTGGAATTTGGAGGACCGGTTCAAGAAAGAAATTGAACTGTCGGTTGACCTGCCCCGTCACCGGCCCCAGCGACGGCCCCGTCATCGGCCCCGGCGACGGCCCGTTCGCAGAGCGCGCCAGAACGGATCGACTTCAGGGCCCGTCCGGATCGATGAGATTGGCCTCGAGCTTGGCCCGGACCGCGTCGGGCATCGGCGCCGCCTTGCGGGTCTTGGGATCGAAGAACACCTCGACCACCTCGTTGACCGCGTGGAGCACGCCGCTGTCGGCGTTGAACATCTTCTGCTTGTAGGTGCAGCTCTTGTTGCCGACCCGTAATGAAGCCGCCGCGGGTCACCCACAATTCCCCGGCGGTGATCTCCTGGACGAAATCGATCTTCGAGCTGGCGACGACGGTATGGACGCCATGGGCTTCCATGTCCTTCAGGCTCATCCCGATCAGCGTCCAGATATGGAATCCGCCATCGTCGAAGGCGTGGCCGTACCAGCGGACGTTCATGTGTCCGAAATGATCGCATTGCCGCGGCATGACCACGCCGCGGCAGGTCTCCAGCCAGTCTGACACGCGCTATCCCCGTTTGCGTTGGTTGACGTCGGCCTTTAACCAGAGGGGACCCGCCGAGGCAATGGCGGGATCAAGCACCGGCCCCCGAGAACGGCCTTGACGCACGTCAATGGCGCGTCGATACCCGGCGGCGACAATAGCGGCAACCAATGCCGAGCGACGGCCCAAGGGAGACAGGTCCATGTCCAACGCCAACGTCCTCAATTTCATCGGCGGCGCGTATACCGAAGGCACCACGGGCAAGACCTTCGAGAACCGCAACCCGATCGACAACTCGGTCGTCTCCCGGGTCCACGAAGCGGGCCGGGCCGAGGTCGACGCTGCGGTCACCGCCGCGCGCAAGGCGCTGGACGGGCCGTGGGGGTCGATGTCGCCGCAGGAGCGGTCCGACCTGCTCTACAAGGTCGCCGACGGCATCACCGCCCGCTTCGACGAGTTCCTCAAGGCGGAGGTCACCGATACCGGCAAGCCGGTGACGCTGGCCTCGCACATCGACATCCCGCGGGGTGCGGCCAACTTCAAGATCTTCGCCGACGTGATCCGGTCGCACGGCTCGGAATTCTTCGAGACCGTCACCCCGGCCGGCGAGGAGGCGATCAACTACGCGGTGCGCGTGCCCAAGGGCGTGATCGCGGTGATCAGCCCGTGGAACCTGCCGTTGCTGTTGATGACCTGGAAGGTCGGCCCGGCGCTGGCCTGCGGCAACACGGTGATCGTCAAGCCGTCCGAGGAGACCCCGACCACCGCGGCCCTGCTCGGCGAGGTGATGAACGACGCCGGGGTGCCGCCCGGCGTCTACAACGTGATCCACGGCTTCGGGCCCGATTCGGCGGGCGAGTTCCTGACCCAGCATCCCGGCGTCGACGCCATCACCTTCACCGGCGAGACCACGACCGGCGAGGCGATCATGAAGCAGGCCGCGGTCGGCATCCGCGACGTCTCCTTCGAGCTGGGCGGCAAGAACCCCGGCATCGTCTTCGCCGACTGCGACTTCGACGCCGCGGTCGAGGGCATGAGCCGCGCGGTGTTCGCCAACTGCGGCCAGGTCTGCCTCAACACCGAGCGGGTCTATGTCGAGCGGCCGATCTTCGACAGGTTCGTCGAGGCGCTGAAGGCCAAGGCCGAGGGCCTGAAGCGCGGCGATCCGTTCGACAAGACCACCAGCCAGGGCCCGCTGATCAGCCTGGAGCACCGCGACAAGGTGCTCGGCTACTACAACCGCGCCAAGACCGACGGCGCCACCGTCGTCACCGGCGGCGGCGTCCCCAAGATCGACGGCGGCTACGAGAGCGGCGCCTGGATCGAGCCGACCATCTGGACCGGCCTCGACGAGGACCACGCCAACATCCGCGAGGAGATCTTCGGGCCGTGCTGCCACATCCGCCCGTTCGACACCGACGACGAGGCGGTCGCGATGGCCAACAACAGCCCCTACGGCCTGGCGACCTCGATCTGGTCGCAGGACATCAGCCGCGCCAACAAGGCCGCGCGCAAGATCGAGGTCGGCATCACCTGGGTCAATTGCTGGTTCCTGCGCGACCTGCGCACGGCGTTCGGCGGCTCGAAGCAGTCGGGCATCGGCCGCGAGGGCGGCGTGCATTCGCTCGAATTCTACACCGAGACGCGCAACGTCTGCGTCCGGCTGTAGCCGCCCTGGCGCACACTTCCTGCTTGAAGATCAAAGACTTCCGGCAGCGTCCGCCGCCGGGAGGCGGGTTCGCGTCGCCGCCGCACGCCGCGGCGCCCACCCGCGCAGCCCACGATCCGCCCACTCATGGTGGGCAGAAGAAAAAGGTAATTCTGAAGGTAACGCAGAACTGAATTAAAGATTTGTGAATACTGAATTCAGAAGTAAAAGACAAAATCGACAAACATAAAGAAGTAAAGCCGCAATCTGACGACTTGATTCTTATTAAGTTCTCATTTTTTCCTGGTAAACGAGCCACCTTAGCCCGATATATTTCTAGAATCAACATTCCGATTGGCGTCAATGCCTGTTATCACTCGGCGCGTCACGCTCCGGACTGATCAAGCATTGTCCGAACCGGGCCTATCCAGGCTTCCCGGTGGCGGCTTGTCGTTGTCCGGACAGACCCAATCGGCCGCGCGAACCGAAGAACAAGGGGAAATCAGTGGAACACGAACACAGGACGGAACTCGTCAGCGAGCAGGAATTCGGCGCTGATCCTGTCGCCGTGCGCGACACCGACCACTACCGGGAAGAATACATTTCCGGCTTCGTCGAAAAGTGGGACCAGCTGATCGACTGGGACGCGCGCGCGGAGAGCGAAGGCGGCTTCTTCATCGAGGAGCTGCGCAAGCGCGGAAAACACAAGATTCTCGACGTCGCCACCGGCACCGGCTTCCATTCGGTCCAGCTGCTCAAGGCCGGCTTCGAGGTCACCAGCGTCGACGGCAGCGCCGAGATGCTCGCCAAGGCGTTCGACAACGCCCGTGGGCGCGGCATGATCCTCAACACCATCCAGGCGGACTGGCGCTGGCTCAACCGCGACGTCCACTCGAAATACGACGCGATCATCTGCCTCGGCAACTCGTTCACCCATCTGTTCAACGAGAACGACCGGCGCCGGGCCCTGGCCGAGTTCTACGCCGCGCTGCGCCACGACGGCGTGCTCATCCTCGACCAGCGCAACTACGACGCCATCCTCGACGTCGGCTTCGACAGCAAGCACAAGTACTACTACTGCGGCGACAAGGTGACCGCGGAGCCCGAGCACGTCGACGAAGGGCTGGCCCGCTTCCAGTACACCTTCCCCGACAAGTCCGTTTACCACCTCAACATGTTCCCGCTGCGCAAGCGGTACGTGCGCAAGCTGATGCACGAGGTCGGCTTCCAGAGGATCGAGACCTTCGGCGACTTCCAGGAGACCTACGCCGAGCACGAGCCCGACTTCTTCATGCACATCGCCGAAAAGACCTACGGGGACGTCAATGACGACTGACGCCAGCATCGGCGCCGATGCGACCGCCGTTGCGGACGTCGCCGAGCGCTACTACGACAGCGAGGACGCCGACCAGTTCTACTTCAACATCTGGGGCGGCGAGGACATCCACATCGGCCTCTACCGGAGCACCGAGGGGGGCGCCGACGACAAGATCGCCGACGCCAGCCGGCGCACCGTCGAGACGATGGCGCACCAGATCGAGGGGCTCGGCACCGACAGCCGGGTGCTCGACATCGGCTCGGGCTATGGCGGCTCGGCCCGCTATCTGGCCAAGACCTTCGGCTGCCACGTGGTCTGCCTGAACATCAGCGAGACCGAGAACGCCCGCAACCGCACCCGCAACGCGGAGCAGGGCCTCGACGGGCTGATCGAGGTGCGCCACGGCAGCTTCGAGGACATTCCCGCGGCGGACGCCAGCTTCGACGTGGTCTGGTCGCAGGACGCCATCCTGCACAGCGGCGACCGCGACCGCGTGGTCGCCGAGGTCGGCCGCGTGCTCAAGCCCGGCGGCCAGTTCGTGTTCACCGACCCGATGCAGGCCGACGACTGCCCGCCCGGCGTGCTGCAGCCGGTCTACGACCGCATCCACCTGTCCTCGCTCGGCTCGATCGGCTTCTATCGCGAGGCGGCGGCGCGCCACGGCTTCGAGGAGGTCTCGGTCGAGGCGATGACCGACCAGCTCCGGACCCACTACGACCGGGTCCGCCAGGCGCTGCAGGCGCGCTACGACGAGATGACGGCGAAGTCCTCCCAGGACTATGTCGACCGCATGCTCACCGGGCTGCAGAACTGGGTCGACGCGGCCGACAAGGGCTATCTCGCCTGGGGCATCCTGCACTTCCGCAAGGCGGCCTGAGCGGCGCGCTCCGGCGCGCCCCGCCTGCTATCCGCGGCAGCGACAGCCGCCAGCGCCGGCCGGAAGCCGACCGTCGCCCCGATTCGCCGCCTGTGCTAAGGCGTTGCGTCATCCTGGACACGAGCGGAGGCGCGACATGCACCCGATCGCGGCGCATCGGCGGCGATGAGCGGGCAGGCCGCGATAACGACGGCCGCGATGACGGGACCGGCCCGCCGGCCGATTTCGCGCGCCTGCGGGCCGACGCGACGGGCGTCATCCATCCGCCGGCCGGCCCGGATGCACGCATCGCCTCCCTGGTCCCCAGCCTGACCGAGTTACTGGTCGATCTCGGGCTCGGCGACCGGATCGTGGCGCGGACCCGCTTCTGCATCCACCCGGCCGAAGCGGTCGCGGCGATTCCGGCGGTCGGCGGCACCAAGAAAGTGCATCTCGAGCGGCTGCGCGCGCTGGCGCCGACCCACGCGATCCTCAACATCGACGAGAACACGGCGGCGATGGCCGAGGCGCTGGAGGCCTTCGTGCCCCAACTGATCGTCACCCACCCCCTGATTCCGGACGACAACCGTGACCTGTTCGCGCTTTTCGGCCAAGTCTTTGATCGTAAAGATAAAGCGCAAAAATTGTATACCGCATACAATAGGGAAAAAGCGGCGATTTAGGCCGATTCGGCCCGATTGAGGCCCCGAAACGTGGTCTATCTCATCTGGAAGGACCCGTGGATGACGGTGTCGCGCGACACCTACGTCTCCGCCCTGCTCGACATGGTCCACTGGCGGACCCTGGGCCACGACGACGCGGTGCGCTACCCGACCGTCGAGATGACCCCGGACCTGATAGAACAGACCGATCTGTTCTTATTTTCGAGCGAACCCTACGCTTTCACCGAAGCGGACCTCGACGCCTTCGCCGTGGATCATGGCTGTCCGCGCGAAAAGCTGCACCTGGTCGACGGCGAATACTGCTCCTGGTACGGCAGCCGGGCGATCGCCGGGCTGCGCTACCTGCACGATCTCGCCACGCAGCTCGCCTGAATGCGGGCGGCGCATAAGGGGACCGCAGGGCATATGGGGTTGCCCCTCGGTCGCACAGGCCCCGCCGCCGCCAGGCCAGTCGGCACCCTGCCCTTCGCAGCCATGTTCGGCCGGCGCCGGCACGACCGTCTCGGGGGTTCGGCTCACGGAAACGCCGGGCAATAGCCCGCCGTCCGATTGATGGTCGATGGAGCCCCGACCGGCGGATCGCTGCCGATCAGCCGGCGCGGGCGCCGGTCAGTCGGCGTATTTGACCGTGCAGCCGTAGGCCTGGGTCGACGCCACGGTCACGGCCTTGCCGGCCTTGATCTCGGCGAGCGCGGCCAGGACGTAGTTCTTGGCGCCCTTGGGGTCGCCCCACGCGGTCGGCTTGTCGTCGATCGCGCCCATGTAGAGCAGCTTGCCCGTCGGCCCGACGATGAACATGTGCGGCGTGTTCGATGCCTCGTACTTGTGGCCGATCACGCCCTTGGGGTCGAGGATCACCCGGGTCGGCGCCGCGTTGCGCTCGCGGGTGAGCGCGTTGGCGCGGACGCCGTCGACATGGCCCTGCAGGCCCGGCGCCGAGGAGATCACCGACAGCCACACCGCGCCCATCTTGCGCGCGGCGCGCTGGACCCGCTGCATGTTGCCGCTGCGATAGTGCTTCTGGACGTAGGGGCAGCCGTGGTTGGTCCATTCCAGGACGACGAGCTTGCCGCGGTATTCCGACAGCCGCACGGTCTTGCCGTTGCTGTCGACCGCGGTGAAGTCGGGCGCGGTCTTGCCGACCGTCGGCCCCGATGCGGAGGCCCAGGCGGGCGACGCCACCGCGGCGACGAGAAGCACGACCGAAGCCATCCTGCCGAGACCCAACTTGCCGAGACCCATCCTGCCAAGACCCAACTTGCCAAGTCGATTCACCATTTCGGTTCTCCCTGCTGAGCACGCATGCCGATCGACTAACGTTCCGCCTTGCGCCGGTCCGTCGCCGGCGCGAAGCGGTCGAATTCCGCGACCACCGCGTCCGGCTCGAGGATCTGCGGCAGCACCACGACCTTCCGCGCCGATCCGGCCGGCGGATAGATCAGGTAGAGCGGCACCCCGGCCCGGCCGAAGCGGGCGAGGTGGCGCGTGATCACCGGGTCGCGCCGGGTCCAGTCGCCCTTGAGGTAGGCCATGTTGGCGCGCTTCATCGCTGCCGCCACGGAGGGCAGCCTCAGCGTCACCTTCTCGTTGGCGATGCAGGTGATGCACCAGGCGGCGGTGAAGTTGACGAAGACCGGCCGGCCCGCTTCGCGCAGCGCCTGCAGCCGGGCCTCGGTGAACGGCTCCCAGCGCGCCCCGGCGGGCGCGCTCGCCACCGCCGTCGCGCCGGGCGCCGTGCGGTCGGCGAGCCTTACCAGGGCGCCCGCCCCGACCAGCGCGAGGATGCCGAAGGTGACCGCGGCGACGCGGCCGGCCCGGTGCGCGCCGCCGCCGACCCGATAGAGCCACAGCGCGAAGGCGATCAGGATCGAGCCCGCCAGCACCGAGAGCAGCGCCGTGTCGCCAGCCTGCAGGCTCAGCACCCAGACCAGCCACGCGGCGGTCGCGAACATCGGGAAGGCGAGGAACTGCTTGAAGCGGACCATCCACGGCCCGGGCTTGGGCACGAAGCGCAGCGCCCCCGGGCTCACGCTCAGGATCAGGAAGGGCAGCGCCAGCCCGAGACCGAGCGCGAGCACGACGGCCAGCGCGATATACCAGGGCTGGGTCAGTCCGAAGCCGATCGCCGGGCCCATGAACGGCGCGGTGCACGGCGTCGCGACGACGACGGCGAGCACGCCGGTGAAGAAGGACCCGGTGACCCCGGCCTTCTGGGTCAGCGACTGGCCGATCCCGGCGACCCGGCCGCCGATCTCGAACAGGCCGGCGAAGTTGAGGCCGATGACCACCATCAGGTAGGCCATCAGCATGACGAAGATCGGCTCCTGGAGCTGGAAGCCCCAGCCGATCGCCGCGCCGGCCGCCTTGGCCGCGACCAGCAGACCGCCGACCAGCGCGAAGGTCGCCAGCACCCCGGCGGTGTAGGCGACGCCGTGCTTGCCCATGTGGCGCTCGCCGGCGTTGGCGTGGCGGGCGAAGGACAGCGCCTTCATCGCCAGCACCGGCAGCACGCAGGGCATCAGGTTGAGGATCAGCCCGCCGAGCAGCGCGAACAGGATCGCCTGCCACAGTGCGATGGTGATCCCGGCCGCCGCTGGCGTCGACGCCACGATCGCGCCGGGCTTTGCGGTCAGACTGAACGCCTGGGTGACGGTCTCGCCGTTGAGCTTCTCATGGAAGACCAACAGCCCGCCGAGGGCGCTGCCGTCCTTCAGTCTCGCCTTCGCCCGGGTCGCAGATAAGACTAACCGGTCTGTCTTAAAATCGGCCTTCTGGGGCGCGGCGTATTGCACGGCGCCGTGGGCGTAGGGGAAGAAGGCAACCTGCTCGACATTGTCCCGCTTCAGGCCGGGCGCGGCGACGGACAGCACGAAGCGGCCGTCGCGGAACGCGAACCGGGCCGGCCACGGCGCCGGCTTGGGCAGCGCCGCGCGCGCCTTGTCGAACAGCGCCTTGGTCGCCGGGTCGGCCTGGGGCGGACCGGGCATGACCAGCATGGTCAGGTCGAACGTCCCCTCCTCCGGGACGCAGGTCTTTTCGCAGACCAGCCAATAGGCCTTGGCCTTGAGGGTGACGGTGGAGCCGGTCTCCGCCGAGGCCGGCACCTGGATCGGCACGAGATGGACCGCCTCGCCGCTATAGCCGTAGTTGGCCAGCGGGCCGACGCGGATCCGGTGCGGCGGCAGCCACTGGATCTTGCCCGCCTTGTAGCCGGTCGGCAGGGTCCACTGGATCGTGGTCGGCTCGCCGGAATCGCCCGGGTTCCGCCAATAGGTGTGCCATTTCGGGACGATCTTGAAGCGCAGCGCGAGCCAGGCGGTCTTGCCCGGGGTCAGCGCCGCGTTCTCGCTGAGCAGTTCGGCGGTGACGTGCTTGGTCGTGACCGTGTTCGCCGCTTGCGCCGGCAACGCCAGCGCGAGGACGGTCAGCGCCAACGGCGCCAGCAATGCTCGCAGCAACAATCCCACCGAAAAGCCTGTCCCGCCGTCGGTTCCGAAACTCCGCGATAATGTGAGCCATGAAATTGCGTCCGCAAGGTGACCAAACCGCACGGCCCGTTCAATTTTTCGCCATCCGCAGTTTTTCGCCATCGGCCATGCGCCGGGCCCGCTTGTGCCACGCCTGCCCCGCCCCTATCGTCGCCGCTTCCCCACCACCGTCCCCTGCCGCCTCGAGCCCCCGTATTGACCGCCGCGCAGCCTGCCCCCCTCCGACATCCGCGTGTGACCATCGCCTTGATCGTGGCGCTGATCGTGCTGCCGCTGCTGGCCGTCGACCTGATGCTGGCGGCGTTGCCGCCGCTCACCCGCGGGCTCCACACCTCGCCGGCGATGGGTCAGGTGACGCTGAGCGTCTTCGCGGCGAGCTTCGCCCTGATGCAGCTCGTCTTCGGCCCGCTCGGCGACCGGTTCGGCCGGCGGCCGTTCGCGCTGGTCGGCCTGGGCCTGTTCTGCGGCGCCAGCATCGTCTCGGCGCTCGCCCAGTCGATCGAGCTGGTCCTGGCCATGCGCGTGCTCCAGGGCGTCGGCGCCGCGACCGGCCCGGTGCTGGCCCGGGCGGTCGTCCGCGACCTGTACGGCATCGAAGGGTCGGGCCGGCTGATGGGCTTCCTGATGGCCTGCTTCGGGACCGGCGCCGTGCTGTTCCCGATGATCGGCGGCGGCCTGGTCGAGCTGATCGGCTGGCGCGCGGTGTTCTGGTTCGCAGCGGCGCTGTCGGGCGCGACCCTGATCGGCGCCTGGCGCTTCCTGGTCGAGACCATCCCCGAGCGGGACACGTCGATCCGGTTCGGCCGCTTCGTCGTCGGCTACCTGCACCTGGCGATCGACGCCCGCTTCATCGTCGCCGCGATCCCCGGCTGCTGCACCGCCGCGGCGATGTTCACCTGGATCTCGGGATCGTCCTTCGTGGTCCAGTCGGTGCTCGGCTATTCGCCGACCGCCTATGGCGTCATCTACGGCTCGACCGTGCTCGGCTTCGTCGCGACGTCGCTGCTCACCGCGCGGCTCGCGCCGCGGATGGGCTCCGGGCGGATGATCGCGATCGGCTCGATGATCGCGGCCGGCGGCGGCATCGTCGGCGTGCTGCTCAGCCTGTCGCTGCCCCTGACCCTGCCCCTGCTGCTGGTCGGCATCTTCCTGATGACGTTCGGCCACGGCTTCGCGCTGCCCCAGAGCATGGCCGCGAGCATCGTCCCGTTCCCGCGCATGGCGGCGACGGCGTCGGCCCTGTTCGGTATGCTCCAGTACGCCACCGGCTCGATCCTCGCGGTGCTCAACGGCGTCCTGTTCGACGGCACGGCGCTGCCGATGCTGGCCATCATCGCCGGTATCACGCTGGTTGGCGTGGCGGTATTCTGGGGCTTCGGGGCACGGCTCCGAAAGGCCGGGCCATGACGGTCGCGAACGTGAAGGGTTGGCGATGAGCGGCGGCAACGAGGATCAGATCGCCTTCTGGTCGGGCAGCCAGGGCGAGAAGTGGGTGCGCCTCCACAAGCGCATCGACGCCATGCTCGACCCGTTCGGGCGCGCGGTGCAGGACCGGCTGGACGTCGCCCGCGGCAGTCACGCGCTCGACGTCGGCTGCGGCAGCGGCGGCACCAGCTTCGCGCTTGCCGACGCGGTCGGCCCCGAGGGCTCGGTGACCGGCATCGACGTGTCCCGGCCGATGCTGCAGCGGGCGACCGCGCGGGCGTCGACCATCCCCGAGCTCAACCTCCGCTTCATCGAGGCCGACGCCCAGCACCACCCGCTGCCGGCCGGGCGGTTCGACGTCCTGATGTCGCGCTTCGGCGTGATGTTCTTCGACGACCCGGTCGCGGCCTTCGCCAACCTGCACGCCGCCACCAAGCCGGGCGGCCGGCTCGGCTTCGCCGCCTGGCGCGACCGCCGCGACAATCCCTGGGCGACCACGCCGGCCCGCGTCGTTCGCCCATATGTCGAACTGCCGCCGACCCCGGCACCCAATTCGCCGGGCCAGTTCGGCTTCGCCGACGCGGACTTCGTCGCCGACGTCCTCGGCCGGGCCGGCTGGGACGACGTCGCGATCGAGCGTTTCGACACCGAGGTCGCGGTCGGCCGCGACCCGGCCGACGCCGCCGATTTCCTGATCGAGATGGGCCCCGCCGGCCCCGCGCTGGCGGAAGCCGGCGCCGAGATCCGGCAAAAGGCGCGCGACGACCTGCACGCCGCGCTCGCGCCCCAGGCCCGACCCGGCGGCGTCCACATGGCCTTCAGCATCTGGATCGTGACCGCGCGCCGACCCTAGCGCACGCACGCTTGCCGGGCCGGCCCCCGCCGATCCGGTATTCGGATACCGGCGGCGTCCGCCGAGAACCTAGGCTTTCCGCACATGACGGCTTCGTTGCGAATGCAACGGAGGTTGGCCATACTGCGCGCGCACAGTCAGGCGCGACACAAAACAAAAGGGATCGACAATGATCAATTGGAAAGCGGCCGTCGTCGGCGCGTCCGTGGCGGCTCTTTGCTCCGGCGCGGCCCAGGCCCGTGAAATCAAGGTCGGCTTCATCGCCACCTTCTCGGGCCCCGTCGCCCAGCTCGGCGTTCTCCTGCGCAAGGGTGCCGAGCTCTACAACAATCAGCACAAGGGAGAGCTGAAGGGCGACACGATCAAGCTGATCTTCCGCGACACCAAGAACCCCGGCGGCGCGGTCGCCAAGTCGGTGGCGCAGGAGCTGATCACCCGCGACAAGGTCGACATCATCGGCGGCATCGTGTTCTCGCCGAACGCCATGTCGCTCGCCTCGCTGGCGACCCAGGCCAAGGTGCCGATCGTGGTCATGAACGCCGGCACGTCGTTCATCACCAACATGTCGCCGAACATCGCCCGGGTGTCGTTCACCATGTGGCAGGCCGGGTTCATCATGGGCGAGCATGCCGCCAAGAACCTGAAGTGCAAGACCGCGGTCGCCGGCTACACCAACTACCCGCCGGGCAAGGACAGCGTCGCCGCCTTCAAGCGCGGCTTCGAGGGCGCCGGCGGCAAGCTGGTCGAGGCGATCCCGATGGGCGGCCCGGGCAAGGTGCCGGACTTCACGCCGTTCCTGCAGCGCGCCAAGGACAAGAAGCCGGGGTGCCTGTACGTCTTCGTCCCCGGCGGCAACCACGCCTCGGCGATCATGCGCGTTTACAAGACGCTCGGCATGAAGGCCGCCGGCATCAAGCTGATCGGCCCCGGCGACATCACCCAGGACACCCTGCTCCAGGGCATGGGCGACGCGGCCGTCGGCCTGGTCACGGCCAGCCACTACTATGCCGACCTCGACACCCCGGCGAACAAGGCGTTCGTCGCGGCGTGGAAGAAGGCCTACGGCGCCAACACCACGCCGGACTTCGTCGGCGTCGGCGGCTATGACGGCATGGCCGCGATCTACCACATCGTCAAGACGGTGAAGGGCAAGATCACCGCCGCCAAGGCGATGAAGGCGCTCAAGGGCTGGAGCTACGAAAGCCCGCGCGGCAAGATCATGATCGACCCGCAGACGCGCGACATCGTCCAGAACATCTACATCGCGACGGTCGAGAAGAAGAACGGCCGCCTGGTCGAGGACGTCCAGGAGACGTTCAAGGCCGTCAAGGACAAGTGCAAGCTGCTCAAGATCGGCCGCTGCGGCAAATAGCGGCGCACGCTGCGTGTTCCTTGTCGCCTGATCCGGAACGATAATCCACGGTTCCGGAGCGGCGACCGAAATGAGCGGGTGCACCGGGCCGGAAGGCTCGGTTGCGCCCGCTTTTCGGCTTCGCCATACTGTCGCCGGAGACACCAAAGAGCGTCACAACGGGAGGAATTCACGATGAAACTCTGGAAAGCCGCATTGTTCGGCGTCAGCGCCGCAGCGCTCGCCGCCGGCAGCGCCCAGGCCCGCGAGATCAAGGTCGGCTTCGTCGCCACCTTCTCGGGCGGCCTCGCCAACCTCGGCGATCAGCTTCGCCGCGGTGCCGAGCTCTACATGAAACTGCACAAGAACGAGCTCAAGGGCGACACGGTCAAGCTGATCTTCCGCGACTCGAAGAACCCGGGCGGCGCGGTCGCCAAGTCCGTGGTCCAGGAGCTGATCACCCGCGACAAGGTTTCCATCATCACCGGCCTGATCTTCTCGCCGAACGCGATGTCGATCGCGCCGCTGGTCACCCGCGCCAACGTGCCGGTCGTGATCATGAACGCGGGCACGTCCTTCATCACCAACATGTCGCCGGACATGGCCCGGGTGTCCTTCACCATGTGGCAGGCCGGCTACATCATGGGCGAGCACGCCGCCAAGAACCTGAAGTGCAAGACCGCGGTCGCCGGCTTCACCAACTACCCGCCGGGCAAGGACAGCGCCAACGCGTTCAAGCACGGCTTCGAGAAGGCCGGCGGCAAGCTGATCGGCCAGATCCCGATGGGCGGCCCGGGCAAGGTGCCCGACTTCACGCCCTTCTTCCAGCGGGTCAAGGACATGAAGCCGGACTGCTTCTACGTCTTCGTCCCGGCCGGCAACCACGCCACGGCCGTCGCCAAGACCTACGGCCAGCTCGGCATGCGGGCCGCCGGCATCAAGCTGATCGGCCCCGGCGACATCACCCAGGACACCCAGCTCCAGGGCATGGGCGACGCGGCCGTCGGCCTGGTCACCGCGCACCACTACTATGCGGACCTCAACACGCCGACCAACAAGGCGTTCGTCGCCGCGTGGAAGAAGGCTTACGGCGCCAAGAGCACGCCGGACTTCGTCGGCGTCGGCGGCTATGACGGCATGGCCGCGATCTACCACATCATCAAGACGGTGAAGGGCAAGATCACCGGCACCAACGCGATGAAGGCGCTTGCCGGCTGGACCTACAACAGCCCGCGCGGGAAGATCATGATCGACCCGAAGACGCACGACATCGTCCAGAACGTCTACATCTCGACGGTCGAGAAGAAGGGTGGCCGCCTCGTGCAGGACATCCAGGAGACCTTCAAGGCCGTCAAGGACAAGTGCAAGGAGCTCAAGATCGGCCGGTGCGGCAAGAAATAGCGCCGGGTTCCTGACCCTCTAACCTTCGTCGGAGCGCAGCGGGCTGCGCGTCAAGCGCAGCCCGCTGTCGTTCCTGATCGCAACCTCTCCCACGCTTCCCGGGCCATGGACGCCTTCGTCAACGCACTGACGACCATCCTCGTCTTCGGGCTCGCCTATGCGATGCTCCTGTTCATCATCTCGGTGGGCCTGTCGATCACGATGGGCCTGATGGGATTCGTCAACCTTGCGCATGGCGCGTTCGCCATGGCCGGCGGCTACGTCACCGTGACCCTGGTGTCGGCGTGGGGCGTGCCGTTCATCCCCGCATTGCTGATCGCCTTCTTCGTGGTCGGCGCTGCCTCGGTGATCTTCGAGCGATTGCTCTATTCCCGGCTCTACAAGGCGCCCGAGCTCGACCAGGTGCTGCTGACCATCGGCCTGGTCTTCGTGTCGATCGCCGCGACCACCTTCGTCTGGGGCCCCGACCCGCTCAATATCCAGATCCCGGATTTCCTGCGCGGCAACGTCGACCTCGGCTTCAAGCTGATCCCGACCTACCGCGCCTTCCTGATCCTCGCCGGGGCGGTGTTCGCGATCGCGCTGTTCTATGGGCTCGAGCGGACCCGGATCGGTGCCCAGGTGCGCGCCGCGGTCGACAACCGGCGCATGGCCGAATCGATGGGCATCAACACCGGCCGGCTGTTCACCCTGACCTTCGCGCTGGGCAGCGGCATGGCCGCGGTCGGCGGCGGCCTCGGCATCCAGATCCTGGGCGGGGTCAAGCCGACCTTCGCCTTCGAATATCTCGTCGTGTTCCTGATCGTCGTCGCGGTCGGCGGCCTCGGGAACATCCGCGGCACCTTTTTCGCCGCGCTGATCCTGGGCATCCTCGACTTCGCCGGCAAATACCTGCTGCCGGAGGGCGGCGCCTTCTTCATCTATGCGGTGACCCTGGTGGTCCTGCTGTGGCGGCCCCAGGGCCTGTTCGGAAGGGCCTGACGCGATGACCCCACCGCAGACGGCTGCCGCGACGGCACGAGCCTCCGGAACTCGGCGCCGGGCAGCGCATCCTGCTCACCGACCACCGCATCCGCTGGCCCGAGCTGGTGCCCTGGGTGCTCGCGATCGCGGTCTTCTTCCTGTTCCCGGGCTACCGGCTGCTGGCGACGCAGATCCTGATCATGATCCTGTTCGCCCTGTCGCTCGACCTGATCGTCGGCTACGCCGGCATCGTGTCGCTGGGCCACGCCGCGTTCTTCGGCACCGGGGCCTATACCGCGGCGCTGCTCGTGAGCCGCTACGGCGTGCCCGAGCCGGTGATCGGGCTCGCCGCGGCGATCGTGGTGTCGGCGCTGCTCGGCTTCGTGACCGGCTGGATCCTGCTGCGAACGCACGGGCTTACGCTGCTGATGCTGACGATGGCCTTCGCCATCATGCTTCACGAGCTCGCCAACGAATTCGAGGACATCACCGGCGGCTTCGACGGCATCAACTTCTCGCCCGGAAAGATCCTCGGCACCTTCGACTTCGACCCGCTGTGGTACTCGTCGAACTACTTCTATGCCCTGGTCTTCCTGTTCCTCGGATTCGTCTTCGTCCGCGCGGTCGTCTACTCGCCGTTCGGGCGGGCGCTGGTCGGCATCCGCGAGAACACCCGCCGCATGCACGCGGTCGGCTCGCCGGTGCAGTGGCGGATGGTCACCGCCTACACGATCTCCGCCGGCATCGCGGGACTGGCCGGCGCGATCTACGTCCAGGTCCAGGGCAACGTGACCCTGAACGTGCTCAGCTTCGAACTGTCGGGCGACATCCTGGTCATGCTCATCCTCGGCGGCACCGGCCGGCTCTACGGCGCCTTCATCGGCGCGGCGGTCTACAAGCTGCTGGAGAGCTTCACCGAGCAGATCCTCGGCACCGAGGAGCCCTATTGGATGCTGGTCATCGGCGTGGTGCTGATCTTCGCGGTGCTGTTCACCCGCAACGGCCTGATCGGCATGTTCGACGACGCCGTCGCCTGGGTCCGCCGGAGGCGCAGGGCATGAGCGGCGCGGTCCTGGAGACCCGCAACCTGAGCAAGCAGTTCGGCGCGCTGCAGGTGTCGCGCCACATCGACTTCAGCCTCGACGCCGGCGCGCGCCACGCGCTGATCGGACCCAACGGCGCCGGCAAGACGACCTTCGTCAACCTGCTCACCGGCGTGCTGAGCCCCTCGGACGGCGCGGTGCTGCTCAACGGCCGCGACATCACCCACATGCGCCAGGACCGGCGCGTCAAGGCCGGCATCGCGCGCACCTTCCAGATCAACACCCTGTTCGCCGGCCTGTCGGTGCTGGAGAACCTGTACCTGGCCGTGTCCGAGCGACTCGGCACCGCGGGCGCCATGCTCCGCCCCGCCGGCGCACGCCGCCACGTCGTCGAGGAGGCGTTCGCCGCGCTCGAGGGCCTGCGCCTGGCCGACGACGCCGCCAAGACCATCCGCGAGCTGCCCTACGGCCGCCAGCGGCTGGTCGAGATCGCCATCGCGCTCGCGCTCAAGCCCAAGGTGCTGCTGCTCGACGAGCCCGCCGCCGGCGTGCCCAGCGCCGAGAGCCACCTGATCCTCGACGCCATCGAGGCGCTGCCCGAGGACATCGCCGTGCTGATCATCGAGCACGACATGGACGTCGTCTTCCGCTTCGCGCGGGAGATCACGGTGCTGGTCCAGGGCGGGATCCTGGCCTCCGGGCCGCCCGACGAGATCGCCGCCAACGCGGAAGTCCGCTCGGTCTATCTCGGCGAGGGAACCCATGGCTGAGCAAGCGGTGCTGCAACTGTCCGGGGTCGCGGCCGGCTACGGCGAGACCGTCGTGATCGAGGACGTCGCGCTGACGCTCGGACGCGGCGAGTCGATCAGCGTGATCGGCCGCAACGGCGTCGGCAAGACCACCCTGCTCGCCACGATCATGGGCCACACCGCGCTCCACGGCGGCACGGTCGTCCTCGACGGCAACGACCTGTCGCGGATGCCGGTCTACCGCCGCGCCCATGCCGGGGTCGGCTACGTGCCGCAGGAACGCGAGATCTTCCCGTCGCTGTCGGTGCGCGAGAACCTGTTGATCGGCGATGCGGCCGGGGCGCTGGAACGAACAGGCGATCTACGAGCTGTTCCCCAATCTGCGGGAGCGCCAGGACAACGCCGGCAACCAGCTCTCCGGCGGCGAGCAGCAGATGCTGGCGATCGCCCGCGCGCTGATGTCCAACCCGACCCTGCTGCTGATGGACGAGCCGTCCGAGGGCCTCGCCCCGGTGATCGTCGAGGAATTGGTGCGGATCATGCACGAGCTCCGCGAGGACGGCTCGCTCGCGATCATCCTGGTCGAGCAGAACAGCCGGGTCGCGCTCGCCTTCTCGGAGCGCACCGTGGTCATGGACCGCGGACGCGTCGTCTACGACGGCGAGAGCGACACCCTGCGCAACGACCCGGACCAGCTCGAACGACTGATCGGCGTCACCGGCGAGTAGCGACGAGTAGGATCGACATGGACTTCGGCCTCAACTTCTTCCCGAGCGTCGGCCCGGCGGAAAAGACCGCCCAGGTCTATTTCGCCGAGAGCCTGGCGCTGTGCGAGGCCGCCGACCGCATGGGCTACGGCCACATCCGCACGGTCGAGCACTATTTCGAGCCCTACGGCGGCTACAGCCCCAATCCGGTCCTGTTCCTGACCGCCGCCGCCCAGCGCACCAAGAAGATCCGGCTCGTCACCGGCGCCGTGCTGCCGATCTTCAACCACCCGCTCAAGCTCGCCGGCGAACTGGCCGAGCTCGACGCCATCTCGAACGGCCGGCTCGAGGTCGGCTTCGCCCGCGCCTTCCTGCCCCACGAGTTCGAGCGGTTCGGCCGCTCGCTGGACGAGAGCCGCGCCCGCTTCGACGAGGGCGTCGCCCAGGTGATCCGACTGCTGGCGGAAGAGGACGTCACCGAAGAGGGCCAGTTCCACAGCTTCAAGAACACCACGTCCCTGCCCCGCCCGGTCCAGCAGCCGACGCCGCCGATCTGGCAGGCCGCCTTCTCGACCGAGCAGAGCTTCGTGGATGCGGGGACCAAGGGCTGGTGGCTGATGGGCATCCCGCTGGCCGGCGAGAAGATGCGCGACCTGATTCGGGTCTACCGCGACGCCTGGCGCGCCGCCGGCCACCCGGGCGACGGCAGGGTCATGCTGTCCTTCGCCATGTTCTGCGCGCCCACCCGCGCCGAGGCCGAGAAGCACGGCGCGCCCTGCCTCGACGGCTATCTGAAGGCGCTGGTCGCCGGCGCCGGGGCGTGGACCGAGGGCGCCGGCAGCAAGGACTATCCGGGCTACGACAAGATGATCGAGGGGCTCAGGCGCGAGACCTACCAGACCCAACGCGACAAGGGCCTCGCCTGGGTCGGCACGCCCGACGAGATCGCCGAGATGATCGCCGACTACCAGTCGCTGGTCGGCGGCTTCGACAGCGCCTCGCTGCAGGTCAACTTCCACGCCCTGCCGGGCGAGGCCGCGCTGCAGTCGCTGGAGCTGTTCGCCGACGCGGTGATGCCGCGGTTTTCGTGAACCCCGACCCGCGATGGCGGGCCGTTCCTTTTCGTCATTTCGACCGGAGCCCCGACGGGGCGGAGCGGAGAAACCTTGCCCTTACCGCCGAGATCTCTGCGGCGGTCGCAAGATCCCTCGGCTTCGCTCGGGATGACGCCATCGGCAGGCGGCCGGGAGAGGCGCGCGGCCGCGAACCGCGCCGGCCTTCAATACCCCCGAGAGGTGTCGACGAGGTTGAGGATCGGCTCGCCCGCCAGCGCCCGGCGGTAGTTCTCCAGGATCTGGTCGACCGCTGTCGCTGGGTTGGTGATGCCCGCGTTGTGCGGGGTGATGCGGATCCTGGGATGCGCCCAGAACGGGTGTTCGGGCGGCAGCGGCTCCTCGCGGAACACGTCGAGCTTGGCGAAGGCGAGCTGGCCGGCATCGAGCGCGGCGATCAGGTCGGCGTCGACGACGTGGCCGCCCCGCGCGGCGTTGACGATGCCGCCGCCCTTGGGCATCGCCGCGAAGGCGCGTGCGTCGAGGATGCCCTCGGTCTCCGGCGTCAGCGGCAGCAGGCAGACGACGTATTCGGAGCGGGCCAGGAAGGGCTCGAACCCGTCGGCGCCGTGGAAGCTCTCGACCCCGGCCACGTCCTTGGGCGTCCGGCTCCAGCCGGCGACGTCGAACTGCAGCGCGACCAGCTTGGCGGCCAGGTCGCGGCCGAGCTCGCCGAGGCCCATGATCCCGATCCGCCGCTCGCGCGCGTGCGGCGCCATCGCCGGGTCCCAGCGCCTGGCCGCCTTGTCGCGGTCGTACCTGTCGGCGTCGCGGTGGTAATGGAGCAGCGCGTGCAGGCAGTATTCGCTCATCCGCTGGATCAGGTCGTCGTCGACGACCCGCGCGACCGGCACGCCGACCGGCAGCTCGGGGTCGGACAGCACGCTGTCGACGCCCATGCCCAGCGAATGGATCAGCTTGAGGTTGGGCAGGCTGGCGAGCAGGCCCGGCGGCGGCAGCCAGGCCAGCGCGGCGTCGATCTCCGCCTTGTCGCCGAGCTCGTCCGGGAAGTGGCGAAGGTCGATGCCGGGCATCCGCTCGCGGATGCGCGCCGACCACATCCGGCCGTACTCGCTCTGCGGCGCCCAGGGCGCGACCATCAGAAGGGCCATGTCGCTGCTCCACTCCTGCTCCAAGGAAAGGGAATTCGATGCGGCGCGGTCCGTTGATCGGGCCCCCACCGTCACCTAGAATTGGCCGTCATTTGGATTTACTAGCACCGCGCCACCCATAAGGCGCAAGGGAAACACTAGGGGGGCAGGCTTCGGCGCGTTGCAGCGCCGGCCTTTCCCGCGAACTGACCAGCCCCGGCGGCCCCGCCGCCCGCGCTCCAACGGAAAGAAGCCGCAGCATGAACGACGACGCCTTGGCCAAGATCGGCGCCAGCACCACCAACGCCGCCGACGACCTGCTCGCCGCCCTGGCCGACCGCGGCGTCGACTACGTCTTCGCCAATTCCGGGACGGACTTCCCGTCGCTGATCGAATCCTTCTCCAAGGCCGCGGCGGGCGGCGGCACGGCGCCGACGCCGGTGACCGTGCCCCACGAGAACGTCGCGGTGTCGATGGCCCACGGCTACTACCTGGCGACCGGCCGGCCCGCGGCGGTGATGCTCCACGTCAACGTCGGCACCGCCAACGCGATCTGCGGCCTGATCAACGCCGCGCGCGACAACGTGCCGGTGCTGCTCGCCGCGGGCCGCACGCCGGTGCTCGAGGACGGCGTGATGGGCTCGCGCAGCGTCTACATCCACTGGGGCCAGGAGATGTTCGACCAGGCCGGCATGCTGCGCGAAGTGGTCAAGTGGGAGTACGAGCTGCGCCGGCCCGAGCAGACCCGCCAGGTCGTCGGCCGCGCCTACACCGTGGCGATGAGCCAGCCGCGCGGCCCCGTCTACCTGACCCTGCCGCGCGAGGTGCTGGCCAGCCCGACGACCCCGGACGCGGACGCCGACGACCGGATCGTCCGCCGCGACCCCGGCCGCGCCCGACGTCCATGCGATCGCCCAGGCCGCCGAGCTGATCGCCGCCGGCAAGAAGGTGCTGCTGATCACCGCCAGCTACGGCCAGGACCAGGATGGCGTCGCGCCGCTGGCCGAGCTGGCCGAGCGGTTCGGCATCGGCGTGATCGGCTATCGGCCGCGCTACATGTTCCTGGCCAACACCCACCCCTGCCACCTGGGCTACGAGCCCGGCCCGCTGCTGCCCGAGGCCGACGTGGTGGTCGCGCTCGACTGCGACGTGCCCTTCATCCCCAAGCTGCACAAGCGGAACCCGAACACGAAATTCATCCAGATCGGCGCCGATCCGCTGTTCCAGCGCTACCCGATGCGCACCTTCCCGGCGGACCTCGCGATCGCCGGCAACTCGACCCTGGCGGTGCAGGCGCTGACCGCGGCGCTCGGCGGGCTCGGCGGCGGCGCCGGGCTGGCCGACCGCCAGGCCTGGATCGCCGACAAGCGCGCGGCGCTGGTCGCCGAGGTCGACAAGGCCCGCGCCGACGCCCAGGCGTCGGGCGCGATGACCGCCGCCACCGTCGCCGACGCGCTCGACCCGCTGCGCAAGCCCGGCGACGCCGTGGTGGTCGAGACGGTGTTTCCGGCCGCGCGGCTGACCCTGACCGAGCCGGGCAGCTATTTCGGCAACAGCTCGGCCGGCGGCCTCGGCTGGGGGCTGGGCGCGGCGCTCGGCCTCAAGCTCGGCCACAAAACCGACGGGCGCGACCGGCGGGTGATCGCCATCGTCGGCGACGGCGCCTACATGTTCGGCAACCCGACCCCGGCCCATTTCGTCTCGGCGTCGCTCGACCTGCCGATCCTGGTGATCATCCTCAACAACAAGATGTGGGGCGCCGTCCGCCGCGCGACGCTCAGCCTCTACCCCGACGGCGCGGCGGCCAAGTCGAACCAGGCGCCGCTGACCCTGCTCGAACCCGCCCCCGACTACGAGAAGATCGTCGAGGCGTCGGGCGGCGTCGGCATCCGGGTCGAGACCCTGGCCGAGCTGCCCGATGCGCTCAAACGGGGCCTGGAGGTGGTCGAAGGCGGCAAGGCGTGCGTGCTCAACGTCATGGTCCATTACTCGGATCAGGCGGCGCTGGCGGATTCGAAGCGGTAGGCGGGGGACATCACGGAAAAGGGCCCGTCGTCAAATCCGGCCTCCGATCAGGACGCTCGCACGCCGCTTCGCGATCGAACCTCCCCTTCGAAAGACCCGCGCCCATGGCCAAGACCGCAGCAATCCTTCTCGCACGGCTGATCTTCGCCGGCATCTTCATCATGGCGGCGATCTTCAAGTTCAAGGGGATGGGCGGGACCGCCCAATACATCGCGGCGGCGGGCTTCCCCGTCCCGCTGTTCCTGGCGTGGGTCGCCGCCTTCTTCGAAGTCGCCCTGGCCCTCGCCTTCCTCACCGGCGCCTTCTTCTCGGAAGCGGCCGTGCTCGCGGCGATCTACGTCATCTTCCTCGCCTTCAGCTTCCACGGCCCCGCGCATTGGAAAGGCAACCAGGCCGAGTTCGGCTTCTTCGTCGACCACTTCACCTTCCTGGCCGGCCTGCTGTTCGCCGCGGTCCACGGCCCGGGCGACAAGCTGGCGATCCGGCGCAGCCTGTTCGGCCGGCCGGCATGAACCGGCGGCGACCTATGCCGCCCCGGTGACACGGGCGATCAGGCCATCCGGATCGTCGGGCAGGTGGTTGCCCCGCCAGGCGACGTGCCGGTCCGGCCGGACCAGGGCTAGGTCGCGGCGGTAGAGATCGCGCACGGCCGCATCCGCCACGTCGAGGACCGCGAGCGGCACGCCGCGGTCTGCCGCCGACTTGACCAGCGGCCGGACGTCCGCCTGCGAGCCGCCCAGCCGCAGCAGCGTGAAGCCCCGCCCCAGCCGGTCGAACAGCGACACCCGCTCCTCCCCTGTCGCCCAGCCACGCATGCGGCGCCCTCCCACCCGGCACCGCGCTCGGCACATAGACGGCCGGATCGTCGGGCGGCGGGCTCTCGCCGTCGCCGACGACGATCGGCGAGCCGTCGTAGCGGGCGCCGAGCTGGATGCCGATCGAGGCGAACTCCTCGCCGAAGCCGGC
Source organism: uncultured Alphaproteobacteria bacterium (assembly GCA_963730305.1). Classification (GTDB taxonomy): domain Bacteria; phylum Pseudomonadota; class Alphaproteobacteria; order Bin65; family Bin65; genus CAMYMQ01. The sequence continues at coordinate 253,853 of CAVSRB010000007.1, forward strand.
CAGGAAGTCGCCGGCCTTCTCCCGCGCGGCGACCGCTTCCGGCGCGTCCGAGTCCATGTCGGCAGCCACCGGCACGTCGCCGACGTTGCGCGCCAGCGCGTGGGCGGCGCCGGTGTTGCGCAGGGCGATCGGCCGACGCTCGGCCTCGTAGCTCGCGACCAGCTCGGGGCCGCCCCAGCCCTGCAGGTCGGCGGCCAGCTTCCAGGCCAGGTTGGCGGTGTCGTCGATGCCGGTGTTCATGCCGAAGCCGCCGGTCGGCGTGAACAGGTGGACGGCGTCGCCGGCGAGCAGCACCCGGCCCTCTTGGAACCGGTCGGCGACCAGCGCCTGGCCGCCGGTCCAGCCCAGGTTGCCGATGACCTCGACGTCGATCGGCTCGCCCGCCGCGGCCTGGACGAGCTGCACGAGCCGCCGCTCGTCCGGCGTCTCGCCGTCGCGCAGCCGGCCGAGCATGACGAACTCGTCCTTGCCGTCGAGCGCGACCAGGGCCGCGCGCACCGTGTCGCTGACCGCCCAATACTGCCAGCCGCGCTGCTTGAGGATGCGGTCGTGCAGCGCCGGCACGCGCAGGTGGGTCGACACCATGTCGCGGCCGAAGAAGGCCTGGTCCAGGCTGCCCTCCCCGGCGAAGCGGATGCCCAATTGGCGGCGGGTGTCGCCGCCGCCCCCGTCGCAGCCGACCAGCCAGGCGCAGTCGACGATCGCCGCCGCCCGGCCGTCGGCGCGCTCGATCTCGGCGGTGACCCGGTCGCCGTGATCGGTGAAGCCGGTGCAGCGCCAGCCGAAGCGCGCCTCGACATGGGGCAGCGTGGTCAGATGCTCGAACAGGAACTTCTCGACATACATCTGGTTGGCGCGATGGATCGGCTCGGGCACCTGGTCGAGCGGCCCGGCCGCGGCGACCGCAGCCACCTTCTCGGCCGCCGACGGCATCGGCAGCCGCGCCAGCAGGTGGCCGTTGAAGCGGGTGTAGTAGAGCACGTCGGTCGGCCAATCGGACGGCAGGCCCAAGTTGCCGGATGCGATCGGCGATGCCGAGCCGGCGGTAATGCTCCATCGTCCGGGCGTTGTGGGTGTTGCCCTTGGGGTGCCAGCGGACCCGGTCCTCGGCGTTGACCAGCAGGCAGCGCACGCCCCAGGCGTCGAGCTGCATCGCCAGCACCATGCCGACCGGCCCGCCGCCGACGATCACCACCGGCGCGGTCAGGCGCTCGCGCGTCATCGCCGGCGCGCGACCGGCGGCCACGCCCTTGCAGCATCGCCGCCGATCACCATATAGGAATATTTACCGGAACCGCGCGCGGCGCTTTCGTCGGCGACCGCGATCCGGCCGACCCGGTCCGCTCGAAGATAACCGAAGATAACCAATGATAACCTTTGCGACGTTTCCGACCCGTCCGCCCTAGGCGGACACGACCCCGCTCTCGTCGGCGCGGAAGTCGAAGGCCGCGGCCATCAGGGCCTTGGTGTAGGCCTCCTTGGGCGAATCGAGGATCTGCTGGGCGGGCCCCTGCTCGACCACCTCGCCGTCGCGCATGACGATGACCTGGTGGCTCATCGCGCGAACGACCTTCAAGTCGTGGCTGATGAACAGGTAGGCGAGGTTGTGGTCGCGCTGCAGCTTGTGCAAGAGGTCGATGATCTGGGCCTGGACCGAGCGGTCGAGCGCCGAGGTCGGCTCGTCGAGCACGACCAGCTTGGGCCTGAGCACGACGGCGCGGGCGATCGAGACGCGCTGGCGCTGGCCGCCGGAGAACTCGTGGGGGTAGCGGTGGCGGGTCTCGGGGTCGAGGCCGACCTCCTTGAGCACGTCGATCACCGCCTGGTCGCGCTCCCGCGGGTCGCCGATGCCGTGGATCTTGAGCCCCTCCTCGACGATCTCGCCGACCGACAGGCGCGGGCTCAGGCTGCCGAACGGGTCCTGGAAGACGATCTGGAGCTCGCGCCGCAGCGGCCGCATGCCGCGCCAGCTCAGCTTCTGGAGGTCGCGGCCGCGATACTGGATCGGCCCCATGCTGGAGATCAGCCGCAACAGGCCGAGGCCGAGCGATGACTTGCCCGAGCCGCTCTCGCCGACCACGCCGACGGTCTCGCCCGTGCGCACCCGCAGGCTGACATTCTCGACCGCCTTGATGTTGTCGACCGTGTGGCGGAACACGCCGGCCTTGATCGGGTACCAGACGCGGAAGCCCTCGGCCGACAGCACCTCCTCGGCGTTCGCGGGCATCTCCGGCGCCGCGCCCTTGGGCTCGGAGGCGAGCAGGTGCCGGGTGTAGGGATGGGTGGGCTTGGCGAAGACGTCCTTGACCGTGCCCGCCTCGACGATCTCGCCGGCGCTCATCACCGCGACCCGTTCGGCGGTGTGCTGGACCACGCCGAGGTCGTGGGTGATCAGCAGCATCGCCATGCCGAATTCCTGCTGCAGCTCGCGCAGCAGCTTCAGGATCTGGGCCTGGATGGTGACGTCGACCGCCGTGGTCGGCTCGTCGGCGATCAGCAGATCGGGCTCGTTGGCGAGCGCCATGGCGATCATCACGCGCTGGCGCTGGCCGCCCGACAGCTCGTGCGGGAAGGCAGACAGGCGCTGGGCCGCGTTCTTGATGCCGACCAGGTCGAGCAGCTCCAGGGTGCGCTTGCGGGCGGCGTCCTTCGTCATGCCCTTGTGGATGCGCAGCACCTCGCCGATCTGCTTCTCGACCGGGTGGAGCGGGTTGAGCGCGGTCAGCGGCTCCTGGAAGATCATCGAGATGCGGTTGCCGCGGATCCGGCGCAACTGGCTCTCGCGCGCGCCCATCAGCTCCATGTCGCCGAAGCGGATGCTGCCCGACGGATGGAAGGCGGTCGGATAGGGCAGCAGCTGGAGGATCGACAGGGCGGTCACCGACTTGCCCGAGCCGCTCTCGCCGACCAGGGCCAGGGTCTCGCCCTTGTCGAGCGAGAAGGAGACGCCCTTGACCGCCTCGATCTGTCCCTGGGCCGCCCGGAACGAGACGCGCAGGTCGCGGACCTCCAACAGGGAATTGTCGCTCATTGCTGTCCTCCCGGGATCGCGGTCGCAGCGACTTCCGGCGCACCGATCTCGCCGCCGGCCACTTCGGTGGGCTCGGCCGGGGTGCCGCCGGACATGCCCTTGCGCGGGTCGAAGGCGTCGCGCACCGCCTCGCCGATGAAGACCAGCAGGCTCAGCAGCATGGCGAGCACGACGAAGGCGGTGATGCCGAGCCACGGCGCCTGCAGGTTGGACTTGCCCTCGCTCAGCAGCTCGCCGAGCGAGGCCGAACCCGGCGGCAGGCCGAAGCCGAGGAAGTCGAGCGAGGTCAGCGCGACGATCGAGCCCGACAGGATGAAGGGCATGAAGGTCAAGGTCGCGACCATGGCGTTGGGCAGCACGTGCTTGAACATGATCAGGCTGTCGGACGCGCCCAGCGCACGGGCGGCGCGGACATAGTCGAAGTTGCGCGCGCGCAGGAACTCGGCGCGGACCACGCCGACCAGCGCCATCCAGGAGAACAGCAGCAGGATGATCAGCAGCCACCAGAAGTTCGGCTCGATGATCGCGGTCAGGATGATCAGCAGATAGAGGACCGGGACGGATTCCCAGATCTCGATGAAGCGCTGGAGCGTGAGATCGACCCAGCCGCCGAAATAGCCCTGGATCGCGCCCATGAAGACGCCGATGACGCTGCTGAACAGGGTCAAGGTCAAGCCGAACAGCACGGATATTCGAAAGCCGTAGATCACCCGCGCGGCGACGTCGCGGGCCTGGTCGTCGGTGCCCAGCCAGTTGCGCGCCGAGGGCGGCGTCGGCGCCGGCTTGGCCAGGTCGATGATGATGGTGTCGTAGCTGAACGGGATCATCGGCCAGAGCATCCAGCCCTTGGCGTTGATCTTCTTCTGGACGTAGGGGTCGGAATAGTCCGCCTCGGTCTTGAACTCGCCGCCGAAGGTGGTCTCGGCGTAGCGGTTGATCGAGGGCGCGTAGAGCGAGCCGTTGTACCAGATCAGGATCGGCTTATCGTTGGCGATCAGCTCGGCGAACAGGCTGAGGACGAACAGGACCAGGAAGATCCACAGCGACCAGAAGCCGCGCCGGTTGCGGCGGAAGTTCGACAGGCGGCGCGCCGTGATCGGCGTGATGTTGCGCCCCAGGAAGCGGTATCCGGTCTCGAAGCTGGCCATCGCTCAGACCTGCCGCGCTTCGAAGTCGATCCGCGGATCGACCCAGACGTAGGTCATGTCGCTGATCAGCTTGACCACCAGGCCGAGCAGCGAGAACACGTAGAGCGTCGCGAACACCAGCGGGTAGTCGCGGTTGACGATCGCCTCGAAGCCCAGATAGCCGAGCCCGTCGAGCGAGAAGATGATCTCGATCAGCAGCGCTCCGGTGAACAGGATGCTGAGGAACGCCCCCGGGAAGCCGGCGATCACGATCAGCATCGCGTTGCGGAAGACGTGGCCGTAGAGCACCCGGCGCTCGGTCACGCCCTTGGCGCGGGCGGTGACGACGTACTGCTTGTTGATCTCCTCGAGGAAGGAGTTCTTGGTCAGCAGGGTCAGCGCGGCGAAGCCGCTGATCACCATCGCCGAGATCGGCAGCACCATGTGCCACAGGTAGTCGAGGATCTGGGCGCCCAACGGCAGGTCGGACCAGTTGGACGAAACCAGCCCGCGCAAGGGGAACCAGTCACCACCGCCCCGGTCGCGAACAGGATGATCAACAGCATCGCGAACAGGAAGCTCGGGATCGCGTTGGCGGCGATGATCACGCCGCTGGTCCAGATGTCGAACCGACTGCCGTCGCGTACCGCCTTGCCGATGCCCAAGGGTATGCAGACCAGATAGATGATCAGCGTCGACCACAAGCCCAGCGATATCGACACCGGCATCTTCTCGAGCACCAGATCGACGACCGGCCGGTTCTTGTTGAAACTGTTGCCGAAATTGAACGTCGCGTAGTTGCGCAGCATCAACAGGAAGCGCTCGACCGGCGGCTTGTCGAGGTTGAGCTGGGCTCGCAGCTTCTTGAGCTGTTCGGGATCGAGGCCCCTGCCCGCCCGCGATTGCTCACCCTTGATCTCGGTCGTGTCGGCCGAGCCGGTGCGTTCGGCGACCTGGCTGCCGGCGCCGCGCAGGTTCGCGATCAACTGCTCGATCGGGCCGCCCGGGGCCATGTTGATGATGACGAAGTTGACCAGCATGATCCCGACCAGGGTCGGGATGATCAGCAGCAGGCGGCGGATGACGTAAGCCAGCATCGCGCGCTACTGCTGCGGCAGGCTGTTGATGCGGCCGCGCAGGCGCGCGGCCTTCTTGGCGTCATACCACCACAGGAACACGTTGGTGCCGCGCAGCGCCGTCGGCTTGGGCAGGCTGAACTTGTCCCAGTAGATGTAGCGCTCGTAGCCGGCGTACCACAGCGGGATGATGATGTTCATGTCCTGGAGCACTCGGTCGAGCGCGCGGGCGTAGTTGATCAGGTCGGGCCGGCTCTCCGCCGCGATCAGCTTGTTGACCAGGTCGTCGACCACCTTGCTCTTGACGCCCGGCATAGTTGCGGCTGCCGACCCGGTCGGCGGTGATAGGAGCTCCAGTAGATCGCGCTGCTCGTTGCCGGGGTTGAGGCTCTGGCCCCAGCCCGCCCAGATCATGTCGAAGTCGAAATTCTGGATCCGCTGGATGCACTGCGACTGGTCGACCGAGCGGATCTTCAGGTCGATGCCCAGCCGCAGCAGGTTGCGCTTGAACGGCAGCGACCGAGCGCTTGTAGGCGGGGCCGGGGATCAGGAACTCGAAGCGTCAAGGGCCGCCCGGTCTTCTTGTTGACCATGCGGAAGTCGCGCACCTCGAAGCCGGCCTCGTCGAGCAGCTTGAACGCCTTGCGCAGGCCGGGCCGGATGTTGCCGTTCTTGTAGATCGGCACCTCGAACGGGTGGTCGAAGATGCGCTTGGGCAGCTGGTCCCGATAGTGGTTGAGGATGTCGAGCACCGCCGCCCGTCGGCTTGCCCTTGCGCGCGGCCAGCTCCGAGTTCGAGAAGAAGCTGTAGGAATGCTTGTACTGGCCGAAGGCCAGCTTGGCATTCTGCCACTCGACGTCTAGCGCATAGACGAGCGCCCGCCGCACCCGCCAGTCGTTGAACGGGATAGCGCCGGGTGTTGAAGATGAAGCCCGAGATGCCCTCGTCGAGCTTGGTGTCGACCTTGAGCTTGATCAGCAGGCCGTCGCGGACCGCGGGGATATTGTACTTGCTGACCCAGGTCGAGGCGGAGTTCTCGGTGCGGAAGTCGTATTCGCCGGCCTTGAGCGCCTCGATCGAGACCGACGCGTCGCGGTAGTATTCGTAGCGGATCGTGTCGAAGTTGTACTGGCCCTTGAGCGCCGGGATATCCTTGGCCCACCAGTTCTTGCGACGGGCGTATACGAGGTTGCGGCCGAAATCGAACTTGCGCAGCGTGTACGGGCCCGCTCGACACCGGCGGCACGCGCAGCGGCGCCTCGAAGTCGCGACCCTGCCAGAACTTCTTGGACAGGATGTTGAGCTCCGAGATGATCAGCGGCAGCTCCCGGTTCTGGCCCTTACGCAGGTGGAAGCGCACCGACAGCCGGCCCGTCTTCTCCAGCCGCAGGACGTCGCGGTAATAGTAGCGATAGATCGGCCGGCCGTGCTTGATCAGCGTGTTGAACGAGAAGATCACGTCGTCGGCGGTGATCGGCGAGCCGTCGCTGAACCGGGCCTTTGGATTGACGTGGAACTCGATCCACGACCGGTCCTTGGGCATGGAGTAGCTCTTGGCGATATAGCCGTAAACCGACAGCGGCTCGTCGAGCGCCTGGACCATCAGTGTGCCCTGGAGCAGCGAATCGGACCAGGGCGCCGGATTGCCCCGGATGATGAAGGGATTGAAATTGTCGTAGGTGCCGTTGACGCCGAGCCACAGGCTCCCGCCCTTGGGCGCATTCGGGTTGGCGTAGGAGAAATACTTGAAGTCGGCCGGGCGCTTCGGCTCGCCGTGCAATGCCAGGCCGGTTCCCGTCCGAATGTCGTCCTGATTTCGCGGCCGGCTCCGCCCGCGCGCCCGACAGCGGCAAGACGGCCAGCAGGATGACGAGGAGGAACGCGCGCATGGACTCTCCGGCGGTTGCGGGGCCGAGTGTAGTGGAATGGCAGGCTGCGTCAAAAGAATGAAACCGCGGCGGGGCGCGACGCTGGCGAAAATGTGTCAGGTCGTGGGCGCGAGCCGTTCCATGGCGGCCCGGTGCAGTGCCGGATCGCCGGCCGCCAGGGTGAAGCCGTCGGAATCGAGGCCGAGCGGTGCGCCGGCCCAGTCGGTCATCACCCCGCCGGCGCCTTCGACCACCGGCACCAGGGCGAGATAGTCGTACGGCTGCATCGAGCCCTCGACGTGGAGGTCGACGAAACCGGAGGCGAGCAACCCGGCCGCGTAACAGTCACCGCCAAAGCGGGCCAGGCGGACGCTCTCCCGCAGCCGGTCGTAGCGCGCGGCGTGGTCGCCGGTGAACATGTCGGGAGTGGTCGTGAACATGGCCGCCTGGGCCAGGGTCGGGCACGCCCGGGTGTGGACCGGCGCGCCGTTCAGGGTGGTGCCGTGCCCCCGGGCGCCGAGCCAGCGCTCGCGCAGGATCGGTTGGTCGATCACGCCGAGGATCGGCTCGCCCTCCTCCAGGAGCGCGATCAAGGTGCCGAACAGCGGCACGCCCGAAATGAAGCTCTTGGTGCCGTCGATCGGGTCGATCACCCAGACGTGGCGGGCGTCGGCCCGCTCGCTGCCGTGCTCTTCGCCGATGATGCCGTGGTCGGGATGATGGTCGCGGATCATCGACCGGATCGCCGCCTCGGTCTCCCGGTCGGCAATCGTCACCGGGCTCTCGTCGGGCTTGTCCTCGACCGCGATCGGCGTGCGGAAATAGGGCCGGATCACGTCCCCCGCCGCGTCGGCGAGGGCGCCCACGAAGTCGATCAGCGACTGGGGGCAAGCGGGCATCGCCACCGCCCCGGCGGCGGCCCGTCTACTCCGACTTCTTCTCCGGCTCTTTCTTCGTGTCCGGAGCCGGCGCGGTCTTGTCCGCGGGCTTGGTCTCGGCCGGCGCCTTCGGCTCGGTCTTCATCGGCGCCTCGGACTTCTTCTCGGGCGCCGGCTTGGTCTCCGGCTCCTTCTTCATCTCCGGCGCGGGCTTGGCCGGGGGAGTCTTCTTGGCCTCGTCCGGCTTGGGCGCCGGCGCCTTCTCCGGCGCCTTCTTCATCGGCGGGGCCGGCTTGGTCGGCGAGGTCTTCTTGGCCTCGTCCTTCTTCGGCGCCGGCGTCTTGCCGGGCGCGGTCTTCTTGTCGCCTTCCGGCTTGGCCGGCTCGGTCTTGGCGGCGGGCTCGACCTTCGGCAGCGGCAGCGGGTTGTCGGCCTGGGTCCGCAGGTAGGCGATGACGTCGGCGCGCTGCTTCCACTTCTTCAAGTGGAAGGTCATCTTGGTCCCCTTGACCATGGCGCTGGGGTTCGGGAGGTAATGGTAGAGGTGCGCGTAGGTCCAGGTGCCGCCGATCTTCTTGAAGCCGGACGAATAGGAATAGCCGGGGTGCTTGCCACGCGGACGGCCGACGACGCCGTAGAGGTTCGGGCCGACCTTGTTGGCGCCGCCCTTGTTCCAGGTGTGGCACGAGCTGCACTTGGCCTTGACCAGCGCCGCGCCCTTCTTCACGTCGGCCTGCGCCAGCGCCTGTCCGACCGGCGGCTCCTTCTCCGCCGGCTTCTTCACCGGCGTCGTGCTGGGCACCTGCTCGCCGGTGGTGTGGACGGCCATGTGCACTTCGGGGATCAGCAGGTCCCCGATCTTGCTGATGACCATTGCACTCAGGGCGGTGAACAGGACAGCGCCGGCGATCTTGTTGAATTCCATGGCTTTTCCGTTCCGGTGGGTCTAACCGTTCCCGCAAAGCCGTGCCGCATCGACACCCCGTGGCCGACACGTCTGCGACGGTCTCTGGAACTGACGGTGCGGTTATAGGAGGGGCACGAACAGCCGTCACCCGTCGCCGCTGTCGCGTTCGGGCGGCATAATGTCGCATAACCTAGCGCAACGCGGCACGGTAACGGGATTCCATGACAGATCGCCCCTCGCCCCTCATCGTCATTCCGGCCCGCCTGGCGGCGTCGCGCCTGCCCGGCAAGCCGCTCGCCGATATCGGCGGCGTGCCGATGATCGTCCACGTCTGGCGCCGCGCCGTGGCCGCCGGGGTCGGGCGCGTGGTCGTGGCCTGTGGCGATGCACCGATCGCCGAGGCCGTCGCCGCCGCCGGCGGCGAGGCGGTGATGACCGAGCCGGACCTGCCGTCGGGCTCCGACCGGGTCCACGCCGCCGCCGCAGCGGTCGATCCGGCGGGCGACCACGACGTCGTCGTCAACCTCCAGGGCGACCTGCCGGTGATCGACCCGGCGATCATCCGCGCCGCGCTCGACCCGCTCGCCGATCCGGCGGTCGACGTCGCCACGCTCGCCGCCGTGATCGTCGAGCCGCACGAACGCGACGACCCGAACGTGGTCAAGGCGGTGCTCGCCGCACGCGCGGGCGACCGGATCGCCCGGGCGCTCTATTTCACCCGGGCGACGGCGCCGTCGGGCGACGGGCCGCTGTGGCACCACATCGGCATCTACGCCTTCCGGCGCGCGGCGCTCGCCCGCTTCGTCGCGCTGCCGCCCGGCGTCCTCGAACAGCGCGAGAAGCTCGAGCAGCTCCGCGCGCTCGAGGCGGGCATGCGCATCGACGCGGCGATCGTCGACGGCGTACCCTTCGGCGTCGACACACCCGCCGACCTGGAGCGCGCCCGCGCCCTGATCGCCGCCCAGAATTCCGACCACCAGCAAGGATGAGACCGTGACCGCCGTGGCAGAAGCAGACAATCGGATCGCCTTCCAGGGCGAACCCGGCGCCTATTCCAACCTGGCCTGCCGCGAGGTGTTTCCGGAGATGGAGCCGCTGCCCTGCACCAGCTTCGAGGACACTTTCGGGGCGGTCCGCGACGGCCACGCCCGGCTGGCGATGATCCCGATCGACAACTCGGTCGCCGGCCGCGTCGCCGACATCCACCGCCTGCTGCCCAAATCGGGGCTGCACATCATCGGCGAGCATTTCCAGCGGGTCGAACACTGCCTGTTGAGCGTGCCGGGTGCGGCCGAGAGCGACCTGCGCGAGGTCCACAGCCATATCCACGCGCTCGGCCAATGCCGCAACCTGATCGCCGAGCTCGGCGTCAAGGCGGTCGTCCATACCGATACCGCCGGCGCCGCGCGGGACGTGGCGCTATGGGCCGACCCGACAAAAGGCGCGATCTCCTCGGCGCTGGCCGCCGAGCAGTACGGGCTGGAGATCAAGCGCACCAACATCGAGGACGCCGAGCACAACACCACCCGCTTCCTGATCATGAGCCGCGAGGCCCGGATACCGGCGGCGGGATCGGGTCCGGTCGTCACCTCGATCGTGTTCCGGGTGCGCAGCGTCCCGGCCGCACTCTACAAGGCGCTGGGCGGGTTCGCGACCAACCAGGTCAACATCACCAAGCTGGAAAGCTACATCGTCGACGGCGCCTTCACGGTCGCGCAGTTCTACGCCGACCTCGACGGCCACCCGGACGACCAGGCGATGAAGTTCGCCTTCGAGGAGCTCGATTTCTTCACCACCGAGTGGTCGGCGCTGGGCACCTACCCCGCCAACCCGTTCCGGCAGGGGCCGGTCTACAACGGCGGCGGGTCGTAGCCGGCGGCCGCCCGCGTCAGCCGAACTGCCGCACCGACAGGATCGTCTCCATGTGCGCCGGCCCGGTCCGGCGGAAGCTGTGGGCGAGCCAGACCGCACAGGTGATCACCACCATCGCCCAGGCCTGGTGGAGCACGCCCAGCCACACCGGGACCGCCAGCAGCAGGGTCGTGATCCCGAGCCCGGCCTGGATCATCACGGCGAGCAGCAGCAGGCTCGCCGCGCCGCGGACGCCGGGCTGCTCGGCGCGGATCATGGCCGCGAGCCAGAGCAGGAAGACGCTGGTCAGGGTCAGGATGGCGAGGACCCGGTGGTTGAACTGCACCGCCACCGGATTGCTGACGACGTTGGTGAAGAAGCCCGGCAGGGTCAGATAGTCCGCCGGCACCCATCGGCCGCCCATCAGCGGGAAGGTGTTGTAGATCTTGCCGGCGTCGAGCCCGGCGGTGAACGCGCCATAGACCACGGTCAGCGCGATCAGCAGGAAGACGATCCGCGCGGCGCTGCGCAACCCGTTCGGCTCGTGCTCGTCGCTGCGCGGCGCGACCAGCCCGAACATGAACCAGAGCGTGTAGACGTAGATCAGGATCGCCGTACCCAGGTGGGCGGCGAGACGGAAATGGCTGACCGATGGCCGGTCGACCAGACCGCTCGCGACCATGTACCAGCCGAGCGCGCCCTGCAGGCCGCCGAGCACGAACAGCACGATCAGGTGCGGCGTCATCGCCAGGCTGAGCCGGCGGCGGACCAGCAGGTAGACGAAGCCGACGAAGAAGACCACGCCGATCAGCCGGCCCCAGACCCGATGGATGAACTCGAGCCAGAAGATGCTCTTGAAGCCCGCCAGGGTGAGGTCGGGGAACTCCTTCTTGAACTGCGGCGTCGCCTGGTACTTGTGGAACAGGGTCTGCCAGTCGGCGGTGCTCATCGGCGGCAGCCAGCCCGACAGCGGCTTCCACTCGACCATCGACAGGCCGGATTCGGTCAGCCGGGTCAGCCCGCCCAGCACGACCATGATGAAGATCATCGCGGCGACCAGCACCAGCCAGCGGACGACCGACGGATGGATCTGCCTGACAGGTGCGAACGGCGACGTCATGGCGTGCGTCAATTTCCCCCGTGGGACGGATTGGGATTCGGGACCGCCCCTTTTTCCATTTGTGGTAAACGGTCGCGGCAAAAATAGGGCCGAGTCATCCGCAAGGCCACGTCTTCGGGAGGCACCGCAAGAGGCAAGTCATGAAGGATCATACTGTCGAGGTCATACGCGGGGGCGAAACGCCGAGCCTGCGGTTCGCGGACCGGTTCAATGTGGCGGTTCCGTTCATCGACCGCCATGTCGCGGAAGGTCGCGGGGACAAGGCGGCGATCAAGACCCTGGACGGCCAGGAGATCAGCTACGCGTCGCTCGCCGATTCGGTCGGCCGCTGCGGCAACGTGCTGAAGGCGATGGGCGTGGCGCCCGACGCCCGCGTGCTGATGATCGTCAAGGACTGCCCGGAATTCTTCTACCTGTTCTGGGGTGCGATCAAGGCGGGGGCCGTGCCGGTGCCGCTCAACACCCTGCTGCGCGCCAAGGACTACCAGTACATGATCGAGGATTCGCAGGCCGCGGCGGTGGTCTACTCGCCCGAATACGCCGGCGAGGTCGAGCCCGCGGTCGCCGCGGCGGCGCACAAGCCGCCGCACGTGCTGCTGACCCACGACCTGCTGGAGCGGTTCGGCGGCGTCGATCCGGCGCTCGAGCCCCATCCCCGTACCGCCGAGGACGACGCCTTCTGGCTCTATTCCTCGGGATCGACCGGCTTTCCCAAGGGCGCGATCCACCGCCAGCGCGACATGGTGGTGACCAGCGAGTTCTACGGCGTCGACACGCTGGGCGTCGGCGAGGACGACATCTGCTTCTCGGCCGCCAAGCTGTTCTTCGCCTACGGCCTCGGCAACGCCATGACCTTCCCGTTGTGGGTCGGCGGCACCGCGGTCCTGGCCGCGCCGCGGCCGACGCCGGACATGACCTTCGAGGTGATCGAGGAACACAAGCCGACGCTGTATTTCGGCGTGCCGACCCTCTACGCCGCCCAGCTCGCCGCGCTCGACAAGGCAGAGCCCGACCTGTCGTCGATCCGCTGGTGCGTCTCGGCCGGCGAGGCGCTGCCCGCCGACATCTTCCGGCGCTGGAAGGAGCGGACCGGCACGGTCATCCTCGACGGCATCGGCTCGACCGAGGCGCTGCACATCTTCATCTCGAACACCCCCGGCGACCAGCGGCCGGGCACGTCGGGCCGGATGGTGCCCTGCTACGAGGCGCGCATCGTCGGCGAGGACGGCGAGACGGTGCCCCAGGGCGAGGCCGGCACCCTGCACATCCGCGGCGAGTTCGACGGCACGGGCCTACTGGAACAAGCCGGAGAAGACGGCGGAGACGATGCTCGCCGAGGGTTGGCTGTCGACCGGCGACACCTACCGCCAGGACGACGACGGCTACTACGTCTACGAGGGCCGCGCCGACGACATGCTCAAGGTCGGCGGCATCTGGACCTCGCCGGTCGAGATCGAGGCCCGGCTGATCGAGCACCCCAAGGTGCTCGAAGCGGCGGTGGTCGGCCGCGCCGACGACGAGGGCCTGATCAAGCCGGAAGCCTGGGTCGTGCTCACCGAGGCCGCCGCGGCCGAGGACCGCGCCGCGCTCCAGGCCGAGCTGCACGACCACGTCAAGCAGGGGCTGGCGCCCTACAAGTATCCGCGCTGGTGGCACTTCGTCGACGAGCTGCCCAAGACGGCGACCGGCAAGATCCAGCGCTTCAAGCTGCGCACGGAGGCCTAGGTCGCCGGCGTCGCCGCGCCCGGGCGGCGCGAAAGGTATGCCGAAGGTTATCATCGGTTATCTTTGGTTATCGGGGCTGGGGCGGCGGCCTGCGATGTCAGGTTTTGTCAGGTTCGGGCACGGTGACGGTCGTTCGGTCGCGGACGTCATCATTTGTCATCATTCGTCATCATCCGGGGCCGCCCGGTAGCCGCTGGGCCCCGGATCGGCCTGACGGCCGTTCCGGGATGCACGGATGCGGCAGCCCCTCTCCAGAATTGCGTTCGCGGGCGGTCGCCGATCCCTTGGAGATGGCGTTCTTAGGAATAATTTCAAGATCGTCGATCGCGTAGGGGCGGGTTTCCAACCCGCCCGAACGGCGCCCGATTCGCCCTCGGTGCGGGCGGGTTGGAAACCCGCCCCTACGGAGGTCGCGACGGTGTGCGCCGGCCTCCTCTTCCCCGGACTCAGCCTTTCAGCAGCGCCCGCGCGATCACGACGTTCTGGATCTCGGTCGTGCCGTCCAGGAACTGGGCCACCTTGGCCATCGCCAGGTGGCGGGCGAGCGGGTGGTCGTGGGTCAGGCCCCAGGCGCCCATCGCCTGCATGCAGTCGGCCAGCCGCGCGAGCGCGACGCGGGTGGCGAACTTCTTGGCGTGGGCGGCGAGCACGGCCGCGTCGCCGGCCCCGTCGCCACCGTCGAGCGCCGCCGCAGCGCGGTCGGCGAGGGACCGCGCGGCCTCCAGGTCGGTCGCCACGTCGGCGAGCATCCACTGGATGCCCTGGAAGTCGGTCACCGCCCGGCCGAACAGGTGCCGCTCGCGGGCGAAGGCGATCGCCGCGTCGAGGCCGGCGCCGAGCATGCCGCAGCAGGCGGCGGCGACGTTGGCCCGCGCCGTGTCGATCCCCGCCATCGCCGCCTTGAAGCCCGCGCCGGCGGGAATGAACAGGCCGTCGGCATCGACCCGGGCGCCGGCGAAGGTGAAGCCGCCGGCGCCGAGCGCATGGCCGCCGAGCATCCGGTAGGCCGGCTGGCGGGTCACGCCCGGCGCCGACGCGTCGATCAGGAAGCAGGCGATGCCACGGTGGCCCTGGTCCGCGGGTCGGTCTGGGCGTAGACGCTCAGCAGGTCGGCGACGGCGGCGTTGCTGACCCAGGCCTTGTCGCCGTCGATCGCCCAGCCGTCGCCGTCGCGCCGCGCCGTGGTGCGGACCGCGGCGGCGTCGCTGCCACCCTGCGGCTCGGTCAGCAGGAAGGCGCCGATCCGCCGGCCGGCGAGCAGGTCGGGCAGGTGCGTATCGATGTGATAGGGCTGGCCATTGCGGGCGATGTTGCCGGCGAGGCCGTTGTGGACCGCCAGCGCGAAGGCTGCCGCGAAGTCGGCGGCGGCCAGCGTCGCCATCACGCGGGCCATCGCCCCGGCCCCCAGCCCCTGGCCGCCCAGCTCGGTCGGCACGGTCAGCCCGCACAGGCCGGCGGCCCCGGCCGCCTCGAACAGCGCGCGCGGCGCGGTGCGCTCGATCTCCCACCGCGCGGCGTTGGGCGCGATCACCGCGCGGGCGAAGTCGGCCGCCGTATCGACGACCCGCTGTTCATGGTCTTTGAGCTGTCCCGCCATGAAGTCCGCGCCTCCCCGCGCCCGTCGCCGCCTAGACGGCGGCCAGTCCCCGCTCGAGGTCGGCGAGCAGGTCGTCGACATGCTCGACGCCGACCGACAGCCGCAGCAGGTTGGCGGGCACGTCGGTCAGGCCGCCCTCCACCGTCGCGCGGTGCTCGATCAGCGATTCGACGCCGCCGAGCGACGTCGCCGGGATGATCGTCTCGAGGCCCGCGACAAGGCCAGCGCCGCGTCCGCCCCGCCCTCGACCAGGATCGACAGCATGCCCCCGAACCCGCCGCGCATCTGGCGCGCCGCGATGGCGTGGCCGGGATGATCGGGCAGGCCCGGATAGAGCACGCCGGCGATACCTTGCCGGTTCGCCAGCCATTCCGCGATCTTCAGCGCGCTCGCGCATTGCAGGCGCAGCCGGGGCACCAAGGTGCGCAGGCCGCGCAGCAGCAGCCAGGCCTCGAACGGGCCGAGCAGCGCGCCGGCGTCGTGCCGGTCCTGCCGGATCGCAACCCAGCGCTCGTCCTCGGCCCGCGCGACCAGCACGCCGGCGAGCACGTCGGAATGGCCGTTGAGATACTTGGTCGCCGAGTGCATGACCACGTCCGCGCCGAGGGCGAGCGGGTTGGTCAGCACGGGCGTCGCCACCGTGTTGTCGACCGCCAGGATCGCGCCCGCGGCGTGGGCCGCGTCGGCCGCGGCCGCGATGTCGACCACGTCCCAGGTCGGGTTGGCCGGGGTCTCGATCCACACCGCCGAAGCCCCTGGCGCCAGGGCGCGCGCGAGCGCGTCCGGCTCCCGCGGATCGAACTCGGCGAGCGCGACGCCGCGCCGGGAGGCGAAGCCGCGCACCCATTTCAGCGTATTGAAGTAGCCGCGCGACTGGACGACCAGCCGGTCGCCGGCTTGGAAGCTGCGGAAGAAGGCGGCGATCGCCGCCATGCCCGAGGGGAAGACCAGCGCGGCCGCGCCGCCCTCGAGCCGGCACATCACCTGCTCGAACACCTCGTAGATCGGCGCGTTGTCGCGGGCGTACTCCCGGCCCGCCTCTGTCAACGCGTAGTCCTTGTCACGCGCGAAGGTGGTCGACGGCTGGATCGGCGGCGCGATGCCGCCGGTCGCGCGATCGATATAGTGGCCGATCTGGGCGGCGATCGTGTCGATATGCCGGTCGTCCGGGCCGGCCGGCGGAGGTGCGGTGCGTTCGGCCATATCGTCCCCTCCAGGATAGGGCCGGTCTAGAGCGCCGCACCCGCTTGTGCAATCGGGACGTTGCCGCGTCGTCCCGGTCGGCGCCGCCGCCATGATTCCGGCCGGGGCTCCCGAACGCCCCTTGTCTGGCCGCGCCAGTTTGTATAGAGTACAGATAATTTGCCACCCAAACAATTTGGCGGCCCGCATAAATCGGGCACGCCAGCAGGAAACCCCTGTAGGAAGCCCCAAAAAGGGAACCCCCATGGCCAAGCGTTTGATCAGCTTCACGCTCAACGGCAAGCAGCACGACGGCGTCGCGCCGGACAACACGCTGCTGCTCGACTACCTGCGCGAGGGACTGAAGCTCACCGGCACCAAGACCGGCTGCGACGGCGGCGAGTGCGGCGCCTGCACCGTGCTGGTCGACGGCCGGCCGCAGCTGTCCTGCCTGACCCTGGTCGGCCAGGTCGAGGGCAAGCGCGTCGAGACCGTCGAGGCGATGGCCGTCAACGGCCACCTGTCGCCGGTCCAGGAAGGTTTCCACGTCAAGCTCGGCTCGCAGTGCGGCGCCTGCACGCCCGGCTTCATCGTCGCCACCGAGGGCCTGCTGCGCGAGAACCAGAACCCGACCGACGACGACATCCGCGCCGCGCTGGGCAGCAACATCTGCCGCTGCACCGGCTACATCAAGATTTTCGAAGCCGTCCACTACGCCGCCGCCAAGATGCGCGGCGAAGAACCCGCCCCGTACCCGAAGGTCGCCTGACCGGCGCCCGGCAAGCCACAAGGAAGCGGCATCCATGAACGAACAGGTCAAGCCCGTCGCCCCCGAAACGGCCGAGCCGGTCAAGTCGGTCGGCGAATACGTGCCGATGGTCGACGGGCCGGAGAAGGTCTCCGGCCGCGCCCGCTATGCGGCCGACATCCTCGACGCCGAGGCGCTGGAGGCCGTGATCCTGCGCAGTCCCTACTCCCACGCCGAGATCATCGAGGTCGACACGTCGGAGGCCGAGGCGATGGAGGGCGTGCGCGCGGTCGTCACCGGGGCCGACTGCGACGAGACCTTCGGCGTGCTGCCGATCGCCCGGTCCGAGCACCCGCTGGCCCGTGACCGCGTCCGCTACAAGGGCGAGCCCGTCGCCGCCGTGGCCGCCGACAACCTGCACATCGCCAAGGCCGCGCTGAAGAAGATCAAGCTCAAGGTCAAGGAGCTGCCGGCCTACTTCAAGGCCAAGGACGCCCGCGCCGAGGGCACGGTCGACCTCCACGAGCACCGGCCCGGCAACATCGAGCGCGACGCCTTCTTCGAGCTCGGCGACGTCGACCAGGCGTTCAAGGACGCCGACCTGGTGCTCGAGGAAGAGTTCCACATGGCCGAGGTCTGCCAGGCGCAGATGGAGATGCATTCGGCCGTCGTCGAGTACGACCCGCAGCGCGACCGGCTGACCTGCTGGTGCTCGACCCAGGTGCCCTACTACGTCCACCTGATGCTGGCCAAGACGCTGAAGATGGACCAGGGCAAGATCCGCGTGGTCAAGCCCTTCGTCGGCGGCGGCTTCGGCTGCCGCACCGAGACGCTCAACGTCGAGCTGATCACCGCCCTGCTCGCCCGCAAGGTCGGCGGCCGGGTGCGCATGCTGGTCAGCCGCGAAGAGACCTTCATCACCCACCGCGGCCGGCCGGAGACCGACGCGCGCATCAAGATGGGCATGAAGAAGGACGGCACCATCACCGGCGTCGAGTTCGAGAACGACCAGCGCGGCGGCGCGCATTCGAGCTACGGCATCGTCACCATCCTCTACGCCGGCTCGCTGCTCTACGCGATCTACGACCTGAAGAACGTCAAGTATGTCGGCCGGCGGGTGCTGACCAACACGCCGCCCTGCGGCGCCTTCCGCGGCCACGGCACGGTCGCCACCCGGATCGCCTTCGAATCGATGGTCGACATGCTCGCCGAGGGGCTGGGCCTCGACCCGATCGCGGTGCGGCGCAAGAACTACCTGGCCGCGCCGACCTTCACCGACAACGACCTGATGGTGAACTCGTACGGCCTGCCCGAATGCGTCGACTGGGTCGAACAGGCGAGCGGCTGGGCCGAGAAGCGCAAGAATGGCCTGCCCGATCCCGGCCCCGGCAAGAAGAAGGGCCTCGGCTTCGCCTGCTCCCACTACATCTCGGGCGCGTCCAAGCCGGTCAACTGGACCGGCGAGCCCCACGCCACGGTCAACCTCAAGCTCGACTGGGACGGCTCGATCACCGCGCTGACCGGCGCCGCCGAGATCGGCCAAGGCTCGTCCACGGTCGTCGCCCAGATCACCGCCGACGTGCTCGGTCTCGACATGAGCCGGGTGCGGGTGATCTCGGCCGACAGCGAGGTGACGCCCAAGGACAACGGCTCCTATTCGTCGCGGGTCACCTTCTACGTCGGCAACGCCACCCTCGACGCCGCCCAGAACCTGCGCCGGATCCTGGTCGAGGCCGCCGCGCGCAAGCTGGAGGCCAACCCCGAGGACATCGAGGTGATGGGCGAGATCTATCGCGCCGGCTCCCAGGACCAGGGCATCCCCTACAACGAAGTGGTGATGGAGGCGCTGCGCGACACCGGCACGATCACCGCCAAGGGCATCTACAACACCATCCCGGAGAGCTGGGGCGGCAAGAAGTACCGCGGCGCCGCGATCGGCGGCACCATGGGCTTCTCCTACGCCGCCCAGGTCGTCGAGGTGACGGTGGACGAGTACACGGGCCAGGTCGACGTCGACAACGTCTGGGTCGCCCACGACTGCGGCAAGGCGATCAACCGGCTCACCGTCGAGGGCCAGATCGAGGGCTCGGTGTGGATGGGCATGGGCCAGGCGCTGAGCGAGGAGACGAGCTACTACGACGGCCTGATGGTCGCCAACAACATGCTCGACTACCGCGTGCCGACCATCGCCAACTCGCCGCCGATCCACGCCCACATCGTCGAGTCGAACGACCCCCACGGCCCCTATGGCGCCAAGGAGGCCGGCGAGGGCTCGCTGTCGGGCTTCATCCCCGCCGTGGCAAATGCCATCCACGACGCCATCGGCATCCGCTTCAAGGACATGCCGATCACGCCGGACAAGGTGTTCCTGGCGATGGAGAAGCAGGCGCGCTTCGGCAAGAAGGACAAGGCGGCCTGAGGCATACAAGACGACTGTCACCCCGGCCGACCGCAGGGAGTGCCGGGGTCCATCATCGCTTGGATCCCGGACTGGCCTGCCGGCCATCCGGGATGACACTAGAGGAAGACACACAGAATGGACGCACTCCCCGAATTCGACGTGATCCGCCCGACCTCGGTCGCCGAGGTGGTGGCGGCGCGCAAGGCGCACCCCGACAGCCGGATGATCGGCGGCGGCACCGACCTGCTGGTCAACATCCGCCGCGGCATCGAGAAGCCGCCGGTGCTGATCGACACCGCGGGGCTGGACGAGCTCAAGACGATCGAGGCCGACGAGACCGGCCTGACCGTCGGCGCGTCGGTGCGGCTGTTCGAGCTGGCCACCCATCCGGGCGTCCGCCAACACTATCCGGCCATCGCCGAGGCCGCCGGCTCGATCGCCGGGCCGAGCCACCGCAACATGGGCACGGTCGGCGGCAACATCGCGCTCGACACCCGCTGCATCTTCTACAACCAGTCCGAATGGTGGCGGGAGACCAACAAGCACTGCCTCAAGACCGAGCTCGGCGAGATGTGCCACGTCGCGCCGAAGTCGAAGGGCGTCTGCTTCGCGACCTATTCCGGCGACCTCGCCCCCGCCTTCCTGCTGTTCGGCGGCGAGATCGACCTGGCCGGCCCGGAGGGCGAGCGCACGGTCGAGATGACCGACTTCTTCATCGGCTACTCCAAGCAGGACGGCTCGACCGGCGACGGCATCAATTACATGGCGATCGAGCCGGGCGAGATCGTCGTCCGCGTCCGCGCCACCGGCGCGCCGGACCTCGCCTCGGCCTACGACAAGGTCCGCATCCGCCGCTCGATCGAGTACCCGGTCGCCGGCTGCGCCGCGGCGGTGAAGCGTGACGGCGACGCGATCGCCGACCTGCGCATCGCCTTCACCGGCACCAACCCGCGGCCGGTGCTGCTCGAAGGCACCGACGCGCTCGTCGGCAAGCCCTGGGACGAGGACGCCGAGCAGGTCGTCGACGACCTGTGCAAGGACCAGCTGATGTCGATGAAGACGACCTTCACGCCGGGCCACTACCGCCGGCGGGTGGCGACCCAGATGTCGAAGCGGCTGGTCGGGCGGCTGGTCGGGTAATCCGCATAGGCCTTGCCCCCGGGCCGCGGCGCACCTTAGAAGCGCCCGATGCCCGCATATGCACATAAGTGGCGCTCGCTCGCCGTCCTGGCGCTGGCCGAGATTATGGCGCTCTCGCTGTGGTTCTCCGCGACCGCGGTGATCCCGGCGCTGCGCCGGTCGTTCGAGATCGACGGCTTCACCGCGTCGCTCTATTCCAGCGCCGTCGGCGCCGGCTTCGTCGTCGGCACCCTGCTCTCCGCCCTGCTCGCGTTGGCCGACCGGCTCGACCCGCGCCGCTTCTTCGCGCTGGCCGCGCTGGTCGCCGCCGTCGCCAACGCCGCGATCCTGGTCGTCGGGCCGGTAAGCCCGGCGACGATCGCGCTGCGCTTCGTCACCGGCATGTGCATGGCCGGGCTCTATCCGGTCGGCATGAAGATCGCCGCGACCTGGGCCAAGGGCGACATGGGCCTGCTGATCGGCATGCTCACCGGCGCGCTGACCCTGGGCACCGGCTCGCCGCACCTGTTCAACGCGCTCGGCGGCGTCGACTGGCAATTCACCATTATCCTGACCTCGGGCCTGACCGTGGTCGCCGCCGTCCTGGTCGGCTTCGTCCGGCTCGGCCCCGGCTACGCCGCGTTGCAGCGCACCCCGCGGGGCCGCGCCTTCCGGCCCGAGCTGGCGGCCCGCGCCTGGACCAACAAGGCGTTGCGCCTCGCCAACTTCGGCTATTTCGGCCACATGTGGGAGCTCTACGTCATGTGGGCGTGGATCGGCCTGTTCCTGAACGCCAGCTTCACCGCCTGGTCGGGCGACGCGGTCGCCACCGGGCCGTGGGCGGCGTTCGGCGCCTTCGCGGTACTGGCGGCGGGGGCTGTCGGCTGCTTCGGCGGCGGCTGGATCGCCGACCGAATCGGCCGCACCGCCTTCACCTCGATCATGATGACCGCGAGCGGGCTGTGCACCCTGACGGTGGGCTTCCTGTTCGGGCTGAACCCGGTGTGGATCATGCTCCTCGGCCTGGTCTGGGGCTTCACCATCGTGGCCGACTCGCCGCAATTCTCCAGCAGCATCATCGAGCTGTCCGAACCGGAGACGACGGGGACGATGGTGACGATCCAGACCTCGATCGGCTTCCTCCTGACCCTGGTCGCGATCCACCTGGTGCCGGTGTTCGTCGACGCGCTGGGCTGGCGATATGCGTTCATGCCCTTCGCCATCGGCCCCGCGCTGGGGGTGTGGGCGATGCTGCGCCTGCGCGCCCGGCCGGAAGCGGTCAGGATCGCCGGCGGCCGCCGTTAGGCGCGCCGCGCGGGAATTGTTCGGCCGACGCTAGGCCCCCGCCTGGGGATTACTCGGCTGCCGCCTTGCGTTGACGCGACAGCTTGGCCTCGCGCCGGGTGATGTAGGTCGCCGAGCCGAACACCACGATCGCGCCGACCCAGGTCCACACGCTGCCCGGATCGTTGAAGATCAGCCAGCCGGCGAGGGTCACCATGACCAGCCGGAGGAAGTCGAACGGCGCGATGAAGCTGGCGTCCGCCGCCGCCAGCGCGCGGGTGTTGCAGACATGGGCGAGCGTACCCGACAGGCCGATCGCGAGCAGGTAGGGCACCGTGTCCCAGGTCGGCAGGTTCCAGCGCCAGGCGGCCGGCCCGGCGGCGATGATCAGCAGGTAAAGGTTCATGAAGAAGACGATCCGGGTCGCCGGCTCGGTCCGGGACAGGAGCTTCACCACGATCGCCGCGCCGCCGTAGAGAACCGCCGAGCCCAGCGCCAGCGTCGCCGCGGGACTGACCTCGATGATCCCCGGCCGCAGGATGATCAAGGCGCCGGCGAAGCCGATCGCCGTCGCCAACCAGCGCCGCATCCCGATCCGCTCGCCCAGCAGCAGCGCGGCGAGAACCGTGATCCACAGCGGCAGCGTCGTGTTGAGCGCGACCGCGTCGACGATGTTGATGGTGGCGACGGCGTAGAAATAGGCGGTCATCGCCAGGTAGGTCAGCGCCGCGCGCAGGAACAGCATGCCGTGCCGCCGCGTCGTGAACAGGCCCTGGCGCAGGCCGCGCAGCATGAAGGGCAGCATCAGCGAGACGCCGATCACCGAGCGCCAGAAGGCGATGTCGATCGCGTTCTGCCGGTGCTCGAGCAGCCGGATCGCCACCGCCATCACCGCGAAGCAGGTCACCGCGCCGGTCATCCACAGCGCGCCCCGCAGCGGGCTGGCGCGCCCGTAGCCGAGCGACGTTGCGGTCGGCGCGGTCGGCGCGTCGCTCACGGCGCGACCTCCGTCGGCGGCGTGCGGCCCCGGTGGCTGCGGGTCAGGAAGACGATGCTGAAGAACACGATCGCCGAGCCGATCCACACCCAGATGTCCGGGAACTCGGCGAACAAGAGCCAGCCGGCCACCGCGGCGAACGGCACCCGGATGATCTCCATCGGGCTGACGAAGCTGGCGTCGGCGATGGCGAGCGCCCGGGCGATGCAATATTGGGCCATCGTGCCGAGCACGCAGATCACCAGGATCAGCGGCACCTCCGACCACATCGGCATGCGCGCGAAGATGATGAAGGGGATGGTCCCGCACAGCAGGATCAGGATGTTGGAAAAGAAGACGATGCGGCTGGCCGGCTCGGTCCGCGACAGCACCTTGTTGGTGATGCTCGCCGCGGCGAACAGGAACGCGGCCAGCACCGCGAAGGGCGCGGCAAAGTGGATCACCGACACGCCCGGGCCGCAGGATGATGACGATGCCGGCGAAGCCGAGCGCGATCATCGACCAGCCCATCGCGCTGATCCGTTCGCGCAGGATCAGGACGGCGAGGACGGCGGTGAAGATCGGCAGGGTGCAGTTGAGAACCGTCGCCTCGGCGAGGGGGATGTAGCCCAGCGCGAAGTAGAAGGAGGCCTGGCCGCCGAACAGGAGCGCGCCGCGCACGGCGAAGACGATGATGGTCTTGCGCCGGAAGCTGGTCAGCGCGATCGCCCGCCGGTTCGGCCAGATCAGCGGCAGGAACAGCACGACGCCCGAGATCGAGCGGTAGAAGGACAGATCGGTCGCCGGCAGCCGGCCGCCCAGGTAGCGAACGGCGACGGCGACGCCGGCCCAGGCCGTGGCCGCCGACAACATCCAGAACACGGCGACCAGGCGCGGCTCGACCCTTGCCGGCAGCGCGCCGGCCGCGTCACCGGTCATCGGCCGGGATCCTCCGGCGGCCCCTTCAGCTCGACCCGGTTGCCCTCCGGGTCCCACAGGTAGATCGACGGGCCATAGCCCTCGGCGCCGTAGCGGCGGCCGGGCGGCTCCGCCTTCACGTCATGCGCCTTCAGGTGCGCCAGGATGGCGTCGGCATCCCAGGGTTCGACCTGCAGGCACAGGTGATCCATGTTGTGCGCCTGTGCGCCCGGCGGCGCCCCGCCCTCGCGGCCGAGCTTGCCGTCGACGGCGATCAGGTCGATCAGCGCCGCGCCGGCACGCAGCTGCCACAGGCCGTATTCCTCCTGGACCAGCTCCACCGGGCAGCCGAGCACGTCGCGATAGAAGGCGACCATGCCCGCGACGTCGCGGGCGCGGATCACGACGTGGTCGATGGCCTTGATCGCAAACATGCCGGAACGTCGTGCCAAACGGCGGGGCGATCAAGTGCAATGCGCGAAGCCCGCGCCTGCCCCTCGGACATCCCCGGTTCAGGCGGCCTCGGCGCTCACCGACAGCTCGGCGAAGCGGCGGCGGTGGAAGTCGGCGTTGCCGAACAGCGTGTCGATCATGGTCAGCCGCTTGAAATAGTGGCTGATCGGCATCTCGTCGGTGACGCCCATGCCGCCGTGCATCTGGATCGATTCCTGGCCGACCGCGCGCCCCTTGTCGCCGATGAAGGTCTTGGCCGCGCTCGCCGCGCGGGCGCGGGTCGCCGGATCGTCCTGGCCGGCCCGCACCACGGCCATGTAGGCCATGCTCTGCGCCTGCTCCTTGTGGATGAACAGCTCGGCCATGCGGTGCTGGAGCACCTGGAACTTGGACAGCGGCACGCCGAACTGGTTGCGCGTCTTGAGATACTCCTGGGTGCTGGCGACCATGGTCTGCATGATCCCCGCTGCCTCGCAGCACAGCGCCGCGACCGCCCGGTCGGCGGTGGTCTCGATCAGCGGGAAGCCCTCGTCGGCCGGGCCCAGCAGCGCGTCGGCGCCGACCGCGACGCCGTCGAGCTCGACCTCGGCGGCGCGCAGGCCGTCGACGGTCGGGTAGCCGCGCAGCGAGACGCCGTCGGCCGCGGGATCGACCACGAACAACGAGACGCCCGCGGCCTCGCGCTGCCCGCCACCGGTCCGCGCCGAGACGATGATCCGCCCGGCGGCCGGCGCGTTGAACACCACCGCCTTGTGGCCGGTCAGCCGGTAGCCCTCGCCGTCCTTCTCGGCGCGGGTGGCGACGTCGGCGAGATCGAAGCGCGACTGCGGTTCGGCGAAGCCGAAGGCGAGCTGGAGGTCGCCGGCGATCATCTCGGCCAGCAGATCGTCGCGCCCGGCCAGGCTCAAGAGCCCGCCGCCGACCACGACGGTCCACAGATAGGGCTCGACCACCAGGCCCCGGCCGAAGCCCTCCAGGATCAGCCCGGCCTCGACCAGGCCGCCGCCATAGCCGCCCTGCTCTTCCGAGAACGGCACGCCCAGCCAGCCGAGCTCGGCGAAGGTCTTCCAGTGCTTGTCGCTGAAGCCCGCGTCGCTGGCGATCAGCGCGCGCCGATGCTCGAAGTCGTAGTCGCGCTCGACGAAACGGTCGACGCTCTCCTGCAGCATCCGCTGCTCGTCGGTCAGTGCAAACTGCATCGGAATTCCCTCAGAAGCCCCGCTAGAAGCCAAGAACCATCTTGGCGATGATGCCGCGCTGGACCTCGTTGGACCCGCCGTAGATCGACGCCTTGCGGTGATTGAAATAGTAGGGGGCGATGGTGGCCGCGTAGTCCGGGCCGATCGGCGGCTCGTTCCAGCCGGCCGACATCGCGTCCTTGACGTAGGGGTTGGCGTAGTAGCCGATCGCCTCGACCAGCAGCTCGGTGATCGCCTGCTGGACCTCGGTCGCCCGGATCTTCAACAGCGACGCCTCGGGCCCCGGCCCCTTGCCCGCCGATTCGGCGGAGACGATGCGCAGCAAGGTCATGTCGAGCGCCATCAGGTTGATCTCGACGTCGGCGATCTTCTCGCGGAAGCGCGGATCCTCGATCAGCGGCTGTGCCGTCCTGCATCTCGGCGGCGGCGATCTCCTTGACCTTGGCGAGCTGGTTCTTCGACCGGCCGACCTCGGCGATGTTGGTGCGCTCGTGGCCGAGCAGGAACTTGGCCACGGTCCAGCCCTGGTTCTCCGGGCCGACCAGGTTCTCGACCGGCACCTTCACGTCGTCGAAGAAGACCTCGTTGACCTCGTGGCCGCCGTCGATGGTGATGATCGGCTTCACGGTGATGCCCGGCGTCTTCATGTCGATCAGCAGGAAGGAGATGCCCTCCTGCTTCTTCGCCTTCTCGTCGGTGCGGACCAGGCAGAAGATCCAGTCGGCGTACTGGGCCAGCGTCGTCCAGGTCTTCTGGCCGTTGACGACGTAGTGGCCGTTCTCGCGCACCGCCCGGGTCTTGAGCGAGGCCAGGTCGGAGCCCGCGCCCGGCTCGGAATAGCCCTGGCACCACCACACGTCGCTCGACAGGATCTTGGGCAGGTGCTGCGCCTTCTGCTCCTCGTTGCCGAAGGCGATGATCACCGGGCCGACCATGCGCAGGCCGAACGGGATGATCCGCGGGCAGTCGCCCCGGCCCGTCTCCTCCTCGAAGATGTAGCGCTGGACCGGGGTCCAGTCCGGGCCGCCGTGTTCGGTCGGCCAGCCGATGCCCATCCAGCCCTGCTTGTAGAGCAGCTTCTGCCAGCGGACGTAGTCGTCCTTCTCGAGCCGCTGGCCGAGCCGCATCTTGTCGCGGATGTCGGTGGGCAGGTTGTCGGCGATGAAGCGCCGGACCTCGTCGCGGAACGCGACGTCTTCCGGACTCAACTCAAGATCCATTCAATTCCTCCCGCTCTCGGGCAGTTGTTATTCGGCGGCCGCCGCCGTTTGGGTGTCGTCGCGTCGCGCCGCGCGCTTGGCCAGCAGGGTTTCCGACAGTTTCGGCCCCCGGCCCGGCTCGCTCCACGGACAGACCTCGATGCAGATCGCGCAGCCGCCGGTCTCGGAGAAGTACGGCGCGCACTTGTCGAAATCGACGTACCACTTCTCGGTCCCACGCACGAGGGTCTTGGCATCGCTGATCGCGCCCGGCGGGCAATCGAGGGTGCAGCGCCGGCAGGTCGCGCACAGGTCCTCGACGCCGATGTCGACCGGCTCGTCGATGGCGAGCGGCAGGTCGGTGGCGACGGTGGCGAGCCGGAAGTTGGAGCCGAACTCGCGGCTGATCATCGAGCCGTGCTTGCCGAGCTGGCCGAGGCCGGCCTGGAGCGCGACCGGGATCTGGATCAGGTCGGTCGTCTTGGTCTCGCCGAAGGCCTTGGCCGGCCATCCCATCGCGCGGATGTGCTCGGACACCTCGATCGCGACCTTGGCGACCCGGCGGTAGGCGCGCATCACCTCGGTGCCCGCCCGCGGCTGGGGGACGTGCTCCATGATCGCCCGGTTCATCGGCATGCCGATGCAGATCGCATATTTGTAGGGCACGTCGCCGCCCTCGAGCTTGGCGGCGTCGGTGACCTCGGCGATGCCGACGATGCAGTCGCCGGCGCGCCGCCGGACCAGCGCCTTGATCTCGGCGGCCATCGCCGCCGGGTCGTCGACCGCCTTGCGCTTGGCGGCGACCGGGCCGTTGGCGCGGCGGAGCTGCCACATGTTGCGCAGCCGCTCGATCAGCGAGCCCCAGCCCATCGCCGGGCCCCCGATGCCGCTGATCGCGGTGAAGTGCATGTCGAGCGCGAACCAGGGGTGCGGCTTGCGCCCCGGGCTCCAATGGAAGACCAGGCTCGGACGGCGGAACTCGGTCTCGCCGACGCCACTGACGACGTTGCCGGACACCGGCGGGACGCGGTAGCGGAAGGTCGGCTCCGGCGAGGGCGGGTTGTCCGGCTTCATTTGTGCATGCCCCGGTTCGAGGCTTGGTCCGGGCCCTGGTTCGAGCCCTGGGGGTCGTCGATCCAGAACGGCTCGCCGCGCGCCTTGCAGTCGAGATAGCGGCGCCGGACCTTCCGGCCCATGGTCGCGTTCTTCCAGGCGATGCCGCCGAGCATGGCGAGCAGGCGCGCGTCCCGCCACAGCGCCCGGAAGATCCCCGGCCGGGTCAGGTGGAAGCGCTCGTCGAAGCTGCGTGTGTCCATCGTCCCTCTTGGCCCGGCGGCTTCGGCTGTGCCTTCCGCCCTGTTGCACGCCGACCGGGTCGATTATACGAAGCTGGCGCCCCGCCACCAACCCGGCGTGCGACGCAGAGAGGGAGGACAGCAATGAAGTATGGGGACCTGTTCCGGCTCGACGGCAAGGTGGCCGTCGTCACCGGCTCGTCGCGGGGGATCGGCCGGGCGACGGCCGAGGCGATGGCGGCCCAGGGCGCCAAGGTGGTGATCTCGAGCCGCAAGGCCGACGCCTGCGAGGAGACCGCGAACGCGATCCGCAACGACGGCGGCACGGCGATCGCGGTGCCGTGCAACATCTCGGACAAGGCCCAGCTCCAGAACCTGGTCGACGCGACGCTGAAGGAATGGGGCCGGATCGACATCCTGGTCTGCAACGCCGCGGTCAATCCGTATTTCGGGCCGATGTCCGGCCTGTCGGACGAGGCCTACGAGAAGACCATGAACGCCAACGTCCGGTCCAACATCTGGCTGTGCAACATGGTCGTGCCGCAGATGGCCGAGAACGGCGACGGCACGGTGATCATCATCTCCTCGGTGGCCGGCCTGAAGGGCACCGACAAGATCGGCATCTACGGGATCACCAAGGCCGCCGACGCCGCGCTGACCCGCAACCTGGCGGTCGAATGGGGGCCGCAGAACATCCGGGTCAACTGCCTCGCGCCGTCGATCATCAAGACCGACATGGCCCGGGCGCTGTGGGAGAATCCGGAGATCTACAATGCCGCCGTGAAGAACTATCCGCTGCGCCGCATCGGCGAGGTGCAGGAGGTCGCCGGCGCGGCGGTGTTCCTGGCGTCGGCCGCGGGCCGCTTCGTCAGCGGTCACACGCTGGTCATCGACGGCGGCGCCACGATCAGCGGCGAGTTCTAGGGGCCGAAACGCCCCGGCCCTATCCCGCTGTGGCGTTACTTGATGTTGCCGAAGACGGGCTTGGCCGCCTTCTGGATCGTGGTGTCGACCTTCTTGTAGGCCTCCTGCTGCGGCTGGCCGACCTGCTGCACGACGGCCGCGCAGCTCAAGGCGACCAGCGCGATCAGCAACGCGTATTCCAGCATCGTCGCGCCACCCCGGTCGCGACAGAATCGGTTGAACCAGCCCCGCATAACATCCCCCATAGGCTGTAGACGGGGGCAGTAGGCCCGAAAAAGGTTAAGGGCGGCTGAATTGGGCGCCGCGCGGCTACTCCAGCAAAGCCACCTCGCGGACCAGCTTCTGCAGGATCACCTGCTCGAACGGCGTCTTCTCGTCGGCGACCATGACGAAGGCGCCGGGGCCGCCGATCACCTGGTTGCGGTAGTGGACCTCGAGCGGCTCGCCGCCGAAGCGCCGGACCACCCCGCCCCGGGTCTTGATGACCAGCCCGTTGATGGTGATGCCCGCGGCCAGCGCCCGGGCCCGGACCACGGCGAGCGGCGGGCCGTTGATCTGCGGGCCGTCGCCCGAGACGTCGATGATCTTGCGGTCGCCCTCGAAGGCGTTGGTCTGGATCGCTTGGGTCGCCTTGACGATCGCCGCGCTGATCGAGTTGTAGCCGAACACCTTGCGCGGCGCGGCGACCAGCCTGGCGGCGAAGGCCTTGGCGCTGGCCGCGTCCTTGATCACCGTCCAGTCGACGATGGTCTCGACCGATTCGGGCGCGCCCCACTCGATGAACAGCACCGCGATCTTCTGGTATTCGCCGCCCTTGATGGCGCCCAGCACGAGCGGGTGGGCGATCGCCCGGGCGTAGCCCTGGCGCTGGAGCTTGAACTCGTCCGCGTCGATCGAGCCCGAGCCGTCGGCGGCGAGGACCAGCTCGACGTCGACCTTTTCGGCAGCGGACGCCGTCGTGGTGAGAGCCGGCGCGGCGGCAAAGAGCGGAAACAGCAGGCAAAGGACCCCAAGACGCAGCATCGCACCTCTCCCAAAGTCTGCTTCGCCGTAAGGCTAGCACGGGCCGGTGCGGCCGGCGTCATCGCAAGCGCGTGAGCTGCCCGGCGCCGGCGTCGCCGCAGGCCTTCCCGATCAGCAGACCTCGAACAGCCCGGCCGCGCCCATGCCGCCGCCGACGCACATGGTGCAGACGACGTACTTGGCCCCGCGCCGCTTGCCCTCGATCAGGGCGTGGCCGACCATGCGCGCGCCCGACATGCCGTAGGGGTGGCCGATCGAGATCGCGCCGCCGTTGACGTTCAAGAGCTCGTCCGGGATGCCCAGCTTGTCGCGGCAGTACAGGACCTGGACGGCGAAGGCCTCGTTGAGCTCCCACAGGCCGATGTCGTCCATCTCGAGGCCGTTCTTCTCCAACAGCTTGGGCACGGCGAAGACCGGGCCGATGCCCATCTCGTCGGGATGGGTGCCGGCGACGGCGATGCCGCGGTAGACGCCGAGCGGCTGCAGCCCGCGCTTCTCGGCCTCCTTGGCCTCCATCAGCACCGCCGCCGAGGCGCCGTCGGAGAGCTGCGAGGCGTTGCCGGCGGTGATGTACTTGCCCTCCTTGATGACCATGCCGTTGGCGAACACCGGCTTGAGCTGGGACAGGTTGTCGAGGTCGGTGCCGGGCCGGTTGCCCTCGTCGCGGTCGAGCACGACCGCCTCGTGGGCGGTCTCGCCGGTCTCCTTGTTGACCAGCAGCTTGACCGAGGGCATCGGCACGATCTCGTCGTCGAACTTGCCGCTCTCCTGCCCCGCCGCGGTGCGCGCCTGGGACTGGACGGCGTATTCGTCCTGCGCCTCGCGGGAGATGCCGTAGCGCTCGGCCACGGTCTCGGCGGTCTCGAGCATGGTCATGTAGATCGCCGGGAGGTGCTCGACGATCCACGGGTCGCGCAGGCGGTCGAGACGCATCTTGTCGGTCTGGACCAGGCTGATCGATTCGAGCCCGCCGCCGACCGCGACGTCCATGCCGTCGTCGATGATCTGCTTGGCCGCGGTCGCGATCGCCATCATGCCCGACGAGCACTGCCGGTCCATGGTCATGCCCGGCACGGTGTCGGGCAGGCCGGCGCGGATCGCGCACTGGCGCGCGACGTTGCTGCCGGTCGAGCCCTGCTGGAGCGCCGCGCCCATCACCACGTCCTCGATCTCGGCCGGATCGACGCCCGCGCGCTCGACCGCCTCGGCGATGACGTGGCCGCCCAGCGCCTGGGCCTGGGTGTCGTTGAACGCGCCGCGATAGGCCTTGCCGATCGGCGTGCGGGCGGTGGAGACGATGACGGCTTCGCGCATGATGCTTTCCTCCCGAGACGGTTTCCCAAGGCTTACCCCGGTGCGCCGGCACGGAACAGTCGAAAGTCGCAGTTCACTCTCGGTCAAGTCCGCGGGCGCTGGCTGAATAGCGGCCCCGCGGCCGCCGCCCCTACCGTTGCCCCGATCCTACCGACACCGTTTCGAGGAGGCGACGATGACGCTGGAAGCCCAACTCGCGAAGATGCGCGAGACCATGGCCAAGGAGATCCCGGCCGAGATCCGCGACGTGATGCACGTCCAGAACGAGGAGCTGCGCAACTCCGGCCAGCTGGAAAAGGCGATCAAGCCGGGCGACCCGCTGCCGCCCTTCGAGATGCCCAACTACAGCGGCGAGACGCTGTCGTCGGAGGCGCTCTTGGCCGAGGGCCCGCTGGTGATCAGCTTCTTCCGCGGCCACTGGTGCCCCTACTGCAACGTCGAGCTGTACTCGTTGCGCGAGATCGTCGACGAGCTGAAATCGCTCGGCGCCAACCTGGTCGCCCTGACCCCGACGCTGCCCGAGTTCAACAAGGCCCAGATCGAGAAGCGGCGATTGAATTTCCCGCTGCTGACCGACAAGGGCAACACCTACGCCGACACCCTCGGCATCCGCTTCGTCCTGCCCGAGGTGCTGCAGAACGCCTACGCCAACGTCGGCGGCATCGACCTGCCGACGATCAACGGCGATCCGAGCTGGACCCTGCCGATCCCGACCCGGCTGGTGGTCGATCCCGGCGGCATCGTCCGCGCCGTCGACATGGACCCGGACTACACCTACCGGCCGGAGCCCTCGAAGTCGGTCGCCGACGTCAAGGCGATCCTCGGGGCAGCGGCGGCGGCCTGATGGTGGGCAGGTCGGCGGGCGGACACGCTGCGGCGGACGTTCCGTAGGGGCGGGTTTGCAACCCGCCCGTCCTGCCGCCCGTCC
Source organism: uncultured Alphaproteobacteria bacterium (assembly GCA_963730305.1). GTDB lineage: Bacteria > Pseudomonadota > Alphaproteobacteria > Bin65 > Bin65 > CAMYMQ01. The sequence goes on from CAVSRB010000007.1 coordinate 285,997, forward strand.
TGCCGTGCGGCCGTCGTCGATGCGGGCGGGTTGGAAACCCGCCCCGACGCAGGACCTTGTCGGCGTTACTTGCCGTAGTCCTTGAAGCCCTTGCCGGCCTTGGCCAGCTCGCGCAGCAGCGGCGCCGGCTCGATCCAGTCGGGGTCGTTGTCGCGCTGGAAGGTCTCCAGCCGCTCCACGATCCGGTCGAGGCCGATCAGGTCGGCCCAGAACATCGGGCCCCCTCGATACCTGGGGAAGCCGTAGCCGAACAGCCAGACCATATCGATGTCGACCGGCCGCGCGGCGATGCCCTCTTCGAGGATCAGCGCCCCCTCGTTGACCAGCGGGTAGAGGCACCGCTCCAGGATCTCGTCGTCGGAAATCTCGCGCCTCGCGATGCCCAGCCGCTCGGATTCCTCGACGATCACCTGCTCGACCGCGGGGTCGGGCGTGCGCGCCCGCGTGGTCTCGTCGTAGAGGTACCAGCCCTTGCCGTTCTTCTGGCCGTAGCGGCCCATCTCGTAGAGCCGGTCCGCCACCTTCGAGGTCCGCTTGTTGGTCGGCCCGAACCGCTTCTCGCGCTCCTGGCGGACGAAATAGCCGACGTCGATGCCGGCGAGGTCGCTCATCTGGAACGGCCCCATCGGGAAGCCGAAATCGTAGATGACCTTGTCCACCTGGGCCGGCAGCGCGCCCTCCTCCAACAGGAAGTTGGCCTGCCGGGTGTAGGCGTAGAGCATGCGGTTGCCGACGAAGCCGTCGCAGTTGCCGACCATCACCCCGACCTTGCCGATCTTCTTGGCCACGGCCATGACGGTCGCGAGCGTCTCCTTGGACGACTTGGCGCCGCGAACGTTCTCCATCAGCTTCATCACGTTGGCCGGGCTGAAGAAGTGGGTGCCGCAGACCGCTTCGGGCCGCCGGGTCGCGCTGGCGATCTCGTCGATGTCGAGGGTCGAGGTGTTGGTCGCCAGGATCGCGCCGGGCTTGCAGACCTCGTCCAGCCTGGCGAAGACCTGCTTCTTCACGTCCATCTTCTCGACCGCCGCCTCGATGACCATGTCGACGTCGGCGAGCGCGGCCATGTCGGTGACGCCGGCGATCTTGCCCATGCGTTCGTCGACCTGCTCGGCGGTGAAGCGGCCGGACTTGACCGACCGCTCGTAGTTGGCCCGCACCGTGGCGAGGCCGCGGTCCAGCGCCGCCTGCTCGACCTCGACCACGGTCACCGGGATGCCGGCGTTGAGGAAGTTCATGGCGATGCCGCCGCCCATCGTGCCGCAGCCGATGACGCCGACCTTCTCGATCTTGGCGACCGGGGTGTCCTTGGGGATGTCGGGCACGCGGGCGACCTCGCGCTCGCCGAAGAAGGCGTAGCGCTGGGCCGCCGCCTTGTCGCCGTTGACCAGCCCGGTGAAGATCTCGCGCTCCTTCTCCCGGCCCTCGTCGAAGGGCAGGTTGACCGCGGCCTCGACCGCGTCGATGCAGGCCCAGGGCGCGTCGAAGCCGCGCGCCGACTTGGCGATCTTCTTGCGCCAGTCGTCGAACAGCGCCGCGTTGCCGCGGTCGGCGGCGATCTTGTCGTCCTTCTGGCTGGCCCGGGGATGCGGGCCGCCGGCCGCCGCCTTCTCGGCCGCGAACGCGACGGCCGCCGCGACGACATCTTCGGCCACGGCATCGACGATGCCGAGCGCCTTGGCCTTGTCGGCGCGCGCCGGCCGGCCGCTGGTGATCATGTCGAGCGCGGTCGCCGCCCCGGTCAGCCGCGGCAGCCGCTGGGTGCCGCCCGCGCCGGGGATGATGCCGAGGTTGACCTCGGGCAGGCCGACCTGGGCCTTGGGCGCGGCGACCCGGTAGTGGCAGCCGAGCGCGACCTCGAGCCCGCCGCCCAGCGCCACGCCGTTGATCGCGGCGACGATCGGCTTGTCGACGGCATCGAAGCCGTCGAGCACCTCGTGCAGCACCGGCGCGTCCTTGGGCCGCGGCTTGCCGAACTCGCGGATGTCGGCCCCGGCGATGAAGGCCGAGCCCTCGCCGGTGACCACCATTCCCTTGACCGAATCATCGGCGACGGCGGCATTCACCGCGTCGCGCAGGCCGGTGACCACCGCGACCGACAGCGCGTTCACCGGCGGATTGTTGAGCGTGATGATGCGGATGCCGTCCTGGTCGCGCGTCGTGACGACGTCACTCATGGTCTTTCCCCCCGGGGATGGTCGTTTCTCACTGTGCGAGCGTCTTGGCCCGGCAATTTGATATCGCGTGGCGCCAGCGTTGCCCAGACCCCGCGTCGCGGGAGGCGCGTCCCGAAAAATGCGCGAAGGTTATCATTGGTTATCTTCGGTTATCTTTTTGGCATCGGGTCGGGTTGTCGGGGACGTTTGCCGGGCATAGGAATATAGTCAATAATCTTGCATTCTCAAGCTGTGACCTACCTTCAGGAAATCACACCACCCCGGCCTTGAGCCGGGGTCTTGCGGAGGACGGGCGCAGAGTGGTCCCCGGCTTTCCGCGTCGCTCCGGCCGGGCGACGGACTGGATTTGGATGACGAAAGAGTTGGTCACCCCGGCCTTGGGCCGGGGTCCATGGGATGACGGGCGGGGGGTATGATCGGGAGTGCTAGTCCGCAGCACCCGGCCGTGCGCATCGCCGCCGGCACCCATCACAGATGCGCGCCGCCTCCCTGGCGCCATCCCGAAGCGTGCCGTTTCTACTTGCGCCGCCCCAAATGCTTCCCGATCTCCAACCTTGCGATCTGCGCCTTGTGGACCTCGTCGGGCCCGTCGGCGAAGCGCAGGATGCGGGCCCACGCCCATAGGTGGGGCAGGATCGTGTCCTCGGTCAGGCCGGCCGCGCCGTGGGTCTGCATGGCGCGGTCGATCACCCGGAGCGCCATGTTGGGCGCGACCACCTTGATCTCGGCGATCTCGGTCTTGGCCGCCTTGTTGCCCACCGTGTCCATCATGTGGGCGGCGTTGAGGGTCAGCAGGCGGGCCTGGTCGATGTCCATCCGGCTCTCGGCGATCCAGTCGCGGATCAGGCCCTGGTCGACGATCGCCATGCCGAAGGTCTCGCGCGAGGCGGCGCGCTTGATCAGCAGCTCCAGCGCCCGCTCGGCCATGCCGATCAGGCGCATGCAGTGATGGATGCGGCCCGGGCCGAGGCGGCCCTGGGCGATCTCGAAGCCGCGGCCCTCGCCGAGCAGCAGGTTCGAGGCCGGCACGCGGACGTTGTCGAAGGTCACCTCCCAATGGCCCTCGGGGGCGTGGTCGAAGCCCATCACCGGCAGGAAGCGCTCGACCGTGATCCCCGGCGTGCCCGGCTCGACCAGGATCATCGACTGCTGCTCGTACTTGTGGGCGTCGGGGTTGGTCTTGCCCATCACGATCCAGACGCCGCAGCGCCGGTCGCCCGCGCCCGAGGCCCACCACTTGCGGCCGTTGATGACGTAGTGGTCGCCGTCGCGGGTGATCGAGGCCTGGACGTTGGTCGCGTCGGACGAGGCGACGTCGGGCTCGGTCATGCAGAAGGCCGAGCGGATCTTGCCCTCCAGCAGGGGTTTGAGCCACTTCTCCTGGTGCTCCTCGGTGCCGTAGCGGGCGAGCACCTCCATGTTGCCGGTGTCGGGCGCGGAGCAGTTGCACGCCTCGGGCGCCAGCAGCGCCGAGCGGCCCATGATCTCGCACAGGTGGGCGTATTCGAGGTTGGTCAGGCCGGCGCCCAGGTCGCTTTCGGGCAGGAACAGGTTCCACAGGCCGCGCTTGCGCGCCTCGGCCTTCAATTCCTCCATCAGCGGCGGCGGGTCCCAGCGGTCGCCCTGGGCGACCTGCGCGTCGTAGGCCTGCTCGTTGGGATAGATGTGCTCGTCCATGAAGGCGAGCAGCGAGTCGCGCAGTTCGAGGACGCGGGGCGTCGGTTCGTAGAGCATCTTCTTGGTCCTTGAGGCGCCGCGGCGGAAGGGTGAGGCCGCACGGTACGACGGTTGGCCGCGACGGGCAATTGATGCGGGTCAAGGTCCCTCGATACGGCCGTGCCGCGCATGCCCTACTCGGGATGAGGACCACCAATCACCGATCTTCAGGCCCTCATCCCCGGTAGCCCGCGCAGCGGGCGTATCGAGGGGGCCACCGCGCCTACCCGGTCAGCTTGGTGTCCACCGGCACGCCGGCCGGGTCCTCGCTGCCCCGGAAGTAGCGGAACGAGCCGTCGCCGAGCGCGAGCACGTTGCCCCGCGCGTCGACCAGCTCGGCGGTCGAGAAGAAGATGCGGCGGCCGCCGCCCTTGACCTGGCCGATGGCGCGGACCGTGCCGCCGGTCGCCGCCTTCACGAAATGGGTGTTGAGCGACAGGGTCACGCACTTGCGCACCCGGTCGGGGTCGGGGCAGAAGCAGCCGGCGTAGCCGCAGGCGGCGTCGAGCAGGGTGGCGACCACGCCACCGTGGAGCACGCCGGAGCGGTTGATGTGCTGCGGGCCGATCTCCAGCGCCATCTCGCAATAGCCCTCGCGCCAATCGGCGACGACGTAGCCGACGACGGCGCGGAAGCCGCTGGTCGGCTCGGCGCCGACCCGTTCGCGTTCGCCCACCGGACCGCCCACTGGGCCGCCCTGCCGGCGGTCGGCCGCGCTCATGCCTGCGCCGCCAGTTCGCGCAGGCGCGCCTTGAGGATCTTGCCGGTCGGGGCGGCGGGCAGCGCGTCGAGGACGCGGATCTCCGCCGGCCGCTTGTAGGGGCCGAGCCGCTCGGCGGCCCAGGCGGCGAGGGCGTCCGGTGTCGGATCGCGGCCGGGCGCGGGCTCGACGAAGGCGACGACCTCCTCGTTGCCGCCCACCGATCGGCCGACCACGGCGGCGAGCGCCACGTCCGGGTGGGCGGCCAAGACTTCCTCGACCTCCACCGGATAGACGTTGAAGCCCGAGCGGATGATGACCTCGCGGTCGCGCTCGACGAAGTGGACGAAGCCGTCGCCGTCGAGCCGGCACAGGTCGCCGGTCCTGTACCAGCCGTCGGGGGTCATCACCACGGCGGTCGCTTCCGGATCGCGATAGTAGCCGAGCATGGCGTTGGGCCCGCGGATCCACAGCTCGCCGGACCCGCCCGCGGGCACGTCGTCGCCGTCAGGGTCGACCACCCGCGCCTCCAGCCCGGGCAGCAGCGGCCCGGCGCAGGTGTCGCGGCCGACATGCTGGGGCAGGCTTCGGGTGACCGTCGAGGCGAACTCGGTCATGCCGTAGCCGACCACGATGCGGGTGCCGAGCGCGGCCTCGGTCGCCTCTTTCAGCGCCGGCTCGACATAGGCGCCGCCCATGGTGGCGAAGACCAGGTTGGGCGCGGCCGGATCGGCGGGGTGTTCGCGCAGGTAGTCGAGCAGCCGGACGTACATCTGCGGCACGCCCTGGAGCATGGTGACCCGGCCCTCGGCGAGGACACGGGCGAGGTGCGCCACGTCGAAGCGCGGCGCCAGCAGCACCTCGGCGCCGCCCCAGAGGCCGCGCAGGCAGGTCGAGGTCAGGCCGTAGATGTGGGCGATCGGCAGGGCGCAGTAGATCACGTCGCCGGGCTGGGTCGGCCGCTGGGCGCCCGGGCTCGACGCCACGAACAGCGCGGCGCGGTGGCTGAGCATGACCCCCTTGGGCCGGCCGGTCGTGCCCGAGGTATAGATCAGCACGCCAACGTCGCGCACGGGATCGCCGCTGACCGGCTCGGGTGCGCCGTCGCCGCGCGGGCCGACTCGCACCGCGCCGACGTCGCCGAGATCGAGCGGCTCGGCGCCGTGGCGGTCGGCGTGGGCGGCCGCCTCGGCCGAGACGCCGGTGGTGAAGACGATCCGGCGCGGCTCGCAGTGGCGGGCGATCTCGTCGATCTCGCGCGCCGACAGGCGGGCGTTGACCGGCACCGGCCAGGCGTCGAGCGCCGCAGCGGCGAACAGCAGGGCGACCGCGGCGATCGAGTTCTCGTTGACGATCAACACCCGGTCGCCCGCCCCGACGCCGAGCCCGGCGAGCGCCTGCGCCGTCCGGTCGACCGCGGCTTCGAGATCCCGGTAGTCGATCGACGGTCCGTCGGCCTCGGACAGCGCGGTGGCGCCGGGATTGAGCGCCGCCTGCCGGCGGACCATGTCGATCAGCCGGGACGGCTGCCGGTCGCGCCAGTCGATCTCGGCGGACGCGGCAGCGGTCATCGTCGGCGCCCGCGCCTAGCCGCGGAAGCGGTTGATCAGCGACCAGGCGACCGGCAGCAGCAATGCCGCCAGCAGGATCTTGACCGCCGCGCCGTAGAGGAAGGGCGTCAGGCCAAAGACGATCGCCTTGTCGTAGCCGATCAGGGTCGAGAGCCAGGCAACGCCGAGCCCGAAGATGCACGCGGTGCCGAGCGTCATCGCCACGGTCGCGGTCCACACCGAGCGGTCCCAGCCGCGGTCGCCGAGCCAGCCGACCAGCGCCGCGGCGACGGCGAAGCCGACCAGGTAGCCGCCGGTCGGGCCCAGAAAGTAGGCCGGGCTGGCGCCGGGATTGGTGAACACCGGCAGCCCCGCCATGCCCTCGACGAGGTACAGGACCAGCGTCGCCAGACCGAGCCGGAAGCCGAAGGCCATGCCGATCAGCAGCGCGCCGAAGGTCTGCATCGTCATCGGCACGGGCACCATCGGCACCTTGATGTGGGCGCACACCGCGACGAACAGGCTGCCCGCCAGCGCGAGCAGGATCGCGCGGGACAGGCGCAGCGCGGCGCCATGGCGCACCGGCCACAGGGTGTCGACGAGGGTGGCGGTGCCGAGGGTCGGGGCGGAGAGGCCGGGATTGATCACGGAGCGTCGGTCCTTTGTTGGGGATGCCGCGGCCGGGGGAGCGGCGCGGCGAGGGGTGGGCGGACCTTTCTAGCGCCCGGCGGGACGGCCCTCAAGCCGTGTCGATCGCATCGCCCGGTCCTGCGCCGCCGGCCGGGATGCGCAAGGGCCCGGCAGCGCCCGGTGTCCCGCAGAATGGCGGCCATGCACCCGATCGCGCTTGATCTCGGCGGTTCGATCGCTACCTTCCCGGCGACACAAGGGAAGAGCCTCGATGACCGACAAGCCTCTCGTCGAACCCGCCGATATCGACGGCGTGCCGACCGACGTCGCCGACCCGGCCGCCTACCTGGCGCCGACCTGGTACATGGACTTCGACACCCCGATCGTCCGCGACTTCGCGGCGAGCCGCAGCGACGGCGGCGCCGACGACCGCGAGAAGGCGATCAAGCTGTTCTACGCGATCCGCGACGAGTTCCTGTATTCCCCCTACGACATCTCGCTCGACCGGCACGACTACAAGGCCAGCGCCCTGATCGGCCGCGGCTGGGGCTGGTGCGTGCAGAAGTCGCTGGCGATGGCGGCCTGCTGCCGCTCGCTGGGCATCCCGGCGCGGGTCGGCTACGCCGACGTGCGCAACCACCTGACCACCCCGCGCCTGCACGAGCAGATGGGCACCGACGTGTTCAGCTATCACGGCTACGCCGATCTCTGGCTGGAGGAACGCTGGGTCAAGGCGACGCCGGTGTTCAACCTGACCCTGTGCGAGAAGTTCGGGGTCAAGGCGCAGGAGTTCGACGGGCGCGAGAACGCGCTGTTCCAGGAGTATGATCAGGCCGGCCGCCGCCACATGGAGTATATCAACGACCGCGGCATCTATACCGACCTGCCCTTTGCCGAGATCATGAATGATTTCGCCGTCCGCTATCCCAAGTACCAGACCGAGATGTGGGGCGACGCCGACCCCAACGCCTTCGCGCAGGACGGCGCGCGCGAGCGCGTGCCGGAGTGAGGCCGGGGCGGTCGTCGAAGCGCCCGTAGGGGCGGGTTTCGAACCCGCCCGTCCGGCATTCGCGACGGCCTCTATGCGGGCGGGTTACAAACCCGCCCCTACGGAAATGCCGGTGAAGGCGGCCCGATGACCCGCCCCCTCGCCCGCCACAAGTTCCTCGAGACCACCGATCCCGACGAGGCCCGCGCCCGGGTCGGCGAGCTGTTCGCGCCGCACCGGCTGGAGCTGCCCGGCGGCGCCAAGGGCTTCCGCACGGTCTATCACCACGCCCGGCTCAAGACGCTGTCGCTCTATTACTTCGAGTATGACAGCGAGGTCCGGATCAGCTCCGGGCCGATGCAGCGCTTCTACCTGCTGCTGATGCCGGTGCGCGGCTACTGCGCGGCGACCTACGGCGAGACGCTGGTGCCGATCGATCCGGGCGCCTGCTATGTGGTCAACCCGTTCGCGCCGATCGTGCTCGACTGGAAGGGCCGCAGCGCGCTGCGCGTGGTCAAGATCGACCGCGGCGAGCTGGAACGCCACCTCGAAGCGGTCGCCGACGCCCCGGCGCGGCCCCACGTGACCTTCGCCCCCGAGGCGGCCCAGCCCCTGGACGCCCTGCCCGGCCTGGGCGATTTCGTCGACCTCTTGTTCGCCGACATGGACGAGGCCGTCCCCGCGCTGTCGTCGCGCGCCGGCGAGGGCTCGGCCGAAGCGATGCTGCTCACCCTGCTGCTGCGCCGCTATCCGAACAGCGCCCAGGCCCTGCTCGACCGGCCCGCCGCCCGGGCCGCGCCCTATTACGTCAAACGGGTCGAGGAATTCATCCGCCTGCACGCCGCCGAGCCGCCGAGCCTCGACGCCATGGTCCGGGTCGCCGGGGTCAGCGCGCGAACCCTGTTCAAGGGCTTCCGCGACTTCCGCGGCATCGGCCCGGTCGGCTACCTCAAGCAGGTCCGGCTCGACCGGGTGCGCGCCGAGCTGGCCGCCGCCGAGCCCGGCGCCTCGGTGACCGAGATCGCCACCCGGTGGGGCTTCCATCACCTCGGCAACTTCGCCCGCGACTACCGCGAACGGTTCGGCGAGACGCCGTCGGCGACCCTGCGCGCCGCCCAGCAGGCGGCCCAACGCACGAAGGATGCACTTCTGCCGCGATGATTGCACTATTTGGATAGTCTGGGACGGGGCCGCGGGTCTAGGGTGGCGCCGTCACCGCCGCCGGGACGAGCCCGCGCGGCCCAGCACGGGTCCGAAGCCATGGATGCAGCCGCCGTCAAGGCCCTCGCCACGGATCTCGGCGCCGATCTCGTCGGGATCGCCAGCGCCAAGACGCTCAACGCCTTTCCGCCCGATCCCCAGTGGCCGCAGACGCCGGAGACCATATCTCCGCATGTCAAAAGCGTCATCGTCGTCGTCCAGCACATCCCGGTCGCGGCGTTCCGGGCCAAGACCAACATCGCGGTCCAGTATATCGACATGCTGGTGTTGCGGCGGATGGACCGGATCGCCTTCAAGCTGGCCGAGAAGCTGGAGGCCGAGGGCCATCCGAGCTTCATCACCGCGGCGCAGGAGACCGACTGGAACCTCAAGCGCGCCAGCTACGGCCGGCTGTCGACCCGCCACCTGGGCATCGAGGCCGGGCTCGGCACCTTCGGGCTCGAGGTCAACATCCTGACCCCGGAATACGGGCCGCGGGTCTACCTCACCGGCATCCTGACCGAATTGGAGCTGGAGCCCGACGCGCCGCTGACCGAACAGGTCTGCATCGGCGAGTCCTGCTCGCGCTGCCTCTATTCCTGCCCGTCGGACGCGGTCCGCCACTTCGGCATCGACAAGCGCAACTGCGCCACCGAGGCGCAGGAGTTCGGCTTCGCCCAGATCACCAGCTTCTTCGACCGCTTCATCGACTTCACGCCGGAGCAGAAGCGCGAGTTCATCAAGTCGCGCGGCGTGTTCGGCTTCTGGCAGGGGCTGCTGCGCGTGGTCGGCTCGTTCGGCGACTGCCCGCGCTGCCTCGCCGTGTGCCCGGTCGGCAACGACTATCACGCCCACCTGGCCGACGTGCAGAAGTTCATCCCGGAGAAGACCCCGGCCAAGGTCGAGAAGGCCAAGAAGTTCAAGGAAGACCGCAAGGCCGGCGCCGACGTCCCGGGCCTCAACGACTGGAACATCCGCTGGGTCGGCCGCGAGGGCTACCAGGGCATGGTCGCCCGCCAGGTCCAGGCCTTCAAGAAGGCGCAACGCGAGCGCGAGGCCGCCGCCGAGAACACCGAGGCGGAGTGATGCGTGTCTCTTTCGCGACCCCGACACGTCATTCCTCCGCTCCGCTCGGGATGACGCCTGAAGAAACATCGAGACAAGCAATCAGACAGCCATGAGCGTCACCACCTTCCAGGAAGCGATCACCGCCGACGAGATCAAGGACAAGGCCCGCGCGCTCGGCGCCGACCTGGTCGGCATCGCCGATTCGGCCGAGATCAACGCCAACCCGCCCGATCCTGACGACCCGCACGTTCCCGCGAACATCTCCGACTACGACGCGGGCATGGTCATCGTGCTGGGCAAGCGGCTGTCGAGCGGCGTCACCCGCATCCCGCGCTGGGACGAGCGCCACAAGTACTACAACGACGAGCTGACCATGACGACGCTCGAGGAGATCGGGCTCGAACTGGTCCTGTGGCTGGAAACCAAGGGCTACCCGGCGCTGATCGTGCCGCCGACCCATGTCGACCCGTGGCGCTACCACGGCGACCCGGACGCGCACATGAAGCCGCTGTTGTCGCTCGACCACTGCGCGGTCGAGGCCGGCCTGGGCACGCTGGGCCTGAACGGCCAGCTGCTCACCCCGGAATACGGCCCGCGGGTGATGCTCGCCGGCGTGCTGTCGTCGGTGCCGGTCGAGGCCGGCGCGCGGATGGAGACCGGCCTGTGCCTGGGGCCGGAGTGCGGCCGCTGCCTGAGCGCCTGTCCCGGCGACGTGGTCGGCCACTGGGACCGCGACTGGGCCGCCTGCGACAAGTACCGCGCGCCCCACGGCTTCCACCACCTGACCGACTACCTGACCCGGCTGATGACCGAGCCGGACAGCGACAAGCAGAAGATGATGCTGCGCTCGGAGGACAGCTTCGATCTGTGGCAGTCGATCCTGCGCGGCGCCGGCGCCGTCACCGGCTGCCGCCGCTGCCAGGACGTCTGCCCGGTCGGCGCCGACTACGAGAAGATGCTGAAGGACGCGCTCGACGAGATTCCCGAGGACACGCCGGAGAAGCAGGCGCGGCTGAAGGCGATGGCCGAAGCGGAAGCCAAGGGCGAAATGCCGGAGAGCTTCGAGGCGCAGAAGCGGTGGATCGGGGCCTTGGGGTATCTGGAGAAGTGATCGAGCGGAGACCGCTCACCCGTCCCATCGCGCCGCGATGGGCCGCCTCGCCTGCTCCCCGCGGGAGACGGGGTATTGTGTGCTCGGCCCTAGACAGGAAATAACCGCCATGCCGCTTTCGATTCCCAAATCCCAGGCCGAGATCGACCGCCTCCAGAGCGAGCGCAAGCGCGCGGCGTTCGAGGCGGCGCGCCAGGCGCCGTTCCACGCCGAACGGCTGAAGGGCATCGATCCGGACAAGCTCGACGACCCGGACGAGTGGGCCAAGATCCCGGTGCTCAACAAGGAGGAGCTGCGCGCGCTGACGCCGCGGCAGTTCATGGAGGACTTCAACCACGCGCCGCGCGAGACGGTCCAGGAATACTGGCGCTCGGGCGGCTCGACCGGCAAGCCGCTGTTCTACCCGCGCACCTTCGAGGACATGAAATACATGTTCCTCGGCTTCCGCCGCGGGGTCGACCTGGCCGGGATCAAGGCCGGCGACACGGCGCACATCTCCTTCCCGCTCGGCATCCACCCGGTCGGCCACATGTACGCCCGGGTCTGCCAGCAGGCGGGCGTCGGCGTGAACTGGTGCGGCTCGGGCGCGTCGACGCCGTCGGCCGCCCAGGTCCAGCTGATCGAGCAGATGCAGCCGACGGTGTGGATGGGCATGTCGAGCTACGCGCTGCACCTCGCCAACCTGGCCGAGGTCCAGGGCATCGACCTGGCCGGGTCGAGCGTCAAGACCGTGCTGTGCTCGGCCGAGCCGATCTCGACGGCCAAGCGCGAGAAGATCGAGCGGACCTGGGGCGCCAAGGTCGTCGACACCTTCGGCATGACCGAATGCTGCCTGATGGGCGCCGAGGACGCCGCCCGCGACGGCTTCCGCATCTGGACCGACATGTTCCTGGTCGAGGTGCTCGACCCCGACACCTACGAGCCGGTCGCCGAGGGCGAGACCGGCACGCTGGTCTCGACCTGCCTGTGGAACATCAACGCGACGCCCTTCATCCGCTGGGATTCGGGCGACCTGGTCACCTGGCGCCGCCCCGAGGCCGGCGGCGAGGCCGGCGAATTCTCGATCTTCCCCGTGGTCAAGCACGCCCACCGGACGACCGGCTTCTTCAAGGTGCGCGGCGTCAACATCACCCACGCCGACTTCGAGGACCTGATGTTCCGCAACGCCGCGCTCAACGACTTCAAGTGCGCGGCGGTCGCGACCGGCGACCTCGACGAGCTGCGGGTGTCGATCGAGGTCAAGCAGGGCATGGACACGCCGGCGGTGGTCAAGGCGGTCGGCGACGACATCAAGCGCGTGTTCGAGGTGACGCCGGAGATCGAGGTGCTGTCGCCGGGCACCCTGGCCGCCGAGTTCGAGGGCGCGGTCAAGGCGCCGCGGTTCCAGGACCTGCGCGAGTAGCGGTCGCGGGGATTTACGGGATGGTCCCCTCCCCCCTCGAGGGGGAGGGTTAGGGAGGAAGGTCTGCCAAAGGGCGCGCCTTGTCGACGCCAACACCGTCCTCCGGTATACCCCCCTCCTCGATCCTCCCCCTCAAAGGGGGAGGAAAAAGGAAGGCGCCGTAGCGATGACCGAACCCCTCTACGACATCTCCCCGCCGATCCGCATGGGCACGCCGGTGTGGCCGGGCGATACCGAATATGCCGAGGTCCGCACCGCGTCGATCGGGCCGGGCTGTCCGGTCAACGTCTCCAGCGTCACCATGTCGACCCACACCGGCAGCCACGCCGACGCGCCGTTCCACTACGACGCCGATGGCAAGACCGTCGGCCAGGTGGACCTCGCCCGCTATCTCGGGCCGTGCCGCGTGGTCCACGTCATCGGGGTGTCGCCGCTGATCGAGCCGGAGCACGTCGCCGGCCACCTCGAGCCGGGGATCGAGCGGGTGCTGTTCCGCACCTACCAGCACGCGCCGATCGAGACCTGGGATTCCGACTTCACCGCGATCGCCCCGGCGACGATCGAGCTGCTGCACGAGAACGGCGTGGTCCTGGTCGGGCTCGACACGCCGTCGCTCGACCCGCAGGAACTCGAAGACGCTCGACAGCCACATGGCGGTGCGCCGCCACGGCATGTCCGTGCTCGAGACGCTGGTGCTCGACGCGGTGCCGGCGGGCGACTACGAGCTGATCGCCCTGCCGCTCAAGCTGGCCGACCTCGACGCCGCGCCGGTGCGCGCCGTGCTGCGGCCGCTGCCGGGCTGACCGGCCCGCCGCCCGACCGCGACGGCAGGCGTTGATCCGGCAGGGCCTGAGAGCCTACAGTCGCGCCCGTTCTCCGTCCCCGCCCCCATTCCGACATCCGGCGCCACAGCATGACGATGACCCGCGACGACCTCCTCGCCCGTGACCGCGACGACCCGCTCGCCCTGTTCCGCGAGCGCTTCGACCTGCCCGACGGGATCATCTACCTCGACGGCAACTCGCTGGGCGCCCTGCCCCACGCCACCGCCGAGCGGGTCCAGGCCGTGGTCCGCGACCAGTGGGGCCTCGACCTGATCAAGAGCTGGAACATCCACGACTGGATCAACCTGCCCCAGCGCTGCGGCGACAAGATCGGCCGGCTGATCGGCGCCGCGCCGGGCCAGGTCGTCTCGGCCGAATTCGACCTCGGTCAACCTGTTCAAGCTGCTGACCGCGGCGCTGGAGGCGCGGCCCGACCGCACCGTGATCGTGTCCGAGCGCGACAACTTCCCGACCGATCTCTACGTCGCCCAGGGGCTCATGAAGATGCTCGGCGGCCGCCACGAGCTGCGGCTGGTCGACGACGGCGCCGACGCCCCGGCGGCGATCGACGGCGACACCGCGGTCGCGATGCTGACCCACGTCAACTACAAGACCGGCCGGATGCACGACATGGCCGCGGTCACGGCGCGGGCCCACGACGCCGGCGCGCTGATGCTGTGGGACCTGGCGCACAGCGCCGGGGCGCTGCCGGTCGAGCTCGACGGCTGCGACGTCGATCTCGCCGTCGGCTGCGGCTACAAGTTCCTCAACGGCGGCCCCGGCGCGCCGGCCTTCCTCTACGTCGCCGAGCGGCTGCAGGACGAGATCCGGCCGCCGCTGTCGGGCTGGATGGGCCACGCCGAGCCGTTCGCCTTCGACTGGGAGTACCAGCCGGCCCCGGGCGTCGCGCGCAACCTGTGCGGCACGCCCTCGGTGATCGGCATGTCCGCGCTCGAAACCAGCCTCGACGTCATGCTCGCCGCCGACATGGACCAGATCCGCGAGAAGTCGCTGGCGCTCGGCGACCTGTTCATCGCCGCGGTCGAGCAGCAATGCGCCGGCCACGGCCTGGCCGTGGTCTCGCCCCGCGACGCGACGCGCGGCAGCCAGGTCAGCCTGACCCACGCCAACGGCTACGCGATCATGCAGGCGCTGGTCGCGCGCGGCGTGATCGGCGACTTCCGCGCGCCCAACATCCTGCGCTTCGGCTTCACCCCGCTCTACACCCGCTACGTCGACGTGTGGGACGCGGTCGCGATCCTGCGCGAGATCATGGTCGAGGGCAGCTGGGATAAGCCGGAATACCATGTCCGCGCCAAGGTGACCTGAGCCGCATGACCGTCTCCGTCGACCTGTTCTGGTCGTTCCGCAGCCCCTACTCGTACCTCGCGACCGGGCGGATCGTGGCGCTCGAACGCGATTGGGACCTGACCGTCAACGTCCGGCCGGTGCTGCCGCTGGCCGTCCGCGACCCGTCCTTCTTCAGCCCGGCCAACCGGCGGCGGGCCGGCTATATCCTGCTCGACGCCCCGCGGGTCGCGGCGATGCACGGGATCCCGTTCCGCTGGCCGAAGCCGGACCCGATCGTCCAGGACATGGCGACGCTCGCGATCGCCGCAGAGCAGCCCTACATCTTCCGGCTGACCCGGCTGGGCGTGGCGGCGGCCGAGGCCGGACGCGGCCTGCCGTTCATCGACGCCGTCTCGGACCTGATCTTCGGCGGCACCGAGGGCTGGCACGAGGGCGACCACCTGGCCCAGGCGGCCGGGCGGGCGGGGCTCGACCTGGCCGAGCTCGACGCCGCGGTGGCCGCGGACCCGGCACGGTGGGACGCGGCGATCGAGGCCAACCAGGCCGCCCTGGACGCGTCCGGCCAGTGGGGCGTGCCGACCCTGGTGTTCGACGGCGAGCCCTTCTTCGGCCAGGACCGCATCGACATGTGCGTGTGGCGGATGCGCGAGAAGGGGCTGGCGCCGCGGGCATGACCGTTGAACCCGCGGGCGGCTTCGGCCTATACGCTCCCGCGCGGTGTGATAAGAAACCGTAACATTCGACGACGAGAGGGGAGATCGCCATGGCGGGCGGAACCATCGAATTGCCGGCCGGCATCGACCTGCGCGGCGAGATCAAGCCCGGCTACGAGGCCATCCTGACGCCGGAAGCGCTGGCCTTCATCGCCGAGCTGCAGCGGACCTTCGGGGACCGGCGCAACGCGCTGCTGGCCGACCGCGAGGCGGTCCAGGCCAAGCTCGACGACGGCTGGCTGCCCGGCTTCCTCGACGAGACCAAGGCGATCCGCGAGGCCGACTGGCAGGTCGCGCCGATCCCCGCCGACCTCCAGGACCGGCGGGTCGAGATCACCGGCCCGGTCGACCGCAAGATGGTCATCAACGCGCTCAACTCGGGCGCCCGGGTGTTCATGGCCGACTTCGAGGATTCCAACGCGCCGACCTGGGACAACAACATCCAGGGCCACCTCAACCTGTGCGACGCCGTGCGCGGCACGATCGCCTTCGACGACCCGTCGTCGGGCAAGCACTACGAGCTGGGCGACGAGACCGCCGTGCTGATCGTCCGGCCGCGCGGCTGGCACCTGCCGGACAACTTCATCCACGTCGACGGCGCGCCGATGTCGGGCGCGCTGGCCGACTTCGGCCTGTTCTTCTTCCACAACGCCGAGCAGCAGGTGGCGCGGGGCACCGGCCCCTACTTCTACCTGCCCAAGCTGGAGAACCACCGCGAGGCGGCGCTGTGGAACGACGTCTTCGTCCACGCCCAGAAGCAGCTCGGCCTCAAGGTCGGCACCATCAAGGCGACCGTCCTGATCGAGACGATCATGGCGGTGTTCGAGATGGACGAGATCCTGCACGCGCTGAAGGACCACATCGTCGGGCTCAACTGCGGCCGCTGGGACTACATCTTCAGCTTCATCAAGCGGTTCCGGAACCGGCCCGACTTCATCCTGCCCGACCGCGGCCAGGTGACCATGACGGTCCACTTCCTGCGCAGCTACAGCCAGGAGCTGATCCGCACCTGCCACCGCCGCGGCGCCTTCGCGATGGGCGGCATGGCCGCGCAGATCCCGATCCGCAACGACCCGGAGGCGAGCGAGGCGGCGCTGCAGAAGGTCAAGGACGACAAGGAGCGCGAGGCCGGCGACGGCCACGACGGCACCTGGGTCGCCCATCCCGGGCTGGTGCCGGTGGCGATGGAGGTGTTCGACCGGCTGATGCCCAACCCCAACCAGCTCGCCCGCCAGCGCCAGGACGTCCACACCACCGCCCAGGACCTGCTGACCGTGCCCGAGGGCACGATCACCGAGGCCGGGGTGCGCATGAACATCTCGGTCGGCATCCAGTACACCGAGGCGTGGCTGCGCGGGAACGGCTGCGTGCCGCTCTACAACCTGATGGAGGACGCCGCCACCGCCGAGATCAGCCGCGCCCAGCTGTGGCAGTGGCGCAAGCACGGCGCCCATCTCGGCCCGGTCGGCAGCGGCGGGGAAGCCGGGGGCGGCCCGGTCATCGACGACACGCTGCTCGGCCGCCTGTTCGAGGAGGAGATGGACAACATCCGCGAGGAGGTCGGCAACCAGGCCTTCGCCACCGGCCGCTACGAGGAGGCCCGCGACCTGTTCTGGCAGATGACCACCGCCGACGAGTTCGAGGAGTTCCTGACCCTGCCCGCCTACGAGCGGATCAGCGCCGAGGCCGCCTAGGCCGCAACCGGCAGGTCGTGGACATGGATGTCGCCCGCGCCGTGGCGCTTCAACACCGCGACCGCGCGGGCCTCGTGATCGGCGTCGGGGGTGCGCACCCACAATAGGATACCGCCCCGGTCCAGCTGCTTCTGGAGCGCGTCGGCATGATGCTGGCCGACCAGCCCGGCCAGCGAGCTGCCGATCATACCGCCGAGGCCGCCGGCCACCGCCGCGGCGGCGATCACCGCCGCGAGCGTGCCGCCGGACGCGACCACCGCGCCGGCCGCCGCAACCGCGCCGACGTAAAGCAGGCCGCCGACCAGGCCGCCCTCTGCATCGCCGACCGCTTCGCGCGAGATATAGGCGATGCGCGGCACCTCGGCATCGTCCTCGACCGTTTCGACCCGGTCGTAGCGGTGGCCGAGCTTCTCGGCGATCGTATCCTCGCCCGCGAGCAGACTCAGCGTCGCCCGATCGAAACCGCTGCTCTCCAGCTCGTCGATCGCCGCTTCGAGCGCCGCGACGTCATGAAACGCGCCGACCGCTTCGCGATTGGTCCGGTTCGCATCCGCCACTTCGTCTCTCCCTTGCCGTCATGATCCGGGCCGGGACCGGCCTTCACCCTGTGTAGCCGATCCGCCGCTGCGCCAACATTGATCCTCGTCAACAATGCCGACGCTCGGCACGGGATAGCGAACGGACCTGCCGGACCATCGTGCCATACTTTGCCCCGTACGGAACACCGGTCCCGCCACGCGTCGCCCTCGTCCCGACCCGTCGACCGCGACGATGCCCGCCGCAGCCGTGATCGTCACGCCGCCTGCGCCGAACGCCTTTCGGCGAGCGCGTGGGTGACGATCTGGGCTGACGAAACCAGGAAGATACCGCCCATGATCCCGGCGACCAGCAAGTCGGGCCAGCCGGTCGCCGTGCCCCACACGCCGAGCGCCGCGATCATCACGGCGACGTTGCCGATCGCGTCGTTGCGCGAGCACAGCCAGACCGAGCGGACGTTGGCGTCGCCGTCCTTGTAGCGGAGCAGCAGCATCACGCTGGCCAGGTTCGCCGCGAGCGCCAGGAAGCCGATCGCCCCCATCATCCCGGCCGCGGGCACCCCGACGAAGAACACCCGCCAGACCGACGAGCCGAGCACCCACAGGCCCATCGCCGACAGGCTCATCCCCTTGACCAGCGCCGCCGTCGAGCGGACCCGCAGCGATGCCCCGATCACCGCCAGCGAGATGGCGTAGGTCAGCGAATTGCCGAGGAAATCGAGCGCGTCGGCCTGCAGCGCCTTCGACCCGGACAGGAAGCCGGCGGCCATCTCCACGGCGAACATCGCCGCGTTGATCAGCAGGACCAGCCGCAGCCGGCGCTTGTAGGCGGCGGAAAGGCCGTCGAAGGGAACGTCGTGGCCGCAGCAGGCGCTCATGGATCGTGCCTCTTGTTCGATCGAGGCCTAGAACCTAATGTCTCTAGTAGCTATAGGTTCAAGAGGAAAAATCCGATGCTGTCGATCGGCGCGATGTCCCGCCGCACCGGCGTCAAGGTGCCGACCATCCGCTACTACGAGCAGATGGGCCTGATCGACCCGGCCGAGCGGTCCGAGGGCAACCAGCGCCGCTATTCGGAGGCCCATGTCGAGCGGCTCGCCTTCATCCGCCACGCCCGCGATCTCGGCTTGCCGCTCGAGGCGATCCGCGAGCTGATCGACCTCAGCGCCGATCCGCAGCGCCCGTGCGCCGACGCCGACCGCATCGCCAAGGCGCATCTCGAGCACGTCCGCGGCCGGATCGCCCGGCTCCAGCGGCTCGAACGGGAGCTGAGCCGCATCGTCTCGCGCTGCGACGGCGACCACATCGGCGACTGCTACGTGATCGAGGCGCTGTCCGACCACGCCCTGTGCGCGGACGAGCACTAACCGTCCGGCGCGCCCTGCCGGCCCCCTACTCCATCCGGTGGCGGAACAGCCAGGCGGCGCCGGTGAGGCTCACCGCGGCGATGATCGCCATCGGCCACAGCCGCTCGTAGACCAGCGCCGCCGGCAGGTCCTGCAGGAAGATGCCGCGGACGATGACCAGGAAATAGCGCATCGGATTGATCAGGGTCAGGTCCTGGATGATCGGCGGCATGTTGGCGATCGGGGTGGCGAAGCCGGACAGGATTATCGCCGGCACGACGAACAGGAAGGCGCCGAGGATGGCCTGCTGCTGGGTCCGCGCCAGCGACGAGATCATCAGGCCGACGCCGACCATGGCGAGCAGGTAGAAGAACATCCCGACATAGAGCAGCGCCAGGTCGCCGCGCAGCGGCACGTCGAACCAGTAGGTGCCGACCGCGATGATCACCGTGCCCTCGAGCAGGCCGATGACCATCGCCGGCACCGACTTGCCGACCAGGATCTCGAACGGGCGCAGCGGCGTGACCAATAGCTGCTCGAAGGTGCCGACCTCGCGCTCGCGCGCGACGGTCAGCGCGGTGACCACGATGGTGACGACCAGGGTCAGCAGCGCAACGATGCCGGGGACGATGAACCACCGGCTCTCCAGGTTCGGGATTGAACCACGAGCGCATCACGAGCCGGGCCGGCGGCGGCGCCTCGGCGTGGGCCTTGAGCCACTCGGCGTTGAAGGCGGCGACGATCCGGCTGGCGTAGCCGAGGACGATCAGCGCGGTGTTGGACTGGCGGCCGTCGAGGATGAGCTGGACGCGGGCCGGCCGGTGGGCGATCAGGTCGCGCGAGAAGGTCTGGCCGATATGGATGACCAGGCTGGCCTGCTTGGCGTCGATCAGCTTGCGGATCTCCGCCTCCCGCGTGATCCGGGCGACCACGGTGAAGTTCGGCGAGCCCTCGAAGCGGGCGATCAGCGACCGCGACGCCCGGCCGGAATCCTCGTTGTAGATCGCCGTGGCGACGTGGTTGACGTCGAAGGTCGCGGCGTAGCCGAACACGAGAAGCTGGAGCAGCGGCGGGACGATGATCACCGTCCGGCTCTTCTTGTCCTTCCAGATGGCCAGGAATTCCTTGACGATCAGCGCGCGGATGCGGCCCCACATCGGCTCCGTCCTATTCCAGCGACTTGCGCGTCTTGCGCCGGGTCAGGCCGAGGAACACGGCCGCCATCACGAGCAGCGCCGCGCCGTTGGGCAGCAGCACGGGCCAGACGTCGCCGGCCAGGAACAGCGTCTGCAGCGACGACACGAAGTAGCGCGCCGGGACGATATGGGTGATGAGCTGGACCACGAACGGCATGCTGGCGATGTCGAAGATGAAGCCAGACAGGATGAAGGCGGGCAGGAAGGCGACGATGATCGCGACCTGGCCGGCGACGAACTGGCTGCGCGCAACGGTCGAGATCAACAGGCCCATGCCCAGCGCGGTCAGCATGAACAGCGCCGAGACCAGGGCCAGTACGAGAGATCGCGCCGTGGAACGGCACGGCGAACACCCACACCGCCATCACCGTCGACAGCGCCATCCCGCCCATGCCCAGGAGGAAATAGGGGATCAGCTTGCCGAGCAGGATCTCGCGGATCCGCACCGGCGTGACCAATAGCGCCTCCATCGTGCCACGCTCCCACTCGCGGGCGACGACCATGGCGGTGAGCAGCGCGCCGATCAGGGTCATGATGATCGCGATCAGCCCGGGCACCAGGAAGTTGCGGCTGCGGACCTCGGCGTTGAACCAGATCCGCTGCTCCGCGACCACCGGCGGCGCCAGTTTCTGACCGGCATCGATCGCCAGTTGCTGGAGCCAGGTCTGCCAGACGCCTTCGACGTAGCCGCCGATGATGCGCGCCGTGTTGGCGTCGGTGCCGTTGACGATGACCTGGATCGGCGCGCCGGTCGTCGAGCGCAGCCGGCGCGAGAAGTCGCTGTGCAGGACGACGATGGCGTCGACGTCCCCGGCAACCAGTGCCTGGACCGCGCTGCGCCGGTCGCGCAAGAGGATCGTCTTGAAATACTGGGAGTTGGCGATCGACGCGGTGAAGCGGGCGGTCGCCGTGGTCGGGTTCTCGACGACGACCGCGATCGGCACGTTCTTGGCGTCGAGCGAGACGCCGTAGCCGAACAGCAGCAGCAGGATCGCCGGCAACAGGAAGGCGATCGAAATGCTGCTCGGGTCGCGCAGGATCTGCAGGATCTCCTTGCGGATCAGCCCGCGCAGCCGCAGCCACGACGGGCCCTCGGCGCGCACTGGCGGGCCGGCCCCTTCCGCGGACGTTGGCTCGGCGGACGGCGGGTCGGCGGGGGTCGCGCCGCTGCGTCGGCCGGGGCTCACGCCGCCGCCTCCTGGTCATAGTGCTCGATCAGGTCGACGAAGGCGTCTTCGAGCGTCGGTTCGGGGTTGTCGGCGCTGCGATGCTGCTGCTTGAGCTCGTCCGGCGTCCCGGTCGCGACCAGCCGGCCGCGATAGATGATGCCGATGCGGTCGCAATACTCCGCTTCTTCCATGAAGTGAGTGGTCACCAGCACGGTGACCCCGGCCTCGGCCATGGCGTAGATGCGGGCCCAGAACTCGCGCCGGACCAGCGGGTCGACGCCGGAGGTCGGCTCGTCGAGGAACAGCACGCCGGGCGCGTGCATGATGGCGCAGGCCAGCGCCAGCCGCTGCTTGAAGCCGAGCGGCAGGGTGTCGCTGACCGCGTCGGCGTAGGGCGACAAAGCGAACTCCTCCAGCTCGGCCTCGATCCGGCGTTCGCGCTCGCCCCCGCCGAGGCCGTAGGCGCTGGCGAAGAAGCGCAGGTTCTGGAGCACGCTCATGTTGCCGTAGAGCGAAAATTTCTGGGCCATGTAGCCGATCCGGCCGCGCGCGACCGCCGCCGCCCGGCGCAGGTCGATGCCCAGCACGAGCGCCTTGCCGCCGGTCGGCGGCAGCAGGCCGCACAGCATCTTGAAGGTGGTCGACTTGCCGGCGCCGTTGGGGCCCAAGAGGCCGAAGATCTCGCCCCGGCCGACGTCGAAGCTGATCCGGTCCACCGCCGTGAAGTCGCCGAACTTGCGCTCCAGGCCGGCGACCGAGATGACCGCCCCGGCCGCCTCACCGTCGACGGCGTCGCCGACCGGGCCGGTCGGGCCGGCCGCCGGCTCCCTGGGCTTGGCGTCGAGCGCCGGGGCGGCCGGCGGCGTCTCGGTCCCGGCTTCCTTGAGCAACGAGATGAAGGCGTCCTCGAACACGGGCGCGACGGGCTCGACCCGGCGCCGCCCCCGCCGACAGGCCGGTGCAGCAGCCGGACAGGTAGTCCGGCGCGGTCCCCTGCGCGACCAGGACCCGGATCACGCTGCCCTTGATGATGGCATCGACGACGTTGGGCAGGGCGGCGACCTCGTGCAGCACCGCGCGCCGGTCCGCACTGTCGGCGCGCACCGCAAACGTGCGTCCCTCGACCCGCGCCTCGAATTCGGGCGGTGGCCCGGACGCCAGCAGGCGGCCCTGGTTGAGCAGCAGGACGTCGTCGCAGCGCTCGGCCTCGTCGAGATAGGCGGTCGCCCACAGCACGCTGATCCCCTCGCCGACCAGCGAGCGGACGATCTCCCACAGCTCGCGCCGCGACACCGGATCGACGCCGACGCTGGCCTCGTCGAGCAGCATCAGCCGCGGCGGCCGCACCAGGGTGCAGGCGAGGCCGAGCTTCTGCTTCATGCCGCCCGACAGCCGCCCGGCGAGGCGCGACCGGAACGGGCCCAGGCCGGTGAAATCCATCAGCTCGTCGAACCGGGCCTGGCGCGCCGGCCCGACCAGGCCGTGGAGGTCGGCGTAGAGCGCGAGGTTCTCGCCGACGCTCAGGTCCTCGTACAGCCCGAAGCGCTGGGGCATGTAGCCGACGCTGGACTGGACCTCCTGGGCGCGGGCGACGGTGTCGAGCCCGAGCACCTCGATCGAGCCCGAATCGGGCGCGAGCAGCCCGGCCAACAGCCGCATCAACGTGGTCTTGCCGGCGCCGTCGGGGCCGACCAGGCCGGTGATGCGCCCCGCCTCGACCGACGCCGACAGGTCCTCAAGCGCGGTGATGGTCCGGCGGCCGGCGGTGAACCGCTTGGTCACCTCGTGCAGGGCGATGACGGGGGTGGCCACTGCCGTTCTCCGACGCGCCGTCAGCGGGTCGGCAACTTCCGTGCGGTGCTGCCGGCGGTCGCCGGTTTCAGCCGGACGGTGACCGGCATGCCCTGGCGCAGCTCGTTCGCCGCGTTCTTGACGTAGACGCGGATGCGATAGACGAGGCTGGTGCGCAGCTCGGGCGTCTCGACCGTCTTGGGCGTGAACTCCGCCACCGGCGAGATGAAGCCGACCCAGCCGTCATAGGCGTGCCCGGGCGCCGAATCGCTGAACACCCGCGCCTTCATGCCGGGCCGGATCCGGCCCAGGTCCCGCTCCGAGACGTAGGTGCGCACCCAGACCGGATCGACCAGGGCCATGGTGTAGACGGGGGCCTGGGCGAGGACGACGGCGCCGGGCTCGACGATGCGGGTCTTGATCACGCCGTGCGCCTTGGCGAACAGCTTGGTGTAGTCCAACCGCTGCTGGGCCAGGCGCAGCGCCGCCTCGCGCGCGTGGAGCTGGGCCCGCGCCGCGGCGATCTCCTCCTTGCGCGGCCCCTGGATGGCGAGCGACAGCCGCTCCTGCGGCGGCCCGCAACTGGGCTTCCAGGGTTTTGACCCGGGCGCGGTCCTGGTCGAGCTTCTGCTCGGCCGCGACCTGGGTCTGTGCGAGCGTTTCGGTCCGCTTCAGGGTCGACCGGGCGTTGTCGAGGTCGGCGGCGATCGCCTGCGCGTTGGCCCGCGCGACCTTGATCTCCTCGGGCCGGCTGCCGGCCAGCAGCTGGTCGAGCGTCGCGCGCTGGGCGGCGACCTGCGCCTTGGCGGCGGCGACCTCGGCGTCGTAGGTCTCGGGCTCCAAGGTCGCCAGGAGCTGGCCCTTCTTGACCTCGTCGCCCTCCTCCACCTTCATCGTCTCGATGCGGCCCGAAACGTTGAAGGCGAGCTCGGCTTCGCGAATGTCGACGTTGCCGTAGAGGACGATGTCGCCCGACGTCGCGCCGTCCCGCCACGGCTCGTCGTAGGCGAGCCAGACACCCGCCGCGACCACCACGATCACGGCTACGCCGATCACCACTTTCTTTCGGAGACGCACGTTCCTGCTCCTGCCGAGCCGTCCAGGGTCCGCCCCCGGGGGCTGGTCCTGCTGTCGAGTCGGGATCGGGGGCCGGCGCGCCAGCAATCGGGCGGCGCGCGCGGATGGTAGGCCAGCCCGATCCTGGACGCCAGAACGGCGTCCGGCCTGGATCGACGCCGAATGCCGGCTGCTGTGCCGCTAGGCTTCTTCGGCCTGCAGGCCCAGCCTTCCAGGCCCGCCTCCGCGATCGAGGCGGCCGAGCGGAAGCACGGCGCCGGCAACAGCTCGATGCCGGCGCTGTCGATCATGCGCTGCAGCAGGCCGATCAGCTGCCGGATCTCCGCCGCCGACAAGTCGCCGGTCAGCTCCTTGACCGCATCGAGCGCGTGCGGGAACGCAGCCTCGTAGGTCTCACGGCCCTTGGGCGTGATCCAGACGGTGACCGCCCGGTTGTCGCCGGACCCGGCCTTGCGGGACACCATGCCGTCGCGCTCGAGCTGGTCGACGATCCGGCTCATCGCCGATTGCTCGGCCGCGCACTCGCGGACCAGGTCGCGGATCCGCATCCCGTCGCTTTCGACGAGCTGCGCCAGCACCCGAAAGCGCGCCACGGTGATGCCGAGCGGCCTGGCATGTTCGAGCATCGAGCTGCTGAGCCGGTTGACCAGCTGGAACAGCAGATAGGGAATGATCAGCTGCGTGCCGCGGAACGAGCCGCGCGCCGCTGCCGGCCCATCGTCGCCGCGATGGGGGTCGTCCAATGGTTTGTGCGTTTGGTCACTCATTTCGACACAACCCTATCATGCCTTTCCGTTCGTTGCTTGACGGTGCATGATTTTTCATTAACCTCGACAAGTCGGCGGGTTCGCCAAAGCAGAACACAGGGAGAGCGAAAATGGGACACCTTTTTAGGATCGCCGCGCGCGTTGGCCTCGCGGCCACCGTCCTGGGGAGCGCATCGGCGACCGCCACCGCGGCCGACACCATCAAGATCGGTCTCGTGATGCCCTACAGCGGCTGGTTCCAGCCGATCGACGAGGGCACGATCAAGGGCGCCGAGCTGGCCGTCGACGACATCAACGCCAAGGGCGGCGTGCTCGGCAAGAAGCTCCAGATCATCAAGTACGACATGAAGTCGAAGCCGCCGCTGGGCGCCAACGGCGCGATCGAGCTGATCGCCAAGGGCGCCAAGCTGATCATCGTCCCCAGCGACTTCGACTTCGGCGGTCCGGGCGCCTTCGTCGCCCAGCAGAAGGGCGTCGTCACCATGGCCGGGGCGTCCGATCCCAAATTCGGCTCGAAGGGCATCGGCAAGTTCGCCTTCGCCATGTCGAACGCCTCCTTCGCCGAGGGCGCGACCCTCGCCGAATGGGCCTACCGGAAGCAGGCCTGGAAGACGGGCTACGTCCTGCTCGACAACACCATCTCCTACACCAAGAGCCTGTGCGCCGGCTTCGCCGCGCGGTTCAAGCAGCTCGGCGGCGCCAAGGCGCTCGTCGGCGACGACAAGTTCATGAACAAGGACCCCTCGATCGCCGCGCAGATCACCCGGATCAAGTCGCTCAAGACCAAGCCGGCCGTGATCATGCTGTGCTCGTACGCGCCGGGCGGGCCGAGCGCGATCCGGCAGCTCCGTGCCGCGGGCATCAACACGCCGATCGTCACCGGCAACTCGATGGACGGCGACTACTGGCTCGGCGCCGTGCCCAAGCTGAGCAACTTCTACGTCGCCAACTTCGGCTCCAAGTACGGCGACGACGCCAATCCGAAGGTCAACGCCTTCTTCGCCCGCTACAAGAAGAAGTTCGGCGCGCCGTCGAGCACCTCCTACTCGATCCGCGGCTACTCGATGGTCGAGGCCTTCGCCAAGGCGGTCAAGCGCGCCGGCTCGACGGACGGCGCCAAGGTCGTCGCCGCGCTCGACAAGTTCAAGAACGAGCCCCTGATGATCGGCCCGACCACCTTCACCGCCGACCACCGTATCGGCGTCAAGCGGCCGGTGACGATCATGAAGGCGCAGAACGGCAAGTTCAGCTTCGTCACGCGGTTCGCCCCGGAATCCGTCCCGGGCATGACGAAATAAGGGGCCGGCGCACCCGGACCTGAACCGTCGTCCAGCCGTGACCGCCGATGGCGGAACCTCGTCGCACCAGACCCTCGAAGCGAGCGGCGTCGTCGTTCGCTTCGGGGGGCTGGTCGCGATCGACAAGGTCGACCTCACCCTCGAACAGCACACCATCCTCGGGCTGATCGGGCCGAACGGCGCCGGCAAGACCACCCTGGTCAACGCGCTGAGCGGCTTCCAGCGGTTGAGCAGCGGCACCGTCAGCCTGTCCGGCCGCGACATCACCCGGGTCCGGCCGCACCGGCGCAGCCGCGACGGTATCGTCCGGACCTTCCAGGCGGTCCGCCTGTTCCGTGACCTGACCGTGCTGGAGAATGTCGAGGCCGGCCTGGCGGGCATGGGGCACCGCCGCGCGGTGACCCGCGAACGCGCCCTCGAGGCGCTCGACTGGGTCGGTCTCGGCGACAAGGCGGACTGGACGGCCTCCCGGCTGCCCTATGGCGACGAGCGCCGGCTCGGCATCGCCCGGGCGGTCGCCATGCGGCCCCACTTCCTGATGCTCGACGAGCCCGCCGCCGGCCTGAACGCGGCCGAGGCGGGCGCGGTCGCCGCCCTGGTCCGCCGCATCTGCGACGGTTTCGGCTGCGGGCTGCTGATCATCGAGCACAACATGCGGCTCATCATGGACGTCTGCGACCGCATCCAGGTGCTCGCCAGCGGCGCGACCATCGCCGTCGGCAGCCCGGCGGAGATCCAGTCCAACGCCGAGGTCCGGCAGGCCTATCTGGGGAGCGCCCGGTGAGCCTCTTGTCGGTCCGCGAGCTCGACGTGCGCTACGGGTCGATTCCGGCGCTGCGCGGCGTCTCGCTCGACGTCGCGCCGGGCGAGCTGGTCGGCGTCGTCGGCCCCAACGGCGCCGGCAAGTCGACCCTGCTGCTCGCCATCGCCGGCGTGCTGGCGGCGGCGGGCGGCGAAATCCGCTTCGACGGCGACCCGGTCGCCGGCCGTCCCGCCGAGGTGATGGCGCGGGCCGGCATCTCGCTGGTCCCGGAGGGCCGGCACATCTTCGGCAGCCTGACCGTGGCGGAGAACCTGCTGGTCGGCGCGGCGGCGCGGCGCGACCGGGCGGCGGCGCGGCGCGAGACCGACGAGCTGATGGCGCTGTTCCCGATCCTCGCCGAGCGGCGCAATTCGCCGGCCGGCAAGCTGTCGGGCGGCGAGCAGCAGATGCTGGCGATCGCCCGCGCGCTGTTGACCCGCCCGCGCCTGTTGCTGCTCGACGAGCCGTCGCTCGGCCTCGGGCCGCTGATCATCGACCAGGTCTACGAGCGGCTCGCCGCGCTGCACGAGGAGGGCCTGTCGATCCTGCTGGTCGAGCAGAACGCCAACCGGGTGCTGGAACTGGCCGACCGCACCTACGTGCTGCGCACGGGCGAGGTCGTGCTGTCGGGCACCACCGCCGACCTGCTCGGCCACCCGGACTTCGACCAGGCCTATTTCGGGGTCGACATGCAAGAGACCGCGGGCGGCGCATGAACATCCTCCAGTACGTCATGGATGCGCTCAGCCTCGGCGGCCTCTATGCGCTGGCGGCGCTGGGCATCGGCCTGATCTTCGGCGTCCTGCGGCTGATCAATTTCGCCCATGGCGAGCTGATCACCGCGACCGGCTATTCGCTCTTGCTGCTGGCGTCGGCGTGGGAGCCGCTCATGGTGCTTGGCGCGGTCGTGATCGTGGTGGTCCTGGCGCTGGCGATGGAACGGGTCGCCTTCCGGCCGCTGCGGGCGGTGGAGCCGCCGACCATGCTGATCGCGTCCTTCGCGCTCAGCTTCTTCCTGCAGAAGATGCTCTTCCTGATCGTCGGCGGCCGGGCCAAGGGCGTCGACATCCTGCCGGAGCTGACCGTATCGGTCACCGTGCTGGGCGTTCGCGCGGAGCTCCTGCAACTGGTGACGATCGGCACGGTGATCGTCCTGCTGGTCGCGCTGGTCGTGTTCCTGCGCAACACCCGGTTCGGCGTCGTCATGCGCGCGGCGGCGGAGGACTTCCGCATGGCCCGGCTGCTCGGCGTCCACGCCAACCAGATCATCGCCGCCGCCTTCGCGATGAGCGGCGTCCTCGCCGCCGCGGTCGGGGTCCTCTACGTCGCCCAGACCGGCACCCTGACGCCGCGCATGGGCGTTCCCCTGGTGATCATCGCCTTCGTCTCGACCGTCATCGGCGGGCTCGGCAGCCTCACCGGCGCGGTCGTCGGCGGGTTCCTGGTCGGCGTCGCATCCGCGGCGCTGGAGGCGAGCCTGCCGGGCGACTGGCGGGCCTTCCGCGAGGCCTTCGTGTTCGGCCTGGTGATCCTGGTCCTGCTGTTCCGGCCCCAGGGCCTGTTTCCCGCGGCCGGCTTCCGGGAGCGCATCTGATGGCGGCACAGCCGGTCGGACGCGGTCGCCGCCTGCTCGCCTGGGCGTGGACGCCGCTGTGCCTGACGGCGCTGGTCGCGCTGATCGTCGTCGTCGCGTCGACGGGGACGGTGCCGGTGCAGCGCACCGTGGCCGAGGCGCTGATCGACCTCGTCGCCGTCGTCGCGCTCTACATCTTCGTCGGCAACTCCGGGCTGCTGTCCTTCGGCCATACCGCCTTCATGGCGATCGCGGCCTACGTGTCGGCCTGGCTGACCATGCCCGGCAACATCAAGGCGGTGATGCTGCCCGACCTGCCGGCCTTCCTCGCCCACGCCCACATGCACCCGCTGGCCGCCGCGCTGGTCGGCGGCGCGGTCGCCGCCGTCTTCGCGCTGATCGTCGGCTGGCCGCTGATGCGGCTGTCGGGCATCTCGGCGAGCATCGCGACCTTCGCCATGCTGTCGATCGTCTACATCGTCTTCGGCAACTGGACGGCGCTGACCGGCGGCCAGAACTCGCTGATCGGGCTGCCGATCTACACCGACATCTGGATCGGCCTGGTCACCGCCATCGCCGCCATCTGGGCGGCCTGGATCTATCAGAGCTCCCACTTCGGCCTGGCGTTGCGCGCCTCGCGCGAGGACGAGGTCGCCGCCCGCGCGCTCGCCGTCAACGTCATCCGGCAGCGGCTGATCGCGTTCGTGGTCAGCGCCTTCTTCGCCGGCCTGGGCGGCGTGCTGCTCGGCCACTTCCTCGGCACGCTCAGGATCGAGAGCTTCTATCTCGACCTCGCCTTCCTGACCTTCGCCATGCTCGTGGTCGGCGGCATGGGCAGCCTGACCGGCGCGGTCGCCGGCGTCATCACCATCACCGCGCTGAGCGAGGGGCTGCGCCAGCTCGAGACCGGCGTGGCGATCGGCGGGGCGACCGTGTCGCTGCCGCCGGGTGTCGCCGAGGTCGTCCTGGCCTTGGTGATGCTGCTCACCCTGATCTTCCGGCCCCGGGGGCTCGCCGGCGGCCGGGAGCTCCCCATTCCCGACGGTCCTGCGTCCGAGGCGCAAGCGAAAGGTTGCGGCATGATCGACGTCTACATCTGGTCCACCCCGAACAGCTACAAGATCACCATCATGCTCGAGGAGACGGGGCTGCCCTACCGGGTCCGGCCCGTCAACATGATCGAGGGCGAGCAGCTGACGCCGGAATTCCTCGCGCTCAACCCGAACAACAAGGTCCCGGTGATCGTCGACGACGATAGCCCCGGCGGCCCCGGCGGCCCCGGCAGCCCGACGGTCGTGTTCGAATCGGGCGCGATCCTGATGTATCTGGCCGACAAGGCCGGCATGCTGCTGCCCGCCGGCCCCGACCGCTGGACCGCGATCGAATGGCTGTTCTGGCAGTGCGCCAGCATGGGGCCGCTGTTGGGCCAGGCGCACTATTTCCGCGTCTACGCGGCGGAGCGGATTCCCCACGCGATCGACCGCTACACCGGCGAGGCGGGCCGTCTCTACCGGGTGCTCGACGGGCGGCTGGCCGACGTCGAATACCTGGCCGGCGCCTATTCGATCGCCGACATCGCCTGCTTCCCGTGGGTCCGGTCGCGCGACGAGCAGGGCCAGGACCTGGACGACTTCCCGCACGTCAAGCGCTGGTACCAAGCCATCGAAGCCCGGCCGGCGGTGCAGCGGGCGCTGACGGTCCTCGCCGACAAGGCGCAGACCAGCCCGTTGACGTCGGAGCAGGAGGATATCCTGTTCGGCGCACGGCAGCAGCGCCGGCCCGGCTGACGCACCGGCCGGCGGTCAGGCCGGCCGCTCGGTTTCGGGTTCGAGCCCCGGCGGCAATGCCGTGTCACGCGCCGGGCCATATCCCGAACGCTCCGCCGCGGTATGGCCGGCGTGGGCTCCACTCGGCACACTTCCGTCGCCCACGACCCGCAGCTCGGCGCCGAAACCGGCAAGATAGCTCTGGCGCCATTGCGCCCGGAACGCGCCGACCTCGTCGCCACGCCGGCGGGCGACAAATTCGCGCCAGCGCGCGACGGTGGTGGCCATCCGGAGCGACACCTGCGTGCGCCACCGCCGTGCGACCGATACAGCGGATCGGCGTCGACCCGAAACTGGCCCCTGCCGAAATTCGCTGCCCGATTGAGGAGCCAGTTCCGCTCCATGTGCGCGGCCGGGATCAAGTGCCGGGCGACGGCGTCCCGGCAGAACCAGGATTTCCGGCCCGCAGCGGCGAGCCGGCGAGTGAACTCGGTTTCGCCGCCCATGGCGAACGTCGGAACATCGAAAGGCCCAAAGCTTTCGTCGAACCGGCTGGCGCCGATCGCCTCGGCCCGAATTGCCATGTTGCCGCCATAGAGCAGGTATGGCGGACAGGGGCCTCGGGCCGCTCGACGTGAATGCCGTAGCAAGCGTCCAGGTCGGGCCAATCGCGCAACCACGCCGGCGGCTCGGTCTCCCACAGCGGCTGGATTCGCCGGCGAACAGTGCATGGTCCGGCTGTCGCGTCGCGACGCTCTCGTACTGGCGGAGCCAATCGGCGTCGAGCACCATGTCGTCGTCGACGAACACCACCAGCCCGGCGCCGACGAGCTCGAGCGCCCGGTTGACGGCCCGGCTCTTCCCTGACTGGGGTTCGCGGACGATCGTCATCGGCAGGGCGCCGGCATATGCCTCGATCAGGCGCGGCGTGGCGTCAGTGCTCCCGTTGTCGACCACGATCAAGCGCCAAGGCACATCCGGCCGTTCCAGACGCCCGAAACTCTCGAGCGTTCGCTCCAGAGAGCGAGCGCCGTTCCACGTGGCCAAAATGACGGTGATCATGCGTCGACTGCGCCGCCGGTCGCGTTCGGCTGCGCATCGCTTCTCCCTTACTGATCGGCACTCCCCCAACGCCGATTTTTAGCGCATTTGCGGGACCCGGGCGAGTCGGCAATCGGGAGCTCTCCGCGACCGGGGTCCGCCGCGTCGAATGACGGCTTCCCGACACCCGATGCTTGTGGTTTCTTCCCAATCGATCGTACGGAAGGCATCCCATGTCCCGGTTCGGCACCCTCCCTCATCCGTGTCTTCCGGGACGGACCCCGCCCCACGCGCCGACTGGCGGACCCTGTTCCTGACCCTCGACCCGGCCTGGCCGACGATCTCGGGCGCTGACTTGCGCAACTGGCAAAACGCGGTGGCTGCCTCGGCGATCGGTCCGGTCGCGACAGCTTCGGTCACCGCCGCGGTCGAGACGCCGCCGGCGCCGGTCACGGCCTACGCCTTGACCGACCGGCCGCCCGGCAGCGTCTGGCGCCAGGCGCCGACGGCTGCCGCCGCCGACCTGCTCGTTCCGGACGAGGCCCGCGACGGGCTGCGCCGCGCGATCGACGATTTCGCCCCGAACGCGATCGTAGTCGAACACCCGGCGCTGGTCGCGTTGGCCGCGGAGCGTCCGCGGACGGTCCGGCTGATCGCGGACCTGCACAATATCGAGTTGGTCGCGGAAGCCCGCGCGGCGGCGGCGCGCTTCTTTCTCAGCCCCCGACGGTGGCGCGCCGCGCGGGCGGCACGAGCGTCGGCACGCGCCGAGCGCGCCATCGCCGCGGCGGTAGACGCCGTCTGGGTCTGTTCGCGCGAGGAAGCGGCACGACTCGCGCCGATGGCGGGATCGACGCCGGTGCACGTCGTTCCCAACGGCACGCCCCGGGCCGGCTCGACACCCGACGCGCTTTACCCGATGCGCCCGGAGCCGCGGGACACCGTCGTCCTGCTCATGACCGGCCACCTGGGCTATCCGCCCAACGTCGATGCCGCGGGGTGGCTCGCCAACCGGATCCTGCCCGCGCTGCGGCACCGCATCGACGCGCGGCTGGTGCTCGCCGGCCGGTCGCCGGCGCCGGCGGTGCGAGCGCTGAACGCCTGCCCGCGGTCCGCATCGTCGCCGACCCGGACGACATGGAGCCGATCCTGGCCGACGCCGACATCGCCGTCCTGCCCATCCGACTGGGCGGCGGCACGCGCATCAAGGCGCTCGAAGCCCTCTCGCGCGGTCTGCCCATGGTCGCGACGCGCTTCGCGGTCGAAGGCCTCGACTGATCGACGGCCTGCATTTCAGTGAAGCGGAGACGACGCCGGACTTCGTCGACGCGATCGCAGCGTTGGCCGCCGATGCCGGTGAACGATCACGCCTGCGCGACGCGGCCTGGCTCCATTGCCGCGACAACTTCGGCCCGCGGGCGATCGCGCGCGCGGTCCGCGCTGGACTGGCCCCGCCTTGATCCCGAAGCTCATTCACCAGACGTGGCGCGATGCGGACGTCCCCGAGACGCTCCGCGGCTACGCCGACAGCTGGCGCCGGCATCACCCGGGCTGGTCCTACCGCCTGTGGACGGATGCGGACCTGTCGGTCCTGGTCGAGAGCCGGTTCCCGGCGCTCGCCACGATGTTCCACGCCTATCCGCAGGCGATCATGCGCGCCGACCTCGGGCGCTACCTCGTCCTCAAGACCCACGGCGGCGTCTACGCCGACCTGGACGCGGAAGCCCTGCGGCCGTGGGACGGGCTCCTGGGGGCCGGGCGCCCCCTATTCTTCGAGGAGCCGGCATCGCACATGGCGCTCGAATTCGTGCGGCGACGCGGCTTCTCCCGCCTGGTTTCCAACGCCGTCATGGCCGCCCCGCCCGACCACCCCTTCTGGGACCACCTGATCGAGTTCTCCGGCTGTGCCGGAGCGCCCGCAGTCCGCTCGACGCCACCGGCCCCTTCGTCCTGACCGTCGCGGTCGAGCGCGCCGCGGCGGCGACCGCACCCGATGTCAGGCCGGCGCGCCTGGTGGCCGCGCGCGACAGCGCCGGCGCCGCGCTCCCCCCGCTCGCCGCGGCGGGGGTCGAGCAACCGCTGGCCGATCACCATTGGGCCGGGTCCTGGTGGCGGCAAGGTGCGGCGTGGCCGCCGGGCCATTGGGAAGAGCCGCGGCGCCGCACCGCTTGGCACGAACGGTCGCGCGAACACATCGCCGGCAAGCGGCTCGCCGCGATCGTCGCGGCGGCCCGCGTCCTCATGCCCGACACGCCGCCGCCGCGCGGCCAGCACATTCTCGTCGCCGTTCCGGTCTGCGGGCGCACGCCGGCGATCGACGGGCTGCTCGACGCCCTGGGCCGGCTCGAGCATCCCAAGCGCTCGATGTCGCTGGCCTTCCTGGCGAGCGGCGGCGCCGACGAGGACTTCCGCCGCCTGACGGCGTTCGCGCGGGCGCACGCCGGCCGCTACGCCGCGATCAGCCTGCGCAGGAGCCACCTTCCCGCCGCCTTGGCGCCGCGCGGCCCCGTCCGCGAGCGCGCGCGAAGGGCGCACCTGGCGCGGATGAGGAACCGCCTGCTGCGGCAGGCGCTCGGCGACGAGGACTGGGTGCTCTGGCTGGAACCGGACGCCGCCGCCTTGCCGCCAGACCTGGTCCGGAACCTGATCGCGGCCAACGCCCGCGCGGTCCAGCCGAATGCAGTGCGAGAGCCGGGCGGGCCGACCATCGACACCCGCTGCTGGCTGTCGGAGACCACGCTCGACGACGAGTCGATGCGTCCCTACTGGCGCGACGGCCTGTACCTTCCGCCGACCGGCTACGCGCGGCTCTACCCGTCGGACCTGCGCTATCGCGACCGGATGTCCCTCGACGGCGTCGGCGGGCGGGCCCTATTGGTGGACGCGGCCCTTCATCGCGCCGGCGTCCTGTTCCCGGAAACGCCCTATCGCGGCCTGATCGATACGGAAGGGTTCGGTGCCATCCTGCGGGACCATGGTATCGAGGTCGTCGGCCTTCCCAACGTCGACGTGCTGCATGCCGCCGCCTAGGCTCAGGCGCGGTCGGCGCCGATGCCCTTGACCGGCGCCCGAATCCGAGCGACTGGAAGTCGACACGGCGCAAGGCCGGGACACGAGGGACGAAGCGGCGTACCGGAGAAGGTCATCATGGAGAACACCCAAGCGGGCGACGCGGCGGTCCAGACCCTTGCGCCCAAGGGCGACGTTCCGCGATACGAAGGCGTCGCCTTCTCGCCCGCGGGAGACCGCATCGCCATCGCGACCTCGGAAGGCAACACGATCCTTCTGTATCGCCGCAACGCCGACGGCCGGTTCGAGGACACCCCCTCCGATCGCCTGGACGGCGCCGCGACGCGACTTGACTATCCCCACGACGTCGCCTTCGCCGGCATCGGCGACCGCGAGCTGCTCGCGGTCGCGAACCGGAGCGGCACCATCGGGATCTGGGAGAAGCATCGGGACGACGAGGGCTTCCCGCGCGAACCGGTCTTCGAGATCGGCGGCCCCGAAGCGGCGCTGAACTATTCCGACGGCGTTACCTTCGTGCCGCCGCGCAACGACCATCTCGCCGTCTGCAATCTGCTCCATGGAACGGTCACCTTCTATCGCCTGGCCTCGATCGCGCCGGTCGCCTTTCGGCAGAAGCCGGTGTTCACTCTGCACCACGAAAGTCTCGCGCAGCCGGACGGCATCGCGGTCTCGGCGTGCGGGCGATGGCTCGCGGCTGCCAATCACGGCGACAATTCCGTCAGCGTCTACGCGCGCCGCAACCGGCTGTGGTCCGGGAACCGGTTGAGATATGGGCCCAGGCCGGTCGCGGTGATCCGCGACGACACACTGCGATATCCCCACTCGGCGGCGTTCACGCCGCGCTCGAACGCGCTCGTCGTGACCAACGCCGGCGCCAACCACTTCAACGTATACGTCAAGCGGCCGGACGGACCCCGTCACGCCTGGGCGCCGGCACCCACCGCCTGCCGCATCGTCGGGAACGAAGCGACGTTCCGGGAGGTCAACGCGAGCAATAAGATGGAAGGCGGCCCGAAGGGCGTCGCCATCCACCAAGACACGCTCGCGGTCTGCAGCCCGGAATTCGGCGTGAAGATCTACTCGCTCGCCGACCTGCCAGTCTGATCCGGCCGACGCCGGCCGCCGCGCTTTCCCACTGGACCCCGCCGCCGTTTCATGTAAATGCCATAAACATGAGCCGTTCCGACCGTCACCGCGACCGGGGTCGCCGCGCCTATCATCACGGGAACCTCCGGGAGGCGCTGGTCGAGGCCGCGCTCAACCTGATCGGGGAGAAGGGGCCGGCCGGCTTCACCTTCGCCGAGGCCGCGCGCGCCGCCGGGGTCAGCCCCGCCGCGCCCTATCGCCACTTCCGCGACCGCGACGCGCTGATGGCCGACGTCGCCCAGCGCGGCTTCGAGAAGCTCGCCGACGGCCTCGCCGCGGCATGGAACGACGGCAGGCCCGACCCGATGACCGCCTTCAAGCGCACCGGCCGCGCCTATCTCGACTTCGCCCGCACCGAGCCCGCCTACTACACCGCCATGTTCGAAACCGGCCTGCCGCCGGACCTGAGCCCCGACCTGGCGCGCGCCGGCGACCGCGCCTTCGGCGTGCTGCGCGAGGCGTCGGAGGCGCTGATCGCGACCCTGCCCGAAGGCCGCCGCCCGCCCGCGCTGATGATGAGCCTGCACGTCTGGGCGATGTCCCACGGCATCGCCTCGCTGTTCGCGCGCGGCGACGCCGCCCGGCGCGCCCTGCCGATGGCGGCCGAGGACCTGCTCGAGGCCGGCATCCTGATCTACCTCGACGGGCTGGGCGCACACGACGCCTGACCGCACCGGCGGTTGAAGTTTTTCGCCGCCGTGACGAAATAGTCTTGACAGGACACGCGTCTGCGCCCACTTATGTGAATGTAAGAAACATTAACATTGGAACCCAGCGAGAGGACACAATGGAACTCGTAGGGAAACTGGACGACCTCGGCAAGCCGGCCTGGATCGCCGTGATGGTTCTGGGCTTCGTCATCTTCTGGCCGGTTGGGCTCGCCATCCTGGCCTATCTGATCTGGAGTGGACGCATGGGATGCAACAGACGCGGCAGCTTCGGCCGTTGGCACAACACCCGCACCGAGCGGCGGAGCCGGCGGCGCAAGTACGAGAGCGGCAACAGCGCCTTCGACGAGTATCGCGAGGACACGCTGCGCCGGCTCGAGGAAGAGCAGCACGAGTTCGATGATTTCCTCGAGCAGCTCCGCCACGCCAAGGACAAGGCCGAGTTCGACGAATTCATGCGCGAACGCAAGCGCCGTCCCAAGGACAAGGACGCCACCGACATCGACGGCGATCCCGCGCCCCAACCCCAGGGCTGACCCCCCACCCTGCCTTCCCTCCCGCGACGCCGGGCCTCCCCAGAGGTCCGGCGTTTTTCTTGTCGGGCCGCCGCTGCGCCGGATTACTGGCCGGTCCGCCGGATGGTGCGCCACAGGTGGCGGGCCAGGTAGCGGTAGCCGATCA
Source organism: uncultured Alphaproteobacteria bacterium (assembly GCA_963730305.1). Lineage (GTDB taxonomy): Bacteria > Pseudomonadota > Alphaproteobacteria > Bin65 > Bin65 > CAMYMQ01. The sequence continues at coordinate 322,968 of CAVSRB010000007.1, forward strand.
CGGTGAAATGGATGCCGTCCCGCGTGTTGCGGAACAGGTAGCGGCGTTTGCCGATCCTGATGTAGGGGTGGTAGACGAGCTTGCCCGACTTGGTGCGCCGGGCGCTGAGCGCGCGCGTCGGCAGGTAGTCGACCGCCGGGTTGGCCGCGGCGGCGGCGCGATAGATGGCGTTGAGACGGCGGTAGTCCCGGTCCTGGACGCGGCTGCGCACGATCGGCAGGCCGATCCACACGATACGCCTGACGCCGGCGGTGAGCGCGCCCTTGATCAGGGCGTCGACCCGGGCGCGATAGACCCGCCGCCACGCCGGGCGGCCCGGCCGCAGGACCCGGATGCCGCCCCGTCGGACGACGATCCGCTGGTAGTCGTTTGCGCCGAGCAGCACGATCAGGGTGTCGACGCCGTAGCGCTTGACGTAGGGGCCGATGTGCGCCGGCCACCGGAATTCGTCGGTCCGGGTCAGACCGGTATTGTGGCGGGCGAGCCGCACGAAGCGGATCGACTTCGGCACCACCCGATACAGCCCGTTCTGCAGGCCGACGCCGAGCGAATCGCCGACCACGGCGACGACGTCGCGGTCGGCGGCGTGCGCCGCCGTCGTCGACAGGGTCAGCGCGACCATAGCGGCGCGCCACGGAATCAGCTGCAGTCCGACGATAGACAATCCCCCCCGGGCTCGCGCCCGCGCTCGGGCGGCCCTCCGGATCGCGGCGCCGCCCATCGTCCCGACGAGACAAACACGAACCGCCCTCCCGACGCAAATCGGGCACGGAACCGGCCCGGCCGCGGGCGTCGAGCGCCGTCTCGCCCCCGCGCCGCGATCGACCATTGACTCCATACCCACTAGTCGGTATATATCATACCAACCAGTGGGTATGGACACGAACATGCCATGACCGACCACGAATTCGAAGACCAGGCTGCTCGACGCGGCGCTGCAGGTGATCCGCACCAAGGGCTATACCGCGACGCGGATCGACGACGTCTGCGCCGCCGCCGGCCTGACCAAGGGCAGCTTCTTCCACCACTTCAAGAGCAAGGAAGACCTGGCGCTCGCCGCCGCGGACCACTGGATCGCGATGACCGACCGAGTCTTCGCCGAGGCGCCCTATCAGACCCTGCCCGATCCGCTCGACCGGCTGCTCGCCTATGTCGACTTCCGCAAGGCGATCCTGACCGGCGAATTGCCCGAATTCACCTGTCTGGTCGGCACCATGGTCCAGGAGGTCTATGAGACCCACCCCGCGATCCGCGACGCCTGCGACCGGAGCATCAGCGGCCACGCCGCCACGCTCGCGGCCGACGTCGCCGAGGCCATGAAGAAGTACCGCATCGAGGCCGACTGGACCGCCGAGAGCCTGGCCTTCCACACCCAGGCGGTGATCCAGGGCGCCTTCATCCTGGCCAAGGCCAAGGGCGGCCCGGCGATCGCCGCCGCCAGCCTCGACCACCTGCGCCGCTACCTGAAGCTGCTCTTCACCCAACCCGCAGAGGCAACCCCATGACCACCCCGATCGATGTCCAGCCCGAATCCGACCGCGAGCTGGTGCTCGCCCGCATCATCGACGCGCCGCGCGAGAAGGTGTTCCGCGCCTGGACCGACCCCGAACTGCTCAAGCAATGGTTCTGCCCGCGCCCGTGGAAGGTGACCCAGGCCGAGATCGACGTCCGCACCGGCGGCTCCAGCTTCGTCGTGATGCAGGGGCCGGACGGCGAGGAGATGCCGCTGCCCGGCGTCTATCTCGAGGTCGTGCCAAACGAGAAGCTGGTCTTCACCGACGCCTTCACCGGCGCGTGGCAGCCGTCCGAGAAGCCGTTCATGACCGCCATCGTGACCTTCGAGGACGAAGGCGGGAAGACCCGCTACGTCGCCCGCGCGCGCCACTGGTCCGTCGAGGACCTGAAGACCCACGAGCAGATGGGCTTCCACGAGGGCTGGGGCATCGTCGCCGACCAGCTCGAGGCGGTCGCCGCCGGCCTGCCGGACTGATCCCCCCTTTCCCGCGAGCGAGGGCCCGACATGACCGACGACAGCAGCCTTTCGATCTGCCTCTGGTTCGACGACAACGCCGAGGCGGCGGTCGACTTCTACACCTCGATCTTTCCCGATTCGCGCATCGTGACCGTGACGCGCTACGGCGAGAGCGTGCCCGACAAGGCCGGCGCCGTCCTGACCATCGAGTTCGAGCTGGACGGGCGGACCTTCCTCGCGCTCAACGGCGGGCCTCAGTTCACGTTCAACGAAGCGGCCTCGATCGTCGTCAAATGCGACAGCCAGGCGGAGATCGACGAGAAGTGGGACAAGCTCCTGGCCGGCGGCGGCACGCCGGTGCAATGCGGCTGGCTGAAGGACAGGTTCGGCCTGTTCTGGCAGGTCGTCCCGCGCGACATCGGCAAACTGCTCAGCGGCGGCGACGCGGAAAGCGCCGACCGGGTGTTCCAGGCGCTGATGCCGATGGTGAAGCTCGACCTCGCCGCGCTGCAGGCCGCCTACGACGGCGCCTGACCGACCGTCGCCCGGGGCTGGACCCGGGCGGCCGCGCCGTGGATGATCCCGGTTCGATCCATCGCGCCCCGGCCCGAACCGGCGGCCACACGGGAGGGAACCATGGCGATCGCACTGACCGATACGGTCGAAAGCCTGAGCACCGCGGACCTGGTCGAATTCTCCGAGGAGCGGCGCGTCCGCAAGATGATGGTGCAGTCGGCGTCGGTGGTGAGCGAGCTGGTCTGCTACGAGCCCGGCCAGTTGACCAAGCCGCACGTCCACCCCAACCAGGACGAGATCTTCTTCTGCGTCGAGGGCCGCGGGGCGATCACGTTCGCCGATCGCGACGACATCCCGATCGCCCAAGGCAGCATCGTGTTCGTGCCCGCCGGAGTCCGCCACGGCGTCGCCACCGTGCGGGACAGCCGGCTGGTGCTGATGTTCACCAAGGGCCCCGGGGTGCCGCACCGCCCCCGGGAGGCGGCGGCAGGCAGGCCCGGGCGCGCGCCGCCGAGACCGGCCGCGCCGGAGCGGGCCGCCTCACGTCAGCCAGTCCCGCGCCAGCATCAGGCCGGGCCAGCCCAAGATCGACGCGGCCGTCATCGCCCCGGAAAGCAGCGCGCTGGCCACGCCGACGGTCACGACGTCCTGGCCGGTCAGGTAGAGACCGGGAATTACGGTTCGCGGGAACACGCGATCGTTCAGAAACCGCGCCGGCGAGTGGGCCAGCCCGTAGATCGAGCCCTTCGCATGATTGGCGAAATGCTCGGTCGAGAGCGGCGAAGACAGCTCGTAGTAGCTGACGCGGCCTTCGAGCTGCGGCTGGCTCCGGTACAAGGCCGCGAAATACCGCTCTGCGATCGCTTCCTTGAATGCGTTGTAGGCATTGCCCCGCTTGCGCCACGGCTGGTCCCGCCATTCCGCGAAATGCGCATAGGGCGCGACGCCGAGCACCTCCGCCGTCGACCGGCCGGGATAGCGTTCCGGCCAGGACGGGTCCTTGGCCGACGGAAATCCCATGAAGACGATCGGGTCGGGCGCGCCGCGGTCCCGCTCGAAAGCGGCGACGTTCGCGTCGTGGTCCGGCCCCGGATAGAGCCACTGGTTGGCGCTGGGCAGGGAGAGCGCCGCGCCGTCCCGGTCGAAGCCGACGTACAGACAGGCATGCGACACGCTGACGCCGGCGGCCTTCAAGGTCCGTTTCGCCTTCAGCGCGTCGCGACGGTCGTCCGGCAGCAGCTTCTCGACCGTTGTCGCGACGCCCGCGGCGCTGACCACGGTCTTCGCCCGCACCTCCAGGCCGTCGGCGAGGCGGACGCCGACCGCACGCCCCCGCTCGACCAGGATCCGCTCGACCTCCGCGCGGACCAGCACGGCCCCGCCGGTCCGCTCGATCACCGCCTTCGCGCCGGCGGCGATCGCCGACGCGCCGCCGACGGGATAGAAGCCGCCGTCGAGATAGTGGCCGGCGACGAAGGCCTGCATGCCGAAGCTCGACCGGCCCGGCGGCAGGCCGCAGTCGCCCCATTGCCCGGCGAGGACGGCGCGCAGCTCGATATCGTCGGTGAGCAATTCGAGCACTTGCGTCGTCGTCGGCTTGAAATAGCGCCGCAGCGCCTGGTCGCGCAGCGGCGTCATCACGGCCGCCAGCAAGCCGGGCATGGTCTTCGGCGCGAAGATGCGCGCCCCGGCGCGCTGGACCCGGCGCAACAGCGTCAGATACCGGTCGAGCGCCTGCCGCTCCTTCGGGAAGTGTTCGAGCAGCCGGTCGCGGAACCGCTCCGGGCCGGCATAGAGGTCGTAGCGCCGGTCGGCGATGAAGATCTGGTCGTAGACGTCGTCCATCGGTGCCCAGCGGAGCGCGCCGTCGGTGACGAGGTCGAACAGCCGCCTGACGCGATCGGTCTTGCGCCCGACCTCGCCGACATAGTGGAGGCCGACGTCCCATTCGAAGCCGTGCCGGGTGTAGGAATGGGTGTAGCCGCCGGCGGTGAAATGCCGTTCCAGGACGAGGACGCGCGCGCCCTTGAGGCCGAGCAGGGCCGCCGTGGCGAGCCCGCCCATGCCGGATCCGACGACCACGACGTCGTAATCGCCGGCAACACGCTCGGGCCGGTACTTGTCGCCTACGAGCATCGCGGCGCCACCTTCGCTGGGCGCTCGGCCAACGCCGGCCAGGTCGGGCCGAAACCGCCCGAGCCTCGATCATCGCATCCGACCCTATCAAGGATCACCGCACCACCGGGTAACGCTTCGGTGTCCAGGGAACAGAAGGCCTGCCTCCCAGCCGGGTCGGCAACCGCCCCGGCGCTCAAAACTGGATACAGCCCGCCTGGTGGTCGACGCGAAGCACCGCCTCCTGGCCGAAGCGGCGCTTGTAGCGGGCGACCAGCGCGGCGATCTTGCGGCGGTCGTCGGCGGTGCCGGCATGGACCCGCAGGATCACCCGGGTCGGCTCGGTCTGGGTGACGCCCTTGCCCCTGGGACGCCAGTAGCCCTGCCCGCGCAGCACCGTGAAGCCGCTCGGAAAGGCGCGGACGACGTCCCGCCGCACGAACCGCGCCCAGGCGCGCGCGCCGATCCGGCTGCCGTCCTTCCGGCTCAGGCCGAAGTAGAGCATCGTCGTGACCCCCGCCTTGCCGGCGCAGCCCGGCGGCCGCCGGCCCGCGGCGCAGCCGCCGAGCGCCGCGACGAGCAGCATGAGCGCCGCGAGGCGGCAGACGCGCGTCGCCGTCACAGCGTCGTCCGCACTTCCCACAGCTCGGGGAACAGGCGCATGTCGACCGCCCGGCGCAGGTAGCCGACGCCCGAGGTGCCGCCGGTGCCGATCTTGTGGCCGATCACCCGCTCGACCGTGTTGGCGTGGCGGAAGCGCCAGGTCTGGAACAAATCGTCGATGTCGAGCAGGTCCTCGGCGAGCTTGTAGAGCTCCCAATACTTGTCCGGGTTGCGGTAGGTCTCGGTCCAGGCGGCGAGCACGCTGTCGTTGGCCTCGCGGGTGACGCTCCAGTCGCGCTCCAGGCACTCGGCGTCGATGGCGAAGCCGCGCCGGGCGAGCAGCATGATGACCTCGTCGTAGAGGCTGGGCTGCTCGAGCAGCTCCTTCAGGCGCGCGTAGATGTCCGGCCGGTGGGCGTGCGGCTTCATCATGCCCGGGTTCTTGTTGCCGAACATGAACTCGATCGAGCGGTACTGGAACGACTGGAAACCCGACGACTTGCCCAGCCCGTCGCGGAAGGCGAGATAGTCGGTCGGCGTCATCGTGGTCAGGATGTGCCAGGCCTGGATCAGGTTCTCCTGGATGCGCTTGACCCGGGCGAAGATCTTGAAGGCGGGGCGCAGGTCGTCGGCGCGGACCAGCGGCAGGGCGGCGTTGAGCTCGTGGATCATCAGCTTCATCCACAGCTCCTTGACCTGGTGCAGGATGAAGAACAGCGTCTCGTCGTGCGCGCCGGTGACCGGGGTCTGGGCGTCGAGGATCTTATCGAGCTGCAGGAAGTCGTGGTAGCTGAGCTGCCCCTTCATGTCGGCGTGATAATGCTCGCCGGCAAAGCGGCCGCCGATATCGCTGTCGCCCAGGGTCTGCTTCGGATCGCTCATCCAATTCGCCTTCTCGTTGCGCTATGCGTCGAATTTGACGTTTTACCGCCTGCCGTTATTCGATAAAACGCGACAACTCCGCACGTCGCGGATCCGGGCACGACAGCCGGCGACCAGGGAGGACCGAACCGCCATGGCAAAGCAAATCAAATATCTTCTCAACGAGAAGGATATCCCGAAGGATTGGTACAACATCGTGGCGGACTTCAAGAACCCGCCACCGCCGGTCCTCCATCCGGGCACGGGCCAGCCGGTCGGGCCAGACGATCTGGCGCCGCTGTTCCCGATGGAGATCATCATGCAGGAGGTCTCCGCCGAGCGGTATATCGAGATCCCGAAGACCCTGCGCGACGTCTATCGCCAGTGGCGGCCGTCGCCGCTGCACCGCGCCCGGCGGCTGGAGCAGGCGCTCGATACCCCGGCGAAGATCTACTACAAGTACGAGGGCGTCAGCCCGGCCGGCAGCCACAAGCCGAACACCGCGCTGGCCCAGGCCTTCTACAACAAGAAGGAAGGCGTCAAGCGGCTGACCACCGAGACCGGCGCCGGCCAGTGGGGCTCGTCGCTGGCGCTCGCGGGCGCCTTCTTCGGCCTCGAGGTCGAGGTCTTCATGGTCAAGATCTCCTACAACCAGAAGCCGTACCGCCGCGCCTTCATGGAGACCTTCGGCGCGACCTGCCACGCCAGCCCGTCGACCCTGACCGAGGCCGGCAAGGCGATCCTCAAGGAGAACCCGGACAGCAACGGCTCGCTCGGCATCGCGATCTCGGAGGCGGTCGAGCTGGCGGTCCAGCGCGACGACACCAAGTATTCGCTGGGCAGCGTGCTCAACCACGTCATGCTGCACCAGACGGTGATCGGCCAGGAAGCGATCAAGCAGATGGAGATGGCCGACGACTGGCCCGACTACGTCATCGGCAGCACCGGCGGCGGGTCGAACTTCGCCGGCCTCGCCTTCCCCTTCATCGGCGAGAAGCTGCGCGGCGGCCAGAAGGCGGAGATCGTCGCGGTCGAGCCTGCGGCCTGCCCGACCCTGACCAAGGGCCAGTACGCCTACGACTTCGGCGACACCGGCAAGATGACGCCGCTGGTCAAGATGCACACGCTCGGCTCGGCCTTCGTGCCGCCGGGCTTCCACGCCGGCGGGCTGCGCTATCACGGCATGGCGCCGCTGGTCAGCCAGCTCACCGCGGAAGGCGAGATCAAGCCGCGCGCCTATCACCAGACCGAGTGCTTCGCCGCGGGCGTGGCCTTCGCCAAGGCCGAGGGCATCGTCCCCGCGCCGGAGGCCAACCACGCGGTCAAGGCGGCCATCGACATCGCGCTGGACTGCAAGCGGGACGGCACCAAGAAGACCATCCTGTTCAACTTGAGCGGCCACGGCTATTTCGACATGCAGGCCTACACCGACTTCACCGCCGGCAAGCTGCGGGACGAAGACTTCAACCAGGACGAGCTGGCCATGGCCCTGGCCGGCCTGCCCAAGGTGGCCGCCGAGTAGGCGAAGACCGCAATCCACCGACGACCGAACGGGCCCCGAATGGGGCCCGTTCCTTTTCGGCCGTCAGCACCCGCCGGCCGGCCGCTTGACAGCCTCGCGGGAATCATGCCTGAACCGGGCCCGACAACGGCGCCGAGCGCCGGCGACTTCGAGGAGGACCCCCATGAAGCTCTATTCCTTCACCGGCGCCTGCGCGCTCGCGCCCCACATCGCCCTGAACTGGGCCGGCGCGGACTACGAGCTGGAGCTGATCAAGCGCAGCGACACCCGCGAACCCGATTTCCTGAAGCTCAACCCGATCGGCAAGGTGCCGGTGCTGATCCGCGACGACGGCACCGTGATGACCCACGTCAACCCGATCCTGATGTGGATCGCCGAGAGCTATCCCGACGCCGGGCTGCTCCCCGACGCCGACGGCCCGGGCGATCCCTACCCGCTGCGCAAGTGGCTGGCCGAGTTCAACGGCGACATCCACCCGGCCTTCACCCCCTATTTCCTGACCTTCCGCCTGATCGACGACAAGGAGGCGCAGAAGGCGGTCAAGGTGAAGGCGGCCCAGGAGGTCGACTTCCAGCTCTCGGTGGTCGAGCGCCACATGGAGGGCCGCGACTGGATGATGGGCGACGGCAAGTCGATCCTCGACGCCTATCTCTACGTCTTCTGCCGCTGGGCCGAGTTCCTGCCCAAGCCGCTGTCGGAATACCCCAACCTCGCCGCCTTCACCGCGCGGATGAACGAGGACGCGGGCGTCCAGGCGGCGACCAAGGCGCAGGGCCTGGGCTAGGCCGGATCATCCCCCGGGGGGCGGTTCAGGCGGGAGCTTGGGCCGCCGCCCAATCGGTCAACGCCGCCTCCCAGTCGCCACGGCTGAAGGCGACGATGCGCAGCGGCTCCTCGGGGGTCCACATCAGCTCGAACGCGATCAGCGGCGCGCGCACCTGCAGGGTGTAGCGCGGGCGCCAGTGCGGCTGGGTCTGGATCAGCTCCGGCGCCGCCAGCGCGGCGGGAACGTCCGCCGGCAGGTCGGGCCCGGTCAGGCGCAGGCGGAAGCGGACGCCGGCGCGCTCTGCCGCGACGGTCCAGCCGTCGCCGTCCCGCTCCCCGGTCGCGAGCACGGCGAGCGCGGCGCGTGCCAGGCGGATGACGTCGGCCGGCGTTTCCAGCGCCTTGGTGGTCGCGGCGGTCATACCCTCGTGTCGACCTCGCGGCGGGTGCCGGCGAGCTCCGGATCGCTGTCGGCCGCGCCGGCCTTCGGTTTGTCGAAGCCCGCGGCCTTGCGCGCCTGCACGAAGGCCTTGAAGATCGACTTGGTCTCCGCGCTGCCGTTCTCCTTGTGGATGTAGGGGCAGACGTCGACGCAGATGTGGCAGTATTCCGGCCGCAGGCGTGAGATCGGGTAGCATTTCTCGGTATCGATCAGCCACCGCTTGATCCCGTCGGTGACGATGTAGTCCGCGCTGTCGGCGACCGCGTCGCCCGGACAGGCGGTCGAACAGAGCCGGCAGGTCATGCAGTAGTCCTGGGCGCCGAACGCGATCGGCCGGTCGACGGCGAGCGGCAGGGTCGTGGTCACGAAGGCGGGCCGCCAGCTCGACCCGAAGCTCGGGTTGATCAGGCTGCCGTGCTTGCCGAGCTCGCCGAAACCGGCGCGGTAGAGGGTCGGCAGCGCCTGGATCTCGGTGCCGCCGTTGTGGTGCGCCGTGGCCGGATAGCCGAGCTCCTCGCGGATATAGCGCGCGAGCTCGGTGACGATCTCGGCGCAGCGCGCGTAGACCCGGAAGGCCTCGACGTCGACCGCGTCCGGCCCCTCCAGCACCCTGGCGTAGGTCTCCTTGACGATGATGCCGATGGCGAAGTCGTGGTCGAGCTCCTGGTCGATCTCGATCAGCTCCGGCGCCAGCGCCGCGATCCCGGCCTGATCGGCGCCGAGCGCCAGCGCCTTCGCCTTGATCGCCTCGGCCATCGCCGCGGGATCGTCGACCGTCACGCGCTTGTCGGCGACGGGACCGTCCCGCGCAGGCGCCAGGTCGCGCCAGCGCTGCATGTGCTCCTCGCGCGCCTTCAGCCGGCGGGCGAAGAAGGGCACGTCGTCGAGCCCCCGGTCGAGCAGCATCCGGTTGAGCAGCGGGTCCTGCAGATCCTGGCGACGGATCCAGCTCGTGCCTCGCATGGCGGCCTCCCTTCCGCGTTTGAGCCAACCTAACGAGGCGGAGGCGAAGCTGACAAATGTGAATCGCGCATCGGCGTCGCCCGGCCTGACGCCGCGGCGCCTTGGGCGCGCGCCTAGTCCGCACCGTCGTCGTAGGCGGCCAGCTTGAGCATCACCGCCGCCGCGTCGAGCAGCACCGTGCGCTCCGCCGCGGTCAGCGTGGCTGCCATCGCTTTTTCGAGCCAGCGCCGCCGCGCCCGCAGGTCGGCGGCCAGCACCGCCGCGCCGCGCGGCGTCAGCCCGAGCAGCAAGGCGCGCCCGTCTGCGGGGTCGGGTTCGCGGGCGATCAGGCCGTCGCGCTCGAGCCCGGCGATCAGCCGGGTCAGCGACTGCGGCTGGAGCCGCTCCTCCTCGGCGAGCCGGACCGCGGGCACCGGCCCGAGCCGCCGCAGCGCGCCCAGGATCGCCAGCCCCGCCAGGGTCACCGAATCCCGCGGCCGCGCCGCCCGCATTCGGCGGCCGAGCAGCAACAGGCCGCGGACCACCGACGCCGTTTGCGCCTCTTCCATGTTTCGCTCGCCTCGCTCGAAGGACAGACCATATAATACGCATTGCGTATTAATTGGCAACGACGCGCGGGAGATCGAGAGGCGTGGCATGAGGCCGGCGGGCCGACGGACACATCTGGGCGAAGCCCTGCGCTGGTCGACCGACGCGGCGACGGACTGGCTGGCCGTGCTCGGCTCGGGTCTGGGCATGGCCGGCGCGGCGCTGGCCGGCGCCGCGGCCGGCGACCTGCGCGCGGGGCTGGGCGCGGCGCTCGGCGGGCTCGTGCTCAGCGGGGTCGCCACCGCAGCGACCGCCAGGGCGCACGCCGGGGCGATGATCCGGGCGCTGGTCCCGGCGGCCCTGGCCGCGACCGCGGCGGCGCTGGCCGGCGGCCACGGCTGGGTGTCGGATACGCTGGTCGTGCTGCTGGCGGGCATCGCGGCGGTGTTCAGCGGCATCAGCCGCGCCGCCGGCGAGGTGGCGGTCCGCTTCATCCTGTTCCTGGTCATCGTCGCCGCCGTCGCCGCCGGCACGCCCGACCGGGCGGGGCTGGTGACCCTGATGCTGGCCGGGGCGCTGTGGACGGCCGTGGTCACCTTCGCCCTCGCCGCCGCCGTGCGCGCGGTCGCCCGCACGCCCCGAGCACCCGGCGACGCCCCTGCCGTCCGGCCGACGCGGGCGCAACTCGCCGCCCACTGGCTGCGCTCACTCGGCACCCTGGCGGGGTGGCAATATCCGCTGCGCCTCGTGCTCTGCCTCGGCATCGCCTTCGCGCTGCGCCACCTGGGGTCCGGCCACCACCTCACCTGGATCGCGCTGACCGTGGTGCTGCTGGCCGAGCGGCAGATCGAGGCCGTCCCGGTCCGGGCGACCCAGCGTGCGCTGGGGACCCTGATCGGCGTGCTGATCGCGGGGCTGCTGCTCGCCGACGCTCCGCCGGCGTGGGCGCTGGTCGTCGGGGTCGGCCTGTTCGGCGCGGCGCGGACGCTGCTGCGCGTCCGCAACTACCTCGCCTACACCGCGGCGATGACGCCGCTGATCATCGTGATCCTCGACGCCGGCGGGCCGGTCGAGACCGGCATCCTGGTCGACCGCGTGATCGCGACCCTGGTCGCCGCGGCGCTGGTGATCGGGGTGAACTTGGCGGTCGGGTGGCTCGTCAATCGCGCCGGGCGGAGCGCCGCGGCGACCAAGCCCCAGCCATCCGGCGGCGCGCGCGAAGCGTCTTGATCGCCTCCGGTAAAATACTTACTATCCGGTCAGTAACTTTTGGAACCGACCGATGACCGCCCTGCCCGCCCGTCCCGCCACCAAGCGCGAACAGCGCGAAGCCAGCATCGAACGGCTGCTCGGCACCGCCCTGTCGCGCTTCGTCGGCCAGGGCTTCAGCCACACCACGGTCGAGCAGATCGCCGACGACGCCGGGCTGACCAAGGGCTCGGTCTATTTCTACTTCAAGGGCAAGGACGCGCTGCTGATGGCCGTGCTCGACCGGGTCGAGCAGGTCGTGGTCGACGACATGATCGGCCGGGTCTCGGCCGCCGGGCCGGGCGCCGCCGACAAGCTGGTCGCCTTCGTCCACGGCCAGGCGCGCCTCGGCGTCGACCGCTGGGAGCACGTGCTGCTCTTGATCCTGATGTCGCTCGAATTCGCCGGCCGCGGCGGGCCGATCGAGGACCGCACCAAGGCGATCTACGCGCGCATGTACCGGACGATCGAGGACGTCATCGCCCTGGGCAAGCGCCAGGGCGTCTTCCGCGACGACCTGCGCACCCGCGAGCAGGCGGCGATCGTCATGGCCGGCCACGACGGCACCTTCCTGGAATGGTACCGGCGCGGCGCCGACTTCGACGGCGAGGAACTGGTCCGCGCGCTGCGCACCGCGACGCTCGGTGGCCTCGTCGAGAGAACCGAAGATACCGAAGGGGCCGGGACGCCCCCGACCCAAGGGAGAGACTGATGGCCCAAGCAGACGTGCACGGATCGACCAAGGTCGCCGCCCCGGAGGGACTGCGCATGTACAAGAAGGACGATCCCGCGATGCCGGAGGAGTTCCGGCAGTTCATGATCAAGCTGCTCAAGCACGCCCACGTCGAGAACAACGGCAACCCGCACTATCACGACGTGCTCGCCAACATCGCCGAGGCCGGGCTGCGCTACGCGCCCGTCCGGGCGCGAGATGCTGATCGAGGCCGAGATCGTCAAGCAGGAGGTCAACCACGGCCAGATCGTCGCCAACATCATCAAGAGCCTGGGCGAGGACCCGTTCTACGACAAGCCGGTCGGCCAGTACGCCTTCCACATCCCGCTGCAGTGCTGGGGCGACGTCGCCTGGTTCCACATGCTGATCGACCGGGTCGGCCTCTATGTCGGCATCGAGTGGCTGGGCAGCACTTACGAGCCGCTGGCGCGGGTCTCCGACCAGCTCGAGAAGGACGAGTATTTCCACGCCAACGCCGGCTTCCGCTTCCTCAAGCAGATCGCCCGCGACCCCGAGGCCAAGCGCGAGGCGCAGGACCTGCTGCACAAATGGTGGCCCGCCGCGCTCGACATGTTCGGCCGCTCGGATTCGAGGAATTCGGAGATCTACGTACGCTGGGGCATCAAGGGCAAAGGCAACGCCGATTTGCGCAACCAATACATCGCGGACACCGTGCCGCTGATCGAGGAACTGGGCTTCGACGTGCCCGACAATCTGGCGAACCGCCGCTTCCTATAGACGAGACGTCATTCGCGCGGGCTCCGGCGGTCGAGCTTCAGTACCCCACCCCGACCGCCGCCCCGCGCGAATGGCGGCACCGAGCGAACAGCGGTAAGCTGACAAGAAAAACAGACCCTTAGGGAGGAATGCCGAGGTGGTCGCACCGATCACGCAACACACGCCGGCCGCGGCGCGGGCCAAGTATTGGAACGCCCTGACCGAGACCATGCCGCGCGCCGAACTCGACGCGCTGCACCTGACCAAGCTCCGCAAGCTCGTCGACTACGTCTACGACTACAGCGCCTTCTACCGGCGCAGGTTCGACGAGATCGGCCTCAAGCCCGCCCACATCACCTCGCTGGACGAGTACAAGCGGCTGGTGCCGATCATCGACAAGGCCGACTTCATCGCCTTCCAGCAGGAGCGACCGCCCTACGGCGACACCATCGCGGTGCCGCTGGAGATGGTCGCCCACCACGTCGAGACCTCGGGCTCGACCGGCGTGCCGCTGGCCGTGCCCTACACCGCCTACGACACCGAGCGGGTCGGCGAATCCTGGACCTACGGCTTCTGGGCCCACGGCATCCGGCCGGCCGACACATTCTACTTCGCCTTCAACTGGGGCAACTTCGCGGGCTTCTGGTCCTGCTATTTCGGCGCCCGGCGGATGGGCTGCCGGGTGATCTCCGGCGGCGGCGCCAACAGCGAGGGCCACATCGAGAACATCCTGCGGCTGAAGCCGACCGTGCTGATCTCGACCCCGACCTTCGCCGTGCGCCTGGCCCAGGTCGCCGATGAGATGGGCGTCGACCTGCGCGACAGCTCGATCAAGTTCACCTATCACGCCGGCGAGCCGGGCCCGTTCGCCCTGCCTGCGATGAAGGCGCGAATCGACGAGGCTTGGGGCGCCGATTCGGGCGAGCTGCTAGGCATCGCCGAGATCGAGGCCTTCGCGCCGGGCTGCGCGGAACGGAACGGCGTCCACGTCAACGAGATGAACGTGTTCTGCTGGTCGGTGAACCCGGACACCGGCGAGGAGGTCGGCGACGGCGAGATCGGCGAGAACATCATCACCAGCTACACCTACTCGGGCCAGCCGCTGCTCAACTATCGCAGCCACGACCTAGTCCGCCGGCGCAGCGACTGCGCGTGCGGGGTGACCTGGACCAAGCTCGACGGCGTCGTGCTCGGCCGCACCGACTTCATGATCACGGTGCGCGGTACCAACGTCTATCCGACCGCGGTCGAGAACCTGCTCGGCGAGGCCGACGGGGTCAGCCCCTATTTCCAGCTCGTGCTCGACCGGGTCGCCGAGAACGACCGCATGACCATCGAGTTCGAGCCGGACAAGGACATCGCCGAGGAGAACTGGCCGGCGATCGCAAGGCAGGTCACCGACACCATCCACCGGCAGCTCCACGTCCGCCTCGAGGCCAAGCCGATGGCGCCCGAGAGCTTGCCCCGCTATGACCTCAAGACCCGCCGGGTGATCGACAACCGCCCGAAGGAGCTGCGCCGGCAGCTCGACAGGTGACCCATAGCTTGGATGGCGTCTTGATCGTCATCCCGTGCGAAGCGGTCCGCAGGACCGCGCAGTCGAGGAATGTTGCCCCGTGCCGCGCTTGTCCTCGACAAGATTCCTCCGCTCCGCCCCTGAGGGGCTCCGGTCGGAATGACGGATAACGAAGAGGTCGTAATTCAATGCTCCCACCCGACGACATGAAGAAAAAGCTCAAGCAGGCCCGCGCGCTGGTCGCCGAGGTGTTCGAAGGCACCGACCTGCCCCAGATCCAGGCGACCCTGCGCCAGGCCGACCAGAACCTGCACTGGGCGCTGTGGAACCTGGGCGAGGTCGAAAGCCTGCGCCCCGACCTGCCGGCGGCGTGACCATGAGCGATTTCGACTTCATCACCTTCGACCGCAACGACGCGATCGCGATCCTGCGCCTGAACCGGCCGGACAACCTCAACTCGTGGAACCTCCAGATGCGCGAGGAGCTGCGCGACGCGATCAAGGCCTGCGTCGAGAACGACGCGCTGCGGGTGCTGGTCATCACCGGCACCGGCCGCGCCTTCTCCGCCGGCGAGGACGTGCGCGGCATGGGCGACCTGTCGGCGGTCGGCCCCAAGGGCTTCCGCCGCCGGGTGCGGATGATCCACAACGTCTTCGACGAGATCGAGCAGATGGAGATCCCGGTGATCGCCGCGATCAACGGCGTCGCCGCGGGCGGCGGGCTGGAGCTGGCGCTGTCCTGCGACTTCCGCATCGCCTCGGACAAGGCGCGGATGGGCCTGCCCGAGGGCAACGTCGGCCTGATCCCGGGCTCGGGCGGCATCTCCCGGCTGGTCAAGCTGGTCGGCCCGGCCAAGGCCAAGAAGCTGGTGATGACCGGCGAGATCATCCCGGCCGAGACCGCGCTCGCCTACGGCCTGGTCGAGGAGGTCGTTCCCGCCGACAGCCTGATGGACCGCGCCGTCGAGTTCGCCGAGCAGCTCGCCGCCAAGGCGCCGCTGGCGCTGGGCTCGGCCAAGATCGTCATCAACCAGTGCGTCAACGTCGACACCGAGACCGGCCGCAACTTCGAGCGCATCGCCCAGAGCGTGCTCAAGCTGACCGACGACCACAAGGAGGGCGCCCAGTCCTTCATCGAGAAGCGCAAGCCGAACTTCACCGGGCGATGAGATGTGTTGGCATGGGGGAGAGATCGGCATCCCATCCTTCGAGACGCGCCCTTCGGGCGCTCCTCAGGATGAAGGTGTCGCGCAATTGGAACCTTGCTAGACCACACCCTTCATCCTGAGGAGCCGCGAAGCGGCGTCTCGAAGGACGGGATGACGGGCCCCGCCCCGGTGCGCCCGACAGAAGCCAAGAGCGTCCGCAGATGACCGACCGCGACACGCCCGACTGGAACGACCTCGCCGACCGCATCGACACGCTCGCCGACGACCTGGCCAAGGCGGCCGGCAGTGCCGGGGAGGACGACGCGGAGATGATCAACCTCTGGGCGCGCGGCTTGAAGCACTACGCGATCCAGCTTCGCCAGACCTTTACGGAGTGAGCCGCGGGGCTGCCGCCTACGCCGGCAGCTTCGCGGCCACCATCTCCACCTCGATCAGCATCTTGGGATCGACCAGCCCGGCGACCAGCAGCAGGGTCGAGCCGGGCCGCTCCTCGCCCAGATACTTGGTGCGGACCTCACGGTAGATCGGGATGTCCTCGCGGCGGACGAGGAACTGGGTGATCTTGACCACGTCCTTCATCCTGAGCCCGTTGTGCTCGAGGATCGCCTGGCAGTTGGCGAAGGCGTTCTCGGCCTGGGAGCGGAAGTCCTCGGGCAGGTTGCCGTCGGCGTCGACGCCGACCTGGCCGGACAGGAAGGTGATCCGCGCGCCCGCGGGGATCTCGACGCCGTGGTTGTAGGGGCCCATCGGCGCGGCGATGGTCTCCGGGTTGATCGGGCGGTTCTGCATCTCCCGCCCTACTCCGCGGCCTGGGCCGGCGCCGCCGGCGCCTTGCCCGCCTTGATCCGGTCGACCAGCTTGCGCGCGGCGATCAGGCCGAGGTCGGACTTGGTCGCGAACACCGGGCCGTCGTCCCAGTTCTCCTGCTGGAGCTCGAACACCTCCCAGTCCTGCTCGAAGGCCTTGCGGATCTGGTTGTAGAACATGTCCGTGAACTCGGCCGAGTCCGGCTGGATGTCCTGGGCCTGGCTCCAGAAATAGTGGCACGAGGTCTCGGTCTCCGGCGTGATGGCGTTGAGGTTGCGCATGCCCACCCCGCCCTCTGGCGTCGGGGTGTCGAGCTCGTGGAAGCCGAACTCGGCGCCCCCGGCGGCGCCCTTGCCGGCGCCGGTGAACAGGCGGACGAAGCCCGGCGGCCGGAACTCGATGATCTGCCAGCGGTCGACCTTGTCCTGTTCGGTCCAGCCGCCGACCTTCTGGTAGGTAGGCGGCGGCGGGTGGCCGACGATCCAGCGCGCCACCGTGACCTTGTCGCCGTCGTCGAACACCCTCGTGTCGGCGTTCTCGGCGACCGCGTCGTTGCCGATGGTCGAGCGGTGGACGTAGCCCAGGTGGGTCAGGTCGAGCAGGTTGTCGACGATGAGCTGGTGGTTGCAACGGACGTGGAAATAGGTGCCCTTGTCGCCCCAGCCCGCCATGTCCTTCCAGGGATAGGGCACCACCGGCGTACCGTCGGCCAGCGCCGGGTCGCCCATCCAGATCCAGACCCAGTTGTATTGCTCGGTGACCGGGTAGGTCCGCACCCCCGCCCCGCGCGGCACGGTCGATTGGCCCGGGACGTGGACGCAGGTGCCGTCCGGCTCGAACTCGAGGCCGTGGTAGAAGCACTGGACCCGGTCGCCGACGATATAGGCCTTGCTGAGCGGCATGCGCCGGTGGCAGCAGCGGTCCTCCATCGCGACCGGCGTGCCGTCCTCGCGGCGGTAGAACATGATCCGCTCGCCGCAGATCGTCCGGGCCAGCGGCGTCCGCGTGATCTCGTCCGGCTGGGCGCAGACGTACCAGCTATCCAGGATGAAGGGCGACGGCGCGGGCTGACCCGCCCCGGTGCGTTGACGGCTCGGCATGGCCACTCCTCCCTCGTTGAGCGGGAGGACCACCCGGGCAATCGGCCCCGCGCCTCCCGTGCGATATCACCTTCCGGCCTGTGCCAGGCGGTCATGAACGCAAACGGGAACGGCGACGTCAACGGTGAAGTCGCCGAAGACGGGTTGCTAGCAATGGGAGACCGGTGCGCTCCGGTCAGCCGAAGAAGCCGCCCTCTTCGTCCGCCGTCGGGGCCGGCTTCGGCGGCATCGGCCGGACCTTGGCGCGGCCGTTGCCGGCGCGCGCGCCGGAGCCGACGCGGGGCGGCGCCGCCGAGGCGGTCGTCGCCTCGAAGAAGGCCGAGGCCCCACCGCGCGACTCGGGCCGCGAGCCGGGGGCTTTCTCCGGCTCGGCCGCCGGGCCGCCAGCGTCGGCCGCCTGCGCGGCGGGCGCAGGCTTGGCGACACTCGGCTTGGCAGCGCGCGGCTTGGTGGCGCCCGGCTTGGCTACAGTGGGACTTGGCTATAGGGGACTTGGCGACACTCGGCTTGGCGACACTCGGCTTGGGCGCCGGGGCCGGGGCGGCCTCTTCTTCCTGGCGGTCGCCGGTCGCGGCGGCCGGCGTCTTGACGGCGCGCTCGGTCGCCGCGGGCTTGGCCGCGGGGGCCGACGGGGCCGCCGTGGAGGGCACCTCGAAACTCGCCGGCTGGGGCCGGGCGATCCACGCGTCGGGATCTTCCTTGCGGGCCTGCTTCGCCGCCTTACGGGCGGCGGCGCGCGTCGCCTTGATCGACCAGCGGCGGCGGCGCGGGAATATCCAGGCGTGCCGGTTGCGGCCGGGCGATCCAGGCGTCCGGATCCTCGTCGGCCTCCGCGGCGGGGCCGTCGCGCCAGCCGAGCGCCGCCAGGTCGGCCGGCTGCGGCCGGCCGAGGTCGTCGTCGGCCTCGTCGCGCGCATCGGCCGCGGCGGCGCGCCCGTTGGTCGGCGCAGCCCGGGTCGGGCCGCCGGGCGGCGTCAGCACCGCCGGCTGGGGCCGGGCGATCCAGGCATCGGGATCATCCTCGTCGTCATCGTGCTCGACGGCACGCCGCGCGCCGACCGGGTCGCGCTGGGCCGGGTCGCGCTGGGCCGGGCCGAGCTGGGCCGGCTGCGGCCGCGCGATCC
Source organism: uncultured Alphaproteobacteria bacterium (assembly GCA_963730305.1). Taxonomy (GTDB): domain Bacteria; phylum Pseudomonadota; class Alphaproteobacteria; order Bin65; family Bin65; genus CAMYMQ01. Next base: position 341,668 of record CAVSRB010000007.1, read on the forward strand.
AGGCGTCCGGATCGTCGTCGTCATCGTCGGTGCCGCGCTCGACCCCGGCGTGGAAATCCAGTCGCGCCGGCTGGGGCCGGGCGATCCACGCATCCGGATCGTCGTCCTCGTCGGTGTCGCGCTCGACCCCGGGATAGGCGTCGAGCCGCGCCGGCTGGGGCCGGGCGATCCAGGCGTCGGGGTCGTCGCTCATGTCGTCGTCTTCCTCTGCTGACGCGGTCTTCGGGCCGCGCAGGTCGGCGGCCTCGATCGGTGCAGGCCGGGCCAGGTCGGCCTCCCACGCCGCGATCTCGGCCTTGCTCTTGCCCGTGAGGTGGGCGGGCAGGCCCGGCGCGGGCGTTTCCAGCGGCGCCGGAGCGTGGATTTCCTTTTCGGCCAGCCGCACCGCGTCGAGCGCCATCGGCTTGTAGGTCACCCGCTCGTATTCCGGGCGCGGCGGGAACGGCTGGGTCGCGTCGAAGCCGACCTTGGGGCCCAGATAGTCCGGGAAGGACGGGTTCAGCCCGTGGCCGAAGGATTCGTCGATGACGACGATGCCGGTCTTCGGGTTGAGCCGCGTCGCCATCGCCCACTCGACGTCGGTCGAATTGTGGATGTCGACGTCGTCGTCGACCACGGTGACCATCTTGAGCGGCGGGAAGGCGGCGAACGCCGCCATGATCGCCTGCTTGGACCAGCCCGCGCGCTTCTGCGAGAGCTTGACGATGGCGTGGTAGAAGCCGCTGCCGCCGTGGCTGAAATAGACGTCGGAGACGCCCGGCACCTGGCGCTGGAGCAGCGCCAGCACGTTGGCCTCGCCGAGCAGGCCGACCGAGTTCCACACCTCCATCCCCGACAGGATGGTCTGGAACACCGGCTTGGCGCGGCGGTGGATCTTGCGGACGTGGACGACCGGGCGCGGCTCGACCTTGGCGTAGTAGCCGGTGACCTCGGCGAACGGCCCCTCGGGCGCGACCTCGCCCGGGATCATCTCGCATTCGAGCGCCCACATCGCGTCGGCGACCATGTCGTCGTAGCCGTTCGACGCCTTGACCAGTTCGAGCGGCCTGCCGTCGAACTCGCTGGCGATGCCGAGCTCGTCGGTCTCCGGCGGCGCGGCCTCGGCCGGCGCCGAGGCGGCGAAGTGCAGGCCCGGCCCGACCCCGCAATTGAGCGTGAAGGTCAGGTTGCGGCCGAGCTTCTTCGCTTTGTCCAGGTAGAGCTCGAGGTGGCGGCCGGCGTCGATGTTGACGTAGATGGTGTCCTTGTCGGCGACCATGAAGCGCTGGATCGAGGCGTTGCGCACGCCCGTCTCGGGGTCCTTGGCGATGACCACGGCGGCGTCGAAATAGGGGCCGCCGTCCTTCTCGGCGTGGATCGGGATCGGCATCGCATAAAGGTCGACGTCGCGCTCGGTGACCTCGAGGACGGGGCCGGTCGGCACGATCACCGGGTCGACCGGGTGCTGCTGCCAACGGCGGATGCACTCGGCGACGTATTGCGGCAGGGTCGCCGCGTCCTGGCGCATGACGTCGGCGAGCAGGTCGCGGTTCCAGTAGAGGCCGACGAAGACCGGCCACGCGTGGCCCTTGACCTTCTCGAACAGGACGGCGCGCTCGCCCCCCTCCATCCGGTAGGCGAGCCCGGCCAGGTCGTGGGCCGGATCGACCTCGGTGGTGACGCGGGTCAGCCGCCCCATCCGGTCGAGGTCCTCGATGATCAGTGCCAGGTCGTGAATATGCGCTGCGGCCATGCCGGCCAATCTCCCCTGCCCGTCGCGTCGTCCGCGGCAGCATCGCTGCGGCTGCCGAAGACGCGCCGCGCCCCATACTAGCAGATCAGCGCCGTCTCCGTTCAACCCCGCGCACGGCCCGAACGCCGCCGCTACTCAACCAGAATACGGTTAACCCTTCCTGAACCGGCGCACCGGCGGCGCGCCGTCGTCGTCGTCCGGATCCTCGCCCCAGCGGGTCACCAGATCGAAGTCGACGCCGAGGTCGAACAGGTCGAGCGCGCGGCCGACCGAATGGGCGACGATGTCGTCGAGTGACTCCGGCCGGGCGTAGAAGGCGGGCACCGGCGGCATCACGATCGCGCCCATCTCGGTGACCTGCGCCATGCTGCGCAGATGGCCCAGGTGCAGCGGCGTCTCGCGCACCATCAGCACCAGCCGCCGCCGCTCCTTCAGCACCACGTCGGCGGCGCGGCTGAGCAGGTTGTCCGTCGTGCCGGTACAGATCTGCGACATGGTGCGGATCGAGCACGGCGCGATGATCATGCCCGCGGTCCGGAACGAGCCGCTGGAGATCGCCGCGCCGATGTCGTGGATCGGGTGGACGATGTCGGCCAGCGCGTGCACGTCCGCCACCTTGCGCGACATCTCGTAGGCGAGCGTGATCTCGGCCGACTTCGACATGACCAGATGGGTCTCGATCGGCGAGCTCTTGAGGGCCTCCAGGAGACGCACGCCGTAGACGATGCCCGACGCGCCGCTGATGCCCACGATCAGGCGCTGTGGATGTTCCATGATCGGAAAATAGTCCGATGTCGAATCGGCGGCAACCGCCCGTTGACGGCCTTCCCCTCGCCCGCCCCGGCCGTTATATGTGCAGGCAAGCATGCCGCGCCGCGGGAGGAACCCTGCCATGACCGACGCCTACATCTACGACGCCGTGCGCACCCCCAGGGGCAAGGGCCGCAAGGACGGCGCGCTGCACGAGATCACCCCGATCAACCTGGCCGTCACCACGCTGCAGGCGATCCGCGAGCGCAACGACCTCGACACCACGGCCATCGACGACGTCGTGCTCGGATGCGTCACCCCGGTCGGCGAGCAGGGCGCGGACATCGCCCGGCTGGCGGCGCTCAAGGCGGGCTACGACCACTCGGTCACCGGTATCCAGGTCAACCGCTTCTGCTCGTCCGGGCTCGACGCGGTCAACCTGGCGACCGCGCAGGTCATGTCGGGCCAGGCCGACCTGACCATCGGCGGCGGCGTCGAGAGCATGTCGCGGGTGCCGATGGGTTCCGACGGCGGCGCCTATGCGGTGGACCCGGCGGTGTCGATGCCGCTCTACTTCACGCCCCAGGGCATCTCCGCGGACCTGATCGCCACGCGGGAAGGCTTCACCCGCGACGACGTCGACGCCTACGCCGTGGAATCCCAGAAGCGCGCCGCGGCCGCCTGGGAGGGCGGCTACTTCAAGGCGAGCGTGGTCCCGGTCCGGGACGTCAACGACCGGGTCGTGCTCGACCACGACGAGCACATGCGGCCATCGACCGACATGCAGTCGCTGGCCTCGCTCAATCCGTCCTTCGAGGGCCTGGGCAGCCAGTTCGGCTTCGATTCGGTGGCGATCCAGCGCTATCCCGACGTCGAGCGGATCGAGCACGTCCACACCGCCGGCAACTCGTCGGGCATCGTCGACGGCGCCTCGGCGCTGCTGATCGGCACCAAGGAGATGGGCGAGAAGTATGGCTGGAAGGCCCGCGCGCGCATCCGCGCCTTCGCCTCGACCGGCGCCGAACCGTCGATCATGCTGACCGGACCGGTCGACGTGACCAAGAAGGCGCTCAAGCGCGCCGGCATGGAGATCGGCGACATCGACCTGTTCGAGCTCAACGAGGCCTTCGCCTCGGTGGTCATGTATTTCATGAAGTATCTCGGCGTCGACCACGACCGGATCAACGTCAACGGCGGCGCCATCGCGATGGGCCACCCGCTCGGCGCGACCGGCGGCATCATCCTCGGCACCCTGCTCGACGAGTTGGAGCGGCGCGACGCCGAGACCGGGCTCGCCACCTTGTGCGTCGGCGCCGGCCAGGGCGCGGCGACGATCATCGAACGGGTCCACTGAGGCCGCGCACCGTCCGCCGGCCGCGAAACGGTTGACCTCGCGCGCCGAAGCGGGCAACAGGGGCGCGAACCACCATCCCACACACCCCACCTAACACCCCACCGGGCGGAGACCAGAACATGAGCCTTCAGGAAGTCACCGAGCGCGTGCGCGAGCGCGTCGGCGAGGATTCGGGCCTGGGCGCCGTCGTCAAGTTCAACTTCGGCGACGACGGCGTGCTGACCATCGACGGCAAGTCGACCCCGAACACCGTCACCAACGACGACGTCGACGCGGATACGACCGTCACCATGAAGCTCGACGACTTCAAGCAGATGGCCAAGGGCGAGCTCGACCCCACCGCCGCCTTCATGATGGGCAAGATCAAGGTGTCCGGCGACATGACCGTGGCGATGAAGCTGAGCCAGGTGATCTGAGGGGCACCGCCCCGCCCCGAAATCCGGAGACCGGCCGTTGCGAGTCTACAAAGGCACCTTCCACGTCGAATGGGCCCATTGCGATGCCGCCGGCATCGTCTTCTACCCCCATTTCTACACCCTGTTCGACCAGGCGACCGAGCGGCTGTTCTCGGCCAACCGCCTCTCCTATCCGGAGCTCAAGCGCGACTTCGACGCGCCGGGCATGCCGCTGCTGGAGACCGGCGCCAAGTACCAGAACGCCAGCAAGCTGGGCGACACGCTGACCATCGAGAGCTGGGTCGACGAGTGGGCGGGCAAGACCTACCTGGTCAAGCACGCGCTGACCCACGCCGACGGCCGGGTCGCGCTGGAGGGCTTCGAGCGCCGCGTGTGGATCAAGACCGATCCCGAGCGGCCGGCCGGTTTCCGCGCCGTCGCGGTGCCCGAAGAGGTCAAGGCGCGCTTCGTCGACTGAGTCGCGCAGGGCGCTCGGCGCCCCGGTCCGCTCAGTCGTCGCCCGCTTCCGCCGCTTCCATCGCCGCCGCTCTTGCGCGCCCGTCGCGCTTCGTCTGGATGCGGCCGCTCAGCCGGAAGGTGCCGTGGATCACCGCGCCGGGCCGGGGCGGCCCGGGCAGGTCGACCGGCGCGCAGACCACGTCGATCACCCCGCCGAGCGTATCGACCAGCGCCCAGTGGAAGCGCTGCCGGGTCAGCGCATTCATCTTCACGTCCGCGTCGATGATGATGCCGGCCATGGTGCATAGCGGCTCCGGCGGGTCGATCACGTCGCCGTCGGGCGTGAACAGGCCCGAGGGGATGAAGGAGCGCGCGGCGAAGCCGAGCTCGCTGCTGTCCTGCGCGGCGTAGAATTCCTCCTCGCCGTCGAACGCCTCGATCTCGTAGCCGAAGGCCGCGAGCTGCACCGTCGCCGTCGCCGGCAGGTTCAGGCCCCGGTGAACCGCCGCGTCGGGCGCCTCGAACACCAGCGGGTAGTCGCCCGAATCGGCCGCCCCGGTCTTCGGGTTGGCCCAGCCGTAGAAGCCGCCGTCGAGCGCCCCGCCCTCGGCCGGTTCGACCCGCTGGCTCAGCCGCACCCGCATCTCGCCGGCGCCGGCGAAATGGGGCGCGACCCCGGTGAGGCGGCCGAACGCGCCCTTGCGCAGCCACAGCTCGGCGCCGGACGGATCGGACCAGTGGCCGTAGGCGCGGTTGAGGCCGATCCGGCGGGTCTTCGCCGCCTTGCCGATCTGCTCGATCAGCGGCGCCAGGTCGTCGGCGTCGTCGGCCTCGAAGCCGATCGCGGCGAACGGGCTCTGCATCAGGCGCCGGTATCCGCACAAATTGCGCGGACGCGGTCGAGCAGCGCGGCGATGTCGGGCTCGACCCGGCCGAAGTCGGCGAGGTGGCGGACGGTGTCCTCCAGGTAGTCGGCGCAGGGCCCGTGCCGGCCGGCCGCGCCGGCGATGATCTCGGCGCGCTGGTCCAGGGTCAGCGGCGGGCAGTATTGGGGATGCGCCGGGTCGGCGATGAAGGCGAGCGCATGCACGGCCCCGGCCCCCGAGGTGGCCGGCGCGTCGAGCGCGACCTCGACCCAGTGCGGCGTGTAGACGCCGCCGAACATCTCCCGGTCCCACAGCGCGACCAGATCCTGTTCGAGCGTCGCCGCGTCGAGCCGGTAGACGACGCCGTGGCAGGTCGTCGCCTCGGCGCCCTCGAGGCCGAGGCCCAGCCCGGGCCGTTCGGGCGTGCCGCGCGAGACCATGGTCCAGAAGCAGAAGCTGCGCCGGTAACCGGCGACCGTGCCCGTGCACCGCTCGGCGGCCTCGAAGCAGGGCCGCCACATCAGCGAGCCGTAGGCGAACACCCAGACCGGCCCGGCCGCGGGCCGCGCCGCGAAGGTCTCGCGCCGGCTCGCGGCGCGCGTCTCGTCGCTGAGCGGGACGAAATTGCCCGCCGGCCAGGGAATCGCGGTATCGACTGCCCGGCCCGGCACGGCCTCACAGGCCCATGAAGCGACGTACTGCGGAACCGAGCGGGCTGTCCGGCTCGTTGACGGTCAGCACCATGTCGAAATGGTTCTTGCCGGTCAGCGTGATGAACTCGCATTCCTTGCCGGCGTCGCGCACCGCCGCGACGAAGGCATCGCCCTGGCGGCGGAACTCGTCGGTCTCGCCATCGGCGTAGCCGACGATCAGTGGCGAGGCGATATGCCCGACATGCTTGATCGGGCTGTTGCGGACCACGCCCTGCGCGTCGAGCTTGAGGTAGTCGCCACGGTAGGACAGCACGACAGGCTCCAGGTCGTAGGAGCCGCTCAGGCAAATGGCGCCGGCGAGCGGGCTGTGCGGCAGCCCGTTGGTCGCGCGCCAGTCGGTCGTCGCCATCATGCCGGTGAGGTGGCCGCCCGACGAATGGCCGCAGACGAACAGACGCGCCGGGTCGGCGTTGAACGACGCGGCGTTGCGCCAGACCCAGGCGATCGCCTCCCGGTTCTGGCGGACCATCTCGTCCAGGGTTACGGCCGGGATGTTGCCGAAGTTGACCGCGACGTAGGCCGCGCCCGCCTCGACCATGGCGTCGGCGAGGAAGGCGCTGTCCTCCTTCGACAGCCGCTGCCAGGCGCCGCCGTGGATGAACACCATCACCGGCGCACCCGGCGCCTTGGCCGGGAAGATATCGAGCAGCGCCCCGTCGGCCGGGTCGTACCGGACATTGCGCTGGGGCGGGTGACGGTCGCGGGCGTGGGCGCTGAGCGTGGCGTATCGCGCGATGGTCTGGTCCATGTCCGGCGCCCAGGCGGACTGGTTGTACTGGCGGTCGAGCTCCGCCTGGTCGTAGTCGAGATAGATCTTGTCGCTCACGCCTGGATCCCCGTCCTTTGCTTGTTCCGCTTGCTAGCTCGCCAGACCGCGGTGCCTGGCGAGGAAGTCGCCGAGCGCGCGGTCGAACTCGGCCGGCCGCTCCAGGTTCACCAGATGGCCCGCGCGCGGCACCATCACGTAGTCCGAACCCTTGATCCGGCTGTGCATCTCCTCGCCCATCGCCGGCGTGGTCAGACTGTCGAATTCGCCGAAGATCAGCAAGGTCGGCACGGCGATCCGCTCCAGCTCCGCGGTCCGGTTGAACATGGTGGTCGCTTCCACGGTCTTGATATAGCTCTCCTTGTGCAACGCCGCCATGCTCGCCACGAGCCGATCGTACTGCGCGTCGGTCACGTCCGGGCCGCACAGGGTCTTGGCGACCACCGGCGCGATGTCCTTGGGCTCCTTGCCCTCGACCAGCGGCTTCTTGCGCAACTCGACGAACTTGCGGCGGTCGGCCTCGGAGAAGTTCTGGAAGCCGGTGAAGGTCGACACCAGCGACAGGGTCGCCACCCGCTCGGGGAACAGGGCGTAGAAGTCCTGGGAGATGCGGCCGCCCATCGACAGGCCGCACAGGTGCGCCTTCTCGACGCCGAAATGGTCGAGCACCCGGATCAGGTCGCGGGCGAAATCGGAGAAGTCGAGCGGGCCTTCGTAGTCGTCGCTGCCGCCGTAGCCGCGGGCGTCCCAGGCCAGCGCGTGGAACTCGTCACCGAACAGCTCGACCTGCTCGGTCCAGTTGGTGCGGTTGCCGCCGATGCCGTGGAGGAAGACGAGCAGCTCGCCCTCCCCGGCATGGTCGATGCACAGGGCGGGATCGGAAAGGATGGTCTCGGTCTTGATCTGGGCCACGGCTCGTCTCCTTGTCGTTCGCGCACGCGCCCGGATCAGGGCGTGGCGTCATGGCAGAAATTCGGTGATGCGCGTCGGCGCCCCGGTCACCCGGCACGGAAGCGGCGGGCCAGCGGGTCGATCACCAGCTTCTCGCCGGCGATGAAGATGATCACGACGGCGAAGCAGGCGGCGAACACGGTCGCCGCGTCGGACATGGTCTGGGCCCGCTGCATCAGGAAGCCGAGCCCGCTCTCGGTGCCGAACAGCTCGGCGACCAGCGCGATCTTCCAGCCGACCCCGTAGGCGATGCGCAGCGCCGCGATGATGTAGGGCATCAGCAGCGGCAGGGTGACCATGAAGAAGACCTTGCGCCGGTTGCGGGTGAAGCTGCGCGCCATCTCGATCATATCGCGGTCGAGCTCGTGCAGGCCGGCCGAGACGTTGACCAGACAGAAGGGGATCAGGATCGCGGCCTCGACGAAGACGATGGTCTCGTCCGACGGCCCGAACCAGATGCTGGCGACGATCGCCCAGCCGACCGACGGGAAGGAGTTGAGGAAGGGCTGGATCCGCTCGTGGACGATCACCCTCAAGACCGGGAAACGCTGGGGCAGGATCGCCAGCACCGTGCCGATCACGACCGACAGGATCACCGCGATGACGACGCGGAGCGTGCTGTCGACGGTGTGGGAGAGCAGGTCGGGGACGACGAACAGCCGGCCCGTCTCCGTGGCGACCGCCCCGGGCCCCGGCAGGATGTAGGCCGGCAGGTCGCGCGAGAACGCCCACCAGCCGACCAGGGCGAGCACGATCAGCCCTTCGGCCAGGCCGTGCTCGACCAGCACCCCGGGCAGCCGGCCGGCGTCGCGGGCCCGCACGCGGCCGGAACTTGGCGCGACCGCGCGGCCGGCGTCAGGCGCCGCCATGGTGCCGGTCCAGGCGCCGCTGGATCGGGGCGAACACCCAGCGGTCGGTCGAATAGACGAAGGCGATGATGATCAGGATGATGCCGAAGATCAGCGGCATGTCGAAGTCGTTGCGGGCCAGGTTGAGCAGATAGCCGAAACCGGTGTTGCCGCCGAACAGCTCCGCGGTCAGCGTCACCTTCCAGGCCACGCCGAAGCTGACGCGCAGGGTCGCGAAGATGAAGGGATAGAGCGCCGGCACCACGATCTTGGTGAAGGTGCGCCAGCGGCTGCGCGTGAAGCTGCGGCCCATCTCCAGCAGCTCGGGGTCGAGCGCATCCAGTCCCTCGCGCATGTTGATGATCGCAAACGGCACCAGCACCATCGAGATGACGAACACCACGGTGATGTCGTTCACGCCGAACCAGATGATCGCCAGCATGATCCAGCCGATGCCGGGATAGGAGTTGAGGAACGGCGTCAGCCGCCCATGCATCATCAGGCGCGTGCGCGGCAGGTAGAAGGCGAGCAGCGCGCACAGGCTGCCGACGACGAAGGAGATCGCCACCGCGCCGATGACGTGCGCGAAGGAGATGAACATGTGGCGGAGCTGGTACCAGTCGCTGAAGAAGGCGACCAGGCGCTTGGCCACGTCGTACGGCCCGGGCATCTCGTAGCTCTGCACCGAGAAGCCCCAGGCCGCCCAGGCGGCGAGAACGGCGAGTGTGAAAGCGTGCCCCGCGAGCCGGGCGTGCCGGCCCGCGGGGCGGATTGCTTCAGCCATCGGAACGGCCGACCCGCGCTATTCGCGGATCGCGTCCTTCCAGACGACGTCGGCCGCCTTCGGATACTTCTTGATGATGCCCATCTCCTTGGCGTTCTGCCAGACGACCTCCATCGACTTCATGTCGCCCGCGCTGATCGCGGCCGGGAAGGCCGAATAGCGGGTCAGCCAGGCCTTGAAGAAGGCGGGGCTGATCTTGGTGGTCTTGCTGATCGCCTTGCCGACCTCGTCCGGGTGCTTCATGGCGTAGAGCGCCGACGCGCGCAGCATCCGGTCGAATTCCTTGAACGCCTCGGGCCTGGCCTTGAGCTTCTCGGGATAGGTCACGTTGACCGCGGCGACCGCGTTGACGCCGAACAGCTTCTTGATGTCCTGGTTGGTCCACGCGAGCGAGCGGTACTGGCCGGTCTTCAGCGCCTTGAAGGCCTGGGCGTGGATCAGGGTCGCGGCGTCGACCCGGCCCGATTCGAGCGCGGTCAACAGCGCCGGCGCCGGGATCTGGACCCAGCGGAAGTCGCCGTTCTTGTAGGAGACGTTCATGTGGTGCGCCTTCCACAGCGCGATCCGGATCCAGGTCGTGCCGGTCGAGCGCAGGGCGTAGTTGCCGATGGTCTTGCCCTTGAGGTCGGCGATCGTCTTGTAGGGGCTGTCCTTCTTCACCCAGATGCCGGCGCCGACGCTGTCGTCGGGCGCGCGCAGGGCGGTGGACAGGACGACGAGGTTGAGCCCGCGGCGCTTGGCCAGCGGGATCGCCATCACCGCGTTCATGATCACGTCGAAGCGCTTGGTCGGCGTCGACTGGATCAGCGCCGGGATCGCCAGAGCCTTGGCCTCGATCTCGATCTTGTCGGATTTCACGATGCCGTGCTTGATCGCATAGAGCACGCCCTCGAGCGACGGGTCGAGAAGATAGCCGTAGGTGACCTTCTCCTTCGCCAACGCCGGGCTGCTCATCATGCCGACCGCGATCGCGGTGGCGGCCAGTGTCAGTCTCTTCATGACGCAAACTCCTCTGCCTGTGTTTGTTCTTCTGGTGCGTTTCGCTCCAGCTCCTCGAACATCGCCACCAGCTTGTCGCGCTTGTCCCGCAGGCTGGGTGCGGTGTCGAGGGCCCGTGGCCGCTCCTCGTCGACGCTCATGACGTCGAGAACCCGGGTCGGCTTGTTGGACAGCAACAGGATGCGGTCGGCGAGGGTCAGCGCCTCGTCGATGTCGTGGGTGACGAAGACGATCGTCTTGCCGGTCTCCCGCCAGATCGAGATCAGCTCGCTGCGCAGCCGCCGCCGCGTGTTGAGGTCGAGCGCGGAGAACGGCTCGTCCATCAGGATGACGTCGGGATCGACGGACAGCGCCCGGGCGATCGACACCCGCTGGCGTTCGCCGCCCGACAGCATGCCGGGATACTTGTGCATGTCGGCGGCCAGCCCGACCAGCGACAGGTAGCGCTTGGCCGTCGCCTCCTGCTCCGCCTTCGGCGTCCGGTCGAAGCGCAGCTCCATGCCCAGCGTGACGTTGGCGAGCGCGGTCCGCCACGGCGCCAGCCGCGGCGACTGGAAGACGTAAGCGAGCTTGTGCCAAGCCTGGCGCGGCGGCAGCCCCTCGACCAGCACCGACCCTTCCTGGACGTCGAGCAGGTCGCCGATCAGGCGCAGCGAGGTCGACTTGCCGCAGCCGCTCGGCCCGAGGATGCACAGGAACTCGCCGGTGCGGACCGAGAAGGACATGTCGCGATAGATGGTCTCGTCGCCGAATTTGACGGTGACGTCACGCAACTCGACGATGGACGCGTCGCTCGCCATGCCGATCAGCTTCCCTTGCCCGCTTCGCGTTTGGCCGTGCCGTCGACCGGAATCGGCAGCCGCCATCCGAGCCCGGCGGCATCCGCGACGGGCTCGACGACGTCATCAAAGCACATCGTCGTTCGCGCTGTCTCGCCATAGGGCGGCCATGCGGGCAGCGCCGGGGCCGACGGGTCGCCGGTCTTGGCGAAGGCGGCCCAGGCCGATTGGACCGCATCGCTCAATCCCGCGACCGCAGCGGGGTCGGAGCCCGCCAGCATCGGCGACGTCGTCCACGCGTCCGGATTGCCGAAGACGAAGGGCAGCTCGAGGCAGTGGCAGGAGTCGAGGCCGGCCATCGGCGACTGCCAGTCGAAGCTGTAGACATAAGCCGCCCTGCCCTGCCGTCGGATCGCATCGGCGAAGGCGAGGCTCGGGCGCACGAACTTGAGGTCGGTTTCCGTATCGTTGACGATCTCGGCGAGGCTCCCCCCCGGCCGGCGGCGACGCGCCTCGGCCAGGTAGGCCGGCCCCTCGTCGCCGAAGCAACGGGTGTAGAAGTCCGCGACCTGTGCCTCCGTCGCCGCCTCGAAATCCGGGTCGAAGCGGAAGAAGGCCATCATCTCCTCGCGGGTCGCGCCGACGATGGCGTCGACATCGGCGAGCTCTCCCGCGGCGGCGACGGCCATCGGCGGCCGGTCGACCAGCTCGCCGTCCACGATTGGGGCGACCGGGCTCGCCACCCGGCCGAAGCTCTTCTTGGACATCCCGAGCGTGCGCGCCGCGACGAGCAATTTGTCCACCGGCGTCTCGGCCAGCGCCCCGGTCTGGGTCGCGTCGAGGCCGAGCAGGGCCATGAACTCGCCGGTCGTCGCTTCGGCCTCGGCGGCGCTCGCCGGCGTGATGCCGAGCGGCGCGCTCTGGACGATGGCGCGGGCGAACAGGCCGCGGCAGGCCCTGATCGCCATCAGGATGGCGATCGACCAGCCGCCCGCGGACTGGCCGAACAGCGTGATCGCCTCCGGGTCGCCGCCGAAGGCCTCGATATTGTCGCGGACCCAGCGCAGCGCCTCGATCTGGTCCTGCAATCCCATGTTGCCGGCCGAGATCCCGGGGATGCGCAACCAGCCGAGCGCGCCGAGGCGATAGTTGATCGTGACCACGATGACGCCGTGGCGGCGGGCGAAGGCCGCGCCCGAATACCAGTCGAGCGATCCGGCGCCGCTCGAGAAGGCGCCGCCGTGGATCCAGAACAGGACGGGCAGCGGCCCCGCTGCGTCCGCCGGCTTCCAGATGTTGAGGCTCAGGCAGTCCTCGTCCTGCTCCGCCTCGAAATCGCCCATCACGAGGTTGAGGCGGGACGCGCCCTGGGGCGAGATCGGACCGAAACGGGTCGCGTCGCGCTCGCCGGACCAGGGACCGACAGGAACCGGGGGCTTGAACCGGAGCGGCCCGACCGGCGGCTCGGCATAGCGGATGCCGCGGAAGACGTGGACGTCGCCCTGATCGACGCCGATCAAGGTGCCAAGGGGCGTACGAACCGATGCCTGGGTCATGCTCATCCCAATTCCCGACTGTTCGAACTCAAACAATAACGGCTCGGGTGTCATTGCACATCTGCGAATTGTGCAATATTTCATCCCGAAAATGGGAAGACGGACGCCGGCATGATCGACCTGAACGCGTTGCGCATCTTCGCCGAAGTGGTCGACGCGGGCGGCTTCTCGGCCGCCAGCCGCCGCATCGGCATCCCGACCTCGACGCTGAGCCGGCGGGTCGCCCGGCTGGAAGAACGGCTCGGCGTCCAGCTCCTCCACCGCAACTCGCGCAAGTTCGCCGTCACAGAGTTCGGCGGCATGCTGCACGAACACTGCCAAGCGATGGTGCGGGCCGCCCAGACCGGCATCGAGCAACTTCAGGAGCTCGTCGGCGAGCCGACCGGGACGATCCGGATAAGCTGCCCCGTGGTGCTCGCCAACCATTTCGTGGGCAAGATCGCAGCGGCCTTCGCCCTCGCCCATCCGAACGTGCGGGTCGCCTTCGAGGCGATCACCCGGCCCATAGACCCGATCAACGACAATTACGACGTGGCGATTCAGGCGGCCTTCGAAGAGTTGCCCGACAGCCAGGCGATCGCCCGCAAGATCGGCGAGGCGGAAATGGCGCTCGTGGCGAGCCCGGCGCTGTTGGACAGGGTCGGCCGTCCCGGCCGGCCCGAACGTCTTGCCGACTACGACGGTATCGGCTTCGGTAACGCGGACCAGGAGTGCTCCTGGAACCTGTGGGGGCCCGACGGGCGGCGCTTTACCCACCGCTTTCGGCCGCGGTTCGTGACCGACAGCCTGCTCGTGGCCAAGGACGCGGCGGTCGCCGGCGTCGGCGTCGCGCGGCTGTCGACCTCGATCATGCGCGAGGACCTGGCTACGGAACGCCTCGTGCGCGTGCTCGATACGTGGACGCTGCCCAACGTCACCTTCCACGCCCTCTACCCGCCCCGACGCAGCATCGGGTCGGCGGCGATCCGGTTCGTCGACTTCCTGGCCGAGCGGTTCCAGCCGGAACGGTTCGCCGCCGGCCTGCTCGAATTCGAGGAGCAGTTCAGCGTCGATCCGGCCACCGCGCGGAAGCAGCGGATCCCGGTCCGGTCAGTCGATCCGGCCGTTGGCGGATAGCATCACCGCGACCGGCCGGGTCTGCGGGAACTTGGCCAGCACGATCACCAGGATCACCATGATCGGCACGCACAGGAACATGCCGATGATGCCCCAGATGCTGCCCCACAGCACCAGGGACAGGATGATCACCAGCGACGACAGGTTGAGCGACCGGCCCATCAGCCGCGGCTCGACGAAGTTGTTCACCACCACCGGCACGGAGATCAGGACCGCGGTGACGGAGACGATCAGCGGCACGCTGGTGAACTGGACCACCATCAACAGTGCCGGGAACAGGGCGCCGAGCACGGCGCCGATGGTCGGGATGAAGTTGAACAGGAAGATCAGGACGGCCCAGAACTCGGCGAAATCGACCCCGACCACCTTCATCACGATGTAGGCGAGCGCGGCGACGAAGGCGCTGAGCCAGGTCTTGATCCGCATGTAGGTGTTCACGTCCTCGCCGATCTCGTGGAAGATCCGGCGCAGGTTGGACCGGCGCGTCTCGTCCTTGGCGATGGCGTCGAGCTTGCGCGCGAAGGTCCGGTATTCGAGCAGCAGGAACAGCACGTAGACCACGATCAGGCCGAGATCGCCGGCCAGCCCGGTGATCGCGCTGGCGATGTTCGAGATCATGGTGCGGAAATCGATCCGCTCGAGCGCGCTGTCGAACGGGTTCTTGTCGGTCAGGCCGAGCAGCTTGGTGCCGTCGTCGATCAGCTGCCGGAAGCGGTCCTCGTAGCGCGGCGCCGCGTCGATCACGCCGGTGACGCTGTTGTTGATCAGGATGACGATCAACCAGATGGCGAACACCGCGGTCAGCACGGCGAGCAGCATCGCGGTGCCATAGGGCAGGTGGATGCCGTAGCGGCCGAGGCGCTGGAAGGAGTCCTTGAGGCTGAGGATCAGGTACCAGATCGCGATGGCGACGGCGAGCGGCAGCAGGAAGTTGCGCCCGATGATCAGCACGTAGACGATCAGGGCGATCAGGCCGAGCGCGGCGCAAATATTGAGGAAACGGTTAGACGTTGGCATGGCTATCGCACGCTGCCGACCGGCCAAGACACTTAGGCCATCGCCCGCGGACATGCCAGAGAATTGAGGCTTTCCGCGCCCTGCGGCCCAGCCGCCGCCCGGTCGCCGCGGCGCCCGGCCGTCCGCCGGCGCCCGCTACGCCCGCCATCGTGCCGCCCCGCACCCGCTGCCCCTCGGAAAATGCATCATCACGCCGCATCGCCGATAAATTGCGTCAATCCCTCGCAATTGGCTAGAGTAGTGCCAGCAACGCAAGACGTGGCTACAGAATCCACACTTTTTCATGCATGCCAGGAGGAGGCGAAATGTCGAGGATACATCTGAGTGGAAAGCGCGGGATCGGGGTGTCCCTGATCGCCGGCGCCGCGATGGCGGTGTTGGCGGCGGGTCCCGCCCAGGCCGCAGGGGCCAAGATCGGGCTGCTCGGCGGCCTGACCGGCCCGATCGCGGCGCCGTTGGTGCACATCGTGAAGTCGGCGCAGTTCGCCGTGAAGCAGGTCAACGATCAGGGCGGCATCTTGGGAGGCAAGCTGACCCTGGTGCTGGCCGATTCCAAGTGCGACCCGCAGTCGTCGGCGGCCGCCGCCAACAAGCTGGTCAACGTCGACAACGTCGCCGGCATCGTCGGCGCCATGTGCTCGAGCGCGACCATCTCGGCGGCCAACTCCGCCGCGATCCCGGCCGGTGTCGTGATGATCTCGCCGGCTTCGACCTCGCCGGCGATCAGCGCGATGAAGGACAAGGACTTCGTCTTCCGGACCGCGCCCAGCGATTCGCTGCAGGGCAAGATCCTGGCCCGCGTCGCTGATCCGCCTCGGCATCAAGAAGGTCGCCCTGACCTACGTCAACAACGACTACGGCAAGGGCCTCGCCGACAACTTCCGCAGCGAGTTCACCAAGCTCGGCGGCAAGATCGCCGGCGACCAGGCGCACGAGGACAAGAAGAGCTCCTATCGTTCGGAGATCGCCACCCTCGCCAAGGGCGGCGCCAAGCGGCTGGTCGTGATCGGCTATCCGCAGTCGAGCGTGCCGATCATCATCCGGCAGTCGCTGGAAGGCGGCCTGTTCAAGCTGTTTGCCGGCCCGGAGGCGCTGTTCGACAAGAAGCTGTGGAAGACCATCGGCGCCAAGAACCTGAACGGCATGGTCTACACCCGTCCGGTGCCGCCGGCCGGCGTCGGTCCGAAGACCTACAACGCCGCGTTCAAGAAGGCGCATCCGAAGGCCGCCGGCCAGCTCTACACGCCGGAAACCTATGACGCGACCTTCCTGCTGGCGCTGGCGATCCAGAAGGCGGGCACCACCGACCGGACCAAGGTCCGCGACGCGCTGCGCATGGTCGCCGACGGCAAGGGCACCAAGATCTACCCGGGCCAGTGGAAGAAGGCGGTCGCGCTGATCAAGGCCGGCAAGGCGATCGACTATGTCGGCGCGTCCGGCACCGTCGACTTCGACAAGAACGGCGACGTCACCGAGGCCAGCTACAAGCTGTTCCGCGTCGTCAAGGGCAAGCCCGTCGATCTGGGCTACGTCAAGTAAGCTTAAGTAGGCATCGTCGATCCGGGGCCGTCACCCCTCGGCGGCCTCGACGCGATCGGACCGGCTCCTCCCCTCGGGAGGGGCCGGTTCTCGTTCAGGTCTGCTGGTCGGGTTCCGGCTCGCGGACGACGGGCGGTTTCTCGGGAATGATGCCGGTCGGGAAGCGCTGGAGGACGACCTGCAGCAGCAGGCCGATCAGGAAGATGCGGATGTAGGGGAACCGCAGCGCCCAGTCTTCCGGCAGATAGCCGCTGAACAGGTCGGTCAGCGTCCACAGGCCCCAGATCACCACGGCGCCCAGGATTGCGCCCTTGTTGTTGCCGCTGCCGCCGACGATCAGCATCACCCAGGGCAGGAAGGTGACCAGCAGCGGCTCGGTCGCCTCGGGCGAGATCGTCTTGGTGTAGAGGGTGAACAGCCCGCCGAACAGGCCCATGATCGCGGACCCCAGGATGAAGGCCTGGAGGCGAAAGGCCTCGACGTTCTTGCCCGCCGCGGCGGCGGCCTCCTCGTTGTCGCGGATCGCCCGCAGCACGCGGCCCCAGGGCGCCGCCCAAGCGCGCTGGATGAGCAGGTAGAACCCCAGCAGGATCGCCACCACGAGCATCAGGAAGCCGATCTGAGCCCACGGCTCGGGGAGGCTCTCGAACGGCCGCGGCACCTGCTGGACGCCGAAGGAGCCGCCGCTGAACGACTGGAAGTTCTTGAAGGTGATCCGCAGGATCTCGGCGATGCCGACGGTTGCGATGGCGAGATAGTCGCTGCGCAGGCGCAGGCAGATCCGGCCGACGAGCCAGGCGACCAGGGCGGCGAAGACCATCGCGGCGATCAGGCCGACCACCACCGGCAGGCCGAACCCGCCCAGGTGGATGGAACTCGGCGGGCTGGTCAGGATCGCCGTGGAATAGGCGCCGACCGCGAAGAAGCCGGCGACGCCGACGTTGAACAGGCCGGTGAAGCCCCAGTTGATGTTCACGCCGAGGCAGCCGACGGCGTAGATCAGGGCGACCGTCAGGAAGCCCAGCAGGTACATGAACAGGCCGAAGATTTCCATTACAGCACCCGTCCGCCGAACAGGCCCTGGGGCCGGAAGATGAGCATCAGGACCATGACGGCGAAGGCGACGGCGGTCTTGTAGTCGGGCGCGATCAACGGCCCGTCGCCCAGCCACGGGAAGCTCGACAGCTCCTCCATCGCGCCGATGATCAGGCCGCCGGCGATCGCGCCGTAGGGCCGGCCGAGGCCGCCCAGGATCGCCGCGGCGAAGGTCGGCAGCAGCAGGTCCCAGCCCATCTGGGGGATCAGCCGGGTGTCCATGCCGAGGAAGGTGCCGGCGACCGCCGCCATGCCGCCGCCGATGATCCAGGTCCACATCACCACGCGCTCGGTGTTGATGCCGGAGATCCGGGCGAGATCGGCGTCATCGCTCATCGCCCGCATCGCCTTGCCGGTGCGCGTCCGCGTCAGCATGAAGTGGAGCGAGAACATCAGCCCGACGGTGACGACCAGGATGTAGATGTGGCGCTCCTGGATCCGCAGGGGCTCGAACATCGTGAGCGGGAACTGGATGCCGTCGGCGTAGTTGGTGACGTCGACACCGAAGAAGAGCTGGATCAGCGAGCGCAGCATCAGCGCGATCCCGAAGGAGGCGATCACCAGGATGATCGTCCGTGCCTTGCGGAACGGTTTGTAGAAGAATCGATCGATCAGCAGCGCCGCCGCCGCCGTGGCCAGGAAGGCGAATGGCAACGCGATCAGGACCTTGATGTTGACCGAGAGGTCTTCGAGCGCCGGAACGGCGTCCAGCACGGCCACGAAAGCCAGGGCGATGTAGGCGCCGAACGCCATCAGATCGCCATGGGCGAAGTGGGCGAAGCGCAGGATCGCGTAGATCATCGACAGGCCGATCGCGCCCAGCGCGTAGATGCAGCCCAGCACGAGCGCCGGGATCAGATACTGATTGATGAAATCGATCACGCCGTGCCCACGTCCCCTGCTCCGCTCCCCCGTGTGTCCCGCCCGCCGGCCTAGCCGCCGAGGAAGGATTCGACCACTTCGCGGTTGGCGAGCAACGCCTTGCCCGTGTCCGTGAAGCGGTTCTCGCCGGTCGACAGCACGTAGCCGCGATGGGCGATGCCCAGCGCCTGCCGCGCGTTCTGCTCGACCATCAGGATGCCGACGCCGGTCTTGTTGACCGCGATCACCCGTTCGAAGATCTCTTCCATGAACAGCGGCGACAGCCCCGCCGTCGGCTCGTCGAGCAGCAGCAACGCCGGCTCGGTCATCAGCGCCCGGCCGAACGCGACCATCTGGCGCTGGCCGCCGGACAGCTCGCCCGCCACCTGCTTGCGCTTCTCCTTGAGCGGCGGGAACAGCTCGTAGACCTGGTCGATCACGGCGCGGAAGTCGTCGCGCCGGATATACGCCCCCATCTCCAGGTTCTCGTGCACCGTCAGGGTCGGGAAGACGTTGCGTTCCTGCGGCACGTAGGCCATGCCGCGGTGGACCAGCGCGTCGGGCGCGGTGTTGGTGATGTCGTCGCCGCGGAACCGGACCTGCCCCTCGCGCACCCCGACCAGGCCGAAGATCGCCTTCATCGCGGTCGACTTGCCGGCGCCGTTGGGCCCGACGATGACGACGATCTCGCCGTCGTCGACGGCGACGTCGACCCCCTTGAGGATGTCGGCGCCGCCGTAACCGCCGACCATCCCGGCCGCTTCGAGCATCATGACGGGTGCGCCTCGGTCGGAACGCCGTGGCCCAGATAGGCCTCGATCACCGCCTCGTTGGCGCGGATATCGGCCATCGAGCCCTGGGTCAGGACGGTGCCCTGGGCCATGACGATGACCGGGTCGCACAGCCGCGCGATCAGGTCCATGTCGTGCTCGATGACGAAGAAGGTATAGCCGCGCTCCCGATTGAGCCGCTCGATGTCGCCGGACAGCTCGGCGAGCAGGGTCCGGTTGACGCCGGCGCCGACCTCGTCGAGCAGGACGACCTTGGCGTCGGTCATCATGGTGCGGCCGAGCTCGAGCAGCTTCTTCTGGCCGCCCGACAGGTTGCCGGCGAGCTCGTACTTGAGCGGGGTGAGCCGCAGGAAGGCCAGCACGTCCTCGGCCTTGCGGCGGATCTCCTGTTCCTCGCGGCGAATGGTGCCCCATTGCAGCCAGGACCACATCAGCGTCTCGCCGCGCTGGTGCGGCGGCACCACCATGAGGTTCTCGATCACCGGCATGCTGGAATATTCGTGGGCGATCTGGAAGGTGCGGACCAGCCCGCGGGCGAACAACTCGTGCGGCTTGAGCCCGGTGACTTCCTCGCCGTCGAGGTGCACCGACCCGCTCGACGGCGGGAACACGCCGGCGATGATGTTGAACAGGGTCGACTTGCCGGCGCCGTTCGGGCCGATCAGTCCGGTGATCGAGCCGCCCTCGACCTCGACCGAACAATCGCGCACCGCCTGAATACCGCCGAAATGCTTGGAAACGTCACGCACAGAGATCATGGACGCCAAGCATAGCGGTGCAGCGGGCGTTGTAAATCTTTCACACGCTACTTCCCGGCCGCGGCGATCTGCCGCTCCCGGTTCATGACGTAGAGGCCGACGCCGATGATCACCGCGGCCGCACCGATGGTTATCGCGTCGGGGAACTCGCCGAACAGGACCAGCCCCATCACCAGCGCCCACAGGAAGGTCGTGTAGATGAAGGGCTGGACGTGCGAGGCCGGCGCGTTGCCGAGCGCCAGGATCAGCGCGTAATGCGCGCCGGCGCCGAGCAGCCCGGACAAGAGCAGCAGGCTCCAGCCCTCCAGGTCCGGGGCACGCCAGGCGAATGGCCCGATCGCGGTCATGATCACGGCGCCGACCACCGCGGTGTAGGCGAGCGTGGTCTGTGAGCTGTCGGTGCGGCTGACCACGCGGATCATCACCTGGTAGACCGCCCAGAAAGCGGCGCCGAGCACCGGGACCAGATGGTACCAGTGCAGCTCCTTGAACCCCGGCCGCAGGATCACGACCACGGCGGCGAAGCCGATCGAGACTGCGACCCAGCGCCGCAGGCCGACCCGCTCGCCCAGGAAGACGACCGCGAGCGCGGTCACCATCAGCGGGGTCGACGCGGCGACGGCGTGGACGTCGGCGACCTGCAGGTAGCGAAAGGCCAGGGTGAAGGTGCCGATCTCGCACAGCATCAGCAGCGCGCGGACGACCTGCAGCACGGGCCGGGGCGACCGGAACGAGCCGATCAGCCTGCCCGGGCCGATCAGCGCCGCCGCGAACGCCACGAAGATGACGAACCGCACCCACAGGATCTGCGCCACTGAATAGGACTGGGTCAGGTGACGGGCGGTGGCGTCGAGGCACACGAACAGGAACATCGACAGGCACATCCAGGCGATGCCCACCATCGGGCGGTCGGGTCCGGCCTGGTACTGCGCCACGTCAGGCCGCCGGCGCGTAGATGGCGTGACGCTCGGCGATGCCCTTGAGCGCGAAGTCGCCGAGATTGTCGAAGGCGCCGCCGTGCAGCGCGACGAAGGGCGCCGACACCAGCAGCGGGCGGCCGAGCTCGCGGGTCAGGCCCTCGATCCGGCTGGCCAGGTTGACCGCCGGGCCGATCACGGTGAAATCGAGCCGGTCGGGGCTGCCGACGTTGCCGTAGAACACGTCACCGAAATGAAGGGCGACGCCGCAGGCCAGCTCCGGCTTGCGCGACTCCTTCCGGTCCGCGTTGAGCGCCGCGACCGCGTCGAGGAAGACGGTCGCCGCGGTCAGCGCCCGCCGCGCCGCCCGGGGCTCGTCCTCCGGGTCGACGAAGATGGCGAGCACGGCGTCGCCGATGAACTTGAGGATCTCGCCGTCCTGGGCCTCGATCGCCGCGGCCATCGTCGCGAAATAGTCGTTGAGCAGGTCGACGATCTGATGGCCGGGCAGGATCTCGGACAGGGCGGTGAAGCCGCGCAGGTCGCAGAACCAGATCGCCGCCCGGATCGTCTCCATCGCGCCGCGCTCGATCTGGCCGTCGAGGACGCGGCGGCCGGCAACCGGGCCGACGTAGGTGTTCATCAGGGTCACCGCGAGATGACGCAGATAGCGAACCTCCATCACCGCGGCATAGGCGTCCCGGATCGCGTCGAGCACCCCGATCTCGGCGTCGGTGAAGCCGCCGGCCCGGTCGGTCGCGAAGGTCACCGCCTTGTTGCTGGCGTCCGAGAACGGGATCGGCATGACCAGATAGTCGGTCAGGCCGGCCGCGCGCAGGTCGGGCAGGATGCCGAACTCGCCCTCTTCCGGCGGTCCCTCGAGCCGGCACCGCACCGTGCGACCCTCGTCGTAGGCGAGACGCAGCGGGCTGTTCGCCAGGGCGTCCTGGACGGTTCCGTCCCGGTCGGCGCCGGGCACCACACCGACGCGCGGTCCAGCCAGGCGGAACTCCCGGAAGCTCAGGCCCTTGCCCGCTTCCCACAGGGTCGAGAAGGAATCGACCTGGGGGTGCAGGCTGGGCACGCCGGTGGTGAAGCGGACGATCGGCAGGCCTTCGGCGCGCAGCCGCTCGACGAAGGCCTCTTCGAACGCGCCGGTCCCGGCGATATGCTTGCTCTCGTCGAGCAGCCAGTCGCGAATGGCGCGCGTCGCAGTCTCGGGGTCGGCCATGGCCATGCGCCGCTCAAGCCGCCGCGGCCGGCGGCAGGGTCGTTCGCCATGGCTCGGCTTCGGTCGCCCTCATGCCCGGCAGGTTACTCCCGCCCACCCGGGCCGACAATCGCGCTGCACGGTTGCGTTCACGGCGATTGCCGCGTGGGCGCCGCGCCGATAGTTTGCTGTCGAACAATAATGACCACGACGAGGACCAACGCATGAAAGCGGCGTTCATACGCGACTACGGCGGGCCCGAGCGCCTGGAGATCGGCGACTACCCGGACCCGAGCCCGGAGGCCGGAGACGTGCTGGTCGAGATCCACGCCGCCAGCGTCAACCCGATCGACTGGAAGATGCGCGAGGGCTACCTGCGCGGCGTCTTCGACTTCCCCCTGCCCCACGTGCTCGGCCGCGACCTGTCGGGCGTGGTCAGGGCGGTCGGCGCCGAGGTCACCGACGTCGCGGTCGGCGACCTGGTCTGGGGCATGGGCAACCCGTTCCGCGACGGCAGCCATGCCGAGCTGATCGCGATCGAGGCCAAGCTGGTCGCGCCCAAGCCGGCGGCGCTGTCGCACGCGCAAGCGGCGTCGCTCGGCGTCTCGGGCATGACCGTGATCGCCGCGCTCGACCGCGCCGCGCCGGTCAAGGCGGGCGACCGGGTGCTCGTCCACGCCGGCGCCGGCGGCGTCGGCAGCCTGGCGATCGGGCTGGCCCATCACCGCGGCGCCCACGTCATCACCACCGCCAGCGCCGGCAACGCGGAGAAGCTGATCGAGCTCGGGGCCGACGAGGTCATCGACTACAAGAACACCGACTTCACCCGGATCGTCGGCGAGCTCGACATCGTCTTCGACACCGTCGGCGGCGACACCCACCAGCGCTCCAAGGGCGTGCTCAAGCCCGGCGGCAAGCTCGCCTACGTCAACACCGGGCCGCTGCCCGACGGCCCCGACCGCGACGACATCGAGCTGATCGACGTGCGCGTGCCCGGCGGCCGCGCCAACTTCGAGCGCATGGCCGAGCTGGTCGCCGAGGGTGCGATGACGCCGTGGGTCGAGACCGAGATGCCGCTCGACCAGGCGCGCGAGGCCTACGACCTCAGCCAGTCGGGCCACGCCCGCGGCAAGATCGTGCTGACGATGAAATAGGGTTTCGCGCTGAGACGGCGGCTCCAGGCGCCGCGGGACCGACGAGGCGCCGACGCGGCCTGACCGCGGCCATCGCAGCCCCGGGAGCAGCGCCGGGCGGGTTGCAAACCCGCCCCTACGATGATCGAGCGGGTGACGGTCTTGTCACGAGCCCGTCGACAGTCGAACGACGGGCGGAATACCAGACCAAAATCCCTAGGGGCGGGTTTCCAACCCGCCCGCGGCCGAAGACGGCTCAAGCGCTCGACGCATCGCAACGCGTCGACATCCAGGGTCGTTTCGTATCGGGAACCTGATCGAAAGCCCGCCCTCTTCCCGAGGGCAGTCGGCGCGGCTATTCCGCGGCGGCGCGCCGCTCCGGCACGCGCTCGCGGCTGAGCACCTGCATCAGCGCGTCGCGGCTGGCGTCGAGATGGGCCTTCATCGCGGTCGCTGCCGCGGCCGAGTCGCGGTTGCGCACCGCGGCCATGATCCGCTCCTGCCCCTCGATCACCTGGCTGCGCGACTGCCACTCCTCCAGCGTCTGGCGGCGGACGTACTGCACATGGTCCTCGTACTGGGCGATCGTCTTGGCCAGGCGCTTGTTGCCCGCCATGCCGAACAGGCTGGCCCGGAACTCGCGGTCGCAGTCGGCGAACACCGCCGGGTCGGGCTCGGTCAACAGCGTCTTCTCGCGCTGGACCGCCTGGTGCATCTCGGTGACGCCCTTGTGATTGGCGCGCCGGGCGGCCTCGCTCGCGGCATAGGGCTCGAGCAGGCGCCGGATCTCGAAGATCTCCGCGATATCGCTCTCGTCGACCACCGGCACCTGGTAGCCGCCGTGCGGCAGCGCGACCAGCAGCCCCTCGCGGCTGAGCAGGCCCAGGGCCTCGCGCACCGGGGTGCGCGACACGCCCAGCGCGTTGGCGACGCCGATCTCGGTGATCCGCTCCGCCGGGCGATACTTGCCGGCGCGCAGGGCCGAGCGGAGCTGGTCGTAGACCTGCTGGCGCAGCGACGTGGGGCGATAGACTGACTGAAATCCCTCCATAGCGGGCGCATACTGTATACAACCACCCCGGGCACAAGCCCGAAGGTCGAGATATCCACTAGAAAGTTGATTCTGTGGATAATGGGGATAAATCGGCGGGGCGCCGGCCGGTCCCGGCGCGACCGGGAATCACCCCGCTTCGGGTGTGTATACAATGGCGTGAATAGGTCCGTTGCGCGGCCTGAGGATTTCCCGACCGGCATTTACCATCTAGTTTATGCGCCGACCAATTCCTTCCCGGGAGCCCTCCCAGACAATGACCGACGTCCCGAAGTCCTGGCACCGCCCGGTGTGGCTGCTGATCCTGTGCGGCTGCGTGATCACCGTGGTCTCGTTCGGCGCGCGCGCCGGCTTCGGCCTGTTCCTCGAGCCGATCTCGTCGGAATACGGCTGGGGCCGCGAGGTCTTCGCGCTGTCGCTCGCGATCCAGAACCTGCTGTGGGGCATGGCGTCGCCGATCGCCGGTGCGGTCGCCGACAAGTACGGGTCGGGGCGGGTGCTCGCCGGCGGCGCGGTGCTCTATGCCGGCGGCGTGGCCCTGATGGCCTATTCGAGCCAGCCGATCCTGATGCACCTGACCGCGGGCGTGATGATCGGCTTCGGCATCGCCGCCGCGTCCTTCGCCATCGTGTTCGCCGCCTTCGGCCGCTCGGTAACCCCCGAGAAACGGTCGCTTGCGCTGGGCATCGGCACCGCCTCGGGCTCGCTCGGCCAGTTCATCCTGGTGCCGATGGGCCAGGCCTTCATCACCGCCTACGGCTGGCACACGGCGCTGCTGCTGATCGCCGCCGTCGTGCTGCTGATCGTGCCGCTGGCCGCGGCCGTGACCGGCAAGGGCGACGACGCCGGCGCCGGCGACGACCAGACCATCCGCGAAGCCCTGATCGAGGCCCTGCGCCACCGCAGCTACGTATTGCTGGTGTTCGGCTTCTTCGTCTGCGGCTTCCACGTCGGCTTCATCCAGGTCCACCTGCCCGCCTACATCACCGACCAGAACCTGCCGGCCTACATCGGCGCCAACGCCCTCGCCCTCGTCGGGCTGTTCAACGTCGGCGGCAGCTTCCTGTCGGGCTATCTGGGCGGCCGGTTCTCCAAACGGATCACGCTGAGCGGCATCTACCTGCTGCGCGCCCTGGCGATCGCCCTGTTCGTGCTGTTCCCGATATCAGAATGGTCTGTCTATATTTTCTCGGCGGCGATCGGCGTCCTGTGGCTGTCGACCGTGCCGCTGACGTCGGGACTGGTCGCGCAGTTCTTCGGGGTCCGCTACATGGCGACGCTGTTCGGCTTCGTCTTCTTCAGCCACCAGATCGGCGCCTTCCTGGGCGTGTGGCTGGGCGGCTGGCTGTACGACGTGACCAAGTCCTACCAGGTCGTATGGTGGATCGCCGTCGGCCTCGGCATCTTCGCCGGCCTGGTGCACCTGCCGATCAGCGAGCGCCCGGTAGCCCGGCTGGCGCCACAGCAGGCATGATTTGTCACCGCGGCGCCGAGCGCGCAGAATGACCGAAACCAAGCCATACTCGCCGGGTCCGACGGCGAAGGAGTCTCCCCGATGCCGGACATGACCGTCTCCCTCGACGACAAGTACACCCTCGACGACGGCGCCGTTTACATGAACGGCACCCAGGCGCTGGTCCGCCTGCTGATGATCCAGCGCGACCAGGACCGCCGCAACGGCCTCGACACGGCCGGCTACATCTCCGGCTACCGCGGCTCGCCGCTGGCGACGCTCGACCTGGAGCTGTGGCGCGCCCGCGACCACCTGGCCGAGCACGGCGTCGTGTTCCAGCCGGGCCTGAACGAGGACCTCGCGGCGACCCAGGTCTGGGGCACCCAGATGGTCAACGCCTTCCCCGGCGCCAAGCACGACGGCGTGTTCGCCGCCTGGTACGGCAAGGCGCCCGGCGTCGACCGCTCCGGCGACGTGTTCAAGCACGGCAACCACGCCGGGTCGGCCAAGCACGGCGGCGTGCTGCTGTTCGCCGGCGACGACCACGGCTCGAAGTCGACCTCGACGACCTTGCAGAGCGAATACGCCTTCCTCGACGCCATGATCCCGGTGCTGGTGCCGGCCGACCCGCAGGAGTTCATCGACTTCGGCCTGTGGGGCTACGCCATGTCGCGCTACTCGGGCCTGTGGGTCGGCTTCAAGATGACCGACGCCAACATCAACACGGCGCGCACGGTCACGCTGCCGGCGATCCGCGACCCGTTCAAGACGCCCAACCTCGAATTGCCGCCCGACGGCGTCAACACCCGATGGCCGGACGACCGGATCCCCCAGGAGGTCCGCCTCCACCAGTTCAAGATCCCGGCGGCGCTCGCCTTCGCCCGGGCCAACCCGATCGACCGGCTGGTGATGGATTCGACCCGCGCCAAGGTCGGCCTGGTCTCGGCCGGCAAGGCGTGGCTCGACCTGACCCAGGCGCTGCGCGAGCTGGGCATCGACGACGACGCGGCCGAGTCGCTGGGCCTGCGCGTCTACAAGGTCGGCATGTCCTGGCCGCTCGAGGAGCAGGGCCTGCTGCGCTTCGCCGACGGCCTCGACGAGATCGTCGTGGTCGAGGAGAAGCGCGGCTTCATCGAGGACCAGCTCAAGGCCATCCTCTACGACAAGGTCGAGGGCAAGCGCCCGCGCGTGGTCGGCAAGACCGACGAGGACGGCGCGCCGCTCTTACCGGCGATCAAGGAGATCGACCCGCCGCGGGTCGCGCGCGTCATCGCCGAACGGCTGCTGCGCCACCACGGCGACGAGCGGCTGCGTGAGCGGCTGCAGGAGATCGAGGCGCGCGCGCCCGAAGGGCCGATGGCGCCGGTGCTCGCCCGCCTGCCCTTCTTCTGCTCTGGCTGCCCGCACAACACCTCGACCCAGATCCCCGAGGGCAGCCACGCCATGGCCGGCATCGGCTGCCATTCGATGGCGATGTGGTACGGCCGCGCCGAGACCTTCACCCACATGGGCGGCGAGGGCGCGTCGTGGATCGGCATGGCGCCGTTCACCGAGACGCCGCACATGTTCCAGAACGTCGGCGACGGCACCTACTACCACTCGGGCATCCTCGGCATCCGCGCCGCGGTCGCCGCCAAGGTCAACATCACCTTCAAGATCCTCTACAACGACGCGGTCGCCATGACCGGCGGCCAGCCGGTCGAGGGCCAGCCGACCGTCTCGCAGATCACCCGCCAGCTCGAATCCGAGGGCGTCAGGCAGATCGTCGTCGTCTCCGACGAGCCGACCAAGTATCACTGGCGCGAGCACTTCGCCCCCGGCGTCACCTTCCGCCACCGCGACGAGCTCGACGCCGTCCAGCGCGAGCTGCGCGAGGTGCCCGGCGTCACCGCGCTGGTCTACGACCAGACCTGCGCCGCCGAGAAGCGCCGCCGCCGCAAGCGCGGCACCTTCCCCGACCCGGCCAAGCGGGTGTTCATCAACGAGCTGGTGTGCGAGGGCTGCGGCGACTGCTCCCACGTCTCCAACTGCATCTCGGTGCAGCCGCTGGAGACCGAGTTCGGCCGCAAGCGCACGATCGACCAGTCGTCGTGCAACAAGGACTACTCCTGCATCAAGGGCTTCTGCCCGAGCTTCGTCACCGTCGAGGGCGGCAGCCTGAAGCGCCGGGCGGCGATGGCCGAAGCCTTCGACCCGTCGATCCTGCCGGAACCGGACCACCCGTCGCTCGACGAGCCGTGGCCGCTGGTCATCACCGGCGTCGGCGGCACCGGCATCATCACCATCGGCCAGATCCTGGGCATGGCCGCCCACATCGAGGACCGGCCCAGCGTCATCTCCGACATCCTCGGCCTGGCCCAGAAGGGCGGCCCGGTGATCAGCCAGGTCACCTTCGCGGCGCACGAGGACGACCTCGCCACCGCCCAGATCGCGCCCGGCGAGGCCAAGGCGCTGATCGCCGCCGACATGGTCACCGCGACCATGCCCGACGCGCTGTCCAAGCTGTCGGCCAGCCACACCAGGGCCGTGGTCAACCTGCACCAGGCCCAGACCGGCGCCTTCCCGCAGAACCCGGACATGGACTTCCCGGCCGAGGCCATGCGCGCCCGGCTCGACGCGCATACCG
This sequence comes from uncultured Alphaproteobacteria bacterium, assembly GCA_963730305.1. GTDB lineage: Bacteria > Pseudomonadota > Alphaproteobacteria > Bin65 > Bin65 > CAMYMQ01. The sequence goes on from CAVSRB010000007.1 coordinate 370,187, forward strand.
ACACCGCCCACTCGACCTACCTGCAGGCGACCCGGATCGCGCTCGCGCTGATCGGCGACACCATCGCGACCAACATGTTCCTCGCCGGCTACGCCTACCAACGCGGCATGATCCCGCTCAGCGCGGCGTCGATCGAGGAGGCGATCAAGCTCAACGGCGCCGCGGTCGACGCCAGCCTGCAGGCGTTCCGCTGGGGCCGCCGCGCGGTGACCGAGCCCGACGCGGTCAACGCCATCGTCGAGCAGGATCCGGCCATGGCGGTCCCCGACACGCCGCTGTCGCTCGACGACTGGCTGCGCCGCCGCGCCGACTTCCTGACCGACTACCAGAACAGCGCCTGGGCCGACCGCTTCATGACCCTGGTCACCGCGGTCAAGGTCGCCGAGCAGAAGGCCGTGCCCGGCTCGACCGCGCTGACCGAGGCCGCCGCGCGCAGCTTCTTCCGGCTGATGGCCTACAAGGACGAGTACGAGGTCGCCCGTTTATGGACAGACTCGTCTGTTCTGAACCGGATCAAGGGCCAGTTCGAGGGGCCGATCAAGGTCAAGTTCAACCTGGCGCCGCCGCTGTTCGCGCCGCGCGACCCGGAGACCGGCAAGCTGCTCAAGCGGCCCTATGGCGCGTCGATGCTGTGGGGCTTCCGGCTGCTCAAGCGGCTCCGATTCCTGCGCGGCACGTGGCTCGATCCGTTCGGGCGAACCGCGGAACGCCGGATGGAGCGTCAGCTGATCGCCGACTACGAGGGCCTGATGGCCGAGGTCTGCGCCGCCCTGACGGCGGACAACCACGCCCGCGCCGTCGAGCTCGCCGCCGCGGCCGAGAAGATCCGCGGCTACGGCCACATCAAGGAGGCCAGCGTCAAGACCGCGAAGGACCGGGAGGCCGAGCTGCTCGCCGCCTTCCGCCGCCCGCTCGAACCGCACCGCGCCGCCGCCTGACCGGCGCCGCCGGGCACACGCGGCGGTCGACAACGGATCGCTGCGTCACCACGTATCTAATGCAGTATCGGGAGCGTATGGCCGCCGGGCGGGTCCCGTGCGGCGACAAGTGGGGTCAGGGGGACAGGTGAACCGCGTCGCGCTATCGCTGGTCTGCATCGCCTGCGTCGCCAACGGCGCGTGGGCCCAGGATCGTGCGCCCGTGCCGACCTCGCCCGACGTCCGCGCCCAGGCGGCCCCGGACGCCGCACCGAGCCCCGCACCGCCCGACAAGCCGCCGGCCAAGCCGGGCGAGAAGACGGGCGAAAAGCCGGGCGAAAAGCCGGTCTCGCTGCCGCGCGCCTTTGCGGCATGGCTCACCGCCTTCAAGGTCCGCGCGCACGACGCCGGGATCAGCGCCAAGACGCTCGCCGCCGCCTTCCGCAAGGTCCGCTACAACGCCAGGGTCATCGCCCTGGACAACTACCAGCCGGAATTCGTCCACCCGGTCGGCGCCTACGTCCAGGGCCGCATCACGCCGGCGATCATCGCCAAGGGGCGCCGCCTCGCCGCCCGCCACAAGGCGCTGCTGGACAAGGTCGAGGCGACCTACGGCGTGCCCCGCGAATACCTGCTGGCGATCTGGCGGATCGAGACCGGCTACGGCAGCCAGTTCGGCGGCTTCAACGTGATCGAGGCGCTCGCCACCCTCGCCTTCCACGGCCACCGCAAGGGCTTCTGGGCCGGCGAGCTGCTCGCCGCGCTGCGCATCGTCGACCACGGCGACGTCCGCGCCGGGGCGCTGCGCGGCTCGTGGGCCGGCGCCATGGGCCACACCCAGTTCATGCCCTCGACCTATCTCAAGCGCGCGGTCGACTTCGACGGGGACGGCCGGCGCGACATCTGGACCAGCCTGGCCGACGCCTTCGGCTCGACCGCCAATTATCTGAAGCAGGCGGGCTGGCAGCCGGGCATGCCGTTCGGCATCGAGGTCCGCCTGCCCAAGGGCTTCGACTATTCGCGGGCCCATGCCGGCGTGACCGAGCCGGTCGCGGTCTGGCGCAAGGCCGGGGTGACGCAGGCCGACGGCAAGCCGCTGCCAGAGTTCAAGGGCGCCACCTCGATCGTGGTGCCGGCGGGCTACAAGGGGCCGATCTTCCTGGTCACCGCGAACTATCGCGCCCTGCTCCACTACAACAACGCCGCGGCCTACGCGCTGACGGTCGGCATCCTCGCCGAGCGCCTGGCCGGGCGCGGCCGGGTGGTCCGGCCGTGGCCGAACAAGGACCGCCTGCTGCGCCGGGAAGAGAAGGAGGAGCTGCAGCGCCGCCTGATCGCGCTCGGCTACGATCCGGGGACCGTCGACGGCAAGGTCGGGCCGTCGACGCGCGCCGCGATCCGCGCCTTCCAACAAAAAGTCGGCAATCCGGCCGACGGCTACGCCAATTTCGAGCTGCTGAAGCTGGTGCGCAGCAAGTCGAGCAAGAAATCATCGGCGGGGAACGAGTAACGGCCGCCATGGCAAGAAAGCATCAACCACTCTTCTTCTATTTGTGGCTGTACAACGCACACTATCTTGATAGAATCCATTTGGATTCTCTGTGTGCCGGGGGTCATGACACGGGGACGTCATCATGGTCGACACGATGATCAAGCCTTCTACGGCCGCTAGGCTGGCCTTGGTGCTGGCCGGCGGTCTCACCGCTGCATCCTGCGCCTCCTCGCCGTCGCCCAAGACGGCGACGGCGCAGTTCGAGCGCTGCCGCGCCTATGCCGGGCCGCTCTATCGGGGCTCGCCGAGCTTCGACGAGTGGAAGGACCGCGTGCGCGCGGTCGCGCGCCGCTGCGGCATCGGCTACTGGACCGTCCATCGGGCGCTGAGCGGCATGGACCAGGCCAAGGCCGACGACGACCGGCTGATCGCCCGGGTCGACGCGCTGCCGAGCCGCCGGCCGCTGCCCGGCGCCAATTCGCCGCAGCAGGTGACGGCCGTGCAGTTCGCCTACGCCGGCGACCGCAAGATCGACTTCTCGACCCAGCGCAAGCCCACCAACGCGATCCACGCCTATCTCGAACGCCGGATCACCCCCGAGTTCGTCGAGAAGGGCCGCGAGCTGCTCGAGAAGTACCGCACCGTGCTCGACAAGATCGAGAAGCAGTACGGCGTGCCCAAGGAATACCTGGTCGCCTACTGGGGGATCGAGACCAACTACGGCGCCTTCACCGGCAACCACGACGTCATCCGCACGCTCGCCCGCCTCGGCTACGGCAGCACCCGGCGGCGCTTCTTCGCCGACGAGCTGCTGGCGTCGCTGATCATCCTCGACAAGGGCTACGCGAGCCGCTCGCAGCTCTACGGCTCGTTCGCCGGCGCGATGGGCCAGCCGCAGTTCATGCCAAGCTCCTATCTCTACTACGCCGTCGACGAGGACCGCGACGGCCGCCGCGACATCTGGACGACCCCGGCGGATATCTTCGCCTCGGTCGCCAACTACAACCGCAAGCGCGGCAAGTGGAGCCCGGACTACAACTACGCGCTCGCCGAGGTGAAGCTGCCCCGCGACTTCCCCTACGAGCTGTCGGGCTTCAACAAGCCGCGGCCGATCGAGGACTGGGTCAAGCTCGGCGTGACCCGGTCGGACGGCACGCCGCTGCCCACCAACCTCAAGGGCGACGCGGTCGTCTACCTGCCCGCGGGCTGCGACGGGCCGGCCTTCCTGCTCAACGGCAATTTCCACGCCATCATGCGCTACAACAACCTGATCGAGTACGGCTTCGCCGTCTCGGTCCTGGCCGAGAAGATCCGTGGCGACTTCACGATCAAGAAGGAATGGCCGGACAGCGACGTCGCGCTCAACAAGCGCGAGCGCCAGGACATGCAGCGGCTGCTGACCCGGCTCGGCCACGGCAACCTGAACATGGACGGCGTGCTCGGCGCCAACACCCGGTCGGCGATCCGCCAGTTCCAGCGCAAGCACGGCATGTGCGTCGACGGCCACGCCAACGTGCGCCTGTACAACATGATCAAGCACCGGTTCCAGCGCTACTACTCGATGCGCAGCGTCACCGCCACGGAACTGGCCGAGGCCGCACGCCGGCAATAGCCGGACGGCGCAGACACAATCGAAAGGGCGGGTCTCGGACCCGCCCTTTTCTTTTTGGGAGCGCTACAGCAGCGCCCGCACCAGCCCGCCGTCGACGGTGACGTTCTGCGCCGTGATGTAGGCGGCGTGGCGGGAACACAGGAAGGCGCAGACCGGGCCGAAATCCTCGGCCTCGCCCAGCCGCTTCGCCGGCACGCTCTCGGCCATGCGCGCCTTGGCGGCGTCCTCGGTGATCCCCTCGCGCGCCGACTGGGCCTTGTAGACCCGCTGCAGCGCGCCGGTGTCCATCAGCCCGGGCAGCACGTTGTTGACGGTGATCCCCTTGTCCGCGACCTCCCGCGCCAGGGTCGACATGGCGCCGTGCAGGCCCGCCCGCACCGAATTGGCCAGGACCAGGTTGGGATAGGGCTCGCGCACCGCGAACGAGGTGACGTTGAGGATGCGGCCCCAGCCGCGGGCGATCATGCCGGGCAGGACCAGCTTGGTCATCGACACCGCCGCCAGCAGGTTGGTCTCGAACGCCTTCTGCCAGGTCGCGGTGTCGTGGTCCATGAACCGGCCGGGCGGCGGCCCGCCGGCATTGTTGACCAGGATCGCGATCGGGCCGATGGCCTCGACCGCCCGGGCGTGGATGTCGGCGATCGCGTCCGGCTCGGAGACGTCGCCGGCGATGAAGGCGGCGTCACCGCCCAACGCGGCGACCGCGTCCTGGCCGCGCTGCGCATCGCGGCCGTTGATCGCGAGCTTGACCCCCGCTTCCTCCAGATGCTTCGCCGCCGAGAAGGCCAGCCCCTGCGTGCCGCCCAACACCAGCGCCGCTTCGCCGGCAATGCCCAGATCCATCTTCGTCCCTCCCCCGTTTGTCGGTATCGCGCCGCACCGGTTTCGGGCCCGGCGCGGCCGGCGGGATATTGGGCGTTGGCGGCGGCGTTCGCAACGAATGGGTGGTCAGGCGGCGACCGCGCTGGCGACGACCGGCGTCTTGACCGCGGCGACGAAGCGGCGGACCAGGGCGTGGTCCTTGATCCCGGGCGCGCGCTCGACCCCCGAGGCGACGTCGACCCCGGCCGGCCGATAGCGACGGCAGGCGGCGGCGACGGTGTCCGGGGTCAGCCCGCCGGCGAGGATGAAGCGCGGATTGTCGACCAGCATCGCGGCAGCCTCGTGGTCGGCGACCTGGCCGGCCCCGCCGAAGCGGCCGTCGGGCGCGCCGTCGATCAGCCAGCCCTGCACGGGATAGGCGCAGACCCGGTCGATGCCGACCGGCCCGCGGAACGCCTTGATCGCCGGGCCGGGAACCTGGACCGCGGCTTCGGGCGGCTCGTCGCCGTGGAGCTGGACCGCGCTCAGGCCGACCCGCTCGCGGATGTCGCGGATCCGGGTCACCGGCGCGTCGACGAAGACGCCGACCCGGCCGACGAAGGGCGGCAGGCGCAGGGCGATGCGCGCGGCCTCGTCGGGGTGGATGTAGCGCGGACTGCCCTGCCAGAACACGAAGCCGATCGCGTCGGCCCCGGCCTCGGCGGCGGCGAGCGCATCCTCCAGGCGGGTGATCCCGCAGATCTTGACCGCGATCATCCGCGCAGCCCCCTGGCCGCGGCGCCCGGGTCGCCGCTCGCCATCAGGGCCGAGCCGACCAGGATCGCGTCGGCGCCCGCCGCGGCCATGCGGGCGGCGTCGTCGGGGCCCAGAACGCCGCTCTCCGCGACCCGCAGGATCGTCTCCGGGATCAGCGGCAGCAGCCGCTCGCTGACGCCGAGGTCGACCGACAGGTCGTCGAGATTGCGGTTGTTGACGCCGATGATCGGCGCGCCCGCGGCCAGCGCGATGCCCAGCTCGAGCTCGGAATGGACCTCGACCAGGGCGTCGAGGCCGAGATCGTTGGCCCGGCGCAGATAGTCGCCGACCTCGGTGCCGAGCACCGAGACCATCAAGAGCACGGCGTCGGCGCCGGCGGCGCGGCTCTCGTCGAGCTGGCACGGATCGACCACGAAGTCCTTGCGCAGGACCGGCAGCGGCTGCGCCGCGCGCACCGCCCGGAGGTCGTCGAGCGAGCCGCCGAAATAGCTCGGCTCGGTCAGCACCGAGATCGCGTCGACCCCGGCGTCGGCGTAGCGGCGGGCGACGTCCGGTGCGTCCGCGTCGGCCGCGATCGCGCCGGCCGACGGACTGCGCCGCTTGACCTCGGCGATGAGCGACAATCCCGGCGCGGCGAGCGCGCCGGCGAAGGACCGCGGCGGCGGCACCGGTTCGGCGCCGGCCGCGGCGAGCGGGTCGGCGCGCAGCGCGTCGACCGCCGCCCGGCGGGCCGAGACGATGTCGGCGAGAACGCTCATGCCGCGCTCCTCTCGGGCTCGGCCAGGTCGGCGATCAGGGCGCCCACCCGGCCCGCCGCGATCGTCTCGGCGGCGAGCGCCGCGCCGCCGCGCAGGCTGTCGACCGCGCCGGCCGCATAGAGGGCCGCGGCGGCGTTGAGCAGCACGCCGGTGCGCGCCGGGTGGTGCGCGCCTTCGAGGACGGCCTTCAAGGTCGCCGCGTTCTCCTCCGGCGTGCCGCCGCGGATCGTGTCGAGCGATACCGACCGCAGGCCGAAATCCTCGGGCACCACGACATAGTCGCGCTGGCAGCCGTCGGCCATCTCGACCACCCGCGTCTCGCCTTCGGGCGACACCTCGTCGAGCCCGCACACCGCCGAGACGACCAGCGCCCGCTCGACGTCCAGCGACGCGAGCACGCTCGCCATCAAGGACAGCTTGGCCGGGTCGTAGACGCCGACGAGCTGGGCGGTGACCCGGGCCGGGTTGGTGAGCGGCCCGAGCAGGTTGAACAGGGTGCGCACGGCGAGATCGCGGCGGATCGGCGCGACGCTCTTCATCGCCGGGTGGTAGTTGGGCGCGAACAGGAAGGCGAAGCCCGACCGGCCGAGCGCGTCGGCCGCCCCGTCGGCGCCGAGGTCGATCGGCACGCCCAGCGCCTCGAGCAGGTCGGCGCTGCCGCACTTCGACGACACCGAGCGATTGCCGTGCTTGGCCACCGGCACCCCGGCCGCCGCGGCGACCAGCGCCGCCGCCGTCGACAGGTTGAGCGTGCCCTTGCGGTCGCCGCCGGTGCCGGCGGTGCACAGCCGCGGCCGGTCGTTGGCCGGCACCGGCACCGCGAGCTGGCGGAAGGTCGCCGCCGCGCCGGCCAGCTCCTCCACCGTCTCGCCCTTGACCCGCAAGCCGACCAGGAAGCCGGCCACCTGCGCCGGCGAGCCCTCGCCGCCGACGATGGCCCCGATCACGCCCGCCATTTCCTCGTGGGACAGGTCTTCGCCCTGCGCCACCTTTTCGAGACCATCCGTCAGCATCTTTCTCTCCAATCGCTCACGTCATCAGGTCAAAAGAAAAGGGCCCGTCAGTTCTCTGACGGGCCCTCGCGAAAATCGCTTGGTTCAGACCGGGTCGCTACGCGCGCACAGCAAACCCCGGCGGGCCCTCATGGGAAGGCCACCACCACCACGCAGCCGCCGCGCGGAGGCCGCGCGGGCAGACTGTCTGGGTTCGGGTCGAATTCTTGGGCATCACAACCAATCCGGTTCAGCGTTCGCGGCGTATATCGGCTCCGCCGACGGCTGTCAACCGACGACCGCCGAGCCCGCTGGCCAGGTCCGACACCGTCGCCGCGAGCGCGTCGGCCAGCGCCGGCGTCGCCCTGCCGGCGCCGTCGAGATGGTCGGCGATGCTCTTGACCACCGCCGTGCCCACCGCGATGCCGTCGGCGAAACCGCCGACCGCCTGCGCCATCGCCGCGGTGCGGATGCCGAAGCCGGCGACCACCGGCATGCCCAGCCGCTCGCGCAGGCGGGCCAGGCTCCCGGCCATGCCGGCGACGGACGGCGGCGCGCCGCCGGTCGCGCCGGGCGAGGCGACGCAATAGACGAAGCCCCGCCGCGCCCAGCGGGGCAGGTCGAAATGGTCGGGGTCGTCGGGCGGCGCGATCGGGATGTAGGCGAGGCCGTGGCTCAGCGCCGCGACCCGCCACGCGCCGGTCTCGATCGCCGTCGCCTCGACCATCAGGATGCCGTCGGCGCCGGCGTTGCGCGCCGCGCCGATGAAGGGCAACGCGCCGAAGCGGCGCAGGTCGGCGGCATAGCCCATCAGCAGGATCGGCACGTCGGCGTTGCCCGCCCGCAGCCGGGCGGCCAGGTCGATCGCCGTCTGAGGGGTCGCGCCCGCCGCCCGCGCCCGCGCATGCGACGCCTGGATCACCGGGCCGTCGAGCACCGGGTCCGCCGACGGGATGCCGATCTCGACGATGTCGGCGCCGGCCGCCGGCAGCCGCTCGACCAGGCGCGCCGCGGTCTCCCGGTCGGGATCGCCCGCCGTGACGAAGGTCATCAGCGCGGTCCGGCCGGTGGCCTGCGCGCGGGCGAAGCACTGGGCGAAGCGGTCTGGGCGAAGCGGTCGGGCCGAAGCGGTCTGGTCAACGCGGTCTCTCCTGCCCGGCCGCAGCACGGCCTGCCGCCGGCGTCCCGTCTCGGGCGTCAGGCTTCAGGCGTCGGGAACGCCGGGCTTGGGTATCTTGCCGAGGCCGTCGAGCAGGGTCACGAAGGTCTTCAGCTTCTCCTGCTGGTAGGCTTCCACGTCGATGCCGCGATAGTCGTAGTAGCCCTGGCGCTCGCGCATGCCGCGGCGGCCGTCCTTCATCATCCGCTCGACCTCCGCCGGCGGCTTGTGGCGCGGCGAATTCGAGCGCCTTCGCCAGGTAGTTGCCGGCGTAGTAGAAGATGTCGACCCCGCCCCAGTCGATGAACTCGATCGCGCCCATGGTCGTGTAGCGCGGCCCGAAGCCGTTCATGATCGCCTTGTCGATGTCCTCGGCGGTGGCGACCCCCTCCTCGATCATCCGCGTCGATTCGGCCATCAGCAGCGACTGCAGGCGCGGCAGGATGTAGCCGGGCGAGGCGCCGCAGCGGACCGGCACCTTGCCGACCGCCTCGAACAGCGCCATCAGCCGCGTCACCACCGCCTCGTCGGTGGTCGGGCTGGCGCTGACCTCGACCAGCGGGATCAGGTAGGCCGGGTTGAGGAAATGGGCGTTGAGGAAACGTTCCTGGCCCTTGACGAAGCCCTGCAGCTCGGTGACCAGCATGGTCGACGTGGTCGAGGCGATCGTCGCGTCGGGCTTGGCCAGCGCGCTCATGCGGCCGAGCGCGTCCTCCTTGGCCTCGAGCGTCTCGGGGACGCCTTCGAGCAGATAGTCCGCCGCCGCGATCGGCGCGTCGGCGTCGTCGAGGCCGACCACGTCGATCAGGGCGAGGGCGTTCGCCGCCTGCTTCTCGGTCATCAGGCCGAGCGACGACAGGAAGGCCATGTTGCCGGCGATCTCGGTGCGGACGTCCTCGGCCATGCGCGCGAAGTCGTCGGCGGCGCGCGCCTTGAAGTCGACCAGGGTGACCGGATAGCCGGCATAGGCGAAGACGTGGGCCATGCCCCGGCCCATGCGACCGGCGCCGACCGCGACGATGTTGGGTTTGTCGCTCATCGATCAGATACCGTCGTGGAGCAGGCGGTGGAGGTCATCGGCGGACAGCCCGACCAGGCCGAGATTGCCCAGGGTCCGGCCGGTCTCGCGGAAGTCGCGGCCGCAGATCGCGCCGCCGATGGCGAGCAGGCCCTTGGCGACCGGCGCGTCGACGCCGGCCTGGTCGGCGCACGAGCACAGGAAGGCCAGCCCCTGCTCGACGTCCTCCAGCATGTAGCGGTGCTCGGTCAGCACGATGTGCTCGCGCCAGTCGCCGCTGTCGGTCAGCTTCTCGTGCGAGCTGTCGCCGTACATCCACTCGTCGCGGTCGTCGTCGTAATGGTCGGCGAGCGGGAAGTGCGGCGCCTTGTAGCCGAGCGCCTCGCGGATCGCCATGCGCTCGGCGTCGAGCTTGTCCGTGGTCCGGCGGATCGACGGCTGGGTGCCTTCGTTGTGGATGTCCCAGGCGTCGAAATGCTCGAGCGGGCCGGCGTTCATGATGATCAGCGGCGGGTGGATGATCGGCCCGGCGTTCATCAGCGCGCCGGACAGCGCGTCCTCGATCGGCTCGATCACCGGGAAGGCCTGGGCGATCACCGCGAAGGCGTGGTCGTGGTTCTTCGCGGGGAAGCAGCCGGTCGGCAGCCGGGTCGCGCGCACGCTGACCGCGACCTCGGCGGGCCCGTGCTTGCGGCACAGCCACGGCAGCGTGCCGGTCTCGGCGCAGGTGAAGTCGGCGCTGTTGCCGGCGTCGCGCGCCGCCTTGACCAGCAGGTAGGAGCCGAAGCTGGCCGGCGGCATGTAGACCACCTGGCCGTCCTGGAGCAGCGGGGCGAGCTGCGCGAACAGCCCTGCCTGAGCCGTCGCCGGCAGCGGGATCAGCACCAGCTCGGCGCCGTCGACCGCCGCCGCCAGGTCCGTCGTCGGCAGCGCGATCGGCACGTCGCGGCTGCCCTTGGCGTCCTTGAGCGTGACCGCGCCCGCCTCGATGACCGGCGCGAAGGCCGCGGCGTCGCGGCGCCAGAACCGGACCCGGTGGCCCGCCTCCGACATGTCGGCGGCCGCGGCGTAGCAGCCGTGCCCGCCGCCCAAAACAGCAATTTCCATGAGAACCCTCGTCCGTCGCGTCGGGCGGATACTATTTTGCGCGCAAGCGACCGGTAAAGCGGTTTGCGGGCGACCCTGCCGTGCAACACGGTGCAGGCCGGGTCATTGGATCAGCTTGGGTAGCCAGGTCGCGACCTGAGGCACGAGGATCAGCAGGATCAGCACCGCGATCTCGATGACGATGAACGGCAGCGCCGAGCGGATCACCGCCCCGATCGACACATCGAACGGCGCCACGCCTTTCATGACATAGAGCAATAATCCGAATGGCGGTGTCAGCAGACTGATCTCCATCGTGATCAGGATCAGCACCATCAGCCAGATCGGATCGATGTGATAGGTCGCCTGGAGCGAGGTCGAGCCGAGCAGGAAGAACGGCAAGGTCAGCAGCAGCATGCTGACCTGGTCCATGAACGCGCCCAGGAACAGCAGCACCACCATCATCATGATCACGACGGTGAGCGGGGTGAGCTGGAGGCTGGTCAGGGCGAGGAGCAGCCCGCGGGTGGCGCCGGAGACGGCCAGCGCCTGGGTAAACACGAGCGATCCGGCGATGATGAACAGGATCATCGTGTTGATCTTCGCCGTCTCCAGCAGCGCGTGGAAGATCTGGCGCCAGTTGAAGTCCGCGCCCTCGATGCCGGTGATGGTGATCTTGTTCTTGAACAGGCGGAAGAAATAGCAGGCCGCGAGCGCCGCCAGGCACCCCAGCGCCGCCGCTTCCGTCGGCGACGCGAACTGCATGAAGATGCTGCCCACCACCACCACGAAGATCATGAACAGCGGGAAGATATAGAGCATGAAGGGCAGGATGCGGTTGACCATCCGCAGCGCCCGACCGCTGTAGGTCCAGGAGACGAGCGCCCGTCCGCGCCGGTTCAGCGCGATCGTCAGCGGCCTGTCCAGGTGGCTCTGGTCCGGATCGTAGCCCGGGGCCAGGTCCGGGTTGATTATGCACCGGCCGATGACGTAGCCGAAGAACAGCAGCGCCATCAGGATGCCGGGCACGATGCCCGCGACGAGCAACAGCGCCACCGACTGCTCGGCGATGCTCGCCAGCAACACGGCGAGCGCCGAGGGCGGGATCAGCATCGCGATGCCGCCCACCGCCATGATCGGGCCCATCGAGATCGCCGGCTTGTAGCCGCGCCGAAGCATGTCCGGCAGCAGCACGTTGCCCAGGATCGCAGTGTTGGCGATGGTCGAGCCCGACAGGGAGGAGAAGACCGTCCCACCGACGATCGACACCACGGCGAGACGCCCCGGGACGCGAGCGATCATCCGCTCGATCGCCCCGATCGCCTTGAAGGCGACGCCGGTCTGTAACAGGATCTCGCCCATCAGCAGGAACAGGGCGATCGGCGTCAGCGAAAAGCGGATCGCCAAGTGGAACTCCATCGGCATGCTGGTGAGCGCGACATTGACGAGGTTCCAGTCGCCGGACCCGATGAAATCGCCGATGAAGATCGCGGTGCCGAACAGGTTTGCCGCCATGAAGGCGAAGGCGACCGGCAGGCCGAGGAACAGGAAGAAGCACACGATCCCGAGCAGCAGGATCATCGAATAGTACCATTCCATCGCTCAGAACCCCGTCTCGGACGCGGCCGCGGCGTCTTCCTTGCCGACCCGGCGGTAGCGCAGCAGGAACTCGACGGTCAGCAGCGCGAAGGAGATGGCGAAGACCGCCAGCATGTACCAGTTCGGGATGCGCAGATCCTTGTCGGGCAGGGTATTGGCGATGAACTCGCCGATCGCTCCGTTGACCCCGAAATAGCAGAGCGTGGCGCACAGCAGCGCGCCGGCCAGGTCGAGCAGGCGCTCGAGTCGTTTCGAGAGCCGTGCGGGCAAGGCCGAGATGACGATGTCGACCCGGACATGGGCGCCCTTGTTGAGAACCCAGGCCGCCGACATGAACACGCCGATATAAAGCGCGTACTCAGCGCCCTCGTTCAGCCACGACAGGTTCCCCCAGCCTAACTTGCGCAGGAACAGGTCGAGCGGCACCAACACGGCGAACGCTCCGATCGAGATTGCGACCAGAGCGGCGATGGCCAGGTTGAGTTTCTCGAAGGCCGATTCGAAACGGTCGATGAATGCGGTCATGAAAGGTCCGTTGTCCGGACGCTTGAAAGAAAGGTGGCCGGTCGAGGAGACCGGCCACCTCGTTATGCTCGAACGCTGATTACTTCGTAAACAGCTTCTTCAGTTGCGGGCCGTATTTCGGGCTCCGCTTGATGACCTGGGCCCAACCCGCGTCGCGGGCGGTATCGAGCCACTTCTTGGCGTCGGCGCCCTTGAAGGTGATCGTCTTGACGCCGTTCTTGGCGAACCAGGCGCGCTGCTTGGCGTTGGCCGCCTTCGCGGCCGCGCTGCTCGGATCGGCGCGGCGCTCGAACTCGAGGCCGACCTTGGTGATGACCGCCCGTTGCGCCTTGGTCAGCGACTTCCACTTGCGCAGGTTGACCAGCGTGTGCAGCGAGGAATTGTAGAAGCCCGGATCGACCCGGTACTTCGTCACCTTCAGCCACGCCGGGGGCCAGCCGCGCAACGGCCAGCCGAAGCCCTGCACCGTGCCGTTCTCCATCAGCGTGTAGATCTGCGGCATCGCGGACCGCTGGGTCGAGGCGCCCATGGCGACGAAGAAGGCGGTGTAGACCGGCGACACGCGCAGGTTCAGACCCTTCAGGTCGGGCTTGGAGATCGGCTTGCTCAGCCAGAGGTGGAACTGGCCGAAATCGCCATGGCGCGCGACGTAGTGGATGTTCTTCGCGTTCATCAGCTTCTCGACCAGGGCGAGACCGCCATTCTTACGCAAAGTCGCGAAGCTGACTTCCTGAAGGCGCAGGACCGGCGCTTCCGGCAGCACGTTGCCGAAATAGCCCTCTGTGGCGCCGACGATGTCGAATGCGCCCTTGGACATGCGCTGGGTCAGCGTGAACGGGCTGCCAATCGCCGGCGCGCCGCCGAGCAGCTTGATCTGGATGACGCCCTTGCCGCGCTTGTTGATCTCCTTGACCAACGCTTCGAACGGCCGCCCTGGCGGGGCGCCGATGGGGAAGCCGCTGGCGCCCCGGAGCGTGACTTCCTTCGAAACCGCCGGCGAAGCCGTCAGGCCCATGGCGGCAGCCGCCGTCGCGGCAACGAGAATTGGCATCGATTTCTTCATCACGTATGACCTCCCCTGTTGGTTCGAACGCAGGTTTACTGCGCATTATCGGCATTATGCCGCGTATTCGATCACCTCGTGACCATGCGTTGAAGTCTCCCAACCGCGCTGTTTTAGACGAGTTTCCGCGCGAATGCAGCCAATTTGCCGGGTCGGGCCGTGAAAGGCGAATGGCTAACTCACCGGCCGCGGGCCGCCACGTCGCCACGACAGCGGCAAGGCTACCTCCGCGTGTCGACGAAGCGCGGCGCCTTGACGCTCGATTCGAATTCGCGCGCGAGCGTGCCGGTCTCCAGCACCTCGATGTCCGGGCGCACCTCGAAGGTGCCGCGGATCGCGGACGCGATCGCCTCGATCTCGGCCGCCGCATCGACGCCGTCGGGCAGCTCGACGCCGATGTAGAGCAACTCGCGGTCCTCGACCGTGCGCGCCTCGACCTTGAAGTCGTTGACCGCCGGGATCGCGAACAGGAAGTCCTCGAATTCCGAGTGGTTGATGTTGACGCCGCGCAGCTTCCAGAAGCCGGCCGTGCGGTGGGCGTGGCGCATCACCGGGAACACGCCGTAGGGGCCGTCGAGCGAATGGTCCTCGTGGATCGAAACGATGTCGCCCGACGACCAGCGCAGGAACGGCGTCGCGTTGTTGACGAACAGCGGCGTGATCACCATCAGGCCCGGCTGCCCGGGCTCGACCGGCAGGCCGGTCGCCTCGTCGACCACCTCGAACAGCGCCTGGTCGGTCCAGATGTGGAAGCCTTCGTGGTGCGGGCTGTCGGCGCCGAGGATGCCGATCTCGGTCATGCCGAACAGGTCGTGGACCTCGGCGCCCCACATGCGTTCGAGCTTCTCGCGCTTGGCGGCCGACAGGGCCTCGGCCCCGACCAGCACCTTGCGCACGCTGCCGCCGGCCAGGTCGATGCCCTGGGCCGCCGCCAGGTTGGCCAGGTGCAGGCCGTAGCTGGGCATGCCCATCCACATCGTCGGCTTTTGCCGGACGATCAGCTCGAGCTGGGTCTGCGACGGCGTGTTGGCGCCGCCGCCGGCCCACATCACGCCGATGCCCATCGCGTTGGCGCTGCGCGCCCACAGGTGGCCGGCCGGGTGGACGCCGAGCGGAAACGAATCGTGCAGGATGTCCGACCGGGAGCCGCCGACCAGCGCCCAGCAGCGGCAGAGCTGGACCATGCAGGCGTCCATGTCCGCGCGGGACCGCGGATAGAACAGCGGCACGCCGGTCGCCCCGCCCGAGCGCCAGTATTCGACGATCTCGTCCGGCGGGGCGATCAGGAACTGGTCGTTGAACCGGTCGACCCCGATCTCGCGCAGCGTCTCCTTGTCGAGCAGCGGGACCTTGGCCCACTCCGCCGGATCGTCGAGTTTCGCCGGGTCGATGTGGTCGAGCTTGCCCTCGTAGAAGGGCGTCCTGCGCGCCTGTGCCAGCGCGAGCGGCTTGCGCGCGCTCTGGATCGCCCGGATCGCCTCGCGCGAGGGCGGGAGCTGGAGATCGGGCGGGTCGAACAGGCTCATGCGCCCCACTCCCTCGGCCGCGGCGCCGGCGGCTACGCGCCGCCCCAGACCTCGTCGACCACCTCGGCCATCAGCGCGATCTTGCGCCTGGTGTCGTCCTGGGTGACCACCTGGCCGCCGCCGCCGCCCGACGAGAAGCCGCACTGCGGGCTGAGCGCCAGCCGGTCGAGCGGCATGTATTTCGCCGCCTCCTCGATGCGCCGCTTGAGCTCGTCCTTCGATTCGAGCTCGGGCGACTTGGTCGAGACCAGGCCGAGCACCACGGTCTTGTCCGGGGAGACGAAGCGCAGCGGCGCGAAGTCGCCCGCCCGCGGCGTGTCGTATTCGAGGAACAGCGCGTCGACGTCGAGCCCGCCGAAGCATTTCTCGGCGATCGGCTCGTAGCCGCCCTCGGCCATCCACGCGCCCTTGAGGTTGCCGCGGCACATATGCAGGCCGACGAACATGCCGTCCGGCCGGTTGGCGGTCGCATCGTTGATCAGCTTGACGTAGCGGTCGGTCAGCGCGTCCGGGTCCTCGCCGCGCGCCGACACGCCGGCGCGGGCGCTGTCGTCGCAGTTGCACGGCAGCGCGGTCTCGTCGAGCTGGAAATAGGTGCAGCCTTCCCGGGCGAGGTCGTCGATCTCCTCGCGGTAGAGCGCGGCGAGGTCGGCGTAATACTCCTCGATGTCGGGATAGACGCTGTCGTCGACCGCGCGCGGGCCGAGGAAGAAGTGCATCACCGGCGGCGACGCCACCGTGACCTTGGGCACGCCCTTGGTGACGACCTGCTTCAGGAAGCGGAAATCGTCGGCGACGATGGGATGCTTGCGGCGCAGCTTCGACTTGGCGTAGGGCGAGGCGGCGGCGCCCCAGTCGCCCTTCTTCTCGTCCTTGAAGGTCAGCACGCCCTCCTCGCGCAGGCCGAAGCCCTCGACCGCGTCGATGAAGCCGGCCGACCAGCTCCGCCGGCGGAACTCGCCGTCGGTGATCGACTTCAGGCCGGCGTCCTCCTGGAAGGCGACGATCTCGCGGATGCAGTCGTCCTGGACGGCGGTGAAGGCGGCATCGTCGATCGCGCCGGCCTTGTGCTTGCGGGCGGCGTCGAGCAGGCGGTCGGGCCGCAGGAAGCTGCCGATGTGTTCGAGGTGGAAGGGCGGCGTCGGGTCGGTCATCGGATCGGCTTCCTCAATTCATCAATCGGGGCAGGAACAGGGAGATCGCGGGGATCAGCACCAGCACGGCGGTGCGGATGATGTCGGCGGCGATGAAGGGCATCACACCCTTGAAGATGCGGGTGACCGGGACCTCTGGCAACAGCGTCTTGAGCACGAACACGTTGAGCCCGATCGGCGGCGTGATCAGGCTGATCTCGATCACCACGACGACGACGATACCGAACCAGATCAGCGTCTCCTGCTGGGTCATGCCGAAATCGAGCGCGACGATGATCGGGTAGAACACCGGCACGGTCAGCAGCATCATCGAGATGCTCTCGAGGATGCAGCCCAGCGCCAGGTAGACCAGGATCATGATCAGCACGACCGTGAGCGGGGCCACCTTGATCTCCAGGAACCAGTCGGCGAGGTCGCGCGGCACGTTGGAGACGTTGATGAAGTTGGCGAAGATCAGCGAGCCGATCAGGATCGAGAACAGCGCCACCGAGGTGCGCCCGGTCTCGTTGAGCACCTGGTAGACGGTCTTCCAGTCGAACTGGCCGCGCCGCGCCGGCGCCACCAGCAGGCGGCCGAACACCCCGAGCCCTTTCCGCCCGTCGCCGCGCTTGAGCAGCCAGTCGAACAAATGCCCCAGCCCGCGCGGCGAGCCCGGCGTCAGGCTGCCGTTGAGCCACGCGATCAGCAGCGCGCCGAAGGCGCCGATGCCGGCCGACTCGGTCGGCGAGAACCAGCCGGCATAGATGCCGCCCATCACCAAGCCGAACAGGAACAGCATGCCGAGCACGCCGATCAGGGAGGCGAAGCGCTCCCGCCAGCCGAAGCGCGCACCGGGAGGGCCGAGCTCGGGATTGACCCGGGTCGCGACCCCGATCGCGGTGATGTAGAGCAGGATGCCGAGGATGCCCGGGAGCAGCCCGGCGGCGAACAGCTTGCCGATGTCGGTGTCGGTCATGATGCCGTAGATCACCAGGACCACCGAGGGCGGGATCAGGATGCCGAGCGTGCCGCCCGCCGCGATCGACCCGGCCGCCAGGCTGTCGGAATAGCCGTAACGGCGCATCGACGGCATCGCCACCTTGGTCATCGTCGCCGCGGTCGCCAGCGACGACCCGCACACCGCGCTGAACCCGCCGCAAGCGACGATGGTCGCCGTCGCCAACCCGCCGCGGGTATGGCCGAACCACGCGTTGGAGGCGTCGTAGAGATCGTTCGAGATGCCCGACCGCGCGATGAAGTTGCCCATCAGCACGAACATCGGCAGCACGGCGAAGTCGTAGTTGAGGATGTTGCCGAAGGCCTCGTTGCCGATCACCGACAGCGCGGCATCGGTGCTGAGGAAGTGGACCAGGCCGAAATAGCCGACGATGCCCATGCCGAAAGCGATCGGCACCTCGAGGAACAAGCAGGACGAAGAGGGCGGCGAAGCCGATCGCGACCGCGGTCATGCTTCAGCGGCCTTCTGCTGCTCGGGCGGCTCGGCGCCGGTGAAGTGCTGCACCGCCCGGCTGAGGAAGGCGAGCGCGGTCAGCGCCGACATGATGCTCATGCCATAGGCGATGTAGGACTTGTCGAGCTGGAGGAACATCATCACTTCGGCACCGAGCTTGCCGCCCTGGACCCAGAGCCGCTCGGCGAGCACCACCGATGCGCCCGAGAGCACCAGCGCGACCAGCCCCCGCTTGATCCGCTGGACCCGGCCGCGGAACAGGTTCTCGAACAGGCTGATGGTGATGTGCTCGTCGCGCAGGCTGACCATCGGCAGGCCGACATAGACCATCGCCGCCAGCCCGATCGTGGTCAGCTCCGGCGCGATGATCAGCGGGCTGTCGAAGAGCTGACGGCCGACGACGTCGACGAAGGTCAGGATCATCATCGCCGCGACCAGGAAATTCAGGATCCAGCCGATGACCCGGTCCAGGGATGTCAGGATTGCCATGAAGCGGTCGACAATGGGTTCGGGGAACTCGATGGAAGGAACGACGCCGCGCCCGGCCGGGGCGTCTAGGAGACGGCCCCGGCCGAACACGCCGTCAGGCATGCAAGGCAGTCAGTTCTTGGCGACCTCTGCCTCGTACATCTTCAGCGCGGCCGCGCCGTCGACGCCCTTCTTCTTCGCCTTGGCGACCCACTCGGCCACGATCGGATCCATGACCTTGTGGAAGGCCGCCATCATCTTGGCGTCGGCCGTGTCGATCTGCACGCCGGCCTTCTTCAGCGCCGGCGTCGCCTTGGCTTCCTGGGCGTCCCAGATCTTGCCCATGTGACGGGCGAAGGCCTCGCCGCCGACCTTGTTGATCGCGGCCTGGTCGGCCTTCGAGATCGCGTCCCATTTCTTCTGGTTCATCACCAGGTAGAAGCTGGTGTTGTACAGCCCGCCGGGAATGTGGGTGGCGTACTTGATGTACTTGGCGACGTGGAAGTTGAAGATCGCCTCGTCGGTGAACGAGGTGCCGTCCATAACCCCCTTGGCGAGGCCCTGGTGGAGCGCGGTCACGCCGCCGGCCGGCGAGATCGGCACCGCGCCGAACGCCTTGAACGCCCGGAAGATCGTGGCGTTGGTCGCGCGCAGCTTGAGCCCCTTGAGGTCGGCGACGGTCTTGATCGGGTGCTTGTTGTTATAGATGTTGCCCGGCGGGTGGACGTGGAGGCCCAGCGTGTGGACACCCTTGGGGTGCATGCCGGCCTTCTCGAACATCGCCTTGAACACCCGCCAGTAGGCGACGCCGTTGGCGGTGGCGCTCTTGCTCAGGAACGGCAGGGTCACCATCTCGGCGAGCGGATAGACGCCGGGCTGGTAGCCGTGCACGCCCCAGGCGACATCGGCGATGCCGTCGACGGCGAGCTGCATCTGGCGCGGCGGCGGACCGAGCGCCTTGGCCGACAGGATGATGCGGACGCGCCCGCCGGTCACCTTGCGGACCTGCTTGAAGAAGTAGTGGATGCCGTCCTTCTGGCTGAAGTGCGCCGCGGGGATCCATTGGCTGAACCGCAGCGTCATGTTGGCGGCTTGCGCCGGCGCGCCGAGGCCGGCGAGCAGCGCCACGGCGGCGCCTCCCGCCATCAAGGTCTTGGTGTTGGAACTCATCACTTCCTCCCACTCTTGGATGTTGTTCGGCGCACCGGTCTCCGCCGATGTCGGGGTGATTTGACCGTCGATCGTGCGGCCATGCAAGTTTTTCGATCAGACTATAGAATTTTCCGAGGTCTCCGCCTCGTTCGCCAGCCGCGGCGCGGCTTTGCACCAGCGTGCATCATAACCGCCGCCCCGGCGAGGCGTCGGGCCGAACTCGGCCTGTTTCACCTGAAGAAACACGCGCCGCACTCCGTCCACACCACGCACTAGGACCAAACCGCGTTCGCGACCTCGACGATGCGGGCGAGCTTGGCCCGCTCGTCGTCGACCGTCACCGGGTTGCCCATGAAGTTGCTGGCGAAGCCGCATTGCGGGCTGAGGCACAGGTTGTCGAGCGGCGCGAAGGCGGCGGCCTCGTCGATGCGCCGCTTGAGGTCGTCGGCGCTCTCCAGCTCCGGCCGCTTGGTCGTGACCAGGCCGAGCACCGCCTTCTTGTCCGTCGGCAGGTGTTCGAGCGGCGCGAAGTCGCCGGCCCGGTCGCTGTCGTATTCGAGGAAGAAGGCGTCGACGTCGATCGACTTGAGCACGGTCTCGGCGACGAAGGCGTAGCCGCCCTCGGCCATCCACATGCCGCGGTTGTTGCCCCGGCAGGTGTGCAGCCCGACGGTCATGCCGGCGGGCCGATCGGCGACGATCCGGTTGATCACCTCGGCGTAGGTGCGCACCAGCGCGTCGGGGTCCTCACCCCGCTCGCGGACCGCCGCCTGATACTTGGGATCGCAGATCAGGGCGAAGGTGACGTCGTCGATCTGGACATAGCTGCAGCCGAGCGACGCCAGCTCCGCGATCTCGGCGCGGTAGATGCCGACCAGGTCGTCCCAGAAGGCGTCGAGGTCGGGATAGGCCCCCTTGTCGATCGACGGACGGCCGCCGAGAAAGTGCAGCATCGACGGCGCCGGCATCGTCACCTTGGGCGTGCGGTCGGTGTGGTCGCGCACGAACGTGAAGGCCTCGGTCGAGATGCCCGCGGGCCGGCTCAGCTTGCCCTCGACCACGACCATGTGCGAGGGCAGCGTCTTGCCCTGCTCGTCCTTGAAGCCGAGGATCGAATCGCCGAAGCGGATCGCGGTGCCGTCGAGCGACAGCACGAAGTCCTGATACCAGGACCGGCGCCGGAACTCGCCGTCGGTGACGACCTGGAGCCCGGCCTCCTCCTGCAGGCGGATGGCGTCGACGATGGCCGCGTCCTCGACCGCCTTGAGCTGCGCGAAGCTCCGCGAATCGCGGACCTCTTCATACTGGTCGCCCTCGAGCGCGGCGCGGGCGGCAAGCAGGTCTTGGGGGCGCAAAAGGCTGCCGACGTGCTCGGCGCGAAACGGTGGCTCGGCCACGGACTCCTCCCTCGACGGCGCCGCCCTTCGGACAGGATGTCCGTGGGCTGCTGATTGGCGCCGAGTCTAGGAGGCTCTCGGAAGCCGCTCAAGCCGCGGCGTCCGCTTCTCACAAATTCGGAAACCGATTCTCACCTATTGAGAAGAACCGGTCGCGGATCGCGGTCAGGCGGCCGCCGCCTCCGCCGCGATCAGCCGGTCGAGGATCCGCCGCGCCTGGACGTTGCCGGCGTCGCAGTTGGTGGACAACAGCGGCTTGTCCGACTCGTCGGTGTCGATGTAGCGCTGCTGGGTCTCGATGATGTCGCGGTCTTCCTCGAAGGTGGCGATGATCTGGTTGCGGATCAGCTCGCCGATCTCCGCATCGTCCTGGGCGAAGCAGCGCGAGACGCCCCAGAAATAGTGGCACGAGCCCGCGCGCTCCGGGGTGATCGAGTTGAGCACCATCCAGTTGAGCGCGTTGGTCCGGTCGTTGTCGCCGGTCGGCACGCCGCCCGCGTCGATCCAGATGTTGGCCGGCGGCTTGAACCAGATGTGCTGCCAGCGGTCGATGTTGGTCTCGAAGCCGCGCGCCTTCTTGAACAGCGGCGGCGGCGGGCAGTCCTTCATGATCCGGTCGACGTAGACCGTGTCGCCCTCGGCGCGGGTCTCCATCGGCGTGTGGGCGACGGCGTGGTTGCCGATCGTGCGCTGGTGGACGTAGGTCTCGTGGGTGAGGTCGAGCAGGTTGTCGACCAGCAGCTTGTAGTCGGCCGCGAAGGTCATGTAGCCCTTCACCGGCGCCCAGCCCTCGGCCGTGTTCCAGTGATAGTCGGGGATCAGGTCCGGATCGGCCTGCTTGGGATCGCCCATCCAGACCCAGACCCAGCCGTAGCGCTCCTCGACCGGATAGGCGCGCGCCTTCAGCCGCGGCGGGATATTGTCCTGGGCCGGGATGAAGGTGCACGTGCCGGCGCCGTCGAAGCGCATGCCGTGGTAGCCGCACTGGACCTCGTCGCCGACCAGCTCGCCCTTGGACAGCGCGAACTTTCGGTGCGGGCAGCGGTCCTCGAGGATGGCCGGGGTGCCGTCCTCCTTGCGGTAGAGCACCAGCGGCTCGTCGCAGATCCAGCGGCCGAGCAACGCGCGCCCCAGTTCGTCGGCGTCGGCCGCGACGTACCAGGCGTTCTTCAGATACATGACGCTACCCTACTCCTACGGCTCAGCGCTTGTCCGGCAGGTTGGCGGTCATCTCGGCGATCCACGCGGCGTCGGCGCCCGGCAGCGTCTCCAGCTCGCCGCCGGCCTCGGCCTTGGTCTGGGCGACGCAGCCGATCACGTCCGGCGCATCGCCGTCGTCGGGCTGGCAGGCGAATTCGAGCCGGATGCCGCTGGGATCGTAGAAATAGATGCCGAGCAGGCCCGGCAGCTGCGGGATCGGGCCGTTGTAGTCGATGCCGTGCCGCTTGAGCCGCTCCTCGATCTCGCGGAACCGGTCGGGCGTGACCACGAAGGCGCAATGCTGCATGCCGCCGATCGCGTTGCGGTTGGACTGCGGCTCCGCGCCCTTGGGGATCTCGAAGAAGGCGAGCAGGCCGTCGTTGCCCATGTCGAAGAAATAGTGGCGGATCTCTTCGTACGGCGGGTTGCCGCGGTTGTTCGGCCCGGTGCCGAGGCCCGCCGGCACCTTCATCGCGTGGACCAGCGGCATGCCGAGAACGTTGACGTAGAACTCGGTCGTCGCCTTCATGTCGTCGGTGGTCAGCGCCAGGTGATGCACGCCGCGCGTCATCACGTCGCCGCTATGGTGAGCGGCCGAGGCCGGGGCGATCTGCTCGTTCATGTCACGCTTCCTCCCACTATCCGATGGGCCAGTGTAGCCTATGCACGGGAATGCCGTCAGCCCGCCGACGCTGCGAACAACTCGCAATCAATTAGCATTCTAACGAATGCTTGACACGATACCGCAAGTCAACGTCTGTCGGGGTATGGCACGGCTGCACGCATTCGATGGGCGGGCCCACACCCTTCCCGCCCACCACGACACGGACGACCGGCCACGCGGCGGAAGAACGACGACCAAGCCCGGAGGAATGCCATGAGCCTGAGCGACCGACTGCGCCACCTGATCGACGCGAGCGCCATCCTGTGGGCCGGCGAGGCGGAGATCGTGCGGACCTATTTCCACTCGCCCGACCGCACGCGGGAGACCGACCGGGCCTGGATCGCCAAGCAGTGCTTCAAGGAGGTCTGGGGCTCGGGCCTGACCGCGCGCGACGAGAGCATGATGGTCGCCTGGGCGACGGAGCTGTGCCAGAAGTTCGACCGGATCGACACCGAGTTCGACCGCCACGACATCCTCGAGCTGGCCGAGGCGGTGCACGAGGAATTCGCCCACTATTGCAGCTTCGCCGACGCCCACGACGCGATGGCCGCGCCGGGCGAGCCGAAGATCACCCCGGCGGCCGTGCGCGAGCTCAACTGGAAGGGCGACGACGTGCTGTCGGAGCTGCGCCGCGACGTTCGCGCCGAGCATGGCGCCGTCGGCTGGCGATCCTGCCGGTTCACCGAGGGCGGCTATTGCACGCTGTTCTCCGAGGGCGTGGCCCTGGCCGGCAATCCGGAGGGCCACGACGGCCGCAACGGCCTGATCGCCGAGGCGTGCCGGTCGGTCTACGAGGACGAGTTCGGCCACATGCTGAGCGGCATCGTCGGCATCGATTCGGAGGCCATGACCGACGCCGAATGGGCGCTGTTCGAGCAGCTCTCGCTCGACCAGCTCCGCCTGCGCCTGGCCATGCGCAACGAGCAATTCGGCTACCCGGTCGCGGAGGCGCGATTGCACGCAATCGAGAATGGCGATATCGAGCCGATCGCATTCGACTACGAGCGCGCCAAGCTCGCCGCCTAGCCTTACTGGCGTCTTTCAGAAAGCGACCGCCGCATGTCCAAACTGCCCCTGACGATCGCCACCTGGCGCTACGACCGGGTCCGCGCCCTGCGCGACGGCACCGTGCCGATCGACGGTTGCGACCCGAACTACCTAGACATCGACCTGGAGGACATCTTCTTCCGCGCCTTCCGCCACGCCGCCTTCGACGTGTCGGAGATGTCGTTCAGCACCTACCTGCTGTCGCTGGGGCGCGAGCGCGACCTGGGCATCGAGTTCCCCTACCGCGCGATCCCGGTCTTCCTGTCCCGCGTGTTCCGCCACTCGGGCATCTACGTGCGCACCGATTCGGGCATCAAGGAGCCGGCCGACCTCAAGGGCCGCACCGCCGGCGTGCCGGAATACCAGATGACCGCAGCGGTCTGGATCCGCGGCATCCTGCAGTCCGAATACGGGGTCGCGCCGGCCGACATGAAATGGGTCAATGGCGGGCTCGAGCAGACCGGGCGGATCGAGAAGACGCCGATGGCGCTGCCCGACAATCTGTCGCTGACCCCGATCGGACCCGACAAGACGCTGTCGGACATGCTGGAGAGCGGCGAGATCGAGGTCCTGGTCTCGGCCCGGGCGCCGTCCTGCTACAAGCGCGGGGCGCCCAACGTCACCCGGCTGTTCCCCGACTTCCGTCAGGCCGAGAAGGACTATTTCGAGAAGACGGGCATCTTCCCGATGATGCACATCATCGGTATTCGCAAGTCGCTGGTCGATGCTCACCCCTGGCTCGCCGCCAACGTCTTCGAGGCCTTCATCAAGGCCAAGGCGGAAGCGCAGGAGGACCTCATGGAGGTCGGCGCGCTCAAGGTCATGCTGCCCTGGGTCGCCCAGGAGGCCGAGGAGACGGTCGCCCTCATGGGCGACGACTTCTGGCCCTACGGGGTCGCGGAGAACAAGGCGGCGCTCGATGCGTTCCTGCAGTACCATTACGAGCAGGGCCTGTCGGGCAAGGAGAAGTTCAAGCCCGAGGACATCTTCGTGCCGAGCACCCTCGAACGCTCGAGGAAGTGACAGCGGCGCCGGCCAGGCGCCAGAATCAGGAGAATTGCGCGATGGACGGTTCCGTTTTCACCCCCGAGGATTTCCGGGATGCTCCCGACCTCGACACCCTGGTCGAGCGGATCGCCGCCCACGGCATGACGCCGGGCTGGATCGACCGCGACACGCCGATCCTGTGGCCCGAGCCGCGCACCGCGTTCAAGCCCGCCCACTGGCGCTACGCCGAGGCCAAGGCGGCGATGGACGCGGCCGCCCGGATGATCGACACCGAGCTCGCCGAACGGCGCAACCTGGCCCTGCGCAACCCGATCGAGGGCAACGACTTCGCGACCACGCGGACCCTGGTCAACGCCTACCAGACCATCCTGCCCGGCGAGGAGGCCAAGTCGCACCGGCACGCCCCGCACGCGCTGCGGGTGATCCTCGATTCCCACGGCGCCTGGTCGATCGTCGACGGCGACAAGCATCCGATGGAGACCGGCGACATCGTGCTGACCCCGGGCATGTGCTGGCACGGCCACGGCCATGACGGCCAGGACCAGGCCTACTGGCTCGACGGGCTCGACGTGCCGCTGGTCCACCTGCTCGAGCCGATGTGCGTCGAGGGCCACCCGGACGGCATGGAGCCGGTCAAGCGGGTCACCCCCGATTCGCCCTTCCGCTTCACCTGGGAGCGCACCCAGCGCGAGCTCGACGCCGCAACGCCCGATCCCGAAGGCTTCTACGGCCGGCGGATCGCCTACGACACGTCGCAGACGATGCCGACCATCGGCATCAACGTGACCCGGCTCGACAGCGGCGAGAAGACCCGTCCCTATCGCTCCACCGCCAACGTCACCTATACCGTGATGCAGGGCAGCGGCACGTCGCTGGTCGACGGCCAGGCGATCGACTGGTCGTTCGGCGACTGCTTCGCGGTGCCCTGCTGGAAGTCGGTCGAGCACCGGGCGAGCGCCGATTCGGTGCTGTTCTCGATGACCGACGAGCCGGTGATGCGCTTCTGCAAATACTGGCGCTTCGAGGCGCTCGACTAGGTCGTCCGGCGCGACGGGCGTGGCGGTCCGACCGGGCCGCCACGATCTCGCCTAAATTGCTGATATTTCTGCCTTATTTAATCCACAACATTTCTGATGACAACGCCCTGAAACGCGATTAAAGGGCGATCTGCGGGCGCTTTGACCCGTGGATTTGCGGCTGCCGGAGCGTGCCTCCGCCCGCATCTCAGGAGACTCCTAAATGAAGAAGTTCGCCACCCTGGTCGCCGCGGCGGCCGCGTTGACCTTTGTCTCCGGCGCGGCGGTTGCCGGCCCGGTCTATCTCTGGGGCATGAACGCCAAGGGCAAGTCGGTCAAGGCCGGCCGCTACGGCCGCTACACCCGGCTCTACACCGCGTCCCAGCTCAAGAAGCGCAAGGGCTCGATCCGCAAGGCCTACAGCCACAAGACCATGCTGTGCGGCAAGGAATACATGCTGTCGAAGCGCCAGCAGAACTTCATGGCCGCGCACAAGAAGGCCAAGCACACGGTCGTGGTGCGGGAGCGCGTCCGCAAGGGCAAGTACACCAAGCTCTGCGACGCGTAACGATCCCGAAGCGGGCGCCGGCCGGCGTAACGCGCCGGCGCCCCGCCTGCCAGGGACCCCGGCGATCGCCGGGGCCGATCAGGGTCGCCCGCGGGCGGCCCTTTTTCGTGACCGCCCGCGCGACGGGTCAGTGCTGCACGCGGGGCAGGAAAGGCAGTTCCCGACGCGCCGCCGCCGCTACGCCACCCGCACCACGCCCATCATGCCCGACATCTGGTGGCTCAGGATGTGGCAGTGGAACATCCGGTCGCCCGGGTCGTCGGCGACGAAGGCGATCTCGGCCCGGCTCATGCGTCCGCACCGCTCGCCAGATCGTCGAGGATCGGGCAGTCGGGCCGGTCGTCGCCGTGGCAGCGCGCGGCCAGGTGCTTGAGCGTCGCGCGCATGCTTTCGAGCTCCAGGATCTTGCGTTCGATGTCGGCGACGCGCTGCAGGGCGATCGCCTTGACGTCGGCCGAGGCGCGGTCCCGGTCGCGGTAGAGCGACAGCAGCTCGCGGCACTCCGCGACCGAGAAGCCGAGGCCGCGCGCCCGGTGCAGGAAGCGCAGGATCTGCACGTCCGATCGGTCGTAGTCGCGATAGCCGCCGCCGGTGCGGCCGGCCGCCGGGATCAGGCCGATCTCCTCGTAGTAGCGGATGGTCTTGGGCGGCAGGCCGGACTGCGCCGCCGCGGCGCCGATGTTCATGGGCCTATTCCTCGATCTTGGCGGCGCGCAGCCGCAGCGCGTTGGAGATCACCGAGACCGAGCTCAGGCTCATCGCCCCGGCCGCGATCATCGGGTTCAACAGGATGCCGAACAGCGGGAACAGGATGCCCGCCGCCACCGGCACGCCGAGCGAGTTGTAGACGAAGGCGAAGAACAGGTTCTGGCGGATGTTGCGCATCGTCGCCCGGCTCAGCTTGCGCGCCCGGACGATGCCGCGCAGGTCGCCCTTGACCAGGGTCACCCCGGCGCTCTCGATCGCCACGTCGGTGCCGCCGCCCATGGCGATGCCGATATCGGCCTGGGCCAGCGCCGGCGCGTCGTTGACGCCGTCGCCGGCCATCGCGACCACCCGGCCCTCGTCCTGCAGCTTCTTGACCACGTCGCTCTTGCCGTCGGGCAGCACGTCGGCCTGGACCTGGTCGATGCCGAGCGCGCGGGCGACCGCCTCCGCGGTGGTCCGGTTGTCGCCGGT
Source organism: uncultured Alphaproteobacteria bacterium (assembly GCA_963730305.1). Lineage (GTDB taxonomy): Bacteria > Pseudomonadota > Alphaproteobacteria > Bin65 > Bin65 > CAMYMQ01. The sequence goes on from CAVSRB010000007.1 coordinate 397,815, forward strand.
CAGCATGACGATGGTCAGGCCTTCCTCGTGGAGCGCCTTGATCGCGCCTGCGGTGGTCTCCTTGATCGGATCGGCGACCGCGATCAGGCCGGCGAGCGCGCCGTCCTGGGCGACGTACATCACCGTCGCGCCCTCGCGGCGCAGGTCCTCGGCGGCGGCGTCGAGCGGCGCGGTGTCGACGCCCTCGTCGCCCATCAGCTTGGCGTTGCCGAGCGCCAGCCGGGCGCCGGCCACGGTGCCGACCACGCCCTTGCCGGTGACGGCCTCGAAGTCCGACGCGGGGTCGAGCGTCAGCCCGCGCGCCTCGGCGCCCTGGACGATCGCCTCGGCGAGCGGATGCTCGCTGCCGCGCTCCAGGCCGGCGACGCGGGCCAGCAGCGTGTCCTCGTCGACGCCCTCGGCGGCGACCACGGACTTCAGCTTGGGCTTGCCCTCGGTCAGGGTGCCGGTCTTGTCGACCACGAGCGTGTCGACCTTCTCCATCCGCTCGAGCGCCTCGGCATTCTTGATCAGCACGCCGGCGGTCGCGCCGCGGCCGGTCGCGACCATGATCGACATCGGCGTGGCCAGGCCCAGCGCGCAGGGACAGGCGATGATCAGCACGGCGACCGCCGTGAACAGGGCGTAGGCGAGCGCGGGCGGCGGGCCGAACAGCGACCAGACCACGAAGGCGACGATGGCGGTGCCGACCACCGCCGGCACGAACCAGCCGGCGACGACGTCGGCCAGCTTCTGGATCGGCGCGCGGCTGCGCTGCGCCTCGGCGACCATCTGGACGATGTGCGACAGCATGGTGTCGGCGCCGACCTTCTGCGCCTCCATCACCATGGCGCCGTTGCCGTTGAGCGTGCCGCCGATCAGCGTGTCGCCCTCGGCCTTCTCGACCGGCACCGGCTCGCCGGTGATCATCGATTCGTCGACCGAACTGTGGCCCTCGACGACGACGCCGTCGACCGGGACGCCGTCGCCCGGCCGCACGCGCAGCCGGTCGCCGGCCTGGACCTGGTCGAGCGTGACCACCTCGTCCGACGCCGTCGTCCTTGACCCGCCGCGCCGTCTTGGGCGCGAGGTCGAGCAGCGCGCGGATCGCGCCGCCGGTGCGCTCGCGGGCGCGCAGCTCGAGCACCTGGCCGAGCAGGACCAGGGTGACGATCACCGCCGAGGCCTCGAAATAGACGTCGACCGTGCCGTCCGGCCGCTGGAAGCCGTGCGGGAAGATCGACGGCGCCAGCGCCGCGACGACGCTGAACAGGTAGGCCGTGCCGGTGCCGATCGCGATCAGGGTGAACATGTTGAGGCTGCGCGCCAGGATCGAGTTCCAGCCGCGCACGAAGAAAGGCCAGCCCGCCCACAGCACCACCGGCGTCGCCAGGACCAGCTGGACGATCACGCTGACGTTGCGCGGCACCAGGTCGGCGAGGCCGGGGATCAGCTCGCCCATGGCCAGCGCGAACAGCGGCACCGTCAGCACCAGGCCGATCCAGAACCGCCGGGTCATGTCGACCAGCTCGGGGTTGGGTCCGGTGTCCGCCGCCACCGTCATCGGCTCCAGCGCCATGCCGCATTTCGGGCAGCTGCCGGGCTCGTCGCGGACGATCTCCGGGTGCATCGGGCAGGTGTACTGCACCTTGGTCGCCGCCACCGGCTGCGCCGGCTCCAGCGCCATGCCGCATTTCGGGCAGGCCGCGGGCACGTCCGATTCGACCCCCGGGCACATCGGGCAGATATAGGCGGCGGTGCTCGACGCCGCGCGGGCCGTGGCCGCGGGACCGTGGTGACCGGCATCGCCGTGGCAAGCGTGGCAGGAGGACTGGGCGTTCTGATCCATGATCGACTCTCGACGGCGGGGCCGACGGGCCGCCTAAGGTTCCAATGACTGGAATGATATAAGGTTTCCAGTTACTGGAAGGTCAAGGGCCCGGCCATGCGCATGCGGGAGCAGCGAAGACGGCGTATGATGGGCCGCGTCGGACGAGCCTCGGCATCCGACGATGGAAAAGGAGGCCCGCATGCGCACTCGAATTTCCGCCCTGCTGGGAGGCGCGGCCATGGCGGCCGTCGCCCAGCCCGCGCTGGCCCAGACCCCGGCCCGGCCCGGCTACTGGAACATGGGCTGGGGATGGGGGCACATGATGTTCGGCGGACTGACGATGCTCCTGTTCTGGGGCGGCCTGATCGTGCTGGTCATCGTGGCCGTGCGGTGGCTGGGCGTCCGCCCGCACCCGCACGAGACCGGACCGTCGCCGAAGCAGACGCCGATGGAAATCCTGGAGGAGCGTTTCGCCCGCGGCGAGATCGATCACGAGGAATTCGAAGCGCGCCGGCGCGTCCTGCGCGGCAAATAGCGCCGGCGGCAGGCCCGGCCCGCCGGTGCGTCAGTCCGGCACGAAGCCGGCGCGCCGGATGTCCTCGGCGATCGCGCCATGGACGTCGATGCGGGCCGACGGCCCGGGGATCGTGTTCGCGGTGACGATCTCGGCGGCGCCCGCCTTGGCCAGCGCGTCATAGGCGTCGCCGGCGAACACGCCGTGGACGCCGATGCAGACCGGCGGCGGCAGGCCGAGCGCCGCGAGGTGCCCCACCGTCTCGATCATCGTGCGCGCGGTCGAGATGATGTCGTCGACCAGCACCGGCGTCTTCCCCGCCACCACGGCCGGATCGGGCAGGCTGACCGAGACGTCGCGGTCGCCGCGGCGGGTCTTTTGGAGGATGGTGAAGGGCGCCCCCGCGCGGCCGGCGACGTCGGACACCCACTGCTCGCTCTCGCCGTCGGGGCCGACCAGGACGGGATCGGCGACGTGCGCCCCGATCCATTCGGCGATCAGCGGCCCGGCATGGACGACGCGCGCGGGGACCGAATAGATCTCCGACAGGTCGCCGTAGCGGTGGAGGTGCGGGTCGACCGTGACCAGCCAGTCGATCCACGGCGACAGCGCCCGCGCGAAGACCGCCGAGGTCACCGCCTCGCCTTCCTTGAAGCGGCGGTCCTGGCGCATGTAGGCGAGATAGGGCGCGACCAGCCCGACCCCGGCGGCGCCGAGGTCGCGCAGGGTCGCGGCGGCATAGATCAGCGGCAGGAACTTGTCGTCGGGGCCGCGCAGCGTGCACACCAGGATGGCCCGCCGGCCGGCGACGTCGGTACGAACCCGCAGATAGGTCTCGTCGTCCGGGAAGCGCCGCACCTCGATCGCGCCCGCCTCCCCCGGCAAATGCGCGCACAGCGCCTCGGCCGCCGCCTCGTTGCCCGGCAGGGCGAAGACCAGCGGCGGGCTCATTCCTCGAACACCACGAAGATGTCGCCGTGCGCGGCGGCGTATGCGGCGGCGTAGTCGAGCTCTCCGGGGCTCTCGGCGTGGATCGTGAACAGGTGGTCGCCGCGCGCGACCGCCTCGCCCAGCCGGACGTGCAGCTCGGCCCCGGCGGCGGGCGCCGCGGGCGCGCCGGCCAGCTTGGCGACCTTGGCCAGCTTGCGGTTGTCGATCGCTCCGATCCGCCCGGCATGGGGCGCGACCACCGGCAGCCTATGGATCGACCGCGGCGGCTCCCGCCGGCCGCCCTGGGCCTCGCAGATCTCCTGGAACTTGGCCCAGGCCGCGCCGCTGTCCAGCGTCCGGACGGCGAGCGCCTCCCCGTCACCCGGCGCCGCCGCGCCGCCCAGCTCGAGCACGGCGCCGGCGAGGAAGGCCGCCCGGGCGCGCAGGTCGGCCGGCGCCGACGGCTCGTTCTGCAGCACGCCGAGGACGTCGAACGCCTCCAGCGCCGGGCCGAGGCCGCGGCCGACCGGCTGGCGGCCGTCGGTGACGACCACGCGCAGGGTCATCCCCAGATCCTCGGCGACCATCTCCAGCAGGCCGGTCAGGCGCTCGGCGTCCTCGGGCGAGCGCACCTTGGCGCTGGCGCCGACGGGGATGTCGATGACCAGGTGGGTCGACCCGGCCGCCGCCTTCTTGGACAGGACCGAGGCGACGAGCTGGCCCTCGCTGTCGACGTCCAGCGCCCGCTCGACCCGGATCAGCACGTCGTCGGCGGGACTGAGCCGGACCGCCCCGCCCCAGACGATGCAGCCGCCGGTCTGCTCGACGACCCGGCGCATCGCCGCCAGCTCGAGCTCGACCGGCGCCATCATCTCCATCGTGTCGGCGGTGCCGGCCGGCGAGGTGATCGCCCGCGACGAGGTCTTGGGCATGGTCAGGCCGTTGGCGGCGACGATCGGGACCACGATCGGCGTGGTCCGGTTGCCGGGCAGGCCGCCGACGCAATGCTTGTCGACGATCATCGGCTTGCCCCATTCGAGCCGGTCGCCGGCGTCGATCATGGCGCGGGTCAGGCCGACGATCTCGGACTCGTCGAGCCGCTGGCCGGCGCAGCCGGCGATGAAGGCCGACAGCTCGATGTCCGAATAGCGGCCCGCCGCCATGTCGCCGATGATCTCGTCGAACTGCCCGGGCGTCAGCGTGCGGCCGTAGAGCTTGGCGCGGACGTAGGCCAGCGATTCGATCGGCGGCGGGTGGCTCAGGCTGACCGGCTCGCCCTCCTCCGCGGCGAGCGCGTGCCACGCCGACTTCGGACAGGCTCGCCTGGTCCGGTTCGAGCAGGCTGTCGAGCAGGTGGTGGACCGAGGCGATGATCGACCGGCCGTTGGCGGCGACCTTGACCCGGGCGTGGACGACGAAGCCTTCCGCCCGGCAGACCGGGCAGTCGGCGCGCATGTAGATGACGTGCTCCTGGCGGGTGTCGATGCCCAGCCGCTTCAGCCGCAGGGTGTTCGGCGGCAGGCCGTCCGGCGGCGGGGCCTCGGGCGCGGTGTCAGGATCGGGCATCGCCGAGGCGCCTCATAGCGGGACGTGATCGAGCTGCTCGGGCACCGAGCAGGCCCAGCCCAGCTCTTCCTTGATCCGGACCCGCAGCGCCTCGGAGCTCTCGGGTTCGCCGTGGGTGATGAAGGTGTGGCGCGGTTCGCGCCGGAAGCTGCGCAGCCATTCGAGGATGCCGTCGGCGTCGGCATGGGCCGACAGCATGTCCATGTTGTGGACCTTGGCGCGGATCGGCACCCAGCCGCCGTGGATCTTGACCTCCTTGGCGCCCGCCACCATCGCCGCGCCGCGCGTGCCGCCGGCCTGGAAGCCGGTGAACAGCACCGTGGTCCGGGGATCGGGGGCGAAGCGGCGCAGATGGTGCAGGATGCGCCCGCCGGTCGCCATGCCGCTGGCCGAGATCAGCACCTTGGGCCGGTCGTCGTGGTCGAGCGCCTTCGACTCCTCGACGTCGTTGACGTAGTGGACGATGGCGTGCAGCGCCCGGCACTGGGCCGCGGTCAGCCGGTGCGCCTCCAGATGCTCGCAGAAGACCTCGCTGGCGTCGATCGCCATCGGGCTGTCGAGGTAGACCGGCACGTCGGCGATCCGCTTCGTCCGCTTGAGCTCCTCGATGTAGAACAGCAGCGCCTGGGTGCGGCCGACCGCGAAGGCCGGGATCAGGACGGTGCCGCCGCCGGCAACGGTCTCGTTGATGACGTTGGCGAGCAGGTCGAGCGGGTCGTCGTGGCCGTGCAGCCGGTTGCCGTAGGTCGATTCGACGAGCAGGTAATCCGCCTCGAGCCCCTGGGTCGGGTCGACCATCGTCGCCATGCCGCGCCGGCCGAGGTCGCCGGAGAAGACCACCGTCGTCTCCTTGCTCGCCAGGCTGACGATGCTGGCGCCGAGGATGTGCCCGGCCGGCACGAAGGTCGCCTGCAGGTCGTCGCCCAGCGCCACTGCCTCGCCGAAACCCGCGCCGCGGAACTGGCGCATCGACACCCGGGCGTCTTCCTCGGTGTAGAGCGGCAACGCCGGCTTGTGCTTGGAGAAGCCGTGGCGGTTGGCGAACTCGGCGTCGCGCTCCTGCAAATGGCCGCTGTCCGGCAGCAGGATGTCGCACAGGTCGCGGGTCGCCCGGGTGGCGTGGATCGGGCCGGCGAAGCCGTTGCGGACCAGCCGCGGTATATAGCCGGAGTGGTCGATATGGGCGTGGGTCAGGACCACGGCGTCGATCGTCGCCGGGTCGACCGGCAGCGGCCGCCAGTTGCGCAGGCGGAGCTGCTTGTAGCCCTGGAACAGGCCGCAATCGACCAGCATCCGAAAGCCGTCGTGCTCGACCAGGTATTTGGAGCCGGTCACGGTGCCGACGCCGCCGAGAAAGGTCAGGTCCACGCGTTCCTCCGATACGATCGACTGCACGCAACGTTAGACCCTGGCGCGGTCTTGGCCTAGTGCCCGCGACGACGGGTAGCGCCGGCCCACCTCCTCGCCTGGCATCCCGCCTGGCGTCCCGCCCTGCGCCGGGTGAAACCGTGGCCCGATGCCGGCGCCGCCAAGAAATGCTTGCGTTTCGGTTGCGGGAGCCGCTGATATTGGGGCGCGGCGCCGGTCGCGCACTCACGACCCCGGCCACCCGATAACGAAGAGCGGAGGAAAAAATGAAAGCAGCCGACGTGATGTCGCGCAACGTCGCCACGGTGACGCCGGACACGCCGATCACCGAGATCGCGGAAATTCTGCTGGGCCGCCACATCAGCGCCGTCCCGGTCGTCGACGGCGCGGGCGCCGTGATCGGCATCGTCAGCGAGGGCGACCTGATCCGCCGCCAGGAGATCGGCACCGACAAGCACCCGTCCTGGTGGCTGCACCTGCTGACGGCGCCGGAGGACCAGGCCCGCGACTACGTCAAGTCGCACGGCCACAAGGCGAGCGACGTGATGACCGGCAAGGTGGTGTCGGTCGGTCCCGACACCCCGCTCGACGAGGTCGCCACCCTGCTCGAACGCCACCACATCAAGCGCGTCCCGGTGGTCGACAACGGCAAGCTCGCCGGCATCGTCAGCCGCGCCGACCTGATCCGCGGGCTCGCCGCCCACCCCGCCACGCTGCCGGCCCCGTCGAGCGACGACACGGCGCTGCGCGACGCCGTGATCGCCGCGATCCGCGAGGAGACCGGGGTGCGCACCGAGTTCATCAACGTCATCGTCACCGGCGGCACCGTCCACCTGTGGGGCGGCACGAATTCCGAAGACGAGAAGAAGGCCGTGCGCATCGCCGCCGAATCGGTCGCCGGCGCCGACAAGGTCGTCAACCATGTCGGCGTGCTGTCCAGCACGGTCCGCGCCGCCATGTGGGGCGAATAGCCGGTCGGCCCGACCGCGGAGGCCGGCGGCGCGCCGCGCCGGGCGCGGTCTCGGCGGTACCCATCGCTTGCGTGCGCTGCCATCCATCGAGGTGGCAGCGCGACCCGGGCCGCCGGTGCCCTGGCGGCCCCGCGCCCGCGATCGTCAGCGCCCGAATACGGACCCTGGACCCGAGCCTTGCGCGGCAAACGGGCCCGGTGCGCCGCCGCGACGACGCGTCGCAACATGGTCATCAATAGCAGATTGACCTTCCAGTAACCGGAAGAGCGACAGTCTCGTCCACGATTTCCCTGCTATGCGGCAGTTGACGCATCTCAATGTGACGCACCGTCGACGGTCGCCTAATCCGGGCAGCTGACAGCGGCGCGGCACCGCGCGCAGACAAGGGAGCGCAGACAAGCGGAGCTAGGACGATGGCTGATTTTCGAAATCACCTGATCCGTGTCGTGCCCTGGCCGTCGCCCTGGCCGGCGGGATCGGCGGTCTTGCCGTTCCCGCGAGCGCCCATTCCGGCGACCACGACACCGTCCCGGCCGATCGCGCGAACACCACCTCGACGGATTCGCACGACGCCGACCACCACCGTCGCGACCGGCAGCAGGACATGCACCAGGGCGATCCGCACGACGGGCACATGTATCCGGGCCAGATGCACCGCGGCCACATGTCCCGCGGTCACATGTATCGCGGTCACACATACCGAGGTCACATGCATTACGGGCCAATGGGGCCCGACATGATGAGGAGGCATTGATGAGCAATCCGATGCGTACCGTCGCCAAACTCGCCACGGCCGCCGCGCTGGCGGGCGCGCTGGGCGTCACGGCGACCGCACAAGCCCATATGGGCCCGCACCACGCCCAGACCCAGCAGGCGCAGATGCGGCCGGGTCAAATGCAACCCGCCAGATGCGCGAGATGCAACCCGGACAAATGCGCCCCGGCCAGATGCAGCCCGGCCAGATGAACCCCCAGATGATGCGGCAGTTCCTGCGCCGCATGATGATGATGGGAGCGAATTGCGGCCGCATGGGCATGCGCGTCTACATGATGGGCCGCCGCCTGACCGACCGGAAGCTCGACGCCTCCGAGGTCAAGCGCATCCTCGACGGCCGCCTCGCCTGGCGCGGCAACAAGCGGCTCAAGGTCGGCAAGGTGACCGAGAAGGACGACAACACGGTGATCGCCGAGATCCAGACGGTCGACGGCTCGCTGGTCGCCAAGTATGCGATCGACCGCACCACCGGCGTGATGCGCTACGTCGAGTAGGCGTGGCCGAACCGCCGAAGACCGCTCGCGGCGCGCGCCGCGCCCACTGGCAGCAGGTCTATCGGGGCCGGACGCCCGAGGCGGCGAGCTGGTATCAGGCCGAGCCGGCGCTGTCGCTGGCGCTGATCGCGGCTGCCGGGGTGACCCCGGACGCCGGGATCATCGACGTCGGCGGCGGCGCGTCGACCCTGGTCGACCACCTGCTCGATGGGGGCTTCCGTGATCTGGCCGTGCTCGACGTCGCCGAGGCGTCGCTCGCCGCCGCCCGCGCCCGTCTCGGCGACCGGGCCGATCAGGTCACCTGGATCGCCGCCGACGTCACCGCGTGGTCGCCGGACCGCCAGTGGGACCTGTGGCACGACCGCGCCGTGTTCCACTTCCTGGTCGACGCCGCCGACCGACGCGCCTACCGCGCCGCCCTCGGCCGCGCGCTGGCGCCGGGCGGCCACGTCGTCATCGCGACCTTCGCCCCCGACGGGCCCGAGCGGTGCAGCGGCCTGCCCGTGGTCCGCTACGACGAGGCGCGGCTCGGCGCGGAACTCGGCGCCGGCTTCCGGTTCGTCGAAAGCCGCCGCGAGCGCCACCACACGCCCGGCGGCGCCGCCCAGGAATTCCTCTTCCAGCGCTACCGGCGCGCCTGACCGGTGCCCTGGAACGCCCGCCCGATGCGACATATCTTGGCCAAATTATTCGCAAACCTTGCGTCCGGCTTCGGGGCGGAGCAACCGGCGTCGTCGGGGAACGAACGCCGAAGAAAGAACTGGTCCTGACCATGGAGCGTGTTGACGACGACGCCACAGTAGAAGCGGAAGCCGACCACAGCCCGACGAGCGAACCGCCCGGCCTGACCAGCGCCGAGGCCGCGCGGCTGCTCGAGACCTACGGCGAGAACGCGATCCGCGAGAAGCGGGTCAGCATCGTCACGAAGATCCTGTCCTACTTCTGGGGGCCGATCCCCTGGATGATCGAGGTCGCGGCGGTCCTCTCGGCGGCGGTCCAGCGCTGGGAAGACTTCATCATCATCATGATCATGCTCGTCCTCAACGCCGGCGTCGGCTTCTGGGAGGAGCACAAGGCCGACAACGCGATCGAAGCGCTCAAGGAGCGGCTGGCGCCGAACGCGCGCGTCCTGCGCGACGGCAAATGGCAGGACCTGCCGGCGCGCCTCTTGGTGCCGGGCGACGTCGTCCTGCTCAAGCTCGGCAACATCGTCCCGGCCGATCTGGAGCTGCGCTCGGGCGACTATCTGAGCGTCGACCAGTCGGCGCTGACCGGCGAATCGCTGCCGGTCGACAAGAAGGCCGGCGACGTCGCCTATTCCGGCTCGATCGTCCGCCAGGGCGAGATGCGCGGGGTGGTCACCGCGACCGGGATGAAGACCTATTTCGGCAAGACCGCCCAACTGGTCGAGACCGCCGAACAGCACTCCCACTTCCAGAAGGCGGTGCTGAAGATCGGCAACTTCCTGATCGTCATGACGATCGGGCTGGTGGCGCTGATCCTGATCGTCGCGCTGTTCCGCGAACACGACCTGGTCGACACGCTGCTGTTCGCCCTGATCCTGACGGTCGCCGCCATCCCGGTGGCGCTGCCCGCGGTGCTGTCGGTGACGATGGCGGTCGGCGCCGCGCGGCTGGCCCGGATGAAGGCGATCGTCTCGCGCCTGGTCTCGATCGAGGAGATGGCGGGCATGGACGTGCTGTGCTCGGACAAGACCGGCACGCTGACCAAGAACGAGCTGACCCTGGGCGATCCGGTCCTGATCGGGTCCGACGACCGTGACGCGCTGATGCTCGCGGCCGCGCTGACCTGCGCGCGCGACGCCCCCGACGCCATCGACGCGGCGATCCTGGCGGGTTTCGGCGACGAGGACGCCTTCGCCGGCTACGAGGTCGCCCATTTCGAGCCGTTCGACCCGGTGCGCAAGCGGGCCGACGCCGAGATCCACGCCGACGGCAAGGCCTTCCGGGTCGCCAAGGGCGCGCCCCAGGTGATCCTCGACCTCGCCGATTGCGACCCGCAAACCACCGCGCGCGCGGTCGAGGTCGCCGACGAGCTCGCCGGGCGGGGCTATCGCACCCTCGGCGTGGCCCGGACCGACGCCGACGGCACCTGGCGCTTCCTCGGCCTGTTGCCGCTGTTCGACCCGCCGCGCGACGATTCCGCGGCGACGATCGCCGAAGCCCAGCGGATGGGCCTCGACGTGCGCATGGTGACCGGCGACCACAGCGCGATCGCGCGCGAGATCTCGAGCAGCCTCGGCCTCGGCACGCGGATCGTCTCCGCCCGCGAGATCTTCACCGACGACGCCGACGACGGCGACGGCGGCCGCATCGAGGACGCCGAGGGCTTCGCCGAGGTCTTCCCGGAGCACAAGTTCAAGATCGTCCGCGTGCTGCAGCGCGCGGGCCACATCGTCGGCATGACCGGCGACGGGGTCAACGACGCCCCGGCGCTGAAGCAGGCCGACATCGGCATCGCGGTCAGCGGCGCCACCGACGCGGCGCGGGCCGCGGCCGACCTCGTGCTCACCGCGCCCGGCCTCTCGGTGATCACGCAGGCGGTCGAGGAGGCCCGGCGCATCTTCGAGCGGATGACCGGCTACGCCACCTTCCGGATCGCCGAGACGATGCGCGTGCTGCTGTTCATGACCCTGTCGATCCTGGTCTTCGACTTCTACCCGATCACCGCCGTGATGATCGTGCTGCTGGCGATCCTCAACGACTTCCCGATCATGATGATCGCCTACGACAACGTGCCGGTCGCCCCGCGGCCGGTGCGCTGGGACATGCACCGGGTGCTGACCCTGAGCCTCGTGCTCGGCATCATCGGCGTGGTCGAGTCCTTCCTGTTGTTCTGGATCGCCGAACGCTATTTCGGCCTGCCGCGGGAGACCATCCAGACGCTGATCTTCCTGAAGCTGCTCGTCGCCGGGCACATGACGATCTACCTGACCCGCAACGAGGGCTGGTTCTGGCAACGGCCGTGGCCGAACTGGCGGCTGCTGGTCGCCGCCGAGACGACCCAGGGGATCGGCACGCTGGCCTGCGTCTACGGCTGGTCGGTCGCGCCGATCGGCTGGCACTACGCCCTGCTGGTGTGGGCCTACGCCCTGGTCTGGTTCGTCATCGACAACCTGGTCAAGGTCTGGTTCTACCGGCTGATGCGGAAGGGCGTCTCCCGGCACGGCTGGCGCGACGGCCTGCGGTGACCGCCGGCGTCCCGGGCCGACATCCCGGGGGCCTGGACATTATATTCGATAAACCTAATATAATGGGCCGGCAGCCCAGAGGAGACCCCGACCATGACCTACTACTTCGCCAAGACGATCGACGCGCCCTTCGACCAGGCCATCGAGAAGGTGACCGCCGCGCTCCAGCAGCACGGCTTCGGCGTGCTGACGACGATCGACGTCAAGGCGACCCTGAAGAAGAAGCTCGACGCCGACTTCCGGCCCTACACCATCCTCGGCGCCTGCAACCCCAACTACGCGCACAAGGCGCTGCAGGCCGAGGACAAGATCGGCACGATGCTGCCGTGCAACGTGATCGTCCAGCAGCTCGACGACGGCACGGTCGAGGTCGCCGCGATCGACCCGATGGCCTCGATGCAGGCGGTCGACAACGACCAGCTCGGCGCGGTCGCGGGCGACGTCCGCACCATGCTCAAGGACGTGGTCGACAGCCTCTGAACGCGGTTCGGCCGGCGGCGGCTCAGTTGGCGGAGCGGGTCCGCTGCCGCCGCCGCAGGACGCGGCCGTCGATGATCGCCAGGCCGACGGCGATCAGCGCCATGCCGACCAGCATCGGCAAGGTCAGCGGCTCGTCGACGACCAGCGCGCCGAGGATGACCGCGCCGACCGGAATCAGCAGCGTGACCAGCAGCAGGTTGGTCGCCCCCGCCGACGCCAGCAGCCGGAAATAGACCATGTAGGCGAGCACGGTGCAGAGCAGCGCGCTGCCCAGCACCGCGCCCCAGACCGCCAGCGACGGCGCGAACCGCCAGGGCGCGTCGGCCAAGGCCGCGGCGGTGACCAGGATCGCGCTGGCGCACAGGATCTGCCCGGTCGCGGCGACCAGCGGCGCCATCCCCTTGAGCCAGCGCCGGCCGGCGATGGCGGCGAGCGCGTAGGACAGCGCCGCGCCGACGATCAGCCCCTGGCCGAACAGCTCGTCGCCCAGCCCGGACAGCGCCGCCGGGCCGACCAGCACGACCAGCCCGGCGATGCCGACCAGCACGCCGAGGATGCGCGCCGGCGTCATCCGCTCCTCGTTGGTCAGGAAGTGGGCCAGCACGACGCTGAACAGCGGGGTCGTGCCGATCACGATCGCGGTCAGCCCGCTGTCGACCCACTGCTGGCCGGCGACGATCAGGGTGAAGGGCGCGACGTTGTTGAGCAGCGCCATCACCAGGAAGACCAGCCAGGCGCGCCAGCCGCCGGGCAGCCGCTGGCCGCTCAAATAGACCATCGGCACCAGGGCCACCGCGGCGAAGCCGACCCGGCCGGCGACCACCGAGAGCACGGGCAGCTCGGTCAGTCCGATCTTGTTGAACAGATAGGACACCGACCACATCGCCGCGAGGGCGAGCAGCATCGCCCAGTCGCGGAGGCTCATCTGAAGGTTGGTCATGGGGCGCCCGGCGGTTCCGTGATCATGTCCGGTCTATCGGCCGGCCCCTCGGCAGGCCATCCGGAAACGGACATGGCTGGGATGCGGCAACACGCGACCGGCTCGATTGCGTGTATGCTATCGTAGCATTCGATAAGGGTGGCTGTAGCGCCGCCCGACGAGCCCCGTGGACCGGTAATCTGGTGATCGGTCCTGGACGAGAAAGGCCAAATCGATGCCCGACAGTCACCTCGAAGCCCACGCCCCGGCGGCCCGGACGTCCGGCCTGACCCCGGTGATGCTGAACCACGCCGCCTGGGTCACCCACGACGTCGCCGCGACCACGGAATTCTACACCAAGGTCATGGGCATGGAGCTGGCCAGCACCATCTTCGACGACAAGGTGCCGTCGACCGGCGACCAGTTCCCCTATTTCCACATCTTCTTCCGCATGCAGGACGGCTCGACCATCGCCTTCTTCGAGGCGCCGGGCCTGCCGCCCAAGGCCAAGTCGACCCACCCGGCCTACGACGTGTTCGACCATTTCGCGATGCAGGGCGCCGACGCCGACGAGGTCCGGCGCTGGTACGACTGGTTGACGCAGAACGGTCTCGACGTGATCGGCCCGGTCGACCACAAGGGCCAGTTCCTCAGCATCTATTTCCACGACCCCAACGGCATCCGCCTCGAGATCACCGCGCCGCTGGTCGACGACTGGAACGCCCACACCAAGCAGGGGTACGAAGACCTGGAGAAGTGGCTCGCGACCAAGGAGAAGGCCAAGGCCGAAGGCCGCGACGTCAGCGAGGCCCTGGTCGAGCTGATCCGCGAGGAGCGCAAGCGCTACGGCGACGATTAGCCTTCGCGGCGTCGGGGCGGAGCCTGCCATCCCATCCTTCGAGACGGCCGCTTTGCGGCCTCCTCGGGATGAAGGCATCGGCCGACCTTGAGCACCACCTTCATCCTGAGGAGCGCCGGTAGGCGCGTCTCGAAGGATGGGATGACGGCCGCCGTCTCCTACAGCGCCGCCTCGTAGATCCGCATGGCGTCGTCGTAGGTGACCTCGCGCGGGTTGTTGACCAGCAGCCGGGTCTGCTTCATCGCGTCCTCCGCCAGCATCGGCAGGTGGTTGTGCGAGATGCCGACGTCGTTGAGCTTCGACGCGATCGCGAGCTCGGCGATCAGCGCCTCGATCGACCCGATCAGCGCGTCGGTCATGGCCTCGGCCGAGCCGTGCTTGATCTTGGGATCGATCAGCGGCGCCAGCTCGGCGTAGAAGCGCGCCGCGTCCGGCTTGTTGAAGCGCAGCACGTGGGGCATGACCAGCGAGTTGGACAGGCCGTGCGGCACGTGGAAGTGGCCGCCGATCGGATAGGCGAGCGCGTGGACGGCGGCGACCGGCGAATTGGCGAAGGCCATGCCGGCCAGGCAGGCGCCGAGCAGCATGGCGGCGCGCGCGTCGCGGTCGTCGGGCGTCTTGCACGCGGTGCGGATGTTGCCGGCGAGCAGGGTCAGCGCCTCGCGGGCGAGCGCGTCGGAGATCGGGTTCTTCTTGTGCTTGCTGGTATAGGCCTCGATCGCGTGGACCATGGCGTCGATCCCGGTCGCCGCGGTCACCGGCGCGGGCAGGCCCAGGGTCAGGTCGGCGTCGAGCAGCGCGACGTCGCCGAAGAGCTGGGGCGAGACCACGCCCATCTTGTCGGCGCCGGACAGGGTGACCACCGCGATCGGCGTCACCTCCGAGCCGGTGCCCGCCGTGGTCGGCACCTGGATCAGCGGCAGGCGGTCGCCCTCGCACATGCCGATCCCGTAGATGTCCTGGAGCGCCTGGTCGGCGACCAACAGGAAAGCGGCGAGCTTGGCGACGTCCATCGACGAGCCGCCGCCGAAGCCGACCACGCCATCGACCTTGTGCTTCCGCCCGGTGTCGACCGCGGCCTCGACGACATTTTCGGGCGGATCGGCGACCACGCCGTCGAACACCGATACCGCGATCTTCGCGGCCTTGAGGCTGTCGAGCGCGCCGTCGAGCAAGCCGAGCTCGCGCACGCCCGCATCGGTGACCACCAGCAGCCGTTCGATGCCGAGGCCGGCGGCGATCTCGCCCAGGCGGGCGGACGCGCCGGGTTCGGAGACGATCTCGCGCGCCGTGCGGAAATTCAGGGTCGACATGTATTCCTCCCAACGGCCTGGGTGGCCGTCTGTTCGTGAAGCCGGTCTTGGGCGACCGATCTTTGGTTGAGCCGGGTCGGGCACGGCCCGCGCGGCGCGGGTCCGATTCACACCCGGCCGCGGGTGCGGGTCAACCTCCTAGTCGGCGAAGATGGCAGGAATACGCATCCGGCCTTTCCTCCCGGTCCCGGCGGAAATAGTCTCCCGCATTCCGACGACCCAGGGGAGATCCGCATGCTCACCGGAGACATGCTCCGCCGCGCCGCCCGGCGCTTTCCGGACAAGCCCGCCATCCTGTGGCAAGGCGCCGAGTTGACCTACCGCGACTTCAACGCCCGCGCCAATGCGCTGGCCCATGCCCTGCTCGCGCTGGGCCTGCCCAAGGCGGCCAAGGTCGGCATCATCAGCCGCAACCGGCCGGAATACGGCACCGCCTTCTTCGGCGTCGCCAAGACCGGATACGTGCTGGTCAACGTCTCCGTCCTCTACGCGCCGGAGGAACTGTCCTTCGTCCTCGACAAGGCCGACGTCGAGGTGCTGATCTTCGAGGACCTGTTCGCCGACAAGGTCGCCGCCGTGCGCGACGGCCTGCCCAAGATCAAGCACCTGGTCACCATCGGCGAGCCGGCGCTGGGCGCGCCGACCTTCGAGGAGTTCATCGCCGGCCAGCCGACCGGCGAGCCCGACGTCTCCCTCGACGAGGACGATCCCTTCTGCATGACCTATACCGGCGGCACCACCGGCCGGCCCAAGGGCGTGCTCGCCACCCACCGCGCCCGCGCGATCACCGCCCACACGGTGATGGTCGAGGAGGCGATCGACGAGCGCGACATCGTCGGCATCGTCACGCCGATGTTCCACGTCGCCGCGCTCAACATCATGTTCCAGCCCGCGGTGCTGGCCGGGGCGACGGTGACCATGCTGTCCAAGTGGGACGTCGACGACTTCCGCGAGATGGCCCGCGCCACGAAGATGACCGCCAACTTCTTCGTGCCGACCCAGGCGTCGATGGTGGTCCAGGACCCGAACTTCGATGCCGCACGCCTACAAGACCTGGCGCAAGGCGAGCTTCGCCGGCGCGCCGATGCCCGACTGGGTCCAGGTCGAGCTGGGCCGGAAGCTGCCCGAGCTGCGCCTGACCCAGATCTACGGCCAGTCGGAGATGGGCGTGATCTGCGTGCTGCGCTACTGGAAACTGGCCGACAAGCTCGGCGCGGTCGGCCGCGAGGCCTACAACGTCGACATCGACGTGGTGAACCCCGACGGCACCCCGGTGAAACCGGGCGAGATCGGCGAGGTCGTCTCCCGCGGCGAGAACCTGATGACGGAATATTACCGCGAGCCCGAGCAGACCGCGGGCTTCTTCAAGCACGGCGACGGCTGGGGCTGGTCGGGCGACATGGCGACCATCGACGACGAGGGCTACGTCACCCTGGTCGACCGGTCGAAGGAGATGCTGATCTCCGGCGGCGAGAACATCTATCCGAGCGAGATCGAGAAGGTGATCTACGACCTCGAGGCGGTTTCCGAATGCGCGGTGTTCGGCATCCCCGACGACAAGTGGGGCGAGGTGCCGGCCGCCTATATCGCGGTCAAGGCCGGCGCCACGCTGACCGAGCAGGCGGTGGTCGACCACTGCGCCGCCCACCTCGCCCGCTTCAAGCGGCCCCGGCTGGTCAAGTTCGTCGACGACTTCCCCAAGACGCCGATCGGCAAGATCCAGAAGACCGTGCTGAAGGAGCCCTATTGGGAGGGCAGGGCCAAGCAGATCTGAGCCGGTTCGCGCCCCCCGGTCGGCCGGGCCGGAGCGCGCCGAAAAAGTGATCGGCGCCGGCCCAAAACAAGGAGCGGTTGCACACGAATTGCATTAAGCTCCGGTAATGCACGCGTTGTCCGCACCGGTCCGCTTCGGCGCCTGGATGGTCGTCTCCTGCATCTGCTTCGGTGCGATCGTGGGTATCGTGCGCTATCTCGCCGAGAACCACGGCATGAACGTGTGGGTTATCGCGTTCTGGCGGAACCTCTTGTTCATGGTCGTGTTCCTGCCCTGGTTCCTGCGCGTCGGGGCGCGGGCGGCGCTGAAGTCGCCCCATCACGGCAAGATGATCTGGCGCGCCTTCCTGATGAACGCGTCGTCGACGGCGATGTATTTCGCCGTCGCCCTGATGCCGGTCGCCGACGCGACGGCGCTGACCTTCACGACGCCGCTGTTCTGCGTGATCCTGGCGATGATCTTCCTGCGCGAGCGGGTCGGCCCGCGCCGCCTGATCGGCCTGGCCGTCGGCATGGTCGGGGTGGTCATCGTGCTGCGGCCCGGCGTGGCGGTGTTCGATCCGGCAGCGGGCCTGCCGCTGCTGTCGGCGCTGTGCTTCGGCGGCGTCCTGATCATCGGCCGCATGCTTGCCGCCCACGAGAGCCCGGAGAAGATCGCCGCCTTCGTCGGCCTCTACTCGATCCCGATCTCGCTGGTCCCGGCCCTGCTCGTCTGGCAGTGGCCGACGGGCACGAGCTGGCTGTGGCTGCTGGCGCTGGGCGCGGCCGCGGCGCTCAACATCTACGCCCTGTCGCGGGGCTTGCGCATCGGCGAGGCGTCGCAGACCGTGCCGTGGGACTTCGTCCGCCTGCCCGTCGTCGCGCTGGTCGGCTTCTTCTGGTTCGCGCAGACCCCGGCGGTGTGGACCTGGATCGGCGCCGCGGTGATCTTCTCGAGCGTGTTGTTCGTGACCTGGCGCGAGGCGCGGGTCGCCGCCCGCGCCCGCATGGCGGCCTCGACGGCGGCCGAATAGCGCGCCGCTACCTGACCCGGCGGCGCTACTTGCCTGATTTCGCCGTCTTCGGCGCCTTGGCCGGCTTCGCCTTCTTGGCGCCGCCGTCCGCCG
The DNA here is from genome assembly GCA_963730305.1 of uncultured Alphaproteobacteria bacterium. Taxonomy (GTDB): domain Bacteria; phylum Pseudomonadota; class Alphaproteobacteria; order Bin65; family Bin65; genus CAMYMQ01. The sequence continues at coordinate 415,903 of CAVSRB010000007.1, forward strand.
TCTTGATCTTGATCTTCTTCTCCGGCCGCTCGTCGACCGGCAGCCGCGGGATGCGGATGGTCAGGACGCCCTCGTCGCTCGACGCCGTGATGCCGTCGACGTCGGCGTCGGACGGCAGCCGGAAGGCGCGCTGGAAGGCGCCGTAGCTGCGCTCCGAGAAATAGTAGCTGCGGCCCTTCTCCTCCCGCTCCGAGCGCTTCTCGCCCTTGATCGAGAGGATGCCGTCGGCCACCGCGATGTCGATGTCCTCGACCTTGACGCCGGGCAGCTCGACGGAGACCTCGTAGGCGTCCGCGACCTCCGACGCCTCGGCACTGGGCGAGACGAACTCCATGATCTGGCGGCCGACCTGCTTGATCGGCTCGAGGATGTCGGACCAGAAGTGACCTTCGGTCCCGGTCTTGATGTCTACCGCGCGCTGGACCATCGCCCACGCTCCCCGTCCTGGTGAATCCACGTCCTAGGATTGGGTATGGCAGGCAAGGGTTTCAAGTCCGCGGCCGGGGCGACCGCGCGCGGTCGCCGCTACTGATCGTAGTGTCCCGGCGCGATGTCGACGTCGCGCCGCGCGGTGACGATCGAGATCAGCATGCCGGCCAGCGTGTCGATGAACGCCATCACCATCAGCAGGAAGAAGGTCGTCGTCGCGAAGCCGGGCACCAGCAGGAACAGCAGCAGCGCCGCGACGAAGGCGACCATCGAGAGGGCGTGGTTGCCCATCGAGACCCGGCTGGTGCCGGCCGATTTCAGGCTTTCGATGCCGAGCGCGAGCAGGCCGGCGAGGACGAACAGGTCGCCGGTGGAGAGCTGCCAGGTCGCCCCCGACGGCAGGCCGACCCCGAACAGCGGATCGGTCATGAATTTGGTCGTGGTCACGTCCGGCGCGTTGAAGACGCCGCCGAACAGGGTGAACAGCGCATAGACGGCCATGACGAAGCCGATATAGGGGATGAGGCGGAGCATGACGGATCCCTGGCTCGAGGTGGGCGCGGCGGTGTTGCGACCATAGGCCAGGAGGCGGGTTCCGGCCAGTACCGCCGCCGCCACCGCGGTGCGGGACCGGATCGCGGGCCACGACCGGTGCGTGCATTAACGCGGCCTTAAGCCCGTTCTGCGCTTACTGCTGGGTTACCACGAGAGCGGGCCCCTCCCCGTCGGCGCGAGGTGCGGCCCGCCTCGATCACGCATCAGGAGCGGCGCGCGGTCATGCGACCGATCGACTGGAGCAAGCCGGAACCGACGTCGAGCGGCACGACCGTCGTTCGCGAGCAGGCCCGCATCATCGCGGCCAACCCGGCCGCGACCGCGGCCGTCAGCGTCCTGGCCGCGGTCATGGCCGGCGGCGCGCTGCTGACCAGCATCGTCCCGGCCTGGCTGGTCGGCGCGTGGTTCGCCGCGGTGGTCCTGGTCGCGCTCTACGACCTGCGGGTCGTCTCCCGCTATTCCGAGGATATGGACGCCGAGACCTGCGGCGAATGGCTCGTCCACAACATGGGCAGCTCGGTGGCGGTCGGCGTCACCTGGGGCAGCCTCGGCTGGTTCCTCTTCTTCGAACCGGGCGCGGCCTACGCAACGCTCATCGTCATGACCCTGATCGGCGTCGCCGGCGCCGCCGCTACCCTGTCGGGCATCGACGCTCGGCTGGCGATGGCCACGTTCGTCCCGGCGCTGTTGCCCCTGGCCGTCCACTACGCCTTTCACGGCACCATTGTCGGCGCCGCCATGGCGGTGTCGGTCACGGCATACGCGGTCCTGCTGTACGCCGCCGTGCGGTCCCGCGAGCGGTCCCTCCATCAGCTGGTCGCGCTGCACGCGCAGAGCCGCGACCTGGCCGACCAGCTTCGCATCGTCGCCGACTATTCCTACGCCTGGGAAGCCTGGCTGTCCGAGGACGGCAAGCTGCTGTGGGTGAACCCCTCGGTCGAGCAGGTCACCGGCTACACGCCCGAGGAATGCCGCCGCATGCCCGACTATCCGATGCCGATCGTCCACCCCGACGACCGCGACGCGGTCTCCGCGGTGATCGGCGGCACGCAGCGGGTGAAGTCCAAGGGGCATTCCCAGTCCCGGATCGTCTGCAAGGACGGCACGGTCCGCTGGATCGTCGCCGAGTGGCAGCCGGCGCGGGACGGCGACGGCAACCCGGCCGGGGTCCGGGTCAGCGTCCGCGACATCACCGAGACCGTCGAGCTCCAGCAGGAGCTGACGCGCCAGGCCAGCACGGACCCGCTGACCGGCGTGATGAACCGCCGCCGCTTCCTGGAGGTGTGCGAGGGCGAGATGTACCGCGCCGCCCGCTTCGGCCGACCGATCGCGCTGGCCATGTTCGACCTCGATTTCTTCAAGCGCATCAACGACGCCCACGGCCACGCGGTCGGCGACCAGTGCCTGCGCGCCTTCGTCGGCGCGGTCCGGGCGAACATCCGCCAGACCGACACGCTGGCCCGCTTCGGCGGCGAGGAGTTCACCCTGCTGATGCCGGAAACCGGGCTGGAGGCCGCACGGGCCCTGTGCGAGCGACTGCGCGAGGCCGTCGCCCGCGCGACCGTGGCCACCGCCGCCGAGACGCTCGGCCTGACCGTCAGCGTCGGCGTCACCGTGTGCGACCTCGGCGAGACATCGATCGACCCGGCGTTGGCGCGGGCCGACGCCGCCCTCTACGCGGCCAAGAACAAGGGCCGCAACCGGGTCGAGGTCGCGACGCCGCCGACATCGCTGGCCGGCGCCGGGCCCGATGCCCGGGCCGCCGACGACGCCGAACCGGCGAAGCACGGCCCCGCCGGCGCGGGCGGCAAGCGCGCCGCCACGAAGGCGGACGGTCGCCAACGCCGGGCCCGCGCGGGCGCAGCCTAGCGGTCCGCCCCGGCCCGCGGACGACGGCCGGAATCTTGCGTTAACCAGGCCTTAAGATCGCGTGCGCTTTGGTGCCCAGTCGTGAAGTGTGTCAATCCGGCGGGAACTCCGTCCGACGGCGGAACGAACCGCGCCGGGCCGTAGCGCACGAACGCCACTGGGCCCAAGGCAACTGGGACGGCCAAGGCAACTAGGGCCAACGCAACTGGGGCCAATGTATTCGATCGACTTCGAGCCGGGACGTGCCGCGGACGAACGCATGACGGTATGCGGCGAACAGGCGCGCCTGCTCACCAACAGCACGCGGACGGGCGTGGCGACCAATCTGGTCGCCGGCGGCTTCGCGGCGGGCGCGATGTTCGACAGCACGGTCCCCTGGCCCTACGTCGCAGCCTGGTTCGCGCTGCTGAGCGCGACGGTCGTCTATCGGATCTGGGTCGCGTCGCAGTGCAATCCCGACGGCGATCCCAAGGCCTGTCGGGACTGGCTCGCCCGGTTCTCCGGCGCCACGACCCTGATGGGCCTGGCCTGGGGGCTGCTGGGCATCGCGTTCTTCCTCGATATCGGGCACCTGTCCGAAGCGCTGATCGTCACCTGCCTGATCGGCGTCGCCGGCGCGGCGACGGCGAGCTTCGGCGTCCACACCCGCGCCGCGATGGGCTTCTGCGTTCCGGCGCTGGCGCCGATGGCGATCTACTACGGCTTCTATGCGCTCAACGGGTCGATCACCGGCATCGCCCTGACGGTGCTGCCGGTGATCTATCTGGGCCTGCTGCACGGCGTCGCGCGGCTCCGCGAAGCGTCGGTGCGCGCGGCGGTCGCGCAATGGGAACGGTCGCACGCCCTCGCCGAACAGCTCCGCATCGTCGCGGACTATTCCTACGCCTGGGAAAACTGGTTCACCGACGACGGCAAGCTGTTGTGGGTCAATCCCTCGGTCGAGCACGTCACGGGCTATACCCCCGACGAGTGCCTGCGCATGAAGGACTACCCGATGCCGATCATCCATCCCGACGATCGGGACCGGCTCGCCGGCATGATCGAGGAGACCCGGCGTACCGGCTCGAACGGCAAGATCGAAAACCGGATCGTGCGCAAGGACGGCGCGGTGCGCTGGACCGCGGCCGACTGGCAGCCGGCGCGCGATTCCCAAGGCAATCCTTCGGGCATGCGGGTCAGCGTCCGCGACATCACCGACAATGTCGAGCTGCGCCGCGAGCTGGAACGCCAGGCGAGCACGGACCCGCTGACCGGCCTGATGAACCGGCGCCGCTTCCTGGAGGTGTGCGAGGGCGAGATCTACCGCGCCGCGCGGTTCGGCCGCCCGGTCGCGCTGGCCATGTTCGACCTCGACTATTTCAAGCGCATCAACGACACCCACGGCCACGCGGTCGGCGACCTGTGCCTGCGCGCCTTCGTCGGCGCGATCCAGGCGAACGTCCGCCAGACCGACACCCTGGCCCGCTTCGGCGGCGAGGAGTTCACGCTGCTGATGCCGGAGACGGACCTCGATGCGGCGACCGCCCTGTGCGACCGGCTGCGCGCGGCGGTCGCGCGGGCGACCGTGACGACGACCCGGACCAGCATCACCTTCACCGTCAGCGTCGGCGTGACCGCGTGCGACCCGCACGAGACGTCGATCGACCCCGCCCTGGCGCGGGCCGACACGGCGCTCTACGCCGCCAAGAACAAGGGCCGCAACCAGGTGCGCAATTGCGCCGCCGCGGTTCGCCTTCGGCGACTCGGCGCGGACCGGCAGGCCGACGACACGCCGCCGTCGCGCTTCGGTGGCGAGCGCGGACGTCGACGCGGACGTCGACGCCGCCTGACCGCGGCCCGCCCGGCCGCGCCGCCTTGCGCGGCCGCCGCACCCTCACCATCCAGCCGTCGTCCGCCCCCGGCCCCACCCTCGGGCGTCGCGCTCGCCCCTTCGCTTCCCGCACGGGCCGGCGCGGCCCGGCGATACGCGTAGCCACATTGATTGAAACAGCAATAATTCCATTTGAGACGAAATTTGCTATGATGCCCCCAACCGCGAGGCGGTGCGCCGCGACGGCGGCCGGCTTCGCGCAACAAGCAGACGAACGGTGGGAGGATCGGCGATGGCCGTGGAACTGTATCACTTCTGGAGCTCGGTCTGCTCGGTGCGCTGCCGCATGGCGCTCGAGGAGAAGGGCGTGCCGTGGGAGAGCCGCTACATCGACCTGTTCCAGTTCCAGCAGATGGAGCCCGAATACCTCGCCATCAATCCGGCCGGCGTCGTCCCGACCCTGGTCCACGACGGCGAGCCGATCCGCGAATCGACGATCATCAACGAGTATATCGACGCGGCCTTCGACGGCCCGGCGCTGGTCCCCGCCGACCCGGTCAAGGCCGCGCGGATGCGCGAATTCATCCACGACTGCGAGGAGGACTTCCCCGCCATCGTCAAGCTCACCTACGTCAACTACATCCTGCCCAAGCTGCGCAACCGCTGGGGCGACGAGGAGCTGCGCAAGCAGGCCGAACGCCGGCCGCTGCGCTTCTACAAGGACATCCACGGCCGCGGCATCCGCGGCGAGATCGGCGCGGACGAGCTGGCCGAGGCCGGACAGGTCATCGAGGCGATGCTCGACCGGCTCGACGCGACGCTGGAGGGCCAGGGACTGGATCGCCGGCGACTTCTCGCTCGCCGACATCGCGATCGCCCCCTACATGTACCGGCTCGTCGCCCTCGGCCGCGACCGCTTCTGGTCCGCCGACAAGCGGCCGAACGTCCACGCCTGGTACGACCGGCTCAGCGCCCGCCCGGCGTTCGACGTCGCCGTGTCCTGGCCGGACGAGAGCGGCGGCGGCTACGAGGAGGTCGGGCTGACGACCAAGCGGCCGGCGGCGGGGTGAGGCTGCGGCAAGGGCGGAACAGCCATCCCGCCGAAACGCGCCCCAACGCCGGCGCGACCTCGCTGGAAAGACGGCCTGTCGGTTCTTGGCTATACCCGGCCATTGGCGGACCGCTCGGTCAGGTCCGCTTCGGGGCTGAAAGCGGTCGTACAGGTGTGGTTCGTCCGCTAGCGGCCCAAGAGCGGCCGTCGGGTGCCAAAGCCTGAGAACGCTGCTCCTGACCCAAAGCAGATAATGACCAAATAAAAAGGGCGGCAGGCACCCAAATCTGTCCTCCCCTTTAGACGACCTATCTTCAATCCACTTGCATCGCGGACAACTTGGTGGGCCTGCTTATGAGGGAGGCCGTCAATCATAAGGGAAATCGCGATGCGCGTGCCGGGCTGGCCAACCCAAGTAACTCATTTTCTGGCGCTCCTCCTGCCCGGCCTCATTGCTGGAGCGACGCTCGGGATCTGGCAAGGATACGATCCCCGCGGGCTCGACGCGGCGGCTTTCCTCGCCGTGCATCAGGAGGCTGTACGCGGCCTCAACGTGCTTCTGCCGGCGTTCGGTATCGCCAGCGTCATCTTGACGGGGTTTGCCGCTTGGCTTGCGCGGAAGGATCGCCCGGCATTGTGGTTATTCCTTGTCGCGCTGGTTTGCATGGCGGCGGGCGGTGTAATCACCCGACTGTTCAATCAGACGATCAATGCCGACGTCATGGGGTGGAGCGTGGCCAATGTCCCTGGCAACTGGCAGGCGCTGCGCGCAAACTGGTGGGACTGGCACATCATCCGTACGCTGTTTGCTTTGGTCGGCTTTGCCGTCGTGATCACAGCAGTATTACGACGACGATCCAGCGTGGCGTAGAGTTCGAAATATGGCCGCCATCTCTAGTAAGGCGGGCCGTTCGACCGATCTCGGCCGGAGAGGTGCGGTTCTCGATCGCGAGCGCGACGACAACCGAGACTTGCTGTCCCCAATTGGGTGGCGACCGACACCCCGCTCGAGGTCCCGCAGGGAGTCGTGGCGACACCCTCTTGGGCGAACCTGCGGTGTCATCCGAGGGTGCGGCGGGGGAAGGTGACGCGTATCGTATACTTGCACACCTCCTCGCAAGTCTGCGCCGGAACCATTCGGGTCTTCCGACCACAACAGGCCGATGGTCGAATAGCCGATCCCGTCTCGTCCGCGTGTTGCCCCAAAACGGACATCCCGCATCTTCCTTGGCGATGTCTGCTCCTGACCCAGAACCGCCTGACGCATGCCCCAAAGTCCGAACACATGCCCATCAAACAAACGAAACCGCCTCACCCCACCGCCGCGGTCGCACAAAAAAGTCCGCTGCCACTAACAGCGGACATCGAAAAACGCCCACATCCAGAGTTCTTCAACAGCCTCGGCTATGAGCGGACACCAGGGAGGCAGGAACGGGACCGCACCCGGAATTGGAGGCTGGACAGAGAAATTCTTGACCGGTAGCGGTCGGAGGTGTCCCGCCGTTCTGTCCAGTTCTATTGCATGGGAGCAATCACCAGCTTTCCCTTGGGGGCGCCCGTCTTTTCGAGCTCAACGATGGCCGGGATCGCCTCTGACAGCGGCACGACGCGACCGATCACAGGTGCGAGCTTGCCTTGCTCGAGCCGCTTCGGCGATGCCCGCGAAGCTCTCCGGCGTTGGATTGGCGAACACGATGTGATGTCGCGATGAAAGCAGGCAGCCGATCATCTTGGCGGGCGTCGGCACGATGTGCAGTGACATGCCACCCTTCTTGAGCATCGCCCCGCACTGGCGCAGCGATAGCGCCCCGGCGGTATCGAAAATGACATCGAACCGGCGTCGATATGACCCGATATCGAAGGCGCGGTAGTCGATAACCTCGCTCACGCCCAGCGCCTGAGCTTCCTCGCGTCCAGATGCACTGCAACTGCCGGTAACGATTGCGCCTTGCATGCGTGCGATCTGCACCGCCAAACGCCCCACGCCTCCCAGACACCCGGTGATAAGGACGGACTGGCCGGCTCTCAGTTTCGCCTTTGCGATAAGTCCGATCCAGGCTGCCGAACCGACAACCGTCATGGTCGCCGCCTGCTCGAAAGTGACATTGGACGGCTTCAGTCCAACAGTTTTCTGCGTCCGCGACGACATATTCCGCGAAAGCGCCGGCTTGCCGGATAGTGGCGGCGCCGAAGACCTCATCGCCCAGCCTTGAACCGCTCGACATCGGGCCCGACGGCATCGACCACGCCGGAAAAGTCATGGCCCAGGCCGCGCGGAAAGCGCGAACCGGACATCATTTTCATTTCGCCGCGCCGGATCTTCCAGTCCATCGGGTTGACCGATGCGGCCTTGACCTGAACGAGAATCTGACCGCGCCCGGGCTTCGGCCGATCCACATCGGCAAGCGCAACTCTTCCGGGCTGCCATATTTGAAATATTGGATGCGCTTCATGAGCGGTTCTTCCCGATTTGTTCGGCTTGAAAATGAGCGGGCAGCGTGAAGATCGATCGCGCTCATCACCCGACCCACCAAACCCAGATAAAGGCTGCCCCAAGCACCGCCTCCGCGACGGCCGAACGAAAGATGCCCGCACTGACACGCCGCGCCAGGAACTCGTAGAGACCAAGACCTGCCAGCAGTATGGCCGTTCCGCCCATGACCAGGCACACCGCCGAGCGGATATCCGAGGGGCCGGCCGTTCGCCCGAGGAAAAACATCAGGGCGAGGCCGAGATACATCAGGCCCATCCGGCGAAACAGGATGAGCGCGCCAGTCGTGCTCTCGAGCCCCCACTCCTTGAGCACGCTCCCGCCGAAGAAGATGAAGCGGGCGCCGAGAACGATACACGCGACCGTCATGACGAGTGCCAATATCTCGAAGGTCAAAGCCAATCTCCCTGATCAAATGATCGCTGGACAGCGGGAGCATCGGAGTTATAGGCAGTCGACTTCAGACGAACTATGCGCAAAGTCCTAATTTTGTTGGAGATCATCCAGAATGGACCCGTTATCCGATATCGTCTCGTTCCTCAGACTGCGCAGCTATCTCGTGGGCGGCTTCGAAGCGGGCGGGAACTGGTCCATCGGCTTTGACGCCTACGAGGCCATCAAGTGCTACGCCGTGACCGCCGGCGCGTGCTGGATCGCGGTGGAGGGCGCGGGCGAGCCTGTGTTTCTGCAACAGGGCGATTGCTTCATGCTGCCGCGCGGCCGGCCGTTTCAGATCGCCAGCGACCTGAGCCTGCCCCCCGACGATTGGCGGCGCCACTTTCTCGGCGCCGAAGAAGGCGCGCTGGTGAAGCTCAACGAAGGCTCCGGCGTGACGGTGCTCGGCGGCCATTTTGCGCTCGCGGGGCCGCAGGCGGAGATGCTGCTCGGCATGCTGCCGCCCATCGTCCATGTGCGCGGCGAGACGGATGGCGAGACGCTGCGCTGGGCCTTCGAGCGGATGCGGCAGGAACTGACCGATCTCAAGCCGGGTGGCATCCTCATCGCCCAGCAACTCGCCTCGATGATCTTCATCCAGGCGCTCCGTCTCTATCTCAATGAGAACAAGGGTATCGGCTGGCTGTTCGCGCTGTCGGATCAACGGGTGGGGGCGGCCATCAAGGCGATCCATCGGGAGCCGTCGCGGCGCTGGACGGTGGAAACGCTCGCCACCGAAGCCGGCATGTCGCGCGCCAGCTTTGCGGCGCAGTTTCGGCAGCTGGTCGGCGAAAGCCCGATCGAGTATCTCACGCACTGGCGAATGCTCCTCGCCGGACGCAGTCTGGAGCACGGCGAACCCATCGGCACGATTGCCCATGCGCTCGGCTATGAATCGGAAAGCGCGTTCAGGACGGCCTTCAAACGCGTGACGGGCAACACGCCCCGCCATCACGCGCGTTCGTTTGGACATAGCGGCGCCGTGAGTTTCCTCGTGCAGAGCGGTACGTAGTTGCGGCGTATGCGTCGGGTGACGTCGAACAGGTGTCCGGACCGTCGCGCGTATTGGACCGGAAGCGGCCGTCACGCCCCTCCCGGTTGGGTCAGTACGTCAGGCGGTGGGTTGGATGGGCGAGACGGGGGAATGATATTGTTGATAGGGGTTGGTTCCTGGACTTTCCCGGGGGCAATGTACGGGGCTCCCATGCAGACGCTCTAAACCGATCCGGCTCCGCGATGTACGACGGCTGTGGCCGCCGTGCCCCACCACCTCAGCATCGGGACATACATCGGTCGTAGACTTTTTTTAGGAGGTTCTCAAATGAGACTTGTCTTCGTTCGTGCTCTAAGGGGGTAAAGCAAACATCTGTGATGCTCGCATTACACCAAACGTAGCTAATGGGCGTGTCCGATGACTGGTTGTATAACTTGTGGAAATGGCTGCCGGGGGTCGGGTACCATTTATGATAACTAGCGTGGACCGTCTTAGCCGTTTTGAGACCATCCTGATAGCGTCTCGTGCAAAACTTTTCCGCCTTTGTCCCCATCTTGCATTGCGCCACCAGAGAATAGCCCGTCACCCCAAAATCCCCCGTTATCTGAAAAGCCGCTATCAACCCGTTGGGGTTTAAGGCGAGGGAAGGGGCCGTTGGAAGCATAAATGCCAAGGCCATAAGGCTGGAGAGAATGGTTTTCATGGGGTTCCTTTACTGATGAGGAACCCTGCGCCTTTTACTGGCGAATAGATATATCATTCTGGTAACCCGGCGCGCGCCGAGCTGCTTTCAGGTCGGAATGCGATGTCCGCTTTTGGCT
>CAVSRB010000008.1:0-396838 GCA_963730305.1 uncultured Alphaproteobacteria bacterium
GGATTCGAACCCACGGTACGCTTGCGCGCACAACGGTTTTCGAGACCGCCCCGTTCGACCACTCCGGCACCCCTCCGCAAAGGTCTCGGGAACGGGCGCGGACCCTATCCCAGGACCGGCCCGCGCGGCAAGGCGCGAAAGGCGCCGGTGCAGGCCCTACTGGATGTGGAAACGGCGCCGTATCGGCGCCGGGTCGAAGCCCCTTACATAGTCGCGTGCGCGCCGGGATGCCAGCCCAGAATGCGCTTCCAGCAGCAACCGCCGGAGGCGCCCAAAAGCGCCCTATTCCATCAGCGCCATGTCGTCGCGGTGGATCAGCTCGTTGCGGCCCCGGTAGCCGAGAATCGATTCGATGTCGGCGCTGCGCCGCCCGGCGATCTGCCGCGCGTCGGCGGCGGAATAGGCGGACAGGCCGCGGGCGACCTCGCGGCCGTCGGCCGCGCGCACGCTGATCGGGTCGCCGCGGCGGAAATCGCCCTCGACCGCCGTGATCCCCGCCGGCAGCAGGCTGCGCCCGCCGCGCAGCGCTTCGACCGCGCCGGCGTCGATCACGACCGCGCCGCCCGAGGCGATCGCGCTGGCGATCCAGCGCTTGCGCGCGGTGCGCGGGCTCTGCGGCGGCACGAACCAGGTGCAGCGCGCGCCGGCGCGCAGCGCCATCAGCGGCCGGTCGACCCGGCCGTCGGCGATCGCCATGCGGCAGCCGGCGCCATAGGCGACCTTGGCCGCCTCGATCTTGGTGACCATGCCGCCCGAGCTGTAGCCGGGCGGCGGCTTGCCCGCCATCGCCTCGACCTCGGGCGTGATCGCGGTGACCTCGTCGATATGCTCGGCACCGGCATCGTCGCGCGGGTTGGCGGTGTAGAGGCCGTCGATGTCGGACAGCAGGATCAGCGTGTCGGCGCTGATCATCTGGGCGACGCGGGCGCCGAGCCGGTCGTTGTCGCCGTAGCGGATCTCGTCGGTCGCGACCGTGTCGTTCTCGTTGATCACCGGCACGGCGCGGAGCTTGAGCAGCGTCGCCAGGGTCGCGCGCGCGTTGAGGTGGCGGCGGCGCTCCTCGGTGTCGCCCAGGGTCAGCAGCACCTGGGCCACGGTGATGTCGTGGCGGGCGAGCGCCTCCTGCCAGGCATGGGCGAGGCGGAGCTGGCCGGTCGCCGCCGCGGCCTGCTTCTCCTCGAGCCGCAGCGAGCCCCCGGTCAAGCCGAGATGGTGACGGCCGACCGCGATCGCGCCGGACGAGACGATCAGCACCTCCTGGCCGCGCGCCCGGGCGTCGGCGACGTCGTCGGCGAGCGCGTCGAGCCAGTCGCGCCGGACCGCGCCGGTCTGCTCGTCGACCAGCAGGGCGGAGCCGATCTTGACGACGATCCGCTTGGCCTTGTCGAGCCGATCGGTCATTGCGGCGCCCATCGCCGCTGTTCGGCCGGTCGCTCGTCGGCTGCCTCGCGCGCCGCGCGGATGTGGCCCAGCAGGGCGCGCAGGATCGCGTCGCGGCCCGCCCCGGTGACCGCCGACAGGACGAAGACCTCGCCGCCCGACGCCGCCTCCAGCGCCGCCTTGCGCTCGGCGATCGCGGCGTCGTCGAGCGCGTCGCACTTGTTGAGCGCGACCAGCTCGACCTTCTCCGTCAGCTCGTGGCCGTAGGCGGCCAGCTCGCCGCGGATGGTCCGGTAGTCGGCGGCGACGTCCTCGGCGGTGCCGTCGACCAGGTGCAAGCAGCACGCCGCAGCGCTCGATATGGCCGAGGAAGCGGTCGCCGATGCCCTTGCCCTCGTGGGCGCCCTCGATCAGGCCGGGGATGTCGGCGAGCACGAACTCCTCGCCGTCGACGTAGACCACGCCGAGGTTGGGATGCAGCGTGGTGAACGGATAGTCGGCGATCTTCGGCTTGGCCCGGGACACCGCCGCCAGGAAGGTCGACTTGCCGGCATTGGGCAGGCCGACCAAGCCGGCGTCGGCGATCAGCTTGAGCCGCAGCCAGACCCAGCGCTCCTCGCCCGGCCAGCCCTCCTCGAACTTGCGCGGCGCGCGGTTGGTCGAGGTCTTGAAGCGGGCGTTGCCGCGGCCGCCGTCGCCGCCCTTGGCGAGCAGCACCTTCTGGCCCGGCTCGGTCAGGTCGGCGATCAGGGTCTCGCCGTCCTCCTCGAACACCTGGGTGCCGGCGGGCAGCTTGATCACCGCGTCGTTGCCGGCCGCACCGGTGCGGTCGGAGCCCATGCCGTGGTGGCCCCGCTGGGCCTTGAAGTGCTGCTGGTAGCGGTAGTCGATCAGCGTGTTCAGCCCCTCGACGCACTCGGCCCAGACGCTCCCGCCGCGGCCGCCGTCGCCGCCGTCGGGCCCGCCGAACTCGACATACTTCTCGCGCCGGAACGACAGGCAGCCGTTGCCGCCGTCGCCGGAGCGCAGATAGATCTTGGCCTGGTCGAGGAACTTCATGGCGCGGGTGTTACGCCACGCGCCCGGGGGCATCAAGCGCGACGAAGACCGAGGGCACGTCCCGGCCGCGCGCGACGCTGTGCGACGGGCCCCGCCCGAACTCCCGGAAGCCGCACTTGGCGAGCACCCGGCCCGAGGCCAGGTTGTCCTGGTGGTGCCGCGCCTCGATGCGCGGCAGCCCCGCCTCGGCGAAGCCGTAATCGGTGATCAATTGCGCCGCCTCGGTGGCCAGGCCCCGGCCCCACCAGGGCCTGCCCAGCCAGTAGCCGAGCTCCCAGGCGCCGCGCTCGCGCTTCTCGATGCCGATCACGCCGACGAGCCGGCCGGCATAGTCGATCGCGAAGACGTGGGCCATGCCGTCGGCGGCGTCGAGCGCCTGACGCGCGATGAAGGTCTCGGCGAGGTCTTGCGGATAGGGGTGCGGCACCCGCGCGAGGCGGCAGGCGACGTCCCAGTCGCTGCAATATTCGTGGATCGCGGGCGCGTCGGCGGCGGCGAGCGGCCGCAGCTTCAGCCGCAGGGTTTCCAGGGTTTTCGGCATTGTCGGAACACTCTGCATAAAATTAAGGGAGACGGCGTTCCGTCTCCCTGTCGGGTGTTCCTCGATGGATCGGAGCGCCGCGCCGGCGACGCCCCGAACGGCCTATTCGGCCGCGGCCGGGGCTTCCGGCTCGATCGTGACGAAGGTTCGCCCGCCTGCTCGTCGGACGAACTTGACGCTGCCCGGCACCAGGGCGAACAGCGTGTGGTCGCGGCCCATCCCGACATTCTCGCCCGGATGGAACTTGGTGCCGCGCTGGCGCACGATGATGTTGCCGGCGATCACGGCTTCGCCGCCGAACTTCTTGACGCCCAGGCGCCGGCCGGCCGTATCGCGACCGTTGCGGGAGCTACCGCCTGCTTTCTTATGTGCCATCTCGACGCTCCTTGAACCCGACGCCTACGCGTCGTCCTTCTTGGCGGCCGGCTTCTCCGCCGCGGGCTTGTCGTCCGCCTTGGCCGTTTCCGCCTTGGCCGCGGGCTTCTTGGCCGCGGGCTTGGCTTCGGCCTTGGTCTCGGTCTTCGCTTCGGCCGCCGGCTTCGTTTCCGCGGTCTTGGCCTCGACCTGCGCGGCCTCCGCCGCCTCGGCCTTCGGCTCGTCTTCCGCCTTCGGCTTGGCCGCCGACTTGTCGCCGCCCTTGGCCGCCTTCGGCTTCTCGGCCTTCACCGACGGCTTCTTGCCGTCGGTCAGGATCTCCTCGATCCGCAGCACGGTCAGATGCTGGCGGTGGCCGTTCTTGCGGCGGTAGTTGTGGCGCCGCTTCTTCTTGAAGATGAGGATCTTGCCCGCCCGGTCCTGGGCGATGACGCGCGCGGCAACGCTCGCGCCCGCCACGGTGGGCGCGCCGATCGCGGCCTGGTCGCCCTCGCCGACGGCGAGGACCTCATCAAAGACGACGACGTCGCCGGCTTCGCCGGCAAGGCGCTCGACCTTGATGACTTCATTCTGGGCGACGCGGTACTGCTTGCCGCCGGTACGGATGACTGCGTGCATCGCTTGGGGTCCGGGTAATACGGAGACAAATAATAGCGCCGGCCTCGGGCTCACGCCCGGCCGGACGTTGCGGAATATACGGCGGCGCTTCGCCGTGTCAAGCGCAGTCCGGTCGCAGCCGCCGGCGCCGGGGGGCGACTGCCCTCGCCCCTCGCGCGGGAGGGCAACCGGGCCGGCAACGGCTGTGCGATCTGCGGCGCGCGGCGCCAACGGCCGCCAGTATCGATCACCCGGATCCGGCAACGCTGCCATGCCCACAGGTTCGCCCACTATAGACTTGCGCGGGTCGCGCAAAACGAGCACGTTCGGAGGGGTGCAAGTGCATTCGCACTTGTGGGTAATCGCCCCGTCAGGCAGGGCGACTGCCCGAACAACGCGGGTAGACAACCGCGACTGGGAAGATCTTCAGGAGGAAACAATGAAATCCAGGTCCCTCTTCGCACGCGCCGTGCTGCTCGGCGCGCTCGGCTTCGTGATCGCTGGGCCAGCCGGTCCATGCCGACCTGCTCGACGACGTCAAGAAGCGTGGCTACGTGCGTTGCGGCGTGGTGCCCGGCGCCCCCGGCTTCTCCGCGCTGAACAACAAGGGCGTCCGCGTCGGCTTCGACGTCGACCTGTGCCACGCGATCGCCGCGGCACTGTTCGGCGACCCGTCGAAGATCAAGCCGACGCCGGTCAACCTCAAGACCGGCTTCTCCAGCCTGCAGTCGGGCGCGCTCGACGTCCTCACCCATCGCTTCACGTGGACCCTGAGCCGCGACGCGGCATCGATGAACTACACCAAGGTGATGACCTACGACGGCCAGAGTTTCATGGTCCGCAAGGCTTCGGGCGTGAAGAAGATCGCCGACCTCAACGGCGCCGTCCTCTGCACCGCCCAGGGCAGCACGTCGGAGCTCAACGCCACCGACTATTTCCGCTCGCACGGGCTCAAGGTCGAACTGCTCACCTTCGGGTCCCAGGGCGAAGCGCTCAAGGCTTACGCCGCCAAGCGCTGCGACGCCTACACCACCGACCGCAACGGCCTCGCCGTACGGCGGACCAAGCTGCGCGATCCCAGTGCGCACCTGATCTTCAACACGACCATCTCGAAGGAGCCGATCGGGCCGATGGTGCCCCAGGGCCAGGACCGGTGGCGCGACGCCGTCTTCTGGATGATGAACGCGTTGATCGAAGCCGAGGAGCTCGGCGTCACCAAGGCCAACGTCGACAAGATGAAGGCGAGCTCGAAGACCCCGGCGGTGCAGCGCCTGCTCGGCGTGACCGGCAACTACGGCCAGAAGCTCGGCATCCCGAACGAGTGGGCGTACAACGAGATCAAGGCCGTCGGCAACTACGGCGAGATCTGGAACCGCAACCTCGGGCCGAAGACCCCGCTCGGCCTCGAGCGCGGTCTCAACAACCTGTGGACCAAGGGCGGGTTGATGATGTCCATGCCGATCCGCTAACGGATCTGCGGCGGCCGGCGACGCGTGACGTCCGCCGGCCGCCAAACGCCCGGCCGCCGCCCTTCCCGACACCCCCATCGCCGTGACCAACGCTTCAGCCCCCTGGACGCTCAGGCTGCGCGAGCGCGCGCCGTCGCTCCTGCTCCAGCTCGTCGTCGCCGTGATCGCGCTGATCGGCTTCTGGGCGATCTACAACAACACCATCACCAACCTGGCCCGTATGGGGGTCGAGCCCGGCTTCGGCTTCCTGCTGGACCAGAGCGGCTTCGACATCTCGCAGAAGGCGGTGACCTATTCGCCGACGTCGAGCTATCTGGCGGCGATCGCGGTCGCGTTCGTCAACACCCTGCTCGTGGCGGCCGCCGGCATCGCGGTCAGCACGATCGTCGGCCTGGTCGTCGCCCTGTCGCGCTTCTCCAGCAACCCGCTGCTCGCGACCATCGCCCGGCTCTACGTCGAGACCTTCCGTAACGTACCGCTGCTGCTCCAGATCTTCGTCTGGTACTTCGGCATTCTCTCGACCCTGCCGCCGGTGCGGGAAAGCGCCGCGGTCGGCGGGGTCTACTTCACCAACCGCGGCCTGTTCCTGCCCGCGCCCGACCTGACCGCGGCCGGCTGGGTGCTGGTCGCGCTGATCCCGGTCGTCCTGATCGGCACCGTCGTGCTGCGCCGCCGGATGGTCGACGCGACGCCGCGGACGCGGCACGCCCTGGTCGGCGGCGCCGGCGCCCTGATCGTGATCCTGCTCGCCCTGCTCGTCTGGGGCGGGCCGTTCGGCGCCTGGACCGCGCCGGTGCTGCGCGGCTTCATGTTCCGCGGCGGCAGCAACCTGCGACCGGAATTCATCGCCATGGTCATGGGCCTGTCGATCTACAACGGCGCCTTCATGGCGGAGATCTTCCGGTCGGGCCTGCTCGCGATCCCCAAGGGCCAGCACGAGGCGGCGACCACGGTCGGCCTGACCGGCGCCCGCGCGAGCTTCCTGATCATCCTGCCCCAGGCGATGCGCGTGGCGATCCCGCCCGCGGTCAGCCAGTACCAGAACCTGATCAAGGCCTCGTCGCTGTCCGCCGCGATCGGCTATCCGGACATCATGCAGGTGCTGGGCGGCACGATCCTGGCCCAGGCGCCACACCCGCTCCAGGTGATGACCATCGTGATGGGGCTCTACCTCGTCATCACCCTGTTCGTGTCGCTGATGCTCAACATCTACAACGCCTACGTGATGCGCCACGGAGGCTCGTCGTGAACCGGTTCGTGCGCGACACGCCGATTCCCGGCCGGGCGCCGCCGGTCTCGCCCGAGAGCCTGCCGACGCGGCTGGTGCGCCAGGCCTTCTCGTCCGTGCCCAACGCGATCGTCACGTTGGCCTGTGCCGTGGCCGCGGGCTACCTCGTCTACGTCGTGGCGAGCTGGGGTCTGGTCGACGCCCATTGGAGCGGCACGACCGCGGCGGCCTGCAAGGATGAGAACGGCGCGTGCTGGGCCTTCGTCATCGCGCGCTGGAAGGTGCTGCTGGCGGGCGCCTACCCGGCGGCGGCGATGTGGCGGGTCTATCTCGCCCTCGCCCTGGTGGTCGCGACCATCGCCTGGCTGGTTGCGCCGCGGCTGCCCTTCAAGTTCGGCGTCGGCGTCGCCGGCGTCACGCTGGTGCCGGTCGCTGCCGGCCTCCTGCTGGCCGGCGGGGTATTCGGGCTCACGCCGGTGTCGACCAGCAGCTGGGGCGGGTTCATGGTCACCATCGTCGTCGCGCTGGTCACCCTGGTGACGGCGCTGCCGCTCGGCCTGCTGCTGGCGCTCGGCCGGCGCGCGCGGCTGCCCGTCGTCAGCGTGCTGTGCATCGGCTTCATCGAGTTGATGCGCGGCATCCCGCTGCTCGCCATCCTGTTCGTCGCGGCGACGATCTTCCCGCTGTTCCTGCCCGCCGGCATGACCACCGACCTGTTCACGCGCACCCTGGTCGCCTTCACCCTGTTCAACGCGGCGATGGCCGCGGAGGTGTTCCGCGGCGGCCTGCAGTCGGTCAGCCGCGGCCAGTACGAGGCGGCGACCACGGTCGGCCTCACCCCGCCGGTGACCATGGTCCTGGTCGTGCTGCCCCAGGCGATCCGGACGGTGGTGCCCGCCCTGATCAACGTGATGATCTCGATCATCAAGGAGACGACGGTGCTGCTGGTCATCGGCGTGGTCGATTTCGTCGAGGCCGTGCGCCTGGGCGTGGACTCCAGCGACTGGCTCGGCGGACCGCACATCCTCAATTCCGGCTTCGTCTTCGCGGCCCTGGTCTACGTCGCGATATGCTTCTCGCTGTCCAAGTATGCCGACCGGTTCGAGCGGAAATATTGACGATGGAGCGCGACCGATGAGCGGTGGAACCGAAAAGGGCGACACGCCCCTGATCAGCCTGAGCGGCATCAACAAGTGGTACGACGCCTACCACGCGCTGCGCGACGTCGACCTCGACGTCGCCCCCGGCGAACGGGTGGTGATCTGCGGCCCGTCGGGCTCGGGCAAGTCGACCCTTATCCGCTCGATGAACCTGCTCGAGGAGTTCCAGGAGGGCCGGCTCGAGATCTGCGGCATCGAGGTCGCCGCCGGCGAGATCACCCGGCGCAAGCGCCGCCAGATCAACAGCCGCGTCGGCATGGTGTTCCAGCAGTTCAACCTGTTCCCCCACCTGACCGTGCTGGAGAACCTCACCATTGGCCAGGTCTGGGGCTATGGCGCCGGCCGCGCCAAGGCGCGCGAGCGCGCGGAGGCCTTCCTCGACCGGGTCAACCTCGCCGACCAGCGCGACAAGTATCCGTCCCACCTCTCCGGCGGCCAGCAGCAGCGGGTCGCGATCGCCCGGGCGCTGTGCCTGCACCCGCAGGTCATCCTGTTCGACGAGCCCACCGCCTCGCTCGACCCCGAGATGGTCAACGAGGTGCTGGCCGTGATCGAGGGCCTGGCGGCGGACGGCATGACCATGGTGATCGTCACCCACGAGATGGGCTTCGCCCGGCGGGTGGCGGACCGGGTGGTGTTCATGGACCTGGGCCAGATCGTCGAGATCGACCTGCCCGAGCCCTTCTTCACCCGGCCGCGCAGCGAGCGGCTCAAGTTCTTCCTCGACCGCATCCTGACCCATTGACGGCCGAAGCGCCGGCCGGCACGCGCGCGGTCAGCCGCGGCTGGCGCGGGCGATGCCGAGCTGGCCGACCCAGTAGGTCACGATGATCGCGTAGGCGGCGCCCGGGATCGGCATCCAGAACTTGTTGAGCGCGATCAGCGTGTCCGAGATGCCGAACAGCAGCGCGCCCCATGCGGCGGTCTGGGCGAGCGAGAGGGTCCGGCCGTAGCCGTCGGTCAGGCAGAAGGCGCGCCACATCATCGCGACGATGACCAGGACGTAGACCGCGACCGGGATCATCAGCGGACCGAGCTTGCCCTGGACGAGGACGAACACGACCACACCCCAGGCGAGGAAGGGCAGCACGCGCAGCGGCATCAGCCCGCGGCCCCAGCTCGCGAAGAAGCCGATGTAGAACAGGTGGGCGATCAGGAAGGCGCCGAGGCCGGCCCCGAAGAACAGGGTCTTGTCCGCGCCGAGATCGATCATCGCCAGCAGCACGTCGCCGACCACGCTCCAGGCCAGCCCGCCGGCGATCAGCACCCGCCGCGGCAGGTTGCCGGCGATCAGCACCCAGGCGAGCAGGCACAGCACCGGGATGGCCTTGACCGCGAAGCGGAAACCGGGCGCGTCGACCGCCAGGCCGATGACGTAGGCGATCGCCGCCGCCAGCCCGAGCACGGACAGCGCCCCGATCGCCGCGCCCTTCCAGCCGGACGTCATCGTCCCGCTCCGCGCGCCGGCGGCCGGTCAGACCTCGCCGACGTCGGAGACCTCGTACCGCTTGATCTCGCGGCTGAGCACGCGGATGCCGCCGAGGACCTCGCGGAAGCGCTGGAAGTGCGGCATCTCGAAGTGGCGCTCCAGCGCCGCCGCGTCGTCCCATTCCTCGAACACGCGGACGCGCGCCGGCGTCTCGATGTCCTGATAGAAGGCGTAGGCCCGGCAGCCCGGCTCCGTGCGGGTCGCGGCCGCGGCCTCGCGGCCGGCCTCCAGCGCGCGGTCGAGATCCGCGGATTCGATCTCGATCACCCCCGAAACGACGATCATGGCGCACCCTCCTCCCCGTGTTCGCACCGTTTTAGCGGCGCGCGGCGCGGATGCCAAATGCGGGGAAGAGAAAATCGCCCGGAGGAAAACTAAGAATTGCGGGTGAGCTTGCCGCAGACCACCGCGCCGGCCTGCACCGACAGCGATTCGTAGGCGATGTCGCCCTTGATCTCGCCGCCGTTGGCGACCGCCACCGTGCGCGCGGCGACGTCGCCGTCGACCACCCCGGCGACGAACACCTCCTCCGCCTCGACCTTGCCGTGGACGGTGCCGCCGGTCTCGATCGTGACCCGTTCCTTGCCCATGATCGAGCCGGTGACGGTGCCGGCGACGAACAGCGGGAAGGTGCTGCTGAGATCCCCGGTCACGGTCAGCGGCGCCGCGATCAGGCTGAGCCGCGCATTGTCGAGTTGCTGTCCGCCGCCGACCTCGTCGGACCAACGCTTGAACCAATCGGGTTGCTGTGCTTCCGCCATGTCGTCTCCGCCTGTCCCGGAATTGTCCCCACGAACGGACCGCCGTCCCCGAACGAGGACGGCGGCGACCGCTTCCAGGCGCATCGAAACAGCAGATCGTGACGGACTCGTGGCGGTGCGCAATTTCCCTTCGGGGAAAAAAACGCTAGTTTCTGCCGCGAACATTCGACTGCAGGGCGCCCGCGGGCGCGAGACGACGATGACCGAGACCAAGAGCAACGGCGCCGGCGCGGCCGACGCCTCGATCCACGAGACCATGGCCGCGCTCGGCCAGGCCGCGCGGGACGCCGCGGCCGAGCTGGCGCACGCCTCCGACGCGACCAAGAACAAGGCGCTGACCGAGGCGGCCGCGGCGCTGCGCGACGCCAAGGAGACGCTGTCCGCGGCCAACGCGCTGGACCTCGACGCCGCGACCGGCATGACCGGCGCGATGATCGACCGGCTGACCCTGACCGACGACCGCATCGATGGCATGGCCAAGGGGCTGGAGGACGTCGCCGCCATGCCCGACCCGATCGGCGACGTCATCGCCGAGTGGACCCGGCCCAACGGGCTGAAGATCAGCCGCGTTCGGGTGCCGCTGGGCGTCATCGGCATCATCTACGAATCGCGGCCCAACGTGACCGCCGACGCCGGCGGCCTGTGCCTGAAATCCGGCAACGCCGCGATCCTGCGCGGCGGCTCCGACAGCTTTCACTCGTCGCGCGCGATCGGCGAATGCCTGCAGGCCGGCCTGCGCGCCGCCGGCCTGCCCGGCGAGGCGATCCAGCTCGTGCCGACCACGGACCGCGCGGCGGTCGGCGAGATGCTGACCATGACCGACTATATCGACATCATCGTGCCCCGCGGCGGCAAGTCGCTGATCGAGCGGGTCCAGAAGGAGAGCCGGATCCCGGTCATCGCCCACCTGGAGGGCCTCTGCCACATCTATGTCGACGCGGCGGCGGACCTCGACATGGCGCGGGCGATCACCGTCAACGCCAAGACCCGGCGCCCGGGCGTCTGCGGCGCGGCCGAAACCTTGCTGGTCGACCGGCGCGCCCACAACAGCCACTTGGCCCCCCTCGTCCAGGACCTGATCGAGGCCGGCGTCGAGGTGCGCGGCGACGCGGCGACCCAGGCGGTCGACCAGCGGGTCGTGGCCGCGACGGACGCCGACTGGGACACCGAGTATCTCGACTGGATCATGTCGGTGAAGCTGGTCGACGGCGTCGACGGCGCGATCGACCATATCGAGCACCACGGCTCGCACCACACCGATTCGATCGTCACCGAGGACGCGGCGGTGGCCCAGAAGTTCCTCGACGAGGTCGATTCGGCGATCGTGATGTGGAACGCATCGACCCAGTTCGCCGACGGCGGCGAGTTCGGCATGGGCGCCGAGATCGGCATCTCGACCGGCAAGCTGCACGCCCGCGGCCCGGTCGGCGCCGAGCAGCTCACCAGCTACAAATACGTCGTCCGCGGCGACGGCCAGGTGCGGCCGTAGCGCGGCGCCGCACCCGTCGCGTGGACGCCGGTCCCGGCGCGGACCCGATTCTCCAGCCATGACCCGCTGGATCCCGGACCCGCCGTCGTCCTTCGCGCGCAAGTCGGTCGGCCTGCTCGGCGGATCGTTCAACCCGGCCCACGACGGCCACCGCCACATCGCCGAGGCGGCGCTGAAATGGCTCGGCCTCGACGAGGTCTGGCTGCTGGTGTCGCCGCAGAACCCGCTCAAGTCGGCCGCGGAGATGGCGCCGCTGGAGACCCGGGTGGCCTCGGCGGCCGCCGTCGCCGCCCATCCGCGCCTGCGCGTCACCGATATCGAGACCGCGCTGGGCACCACCTATACCGCCGAGACCCTGCTGGCGCTGACCAGCCGCTATCCCCGCCTCGACTTCGTCTGGCTGATGGGGGCGGACAACCTGATTCAGCTTCCGGCGTGGAAAGACTGGTCAGAAATTTTTAACACGGTCGGCGTTGCCGTTTTCGCCCGTCCCACCTATTCTATAAGGGCGTTGACCGGGGTGGCGGCGCGGCGTTTTTCCCGGTACAGGCTGCCTGAAAGGCACGCGCGGCGGGTGCCGGGAACCGACCCGCCGGCATGGGTGTTCATAAATTCAAAGCTGCATCCGGCCTCGGCTAGCGCGATTCGCGCTGCGGCGCGCGGCTCGTCATGAGCCGACGCAATGGCGCATGGGCTGTAGGTGCGACCAAACAGGAGGTGCACGATCGCTCGTACGATCCGTGAGTTGCCTGCGACAGACGATATTCTGCGCCTGATCGAGGCATCGCTCGACGACGACAAGGCGGAAGGCGTTGTCGTCATCGACTTGGCCGGCAAGACCGGCTTCGCCGATTACATGGTCATCGCCAGCGGACGATCGGACCGCCATGTTGGCGCGATGGCCGACCACCTCGCCGAAAAGCTCAAAGGTCTCGGCCTGCCGACGGTGCCCACCGAGGGGACCGACCGGTGCGACTGGGTCCTGCTCGATGCCGGCGACGTGATCGTTCACCTGTTCCGGCCGGAAGTCCGCGACTTCTACAATCTGGAGAAGCTGTGGAGCCAGGACTCCATCCGTCCGGAGGCGGCGCAGGTGGAAATGATCGCTTGATCCGGCGCGACGCGCGGTCTTGACGGTCACGGTCGCCGCGGTCGGGCGGCTGCGCGCCGGCCCGATCCGGGACCTGTGCGACGACTATGGCAGGCGGCTGCCCTGGCCCGTCACCTGGCGGGAGGTCGAGGAGAAGCGCCGCCTGCCGCCCGACGCCCTGAAAGCGCGGGAGGGTGAGCTGCTACTCGCCGCCCTGCCCCAGTCCCAGGCCCAAGCCCACGGCCCGCCGCTGGTCGCCCTCGACGAACGCGGCACCCAGCTCTCCTCGATCCAAGTTCTCCGAAAAGCTGGCCCTGTGGCGGGAGGACGGCGGCGGCGCGGTCGCCTTCGCCATCGGCGGCGCGGACGGCCTGCACCAAAGCGTGCTCGATCGCGCCCGGTTCACCCTTTCGCTGGGGGCGATGACCTGGCCGCACATGCTGGTCCGCGCACTGCTGATGGAACAGCTCTGGCGCGCCCACAGCATCGCCACGGGACATCCCTACCATCGGGAATAGGCGGGGCGTGCGATGACCGTCTGGGCCGCCTTCCTGCGCGGCATCAACGTCGGCGGCCACAAGCCGATCAAGATGGCCGAGCTGCGCGGCGTCGCCGGCGCGCTGGGGCTGGACGGGGTCGAGACCGTGCTGCAGAGCGGCAACCTGGTGTTCGCCTCCGAGGACGCCGACCCGGACGCGCTGGCGGCGCGCCTGGAGGACGCCATCGACGCGCACTGGGATTTTCGCCCGCGGGTGATCCTGCGGACCGCGGCGCAGGTCGATGCCGCGATCGCCCGCAACCCCTTCGCCGGCCGCGCCGGCGCCGATCCGCGCCGCCTGCTGGTCATGTTCCTGGCCGGCCCGCCGGCGGCCGACGCCGAGGCAAGGCTCGCCGCGCTCGACCGCGACCGGGAGGAGATGGCCCTCGACGGCCTGGCGCTGCACCTCGCCTATCCCGACGGCATCGGGCGGTCGAAGCTGACCGGCGACCGGCTCGAGCGGGCGCTCGGCGTGCCCGGCACCGCGCGCAACTGGAACACCCTGGCGCGGGTGCGCGATCTCGCCGCCGCGCTCGGGGCTTGACGCGCGGGGCAGGGCTTGAACGGAGGCCGCGCCCGCCCGATCTGTCAGCAAACGACAGAAAGGAAACGCCATGTTCGAAATCCTACCGGAAAGCGACGGCGGCGACGTCGCGATCAAGGCGTCGGGCAAGCTGACCCACGAGGCCTATGCCGCGCTGACCCCCGAGCTGGAGCAACGGATCAAGGGGCACGGCAAGCTCAACATCCTGCTCGACATCACCGCGTTCGACGGCTGGGACCTGCACGGGGCCTGGGACGATTTCATGCTCGGCATCAAGCATATGGGCGACTTCGACCGCATCGCCGTGGTCGGCGACGCCAAGTGGGAAGAGGTCGCGATCAAGATCGCCGGCGTCATGATGTCGGCGGACGTCCGCTTTTTCCCGGCCGCCGAGCGCAAGGCGGCCTGGTCGTGGACACGGGGCGCCCTGGCCGCCTGACGCGGCCCGGCGCGTGGCCGGCAGGCGCAACCCGGCCCCCCGAAACACCCGATCCACTCCCAAACTTGCGCCACAATTGCCCGCGACTGTGCCTATGGACAGCGGCGGTCCCGCCTGTCCGCAGCAGGAGGGAGGGACCGCTCGGCGGCTGCCGGCAGCCGCCAATAGCCTATGTCCGAAGGCCCCGCCTAGCCTATATACATGGGGCCTATATACAGAGGGCGAGAAGGCCGCTGCCACTAGCCATGGAAAGATGACGACCCTGGATTCCGACGTTTCGACCGCCGCCGCGCCCGCCCGCCCCGTCGTCCTGTGCATCCTGGACGGCTGGGGCGAGAGCGACGTGCGCGAGAACAACGCGATCGCCATGGCCCGCACGCCGGTCTGGGACCGGTTGACGGACACCTGCCCGCACGCCCGGCTCGACGCGTCGGAACACGAGGTCGGCCTGCCCGCCGGCCAGATGGGCAATTCCGAGGTCGGCCACATGAACATCGGCGCCGGCCGCATCGTGCTGCAGGACCTGCCGCGCATCGACGACGCTCTCGACCACGGCACGATCCCCACGCTCCCGGCCTTCCGCGACTTCGTCGCCGCGCTCAAGGCGAGCGGCGGCGCGGCGCACCTGATGGGACTGATGTCGCCGGGCGGCGTCCACTCCCACCAGCGCCACTTCGCCGCGATGGCGCGGCTGATCGCCGCCGAGGGCGTCCCGGTCGTGGTCCACGCCTTCCTCGACGGCCGCGACACCCCGCCCAAGAGCGCCGGCGGCTATCTCGACACCTTCCTGGCCGACATCGACGGCGCCGCCGGCATTTCGTTCGGCGTGGTCAGCGGCCGCTACTGGGCGATGGACCGCGACAAGCGCTGGGAGCGGATCACGCTCGCCTACGATGCGCTGACCCTGGGCGAAGGCGAGCGCCAGGCCGACGACCCGCGCGCCGCGGTCGAGGCCGGCTACGAGGGCGGCGAGACCGACGAGTTCGTCAAGCCGACCGCGATCGGCGGCTACGCCGGCATGGCCGACGGCGACGGCGTGCTGATGGTCAACTTCCGCGCCGACCGGGCGCGCGAGATCCTGACCGCCCTGCTCGACCCGACCTTCGACGGCTTCGAGCGCCGGCGCGTGGTCCGCTTTGCCGCAACGCTCGGCATGGTCTCCTATTCCGAAGCGCTGGACGCATTCATGCCGGCGCTGTTCCCGCCCGAAACCCTGACCGCGGTGCTGGGCGCGACCGTCGCCGCCGCGGGCAAGACCCAGCTGCGCATCGCCGAGACCGAGAAATACGCCCACGTCACCTTCTTCCTGAACGGCGGCGCCGAGCAGCCCTTCCCCGGCGAGGAGCGCATCCTGGTGCCGTCGCCCAAGGTCGCGACCTACGACCTCCAGCCCGAGATGTCGGCGCCGGAGGTGACCGACAAGCTGGTCGACGCGATCGAGAGCGACCGCTTCGACCTGATCGTGGTCAACTACGCCAACACCGACATGGTCGGCCACACCGGCGACCTCGACGCCGCGATCCGCGCGGTCGAGACCGTCGACCGCTGCCTCGGCCGGGTCGAGAAGGCGGTGCGGGCGATGGGCGGGGCCCTGCTGGTCACCGCCGACCACGGCAACGCCGAGCGCATGCGCGACGCCGCGACCGGCCAGGCGCACACCGCCCATACCGGCAACGTGGTGCCGGTCGTCCTGGCCGGCGACGACTGCGCCCGGGTGGGCCTGCACGACGGCCGCCTCGCCGACGTGGCGCCGACCGTGCTCGCACCTGATGGGCCTCGCCCAGCCGGCCGAGATGACCGGCCAGTGCCTGATCGACCCTGCCGCCCCGCTGCGGATCGGAGAACGGCGTGCGGCGGCCGGCTGAGCATCGACCGCATGGCCTGCCCGGCGGCCTGATCGTCGCGGCCGCCGCGGCGGCAATTGCGGCGGTCCCCGTGCCGTCGGCCCACGGCCAGGACAAGGCCGACCGCGGCACGCTGGAGAAGGTCGAGCGCAATCTCGACGCCAGCCGCGACCGCGGCACCAAGCTGACCAAGCGCATGGCCGCGCTCGGCGCCGCGATCAAGGCGCTGCGCGAGAAGCTGGTCAGCACCGCCGAGCGCGCCCAGTTCCGCGAGGCCGCGCTGCTGCGCACCGAGATCGAGCTGGCCGAGCTGGAGCAGCGCGAGCGCAAGAGCCGCGCCGGCTTCCAGGCGGCCCAGCAGCAACTCGCCCGGCTGCTCGGCGCGATGCAGCGCATCCGCCGCCACCCGCCCGGCGCCTTCGCGATCCGTTTCGACCACGCCGACGACGCGATCCGCAGCACCGTCGTGCTGCGCGCCCTGCTGCCCAAGATCGAGGAGCGCGCGGTGATCCTGAGCGGCCGGCTGAAGACCTTCGCCGCGCTCAAGGCCAAGATCGGCCGGCGCCAGGTCCGGCTCCGCCGGCAGCGCGACGCGCTGGCCGCGGTCCACACCCAGCTCGCCACCCTGATCACGCGCCAGAGCGAGCTGTTGCACCAGACCCAGCACGAGCGCGACGACAACGCCGCCCGGATCGCCGAGCTGACCAAGAAGGCCCGCTCGCTGCGCGACCTGGTCGAACGGCTCGACCGCGAGGCCGCCAAGACCAAGCCGCCGGGCAAGGCGCCGCGCGCCGACGCCCTGACCCGGCCGGCGCTGGTCCGCCCGTTCGGCCGCGCGCGCGGCCACATCACCATGCCGGTCGCCGGGCGCATCGTGCGCAAGTTCGGCCAGGCCAACGAATACGGCCTGGAGACCCGCGGCCTGGAGATCGAGGCGCGCAAGGGCGCCCAGGTCGTCGCCCCGTATGACGGCCAGATCGTCTTCGCCGGCCCGTTCCGAAGCTATGGCCAGATATTGATCATCCGTCACAGCGGTGGATATCATTCCCTGGTCGCGGGCCTGTCACGGATATACGTCGTCAACAAGCAGTGGGTTCTCGCCGGTGAACCCGTTGGCGTCATGGGCGGTCGGACCGCCGGGCCGCGGCTCTATCTCGAAATCCGGCGCAAGGGCCGCCCTATCAACCCCCTGCCGTGGCTTGCGGCAGACAAACGCAAGGTAAACGGATGAAGCGCATCTCCCTCGCCGTTCTCGTGGTCGCATTGGCGACCTCCATATCGCCGGTCCGGGCGGCATCGCAAAAGGCGGACGACACCTATCGCTATCTCGACCTGTTCGGCGCCGTGTTCGAGCGCGTCCGCGCCAGCTACGTGCGCAAGGTCACCGACAAGGAGCTGATCGAAGCGGCGATCAACGGCATGCTCCAGTCGCTCGACCCGCACTCGAGCTACATGAACGCCGAGGCCTTCAAGGAGATGCAGGTCCAGACCCGCGGCAAGTTCGGCGGACTCGGCATCGAGGTCACGCTGGACAAGGGCGTGGTCAAGGTGGTCTCGCCGATCGACGACACGCCCGCCGCCAAGGCCGGGATCCAGGCCGGCGACTACATCACCCACATCGACGGCAAGCCGATCATCGGCCAGTCGCTGCGCGACGCGGTCAAGAAGATGCGCGGGCCGATCGGCTCCAAGATCACCATCCAGATCCGCCGCGGCAAGCAGAAGCCGTTCGACGTCACGCTGACCCGCGCGGTGATCACGGTCAAGTCGGTGCGCAGCGCCATCTACGGCGACATCGGCTACCTGCGCATCACCTCGTTCACCGAGCAGACCGGCGTCGGCGTGCGCCGGGCGCTGACCCGCTTCAAGGAGCAGCTCGGCAGCAAGTGGCGCGGTGTCGTGGTCGACCTGCGCAACAACCCGGGCGGCCTGCTCAACCAGGCCGTCGAGGTGGTCGACGCCTTCGTCGACAAGGGCGAGATCGTCTCGACCCGCGGCCGTGAGGCCCAGGTGTCGAGCCGCTTCAACGCCAAGCCGGGCGACATGGCCCAGGGCATCCCGGTGGTCGTGCTGATCAACGGCGGCTCGGCCTCGGCGTCCGAGATCGTCGCCGGCGCGCTGCAGGACCACCGCCGCGCGATCCTGATGGGCACCAAGAGCTTCGGCAAGGGCTCGGTCCAGACGATCATCCCGCTGGGCAACCACGGCGCGATGCGGCTGACCACGGCGCGCTACTACACGCCGTCGGGCCGCTCGATCCAGGCCAAGGGCATCGAGCCCGACATCGTCGTCGAGCAGGCCAAGGTGACCAAGGTGACCGCGCCCGAGCGGCTGCACGAGGCCGACCTGCCGGGCGCGCTCGACACCAAGAAGGCGACGCAGGACAAGAAGTCCCAGGCCAAGCCCGACGCCAGCAAGAAGACGCCGGCCAAGAAGGCCGCCGACAAGCCCAACCCGAAGGACTATCAGCTCAGCCGGGCGATCGACCTGCTCAAGGGCATCTCGCTCTACCGGTCGCGCGAGCAATAGTCGGCACGCGACGACGGCCGAGGCTGGGAGAGGCGGAGCCAAAACGCCATGCGCAGCCTCGCCGTCGCCGTACTCGTGGCCGTCTTCGGCCTGGCCGGGGTGGTGGTGTGGCTGGCGGCCACGTACCGGACGCCTGAACCGGCCGGCCCCGGCACTCGGCCCGGACCGGCGGCGGAGGTCGACCTCCCGACCGGTCCCGGCGCCAGCCAGGCGGCCCGCACCGCGTCCAAGACCCGGCCGGTCTACCTCGACCCTGCGCTAATCGAGGACGGCCGCTGGGGGCCGCTGCCGCGGATCGGCGCCAAGGGCCGCAAGCCCCGCGACGTCTATGCCCGGCGGTTCGAGGACCCGGACAAGCGTCCGCGGATCGCGATCATCGTGACCGGCCTCGGCCTCAAGGCGGACCTGACCGGCGCGGCGCTGAAGGGCCTGCCCGGCGCGGTGACCCTGGCCTTTTCCGCCTATGCGCCGGGCCTCTACAGCTGGACCGAGGAGGCGCGCGCCGCCGGCCACGAGACCCTGGTCGAGCTGCCGATGGCGGGCCGCGACACGGCGCACCAAGATCCCGGCCCGAAGGCGCTGCGGGCGAGCCTGTCCGTCGACACCAACCGCGAGCGCCTGCACTGGTCGCTGAGCCGCTTCGCCGGCTATGTCGGCGTGATCGGCGCCCGCCGCACGGCGCTGGTGCCGGGCACCGCGGCCTTCACGCCGGTGGTCGACGACATCCTCGGCCGCGGCCTGATCTACGTCCAGCCGCGACCGACGCCCGCCACGGTCCAGCCGGCGTCGGCGCGCACCGACCTCGCCCATGTCGACCTGTGGCTCGACACCAAGCTCGACCCCGACGCCATCGACCGGCGCATGCGGTTGGCCGAGGCGCTGGCGCGCGGCCGCGGCTGGGTGATCGCCGCGGTCGGCGCCTACCCGATGACGGTGAACGCGGTGCGGCGCTGGGCGCTGGCACTGAACAAGCGAGACCTCGCCCTCGCCCCGCTGACCGCCGTCGTGCCCGCAGCGAAGACGGCGGACCGATGAGCGACGGGCTGGCCGAAACGCTCGACGGCCCGCCGGAGGGCTATCGCCCCGGCGTCGGCATCCTGCTGTTCGACGGCGCCGGGCGGGTCTTCGTCGCGCGGCGGATCGACACCGAGGAAGAGGCCTGGCAGATGCCCCAGGGCGGCATCGACAAGGGCGAGGCGCCCGAAGCGGCCGCATTGCGCGAACTGGCGGAGGAGACCGGCACCCGCGACGCCGAGATCGTCGCCGAGACCAAGGGCTGGCTGATCTACGACCTGCCGCCCGAGCTGCGCGGCAAGGTCTGGCGCGGCCGGTTCCGCGGCCAGGCCCAGAAATGGTACGCCGCGCGCTTCACCGGCACCGACGCGGACATCGACCTGGACGCCCATCACCACCGCGAGTTCTCCGCCTGGCGCTGGGCCGCGCTCGACGCGCTGCCCGACCTGATCGTCGACTTCAAACGGCCGCTCTACCGCGCCATCGTCGCCGAGCTGGGGCCCGCAGTGCGGGCGGCGACCGCCGCGACGGCGCCGGAAAGGTGACGGCCCCGCCGCCCGAGGAGAAGCTCGGCCTCGCCAGCATCGTCGCCATCGGCATCGGCGGCATGGTCGGCGGCGGCATCTTCGCCGTGCTCGGCCTGGCGATGAGCGTCTCGGGCCACGCCGTGGCCCTGACCCTGGGGCTGGGCGGCCTGATCGCGCTGCTGACCGGGCTGTCCTACGCCCATCTCGGCCTGCGCTACCGCGACGACGGCGGCAGCTTCACCTATATCGAGAAGGCCTTCGGCGGCGCGGCCGTGGCCGGCGTCGCCGGCTGGGTCCTGGTCGCGGGCTATGCCGGCACCCTCGCCCTCTACGCCAGCGCCTTCGGCAACTACGGCGCGGCGCTGCTGGCCGGCTCGGACAGCCTCGCCTGGCTGCGCACCGCCCTGTCGCTGGGCGTGCTGCTCGCCTTCCTCGCGGTCAACCTGCTGGGCGCGCGCACCTCGGGCGGCGTCGAGCTCGCGATCGTCGCCGGCAAGCTGCTGATCCTGCTGGTCTTCGCCGCGGTTGGCCTGGCCACGGTGCAGGCCGACCACCTGCTGCCGGTGTTCAACAAGGGGCCGGAGGCGCCGTTGATCGCCACCGCGCTGATCTTCGTCGCCTACGAGGGCTTCGAGCTGATCCCCAACGCGGTCGACGAGATGAAGCGGCCCGAGGTCAACCTGAAACGCGGGCTGGTGCTGGCAATCCTGATCACCACCGCGGTCTATATCGCGGTCGGCATGGTCGCGCTCGGCAACCTGACCTCGGCCCAGGTCGACAAGAGCCAGGAATACGTGCTGGCGGTGGCCGCGCAGCCGACCCTGGGCCAGGTCGGTTTCGTGATGATCGGCGTCGCCGCGCTGATGTCGACCGGATCGGCGATCAACGCGACCCTGTTCGGCTCGGCGCGCCTGGCGATGGTGATGGCGAGCGAGCACGCCCTGCCGCGCATCTTCTCGATGCGCGAGCGCAAACGGCCGGTCCCCTGGGTGGCGCTGGTGACGCTGACCGCGATCACCGCGGCCTTCACCGTCACCTCCGACCTCGGCGTGATCGCCTCCTTCGCCAGCGCCACCTTCCTGCTGATCTTCGCGGCGGTGAACATGGCCGCGTTCCGGCTCCGCCGCGACATCGGCATGGGCGTCGCCGTTCCGCTCGCCGGCAGCGCGCTGTCGGTGGCCTGCTTCGTCGGCCTGATCTGGCACATGGCGACGACCGGCGGGCCGGCCGTGTTCTGGATCGTGGCGTTCTATCTGCTGGCGATCGTCATCGAGGTCGGGCTGACGCTCTGGCGCGGCCATTGGCGACACCCGCCACGCCGGTCATGACGCCAACGCGAGCCTGAGCCGGCGCGCCGTCAGCCGGAGGCCGCGGCGACCCGCTGGTCGATCGCCCCGCACACCGCATCGCCCGCAGCGTCCACCATCTCGATGCGGACGTGGTCGCCCGGCCGCAGATACTCGGTCTGGGGCGCGCCGTGCTTCATCGTCTCGACGATGCGCAGCTCGGTCAGGCAGCTCACGCCGCGGGCCTCGTCGCGGCTGGCGACCGTGCCCGAGCCGATGATCGAGCCCGGCGCGAGCGACCGGGTGCGGGCGATATAGGCGATCAGCTCGTGGAAGCCGAACTGCATCTCGCCGGCGTCGGGGTCGCCCATCAGCGCCCCGTTCAGGCTCGAGCGGACGGTCAGGTGGACGCGGCCGTCGCGCCAGGCGTCGCCGAGCTCGTCGGGCGTCACGGCGACCGGCGAGAAGGCGCTGGCCGGCTTGGACTGGACGAAGCCGAAGCCCTTCTCCAGCTCGTGCGGGATCAGGTTGCGCAGCGAGACGTCGTTGCAGACCATGACCAGCTTGATGTGGTCGAGCGCGCCGGCCGCATCGGTGCCGAGCGGGATGCCGTCGGTGACGACGCAGACCTCGGCCTCGAAGTCGACGCCGAAGTCGGTCGACACGCAGGGGATGTCCTGGCCCGGGCCGAGGAAGCCGTCGGAGCCGCCCTGGTAGAGGAAGGGCTCGGTCCAGAAGGCGTCCGGGATCGGCAGGCCGCGCCATTCGGCCATCCGCTCCATATGGCCGGGATAGGTGCTGCCGTCGCACCACTGGTAGGCGCGCGGCAGCGGCGCCAGCGCCTCGGCGGGATCGAAATCCTCCGCAACCCCGCCCTGCTCCAGCTCGGCGGCGATCTCGGCGAGGCGCGGCGCGGTCTCGTCCCAGCGGTCGAGCGCCGCCTGCAGGGTCGGCGCGACCTGCGGCACGCGCACGGCCCGGCCCAGGTCGCGCGAGACGACGGCGAGCGCGCCGTCGGGCGTGCCGTTCGGTAGGGATGCCAGTTTCATGGTCTGCCTCCGGCGGACGGGGATTGCCAAGGCCCGCCGACGGGATCCGCCGCCCGGAGCCGGTCAACCCAATAGCGTGCGCGCGCCCCGAAATCCACCGACACGCCCCTGGAGCCGTCGCAGCACGCGAGATCCCCTTGAATATGTTCCTACAATCCCAATCTGTCCGGGAAGGATGAGCGACAGAGGGCAGTGAAGCGCGACGAAAAGATAACCGAAGATAACCAATGATAACCTTCGGGCCATTTGCGCAGGGGATGGCGGAATGACCGCCGCTATTCCACCGGCGCCCCGAAGACGGCGATGAACAGGGCGAGCGCGGCCAGGCTGCCGTAGAGCGCCGCCAGGCCGGTGCGGCGGCCGTCCTCGCAGCGCCACGCCAGCCAGGTCGCCAGCATCGCCTGGAGCGCGTAGTAGGCGGCGAAGGCCCGCGAGGCGAAGGCGATGATCTCGAACACGTCGGCCGACCAGACCAGGGTGATCGCGATGATCGCGATCAGCATGTAGGCCACCCGCGATTGCAGGCCGGCGCGGCTCAGCTCCTCGGCGAGGCCGCCGCCGCCGCCGGTGTCGGCCACCGCGGCGCTGAACTGCGAGGCCAGGGCCGCGACGATCAGCATCAGCGGCAGGATCGGCGCGACCACCGCGGCGACCCGGATGATCGCGGTCTCGCTGGTCTCGATCTGGCCCGCCGGGACGGCGAGCGCGACCAGGAGGATGTAGACGACGTAGATCGCCGAGGCGACGAACTGGGCGTAGCGCATGGTGCGGACGCGCGTTTGGGCGTCATAGGCGGCCCCGAGATAGCGCGACGTCTCGAACCCCTGCACGGTGATCAGCAGGCCGACGCCGATGGTCAGCGATTCCCAGGTCATCGGCGGCGTGCCGTTGGTCGGCAGCTTGCCCGCGGCGGCGAGCTGGACTGCGTGGAAGACCAGCCCGACCAGGAGCCCGGCGATGATCGCCAGCTTGATCCCGACCGACACCGTCTCCAGCCCTTCGAGGGCGCGCAGGCCCCGGGCGTAGCCGTAGAGGCCGACGAAGACGAGCACCGCCGTCGTCACCAGCTTGGCGTGATAGGCGTCGTCGACCGAGGTCAGGCTCACCGCGAAGGAGCCGAACAGGCGCAGGTAGTAGGCGACCGAGATGATGTAGGCGAAAGCGAGCGTCCACGAGGCGGTGGCGTCGATCGCCGCGATCGGGCCGGGCAGCGGCGCGCCGCCGCGCCGGTCGAGCGCGAGGATGTTGAAGCGGATCGCGCTGCCGAAGGCGAACGCGACCAGGCACAACAGCGCCATCACCACGATCGCGAACTGGCCGTAGGTGCGGGCCAGCAGCGGCCCCAGGATCAGGAAGCCGCTGCCGATGATCGAGGCGAGCGGCGTGACCGTCGCCCGCCAGGTCGGCGCCGTCATGAAGCGCGGCATGAACAGGAGGATCGCGGCGGCCGTGGTGACGACGAGGACGGCGATGCCGTTGAGACCGATGGCGGTCACCCGGCGCCCCGCGGCGGGCGCCGACGCCGGTCAGCCATCTGGGTAGAGCTGGGCGCGGACCTCGCGCTTGAGGATCTTGCCGTAGCCGCTGGTCGGCAGCTCGGGCACGACGTGGAAGGCCGACGGCGTCTTGAAGGCGGAGATCGAGTCGCGGCACCACGCGGCCAGCTCGTCGTCGCCGGCCTGGGCCCCGCCGCGCAGCACGATCGCGGCGACCACCCGCTCGCCCCATTCCGGGTCGGCGACGCCGAACACGGCGGCCTTGTCGACCGCCGGGTGGCGGTGCAGCACCTCCTCGATCTCGCGGGGATAGATGTTGGTGCCGCCGCGGATGATCATGTCCTTCACCCGGTCGGTGATGAACAGGTAGCCGTCGGCGTCGAGATAGCCGATGTCGCCGGTGTGGAGCCAGCCGTTGCGCAGCGTCTCGGCGTTGGCCTCGGGCGCGTTCCAGTAGCCCTGCATGACCAGGTCGCCGCGCACCACGATCTCGCCGGGCTCGCCCGCCGGCACCGGGCGGTCGTCGGCGTCGACCACCGCCAGTTCGACGCCGTGGCACTCGCGCCCGACCGAGCCCAGCCGGGTGGCCGCGTCCGGGCCGACATGCTCGGCCTTGGGCATCACCGTGCAGGCGAGCGGCGCCTCGCCCTGGGCGTAGACGTTGACGAAGATCGGACCGAACCGGTCGAGCGCGCGCTTGAGCGGCTCCAGGTACATCGGCGCGCCGCCATACTGGACCGTCTGCAGGCTGGAGACGTCGAACGGCACCGGCCACGGCCCGTCGAGCAGCCGCTGGATCATGGTCGGCACCAGCGACGCCTTGGTGACCTTGTGGCGCTCGACCATGCGGTAGAAGGATTCGGGCTCGAACCGTTTGAAGTCAGGGAAGACGTGCGCGCCGCCGCCGGCGGTGTGGTGGAACACCAAGAGGCCCGCCGCGTGGCTCATCGGAGTGACGTGGGCGAGCCGCTCGGCGGGGCCGTTGGGCCAGATGTCGATGATCTGGGCGTCGACCATGGCATTGAGCGAGCGGTGGGTGTGGACCGCGCCCTTGGGGTGGCCGGTGGTGCCGGAGGTGTAGAAGATCCAGGACACCGTATCGTTGTCGACCGGCGCGTCGGCGATCGGCGCCGCCGCGGCGACCAGCGCCTCGTAGTCGTGCACGCCCGGCGCGCCCGCCCCGGCACCGTCCATGGCGACGACATGCTCCAGCGCCGGCATACGGTCGCGCACGCCGAGCAGCGGATCGGTCCGCGAAGCGCTGCACAGCACCGCGCGGGCGCCGCAGTCGGCGAGCATGTAGGCGTGCTCGGCCGGGTGGAGGCGGTGGTTGACCGGGACGATGGCGAGCCCGGCGCGCAGCGGGCCGAGCAGGCATTCGATCGACCGCGGCTCGGTCTCGACGATCAGCCCGACCCGGTCGCCCGGCTCCAGGCCCAGCCCGCGCAGCGCGCCGGCCAGCCGGCCGACCCGGTCGTCGAGCCAGGCGTAGCTGCGTTCGACGTCGCCGTGCAGGATCGCGGGCGCGTCCGGCAGCCGCCGGGCGGCGCGGGTGAGGTGGTAGGCGAGATTGAGGGGCATCGCCGGTGGGCCGAAGTTCCGTCGCTGAGAGGTGCGGTTAGCGGCCCGGCCAGTCGGGCGCGCGCTTCTCGAGGAAGGCGGCGACGCCTTCCTTGGCGTCGGCGGCGCCGGCGTTGCGGGCCGCGACCTCGCCGGCGAAGTCGTAGGCGGCGGCGGTGTCGAGCTCGAGCTGGCGATAGAAGCTGCGCTTGCCGAGCGCAATGGCGTAGGGCGACTTGGTCGCGATCTCGTCGGCCAGCGCGTCGGTCGCCGCGTCGAGCCGGTCGGGTGCGACCACCTCGTTGACCAGGCCCATGCGCAGCGCGGTCTCGGCGTCGTGGAGCCGGCCGGTGAGCAGGAACTGCATGGCATGCTTGCGGCCGACCGCGCGGCTGAGCGCCACCGATGGGGTCGAGCACCAGGTGCCGATGTTGACCCCCGGGGTGGCGAAGCGCGCCTCGGACGAGGCGACGGCGAGGTCGCAGGTGGCGACGAGCTGGCACCCGGCCGCGGTGGCGACGCCGTGGACCTTGGCGATCACCGGCTGCGGCAGGCGGGTGATGGTCTGCATCATGCGGTTGCACGTATCGGCCATGCCGCGGGCGAACTCGGCGGCGTCCTCGTTGCTGGCGAGGATCTCGGTGAGGTCGTGGCCGGTACAGAAGAACCTGCCCGCGCCTTCCAGCACCACGACCCGCACCGAGCGGTCGTCGTCGAGACGGTCCCACAGGTCCTGGAGCGCGGCGAGCAGCCCGAGCGACAGGGCGTTGCCCGACTTCGGCCGGTTGAGCGTGGCGTAGAGCACCGGCCCGCGCTGGCGGGTGGCCAGCAAGGGTTCGGATTCGGCGGTCGCGCTGTCGGTCATCGGCCAGCTTCCGTTCTGTCGCGGGAGGACGGCAGTCTAGAGGCTTTTCGGCCGCGGTGGAATCGGTTCGGCCCGGTCAGGCGCGGCGGCTCAGGCCGTCGCGGCCGCCATCCGCGCCTCGTGGGCCCGGCTGCGGCGCACCCGCCGGCGGATCAGCGCATAGGCGACCCGCGCAAGGAGCATGTTGAGGCGGCCGTGCGGCTTCAGGCCGACCGACTTGAACGCCATCGCCAGCGCCCGCTCGACGTGGCGGAAGCGGTAGTAGCTGTAGACCCGGGCGGCGTATTTGCTGTTGTAGAGCTTGCGGTGGTACGGCCCGTCACCGTTGTGGTTGGCGGCGTAGTAGGCGTAGGCGAGCTCGTCGTCCTCGGTCTCGCGGGCCCGGCTGAGCGCGACCCAGAAGCGCTTCCACTTGCCGATATTCTCGTCCTTCAGGTAGCGCTTCTCGTAGTCGTAGAAGAGCTTGTAGTGGCGCAGCTCGTCCGCGGCGATCTTCTGGCAGATCTGCTTGAGCACCGGCTCGTCGGTGGCGGCGGCCATCGCGGTGTACATCGACGAGGTGCCGCACTCGACCATGCAGCGCGAGACCAACTCGCCGGTCTTCGAGCCGCGCACCGAGCGCTCGACCTGCTCCGGCAGGCGAATGGTGGCGGCGAATTCGGCGAAGGACTGTTCGAACTTGAAGGAGGGATCGGCCATCTCGGCCCAGCGGCCGAGCGCGTCGCCGTGCTGGACCTCTTCGTCGGCCCAGCGCCAGGCATCTTCCACGAATTGGGAATCGTCGGCGAAGACCTCTTTCAGGTAGCGGGCGTATTCGCGGCCGTTCTTCTCGACCAGCGACGCGGCCTTCACCACCTTGAGCAGGTCGGCGTCAACCTTCGACGGATCGAAACGATCCCAGTGAATGTCTTCCAGCGTCCAATGCTTCATTGCGGCCCTCTGATCGCTATGACCAGCTTCCGGCGCGGCCCCGACCATGATTGCGGCCCCCGGTCGAATCGCAACGAAACGCTATTTAATATTTTGGCAGGAATTAGTCCAGCGTGGCCAGACCCGGGGGAACGCGAATTCAGGGCGCAACCGCAAGCATGGCTTCGCGGACCTTGATGCGCGCCTCGACCGCGGCGCGGGCCTCGTCCGACTTGGCGTCGGCCGCATCTTCGCGCAAATCCTTGAGTTCGCCCTCGATCCGGGTGCGGTCGAGCTCGCCGACCGGAACCGCTTCTTCGGCCAGAACGGTGCAGCGCTCCCCGGTCACCTCGCAGAAGCCGCCGGCGACGAAGATGCTTTCCTTGACCGAGCCGCCGTCGTGGACCTGGATCACGCCAGGCCGGACCGCGGAGATCAGCAGCGAGTGGCGGGGCAGCACGCCGAAGTCGCCCTCGGCGCCGGGCACGACGACCATGTCGACCGCCTCCGACAGGAGCAACCGCTCCGGCGACACCAGCTCGAATTCGACCTTTTCGTCGGCCATTGGTCCCAACCCCGCCTAAATGCCCGACTAGGCCGCCTCGGCCGCCATCTTGCGCGCCTTCTCGACGGCCTCGTCGATGTTGCCGCACATGTAGAAGGCCGCCTCGGGCAGGTGGTCGTACTCGCCGTCGACGATGCCCTGGAAGGCCTTGATCGTGTCTTCGAGCGGCACCTGCACGCCCGGGAAGCCGGTGAACACCTCGGCCACGTCGAACGGCTGCGACAGGAAGCGCTGGATCTTGCGGGCGCGGGCCACGACCAGCTTGTCCTCTTCCGACAGCTCGTCCATGCCCAGGATCGCGATGATGTCCTGCAGCGACTTATAGCTCTGCAGCACCTCCTGAACGCGGCGGGCGGTCTTGTAGTGGTCCTCGCCGATGATCCGCGGATCGAGCATGCGCGACGTCGAGTTCGAGCGGGTCGACCGCCGGGTAGATGCCCAGCTCCGCGATCTGGCGCGACAGCACCGTGGTCGCGTCCAAGTGCGCGAAGGACGTCGCCGGCGCCGGGTCGGTCAGGTCGTCCGCGGGCACGTAGATGGCCTGCACCGAGGTGATCGAGCCCTTGTTGGTGGTGGTGATCCGCTCCTGCAGCGTGCCCATGTCGGTGGCCAGCGTCGGCTGGTAGCCCACCGCCGAGGGAATGCGGCCCAGGAGCGCCGACACCTCGGAGCCCGCCTGGGTGAAGCGGAAGATGTTGTCGACGAAGAACAGCACGTCCTGGCCTTCCTCGTCGCGGAAATACTCGGCCACGGTCAGGCCGCTCAGCGCGACGCGGGCGCGGGCGCCCGGCGGCTCGTTCATCTGGCCGTAGACCAGCGCGGCCTTGGAGCCCTCGGCCGTGCCCTCGCCGAGCTTGATGACGCCCGACTCGATCATCTCGTGATAGAGGTCGTTGCCCTCGCGGGTGCGCTCGCCGACGCCGGCGAACACCGAATAGCCGCCGTGGGTCTTCGCGACGTTGTTGATCAGCTCCATGATCAGCACGGTCTTGCCGACGCCGGCGCCGCCGAACAGGCCGATCTTGCCGCCCTTGGCGTAAGGCGCCAGCAGGTCGATGACCTTGATGCCCGTGACCAGGATTTCCTGCTCGGTCGACTGGTCGATGAACTCCGGCGCGGCGCGGTGGATCGGCAACATCGTCTTGGCCCCGATCGGGCCGCGCTCGTCGATCGGGTCGCCGATCACGTTCATGATCCGGCCCAGCGTCTCCGGCCCGACCGGGATCTTGATCGGCTCGCCGGTGTCCTCGACCTCCTGACCGCGGACCAGGCCCTCGGTGCCGTCCATCGCGATGGTGCGCACCGTCGATTCGCCCAGGTGCTGGGCGCATTCGAGCACCAGCAGGTTGTCGCCGTTCTTGGTGTGAAGGGCGTTCATGATCTGCGGCAGGTCGCCCTCGAACTGGACGTCCACCACGGCGCCCATGACCTGGGTGATCTTGCCGACGTTGTTCTTCGCCATCGTGTGCTCCCGTTGGCCTTTGCTCTAGAGCGCCTCGGCGCCCGAGATGATCTCGATCAGTTCCTTGGTGATCTGCGCCTGACGCGTCCGGTTGTAGGTCATCGTCAGATTGCCGATCATGTCGCCCGCGTTGCGGGTCGCG
Organism: uncultured Alphaproteobacteria bacterium; assembly: GCA_963730305.1. Classification (GTDB taxonomy): domain Bacteria; phylum Pseudomonadota; class Alphaproteobacteria; order Bin65; family Bin65; genus CAMYMQ01. The sequence goes on from CAVSRB010000008.1 coordinate 29,408, forward strand.
TTGTCCATCGCCGTCATGCGCGCGCCGTGCTCGCTGGCATTGCTCTCGAGCAGGCCGCGGTAGACCTGGACCGCCAGGTTGCGCGGCAGCAGCGCCTCCAGGATTTCCGCCTCCTCGGGCTCGTACTCGTAGACGGCCAGGGAGCCGGCGGCCTCCTCTTCGTCGGACGCCGACGCTTCCGGCGGCGCGAAGGGGATGAGCTGCTGGTCCGTGACGATCTGGCTGATCGCCGAGCGGAAGCGGTTGTAGATCATCGTGCAGACGTCGAACTCGCCGGCCTCGAACATCTCGGTGATGCGGGCGGCGACCTTGTCGGCGTCGGCGAACTCCAGGTTGGGGCGGCCGATGTCCATGAAGGCGTCGGCGATCGCGTCGCCCCAGTCGCGGCGCAACTGGTCGCGTCCCTTGCGGCCGACGCACAGGAACTTGACCGTCTTGCCCTCGTCCCTGAGCTGGCGGGCGAGCTGCCGCGCCCGGCGCACGATCGACGTGTTGAAGCCGCCGCACAGGCCGCGGTCGGAGGTCATCACCACGATCAGCTGGACGTCGTCCGTGCCGGTGCCGGCGAGCATCGGCGACACGCCGGCCCGGCCCGCCAGGCTGGCGGCCAGCGAGCCGAGCATGCGGTCCATCCGCTCGGCGTAGGGCCGCGCGGCCTCGGCCTGCTCCTGCGCGCGCTTGAGCTTCGCCGCCGCGACCATCTTCATGGCCGACGTGATCTTCTGCGTCGACTTGACGCTCGCGATCCGGCTGCGGAGTTCCTTGAGACTGGCCATGAGGTCGGGCTCTGAAGCTGGGCGCGGCGCTAGGCGAAGGTCTTGACGAAGTCGTCGAGCAGGGCGCGGAGCTTGGTCTGCGTCTCCTCCGTCAACTCCTTCTTGTCGCGAATATCGGCCAGGATATCGGCGCCCTTGTCGCGGACCGCATCGAGGAACTGCGCCTCGAACCGGGTGACGTGGGTGATCGGCACGTTGTCGATGTAGCCGTTCACGCCGGCGAAGATCGAGACGACCTGCTCCTCCACCGCCATCGGCTTGTACTGGTCCTGCTTGAGCAGCTCGGTCAGCCGGGCGCCGCGGGCCAGCAGCCGCTGGGTCGCGGCGTCGAGGTCGGAGGCGAACTGGGAGAAGGCCTCCATCTCGCGGTACTGGGCGAGCTCCAGCTTGATCGAGCCGGCGACCTGCTTCATCGCCTTGATCTGCGCAGCCGAACCGACGCGCGACACCGACAGGCCGACGTTGATGGCCGGGCGGATGCCCTTATAGAACAGGCTGGATTCGAGGAAGATCTGGCCGTCGGTGATCGAGATCACGTTGGTCGGGATGTAGGCCGACACGTCGTTCGCCTGGGTTTCGATGATCGGCAGCGCGGTCAGCGAACCGGCGCCGTGATCGTCGTTCATCTTGGCCGCCCGTTCCAGCAGCCGCGAATGCAGGTAGAAGACGTCGCCCGGATAGGCCTCGCGTCCCGGCGGGCGGCGCAGCAGCAGCGACATCTGGCGATAGGCCACGGCCTGCTTGGACAGATCGTCGTAGACGATGACCGCGTGCATGCCGTTGTCGCGGAAATACTCGCCCATCGTGCAGCCGGTATACGGCGCCAGGAACTGCAGCGGCGCCGGCTCCGACGCGGTGGCGGCGACGACGATCGAGTATTCGAGCGCGCCGTAGTCCTCGAGGGTCTTGACGATCTGGGCGACGGTCGAGCGCTTCTGGCCGACCGCGACGTAGATGCAGTGCAGCTTGGTCGACGGGTCGTTGGCCTCGTTGATCGCCTTCTGATTGATGAAGGTGTCGATCGCGACGGCGGTCTTGCCGGTCTGGCGGTCGCCGATGACCAGCTCGCGCTGGCCGCGGCCGACCGGCACCAGCGCGTCGAGCGCCTTGAGGCCGGTCTGCATCGGCTCGTGCACCGACTTGCGCGGGATGATGCCCGGCGCCTTGACCTCGACACGGCGACGCTCGGCGGACTTGATCGGTCCCTTGCCGTCGATCGGATTGCCCAGCGCGTCGACGACGCGGCCGAGCAGTCCATCGCCGACCGGCACGTCCACGATCGTGCCGGTGCGCTTGACGGTGTCGCCCTCACCGATCGTGCGATCGTCGCCGAAGATCACGACGCCGACATTGTCGACCTCGAGATTCAGCGCCATGCCCCGGATGCCGCCCGGGAACTCGACCATCTCGCCGGCCTGGACATTGTCGAGGCCGTAGACGCGGGCGATGCCGTCACCGACCGACAGGACCTGCCCAACCTCGGCGACATCCGCCTCGGTGCCGAAATCGGCGATCTGCTGTTTCAGGATTGCAGAGATTTCCGCGGCCTGAATGTCCATTACCGAACTCCCTTCATGGCGAGCTGCATCCTCTGGAGTTTCGTGCGCAGCGACGCGTCGAACATGCGCGAGCCGACCCGCACGACGAGCCCGCCGATCAATTCCGGATCGACGTCGGTCTCGACGACGACCTTGCTTCCCACCGCCTTGCGCAACGACTCGGTCAGCGAGTTCGAGCTGCTGGTCGGACAGGGCTACCGCCGACGACACCTTGGCGGTCACTTCGCCCCGGCGCCGCGCCAGCGTTTCGAGGAAGGCCTCGATGATCGCGGGCAGCGCCGCCAGGCGGCGATTCTGGCCGACCACGCCGACGAAGCGGCGGGTCAGGTCCCCGACCTTGGCGGCCTCGAGCACGGCGACCACGGCGCGGGTCTGCGCCATGCGGCCGTAGATCGGCGACCGGATGAACCGGCGCAGTTCATCGTTCTCGGCCAGCAGGCCACGCAGACCGCGCAGATCCTCGGCGACGGCGTCGAGCTGCTGCGCCTCGTCCGCCATCTCGATGAGGGCGGTCGCGTAGCGGTCGGCGATGTCAGCAGAACCGGTGGTGCCTGAAGCCAATGGATCGAGCCCCGTTGCAAATCGACACGGTGATTGCGCGCCCCGGACCTTCGGCGCACCGTGCCCGGAACCTGTTGAAATTTATGGTGATTTCCCCATACGAAGCCGCAGCCGAGTACGCCCGGCCGAAAGGCGCGGGTTACCTAACACAGCCCCCAGTGGCTTGCAAGCGAGCGTCATGCGTTAAGTGGCCGCAGCCGAGGCCGCCCGATTCCGGGCCGGGAACGACGCCGCGGCAGCGGGCGTATAACCAACTGAAAACCCCGGCGAAAAATGGCCGGGCAAAGGGGCGGAATATTCGGGTTCGAAGGGAACGGGGGCGTCATCGTGGTCGCCTACAAGATCGGCCGGGGCCCGGCCAACGACATCGTCGTCGAGGACAGCTCGGTATCGCGGAGCCACGCCGAGCTGCGGGTGACCGACGACAAGTGCGTCCTGGTCGACCTGGGCAGCACCAACGGCACCTGCGTGCGCGAGAACGGGCGCTGGATCGAGATCGAGAAGGCCTCGGTCGCGCGCGACGAGCGCATCCTGCTGGGCGAGGTGGTCACCACGGTCACCGCGCTGATCGAGCGGCGCAGCCACGAGCCGCAGTCGCTGTCCGTGCGCAGTGCCCCCGCCAACGAATTCACCGCCCCGGGCCGCGGCGGCCGCGGCGATGCGGACGCGATCCCCGCATCCGCTGCACCGCTGTTCGACGAGGGCAACGACCACGCCCGCCTGATCGGCCGCCGGCGCCGGCCCGGTCGCAGCACAGGCGGCGACGCTGCGCCGATGCCGCGGCGCGAGCCCGAGCCGCCGAGCCGCGGGCCGATCGTCCAGAGCGGCATCGCCGCCCGCGTCAACGGCACGCCGGACGCGGGCCCTGACCGCGTCGGCCCCAGGTTGAGCGGCCACCACCGGCCCGTCGCCCCGGCGCCGTCCGCGAGCGCGCCACCGGCCCCGGCGGCAGCCATGCCGCGATCGATGGCGCCCGATGGACAGTCGTCGGCCCCGCCGCGGTCGACGCCGTATCTACGGGTCCCCGCCGCCCTCTCCCGCCGCCGGTCCGCGGCGGCCGACGTCGCGACGCCGTCCGGCGACGCGCCGGTCCCGGCGGGCATTGCGGCAGTCTTTACGCTTCGCCAGCACCACAAATGGCTGGCCGTCGCCGCGGTCGGCGCGCTGTTCGCGGTCACCGCCGTGGTCGCGACCATGCGCTACGGCAGCACGCTGGCCGGCATCATCGGTTTCGACGGCGAGCCGCAGGCGCAGGTCGCCGCGGCGGCCCCGGCGCGCAAGGCCGCCCCGACCGCGACCCCGGCGGCCAAATCCCCGGTCGACAGGGAATGGCAGCGCTTCGTCGGCGGGCCGGGCGACGACGGCTTCGCCGCCGCCGCGCGCTACCGCGACGGCGGCACGATCCTGGTCGGCACGACCACCGCCGGCATGCCGGCCAACCCCGACCTGTGGGCGGTGCGGCTCGACCGCAACGGCAAGATCCTGTGGCGGCGGGCCTTCGGCGGCCCCAACGCCGACCACGGCCTGGCGGTCGCCGCGGCCCGCGACGGCGGCGCCCTGGTCGCCGGCGAGACCGACAACCGCGGCGCCGCCTGGATGCTGCGCCTCGACGATACCGGCCAGAAGCGGTGGGCCTTCAAGCTGAGCATCGGCGCGCGGAGCGCGGCCACCGCCGCGGTCGAGGTCCCCGGCGGCGGGTTCGCCGTCCTGGTGGTCGGGCGCGACGCCCGGACCGCGGCGGACAAGACCGTGCTCGTCCGCCTCGACGACGACGGCAAGGAGCTGTGGCGCCGGCCGCTGCACAAGGGTCCGGTGGGGAGCTCGGTCACGAGTTCGGTCCGGGGCACCGACCTAGTGGCGATCCGCAAGACCGGCTTCGCCGTCGCCGGCACCCGGAAGACCGACGAGGGCAAGACGGCGCTGTGGGTCGCCCGCATCGACGACGAGGGCAAGACGGTCTGGCAGCGGACGCTGCCGCAGGCCGGCCGCGACGCCCGCCCCTTCGTGCGGCTCGCCCGGCGCGACGACCTGATCGTCGGCGCCACCCATCTGACCGACACGGCGGCGCCGTCGGACGGCACCCTCCGCCTGGTCCGGCTCGACCGCGACGGTGACACGCTGTGGGACCGCAGCGTCAAGGCGCGCGCGGGGATCAGGGTCACCGGCATGTTCCTGGTCAAGCGCGGCATCATCGTCGCCGGGATCGAGGACACCGAGACGTCCTGGACCGCCCGCATCGACACGGCCGGCGCGATCGTCTGGGAGCGCCGCTTCGCCGGCCTGAAGGCGGGCCAGGCCAACACCATCGTCGAGCGCGGCCGCGGCCACATCCTGGTCGCCGGCCGTGTCCAGCGCGGCGAGCGGCACAAGCAGGACGGGCTGCTGCTGTTCCTCAACCGGGCCGGGCGTCCGGAAAGTTGACCGCGGCCGGAACCGGCGGCGCGCCGGCGAATCGACGCGGCGAGCGGAGGCATCGGGCCAGGGGCTTCGCGCGCGGCGCCATCCCATGTTAGAAGGGGGCGGGACCTTGGATGGGGGGAGCATGGCGACCTATACGATCGGTCGCAGCGACGACAACAGCATCGTGCTGAACGACACCACCGTGTCGCGCCAGCACGCCGAGCTGGAGACGCGCAAGGGCGGCGCCTACACGCTGCGCGACCTCGACAGCACCTACGGCACGCGCATCTTCCGTGACGGCGAGTGGCTGAACATCATCGAGGTCGAGGTCACCGACGCGACTGAGGTGACCTTCGGCGAGTATCGGACGACGATCGGCGAACTCGTCGCGCTCGCCGCTACCCCGGCGGCCAAGGCCGCTCCTGCCCCCGCTGCCGCGGCCCCTGCAGCCGCAATCCCTGACGACGCCCCCGCTGAGCCAGCCCCTGCTGAGCCCGCCCAGGCGGCGCCCTCCGCACCGGCACCGGCCGCCGCTCCAGCGCCGGCACCCGCGCCGTCGTCGAGCGGTACCGGCATGGACAAGCGGACGACCCTGTTCGTCCTGATCGGCGGCGGCGTCCTGGTGCTGATCCTGATCGTCGCGGTCGTCTTCGCGCTCCTCAACAAGGATCCCGGCACGACCGGCAACCGCGCCGCGCTGGCCCCGCCGTCGACCGCGACCCGTGCCACGTTCGAGGCCGCCCTGGTCAAGAGCTGCAGCCGCCGCTATGCCGAGAGCCAGTGCCGCTGCATCGCGCGACACATGTCGAAGGCCTTGACCCGCGAGGAATTCGCGATCTTCGTCGCCCTGCGCGACATCAAGGACGACAAGGCCAAGGCGAAGCTGATCATGGAGCGCTACGGCGTGACCAAGATCGCCGCGATCGGGGCCAAGATGGCCACCGTTGTCGGCCGCATCCAGCAGCAATGCGGGATCACGCTCAAACGCTGACCGCACGGCCGCGGGCGCGGCACGCCTTCCCTAGAGAAAGCTGTACGGGTCGATATCGACCTTGACCCGGACCGACGACGGCCAGTCGAGCGGGCCGAGCCAGCGCCGGATCGTGTCCTGGATGCGCGCGTCGCGGCCGGCCTTGACCAATAGCCGCACCCGGTGGTGGCCGCGCAGCACGGCCAGCGGCGCGGGCGCCGGGCCGAGCACCTGGAGCCCCGCCTGCCGGGGTGCGTTGGCGGCGAGCTGCCGCCCGGTACGCTCGACCGCCGCGCCATTGCGCCCCGAGACGATGATCGCCGCCAGCCGGCCGAAGGGCGGCATATGGAAGGTCTCGCGCGCGGCCAGTTCCTCCTCGACGAAGCGCTCCCGGTCGCCAGCGGCGATCGCCGCGAGCACCGGATGCTCGGGCATATACGACTGCAGCAGCACCCGGCCGGGGTGCTCGGCGCGCCCGGCCCGGCCGGCGACCTGGCTGAGCAGTTGCCAGGTGCGCTCGGCCGCGCGCAGGTCGCCGCCCGACAGCGCCAGGTCGGCGTCGATCACGCCGACCAGGGTCAGCAGCGGGAAATGGTGGCCCTTGGCCATGATCTGGGTGCCGACCAGGATGTCGATCTCGCGCGCCTGGACCCGCGCCACCAGCGCAGCGGCGGCCTCGGGCCCGCGCACGGTGTCGCTCGACATGATCGCCAGTCGGGCCTCGGGGAAGCGGGCCGCGACCTCCTCGGCCAGCCGCTCGACCCCCGGTCCGCACGGCACCAGGCTGTCGGCGGCGCCGCATTCCGGGCAGGCCTCGGGCAGCGGGGTCGAATAGCCGCAGTGGTGGCATTCGAGCCGGCCGGCGAGCCGGTGCTCGACCAGCCAGGTGGTGCAGTCCGGGCATTGCATCCGGTGGCCGCATGCGCGGCACAGGGTCAGCGGCGCGTAGCCCCGGCGGTTGAGGTAGAGCATCGCCTGCTCGCCGGCTTCCAGGGTCTCGCCCAGCGCCGTTTCGACCACTGGCGACAGCCAGCGGCCGCGCGGCGGCGGATCGGCGCGCATGTCGACCAGCGCCATTTCGGGCAGGCTGGCGCCGCCGTGCCGCTCGGGCAGGTGGATCTCGCGGTAGCGCCCGCGCTCGACGTTGACCAGGGTCTCCAGCGACGGCGTCGCCGAGGCCAGGACGATCGGCAACGCGCCCAGGTGCGCGCGCACCACCGCCATGTCGCGGGCGTGGTAGACGACGCCCTCCTCCTGCTTGAACGAGCCGTCATGCTCCTCGTCGACGACGATCAGGCCGAGGTCGCGGAACGGCAGGAACAGCGCCGAGCGGGCGCCGACCACGACCGATGCCCGACCTTCGGCGACCGCCCGCCAGGTCAGCCGGCGCTGGCGCCGCGGCAGGTCGGAATGCCACGCCGCCGGCAGCACGCCGAAGCGCTGGCGGAAGCGGTCGAGCCATTGGGCGCCGAGGGCGATCTCGGGCAGCAGCACGAGGCACTGGCGGCCGGCGCGCAGCGCCTCGGCGACGGCCTCGAAATAGACCTCGGTCTTGCCCGACCCGGTGACGCCGTCGAGCAGGACCGCGTCGAACGCCGCCGCGCGGACGGCCTCGACCAGCGACCCCGCCGCCGCGGCCTGGGCCGGCGACAGGGTCACCTTGGAGGCGTCCGGGTCGGGCGCCGACGGTCACCTGGTCGGCCGGGCGGGCGACCCTGACCAGTGCGCCGGCGTCGACCAGCCCCTTGACCACGCCCGCGCCGACGCCGGCGGCGCGCTGCAGGTCCGGCCCCGCCATCTCGGCGTCGGCGAGCGCGTCGAGCGCCCGCTGCCGGGCCTCGGTCAGGCGCAGGTCGGGCAGCGGATCGGCGCGGCGCAGCAGGATGTCGGGCGGCGGCGGCTCGAGCGCCTCGGGGATGCTCATCGACATGCGCAGCACCGAGCCCGGCGCGGTCAGCGTGTAGCGTGCCACCCAGTCGACGAAGCGCAGGTGCGCGGCCGGCAGGGGCGGCGCGTCGCAGCGGGCGCGCACCGGCTTCAACCGGTCGTCCGCGACCTCGCCGCTGCCCGGTCCCCAGACCACGCCGACCGCCTCGCGCTGGCCGAAGGGGACCCGCACGAAGTCGCCCGGGGCGAGGTCGAGCCCCTCGGGCACGGCATAGTCGTAGGCGCCCTTGAGCGGCAGCGGCAAAAGCACCGAAACCCGGGCGATCGCGCCCGCAACGCCAAGCGCCGAGTCATTTTCTGGGGTCGAATTGTCCGGCCTGAACTGGCGCGCGTCAGATGAATCGTCTATCATTCGATCGTCGGTCGCGACGGCCCTTCAGTTAACCAATTCGGGAACGGTACCACGCAATCGGAAAGGCGCGGGAGACTAACGCTGAAATGAAGTTCTTCATCGATACTGCCGATCTCAACGAAATCCGCGATCTCGCGGCAACGGGCCTGCTCGACGGGGTGACCACCAATCCCTCGCTCGTCGCCAAGGCCGGCGGCGACTTCCTGGAAACGATCAAGGAGATCTGCAGCGTCGTGCCCGGCGACGTCAGCGCCGAGGTCACCGCCACCGACTACCACGCGATGGTGCGCGAGGGCCAACGGCTCGCCAAGCTCGCCGACAACGTCGTGATCAAGGTGCCGCTGACCATGGACGGGCTCAAGGCCTGCAAGACGCTGCGCAACGAGGGCGTCAAGGTCAACGTCACCCTGTGCTTCTCGCCGGCCCAGGCGATCCTCGCGGCCAAGGCGGGCGCGACCTACATCTCGCCCTTCGTCGGCCGGCTCGACGACATCTCGATGCCGGGCATGGATCTGATCGCCGACATCGTCCAGATCTACGACAACTACCCGGCGTTCGAGACCGAGGTGCTGGTCGCCTCGATCCGCCACCCGCTGCACCTGGTCGAGGCGGCGCGCATGGGCGCCCACGTCGCGACGGTGCCGCCCGGCGTGCTGCGCCAGCTGTTCTCGCACCCGCTGACCGACAAGGGCCTGGCCGCGTTCCTCGCCGACTGGGAGAAGACCGGCCAGACGATTCTCGAAGAGCAGCCCGCGGCGGCGACGGCCAAGAGCGGATAACGAGGGGCCTCGTAGAAGAACGTGAGCAAGCCGGAAACCATTGCCGCGGAAGCGACTGCGCCGATCACCGAGGAGCAGGTGGTCGACTATCTGCGCAGCAACCCGCATTTCCTCGAGGGCCAGCCGGAGCTGATGACCCTGCTGACCCCGCCGGCCTTCCGGCAGGAGCGGCGCGTCGTCGACTTCCAGCAATACATGATCAAGCGGCTCCAGGACGAGGTCGGCGGGCTGCGCGGCACCCACGACGAGCTGGTCGAACTCGCTGCGCGGGGCGCGGTCGTTCCAGGGTCAGATCCACAGCGCCGTGCTCGACATCCTCAACGCGCGCAACTTCGAGCATTTCGTCGACTCGATCGTCACCGACCTCGGTGTCCATCTCGGGCTCGACGCGGTCGCGCTGTGCATGGAGACCGACCAGTCGGCGCCGCCGCGCACCCGCGCGGGCATCCGCTTCCTGCCGGTCGGCTACGTCGACCGGATCATGTCCGGCGAAGACCTGCGCATCCGCACGCTGATCCGCGCCGAGCGCAAGATCTACGGCGGCGGCGCGACGCTGGTCGCGTCCGACGCGCTGCTGCGGCTCAGCATCAGCTCGGCGACGCCGGACGCGCTGCTCGCGCTCGGCTCGCGCGACGAGGCCTTCTTCCGGCCCGGCCACGGCACCGACCTGCTCGCCTTTCTCGGCCACGCGATCGAGAGCACGGCGCGGGCATGGCTCGACCTGCCAGCCTGATCGCGGCGCCCGACGCCGCGCAAGCCGCCGAAGACTGGTACCGCTGGCTGGTCGACGAGAAACGGACCGCCGCCCTCACCCTCGACGCCTACCGCCGCGACCTGTCGGCCTTCCTGGCCTTCGTCCGCGACCATCTGGGTGCGCCGCCCGGGCTGGCGGCGCTGGCCGGGCTGCGCACCGCCGACTTCCGCGCCTGGCTGGCATCGCGCGCCGATCCCCGCGACCCCTACGCCCGGACCTCGACCGCGCGGGCGCTGTCCGCCGTACGCGGCTTCTTCCGCTTCCTCGACAAGCGCGGCCTCGCCCACAACCCGGCGATCGGCAGCGTGCGCACGCCCAAGCTGCCCCACGCCATCCCCAAGCCGCTGACCGAGGCCGAGGCCGGCGACCTGCTCGACCTGGTCGCGACCGAGGCGCGCCAGCCCTGGGTCGCCGCCCGCGACCTCGCGGTGCTCACCCTGCTCTACGGCTGCGGGCTGCGCATCGCCGAGGCGATCGGCCTGAACCGCCGCGACGCGCCCGAGGCCGAGACCATGGTCATCACCGGCAAGGGCGACAAGCAGCGCCTGGTTCCCGTGCTCCCCATCGTGCGCCAGGCGATCGGCGGCCTATCTCGCGGTCTGCCCGCACCCGCTCGGCCCGGACGATCCGCTGTTCGTCGGCGTGCGCGGCGGGCCGGCTCAACGCGCGCACGGTCCAGGCGCTGGTCCAGAAGCTGCGCGGCCTGCTCGGTCTGCCCGAGTCGGCGACCCCGCACGCGCTGCGCCACTCCTTCGCCACCCACCTGCTCGCCGGCGGCGGCGACCTGCGCGCGATCCAGGAGCTGCTCGGCCACGCCAGCCTGTCGACCACCCAGCGCTACACCGACGTCAACGCCGAGCAGTTGCTCAAGGTCTACGACCGGGCGCACCCGCGGGCGCGGAACTGAGCCGAGCGCGCGTCGCCGGGACACGATCGGGCCCCCGGATGCACCGATTGCGCTATACTCGGCAGCGGTGATCAGGGAGACCCCGCGATGAAGCGCTATACGATCGGGCGTGACGAGAACAACGACATCGTCCTGTCGGACCCTTCGGTCTCGCGGCAGCACGCGGAGATCGTCGACACCGGCGACGGCACCTACAAGCTGGTCGATTCGGGCAGCAGCAACGGCACCTGGTGGATGGACGACGACGGCTGGAAGCGGGTCACCACGGCCGAGCTGGAAGCCGACACGCTGGTCCGCATCGGCGACCACCTGACCTCGATCACCGCGCTGTTGACCGCGGCCGGCGCGCCGCCGGTACCCCGGCGCCCCATCGACGAATACACCAAGCCCGGGCGCTAGCCGAGAACAGGTCGGGCGCCGACCGCCGCTACTTGGGCGCTTTCGCCGGCACCGTGTTCGGCCGGCCCTGGGCGCCCATGAACACGGCCAGCACCCGCATGATCCCCTTGCCCGTATTGCGCCCGTTGTGGGGCGCGTGGATCGCCTCCATCAGGCTGTCGCCCTTGCGATAGACCCGCTTGCCGTGGACGCCGTAGTCGACGGTCAGCTCGCCCTCGAGGATATAGCCGTAGAGCGGCACGCCGTGCCGGTGCCAGCCGGTCTCCTCGCCGGGCTTGAGGGTCACGATCACGGCGGTGACCTTGGCCGGCGCCCCGGTGGGATAGGCGATGCGCTCGCCGATGATCGTGCGGCTGGTCGACAGCAGCGGCTGGACGCGGGGGTAGAAATCCTTGGCCGACGCCGAGGGCGCGGCGACCGCGACCGCGGCCAACGCGGCGAGCGAGCAAGCCAGGCACGACGGGCCCGAGACAGGCCTGCGATTCGATCATTGAAATCCTCACTTCGGCTGCGGTGCGACCCGGAAGAAGACACCGTCGATCTGGAGCTGGCGGGCGATATGGCGGCTGAAATAGCCGGGGATGAACAGGTGCGGCTCGTAGCCGCGCGCGGCCATGGCGTCGACCATCGCGCGCCAGTCGGGCTCGCCCTCGTAGATCTCGACGATCGACATCTCGAGCTGCCAGCCGGCGACGCGGTCCATCACCGGCCCGGCGCCCTCGACCACCGGCCGCTCGAAGCCCTGGGTGTCGACCTTGACGAAGACGGTGTCGTCGGCGCCGGCATAGTCGTCGAACACCGTGGCCAGGCGGTGGATCGGCACCTCCTCGCTGCCGACCATGCGCGAGCTCGGGGTGAAGGCCATCGCCGAATCGGCCAGCGGCAGCGCCGAGCTCATATCGGTCTCGGCCGAGATGTTGAGGGTGAGCGTGCCGTCGCGGTCGCCCAGCGCCATCCGCGGCGCGACCGTCCAGTCCGGGTCGCCGGCGGCCTTCTCCATCAGCGCGGCGTGGACCGCCGACTGCGGCTCGAACGAGACGATGCGCCCGTCGTAGCCGGCGCGGCGGAGATAGCCGGCATACTCGCCCTTGTGGCCGCCGACGTCGAACACCAGCGTCACGCCGTGGTGGCGGAAGATGGTGACCAGGTTCTCCCAATGGGTCCGCTTGGGCTTCTTCCCGCCGTCGCTCATGCGCCCTCCGTTTTGGTCGCGGTGCCCCGCTCGCGGCCCATCACGGCGACCGCGACCGCGCCGACCGCCGCGCCGGCACCGATCACCGCGAAGGCGGCGAGCCAGCCGCCCTCCGAGGCACCGCCGGCGAGGTCGAGCACGATACCGACCGCGAGCGAGCCGAGAAAGCCACAGCCGAAGCCGAGCGTCGAGTGGACCGCCAGGGTCGCGCCGCGATAGCCGGCCGGCGACGCCTCGACGGCTCCGGCGGTCAACGCCGCCGAATCCGCCATCACCGGCACCGAATAGACCATGCACAGGACGACGATCATGCCATAGGGCAGGCCCGCGGCCGCGCCGATCACCACCGCCATCACGGTCGATGTCGCCATGACCAGGATCAGCACCCGCCGCCGGCCGAAGCGCATGGCCAGCTCGTTGCCGCCGATGCTGGCGAACAGCCCGATCAGGTTGAGCAGCGCCGCCGTCGCCGTCGCGCTCAGCCACGGCCGGTCCGTGGTCTGGTTGGCGGCGACCCAGGTCAGGAAGGCGACGATCCAGCCGCGCAGGGCGAACAGCTCCCAGACGTGGCCGGCATAGCCGAGGATGTAGGCCATCGCCGGCTTGCAGCGCAGCACCGGGCGCAGGTCGAACAGGTGGGTGTCGGGCCGGGTCGCGGGCCGCCCGCCGGGGACGAAGAACAGCACGATCAAGCCTGAGAGCGCCGCGCCGAGGCCGGCGGCGGCGAAGGCCCAGCGCCAGCCAAACGCCGACCCGACCTCGCCCGCGATGAAGAAGGAGGCCGCCGCACCGATGCTGAACGTCGCGGTGTAGAAGGACACCCAGCGCGACTGGCCGGGCCCGGTGACCCGGTCGCTGAGGATCTTGAGGCCCGGCATATAGGTGCCCGCCACGCCGACCCCCGCCGCCGCCTGGAACGCCAGCGCGGTCCAGAAGCCGTTCGCGAACACGGCGAAGCCGAAGCCCGCCAGCGACGAGACCAGCACGCCGCCGAGACAGATCCAGCGCGCGTCGTGCCGGTCGGTGAGCGAGACCAGCAGGGTGACGCTCGCCATGTAGCCGGCGAAATAGGCGCCGCTCAGGGTGCCGGCGGCGGTGTTGCTCAGCTTCCACTCGTCGATGAAGGTCGGCATCAGGGACGGGAAGGTAGCGAACCCCGCCAGCCCCAGCGCCTCGGCGAGGCACAAGAGCGCGACCAGCCGCCCCGGCCTCATCGGCCCTTCGCCCCGGCCTTGCGGTTGCGGCCGAACCTGCGGTGCAGCCAGTCCTTCGCCTGGTGTTCGACCCGGTCGTACTTGTGCGCCCATTGGGGATAGCGCCGGCGCAGCCGCGCGCGCGCCAGCCGGACCCGCGGCGACACCCGCGCCAGGAACAGGAAACCGATGACCAGGAACAGGATGCCCTGGAGGATCGGCAGGAAGATGCCGAGCACGCCCAGGAAGATGAAGCTGTAGCCGAGCCCGTAATTGACCAGCCGCTTGCGGGCGCCGCGCCGCGTCCGCGCCGCCTTGCGCCGGCGGGGGAACGGGACGTTGAGATTGAATGCGCGGGCCAGCGGCAGCCAGGTCACGAAGGCGAGCAGCCACACCAGCGGGGCCGCGATCCACCCTTCGCGCACGATCGCGCGGTAGACCGTCCGGCCCGCATAGGCGCCCGGCGCGGGGCCGAGGACGTAACGCGGCGTTGCCGACGGCGGCTTGTCGATCCGGGTGGCGAAGTCGGGCGAGACGGTGACGACCACGCCCTGGCTCCGCTCGGTGATCAGCTCGGCGGAGAACAGGCGCAGGCCGATGGCCGCGGCGGTGAACGCGAGCAGCAGGCCGTGCGCCGACCCGCGCCAGCCGCTCAAGCCCAGCCAATAGGCGCCGGCGAGCAGTCCCGCGATCGCGGCCAGGCCGACCCAGACGTCACCGCCGTCGGCCAGCCCGGCGATGCCGAAGCCGACCCCGGCCGCGAGCACGGCCCAGCCCGGCCAGGTCGGGATATAGCGTTGGCGCGAGGTCATCGCGCGGCGACCGACGGGGTTGGGCTCAAGCGCGTCGCATCACATCTGCCGCGCGCGCTTGTCCACCGCCAGCGCGGCCTCGCGCACGGCCTCGTTGAAGGTCGGGTGGCCGTGGAAGCTGAGCGCCAGGTCCTCGGCCGAGCCGCCGTATTCCATGTGGGCGATGACCTCGTGGATCATGTCGCCCGCCTCCGGCCCGATGATGTGGGCGCCGAGGATGCGGTCGGTCTTGGCATCGGCGAGGATCTTGGCGAAGCCGTCGGTGTCGCCGGTGCAGATGGCGCGGCTGTTGGCGGAGAACGGGAACTTGCCCGCGCGGTAGTCGACGCCGTCGTCCTTGAGCTGCTCCTCGGTCTTGCCGACCGAGGCGACCTCCGGCGACGGTATAGACGATGCCCGGCACGGTCTCGTAATTCATGTGCCCGGCCTCGCCGGCGAGCAGCTCGGCGAGGACGACGCCCTCCTCCTCCGCCTTGTGGGCGAGCATCGGGCCGGGGATCGCGTCGCCGATCGCGTAGACGCCCTCGGCGGTGGTGCGGTAGCCGGCGTCGACCTTGACGAAGCCGCGCTCGTCCAGCTCGACCCCGACCTTGTCGAGCCCCAGCCCCTCGGTGTAGGGGCGGCGGCCGATCGCGACCAGGACGACGTCGGCCTTGAGCGTCTCGGCATCGCCCTTGCCCTTGGCCGGCTCGACGGTCAGCGACACGCCGCCGCGGCCGGGCTTGGCGCCGGTGACCTTCATGCCCAGCTTGAAGGTGAGCCCCTGCTTCTCGAGGATGCGCTTGAAGGTCTTGGCGACCTCGCCGTCCATGCCCGGGGTGATGCGGTCGAGGAACTCGACCACGGTGACCTCCGCGCCGAGCCGGCTCCACACCGAGCCCATCTCGAGCCCGATGTAGCCGGCGCCGACCACGACCATCTTCTTGGGCACCTTGGGCAGCGCCAGCGCGCCGGTCGACGACACGATCGTCTTCTCGTCGATTTCGACGCCGGGCAGCGGCGCGACGTCCGAGCCGGTGGCGATGATGATGTGCTTGGCGCCGACCTTGGTCTTGCCGTTGATCGTGACCTCGCTCTTGCCGGTGATCGCGCCGGTGCCCTTCAAGTGCTCGATCTTGTTCTTCTTGAACAGGAAGGCGACGCCCTTGGTGAGCTGGTCGACGACGCCGTCCTTGCGCTTGAGCATGGTCGGCAGGTCGAGCTCGACCTTCGCCTTGATGCCCTGGGCGGCGAAGCCGTGGCGCGCCTCGGCGAACAGGTGCGAGCTGTGCAGCAGCGCCTTGGACGGGATGCAGCCGACGTTGAGGCAGGTGCCGCCGAGCGTGTCGCGCTTCTCGACCACGCCCACCGAGAAGCCGAGCTGCGCCGCGCGGATCGCGCAGACGTAGCCGCCGGGGCCGCCGCCGATGATGACGATGTCGTAGGATTTCCTGTCTGCCATACCGTCCTTCACTCTCACTTTTGCTCGGTTCCGGGCGCGGACGCCGCGGGACGTGTCTCGTCCGGATGATGATGTTGTGCCTGGCTGGCGCCCGCCCAACCCCTTTTCTATGATGCCCGCTGCCTGCGGTCCATCGGAGCCTCGGAGGTCAAGGAGTGGAAGCCGTCATCCAGAGCCTGCTCGCCGGTGCGCCGGTGTTCCTGCTGCATGTCGGGGTCACCCTCGTCATGCTGGTTATCGGCGTCGTCCTTTACATGTGGATGACGCCCTACGAGGACATCAAGCTGATTCGCGAAAACAACACCGCCGCCGGCATCGCGCTGGGCGGGGTGATCCTGGCCATGGGCATCCCGCTGGCCAGCACCATGCGGAGCAGCGTCAACGTCTGGGACATCGTGCTGTGGGGCGCGCTGACCATCATTCTGCAAATGCTGGTGTTCAAGGTCATCGACTGGGTGCTGAAGGACCTGCCCCGGCGGATCGAGGCCGGCGAGATCGGCGCGGCGGGGCTGCTGACCGGGGCCAAGCTGGCGGTCGCCGCGATCAACGCCGCCGCCGTGGCGACCTGAGCGGGCCGCCGCCGTGTCCCGCCTGGCGATCGTCATCGTCGGCCTGCTGGTCGTCGTCGGCGCGGTCGACCTGCTGCTCGGCGGCGAGACGGGCGACCGCCGGCCCACGCCGCGCGTCGCCGGGCCCGAGACGCCCGGACCGCAGCAGCAGTGGAAGCCGCCGCCGGTCGCCGGCAGGCGGGGCGAGACGCTGAAGCCGCCGTCGGCGGCCGACCCGACGATCCTGATCAACATCCCGGTCGAGAAGCGCTCGTCGATCGGCACCGCCTTCTCGATCGACCCGCGCGGCGTGTGGCTGACCGCGCGCCACGTCGCCGACAGCTGCCGGCGGATCTACATCCTCGTCCGCCCGCGCCAGGGGATGCGGGTGGTCAGCGTCTACATCCACCCGCGCGCCGACCTGGCGCTGCTGCGCACCCGCAAGGGCGCGCCCAACCTGACCTTCGGCCAGGCGGCGCTGCGCCTCGGCCAGGCCGGCTACCATTTCGGCTTCCCCAAGGGCCAGCCCGGCGCGGTGACCTCGACCCTGATCGGCCGGCGGGTGATGCGCGT
Source organism: uncultured Alphaproteobacteria bacterium (assembly GCA_963730305.1). Lineage (GTDB taxonomy): Bacteria > Pseudomonadota > Alphaproteobacteria > Bin65 > Bin65 > CAMYMQ01. The sequence continues at coordinate 46,571 of CAVSRB010000008.1, forward strand.
CCGCGGCCGCTACGCCACCGACGAGCCGGTCGTCGCCTGGGCCGAACGCGACCGGGTGCCGTTCAGCGACGGCGGCCTGGGCGGCATCAGCGGCGGTCCCGCGCTCGACGCCAACGGCAACGTGATCGGCGTGACCGTCGCCGGCACCAAGCGGCGCGGCCGGGTCTACACCACGGCGCCGTCGTCGATCCGCGCCGCCCTGCGCGCCGCGCGGGTCACGCCGCCGTCGACAGCGACGGCGACCGCCCATCCCGACGCCCGCAACTTCGTCACCGTCGGCGCCGCCCTGCGCGCCAAGCTGACCGTGGCCAAGGTGCTGTGCTACGCCAGCGACCGGGTGCGCCGGGGCAACCCGCGGCGGCCGGCGGTCGGCGGCGGAAGCGAGTGATCGGCAAGGCTATTCCCAAGGCGTCGAGGGCCCCTCACCCTCCCATTGCTGCGCAATGGGCCCCTCCCTCTCCCTGTGGGAGAGGGTTGCGCAGGGTTGGCGAGGCGATAGCCGAGCCTTACCCGGAGCTGGGTGAGGGGTCAGCGCCGACGGGTCGACCCCGCCGCCCGGGGCGATCCCTCAACGCCCCGTGAACCGTGGGCGCGCGCTTCTCCGCGAAGGCCTTGACCCCTTCGCGGGCGTCGGCGGTGCGGGCGACGTCGGCCATCACCCGGGTTTCGCGCTCCATCTGGGTTTCGAGCGTCCCGGCGAAGGTCTCCTGCAACAACGTCTTGATCCCGCCGAACGCCCGGGTCGGGCCGTCGGCGAGCTGGCGGGCCAGCGCCTCGGCCTCGGTCATCAGCGCGTCGTCGGGGACGACCCGGTTGATCAGGCCCATCTCCAGCGCCTGCGCGGCGGTGAGCGTCGGGTTGGTCAGCATGATCTCCTGCGCCTTGCGCAGGCCGACCAGCCGCGGCAGCACGTAGGAGGAGCTGCCGTCCGGCGGCAGGCCGAGGCGGGTATAGGCGAACACGAAGACCGCGCTCTCGGCGGCGAGCACGAGGTCGCCGGCGAGCGCCAGGCTCATCCCGCCGCCGCCGGCCGGGCCGTTGACCGCGACCACGACCGGCGCGGCCATCCGCTGCAACCGCGAGATGGCGGCGTGGAAGTCGGTGGTGATCCGCTTGAGCAGGGTCGACAGGTCGTCGCCGGCGGCGGACATCGCCTTGAGGTCGCCGCCGCCGCAGAAGGCCTTGCCCTCGCCGGTGAGCAACAGGGCGCGGACGGCCGGGTCCTCGTCGGCGCGGATCGCGACGTCGGACAGCTCGCGCGCCATCTCGACGCCGGCGGCGTTATAGGCTTCCGGCCGGTTCAGGGTCAGCCGGGCGATGCCGTCCTCGACGGCGTAGCGGATGGTCTCGTAGTCTGCGGAATCTCTGCGGACATGGGCGGTCCCTCCCCCTCGGACTGGCGGGGCGGCCGCCCTCGCGCGTCACACGCCGAGCAGCAGCCGCTCCGGATCCTCGATGTTCTCCTTCACCCGCACCAGGAAGGTGACGGCCTCGCGGCCGTCGATGATGCGATGGTCGTAGCTGAGCGCAAGATACATCATCGGGCGGGCGACGATCTCCCCGTCACGCACCACCGGGCGCTGCTCGATCCGGTGCATGCCGAGGATGCCCGACTGCGGCGGGTTGAGGATCGGCGTCGACAGCATCGAGCCGTAGACCCCGCCGTTCGAGATGGTGAAGGTGCCGCCGGTCAGGTCCTCCATGGTGAGCTGGCCGTCGCGCGCCTTGGCGCCGAGATCGTTGATGGCCTGCTCGACCTCGGCGAAGTTCATCGCGTCGGCGTCGCGGACCACGGGCACGACCAGCCCCTGGTCGGTGCCGACGGCGACGCCGATGTCGTAGTGGTTCTTGTAGATGATCGCGTCGCCGTCGAACTCGGCGTTGACCGCGGGCACTTCCTTGAGCGCGGCGATGCACGCCTTGACGAAGAAGCTCATGAAGCCGAGCCGGACGCCGTGCTTCTTCTCGAAGCCGTCCTTGTAGCGGTTGCGCAGCGCCATCACCGCCGACATGTCGACGTCGTTGAAGGTGGTCAGGATGGCGGCGGTGTCCTGGGCCTCCTTGAGCCGTTCGGCGATGCGCTGGCGCAGCCGCGACATGCGCACCCGCTCCTCGCGCTCGCCGGGCTCGCGCGGCGGCGGGGGCGGCGACTTCGCCTTGGCCGGGGCCGGAGACGAGGCCGGAGACGGGGCCGGTGCGGGCTCGGCCGCGGCGGCGCCGTCGCCGCCCTCGATATAGGCGAGCACGTCGCCCTTGGTCAGCCTGCCGTCCTTGCCGCTGGCCGGGATCGCGCCGGGATCGAGGTCGTGCTCGTCGACCAGGCGGCGCACGGCCGGCGACAGCGCCGCGGCGGTTTCCTTCGGTTTCGACGGTTCCGGTGTTTCGGTCTTCGCAGCCGCGGGCGCAGGCGCCTCTTCCTTGGCGGGCGCGGGCTTCGGCGGCGCTTCGGCCTTGGCCTTGCCGTTGCCCTTGGCCGGCTTGGCGGTGGCGCCCTCGTCGACCGCGCCGAGGACCGCGCCGACCTCGACCTCCGCGCCCTCGTCGGCCGCGATATCGGACAGCACGCCCGCGACCGGCGACGGCACCTCGAGCGTCACCTTGTCGGTTTCGAGCTCGACCAGCGGCTCGTCCTCGGCGACCGCCTCGCCGACCGCCTTGAACCAGCGGGCGACGGTCGCCTCCGTTACCGACTCGCCGAGGGTCGGAACCTTGATCTGTGTTGCCATGAGAACTCCGGGATCAGGCTTTGGCGCGGCGTGTGGCCGGCTTGCGACCCCCGCGGCTCTTGGGTTTCGGGTCGAGGGACAGGGCCGCGTCGACCAGCGCGTTCTGCTGCGCGACGTGACGGGCGTAGAGGCCGGTAGCCGGCGACGCCGCCGCCGGTCGGCCGACATAGCGCGGCCGGGTGTGTTTCATGCCGAGGTCGAGCATCACCTGCTCGATGCGGCGGTCGACGAAGGTCCAGGCGCCCATGTTCTCCGGCTCCTCCTGGCACCAGACGACATCCGCGTCCGGGAAGCGGATCAGGTCGTCGGCCAGCGGCTGGGCCGGGAAGGGATAGAGCTGTTCCATGCGCAGGATGCAGACCCGGTCGTTGAGGCCGCGCTCGTCGCGCGCCTCGACCAGGTCGTAATAGACCTTGCCGGAACAGATCACGACCCGCTCGATGCCCTTGTCCGGGCCGATGCCGGTGCCGTCCATCAGCACCCGGTGGAAGGACGAGCCGGGCCCGAAATCCTCGAGGGCCGAGACCGCCGCCTTGTGCCGCAGCAGCGACTTCGGCGTCATGATGATCAGCGGCTTGCGGTACTTGCGCCGCATCTGCCGGCGCAGCACGTGGAAATAGTTGGCCGGGGTGGTGCAGTTGACCACCTGCATGTTGTCCTCGGCGCAGAGCTGGAGATAGCGCTCCAGCCGCGCCGACGAATGCTCCGGGCCCTGGCCCTCGAAGCCGTGGGGCAGCAGCATGACCAGGCCGGACATGCGCAGCCACTTGGATTCGCCCGAGCTGATGAACTGGTCGATGATGATCTGCGCGCCGTTGGAGAAGTCGCCGAACTGCGCCTCCCACAGCACCAGCGCGTGCGGCTCGGCCAGGCTGTAGCCGTATTCGAAGCCGAGCACCGAGGCCTCGGCCAGCGGCGAGTCGATGACCTCGAACATCGCCTGGTCGCCGGACAGGTTCTGGAGCGGGATGTAGCGCTCCTCGTCCTCCTGGTCGACCAGCACGGCGTGGCGCTGCGAGAAGGTGCCGCGGCCGCTGTCCTGGCCGGACAGGCGCACCGGCGTGCCCTCGACCAGCAGGGTGCCGAAGGCGAGCGCCTCGCCCAGTGGCCCAGTCGATGCCCTCGCCCGACGCGACGATCTTGCGCCGGTGGTCGAGCTGCCGCTTGATCTTGCGGTTGACGTTGAAGCCCTCGGGCACGTCGCACAGCCGGTCGCCGATCGCCCTGATCTGGTCGATCGGCACCGCGGTGTCGCCGCGGATGTATTCGCCGCGCGCCGCCTCCAGCCCGGTCCACGCGCCCTCCAGCCAGTCGGCCTTGTTGGCCTTGAAGCCGTCGGCGGCCTGGAAGGCCTCGTCGAGCCGCTGCTCGTAGTCGGCGACGAACCCGTCGGCCTCCTCGTCGGTGACCACGCCCTCGTCGACCAGCTTGCTGGCGTAGAGCGAGCGGGTCGACGGCAGCGCCCCGATCCGCTTGTACATCAGCGGCTGGGTGAAGGACGGCTCGTCGCCCTCGTTGTGGCCGTGGCGGCGGTAGCAGAACATGTCGATGACGACGTCGCGGTGGAACTCGTAGCGGTACTCGGTGGCGATGCGCGCGACGTGGACGACCGCCTCGGGGTCGTCGCCGTTGACGTGGAAGATCGGCGCCTGGACGATCTTGGCCACTTCCGAGCAATAGGGGCCCGAGCGGCTGTGCACCGGGTTGGTGGTGAAGCCGATCTGGTTGTTGACGATGAAATGGATCGTGCCGCCGGTGCGGTAGCCCCTGAGCTCCGACAGGTCGAAGGTCTCGGCGACCAGCCCCTGTCCGGCGAAGGCGGCGTCGCCGTGCAGCAGCAGGCCCATCACCTCGACGCGCGCCTCTTCGTCGGGCCGGCCCTCGGCGCGCTGGGTCTGCTTGGCGCGGACCTTGCCGCAGCACCACCGGGTTGACCGCTTCGAGGTGCGACGGGTTGGCGGTCAGCGACAGGTGGACGACGTTGTCGTCGAACTCGCGGTCCGACGAGGTGCCGAGGTGGTACTTGACGTCGCCCGAGCCCTGGACGTCGTCGGGATGGGCCGCGTTGCCCTGGAACTCGGAGAAGATCGCCTGGAACGGCTTGCCCATCATGTTGGCGAGCACGTTGAGCCGGCCGCGGTGGGGCATGCCGATGACGATCTCCTTGAGGCCGAGCTGGCCGCCGCGCTTGATGATCTGCTCGAGCGCCGGGATCGTCGACTCGGCGCCGTCGAGGCCGAACCGCTTGGTGCCGGTGTATTTCTTGTCGAGGAAGCGCTCGAAGGTCTCCGCCGCGGTCAGCCGCTCCAGGATGGCGCGCCGGCCGTTGGGGGTGAATTCGGTGCGGTTCTCGATCGCCTCGATGCGCTCCTGGATCCAGGCTTTGATCCCCGGCTCCTGTATGTGCATGAACTCGACGCCGATGTTGCCGCAATAGGTCGCCCGGCAGCGGTCGACGATCTCGCGCAGGGTCGCGATCTCGCCCAGGCCCAGATAGTGGTTGATGAAGATCGAGCGGTCGAGGTCGGCGTCGGTGAAGCCGTAGGTCTGGTAGTCGAGCTCGGCGTGGTGCTCGCGCCCCTCGAGGCCGAGCGGGTCGAGCGTGGCGTAGAGATGGCCGCGCACCCGGTAGGAGCGGATGATCATCAGCGCGCGGATCGAATCGAGCGCGGCGGCGCGGATCGCGCTGGCGTCCGCCATCACCCGCATCGCCCCTTCGCTGTCCGTCTCGGCGCCGCCGTTGCGGCTCGGCCGCCGGACCACCGCCCGGCCGTTACCGTTGCCGATCACGTGGGTGTCGCGCGGCTGCCAGCTCGCACCGGTGAGGTCGGTCAGCGCCGCACGCGCGTCCTCGCCCAACTCGCCGAAAAAGGCGCGCCAGGACGGGTCGACCGCGTTCGGGTCCTTCAGGAAACGTTCGTACAGGTCCGCGAGGAACGGCGCATTGGCGCCGTTCAGGTAAGTCGTCTTGCGCAGGTCCATTCCAAATCGTCCGTTTCGACGCCCGGCCGGGCGCGGGCTGGACGCCCGGACCGGGTCAGGCCTTCATAGCTTCCAACATCGTGCTGCCGATCGCGGCCGGCGAATCGGCAACTTGGAACCCGGCACTCTTCATCGCCTCGATCTTGTCGCCCGCGGTCGCCCTTGCCGCCGGAGATGATCGCGCCGGCATGGCCCATGCGGCGGCCGGGCGGCGCGGTCACGCCGGCGATGAAGCCGACCATCGGCTTGGCCGTGTTCGAGTGGCGGTAGAACTCGGCCGCTTCCTCTTCCGCGGTGCCGCCGATCTCGCCGATCATGACGATGCCCTGGGTCTCGTCGTCGGCCAGGAACATCTCCAGGCAGTCGATGAAGTTGGTGCCGTTGACCGGATCGCCGCCGATGCCGATGCAGGTGGTCTGCCCCAGCCCGGCCGCGGTGGTCTGGGCCACGGCCTCATAGGTAAGCGTCCCCGAGCGCGACACAATGCCGATCTTGCCGCGCTGGTGGATGTGGCCCGGCATGATGCCGATCTTGCACTCGTCCGGCGTGATCACGCCCGGGCAGTTGGGGCCGATCAGCCGCGTGCAGGAGCCCATCAGCGCGCGCTTGACCCGCACCATGTCGAGCACCGGGATGCCCTCGGTGATGCAGACGACCAGCTCGACCCCGGCGTCGATCGCCTCGAGGATCGCGTCGGCCGCGAACGGCGGCGGCACGTAGATCACCGATGCGGTCGCGCCGGTCGTCTCGACCGCCTCGTCGACCGTGTCGAAGACCGGCAGGTCGAGGTGCTTGGAGCCGCCCTTGCCCGGGGTCACGCCGCCGACCATCTTGGTGCCGTAGGCGATCGCCTGCTCGGAATGGAAGGTGCCCTGGGCGCCGGTGAAGCCCTGGCAGATGACCTTCGTTTCCTTACCGACCAGTACCGCCATCAGGCCGCCTCCTTCACCGCCTTGACGACCTTCTCGGCCGCGTCGGCGAGGTTGTCGGCGGAGATGATGGGCAGGCCCGAATCCGCCAGGATCTTCTTGCCGAGCTCGACGTTGGTGCCTTCCAGCCGGACCACCAGCGGCACGTGCAGGCTGACCTCGCGCGCCGCGGCGACCACGCCCTCGGCGATCACGTCGCAGCGCATGATGCCGCCGAAGATGTTGACCAGGATGCCCTCGACGTTGGGGTCCGACAGGATGATCTTGAACGCCGTGGTCACGCGCTCCTTGGTGGCGCCGCCGCCGACGTCGAGGAAGTTGGCCGGCTCGCCGCCGTACCAGCTTGATGATGTCCATGGTCGCCATCGCCAGGCCGGCGCCGTTGACCATGCAGCCGATGCTGCCGTCGAGCTTGATGTAGTTGAGGTCGTGCTTGGCGGCCTCGAGCTCGGCGGGATCCTCCTCGCTCTCGTCGCGCAGCTCCATCAGGTCCTTGTGGCGGAAGAGCGCGTTGTCGTCGAAGTTCATCTTGGCGTCGAGCGCGATGACCTCGCCCGCGCCGGTGACGACCAGCGGGTTGATCTCGACCAGCGAGGCGTCGAGCTCGGTGAAGGCCTTGTACATGGCCGACAGGAACTTGGTGCACGACTTGACCTGGTCGCCTTCGAGGCCGAGGCCGAAGGCGATCCGCCGGCAGTGGTGGCCCTGGATGCCCGTCGCCGGGTCGATCGCGACCATCAGGATCTTCTCGGGGGTCTTCTCGGCGACCTCCTCGATCTCCATGCCGCCCTCGGTCGAGGCCATCACGGTGACCCGGCTGGTCGCCCGGTCGATCAGCATCGACAGGTAGAGCTCGCGCTCGATGTCGCAGCCGTCCTCGATGTAGACGCGCTTGACCTCCTTGCCGTCGGCGCCGGTCTGCTTGGTGACCAGCGTCGCCCCGATCATCGCCTCGGCATTGTCCTTGACCTCGTCGATCGACTTGACGACGCGAACGCCGCCCTTGCCGTCGGGATCCTCCTTGAACTTGCCGGCGCCGCGGCCGCCCGCGTGGATCTGCGACTTGACCACCCAGACGGGACCGCCCAGCTCCTCCGCGGCCTTGACCGCCTCGGCGGCGGTGTAGGCGACGCCGCCCTTGGGCACGGCGACGCCGTACTTCCGGAACAGCTCCTTGGCCTGATATTCGTGAATGTTCATCGGCCGCGCCTACATCATCGTCTTGGTCACGTCGACGAGCTTGGTCACCGCGTCGACCGAGGCGTCGAACATCTCGCGCTCCTTGGCGTCGAGCTCGATCTCGACGATCCGCTCGACCCCGCCGGCGCCGATCACGACCGGCACGCCGACATAGATGCCCTTGACCCCGTACTCGCCGTCCAGATAGGCGGCGCAGGGCAGCACCCGCTTCTTGTCCTTCAGGTAGCTCTCGGCCATCGACACCGCCGAGGCCGCGGGCGCGTAGAAGGCCGAGCCGGTCTTGAGCAGGCCGACGATCTCGGCGCCGCCGTCGCGGGTGCGCTGGACGATCTGGTCGAGCTTCTCCTGGGTCAGCCAGCCCATCTTGACGAGGTCGGGCAGCGGGATGCCGGCGACCGTCGAGTAGCGCACCAGCGGCACCATGCTGTCGCCGTGGCCGCCGAGCACGAAGGCGGTGACGTCCTCGACCGAGACGCCGAGCTCCTCGGCCAGGAAGTAGCGGAAGCGCGACGAGTCGAGCACGCCGGCCATGCCCACCACCTTGTTGTGGGGCAGGCCGCAATGCTCGCGCAGCGCCCAGACCATGGCGTCGAGCGGGTTGGTGATGCAGATGACGAAGGCGTCGGGGGCGTGGGTCTTGATGCCCTCGCCGACCGCCTTCATGACCTTGGCGTTGGTGCCGATCAGGTCGTCGCGGCTCATGCCCGGCTTCCGCGGCACGCCGGCGGTGACGATGATGACGTCGGCGCCGGCGATCGCCGAATAGTCGCTGGCGCCCGAGAGGTTCGCGTCGAAACCGTCGACCGGCGACGATTCGGCGAGGTCGAGCGCCTTGCCCTGCGGCACGCCGTCGACGATGTCGAAGAGCACGACATCGCCCAGTTCCTTGAGGCCGATCAGGTGGGCCAGCGTGCCGCCGATTTGTCCGGCGCCGATCAGCGCGATTTTGTTACGGGCCATTTAGTCCTCGGGATTGCAGCAATTCATGACGCATCGTGCGGAAAGGTCCCGATCCGGTCGGGCTTCTCGCACAGCGACGGGTCTTTCAGGATGGCTGTAGACGTGGCGGGGTGTTATCGCGTTTCCCGCGCTAGGGCAAGGCCATGCCGCAGCGCAGCACGAACATAGCGTCTGCCCGGCTTTGGAACGGCTCGCACCGGTTGCCCGGGCGACCGCTTACCCGAGCGATTGCAGGCGCCAGCGGTTCATCGTCTCGGCCAGGTCCGCCGCGTCGTGGCCATAGGTCTCCGGCAGGGCCTCCGCGCCGGCGGCGATATCGGCGGCGGTGGGCTCCGGCGTCGGCGGCAGGTCGGCGCCCGGCGCGGCCCGGGCCCGGAAGGCGACGACCGCGCCATACGACAGCGGCGCGGCGACGAAGGGGGTGACGTCGGCCCAGGCGAAGCGGCGGGCGCGAAACGGGGTCTTGATCTCGAAGCCGTCGCGGTCGAGCCGCAGGTAGCTGCGCCCGGGGAGCGCCGCGAAACCGACCATGGCCAGCCCGCAGGCCGCCGCGACGAACAGGATCCAGATCAGCCAGTGGACGACGGCGGCCGCGACCCCGAACCCGATCGTCAGCACGGCCAGGATCGCGATGACGATCCAGGCCTTGTTCCGGTTTGGTTGCAGGACCAGGGGCCCGGGGCCGGTATCCGCCACGGTTTGGCCCCGTCCGGCTATTGCCGGTAGCTCGGGTCCTTGCGGTCGAGGAGCCGCTTCATCGCCTCCCACTCGAAGGTCGGCTTGGCGCCGCCGCCGATCGACGCGGCGCCGTCCTCCCACTGACGGGCGGTGTGCTCGCAGACCTCGGGCGGCGGCAGGCGCAGCTTGGCGCCGGAGTGCATGACGTCGAGCTGCACCCGGCAGGCGGATTCGAGATAGTACATCCGCCGGAACGCTTCGGAGACCGTCGCGCCGACGGTGACCGCGCCGTGGTTGCGCAACAGGATCGTGTTGAAGGTGCCCAGGTCGGCGACCAGCCGGCTCTGCTCGTCGGGGTCGACGGCGAGCCCCTCGTAATCGTGGTAGGCGATGCGGTTGTAGAACTGCAGCCCCTCCTGCTCCATCGGGATGAAGCCCTCGTCGAGGCAGGAAACCGCCATCACCGCGTGCGAATGGGTGTGCAGCACGCACTGGACGTCGGCGCGCGCGCCGTGAATGCACGAATGGATGATGTAGCCGGCGAGGTTGACCCTCCGCTCGGACCCGTCGAGGACGTTGCCGTCGAGGTCGATCTTGACCAGGTTCGACGCGGCGATCTCGGAATAGTGCAGGCCGAACTCGTTGATCAATATCGCGTGGCCCGCGCCGGGCACGCGCGCCGTGATGTGGTTGTAGATCAGGTCGGCCATGCCGAAATACTCGATCAGCCGGTAGGCCGCGGCGAGGTCGACCCGCACCGCCCATTCGGCTTCGTCGATGCCGGCGGGCCGCGCATCGACCGGTTTGTTTTCGCGTTGGAGCGTCGCTAAGTTCATCGTCATCCTCCCGTGCGTGCGTCGTACCGCAGCATAAGCGTTTAAACGCTCCCGGAACAGTATAGAGACCGCCCATGTTCTACCGCCCCGGGCTCGACCGGCACGGCCTGCCGCACAACCCGTTCAACGCGATCGTCGGGCCCCGACCGATCGGCTGGATATCCTCCGTGTCGGCCGACGGCGTGACCAACCTCGCGCCCTTCTCCTTCTTCAACGGCGTCTCCTACACGCCGCCTCAGGTGATGTTCTCCGGCGGCCCGCGGCCCCATGCCAAGGGCGAGGCGTGGGAACACAAGGACAGCGTCGCCAACGTCGAGGCCACCGGCGAATTCGTCTGCAACATCGCGACCTGGGAGCTGCGCGAGCAGATGAACCTGACCTCCGCCGAAGGGCCGCCCGACCTGGACGAGTTCGCGCATGCCGGCTTGACCAAGGCGCCGTCGGAACTGGTCGCCCCGCCCCGCGTCGCGGAATCACCGATCCACTTGGAGTGTCGGCTCGTACAGACGGTGCCGCTCAAGGCGTGGGAGGGCTACGGCCACAACACATTGATTCTCGGCGAGGTCGTCGGCATCCATATCGATCAGCGGGTGTTGACCGACGGCCTGATCGACTATGCCAAGCTGCGGCCGATCGGGCGGCTCGGCTACCGTGGCGACTATGTCGTCGTCGACGAAGTGTTCGAGATGATCCGGCCGAGCTGGCCGTGAACCGACAAGGGGGACAACCGTCATGGAAACCGTAAGACATCTGATCGTGACCTACGGCCTGAGCGTGGTCGGCGGCATCGTCATCCTGATCGTCGGCTGGATCGCGGCGGCCTGGGCGTCGAAGCTCACCCACACCGTGCTGGCCAAGCGCAACGTCGACGAGACGCTGACCAGCTTCTTCGCCAGCCTGGCCAAATACCTGATCCTGATCGTCGTCTTCATCGCCGTGCTCAACCAGTTCGGCGTCGCGACCACCAGCATCATCGCCACGCTCGGCGCCGCCGCGCTCGCGGTCGGGCTGGCCCTTCAGGGCACGCTGTCCCATTTCGCCGCCGGCGTGATGATCCTGATCTTCCGACCGTTCAAGGTGGGCCAGTATGTCGAGGTCGGGGGCACCGGCGGCACGGTCAAGCAGGTCAACCTGTTCGTCACCGAGCTGGCGACGCCGGACAACGTCCAGATCCTGGTCCCCAACGGCAAGGTGTGGGGCGACGTCGTCAAGAATTTCAGCTTCCACGCCACCCGCCGCGTCGATTTCGTGATCGGCATCGGCTACGGCGATTCGATCGACAAGGCGATCAAGACGCTGCACGGCGTGATCGCCAAGGACGAGCGGGTCAACGTCGATCCCGAGCCGATGATCGTGGTCGGCAACCTGGGCGACAGCTCGGTCGACCTGACGGTCCGCATCTGGTGCGCGGCGAGCGACTACTGGCCGCTCAAGTTCGCCATGACCAAGGGCTTCAAGGAAGCGCTCGACAAGGCCGGCATCTCGATCCCGTTCCCGCAGCGCGACGTGCACCTGTTCGAGGAGAAGGCGGCGTAAGCCGCTTAGGCCGCGTCCGCCAGGGCGCCGTCGAGATATTCCTTCGACTGCATCTCCATCAACCGCGAGACCGTGCGCTCGAACTCGAAGGCGTGGTCGCCCGCGGGATAGATATCCTGCGGCCCGCCCTCGGCCGAGCAGACCAGCTTGACCTTGCGCTCGTAGAGCGAGTCGATCAGCGTCGCGAAGCGTTTGACCTGGTCGCGCTGGGCCGGCTTGAGCCGGGGGATGCCGTCGATGATCACCGCCTTGTAGGCGGTGGCGATGGCGATGTAGTCGGCCGCGCCCAGCGGCCGGTCGCACAGATCGGCGAAGCCGAAGCGGGCGACCCCGCGCGCCGCCATCGGCACCACGACCTCGCGGCCCTTCACGGTCAGCGACGCCGGCTCGCCGGGCGCGCCGTCGGTCAGCGCCGCGAAGGCCTTGTCGAGCGCCCGCTCGGCCGCCGGCCCCAGCGGCGTGTGATAGACCGCCATGCTCATCAGCCGGGCCAGGCGATAGTCCTTGGCCGCGTCGAGGTGGAGGACGTCGAGCCGGTCCTTGATCAGGTCGATGAAGGGCAGGAACAGCTCGCGCTGCAGCCCGCCCTCGTAGAGCCGGTCGGGCGGCCAGTTCGAGGTGGCGACGACGATCACCCCGCGCGCGAACAGCGCCTCGAACAGCCGGCCCAGGATCATCGCGTCGGCGATGTTGGTGACGTGGAACTCGTCGAAGCAGAGCAGCCAGGCGCCGTCGGCGATCTCGCCGGCGACCGCCGGCAGGATGTCGTCGACCCGCTCGCCGCCCTTGTTGCGGCCGCGCAGCGCGTGGAGCCGGTCCTGGATCTCGAGCATGAATTCGTGGAAATGGACCCGCCGCTTGCGCTCGACCGGCGCGGTCTCGAAGAACAGGTCCATCAGCATCGACTTGCCGCGGCCGACCGAGCCGTAGAGGTAGAGCCCCGCGGGCGGCTCCTCGCGGCGGCGGGCGAGGCCGAAGCGCGCCTTCCACGAGCCGCCGTTGGCCGGCCGGTAGTCGGTCAGCGCGTGGTGCAGGCTCTGCAGCTTCTCGGCGGCCAGCTCCTGCGCCGAATCGTGGTCGAGCCCGCCGGCCTTGAGCCGCGCGCGATAGGCGAACAGCGGGCCGCCCGACGCCTCGGTCATGCCAGCCGCAGGTAGCGTTCCGGGCCGCCGACGATCGCATCGATCGCGTCGGCGACCATGCTCTCGACCACGGCGGCGGCAGTCGGCACGTCGGCGACCAGCCCCGCCGCCTCGCCGGCGATGACCACGGCGGTGTCGAAGTCGCCGCGCGATACGGCGTCGAAATAGGCCCCGCGGACCTTGGGGTCGGCCGCGCGCAACTCCTCTTCCCGCCCACCCCACGTGTCGGTCAGCTTGTTGCTCAGGGTGCGGATGGTGAAATCCTCGGGCCAGTCGATGCCGCGCGCGGCGTCGGCGACGCTGCCGCGATAGGTGTGGTCGCCGGTCTCCGCCGCCAGCCGCTTCTTGGCGTTGGTGTGAGCCAGCGACTCGGCGGTGGCGTAGAAGCGGGTGCCGACCATGACCCCGGCAGCACCCAGCATCAGCGCCGCGGCGAGCCCACGGCCGTCGGCGATGCCGCCGGCGGCGACCACCGGGATCGGCGCGACCGCGTCGACCACCTCGGGCACCAGCGGCAGGGTCGCGCGCTGGCCGCCGTGGCCGCCCGCCTCGGTGCCCTGGGCGACGACGACGTCGGCGCCCAGATCGGCAACGCGCCGGGCGGCGTCGACCGTCTGCACCTGGCAGATCAGCGCCGCGCCGGCGTCCTTGATCTTGCGCGCGAAGGGCGCCTCGGCGCCGAACGACAGCATCACCGCGCGGGGCCGGTGGACCAGCGCGGCGTCGAGCAGCTCGGGCTTGGCGGCCATGCTCCAGGTGATGAAGCCGATGCCGACCGCGGCGTTGCCGGCTGCGCGCCACTCCGCCTCGATCCAGTCGGGATCGCCGTAGCCGGCGCCGATCAGCCCGAGCCCGCCCGCGGCCGACACCGCCGCGGCGAGCCGGCCGCCGGCGATGAAGCCCATCGGTGCGAGCAGGATCGGGTGCTCGATGCCGAGCAGTTCGGTCAGGGGCGTGGCGATGCGCATGGTCCGGAGATAGCGGAATTCGGCAACAGGCGGAAGGGGCTCGCCCTACTCCGCCGCCCGGGCCGGGTCCGGGGCGAACAGCCGCTCCATCTCGCGGCGGATCTTGACCGCTTCGGCGGTGTCGTCGATCGCGACGTCGTCCCAGCTCAGGATGCGCCCGGCCGGCACCGGATGGCGCAGGGCGACCTTGTTGGCGAGGCCGATCGGCAAGGCCCCGGCGGCGATCGAGTCGGCGGCGCTCATCAGGTGGCCGGAGACGGTGTAGCCGCCCTCGCCGTCGAGCAGTTCGCCGATCGCCAGGTCGCGCTTGGCCATCGCCACCGCGTCGGCGCGCCAGCCGGTGGCGCAGCCGGTCGGCTCGCGCCGGCCGCCGACCATGGCGACGGAGATCCCCAGCTCCAGCCCGATCAGGTGCCAGGGCTTGTACATGCAGGCGTAGCGGCCGGTCTCGCCGGCCACCAGGCCGTATTCGCCGAAGCAGCGGGCGACGTAGTCGTTGCCCGCCTCGACCACGACCCAGACGCCCCAGCGGACGTCGTCGCCGACCGGGGTGCCGTCGGGGTGGAGCGACGAGATCACCTCGACCTGGCCCTTGTGGTCGAGCAGCCCGCCCTCGGCGCGCGGCCGCATGACGTCGGGGAGGTCGGCATAATTGCACGGCGGATAGGCGAGCCCGCCCGGCGCCGGGGTCAGCCCGGTGGCGTTGGCGACCGCGGTACTCTCGATCGCCGGCTTGGTGCCGTCGAGGAAGGAGGTGAACATGCGCGGGTTCAAGCCGCCGAGCCGGGCCTGCTCCGGGGTCAGGCCATAGCCGTCCCAGACGTTGTCGGGCGTGTAGCCGCGATACTCGGGCCGCCACTTGTGGCCCCGGCCGGCGGCGGACACGTCGAAGCCGGAAGCGCGGGCCCAGTCGACCAGTTCGCAGATCAGCGCCGGCTGGTCGCCGTAGGCGAGCGAGTAGATCACCCCCGACTCCCGCGCCCGGCGGGCGAGCAGCGGCCCGGCCAGCGCATCGGCCTCGACGTTGACCATGATGATCGACTTGCCGTGGGCGCAGGCGCGCAGCGCGTGGCCGACCCCGGCCGCGGGGTCGCCGGTGGCGTCGACGACCAGCTCGATGTTGGTGGTCTCGAACACGGCGCCGGCGTCGTCGGTGATCCAGGTGGTGCCGTGGCGCCGGGCGTCGTCGAGGCCCGCGGCGCCATAGCGTTCGGCCGGCCAGCCCACGGCGGCGAGGTTGTCGCGCGCCCGGCCGGGATCGAGGTCGGCGATCGCCATGACGTGGATGCCCGGCGTGCGCGGCACCTGGGCCAGGAACATCGAAGCGAACTTGCCGCAACCGACGATGCCGACGCGCACCGGGCTGCCATGGCCCTGCCGCTCGGCGAGGAGGTGGTGGAGGTTCATCGCCGCCTCACGCCGCCTGGGCCGTGGCCATCTCGGCCAGGCAGTCGTCGCCCAGGCACTCGATCGGCGCGAAGTCGCGGTGGGCGATCCAGTCCGGGCGCTTGAAGCGGCGGATGTGGTTGTCGACGTGGCACAGCGACAGATAGACGATGGTCCGGCCCCAGGGCGACATGTTGGGCGGCGAGCCGTGGACCAGGTTGCCGTGGAACAGCAGCACCGAGCCGGCCGGCCCCTTGGCCGAGAAGATGCCGCCGCGGTCGGCCAGCCGGGCGACGGTGTCCGGGTCCAGCGTCCACAGCGGGTAGCTGGTCGTGCTGACGTCGTGGCCGGCCTCGAACACGCCCTCGACGTGCGAGCCGGGGATCAGCCAGAGCGGGCCGTTGAACTCGGTGACCTCGTCGACGAAGACGGCGATGTTCATGGCCCGCGGCTCGGGCATCTCGTCGTCGCGCGCCCAGGTGCCGTAGTCCTGGTGCCACTGCCAGACGTCGCCGTCGAAGGCCGCCTTGGCGTTGACCTTGTACTGGTGCATGTAGACCGGGCCGTCGAGCAGCCGCTCGACCGGCTCGATCAGGCGCGGGTGCCGGCCGAGCCGGCGGAAGGCCTCGTTATAGGTATGGGCCGCGAAGGCCGTCCGCGCCGTCCTGCCGTCCTTCTCGCGGACGACCTCCTTGCGGTCGAGGGCGTAGACCTCCTCGGCGGCGGCGCGCAGCACGCCCGCCTCGGCCGGGGTGAAGACGGACGGCAGCATCAGGTAGCCGTCGCGGCGAAAGGCCTCGATCTGGTCGGTGTCGAGCATCGTCGTTTCCTCCCGAACGCCGCCGCCCCCCTCGTGGGCGGATTGCGGGCGGATCGCGGTCACAAGAAGATCAGCCCGACGAAGGCGGCGAACAGGGCGAAGTGTATCACGCCCTGGAGCAGATTGGTCTCGCCCAGGCGATAGGTGTTCATGCCGACCAGCAGGGTGACCGCGACCAGCACGCCCTGGATCGGGTTGAGGCCGAGGGTCAGGGTGTGGTCGATCGACTTGGCGACGATCAGCACCACCGGGATGGTCAATGCCACCGTGGCCAGCACCGAGCCCAGGCAGATGTTGACGACTTGCTGCATGTCGTTGCGCCGGCCGGCGCGGATCGCGGCCAGCCCCTCGGGCGAGAGCACGAGCAGCGCGATGATCAAGGCGTCGACCCCCGGCGGGGCGCCGAGCCGGGCGGTGCCGATGTCGATCACCTGGGCGAGCGACTTGGCCAGCAGCACCAGCAGCAGCAGCGTGCCGATCAGCAGGGCCGTGTGAACCCAGCCGGCAAAAACGAGGTCGCCCGGCGAGTGCGAATCGGTGGTCGGCGCCCTCGATTCGGCCACGAAGAAGTAGCGATGCTCCTTGGTCTGGACCCGGAGGAACACGGCATAGAGGCCGAAGCTGAGCACGATCAGCAGGATCTGGTACGACGGCAGCCGATCCGCGCCGATGAAGGCCGGCAGGATCAGGCCGAGGCCAACGATCGCCAGGATCATCGAGAAGTAGGCGTTCGAGCTCTTGAGGTTGTGGCTCTGCTCGCCGTGGCGCAGGCCGCCGAGGATCAGGGCGAGCCCGATCAGCCCGTTGATGACGATCATGATCACCGAATACATGGTGTCGCGCGCCGCGGTCGGGTCGGGGTCGCCGTTGACCATCATGGTCGCGATCATGATCACCTCGATGCCGATCACCGACAGCGTCAGGATCAGGGTGCCGAAGGGCTCACCGTATTTGTGCGCCAGCACCTCGGCGTGCCGGACGACGCCGAAGGCGGCCCCCAGGATCACCGCGAACAGCCACACGAAGACCACGATCAGGGCGATCGACGCCGCGTCGTCGCCGACCAGCGACTTGCCGAACACGAGCATCACCACCGTCGACACGAGGGTCGCGAACAGCGGCGTTTCCTTGACGGCGAAGCGGCCGATTCTTTTCATGCGGGCCTCGTTGGTGGGGACGCGGGGCGGCGGGTCGGAAACGTGCTACAGTAGATCAAGATCGGCCGGCGCGGCACCCGTCTGGACGGGCCGCGCGGCGCATCGGCAGCCGGACGAGGAGGCGCCATGAACGAAGACGCGTTCAACATGCAACTCCGCAAGTTCCTCAAGACCGTCGGGGTCACCACCCAGCGGGAGATCGAGAAGGCCGTCCGCGCCGCGCTCGACGACGGCCGCCTCGCCGGCGACGAGACTTTGCGCGCCCACGCCACGGTGACCATCGCCGACATCGAGCTGGCGATCGACATCGACGGCGCCATCGCGCTCGAATGACGATCACGACCGCCACCGCCCAGGCGCGGCCGACCGCCCTGTTCATCCACGGCATGTGGGGCGGCGGCCACCAGTGGGCCGAGTGGCAGGCCCTGTTCGGCGAGCACGGCTTCGATACGGTCGCGCCCGACCCTGCGCCATCACGACGTCGATCCCACGGGCCCGCCGCCGCGGGCGCTGGGCAAGGTCAGCCTGCTCGACTACGTCGCCGACCTCGAGACCGTGATCGAGGGCCTGCCCGACAGGCCGATCATCGTCGGCCACTCGATGGGCGCGCTGATCGCGCAGATCCTGGCCGCGCGCGGGCGCGGCAAGGCCGCGGTGTTCCTGACCCCGGCGCCGCCGGCCGGCTGGCCGGCGCTGGTCGAGCTGGCGATGCCGTCGGTGACGCGGACGCTGCTGGGCAAGACCTTCGGCCCCGGGCTGAGCGGCCGGCCGCACCGGCTGTCGTTCAAGCAGGCGGCCTATTCCTGCCTCAACAACATGCCCGAGGCGCGCCAGCACGCGGAATATTCCAAGTGGGTGTGGGAATCGGGCCGGGTGCTGTTCGAGATCGCCTTCTGGTATCTCGACTGGCGCCGCCGTGCGGCGCGCGTCAATCCCGCCAACATGACCGTGCCGACCTTGACCGTGTCCTGCGGCCGCGACCGCATCACGCCGCGCCCGGTCGTGCGCCGGATCGCCGCGCGCTACCGCCCCGGCGGCGGCGACTACAAGACCTACGACCGGCACGGCCATTTCGTCATCCGCGAAGACGGCTGGGAACAGGTCGCCGCCGACTGCCTGGCCTGGATCGAGAAGACGACCGCGGTCGAGGTCGCCGCCTGAGCGGTGTGGCGGTCCTGCGCCGGAAGAGCGCGAAGGTTATCATCGGTTATCTTCGGTTATCTTCCGGGGCGCGTGAACGCGCGCTTCCAACCCTCTCCCTTGGGAGAGGGAGGGGCCCGTTGCGCCGCAACGGGAGGGTGAGGGGGCCCGGCTTCGAACGGTGAGACCCGGCGCCAAGGATCGCCCCCTCACCCAGCTGCGGGTAAGGCTCGGCTCCCGCCTCGCCAACCCTGCGCAACCCTCTCCCCGAGGGAGAGGGTTTGCCTCGGTGGCCGATGTCATCCGTTGCCAGCTTGTGTCATCGGTGGTTGCCGTAACGCGCTGACGAGAGCCGGCATGGTCTCCCAGGCCGGTATCCGTCTTCGGAAGGCTGATGCTCGGCAGGAAGAAGGCGGGCGGGCCTGTCCTCTTCTGTCGAGACGGCAGCGTGAGATGGCGTGCCGGGCGCCGAAAAGCGGGCCGGCACGGTGCCGAATCTGGCATATAGGAATTATTTCAGGGAATGCAAGATTAGATCCCTCGATACGGCCGCGCTCACGCGCGCCCTACTCGGGATGAGGACCAAGGTTGGCGCAATCGAACGACCTCATCCCGAGTAGCGTGCGCAGCACGCGTATCGAGGGACGCCCGAAGGCGTTCGCGAAATCGCCCCCTATTCCGCCGCCGCGGCGCCTGCCGATTGCAAATAGGGTGTGCTGTCGGCGGTCATACGCGCCTGGGCCGCGGCGTATTCGGCGCGCAGGCGGGCGACGACCTCGGCGACCGGCGGGGCATCGTGGACCTGGCCGACGCTCTGCCCGGCGCCCCAGATGTCGCGCCAGGTCTTCTTCTCCTTGAGCTCGGCGCCGCTGCCGCCGAAGTTCATCTTCGACTTGTCGGCCTCGGGCAGGTTGGCCGGGTCGAGCCCGGCGGCGGCCACGCTCTTGGCCAGGTAGTTGCCCTTCACCCCGGTGAACAGCGAGGTGTAGACGACGTCCTCGGCGCTGCTGTCGACCACCATCTGCTTGTAGGCCGGGTCGGCGTTGGCCTCGGCCGTCGCGATGAAGCGGGTGCCGGCGTAGGCGAGGTCGGCGCCGATCGCCTGGGCGGCGAGGATCGCCGCGCCCGCTGGCGATCGCCCCCGACAGGATGATCGGCCCGTCGAAGAATTCGCGCACCTCGGAGACCAGCGCGAACGGGCTGAGCGCGCCCGCGTGGCCGCCCGCCCCGGCGCAGACCAGGATCAGCCCGTCGGCGCCTTCGGCCAGCGCCTTCTTGGCGTGGCGGATGTTGGTGACGTCGTGGAAGATCAGCCCGCCGTAGCCGTGGACCGGCCCGGCAACTTTGGTCGGCGCCTGCAGGCTGGTGATCACGATCGGCACCTTGTGCTTCACGCAAAGCCGCACGTCGTGTTCGAGCCGGTCGTTCGACGTATGGACGATCTGGTTGACCGCGAAGGGCGCCACCGGGAGCTCGGGGTTGGCCGCGCGGTGGGCGTCCAGCTCGGCCGTGATCCGCCCCAGCCAATCGTCGAGCAGGTCGGGCGGCCGGGCGTTGAGCGCCGGGAACGCGCCGACGATGCCGGCCTTGCACTGCTCGATCACCAGGTCGGGCCCGGAGACGATGAACATCGGCGCGCCGATCAGCGGCAGCGACAAGCGCCCTTGCAGCGCGGCGGGTAACGGCATGGCGGACCTTTCACAATTTGGCGGCAACCGAAGCCGCCGGGAGCAAGACGAGATTTATCTGGATCGCCGCCGTGCAGAAAGCCCCCTCCCCCCTTGAGGGGGAGGGTTAGGGAGGGGGGGCTGCTCAAAGTCGCGTACCGCCAACAGGCGACCACGGCCTCTGGCATACCCCCCACCCCGTCCCTCCCCCTCAAGGGGGGAGGGGAGTCGTTGACGGTTGGGCTTTGGACATTCCGGCCTATCCCTCCGCCGGCAACGGATGCCCTGGCATCAGCTCGTAGGGATGCACCCAGTTGGGCAGGGCGCGGATGCGGTCGAGCCAGGCGGCGATGTTGGGATAGTCGGCCCAGTCGACGCCGAACTCGTCGGGCCAGAACAGGTAGCCGCACATCGACAGGTCGGCGATGGTCGGCCGCTCGCCGAGGGCGAAAGGACGGGTCGCCAGGTGGCCGTCGAGGATGCCGAGCGAACCGGTCACCCGGCCGCGCAGGAACTCGGTCACCGGCGTCTCGCCGGTCTTCTGTATCGCGACCATGAAGCGCAGGGTGGCGATGTAGCTGGTCAGCTTGTGGTTGTCCCACAACAGCCAGCGCAGCACCTCGCGCCGCTCGTCCTCGCCGTGCCAGCCATACTCGCCGAAGCGCGCGACGAGATAGTCGAGGATCACCCCCGACTGGGTGAGCGTGCGGTCCTCGTGGACGAGCACGGGCACCTCGCCCATCTCGTTGACGGTCCGGCGGTATTCCGGCGTGCGGGTCTCGCCGTTGAAGAAGTCGACGAAGCGCGGCTCCCAGTCGGCGTCGCACAGCGCGAGCATCAGCGCCGCCTTGTAGGCGTTGCCCGACTGGGCGAAGCAGTAGAGCGTGTAGTCGGCCATCGGCCCCCTCCCGTGACGCGCCGCGGCCGTAGCCGCCCCTTGGTCAAGAAATAGAACGAACGTTCGTAAACTGCACTCGCGGCGGGCGGCGGTGTCCAGCTCCGGCGCCGGTCGCGGCTATTCCGCCGCGGCGGCGGTATCGAGCGTGTTGTCGACGATGACGTCGGTGTCGAAATAGGTGATCGTCGGGGTGACGCCGTAGCGCTCCTCGATCGACTTGCGCCATTCGCCGGAATAGACCCGCTCGGCCGCCTCGCGGCTCTCCCACAGATAGGCGCCGCCGCCCATGCCGTCCTCGCCGTAGAGATAGTACTTGCGGATCAGGCCCGGCAGCCCCTGGAAACGCGGCACCGACGCCTCGAAGAGCTCGCGCGCCTGCTCGCGCGTGGTGCCCTCGGGCAGCTTGAAGTTGACGATTGCGGTGATCATGGCGCTGTCCTCCCGTTCGGATGGCCGATAGGGGATGATAGGCGCTTTTCGGTGCACCGTCACCGACGGGAAGAACCCGATCCGGCGTCAAACAATGGTGTCGCCCCGGACCTGTTCCGGGGCCCACGGATGACGGGCGCCGATGGACCCCGGCACTGCGCTGCGCTCCGGCCGGGGTGACAGTGCCTGCTTTTTCGGTCGACGGCGGGACCTACTTCCGCGCCACCATCAGCTTCTTGGTCTCGGCGATGGCCTTGGCCGGGTTGAGGCCCTTCGGGCAGGTATTGGTGCAGTTCATGATGGTGTGGCAGCGGTACAGCCGGAACGGGTCCTCGAGGTTGTCGAGCCGTTCGCCGGTCGCCTCGTCGCGGCTGTCGGCGATCCAGCGGTAGGCCTGCAGCAAGGTGGCCGGGCCGAGGTAGCGCTCGCCGTTCCACCAGTAGGACGGGCACGACGTGGTGCAGGAGAAGCACAGGATGCACTCCCACATGCCGTCGAGCTTCGCCCGGTCCTCCGGCGACTGCAGCCGCTCGCGCCCGGGCGGCGCGGTGTCGGTCTTCATCCACGGCTCGATCTCGCGGAGCTGGGCGTAGGCCTGGTTGAGGTCGGGGACGAGGTCCTTGACCACCGGCATGTGCGGCAGCGGGTAGATCGAGATGTCGCCCTTGAAGTCGGAGATGTGCGAGGTGCAGGCCAGCGTGTTGGTGCCGCCGATGTTGAAGGCGCACGACCCGCACACGCCCTCGCGGCACGAGCGCCGGAAGGTCAGCGTGGTGTCGACCTCGTTCTTGATCTTGATCAGCGCGTCCAGGACCATCGGGCCGCAGTCGTCGAGGTCGATCGGGTAGGTGTCGAGCCGCGGGTTGTCGCCCGTATCCGGGTCCCAGCGGTAGACGTGGAACAGCTTGACCCGCTTGGCGCCCTCCGGCGTGGGCCACGTCTTGCCCTTCTTGACCCGCGAGTTCTTCGGCAGCTTGAATTCGGCCATGGGAGTCCCGTTCTTCCTTTAGTAGACCCGCTCCTTGGGCGGGATCGACTGGACGTCGTTGGTCAGCGTGTTGAGGTGGACCGGGCGGTAGTCGAGCTTGACCGAGCCCTTCTCGTCGCACCACGAGACGGTGTGCTTCATCCAGTCCTTGTCGTCGCGGCTCGGGAAGTCCTCGCGGGCATGGGCGCCGCGGCTCTCCTCCCGGTTGGCCGCCGAGGTGATCGCGACCATCGCCTGGTAGATCAGGTTGTCGAACTCGAGCGTCTCGACCAGGTCGGAGTTCCAGATCAGCGAGCGGTCGGTGACCTTGAGGTCGTCGCGCATCGCCCAGACCTTCTTGATCTCCTCGACGCCCTCGTTCAGCACCTCGCCGGTGCGGAACACGGCGCAGTGGCTCTGCATCGCCTTCTGCATCTCGAGCCGCGCCTCGGCCGTCGAGGTCGAGCCGCTGGCGTGGCGGAACCTGTCGAAGCGGTCGAGCGCCTTGTCGGTGGCGCCGTTGGTCAGCGGCTTGTGGCCCTCGCCCGGCTTGATCGTCTCGGTGCAGTGGATCGCCGCCGAGCGGCCGAACACGACGAGGTCGAGCAGCGAGTTGGAGCCCAGGCGGTTGGCGCCGTGGACCGAGACGCAGGCCGCCTCGCCGATCGCCATCAGGCCGGGGACCACCGCGTCCGGGTCCTTGCCGTCGACGGTGACGACCTCGCCGCGGTAGTTGGTCGGCACGCCGCCCATGTTGTAGTGGCAGGTCGGCAGCACCGGGATCGGCTCCTTGGTGACGTCGACGCCCGAGAAGATCTTGGCGGTGTCGGCGATGCCGGGCAGCCGCTCGTGGATGATCTTCGGATCGAGATGCTCGATGTGCAGGTGGATGTGGTCCTTCTCCGGCCCGACGCCGCGGCCCTCGCGGATCTCCATCGTCATCGAGCGGGAGACCACGTCGCGCGAGGCGAGGTCCTTGGCCGACGGGGCGTAGCGCTCCATGAAGCGCTCGCCCTCGGAGTTGGTCAGGTAGCCGCCCTCGCCGCGCACGCCCTCGGTGATCAGGCAGCCGGCGCCATAGATGCCGGTCGGGTGGAACTGGACGAACTCCATGTCCTGGCACGGCACCCCGGCGCGCAGCGCCATGCCGTTGCCGTCGCCGGTCTGGGTATGGGCGCCGGTGCACGAGAAATAGACCCGGCCGTAGCCGCCGGTCGCCAGCACCGTCTGGTGGGCGCGGAAGCGGTGGATCGAGCCGTCGTCGAGGCACCAGGCGAGCACGCCGACGCACGCGCCCTCCTCCATCAGCAGGTCGATCGCGAAATACTCGACGAAGAACTCGGCGTCGTGCTTGAGCGACTGCTGGTAGAGCGTGTGCAGGATGGCGTGGCCGGTGCGGTCGGCCGCGGCGCAGGTGCGCTGGGCGATGCCCTCGCCGTAGTTGGTGGTCATGCCGCCGAAGGCGCGCTGGTAGATCTTGCCCTCGGGCGTGCGCGAGAAGGGCACGCCGTAATGCTCGAGCTCGACCACCGCGGCGGCGCCTCCTTGCACATGTATTCGATCGCGTCCTGGTCGCCGAGCCAGTCGGAGCCCTTGACCGTGTCGTACATGTGCCAGCGCCAGTCGTCCTCGCCGACGTTGCCGAGCGCCGCCGAGATGCCGCCCTGGGCGGCGACGGTGTGCGAGCGGGTCGGGAACACCTTGGTGATGCAGGCGGTGCGCAGCCCCTTCTCGGCCATGCCGAAGGTGGCGCGCAGCCCGGCGCCGCCGGCGCCGACGACGATGACGTCGTATTCGTGATCGGTGATCTCGTATGCGTTGGCCATCCGCCTCAACCCCCGAACGCGAGTTTCAGGACTGCGAAGACGGCGAGCGCGCCCAGCAGCAGGGCGGCGAACTTGATCAGGATGATCAGGGTCAGCTTCGCCGCTTCGTTATGGACATAGTCCTCGACCACCACCTGCAAACCGAGCTGGGCGTGGTGGAAGGTCGCGACGATCAGCAGCACGGTCAGCACGGCCGGCAGCGGCTGGCTCAGCCAGTCCTTCACCGCGGCATGGTCGGCGCCGATCATCGACAACAGGCTGATCACGAACCACAGGACGAGCGGCACCAGCGCGATGGCGGTGAGCCGTTGGGCCCACCAGTGGGCCACGCCCTCCTTGGCCGAGCCGAGGCCGCGGACGCGGCCGAGCGGCGTGCGGTAACTCATTGACGTCTTCCTCTCTAGATGAGGCCGTAGCCGACGATCCAGGCGATCGCCGTCAGGATCACCGTGGCGACGAGCACGAACATGCCGCTCGCGCGCGCCGGGCCCAGCTCCAGGCCCTTGCCGGTGTCCCAGATCAGGTGCCGGATGCCGTTGCACAGGTGGTAGAACAGCGCCACCGTCCAGCCGAACAGCAGCAAGCGCCCGAGCCAGCTGCCGAGCAGCGACTGGACGTAGCCGAAGTATTCGGGGCCCGTCGCCGCGGCGATCAGCCACCAGACCAGCACCAGCGTGCCCACCGCCAGCGCGATGCCGGTGGCGCGGTGGAAGATGGAAAGCGCCATCGTCCACTGCCAGCGATAGATCTGGAGGTGCGGCGACAGCGGGCGGCTGGCGGCCGCCGGCTTGGACGAAACGTCGGACGGCATCGGGTACGGACTCCTCTCCCCGGCCCCAAGACACGGATCGAGACACCGCCGGTAGCGACTCACGCGTCAGGGCAAGAAATGGCGGCTGGACGCGGGGAAGCGGGGCCGCCGCCAGGTTGCTCAATCGTGTTTAGACCTGCCCCCGGACCAAGTCAACGATACCACCGCGGCCCTTCCCTGCGCGCCGCGCACACCGCGCCGGCACGCCCCGGTTGCAGGCGGACGGCCCGCCGGCGCCCTCTCGCGCTGCAACACGCGCTCCATCGGGCGAAATCGCAACAGGACGCTAACCAACTAAAGAATATGAACTTTTAGGAATTTGATTGTGGTTGCAACAATATTGCGGAGCCTAAATGTGGATAATTCTGTGGATAAAGTCTTTGTATTTTGTTGAGAGTAGTCAGATTTACTCACAAGAAATGTCGAAGAGAATCACAATTAATTTGCGTTGCTGAAATGTGACGGGCAGTATTTTCGACGGTTCGTAGAAGCGCTGGAGCAGTTGCCTTGGCAGGTGTTCCGGTGGCGGGGCAGACGGTCTTCCGGACGTCCCGCCGGGCCACCGGTGCCGGCTGCGGTTGCCGAATGGGTGCAAGCCCACTGAAGCGCCGCAGCGGGGGCCGGTAGACCGGAGGCTGTGCTTTTCCGAAGCCCGGCTTACCGGGGTGGGCTTGGCCGCATCGCAAGGTGTGTTCCGCGCTCTCCCCGGAGGCCGCTCCGTCAGGCGGTGTTCTCCCAGCGCCGCATCCTGACGCCAGCGGCACGCGGGCGGCCGGTTCCGAGGGGGCCGGATCGAGGGGATTGCGCATCGACGCCGGTTAACGGGTGGTCTGGTCGCGGGACCGCCCGGTCCGTGGACGCGCCGACTGTGCCTGGACAGGCGCGGATCGCGGGCGATCCATCGCGGGACACGGAAGCCTTTCTCGGCTTCCTCCGCGTAGGGCCCAGGTTGTACGGACCGCGAATGCTGGTCGGGGGAGAGTGCTGCGGTTCACCCGGTCAGCAGTGGAGGCGTCAAGGAGTGTTGCCTTCCTGCCCGGGGAAGGGACATCAAGCGCAGACCCCCCGGTCGCGTCCTTGACGCCTCCCTTTTTATATGGGCCTTCCCGATATCTCAAGTAAAAAGGAAGACTAGCGCTTGCCTTTCCTTTGGGAACGGTGGCCGGGATTATCATTTCTCTTCCGATTGGGCGACCGAATATTTGAAAGCATGATGCGGCTCGCCGGCCGTCGCAGGAGATCCCCGCTCTTCCCTTGGGAAAGCGGAGAGCGGTCTAGTCTCGAGTTTTATTTGCAGGGCATCAGGACGGTGTAGTCGAAGTCCAGGATGACGCTTTCGTCGTACTTGCCGTCGCCGTCCCTGTCGGGGAAATCGCCGCTCGACCGGTTCTTGACCGCCACCGTCCGCACCCGGAGCGCGCCCAGATCGCCGCGGCCCGGCAGGGCCTCCTTGCCGGTGATCTCGGACCAGGCGTAGACCGTGTCGCCGGCGAACACCGGCGCGACGTGGCGGCCGCCGTTGATCGCCGCGATCTTGAAGGCGTTGGCGAGCCCGTTGAAGGACAGCGCGCGCGCCAGGGAGATGACGTGGCCGCCGTAGATCAGCCGCCGGCCGAACCGGCCCTGGGATTCGGTGTGCTGGTTGAAATGGACCTTGGCGGTGTTCTGGTAGAGCCGGGTGGCGAGCGCGTGCTCGGCCTCCTCGATGGTCATGCCGTCGACATGGTCGATCTTCTCGCCGACGTCGTAATCGTCCCAGCGCGCCGTCGATCCGGCGAGGCCGTCGTCGTAGCCGGCCAGGTCGAGCCCCCCGGGGGCGGCCAGCTCGGCAACCGGTACGGCCTCGGGCAGGTCGGGCACCACCGGCTCGGGCGCCGGCCGGTCGGCATCGCGCTTGCGCACCATCACCCAGCGGCAATAGTCGAGCGCGGTCAGGCCCTCCTGGGTCTCGCCGACGGTGCGGACGTAGACGATGCCGGTCTTGCCGTTGGCGTTCTCGCGCAGGCCGAGGACGGTCGACCGGGCGCTCAGCGTGTCGCCGGGGAACACCGGCGCGCCGAACCGTCCGCCCGCATAGCCGAGGTTGGCGACGGCGTTGAGCGAGATGTCGGGCACCGACTTGCCGAACACGACGTGGAAGACGATCAGGTCGTCGACCGGCGCGGCGGGCAGGCCGATATCCATGGCGAAGGCGTCGGACGAGTGGACCGCGAAGCGGGTGCCGTAGAGCGCGGTGTAGAGCGCGACGTCGCCCTCGGTCACCGTGCGCGGCGTGGCGTGGCGGATCTCCTGGCCGACGGAGAAATCCTCGAAGAAGTTGCCGGCGTTGGTCTTCTGGGAATTGGTCTTGCCGGTCATGCCGCCTCCAGCGCTGCGATCGCCTCGGCCAGCGCGACCTGGCGCTGGGCCTCCTCGACGTGCAGGTTCTCGATCAGCCGACCGTCGACCAGCACGACGCCCTCGCCCTTCTCCTCCGCCTCGGCGTGGGCGGCGATGATCCGGCGCGACCAGGCGACCTCGTCCTCGGATGGCGCGAAGGCGCGGTTGGCGCCGTCGACCTGCTTGGGGTGGATCAGGGTCTTGCCGTCGAAGCCCATCGCCCGGCCCTGGCGGCAGGCGCGGCCGTAGCCCTCGTCGTCGCCGAGGTCGAGATGGACGCCGTCGACGATGGCGAGCCCGTAGGCCCGCGCCGCCAGCAGCGCCAGGCCGAGGCTCGGCAGCATCGCCAGCCGGTCGGGCGTGTCCTGGGCGTGCATGTCCTTCGAAAGATCGGAGGTGCCCATCACCAGGCAGGTCAGCCGCGGCGACTCGCGGGCGATCTCCTCGACGTGGAGCACGCCCAGCGGCGTCTCGATCATCGCCATGATCGCCTGGTCCTCGGGCCCCTCCCACTCCCGCAGCAGATTGTCGAGGTGGGCGAGCTGGTCGGTGCTCTCGACCTTGGGCAGCAGCACTGCGTCGGCGCCGGACTTGGCGACCGCGGGCACGTCCTCGTGGCCCCAGCCGGTGTCGAGCCCGTTGATGCGGACGATCACCTCGCGCTTGCCGTAGACGCCCGCGGCGACCGCGGCGCAGACCTGTTCGCGCGCGGCATCCTTGGCGTCGGGCGCGACGGCGTCCTCGAGGTCGAGGATCAGCGCATCGGCAGGGATGGTTTGGGCCTTCTCGAGCGCACGGGCATTCGACCCGGGCATGTAGAGCATCGAGCGGCGGGGCCTGGCGGCGGAATCGCCCATTGACAGCAGACTCGTTCCCGAAAAATGTTGCGGCGCAAGCTAGTGGTCTGGCCCGCGCCGGGCACTTTGACACAAGGCCGCACCCGATCAAGCCTCGCCTCCCCCCTGCCGCGACCGTGGGAAATCGATGAACGTCCTCTCCATCCAGTCGACCGTCGCCTACGGCCATGTCGGCAACGCCGCGGCCACCTTTCCCTTGCAGCGGCTCGGCCACGAGGTCTGGCCGGTCAGCACGGTCAACTATTCCAACCACCCCGGCTATGGCAGCTACGTCGGCGGCGTCTATCACGCGGAGGACGTCGCCCAGATCCTGGGCGAGATCGAGAAGCGCGGCGCGTTCGACCGCTGCGACGCGGTGCTGAGCGGCTTCATGGGCTCGGCCGAGACCGGCCGCGCGGTGCTGGCCGCGGTCGACCGGGTCAAGGCGGCCAACCCCGAGGCGCTGTTCGTGCTCGACCCGGTGATGGGCGACGCCGAGCGCGGCCTCTACGTCGCCGACGACCTGCCCAAGTTCTTCCGCGACGAGGCGGTGGCCAAGGCCGACATCGTCGTGCCCAACGTGTTCGAGCTGGCCCACCTGACCGGGCGCACGATCAAGGATATCGACACCGCGGCGGGCGCGGCCCAGGTGCTGATGGGGGAAGACGGCCAGGGGGACGGGCCGTCGATGGTGGTGGTCACCGGGCTGCGCCACGAGAGCGAGATCTCGGTGCTGCTGGTCGCCGACGGCCAGGCGTGGCAGGCGACGACGCCGCTGGTCAACATCCCGTCCTGGGGCGCGGGCGACGCCTTCACCGCGCTGTTCCTGGGCAGCTATTTCAACCTGCACGACCCCCGCGCCGCGGTGGTCCGCGCGGTGTCGTCGATCTACGGCCTGTTCGTCGCCACCGAGACCCTGCAGGCCGACGCGCTGGCCCTGATCGAGGGCCAGAAGGAGATCGTCAACCCGAGCGAACGGTTCGCGGCCCTGCCGGTGTGGACCGCATGACGGCGGCCCGGGCCCGCGGCGGCGCCCGCCGCCCCTCGCCATCCGCGCCAAAACCCTTTATGACAACGGGCGCACCGGCCGTCCGCCGGCCGGTGCCGTCGGCCCGCTGACCCCGGGGCCAACGCTGGGTCCTCGATCCGCGGTCTCCCGTCCATGGATTTCGTCCTCTTCGCCAAAGGCATCATCGCGGGATTCGTCATCGCCGCGCCCGTCGGGCCGGTCGGCATCCTGTGCGCCCAGCGGACCCTGGCCAAGGGCATCCCGGCGGGCCTGATCGCCGGCAGCGGCGCGGCGATCGCCGACACCATCTTCGGCGCGGTCGCCGCCTTCGGGCTTACTTTCATCGCCGACATGCTGCTGTCGATCGAGAACTGGCTGCGCCTGGGCGGCGGGATATTGCTGCTCGTCCTGGGCGGGCTCACCGTGCTCAAGAAGCTGACGCCGAGCGAGGAGCCGCGCCGGTCGCTGACCCGCACCGCCGGCGACTTTGCCGCGAGCTTCGTGCTGGCCATCACCAACCCGGTGACCATCCTGTCGTTCAGCCCGGTGTTCCTGGCGGTCGGCGCGATCGTGCCGCAGGGCGACCTGCCCCGGGCCTGGACCTTGATCCTCGGCGTGCTCGCCGGCTCGTCCTTGTGGTGGCTGACCCTGTGCGCACTGGCCAGCCTGTTCCGCCAGAAGCTCAGCCTGGCGCGGATGCAGATCATCAACCGCATCTCCGGCGGCCTGATATTCGCCTTCGGGGTGCTGGTGCTGGCCAGCGTCACCGAACTCGGCAAGGAGCTCTTCAACCTGGTGCCGATCTAGGGCAGCGGCCGCAAGGGTCCGTTGGCTGGCCAATGAAAGCCGGTGATTGCGCCGCAGGCGAGACAGCGTTTCGGCAATTCGAAATGCCGAGAGATCGGCTGCCAACGGCGACTGCCGGCAGACGATCCGCCGATGCGAGCCGGGCGGAGGTGCGAGACGAGGCTTCGTCTTGCGCGGGAAGAGAACCGGAACCGGGGCAGAAGTGGGGTGCTCCCGCTGTCTGGCCAGCGAAGAGCACCCCGCTCAGAGGCTGTCTTGGATCAGAAGCCCATTCCGCCCATGCCACCCATGTCGGGCATTCCACCGGAGGCGCCGTTCTTCTCCGGCTTCTCGGCGACCATGGCCTCGGTCGTGATCAGCAGGCCGGCGACCGACGCGGCGTCCTGCAGCGCGGTGCGGACGACCTTGGTCGGGTCGATGATGCCGTCCTTGACCATGTCGACATACTCACCGGACTGGGCGTTGTAGCCCCAGGCGTAGTCCTTGTGCTCGAGCAGCTTGCCGGCGACCACCGCACCGTCCTGGCCGGCATTCTCGGCGATCTGCCGAGCCGGGTACTGGATGGCCTTGCGGACGATCTCGACGCCGACGCGCTGGTCGTCGTTGGCGGGCTCGACCTTCTCGAGCGCCTTGATCGCGCGCAGCAACGCGACGCCGCCGCCCGGGACGATGCCCTCCTCGACCGCGGCGCGGGTCGCGTGCATCGCGTCGTCGACGCGATCCTTGCGCTCCTTCACCTCGACCTCGGTGGCGCCGCCGACCCGGATCACCGCAACGCCGCCGGCCAGCTTGGCCAGCCGCTCCTGCAGCTTCTCGCGGTCGTAGTCCGACGAGGTCTCCTCGATCTGGGCGCGGATCTGCTTGATCCGGCCCTCGATGTCCTTCTTGTCGCCGCGGCCGGCGATCACCGTCGTGTCGTCCTTGGTGATCTCGACCTTCTTGGCGCGGCCGAGCATGTCGAGGGTGACGTTCTCCAGCTTGATGCCGATATCCTCGGAGATGACCTGGCCCTTGGTCAGGACCGCGATGTCCTCGAGCATCGCCTTGCGGCGATCGCCGAAGCCCGGCGCCTTGACCGCCGCGACCTTGAGGCCGCCGCGCAGCTTGTTGACCACCAGCGTGGCCAGCGCCTCGCCCTCGATGTCCTCGGCGATGATCAGGAGCGGCTTGGAGCTCTGGACGACCGCCTCGAGCACCGGCAGCAGCGACTGCAGGTTCGAGAGCTTCTTCTCGTGGATCAGGATGTAGGGATCCTCGAGCACGACCTGCATCTTCTCGGCGTCGGTCACGAAGTAGGGCGAGAGGTAGCCGCGGTCGAACTGCATGCCCTCGACGACCTCGAGCTCGGTCGCCAGCGACTTGGCTTCCTCGACCGTGATGACGCCCTCGTTGCCGACCTTTTCCATCGCCTTGGCCAGCATCTGTCCGACCTCGGCGTCGCCGTTGGACGAAATGGTGCCGACCTGGGCGATCTCGGAATTCGAGGAAACCTTGCGCGACTTGGACTTCAATTCCTCGACGATCGCCGCCACGGCCATGTCGATCCCGCGCCTGAGGTCCATCGGGTTCATGCCGGCCGCGACCGCCTTGAACCCTTCCCGCACGATCGCGTGGGCGAGCACGGTCGCCGTCGTGGTGCCGTCGCCGGCCTCGGTGCTGGCCTTGCTCGCGACCTCGCGGATCATCTGGGCGCCCATGTTCTCGAACTTGTCCGAGAGCTCGATCTCCTTGGCGACGGTGACGCCGTCCTTGGTGATCCGCGGCGCGCCGAACGACTTGTCGATCACGACGTTGCGGCCCTTCGGCCCCAACGTCACCTTCACCGCATTCGCCAACGTATCGATGCCGTGCAACATCCGGTCGCGGGCGTCGGTCGAGAACCGCACTTCCTTGCTAGTCATTATCGTATGCCTTTGTGAATTTCGAGAATGGCCCTAGGCGGCCTTCTTGAGAGATTTCTTGCTGTCGACGATGCCGAGAATGTCGCTTTCCTTCATGATCAGCAGCTCCTCGCCGTCGATCCTGACCTCGGTGCCCGACCACTTGCCGAACAGGATGCGGTCGCCGGCCTTGACGTCGAGGGGCACCAGCGCGCCGCTTTCATTGCGGACGCCTTGACCGGCTGCGACGACTTCCCCCTCCATCGGCTTTTCCTTGACGGTGTCGGGAATAATGATGCCGCCCGCGGTCTTATCCTCTTCCGCAACGCGGCGAACGAGAACGCGGTCGTGCAGGGGACGGAACTTCATTGCTTTGCCTTTCGGAGGGATTTGGGCGGTTAGCACTCTGCATTGGAGAGTGCTAATGCGCCATGCAAGTGGCTACGACACGACATGTATTCAAGGGGCTGGGTAGATGGTCAGCGCTTGCTAGCCGACGACATTGGCGAAGCACGTCGGTCGTCAGCGGTCGCTTGCGTTAGGGCTTGCGGTCGAAAAACCCGCAAATCGAGGCCGGATCGACCGCAAACTCAAGACCGCCGTCGAATTCCAATTCCTTGGCGAAGAGCGGCACAAATAGCTGATGACACCCTTCTACCTGTCCATATCGAAACGCCGCAGGGAACCATCAAAAGATGGTTCCCCAAGCGGCCTGAAAGCTTGACGAGGCTTAACTAGTAGCGGCGACGGCACTGACGGCGGCTCCAGCGATTGTGCCAACAAATCCAACGCGGCTTTCGATAGCGTTGGCTCCAGCGCCAATTGTGGCGGCGCCTTTGGTTTAAGCGATTGTTGCGCTGGTTGTTCCGGCTCCAACGCCAATCGTGATGCCGCTGCACCTGGACGATCGGGCTGTCAGCCGCCACGTTCAACATCGTTGCGACCAAAGGAGATTTGGCGCCAGGCAGTGCAAGAGCTGGAACGGTTGTCAGACCGACCATACCCGCCACCAGTAACGAAGCGACCAATATACGTTTCATGACTATTCCTATCGAAAGACTACATTTGGGCGAATTTGGCGATCTTCTTCACCCCTTAGATTTGGCGAAGCCTGCGAATTCGGATCAGCGGGTGCTGGCATTCGCGCGTTCCGGCGACCGTGCCGTTAACGCGGACTCGCGTTCCGGACGCATAGTTGCGAAGGGCGTACGACCGTACCGAATAGAGCCGACCGGTACCGATCGAACGGATGGTGCTACACGAACCGTTACGGTCGAGAATGCGCCCGGTGAACCGGATCTGCTGTGGCGCGACCGCGGCCGGGCCGCGATCGACGCCATCCGGCGGCATTCCATAATCGGCACAACCGGCGAGCAAGAGAGCGCCGATCGGGGCGGCGAGGAGAATTTTGATCATGATTTAATCGTCCTGATTGGGGGAGCCCATGCGGAACCATGGCTGGACGGTAAGGTCATTTTCGACTGACCTGTGCCCGACGTTCAATCGTCCGATGAGCGGGATTTAAGCTAATCTACGGCCACATTATTGAAATTATTCGCGGCCAACGTTTCATAATTATTCAAATCTAATCTAAGCGCACTAATCTGGATCAGTATTGGCAGATCTTTGAGAAAAAATACGTTTCTCAAGCGCTTGTCGCGTTGATTGAAACGCGTCGTCTTCGATCATGCTCGCGCATGACCATATTTGACCAACAAGGAGGCCGTTGACGAGGCACAGTAGCGATGTCGTTTTGGCCGCACACGGGCGCCTTGGCGCTTCGAGCAAGCACCAAGGCGGCACCGTCACGAATTACGCCTCACGTCGATTTCCGCGGGGAACGAAAGCGGTGTCGCCCTCACTCAGCCTGTATCGGGCCGAACAGTGGATCCGTCCGCTTCCAAATACAAAGGTTGCTACATTCGACCGGTGACCAAGAGCACGACAACGACAACGAGAGCGATGCCGACGATCCCGCTGGGCCCAAATCCCCAGCGCCGGCTATAGCCCCAAGAGGGGAAGGCGCCGATCAACAGGAGCACGAGGACAATCACTAAAAGTGTCCCAATCGTCATGGTATACCTTTCTTAGATCCTAGATTTTGCGAAACCGAGAGTGCGACGAAAAAGACGCGCTCATGTCATCTTTGGCGCCGCGCTACGGCTCAGTTCACTAGCAGGCGGGTTTCACCAAAAAGGTACGTTCCGGATTTATCAGCGCCACCCCGACCAAGAAACTACGGCCCAGCAACACAGGGTAGATGAGCCCCTTCCGAGCCGTAAGATTTACTTCGGCCTTTCGCATTTGCCGGCCGAGGCATATGTCGAGCTCGACGACGAACCGGGTGACCTTGGTCGCGCCGGCTCGACGGATGCGTACACGTCGTCGGATTGGACGCTCCAGGATTGCGGCCTTGCCGGCCCGGTCCCGGATGGTGAAACGGACCCAGTTCGCGCCGGCGCGCTGGAACTCTTCGATATTGGTGGCGTCTATGGACGACGTCTTGGCCCCGGTATCAAGTTTCGCCTTTAGTCGAAGTCTGGCGTCCGAAACGAGCACCCATTCCACCCAGCCAAACTGTTGCAGCTGCGCCGCCGCTGCTTGTTGCGATCCAATGATGACAAGGATGCCAAAAACAAGTCGGAATCCGTTACGCATTATTGAGTTGGCGTTGATTGACATTCCGTTTTTGAATTTTTCGCTACTTAGGCGCTTTCCAGCCCTTTATCGAAGCGCAGGCATGACCCGGGCCGCTGGAATTGGATACTCAAAATTTGCGCACCGAATTCTTGCCGGCCGCGATCCGCTCGATCAGCGCCGCGATCGCGTGGTGCTCGTCCGGGCTCAGGGCGCCGTCCGCGGCATTGCGATGCGTTTCGGCCGCGTCCTGGAGAACCGCAAGCGTTTGCTTATCGTCGATGATCTTCAGATCGTTCAGCGCGATGAGCAGCGATTCGCATATCGACAGGGCGGCCGCGCCTGCAGTGGACTTATCCGGTTCCTCGGGAGCTCTCATTGTCGGTACGTCCCAACCGTGTGAACACGCAGTAGTTGCGCATTAAGCGGAAAATATACACGTAGCCGTGGGCCTTCGTGCTAACCTGAATTAGCGTTATCGCATTTCCGATGTATAATAATCGCCGCCTCGACCGGGGCCCGCGCAACAACATTGCGGGGGCGTTTGGTGTGCGCTCGGCACGACCATCGTTTTGCTGCGACAGAGCGACAGGAATAGGGCAATGCCGCCACCACAGAACGCGTTGATTCAAAAGCTCAGCAACTACACACGGTTTTCGCCGGATGAGGTGGAATGTTTGAACAATCTTCAATCCACCACGGTGAAATTCGACAAAGCGGCCGATCTCATCCACGAGGGACAAAGAGATCACGCCGCCTACATCCTCGTCGACGGCTGGGCCTATTGCTACAAGCTGGTTCCCGATGGGGGACGCCAGGTCGTCGACCTCCTGATACCGGGCGATTTCGTTGGACTACGCAGCATCTTGTTGCGTGTGTCGGATCACTCCGTGGCCGCATACACCGACTGCATGGCCAGCCAGGTGTCGGTGGAACGCTTGACCGATACATTCGATGAATATCCGCGCGTGGGTATGGCGGTTCTGTGGGCGATATCGCGCGACGAAGCGGTTGTCGTCGAGCATCTCGTGAATATCGGCCGGCGGAGCGCGATCGAGCGCACAGCCCACTTTTTCCTCGAGCTGGGAAGGCGCATGCGAGTGGTCGGACTCGCGAGCGACGGCGATTACAAGTTCCCCGTCAATCAGTATGTGTTGGCGGATGCCCTCGGCCTCTCGGCCATTCACGTCAATCGCGTGCTGCGGCAATTGCGGGAGCGCGGGTTGATCACGTTGAAGGCGAAACATGTCATCATCGAGGACATGCCCGGTCTGACAACATTGGCTGGCTTCGACAGCGACTTTCTCGATCCGGAAGCGCCGATAGTCTGATCGCGCGTCCGATCGCGCGGACTTGCCGCCATTGGTCCGCATACTTCAATCGCCGTCCGCGTCTGCCGGTTCGTCTTCTCGGGTAATGGGCGAGCCCGTCTGTCGGGCGGGGTGTCAATGGCCTCTATGGCGACCAAATGGCCGGTGGCGTCAGTCCGTGGGGCCTGAGCCCCACGGACGTTCCGCTAACGCTGCTCAGAGCGTTGCCGGTGACGCCTATTCCGGTTTCGGCATGTCCTTGAACGCATCCTTCATGCAGGCGTTCAAGAACTCGTCGGCGTTCAGTTTGCCGTCCGTGTTGGCATCGGCCGACTTCAGGCCGGCCTTTTCCATCGCCGCGAGATACGGCTTCGCCTCGTCGCCCTCGATCCAGCCATTGTTGTCTGCGTCAACGGTAGAGTACATGGCTCGGCAGTCGGCTTCGCTCGTGTCGGCGAAGGCCGGCAACGAGAAGCCGAGCACCAGGGCAATCGCAGTCGCACCGAGGATCTTCTGCATCTGTTTGCTCCATTGGATTGGGTGTAATTATGAGACAATTGGTCTCTTGGTGCAGGCTCAAATATCCGCGTTATATCAAGATTATTTTCTCGATAGTTCGCTTCACTTTTTGGACTAGCGCACCTACTGTCGCTCTATCAATCAAGTTAATAGACTTTCGAAATCAGCACACTAACGTGCATTAGCTTTGGCTCTCTCGACCTTATTTTTCCCTGTCGGCGGCGTTTAATCGATCATCGGCGTCACTGCTCTTGGTACGGAGGCCCGCTGGTTTGGGACCTGGAGCGGCGGCGCGCGCGTTGAACGGACATGGCCCCTCAACTGGGAGTCCGCAACCCTGGGCGCACCAGCCGGTAGCCCGGCGCGCCCGTTGTTCGCCAGATTGGCCACCGTTTCGTTGCTCATCGCTAATTCAGGTTAGCGCCGGTCGCATCGTTCGTCCCTAAGCTGCCGATTCAAAGAGCTTGGGAAACAGCAATGAATAGTCGAGCTACCATCATCGATCAGCCTGTTCGTCACGGCGCCACTTCCAACCTCATCCGCGGGCCATGGCGGAGTACCCAAGCGCACGGCGGCGCCTTGCGACCTGGCCGGACGGACGGTCTCATTATCCATTGCTGCAAGGCGCATCACATCTTCCTTAGCGGCGACAAGGCGGATCGAACTTTCGAGGTCGTCAAGGGCGCTGTAAGCGCATACGTGCAGCTGAAGGATGGCCGCCGGCAGGTCATCGACTTCTTTTTTCCCGGCGACATTTTCGGCATCACGGCGGCAGGCCTGCACACCTATCACGCCGAAGCGATATCGGCTCTGACCTTGCGGACCGGTCGGTAGCGGCGGACGCCTTTGCGACAGACGGCGATCGAACGAGGATGCGGGCACAATTCGCATCGACGGTCGCTTCGCTGCACGACGCGCACGATCGCATGCTGCTGCTCGGCCGCAAGAAGGCCGAGGAGCGGATGGCGTCGTTTCTGCTCAAGATGGCCGCGCGCATCGGCACCGACGCCGACGGCTGCACCGAGTTGCCGATGACCAGGGTCGACATCGCCGATTACCTGGGTTTGACCATCGAGACGGTCAGCCGCACCTTCTCGACAGCTGAGGAGCGACGGTTTGATCGCGCTGCCGACGTCACGCCACGTCGTTCTTTTGAGAATCGAAAAGCTACGCGAACTTGCCGGCACGGAGTACGACCAATGACAAGGATGGAATTCCCGATTGAGGCGCCCTTTGCGGTTCCGAGCACGATGGTCAGCACCACGTCGGTCGGTCGGGAGCCGGCCCAACACGATTTGCCTGTCCGCTCCACGCCGGCGCCGGGCGCCGTTTCGGTGGGGTATGGATCGCCGCCGGTTAACGACGTATTGGGCTCTCCGGAGCGGTGTCTGTCTCGAATGGTCCAATACCGATCTCCGCAATCCCTCGAAATACAGCTTCGCGAGTTGCGCGAGAGGAGCGACCGGGAGACGCTCGACAAGATCGCCGCGGGTCTGTTCGAGACCCATGGCTGGCGGACGGCGCTCGTCGTCGCGGAACGGGCCCGAGAGCTGACGCATTCCGGCGATTGGGAAGCGGCAGACACTTGGCACCGCCTCTTTGAGATCGTCTTCGAGAGCATGTCGGCGATGGAACAATACGACTAGTTCAGCGTCGCATGGTGACGGGCGCGTTGGCCTGATTCGCTCCACCGTACATCGGGTGAATACGACGACGGCTGTCGATACTCTGTCCCGAATCACCGAGCGTCTGGAACCGCTTGCGGCGAGCCGCCAATTTCGGCCTTCGTCCGCCACGCCGTGCAGCACCTTGCACCTGATTTTGCGCGGTCACGGATCGTACGCTTCTCGCCAAGTTGTCGATCGACGCTAATCCAGGTTAGCGCGTTGCAGTTCGCTCGAACCTATTGTTGGAATCGCGCAAAAATTCAGTCCGAGCGAAATGTGCGGTTCCCCGACTAGCACCTCGCTCGGGTAACGGCCGGTCCTGCTGGTTTCCCTCCCCCCGCCAGCAGCGACCGGCCCCATCTTGTGCGCAGCAATCGCAGCGACCCGCGCGCTAATAAGGATCACCGCCATATATGTCAGAGACATGAAGCGCCTCCACGTCTTCGCCCTGTTGTCCGTCCTGGTCGCCATCGGCCTCGGCACCGCGCCACTCGCGCCGCCCGCCCGGGCCCAGGCGACCGGCCCGCAGACCGCCCCCGAAACAGTCAGCATCGCCTACTTCTATGAGCGCCTCGCCCCCTTCGGCGAATGGGTCCAGCATGCGCGCCTGGGCTGGGTCTGGTACCCGACCAAGGTCGCCGCCGGCTGGCGCCCTTACACCCACGGCCGCTGGATCCTGACCGAGGAGTACGGCTGGTACTGGCAGTCCGAAGAGGACTGGGGCTGGGCGGTCTTCCACTACGGCCGCTGGTCCTACGACGCCCAGTACGGCTGGGTCTGGGTACCCGGCACCGTGTGGGGTCCGGGCTGGGTCGCCTGGCGCACGGGCGATGCCTATGTCGGCTGGGCGCCGCTGCCCCCCGGCGTCGACTACACCGACGCGGGCGACCTCGCCTGGGGCGACATCGACCTGATGGACGACCCCTACGCCAACTACTGGGTCTTCGTCACCGGCCGCCTGTTCCTGGGCCGGAGTTTGTACCGCTACGCCCTGCCGCTGAGCCGCAACCGGGCGCTGTTGAGGGCGACCCGCAACGCGACCCGGTTCGAGCGGCGCAACGGCCGCGTCTTCAACAGGGGCCTCGCACCGGCCGACGTTGCTCGCCGCTTCGGCCGCGCCGTGCCGCAGGCGCGGGTCCGCCAGGTGACCGCACCCCAGGCCCTGCGCCAGGCGGCGCCCGCCAACACGGTCAACGTCTTTCGGCCGCGGGTGACGCGCAATGCCGCGCTGCGCCCGCCGACCCGCGCGAACCGGACCCCGCCGCGCACGCGCGGCCAGCGCCAGGCGCTGCCGCCCGGCCCGACCACGACGACACCGCGAACGACGACGCCACGGACGACAACGCCTCGGACAACGCAGCCCCAGACGACTGCGCCTCGGACGACCGCGCCACGGACGACAACGCCGCAGACGACGCCTCGGACGACGCAGCCTCGGACGACTGCGCCGCGAACGACAACACCGCGGACCACGACGCCGCGGACGACGCCGCCCCGGACGACGCCGCCAAGGACCACAACGCCGCGGACGACACGCCGCGGACGACACGCCAAGGACGACAACGCCGCGGACGACGACGCCCGGACGACACGCCGCGGACGACACCGCCAAGGACCACAACGCCGCGGACGACACCGCCACGGGCTCCGAAGCCCAGGGTTACGCCGCCACGGACGCCACCGCGCCCGGCCCTCAAGCCCAACCCGCGCGACGAGAAACCTGACCGCTAGGCATCCTCATCATTCGATCCCGCTCCCCGCCCGTGAGCGGGCGGGGGAGCCGGCGCGGGTGTTGCCATGCGTGGACGCTGCGATTTCGATCAGGAAATTTCGCGGTGGAAGGATCTTTGGCGGCTGCTCCGAACGGCTTTCATCGAGCAAACATGAAGCTCGGTCATAACAGGGCTAAGCAAGCAAAGGATCGAGGAATGAGCAACGATAGCAGCGCGCACGATCGCAAGACGCCAGACGATGTGAATCGCTTTGAGGCGCTGGCGACGCGGACGCGCGAGATCTTCGAGGCGTCGAGCGACAAAAGTCGGAAAGCCTTCGACGCAGCGTTGGATACCGCGCAACACGAAATGATCGCGGCGGGCGAGCTCTCCGCCAAGCTCGGCGATAAACTGCGCGGATATATCGAGCGTGACCTCCAGGGAACACGCCAGGAGTTGGAGACTGCGCTCAAGAAATTTGGCACGGAAGCCGGGCATGTCGGTGCCGGCGTACTCGGCTTGATGCAGTCTCTGACGCGGGAGGTTGGCGGTCTGTTTGCCGACGCGGCCAGTTCGATGCAGAACCGCTTAACCTATCGCACTGGTGAGATTTGCGGACCCGGCACGCTGACCTGCACCGCCTGCCAAAAGGAACTAACGATGCGCAAGACAGGCCACGTCCCCCCTTGTCCGGCCTGTGCGGCAACACAATTCAGAAGATCCTATTAGGACACGTTTATCGTGGTCAGAACCGGAGCGGGCCTTCTCTCCTTCTTCAGCACCACCACCGCGTTCGGCACGCCAGTCGACGTCACCCTATCCGAGCTGGCGGTCGAATCCTTCTCCCCCGCCGACGCGGTGCTGCGGCGGACGGCGGCGGACGGCTGAGGCAGGACCGGAGCGCTGCGTCCGACAGCAGGCCGGCGCCGCCATCGGCCACGCAATGCGCCGTGCGCCGCCGGCGAGGTGGCCGAGGCCGCAACTCGGCATGAAAGGGCTCGAGCTCGGCAGGAAGAAGTCGGTCGCGCCGGCTCTCTTCCGCCGAGCAAGCAGCGTTCGATGCCAGGATCCGGCCTCGACCAACGAGCCGACGGCGCACCGACCATCGTCTCCCCAGCGCTTGGGGCCGTCCTTTCTCACGCCGACCGCAGGCCGGCGGCGACCATCCGGTGGAGGCGCGGCATCAGCGCCGCCAGCCAGACCGCCGCGGCGACGCTGTAGACGGTCATGCCGGCGAGCTGGACGTCGAACCCGACGCCGGCGTCGAGCAGCACCCCGATCAGCCCTGGCGCCAGCGCGGTCGAGAACACCATCGCCGCGGTCACCGGCGCGCGGATCGCGCCGAGGTGCCGGGTGCCGTAGAGCTCCGCCCACAGCGCGCCGTTGACGGTCGAGATGCCGCCGACCACGAAGCCGACCAGCACCATGAACACCGGCAGCACCCACGGGCTGTCGAAGACGGTGAGCAGGAAGGTCGCCAGCGACAGCGGCACCAGCACGATCGGCAGCAGCCGGCGCGCGCCGAACCGGTCGATCAGCCAACCCGAGATCAGGGCGGCGACGACGTGGACGCCGGCCATCACCGCGAAGCTGGCCGCGAACCAGGACAGCTGCCAGCCCTTCAGCTCGACGATCGCGACCTGGCTGATGAAGATGCCGGTCAGGATGAAGGGCGGCGCCATCACCCCGGGCAGCAGGGCCCAGAAAAGCGGGTTGCGCAGGACCTCGCCGCGGGTCCAGTGGCGGGTTTCGTCTTCGGGCCCAGCCGTGCCGGACAACTCCGGCGCGGCGCTGGGCGTGCGCTCGCGCCGCAGCAGCGCGACCAGCGCAGGCATCGCCACCAGGACCAGCACGCCGGCGACCGCGATCCAGGTCGCCCGCCAGCCGATCAGCCCGATCACCGCGACGGCAACCAGCGGCAGCATCCCCTCGCTCGCCGGCAGGCCGAGCGCCGCGATCGAGACGGCGCGGCCGCGCTTGCGGTTGAACCAGCGGCCCATCGCGGTCATCGCGACATGGGTCATCATGCCCTGGCCGCAGAAGCGCAGCCCGAACAGGACCACGGCGAGCATCCAGGCAGAGGCGACACTGGCCATGGCGAGCGCCATCGCCGCCAGCCCGACGATCACGCCGACCCCGAACCAGCGGATCGAATAGCGGTCGACGAACTTGCCCGCCCACATCAACAGGGCCGCGCTGGCCAGCGTGCCGGCCATGTAGAGACTGCCGAACAGGCCGTCGCTGAGCGCCAGGTCCGCCTTCAGGTGGCCGACGAACAGCGCGATGAAATAGGTCTGGCCGAAGCCCGACCCGAACATCAGCAGAAAGCCGCTGCCCAGCCAGCGGGCCTCGCCGCGCAACCCGGAGGCCGGGCCGGCAGGTGCGTCGATGGCTTGGGCGGGACTGTCGGGCAGCGGGGTTCTCGCGTGTCGATCTGGGGGGAGGGCCGACCGGCGAGGCCGGGCGGCGTGCTCAAGAGGGCCGGTCGAACCAGGCGATGGCGTCGGCCGCGGCCGCGAGCGCCTCGTCCCGGTTCGGGTAGCGGAGGGCGGAATAGTCGCCGACCAGGGTCCAGCGCCCGCCGTCTTCCGGGTCGCGCCGGAACTCCTTGAAGCCGAAGCTGCCGTCGTCGCGCAGGATCAGGTCGACGCAACGCGCGCCCTCGGCGTCTTCCAGGCTGTCCACGACCGTCATGGCGCGAATTTCCGATCTCTTCGCATAGACAAATAGGACGCGAATGCCGGTCGGCAATTCGCGTCCCATATGTCGGCCGGGCGGTGCGCCGCGCGAAACCATCGATCCAACGCCCTGCCCCCGCTTGGTCGTCGGCGCGATTTGCGCTAAGCCGGACGGACCGGAGGGAGGAACCCGCGCATGCTCGAGCTCTACAACGCCCTGCAATCGACCTGCAGCCAGAAGGTCCGCCTGTGCCTGTGGGAGAAGGGTGTCGCCTATGTCGACCGGCCGGTCAGCCTGAAGGACCGCGAGAACCTGTCGCCCGAATACCTGGCGCTCAACCCCAACGGCGTGGTGCCGACGCTGGTCCACGACGGCACGCCGATCGTCAATTCCTCGGTGATCGTCGAGTATCTCGACGAGGTCTTCCCCGAGCACAGCCTGACCCCCGCCGACCCGAAGCAGCGGGCCAAGATGCGCGCCTGGATGCGCTACATCGAGGAGGTGCCGACCGTCGCGATCCGCTACCCCTCGTTCAACCAGGTGCTGGTCAAGGGCTTCCGCAAGCTCGACCCGGACGCCTTCGCCGACTTCGCGGCGAAGAACCCTCTGCGCAAGGACTTCTACCTGCGCATGGGCCAGGACGGCTTCTCCGAGGACGACATGCGCGCGTCGCTGCAGCGCCTGCGCCAGACCCTGGAGCGGATGGAGGCGGCGCTCGCGGACGGCCCATGGCTGGTCGGCGACCAGCTCACCCTGGCCGACCTGTGCGTGGTGCCGACCCTCGACCGGATGGAGGACCTGGGCCTCGCCCCGATGTGGGACGACCTGCCCCGGGTCGCCGACTGGCTGGCGCGCATCAAGGCGCGGCCGAGCTACGCCAAGACCTATCCCGAGGGCGCGCGGCTGTCGGTCGCCTATGGCGAACCGGACCCGCCGGCGCAATTGGACGAGGCGCGGTCGCGATGACGGACGCCCCCGAACCAGAGGCCCCGAGTTCCGAAGCCCCGGGGCGGCTGCGCGCGATCTGCCTGGCCCTGCCCGAGGCGACCGAGAAGACCTTCGGCCGCAAGCACCACCGGCCGACCTATCGCGTCAACGACAAGATCTTCGCGATGGACCGCCCGCACGAGGACGACGTGGCGGTCTGGCTGAAGGTGCCCCGCGGCAACCAGGAGATCCTGCTCGCCGCCGACCCGCACCGCTTCTTCTACCCGCCCTATGTCGGTCCCAAGGGCTGGGTCGGCATCCGCCTGGACGCGAGCGTGGACTGGGACGAGGTCGACGCCTTCGTCCGCCGCAGCTATCGCCTGACCGCGCCGAAGAAGCTGGCGGGGTTGGTCGCGTAGGGGCGCGCGTCGCTCCATCCTTTCCGTCACCCCCGCGCAGGCGGGGGTCCAGGCAGCCAACACCACGCGCCGGTACGAGCGACTGCGATTCCCGCCTTCGCGGGAATGACGAGGAAAAAGGGCGCTTACCCCCGCCCCGCCTCCGGCCGCGCCGTCGACGGGGTCCGGCCGTAGCGGCGGCGGAAGCTGCGGGCGAAGTGGCTGGCGTCGTTGAAGCCGGCGTCGAGCGCGATCTCGGTGATCGAGCGGTCGGGACGGCGCAGGATCGCGTCGAGGCTGCGTTCGAGCCGGGTGCGCAGGAGGAACTGGCCGAAGCTCTCGCCCGAGCGCGCGAACAGCTTGTGCAGGTAGCGCACCGACATGCGGAAATGCCCCGCCACCGCGCCCGGCGACAGGCCCGGCTCGGCGCAATGGGCGGCGACGAAGCGGCGGACCAGGGCGAGGTGCTGGTCGGCCAGGCCAGCCGGCACGCCGTCCTGACAGGCCAGCCGCACCAGGTGCGCGACGTGGTCGCCCCCAGCCGGGTCGGTGCCGCCTGCGTCCGCGGCCTCGTCGGCGGTGCCGTCCATCACCGCGCCGACATAGTCGAGCAGCGCCGCGCCGAAGGCCGAACCGCGGTCGAGCCGGCGCGCCACCGCGGCG
This sequence comes from uncultured Alphaproteobacteria bacterium, assembly GCA_963730305.1. Taxonomy (GTDB): domain Bacteria; phylum Pseudomonadota; class Alphaproteobacteria; order Bin65; family Bin65; genus CAMYMQ01. The sequence continues at coordinate 91,052 of CAVSRB010000008.1, forward strand.
GTCGGGTCGAAGCCCTGGTCGTCGAACCACGCGAAGGGCAGGTGCAGACAGACCTGCTGGAAGGCGCCGTCGAAGCGCATGGCGAACGGCCGGCGCGCGTCGAGCAGGGTGAAGCTGCCGGGGGTCAGCCGGGTCTCGACCTCGCGCTGGCGGACGACGCTGCGCCCGCCGACCTGGATGTTGAGGAAGACGGCGTCGCACGGGGCGCCGGCGACGTCCTCGCGCCGCCGCCGCACGGTCTGGCCGGTCGCGGTGATGCGCGAGATCGAGCCGCCGTGGGCGAAGGGCTGCATGCGGATCTCGCCGGCGAACGGGCCGTCGTCGACCCGCTCGGGCGACAGCCGGGTGAAGGCCTGGCAGACGACCTCGCGCCAGCGCACGAAGGCGTCGCCCCGGCCGCGGCCGGTGGCCGACCAGATCTGCGGGCTGCCGCAGGCGGAGCCCTCCGGGGTGTTGCCCAGTGGAGCGCTGTCCATGCCGCGAGGGTAGCACAGCTGCCCCGTCCCCGGAACGCGGGCCGAGGCCAGAGTGCACTCTGGGTCTAGTCGAGGGCGCGCTGAGGCGAGACAACGGCCCGGCCGCGGCCACCATGGCGCTTTCGCACCGTGACGGGAGGATCTTCATGGCGGCATCGCTTTCGACCCGGCTGACCGAGCGCTACGGGCTCTCGACGCCGATCACCCAGGCCGGCATGGCCTTCGCCGGCATGACCCCGCCGCTGGCCATTGCCGTCAGCGAGGCCGGCGCGCTCGGCTCGATCGCCGGGGTCGGCATCATCCCGCCCGAGGGCGTGCGCATGCTGGTCCAAGGCGTCCAGGCCGGCACGAACAAGCCGTTCCACGTCAACTTCATCTCCTGCTACACGACCGACGAACACATCGACGTCATGGTCGAGCTCAAGCCCGCGGCGGTGTCGTTCCACTGGGGCCATCCCGGCGCGGACTGGATCGGGAAGCTGCACGACGCCGGCATCGACGTGTGGGAACAGGTCGGCACCGTCGCCGACGCCGAGACGGCCGCGGCCGCCGGTGTCGACGCCGTCGTCGCCCAGGGCAGCGAGGCCGGCGGCCACAACTACGGCTCTGCGAGCACCCTGGCGCTGACCCCGGCGGTGGTCGACGCGGTCAAGGGCGGGCCGTTGGTGGTCGCCGCGGGGGGAATATCGGATGGGCGCGGTGTCGCCGCCGCGCTGATGCTGGGCGCCGACGGCGCCTGGGTCGGCACCCGCTTCGTCGCCACCCGCGAGAGCGCGGTCGCCGACGAATACAAGGCGCGGCTGGTCGGTGCGGGCACGGCCGACACCGTCCGCACCCGCCTGTTCGGCCGGCACCATCCCGACTTCAACCCGATCCGCGTATTGCGCAACCGCGTCGTCGAAGAGTGGGATGCGCGCGTCGCCGAGATTCCCGCCGACAACTCGGCCGAGCCCGTGGTCGGCCAGATGGACCTGCTGGGCGAGCCGACCGAGCTGCGCAAGTTCACCAACATGGTGCCGATGGCCGGCGCCACCGGCGACTTCGAGGAGCTGCCGCTGCTCGCCGGCGAAGGGGTCGGGCTGGTCCACGACCTGCCCTCGGCGGCCGAGGTGGTCGCCCGCATGACCGCCGAGGCCGAGGCGGCGCTCGCCCGGCAGACCGGCTGAGGCGGCGGCGATGGCGCGCATCCTCGTCACCGGGGCGACCGGCCGGATCGGCGCGGCGCTGCTGCCGCTGCTGCGGGACAAGGGCCATAGCGTCCAGGCGGTCACCCGCCGGCCCGAGGCCAAGGCCGCGCTGGCCGAGGCCGGAGCCGAGGCGGTGGTCGCCGACATCCGCTCGCCGGACAGTCTGCGCGACGCCTTCGCCGCCGCGGACGCCGTCTTCCTGCTGACCGCCGACGCACCCGACCAGGACAGGATCGAAGGCGGCCTGATCGCCGGCGCGGCGGCGGCCGGCAACAAGCCGCACGTCGTCAAGCTGTCGGCCCAGTCGGCCGGGCTGACCCCGCCGCGCAGCTTCGGCATCTTCCACCGCCGGGCCGAGCAGGCGCTGGCGGCGAGCGGCCTGCCCTACACCATCCTGCGCCCGACCTTCTTCCAGCAGTCGATGCTGCTGTTCGCGGGCGACATCGCCCGGAAGGGCAAGTTCGCCGCCCCGGCCGGCAAGGGCCGGATCGCCATGGTCGACACCGGCGATATCGCCGCCTGCGCCGCCGCCGTGCTCGCCGAGCCGGCCCACCACGGCAAGACCTACACCCTGACGGGCCCGACGGCCCACAGCCTGCCCGACGTCGCCGAAATGCTGACCGGCAAGCTCGGCCGCAAGATCGGCTTCATGAGCCCGCCCGCCTTCGTCGCCCGCATCGTCCTGCCCTTCGTCACCGGCATGCCGCGCTGGCAGTCGAACCTGGCGGTCGACCTGTTCGCGGCGATCGGCAAGGGCGCGCAGGAGGCGGTCAGCAACGACGTCGAGACCCTGACCGGGCGGCCGGCATCCTCGCTCGACGCCTTCCTCGACGCCCACCTGGACGCCTTCCGCGGCTGATCGCCCGAGCGCCCCGACCGGGCGATTTGCCCCTCCGACGCGCGGGCCCGTCGCCGAAAATAGCGGCGCGCGGGGCGCCAGCGCCTGTTGTGCCGCGCCCGGTTTTGGCGCAGAATTCCGGCCGTTAACCTTTCGCCCGGGCCTCGGGGCTCGGCGTCGGACCAATACGGGGGCAGGAGTCCCATGGACGCATTGGTCATCATTGCCGCCGCTAGCGCCGCGCTGATCTTCGCGACCTTCGTGGAGTATTTCATCCACCGTGGCATGCACTGGGGCTTCATCTACCCGAAGGGCCACCAGCGGCACCACGAGCTCGACGAAGCGCGAACCTATCTGCTCGATTTCATCGACTACGGGTCGGGCGCGCTGGTCGTCTGCTGGGTCGGCTTCCTGATCTCGGTGCCGGTCGGGATCGGCTGGGCGCTGGGCGCGCTGATCTACACCGCGCTCGCCTCCTACGCCCACCAGCTCCAGCACGCCAACGCCGAGCTGGTCTTCTGGATGAAGCGGCCGGTCCACCGCCTCCACCATGTCCACGACATGACCGAGCGCAACTTCGGCGTCCTGGTCGACTGGTGGGACCGGGTATTCGGCACTTACGCGCCGATCGAATACCCGCACTCGAAGGGCCCCCACCGGCTGCGCGACTACGCCGCGATCCCCTGGCGCTAGGTCTCGCGCCGCGCACAGCTCCCTCGATACGGCCGCGCTCACGCGCGCCCTACTCGGGATGAGGTCCAACGAAACATCCTCATCCCGAGTAGCTCGCGGAGCGAGCGTATCGAGGGGCCTGCCGGCGACACGCATCCAATTGACCTGCCTCAACGACCGGTACGCCCGACATCCGCGATCATCCGCCCGACACGAAGCGATGCACCGCGCCGGGAGGAAGAACCGATGGGCAAGATCGCGCTGGCCGCGAAGATCACGCACGTGCCGTCGCTGATGCTGTCGGAGGAGCCGGGCAGCACCCTGGCCGGCACCCGCGATGGCGCCATCGAATCGCTCAAGGAGCTGGGCCGCCGGGCGCGCGAACGCGGGGTCGACACCTATGTCGTGTTCGACACCCACTGGCTCTCCAACTTCGGCTACCACGTCAACGCCAACACCCGGCACCAGGGCGTCTACACCAGCCACGAGGCGCCCCACATGATCCAGGACCTGCGCTACGACGTGCCGGGTCACCCGGCGCTGGGCGACGCCATCGCGGCGCAGGCGCAGAAGCAGGGCGTCAACGTGCTCGCCCACCACGTCCCGACGCTAGGCCTGGAATACGGGACCATCGTGCCGATGCACTACATGAACGCCGACGGTGCGCAGAAGGCGGTCTCGGTCGCCGTGCCGCTGTTCACCTCGGTCGAGGAAAGCCGGGTGCTGGGCGAGGCGACCCGGCGGGCGATCGAGGCGTCGGACGCGACCGTGGCCATCCTGGCCAGCGGATCGATGTCGCACCGGCTGTGGCCCAACAAGAACCTGGGGCCCGAGGCCTGGACCTCGATCGCCAGCGAGTTCAACCGCCAGGTCGACCTGCGCGTGCTCGAGCTGTGGCGCGAGCGCCGCTACCAGGAATTCTGCGCGATGCTCCCGGACTACGCCGTCAAGTGCAACGGCGAGGGCGGCATGGCCGACACGATCATGCTGTTCGCCGCGCTCGGCTGGGACGCCTACGCCGGCGAGGCCGAACAGATGTGCGACTATTTCCCGTCGAGCGGCAGCGGCCAGGTGACGGTGGAGTTCCACGTCGACGGCTGACAGCCGTCACCAACCGTCGACGACCATCACGGGTGCATCGCCCCACATTGTCGCAGCCTCTCGACGGCACGGGCGAGAATCGGGAGACTTGGCCGGCATACTGCGGTCGCAGCACAAATCGCGGAACGGGAGGAGGTTGGCGCCGCCAGGAGCGTCGGGTCAAACCTGCAACGGGACGTTCGCGATGAAGAGAGTGTTGAGCGCAATACTGGTGTCGGCGGCGCTGGCCCTGCCGGGCGCGACCGCCGCGGTCGCCCACGATATGAGCGCCATGCCCAAGAACCTGGACATGGCGACCACCAAGCTGTCGCAGAACAAGCTCTATCGCGTGTCGATCGCGCCGCGCAAAGGCCCGCCGAAGATCAACGTCATGCACGCCTGGGTGCTGACCGTGGCGACGCCGGACGGCAAGCCGGTCGACGGCGCCGCGATCGCCGTCAACGGCGGCATGCCGATGCACGGCCACGGCCTGCCGACCGCGCCGCGGGTGACCAAGTATCTGGGCGGCGGCAAGTACCTGGTCGAGGGCATGAAGTTCAGCATGACCGGCTGGTGGCAGCTCGTCTTCACCATCAGCAAGCCGAAGGCCGACACCGTCACCTTCAACCTGATGCTCAAATAGGCCGCGCCCGATGGCCCGGTGGCGCGGCGCTCGGGGGCTGGTGGCGGCGGCGCTGCTCGCCGGCGCGCTGGCGCCCGCCACGCTGTTCTCCCAACCGGCCGCCGGCCAGACCGCGGCCAAGGCCAAGGCCAAACCGGCCGCCTGGACCCAAGCCCAGCTCGCCGTCCTGCGCAGCCTGTGGATCGGCAGCCTGCCGCCGTTGCCGCCCGACCCGTCGAACAAGGTCGCCGACGATCCCCGCGCCGTCCGGCTGGGCCATCGCCTGTTCTTCGACACCGACCTGAGCCGCGACGGCGAGGTCGCCTGCGCGACCTGCCACGCGCCGGGGCTCGCCTTCACCGACGGCCGCAAGCGCGGGCGCGGCGTCGGCACCACGGCGCGCAACACCATGACCATCGTCGGCGCGGCCTACAGCCCGTGGTTCTTCTGGGACGGGCGCAAGGACAGCCAGTGGTCCCAGACGCTCGGCCCGCTCGAGAGCACCGTCGAGCACGGCGCCACCCGCACCGACTACGCCCGCGTGATCGCCAACGACCTGCACTACCGCACCGCCTATCGCGCGCTGTTCGGCCCGCTGCCCGACCTGGCCGACACCAAGCGCTTCCCGCCCGGCGCCGGGCCGACCGACGACCCGGCGGCCCGCAAGAAATGGGCCGCGATGACGCCGGCCGACCGGGTCGCCGTGTCCCGCGTCTTCGCCAACATCGGCAAGGCGATCGCCGCCTACGAGCGCAAGATCCTGCCCGGCCCGGCGCGCTTCGACCGCTACGTCGCCGCCCTGCTGGCGGGCAAGCCGGCCGCCGCGGCCAGGATCATGCCGCCGGCGGCGGTCGCCGGGCTCAAGCTGTTCATCGGCCGCGGCCAATGCACCCGCTGCCACAACGGCCCGCTGCTGACCAACTTCGGTTTCCACAACACCGGCACCCCGGCCGCGCCCGGCACGCCACCCGATCGGGGCCGGCGGGACGGCATCAAGCTCGCGCTCGAGGACGGCTTCAACTGCCTGGGCCGCTACAGCGACGCGCGCCCGGACGACTGCGGCGAGTTGCGCTTCGCCAAGACCAAGGGGCCCGAGCTCGACGGCGCCTTCAAGACGCCGACCCTGCGCAACGTGTCCCGGACCGGGCCCTACATGCACGCGGGCCAGTTCGCCACGCTCGCCGCGGTGCTGCGCCACTACAACCAGGCGCCGGCCGCGCCCACGGGCGAGACCGAGCTGCACGCGCTCGGCCTCAAGCCGCACGAGCTCGAGGAGATCGAGGCCTTCCTGCGGACCCTGGACAGCCCGACGACCGCGCCGCCCGAGCTGCTGCGCCCGCCGGACTGAATTCGACCGACTAGTGCTTGTCGTGGTCGCCGGGGCCCATCGCGCCGACCTTGGTGACCTCGGCCTTGACGTTGATGATGCCGGCCTTCTCGAAGCGCAAGGTCAGCGGGACGTAGTAGCCCGGCTTGATCGGGTATTTCAGGCCGATCAGCATGATGTGGTAGCCGCCCGGCTTGAGCATGGTCGTCTTGCCCGGCGCCACCGGAATGCCGTCGACCTTGCGCATCTTGGCGACGCCGTCCTTCATGATGTGCGTGTGCAGCTCGACGCGCTTGGCCGCGGGGGACGAGACCGAGATCAACCGGTCCGGCGTCTTGCCCGTGTTGTGCAACGTCAGAAAGGCCGCCGTGACCTTGATCGGCGTCGCGCGCATCCAGGGGTGGCCGATCTCGATCGGGCCGACCTTGTATTCGTGCGCCGATGCCGCGCCGGACAGGCCGATGACCAATGCCGTGAGGATCGGGGCGAACAACCGCATGGTGGTTTCCTTCGTTGGCTCAATGGGCTCGGGGATATCCGACAACGATAGCGGCTAGCGCCGACGGCCGCTGCCACCTTGGCTTGCGGCGAAACGTCGCCAACCGGGCGCGCACCGGTTTGACGCCGCGGCCGGCAACGGGCGATGGTGGGCTGCCGAAGAAGAATGAAAACGGATAGGGAGGACGACAAGCGATGGCCCGGCGTTCGATTTTGGTGCTTTTCCCCTTCGCCGTCGCGCTGGCCGCCGATGGCCTCGCCCAGCCGCTGACCAGCACGCCGGCACGCGCGGCGTGGTGCGGCGGGCTGAACCAGAGACCCTGCCCGCACCGGACCGGCCGACCGAAGTGCCAGCCCGGCCTGGCCGACAACATCTTCAAGCATCGTTGCGTCCGCCGGCACCACCGCGGCAAGGCCAATTTCATGAACAGCCTGGCCAAGGCGTCGCGCAACGTCGCCAAGCTCTCCGGGGTCTGCCAAAAGCTGCTCGGTGCCCTGCCGGCGATCAAGCTCGGGCACGGGCTCGTGAACACCGCCGTCGCCTGCAAGCGCGGCTATTCGATCGGCTACCGCTGCGCCGCGCCGAAGGTGTTCAACCTGATCGGCCGCAACGCCCGGCTCGCCGGCCGGCTGGAGACGGCGTTCCGGACCCCGGCCTGCCGCCGGGCGCCCGGCCCGCTGAAGGTGTTCTGCGCGATCGGCAAGGTGGTCGACGACTTCGCGGTCCGGCCCGCGCTGTGCATGGCCAAGGTGATCGGCCAGGGCGGCTTCACCCGGCTGGCGAACGGCGATTCCAAGACGATCGAATACATGTGCACCGCGGCGGGCGAGACCGCCTTCGAGATCGCCGTCAACCGCGCGATCGGCCGGCGGTCGCGGGGCCGGGACAACCTCGCCCGCTTCCTGCGCAAGGTGCGCCGGATCAAGCGGCTCGGCCGCAAGGGCGCGCGGATCGACCGCTACTTCCGCCGGCTCGAGCGCGAACCGGCCTGTCGGGGCGTGTTGAACTAGGCGCGGCTCGGACCGGCCTCGCATATTCCTCTTCCCCCACGGCGACAGGCCACGGGGAGAGGGCGGACGGCGGTCCCAGTGACCGTCCGGCTAGGCTTCGCGCTCGGTTGGCTCGCCCGCGCCGCCGCCGGCGGCTTCGCCGCCCGTATCGACGCCGTCCTCGCCCTCGCCCTTCTTGGCGGCGGCCCGGTCGGCCTTGGCCTGGAGCCGCTCGGCCTTCTTGGCGGCCTTGATCCGCGCGCGCTCGGCGCGCTCGAAATTATAGTTAGGCCTGCGCGCCATCGGGCTCCTCCGTGACTTGTCGATGCAGCGGATAGGCGCTGCTCTCGTAGAGCTTGCGGATATCCTTGTGGTGGAACCGCCCTTCGTCGACCTCCAGGATCGTACCCGGCAGGTTGGCGTTGGGCAGTTCCTCGATCGAGAAGCGGATGGCGTTCGCCGCGGTGTCGAACCGGCGGTAGGTCATCGTGCTCCGCCCGGCGCGCTGCTTCTTGGCGATATACAGCTCGGCGGGACCGGAATAGTCGAATTCGTTCTCGCTCATGGTGTCGTTCTCCTCTGTGTCAGGCGGCGCGGCGATCGACCGGGCGTCCGGGGCGCGACCGGCGGCGGCGCTTGCGGGCGCCGGGGGCCGGGCGGCGGTCGCCGTCCCTGCTCTTGCTCTCCAGCGGCACGACGGTCTCGGCCGGCGCCTCGCCGACCACCCGCAGCGGGATCTTGATCAGCTTCTCGATGGCGCGGAGCTGCTTGCGCTCGCTGGCGTCGCAGAAGGAGATCGCGATCCCGGCGGCGCCGGCGCGCGCGGTCCGCCCGATCCGGTGGACGTAGCTCTCCGGCTCGTGGGGCAGCTCGTAGTTGATGACGTGGGTGATGTCGTCGACGTCGATGCCCCGCGCCGCGATATCGGTCGCGACCAGGACGCGCGCGCGGCCCTTGCGGAAGCTGTCCAGGGCGCGTTGGCGCGCGTTCTGCGCCTTGTTGCCGTGGATCGCCTCGGTCGAGATGCCGCTGCGGGACAGCGACGCGGCGACCCGGTCGGCGCCGCGCTTGGTGCGGGTGAAGACGATCACCCTGGCCAGCTCCGGCGCGCGGAGAAGGTCGATCAGCACGTCGCGCTTGGCGGATGCCGTCAGGTGGTGGACCCGCTGCTCGATCCGCTCGACCGCCACCGTCTTGGCGGCGATCTCGACCCGCTCCGGCTCGTACAGGATCTCGGCCGCGAGCTTGGCGATCTCGGCCGGCATGGTCGCCGAGAACAAGAGCGACTGGCGTTCGTCGGGCAGCCGGGCGACGATCTTGCGAACGTCGCGGATGAAGCCCATGTCGAGCATCCGGTCGGCCTCGTCGATGACCAGGTATTCGCACGCGCTCAGGTCGACGCTGCGCTGGTTGATCAGGTCGAGGAGCCGGCCCGGCGTCGCCACCAGGATGTCGACGCCGCGCTTGAGCGCAGCGACCTGCGGCCCCTGGGAAACGCCGCCCATCACGACCGTGTGGCGCAGATTGAAATGCCGGCCGTAGGTCTTGAGGCTGTCGGCGATCTGGAGCGCGAGCTCGCGCGTCGGCGCCAGGATCAGGGCGCGGACGCCCTTCGGCCCGGCCTGGACGTTGTCCTCGTCGAGGTTCTGCAGCAGCGGCAGCGAGAAGGCCGCGGTCTTGCCGGTGCCGGTCTGGGCGATGCCCAGCAGGTCGAGCCCGTCGAGCAGCATCGGGATGGCCCGGCTCTGGATCGGGGTGGGGTTTTCGTAGCGCGCATCCTTGAGCGCGCGCAGCAGCCGCTCGGTGAGCCCGAGTTCGGCGAAAGCGGAAACAGTCACTATGGTCGATTCCTTATGACGGCGCGTAAGCGCGCCCCCGCACTGTCGCGAGGCGCGACACGCTTGTGCCGTGTCGTTCTTATCCACGCGCACCTGGATCAGACGGGTTTTTTGGATGAAGTCCCGCGACAATAACGCCGAATATGAGGGCGAATCGCGCGATCGCGAGAAATTCTACAGGTCAGATGGGGCCGATAGCCGCCAATGTCAAGTTGTTCCGCCTATTCGCGAAGAATTGGCGCAGCGTTTCTTTTCGCCTTTTGCTGGTATTCGAGCCAACCGGCGTGGCCGAGGGCGGGCAGGCGGTGTATCTTCGGCAGCGCCTTGCCGAATGATCCTCGCCCGCCGGAGGCCCGCCCATGACCGAAACCCGCGACGAGTCGATTGCTGCGTCGTCGGCGGCGGGCCCGCCGGGGTGATGGCCGGGCTCTTGTTCGCCCGCGCCGGCTGCACCACCCTCGTGCTGGAGAAGCACGCCGACTTCCTGCGCGACTTTCGCGGCGACACCGTCCATCCCTCGACGCTCGAGGTGATGAAGGAGCTCGGCCTGCTGGAGAAGTTCCTGGAGCGGCCGCACCAGCCGCTGACCCGCCTCGCCGGCACCTTCTCGGGCAAGCGCATCGAGATCACCGACTTCTCGCGGATCAAGGCGGCGTGCAAGTTCATCGCCTTCATGCCGCAATGGCACTTCCTCGACTTCGTCATCGGCGCGGCCAAGAGCCTGCCGACCTTCTCGGTCGCGATGGAGGCCGAGGTCACCGACCTGATCGAGGCGGACGGCCGGGTGACCGGCGTGCACGCGCAGACGCCGGCCGGGCCGCTCGACGTGACGGCCAAGCTGACCATCGGCGCCGACGGCCGCCACTCGACGGTGCGCGACCGGGCCGGCTTCGCGGTCGAGGCGATCGGCGCGCCGATGGACGTGCTGTGGTTCCGGGTGCCCCGTGAGCCCAGCGCCCCCGGGAGCAACGACGAAGAGACGCTGTTCAACGCCGGGCCCGGCCACATCATCATCACCATCGACCGCGGCGACTACTACCAGTGCGCCTTCGTCATCCCCAAGGGCGAGGCGGACGCGGTCAAGGCGCGCGGGCTCGACGCCTTCCGCAAGGAGGCCGTCGCCACGGCGCCGCAGATCGCGCCGCACATCGACCAGTTGACCAGCCTGGACGACGTCAAGCTGCTGACCGTCGCCATCGACCGGCTGAGCCGCTGGTCCCGCCCCGGCCTGGTGCTGATCGGCGACAGCGCCCACGCCATGTCGCCGATCGGCGGCGTCGGCATCAACCTGGCGATCCAGGACGCGGTCGCCGCCGCCAACCTGCTCGCCGGCCCGCTCGCCGACGGCGCCCTGACCGACGCCGACCTCGCCAAGGTGCGCAAGCGCCGGCTGTTCCCGGTCAAGGTCACCCAGTTCATCCAGGTCCGCGCCCAGAACAACATCGTCAAGCCGATCCTGTCCGACCGCAAGAAGGCGCCGGGCACGCCGCTGTTGTTCCGCCTGGTGGCGCGGTTCGACTGGCTCAAGCGCCGCGCCGCGACGATGGTCGGCCTCGGCGTGCGGCCGGAGCACGTGCGCTCGCCGGAGCGGCACGAGATAGTGGTCTAGCGGTCGAGTGTCCGGCCGCTATCCAGCGTCACTTGCACGACGGCGTCACCGCGGGCGGATATATGTACCCCCAGTAGGGGTGTTCCTTGTCCTGCCGGATGTCGACCTTGCAGACGAGGTCGCCCGCGCCCTGGAACCGGACCGGCTTGTGCTTGGCGAAATCGACCTGGGCGAAATAGGTTCGGTCGTAGATCTCGACCTTGAGCTTCTGGCGCCGGGGGTCGACCGGCGTCGGCAGCGCGGCCGAGAAGGTGAAGGTGACCTGCTTGTTGCGCACGACGGCGACGAAGTTGGTCGGCGAGATGAGCCCGAGCTTGCGGCCGTCGACCCAGATATGGGTGAAGTAGTCGTAGGGCTTGAGATTGGGCAGCGTGCGCTTGGCGATCGTCCGGCTTTCCGTGGCGTCGAAGCGGCCGTCGCGATTCCTGTCGTAGTCGGCGATCAGCACGCGGCTGAATTTCTTGTCGAAGGTCCAGGCCTCGTCGATGCGAACGATCTTGCCCGCCTCCAGCCCGAAGCGCAGCCGGGCTTCGATGTAGACGTTCGGATGCGCGGCCGCCGGGGAGACCACCCCGACCACGGCACTCGCCGCCAGGGCCACCGCCGCAACCGGCGACCGGACCCGCCGCCACAACGACGGCGCGGCACCACCACGGATCGGACTCGGCTTCATGCGCGTGCTCCTCTGCGACGGCTCAGGGCTGGTGCCACGGGTCGTAGTCCGGCGGCTTGACCGTCGGCGCGCCGGGCGGCGCCTTGGGCACCGGCCGCCGGGGCGAAAGATTGTCATAAGCGCCGAACTGCTTGGCAAGCGTCGCGCCGCCGAGCAGCAGGCCGATCGCGAGCAGCCAGCTCGCGAAGATGCGCGCGCCGATCCGCAGCCACGGGCGGTCGAAGGGACGGCCGGTCAATGCGACCGCGACAACCAGCCAGCACGCCGCCGCGATCGCGGCGCGCGGATAGGAGCGGTCATGGAAGCTGGGGTCGTTGAGCGTGATCGCCAGCCCGACCGCGACGCCGATGACCGCCGCGGCGACGGGCAGCAGCCAGCGGCGCAGCCGCACCGGCGACACCAGCATGGCGCCCGCCGCGAGGCAGGCCGCCGGCCCGAGCAGGCGCAGCCGGTACAGCGCGCCGTTGGCGGTGACGATGACGGCGAGCAGCCACTCGCGCGCCAGGAAGCCGACGAACAGCCCGACCGCGAACAGCACCGCCGCGGCCACCGCATCGCCGGCCGGCACCAGGGCGATGCCGAGGCCGAGCCCGGCCAGCGGCAGGGCGAGCTCGACCGACAGCCACACCGACAGCGCGCCCTGCTCGGCCAGGGTCCAGGCCGCGGCGCCGCGCAGCACCATGACCACGGCCGCCGCGACCAGGAGCGCGAGCAGGCCGGGGCCGGCCCATTTCATGGCCGGCAGGCGCTCCCCGACGGTCACACCACGACCAGGAAGTAGACGCCGGCGGCGGCGATCACGCCGCCCAGGCCCTGGGCGATCCGGCCCTTGTACGGCTTGTGCAGCGCCAGCCCGACGCCGATGCCGATGACGTGGATCATGCCCGTCGCCACCACGAAGCCGACCGCGTAGTCGGCCGGGTCGGCCGCGCGGGGAAGTTCCGCGCCATGGGCATAACCATGGCAGATGGCGAACACGGCGATGATGATCAGGGAGATCAGCTCGATCGGGTGCCAGGCGAACAGGATCGCGGAGCCGAGCACGATGATCGACAGCGCGATGCCGACTTCGACGTCGGGGATCGGCAGGTGCATCATCCCGGCGACGCCGCCGAGCACCATGATCAGCGGGAAGGTGACCGGCAGCGTCCACACCGCCCGGCCGCCCATCTGCGCACCCCAGACGCCGACCGCGAACATGGCGAGGAAATGATCGGGCCCGGTCAGCGGATGCTCGAAGCCGCTCACGAAACCGCCCATCGGGCCCTGGGTGATGTGGGCGAACGCCGCCTGGGGAACGAGCGCGAACGTCGCCGCCAGGGAAAGAGTCGATAACAACGCACCGAGGCTCTTGGGCCGCATTGCCGTCTCCATGAGGTTGCGCCCCGGCGGGATCAGGGTCCGGACCGCGATGTCGTCACGATAGGAGCTGTGCCGCGCGAGACGCCGCGGCCGATGCCGACGACTATATTTGTTATAATATTACACTTCAAGCCGCCGCAGCGGTGGGAGGGTGAGGGGCTTCTTGCCACCGACGCTGCTCTACGGAATCAGCACCGCCGAGCCGGTGATCGTGCGCGCCTCCGCATCCCGGTGGGCCTGGACGGCGTCCGCGAGCGGGTAGACGTGGTCGACCGCGACCCGCAGCACGCCGGTGCGGATCAGGCCGAACAGCTCGGCGGCGGCGGCGCGGGTGGAAGCGGCGTCGGGGATGTAGTGGTGGATGCCCGGCCGGCACACCTTGAGCGACCCCTTGAAGCTGAGCATCAGCAGGTCGATCGGCGGCACGTGGCCCGAGGCGTTGCCGTAGTTGACCAGCATGCCGTGGGGGTGGGTGCAGTCCATCGACTTGACGAAAGTGTCCTTGCCGACCCCGTCGAACACGGCCGAGACACCGTCCGGCACCAGGTCGCGGACGGCGTCGACGAAGTCGGTCTCGCGATAGAGGATCGTGTGGTCGCAGCCGTTGGCCCGCGCGATCGCCGCCTTCTCGGGCGAGCCGACGGTGCCGACCACCGTGGCGCCCAGATGCTTCGACCACTGGGCGAGCAACATGCCGACGCCCGAGGCCGCGGTGTGGATCAGGATCCAGTCGCCCGGCTTCGGCGTGTAGACCGGGTTGATCACGCTCGCCGCGGTGAAGCCCTTGAGCATCGAGGCGGCCGCCTGCTGGTCGGTGATGTCGTCGGGCAGCGGGATCAGGCAGTCGGCCGGGACGTTGCGCTCCTCGGCATAAGCGCCGGTGTTCTCGAAGAACGGCCCGCCAACGCCGACATAGCCGACCCGGTCGCCGGGCGCGACGCCGGTGACGCCGTCGCCGATCGCGAGCACCTCGCCGGCGGCCTCGTTGCCGAGGATGACCGGGAAGTCGGCCGGCTCGTCCTTGTAGAAGCCGCCGCGGCGGACGTTGATGTCGGAGAAGTTGAGCGCGATCGCCTTGTGGCGCAGGCGGACCTCGCCGGGCCCGGGCGCGGGCAGCTCGATCTGCTCCCAGCGGAGCACGTCGGGACCGCCGTGTTCGTGGATGCGGATGGCGTTGATCATGCCGGCGCGGTTCCTTCCCGGATGTTGGCGGCCGCCCGCCGGTCGCGATACGCGCGCGTCGGCAGGGCCGCGGCGGACCCTAGCGCGGAATGCGGACAATTAGAGGTGCGATGTCTGAAGCCCCCTCCCCCTCGAGGGGGAGGGTCATTCGCGACGTAGGCTCGAATGCGGGAGCGAAGGCGGGGTCAGGCGGAACGGCTGGGCACGGCGGCGCGGGCCAGCTCGGTCGGACAGGGAGCGAGGAGGCCAGATGAGGCGCCCCGCTACGCCGCCTTCTTCATGTGCTTGGCGACCAGCAGCTCGGCGATCTGGATGGTGTTGAGCGCCGCGCCCTTGCGCAGGTTGTCGGAGACCACCCAAAAGGCCAGGCCGTGCGGCACCGTCGGGTCGCGCCGGATGCGGCTGACGTAGACCGCGTCCTCGCCGGCGCACTCGACCGGGGTGACGTAGCCCTCGTCGGCGCGGTGGTCGACCACGGTCACGCCCGGCGCCGCGCGCAGCGCCTCGCGGGCCTCGTCCTCGTCGATCGCGTTCTCGAACTCCAGGTGGACCGCCTCGCCGTGGCCGATGAACACCGGCACGCGCACGCAGCTCGCGATCACGTCGATGGCCGGGTCCAGGATCTTCTTGGTCTCCTGGACCATCTTCCACTCTTCCTTGGTCGAGCCGTCCTCCATGAACACGTCGATGTGGGGAATGACGTTGAAGGCGATCTGCTTGGTGAACTTCTTCCGCTCCAGCGGCTCGCCCGCATAGACCTTGCGGGTCTGCTCGAACAGCTCGTCCATCGCGTCCTTGCCGCCGCCGGAGACCGACTGGTAGGTGGCGACCGAGACCCGCTTGATCCGCGCCAGCTCGTGCAGCGGCTTCAGCGCGACCACCATCTGGATGGTCGAGCAGTTCGGGTTGGCGATGATGTTGCGGCGGTCGTTGCGCGCCATGAACGCGTCGAGCACGCTGCCGTTGACCTCGGGCACGACCAGCGGCACGTCGTCGTCCATGCGGAACTGCGACGTGTTGTCGATGACGATGCAGCCCGCCTTGCCCGCGCGCGGCGCGTGGATCTTGGAGACCTTGGCGCCCGGCGACGACAGGGCGAGGTCGACGCCCTTGAAGTCGAACGTCTCGAGGTTGCGCACGGTCAGCTCGTCGTCCTTGAAGGGGACGCCGGTGCCCTCCGAACGCTCCGAAGCGAGCGCGATGACCTCGTCGGCGGGGAAGTCCCGCTGTTCGAGGATTTCCAGCATTTCGCGGCCGACATTCCCGGTCGCGCCGATCACTGCTACCCGATAACCCATGTGTGTCTCCCGGGGGCGCCGCCGGCGGCGCTCCGCCACCATCCGGTTCCCCAATTTGGCGCCCTTGATTAGGCTGCAGGGGCGCCGAGATTCAATGTATATTCGCACCAGAGGCGATCCATGCCCGGACGCGAGGGAGGAGGCCTGCCATGACCGAAACGCCGCCGACTGGGACGCCCCCCACCGAAACCGCCGCGAGCGGCCACAACCGAAGCGGCCGGATCAGCACCTACGCCGAGTTCTGGCCCTACTATCTCGGCGAGCACGCCAAGCCGGTCACCCGCGGCCTCCACTATTTCGGCACCCTCCTGGCCGTCGCCCTCCTCGTCGTCGCGATCGCCACCCAATTCTGGTGGCTGCTGATCGCCGTGCCCGTGTCCGGCTACCTGTTCGCGTGGATCGGCCACTTCTTCGTCGAGAAGAACCGCCCGGCCACCTTCACCTACCCGGCCTGGTCGCTCGCCAGCGACTTCGTGATGCTGTTCCGCTGGCTGACCGGCCGGATCGGCGGCGACCTGAAGCGCTTCCACATCCAGGACACCTAGCCGGAAGCCCGAACGAAGAAAGCCCCCCGGGGCTGCCGGGGGGCCTTGCTCGTAGAACCATGCCTTCCCCCGGCGTCGCGCCGGGGCAGGCGCTGGCCGCTATTTCTTGGTGTCGTTGGTCACCGTGGTCTGTTTGGTGGTCGGTTTCGTCGACTGGGCCGACTTGCCCTTGTGCCAACCGCAGTCGGCAAGCGCCGGACCGCCGGCGAAACCGGCAACCGCGAGACCAAGAACCGCTGCTTTCAGGATACGCATCGATCGCACCTTTCAGACCGTGAACCTGGGGGCGAGCGTACTGTCGCCCCCGAGAGCGGTCAAGACGGCACCGAAGCGCCGCCGATCACGCTTTGCTGAGCTTGCCCAGCTCGCGCAGGATGGTGTCGCCCATACCGCCGGTGGAGACCTTGGCGACCTTGGGGTTGTCGGCGGGCATGATGTCGGCGGTACGCATGCCGCTCGCCAGCACGTTGCCGATCGCCGTCTCCAGCAGGTCGGCCTCCTCGCCCAGGTCGAACGAGTAGCGCAGCGCCATCGCGAAGCTGAGCAGGCAGGCGATCGGGTTGGCGATGCCCTGGCCGGCGATGTCCGGCGCGCTGCCGTGGACCGGCTCGTAGAGGGCGTGGCGCTTGCCGGTCGCCTCGTCGACCGCGCCGAGCGAGGCCGAGGGCAGGTTGCCGAGCGAGCCGGTCATCATCGCGCCGACGTCCGACAGGATGTCGCCGAACAGGTTGTCGGTGACGATGACGTCGAACTGCTTGGGATAGCGGACCAGCTGCATGGCGCAGTTGTCGGCGAGGATATGGTGCAGCTCGACGTCGGGGAATTCCTCGTCGTGGATCTTCTGCACGACCTCGCGCCACAGCACGCCGGTGTGCATGACGTTCGACTTCTCGGCCGAGTGGACGAGGTTGTTGCGCTTGCGCGCCAGGTCGAAGGCGACCCGGGCGATGCGCTCGATCTCCGGCGTCGTGTAGACCTGGGTGTCGACCGCGCGTTTGGTGCCGTCGGGCAGGTCCTCGATGCCGCGCGGCTCGCCGAAATAGACCCCGCCGGTGAGCTCGCGCACGATCATGATGTCGAGGCCGGCGACCAGCTCCTTCTTGAGCGAGGAGGACTCGGCCAGGGCGTCGAAGCAGATCGCGGGGCGCAGGTTGGCGAACAGGCCGAGGTCCTTGCGCAGGCGCAAGAGCCCGCGCTCGGGCTTCATGTCGAAGCTGTTGGCGTCCCACTTGGGTCCGCCGACCGAGCCGAACAGCACCGCGTCGGCGGCCTCGGCCTTGGCGAAGGTCGCGTCGGACAACGGCGTGCCCTCGGCCTCGATCGCCGCGCCGCCGACCAGCCCGTCGTCCAGGTCGAACTTGACCGCCCGTTCCTTGCCGTACCAATCGACGACGCGAACCACCTGGTCCATCACCTCGGGGCCGATGCCGTCGCCCGGCAGGATCAGCAGCTTCTTGTTCGCAGTCATGGACCTTCCACTCATCGTTTGTCGCTTTGCGCCGGTGTCATCGCCCATCCCCGGTCGCGAGGCAAGACACGCGACCCGGTGAGCGACATAATGGCCGCCATTCACTACGCGAATGGTAAAGGCAGAGCTAAAGGGGGGACCCGGGCATGACCGGAGAGATCGAAGCGCTGGAGAACCAGCGGGCGGTAGCGATGCAGGCCGGCGACGTCGACGCGCTCGACGCGCTGATCTCGGACAAGCTGATCTACCTGCACTCGTCGGGCGGACGCGACAGCAAGGAGAGCTATCTCGCCCAGCTGCGCAGCGGCGCGATCACCTATCAGCGCGTGGCGCCGCCCGAGCCCGAGGTCCACGTCGCCGGCGACACCGCCGTGGTGTTCGGCCGGATGAACGCCGACGTCGTGCGCGACGGCAAGAACCTGGCGCTCGACTACGACTACCTGTCGGTGTGGGCCAAGGAGAACGGCCGCTGGCGGTTCCTCGCCTTCCAGCCCCGGCCGAAGGCGGGCTGATACAGGCCGAAGGCGGGCTGAACCCCCACGACCCGGGACGCTCTTGTTAGGCGGCGAGCCAGGGCTGGGTGGTCGCGCGGGTCTTCTCGAAGCTGCCGATCGCGGCGTCCTTCTGCAGCGTCAGGCCGATATCGTCGAGGCCGTTGAGCAGACAATACTTGCGGAACGGGTCGACGTCGAAGCTGACCTTCTCGCCGTTCGGCCGGGTGATCGTCTGGCTCTCCAGGTCGACGGTCATGGTGGCGTTGGCGCCCAGCCGCGCATCGTCCATCAGCTCGTCGACGATCTCCTGCGGCAGCACGATCGGCAGGATGCCGTTCTTGAAGCAGTTGTTGAAGAAGATGTCGGCGTAGCTCGGCGCGATGACGCAGCGGATGCCGAAGTCGAGCAGCGCCCAGGGCGCGTGCTCGCGCGACGAGCCGCAGCCGAAATTCTCGCCCGCGATCAGGATCTCGGCGTGCTGGTAGGCCGGCTTGTCGAGCACGAACTCGCCGGTGTTGTTGCCGTCCTTGTCGGTGCGCAGCTCGTCGAACAGGCCGACCGACAGGCCGGTCCGCTTGATCGTCTTCAGATACTGCTTGGGGATGATCATGTCGGTGTCGACGTTGACCATCGGCAGCGGCGCGGCGACGCCGGTCAGGGTGGTGAACTTGTCCATCGAAACTACGCTCCCGGAAATCGGCCGGGCGCGGGGTCGCGCCCGGCCGCAGTTCTTGGCCTCAGCTCGGCTGGTCGATCATGCCCTTGCCGGCCTTGATGACGTACAGGTTCGCCGTCTTGTCGTGGATGCAGCGCCCCTGCGGCTCCATGAAGAAGGTGCAGAAGATGGCGATCATGGCGAGCGCGATCAGCAGGTTGATGACCGTCCCGGCCAGCAGCAGGGCGCCGATCACGCCGAGCAGGTTGAGCCACCACGGCCAGGTCCGCATGAAGACCTGCTGGATCGGCGCGCGGTTGCCGTTGGCGTCGGCGACCTTGAGGCCGAACACCATCTTGCCGGGCGTCGCCTGCCACTGGCCGCCCTCGAAGAAGACCTTGTAGGCGACGATGATGGCCGTGGTCACGAGCACGGAGATCAGCAGCATGAGGCGCAACAGCGACAGGTTGTAGCCGGCGATGCCGCCGAAGATGGCGTTGAAGATGACGATGACGATCGTCAGGATGATGCCGTCGATAATGCCGGCGACAAGCCGTTCCCACCACTGCGGATAGGTCATTCGGTTCTCTCCTTCAGGCAGGGCCCCACTGCCCGGCATTGTAGCAACCATCCGCCCGTTTGGCGACGGTGCCTGCCGGATTTGCGCGCCCGACTCTGCGCCTGCCCGACCTGCGCGCCCGACTTGCCGCGCCGAGCCTAGAGCTCGCGCACGTCCGCCAGGTGGCCGGCGATCGCGGCGGCGGCGGCCATGGCCGGGCTCACGAGATGGGTACGCGCGCCCCGGCCCTGGCGTCCCTCGAAGTTGCGGTTCGAGGTCGAGGCGCAGCGCTCGCCGTAGGGAACCTTGTCGGCGTTCATCGCCAGGCACATCGAGCAGCCCGGCTCGCGCCATTCGAAGCCGGCCTCGGTCAGCACCTTGTCGAGCCCCTCTTCCTCGGCCTGCTCCTTGATCAGGCCGGAGCCCGGCACGACCATCGCATGGACGCCGTCGGCGACCTTGTGGCCCTTGGCGACCTCGGCGACCGAGCGGATGTCCTCCAGCCGGCCGTTGGTGCACGAGCCGATAAAGACGTGCTGGACGTCGATCTCGGTCAGCTTCTGGCCCGGCTCGATGCCCATGTACGCGTACTTGCGCTGCCACGCCTCGCGCTGGGCGTCGTTCTTGGCCTGGTCGAGGGTCGGGACGGACCCGGTGATCGGCGCGACGTCCTCGGGGCTGGTGCCCCAGGTGACCTGCGGCGCGATCTGGGCGGCGTCGAGGGTGACTTCCTTCTCGTAGCGCGCGCCATCGTCGGACGGCAGCGTCTTCCAGTAGGCGACCGCGGCCTCCCAGGCGGCGCCCTTGGGCGCCATCGGCCGGCCTTTGACGTAGTCGAAGGTCTTCTCGTCCGGCGCGACCAGGCCGGCGCGCGCGCCGCCCTCGATCGACATGTTGCAGACCGTCATCCGGCCTTCCATCGACAGGTCCCGGATCGCCTCGCCGGCGTATTCGATGACGTGGCCGGTGCCGCCGGCGGTGCCGATCGTGCCGATGATCGCCAGGATCATGTCCTTGGCGCCGACGCCGTTGGGCAGCGCGCCGTCGACGGTGACCCGCATGTTGCGCAGCGGCTGCTGGATCAGCGTCTGGGTGGCGAGCACGTGCTCGACCTCCGAGGTGCCGATGCCGAAGGCGAGCGCGCCGAAGGCGCCGTGGGTCGCGGTGTGGCTGTCGCCGCAGACGATGGTCGTGCCCGGCAGGGTGAAGCCCTGCTCCGGCCCGATGATGTGGACGATGCCCTGGCGGATGTCGTTGATGTCGAAATACTCGATGCCGAATTCCTTGGCATTCGAGCGCAGCACGTCGATCTGGATCTGGGCCTCGGGGTCGTCGACGGTCATGCCGCGGCCCGGCGTGGTCGGCACGTTGTGGTCGGGCACGGCCAGCGACATGGTCGGCTGACGCACCTTGCGGCCGGCCATGCGCAGGCCCTCGAAGGCCTGGGCGCTGGTGATCTCGTGGATCAGATGCCGGTCGATATAGATCAGGCAGGTGCCGTCGTCCTGCGTGTCCACCAGGTGGCTTTCCCAGATCTTGTCGAACAGCGTCCGCGGCTCGCTCATGCCTTCTCTTCCTCGACTGGCTGCGGGAGTGGCGGAGGCTACTCCGCCTTCTTGGCCTCGCCCTCGGCGGCCGGCGCGGGCGCCTGCGCCTCGGTCACCGCGGCTTCGTTCTCGAACGCCTCGGCGGCGGTCGCCGGCGCGCCGGCGGCGGTGTCCTCGAGCGCGATCTCGACGTCCTTGCGGCGGAAGCGGCCGGTGGTCCGCTCGGCGATGCGGGCGGCCTTGCCGGTGCGGCCACGCAGGTAATAGAGCTTGGCGCGGCGGACGCGGCCGTGGCGGACCATCTCGATCTGGTCGATCCGCGGCGAGTGCAGCGGGAACACGCGCTCCACGCCCTCGCCGTAGGAGATCTTGCGGACCGTGAAGGAGGAGTTGAGCCCGGCGTTCTTGCGGCCGATGCACACGCCCTCGAATACCTGGATCCGCTCCCGGGTGCCCTCGACGACCTTGACGTGGACGCGCAGCGTGTCGCCCGGGCCGAAGTCCGGGACCTGCTTGCCGGCGGCGAGCTTGGCGAGCTGCTCCTGCTCGATCTGTTCAACGATGTTCATGACCTCAAGTCCTTCTTTTCCCGTCGCGCCACGTATTCGGCCCACAGATCGGGCCGCCGTTCGCGCGTCAGCTGTTCGGACTGCTCGAGCCGCCAGGCGCGGATGCGCTCGTGGTGGCCTGACACCAGGATCTCCGGCACCGTGCGGCCCCGCCAATCCTGGGGCCGCGTGTAGTGCGGATACTCGAGCAAGTCCCGTTCGAAACTCTCCTCTTCGAGCGACTCGGCCGATCCCAGCACCCCCGGGAGCAGCCTGACGCACGCATCCAGCAATATCTCCGCCGCCGGTTCCCCGCCCGACAGGACGTAGTCTCCGACGCTCACTTCTTCCAGACCGCGGGCCTCGATCACCCGCTGGTCGATGCCCTCGTAGCGGCCGCACAACAGGACCACTCCCGGACCCTCCGCCAGGGCGCGCACCCGCGCTTGCGTCAGCAGCCGGCCGCGCGGCGTCAGATAGATGACCGGGCGGTTGTTCCCGTCGACCGAGTCGAGAGCCGCGTCGACGACGTCGGGCCGCATCACCATGCCCGGGCCGCCCCCGAAAGGGGCGTCGTCGACGGTGGCGTGTTTATCGCGCGCAAAGCCGCGAATGTCCACCGTTTCGAGCGCCCAATGGCCGGCCTCCAGCGCCTTGCCCGCGAGCGACCGGCCGAGGCTTCCCGGGAACATCTCCGGGAAGATCGTCAGCACCGTCGCCTGCCAGGCCTCGACCATCGTCAGGCCTCCGATTCCGGCCCGGATTCGTCCAGCAGGCCGGCCGGCGGCACCACGACCAGCCGCCCGGCGGCGAGGTCGATCTCCGGCACGACCGCCCTGGTGAAGGGAACCATGACCAGGCGCCCCGTGGTCAGCTCGACCTCCAGCAGGTCGCCGGCGCCGAAGTCCTCGACCGACCGGACCCGGCCGATCGCCGCGCCACCCGCATCGACCACCGCCAGGCCGATCAGGTCGGCGTGGTAGAACTCCTCCTCCGCCGGTGCGGGCAGGCTCGACCGCGGCACGTAGAGCCGCACGCCCTTGAGCGCCTCGGCGGCATCCCGGTCCCCGACCCCCTCGATCCGGACGAGGACGGCGCCCTTGGCCGGCCCGACGTAGCGCAGCGCGAAGGTGCGGCTGCCGCTCTCGTCGGTCACCGGCGCATAGGCGGCGACGTCCTCGGGCTGTTCGGTGAAGGGCTTCACCCGAACCACCCCGTTCACGCCATGCGCTCCCGCGATCGCGCCGATGCACACGCGCTTCTCCTCGTCCATCACGAACCGGGCCGAGACCGACCGGCAGGTCAGCCTTCGGCCTTGTCGTCCTTCTTCTCGGCCTCGGCGGTTTCCTCGGCCGGAGCCGCTTCAGCCGGCGCCGCTTCGGCGGCAGCCTCCTCTGCGGGCTTCTCTTCCGCCGCGGGGGCCTCCTCGGCCGGGGCTTCTTCCGCGGCCGCTTCGGCGGGCGCGGTCTCCTCGGCGGGGGTCTCCTCGGCGGGCGCCGCTTCGGCCGGAGCCTCCGCCGCCGCAGCCTCTTCGGCGGGAGCCGCTTCGGCCGGCGCTTCCTCCGCCGGTGCTTCCTCGGCAGGTGCTTCCTCGGCGGGCGCTTCGGCGGCGGCCTTGGCCTTCTCCTCGCGCTCCTTGGCGCGCTCCTGCGCCTTGGTCTTGGGCTGGTTCTTCTTGGTCTGCTCCGGCGGCGTCCAGGCGGCGCCGAGGCCGGCCTGGCCCATGAAGCGGATCACCCGGTCCGACGGCTGGGCGCCGGCGGAGATCCAGTGCTTGATCCGGTCCTCGTTGAGCTTGACCCGCTCGGGATGGTCCTTGGGCAGCATCGGGTCGAACGAGCCGACCCGCTCGATGAAGCGGCCGTCGCGCGGGCTGCGCGCGTCGGCCACCACGATGCGGTAGTAGGGGCGCTTCTTCGCGCCGCCCCGGGCCAGTCGGATACGGAGGGACATTGTGTGACTTCCTTCGGTCTGTTGTTCGTCGTGTTCGTGTCGTTTCTCGAAGCGGGGCCTAGCGCCGGAATCCCGGCGGCATCATGCCGGGCGGCAGGTTGGGCATCTGGCCCTCCTGGAGCTGGCCGAGGTCGGGCATCATGCCCTTCTTGCCCATCTTCTTGGCCCGCTTCATCAGCTTGTTCATCTCCTGCCACTGCTTGATCAGCTTGTTGACGTCCTGCACGGTCGTCCCCGAGCCGGCGGCGATGCGGCGCTTGCGCGACGCATGGATGATCTGGGGGTTGCGGCGCTCGCGCCCGGTCATCGACAGGATGATCGCCTCCTGGCGGGTGATCACGCTCTCGTCGATGTTGGCGTTGGCCATCTGCTTCTTGAGCTTGCCGACGCCGGGCAGGAGGCCCATCAGGCCGCCGAGCCCGCCCATCTTCTTGACCTGGCGGAGCTGGGCGAGCAGGTCCTCGAAGTCGAACTTGCCCTTCTCGAGCTTGCGGGCGAGCTTCTCGGCGTCCTCCTGCTCGATCGTCTCGGCCGCCTTCTCGACCAGGCTGACCACGTCGCCCATGCCGAGGATGCGCGAGGCGATGCGGTCGGGGTGGAACGGCTCGATGCCGTCGAGCCGCTCGCCGACGCCCATCAGCTTGATCGGCTTGCCGGTGACCGCGCGCATCGACAGCGCCGCGCCGCCGCGGGCGTCGCCGTCGATCCGGGTCAGCATCACGCCGGTGACGCCGACCTTGTCGTTGAACTCGGTGGCGATGGTGACCGCGTCCTGGCCGGTCATCGCGTCGGCGACCAGGAGCGTCTCGACCGGGTTGGTCGCCGCCTTGACCTCGGCCGCCTCGGCCATCAGCTCGTCGTCGATGTGGAGCCGGCCGGCGGTGTCGAGGATGACCACGTCGTAGGCTTCGAGCCGCGCCGTATTGAGGGCCCGCTTGGCGATCGCCACCGGCGGCTCGCCCGGCACGATCGACAGGGTCGGCACCGAGGCCTGCTCGCCGAGCACCTTGAGCTGCTCCTGCGCGGCCGGGCGGCGGGTGTCGAGCGAGGCGAGCAGGACCTTCTTGCGCTCCTTCTCGGCGAGCATCTTGCCGATCTTGGCGGAGCTGGTGGTCTTGCCCGAGCCCTGCAGGCCGACGATCATCAGCACCGCGGGCGGCTCGGCCTTGAGGTTGAGCGGCTCGACCGCGCGGCCGAGCATGTCGACCAGGTGGTCGTGGACGACCTTGACGACCTGCTGGCCCGGGGTGACGCTGCGCAGCACCTCCTGGCCGACCGCCTTGTCGCGGACCTGCTCGACGAAGTCCTTGACCACCGGCAGGGCGACGTCGGCCTCGAGCAGCGCGACGCGCACCTCGCGCAGCGCGGCGGTGACGTCCTCCTCGCGCAGCGCGCCGCGGCGCGTCAGCTTGTCGAAGATCTCGCCGAACCGGTTCGTCAGACTGTCGAACATCGCCCTTACCTGGCTGCAAGCCTGTAGCCAAACGCCAAACGCGCCCGTGCGCGAACCCTCGCGGACGGACGGACCCCCTCAGGAGCAGCAAACCGCTACTGAAACTGAGCGGACGGAAGCTAGTGAGCGCCACCGGCCATGTCAAGCGGCCGGAACCCGCGGCCTTTACCCGTTCTTAACCCTAGCCGCGCTCAAATGTCCGGATACGGACGACCCGACCGGAGGCTGCCGTACCGCCGCGCGCCTATGGAAAACCACGCGAAACACCCCATCAAGCGACTGACGGCCGAGTTCGCGGACCCGACGGTCGAGCGCGCCTATCGGGTCGAGACCTTTCCGGCCGCGCGGCGCCACAACCGCATCGTCGCCGTCATCGTCGCCATCCTGGTCGTCGGCCACGCCTGGTCGGACTACACCGCGACCGGCGGATCGGCGCTGTTCTACGCGTTCCTGGCCATCCGCCTGGCGACCGCCAGCCTGATCCTGCTGATCTTCCCGTTCACCACCTCGGCGCGCCACTATTCGACGTCGGACTGGACCGTCTTCCTCGCCCAGATCAGCCTGGCGGCGGCCGCGATCTACATCCCCGCGGCGCAGACGCCGGCGATCATCCACGAACGGCTCAGCGTCATCTCGATGACCGCGATCCTGCTGGTGCTCGGCATGTACCTGTTCGTGCAGACCCGGGTCGTGTTCCACGTCATCGCCGGCGTCGGCACCAGCATCGCCTACATCTCGGTCGGGCTGGCGGTCAACCGGCTGGCCCCGGAACCGGCCGTGATGGAAGCGATCATGCACGTCGTCTGCAACGTGCTCGGCTTCGTCGCGGTTACCCAGATGAACCGGGTCCGGCGCATGCGCTTCGACACCCTGCGGGCCTACCGCGACGCCAACGGCCAGCTCCTGGCCCAGCGGATGGCGTTGAAGCAGGCGCGCGACGAAGCGGTCTACGCCAACCGGGCGAAGTCCGAGTTCCTCGCCCATATGAGCCACGAGCTGCGCTCGCCGCTCAACGCCATCATCGGCTTCTCCGAAGTGATGACCGAGCAGATGTTCGGCCCGCTCGAGCCGGCGCGCTACCGCGAGTACGCCGGCGACATCCATTCCTCGGGCTCGCACCTGCTCGCATTGATCAACGACCTGCTCGACCTGTCCAAGGCCGAGGCCGGCCGGATGGAGCTGAGCGAGGAGACCGTGCGCGTGCAGGACGTCGCCGATTCGGTGCTGCGCCTGGTGATGGAGCGCGCCCGCGACGCCGACCTGACGGTCGCGGCCGCGATCCCCGACGACCTGCCGGCCCTGTGCGCCGACCCGCGGCTGGTCAAGCAGATGGCGCTCAACCTCGTGACCAACGCGATCAAGTTCACCGAGCCGGGCGGCGCCATCCGCCTGACCGCCGACCGCGGGCGCGACGGCGGCCTGCGTCTCCACGTCGCCGACACCGGCGTCGGCATCGACGCCGTCGACATCCCGCGCATCCTCGAACCCTACGGCCAGGTCCAGAACGCGAACGCCGTCCGCAGCGCCGAGGGCACCGGGCTCGGCCTGGCGCTGGTCAAGAAGATGATCGAGATGCACGGCGGCCGGCTGGAGATCGAGAGCACGCCCGGCGAGGGCAGCACCTTCACCCTGGCCTTCCCGCCGGAGCGGACGGTCGCGGACGGCGGGACGACCGCGGACGAGACCACGCCCAGCGCCGCGTCGCTCGGCTGACCCTCCGGCACGGCCCGAAATCCCCCGCGTGCCGGGCCGATGGACACGCCCGCCGTGCGCCCCATATAACCCCGCGATGGTCCGTTCATTCGTCAAGATGCACGGCGCCGGCAACGATTTCGTCGTGCTCGACCTGCGCGACGGCTCCGCCCCGCCGAGCGCCGCCCAGGCCGCCGCGATCGCCGATCGCCGGCGCGGCATCGGCTGCGACCAGGTCGTGGTGATCGAGGGCTCGAAGACCGGGCTGGCCGACTTCGGCCTCGCCTTCCTCAACGCCGACGGCTCGCCCTCGGCCGCCTGCGGCAACGGCACCCGCTGCGCCGCCAGCCTGCTGATGGCCGAGACCGGCGCCGACCACCTGTCGCTGGAGACCGACGGCGGCATCCTCGACTGCGACGCCAGCGGCAACGGGCGGGTGACGGTCGACATGGGCCACCCCCATCTCGGCTGGCAGGAGATCCCCCTGTCCGAGGACCGCGACACGCTGCACCTGGGCATTGCCGAGGGCCCGGTGTCGGACCCCGTCGGCGTCTCGATGGGCAACCCGCACGCGGTCTTCTTCGTCGACGACCTCGACGCCGTGCCGATCGAGAAGATCGGCCCCAAGCTGGAGCACCACCGGCTGTTCCCGGAACGCGCCAACATCGGTTTCGCCGAGGTGCGCGGCCCCAACGCCATCCGCCTGCGCGTGTGGGAGCGCGGCAGCGGCCTGACCCTGGCCTGCGGCTCGGGCGCCTGCGCCGCGCTGGTCGCCGCCGTCCGCCGCGGGCCTGACGGCGCGCAAGGCCGACATCGCGGTCGACGGCGGCACCCTGACCATCGAGTGGACCGAGGACGACCACGTGCTGATGACCGGCCCCGTGGCGACCAGCTTCCACGGCGAGATCGAGCCGGCGCTGCTCGAAGCGCGGCCCTAACCATTAGCCGAGCGGGCCCATGACGCCCTATATAGCCCCGCAGAACGATCGCCCTTACCGACACACGCGACCCCGACGATCGAATGGAACCGCAGATCCTCACCTTCGGCTGCCGCCTGAACGCGCAGGAATCGGAAGTCATGCGCCGCCACGCGCAGGCCGCCGGGCTGGCCGACGCGGTGATCGTCAACACCTGCGCGGTGACCGCCGAGGCCGAGCGCCAGGCGCGCCAGGCGATCCGCCGGGCGCGGCGCGAGCGGCCGGACGCGCGCATCGTCGTCACCGGCTGCGCCGCCCAGATCGCGCCCGAGGCCTGGGCCGGCATGGCCGAGGTCGACCAGGTGCTGGGCAACCGCGAGAAGCTCGATCCCGCCAGCTTTGCGATCGACGCCGACGAGCCGGTGCGGGTCAACGACATCATGGCGGTGCGCGAGACCGCGGCGCACCTGGTCGGCGGCTTCGAGGGCCGGGCCCGCGCCTTCGTCCAGGTCCAGAACGGCTGCGACCACCGCTGCACCTTCTGCATCATCCCCTACGGGCGGGGCAACTCGCGCTCGGTGCCGCTCGGCCCGATCGTCGAGCAGGTCCGCACCCTGGTCGAGGACGGCGTGGCGGAACTGGTGCTGACCGGGGTGGACATCACGTCCTACGGCGAGGACCTGCCGGGCCGGCCCACGCTGGGCCAGATGATCCGCCGGCTGCTCGCCGCCGTGCCGGAGCTGAAGCGGCTGCGCCTGTCGTCGCTCGACGCCTGCGAGATCGATCCCGACCTGATGGACCTGATCGCCACCGACGACCGGCTGATGCCGCACCTGCACCTCAGCCTGCAGGCCGGCGACGACCTGATCCTCAAGCGCATGAAGCGCCGCCATTCCCGGGCCGACGCGATCCGGCTGTGCGAGACCGTGCGCCGGGCCCGGCCCGACATGGCCTTCGGCGCCGACCTGATCGCCGGCTTCCCGACCGAGACCGAGGACATGTTCCGGCGCACGCTCGACCTGGTCGACGAGTGCGGCCTGACCTACCTGCACGTCTTCCCCTATTCGGAACGGCCCGGCACGCCCGCCGCGCGGATGCCCGCGGTGCCCAAGGCCGAGCGCAAGGAGCGCGCGGCGCGGCTGCGGGACAAGGGCGCGCAGGCGCTGGCCCGGCTACCTGAGCGGCCAGGCCGGCCAGACCCGGACGCTCTTGGTCGAGAGCCCCGAGCGCGGCCGCACCGACCACTACGCCCCGGTCCGCCTGCACCGGCCGGCGGAGCCCGGCGCGGTGACCCGCGGCCGGATCATCGAGGCGACCCCGACCGAGCTGATCGCGGAGGCCGCCTGATGGCCTGGTTCCGCCGCGGCGCGACCGACGCAGAGACCAAGCCCAAGCCGGTAGAGACACCGGCCGCGACGCCCACCGAGACCCCCGCGGCGGAGGCACCGCCGGCCCCCGCTTCCGAGACCGCGCCGGTTCCCGAGGCGGAGGCGCAAGCCCCTGCCCCCCCGGCCCCTGCCCCCCAGGCCGATGCACCGGCGGAGAAGCGCGGCTGGCTGTCGCGGCTCACCGCCGGGCTGGGCAAGTCGTCGGCCAAGCTGACCGACGGCCTGTCGGGCCTGTTCGGCGGCGGCAAGCGGCGGCTCGACGACGCCACGCTGGAAGAGCTGGAAGAGGTGCTGATCACCGCCGACCTGGGCCCGACCACGGCGGCCAAGGTCGCCGCCGGACTGGCCAAGCGCCGCTTCGACCAGGAGCTCGACGAAGCCGAGATCCGCGCCGAGCTGGCCGAGGAGATCGCCGCCATCCTCGAGCCGGTCGCCCAGCCGCTCGAGATCGACGCGAGCCGCAAGCCCTTCACCGTGCTGGTGGTCGGCGTCAACGGCAGCGGCAAGACCACGACCATCGGCAAGCTCGCCAAGCTGCACCGCGACCAGGGCCTGACCGTCACCCTGGCCGCCGGCGACACCTTCCGTGCGGCGGCGGTCGAGCAGCTCAAGATCTGGGGCGAGCGGACCGGCTGCGCCGTGGTCGCCCGCGAGACCGGCGCGGACGCCGCCGGGCTCGCCTGGGACGCGCTGGACCAGGCCCGGCGCAACGGCGACGACCTGCTGCTGATCGACACCGCCGGCCGGCTCCAGAACAAGAAGGAGCTGATGGAGGAACTGGCCAAGGTCGTCCGCGTCGTCCGCAAGCTGGACGAAACCGCGCCCCACGCCGTACTCCTGGTACTGGACGCGACGGTCGGCCAGAACGCGCACAGCCAGGTCGAGGTGTTCCGCGAGATGGCCGAGGTCAGCGGCCTGATCGTCACCAAGCTCGACGGCACCGCGCGGGGCGGCGTGGTCGTCGCGCTGGCCGAGAAGTTCGGGCTGCCGGTCCACGCCATCGGCGTCGGCGAGAGCGCCGAGGACTTCCGCCCCTTCGCCCCGCGCGACTTCGCCCGCAGCCTGATGGGATTGCCGCCGCAATGACGCTCCACGTCGCCGACCAGCCGCCCAAGCAGTCGAACATGAGCCCGCTCGTCCGGCTGATCGTCGAGTTCGGTCCGCTCGGCGCCTTCTTCGTCGGCTACTTCATCTGGAACCTGATGATCGCCACGGCCGTGTTCATCCCGGCGATGCTGGTGTCGCTGGCGATCTCGATCAAGCTGGAGCGGCGGGTGCCGCTGATGCCGCTGGTCACCACCATCGTCGTGGTGATCTTCGGCGGGCTGACCCTGATCCTCAACGACGACACCTTCATCAAGATGAAGCCGACGATCGTGAACGGCCTGTTCGCCTTCGCCCTGTTCGCCGGCCTGGCCTTCGGGCGCGCCTTTCTGAAATATCTGTTCGGTCCGGCCTTTCAGCTCGACGACGAGGGCTGGAAGAAGCTGAGCTTCCGCTGGGCCTTCTTCTTCGTCTTCCTGGCGATTCTCAACGAGGTCATCTGGCGCACCCAGACCGAGAGCTTCTGGGTCAGCTTCAAGGTGTTCGGCATGATGCCGATCACCATCGTCTTCGCGCTGACCCAGCTGCCGCTGATCAACAAGCACACGATCGAGCCGAAGGTTGAGGCCGCGCCGAGCGGCACGGCCGAGGAAAGCGGCGAGCCGCGGAAGTAGCGGCTCACGGCCCCACGGCCTTTCGGTCCGCAGGCGATTCCCGACCTTGTCCCGTCATTCCGACCGGAGCCTGCCGCGACGCGGTGGGCGGAGCGGAGGAATCTTGCCGCCGCTTTCCGCGGTCGGGCGGTCGACGCGAGATTCCCGGACTGCGCTCGCCGCGCATGGCGCAGCATGCTTCGCTCGGAATGACGGCTTAGGAGGAAGACCGCCGGCCCGACCACATGTTGCCGTCCTCGCCGGCCGGATTGGTCCGCACCGCGAACCCCGCCTCGCCCTCGACCTCGCGATAGTGGTCGAGCGCCCAGTGGACGCTGGGGAAGGCGAGGTCCTCGCGCGGGATCTCGTCCCAGGCGAACAGGGCGACCTCGACGCTCTCCGGCCCCGGCGCGACCTCGGGCGTCCGCAGCCGCGCCTGGTAGTAGACCTGGACCTGGCTGATCCGCGGGATGTTGTAGAGCGCGAACAGCGGGCCGATCTCGATCTCCGCCCGCGCTTCTTCCCACGCCTCGCGCGCGGCGCCCTCGGCGGTGGTCTCGTTGAGCTCGAGATAGCCGGCGGGCAGGCTCCAGTAGCCCTTGCGCGGGGAAATCGCGCGCCGGACCAGCAGCACCCGGTCCTCCCACACCGCGACCGAGCCGACCACCACCTTGGGGTTCTCGTAGTGGACGAAGCCGCAGTCGGTGCACACCAGCCGCTCGCGGTCGTCGCCCGGCGGCGTCATGCGCACGCTCGGCCCGCCCGGCCGCGCCGCCTGCTCGTCTTTCCCGCTCTCCGGCCGATCGCCCATGGTCCGCCTCGTTCCGTCGTCTGCGCTGAGGTAGCGTCCCCGGGCGCGATGTCAAAGGGTCCGCGCCGTCATGGGCGGCCATGCCCCCTTGGCGATTGACGCCCCGCCGCGTTGCTGACATGACCGGGGCCAGCCGATCCAATACCGAGGAAGCCGCCGCGTGTCCGACCCGGACATCCCGCCCAGCCCCGAAGAGATCATGCACACCGTGATCGGCATGATCCCGCACGCCCAGTCGCTGGGCATCGAGACCATCCACGCCACCCGCGGCATGGCGATCATGAAGCTGCCCTACAACGAGCAGCTCGTCGGCAATCCCGAGAACGGCGTGCTCCACGGCGGGGTGGTCACGACCCTGATCGACACGGTCTGCGGCCTCGCCGCGATCACCGTGCCGGAGGTGCCCCAGCGGGTGGTCACCCTCGACCTGCGCATCGACTATCTGCGGCCGGCGACGCCCAAGCACCCGCTGTTCGCGCGGGCGGAGGTCTACAAGTCGACCCGTCAGGTCGCCTTCCTGCGCGGCAGCGCCTATCAGGACGGCCCGGGCGACCTGGTCGCGTCGGCCACCGGCACCTTCATGTTCGTCGGCCCGCGGCCGCCGGGGTCGCACCATTGACGATCGAGATGGGCCCGATCATCCGCGCCGCGCGCGCGGCCAACGACCCGACGCCGATCGTCGAGGCGATCCCCTACGCCCGCTATCTCGGCATCTCCGCGCGGGAGGCAGACGGCGCGCTGCTGGCGACCCTCGCCTTTCGCGACACCAACATCGGCAACCCGGCGCTGCCGGCGATCCACGGCGGCGTGGTCGGCGCGTTCCTGGAGAATACGGCGATCCTGCAATTGCTGTGGGCGTTGGAGAGCGTCCACGTGCCCAAGACGATCACCATCACGGTCGACTATCTGCGCACGGCCGGGGCGGTCGACACCTTCGCCCGGGCGACCGTGACCAAGCTGGGCAGCCGGGTCGCCAACGTCCGCGCCTTCGCCTGGCAGGGCGACGAGGCCAAGCCGGTCGCCGGCGCCAACGCCAACTTCCTGGTCACCCCCGCCGACGAGTGAGCCGGCGGCGGCCCCGCTATTGCAGCGTGTCGTCGAGCCGCTGGGTGTCGGTCATGCCCGGCGCGCGCGTCGTCGGCCGGGACGGTTCGGTCTGGCCGGCGAGCCGGTGGGCGTGGCCGGTGGCGGTCCGGTAGTAGCGTTCGAGCGTCTCGATCCGGGCGCGGGTTTCGCGCAGCAGGCAACGCGCCTTCTCGGCGCGCACCGCCGGCGGCAACGTGCCCTTGCGGGGCATGCCGCAGACCGTCTCGCGCGCGCGCAGCCACGCGATCTCGTCACGGTACATCGCCTTGCGGCGCGCGGCGGGCACTGCGTCGTGCACGTCCTTGTAGACGATGCCGAGGGTGGTGTCGGCGCGGGCGAGATCGGGGTTGGCGCAGATGATCCGCTCGGTCGGCCGCGCCGCCTTGGCGCAGTCGAAGCTCTGGGCATGGCCAACGGCGGGGAAAAGCAGGCCAACGGCGGGCAAGAAAAGGCCAACGGCGGGCAGTAACAGGCCGGCGGCAGCGAGCAGACCGAAACCCGGGCGCGCCCGGGGCAGGCGTCGTGCCGCCGCCCGGCTCATGAGGGTCCGCCCACCGCGGCGTGGAGCGCGGCGACACCGGGCAGCTCCTTGCCCTCGATCCATTCGAGGAAGGCGCCACCGGCCGACGAGACGTAGCTGAAATCGTCGGTGACGCCGGCCAGGTTGAGCGCTGCCACCGTATCGCCGCCGCCGGCAACGCTGAGCAGCCGGCCGGCGCGGGTCGCCGCCGCCGCGGCCCGGGCGACCGCGATGGTGCCCCGGTCGAAGGGCGCGGTCTCGAACGCGCCGAGCGGGCCGTTCCACACCAGCGTCGCCGCGCCGTCGATCGCCGCGCAATAGCGCTTCACCGTCGACGGGCCGACGTCGAGCATGACGGCGTCGTGCGGCACCGCCGTGACCGGCACCGTGCTCGCGTCGACGCCGGCCTCCAGCGCGGCGGCGACGATCGCGTCGTCGGGCAGGAGCAGCGCGCAGCCGGCGTCGTCCGCCGCCGACATCACTGCGCGGGCGGTGTCGGCAAGGTCGCCCTCGCAAAGGCTGCGGCCGACGTCGATGCCCTGGGCGAACAGGAAGGTGTTGGCCATCGCCCCGCCGATCATCAGCGAATCGACGCGGCCGACCAGGTTCTGGAGCAGGTCGAGCTTGGTCGACACCTTGGCGCCGCCGACCACGGCGGCGACCGGGCGCGCGGGCGAGCCGAGCGCCTTCTCCAGCGCGTCGAGCTCGGCCTCCATCAGCCGGCCGGCCGCGGCGGGCAGCAGCCGGGCGAGCCCCTCGATCGAGGCATGGGCGCGGTGCGAGGCCGAGAAGGCGTCGTTGACGTAGACGTCGCCGAGCGTCGCCAGCGCCGCCGCGAAACCGGCGTCGTTGGCCTCCTCCTCCGCGTGGAAGCGGAGATTTTCGAGCAGCAGCACATGGCCCGGTTCGAGCGCGGCGGCCGCCTGCTCGGCGGCGGGGCCGACGCAGTCGTCGGCGAAGGCGACCGGCGCGCCGACCGCGTCCGCCAGCGGGCCCGCGATCGGGCGCAGCGACAGCGCGTCGTCGGGCGCGCCCTTGGGCCGGCCGAAATGCGACAGGACGATCACCCGGGCGCCGCGGTGGATCAAATCGCGGACGGTCGCGGCGAAGCGGGTGATCCGGGTCGCGTCGGTGACCGCGCCGTCCTTGACCGGGACGTTGAGATCGGCGCGAACGAGAACGCGCCGCCCGTCAACTTCGATATCGTCGAGGGTCAGGAACCGCTTCATCGAGACCTCGGGAACTTGCGGGCGGGAACGCGGGGTGCGGCGCGATCAACCACAGCCGGCCGCGGTTTTCAAGAGGCGGCGACCGGAATGGTGTCTTCGCGCGGCGCCGACCGGCGCGCCGCCTCGGGCGCGATGGAGAGCACCCGTCGGACGTCGGCACCGTCGAGGCCGATCGCGGCCGGACGGCGGACGCCGGGCAGCAGGGCGAGGCCGGCGACGTCGTCGGCGCCGCCGTCGATCTGCAGCCACTCGGCCACCTCGCCGGTGGTGGTGTCGACGATCAGGACGGCGCACTGGGCCGGGATGGCGTAGCGGTCGAGCGTCTCGGTGACGGGCAGCGCACCGGCGCCGGCGAGCGCCGGGTCGGGCGCGACCGCGCAGACGGCGTAGTCGCCGACCATGTCGAGCGCGCGCGGCAGGCCGGGGCAGAAGGTCACCCGTTCGAAGCGGCGGCCATGCGGGTCGATGTAGCCGAGCCAGCCGGTCGCGGCGTCGAGCAGCCACAGGCGGTCGCGGTGGAACCGCGGCGCCATCGGCAGCGACAGGCCGTCGGCGACGACGGCGTCGGTCTGGACGTCGAGCACCGCCCCACCGCCGACCACGTCCGCCCGCCAGCCGCCGGCGACGTCGACCCGGGCGGCGACGGTGACCGCCCGCGGCGCGCCGTTGACCAGGGTCATGCCGGAGACGTGGCAGCGGTCCTCGGGGACCAGGTCGGAGATGAAGTCGGGCCGCCACAGCGGTGCGAAGCTGAAGGAGTCGCTGGCCACGGCCAGGCAGTTGAACAGGCGCGAGACGAACACGATGGCGCCGTTGCGGGCCAGCGCCAGGTCGCCGGCGCCGATGTCGCCGGTGGTGTACGCGGCCTGGGGCACGTACAGCCGGTCGTAGCCGTCGGCGACCTCGCCGTCGGCGAGCGCGTTGTCGAAGCGCCAGATCTGGAAGTCGGTCGCGGTGAGCAGGGTGTCGCCCTGCGCCCACAGCGTCGCCGCCCGTTCGAAGGGCCGCTCGAACAGCGAGACCGCGCCGTTGGCCTCCAGGCCGACGAACACGATCCGGCCGGCCGGCGCGGTGGTGAAGGCGATCGAGGCGTCGTGGTCGGACAGCCAGCGGCCGAGCCCGTCGGAATAGCTGACCGCGAGGGGCGCCGCGGTCATCGGGCGTCTCCCACGGGGCCACCGCGAACCGCCGGCCGGCGGCCGCCAGGGACGGCCGGGCGTCGGCACGGGGCACGGTTCACCGCTGCGCGCATCATGCGGGCTCCCCTCGGTCGATACGGCCGGACGTCGGAGATTAACCGAATTCGCCGACGACGTTCTGGGTCACGTCGTTGTCGATGTCCAGCTTCGCGGCGCCGCCGTCGATGACGTAGCGGGTGAAGTCGCCGTGGTTCTCGACCGCGACGCTGTGCCCGGTGAAGTCCGCGTTGACGGTATCGCCCCGGTCGCCGACCACGGTCATCGTGTTGCCCAGCTCGGGCACGCCGAGCAGGTCCTGGATGCCGATGTGGATGGCGTTGAAGCTGTCCCCCGACAGGTCGACGTTGTTGATGCCGCTGACGCGCGGATCGGTCAGCTCGCTGTGGTCGCTGTGGTCGCCGGCGAGGTCGAACTCCTGGTTGGGCGCCCCGGCGAACGGCGCGTCGCCATGCGCATGGCTATGCTGGTCGCCATGCGTGTCACCCGGGGTGTCGGCGACCGACCTGGCCGCCGCCGCGAATTCGCGCCCGAAGGTGTCGAAGTCGGCGCCGGTCTCGTGGAGCCCGGTCTGCGGATGCTGGCCGAACTGGAAGTCGTTCGCGGTCAGCTCGCCGGTGAAGCCCTCCAGCACGATCTGGTTGGACCCGTCGCCGTTGCCGTCGCCCGACGTGATCACCGTGTTGCCGCCCTCGTGGACGATGTGCAGGTCGTCGAAGTTGGTCGGGGTGTGGTCGCCGTCGAACTTGATGACGTCCTCGCCCTGGGTGAAGTCGGTGATCGTGTCGTGGCCCGCATGGTCGCCGAACACGAAGGTGTCGTGGCCTTCGCCGCCGGTCAGCCGGTCGTTGCCGGCGCCGCCGATGATGACGTCGTCGCCGCCGTGGCCGTCGATCACGTCGTCCCCGCCGAGCCCGACCAGGTGGTCGGCGCCGTCGGTGCCGACCAGGTGATCGGCGCCCTCGGTGCCGGTGGTCTTGACGTCGAGGATGAGTTGGGCGGCGTCGGCGTGGCCGTGCGGATCCTCGATCGTGTAGTTGAAGACCTCGTGACCGACCACGGCCTCCGTGCCCGACCAGCCGGTCAGGGCGAAGGACGGCGTGTCGTGGCTCTCGCCGGCCTTGGTGTCCACGCCCTGCCAGGAATCGAGGGTCAACGAGTCGATGTGGATCGGCCCATGGTGCCCCAGCAGCGGCTGGCCGGTATCGTCCAGCTTGACCGGCGCCTTGGCGAGGTCGTCCTGGGTCAGCGTGTACTCGTTCGGCTCGTTGCCGGCGCCGATGCCGTCGATCGTGCCCTGGTAGCGGACCGGCGTGCCACTGTCGTCGTGGCCGTCGGCCGTCCAGCGCACCGCCCGGTCGTCGTGTGCCGGCATGTCGGAGATGAGCAGGCCGATGGCCGCCATCGACGCCGGGAAGTCGAGGCGCAGCGCCTCGCGCCGGAAGGTCTTGTCGGAGCCGGTGTCGTCGCAGGCGACGCCGATGCCCTGGCCGCCGCGGGCGTTGAAGGTGAGGTGCGGCGGCACCAGCGACCGCGGGCCGTCCTCGTCGATCGCCGTGACGGTCACGCCGTCGCCGAAGGTATGGCTGCGGCTGCCGGCCCAGTCGTGGGAGTCGGCGTTGCGGGTGTCGTGCTCGATGCCTCCGCGCGCGCCGGGCAGGCTGTGCGGCGGCGTGTAGCTGTACTCGCCGCAATTGGCGCCGGCCAGGTTGATGGCGAGCTCGCCGCCCCGGTCGGTCGGGAAGCTGAGCGTGCCGCTGTCCGGCTCGTAGTGGTGATCGGTGCTGCCGTCGCTGGCGGTAACGGTGCGGCCGTCGTCCTCGAGGTGGTAGTTGACCCCGCAGTGTTCGACGTCGCGGATGACCGGACCGCCGTCGCCGTTGCGGCCGTAGGGCACGTCATGGTCGTCACCGCGGTGACCCCAGTCGTGTTCGCCGCCGTTATGGCCGCCCCGATTGTGGTCGCCCCAATTGTGGCCGCCCCAGTTGTGGTCGCCCCGATCGTGGTCGCCCTGGTCGTGGCTGCCCCAATCGTGGCCGCCTTGGTCGTGACCGCCGTGACCGTGGTCGCCGTGACCGTGATCGTCGACCGGCGGCTCGGTCGGCGCCGGCGGCTGGGTCTCGATATCGAGAACCGCGCGGTCGGTGTCGCCGTTCTGGTCGGTGATCTCGTAGGTGAAGCTCTCGAACGCCGGCGAGCTGGTGGCGAGCACGTCGGGCGGGACGTATTCGTAGGACCCGTCCGAGTGGATCGAGAACTCGCCGCCGTTGTCGGTGGCGAAGTGCGCCCCGGTATTGGGGTCGACGACGTAGGCCTGGTCGCCGTGGATGACGCTGGTCACCCGGGCCGGGCCATCGCCCTGGTCGTCGGCGGTGAGCTGCACCCGGTGGTCGGCCGAGCTGTCCGGGTCGACGCCGGTGACGACGTTGCCGGTCGTCTCCGGGCCGCCCGCGACGGCGGCGTCCCAATCGTCGTGGGCGACCGGCTGCAGGTTGGGCTGCTGGCCCTGATCGTCGACGTGGACGACCAGGTCGGCCATGTCCTGCGAACCGTCGCTGTCCTCCAGCGTGTAGATGAACTTCTCGTCCAGGCTGGTGTCCTTGAGCGTCAGGTTCACGCCCTGGACATAGAAGTCGCTGCTGTCGCCGCCGTTCGGGTCGGCGGTGCCCGGCAGCGCGGTGAAGATCAGCTTGTCGAAGCCGCCGCCGACATCGATCGTGATGTGGCCGTCGCCGGAGACGTCCATCGCCTCGAAGTCCTGCTCGGCGACCGGCACGCCGCGGCGCACGGCCACCCAGTAGCCCTCTTCGTTGCCGACGCCGCCTTCGTGCGCATAGAAGCGCGACAGGTCGACCTCGGCGCTGGTGGCGAGCACGCCGCCGAAATCGAAGACCAGCAATTCGCTGGCGCCGTTCTCGGTGTGGTTGATCTCGTTGAAGCGCCCGCCGTCGCCGCCGTCGGAGTCGCTGAGGACGCCGAAGCCGAGCTGCGAGTCGGTGAACACCTGGGCGGTGGCGTTGTTGACGTCCATCGCCGAGACGGTGACGAAGTTCGGCACGTGGTCGGGCGTGACGTCGACCGTGCTGCCGGCGATGCCGGTCGGCGAGGTGTAGCTGTAGTGGCCGAGGTCCGGACCCGTCATCTCGATGGCGAGGCTGCCGCCCAGCTTGGTCGCGATGGTCAGGGTGTGACCGTCGAACGAATAGTCCGAACCGTCCTTGCTGGCGGTGACCGTGTCGCCGTCGAGCGTGTAGAGGATGCCGTCGTGCCGCACCTCGCGGATGACGTGCGGGTTGTCGACGCCCGGCTGGTCGGCGTGCAGGCCGTTCGGATGGGTGTCGAGGTCGACGCCGGTGATGACGTTGCCCGTGGTGACGTGGCCGCCGACCTGGGTCCAGTCGGTGTCGCTGTTGGCGACCGGCGCGGTGTCGGTGACCTCGATCGACAGGGTCGCCCCATCAGTGTTCCCGCCGCCGTCGCGCAGCACGTAGCCGAACAATTCGACCGCGGGCCCGTGGCTGTTGTCGACGCTGACCGGCGACGCGTAGCGGTAGTCGCCGTTGTGCAGGTTGACCTGGAGCGTCCCGCCGAGCGCGGTGTCGATGGTGACGACGCCGGCGGGGTCGGCCTGGGCGAGCGTGTAGGTGACGCCCTCGTGGACGATCTCGCGGATCTCGGCGCCCGGGCCGGCATGGTCCGCGTTGAGGTGGTCGGGGCTGGTGTCCGGGTCGACGCCGGTGATGACGTTGCCCGTGGTCACGCTGCCGCCCTCGACCACGACATCGGAGTCGTCGCGGGCGTCGACAATGCCGCCGGAGTCGACGATCTGGGTGACGACCGCGCCCTGGCCGGCGACGATCTCGCCCGTGGACGGATTGCCGATGGCCACCCGATAGGGCTCCGTCCCCTCGTAGACGCCGTCGGCCGCCGTCGGCAGGTTGAAGGTAAGGCTGGTGTAGGGCGCCTCGCCGGTGAAGGTGAGCACGCCGGTGTTGGCGTCGTAGCTGACGCCCGGCGTGTTGCCGATCGCCGCCTGGACGTCGTGGGCGAAGCTGTTCGAGAAGTCCTGGGCGACCGCGCCGCCGGCCAGGAAGGCCGGGGCCAGGTGGATCGAGACGGACTCGTCGTGTGCCAGCGGCGGGCCGAGATAGTCGACCGTGTAGGACGCGGCGTCGCCCTCGTGGACCTGCGCGTCGCCGGTCAGCGACCAGGTGCTGTCGCACACCGTCTGGTCGAGGATGACCGTGTCGACCGAGCGCGCGGCCGGGTCGATCCAGCCTTCGTTCGGATTGGCCAGCCGCAGCCGGTAGGTCTCGTCCAATTCCGGGAAGCCGTCGGCGGCGGTCGGCATCGGCAGGGTGATCGAGGTCGGTCCGCCCGCCTCGAAGATCAGCCGGCCACCCTCGAAGCGGACGCCGTCGATGTGGTCGACCACGTCGGCGACGTAGTGGCGGAAGCTGCCGGAGAAGTCGAAGTCGGCGCGTTCGGCGCCGTCCTCGCCGCCCGGCAGGCGCAGCCGCAGCGCGACCGACGCTTCCTGGCCGTCGGCCAGCGTGGCGTTGGAGTAGCCGATCTGGTAGGCGGCGGTGTTGCCCTCGTCGACGGTCATGTCGCCGGTGATGTGCCAGACCGGCTCCGGCGGCGCGTCGGCGATGGTGGTGGTGACCCCGGCGCCGTCCGGCCAGATCGTCCCGACCTCGGCATTGCCGCTGGCCTGCGGGTCGGAGATGGCGAGATGGAACAGCTCGTCGCCCTCGACGACGTTGTCGACCACGGTCGGCAGGCCGAAGTGGAACTCCTGGCCCTGGACCGAGGCGTCATAGGTGATCCGGTAGCCGGTGATGGCGCCGCTGCCGTCGTGTTCGGCGCTGACGCTGACGCCCGGGAAGTGGGCGGCGGCGTTCTGCAGCGACTGCAGCACGTCCTGGCTGAAGTGCGCCGGATCGAACTTGAAGTCCTCCGGCGACGCGCCGTGGTGCTGCGGGAAGGCGATGGTCAGCAGCACCGACTGGGTCTGACCGTTGGCCGGCGTCGCCCCCGACAGCTCCAGCGTGTAGTTGGCCTGGTCGCCCTCGGTGATGCAGTCGGTGCCGTAGAGCGCCCACTCCGGCGGCCCGTCGCACGACGGCGGCGGCGGAGGCGGCGGGGTGCTGTCGTCGAAGATGTAGCCGTAGCCGCCGACGACGCTGGTGATCTCGCAGGCCGGGAACTGGTCGGCGTTGGCCACGGTCAGATGGAACAACTCGTCGCCCTCCAACTTCGTGTCGGTGAAGGTGTCGATGCGGACCAGCATGTCGGTCTGGCCCGCGGGAAGGGTCACCACGTGCCCGTCGGCGCCGCCCGCGTCGAGCCAGGTGTGCCCGCCGTCGACGCTGTACTGGTAATGCGCGTTGGCGAAGTCGACCCCCGGGGTGGCCGCGTTGGTGCCCGGCGTCGCTTCGCCGGTCGCCTGCAGGTCGAGGTGGACCGGCACGTCGTCGGGATTCGACAGGTTGACGTGGAAGACGAGCTGGTCGCCCTCGTTGCCCTCGGCGTCGCCGATGGTGATCTGGTGATAGCTCTGGTCGAGCAGCTGGCTCTCGACGAAGCTCGTGCCCGGGCCATGGACGATCTCGCCGGCCGGCGCGCCGCCGGTGACGGTCTCGTTCGACAGCACGAA
Source organism: uncultured Alphaproteobacteria bacterium (assembly GCA_963730305.1). GTDB lineage: Bacteria > Pseudomonadota > Alphaproteobacteria > Bin65 > Bin65 > CAMYMQ01. The sequence goes on from CAVSRB010000008.1 coordinate 132,121, forward strand.
CTGGAAGTCCTCGATCGGCTCGGTGCGCCCGTCGTCAACGCCCAGGACGTCGTACGACAGGTGGTCGGTCGACGCGTCGGCGGCAAAGGTCACGCGCACGGTATGGTCGCTGAGCTTCTCGACCGTGATGCCGGTCTCCTTGGCCGCGGCGGCCACGAGCGCGTCGTACAGGAAGTTCCTGCCGCCGACGAAGTCGTTGAAGGAGGCGGTGCCGTGGCCGGCGTCGGTCGCCTTGAACTGGACCGAGATATCCACCGACCGGGTCTGACCCGCCTGCAGGGCGAGGTCGGACACGGCGACCGTGAAGGTCGGGTCGACGCTTTCGACCAGGCAGTCCGGTCCCGTGATCGACCAGTTCGGGCCGTGCTGGGGCGTGTCGTCGAAGATGTAGCCGTAACCGTCGACGACGCTGGTGATGACGCAGTCGCATGACGGATAGGTGCTCTCCACGCTCAGGTGGAGGAACTCGTCGCCCTCGTGCACGGTATCGGCGAAGGTCGCGATCCGGACCAGCATGTCGGTCTGGCCCGCGGCCAGGGTCACGGTGCGCCCGTTGGGCCCGCCGGCGTCGAGCCAGGTGTGCCCGCCGTCGACGCTGTACTGGTAATGCGCGGCGGCGAAATCGACGCCCGCGGTCGCGGCGTTCGTGCCGGGCGTGGCTTCGCCGGTCGCCTTCAGCTCGATCTGGATCGGCACGTTCTCGGCGTGCGCCAGGTCGACGTGGAACACCAGCGGCTGACCTTCTTGCGCCGTGCCGTCGCTGATCGTGAGCTGATGGTAGCTCTGGTCGAGCAGCTGGCTCTCGACGAAGCTCGTGCCCGGTCCCGGAATGATCTCGCCCTGGACGGCGCCACCGGTGACGATCTCGTTCGACAGCACGAACTGGAAGTCCTCGATCGGCTCGGTGAGCCCATCGGCGACGGCCAGGATGTCGAACGACAGGTGGTTCGTCGACGCGTTCGCGGCGAACGTGACCCGCACCGTGTCCGCGTCGACCTGCTGGACCGTGATCCCGGTCTGCTGGGCGGCGGCGGCCTGGAGCGCATTGACCAGGAAGGCCATGCCGCCGACGAAATCGGCGAACGACGCGGCCCCGTGGCCGGCCTGGGTCGGGTTGAACTGAACCGACACGTCGACCGACCGGGTCTGGCCCGGATCGAGCTGCAGGTCCGACACGCCGATCGTGAACTTCGGATCGACCAACTCGACCAGGCAGTCCGGCCCCTTGATGTGCCACTCCGGTCCGTTGTCGCACGGCGGCGGCGGCGGCGGCGGCGGCGGCGGCGGCGGCGGCGGCGGCGGCGGCGGCGGCGGCGGCGGCGGCGGCGGCGGCGGCGGCGGCGGCGGCGGCGGCGGCGGCGGCGGCGGCGGCGGCGGCGGCGGCGGCGGCGGCGGCGGCGGCGGCGGCGGCGGCGGCGGCGGCGGCGGAGGCGGCGGCGGCGGAGGCGGCGGCGGCGGAGGCGGCGGCGGCGGAGGCGGCGGAGGCACTTCCGGCGGAGGCGGCGGCGGCACCTCGTTGCCCGCGGCCGGCGGGAACATCTCGAACATCTGGCCGATCGGCACGGCGACGGGCTTGCCGTCGACGATGTTGATCGAGCCGTCGGGATACTGGGCGACCCAGGCGTCGAACTTGGCCAGGATCAGGGTCGCGCCGTCATGGAAACGGATGATCAGGTTGCCGTTATGCTTGTCGATGTCCTGGACCTGCTTGAACCCGAAATAGAGGTCGAGCGGGCGGTGGGTATCGAGGTCGACGGTCTTGGTCTCGCCCGGGTCGGGCTTGTCGATCGCCTGGTGCTCCACGCCGGGGCGGATGTTCTCGAGATCGCGCGCGTGGTCGTGGATGTCCGGCGTCGTGTGGTGCTCGGTCGTCGGCGTCAGCAGGTCGGTGAGGGTGAACTTGTCGCCGTCGGGCTCGACGACGTGGGTCGGGACATCGGCGAGCTTGCCGAACGCGGTGAAGAAACCCTTGAGAACGACCTTGCCGCCGTTGTGGAACTCGAGCAGCAGATCGTCCTTGTCGGAGATGTCGCGGGCGGTGATGTCGGCGCGGTCGAAGCCGAGATGGAGCGTCGAGCCCGGCGTGACCTCGACCGATACGACCTTGTTCGCGTCGGGCTTGGGCACCGTGATCGTGTTGACGGCAGCATCGGTCTGCGTCACCTGGACCGGCGCTGCGCCGGTGGTGAGGTCGGATGCCCCCGCGCCCACACCGGCGCCTTGAGGGTGCGTGTCGTCAGTCGGTCCCGCCATTACGTCGCTCCAGCGTTGCACGCCCGGCGGTCCGGATGACGCGCCGTGCCTGCAAAAAGAACACCATTCAGGGTTAAGAAATCGGAAACGCGGCGCGATTCTGTCGCCGCGACGTCATGGTCGCGGCGCGCGCGCGCCAGCGCGGCCTGGGGCCAGGCCGGCGAAATTCGGCTACTCGACTGGGTCGTAGCTCCTGTCATCGCCGCCGCCCCCGCAAGAAGGCGTCCGCGATGACGGCCCGCTACCGGGCCGGGGTACGCAATGCGTAAACGGACGACCTACCGAATCGTCCGTCGTATCTCCCCCATTTTTTCAAGCTAATCTCACAGGCCTTCAAGACCTGTCAAGGTAAATTTATTTCTTAGACTTACGCATTATTCCAATTTTCGGAATGTCGTCTTTGATACCTCCAAAGAGGTTTTGGGCTGGCTTTCGCCTTGCTTCGTACGGCAGCGTGACCTGCATGACGTCCAGCAGCCGGCCCATCGTCGCCAACGTCCGGTAGACGCCGAAGATGATGGTGTATTTCTCGGTCGTCAGCGTCGTCTCGTTGGAGAAGATCTCGTTCTGGATATCGACCAGGTCGAGCAGCGTCCGCTGGCCGCGGTCGAACTGGCGCGCGTAGGCGATCCGGACCCGCCGGTTGGACGACAGCTCCTTGCGCACGGCGACCCGCCGCTCGCGCGCCGCGTTGAGCGCGTTCCAGGCGTTGCGGACCTGCTGGGCGACCTCGCGACGACTCTGGTCGAGCTTGTCGCGCGCCTCCATCTCCTGCGCCCGCGCCTTGCGGTACTGCGCGGTGTCGGTGCCGCCGGTATAGAGGTTCCAGCGGCCGACCAGCAGCGCGATGAAGTTCTGGCTGTCGCCGCGCACGCCGTCGACGTTGCGCTGGAGGCTGTAGGACAGCTCGGCGTCGACCCGCGGGAAGAAGCGCGATCGTGCGACGCCGATCTCGGACTTGGCGGCGCGGACGTCCGCAGCGGCGGCGAGGATCGCCGGCGACCGCAGCATCGCGGTGCTGACCGCGGCGTCGACGTTGCCCGGCAGGTCGCTCTCGGGCGCCGTCACCGGGCTCAAGGGCCCGTCCGGACGCTCGCCGATGGCCTGGACATAGAGCGCGATCGCGTCACGGTAACGCTGCCGGGCCGACGCCAGCGCGGCCTCGGCCTGATGCAGCCGGGCCGCCGCCTGATCGACGTCCGAGCGCGGCCCGCGGCCGCCCTTGGCCCGCGCCCACACCCGCGACAGGATCTGGCGGTGGATGCGCTCGTTGCGCATCGCGACCTGGACGATCTTGTGGGTGCGCTGAACCTCCAGATAGGCCTCGATCGCGCGCAGGGCGATCGCCTGGGCGGTGTCCTTGACCCGGTACATCGACGCCCTGACCCGGCGGATCTCGCGATCGACCGTGCGGTCGGTGCCGAAGCCGTCGAAGATGAGCTGACGCAGGTTCACGCCCGCTTCGTAGCGGTTCATGTCGATCCAGCCGTTCTCGCCGTTGACGCGGCCGGTACGGGTGCGGCTGGTCGGATCGTTGATCCATTGATGGCCGATGGCGGCGCGCGCGTCGATCTGCGGCAGGTAGGCGCCGCGGGCGGCGCGCAGGTCCTGGCGCACGGCCCGATTGTTGGCGCGCAACGCCCCGACCTCGGGATGCGTCTCGACCGCGCGCCTGACGACGGTCTGCAGGTCCGCGGCGCGAACCAGCGACGGTGCGGCGCACGCAGCCATCAGCGCGATGGCGCAAATCGGTGCCCGAACGGCCAGCCCCCTAGTCATCACGCCACATCCCCTGTTTTCCCGACCCCCATGTCCGGTTTGGGCGCTCCGGCCGCGGCGCTGATGCGGCGACCCGGCACCCAAAACTAAATATGGCAAACAAACATCCCTTCGAAAGAAGGTTAAAGATCGCGAAAATCTAGCACGGTCAATAACAAAGATAAAGACAGTATAAGTCTAGTTAAAATTTCGTTTGTATTTTGAAAATGAAGACCTGTGTTGGCGAATCGATGTGGCGGGACACGCCCGCGCCGCCGCCGGGACGGTTGACCGCCGCGACATGCCGTGAAGCCGCCGCCGGCTTAACCAATTCCTAACCCTGACCGGTCATTGTAGCGCTCCGAATGCGGACCGTTTGTGGGCACACGGGCCGGACGCGCCACCCGGCGCCCTACCCCGGTGCCACGTCGCAACAAGATTTGAGATGCGAGTCGCTCGTGAAACTCTTTGCCCTTAACCGCCGAACCGAAGAACCGGACAAGCCCGACGCCCTGGCTCCAGCGGACTTGAGCCGACGGATCCAGCGCGCCACCGCGTCCGCGCCCGAACGGTCCGCGGCGCCGCCGGCGGTGCCGGGAACCCCCAGGATGTCGATGCCGGGCCACCAGCCGCCGCCGGGCGATACCGGTGCTCCGGTCAATCCGTTGCGGGACATGGCGCCCGGCCGTCAGCCCGATCCGGGCGCGGCCCTGCGCGGCGCCGAGCCGCCGGTCCGCCACATGCGCAGCGCGGCCAACGACGTCAGCACCGGGCAGGCGCAGACGATCTCGTTCCCGTCGCGCACCGAAGAGGCGATGCCCCGGGAGGCGTTCGACGTGCCGCGCGGGCCGCGCCTGTCGCGCGAGCCGGACCGGCCGGACGCCGCCGAAGACCTCGTGCTCGGCCAAGATGCCGGCACCCACCGACTGGACGCGACGCCCGACGACCGGCCGTGGCAGGCCGAGCCGGCGCCGCCGGCTGCCGACATGTCAGCTGCCGACTTGGGCTCGGCTGCCGACTTGGGCTCGGCTGCCGACTTGGGCTCGGCTACCGACTTGGGCGCACCCCACGTCTCGGTCCGCACCTACACGAGGGGCCCGACCGAACCGGCCGGCGAGACCACCGCGCGCCGCGCCCCACCGACCTCGATCCCGGCGGCCCAACCGGCGACCCAGCCGGCGCCACCGCGCGAAGCGCCGCCCGAATCTCAGCGGACGGCGTGGCCGGCCGCCGCGGCGTCCGAGCCGGCGGCCGTCCATCAGGCCTTCGCCGCACCGGAAGCGGAGCCGGCGCAGGCCGAGCCGGCCGCCGCCGACGCGGCCCCGCAGCAGCCGCACCCGGCTGGGGGCGCGATCTTGCGCAGCGCCGCCGGCCGCACGCGGTACGACGACCCGCTGCTCGACTGCCTGGTCATCATCACCGCGATCTTCGAGCGGCCGCAGTCCGCCGACGCCCTGTCGGCCGGCCTGCCGCTGGTCGACGGCAAGCTCACGCCCGAGCTGTTCGTGCGCGCCGCCGAGCGCGCCGGCCTCTCCTCGCGCATCGTCCGCCGCCGTCTCGACGACATCTCCAACCTGTCGCTGCCGGCGGTGCTGCTGCTGCGCGAGGGCAAGGCCTGCATCCTGGTCCGCAAGCGCGACGACGGGCAGGCCGCGGTCGTGCTGCCCGAGACCGGCCACGGCGTCACCGAGCTGTCGCTCGACGCGCTGGCCAAGCAGTATGCCGGGCACGCCATCTTCGCGCGGCCGGAATTCCAGTTCGACGCGCGCTCCGAAGCGACCGAATTCAAGGAGTCCAAGAGCTGGTTCTGGGGCACGCTGCGCCAGTTCTGGCGGGTCTACGCCCAGGTCGGCGTCGCCGCCCTGTTCGTGAACCTGTTCGCGCTGGCGTCGCCGCTGTTCACGATGAACGTGTACGACCGCGTCGTGCCGACCAAGGGCCAGGAGACCCTGTGGGTCCTGGTCATCGGCGTGCTGACCATCTTCTTCTTCCAGTTCATCCTGCAAAACCTGCGCGCCTATTTCGTCGACGCCGCCGGGCGCAGCGCCGACGTCATCATGGCCGGGATGATCTTCCAGCATATCCTCGGCATCCGCATGGCCGCGCGGCCGCCCTCGGCCGGCGCCTTCGCCAACCAGCTCCGCGAATTCGAGACGCTGCGCGACTTCTTCACCTCGGCGACGATGGCGACGCTGGTCGACCTGCCCTTCGTCTTCCTGTTCATCGGCATCGTCTTCGTCATCGGCGGGCCGGTCGGCTTCGTGCCGCTGGTGGCGGTGCCGATCGTGATCGGCTGCGGCCTGCTCCTGCAGGTGCCGCTGACCAGGATCGTCTCGAACAGCGCCAAGGAATCGGCCCAGAAGCACGCGCTGCTGGTCGAGAGCATCGTCGGCCTGGAGACCATCAAGAGCCTTGGCGCCGAGGGCCGCACCCAGCGCAACTGGGAGCGCTTCGTCGGCGAGTCGTCCAAGAGCTCGTCCCACGCGCGCACCCTGTCGCAGCTCGCCCTGTTCATCACCACCCTGACCACCCAGCTCACCACGATCTGCGTCGTCGTGGTCGGCGTCTACCAGATCTTCAAGGGCGACATGACGGTCGGCGCGCTGATCGCCTGCACCATCCTGAGCGGCCGCGCGATGGCGCCGCTGAGCCAGATCGCCTCGCTGCTGACCCGGTTCAACCAGTCGATGGTCAGCCTGCGGACCCTCGACAACGTCATGCGGATGCCGGTCGAGCGGCCCCACGGGGCGCAGTTCGTGCACCGCCCCAACCTGCGCGGCTCGATCGAGTTCAAGGACGTCACCTTCAGCTATCCGAACCAGCAGGTGAAGGCGCTCGACCACGTCTCCTTCTCGATCAAGGCGGGCGAGAAGGTCGGCATCATCGGCAAGATCGGCTCGGGCAAGAGCACGATCGAGCGGCTGTCGCTCGGCCTCTACCAGCCGGACGAGGGCGCCATCCGCATCGACGGCACCGACATCCAGCAGGTCGACCCGGCCGACCTGCGCCGCAACATCGGCTACGTCTCGCAGGACGTGTTCCTGTTCTTCGGCTCGGTGCGCGACAACATCGCGGTCGGCGCACCCTTCGCCGACGACGCCGCGATCCTGCGCGCCGCGCGCATCTCGGGCGCGGACAACTTCATCTCCAAGCACCCGCACGGCTTCGACCTGCAGATCGGCGAGCGCGGCAAATCGCTCTCGGGCGGCCAGCGCCAGTCGATCGCGATCGCCCGGGCGCTGGTGCGCGACCCCAACATCCTGATCCTCGACGAGCCGACCAGCGCCATGGACAAGGGCTCTGAGGACTGGTTCATCGCCCGGCTCGGCGAGGCGCTCGGGGCCAAGACGCTGATCGTCGTCACCCAGCGGGTCTCGCTCCTCGCCCTGGTCGACCGTCTGCTCGTGATGGACAACGGCAAGGTCGTCGCCGACGGCCCGCGCGAGGAGGTGCTGGAGCGCCTGGCGCGCGGCCAGATCGCCGGCGCGGCCGAATAGCCCCGACGGAGCGCCGCGGTGAAGCAGCCCCGATCCCGACCGGTCCGGTTCCGCGAAGACACCGATCTCATGCCCGAGATCCAGGCGGCCTCGATTCGCGGGCCGCACCGCTTCGCCACCCTGTTGCTGGCGTCGGTCGGCATCGCGCTGGTGAGTTTCTTCGTCTGGGCGTCGCTGACCGACGTCGACGAGGTCACCAAGGGCGAGGGCCGGGTGATCTCCGCCGGCAAGAACCGGATCGTCCAGCATCTCGACGGCGGCATCGTCGAGGCGATCCTCGTCCACGAGGGCGAGATCGTCAAAAAGGGCCAGGTGCTGCTCCGGATCGTGAACCAGGACGAGACCGCGACCTACCAGGAGAAGCGCACCGAATACCTGGCGCTGCTCGCCAGGGCCGCGCGCCTCCAGGCCGAGGCCGAGGGCCGCAAGACGATCACCTTCCCGAAAGAGGTGCTCAAGGACGCGCCCGACATCGCCCGGCGCGAGCGGAATACCTTCACCTCGCGGATGAAGAGCTTCGCCCAGGAGATCCAGACCCTCACCGAGGAGCTCAAGCAGCGCGAGCAGTCGCTCAAGGAGCAGAAGAGCCTGATCCAGAGCATGACCGACAAGGTCGCCTCCCAGACCCGCGAGGTCCGCTCCGCGCGGACCATGGTCGCCAATCGGTCGATGTCCCGGCTCGAGCTGGTCCGGCTCGAGCGCGAGCTGGTCGACGTCGCCGGCCAGCTCCGCACCGAACGCCTGAAGGTGCCCCGGATCGAATCCTCGATCGCCGAGGCCAAGAGCAAGGTCAACGAGCGCCGCGACAACCAGATCGCCGACGTGCGCAAGCAGCTCAACGAGACCACCAACAAGGCCTCCGTGCTGCGCGAGAAGATCCAGGCGATCCGCTTCCGCGTCGACCAGACCGAGGTGCGCTCGCCGGTCACCGGCACGATCAAGAGCCTGCGGGTCAGCACCAAGGGCGGCGTGGTCAAGGGTGGCGAGCCGCTGGTGGAGATCGTGCCGCTGGACAACTCGCTGCTGATCGAGGCCAAGGTGCGGCCGTCCGACATCGCCTTCCTGCGCCGCAACCAGTCCGCCCTGGTCAAGATCACCGCCTATCCCTATGCCGACTACGGCGGGCTCCAGGGCAAGGTCATCAGCATCAGCGCCGACACGCTCAAGGACAACAAGAAGACCACGGCCGCCTTCTACCGGATCCGCGTGCGCACCGATCGCAACTACCTGGAAAAGGACGGCACCAAGCTGCCGATCGTCCCGGGCATGACCGCGACGGTGAACATCAAGACCGGTCGGAAGTCGGTGTTCCGCTACATCTTCAAGCCGATCACCAAGACCCTGACCACCCGGAAGGCCGGTACGTGATGCGCGTGCGCAATCCCCTGGGCCGGCTGTTCGACTATTCCGGCGTCGAAGAGTCGGTCCTGATCTCGGAGGTCAACGCGACCGCGACCATCGGCGCGCGCCGCTTCGCGCTGATCCTGCTCGGCGTGGTCGGCGCGTTCCTGGTCGCGCTCGTGATCTGGGCGAGCCTGTCCGAGATCGACGACATCACCCGCGGCCGCGGCCAGGTCATCCCCTCGGGGCAGAACAAGGTCGTCCAGCACCTGGAAGGCGGCATCGTCCGCGCGATCCTGGTCAAGGAGGGCGACACGGTAAAAGCCGGCCAGGTGCTGCTGCGCATCGACAGCACGCCGTCGAAATCGCTGCACCAGGAGAAGCTGAACGCCTACTACGCCAACCTCGCCCGGGCGTCGCGGCTGCGGGCCGAGGCCGACGGCAAGAAGAAGGTCACCTTCCCCGCCGCGGTGCTGAAGAACGCGCCCGAGGCGGCCGAGCAGGAACGCGCGCTGTTCACCTCGCGCGTGCAGAGCCACGCGACCGAGATCGACGTGCTCAAGCGACAGGTCAGCCAGAAGCAGCAGGAGCTGCGGGAGACCCGGAGCAACGTCGAGCGGCTGCAGGCGCGGCTCAAGTCCGAGCGCCAGGAGCTGGTCGAGACCCGCCGCGACTACGCCGCCGGCGCCATCGCCCGGTTCGACCTGCTTCGCCTGGAGCGCGAGGTCAACGAGACGGCGGGCTCGCTGCGCACCGAGAAGCTGAAGATCCCCCGCGCCCAGGCGGCGTTGCGCGAGAGCCAGTCCAAGCTGGACGAGAAGAAGACCAGCTTCCTGGCCGACGTGAGCAAGAATCTGGCCGACGTCGAGAACAAGATCGCCTCGCTCGAGCCGGTCATCAAGGCCGGCGAGGAGCGGGTCCAGCGCACCGAGATCCGCTCACCGGTCAAGGGCGTCGTCAAGCTGGTCGGCGTGACCACGCTGGGCGCGGTGATCAAGCCCGGCGAGGCGCTGGTCGAGATCGTGCCGCTCGACGGCGGCCTGATCGTCGAGGCCAAGATCCGGCCCCAGGACCGCGCCTTCCTGCACCCGGGCCAGACCGCGACGGTCAAGGTCTCCGCCTACGACTTCTCGATCTACGGCGGGCTCGAGGGCAAGGTGATCGACATCAGCGCCGACGCGATCGAGGAAAAGGATTCGAAGCGGGACCTGAGCTACTACCGGGTCCGCATCCGCACCGACAAGAACTACCTGGAACGGGCCGGCCAGAAGCTGCCGATCATCACCGGCATGACCGCGACGGTCGACATCCGGACCGGCCACAGGACCATCCTCGAGCACGTCCTCGAGCCCTTCTACAAGCTGGTCGAACTCGTCGCTGCAGGAGCGCTAGGCGCGGCGGTCAGCGCGGCCGGACCACCGCCGTCGAGACCACCGCAGCGCGGAAGCCGAGCCCGCCATGGACCACCTTGGGGCCGGTCATGCGCTCGCCGTTCTCGCCATAGCGCGCGATCACGTCGGCGGGCTGCTTGCGCCCGGGCAGCCGGATCTGGAAATGGGCGTCGACCGCGATCTTGCCGGCCGGCCAGTGCGAGACGTCGACCTCGGCGGCGTAGCGCTGGCCGCTGACCCGGGCGAAGCCGACCATGCGTGTGCGCGGCGCTTTGGCGAGATAGGCGGCGTAGATGATCAGCGCGCCGTCGGGCACCGTGGCGGTGCCGCGGATGCGCAGCTTGTCCCCGTGCAGGCTGGCCTGGACCGAGATCGCGACATGGTGGCGGTCCGCGGCCTGCGCCTCGATCGCGACCGTGCCGATCGCGGCGGCGACCAGACAGGCGCAGATCTGCCGGCTCATGAACATGTCGATCGTCCTCGGGCGCGCGGCCCGGCGCGGGCCCCTAGTGCTCGTAGCGGCGGCGCACGGTGTACTGGTCGCCGCTGAGCTCGCCGAACATCTGGGCGATCTCGGGATGGCCGACCGGGTCGCCGGACTTGTCGGGCAGCAGGTTCTGCTCCGACACATAGGCGGTGTAGGTCGTCTCGTCGTTCTCGGCGAGCAGGTGGTAGTACGGCTGGTCCTTCGAGGGCCGGATCTCCTCGGGGATCAACTCCCACCATTCCTCCGTGTTGTTGAATTCCGGATCGACGTCGAAGATGACGCCGCGGAACGGGAAGAACCGGTGCTTGACGACCTGGCCGATCTTGAACTTCGCGGTCTTCATGCCCTTTTTACGCTCTTCTGCGGTCGAATCGCGCCCCACACGCGGTTGATGTAGCATCGCGGATCGGGCGCTTCCAGGCAAGCGGCGGCGAACCGCCGCACCGCACAATCGGCCGATCGTCATGCGTTTATGATCTGTCTCGTGCCTGCCGCCACTTTCCGCGTTATATAGTTTGCCGCGGGCCGCGCTTCGGCACCGGCGGCCGTCGCACAGGACAATCGCGCTGGGGGAAAGATGCGCAGCAACAGCAGACTGGCAATTCTCGGCTTCGCGGCAACCTTCCTGCTCGCCGGCTGCGGCGGTCACTACGGCGTCGCCCGCGTTCCGACGATCGACGGCCTCACGGTCGCGCGCGCGCCCGGTGCGCCCAACCGCGTCGCGGTGACGGCGGTCGGCACGGTGCCGAGCGACGGCTGGTCGATGGTCCGCCTGCGCCCGCTGAACGCGCCGACCCACCCGCCGGGCGTGGTCACCTTCGAGCTGGTCGCCAAGGCGCCGCGCTGGGGCGCGCCGGTGACCCCGGGCGAGCGCCGCATCGCGGCGACGGCGCTGGCGGAAGTGCCGCCCGATACGGTGCTGATCTACGTCCTCGCCGGGGTCAACGACGACGCCAAGGCGATGCCGGGCACGGTGGCCAAGCGCCGCTGGCGGCGGGTGTGGCGGCGCAAGCCGAAGGCGATGCGCAAGAAGCCGATGACGAAGTAGCGGCGGCGCGGCGTCCTCAGAACGCCGCGTCCTCCATCTCCATCAGGGTCTTCTTGCCGGCCATGATCGACAGGCCGAGGGCGGCCGTCTCGGGCAGCACCTTCTTCATGTAGAAACGCGCGGTCGCCAGCTTGTTCCTGTGGAAGCCGCTCTCGTCGTCGTCCAGCTTGGCCAGCGAGACCTGGGCCATGCGCGCCCACATCCAGCCCAGCGCGACCAGGCCGAAGAAGCGCAGGTAGTCGCTCGCCGCGGCCCCCGCCTCCTCCGGGTCGGCAAGGCCCTGCTGGGCGATGTGCAGGGTGAGCTGCTGGAGGTTGGCGAAGGCCTTGATCAGCGGCCGGGTGAAGTCGCCCATCGCCGGGTCGGCCGAGGCCTGTTCCAGGAACGCCTGCATCGGATGGAAGAAGCGGCGCAGCAGCCGGCCGCCGCCGGTCGGCAGCTTGCGGCCGATCAGGTCGAGCGCCTGGATGCCATTGGCGCCCTCGTAGATCTGGGTGATCCGCGCGTCGCGGGCGAACTGTTCGACCCCGTATTCGTGGATGTAGCCGTGGCCGCCATGGACCTGCATCGCCGCGTTGGCGGCGTCGTAGCCGTGGTCGGTGAACACCGCCTTGATGATCGGCGTCATCAGGGCGACGAAGTCGTCGGCCTCGGCCCGCCGCTCGGCGTCGGGATGCTTGAGCGACTGGTCGATCTGCATGCCGGTCCACAGCGCCAGCGCCCGGGCGCCCTCGGTCATGGCGCGCGACTTGAGCAGCATGCGCCGGACGTCGGGGTGGACGACGATCGGGTCGGCCGGCCGGTCCGGGTACTTGGCGCCCTTGAGCGAGCGGCCCTGGCCGCGCTCCTTGGCGTATTCGGCGGCGTTCTGGTAGGCGACCTCGGCCATGCCCAGGCCCTGGACGCCGACCCCGAGCCGGGCGGCGTTCATCATCGCGAACATCGCGCGCATGCCCTTGTGGGGCGCGCCGACCAGCCAGCCGGTCGCCTCCTCGAAGTTCATCACGCAGGTCGACGAGGCCTTGATGCCCATCTTGTGCTCGATCGAGCCGCAGCGGACGCCGTTGCGCTCGCCCGGCGCCCAGCCGTCGCCGTCCTTCTTGGGCAGGAACTTGGGCACGATGAACAGGCTGATGCCGCGCGTACCCGGCGGTGCGTCGGGCAGCTTGGCGAGGACCAGGTGGACGATGTTGTCGGTCAGGTCGTGCTCGCCGGCCGAGATGAAGATCTTGGTGCCGGTGATCTTGTAGGTGCCGTCGTCGGCGGGCACCGCCTTGGTGCGGATCAGGCCGAGGTCGGTGCCGCAATGGGGCTCGGTCAGGCACATCGTCCCCGACCAGGTGCCGTCGGCCAGCTTGGGCAGGTAGAGGTCCTTGAGCGTCGTCCGAGGCCCACAGCTCGATCGCGTTGTAGGCGCCGATCGACAGGCCCGGATACATGCCGAAGGACATGTTGGCCGAGGAGATCATCTCCTCGAAGGCGAAGTTGATCACCTTGGGCAGGCCCTGGCCGCCGTATTTGGGATCGCAGGACAGGCCGGTCCAGCCGCCCTCGATGAAGGTCCGGTAGGCCTCCTTGAAGCCCTCCGGCGTGCGCACCACGCCGTTCTCGTAGTGGCAGCCCTCCGCGTCGCCGGGCAGGTTGAGCGGCTGCAGCTCGTTCTCGCAGAGCTTGGCGGCCTCCTCGAGCACGGCGTCGACCAGGTCGGGGGTGGCCTCCTCGTAGCCGGGCAGCGAGGCGACCTCCTGCTCGTAGCCGAACACGTCGTTCAGCACGTAGCGCATCTCTTCGACGGGCGCTTTGTAGATGGGCATGGCGTAGCTTCCCTTTCGTTCCTTGTCCGTCATGCCCGCGAAGGCGGGCATCCAGCCGGCAGCAGCGGCCTGGGTCCCCGCCTTCGCGGGGACGACGTGATGGAGAGGCCTAGTTCCTGAGGGGCTTCCCCGTGGTCAGCATGTGTTCGATCCGCGCCAGGGTCGGCGGCGTGCGCAACAGCTTCATGAAGCTCTCCAGTTCCAGCTTCATCAGCTTGTCTTCCGTCACCACCTCGGTGATGTCGGTATCGCCGCCGGTCAGCACCCGGGCGACCTCCTCGGACACGGTGACGTCGTGCGGCGTCGCCTTGCCCTGGAGCCGGAAGCCCTCGACCGCGAGGTCGAGCGCGGCGCGGCCATTGGCGCCGGGCAGGCGCAGCTCGACCGGCTCGGGCGGCTGGTAGCCGTCGACCAGCGCCAGCGCCTTTTGCTTGGCGTCGAACAAGAGCCGGTCGCGGTTCATGGTGATGCCGTCGCCGTCGCGCAGGATCAGCATCTCCCTCGCCTCCTGCGCCGACTTGGCGACCCGGGCGGTGGAGATGTACTCGAACGCCTTGGCGACCGGCGGGATCGGGCCCTGGGGCCGCTTCTTGTTGACGGTCTGGCGGGTGACCATCTCCTTGCACCCGCCCCAGCCCGGCAGCACGCCGACGCCGACCTCGACCAGGCCGGTGTAGGTCTCGGCATGGGCCTGGACCGCCGACGAATGCAGCAGCAGCTCGCAGCCGCCGCCGAGCGCCATGCCCGAGGGCGCGGCGACCACCGGGAACGGCGCGTATTTCATTTTCTTCATGACGTTCTGACCGTTCTCGATGATCCCTTCGATCATCGGCCAGACGCCGACGTTGGCGGCGAACAGGGCGAGGCCCAGGTTGGCGCCGACGGAGAAGTTGGAGCCCTCGTTGTAGAGGACGAGCGCCTTGTAATCCTTCTCCACGACCTTGAGCGACTTCTCCAGGAGCGTGGTGACGTCGGGGTCGACGGCGTTCATCTTGGTGTGGATCTCGAAGCAGGCGACGCCGTCGCCGAGGTCCCACAGGCTGGCCGAGCCGTTCTTCTCGACCGGCTCGGACCGGCGCTTGACGTCCGCGAGCAGCAGCACGCCCTCGGGACGAACGACGTCGTGATAGGCGCCGTCGGTGCCGAAGAACTGCAGCGCGCCGTTCTCGACCCGGTAGAAGCTGCCGTCGCCGACCGCTTCCAGAAGTTTCGGAACCGCCAGGCCGTCGGCGCGCAGCTTGTCGGCGAACCACTTGGCGCCGAGCCGGTCGATCAGCTCGAACGGCCCCCACTTCCAGGCGTAGCCGAGCCGCATGCCGGCATCGACGTCGGCGATGGTGTCGGCGATCTCCGGCACCAGCGACGCGGCGTAGGACAGCACCCGCGACAGCACCCGCCAGGCGAATTGGCCGCCGCGGTCGGGATGCTCGGCCAGCACCTTGAGGTTGCGCGACCCGAGATCGAGGCTCTCGAGCTGGGCGCGCGTCGACGGCGCGTACTCGCCCGTGTTCAGGTCGATCGATTCCTTGACCCGGCCGCCGCCCTCGCGGTTGAGCCGGTAGAAGCCGCCCTTGCCCTTCCGGCCGGTATAGCCGTCGGCGATCATCTTCTCGACCAGCGCGGGCTCGGCGTATTCCGTCACGTAGGCGTCGTCGGCCGACAGGTTCTCCTTCAGGCTGCGCGCGACGTGGGGCATCAGGTCGAGGCCGACCAGGTCCATCAGGCCGAAGATGCCGGTCTTGGGCACGCCCATCGGCCGGCCGCCGACGGCGTCGGCCTCCTCCACGGTCAGGCCCAGTTCCATCGCCCCGGCGATCGCGGTCTGGATCCAGTAGGAGCCGATCCGGTTGGCGATGAAGCCGGGCGTGTCCTTGCAATCGATGCAGGTCTTGCCGAGCGCCACATCGGCGAAGCCCTCGACCGCGGCGACCGCATCGGGCCGCGTCTCCGGCCCGGCGACGATCTCCAACAGGCGCATGTAGCGCGGCGGGTTGAAGAAGTGGGTGATCAGGAAGTCGGGCTTGAGCGACGCCGGCGCGCCCTCGGCCAGCTTGGCCAGCGGGATGGTCGAGGTGTTGGACGAGACCACCGAGCCCGCCTTGCGGTGCTTCTCGATCAGCTCGTAGACCGAGTGCTTGATGTCGAGCCGCTCGACCACGACCTCGACGATCCAGTCGGCCTCGGCGAGCTTGTCGAGGTCGTCCTCCAGGTTGCCCGGCGTGATCAGGCGCGCGTTGCGCTTGTGCATCAGCGGCGCCGGGTCCTGCTTGAGCATGGCCGCGATCGCCTTGTTGGCCAGCGCGTTGCGGTCGCCGGCGCCCTCGGGGACGATGTCCAAGAGGGTGACGGGCACGCCCGCGTTGGCGATGTGGGCGGCGATGCCGCTGCCCATGACGCCGGAGCCGATGACGGCGGCTTGCTTGATGTCCATGTGACCTGTCTCCAGACCTTTAGCGATGCGAGCGATTGACCGAAGCCGTTGCCTCGTCACCCCAACGTCGTTCCCGCGCAGGCGGGAACCCGGACTTTTTTGCCACTTCCTGGGCCCCCGCCTTCGCGGGGGCGACGCATGGAGGCCAGTCGCTCAATTCCTTTTCCAGTTCCCGGTTGCCGCGGCGGGCGGGTTCGAAACCCGCCCCGACGGCGTATCGGCGATCAGACCGCTTCGAGCACCGTCGCGATGCCCTGGCCGCCGCCGATGCACATGGTCGCGACGGCATACTTGCCGCCGGTGCGCTTCAAGAGCGACGCGGCCTTGCCGGTAATGCGGCCACCGGAGGCGCCGAGCGGATGGCCGAGCGCGATGGCGCCGCCGTCGAGGTTGACCTTGGCCGGGTCGATGCCGAGCTCGCCGATGCACGCGACCGACTGCGACGCGAAGGCCTCGTTCAGCTCCATCAGGTCGATGTCGCCGATCTCGAGGCCGGCACGCTTCAGCGCCTTGCGGGTCGCCTCGACCGGCCCCATGCCCATGATCTCGGGCTCGACGCCGGTGCAGGCGACCGCCTTGATCCGGGCCAGGATGTCGAGACCCTTGTCCTTGGCGTAGTCCTCGGTGCAGACCAGCACGGCGACCGCGCCGTCGGTCAGCGGCGACGACGTGCCCGCCGTGACCGTGCCATCCTCCAGGAAGGCGGGCTTGAGGCCCGACAGCGCCTCGGCGGTGGTGTCGGGGCGGATGCCGCCGTCCTGGTCGACGGTGCCGTGATCGGGCGTGTCGATCGGCACGATCTCGGCCTTGAGCAGCCCGTCCTCGCGCGCCTTGGCCGCCTTCTGGTGGCTGGCGACCGCGAACGCCTGCTGGGTATCGCGGGTCACCTGGTACTTCTGCGCGACCGCCTCGGCGGTCTGGCCCATCGAGTGGTAGGTCTCCGGCCAGCGCTGCAGCAGCGCCCGGGTTGGGCGACGGGTTGAAGCCGGTCATCGGCACCCGGGTCATGCTCTCGACCCCGGCGCACATGAACACGTCGCCGGCGCCGAGCTGGATCATGCCCGCGGCGTTGTGGATCGCCTGCATCGACGAGCCGCACCAGCGGTTGACCGTGGTGCCGCCGACCTTGATCGGCAGGTCGGAGAGGAAGACGACATAGCGCGCCATGTTCATGCCCTGCTCGCCCTCGGGCACGGCGTTGCCGAGGATCAGGTCCTCGATGTCGTCGGTGTCGACGCCGGTCTCCTCGACCAGCGCCTTGATCACGGCGGCGACCAGGTCGTCGGGGCGGACCCGGGTGAGCTGGCCCTTGTTGGCGAAATGGAAGGGCGAGCGCTTGTAGCCCGCGATGACGACGTTCTTTTCCATCTTATTCTCTCTCCTTAGCCGGCCAGCAGGGCGACCGTGTCGCGGCCGGCCCGCCTGAGCACGGAAGTGTCCTTGGTGATTTCCATCAGCATGATCGCGCCCTGGGCCCGGGCGATCGCGTCCTCGGCGAGCTCCCGCGCCCGCTCGGGGCCGTAGCGATCCGACAGCACGGTGGTCAGCGCCGTCTTCCAGTCCTCGAAATAGGTCCGCACCCGCTCCCCGAACTCGGGGATCGAATCGCCGACTTCAAGGGCGAGGCTGCCCATCAGGCAGCCGCCCTCGCGGCCGACGAAGAAGCGCTCGACCGCCTCGGCCATGTTGGCGAGCCGGCCCGGCGGCGGCGTCGCCGCGTCCTGGGACAGGGCGAAGATCTTCTCGCGCAATTCGGCGATGACCCGGTCGAGCGCGGCGACCGCGATCTCCTTCTTGCCCGGGAAATAATGGTAGATGCTGCCCTTCAACAGGCCGCACGCATTGGCGATGTCGGCGATCGAGGTATGGTGATAGCCTTGCGTCCGGAACAGGGTCAGCGCGGCGTCGATCACCGCGTCACGGTCGGTTTTCTTGAGGGCCATGGTCACGAAGCGGAAGTCGGGAAAGGCATTTGAACCAAACGTTCGTTTGGTAAAATATGTGCCGTTCCACGCGCTGTCAAGCCGGTTCGCGCGGACCGGCGAAAAGGCCCGAAATCTGCGGGGTTTTGCCCGGTGAGCGGGTTGTGGATCGCCGTCGTCGCGGTCGTTCTGGTGCTCGCCTGGGTGATCTGGGCGTTCAACCGGCTGGTCCGCTACCGCAACTACGTGCGCGAGGCCTGGGGCGGCATCGACGTCCAGCTCCGCCGCCGCCACGACCTGGTCCCCAACCTGATCGAGGTCGCCGAGGCCTACCGCGTCCACGAGCGCACCCTGCTGACCGAGACCGCCGAAAAGCGGTCGCGGAGCATGGCCGCGACCGGCCTTGCCGACCGGGCCGCCGCCGAGGGCGCGCTGGGCAAGGCGATCGCCAACGTCTTCGCGGTCGCCGAGAACTATCCCGACCTCAAGGCGAACCAGGTCTACCTGCAGCTCCAGAACGACCTGCGCGAGATCGAGGACCACCTGCAGATGGCGCGGCGCTACTACAACGGCACGGTGCGCAACCTGAACAACATCGTCGAGATGATGCCGACCAGCCTGGTCGCCCGGGCGTTCGGCTTCGAGAAGGCCGAGTTCTTCGAGCTCGACGACGCGGCGGCACGCCAGGCCCCGCAGGTCGCGTAGACGGACGGCGGTTGAACGTGAATCGAGGGGGCATACGAACATGCGGCCGATCAAGCTGATGGCCCTGGTGGCCGGCGTCGTCGCCGGCCTGGTCTGGGGAAGCGCGGCGCGCGCCGACGCGATCCGCTACCGGCCGGGCGACCCGATCCCGTCGCCCAGTTTCGAGCGCATCCTCAACTATCACAGCGACATCGTGATCAACCGCGACGCCTCGCTGACCGTCACCGAGACGATCCAGGTCAACGCCACCGGGCGGCAGATCCGCCAGGGCATCTACCGCGACTTCCCGACCACCTATCGCGGCGCCTGGAAGCTGCGCACCGAGGTCGGCTTCAAGGTCCTCGAGATCCGCCGCGACGGCCACGCGGAGCCGTGGTTCACCCGCTCGCTCAGCAACGGGGTGCGCATCTACATCGGCCGGCGCGGCGCCTTCCTCCGCCGCGGCCTGCACACCTACGTCATCAAGTACCGGACGACCCGCCAGCTCGGCTTCTTCCCCGGCTACGACGAGCTCTACTGGAACGTCACCGGCAACGGCTGGACCTTCGCCATGGACAAGGTCGAGGCCGTCGTCACCCTGCCCCCCGGCGCCGTGGTCAAGGCGCGCAGCGCCTATACCGGCCGGTTCGGGGCCAAGGGCCGGGACTGGTACGCGGTCGACGCCGGCGCCGGCAAGGTCGGCTTCACGACCTCGAAGCGGCTGTTCAGCGGCGCCGGGCTGACCATCGGCGTCGCCTGGCAGAAGGGGCTGGTGCCCGCGCCGACCGGCGCCCAGCGGACCCTGTGGCTGATCGAGGACAACCTGCCGGCGGTGATCCTCGCCTTCACCTTCCTGGCGCTGTTCGCCTACTACGTCGATCGCCTGGGTGATCGTCGGCCGCGACCCGCCCAGGGGCACGATCATCCCGCGCTACGAGCCGCCGGCCGGCTTCTCGCCCGCGGCGGTCCGCTACGTCACCAAGACCACGTACGACCGCAAGGCCTTCTCCGCCGCGCTGATCGACATGGCGGTCAAGGGCTTCCTGCGGATCAAGCAGACCTCGGACACCACCTTCATCCTCGACAAGGAGCCCCACGCCAACAAGGGCGCGCTGTCGACCGGCGAACGCGCGATCGCGGCGGAGCTGTTCCGGAAGAAGCCCCAGGTCCGCCTGAACCGGAAATACAAGGCGTCGGTCAAGCGCGCCCTGTCGAGCCACGAGGAGAAGGTCCGGGCCGACTACGACGACGGCTACTTCCTGCGCAACCGGGGCTACCGGATGGTCGGCCTGGCGATGGCGGTCGTCGGCATGCTGATCGCGGGGCTGGTGGCGGCGGAATTCGCCCCCGCCTTCTTCCTGGCGATCGGCGTGGCGGTCTGCGTCTGGGTGCTGCTGACCTTCGCCTTCTCGTTCGTGCGCGCCCTCGCCGGCGGGCCGCGGATCGGCGCGGCGGTGGGCTCGCTGGTCATGGTCGCCATCGCGCTGGTCGCCGGGGCCGCGGCCGGCGTCTTCCTGTCCGACGCCATCTCGACGCCGGGCGCGCTGGTCGCCGCCCTGGTCGGCGCGACAACCTTCTTCTTCGACGAATGGCTCAAGGCGCCGACCCGCGTCGGCCGCAAGATCCTCGACCAGATCGAGGGCCTCAAGATGTACATGACGGTCGCGGAGAAGGACCGGCTCAACCTGATCAACCCGCCCGACCGGACGCCCGAGACGTTCGAGCGGCTGCTGCCCTACGCGCTCGCCCTCGACGTCGAGCAGCGCTGGTCGGAGCAGTTCTCGGACATCCTCGCGGCGGCGAGCCAGGAACCGGGCCAGGCGGGCTACCAGCCGATCTGGTACACGCCCCTGCACAACACCGACTTCGCCGACCTCAGCTTCACCGACTCGCTCGGCAACAGCCTGTCCTCGACGATCAGCGCGTCGGCGACGCCGCCGGGGTCGTCGTCGGGGTCCGGCGGCGGCGGTTTCTCGGGCGGCGGTTCCGGCGGCGGCGGGGGCGGCGGTGGCGGCGGCGGATGGTGAGCCACGCCGCGTCCAAGTTGCAATATACAACCCTTTCGCGAATCGCGCCGCTCACCGGACTCGCCCGGCGGGAGTCCGTCGGGACAATTATCGCGCGCCGTCGCCGTGGAACCCGATACCAGTAATTCTATCTATACTTTTGCGCTCCGCTTCGGCCAGGGCCGAAGTTCGATACCCTTTACTGGGATTTACAGCAATAAAACTTAAACAGAGGTCTTAATTCTCCGCATGGATTCAGCCCCCTAGACCCCTAGAAATTAACCACAATTCGAAGTCTTCGCGCTTGCATTGAAGATAAAACGTGGTTTACTCTTTATTAACGTCCAGGCATCCGGGGGGATCCTGTAGTGGCAAAGACGCCGAATACGGCGGCTCGTCTTGAATCGGCTCCTGAACACGCGGCGCCGGTTCCCGATCTGCGCCGCGCCGATCAGGCGCCGGCCTGGCCGAGCGCGCCATCGGCGGAGACCACGCCCCGGCCGGAATTCGACACCCGGTTGCTGTCGGATTCAGAGCTCGTCCTGCCGTCGGGTGCGCCCGCACTTCCACTGGTGATTGAGCGCTCGGCGACCGCCAGCGACGCCCCGCTGGTCGACCTGCTGCTCCGCCATCGCGGCGAGCTGCGCGCCAAGTTGAACGAACACGGCGCACTCCTGTTCCGCGGATTCGAGATCGATGCGCCCGATGCGTTCGAAGCCAACATGTACGCGCTCGGCCTGACGCCGAGCCGCGAGTACCCGTTCGGCGTCTCGCCGCGCCCCAACGTCGAGAAGGCGGTCCACAAGTCGACGGTCTACGCCGACTTCCTGGTGATCCCGCCGCACACCGAGATGGCCTACGCCCACCGGCGGGCGAGCTGGATCGCCTTCTGGGCCAAGCAGCCGCCGGCCCAGTACGGCGAGACCCCGCTGTTCGACATGGCGCTGGTGCTCGAGCGGCTGCCGGCGCCGCTGCGCGAGCGGCTGACGACGACGGCGATGCGCTACGTCCGGCACATCCGGCACAAGAAGGCGCTCGTCACCTTCGAGCGCACCATCGAGGAGACCTTCGAAACCACCGACCCGGCGCGGATCGAGAAGGCCTGCGACGAGCTCGGCATCGACTGCGAGTGGCTCGACGGCAAGTTCCTCAAGGCGACGACCGAGCTGCCGGCGGTCCTGAACCATCCGGTGACCGGCCGCGCCTGCCTCAACGCCCAATTCATCAACGACTTCGTGCTGATCGAAGGCATCCGCCGGATCCGGGACCGGTATTCGCTGCCGGTGCGGATGCTGTTCGAATGGTACATCCGCAAGCAATTCAAGAAGCCGACCGTCCACTACCGCTCGATGCCGGCCGAGGGGCCGGACTTCACGCCGGAGGAACAGGAAACGATCGCGAACACCATCTACGACTGCAGCACCATCTTCCGCTGGCAGCAGGATGACATGCTCGTGATCGACAATATACGGACGGCGCACGGTCGCCTGAACGTAAAAGGAGAGAGGAGTATCCTGACGTGTCTGGGCGACTTCTACACGACCTGAAGCGCGCGCCCGACCGGCGCGGCGACGGCACGGCCGGGCAGCGCCCCGCGCCGGCACGGTTTTCCTAGGGAGGCCGGCCGATGTCGATGAGCGGCCCCCCGGAAGAGCTCGCGGTTGCGATGACCGACAACAGCCAGGAACCTGGTGTGACGCGGACGTCGGCGGAGCACCTGCGCCTGCTCTCGGGGCAGCGGTCGGATCCGCTGGCGGGCATCCGCGACCTGATGGACGACCTCGGCTCGGCGCACCTCAACGAGATCGAGCTGCGCTTCGAGCAGGACGACGGTATCCTGTG
The DNA here is from genome assembly GCA_963730305.1 of uncultured Alphaproteobacteria bacterium. GTDB lineage: Bacteria > Pseudomonadota > Alphaproteobacteria > Bin65 > Bin65 > CAMYMQ01. The sequence goes on from CAVSRB010000008.1 coordinate 154,595, forward strand.
GGCCTACCAGCGCCATCTGTCGCGGCCCAGCTTCACCCTGTCGCTGCTGCGCGACGTCAACCGCTTCCAGGAGCTGATGCGCAGCCACGGCGCCAAGGTCGCGCCCGACGCCGGCTCGCCGCTGCGCTACCTGATCTGGGCGTCGCGCACGCCGGGCATCTTCAACCTGGGCGGCGACCTGCCGCTGTTCGTCCGGCTGATCCGCAACCGCGACCGCGCCGGGCTGGAACGCTACGCCAAGGCCTGCATCGACATCTGCTATTCCAACGCGGTCAACATGGACCTGCCGGTGTGCACGGTCGCGCTGGCCCAGGGCGACACGCTGGGCGGCGGCTTCGAATCGGCGCTGTCGAACGACCTGCTGGTCGCCGAGAAGAGCGCCAAGTTCGGCCTGCCCGAGATCATCTACGGCCTGCTGCCGGGGATGGGCGCCTACAGCTTCCTGGCCCGGCGCATCGGCCCGCCGGCCGCCGAGAAGCTGATCAAGAGCGGCAACATCTACACCGCCGACGAAATGTACGAGCGCGGCATCGTCGACCTGGTGGTCGAGGACGGCGCGGGCGAGGAAGGCGTGCGCGAGATGACGCGCAAGCTGGCCTCGCGGCACCCGGCCCATGTCGGCCTCTACCGCATGCGCCGGCGCTTCGAGGGCGTCACCTACGACGAGCTGATGGATATCGCGCTGGTGTGGGTGGATACGGCGCTGCAGCTACGCCCGGCCGACCTGCGCAACATGGAGCGGCTGGCCAACCTGCAGGCCCGGCGGCACGAGCGCAGCCGGCGCGCGAACCAGGACCAGGATCAGGACGCCGAGCGCGAGGTGGTTTCCCGCCCGTCGGCCTGAACCACGGTCAGCGACGGTTTCGCCGTGCGGCCGAGGATGCGGTTGAGCTCGTCGGCGACCAGGCCGAACTCCTTGGTGAATTCGCCGATCAGCCGGTCCTGACCCTCGGCGACCTCCTGGTCGGTGATCTTGGCGACCGAGAAGCACAGCTTCAGCAGCCGCTGGGCGCCCAGGTGGGAGGCGCTCGAGCGCAGCGCATGGGCCGCGTCGCGGACCTCGAGCGAATCGCCCTTCTCGACCGCGGCCTTGAACCGTTCGACCGTCGCGCCGGTCTCTTCCAGGAACTCGGCCACCACCGATTCGAAGAATTCCTCGCTGTCGCCCAGCGCGCGCAGCTCGTCGATCGCGCTGTGATCGATCACCGGCGGCAGGTTCTCGTTGCGGCGCGGATGGGACACCACGTTGGTCGGCCGCGTGGCCTCGTCGCGCCGCTCGACCCGGGGATAGACCAGAGACTCCTCCCCGTCGGCGGCCCCGTCGGTGGCCCCGTGGGTGACCCCGTCGGTGGTCGCGTCGGTCTCTTCCGCGCGCTCCAGCGCCTCGACCGGCACGCCCGCGCCCTCCGGCGCCAGCTCGTCGACCAGGCGCAGCAGCTCGGCGGCCTCGACCGGCTTGACGATGTGGCCGTCCATGCCCGCCTCCTCGCACTGCTTGCGGCCTTCGACGGTGGCGTCGGCGGTGAAGGCGATGATCGGCACGTGCGGCTTGTCGAGGTTGCCGAAGCGGTAGAGCTTGACCACGTCGGGGCCGTTCATGTCGGGCATGTTCATATCCATCAGGACGATGTCGAAGGTCTCGTCGTTGAGGTGGTTGAGCGCCTCTTCGCCGTTCGCCGCCAGGGTCGGCCGGTGGCCGGCATTCTCCAGGATCTTGCCGACGACGCGGCGGTTCACGTTGTTGTCCTCGGCGACCAGGATGCTGAGCGAGCGGCTCGCCTGCTTGGGCCGGCCCGCTTCCGCCGGCGCCTCGCCGCCCGACGCGGCCAGCGCGGCCATGTGGAGCGCGTTGCGCAGCTCGGCCGGGATATGCTCGGCGGTGAGCATCGCCAGGTAGAGGCCGCGGTAGCGGGCGTCGTCGCGCCGGTCGTCGACGGTGATCGCGATCAGCGCCGGATCGTATTTCTGGAGCCGGTCGAGCGTGTCGGCGGCGAAGTCGGCGGCGGTGATCGCCTGGCCGCGCTCGTCGTAGACGACCATCGGCGCCTGCGATCCCGACGGCGCGTCGCACACCGCGGCGGCCACCGCCCCGGCGTCGCGGACCCGGATGACCTCTGCGCCGCCGGGCTGGAGCGCGTCGAGCTGGGCGACCAGCGCGTCGTCCTCGCTGACCACGTAGATCCGCGCCTCGGCGCCGATCGAGGTCGCCAGGTCGGTGTCGCCGCCGCTCTCCAGCGGCAGGGTGACGATGAAGGTGCTGCCCTCGCCGAGCACGCTCTCGACCCGCACGTCGCCGCCCATCGAGGTGACGATCTGCTTGACGATGGCGAGGCCGAGCCCGGTGCCGCCGAACTTCTGGGTGATCGCCTCGTCGGCCTGGGAGAAGGTCTCGAAGATGCGGTCGAACTTGTCCTCGGGGATGCCGATGCCCGAGTCGCTGATGCGCAGCTCCACCTGGTCCTTGCCGCCGGCGCGCAGCCGCCGGACGTCGACCGCGACCTGCCCCTGCTCGGTGAACTTCAGCGCGTTGCCGACCAGGTTGACGATGACGTCGCGCAGGTAGTGGTGGTCGCCGAGGAGCCGCGCCGGCACGTCGGGCGCGACGTTGGTGGTGAAGCGGACGCCCTTGGAACGGGCCTGGAGCTGGAAGGTCTGCTTGACCTCGGCGATCAGCGTGTAGAGATCGAACGGCTCGCGCTTGGGATCGAGCTTGCCGGCCTCGAACTTGGAGATGTCGAGGATGTTGTTGATCAGCGACAGCAAGCGTGCGGCCGGCGCTCTTGACCGAACGCACCATCGAGTGCTGCTCGGGGTCGAGCTTGCCGTCGTCGAGCAGGCCGGACAGGCCGATGATCGAGTTGAGCGGCGTGCGCAGCTCGTGGCTCATGGTCGCCAGGAAGCGCGACTTGGCCTGGCTCGCCGCCTCGGCCTGGGCCTTGGCCGAATGCAGCATCCGGATCAGCTTGGCGACGTAGATCGGCAGCAGCAGCAAGCGCCGCCAGCAGGCCGTATTCGATCGCCGGCTGGGCGCCCCAGTAGTCGCTGAACTGGATCAGGCCGAAATAGCAGGTGACGCTGAGCGCCTGCGCGATGAACAGGTAGCGCAGGCCGAAGCGGAAACCGTTGGCCAGCGTGACCCACAGGTAGACGAACAGGAACGGCGCGGTGAGCTGCTTGCCGAAATAGAGGAACAGCGTCAGGCTGACGATATCGACGAAGATCGCCAGGATCAGCCGCGCCGGGATCTGCTCGGGGTGGATCTTGATGTGGGCGTAGATGCCCGCGGCGATGGCGACGCCGCCCATGGTCACGCAGATCGGGGTCAGCACCAGGCTCCAGTCGAAGCCGGTGAAGGCGCCGACGCCGGCCATGTAGAGCGAGATGACCAGGCCGAAGACGAGGCGGACGATCGCCTGGCTGCGTTCGGAATCGGGGCCGGCCGTGCCGGCATTGGCGTTGGCCGGCTGGCCCGCCTTCTCTTCGAACTCAAGCGCGTCGAGTGGGATGTCAGTGGTTCGCATAATGACCGTCAGGGGTCGATCCGATTGCCGCGCTTGGTGAGTCTGGGCTCGAACGCTTAACGAAACGGTAACTCCGAGCGGTCACGCCGCCGGCAGCGAGATCGAGACGGTCGTGCCCTTGCCCTTCTCGCTGTCGATGCAGCAGCCGGCCGCCGTGCATCTCGACCAGCCCGACCGCGAGCGGCAGGCCGAGGCCGGCGCCGGGGAACTCGCGGCGCATGTGGTCGCTCGACACCTGGCCGAAGCGCGACAGCGCGATCGCGATCTCCTCCTCCGACATGCCGATGCCGGTGTCGGTGACGTTGGCGGTGACCGAGCCGTTGGAGCCCCGGTCGGCGCGAATGCTGACCGTGCCGTTCTTGGGCGTGAACTTGACCGCGTTGGACAGCACGTTCTGGAACACCTGCTCCAGCTTGGCCGCGTCGCCGCGCACGTGGGGCGGGTCCTTGGCCACGTCGACGACCAGCTTGATGTCGCTCTCGCGCGCCAGCGGCTCGACCTTCTCCTGGGCGGCGCGGATCACCGTGCCGAGGTCGATGTCGCCCCAATCGAGGTCGAGCTCGCCCTCCTCGATCCGGGAGATGTCGAGGATGTCCTGGATGATCTCGCACAGGTGCTGGGCGCTCGACCGGATGGTCGAGGCGTAGCTCTTGTACTGTTCCGCGCCGAGCGGGCCGAACACCTCGTTCTCCAGCATCTCGGCGAAGCCGATGATGCCGTTGAGCGGCGTGCGCAGCTCGTGGCTCATGTTGGCGAGGAAGGTGGTCTTGGCCTGGTTGGCCCGCTCCGCGGCCTCGCGCGCCAGCCGCTGGCGGCGCAGGGTCAAGAGGTTGCGGGCGCGGGTGACGAATTCGTGGTGGTCGATCGGGCTGTTGAGGAAGTCGGTCGCGCCGGCCTCGAGCGCCTGGTAGCGGTAGTCCTTGTCCTGGTAGGCGGTGACGACGATGACCGGGATGTCGGCGCCGTCCGGCAGCGCGCGCAGGGCGCGGATGAACTGGGCGCCGTTCATGCCCGGCATGTTGAAGTCGGTGATGACGAGGTCGGGCACCCAGGTGCGCGCCCGCTCGACCGCCTCGAGCGGCTCGCCGTAGTCTTCGACTTCGAGGTCTTTCTCGACGGTCAGCGCAAGCTTGGACAGGATCGTCCGGTTGGTCTTGCGATCATCGAGAATCAGTATCTTGGTCGTCACAGGTCTGCTCCCCGGTAGTCGGCCGGCGGCGCCATGCCCGGGCCACGAAGGCCCGGTGGAAACGCCGACGGTCGATCGACGGCTGACATGTAAGGGAGGAATGGTTAACGGGAGCTAAATCCGCCTAAGGTTTGTGCAGGCCCACGCGGGGCCACGCGCGGCGGCCCCGGCCGCGACGCGGCGGCTTCCCGGGGCCCACGGGGATTGATCCGGTCCCCGGAACCGGGCATACCCGGGCGCTGCCACCGGGCACGGATCACCCACGCGAAGCGGGAGTCGACGGATGAACGAGCAAACCAAGGCCGGCCGGACCCTGCTGACCCGCCGCCTGGCCAACGCCGACCTGGTCGGCCGGGACGACGGCGCCCGGCTGGTCTCGACCCCGGCGCTGATGCTCGACCGGGCCGCGCTCCGGCGCAACATCGCCGCGATGGCCGCGATGTGCGCCGACGCCGGCTTCGCCCTGCGCCCCCACGCCAAGACGCACAAGTGCGCCGCCATCGCCCGCGAACAGATCGCCCAGGGCGCCGTCGGCGTGTGCTGCGCGACCCCGCACGAGGCCGCCGCGATGGCCCGCGCCGGCGTCGGCGGCCTGTTGCTGACCGAGCCGGTGGTCCAGCCGCGCCACCTCGCCGAGCTGGCGGCGCTCCATGCCGACGGATCGGAACTGACGGTCGTGATCGACAATCCCGACGGGGTCGCCGCGTGGGAAGGCGCGCTCGCCGGGTCGCCCCGGCCGCTGCCGGCGCTGGTCGACATCGACATCGGCATGGAACGCACCGGCGCGACCTCGCCCGACGCCGTGGTCGCGATCGCCCGGCGCATCGAGGCGTCGCCGGCGCTGCGCTACGCCGGGGTCCAGGCCTATTCGGGCCGGGTCCAGCATATCGAGGCCTACGCCGAGCGGCGGGAGACCTACCTCGCCCAGGTCGCCCGGCTCGACGCCGCGCTCCAGGCGCTGCGCGCCGCCGGCCTGCCGCCCGCGACCGTCAGCGGCTGCGGCACCGGCACCTTCGCGATCGACCTGGAGCACCGGCTCTACACCGAGTGCCAGGTCGGCTCCTACATCTTCATGGACCGGGAATACAACGAGGTCGAGCTGTTCCCCGACCGGCCCAACCCGTGGGAGGTCTCGCTGGTGATGCGGACCACGGTGATCAGCGCCAACGCCGCCGGCCACGTCACGCTGAACGCCGGCTTCAAGACCTTCGCCACCGACGGCCCCGAGCCGGTGCCGTTATCCCCCGCTGGCGCCGCCGACGGAGCCGCGTGGCGCTACGAGTTCTTCGGCGACGAATACGGCATGCTGGTGATCGGGGACGGCGCGACGCGGCCGGCGCTGGGCGACACGGTCGACCTGGTCACGCCCCACTGCGACCCGACCGTCAACCTCCACGACGCCTATCACGTCGTCGAGGGCGACAAGCTGGTCGACATCTGGCCGATGGAAGCGCGCGGGGTGCTGTAAGGCTTGTGCTCGTACAACTCAACGCATGCCCATGAGCCGCAACGTCCGCACTGGCGGACATTATGGACATCTGCCCGGCGGCCACGAAGGTCTGCTCATAGCCAAAACCGGCCATTCGCCTCGGCCCGGCAGGTCGTACGGGCGATTGGCTTGTGCCGACGCTGGGAGAAAGTCTCTGCTTCGCCAATATCTTCCGCGCCACGCGTTGCCCGAACATCACGCCATCCGCTTGCCAGTCCCCTGCGTCGCTCCTACCCTATATCATAACTGCAGCTTCGGACCGTTCCGGGGATGGAGGGGACGATGCGAATGTGGGGTCGCCTGACTGGGCTGGCAGCGTTGGTTGTGTGCGCCCTTGTAGCAAACGCGGAGCCGTCGGCGGCCCTGACGCCGCCAAATCTCGGCATTCACTTGGGCCGCAAGGAAATCTATGCACGCCTGAGGAAAATCGAAGGCGACCTCGCCGCTATTCAGAGCCGAGGCGTCAATTGGCGCGTCTATCGGGACTTCAGGAAGTACTACCGGAGCGCGATGGAAAAACTCAAACCGTTGGAAAGAGCACTGCATCGAGAGGCGATGCGGAACTTGTCCATGATGCACCGGTGGAATTCGAGACTGGAACACACGAAGCCGGGGCCTCTCCGGGCGAATTTGCGACGCAATGCGAGTCGCAGTCAGCATGAAGCAGCGGTCTGGCGGGCGTATCGAGACAGGGTCCGCAAGACAATCAATGAAATCAGCCGCCGCCGGCACCACTTTCAGAACATGCTCGATCGTGGGCTAGGCATCCCGCGTCCCGGGCAGTCTCGGCGCGCGCCGGTAAAGTCGCCTTCTTCGACCCTTCGTCCATGTAGCGCAATCTGCGGCAACCAAACCGACGCCAAGGCCAAGGCGTGGTGCATGCAGCACTGCCGCGATTGATCGCTCGCGCGCCCCCAGCGCAGGCATGCCTGCGCTGAGGCATCACAGCCGGATTTTAGCGCAACCGGCGGTCCAACGTTGGGGGCAATTCCAGACCGGCAATCCACGAACAATCAAACTGGACCAGCCAGCGGGGGCTGATCAGTCTGAAGAAGAACAAGCCAATCCGTCGATCCGATTTGTTTGCGTTCCGAACGTCAACATGACAGTCCAACCGCGGTCTGTCTTCGAGATCCGAATGCGGCCTCCAGCGGTACCTATAAGAGACATCGGAATGCAGCCCCACGTATCGCCGGTCGGCTGGCTTCTTCTGAATTTGTATAGCCTTCCGTCGATTTTCATATATCCATTGCCGCCGATCGGCAGATAGAACCAGTATTTCCTGTTCTTGTGAAACCAGACGGCTGCGCCGGCTGGCACGCGCTTCAGGTCACTGGCGCTCAATGGCGCAACGGAGTATGGCCGCTTGTTCGCGCTGGCCACTCCTTGATGACAAACGGCTCCTAGTGCCGCCACGGCAAAGATATGAAAGTAGCGCATCGTCAAATCAACTCCTTTTGGCTTGATGGCTAAGCGTCCTACACTGGTCGCCTATCGAAATGTGCTGCCGAAGCCGTGTTTCGAACTTGCGCCGGAAATCAGCGATGTGTGAGAAATCCCATATTGAAGTCACGCTTTCCAGCGAGGAGGCATTGGTACTATTCGATTTTCTCTCGCGAGAGCTCGACGATGGAAATCATGAGTTGGTGTCGTCATCGCGTGTCCATGACGCGGAGCTTTGGGCTCTTAATGGGCTTCTTCTTTCGCTGGAAAAGGGCATCACGACTCTCGTAGACCTCGACTATTCCGAAAGTGTCGCACAAGCGAGGGTAGAACTGGTCGCCAAATGCGGTGACTGGCCTCATCAGTCGCGGCGAACAACGCCCTGACGCTTTTTGCTCAGAAACACTGATTTTGGACACCGAGGTGACGAAACGTTCCAGATTTCTCTTCACACGAGACCACCCGGCGACAAATCGGATGTCTTGCTCGTGCAGGTCCCTTTTTATACGGAGATATCAGCGTTCTCGTCGCTTTCGTGTTTGTGTAGCTGTCGACATTCTCCAAAATGTAATCGAAATGGCGCTGGGTACGGTGGTTGCTTGTCCGGTTTCAAGCCGACGTAGAATGCGTCTCGGCCTTCAACATGCGCGACGGCGCGAGCGCATGCTGCTTGTATCGTATCGAGCATAAAGCGCTACCCTGGCTCCATCATCGGTCGTGATAGCGTCGGAGGGGCATTATCCGCGAATATGGCTCTCTATGCATAGGCGACCATGTCCGTTGCCGCAGGCGCTGACCAATGGACCACGCCTTGCGCGCGTCGAGCCTGTCGGTTGAAGTACTTTGGGTCGGATGTTCCGGAAGCGCCGTTTTGCCGCCACAAGCAATCGTCACCCCGTCCTCGCTTGTCTCCTTGGCCTCTTCCTTGACCTTACTATCAAAATTTCTGCGTCGGTGACTGCAAGCGAGACGGTCGCGACGGCGACCTGGCGGCAGTCAAACGAGTTGATGGTGGCTCTTTGGGACTGATTCCCATCCGTCCAGAAAAGTACGGATCGGGTCAGGAGCCGACGAACAATAGCGAGTGATGCCCGTCCGCTTCTGGGCAGCACGCGGAACTTTCGGCGCATCCCCGACACCTGCGGCAGTCGATGACCACCGCCATCGTCGGGAACAGGAAGCTCGGTGCGCCGCCTGGCGAGGCAGCCAAGGTCGGGGTCCGTCCTCGAACGCTGCTAGCTCAGCAGACCATCGCGGGACCGCCCTTCACCTGCCAAGTCCAAGCCACGAAAAGCCGGTTGCCGACCTCGAATATCTTGTCGACGCGCGTCGCGCCAACTGGCGCGCCCGCTGCCTTCAATACAGCTCCTTCCGATACGCGTCCTGCAGCGCCTCGTCGATCTGCTCGGCGTCGGCGTCGTGCATGTACTGGTCGCGGATGATCTGGGCGAACTTGGGGTAGCCCTCGGACACTGCCTGGCTCTCCGGGGCCCACAGCTTCGACCGCTTGAGCGCCTTGGCGCAGTGGTAGAACACCGTGTCGATGGTCACCTTGATGCCCAGCTCGGGCGCCTTCTGGTTGACCGCCATGCCGGCGAGGTCGTCCGGGTCGGTGGTCAGCACGGCGCGGCCGCGGATGCGCACCGTTTCGTCGTAGCCCGGCATGAACAGGATCAGCCCGACATGCGGGTTCTCGAGGATGTTGGTCATGCTGTCGACGCGCCGGTTGCCGCGACGGTCGGGCAGCACGATCGTGTTGTCGTCGATCACGTGCACGAAGCCCGGCGGGTCGCCGCGCGGGCTGACGTCGACGTAGCCGGCGCCGCTGACCGTCGCCAGCACCAGGAAGGGGCAGCGGGCGAGGAACTCCCGCGAATGGGCGTCGAGGCCGGGCATCTCCTTGCCCTGGACCTCCTGCATCGGGTCGCCGATGAAGGCGCGAAGCTCGTCGGTTCGCGCGATGCTGGCGGGCGGTGTGCTCATGGTGCTTCCCTCGTCTGGCCGGCGCCGACCGTATGCCGACGCATCCTACCATACCGATAGCGGCAGCGGGGCCCCGGACGCTCCGGCTTCGGCCGACCCATCGAACGCCGCGCCGTATCTTGGAATCCCGAGGCCGCGATGGCGCGAGCCGCGTGGCCAGGGGCCGGATCGCGCCCTCGGCGCCTTCTGTTCAAGCGGCAGATGGGTTAAGAGGCGACGCGATGAAACCGACTGCCGCTTCGGACTGGGACGACAGCAAGCGCGCCGGGCTGGCGCGGCACCGCCTCGCCGCCACCGGTCTGCTGCTGCTGATGGCCGCCGTCTTCGTCGCCACCAAGCTGGTCGACCAGCCGGGTTTCTGGGTCCGGCTGGCCGAGGCGATGGCCGAGGCCGCCATGGTCGGCGGGCTGGCCGACTGGTTTGCCGTGACCGCGCTGTTCCGCCGGCCGCTCGGGCTGCCGATCCCCCACACCGCCGTGATCCCCCGCAACAAGGACCGGATCGGCGAGGGCATCGGCCGCTTCGTCGAGGCCAACTTCCTCGACCCGGCGCTGGTCGCCGAACGGCTCCAGCGCGCCAACATCGCGCGCCGGCTGGCGCACTGGCTGCAACGGCCCGGCGTGCCCGAGGCCGTCGCCGACCGGCTGCTGGCGAGCGTGCCGCCGCTGCTCGATTCGATGCGCGAGGGGCGGCTGCGCGCCTATTTCCAGCGCGCGCTGCGGCGCGAGCTCGCCGACCTGGACCTGGCGCCTCTGCTCGGCCGCGTCATCGAGACGCTGCGCGAGAGCGACCGCCACCACCTGCTGTTCGACGCCACGGTGGGGATGGCCGGGCGCTTCCTCGAGGACAACAAGGCCACGATCTACGAGGCGGTCGAGCAGAAGAGCGCGTGGTGGGTGCCGAAGACCGTCGACCGCCGCGTCGCCGAGGCGATCGTCTCCGGCGCGGCCGACCTGCTGACCGACCTGTCGCACGAGGACCACGCCGTGCGCCGCGAGTTCGACGCCGCCGTCGCCCGCTGGGTCGACGCGCTGCGCACCGCCCCGGAGACCCGGGCGCGGGTCGAGCAGATCAAGGCCGAGCTGCTGGACAACCGGCGGGTGCGCCAATACCTGGGCGCGATCTGGGACCAGCTCGGCGCCCGCCTGCGCCAGGAGGCCGACGATCCCGCCTCGTCGCTGCGCCAGGCGATCGTCGGCGCGCTGCACACCCTGGGCGACGCGCTCGGCCGCGACCCGGCGCTGCAGGCCCAGGTCAACGGCTGGGTCGCCGAGGCGGTGCAGGCCGGCGCCGTGCCCTGGCGCGGCGAGATCGGCGCCTTCATCGCCGACGTGGTCCGCGGCTGGGAGGCCAAGACCGTCACCGAGCGGATCGAGCTCGCGGTCGGCCGCGACCTGCAATACATCCGCATCAACGGCACCGTGGTCGGCGCCCTGGTCGGCTGCGGCCTGTTCCTGATCGTCGAGTTCCTGCTCTAGCGCCGGCCGGCCCAACGGGCCGCCGCGCTCATTTGGCGCGCGGCGCCAGCGTCAGCCGGTGCCGGAAACTCTTGCGCACCGTCTCCAGCCTGAGCGGCACCTTGACGTAGTCGCCCTTGCGCCACAGCGCGACCTGGTCGAAGGCGGTCGTGCTCGACAGCCAGCCGTCCTGGCCGCCGAGCAGGGCGAACCAGTTGGCGTCCGGATCGGACATGTCGGAGATGTGGCGCGCCTGCTGGCCGTAGCTGGTGTTGTGCCGCCCGTCGGCGGGGCCGTGGGCGGTCTTCTGCAGGGTCTCGCTCGATCCCGCGCGCCGGGAACTCGGCGAAGCGGTAGCGGCCGCCCATCAGCGGGATGAAGGCGAGCGGGTGGGCCAGGCGCAGCCGGTGCATGTCGCCCCAGGTCGGGAAGTCGCCGATCTTCTCGCCGGCCGCCGCCAGGGCCGCGCGCAGCATCGGCACGATCTGCTCGGCAGGCGCCGCCTCGACCGCGGCGGTCACCATCACCCGCGCCCGCGAGAAGCCGATCATCGCGTCGCGCGCCTTGCCGTCGAAGCGGGCGGCGAAATGGGCCCGGGTCAGGTGGGTGGCGAACAGCTCGAAGGCGACCGCGCCCTGGCTGCGCGCGCGGTACTGGCCGTCCCACGCGCGCATCAGGTCGAGCACCCGGCGCGCGGCGGGATCGAGGCCGTCCCCTGGGTTGCCGGAGTCGGCGGCGGCGAGCTTGGCCACCACGGCGTCGCGCAGCGCGACCGACGACGTCATATAGACGTCGCGCTGGAGCCGCTTGAGGTCGGCGACGGACACCCGCTTGCCGGTGTCGAGCAGTTGCTTCATCCGGCTGATGCGGTCATCGGCGGAGAAGAAATAGCCGACCGGGACGTCGGCGACGGTCGGCTTGTTGTTGGCCGAGGCGAGGAAGCCGGTGGCGGGGTTGTAGGCGCTGGGCAGGTCCAGCGACGTGCGCACGCCCTGCCACTGCCAGTCCGGGTCGGTGGGGTCGAGGATCAGGTCGGGCGGCTGGCGGTTGGGCCGGACCGGCAGCATCGTCGCCATCACCTGGCCGATGTTCCCCTTGGCATCCGCGTAGAGCATGTTCTGGGCGGACACCGCGTAGGTCGCGAAGGCCTGGCGGAACTGGCCCCAGTCGCGGGCGCGCGAGACCTTGAGGAAGGCGGTGATCTCGTCGCCGTGCTCGTGGCCGATCCAGCGCAACGCCAGCGGCTTGCCTTTCCAGCCGAGCGGCGGCGCGTCGGAGATCACCGGGCCCAGCGGCGTCTCGCGGATGTCGATCGTACGCGTACGCCACCAGCGCACGCGGATATGCTCGCGCCGGGTCGTGAAGGTCCCGGGCGGCAGCTTGGACACGTCGTACAGGTCGCTCGACGCCGCGCGCATGTTGGTGCCGCCCCAGGCGATCCACGGGTTGCGGCCGACCGCGACGAAGGGCAGGCCCGGCACCATCAGCCCGACCGCGTGGTAGGACGGCGACTTGATCCCGGCGACCAGCCACAGGTTGGGTACGGTCAGGCCCAGGTGGGGATCGTTGGCGATCATCGCCGCGCCCGTACCGGTCCGCCAGCCGGCGACGGCGACCGAGTTCGAGCCGTTCTTGCTGGTCCCGCGCAACAGCCGGTCGAGCTGTTCGGCCTTGCGGGGCAGACCGAAGCTGACCACGGAATCGCTGCCGGCGCGGGTCAGGCTCGCCCAGATCTTGGGCCAGTCCTTGCGCTCGTGGAGCTGGAGCAGGCGGAACCAGACCAGCCAGTTGACGTCGGTGCCGGCGAGCCGGCCCACCGTGATGACGTCGCGCACCGTCCACTTCTCGCGCTTGAGCGCCAGCACGCGGAACTCGTGGGGCAGCCGCTCGGCGGTGAACTGGTAGTGGTTGATGCCGGCGACGAAGGCCTCGACGAAACGGCGGGTGTCCGGCGGCATCTCGCGCTCGGCCTTGGCCGCGACCCGGCCGAAGTCGATGGTGCGCAGCGCGACGTCGATATCGGTGGCGAGCGGCCCGGCGACCTCGGCGAGCCGGCCGGTGGCGATCCGGCGCATGATCTCCATCTGGCCGAGGCGCAGGTGGGCGTGGACCAGGCCGAGGGTGAAGGCGAGGTCCGCGTCGCTCTGCGCCTCGATGAACGGCACCTGGTGGTCGTCCCAATAGACGGTGACCGGCTTGGACAGCGGCAGACCCTTGGTCGGGAAGGCGGCGAGCCGGTCCTCGACCCCGGCCTTGTCGGGCAGCGGCGACAGGATGGTGCAGCCGGCGAGCAGGCCGGCGGCGGCCACGGGAGCGAAGCGGAGCCGGCGTCGCGCCATCGCTATTCCGCGGGCGCGAGCGCGAGCGCGCTCGCGCGCGCCTGCTGCGGCAGCTGTGGCGTCCGGCGGGCGCGCAGTGCGGCCTCGATCGCCCGCGCCGGGTCGTCGGCCCGCGCCGCCTCGGTCACCGCCCGCCGCCAGGCGCGCCCGCCCGGCTGGCCGTGATAGAGGCCGATCAGCGGCCGGACCAGCAGCGACGTCGGCACGCCGGCGGCCAGCTCCCGCGCCATCCAGGGCAGGTAGGTCGTCACCGCGTCTTCGCGCGATGGCGGACTTGCACGATATCCCCTCCCCGCTTGAGGGGGAGGGTTAGGGAGGGGGGTCTGCTCATCGACGCGCACCGACGACGACCGAGTTCGTCCTTCGGCAGCCCCCCCACCCCGTCCCTCCCCCTCGAGGGGGGAGGGGGCGACAGAGGGTTCGCCGAAAATCACCTGGTCAGCTTCAGCCAGAAGATAGGGGTCGTCGACCGCGGCGCGGCCGATCATGGCGCCGTCGAACGTGTCGAGATGCGCCCGCGCCTCGTCGAGGCTGCGGATGCCGCCGTTGAGAACGATCTCCAGGTCCGGGAAATCGGCCTTGAGCCGGGCGGCGACGTCGTAGCGCAATGGCGGCACGTCGCGGTTCTGCTTGGGGCTGAGGCCGGTCAGCCAGGCCTTGCGCGCGTGGATCGCGAAGCTGGTGCAGCCGGTGCCCGCGACCGTCGCGACGAAGCCGACGAGTTCCTCGTACGAGTCGCGCTCATCTATGCCGATCCGTGTCTTGACCGTCACCGGGATCGCCACCGCCGCGCGCATCGCGGCGACGCAGTCGGCGACCAGGTCCGGCTCGGCCATCAGGCAGGCCCCGAACCGGCCCGACTGGACCCGGTCGCTGGGACAGCCGACGTTCAGGTTGACCTCGTCGTAGCCCATTTCCGCGGCGATCCGCGCGCTCTCGGCGAGCCCGTCCGGCTCGGCCCCGCCGAGCTGGATCGCCACGGGATGCTCGGCGGCGTCGAAGGCGAGGTAGCGGTCGCGGTCGCCGTGCAGGATCGCGCCCGGCGTGATCATCTCGGTGTAGAGCAGGGTGCGCCGGGTGAGCGTGCGCAGGAAGAAGCGGAAGAACCGGTCGGTCCGGTCCATCATCGGCGCCACCGACAGGCGCCGGTCGATCCCTCCACTGGCGGCGGTGCGCGCGGCCATGCTTCGCCTTCCCCGTTCGCGGCCCGCCCCCTGACGGTGGGGGTGCCGGGCGTGGCAGTGGATATAGGGGGCCGTGCGGGTGCTGCAAACCCCGCGCGCGTTACGATCGCCCGCGCATGATCGCGCGGCGGTAGCGGGCCAGCGGCGCGTCGTCGTCGTAGCGCACGCCGTCGGGAGTCAGCGACAGGCCGAGGTCGCGCCACAGCTTGTCCAGGTTCAACGGCGCGCCCCTGGCGACGTGCTGCCGGGCGAGCCGCGCCATCGTGTCGGTGCCGGTGGCCGCGTCGCAGGCCGCGAGCATCCGGGCGACGGTCCAGCGCTCGGCCGCGTTGCCGCCCGCGCGCAGGATGCCGCGCAGGCAGTCGCCCAGGGTCTTCGCCCCGCCCGTGCGCCGGCGGATGTCGACGTCGGCGAGCAGCGCGAACAGCGCCCCGCCCCAGTAGACGCCGACCCGGCCGCGCGCCGACGACAGGCCACGGCCGGTCAGCGCGCCGAGGCCGCGCGGCATGTCCGCCATGAAGCCGCGCCAGGCCGCCTTCTCGCCGAGCCAGCCGGCGCGGACGTGGACCAGGGTCTGCAGGTAGACGGCGACGCCCTCGTTGAGCCAGCGCCCGGCGCGGCCGAGGAAGGGCGAGCCGGTGTGGATCAGCTCGTGGACCAGGCGCCAGTCCTCGAACAGGCGCTTGCGGTCGACCAGGGCGCCGACCGTCAGGAAGATGCTCGGCCCGCCGCCGGAAATGACCACGCCGTGCAGCACCCGCGCCGCGCCGGGCACCGGCCGCACCAGCAGCAGCGCGCGGCGCACCGGGAAGCCGTGGAAGTAACGCCCCACCTGGGTCGCCGACTGGCGGATCCAGTCGGTCAGGTCGGCCGGGCGGACCGCCATCGGCACGTCGAGTACGGCGACGTCGAGCACGGCGACGTCGAGCAGCGCCGATGCGGGCTTGCCCGGCTTGCCATCCTTACCGGGCTGCGGCGGGCCGGGCTGGGGTTGTCCCCGCAGCCGGATCGCGTAGCGGGTCATCCGCCCCAGCGCCATGAAGCCGCTGAACGGCACGTCGGGCGCGCGGATCAGCCGGAGCCGGCCGCGCCGGCGCAGGCTGGTGGCGACGCCGACCCCCGCCGGCGCGACGAAGTCGATCGTGATCGGCAGGTCGCGGCCGAGCGGGTAGATCAGGAAGGTCGATACCGAGGTCACCACCGAGCCGCCGACCCGCGCGCCGATCGACGGCGGCCCGTCGGCGTCGAGCAGCGCCTTCATGTCGAAGCGGTAGGCGCCCCGCGTCACCCCGCCCGAGCCGGTGAAGACCAGCTTGCCGGGCAGCCGCAGCATGGTGCCGCCGGGGCCGGGCCGGAAGCCGTCCGAGAAGTTGATCGGGATGCCGCGGTAGCCGCCGAAGGCGATCGGCCCCTCGCCGGCGCAGCGGAAGCTGATCGCCAGGCTGGTGATCGAGGCGTTGTCGATGGCGACCCGGAAGTGGCAGCCGCCCTGCCGGTCGGCGGTGGCCGCGGGTTGCGACGCGGGCGCCGGCGGCGCGCCCCGCGCCGCGCCGGCGCCGACCGGCGCCGCCGCCAAGGCCGCGGCGAGGCACCCCGTGAAGCGGTTCATGGCCCGACGCTAGGCGCGGCGTCGGACATGGTCCAATAACGTTGGGGTGAGACCTGCGCGATGCCGCCGCGCGTGTGGTGTTCTTTACCCTTTTGGCTGCATGCTGCACCGCGACAACGGGGCGAACGCAATGCGTGCGCGAAATCACGCGAAATCCGTTGAATGTTGGTTAACGATTTGTTTTGCTGGGTTAAGTCATACTGTTCGCGCAAGTCCGACGCCATTCGGGAGAGGGGTCCGATGTCCATGGCCGACGCGCAGGGGGCCGACGCGCACGGGACCGACGCGCAGGGGACCGACGCGCAGCCGCGCCGTGAGGGTCGCGGCGCATATTGCACCGCAAAACCGGGCCGGACCCGGGGCAGCGGCACGCCGGCGCGCGGACGATGACGCCGCCCATGGCGAGCCAGGATCCCACGATCACCGCCATGCCCTACGGCGCCGAACAGCCGAACGCGTGGTGCCCGCTCCCGCTGCGCGGCGCCGGCCCGCTCGGCTGGACCATCGCCAACCTGGTCGCCGCGCTCAGCTACTGCACCCTGGGCTGGGCGGTCAGCCAGTTCTTCTCGAAGTTCGGCATCTTCCCCTCGCCGATCTGGCTGCCGGCGAGCATCGCCGTGATCGCGGCCATGGTCGGCGGCTGGCGCATGTTCCCGGGCCTCTTCCTGGGCTCGCTGATCGCCAACTACGCCCTGTTCGACCCGTCCGCCGCCGACGCGGTGGCGATCTCGGTCGGCAACGCGCTCGGCCCGATCGTCGGCGTCGCCCTGATGCGGCGCCTGCGACCCGAGGCCGGCCTGTTCAACCGGCTGCGCGGCGTCGTCGCCTTCATCGCCTGCGCGATCATCCTGCACCCGGCGATCACCGCCGCCGGCGGTACCGCGACCATCATGCTCGAGAACGGCCTGCCGCTCGCCGCGGCGCCGGGCATCTGGATCAAGTGGTGGCTGTCCGACAGCGGCGGCGCGCTGTTCTTCGCGCCCGCGCTGATGCTGTGGCTGAACATGGAGCGCGAGGCGATCCCGCGCGCCGAGACGGTGATCGTCCGCGACAAGGTGTTCTGGATCCTGGTCGCGCTGTCGGGCGCGCTGCTCGCCGTGCCGCTGCCGATCGACGGGCCGATCCGCTGGTCGAGCGCCTTCCTCCTGGTCGTGCCGCTGTCGTGGATCGCGCTGCGCATCTCGCTGCGCGCGGCCTACACCCTGATCTCGATCGTCTCGGTCGTCGCCAGCGCCGGCGCGGTCGCCGGCTTCGGCCCGTTCCAGGGCGAGGGCGTGACCAACCCGATGCAGCTCGCCGGCGTGCTGGTCGTCCTGCTGGCGCTCAACGTGCTGACCGTGATCGCCCTGGTCGCCGAGCGCCGCGCGGCCGAGGAGGCCAACCGGCTGAAGTCGATGCGGCTGGCCTCGGCGAGCCACGACCTGCGCACCCCGCTCAACGCCATCATCGGCTTCTCCGACGTGATGAAGAACGAGGTGCTCGGCCCGATCGACACGCCGCGCTACCGCGAATACGTCGAGCACATCCACGACAGCGCCCAGGTGCTGATGGACATCATCGACGGCATCCTCGACCTGTCGCGGATCGAGGCCGGCCGCCACGACATCGCGCCCGAGCTGCTCGACGCCGGCGAGATCGCCCGGTCGTGCCTGGAGATCGTGTCGATCAAGGCGGGGGAGAGCGGCGTCCGCCTGGACCTCGACGCCGAGCCCGACGCGACCGTGTTCGCCGACCCCCGCGCCTTGCGCCAGATCCTGCTCAACCTGGTCACCAACGCGGTCAAGTTCACGCCCGAGGGCGGCACGGTCACGGTCGGCGTCACCGCGGCCCCGCGCCGGGGCACGGTGATCGCGGTGCGCGACACCGGCATCGGCATGACCCAGGACGAGGTCGAGGTCGCGCTGCAGCCGTTCGGCCGGATCGAGCAGACCGGCGGCACCGGCGGCGAGAAGGGCACCGGCCTCGGCCTGCCCATCGCCCAGCGCCTCGCCGAGCTGCACGGCGGCCGGCTCACGGTCGAGAGCATTCCGGGCCAGGGCACCACGATCAGCATCACCCTGCCCGCCGCCCGCCGCCACCAGGCCGACGCGGGCGACACGCCGGTGGCGGCGTAGCGGGGCGGCTGCACCGGCCGGCCAACCCAGGCATCCCCGGCGTCCGGCAGGCTTGTTTCGCCGGGAAACGGGCCATAGGCTGACGAGGTCTCAACGTTGAGGGGCGGCGAGATCATGTCAGGGCAGTTCGCCAACGCGCTGGCGGCAGGAGTGCGGCTGCACGCTTATTCGTTGCAATCGGTGCTCGGCGCCGGCGGTTTCGGCATCACCTATCTGGGGGTCGAAGAGCACACCGGGCGCCAGGTCGCGATCAAGGAATACCTGCCGTCCGCCTTCGCGATCCGCACCACCGACGGGTCCACCGTCGTGCCGCTGAGCCCCCGGGCGAGGACCGACTTCGACTGGGGGCTGGAGCGGTTCCGCGACGAGGCGCGCACCCTGATCGCGCTGCGCCATCCCGGCATCGTCCCCGTGCTCCAGTATTTCGAGGCGAACGACACCGGCTACCTCGTGATGGAATATCAGGAGGGCCGCAGCCTGGCCGACATCCTCGACCCGGACCACACCCTCGAGGAGTCGGAGGTGCTGGAGATCCTGCACCCGATGCTCGATGCGCTCGAGGCGGTCCACGCGGCCGGCTACCTCCATCGCGACATCAAGCCCGCCAACATCTTCATCCGCCGCGACGGCAGCCCGGTGCTGCTCGACTTCGGCGCCGCGCGGATGGCGATCGGGGAGCGCTCGATGTCGCTGACCAGCGTCATCTCCGAGGGCTATGCCCCCTTTGAGCAGTACGAGAGCCACGGCGATCAGGGCCCGTGGACCGACATCTACGCGCTCGGCGGGGTGCTCTACCGCTGCATGACCGGGCGGCGCCCGATCGGCGCCACGATGCGGGTCTCCGCGGCGATGCGCGGCACGCCGGACCCGCTGGAACCGATAGACGCCGGGGACCGTTATGGCCCCGTGCTGGTCGGCGCCGCCGAGCAGGCGCTGCGCGTCGTCCAGGCCGAGCGTCCCGCCTCGGTCGCCGCCTTTCGCGCACTGCTCGCCGGCAGGGACGCCGACCGGAGCGCCGATCGGGACGCCGACGGGGACGCCGACGGGGGCGCCGACCGGGACGCCGGCGAAACGCTCTTCGCCGGCGCGCCGGCGCCGCACGGCGCTCCCATCCCCACACCCGCCACGCCGAGCGATCCCGTCCCGGCCACGGCGGCGGCGAGCACGGTAGCCGCGAGCCCGGCCGGGGCGGGCGCTATCGGGGCGAGCGCGGCAGCACCGGCCGACCTGCCGCCCGCGGGGACCGACGACGTAGCGGCGGCGCGGCGGTGGCGGCGCGGCTTCGCCATCCTTTTGGGCAGCGGCTGGCTGGTCGCCACCGCGCTCCTCTATGCCCTCAAGACCAACGCCGGCGTGTTCACCATGGTCTACGGCATGGTCGTCGCCGCCGTCGTCATCCCGTCCCTGCTGCTGGCGCGGGAGGGCCGCCCGGCGGGGCGCCGGGCGTTGGGGATCACCCTGACGGTCGCGGGCCTGTTGCTGATCCTGATCGGCGTCGGCAACCTCGCCGCCGAGACGTCGGCATCCAGTCCGCGAACGGCCGCGCTGTGGACACTGTGGGGCGTCTGTCAGCTCGGCTTCGCGTTCGACGCCTTCCGGCACCGCGCGTCGCGCGCCGTTGAGCTGACGGGCGCGGCCCGGGCGACGGCGCTCGCCTCCGCCCGCGTCGACGGTGGCGTTCGCGGGCCGGCGCGGCGGTGGCTGCTGGTCTTCGCGCTGCTCCTGGGCGTCGTGTGGATCGCCGCCCTCGCGGTCGCCTACGTCGTCGACGCGAGCATGGGAATGATCGTCACCTTGGTCGGCCTGCCCGTGGTGACGACGAGCATGACCTGCCTGGTGTCGATGCGCCGCGGCGACGCCGGCGCGCGTCGGGCGCTCTGGATCACGCTGACTGCGGGCGGCGCGCTGGCGATCGCGGGCGCGGCCGCCATGGTGTGGCTCTACCAGAACAGCGGCGACCGGTCCGCCCTGCCCGCGGCCCTCCTGTTCGCCGCCTGGGGCGTCTGCCAGTTCGGTCTCGCGCTCGCCGGGTTCCGGCCGCGCGCCGTGCAGGCGTTCGAACAGGCCGTCAAGGCGCAGCGGTCGGCGTAGCGCGCCCCCGCACCTATCCCACGACACGACCCGTCATTCCCGCGCAGGCGGGAATCCAGCCCATCGCCGACGCCTGGGCCCCCGCCTGCGCGGGGGCGACGGGATAGGGAGTGGCAAAATGGGAATTATTTCTTGAAATCGCGGAGGCCATCGCCACCTAAATTGTTCCTATTTTATTCCCACATCCCGATGAGCCCTGCCATGACCCTCACCCCCACCACCTCCCCCGCGAACGCTGCCCCCGGCGACACCCCCGCCCCCGCCCTCACCCCCCGGCAGGAAGCCTTCGCCCGCCACTATGCCGCGTCGGGCAACGGCGCGGCGGCGGCGCGGGCCGCCGGCTATGCGCCCGCCAGCGCCAAGCAGGCGGCGCACGAGCTGCTGCAGGCGCCCATGATCCGCGACCGGGTCGCCGCGCTGGAAGAGGCCCACGGCCGCACCCTGCGCGGCGAGGCCGCGGTGCTGCTCGACCGGCTCGACGCCGCGCTCGACCTGGCGCGGCTGGCCGGCGACTATCGCGCCATGCTCGACGTCGCCCGGCTCCAGGCCCAGGTCGCGGCGCTGACCGGAACCGATGCGGCGCAGCGCCGGGCGCTGCTCTACGACCGGGCCGGCGGGCCGGGCCCGCTGGTGCGGATGCGCGACGGGCTCGACCCGGAGGCGGCGATCGACCCCGACGCCCGCGCCGCCGAGGTCGCCGCCACCCTGGCCGCCGAACGGGCCGAGGACGAGGCCGCAGCGGCCTTGCTGGCGGACCGTGCCGCCCGGCGCGCGCGGGCCGACGCCGACCGTCGTGCGACGCCGGCCGGAACCGGCGGCGAAGCCGAGCACGATGCCGAGGTCGAGCGGGCCGCGATCCTGGCCGGGATCGCCGAGCTGGAAGCCGAGCTGGGCGTCGCCGACCCTGACCTTTCCTTACCGTCGGCAGGGGTGCCCCTGGACGCCCTGCCGAACCGGTCCGCAACCCGGCCCCCGCGCGGCGCTGCTGGCGTCGGCCGCGCCGGTGCGCGTGCCCGACCGGATCCGGCAGGCCGCCTAGAGGGTTACCCCTCAC
This sequence comes from uncultured Alphaproteobacteria bacterium, assembly GCA_963730305.1. Taxonomy (GTDB): domain Bacteria; phylum Pseudomonadota; class Alphaproteobacteria; order Bin65; family Bin65; genus CAMYMQ01. The sequence continues at coordinate 176,068 of CAVSRB010000008.1, forward strand.
CCTCCCATTGCTCACGCAATGGGCCCCTCCCTCTCCCCGAGGAGAGGGGACAGAACGCCGACGCTCGAAATCACCCTCTCCCTGGGGAGAGGGAGGGGCCCGCCGCCGCGCGGCGGGAGGGTGAGGGGTCCGGCGTCGGAATGATCGCCGCCCCCTACGCCACGCTCCGCCCGACCCCGGCCCAGTAGCGCTCGCGCAGGACGCTCTTCTGGACCTTGCCGTAGGCGGTCTTGGGCAGGGCTTCCAGGAAGTCGAACGAGCGCGGCACCTTGTAGCCGCCGATCATCGCCCGGCAGTGGGCCTGCAACGCGGCTTCGTCGGACACCGACCCCTCGGCGAGGACGACGACGGCGTGGACCCGCTCGCCGAACCGCTCGTCGGGCACGGCGATGACCGCGCATTCGACCACGTCCGGGTGGGCGGCGAGCGCGTTCTCGACCTCGGGCGAGAAGACGTTCTCGCCGCCGGAGACGATCATGTCCTTCTTGCGGTCGAACAGGGTGATGAAGCCCTCCGCGTCGCGCGAGCCGAGGTCGCCCATGTGGAGCCAGCCGCCGCGCAGCGCCGCCGCCGTCTCCTCCGGCCGGTTCCAGTAGCCCTTCATCACGGTCGGGCCGCGCACGACGATCTCGCCGACCGCGCCGGGCGGCAGGAGGGTCAGGTCCTCGTCGACGATGCGGGCGTGGACGCCGGCGACGGGCCGGCCGCAGGTGCGCAAGAGGTGCGGCTCGTCGAGCGCCCGGCGGTGGTCCTCCGGGCCCATGATGCAGACGGTCTGGGTCGCCTCGGTCTGGCCGAAGCCCTGGACCAGCGCGCAGGGCAAGAGGTCGAAGGCGCGCTTGAGCGTCGCCTCGGTGATCGGCGAGCCGCCGTAGCAGAGCTGTCGCCAGGACGACAGGTCGAGGCCGTGGCCGGGCGGCTCGCGGGTCAGCCTGTCGACCATGGTCGGCGCCAAGAGGACGGTCGAGCCGTGATGGCGGGCCATCGCCTCGAAGAAGCCGGCCGGGGTGAACTGGGGCAGGAAGACGTGGGCGCCGCCGCCGAACAGGTGGCCGAAGGTGCCGCCCAGGTCGGCGAGGTGGAACATCGGCGCGGCGTGGAGATGCACGTCCGCCGGGTTGTAGCCCTGGTAGCGGACCACGTGGGAGGCGTTGGAGAGCAGGTTCTGGTGAGTGAGCATCACCCCCTTGGGCACGCCGGTGGTGCCGCCCGTATAGAAGATGCCGAGCGTGTGGTCGCCGGGCAGGTCGGCGGCGTCGGCGAGCGGCTCGGCGCGGGCGATCAGGTCGTCATAGGGGCCATTTGGATCGCCGATCGCCACCCGGTCGAGCTCCGCGTTGGCGGCGGCCGCGATGTCGGCGCAGGCGTCCTCGACGAACAGCAGGCCGGCGCCCGAATCGTCGAGCTGGAAGGCGATCTCCGCCGGCGCCAGCCGGTAGTTGAGCGGCACCACGATCGCGCCGATCCAGGCGCAGCCGAGCACGACCTCGAGGAACTCGGCGCGGTTGCGGCAGAGCAAGGCGACCCGGTCGCCGGGGCCGACGCCGCGGGCCCGCAACGCGCCGGCGAGGGTCGCGACCCGGGTGCGGAAGTCGGCCCAGGTCACCGGCGGCCGGTCGTCGGCCAGGGTCGCCGGCGCGTCGGGGCTGATATCGGCCAGCCGGTCGATCAGGTAGGTGACGTTCACAGCCGCCCCCGCGCGATCCGCGCGCCGTCGACCATCGCGTCGAGCTTGGCGCGGGCGAGATACCGGGGCAGCGCCGAGAAGCCACAGTCGGCGGTCACGGTCAGCTTCTCGGCCGGCACGTGGGCGAGGCAGCGGGCGATGCGGTCGGCGACGTCCTCGGCCGTCTCGACCCGGAAGTTCTTGACGTCGATGACGCCCGCGGCGACGTCGAACCGCTCGGCGAGCGGGGCGAGCAGCTCGACCTCGGCGAACTCGCGGTTGGCGAATTCGAGCACGAGCTGGTCGCATGTCAGCGCCTCGATCGCCGGCATCAGCCGGTCCATCCGGCGGTCGGCCATCGGCCGGCCGGCGTTGTTGCCGAAGCAGACGTGGAGCGCGCGCCGCGCCTGCACGCCGTCGAAGGCGCGGTTGATCGCGGCGGCGGCCTCGGCCATCGACAGGCCGTGCGGCGCCGAGGGCAGGCCCGGCTCGTCGAGCTGGAGATACGTCGCGCCGGCGGCGACGAGCGCCTTCAGCTCGGCGTTGACGATGCCGATCAGGTCGTTGAGCAGGTCGGTGCCGTCGCGCGCGCCGGAGTCGATGAAGCCGCCGAAGGTCAGCGGGCCGGGGATCGCGATCTTGAGCGCCCGGTCCGGTGCGAGCCGGCGCAGGGTCTCGAACTCCTCGACCGCGCCGAGACCGCCGGCCGCGGTGATGCGGTCGCGCACGGCGAAATGCGGCGCCCTGTCGTAGCCGGGAACGCCGAGCCGGCGGCGCGGCGGGACGCGCTCCAGCCCGTCGAGCCGGTCGAACATCTCGTAGACGAAGCGCTGCCGGCGCAGCTCGCCGTCGGAGAGGATGTCGACGCCGGCCTCGATCTGGTCGGCGACGACGATGCGGGTGCCGTCGGCGAACAGCTCGTCGACGTCGTGGGCGCCCCACTCGCCGCCGCGCTCACCCTGGCGGGCGGCGCGCCAGGAGGCGACGAACCAGCCCGGCGCGGCGTAGGAGCCGACGCCCATGGTCGGCAGGATCGGAAGATCGACAGCAGCCATGCCGCCACAATAGGCGGCAGAAGTCAGGGCCTACAAGACGAAGCGTGCAAGGCCACGAACGGATAGGAACATGAAAGGAATGGGAACCAGCAATGGAATGCGGGCCGGGCGCCCCGAAGCCCGGCCCGCGTTCCGCCCCCGATATGGATCAGCCGGCTTCGGGCTGCGCCCCGTGCGGCGCAGCCGCCGGGTCGCGGTTCCACGGCATCCGGGCGATCACGTTCTCCATCGGGCAGACGCCGGTGAAGCCCGCGTTGAGCACGCCCGCGCCGACCACGCCGCAGATCAGCAGGAACCAGGGCGACACGAAAGCGCCCAGGAGCGCGCCCGCGAGGATCATCGGGCCGATCACCATCTGGACCTGGCGCATCGTGCTGATCGACGTCTTGCGCCGCTGGGATCGCGCCTGCTGGCGCTCGTTGTGGACCGGCAGCCCGGCCTGCTTCCACGCCATCAGGCCGCCGCGCAGCGCATAGACCTCGCGGAAGCCGGACCGCAACAGCCGCTCGGCATGGGCCGCGGTGCGCGCGCCGGAACGGCACAGGAAGACCGCGACCTTGTCGTGGTCCTTCGAGAAGTCCTCGCGGTCGAACGCGCTCAGCGGCACCAGGCGGGAGCCGGTGATGTGCTCGCGGACGTATTCCGACGGCTCGCGCACGTCGACCAGCACCGCCTTGTCGGACTCGAACCACGCCTCGGCGGTTTTCGCGTCGATTTCCTTCACGCTCATAGACACGTCTCCTTCGCTGTGGGCTCGCCGCCCGATGGAACGCAATAAATCTCGTGGAGAACCTGGATCAGCCGCAGGACGTTGGCGTCGCGCAGCGAGTAGTAGATCCGCTGTGCCTCCCGCCGCGTGGTCACGATGCCGTCGGCCCGCAACCGGGCAAGATGCTGGGAGAAGGCCGATTGCGTCAGGTCAATGCGCGCGGCCAGATCGCCGACAGACTTCTCCCCGTCGACCAGCAGACACAGGATCATCATGCGATGGGGATTGGCCAGCGCGCGCAGCAGGCGCCCCGCGTCCTCCGATGCCACCTCCATCCGGTCGATATCCAGGGCCATTTCCGGGTTTCTCTAATTTAGATCTTGCTAATTTATATAAAACTAATATATGAATGTCAAGTGAAGGATGCCGAAGGATCGAAACGGAGAGCAGCCATGAAGCCGAGCGTGAAAACCTTCTTCCACGAGCCCACCTTCACCGCCACGCACGTGGTGTGGGATCCTGAGACCAAGGTCGCCGCGGTGGTCGATTCGGTGCTCGACTACGACCACAAGGCCGGCCGGACCAGCACCGGGACCGCCGACGCGCTGATCGCCTTCGTGCGTGAACAGGGCCTCACGGTCGACTGGATCCTGGAGACCCACGCCCACGCCGACCATCTGACCGCCGCGCCCTATCTCAAGGAGACGCTGGGCGGGAAGATCGCGATCGGCGACCACATCACGGTCGTCCAGGAGGTGTTCAAGGGCGTGTTCAACGCCGAGGACGGCTTCGCGACCGACGGCTCGCAGTTCGACCACCTGTTCAAGGACGGCGAGACCTTCAAGCTCGGCAATATCGACGCCCACGTCATCCACACGCCGGGCCACACGCCCGCGTGCCTCACCTATGTGATCGGCGACGCCGCCTTCGTCGGCGACACCCTGTTCATGCCCGACTACGGCACCGCGCGGGTCGACTTCCCCGGCGGCGACGGGCCGACGCTGTATCGCTCGATCCAGAAGATCTTCGCGCTGCCGCCGGAGACGCGGCTGTTCCTGTGCCACGACTACAAGGCGCCCGGCCGCGACACGTTCGCGTGGGAGACCACGGTGGCCGAGGAGAAGGCGCGCAACATCCACGTCCACGACGGCGTCGGCGAGGCGGAGTTCGTCAAGTTCCGCACCGAGCGCGACGCCACGCTCGACATGCCCGTCCTGATCCTGCCGTCGGTGCAGGTCAACATGCGCGGCGGCCGCCTGCCGCCCGCCGAGGACAACGGCGTTCGTTATCTCAAGCTGCCGGTGAACGCGCTCTAGCGGCCGCCGCCAGCGAACGAAGGGAGGAAGTGTGATGGCCCATGTCGTCATTCTCGGGGCCGGCCTCGGCGGCGTGCCGATGGCCTATGAGATGAAGGACCAGCTGCGCGACGAGGACCGGCTGACGGTCATCTCCAACAGCGACACGTTCCAGTTCGTCCCGTCCAACCCGTGGGTCGCGGTCGGCTGGCGCCGGCCCGACGAGGTCGTGGTCCAGCTCGGCCCGATCTACGAGCGGCGCGGCATCGACTTCATCTCGATCGGCGCCAAGCGCGTCCACCCGGCCGACAACAAGGTCGAGCTGTCGGACGGCCGGATGGTCGACTACGACTACCTGGTCATCGCCACCGGCCCGGAGCTCGCCTTCGACGAGATCGAGGGCCTCGGCCCCGACGGCGGCCACACCCAGTCGATCTGCCAGGTCCAGCACGCGGAGACCGCCGCCGAGCGCTGGGAGGAATTCGTCAAGAACCCGGGGCCGATCGTGGTCGGCGCGGTCCAGGGCGCGTCCTGCTTCGGGCCCGCCTACGAATACGCGATGATCCTCGACACCGAGCTGCGCCGGCGCAAGATCCGCGACAGGGTGCCGATGACCTTCGTCACCTCGGAGCCCTACATCGGCCATCTCGGCCTGGGCGGGGTCGGCGACACCAAGGGCCTGCTCGAGTCCGAGTTCCGCGACCACGACATCCGGTGGATCGTCAACGCCAAGGTCGACAAGGCCGAGGCCGACAAGCTGTTCGTCACCGAGTTCACCGAGGACGGCGAGGAGCGGCGCAAGCACGAGCTGCCGATGGCCTTCGGCATGATGCTGCCGGCCTTCCGCGGTATCCCGGCGCTGCGCGACATCGACGGGCTGGTCAACCCGCGCGGCTTCGTGCTGGTCGACAAGCACCAGCGCAACCCGGCCTTCCCCAACGTCTTCTCGGTCGGCGTCTGCATCGCGATCCCGCCGGTGGAGGCGACGCCGGTGCCGGTCGGCGTGCCCAAGACCGGCTTCATGATCGAATCGATGGTCACCGCCACGGCGCACAACATCCGCGCCCTGATCGACGGCAAGGAGCCCGACGAGGAAGCGACCAACAACGCGGTCTGCCTGGCCGACTTCGGCGACCGCGGCGTCGCCTTCGTCGCCCTGCCGCAGATCCCGCCGCGCAACGTCAACTGGTCGTCGTCGGGCCGCTGGGTCCACTGGGGCAAGCTGTTGTTCGAGCGCTACTTCATGCGCAAGGTGCGGCGCGGCGTCTCGGAGCCGTTCTACGAGCGCTTCGCGATGCGGGTGATGGGCATCGAACGGCTCAAGGAGACCCGTCACGGCTGACCCCGGAGGACTGCTGGTCCTCCGGCGGCACGGCGGCGCTGCGCCCGGGCAGCACGTAGCGCGCGCCGAGCGCGAAGCCGGCGGAGACGAAGATGATCTCGCGCAGCCGCCGGAGCAGCGCCGCGCCGAGCCCGGCGGTCGGCGACCCGGTGAAGGCCGAGACCATCAGTGCGTAGGCGGCGTCCTGGGTGCCGAGGTTGCCGGGGATGAAGAAGCTGATCGAGCGGACGAGCTGGATCACCGCCTCGATCATCAGCGCCTCGAGCACGCCGACCGGCGAGCCGATCAGCCAGAGCGCCAGCCAGACCTCGCCCGCGCCGAGGCACCACTTGCCGACCGAGAGGACGAAGGCGACCCAGAAGCGGGCGGGATGGTCGCGGTAGTAGCGGGTCGCCCGGCTCTCCACGTCCTCGACGTAGTGGAGCTGCTCGGCGATCTTGCGGCGCCAGCCGCGGCCGCCCAGCCAGCGCCCCAGCCGCGACGACAGCCGCAGCCGCGGCAACAGCACCAGCGCCGCCGTCATTCCCGCCAGGATCACCGTGCCCAGCACGATCGACAGCTTCGAGCCGACCGTCAGCCGGTCGGTCATCATCAGCGGCACCGCCAGCACGACGACGAACAGAAGCTGGGCCATCAGCCACACGGTGCGGATCAGCATGATCGAGGCGGTCACCTCGCGGTAGCTGACGCCGTAGCGGCTCTTGAGCACCGCCGCCTTGAGCGGCTCGCCGCCGAGGGTGCCGGCCGGCAGGACCATGTTGAACGCCTCGCCGATCAGGCGGATCCAGGAGAAGCGCCACCACCAGCGCCCGGTCGGCGGCACCGACGGCACCGTCAGCATCCAGCCGAAGCAGTCCATCAGGTAGACGACGAGATAGGTCAGGCACAGGCCGGCGACGCCGAGCCAGCCCGCCTTCGCGACGAGGGTGAGCGCGGACGAGAAATCGAACGCGGCGAGCACCGCCACGAACAGCGCGACGCCCAGCGCCAGATAGACGTATTTGACGATCTTCAACGCGATCCCGGCTCCGCTGTTTCAGCCGCGCGGACCCTAGAACCTTTTGCCCGCAAGGGGAATCGACGGCAGCTGGGCCACCACGTCGCGCGCCGTTGACCAATTAGTCAAAATTGGTACTAAATGTCCCATGTCCGGCCCCGTCAAACCGACCACCCAGGAAATCGGCTATCTGCTCAACCGGGCGGCGCGCCGGTGGAACGCCCTGTTCATCGAGCGCCTGCGCGCCCACGGCGTCGAGGACATCCGCCCGTCGTTCGGCGCCGTGATGGTGCCGCTGTTCGAGCAAGACGGGCTGCGCCTGGGGCAGCTGGCGCGGCGGGCCGGCCTGTCCAAGCAGACGGTGACCAACATCGTCGGCCGGATCGAGGCGATCGGGTATCTGGCGCGCCGTCCCGACCCGGAGGACGGTCGGGCGATCCAGGTCCATCTGACCCCGCGGGGACGCGCGCTGGAACGCGCGGTCGGCGAGGCCCTGACCGAGATGGATGCGGTGACCTCCGCGCTGTCGCCGGAGCTCGATCGGAACGCCGTCGCAGCCTGGCTGCACAAGCTGGGCGGCCACAAGACGGGATGAGTGTTGTCCAATTGGTCCGAGATTTGACGAGCGGAGCCTGGAGGGAGCGAAGCGATGACGCGTGAGCCCGACGAGACGCCATCACCGGAAGGCTGGCCGGACAACCGGCCGCGGCCGGCGCCGGTCGATCCCGACCGCTTCCGCGAATCCGACCGGCGCGCCGGGATCGAGGTCACCGCCGACTTCGCGCCGTTCGAGCAGAAGAACGACATGTTCTGCCGCTCGCGCTGGGACCCCGAGATCCGCAGCAAGGCGGCGAAGGACTTCTTCATCTCCCACCGGGTGATCAACGCGCGCAAGGGCGACGGTTACCGCCAGCGCGACTACGCGCTGCGCAACGCCGCCTGGGCGGTGGCCAACGAGTTCGCCGACCGCGGCCTGAAGGACGGCCTGACCGAGGGTTTCCTCGACCCGATCCAGCCCTACAACCCCCAGGCGGAACACAAGGCGCCGGCCGAGACGACCGCGGCCCAGACCGCGGAGATCAAGTCGATCGCCAGGCTGTTCGGCGCCGACCTGGTCGGCATCACCGAATACGACCCGCGCTGGGTCTATGCCGAGAAATACGACTTCAAGACCCAGCTCGGCCGGCCCAACGACGACGTCGACGGCACCACCAGCGTGATCGTGCTCGGCCACGGCATGGACCGCAGCCTGATCGAGACCATGCCGTCGGCGCTGGCGAGCGCGGCGGTCGGCAAGGTCTATTCGAGCGAGATCACCACCGCCCACCACGTCGCCCAGTACATCCGCAACCTCGGCTACAAGGCGGTCGCGACGATCAACGACACGGCGCTGACCATCCCGCTGGCGATCAAGGCGGGGCTGGGCGAATACGGGCGCAACCAGATGCTGATCACGCCCGAGTTCGGGCCGCGTGTGCGTTTCTCCAAGATCTTCACCGACCTGCCGCTCGACCACGACGCGCCGATCGCCTTCGGCGTGCACGAATTCTGCAACACGTGCCAGCGCTGCGCCGACGCCTGCCCGCCCAAGGCGCTGCCCTTCGGGCCGCCCAAGGACGAGGGGCCCAACCGATCGAGCATCAAGGGCGTGCGCAAGTGGACGGCCGACTGCGAGAAATGCTTCGGCTATTGGGTCAAGCTCAACAGCGACTGCGCCATCTGCATGCGCGTGTGCCCCTACAACCGCGACTACAGCCGGTGGACGGCGCGGCTGTGGCGGCGGCTGGCGGGCACCCGGCTGCGCCGGCTGATGCTGCGCATCGACGACCGCTGGGGCGTCGGCAAGCGGGTGCTGCCCAAGGACTGGTGGCAGCGCCTCGCCGCCATGCGCCCGGCGAAACACTAGCGCCCCGCCGCAAGCGCCGCCGCCGAGTGGCGCGGTGCGGCGAATGCCTTTAGGCTCCCCGCCAATCGAAGGTGGCCGACCAACGGAAGTGGGCGCGGCCATCGCGCCGCAGGGGGAGGATCCGGCAATTCCATCGCGACGACAGGCCCGCTATGTCGGCCAGCCGATCCCGCGCGTCGAGGACCGGCGGCTGATTACCGGCGCCGGGCGCTACACCGACGACCTGCGCGTGCCGGGCCAGTTGCACGCGGTCTTCGTCCGGTCGCCGCACGCCCATGCCGCAATCGGCGCGATCGACGTGGCGGACGCCGTGGCCGCGCCGGGCGTCGCCGCCGTGCTGACCGCGCGGGACTATCGGGCCGACGGGCTGAAGCCGGTCGGCCACCGGGCCACGCCGGCCGGCGCGGTGAACCACAAGGAACGCGCCTTCGGCGCCGGGGGCGACGCCACCGTCATCGACCTGCCGCACTGGCCGCTGGCCGAGGACCGGGTCCGCCACGTCGGCGAGCCAATCGCGGTCGTCGTCGCCGAGACCCTGGCCCAGGCGCAGGACGCCGCCGAGCGGGTCGCGGTCGACTACCGGCCGCTGCCGGCGGTGACGATGGCCGACGCCGCGATCGCGCCGGACGCGCCGCTGCTGTGGGACGCCGCGCCGGGCAATATCTGCGTCGACGAGCGCTTCGGGCCGACCGACGACGTGGCCGCCACCTTCGCCACGGCGGCGCTGACGGTCCGCTGGCGGTTCCACAACGGACGCATCGTCAACTGCCAGATGGAACCGCGCGCGGTGATCGGCGCGCCCGGCGACGACGGCCTGACGGTGATCGCCGGCAGCCAGGGCGTGATGCGCCACACGGCGGGGCTGCGCGAGATCATGGACCTGCCCGAGGACGGCATCCGCGTCATCTGCCCCGACGTCGGCGGCGGCTTCGGGCCGCGGTCCTTCGTCTATCCGGAGATCGCCGCCGTCGCCTGGGCGGCGAAGCGGCTGGGCCGCCCGGTCGGCTGGACCTCGGACCGGAGCGAGGCGTTCCAGAGCGACTACCAGGGCCGCGACCTGATCCTCGACGCTCGCCTGGCGCTCGACGCCGACGGCCGCTTCCTGGCGCTCGACGTCGACCTGGTCGGCAATGTCGGCGCCCACACGGTCGCCTTCGTGCCGATGGCCAACGCCAGCCGCATCCTGACCACGGTGTATGACATCCCCATCGTGGGCCTGCGCGTGCGCGGGGTGCTGACCAACACGGTGCCGACCGCGCCCTATCGCGGCGCCGGCCGGCCGGAGGCGACCTTCGCGCTCGAGCGGCTGATCGACATGGCGGCGCGGCGCGGCGGCTTCGACCGGATCGAGCTGCGCCGCCGCAACATGGTCCGCCGCGACCAGCTCCCCTACCGCAACGCGATGGGGCTCACCTACGATTCGGGCGACTTCCACGGCAATCTCGACCACGCCCTCGACCTCGCCGGCTGGGACGACGCCGATGCGCGCCGGCGCGACGCCGGGTCGCGCGGCAGGCTGCTCGGCATCGGCGTCGCCAACTACATCGAATCGCCGGTCGGCGACCCGCGCGAGCGGGTCGAACTGGCGGTCAACGCCGACGGCACCGTCGATCTCGTCACCGGCACCCAGTCGACCGGCCAGGGCCACGAGACCAGCTTCGCCCAGGTCGCCGCCGACATGCTGCAGGTGCCGTTCGACGCGATCCGCCTGCGCGGCGGCGACAGCCGGATCGTCTCGATGGGCGGCGGCACCCATTCGGACCGCTCGATGCGGATCGCCGGGACGCTGATCCTCCAGACCGCGGACAAGGTCGTCGACCAGGCGCGCGCGGTGTGCGCCCGGCTGTGGGACGTGGCGGCGGACGCCATCGCCTACGAGGACGGCCTGTTCCGCAACCCGCAGGGCAACCAGGCGCTGTCGCTGTTCGAGGTCGCCGGGGCGCTCGACCCGAACGCCGACGACAAGCTCGCCGCCGCCACCGACTTCGTCGGCCGCATCCCGGCGCACCCGACCGGCTGCGCCGTCTGCGAGGTCGAGATCGACCCCGAGACCGGCGTCGTCGAGATCACCCGCTATTCGTCGGTCGACGACGTCGGCCGGGTGGTCAACCCGCTGATCGTCGACGGCCAGGTCCATGGCGGCATCGCCCAGGGGGTCGGCGAGGCGCTGACCGAGCGGGTGGTCCACGATCCCGGAGTCGGGCCAGCTGCTGACCGGCTCCTTCCTCGACTACGGTCCGCCGCGCGCCGACCGGCTGCCCAGCTTCCGGGTCGCGCTACGCGAGGACCCGACCCAGGGCAACCCGCTCGGCATCAAGGGCGGCGGCGAGGCCGGCATCACCCCGGCGGTCGCGGCGATCACCAACGCCGTGGTCGACGCGCTCGCCGGCCACGACGTCGAGCATATCGAGATCCCGGCGACACCGGAGCGCGTGTGGCGCGCCTTGCATGGCACGAAGGCCTGATCCGAAGTGGCGACCGCTTCGCCAACAGGTGTAGAAACGCGGATACCCGGCCGACGCGAACGGATTGGCGCGAACGGATCGGGGCGGACGGAGCAGGTGGCACGGAGCGGACATGAGTGATGCGGCATCCCTTCCGGTGGCGGTGGTCGGCGGCGGCATCGGCGGCCTGGCGCTGGCCGGCTCGCTGGCCAAGTTCGGCCTGCCCTATCTGGTGCTGGAGCAGGCCGACGCCCTGACCGAGGTCGGCGCGGGCATCCAGATCGGCCCCAACGGCGTCCACGTCATGCGCTTCCTCGGCGTCGAGGACGCCCTGGCCAAGGACGCCGGCATGCCCGCCGTCTATCACGCGCGCGACTGGAAGACCGGCGGCACGCTCTACAAGACGCCGCGCAATCCGGAATTCGCCGAGCTGTACGGCGCGCCCTATTACCAGGTGCACCGGGCCGACCTGCTGGCGACGCTGCAGACGACCGTCGATCCGGCCTGCCTCCACCTCGGCCAGAAGGTCACCAGACTGGAACAGAAGGACGACCGGGTCGTCATCGAGACCGCCAAGGGCGACCGGTTCGAGGCCGGCGCGGTGGTCGGCGCCGACGGCATCCACTCGGCCGTCCGCCGATCCCTGTTCGGCGAGGACAACCCCCGCTACACCGGCATCGTCATCTTCCGGCTGACCGCGCCGATCGAACGGCTCGATCCGCATTTCAAGGACATCGGGTCGAGCACCTTCCACGGGCCCCACGGCCACGTCACCACCTACCCGATCTCGGGCGGGCGCCTGGTCAACTTCGCGGGCGCGTGGGAGATCGACGCGTGGCAGGAGGAGTCCTGGTCGCTGGAGTGCAGCAAGGAGGAGGTTCACGAGGCCTACAAGGGCTGGTTCCAGGACATCCACGATCTGATCGACGCCACCGACCGGATCAACAAGTGGGCGCTGTTCGACCGCGACCCGCTGCCGGCCTGGACCCAAGGGCGCTGCACGCTGCTCGGCGACGCCGCGCACCCGATGCTGCCCTTCCTCGCCCAGGGGGCTTGCCAGGCGATCGAGGACGGCTACGTCGCCGCCGCCCTGCTGGCGGGCTCGGGTGGCGACTGGGTCGGCGCGCTGAAGGAGTACGAACGGGTCCGGCTGCCGCGGACCGCGCAGGTGCAGCTCGGCGCCCGGGCGCGGGTCGTGTCGATGCACGAGCCGTCGGCGGTCGGCCGGATGATCCGCAACCTCAACTACTGGATCGGCGGCCTGACCGGCCGGAGCGGCAAGCGCTTCAAGCCCGACTGGATCTACAAGGTCAACGTCGTCTCGGAATTTCCCGGCCGCGCCTGAGTGGCCGGGGCGCCGCCGCTCAATCCGGCGGCGGTCCCGCCGCCACCGCCGCGTCGTCGATGGCGGCAGACGCTGGCGCTTCGGCCTCGGCTGCGGCGCCGTTGCGGCGGGCGATCAGTTCCCAGCCGACGATCGCGACGCCGAGGACCAGCCCGGCGACGTCGACCCATGTGCCATAGGGCAGCGCGTTGGCCGGGAACAGCAGGCCGAAGCCGGCGATCGCCGTCAACAGCCGCAACCACGGCTCGATCAGGCGGAACATGTAGCCGGTCACCGCCGCGCAGATCAGCCACACGCCCGCGATCGCGGTGACGATCGCGATCACCACGGACACGACCGGCCCTTCCATGAGCAGCGACGGCGACAGCACGAACAGGAACGGGACGACGTAGGCGATCCAGCCGAAGCGGACGGCGGCGAAGCCGGTCGCCATGGCCTTGGTCCCGGCCAGGCTGGCCGCGGTGAAGGCCGCGATCGCCACCGGCGGCGTGATCATCGACATCATGCCGAAATACATGACGTAGAGATGGGCGGCCATCGGCCGGACGCCGGCGTTGATGATCGACGGCGCGACCAGGGTGGCGAGCAGGACGTAGACGCCCGCCGTCGGCATGCCCATGCCGAGGATGATGCACACCACGGCGGCGAACAGCAGCAGCAGGAACAGGTTGCCGCCGGCAAGGTCGACCAGGGCCTGCGCCAGCGCGTGGCCCAGGCCGCTGAGGTTCAGCACGCCGATGATTATCCCCGCCGCGGCGCAGATCATCACGATGTCGACCGAGGCAACGCCGGTCTTCTTGAGCGCCTCCCACACCGCCGTGATCGGCATGCGCTTGCGGTCGTAGCCGAACAGCACGCCGGTCACGGTGATCGTGATCGCGGCATAGAGCGCCGCCGTCTCGGGCTGGAGGTTGAGCGAGAACAGCGAAACGATCAGGACCACGAAGGCGAACGGATAGTGCCAGCCCTGGAGCAGGACCTTGCCGATCCTGGGGATCAGGGCCTCGTCGACCCGCTTGATCCCGGCGCGCGCAGCCTCCAGGTCGACCTGGATGAACAGCGCGATGTAGTAGAGGATCGCCGGCACCAGGGCCGCGACCACCACCTCCGAATAGTCGACCTGCACGAACACGGCCAACAGGAAGGCGGCCGCACCCATGATCGGCGGCATCAACTGGCCGCCGGTCGATGCCACCGCCTCGATCGCCGCCGCGACCTTGGGGTCGTAGCCGCCCTGGCGCATCAGCGGGATCGTGATGACCCCGGTCGACACGACGTTGGACACGGCGCTACCGGAGATCGAGCCGAACAGGCCCGAGGCGACCACGGCGATCTTGGCCGAGCCGCCGCGGAACCGCCCCATCAGCGAGACGGCGAGATCGGTGAAGAAGGCGGACCCGCCGGACAGCCCCAGCAGGTTGCCGAAGAAGATGAACGCGATGACGATGGTACAGGCCACCGCCATCGGCAGGCCGAGCATGCTGCCGTTGTCCCACGCCATGTAGTAGAGCGTGCGGGCCGGCTCGGAGGGCAGCCCCTGGAGGTCGCCCGGCACCAGGTCGGCGACCTGGGTGTAGAGCAGGAAGACCAGGCAGATGATGAACAGCGCCCAGCCCGTCGTCCGCCGCAGCCCCTCGAGCACGACGACGACCAGGATCACGGCGGTGATGGTGCCGTCGAGCGGCGCGTCCGCCACCAGTTCCGACAGCTTGGTGTAGTAGATCGCCATGTAGACGCCGCAGACGAAGCCGGCCACGGCGAGGACCCAGTCGTACCAGGGGATCACGCCCTTGGGCTGACGCGGCGTCGCGCGGAAGGACAGGAACAGGAGCGGCAGGGCGAAGGCCAGGATCGCGGCCAGGAGCTGCTCGGTCGCGAAGACGATCGACAGGACGGAGCGATAGATGTCGGCGGCCCAGCCGAGGGACCCCAGCGTCACCAACACCGACAGGGTCGTGATGAGCCCGCGGACGCCCCGGCTGCGGGGGACCGCGGGCTCAGCCGTTTGCGTGTCCGGCACGGGAGGCTATTTCCACATGCCTTTCTCTTTGTAGAACTTGATCGCGCCCGGGTGATATTTGATCACGCCCAGGTCGGTGACCATCTTCTTCGGGCTGAAGCCGGCCATCGGGCGGAACGCCGCGATCATGTCCTTGCGGTGGCCCCACATCGCCTTGGCGACCTTGTAGGCCTTTTCGTCGGAGACCTTGGCGCTGGTCAGCACCAGGTAGGGATAGGCCATCACGTAGGTCGGCTTGAGGATGCCGGCCATCCGCTTGCCCGGATTGACCTTCAGCGCATAGGCCACCGGCACGAACTTCTTCAGCGCCGCCATCGCCGCGGGCGACGGATCGATCGGCAGCGCGCGAATGCCGCCGACCTTGGCGTCTACCTGCAGCACCTTGCCCGAGCCGACGGCGAAGAAGAACACGTCCGCCTTGCCGGCCATGAAGTCGTTGGCGTTGCTGATGATGCTGGCCGCCTTGACCATGTCGACGTCCTTATAGGTCATGCCGGCGTTGGCGAGCTCGCCGTCCATCAGCACCTTGAGCGTCCGCGCCGAGGCGAACACGCCCGGGACGCGCTTACCCTTCAGGTCCTTGATCGTCATGATCTTGGAATCCTTGCGCGCGAAGATCGCGACGCGCAGCGGCAGCATGACGCTGACCACGCGGATGTTGGCCTGCTTGCGGCCCTTGTAGGCGCCGGTGCCGGTCACCGCGTATCGCGTTTCCAGCGCGTTCGCGAGCGCGAAGTCGAGCTCGCCCTTGTTGACCGCGGGCACGTAGACGCCGCTGCCGCCATACGGGCGCAGCAGCATGCGCATGCCGCTCTTGTCGACCTCGACGGCCTTGGCGATCGCGGCGCCGGCCGAATAGGTGAAGCCGCCCTGCTTGGACGTGCCGATCCCGACGGTCTCCGCCTGCGCGGCGCCGGCCGCGAGGGCGAACACGGACGTCATGGCGATGAGCGTGTATCTCATTTCTCTCTCCTCCCGATGATGGTGATTGGGCACTGTTGCTTCGCGTGCTTGGCGCGCAGCCTACCCCATCGGGGAGACGTTCGTGAACGGGTTTCTTGTACCAATGCGTCTATCGAATCGCGTCGATCAAGAGACCCAGCATCCGGCGCAGCTGAGGATCGTCGCCGAAGGTCCGGGCCAGCTCGCTCTGGTAGCCGACGGCGATCCGGTCCGCCTCGGCGGCGACCTCCTCGCCATCCGTGGTCAGGTAGAGGCGCACCCGCCGGCGGTCCTCCGGATCCTGGGCGCGGTAGGCCAGGTTGTTGCTGACCAGCCGATCGACCATCTTGGTCAGGGTCGGGCCGCTGATCACCAGCTCCTCCGCCAGCCCGCCCATCGCGCGGCCGCCCTCGGTCTTGAGCGCGCGCAGGACGCGCATCTCGTCGACCTGCAGGCCGAGCGGCCGCAGGCGCACCGTCAACGTGCCGTTGACCTGCGCGCTGGCCCGCAGCAGCAGTTCCGCCATGTTCGGATTATCGGAAGGGATTGCCATCGCCAGATTAGTTGCCTTTTTAATATTTTACATTTCAAATAAAATATGATTGGATACAAAGCAAGTGTCATCTTTAGTCACGAACCGAGCGCGCCCCGCGACGAACAATCGCGCGCCGGGAGGGGAGCCGTTGGACGGGTGGAGACAGGTCGAACCTGTTGACTGCGAGACCGATACGGGCGTCGGCTCGACTGTCGGCGCGCCCCCGCCCGCCACCTACCGCGACAACGAAAAAGCACCGCGCAAAGCGCGCCCCACCGACACCCTGCGCATCGGCCTGCTGCTGCCGCTGAGCGGGCCGAGCGGCCTGCTGGGGCCGTCCGGGCGCAATTGCGCCGAACTGGCGGCCGAGGAGATCAACGCGCGCGGCGGCCTGTTCGGCAAGCGGGTGCAGGTCATCGTCGCCGACGGCGGCATGTCCTTCGCCGCGTCGGCGCGCGAAGGCATGCGCCTGATCGAGGAGGACGGCGCCACGGCGCTGATCGGCACCCACCCGAGCGGCGTCCGCGAGGTGCTGGCGCCGCAGATCGGCGGCCGCGTGCCCTACGTCTACACCCCGATCTTCGAGGGCGGCGACCCGGCGCCGGGGGTGTTCTTCCTCGGCGAGACGGCCCATCAACAGCTCGGTCCGGTGGTGCCCTGGCTGGCGGAGACCCAGCGCGCGAAACGCTGGTTCCTGATCGGCAACGACTACCGCTGGCCGCGCGACGCGCACCGGACCGCGCGCGCGGTCATCGGCCGCGCCGGCGGGACGGTGGCGGGCGAGATCCTGGTGCCGCTCGGCACCGAGGACTTCGACGACGCCATCGCCGCGATCGCTGCGGCCAAGCCCGACGTCGTGGTCGCGGCGCTGGTCGGCAGCGACGCGGTCGTCTTCCACCGCGCCTTCGCGCGGGCGGGCCTGAGCGAGCGGATCTGGCGGCTCGGCCTGCTCACCGAAGAGAATACGCTGCTCGGCGTCGGCGCCGACTGCAGCGACCGGCTGCTCGCCGTGGCCGGCTACTTCGCCACCCTGGAGACGCCCGAGAACCAGGCCTTCGTCGACCGCTACATCACCCGCTTCGGCCCCCAGGCCCCGGCCCTCAACTCGATCGGCCAGTCCGCCTACGAGGGGCTGATCTTCCTCAACGAGATCGCGCGCACCGCCGGCTCGCTGGCCACCGACGATCTCGCCCGCGTCGCCGACGGCCTGGTCTTCCACGGCCCGCGCGGCGTCACCCGCATGGTCCAGCGCCACGTGGTCAAGGACATGCACCTGGCCGAGGCGCGCGGTATCGAGTTCCGGATCGTCAAGACCTTCCCCCAAATCAGCGCCACGGGAGAGACGCCCTCATGACCGACATGCTGGAATGGTCAGCCACTCACGCCCTCGCGGAAATCGCCGCGGGCCGGGTCTCCGCGCGGGAGTATGCCGAAGCCTTGCTCGACCGCTGCGAGGCCGCCGCCGGCATCAACGCCTTCGTCCACCTGGACCGTGACGCCGTGCTGGCCGCGGCGGACGCCGCCGGCAGCGGCCCGCTGAAGGGGCTGCCGATTCCCTTCAAGGACAATTTCGACACGGTCGGCATCCCGACCACGGCCGGCACCCCGGCGCTGAAGAACAACCGCCCGAAAGCCAACGGCGCGGTCGTGCAGACGCTGGTCGACGCGGGCGGCTTCGTCATGGGCAAGCTCAACATGCACGAGCTGGCCTATGGCATCACCAGCAACAACGGTGGCTTCGGCCCGGCCCGCAATCCCTACAACCGGGACCGCATTCCCGGCGGCAGCAGCGGCGGTTCCGGCGCCGCGGTGGCGGCGCGCATGGCGCCGGTCGCCTTGGGCAGCGACACCGGCGGCTCGGTGCGCGTGCCGGCCGGACTGTGCGGCGTGATGGGCCTGCGGCCGACGACCGGGCGCTACAGCCAGCAGGGCATCGTGCCGATCTCGAGCACCCGGGACACCGCGGGACCGCTGGCGCGGACGGTGGACGACCTCGCCCTGTTCGACGGCGTCATCACCGGCGACGACGCACCGCTCGACACGATCGATCTCGCCGGCCTGCGCCTGGGCGTGCCGCGCGGTCATTTCTACGAGAACCTGCACCCGGCGACCGCCAAGATCGCAGAGGATGTGCTCGATCGGCTGGCGAAGGCCGGCGTCGTTCTGGTCGAAGCGGACGTCGATCGGGTCGGCGAGTTGGACGAAGCCGCCGGCTTCCCGATCGCGCTCTACGAGACCATCGTCTGCCTCAACGCCTACCTGAAGGAGGCGGGCCTGCCGCTCGACTACGAGAAGGTGGTCGCCGAGGTGGCGAGCCCGGATGTCCACGGCATCCTATCGTCGCTGCTGACGGCGGAAGGCGCGATCCCCGAAGCCGCCTATCGCGAGGCGATCGACGTTCACCGCCCCGCCCTGCAGGCCAGCTGCGCCAAATATTATGCCGACAACGACGTCGTCGCCTCGATCTTCCCGACCACGCCGCTGCCCGCCGCGCCGATCGGCGACGACGAGACGACGATGCTGAATGGCGAAGAGGTCCCGACCTTCTTCACCTTCATTCGCAATACCGACCCGGCGAGCGTCGCCGGCCTGCCCGGGCTGAGCTTGCCCGCGGGCCTGACCGACGACGGCCTGCCGGTCGGCATGGAGCTTGACGGCCCGGCCGGCACCGACCGTCGCCTGCTGGCGATCGGCGCGGCCGTCGCGAAGGTTCTGCCGGAAACGCCGCCTCCGGCGGTGTAATCAACGGTTCAGGAGGAGGTTTCAATGAAGAAGTCCAACAACATGCTGTCGCGCCGCGCTTTCGTGGCCGGCACGGCGGGGGCCGCCGCGGTCGCGGCGGCTCCAGGGTTCATCCGGTCGGCGTCCGCGGCGACGCCGTTCAAGATGGCGACGGTGTTCGCACTGAGCGGCCCGGCCTCGCTGTTCGGGCCGACCCAGACGGCCTGCGCCAAGCTGGCCGTGTCCCAGATCAACGCCAAGGGCGGCATCCTCGGCCGTCAGGTCGAGATCGTCCCGCTCGACGGCGGCGCCCCGCCGGCCGACGCCGCCAAGGCGGTGCTGCGCGCGGTGTTGCGCGACAAGGTCGAGCTCATCGTCGGCTCGCACGACAGCGCGGTCCGCGAGGCCATCGTCGCGACGCTCAAGGGCAAGGTGCCGTATGTCTATACCCCGCTCTACGAGGGTGGCGAGTGCGCACCGAACACCTATGTCACCGCCGACACCCCGCAGCAGCAGGTCGAGCCGTCGATCAAGGCGCTGGCGAAGATGACCGGCGCCAAGACCTATTACTTGATCGGCAACGACTATGTCTGGCCGCACAAGACCAACGACCAGGCCAAGAAGTACATTGCCGAGACCGGCGGCAAGGTCGTCGGCGAGGAGTATCTGCCGCTCGGTGCGCCCAACAAGTTCGAGGACGCGGTGGCGCGCATCAAGTCGGCCAAGCCGGACATGGTGGTGATCACCCTGGTCGGCGGCGACAACGTCAACTTCAACCGGACCTTCGCCGGCTTCGGCCTCGACAAGTCGATCAAGCGGGTCGCCTACCTGCTCGAGGAGCTGACCCTGCAGGGCATCGGCGCCAAGAACAGCGGCGGGCTGTATCAGCTGCATGTCCTATTTCGCCGACTTGAAGAACCCTACCAACGACGCGTTCAAGGCCGCCTACAAGAAGATGTTCGGCGCCAAGGCGCCGCCGCTGAGCATGCTCGGCGCCGACGGCTATTCGGGCATCAACTTCGCCGCGGCGCTGATCAACAAGGCCGGCAGGATCGACCAGGCCAAGCTGATGGCGGCGTCGAACGGGCTCGAGTACCAGACCGCGACCGGCACGGCGACGATGACCCACCGCCACGTCGTCAAGGACATGTACCTGGCCGAGTGCAAGGGCACGACCTTCGACATCCTCAAGACCTTCAAGGCGGTCGGACACGGCCAGACCTGCAGCTGACGGCCTGACCGGCGCGAGCGGCGGCGATGGATCCGATACTCGTCACCAACATCCTCAATGTTGTCTACGAGATCGCGACCCTCGCCGTCGTCGTGCTGGGCCTGGCCGTGATCTTCGGCCTGCTCGGCGTGATGAACCTCGCCCACGGCGAGTTCGTCATGATCGGCGCCTATTGCGCCTATTTCGCCCAGGCCAACCACCTTCCCTTCCTGGCCGCCGTGCCGCTGACCATCGTGGTCTGCGGCCTGCTCGGCCTCGTCGTCGAGCGGGTGCTGGTGCGGCCGCTCTATCAGAGACCGTTCGATACCCTGCTGGCGACCTGGGGGCTGAGCCTGCTGCTGCGCAAGATCGTCGAATGGATCTACGGCAAGGGCTACAGGAGCGTCGACCGGCCGCTCGCCGGCAGCATCGACGCCTTCGGCGCCGACTATCCCGTCTACCGCATCGTGCTGATCGTCGTCTCGGTGGTCATCGTCGGCGGGCTGATCGTGTGGTTCGTGCGCAGCGCGACCGGCAAGCGGATCACCGCGACGGTCAACAATCCCGAGCTGGCCGCCTCGGTCGGCATCAACGTCACCGCGCTGTCGCGCAACACCTTCATCTTCGGCACCTGCCTCGGCGGCCTGGCGGGCGTGATGCTCGCCCCGCTGGCGACGGTCCAGCCGCTGATGGGGCTCGACTACATCCTCAAGTCCTTCTTCGTCATGGTGGTGGGCGGCCTCGGCGGACTCGCGGGGCTCGGCGCCGGATCGGGCATCGTCGGCGGGGTCGAGAGCATCGTCTCGGCCGTGTTCGACCGCACCGCCGGCTACACCACCGTCCTCTTGATCGCGATCCTGTTCCTGTGGCTGCGGCCGAATGGCCTCTTTTCTCGCTCATAGCCTCGCCCTGTTCGCCGCGCTCGCGGTGCTGCCCCAGTTCGTCGGCGACTTCTGGGCCTACACGCTCGCGCTCTATTTCCTCTATGCGATCGCGACCCTGGGCATCGGAGTCACCTGGGGCCAGGCCGGCTTCCTGCCGCTTGGCCAGGCCATGTTCGTGGGCATCGGCGCCTATCTCTCCGGCTTCGCGCTGATCAACTTCAAGGACAGCTGGCTCTTGGTCCTGCTGATCCCCGCCGCCGCGATCGTGCCCGGGCTGCTCGCCTTCGGCATCGGCCTGCTCGTCTTCCGAGGGCGGACGCGCAGCGGGCCCTTCTTCGCCCTGATCACCCTCGCGATGACCCTGCTCACCTTCCAGATCGCCAACAGCTGGAACTCTGTCACCGGCGGTTTCAACGGGCTCAAGAACATCCCGGGCCTGCCCGGCGTCGACGGGTTCACCGGCTTCTACTACGTCTCCGCCGCCGCCCTGGGAGTCGCCATCCTCGGCGTCGCCTGGCTGCTGCGCGCGCCGATCGGCATCCTGTGGCAGGCGATCGCCCAGAACGAGCGCCGCGTCGCCTTCTTCGGCTTCCGGGTCAACGTGATGAAGGCGGTCGTGTTCGGCCTCAGCGGCCTTTTGGCCGGCATCGCCGGTGCGCTCTACGCCCCGCAGCAGAGCCTGGTGACGCCGGAGCTGTGCGGCTTCCTGTTCTCGGCCGACCTGGTGATCTGGGCCGCGGTGGGCGGGCGGACGACGCTCTACGGCCCGGTGATCGGCGCGATCGTGATCGGGGCGCTGACCGCCGAGCTGCGCGACCAGATCTCCTATTGGGAGGTGGTGCTGGCGGGCATCTTCATCGTCGTCGTGCTGTACCTGCCGCAGGGCCTGGTCGGCTTCATCGAGCCGCCGCTGCGCTGGCTGTTCCGCAAGCGGGGCGTGCCCGGGCTGCCGGTCGCCGAGAAGCCCCGCGACGCCGGCCCGGCGGCGCTGGAGGTCGACCGGCTGTCGGCCGCGGTGGGCGACGTGCGCATCCTCCAGGAACTCGGCTTCGGCCTCGACAAGCCGGGCGTCTACTGCCTGATCGGCCCCAACGGAGCGGGCAAGACGTCGAGCTTCAACGTCATCACCGGCGAGATGAAGGCCACCGGCGGCACGGTCCGCTTCGGCGGCGTCGACGTCACCGGCCAGTCCGCCGACCGGCTGACCCGGCTGGGCGTCGGCCGCAAGTTCCAGATCCCGAGCATCTTCCCCGACCACACCGTCGGCGAGAACCTGCGCATCGCCCTGTGGGGCAGCCGCGCCCGGCCGCTCGACCTGCTCAAGCACTCCCTGCTGCGCTGGCGCAGCCCGATCCTCGACGAGCTGGAGAAGCGCTTCCCGTTCCTCGCCGACCAGGTCAAGCCGGCACGCGACCTCTCGCACGGCCAGCGCCAGATCCTCGAGCTGGCGATGGTGCTGTGCCTGGAGCCGCGCCTGTTGCTGCTCGACGAGCCGTCGGCCGGCCTGTCGCCCGCCGAGACCCGCGAGGTGATCGACGCGATCCGCTGGGCGACCGAGCGGCTCGGCGCCAGCACGATCGTGATCGAGCACGACATGGCTTTCGTCCGCGAGCTGGCCGACCACGTCTTCGTACTCCACCAGGGCCACCTGCTCGCCGAGGGCGACGTCGACGCGATCCGGACCAACGCCGAGGTCCAGGCCGTCTACGTGGGGAGCACCAAGTGACCGCGCCGCTGCTCGATTTCGACGGGGTCACCGGCGGCTACGGCACGACCCTGGTCGTCCGCGACGTCAGCGGCGCGGTGGCGCCGGGCCAGGTGCTGTGCGTGCTCGGCCGCAACGGCGTCGGCAAGAGCACGCTGATGCGGCTGCTGTCGGGACACCTGCGCTGCCGCGCCGGGACGATCCGCCTGAACGGCGAGGACGTCTCGACCCTGTCGGCGTCGGAGCGCAGCAAGCGCGGCCTGACCTACGGCCCCCAGGAACGGGTCGTGTTCGACAACCTCTCGGTCGCCGACAACCTGCGCCTGCGCGCCGGCGGGCGCGCCGACGACGACCGGCTGGCACCCTATTTCGACGCCTTCCCGGTGCTGCGCGGCCGGCTGCGCCAGCACGCCGGCACCTTGAGCGGCGGCGAGCGCAAGATCCTGTCCTTCGTCCGCTGCCTGGCCGAGGACCAGCCGCTGATCCTGCTCGACGAACCGACCGAGGGCGTCCAGTTCGAGAATATCGAGCGGATGCACGACTTCGTCGCCAAGGCCCGCGCCAACGGGACCGCCTTCGTCGTGGTCGAACAGCACGTCGCCTTCGCCCAATCGGTCGCGGACCATCTTCTGGTCATGGACCAGGGCCGATCCGTGCTCCAGGCCGCGGCCGGCGAGGTCGACCGCGAGCGTCTGCTCGGCTATTTGCAGGTGTGAACGCCGCCGCCGCGGCGCCCCACCAGCAACGGCAGGAGCCAGCATGAGCAGCTACGACGACCTCTATTGCCACACCACGTCGATCGAGGTGGCGGCGACCCCCGAAGCCGCCTTCGGCTGGATGGCCGACGGCATCCGCCAGGGCGAGTGGGCGCTGGGCAGCCTGGACCGCGAGCAGATCGGCGACGGCCTGTTCCGCGGCGTGTCGTGGTTCGACGACGGCGACACCTATGTCCGCATCACCGCCGACCGCGAGCGGCTGCTGATCCACTACGAGGTCGGCCGCAAGCCGGACGGACTGCTGCCGCGAACGATCGCCCGGGTGGTTCCGGCCGAGACGTCCGGCGTGGACGACGGCCGCTGCGTGGTGACCCTGATGGTCTGGCGCGACCGCTCCCTGCCGGAAGAGCGCTGGCGCCAGCAGTGCATCGTCCACAAGGCCGAGATGTACCGGATCCGCCACCTGATCGAGAGCCGCGAGGCGGCCGGCAGCGCGCCATAGGCCCCGCGCGGCGCGATAAGATTCGTATCGGGCGCGCTTTTTTTGCTTTATCCTGAAACGCTTATTTAACAATCTTGGGTCAAGAATGATTAACCGCACGATCCAGGCCACGCACGACCCTGTGAGCAATGGACACCAGCAGCCCAATCCTGTTCGACCTCGACGACATCCAGCTTGAGGACATCGAGCCCTGGCAGGTCGACCATGTCGGCGCCGAGCTGGCCGCGGCGCGCAGGGCGAAGCGCATTACCGTCGAGACGCTGGCGTCCGAGCTCAAGATCCGCAGCAACTTCATCAGCGCGCTCGAGGCGGGCCGCTATTCCGATCTGCCCGGCCTACCCTATGCCGTCGGCTACGTCCGGTCGATCGCCGACCATCTCGGCCTCGACGGCAAGGCCTATGCCGCCAAACTGAAGGAGCAGCAGGGCGACGAGTATATCGCCCCGACCCTGGTGCTGCCCGAGCCCGAAGAGATCCGCGAGGGCGGCTCTTCCAAATGGATGCTCGCCGCGATCTCGATCGCATTGGGCACGCTCGGCTACGGCGGCTGGGTGCTCTATTCGCAATCCGAAACCACGGGCCGCGGTGACCTGATCGCGGCCGAGCCGATGCATGCCGGGCCGAAGGCCGTGCGCACCGCGCCGGCGACGACGCAGACCGCGCGCGCCGACGTCGGGCCGAAAACAGTCGCCAGCGACGCGGCAGACCGGCCGACACCGGTCGCCCAGCCCACGCCCGCTGCGACGCCGAAACCCGCCGACGACCGCACAGCCGACCGGGCGACCACGGCGGCGCCCAACCGCGTCGAAACCATCGCGCCGGCCGCAGCGACAGCCACCCGGCCCGACCAGGCCAAACCGAAACCGGCCTCCCTCGCCGACGCCAGAATCATCCTCGAAGCCCGCGGCCTGACCTGGGTCCATCTGAAGGACGCCAAGGGCGCGACGGTGGTCGCCGGCGCGAAGAAGAAGGGCTGGCGCTTCACCCTGCCCGACCGGCCCGGCCTGCGCCTGACCGTCGGCCGCGCCAACCAGCTCGTCATCATGGTCGGCGGCCGCACCCTGCCCCCGCTGCGCGCGGACACCAATCCGGTCCGCAACGTCGTGCTCGACACCAAGGCGCTACGCGAAAAGGCTCGCTCGCTCGGCCACTGACCGGTCGGCGCACGTCAGGCCACGTCGGCGCACATCAGCCCGCGCCGACCACCCCTTCCGCCCCTATTCGTGCCGCAGCGCCTCGATCGGATCGAGGCGCGCCGCCCGCCGTGCCGGGAAATAGCCGAACACGATCCCGATCAGCGCCGACACCGCGAAGGCGAGCAGGATGATCGACGGGTCGAGCACGAAGGGCAGCCCCATCGTCTGCGTCGCCAGCACCGCCAGGGCGAGCCCTGTTGCCACCCCGAGCACGCCCCCCATCAGCGACAGCACCAGCGCCTCGACCAGGAACTGCATCAGCACTTGGTATTCGAGCGCGCCGATGGCGAGGCGGATGCCGATCTCGCGGGTTCGTTCGGTCACCGAGACCAGCATGATGTTCATGATGCCGATGCCACCAACCAGCAGGCTGACCGCGGCAACCGCGCCGAGCAGGCCGGTCAACAGGGTCGTGGTGGTGGTGGTGGCCTCGATGATTTGGCGCAGGTCGCGGACGTTGAAATTGTCATCCGCACCC
The DNA here is from genome assembly GCA_963730305.1 of uncultured Alphaproteobacteria bacterium. Lineage (GTDB taxonomy): Bacteria > Pseudomonadota > Alphaproteobacteria > Bin65 > Bin65 > CAMYMQ01. Next base: position 201,736 of record CAVSRB010000008.1, read on the forward strand.
CGCGCGATCTTGCGCCGCTCCCGCATCAGGTACTCGATCTCCGCCTGGACCTTGGCGGTGTCGACGCCGTCGCGCGCCGAAACGAAGATCGTGCCGATGTCGGTGTTGCCTGCGATACGGCGCTGGAAGGCGCGCAGCGGGATCAAGACCACATCGTCCTGATCGCTGCCGAAGCTGGACTGGCCCTTGGACGACAGCACCCCGATCACCTCGCAGGAGATCTTGCGCAGGCGGATGTTGCGCCCGATCGGATCGGACGCGCCGAACAGTTTCTTGCGTACGGTCTCGCCAAGGATACAGGCCGCCCGGCCGCCGCGGATCTCGCCCTGGAGGAACTGCCGGCCGGAAGCCAGCGGCCAGTCCTGGGTGATGAAATAGTTGTTGTCGGTGCCCATCACCGTGGTGTTCCAGTTGATCCCGCCTACCACCGCGGTAGTCGACCGCGCGGCGCTCGGCGCGATCGCCTTGACGCCCTGGAGCTGCTGGCGCATCGCCTGGACGTCGCGGTTGTTGAAGGCCTTCGCCTGGGCGCTGGCACCGCCCGGACGGCCGTGGCGGGACTGGCCGGTGCGAACGACGAGCAGGTTGCTGCCCAGCCGCGCGAGGTCGGCCGTCACCTTGGCCGTCGTCGCCCGGCCGATCGAGACCATCCCGATCACTGCGCCGACGCCGATGACGATGCCGAGCAAGGTGAGGAACGAGCGCAGGACGTTGCGCCGGATCGCGCTTAAGGCAAGCTTGGTCGTCTCCCAGAACATCAGGCCGCTTCCTTGCCTTGCCCGCCCGTATCGATGCGGCCGTCGACGAACCGGATCGTCCGGTCCGCGTAGGCCGCCATCTCCGGTTCATGGGTGACCATGATGATGGTCATCCCCTGATCCCGATTGAGCGCCTTGAGCAGTTCCATGATCTCTAGGCTGGTCTTCGAATTGAGGTTTCCGGTCGGCTCGTCGGCGAGGACCACCGCCGGATCGGTCACGATCGCTCGCGCGATCGCAACCCGTTGTTGTTGGCCGCCCGAGAGCTCGCCCGGCGTGTGTCTCTCGCGGCCCTGCAGCCCGACCCTGGCCAACGACCGCTGCGCCATCGCCCGGCGGTGCGCCGGGCTCGCCCCGCGATAGGTCAGCGGCAGTTCGACATTCTCGAGCGCGCTGGTCCGCGGCAACAGGTTGAATCCCTGGAAGATGAAACCGAGATAATGTCGGCGCAACAGCGCCCGCTGCCGCCGGGTCAAGGCGCCGACGTCGACGCCCATGAAGCGGTAGCTGCCCGAGGTTGGCGTATCGAGGCAACCGCAGCACGTTCATGGCCGTCGACTTGCCCGGAGCCGGACGGCCCCATGATCGCGACGAACTCGCTCTTGTCGATGGACAGGTCGACGCCATTGAGCGCGTACACGGTCGCGTCGCCGCTCCCGTACACCCGCATCAGGCCTTCCATCTCGATCAGCGGCGGCGTTGTCCGGGCCTCGTCGGTCACGGCGCGACCCTCTAACTCTTGGGCTTGACGGCGTCGACGATCACCTTCTGGCCTTCCTTCAGGCTGCCGTCGATGACCTGCGTCCGGCGACCGTCGGTGGCTCCGACGGTGACCTTGATCTCGACGGGCGCGCCGTCTTCCAGAACCCACAGGCTCCGCTTGGCGCTGTCCGCCGCGCGGGGACCGCTCGGCTTCCGGACGCGGGGCGGTCCGCGCCGGATCAGGCTGCCGATCAGGCCGCGGCTCGGGGTCTTGCTGTCGGCCGGAGGGGAGAAGCGCAGCGCACCGTTGGGGACCAGCAGGGCCTGCTTGACCTGGTCGACCACGATCTCGGCGGTCGCGGTCATGCCCGGCCGCAGCAGCAACTCAGAATTATCGATGGTCAGGATCGCCTTGTAGGTCACCACGCCCTCGACCGTCTGCGAGGCGAAGCGGACGACGCTGATCTTGGCCGGGAAGCGCCGGTTGGGATAGGCATCGACGGTGAAGGTGGCGTTGTTGCCGTCGCGGACCTTGCCGACGTCGGCCTCGTCGATGTCGACCTCGAGCTGCATCTTCTTGAGGTCTTCGGCGAGCCGGAACAGCACCGGCGCCTGCAGCGACGAAGCCACCGTCTGACCGGGCTCGACGTTTCGTTCGAGAACGATTCCATCGATCGGCGACCGGATGCTCGCCTTCTCGAGGCTGAGCGCGTCGATGGCGAGGTCCGACTGGGCGACCTTGATGTCGGCCTCGGCGCTGGCGATCGACGCCACCGCGCGATCATACGCCGCCTTCGCCGCTTCCAGGTTCTGCGCCGACGAAACCCCCCGCTCGGCCAGCGCCTTGGCCCGCTCGTACTTGCTCTGCAGCTCGTCGACGGTCGCCTGAGCCTCGGCCAGCTTGGCCTGCTTGGACGCCAGGGTCGCCTTGGCGTGTTCAACCTGTGCCTTGAGCTTGTCGGTATCGAGCACCGCGAGCGGCTGGCCCTTCTTGACCAGATCATTGGCCTCGACGTTGACCTTGCGGACGATGCCGGACAGCTCGCTCGACACCTCGACCTTGTTGATCGGCTGAATGGTGCCGGTCGCGGTAACCGTCACGGTCAGGTCGCCCCGGGTCACGGCGGCGGTGACATATCGGAGGTCGCCATTGGAAGTGCTGTCGAACAGAAGCAGGTAGCCCAGCACCAGCACGACGACGACCGCGACGCCGCCGACAACGTAGCGCCAGCGCCGTCGCCGCGCCCCGGTCGTGCCACCGACACCGAGGACGTCTTCGATCTGGGTTTCGTCAGAAGGTGTCGTTTCCATGGAAGTCCCTGCGGGGTGCGGTCGTTTCTTGAAGTCCTATAGACCAGGTGGTCGCCGCGCAAATTGATCTAGAGCAGGCCCTCGTGGCATATCGAGGTGAGGGTGCGCACGAAGGACTTGGACCATAGACAAACACGCGCATGCTGACCGCCCCACTGTCGGCAGGACACTCTAAGCATCATACGCGATAAGAGAACCGTTCCGTCGCCGTGTTGCGGCTGCGAATAGCGGCCGACATTCTGGTGCGCCCGGCAGGACTCGAACCTGCGACCCCCGGATTAGGAATCCGATGCTCTATCCAGCTGAGCTACGGGCGCCCGCGGCGGCGTCAGGGATACCAGATGGGTGGGCGAGCCGCCAGACGCAACGGCGGGGTGACCTGCCTCGCGTTCGGCGCGTCGACAGCGTCCGCCCCGCCGGATGCGCCGCTCTGCCGCGGCGCCCGGACGCCGTTGCCGCTCGCCGGTTTGCCGCCGGCCGGGTAGCATGTCGCCATGCGCAGCACAGGCCGACACGCGTTCCGGGCAACCCTGGCCGCAATCCTGCTCCTCACGGGGCCGATGGCCGCGGGTGCGGCCGAGCCGCGGCCGACCGCACCGGTCGGCGCGGTGCTGGGCGGCGCGGCGAGCCGCGCCGACCGCTCGACCGACGCCTTCCGACTGCCGCCGCCGAAGCTCGACGCCGAGCTGCTCGCCCGCTTCTTCGCCGGCCAGCGGCTGTTCAACCTCGGCTGGGTCGCCGCGCCGTCGCCGCTGGTCGAGACCGACGGGCTCGGCCCGACCTTCAACCGGGTCGCCTGCGGCCGCTGCCACGAGCGCGACGGCCGCGGCCGGCCGCCGGTCGCGCCGGACGCGCCCATGCTGTCGATGCTGCTGCGCCTCGCCGTGCCCGGCACGAACCGGCACGGCGGGCCGAAGCCGCACCCGGCCTATGGCGACCAGCTCCAGGACCACGCCATCCCCGGTGTCAAACCCGAGGGCCGCGCCGCGATCGCCTGGCGCGAGATCGCGGGCCGCTACGGCGACGGCACGCCCTATCGCCTGCGCGCGCCGCGCCTGGTCCTGAAGGACCTCGCCTTCGGGCCGCCCGGCCCGGGCCTGCGCCTGTCGGCCCGGGTCGCGCCGCAGCTGACCGGCATGGGCCTGCTCGCCGGCGTGCCGGCGAAGACGATCCTGGCCGGCGCCGACCCCGACGACCGCGACCGCGACGGCATCTCCGGCCGGCCCAACCGGGTCTGGGACCGGGCGGCGCGGCGCACCGTGCTCGGCCGCTTCGGCTGGAAGGCCGGCCAGCCCTCGCTGGCGCAGCAAACCGCGCGGGCGCTGAGCGCCGACATGGGGCTGACCAGCCGGCTGTACCCGGCGCCGAACTGCCCGCCCGTCCAGACCGCGTGCCGCAAGGCCCCGTCCGGCGGCGACCCGGAGGTCTCCGACCGCCAGCGCGCCGATATCGTCTTCTACATCTCGCTGCTCGCCGTGCCGGAGCGGCGCGGCGCCGACACGGCGCCGGTGAAGCGGGGCGAAACGCTGTTCTCCGCGATCGGCTGCGCCGCCTGCCATCGGCCGACCCTGGCGACCGGCCCGAACAAGGTGCCCGCCCTGTCCAACCAGACAATCCACCCCTTCACCGACCTGCTGTTGCACGACATGGGGCGGGGGCTGGCCGACGGGTTCGCGGAGTACGCGGCCAGCGGGCGGGAGTGGCGCACGCCGCCACTGTGGGGGATCGGCCTGTTCCGCACCGTCAACGGCCACAATCTCTACCTGCACGACGGGCGGGCGCGGTCGCTGGCCGAAGCCATACTTTGGCATGGCGGCGAGGCCGAGCGGGCGCGCGAGCGCTTCCGCACCCTGCCGAAGGCGGACCGCGACGCGGTCATCGCCTTCCTCGAATCGCTGTAGCGAGCGTCGTGAACGTGGCCTAGACGGCCACCAGCGTCTTGAACCGGTCGGTCGCCGCGAGGAGCGCCTTGCGGATGCCCGGCTCCATCGCCGAATGGCCCGCGTCCGGGATGATGCAATAGTCCGCTTCCGGCCAGGCGCGGGCGAGCGCATCGGCGGTCATGATCGGGCAGACGATGTCGTAGCGCCCCTGGACGATCGTGCACGGCAGGTGGCGGATCTTCTTGACGTCGGCGAGCAGCCGGCCGGAGTCGGCGAACATGCCGTGGCGGAAGTAGTGCGCCTCGATCCGCGCCAGGCCGAGCGCCATGCGGTCCTGCTGGAAGGCCGACACCGTCTCGGCGCTGGGCAGCAGGGTAGAACAAGCGCCTTCGTAGGCGCTCCAAGACCGCGCCGCCGGCAGGTGGATCGCCGGGTCGGGGTCGACCAGCCGCGCGTAATAGCTCTCCAGCACGTCGCCCCGCTCCGCCTCGGGCAGGAACTCGATGAAGTTTCGGTGCGCCTCGGGGAAGATGCGGCGCATGCCGTGCAGGAACCAGGCGATCTCCTCGGGGTCGCACAGGAAGATGCCGCGCAGGACGAAGCCGAGGCTGTGCTCCGGGTGCGCCTCGCCATAGGCCAGCGCGAGCGTGCTGCCCCACGAGCCGCCGAACAGGAACCAGCGGTCGATGCCGAGGCGCCGGCGCAGCGTCTCCATATCGGCGATCAGGTGATCGGTGGTGTTGGCCTCGATCCCGCCCAGCGGGGTCGAGCGGCCGGCGCCGCGCTGGTCGAACAGCACGATGCGGTAGTGGGCGGGGTCGAAATAGCGCCGGTGGGTCGGTGCACAGCCGGCGCCGGGCCCGCCGTGGACGAAGACGACCGGGACGCCGGCGGGGTTGCCGCACTGCTCCCAATACATGCGGTGCCCGCTGTCGAGATCGAGAAAGCCCGACTCATAGGCCTCGATCGACGGGTAGAGGTCGACGCGCGTCATTCCGTTCCATCTTCATGCGTCGCGCCCGGCATGCTTGACACGCGCGCCGGGCGCGGAACCATCTGTTTGATAGCGCAGGACCGCACGAGCGTCACCCATGACTGTGAAACAGGCTGCATTGCTGGTTTGCGCGGCCGCGCTGCTCGGCGCCGCCGCGCCGCCGTTCGATACCGCGGGGCTGAAACGCCTCGCCACCGTCCAGGCGGTGACACCGTCGGACGGCACCGCCTTCACGCTGCCCGACGGCCGCCGGGGGCGGCTGGCCGGCGTGATCGCGCCGCGGCTGGCGCCGCCGGGCGCGCGATACAAGAGCGAGCCGCTGGCGGCGAAGGCGAAGGCGGCCTTCGCCCGCCTGGTCGCGGGCGGCCGCGTCACCCTGTGGGCCTACCCGGCCCCGCACCGGCTCGACCGCTACGGCCGGATCGTCGCCCACCTGTGGGCCGAACCGGGCGGCTGGGTCCAGGGGCGGCTGCTGTCGCTGGGCATGGTGCGGGTGCGGACGCGGGCCGACGACCGCGCGCTGGCCAAGGAAATGCTGGCGCTCGAAACGCAGGCGCGGGAGGCCAAGCGGGGGCTTTGGGCGAACGCCCACTATCGCGTGCGCAGCGATACCGAGGCCACGGCCGGGTCGTTCCAGCTGGTCGAGGGCCGGGTGCTCTCGGTGTCCGAGCGCTGGCGCTACGCCTACCTGAACTTCGGCCGCTCGTGGCGGCGCGACTTCACCGTCATCCTCGACCGCAAGGCCCGGCGGCTGTTCCGCGCCGCCGGGATCAAGCTGCCGGCGCTGAAGGACGCCCGGGTGCGGGTGCGCGGCTGGATCCAGGACCGCAACGGGCCGATGATCGCGGTCACCCATCCCGAGCAGATCGAGCGGCTGCCGCCGCGGCCGCCCGGACCACGCCGTCCATGAACGCACGCGCCGGCGCGTAGACGCCGGAGACGCTGCTGGCACGGGGACCCGCCACGTTGAGGATGCGGACGCCGTGCGCCGCCGCCCAGTCGACGACCGCCGCGGGCGCGGCCTCGGTCGGATCGAGCAGCAGGAGCGGCTTGCCGAGTTGGTCGGCATGACGCGCGGCAAGCCCGGTGCCGTCCGGCAGGCCGGCGACCGAACCGCCGGGCACGAGGATCAGGGTGCCGTCGGCGTCGGCGACGTTGCGCCGGGTCCGTTCGGCCGGATCGCCCGCACCGGTCTCCTGCAGCGGATAGCGGTCGGGGATCGGACCATCCTCGGCCCGGCGCCCGCGCGGGCACCAGCCGCCGCAAGGGAAGCCGGCCGCCAGTGCGGCGTCGAGCGCCGCGCGGTCGACCCCGGTCTGCCCGCCGCTGACGATCTTTTCGATCATGCCGAGCCCCCAGATCGAAAAATCATACTCCGGATACGACGCGGGCCGCGTCGGCGGACGCGGCCCGTTCGGTTCTCATGGATTGGCGCCGGCGCGTCAGGCGGCCTTCAGCACCTTCTCCAGCCGCTCGACCGCGGTGTCCTCGTCGATGCGCTCGATCGCCGCGAACTCGCGGACCAGGCGCTCGAAGGCGGCCTGGTAAATCTGACGCTCGGAATAGGACTGGTCCGGCTGGCCGGCGTTGCGGTGCAGGTCGCGCACGACCTCGGCGATCGAGACCGGATCGCCCGAATTGATCTTCGCTTCGTACTCCTGCGCCCGCCGGCTCCACATGGTCCGCTTGACGCGCGAGCGGCCCTTGAGGGTCTTCAGCGCATTGTCCATGACCTTGCGGCTCGACAGCCGGCGCAGGCCCGAGGTCTTGGCCTTGGTCACCGGGACGCGCAGGGTCATCTTCTCTTTGGCGAACTCGACGACGAACAGCTGCAGTTCCTGGCCGGCGATCTCCTGCGTCTCGACGCCCTTGATCTGCCCCACGCCATGCGTCGGGTACACGACGAAATCGCCGGATTTGAAGTCCTTTTCGGCAGTCATTCCCACTCCTTGTGCCACTCACTCGCCATATGCGGACGACCCGGGATCTCGATCGATCCGGCCATCTCGCTGTTCTTGCGGCCGCCGCACAGCGCCGTTTGCATTGGCGTCAAGCCTAGCGTCTCGGCTGATCCCCTGAATCAGCCGGTCCGAAGTCGGCTTGTCGTGATCGCTACGGCACTCTTATGCCCAATGGCGGCCGAACCGGTTGCCTCTCCAAACCCTTGGACACATTCTGCCCACTCCAGATTGCTTGGACGCAATCCGGCAACGGGGGATGTATCGCGCGTTTCAGAGAATTGTAATATAACACGGAAAACGCAAAATTGGTAGCGTTTTCAGAAAATTAACGGTGCCGATACGAAAACGCGCCGGCCGAGGCGGCCAGCGCGTGAATTCGTCGGGAATGCTGGGTCCCGGGGCCTTGCGAAGAGCCTACCGGGACGCCGGATTCGGGCTGAAGTGCTCGTCGAACTTGTTCTTGACGTCCTTCCACTGGTCGGCGTCCGCCGGCGTGTCGCCCTTGCGGTTGATGTTCGGCCACTTCTCGGAATACTCGCGGCCCAGCTCGACCCACTTCTCGACGTCGCCGTCGGTGTCGGGCACGATCGCCTCGGCGGGGCATTCCGGCTCGCACACACCGCAGTCGATGCACTCGTCGGGGTGAATGACCAGCATATTCTCGCCTTCATAGAAGCAGTCGACCGGACAGACTTCGACGCAGTCCTGGTACTTACACTTGATGCAGGCGTCCAACACGACGTAAGTCATTCGTTACTCCCATTCGCAGCCGGCCCGACCACCGCGCACCCGGAACGGACCTCTAACCGATTCGTCTCCCGCCTCTGGCGACGGCTTGCGCGGAAAACGCAGTAGGGCCAAATAATCCGCCCACTGCGTGGACGCAAGCCTATTTATCGCCCTCCTGCCCTGCGGCGTCGGCGAGGCCGAGACGCTCCAGAGCACGCTTGCGCGCACCGCCGCTGCGGTGATCGGGAACATAGAGCAGCCCCGTGATACGCCGCAAGAGATTGGCCTCGAAGTCGTCGGCGACGCCGTCGGCGTAGACCACTTCCCACAGCATCTCGATGATCTCGACCCGCCCGTCCTCGTCGTAGGCGTCCTTGACGATCCGGGCGAACGACCAGACGTCGGTCGCCTCGCGGGCCTGCGCTTCGGCTTCGGAAAGGACGGCTTCGACATGGTCCTCGGGCACCCCAAGCCGCTCGACCAGCAGCCGGCGGATCGCCGTGTACTCGACGGCGTCAAAGTGGCCGTCGATCAGCCCCGCCTCGATCAGGAGGGCGGCGGCGGCGAGCTGGCGATCGTCGCCGCGCTGCAGCGGTGCGCCGCCGGGGTTGCGAATCAGGTGGAGTAGCCGATCGATCATTTCTGCTCTATTTGGAGCCCGACGCCGGATGCAGTGTCATGCGAACGACGACCCGGCCGGCCCAAGGATGATTTGATGCCCCAAACGCCCGATGACAAGCGCTTTGCGCCCGCCGCCGCGCGCAACCGCGATGCGATCGCCGAGGTGCTCGCCCGCATCCTGCCCGCCGAGGGGCTCGTCCTCGAGGTCGCCAGCGGCACGGGCGAACACGTCGTCTGGTTCGCCGAGCACTTCCCCGACCTGGTCTGGCAGCCGAGCGACCCCAGCCCGGCCGCGCGCCGCAGCATCGCCGCGTGGACCGACCATGCCGGCCGCGACAACATCCGCCCGCCGCTCGACCTGTCGGCCGACGGGATCGACTGGCCGATCGCGGCGGCCGACGCGGTGTTGTGCATCAACATGGTCCATATCTCGCCGTGGGCGGCGACCGAGGGGCTGCTCACGGGCGCGGTGCGCCTGCTGCCGCCGGGCGGACCGCTCTACCTCTACGGCCCCTACAAGCGCGACGGCGCTCACACCGCCCCCTCGAACGCCGATTTCGACGAGAGCCTGCGGGCGCGCGATCCGGACTGGGGCGTGCGCGACATGGAGACGGTGATCGCGGCGGCCGAGTCCGCCGGCCTGATCTTCGAGGAAGCCGTGCCGATGCCGGCCAACAACTTCTCGCTCATCCTCCGGCGCGCTCCGCGCTGAGCCGGCGTCGGCGGCGGCGGACCAGCAGGTTCAGCCCCTCGACCAGGCACGAGAAGGCCATCGCGAAGTAGATGTAGCCCTTGGGGATGTGGAAGCCGACGCCCTCGGCGACCAGCATCACGCCGATCATCACCAGGAAGGACAGCGCCAGCATCTTGATCGTCGGGTGCTCGGCGACGAAGCGGCTGACCGGCCCGGCGGCGGCGAGCATGACCGCCATCGCCAGCACGATCGCCGCGACCATCACCTCGATATGCTGCGCCATGCCGACCGCGGTGATGACCGAATCGAAGGAAAAGACGATGTCGAGCAGGCCGATCTGGACGGCGACCGCGAGCATGCTGCCGCCCGCCGACCGGGGCGCTTCCTCGCCGCCCTCCTCGACCGTGTGATGGATCTCGAAGGTCGCCTTGGCGATCAGGAACAGGCCGCCGGCCATCAGCACGACGTCGCGGATCGAGATCGCCTCGCCCAGGGCGACGAACAGCGGGCGGGTCAGCCCCATCAGCCAGGTCAGCGCGAACAAGAGGGCAAGCCGCGTGACCAGGGCGATGATCAGGCCCAGCCGGCGCGCGGCCGGCTGCTCGTGCTCGGGCAGGCGGCCCGACAGCACCGCGATGACGACGAGGTTGTCGATGCCGAGCACGATCTCGAGCGCGGTCAGGGTGACCAGGCTGATCCAAATGTCGGGATTGGCGATCCAGTCCATGGCGCGGCAACAGTCTTTTAGCGGGGTAAGCGGGGGTCAGCCGGGGTCGCGGAGCCGGTCGAGCGCGCGCCGCGCGGCCTTGGTCGGCCGGCCCGCGCCCGGCTCGCGCGCGGCCACCGGCGCCGGCTTGGGCTCGGCGCGGGGCGCGGCCTCGGGCGGCGCCAGGTCCTCATAGAGGGTGCGCGCCTCCGGCGCCGGGCCGCGCCGCTCGCCGAAGGCCTCGACCCGGATCACCCGGATATTATGGCCCTGCGGGAAGGTCAGCACGTCGCCGAGCTTGACCCGGTAGTGCGGCTTGATCGCCGGCTGGCGGTTGACCCGCACCCGGCCGGCCGCGCAGGTCGCCTGGGCCAGCGCGCGGCTCTTGAAGAAGCGGGCGAACCACAGCCACTTGTCGATGCGCGGCCCGATTTCCGCACCGCCGTTGGGATCGGCCGTCACTGGGATCGGCCCTCACTGGGGTCAGCCGTCACTGGGGCGACGCCAGGTCGCGCAGGATCGCGAAAGGCGAGCACGGGCTCGGGCCGCGCGGTCGGCGCTGGCGGCGCTTCCTGGCGGCGGACGTCGGCTTGCGGCGCTCGAACACGCCGCCGGCGTCGTCCGCGACCAGCCGGTAGCCGAGCAGCCCCATGACCGCCGGCAGGGCCTCGACCGCGCAGCCGGCGGCCCCGGCCAGCTCAGGGGTCGGCGACACCGCGCCCTGCTTGGCCAGCTTGCGGACGGCGCGGTCGAGCCGTTCCAGCCGGTCCGCGCGCACGGCCAGGCCACCGATGACCCGATAGCCCAGCGCCGCCCAGTAGGAGGCGGGCATCGTGTTGGCGTCGTGGCGTACCGCGGCCGGGCTGCGGCCCTCGTCGGCCGCGGCCCCGCGCCCGCCCGCGCCGTGATGGGCCTGCCACAGGATGGCGGCGAGCCGCTGCGCGCCTGCGGCGTAGACCGGCGCGAAGAAGACGCTCTCGGCGCCCAGCCGCACGCCCAGGGCGGCCAGCCGCTTGCGGTCGTCGCGGCTGAGCGCCCGGATCTGGGCGGCGACCTGGCGGCGCGGGATGCAGCCGATCGCCTCGCCGAGCTGATAGACGATCGCGCGGGCGGGCCCGGACAGCTCGCCCTTGCCGTCGACGGTCAGCCCGGTGCGCAACGGCGCGGTGCGGACCTCGGCCCAGGCGCGCAGGCGCGCGGCGATACGGTCGACCTGGGCGGCCTGCATCGGCTCGCCGGCGATCGCCTCGACGGCCGGGGCGAGCAGGTGGGCACCGGGGCGCAGCCGGCCGACCGGTGCGCCGTGCCAGGCGATGGCGCCGTCGGCGCCCAGCTTGAGCTGGCGCATCGGCGCGGCCTCGAACCGTTGCAGCCGCTCTTCCAGCGCCCGGTGCAGCGCCTTGCGCGCGGCGTTGCGGATCGCCCGCGCGTCCTCGCCGCGGACCGACGGCTCGGGCACGAAGCGGAAGCCGTCGAGCCGGCCGACCCGCATGCCCTCGACGATCACCTCGCCGGCCGCGTTGACCGCGCCGAGCAGGTCGTCCTTCTCGCGCAGGCGGCGGATCAGGACGGCGGTGCGCCGGTCGACGAAGCGCTCCGTCAGCCGCTCGTGAAGGGCGTCGGACAGGCGGTCCTCGATGCGGCGGGTGCGCTCCTGCCAGTGCAGCGGGTCGTCGACCCAGTCGGCGTGGTGGGAGACGTAGGTCCAGGTGCGGATGTCGGCGATGCGGCCGACCAGCGTGCCGATGTCCCCGGTCGGCCGGTCGAGCCGGTCGACCTGGCGCGCCATCCAGTCGGGCGAGACCCGGGCGGCGGTGCCGGTCAGGTCGGTGAAGATGCGGTGGACCAGCCGGACGTGCGCCTCGCCCATGATCTTGCGGAAGTCGGGCACCTGGCAGACGTCCCACAGCAGCTTGACCCGGTCCGGGCCGGTGGCGCGGTCGCGGATCACCCGCTCGGCGGTCAGCGCGGTCAGCGTGCGGTAGTCCTCGGCGTCGCGCGCCGGAGCCAGCATGCGCAGGCGCGGCGGCGCGGTCAGGCTCGCGGTCAGGCTGTCGACCGAGGCGAAGTCGAGGTCGGCATTGCGCCAGTAGGCGAAGCGCAGCGGCTCGAATTCGTGGGCCTCGACCGCGACCACGACCTCTTCGTCGAGCGGCCCGACCCCGGCCGTGGTGCCGAAGGTGCCGTCGTTCATGTGGCGCCCGGCCCGGCCGGCGATCTGGCCGATCTCGGCCGGGGTCAGCCGCCGGTTGAAGCGGCCGTCGAACTTGGACAGGCGGGCAAAGGCGACATGGTCGATGTCCATGTTCAGGCCCATGCCGATCGCGTCGGTGGCGACCAGGTACTCGACGTCGCCGGCCTGGTACATCTCGACCTGGGCATTGCGGGTGCGCGGGCTGAGCGCGCCGAGCACGACGGCGGTGCCGCCCCGGCGGCGGCGGATCAGCTCGGCGAGGGCATAGACCTCGGTCGCCGAGAAGCCGATCACCGCGCTGCGCGGCGGCAGGCGGGTGACCTTCTTGGGCCCGGCATAGCCGAGCCGGGAGAAGCGCGGCCGGGTGACGATCTCCGCCTCCGGCACCAGCGCCTTGAGGATCGGCTGCACCGTCTCGGCGCCGATGAAGATGGTCTCGCGGCGGCCCCGGGCGCGCTCCAGCCGCTCGGTGAAGACGTGGCCGCGCTCGGGATCGGCGGCGAGCTGGACCTCGTCGACGGCGAGGAAGTCGACCTGCCGCTCCATCGGCATCGCCTCGACCGTGCACAGGAAGTAGCGCGCCCCGGCGGGCACGATCTTCTCCTCGCCGGTGACCAGCGCCACCGCGGCTTCGCCCTTGATCGCGACGGCGCGGTCGTAGTTCTCGCGGGCGAGCAGGCGCAGCGGGAAGCCGATCATGCCCGTCCCGTGGGCGAGCATGCGGTCCATCGCGAAATGGGTCTTGCCGGTATTGGTCGGCCCCAGCACCGCCGTGACGCGGCTCTCCGCCACGGGCGCGGCGGCGACACCAGATCGTGGGGAGTGCCGGACCATGGCTACAGAATCATGATTCCGGCCGACAAATTCAACTGTGAAGGCGGATTATTTCGTCGCGGCCGTCGCGTCGGTGGCGAGGCTGGCCGCAGCGCCGAGGATACGGCCTCCGCGCGGCGCCTGGACCAGCACGGCGGCGCCGTAATAGGGGCGCTTGCCCGCCTTGCCGCGCAGCGACACGGTGCGGTGGACCGGCTTGCCGGCATAGTCGCCGAGCATCTGCAGCTCGCGGACGACGTGGTGATAGGTCAACCGCTTGCCGCCATTCTCGCCGCGCGGGATATCCGTGGTCCGCACCCGGTCGAACAGCACCAGCCAGATGTTGGCGACCGAGGCCGACTTGCTGCGGCCCGGTTCGACCGTGAAATCGAGCTTGCCGCCGGTGCGCTTGACGGTGACGTCGACCGGCGCGGGACCTTCGCGGCGCGCCAGCTTGATCATCGACGCCATCGCGGCGCGGTTCGAGCCGACCGCCTGGAAGTAGCCGTCGACCACCGCCTGGGGCGTGTAGACCGACGCCCGCTTCATCGACCAGGCGTAGGCGCGTTGGCGCGAGGTCGCCCAGCGGTGCGAGAAGGGATCCGCCCAGCCGAGATAGTTCCAGTAGTCGACGTGGAACGACAGGGCGATGATGCCGGGCCGGTTGGCGAGCTCGCCGAGCAGCCGGTCCGCCGGCGGGCAGGAATAGCAGCCCTGGGAGGTGAACAGCTCGACCACCACGGTCCGCCGCTGGGCGTCGGCGGCCCGGGCCGGGCCGGCGGTCACCAGCGGGGTGCAGCAGAGTGCCAGGAGGAGTGCGCGTTTCATGCCGGCAAGCTAAAATCCCGGACACGCACGGACCAATCAATTGTCAGTGAGAGATTCCGCGATGACGACACGGCCGACGCCCATTATTCGTGGCTACACGCAACGGGCTGCCTGGGCGCTCGCCTTGGCGGCCCTCGCGTTGGCCGTGCTCACGGTTGCGCGACCCGCTGTAGCCCAGAGCGGTTGGACCGAGCGGCACCTCGCCGCGATCGACGCCCGGCTGCTGGTCCACGACAAGCTCCAGCCGCTCGCGACCGACCGGCCCGTTGGCGACTACCGGATGGTGGCCCGCTGGCGCTGGCCGCACGCCAAGACGATCTATGTCTCGATCGAGACCATCCCGCTCGCCGCGGACAAGCCGATAACCTCGCTGCTCGAGGAGATGGACGGCAAGCCCCGCCGCGAGCCCCGCGCCGACGGCCTGCCGGCGATCCGGACCGAGATGATCTTCGAGGGCGTCCTGGAGCGCCACTTCTGGGTCCACGACCGGGCGCGCGGCCGGGTGGTGCGCATCTCGATCGCGATCCTGAGCGTCGACAACTGGATGGAGCGGAAGCCGGCCGACATTCGCAAGGAGTTCGCCGACCCGCTGTGGGTGCCGACCAAGATGTTCCGCTCGCTGCGGTTCGACCCGGCGCGCTGACCGCGCCGGCCGTCACGCGCCGTCACTCGCCGTCGTCGAAGCCCAGGAAGGTGGTGAAGCCCTCGACCGGCTCGCGCTCGGAATAGAGGTCGTTGACCGGGGCCGACGTGTCCTCGTAACCCAGGCACATGCCGCAGACGAGCACGTGGTTGTCGGGGATGCCGGTCGCCTTGCGGACCGTCTCCGTATAGTCGACCCAGGCCGCCTGCGGGCAGGTGTCGAGCCCGTGGGCGCGCGCCGCGACCATCACGTTCTCGATGAACAGGCCCATGTCGACGAAGGAGCCGATCTCGAACCGGTCGTCCATGTGGAAGAACAGGCCGACCGGGGCGTCGAAGAAGTCGAAGTTGCGGCCGTGCTGGGCCCAGGTCTTCTCGCGCTCGCCCTTTTCGATGCCGAGCAGGCCGTACATGTCCCAGCCGAGCTTGCGGCGCCGGCCGAGATAGGGCTCGAACCACTGCACCGGATAGTATTTGTAGCCCATCTCCGGCTCGCCGCCGGCCGCGCGCGCGGCGTGGACCGCGTCGCTGACCTTCTTCTTGGCCTCGCCGGCGACGACGACGACCTGCCACGGCTGGATGTTGGTGCCGCTCGGCGCCCGCGCCGCGACGTTGAGGATGCGCTTTATCAGCGCCGGGTCGACCGGCTTGTCGGGCAGGAAGGCCCGCACCGACCGCCGCGTCGTGATCGCCGCCTCGGTCTCGTCGAGCCCCGCGGCCGGGTCGCGCCGGCCGTAGCCGAAGTCGGGCGGCGGGGCGGGATTGGCCGGGTCGTGGGCGTCGTCGGGCATGGGCTGGCGCTCCGGTGGTTCACGATTTAGGGCGTGGATAGCGGCCGTGGCGAGGCGTGGCAAGTTGCGGGGGCAGCAGGTAGCGGCGCGAGGTCACTCAAATTCGGCCGCGCCCTCGCTCTGGAACCACCCGGCGCGGCGGCGTAGGCTGCCCGCACCTTTGAACCCGCAAGCGAGCGCGGCGATGGCGGTCATCACCTATCTCACCACGATCCTGTTCGACCACGGCGCGATCAAGCTGCTGCCCGACGCGCTCGCCGAGCTCGGCGTCGCGCGGCCGCTGGTCGTCACCGACAAGGGGCTGGTCGCGGCCGGCCTGCTGGCGCGGGCGACCGAGACCCTGCCCGGGTCGGTCAGCGCGACCGTCTATGACGGAACGCCCGCCTAATCCGACCGAGGACGCCGCCGAGGCGGCGGCCGCGCTCTATCGCGAGGCGGGCTGCGACGGGGTGGTCGGGCTCGGCGGCGGGTCGTCGATGGACCTGGCCAAGGCGGTGGCGCTGCTCGCGACCCACGACGGCCCGCTGGTGCGCTACGCCGCGATCGAGGGCGGCGCGCCGCGGATCACAGCGCACGTCGCGCCCGTGGTCGCGATCCCGACCACGTCAGGCACCGGCAGCGAGGTCGGGCGCGGCGCGATGATCACCTTCCGCGACCGGCGCAAGCTCGCCCTTTTGAGCCCCCACCTGATCCCGAAGCGCGCGATCTGCGACCCCGAGCTGACCCTGGGCCTGCCGGCGGGGCTGACCGCCGCGACCGGCATGGACGCCTTCACCCACGGCGTCGAGACCTTCCTGTCGCCCGCCATCAACCCGCCGGCCGAAGTGATCGGCCTCGACGCCGCCGCGCGGGCGTGGACCTGGATCGAGCGTGCCGTGGCCGACGGGTCCGACCGGGACGCGCGCTGGAACATGATGATGGCGAGTATGGAAGGGGCGATGGCGTTCCAGAAGGGCCTGGGCGCGGTCCACGCCATGTCGCACCCGCTCGGCGGGCTCGAGACCGCGACCTTGCACCACGGCACGCTCAACGCGGTCATCCTGCCCGCCGTCCTGCGCTTCAACGAGGGGCATGTCGGCGGCAAGTACGAGCGCATGCGCGCCGCCTTCGGCCTGCCCGCCGGCGCGGACCTGGCGGCGGAAGATCGAGGCCCTCAACGCGCGGCTCGGCCTGCCCGCCAGCCTGCGCGCGATGGGCGTGACCGACGAGGTGATCCCGGCGATGGTCGAGGGCGCGGTCGCCGACCACTCCAACCCGTCCTGCCCGCGCCCGGCGGGCGCCGACGACTACCGCCGCCTGTTCGCCGAGGCGATGGCCGGCGCCTGACCGTATGGCGGGCTGGGGGCGCAGCGGCGTTCCCACGGCCGGTTTGGGTCTCGAGGCCGGCTTACCCTTTGAGTTTCGCCACCATTCTGTCGTATCCCTGCCACGGTCTCTGCCGGCTGTACCGGCTCATTCACCTCGCACCCCCGCTTCCATGCTGAAATTCACCGACATCACCGTGCAGCTCGGTGGCGACGCGATCCTCGTCGGCGCCTCCGCCAGCCTGCCGACCGGGGCCCGGGCCGGGCTGGTCGGGCGCAACGGCGCGGGCAAGTCGACCTTGCTGAAGGCGATCACCGGGGCGATCGAGCCCGACGCCGGCACCGTCGAGACGCCGCGCGGCTCGCGGATCGGCTACATCGCCCAGGAGACGCCAGGCGGGTCGGCGACGCCGTTCGAGACCGTCCTCGCCGCCGACACGGAGCGGGCGCGGCTGATGGCGGAAGCCGAGGACGAGCCGGACGGCGCGCGCATCGGCGCGATCCACGACCGGCTGGAGGCGATCGACGCCTACGCCGCGCCGGCCCGGGCCGCGCGCATCCTCGCCGGCCTCGGCTTCGACGACGAGGCCCAGCACCGGTCGCTCTCCTCCTTCTCCGGCGGCTGGCGGATGCGGGTCGCGCTCGCCGCGCTGCTGTTCTCCGCGCCCGACCTGCTGCTGCTCGACGAGCCGTCGAACCACCTCGACCTCGAGGCGGTGCTCTGGCTGGAGTCCTTCCTGCGCAGCTATCGCGGCACCCTGCTGATCGTCAGCCACGAGCGCGACCTGCTCAACAACGTCGTCGACCACATCCTCCACCTCCAGAACGGCAAGACCACCGTCTTTCCCGGCGGCTACGACGCCTTCGAGCGCCAGTGGCGGGAACGCCAGGCCCAGGCCGAGGCGCTGCGCACCAAGCAGGAGGCCAAGCGCCAGAAGCTCCAGACCTACGTCGACCGGTGGCGCTACAAGGCCCACACGGCCCGGCAGGCGCAGAGCCGGCTGAAGGCGCTCGCCCGCATGGAGCCGGTGGCGGCCGCCGCCGAGGACGAGTCGATGACCTTCGACTTCCCGAGCCCGGAGGGCCTGCGCCCGCCGCTGGTCGTGCTCGAGGACGCCGCGGTCGGCTACGCGGCGGACACGCCGGTGCTCTCGCAGCTCGACCTGCGCATCGACCCGGACGACCGGATCGCCCTGCTCGGCCGCAACGGCAACGGCAAGACCACCCTGGCGCGGCTGATCTCCGGCGACCTGACGCCGATGGCAGGCGAGGTCAAGGCGAGCGCCAAGATGAAGACCGGCTATTTCGCCCAGCACCAGATCGAGGACCTGAGGCCCGACGAGACGCCGCTCCAGCACATGACGCGTATGCTCGCGGGCGCCAAGCCCGGGGCGGTGCGCGCCCAACTCGGCCGCTTCGGCTTCTCCGGCGACAAGGCCAACCTGGAGGTCCGCAAGCTGTCCGGCGGCGAGCGCGCGCGGCTCGCCCTGGCGCTGATCACGCGGGAGGCGCCCGACCTGCTGATCCTCGACGAGCCGACCAACCATCTCGACGTCGACGCCCGCGAGGCGCTGGTCCAGGCGCTCAACGACTATGGCGGCGCGGTGATCCTGGTCAGCCACGACCGGCACTTGCTGGACCTGACGGTGGACCGGCTGGTCATGGTCGACGGCGGCACCGCCCGCCCCTTCGACGGCACGCTCGACGACTATCGCGACCATGTCCTGGGGCGCGGGACGAGCGGCGCCAACGGCGAGGGACGCAAAGGCACCGACAAGACCGGCGCCGACAAGACCGGCGGCGACCGGCCGGGCCGCAAGGATCCCAAGGCTGAGCGCAAGCGGCGGGCCGAGGCCCGCGCGCGCAACCGCGACCTTCGCGCCGCCGCCGGCAAGGCCGAGCGCGAGGCCCACGACCTGCAGGCCAGGATCACCGAGATCGACCGCGCCCTGTTCGACCCGAACGGCTACGACGGCGAGCACCACGGTACGCCGGCGGGCGACCTGATGGCGCTGCGCGGCAAGCTCGAAACCCGTCGCGAAGCGGCGGAGATCCGCTGGCTGGAATTGAGCGAGGCGATCGAGGTCGCCGAGCAAGACGGAGCAATCGAATAAAGCTGCCCGCTTTTCTGCGGGCACCGATGGACTCACATAAGGCGCTACCCGCCCGCAGACCCACCCTGGAATGGACCCGCCGATGACCGACACGACCGAATACACCCCGCCGAAAGTCTGGAAATGGATCAAGGCGACCGAGGGGAGGTTCGCGAACATCAACCGCCCGATCGCGGGTCCGACCCACGACAAGGACCTGCCCGTCGGCAAGCACCCGCTGCAGCTCTACTCGCTGGCGACGCCCAATGGCGTGAAGGTCACGGTGATGCTGGAGGAGCTGCTGGCGCTCGGCCACTCCGGCGCCGAATACGACGCCTGGCTGATCCGCATCAGCGACGGCGAGCAGTTCGGCAGCGGCTTCGTCGCGGCCAACCCCAACTCGAAGATCCCGGCGCTGGTCGACCATAGCGGCGACAAGCCGCGGCGGGTGTTCGAATCCGGCTCGATCCTGCTCTACCTCGCCGAGAAGTTCGGCGAATTCCTGCCGACCGACCTCGACAAGCGCACCGAGGCGATCAACTGGCTGTTCTGGCAGATGGGCAGCGCCCCCTATCTCGGCGGCGGCTTCGGCCACTTCTACGCCTACGCGCCGGTCAAGATCGAATACGCGATCGACCGGTTCGCCATGGAGGTCAAGCGCCAGCTCGACGTGCTCGACCGGCACCTGGCGGAGCACGAGTACATGGCCGGCGACGACTATTCGATCGCCGACATGGCAATCTGGCCCTGGTACGGCGCCCTGGTGAAGGGTCTGGTCTACAGCGCCGGCGAGTTCCTGTCGGTCCAGGACTACAAGCATGTCGGCCGCTGGACCGACGCGATCGCCAAGCGCCCCGCCGTCCAGCGCGGCCGCATGGTCAACCGCGTCAGCGGCGACCCGGCGAGCCAGCTCCACGAGCGGCACGACGCGGGGGACTTCGAGACGCGGACCCAGGATAAGCTGGAGGCGGCGGCGGAGTAGCGGCCGGGGCGTCCGAGCGACGTCGACGTCGCATCGCCACGGAACGGGTGCGGCGTCGGCGCGCGCCGACGATTTGACGCAGCACAAAGCGGCCCGCCGTACACTTGCCTAAATCATCGGCTTCAAGGTCATGAACGCCGGGTGTTCCGGCGCGACGAAACTCTAGGAAGGATACGGATGTGGCCCGTCGGCTATTGCTCGTGCTGCTGGCAGCGGCAGCGTTTCCGTTCGGCTCCCCGGCGTTCGCGGCGGGCAGTGAGCGGCTGGTTTATCAGATCGTCCTGACCCTGCCGGGATCGCGCAGCCAGGGCTGGCACGGCGTCCTCTACGGCCGCAACGGCGGCCCCAGGGTCATCCCACCCGGCAAGCGGGTGGAGACCGACATCGGGACGCTGGTCAGCGTCCCGCCGAAAACCGGCTGGATGTGGAGGCCGTACGGCATGGTGCCGGCCGCGCCGGGGATGCGGAACGACATCGCCAAGGCGCCCTGGTCCTATCGCCTGTACCAGACCGGGATCGGCACGGCGTGCCCAGCCTGGCGCGGCGAGCTGATCCGCGACGGCAAGCCGGTGCCCCGACCGAAGCCGGGCGCGTCGCTGCGCACGCCGTGGGGGCCGTTCGTGTGGCGGAAGGGCCGCGGCTGGGCCCATCAGGCGTGGAAGGTGCGGACCGTCTCCTGCCGATGAACGGGCTGGGTAGCCCTTAGCGCTGCCGCGCTCGGGGCCTACGCCGCCTCCGCCATGTTCCGCAGCACGTACTGCAGGATCCCGCCGTTGCGGTAATACTCCACCTCGTCGAGCGTATCGATCCGGCACAGCAGCTTGATCTCCTGCGTGGACCCGTCCGCCCGGGTGATGGTGCAGTCGACGTCCATGCGCG
Source organism: uncultured Alphaproteobacteria bacterium (assembly GCA_963730305.1). Lineage (GTDB taxonomy): Bacteria > Pseudomonadota > Alphaproteobacteria > Bin65 > Bin65 > CAMYMQ01. The sequence continues at coordinate 222,621 of CAVSRB010000008.1, forward strand.
GCTTGATGCCGCCGGCGATGCCGGTGAGGTCGATCGTCTCCGAGCCGTCGAGGCCCAGGCTCTCGCGGGTCTGGCCGTCCTTGAAGACGAGCGGCAGGACGCCCATGCCGACCAGGTTGGAGCGGTGGATGCGCTCGAAGCTCTCGGCGATCACCGCGCGGACGCCGAGCAGGCGGGTGCCCTTGGCGGCCCAGTCGCGCGACGAGCCGGTGCCGTATTCCTTGCCGGCGATCACCACCAGCGGCGTGTCGTCGGCGGCGTATTTCATCGCCGCGTCGTAGATCGGCATCGCCTCGCCGTCGGGGACGTATTTGGTGAAGCCGCCCTCGATCTCCGGCACCATCTGGTTGCGGATGCGGATGTTGGCGAAGGTGCCGCGCATCATCACCTGGTGGTTGCCGCGCCGGGCGCCGTAGGAGTTGAAGTCCGTCGGGCGGACCTGGTGGCTGACCAGGTATTCGCCCGCCGGGCTGTCGCTCTTGATCGAGCCGGCCGGGCTGATGTGGTCGGTGGTCACCGAATCGCCGAGCAGCGCCAGCACGCGGGCGCCGTGGACGTCCTCGATCGCGCCGGGTTCCGCGCCCATGTCGACGAAATAGGGCGGGTTCTGGACGTAGGTCGAGCTGTCGCTCCAGTCGTAGGTCAGGCCGGTCGAGGTCTTGATCGCCTTCCAGTGCTCGTCGCCCTCGAAGACGTTGCCGTAGCGGGCGCGGAACATGTCCGGGGTGAGCGCCTTCTGGATCGTCGCCTCGATATCCTTGTTCGAGGGCCAGATGTCCTTGAGGTAGACCGGGTTGCCGTCGTTGTCCTCGCCGAGCGGGTCGTTGACCAGGTCGGTCCGCATCGTGCCGGCCAGCGCGTAGGCGACCACCAGCGGCGGCGAGGCCAGGTAGTTGGCCTTGGTCAGCGGGTGGACGCGGCCCTCGAAGTTGCGGTTGCCCGACAGCACGGCGGCGACGGTGAGATCGCCCGCCTCGATGGCGTTGTGGATCGGCTCGGGCAGCGGCCCGGAGTTGCCGATGCAGGTGGTGCAGCCGTAGCCGACGATATCGAAGCCGAGCGCGTCGAGGTCGTCCTGCAGGCCCGGCGGCCTCCAGATAGTCGGTGACGACCTGGCTGCCCGGGGCGAGCGAGGTCTTGACCCACGGCTTGACCGTGAGGCCCTTGGCGTGCGCGTTCCTGGCCACCAGCCCGGCCGCGACCAGCACGCTCGGGTTCGAGGTGTTGGTGCAGCTCGTGATCGCCGCGATCACCACCGCGCCGTCCTTGAGCGCGTAGTCGGCACCTTCGACCGGGACCGAATGGTCGATCTCCGGGGCGGGGCCGCCCTCCTCGGTCATGTCCTCGGCGGCGCCGTTGCCATGGGTGCCGCGGGAATCGGCGAGCACGATCTCGAAGGCGCGCGCGGCCTCCGTGAGCTCGATGCGGTCCTGCGGCCGCTTGGGGCCGGCCATCGACGGCACCACCGAGCCGAGGTCGAGCTCGAGCGTGTCGGTGAACACCGGGTCGGGTGTGGAGGCGTCGCGCCACATGCCCTGGGCCTTGGCGTAGGCCTCGACCAGGGCGACCCGCTCGGGATCGCGGCCGGAGAAGGTGAGGTAGTCCAGGGTCGACTGGTCGACCGGGAAGAAGCCGCAGGTGGCGCCGTATTCCGGCGCCATGTTGGCGATCGTCGCCTGGTCGGCGAGACTGAGGTTGTCGAGGCCGGTGCCGAAGTACTCGACGAACTTGCCGACCACGCCCTTGGCGCGGAGCATCTGGGTCACGGTCAGCACCAGGTCGGTCGCGGTCGCGCCCTCGGGCAGGCTGCCGGTCAGCTTGAAGCCGACCACCTCGGGGATCAGCATCGAGATCGGCTGGCCGAGCATGGCCGCCTCGGCCTCGATGCCGCCGACGCCCCAGCCGAGCACCGACAGGCCGTTGACCATCGTGGTGTGGCTGTCGGTGCCGACCAGCGTGTCGGGATAGGCCCAGGTCTCGCCGCCGTCCTCGGCGGACCACACCACCTGGGCGAGGTATTCCAGGTTGACCTGGTGGCAGATGCCGGTGCCCGGCGGCACGACGCGGAAGTTGTCGAACGCCTTGGCGCCCCAGCGCAGGAACTCGTAGCGCTCCTGGTTGCGCTCGTATTCCTTCTCGACGTTCTTGGCGAAGGCCTCGTGGCTGCCGAAGAAGTCGATCATCACCGAGTGGTCGATGACCAGGTCGACCGGCACCAGCGGGTTGATCTTCCTGGCGTCGCCGCCCATCGCGACCATCGCGTCGCGCATCGCGGCGAGGTCGACCACCGCGGGCACGCCGGTGAAGTCCTGCATCAGCACCCGGGCGGGACGGTAGGCGATCTCGGTGTCACTCGACCGGTTCTTCAGCCACGCCGCCACCGCCTTGACGTCGTCGGCGCTGACCGTGCGGTCGTCCTCCCAGCGCAGCAGGTTCTCCAGCAGCACCTTGAGCGAGAAGGGCAGCCGCGCGATGTCGCCGAGGCCGTTCTCGGCCGCCGCGGCCAGGCTGAAGTAGCGATAAGCCTGTCCGCCGACGTCGAGCGTGCGGATGGCGTTGAAGCTGTCGCGCGTACCGGTAACGGGCATGACGAACGATCTCCCGAGCATGCGGATGTCAGAAGCGGCGGGCGCCGCATCGTTTAGGATTCAGGGCGGTGCGGCTGGATTCCGGCGACCGCTTGGCGTTAAGTCGGATTGTGCCGGGTTACATCACATAAGAATTTGACTGTCCAGTGGCGGCCCGCCCGCCGCTCAGGCCCGAAGGAGACCGGAGTGACGACGATCGACGACGTGCTGGACTTCTGGTTCAGCGAACAGACCCGGCCCCGGTGGTGGGACAAGGACGAGACCTTCGACGCCGAGATCCGGCGCCGGTTCGAGGCGGTCCACCGCGACGCCGCGGCCGGCAAGCTGTCGGACTGGGAGCGCACGGCCGAGGGCGCGCTGGCGCTGATCGTCAGCCTCGACCAGTTCCCGCGCAACATGTACCGCAACACGCCGCGCGCCTTCGCCACCGACCCCCAGGCCCGCGACGCCGCCATCCGGGCGATCGACCGCGGCTTCGACCGGCATTTCGAGGACGCCGACCACCGCATGTTCTATTACCTGCCGCTCGAGCATTCCGAGCGGATCGAGGACCAGGACCGCTGCGTCGCGCTGGTCCGCGAGCGGTGTGGCGACGGCGACTATCCCAAATATGCCGAGGCCCACCGCGACGTGATCCGGCGGTTCGGCCGCTTCCCCCACCGCAACGCCATCCTCGGCCGGCGCAACACGCCGGAGGAAGAGGACTATCTGAGCCAGCCGGGCGCGGGCTTCTGACGGCTTCACTAGACCGGTCTGTCCTGGTGGGTTTGCCAAATATCGCAAACGCCGCTAAACTGCCGCCTTCATGCCGACGCCTTAAGAACAAACCACTGAGGGAGTGGGCGCGGTTGACGGCAAAGACTCGAGTGACTGGCGCCGCGCGGGTGATCGCGGCGGTCTTTATCGTGCCTATCGCGGGCACCGCCTACGCGCAGTGCGAAGCCACCAAGGTTGCGCCGCCGGTCGCGAATGACTGGGGTGCGCGCGCGCACGAGATGCGCCGCCTGGTCCACTGGCACGCGTTCCACAACAGCGTGCGCTGGCGCATGTCCAAGCGCGGCGTGGTGCTGTGCGGCCGGCATCTGTCGATCAAGCGGCACGAGCGCTACCGCCTCGACCTGGTGTCGGAGGCGTGGAATCGCTACGGCCCGCTGATCCGGGCCTCGGCGAAGCTCTACCGCGTCCCGGCCGAGCTGATCATCGCGGTGATGGTCAACGAGAGCGGCCTCAAGCCGAAGGCCCACCAGATCTACAGCGGCTACATCAGCGACGAGAAGACGCCCCAGCGCATCTCGGTCGGCCTGGGCGCGACCTTGATCAGCACCGCCCGCTACATGCTCAAGGACAACTCCATCGACCGCGACTGGCTGAGCGACCCGGCCAACTCGATCCGCATCATCGGCGTCTATCTCGACCGCCACTACAAGATGAACGGCTTCGACCCGGTGCGGACCGCGGCCGCCTACAACGCCGGCGGCATCTATCGGGACGCGAGCAAGGGCAACCGCTGGCGGATGCGCAACTACCCGCTCGGCCACGGCATCTACATCGATCACTTCGTGCTGGTCGCCAACCAGGCGATGCGCTTCCTGGAGAAGCGCCCCGACCGGCCGCCGGAGAGCCTGGCCTCGGTCTTCTTCGGGCCGCCGGCGCAGACCGTGGCGGTCAAGGTGCCGGACAGCTGGACGACGCCGAGCGGCGGGCTGGTCATGTACCAGGCGCCCGAGGGCACCAAGATGGGCGTTGCGTCGAGCTCGATCATCGACGACGTTGACGCGAAGCCCGAATCCAGTATGCAGCGTGCCGTATGCATCCCATTCCTCATGGCCTGCGGCGACGATACGGGGCAGCAGCCCTTGTTCAAGCTGTCGCGCTAGCCGCCTTACCGGCGGTCGCCACGGCCGCCCAGACCTGCCCCACGCTCAAGCTTCCCCTGCCCACCGGCCTGCTGTGGCGCGACCGCGCGGCGGAGCTGCGCCGCCTCGCGCGCTGGCACCGGCACGCGGACAGCGTCGTCTGGCGGATGACCAGCCGCGGCGTCGTGCTGTGCTCGGGCGCGCTGCCGGTCAGCCGCGTCGCCCGCTACCGGCTGCGCTGGATCCCCAAAGTGTGGTCGACCTACGGCGGGCTGATCGCCGCCGCCGCCCACGCCAACAACGTGCCGGCCGAGTTGATCGTGACCATCATCGTCAACGAATTGGGGGGCCAGGCCCACGCCATCCACAAATATGCCGGCTTCATCAGCGACGCGCGGACGCCCAACCAAGTCTCGATCGGCCTCGGCCAGATGCTGCTCGGCACCGCCCGCGCGATCATGAACGACCGCGGAATCGACCGCGCCTGGCTGCTGCGGCCGCGCAACGCGATCGGCGCGATCGCGGTCTACCTCGACCGCCAGTACCGGCTGACCGGCTTCGACCCGCCGCTGGTCGCCGCCGCCTACAACGCCGGGGCGCTCTATCGCGACCCCAGCCCGGGCAACCGCTGGCGGCTGCGCAACCACCCGCTCGGCCGCTCGGTCTACATCGACACGTTCGTCGCGGTCGCCAACGGCGCCACCGCCCACCTGCTGCGCACCGGCCGGCCGCCGCCGCAGAGCTTCGCCGCCCTGCTCGCGCGCAGCAGCCTGCGCCCGACGCCGCGGCCCGACTGCGGCCGGCGCTGCGGCGAGTGACCGCGCAGACCGACCGCCCGGTGCCCCAACGAAAACGGCCCGGACCAAAGGTCCGGGCCGTCGACGTTCGGCAACAGGCCGGCGGGACTAGAGCCTCACATACTCGTAGTCGACCGGCTGGTTGTTGATGCCGCGGTCCGGCGGGGCGACCCAGCTCGCCATCTTGCCGGGCTCGACGACCTGGTGCATCAGGCTCTTGACGAAGGTCTTGTCGGCCTCCGACGGGATCCAGTCGTAGAGCTTCTTGTCATACTCTTCCCGGCTGATCGGCTGGCCTTCCGGGTTCATCGCGAAGTCGGCGAACGGGCCGACCGAGCGGCGGAACCGCTCGCTGGGCAGGGTCAGCTCGAAGTCGATGCCGGCCTTCTTGATCGCCCGGTTCCAGCGGGTCAGGCCGATCTCGCAATCCTTCGAATAGCCGCGCCGCGCGATCAGGTTCATCGCGTTGCGGGTCGGGATGTGCAGCTCGTGGATGCCCTTGCCGTCGGCGTCCGGCTCCTCGATCGTGTACTCGGTGTCGGCCTCGACATGGTTCTCGAACTTGTCCTCGTCGGGACGGCCCTTGAGGCCCGTGGCGAAATAGGCCGCCGCATTGGTGGACCTATCGGCGCCGAACAGGTCGAGCGAGGACGAGTACCAGAAGTTCAGATATTTCTGAACCAGCGGCAGGTCGATCGCCCCGTGCTCGCGGATGCGCGCCGGGTCGTCGGTCTTGAGCTCGTTCATCACTTCGCAGGCGCGCTTGATGACGCGGCCCAGGCCGGTCTCGCCCACGAACATGTGGTGGGCTTCCTCGGTCAGCATGAAGCGGCAGGTCCGCGACAGCGGATCGAACGCGCTCTCGGCCAGCATCTTGAGCTGGAACTTGCCGTCCCGGTCGGTGAAGTAGGTGAAGCAGAAGAAGGACAGCCAGTCCTCGATCGGCTCGTTGAAGGTCGACAGGATGCGCGGGTTGTTGACGTCGCCGGAGTGGCGTTCCAGCAGCTCCTCCGCCTCCTCGCGACCGTCGCGGCCGAAATAGGCCTGCAGCAGATAGACCATCGCCCACAGGTGGCGGCCTTCCTCGACGTTGACCTGGAACAGGTTGCGCAGGTCGTAGAGCGACGGGCAGATCTGGCCCAGCAGGCGCTGCTGCTCGACCGAGGCCGGCTCGGTGTCGCCTTGCGTCACGATCAGGCGACGCAGGTCGGCGCGATGCTCGCCCGGCACCTGCTGCCAGACCGGCTCGCCGAGATGGTCGCCGAAGCCGATGCGGCGGTCCTGGATCTGGTCGGCGAGGAAGATGCCCCAGCGATACTCCGGCATGTGGACCATGCCGTAGGTCGCCCAGCCCTTGGCGTCGACCGAGGTGGCGGTGCGCAGATAGACGTCGTTCGCCTGGAAGCCTTCCGGCCCCATCTCCTTCCACCAGTCGATGAAGTGGGGCTGCCACTTCTCCAGCGCGCGCTGGAGCTGGCGGTCGTGCGAAAGCTCGACGTTGTTCGGGATCTTCTGGGAATAATCGATACCCATTGGGTCAACACCTCTCGTTGAAATGCGTTCGTGTCGAAACGGGACGGGTCGGACCGCGGCGGAGGCGCCAGGCTAGACGCGCTCCCATTTGAAGCTCGGCTTGCTGCCGGTGCCGTAGAGCTTGAGCGCGCCCTGGTCGCCGACCGCGTTGGGCCGGATGAAGATCCAGTTCTGCCATGCGGTCAGCCGGCCAAAGACCTTGGTCTCCATCGTCTCCCTGCCGCCGAAGCGCAGGCTCGCCTCCATGCCGGTGAGCGCGTCGGGCGACAGGCTGGTGCGCTCCTCGATCGCGATCCGGACCTCGTCTTCCCAGTCCAGGTCGTCGGGGGCGAAGGTGACCAGGCCCAGCTCGAGCGCATCGGCCGGGCCCAGCTTCTCGCCCTTCTTGGCCTGGACCGCCGCGATCGCAGCCTCGTCCTCCTGGAAGTGGGCGTCCAGGCGCGAGACGTCGTTGGGCATGCCGAACAGGCCGAAGTTGGTGTCGTCGAGGACCAGCGACGGCGAGTTCGCCGGCTCTTCCTGGTCGTCGAGCATGAAGGACCGGTCGGCGGCGAGCACCAGCTCGGCCAGGATGCCGGCGAAGCACGAGCCCTGGTCGACGATGGCGAACAGCGAGCGCGACGACACGTCGAGCCGCGCCAGGGTGCGGCGCAGGAAGTTGGTGGTCTCGCGCACGAACCAGTCGTCCTTGTTGTCGACCAGCGCCTTGCCGACGCCGAGCACCTTGTCGGCGTCGCCCTCGGTCTTGAGGATCCAGACGCCGAGCTCGGTGTTGTTGGTGCGCAGCATCAGGATGGCGTCGTCGAGCTCCCGCGCCATGCGCAGGGCCCACCACTCGGCGCCCTTGTCCTGGATCGCCTTGGCGTCGGCCGGCTCGTCGCCCTCCGGCGCCTTGACCGTGATGGTCGCCGTGCGGTCGGCCGAGTTCAGGACCACGTCGACATATTTGTAGTGATAGCCGTCGTCGTCGATCTCGCGCTCGAGCGTCGGCAGCTTGACGCCCTTGGCGTCGGCGGGCCGGTCCGACTCGGCGGCGAGCTCGGCGACGCGCTTGGCGATCAGCGCCTCGAACTCGGCCGGCGGCGCATAGTCGTCGATCAGCTTCCAGTCCTTGGCGCGGTCGGCGCGAACGCCCTCCGAGGTGGTGCAGAACACGTCGGCCAGGTCGCGGCGGACCTTGCGCTTGTCGGTGACCCGGGTCAGGCCGCCGGTGCCCGGCAGCACGCCGAGCAGCGGCACCTCGGGCAGGCTGACCGTCGACGAGCGGTCGTTGACCATCAGGATCTCGTCGCAGGCCAGCGCCATCTCGTAGCCGCCGCCGGCGCAGGCGCCGTTGACCGCGGCGATCGAGTGGATGCCGGAATTCTCCGACATGTCCTCGATGCTGTTGCGGGTCTCGTTGGTGAACTTGCAGAAGTTGACCTTCCAGCCGTGGGGCGAGGCCGACAGCATGTTGATGTTGGCGCCGGCGCAGAAGATGCGGTCCTTGGCGCTGGTCACGACGACCACCTTGACCTCGGGATGCTCGAAGCGGACGCGCTGGAGCGCGTCGTGCAGCTCCATGTCGACGCCGAGGTCGTAGGAGTTCAGCTTGAGCTTGTAGCCGGGCTTGAGGCCGCCATCCTCGTCGACGTCGAGCGACAGGCGGGCCACGGGGCCGTCATAATCGACCTTCCAGTGCTTGTAGGTCTCCGGATCGCGGTCGTAGACGACGATGTTTTCGGACATTGGGCTACTCCTCTTGCAGCGCCTTGGGCACCGGCTCGTTTGGCGGTCGTTCCTGCAATATAATGCATAAAATTACGTTGGCAAGCACTATTTCGCTGCCAGTGTGCTGTCAGGGTCAGGCGCCTTGGGCGGCGCGGATCGTCTTCAGCACGTCCTCGAGGGCCTGATCGACGCTCCGGCCGGAGGTCTCCACCACCGCATCGGCCTTGGCATATAGCTGGTCGCGATTGGCGAGAATGCGGCGAAGGTCGTCCATCGCCTCGCGGTTGCCGGCCATCGGCCGCATGTCGCCCTGGGCGACCACACGGTTCATGTGGTCCTCCGGCGACGCCTTGACCCAGACCGTGAAGCAGGCGTTGAGCAGCAGGTCGTAGGTCTCCGGCTCGGAGACGATGCTGCCGCCGGTGGCGATCACCGAGGCCGGATAGCTGTTGAGGACGTGTTCGAGCGCCCGCTTCTCGTAGCGGCGGTAACCGGCCTGGCCGGACAGGTCGAAGATCTTGTCGAGGCTCATCCCGGAGACTGCCTCGATCTCCTCGGCCATCTCGACGAAGGGGACATCGAGCGATTTCGCCAGCGCCTTGCCAAGCGTGGTCTTGCCGGCCCCGCGCAGGCCGGTCAGCGCGATCCGGGCGTGGCGCTCGGCCGATTCGTCCATGCGGAAGCGGGCGGTCAGCAACCGGCTCGCCTCGGCCAGCTCCTCCGGCGTCAGCCGTTCCAGCCGCTGCACCAGCAGGGTCAGCTCGATCGGGCGCTCGGCGCCCTCGCGGACCAGGTCGGCGAGCGGCACGCTCATCGCCTGGGCGACCTGCCGCAGCAGGCCGATCGAGATGTTGCCCTGCCCGCTCTCGAGCTGGGCGAGATAGCGCTCGGACACGCCCGAGTCCCGGGCCAGGATCTTGCGCGACATGCCGCGCCGCGCCCGGGCGCCACGGACGCGCTCGCCCAGCACCTTCAGATAATCCTGGTGGACCTCGGCCGCGCAGGGCGCGCGCCGGCCGTTGCCGTCGCCCGAACGGCGCGGCCGCGGCAGTTGAGGATCGATCAGGCGTTGCGTCATGCAGCGGAATCCAATACCAACCAAATCGCGGTTCATCCGTACAATATGCAATATATTGCTTGTTTACAAGCAGTCTGTGCATTATGTTCCGGAAATTCTCATAGCCTTACAGACGACGGGAGGGGTTCCGTGGAACTCAAGATCCTTGTGGGAACGATGACCGGCACGGCCGAAATGGTCGCCGACGAGATGAGCGACGCGCTGTCGGAAGCGGGACACGAGGTCGAGGTCCTGCCGATGGACGACCTCGACGCGTCGGTCTTTTCGGGTGGCGGCACGTTCCTGATCGTGACCTCGACCTACGGCCAGGGCGACGTGCCGGACAACGCCATCGCGCTCTACGAGGAGCTCCTGGAGAAGAAGCCTGACCTCGCCGACGTCACCTACGGCTTGTTCTCGCTCGGCGACATGACCTATGCCGACACCTTCAACTTCGGCGGCAAGAAGTTCGACGAGGCGCTGACCGGCTGCGGCGCCAAGCGCACCGGCGAGATGTTCACCCACGACGCCAGCTCGGGGACGATCCCCGAAGAGGACGGCGTGGACTGGGTGAAGGTCTGGATCGAAAATTTTAAGAAGGCCTGCGAGCTCGCCGCCTAGGCGGCCCGGCGCGCAGGCCTCGGCAACCGGACACCCGGTCGAAGCGACAAGCGAAACAGCGCGATCCGCGGCACGCCGTCACCCGGCACCGGAAGGACCGCGCGCTATCTGGGGGATACGGTCATGAAGCTCGGAAATTACGTATGTGGCGCCTGGGCCGAGGGTTCGGGACAGGGCGCCCCGCTGGTCGACCCGGTCAAGGGCGAGGTCATCGCCCACGCCTCGACCGACGGCATCGACCTGGCCGCCGCGCTCGACTATGCGCGGACCAAGGGCGGCCCGGCGCTGCGGGCGATGAGCTACGGCGAGCGGGCGGCGCTGCTCAGCGGCATGGCCGACACGCTGATGGCCAACCGCGACCGCTATTTCGAGATCGCCCAGGCCAACTCCGGCAACACCAAGATCGACGCGGCGATCGACATCGACGGCGGCTCCGGCACGCTCAAATACTATTCGGCGATCGGCAAGGGGCTGGGCGACGCCAAGTACCTGCGCGACGGCGGCTTCGAGCGGTTCGGCAAGGACGACACCTTCCAGGCGATCCACATCCGCGTGCCGATCCAGGGCGTCGCGGTCCACATCAACGCCTTCAACTTCCCGTCCTGGGGCCTGTGGGAGAAGGTCGCCTGCGCCTTCCTGTCGGGCGTGCCGGTGCTGGCCAAGCCGGCGACGGCGACGGCGCTGCTGTCCTACGAGATGGTCAAGGACGTGGTCGCCGCGGGCACCGTGCCCGACGGCGCGCTCAACCTGATCTGCGGCAGCGCCCGCGACCTGCTCGACCACGTCGACCGGCGCGACGCCATCGCCTTCACCGGCTCCGCCGACACGGCCAACCTGCTGCGCTCCAACCCCAACGTCATCACCCACTCGGTCCGCTTCAACGCGGAGGCCGACAGCCTGAACACGAGCATGCTGGGCCCCGACGCCAAGCCGGGCTCGCCCGAGTTCGACCTGTTCGTGCGCGAGGTCGCGCGCGAGATGACGATCAAGGCCGGCCAGAAATGCACCGCGATCCGCCGCGCCTTCGTGCCCCGCGCGCTGCTCGACGACGTGACCCAGGCGCTCGAGGCCCGTCTCGCCCGGACCGTCACCGGCGACCCGCGCAACGAGACGGTGACCATGGGCCCGATCGTCGACAAGAGCCAGCAGAAGGCCGTGCTCGACGGCCTCGCCGAGCTCGGCAAGGAGGCCAAGACGGTGGTCGGCGGCGGCGACTTCGCGCCGGTCGACGCCGACCCGGACAAGGGCGCCTTCGTGCCGCCGACCCTGCTGCGCTGCGACGACCCGGAAGGCGCCTCCGTCGTTCACGACGTCGAGGTGTTCGGCCCGGTATCGACGCTGATGCCCTACGACAGCCCCGAGCAGGGTTTCGCCCTGTCGGCCCGCGGCGAGGGCTCGCTGGTCGCCTCGGTGTTCACCGGCGACGACGGCTTCGCCAGCCAGGCCGCGCTCGGCCTGGCGCCGAGCCACGGCCGGGTGATGGTGATCGACGAGTCGGTCGGCAAGCTGCAGACCGGCCACGGCATCGTCATGCCGATGTGCGTCCATGGCGGGCCCGGCCGCGCCGGCGGCGGCGAGGAACTGGGCGGTCTGCGCGGTCTGCGCTTCTACCACCAGCGGCTCGCGGTGCAGGGCAACAAGGAAAGAGTCCACGCCCTCGCCGATGCGGCGGCCGAAGTCACCGTATAAGGCACCAGTGCCAACAACCGAACGAGGCCGAATCATGACCTTTGCCCGCAAGCTCCTTCCCGTGATCGCGCTGGCCGCCGTCGCGGTCGCCCCCGCGGCGCGCGCCGAGCAGGCCGACCTGACCAAGGTCGACGCCGTCACCTGCACGCCCGACCGGATCGCGCGCTGCAAGCAGGACGGCACCTGCCAGTGGCGCGACGCCACCGCGCGCAACAAGCAGGAACTCCTGGTCATCGACTTCAAGGCCAAGACCGCGTCCTTCCGCTACAAGGAGCAGAACCGCGGCGGCGGCGTGATCCTCGACGACAAGACCGAGGGCGACGCGCGCCGCTTCGTGATCAGCAAGGACAAGTCGCGCAACCCGCGCACGACGATGGAGTTGTCGCTGGACAAGGCCGGCAAGCTGACCGGCACGCGCAACGCCGGCCGGGTCAAGTTCGAAGGCACCTGCAAGGCGTCCTGAGCCGATAGCGGACGCAGGATCGAGCCATGCCCTTCGTCGACGCCGGCGGTCACCGCCTGGAATATGAATGGCTGGGGCCGCCGCCGTCGGACGCGCCGACGGTGGTGATGCTCCACGAAGGGCTGGGCTCGGTCTCGTTGTGGCGGGACTTCCCGCAGGCCGTCCAGGAGGCGACCGGCCTCGGCGTGCTGGTCTACAGCCGCTGGGGCTACGGCAAGTCCGACCCGTTCCACGACTATCCCAAGCCGGTCGACTACATGACCCCGGAGGCCCAGGTCGCGCTGCGCGACGTGCTGCGCGGCCTCGGCGTGACCCGGCCGATCCTGCTCGGCCACAGCGACGGCGCCTCGATCGCGATCATCTATGCCGGCAGCGCCATCGATCCGGCGCCGCTCGGCGTGATATTGATGGCGCCCCACGTCTTCGTGGAGCATGTTTGCACGGTCAGCATCGCCAAGGCCCGGGTCGCCTACGAGGCGGAAGGGCTGCGCGACAAGCTGGCGCGCTATCACGACGACGTCGACAGCGCCTTCTACGGCTGGAACACGATCTGGATGCGTCCGCAGTTCATCAATGACTGGAATATCGAGGGTTTCGTCGATGCGATCGCCTGCCCGATCACAGTGATCCAGGGCGAGGGCGACGAGTACGGCACCGCGGCGCAGTACGAGTCGATCCGTGCCCACAGCGGCGGCCGGGCCGAGGTCGTGGTGCTGCCCGACTGCGGCCATTCCCCCCACCGCGACCAGCGCGAGCGCACGCTCGAGGCGATTACCCGCCATATCGCCGCGCTGAAGGTGGAGACGTGAGCGCCCTGCACTATCCGCACGGCGACACGCTGCCGCCGCCGGGCGAGTCGATCGAGGTCGCCGACGGCGTGCGCTGGCTGCGCATGCCGCTGCCCTTCGCGCTCGACCACATCAACCTGTGGCTGGTCGACGACGGCGACGGCTGGACGATCGTCGACTGCGGCCTCAACTCCGACACCACCAAGTCGCTGTGGCCGCAAGTGCTGGCCCACGCCGACGGCCGGCCGGTGACCCGCGTGTTCACCACCCACTTCCACCCCGACCACATGGGCCTCGCCGGGTGGCTGTGCGCCGAGCACGGCGTCGAGATGTGGACCACGCGCACCGAGTGGATGATGGCGCGGTCGCTCTTTCTCGACGCCGAGGACGCCAACAGGCGCGAGATGGCCGAGTTCTACCGCGCCAACGGGGTGCCCGACGCCTGGTACGAGAACAGCATCGCCACCGGCAACACCTACCGCCGCGCGCTGGTCGAGCCGCCGGCGCGGTTCCGCCGCGTGTCCGACCGCCAGCGCGTCGAGATCGGCGGGCGGAGCTGGGAGGTCCGGGTGGGCGAGGGCCACGCGCCGGAGCACGCCGCGCTCTATTGCGCCGAGATCGGGGTGCTGATCTCGGGCGACCACATCCTGCCGCGCATCTCGCCCCACATCGGCCTGTGGGCGAGCGAGCCCGGGGCCAACCCGCTGAACGACTATGTCGAGTCGATCGAGACGTTCCGCGACCTGCCGGCCGATACGCTGGTGCTGCCGTCGCACGTGACGCCGTTCACCGGGCTGCACGACCGCATCCAGGACATCCAGGACCACCACCACGACCGCCTGGACAAGCTGCGCGAGGCGATCGCCGACGCGCCGACCACCGCCTACGAGGCGATCCCGCACATGTTCGGGCGGCAGTTCGAGGACTTCCACCTCGGCCTGGCGATGGGCGAATGCCTGGCCCATCTTGCCTTCCTGGAGAAGGACGGCACCATCGTCGGCGAGCGGGGCGCCGACGGCATCCGGCGGTTCCGCCGCGCCCACTAGGCCCAGCGCAGTCTTCCGCCACTTTGGGGCGTGCCCACGACATCGTGTGGCGCTGCACGGGTGAATCGCCTTGACCGGAATTTCTTATTTGAGTAGCTAGAATCAGCCCGTCAAAAAAACGATACCAGCGGGCTACGTCTGGGAGATTTGTGTCATTCGGCCACCATCGTCGTCGACGAGTCGTGCCGCTGATCGCAAATCTGTTCCGACACCGGGGCCGCCGGTGATCGACGGAACGTCGTGATCGGTACCCCTCGTTTGGCCTGTCCGGTCCCGGGCGGCCAGCACCGTCTGGGGAGGCGATCATGTCGACGGCCGACACCTTTCCGAAACTCCTCGAGGAGAATGCCCGGATTCGCGGCAACAAGCCGGCGATTCGGGAGAAGGACCTCGGCATCTGGCAGACCTGGAGCTGGCGGACGGTGCGCGACGAGGTCCGCGCGATGGCCCACGGCCTCGCCGCCCTCGGCCTGAAGCGCGGCGACCGGGTCGCGATCATCGGCGACAACCGCCCGCAGCTCTATTGGGCGATCGTCGCGGCGCAGGCGCTGGGCGCGATCCCGGTCCCGGTCTACCAGGACTCGGTGGCGCGCGAGCTGCAGTTCGTGCTCACCCACGCAGAGGTCCGCTTCGCCGTCGCCGAGGACCAGGAACAGGTCGACAAGCTGCTCGAGGTCAAGGACGAGTGCCCGCTACTGGAGCAGATCGTCTACGACGACGCCCGCGGCATGCGCTACTACACCCAGCCCTTCCTGCACTCGCTCGCCAGCCTGGAGGCGATGGGCCGCGAGCACCGCAAGGAGCACCCGGACTTCTACGGCGAGGAGATGGCGAAGGGCGCCGGCGCCGATACCGCGATCTTCCTCTACACCTCGGGCACCACGGGCAACCCCAAGGGGGTGGTGCTGACCTTCGACAACCTGGTCTCCGTCTCGCGCATGTCGGTCGAGCTGGAGAGGCTGCGCGAGGACGAGGAGACCCTGGCCTACCTGCCGATGGCCTGGGTCGGCGACAACATCTTCTCGATCGGCCAGTCCTTCGTCGCCGGCTTCTGCGTCAACTGCCCCGAGAGCGGCGCCACGGTGATGCAGGACCTGCGCGAGGTCGGGCCGACCTATTTCTTCGCCCCGCCGCGGATCTTCGAGAACATCCTGACCACCGTGATGGTGCGGATGCAGGACGCCGGCTGGCTCAAGCGCAAGATCTTCGAATACTTCATGGAACACGCCCGCAAGGTCGGCGTGCGCATCCTCCAGAAGGAGAAGGTCGGCCTGTGGGACCGCCTGCGCTACTGGCTCGGCGAGATCCTGGTCTACGGCCCGCTCAAGAACACGCTCGGCTTCAGCCGGGTCCGGCGCATCTACACCGCCGGCGAGGCAATCGGGCCGGACATCTTCGACTTCTACCGGTCGATCGGCCTGAACATGAAGCAGCTCTACGGCCAGACCGAGGCTTCGGTGTTCGTGACCATGCAGCCCGACAACGAGGTCTATCCCGAGAGCGTGGGCGTCGCCTGCCCGGGGGTCGAGATCCAGATCGACGACGCCTCGCGCGAGGTGCTCTACCGCAGCGAGGGCGTGTTCAAGGAATACTACAAGAACGAAGAGGCGACCCGGGAGACCAAGACCGAGGACGGCTGGGTCCATACCGGCGACGCCGGCTTCATCGACCACAACGGCCACCTCCGGATCATCGACCGGGCCAAGGACGTCGGCAAGCTGAACGACGGCACGCTGTTCGCGCCCAAGTATCTGGAGAACAAGCTGAAGTTCTTCCCGTTCATCCGCGAGGTGGTGACCTTCGGCGACGGACGCGACTACGTCACCGCGATGATCTCGATCGACATCGACGCCGTCGGCGCCTGGGCCGAGCGCAACAACGTCGTCTACAGCGGCTTCCGCGACCTGTCGTCGAAGCCCGAGGTCTACCAGATCGTCTCGGACAACATCGCCCAGGTGAACAAGGACCTCGCCGAGGACGAGGCGCTGGCCGGCTCGCAGATCCGCCGCTTCGTGCTGCTGCACAAGGAGCTCGACGCCGACGACGGCGAACTGACCCGGACCCGCAAGGTGCGCCGACGCTTCGTCGCGGAACGGTACGCCGAGGTCATCGAGGCGCTCTACTCCGACCGCGACAAGGTCCATAGCGAGGTCGAGACCACCTTCGAGGACGGCCGCACCGGCACGACCGCGGCCGACCTGGCGATCCATGACGTGGAGAGCCCGGAGCGGGCCGGAGCCCTCAGGGCAGCGGCCTGACCGGCCGGGCCGCGGCGGAACAACAGTCGATCGGAACCGACCATGAATGACGCCGCAGCAGCCGCCGACGACCGCACCGAAGCACCCGCGGCCGAACACCAGAAGCGGCTGGGCGACGTTCTCCTCAAGGTCGACAACATCTCGCTGTCTTTCGGCGGCGTGCAGGCGATCAGCGAGGTCAGCTTCGACATCCACGAGCACGAGATCCTGGCGATCATCGGCCCGAACGGCGCGGGCAAGACCTCGATGCTCAACGTCATCAACGGCTTCTACCACCCGCAGCTCGGCACCATCACCTACAAGGGCAAGACCCGCCGGCAGATGAAGCCGCACGCCGCGGCCCGCCAGGGCATCGCGCGCACCTTCCAGAACGTCGCCCTGTTCCGCGGCATGACCACGCTGGACAACGTCATGACCGGCCGCGTCCCGCGGCTGCCCGACAACCTGCTCACCGACATCGCCAACATCTTCCTGCAGGCGATCTGGTACGGGCCCGCCAAGAAGTCGGAGATGGAGCAGCGCGCCTTCGTCGAGCGCATCATCGACTTCCTGGAGATCCAGGCGATCCGCCGGGTCCCGGTCGGCCGGCTGCCCTACGGCCTGCAGAAGCGGGTCGAGCTCGGCCGGGCGCTGGCGATGGAGCCGGACCTGCTGCTGCTCGACGAGCCGATGGCCGGCATGAACGTCGAGGAGAAGGAGGACATGTCCCGCTTCATCCTCGACGTGAACGACGAGTTCGGTACCACGATCGCGCTGATCGAGCACGACATGGGCGTGGTCATGGACATCTCCGACCGCGTGGTCGTGCTCAACTACGGCCGCAAGATCGCCGACGGTACGCCCGAGCAGGTGCAGGGCAACCAGGAAGTCGTCGAGGCCTATCTGGGCGTCAGCCATGACTGACAGACCCCGGCAAGCCGCCACCCGTCTCTAGCCGACGATCCGCACGGAACCCCAGCGAGCGAAACGCATGGAGAAAGCCCTCACCCTGCAAGGCCCCGGACTCGGGGACAGGCTGCGCGACCTCCGGCAGCCCTACAAGTTCATCGTCTACGCCGCGATGACGCTGATCGTCCTGGCCGCGGTACGCTGGGTCCTGGTCGCGCTGTTCCCGGAGACGGCCGCGCCGTTCCTGACCGAGCCGTTCGTCAACATCTATGCCGACTGGCCGTCCTTCTTCCTCGAGGTCATCATCAGCGGCCTGTTGACCGGCGTCCTGTATGCGCTCGTCGCGCTCGGCTTCGTGCTGATCTTCAAGGCCTCGGGCATGTTCAACTTCGCCCAGGGCATCATGGTCCTGTTCGCGGCGCTCAACCTCGTCGGCCTGATCGAACTGGGCGTGCCGATCATCCTCGCGCTGGCGATCACGGTCGTCATCATGATCGTCTTCGCGGTTATCGTCGAAAGGGTGATCCTGCGCTATCTCGTCAACCAGAACGAGATCATCCTGTTCATGGCCACGATCGGACTCGCCTTCTTCGTCGAAGGGTTCGGCGAGATGCTGTGGGGCGGCAACGTGCGCAAGCTCGATATCGGCCTGCCCACCGGCCGCTGGGATCTCGCCGGCATCCAGATCCAGGAATTCGACGTCACCGCCGCGCTCATCGGCATGCTGCTGGTGGCGTTCCTCGCCTTCTTCTTCCAGAAGACCAAGATCGGCCGCGCCCTGCGCGCGGTCGCCGACGACCACCAGGCGGCGCTGTCGGTCGGCATCTCGTTGCGCACCATCTGGGTCTTCGTCTGGTCGACCGCTGGCATCGTCGCGCTGGTCGCCGGCATCGTCTGGGGCGGCAAGAGCGGGGTCCAGTTCTCGCTCTCGCTGATCGCGCTCAAGGCGCTGCCGGTGCTGATCCTGGGCGGCCTGACCTCGATCCCCGGCGCGATCGTCGGCGGTCTGATCATCGGCGTCGGCGAGAAGGTCGCCGAGATCTACTGGGGCCCCGCCGTCGGCGGCGCCATCGAGAACTGGTTCGCCTACGTGCTCGCCCTCGCCTTCCTGCTGTTCCGGCCGCAGGGCCTGTTCGGCGAGCGGATCATCGAAAGGGTCTGACCGATGCTCTATCGCGAAGCCGGACAGTTCAAGACCAGCTATGCCGCCGACCAGGCGATCTTCCCGATCTTCCAGGACAAGCTCATCGTCTGGGGGTTCGTGGTCCTGTTGTTCCTGTTCCCCTTCATCGAGACCACCGGCGACCTCCAGTCGGTGTGGATCCTGCTGATCGTCAACGCCATGGCGGCGCTGGGCCTGAACATCCTGACCGGCTATTGCGGCCAGGTCTCGCTCGGCACCGCGGGCTTCATGGGCTGTGGCGCGTTCGCCGCCTACAAGCTGGCGACGTCGTTTCCAGAGCTGAACATCATCATCGTCGTGCTGCTGTCCGGGCTTCGCGGCGGCGGCGATCGGCATTTTGTTCGGCCTGCCCAGCCTGCGCATCAAGGGCCTCTATCTGGCGGTCGCGACGCTGGCGGCGCAGTTCTTCCTGGTCTGGGCTTTCATCAAGATCCCGTGGCTCTACAACTACCACTCCTCGGGCACGATCACGGCGCCGCCGCGGACCCTGTTCGGGCAGCAGATTACCGGTCCGATCCCCGGCGGCGTCGATGTCCAGGCGCTTGAGACGATCAAGCGCGACATCGTGATCTCGCAATACATCATGTGCCTCGTGTTGCTGATCGTGTTCGCGCTGATCGCCAAGAACCTCGTCCGCGGCCGGCTCGGCCGGTCGTGGATGGCGATCCGCGACATGGACATCGCCGCCGAGCTGATCGGCATCCGACCGTTGCGCACCAAGCTGCTCGCCTTCGCGATCAGCTCCTACTATTGCGGCGTCGCCGGCTCGATGCTGTTCCTGTTCTACCTGGGTTCGCTGGAAGGCGGAGAAGCGTTCAGCATCAACGATTCCTTCCTCTACCTGTTCATGGTGATCATCGGCGGCCTGGGCAGCATCACGGGCTCGTTCATGGGCGCGGCCTTCATCACGCTGCTGCCGATCATGCTGACCGGGTTCCGATCTGGCTGGGCCTGCCGATCCACGTGTCGACCGCCACCCACCTGCAGTTCATGATCCTCGGTGCGCTGATCGTGTTCTTCCTGATCGCCGAGCCGAATGGTTTGGCGCGACTGTGGCAGATCGCCAAAGAGAAGCTCCGGTTATGGCCGTTTCCACACTAGTCAGGCCGGGTTGGATCGCCGCTAGCGCGGCGTTTACGCGCCCTTTCGGCGCATGCTAAGCTTGCATATCCACCTTTCGTGGTGAGCAAGACGACTTCGTCTTCAGGGAGGAAATGAAAATCATGATGAAAAAAGTAACACTTGGGATCGCCGCAGCGGCCCTGCTCGCGACGGCGCCCGCCGCAGTGGGCACCGCCTATGCCGAGGACACGCAGTTCTTCCCGGCCTTGGTGTATCGCACCGGCCCATACGCGCCGAACGGTATTCCGACCGCCAACGGCATGATCGACTACATGAAATACATCAACGCCAAGGGCGGCGTGAACGGCGTCAAGCTGACCTGGGAGGAATGCGAGACGGGCTACAACACCAAGAAGGGCGTCGAGTGTTACGAGCGCCTCAAGGCCAAGCATCCGGTCATCGTGTTCCCGTATTCGACCGGCATCACCTACCAGCTCATCCCCAAGGCGCCGGCCGATAAGATCGTCATCCACTCGATGGGCTACGGCCGCACCGACGCGTCGGACGGCCGCGTGTTCCCGTGGGTGTTCACCACCCCCACCACCTACTGGTCGCAGGCTTCTGCCTTCATCAAGTATATCGGCCAGCAAGAGGGCGGGCTGAACAAGCTCAAGGGCAAGAAGATCGCCCTGGTCTATCACAACAGCGCCTACGGCAAGGAGCCGATCCCGACGCTGAAGGTCCTGGCGAAGAAGTACGGCTACAAGCTGTCGCTGCTGCCGGTCGACCATCCGGGCCAGGAGCAGGGCGCGACGTGGCTGCAGATCCGCCGCCTGCGTCCCAACTGGATCCTCCTGTGGGGCTGGGGCGTGATGAACCAGGTCGCCATCAAGGAAGCCGCCAGCATCGGCTTCAAGATGGACCACATGATCGGCGTGTGGTGGTCGGGCGCCGAGCCGGACGTCACCCCGGCCGGCGAGGCGGCCAAGGGCTACAAGGCCGGCACGTTCCATGCGCCGGGCGCGAACTTCCCGCTGCACAAGGACCTGCTCAAGGTCGTCTATGACAAGGGCAACGGCACCGGCAAGCGCTCGGGCGTCGGCGACGTTCTCTGGAACCGCGGCATGTTCAACATGGTCATCGCGCTGGAAGCCATGCGCAACGCGCAGAAGCACTTCAACGTGAAGGTCATCAACGGCGACCAGATGCGCTGGGGCATGGAGAATCTCAACATCACCGAGAAGCGCCTCACCGAGCTCGGCCTCAAGGGCTTCACCCAGCCGATCCACACCTCCTGCTCGGACCACGAGGGCGACGGCCCGGTGCTGATCCAGCAGTGGGACGGCAAGAAGTGGCAAGATCGTCAGCGACTGGATCAAACCGATGCGCAACGTGATCCGGCCGATGATCGAAGCCTCCGCGGCCAAGTACGCCAAGGAGAACAACATCACCCCGCGGAAGTGCAAGTAGGCGCCAACCGCAGGACAACTGTCTGAAAAGGCGACGCCGGTGAGCGAGACGAACGGGGCGCTGCTCAGCGTCAACAACATCGAGGTCATCTACGACCACGTGATCCTGGTGTTGAAGGGCGTCTCGCTCACGGTTCCCGAGGGGGGCATCGTCGCCCTCCTCGGGGCCAACGGCGCCGGCAAGACGACGACGCTCAAGTCGATCTCCAACCTGCTGGGGGCCGAACGGGGCGACGTCACCAAGGGGTCGATCCACTACCGGGGCGACCAGGTCCAGAGCCTCAACCCCAACGAACTGGTCAAGCGCGGCGTCATCCAGGTGATGGAGGGCCGCCACTGCTTCGAACACCTGACCGTCGAGGAGAACCTGATGACCGGGGCCTACACCCGGTCGGAGGGCCAGGCCAAGATCCGGGACGACCTCGAGCTGGTCTATTCCTATTTCCCGCGCCTCAAGGAGCGCCGCACCTCGCAGGCCGGCTACATCTCGGGCGGCGAGCAGCAGATGTGCGCGATCGGCCGGGCGCTGATGAGCCGGCCGAAGATGATGCTGCTCGACGAGCCGTCGATGGGCCTGGCGCCGCAGCTGGTCGAGGAGATCTTCGAGATCGTCAAGCAGCTCAACGAGAACGAAGGCGTCTCGATCCTGCTCGCCGAGCAGAACACCAACATCGCGCTCCGCTACGCCACCTACGGCTACATCCTCGAGAGCGGCCGCGTGGTGATGGACGGCGAAGCCACGGCGCTGCGCGAGAACGAGGACGTCAAGGAATTCTACCTCGGCATGTCGGGCGAGGGCCGCAAGAGCTTCCGCGACGTCAAGCACTACAAACGCCGCAAGCGCTGGCTGTCCTAGCCGGCGCGCGATCACCCCGGCCCGGGCGGGGCGCCTGAGCCGTCCTCAGCCCCTCGGGAGGGCCGCCATGGCCGAGTTCTACGACGACCTGGAAACGCGATCGCCCGACGAGCGCGAGGCGCAGTTGATGGCGGCGCTCTCGGCCCAGGTCGCCCACGCCAAGGCCAACGCGCCCCGCTATGCCGAGCAGTTCCGCGACGTCGACCCGGCGGCGATAACCAGCCGGGCCGGGCTGGCCACCTTACCCGTCACCCGCAAGCACGACCTGATCGCGCTGCAGAAGAAGGACCCGCCCTTCGCCGGCCTCAACGGCCTGCCCGTCGGCGAGGCGTCGCTGATCTTCACCTCGCCGGGCCCGATCTTCGAGCTGGCGATGGACCGCGCCGACTATTACGGCTCCGCCCGGGCCTTCTTCGCCGCCGGCGTGCGCAAGGGCGACATCGTCCACAACGCCTTCGCCTACCACCTGACGCCGGGCGCGTGGCTGATCCACGCCGGGGCCCGCGCGCTGGGCTGCCCGGTGATCCCGGCCGGCGCCGGCAATACCGAGCAGCAGGTCGAGGTGATCGCGCAGATCCGCCCGAGCGCCTTCTCGAGCACGCCGGACTTCCTCAAGATCCTGCTGGAGAAGGCCGACGAGATGGGCGCCGACTTGAGCTGCATCAAGCGCGCGCTGGTCGGCGGCGGCCCGCTGTTCCCGCAGCTCCGCGACTACTACCGGGACCGCGACATCGCCGTGTTCCAGGCCTTCGCCACCGCCGAGCTCGGCTGCGTCGCCTACGAATCGGAAGCGCTGGAGGGCATGACCGTCGCCGAGGACAAGATCGTCGAGGTGCTGGTCCCCGGCACCGGCGACCCGGTCGCCAACGAGGGCGACGTCGGCGAGATGGTCGTCACCGTGCTCAATCCCGAATATCCGCTGATCCGCTTCGCCACCGGCGACCTGACCGCGGTGCTGCCCGGACCCAGCCCGTGCGGGCGGACCAACATGCGGATCAAGGGCTGGATGGGCCGCGCCGACCAGACCACCAAGGTCCGCGGCATGTTCGTCCACCCCGAACAGGTCGCCGCCGTGGTCGCGCGGCATCCCGAGATCGGGCGCGCCCGGCTCGAGGTCGACATGGCCGACGGCCGCGACATCGCCCGCTTCCGCTGCGAGCTGGCGACCGGCGACGACGCCCTGAAAGCCAGGATCGCCGAGACCTTCCAGGCGGTCTGCAAGGTCCGCTGCACGGTCGAGACGGCCGAACCCGGCGCTCTGCCCAACGACGGCAAGGTCATCGACGACGTCCGCAAATTCGACTGAATCGGGCCGAAATCCAACGTCGTTAGGGATTTACCCCATTCCTGCCACATTCTGAGCCCGGGCATGCCTTATTCCCGAGCGATAACTCGCATCGTTGAATTACTTATCTCCCCTCTGAATAGAGGCTTCCCCGAGCCTCAACCAGCCGCCCCGGGCTGGAATTCAAAGGCGGTCAGCTTCCCTCAGGCTGGCCGCCTATTTCTTTGCGCCCCCCATTGCGCATTGCCTCCAAGCGCCGCGCTGGTCTATCCACGCCGGGCCGCCGCATTCCACAACGGGCGCTTCGATGGGTGACACCCCCCGTAATCCGCACCGGCTGGCCGCCCAGGGCCTGGCCTGCATCCGCGCCGACCGGCTGGTCTTCCGCGACCTGGCCTTCGCCGTCGACGGCGGCTCGGTGCTGCGTCTGACCGGTCCCAACGGCAGCGGCAAGTCGAGCCTGCTGCGCCTGCTCGCCGGCCTCGGCCGTCCCGCGGCGGGGGCGATACTCTGGAACGGCGCGCCGATCGCCGACGACCCCGAGGGCCACCGCGGCCGCACCCTTCATGTCGGCCACGCCGACGGCGTCAAGCCGTGGATGACCGCGCGCGAGCATCTCGACTTCTGGATCGAGCTGGCCGGCGCGTCCGGCGACCCGGCCGCCGCGCTCGACCGGCTCGGCATCGACCGGCTCGCCGACGTGCCCGGCCGGTTCCTGTCGGCGGGCCAGCGGCGGCGGCTGGCGCTCGCACGCGCCGCCGCGATCCCCGCCGACCTGCTGCTGCTCGACGAGCCCACCGTCGGCCTCGATACCGGCGGCGTCGAGGCGGTCGAGACCATGATCGGCGACCATTGCGCGGCCGGCGGCGTCGCCGTGGTCGCGACCCACATCCCGCTCGCCCTGCCCGGCGTGGTCGACCTCGCGCTCGAAGCGGTCCGGCCGGCGGCGGCATGAAGGCCTTCGCCGCCGTCCTGTCGCGCGACCTGCGCCTGGCCCTGCGCCAGGGCAGCGACACGATCATCGTGCTCGCCTTCTTCCTGATCGCGGTATCGCTGTTCCCCTTCGGGGTCGGCCCCGCGCCGGAGCGCCTGTCGCAGATCGCGGCCGGGGTGCTCTGGGTCTCCGCCCTGCTGGCGGCGCTGCTGTCGCTCGACCGCCTGTTCCAGGCCGACTACGAGGACGGCACCCTCGACCTGCTGGTCGGCAGCCCGCAGCCGCTGATCGCCATCGTCGCCGCCAAGTGCCTGGCCCAGTGGCTGACCACCGGACTGCCGCTGATCGCCCTGTCGCCGGTGCTGGCGTTGCTGATGCAGCTGAAGCCGGCGGCCTATCCGGTGCTGCTCGCCGGGCTGGCGCTGGGCACGCCGGTGCTGACCCTGATCGGCGCGATCGGCGCGGCGCTGGTGCTGGGCGCGCGGCGCGGCGGCGTGCTGGTCTCGCTGCTCGTGCTGCCGCTCTATATCCCCGTGCTGATCTTCGGCGTGATGGCGGTCGAGGCCGCGCTCACCGCGACCGACCCGAGCCCGCACCTGATGCTGCTCGGCGCCCTGCTGCTCGGCACGCTCGCGGTCGCCCCGGTCGCCGCCGCCGCGGGACTGCGCAGCGCCGTCGAATAGCGTCCTTCGGCGGGGGCGGCGCGGCTCAGGCCGCGGCGCGGGTGTCCAGGCGCTCGGCCGGCAGCGTGAGGGTGACCAGGGTGCCGACGCCGGACGCGCTGCGATAGACCAGGTCGCCGCCGTGGACGCGCGCCAGCGCGGTGGCGATGGTGACGCCCAGGCCGGTGCCCTCGCGGATGTTCTTCTGGCCGTTGTCCGCCTGGACGAAGGGCTCGGCGATCCGCGCCAGATGCTCTTCGGGGATGCCGACGCCGGTGTCGCGGATCTTGACGGCGATGGCGCCGTCCCGCTGCCGGCCGGCCATGATCTCGACCGCGCCGCCCTCCGGCGTGAACTTGACCGCGTTGGACAGGACGTTGTTGACGATCTGGACCAGCCGGGTCCGGTCCGCCCACACCGTCGGCAGCTTGCCGGACGGCAGCACGACCAGGCGCACGCCCGCCTTCTCCGCAGCCGGGGCGACGTGGACCAGGGCGGTGTCGATGACGTCGCCAAGGCCGACCTTCTCCTCGACCAGCTCCATGTGGTCGTCGGCGAGCTTGCTGGCGTCGAGGATGTCGCCGATCACGTCGCGCAGGTGCGCGCCGCTGGAATGGATGTGGTCGAGATATTCGCGATACTTGTCCGACCCGATCGGGCCGAGCTTCTCCTGCGCGATGAACTCCGAGTAGCCGAGGATGGCGTTCAGTGGCGTACGCAGCTCGTGGCTCATCTGGGCGAGGAAGGCCGACTTGGCGTCGCTCGCCGCCTCGGCGGCCTCCTTGGCCTTGCGCAGGCGGCGCTCGCTGTTGGAGAGCTGGCGGGTACGGCGCGTGACCATCTTCTCCAGGTCGCCGTGATTGCGCTGCAGGGCTTCGGCCATCTTGTTGAACATCGTGGCGAGGTCGCGCAGCTCGCGAGGCGTGCCCAGCCGCGGCACGTCGGCGCGCGCGGTGAGGTCGCCTTCGAGCATGCGCCGCGCCGCGCCGCCGACCCCGGCGAGGGCGCGGGAGATCCGTGCGGCGAACAACAGAGCCAGCAGGAAGGCCATGACCACGCCGGCCAGGATGATGCCGCGGACCTGAAGCCGGATCGCCGACGCGGCGTCCTCCAGCTCCTTGAAGGGCTGGGGCACCATGACCCCCCAGCCGGGCCCCTTCACCGCCGTGTAGCCGGCGATCATGTCGGCCTGGAGCGCGGGCGAGTAGAACTTCATCACCCCGGTCTCGCCGCGGAGCATGCGCGCCACCGGCGCGACCTTGGCGATGTTCTTCAATGACTTGCGCCAGGCCGCCTTGGGATGGGCGAGGATCGTGCCGGTCTGGTCGACGATGGCGGCGTGGCCCTTCTTGCCGAAGATCACCGACTTGCCCAGCGCGACGAAATAGTCCGTGCTGATCGCGCCGATCGCCATCCGCCCGTGGTCGAGCGTGCGGACGAGATAGATGGTCGGCCGGCCGCCGGGCCCCTTGCGCACCGGGCTCATCACCGTGTGGCCGGGCTTCGCCACCGAGGCGAGATAGCCGATCATCGCGGGGGGCGTCCGGATCGGCGCCTGCTCCGACTGGGCGGCGACCGAAGCCGTCACGACGCCGTCGGACATCCGTACGATGCAGATATGGCGGAAGTGCAGGTTGGTCAGCAGCCGCGACGACCCCGGCGGTGCGCCGGCCTTGTCGAGGCTGGCGGTGACCATGTCGAACACCGAGATGGCGTCGCGGTGATAGCGCTGCAGGGCGTGGCTGACGTGGCGGGCGACCAGCAGGTGCTTGTCGGCGACCTGCGCGACCTCATTCTCGAGCGGCCGGGTCAGCGGCCACAGCGCGAACACCGCGATCGGCACCGCGGCGATGGCGATAAAGCCCGCTAGCAGGAATAGTCTCAGTCGCAAAGGCCCATCCTCGCGTCCAAGGACGCCCGGCCGGAATTCCAGTCATCGATTATTAAGCAAGGATGCTTAAACGAGCGTTAACCCAACCGGCCCCCCACCCCGCGGGGCGCGGGCCCGGCCGACCCCCGGTGCGACGCCGGGGCGCTGGCACCGGAAATCGCTTTGGTCTATCACCGGCGGATGTTGCACGCGCTCGCCAACCCTGCCCGCTTCATGCGGCTGGCCAATCGGCTGTTCCCATGGTTCGCCTGGGCCGCGGCGCTGTGCCTGGCGGTCGGCATCCCGTGGGCGCTGGTGTTCGCGCCCGCCGACTACCAGCAGGGCGAGAGCGTACGGATCATGTACGTCCACGTACCCTCGGCCTGGATGGCGCTGTTCGTCTACCTGGTCATGGCCGTGGCCAGCGCCGCCGCGCTGATCTGGCGGCACCCGGTCGGCGACATGGTCGCCAAGGCCGCCGCGCCGATCGGCGCAGCCTTCACCTTCCTGGCGCTGGTCACCGGCTCGCTGTGGGGCAAGCCGATGTGGGGCGCCTGGTGGGTGTGGGACGCGCGGCTGACCTCGGTGCTGATCCTGTTCTTCTTCTATCTCGGCTACATCGCGCTGACCAACGCCTTCGACGACCCGTCGCGGGGCAGCCGCGCGGCGGCGATCCTGGCCATCGTCGGCGTGATCAACCTGCCGATCGTCAAGTTCTCGGTCGACTGGTGGAACACCCTGCACCAGCCGGCGAGCATCCTGCGCCTGGGCGGGCCGACCATCGACGCGTCGATGCTGTGGCCGCTGCTCCTGATGATCTTCGGCTTCACCTTCTACTTCTTCGTCCTGCTGGTGCTGCGCCTGCGCGCCGAGTTCGCCGCGCGCAAGCTGCGCGCCGCGCAACTGCGGGCCGTCGACGTCTGACGCGCGTCCGCGCGCCCCGGCCATGCACGGCGCAGCCTTTTGCCCCCGGCCGTTAGGGGATAGAAAAGCGCAACGGCATCCAACCGCAGAACCGACCAGGCAGGAGACGAGGCATGGCCCGCTTCGAGAATGTTGCGATCCCTTACGGCGCCTACTGGAGCACGCCCTTCGTCAAGTGGCAGGGCAGCCTCGCGCACCTCAACTCGATCCGCTACGCGGCCGACACCGCCAAGCGCGAGCTGGCCGCGCGGACGATCGACCCGATGACCTTCGAGCACGCCGTGCTCGGCATCACCATCCCGCAGGAAAAGGCCTTCTACGGCGCGCCCTGGATGATGAGCATGCTCGGCAACACCGAGGTCGGCGGCACCACCGTCTCCCAGGCCTGCGCCACCGGCGCGCGGGCGATCGCCACTTCGGCGTCCGAGATCGAGATCGGCGGGGCCTCGGCCTCGCTGGCGGTGACCTGCGACCGCATGTCCAACACGCCGGTCGCGATCTACCCCAACCCCGACGGCATGGCCGGCGCGCCGATCACCGAGCACTGGTTCCTCGACGTGGTCAACGACCCGGTCACGCCCGACATCCAGATGATCGACACGGCCGAGAACTGCGCCCAGCGCTGGCAGATCACCACGAGCGAACAGCACGACGTGGTCGTCCGCCGGTGGGAGCAGTACCAGGACGCGCTGGCCGACGACCAGGCGTTCCAGAAGCGCTACATGACCCTGCCCTGCCCTGTGCCCGACCAGCGCTTCCGCAAGGAGCAGGGCGCGCTGACCGGGGACGAGGGCCTGTGGCCGCGCCCGGCCGAGGTGCTGGAAGGGATGAAGCCGGTCCGCCCGGAGGGCACCGTGACCCGCGGCGGCCAGACCCACCCCGCCGACGGCAACGCCGCCGTGGTGCTGACCAGCCGCGAGCGCGCCGCCGAGCTGTCGCGCCGGCCGGAGATCGAGGTGCTGGTCCGCTCCTATGGCCTGGCCCGCGCCGAGCACGCCCACATGCCGGCCGCGCCGGTGCCGGCGGCCAAGCGCGCGCTCGACGACGCCGGGCTGACCATCGGCGACATCGACGCGATCAAGACCCACAACCCGTTCGCGGTGAACGACGTCGTCTTCGCCCGCGAGACCGGCGCCGACATCGCGACGATGAACAACTACGGCTGCTCGCTGATCTGGGGGCACGCCAACGCCGCGACCGCCATGCGCGCGACCATCGAGCTGGTCGAGGAGCTGACCGAGAAGGGCGGCGGCCGCGGCCTCTTCGCCGGCTGCGCGGCCGGCGACACCGGCATCGCGCTGGTGGTCGAGGTCCGCGATACGGCGCGGCACTGAGCCGATGTCGGACCGCACGCAACCGGCCGGCGACGGCCAGACCCGAGTGAGCCCGGCAGGTGTAACGCCCGCGGGGACGAACCTGGCGCGGCCGCGCCGCGGCCGCGAGTTCCTGCACACGCCGGGGCCGACCAACATCCCCGACCGGATCCTCAACGCCATGCACCGGCCGGCGGTGGACTTCAGCGGGCCGGACTTCATTGCCCTGGCGATGGCTTGCTTCGCGGACCTGAAGACCCTGTTCGGCACCGCCGGCGAGGTGTTCATCTACACCTCGTCGGGCCACGGCGGCTGGGAAGCCTCGATCGTCAACCTGCTCGAAGCCGGCGACACCATCCTGGCGCCCGAGGTCGGCCGTTTCTCGCGCGCCTGGGCGGCGATGGCGGAAGCCCACGGCGCCCGCCTCGAGATCATCCCGAGCGACTGGCGCCACGCCATCGATCCGGACGCGGTCGCCGACCGGCTGCGCGCCGACACCGCCGGCGCGATCAAGGCCGTGCTCGCGGTCCATGTCGAGACGGCCACCGGCGTCGTCTCCGACATCCCGGCGATCCGCGCGGCGATCGACGCGGCCGGCCACCCGGCGCTGCTGATCGTCGACGCCATCGCCTCACTGGGCACCGTCGCCCTGCCGATGGACGACTGGGGGGTCGACGTCGTCGTCGCCGCCTCGCAGAAGGGCCTGATGATGCCCCCCGGCCTCGGCTTCACCGCGGCCGGGCCCAAGGCGCTCGAAGCGTCGGCGGCGTGCAGCACGCCGCGGGAATACTGGTCGTGGCAGGCGCGCAGCGGGCCCGAGTTCTACAGCCGCTTCTGCGGCACCGCGCCCGAACACATGATCTTCGCGCTGCGCGCGGCGATCGACATGCTGAACGAGGAGGGGCTGGACAACGCCTTCGCCCGCCATGCCCGGCTCGCCGAGGCGGTGCGGCGTGCGGTGGCCGCCTGGGGCGCCGGCGGACCGCTCGACTTCAATGCCATGGTGCCCGAGCAGCGCGCCCAGTCGTTGACCGTCGTCCGCACGCCCGAGGACCTCGACGGCGAGCTGATCCGCACGGTCGCGCGCGAGCGGTTCGGCGTCTCGATCGGCGGCGGCCAGGCGCTGCTCAAGGGCCGCGCCTTCCGCATCGGCCACATGGGCGACCTGAACGAGCCGATGATCCTGGGTGCGCTCGGCGGCATCGAGGCCGCGCTGCGGACCTGCAGCGTCGCGCACGACAGCGGGCTGGAAGCGGCGGTCGCCTATCTCGTCGAGACGGCGGCCGATTGACCGGGCGGCGGCCTAGAGCTTCTTGAACGACTTGGAGGTGCCGCGGCTGGCGCTCGCCTGGGCCGGCGAGGCGACGCTCAGGGTGCCGTTGACCAGGTGGACCAGGATGTTGGGCACGGCCTCCTCGACGGTCTTGCCGAGGAACTTCTCGAACACGACCCGCTCGGTGAGGATCTGCTGTTCGATGCTGTAGCAGTGATCGAGGTAGGCACCGTGGAAGCCGCCGGGCTTCGCCCCTTTGACCACCAGCGAGCCGGTGCCGATCTTGACCACGACATGGTCGTCCCGGAAGAAGATCGGCCGATCCTCGTAGAAGCCCTGGCCGCGGTCGCGCAAGCGCCGGACCGCCTGGACCAGCCGGGCGTAGAGGTGCCAGTTGGGATTGTTGGAGAAATACTGCTGGGTCCGCGACGGCGGCAGCGGCGCCTCCGGGCTGCCGCTGCGCATCGGCATGGGCCGGGCGCGCGCCGTGACGACCTCCCGCTGCGTGACCCGGCCACTCTCGGCTCGCATGGTCGACATGGTCCCTACCCCTTTTTCCCCTGCCCGTCGGTCGGTGTCGCGCCGATCATTGTCGCCGGCTCAAGTTCCACCTGAAACCATGGTAAAATAACTCGAAACAATCTCAACAAATTTGTTTGGTTAATTAATATGGTAAACGAGTTATTAAGTAATTAACCAAAATATATTTGATTACACTAACTAATACTTATCCATATATTGACCCCACAAAGCCGCAAGCTAAGGGGTATCGGCGCGAACGGGAGCACCGCTCTCTTGGCCAGGTCTCGGCCGCCGCGGGCGTTTTCGCCCGTCCTCACCACCTCGCGAGTTGACCCCGACGCGCACGAACGGCGTAAGATGAGTGTAACGACAACGCACCGGGCACCGGCCGCCGAGACGCCGGACCACGGGCCCGGCGCCAACCGAAGGGCACGATGATCGACACCGAACACCTGTTCAACGCGATGATCGAGGTCGCCGAGCCGCGCGATCTCGGCCAGACGCCGGCTGGTCGCCGACGGATCATCGACATCACCGGCGGCACCTTCGATGGGCCCCGCATGAAGGGACGGATCCTCGCCGGCGGCGCCGACTGGCAGGTCGCCCTGAGCGATTCGGTGACCTTCCTGGAAGCGCGCTACACGATCGAGACCAACGACGGCGCGCTGATCTACGTGCGCAACCACGGCTACCGCCATGGCGACCCGGCCGTCATCGCCCGGATCGCCCGGGGCGAGCCGGTCGATCCCTCGGAATACTATTTCCGCACGGCGCCAGCCTTCGAAACCGCCGCGCCGCAATACGACTGGCTGAACCGGACGATGTTCATCGCCACCGGGCGGCGTCATCCCGCCGCGGTCGAGCTCGAGGTCTACGAGATCAAATAGGCGCACTGGCGCCATCGCTTAACCATTTCGAAAGCAAACTCCTGCCACGATCCGGTTCGATTTTCCCGAACCACCGGATTCGCAGGACGGTACCCCGCCATGACCACCAAGACCGAGCCGCACCGCCACGCGGTTCTCGTCGTCGAGGACAACGACCTCGTCGCCGACACCCTCCATGCCGTGCTCGAGCGCCGGGGGCTGAAACCCACCGTTTCCCGCGGCGTGCAGGAAGCGATGGACCTGATCAAGAGCGATCCGGTCGATCTGGTCATCACCGACGTGATGATGCCCCAGTGGGGCAGCTTCCAGCCCAAGCTCGGCGAGAGCTTCTCGGGCTGCGGCGGTCTCGAGCTGATCAGCGAGTTCCGGCGACGCCGGCCGACGACGAAGATCATCGCCATCACCGCCGGCGGCGATCGCATGGTCGAGCGCGCCAAGTTGGCCGGGGCGCACCGGGTCCTCGAGAAGCCGTTCGCCCACGGCACCCTGCTGCAGGCGATCAGCGAGCTGGTGCCGCGGCTGAGCGCCAACATGCAGACGCCGGCCCGCGTAGCCTGATCGGCGACGAGTCGGCAGCGATGTCACGCATCCTCGTCGTCGACGATGATCCCCTGGTTCGGGAAGCGATCGCCACCATGGCGTCGCGCGCCGGCCACGATGTCGTCGAAGCCGAGAACGGCGCCGTCGCGCTGGACCGCCACCGGTCCCAACCTGCCGATATCGTCATCCTCGACGTCATCATGCCGGTGATGGAGGGCATCGAGACGATCCGCGCCCTGCGCGAACGGGATCCCGGCGTCAAGATCATCGCGATCTCGGGCAACAATCCGTCCGGCGACGGGCTCTATCTCAAATATGCCAGCAGCCTGGGCGCCCACGCCGCCCTCGCCAAGCCGTTCCGGAACAGCGAGCTGCTCGACTGCATCGACGCCTTGGCGGCGCAACCGGCGAAGGCCGGCAAGCCGCCGCCCGCCAAGCTCGCGTTAACCATGTTTCAAGAATGAGCCGCTAGAAACTCAACCGAACCGAGCTGCCCTCGAATGGACGTGCGGCAGCGGATCGGAGGTCGGCCATGCATCGGCCCGTTGAGCAGACAGTGAAGACGCAGGCGCGCTGGATCGCCCTGGCCATCGCCACGGCGGTCGTGATCGTGGTGCTGTCGACCACGTCGCCGCTGGTCGCGCTATTCCCGGCCTGGATCCGCGATTATCTGTCCGTGGCCTCGGACACCCACTGGTACGCGCTGTCGGGGCGCGACTTCCTGCTCGCCGTCGCGGCCTTCAGCATCCCCATCCTGCTGTTCGCCCGGCGTCACCGGCAGCTCGGCGAGGCGCGGCGCGCCCTCAAGGAACGCGAGGACCAGTTCGAGGCCTATTCCAAGGCCGCGCTCGACTGGTTCTGGGAAACCGACGAGAACCACCGGGTCACACTCATCTTCGGCGGCGCGGTCTCGAAGAAGAACCTCGACCCGAGCCGGTATGTCGGCAAGACGCGTCAGGATCTGGCGGGCGCCGCCCAGGTCGAGGCCAACGCCGAGGCCTGGGCCGAACATCAGGCGCTGCTCGACCGCCACGAGCCGTTCCGCGGTTTCGAGTACGAGATGATCGGCGCCGAGGGAAAGCTGCTGACCGTCAGCGTCAGCGGCGCGCCGCTGTTCGACGACGACGGCCGCTTCAAGGGCTACCGCGGCACCGGCACCGATATCACCGCCCTCAAGCGCGCCACCGAGGGCTCGCGGACCAGCGAGGCGCAGCTCTGGTCGATCATCAACAACGCGCCGCTGCTCGTCCTGCTCAAGGATACGGACGGCCGCTTCATCCACGTCAACAAGATGGCTTGCGAGGCCTTCGGCGCAAGCGAGGACGACCTGCTGGGCAAGACCAAGGCCGATATCTTCCCCGCGGAGGTGGCGGCGCAGTCCCTCGCGGACGACCGCTACGTGTTGGAACACCTCGCGCCGCGGCGCCGTGAGTTTCGATTCGAGACATGCGACGGCAGCCGCGAGTTCCTGTCGGTGAAATTCCCGGTGCTCGACCGCGACGGCGAAGCCGTCGGCCTCGGCGCGATCATGATGGACATCACCGACCGCAAGGAGCAGGAGCGCGCGCTGCGCGAAAGCGAGGCCCGGCTGCGCGACTTCGCGATCTCCGCGTCGGACTGGTTCTGGGAGACCGACGCGAACCTGCGACTGGCCAGGATCTCCGGCCGTTTCGACGACGGCAGCGACCACGCGCGCCAATACGCGATCGGCAAAACCCGGATCGAGATCGCGAGCGCTGACGACGTCGCCCGGAACCCGGAGCGGTGGACCGAGCACCAGGCGATGCTGGAGCGCCGCGAGCCCTTCCGCTCGTTCGAATTCGAGATCGAGACCGCGAGCGGCGAGCGCCGCATTATCTCGACCAGCGGCGTACCGGTGTTCGACGAGGACGGGACGTTCACGGGCTATCGCGGCGGGGCAACCGACGTCACCGAACACCGCAAGGCCGAGCGTGAGGCCGCGGCGGCGCTGGAGCAGCTCGAGTTCCTCGCCAACAACGTCCCCGCCCTGATCGCCTATGTCGACCGCGACGGACGTTTCCAGCTCGTCAACCGCGAAGCCGAGGCCTGGTACGCGCGGCCGCGCGAGGAGATCGTCGGCCGGCACATCAAGGAGATCTTCGACGCGGACAGCCTCGACGTCTTCGAGCCCTTCTATCGTGACGTCTTCGCCGGTCGCGAGGTGTCGTGCGAGCAGGAGCTGACCTATCCGGACGGCAAGACGCGCCGGGTCAACGTTCGCTGGGTCCCGCGGATGCGCGACGGTGCGTTCGACGGCTTCGTCGGCCTCGTCGTCGACGTGACCGAGCAGCACGCCCTGCAGGACACGCTGCGCCAGAGCCAGAAGATGGAAGCGCTCGGCCAGCTCACCGGCGGGGTCGCCCACGACTTCAACAACCTGCTGCTCGCCATCCAGGGCAACCTCGAGCTGCTGCGCGAGGAGTTTCCCGAGACCGCGCCGGTGCAGCGGTTCGTGTCCAACTCGCTGCACGGCGTCGGGCGCGCGGCGGATCTGACCCGCCGCCTGCTCGCTTTCTCCCGGCGGCAGCCCTTCTCGCCCGAGCCGGTCAGGATCGACAGCCTGGTCGAGGACCTGCAGGAGATGCTGTCGCGCATCCTGGAGGAATTGATCGGCGTCCGGGTCGAGACCAACGGCGGCAAGGTCGTCGCCATGACCGACCGCGGCCAGCTGGAGAACGCCATCCTCAACCTGGCCATCAACGCCCGGGACGCCATGCCCGACGGCGGCAGCCTGACGGTCACCAGCGACGCGGTGACGCTCGACGCCAAGTCGCTGGCCGGCTACGAGAACGCCCGGCCGGGGCGGTACGCCCGGATCGCCATCACCGACACCGGCGGCGGCATGACGCCGGAGGTCCGCCGCCGCGCCTGCGAGCCGTTCTTCACGACCAAGGATATCGGCGCGGGCACCGGTCTCGGCCTGAGCATGGTCCACGGCTTCGCCGAACAGTCCGAGGGCTTCGTCACCATCGACAGCGAGGTCGGCGAGGGCACGACGATCAGCCTGTTCCTTCCCCTGACAGACGAGCGGCCGGGCGCCGCCTGCGGCCCGGCCCGGCCCGCGCCGGCCGGCGGCAAGGGCCGGATCCTGCTGGTCGAGGACGAGGCCCTGGTCCGCGAGGTCAACGTCCTGGCCTTGAACGCGCTCGGCTACACCGTCACCGAGGCGGCCAACGGCATCGAGGCGCTCCAGACGCTGCAGGCGGACAGCGCCTTCGACCTGCTGTTCACCGATATCGTCATGCCGGGCGGCCTCAGCGGGGTCGACCTGGTCGAGCGGGCCCGGCAACTGCGCCCCGGGATCAAGGCGATCATGGCCACGGGCCACGCCAGCCCGACCGAGCAGCCCGCCTTCGAGCGCATCCCGGACGTGCCGATCCTGCGCAAGCCGTTCAGCCGGGACCTGCTCGCCCGCAGCATCGAGGACCTGCTCGCCGACGCGGCCCGCGAGCCGAGCCGGGCCCGGACCGTCACCGCCTGACCCGCCTTTCGGCCGCCGGCGATTGGGGTTGGCGGGACCGAAGTCTCCCCTCTATCGTTGCGCCGCACGCGGGCGCCCCGACACGATCGGGCCCGCCCGCACCAACTACGAAACGGGAGGCGAGATGGCGCCGCACAGGGTTTCTCTACACGTCGAGGGGGTCGAGCACGTCGCGCCGATCCCGATGGGCGCGCGGGTCGGCAACATGGTGTTCTCGTCGGGGATCATGGGCAGGGACCCGGCCACCGGCGAGGTGCCCGACGGCGCCGCGGCCCAGGCGCGGCTGGCCTTCGCCAACATGAAGACCCTGATCGAGAACGCCGGCGGCACCCTGGCCGATATCGGCCACGTCCGCGTGCTGATGAAGGACGAGACGGTGCGCGAGCACGTCAACCCGCCGTGGCTCGAATTCTTCCCCGACCCCGACGACCGGCCGGCGCGTCACGCGGTGGTCCAGCCGCTGCGCGGCAAGATGGTGGTCCAGCTCGAGATGATCGCGGTATTGCGCGACGGCGCCTGAGGCCAGACGCGCTTAGCGGTCCGCGGTGATCCGCGTGCCGCCGTCGCCGCGCGCCAGCGCCGCCGCGTCCTGCAGCCGCCCGATCACCGCCGCGCCGCCGGTCGACCCGGCGAACCACAGGGCCGCAGCGACCTTGGGGCCCATCGATCCGTCCGGCAGGTCGAGCGCAGCCGCGTCGGCCTCGGTCAGGGCCGCGATGCGCGCGGCGTCGGCGGCGCCCCAACGGCGGTAGACGCCGTCGACATCGGTCAACAGCAGCAGCAGGTCCGCGCCGAGCGCCGCGGCCAGTCGGGCCGAGGTCCGGTCCTTGTCGATCACCGCCTCGACCCCGCGCAGCCGGCCGTCGTCGCGGACCACCGGAATGCCGCCGCCGCCCGCGCAGATCGGCACCACGCCGGCCTCGACCAGGGTCGCGATCGTGGCCTCCTCGACGATCCGCCGCGGCGCCGGAGACGGCACGACGCGCCGCCAACCGCCGCCTTCCGGCGCGCCGCGCCAGCCGGTCCGCGCCGCCAGCGCGCGCCAGTCGGCCTCGGCATAGACCGGGCCGATCGGCTTGGTCGGCGCGGCGAAGGCGGGATCATGGGCATCGACCTCGACCATGGTCAGCAGGGTGACGAAGGCGCGCGCGGGGCACGCGTTGATCAGCTCCTGCGCCAGCAGGTAGCCGACCATGCCCTCCGATTCCGCGCCGAGCACGTCGAGCGGCTCGGCCCCGTGGGCCGCCGCGGCCTGTTCGGCGAGCAGGCCGATCTGCGGGCCGTTGCCATGGGTGACGACGAGCGCGTGTTCGGCGGCGAGCGGCGCCAGCGCCCGCGCCGCGGCCTGAGCATTGGCGCGCTGGGTGGCGATGTCGAGTGGCTCGCCTCGGCGCAGCAGGGCGTTGCCGCCGAGCGCGACGACGATCTTCATCCGGCTCCGGTCCCGCCGGCCGCCAGGCCCGTTTCGCCCAGCCAGCGGTCGACGATATCGCCGAGATAGGGCGCGCCGTGGTCGGCATAGTCGTAGCGGACCCGGACGACCGGCAGCCTTATGTCGAGGATCCGCGCCAGGTCGATCGGCGTCGCCGCGACCACGACCTCGGCATCCGAACCGTCGATGGTCTCGGCCAGCGCCTGGCGCTGCGCGTCGCTGTAGCCGGTCGCCGGCAGGACCGCGCCGATATGGGGATACTGGCGGTAGACCGCGGCGATGCCGCCGGCCGCCGACGCGCGCGGATCGACGATGGTGACATCGCCGAGCGCGGAGACCGCGGCGTAGCCGGCGCCGTGGGGCATGCCGCCGTGGGTGATGGTCGGCCCGTCCTCGACCACCAGCACCCGCCGGCCGCGCACCGCCTCGGCGTCGTCGAGCGCGACCGCCGAAGCGGCATCGACGATCGGCGCGCCCGGCCGGATCGCCGCGACCGCGTCGTGCAGCGCGGCGACCTGGTCCGCCCCGGCGGCGTTGGCCTTGGCGACGACGACCACGTCGGCCATGCGCAGCACCGCCTCGCCGGGGTGGTGAGTGGTCAGCTGGTCAGGGCGCAGCGCGTCGACCAGGACGATGTGCAGGTCGGGCCGGACGAAGGGGAAGTCGTTGTTGCCGCCGTCCCACACGATGACGTCGGCCTCCGCCTCGGCCCGCCCCAGGATGGCGCGGTAGTCGACCCCGGCGAAGACCACACCGCCGGCGGCAACGTGCGGCTCGTATTCCTCGCGCTCCTCGATGGTGCAGTCGGCAGCGTCCATGTCGGCGACCGTGGCGAAGCGCTGGACCGCCTGCCGGGACAGATCGCCATAGGGCATCGGGTGGCGCAGCACGCCGACCCGCAGGCCCCGGCCGGTCAGCCGGCGCGACAGCCAGCGCGCGGTCTGCGACTTGCCGCAGCCGGTGCGAACCGCCGACACCGCGACCACCGGCTTGTCGCTCTTCAGCATGGTCCCGTGCGGGCCGGCGATGGCGAAGTCGGCGCCGCCGGCAAGCGCGCGGGAGCCCGCGTGCATGACCGTCTGGTGGGGCACGTCGCTGTAGGCGAACAGCACCCGGTCGACCCGCTCGCGCGCGCAGATCGCCTCCAGGTCGGCCTCGGCCTCGATCGGGATGCCGTCGGGATAGAGCGTCGCCGGCCAGCGCCGGCGGATAGCGCCGGCCGCCGATGCCCGGGATCTGCGCCGCGGTGAAGGCGACCACCCGGACCTCGGGCCGGTCCCGGTAAAGCATGTTGAAGTTATGGAAGTCGCGCCCGGCCGCGCCCATGATCAGGACGCGGTCGGGCTGTTTCGATCCCGTCATTCGCCGCTCCGAGGGTAAGACCTGCGCATCTGCACCCAGCGCCGATCCAACCACCAATCCGGGGCCGCTGCCAAGGGCGGTGTGGGGGACGAGCCGGGGGCGCCCGGCTCACTCCTCGTCCCCACTCCTCGTCCTCACTCCTCGTCGATCGGCACGGCTCCCTCCTGCACCGCGAAGCCCCGGTGGTCGTCCCGCAGCCAGACATAGATCGCGGGGATCACCAGCAGGGTCAGCGCGGTCGACGAGGCGAGGCCGAACAACAGCGAGATCGCCAGGCCCTGGAAGATCGGGTCGAGCAGGATCACCGCCGCGCCGATCATCGCCGCCAGCGCGGTCAGCAGGATCGGCCGGAAACGGACCGCGCCCGCCTCCAGCAGGCATTCGCGCAAGGGTGTCCCCTGCGCTTGCCGCGCCCGGATGAAGTCGACCAGCAGGATCGAGTTGCGCACGATGATGCCGGCGAGCGCGATGAAGCCGATCATCGACGTCGCCGTGAACGGCGCCCCGAACATCCAGTGTCCGAGCATGATGCCGATCAGCGTGAGCGGCACCGGCACCAGGATCAGCAAGGGCAGCTTGAAGCTGCCGAACTGGGCGACGACCAGCAGGTAGATGCCGAGGATGGCGATACCAAAGGCGATGCCCATGTCGCGGAAGGTGACGAAGGTGACCTCCCACTCGCCGTCCCACAGCAGGCTGACCTTGGATTCGTCCTTCGGTTGGCCGGCATAGCGGACCATGGGGCTTCAGCCCCTTGGGCCAGGTGGTCTGGTCGATCAGGTCCTCGACCGCGAGCATGCCGTAGATCGGCGCCTCGAACCGGCCCGCCAGCTCCGCCGTCACCATCTCGAGGAAGTGGCCGTCGCGGCGGAACAGCGGGTAGGACGCGATCTCGCGCTTGAGGTTCACCACCTCGGCCAGCTCGACGTTCTTCTTGCGACCGGGCACCGGCGTGCTCATCAGCCGCTCGCTCGGGAACATCTCGCCCTTGGGCAGGCGGACCTTGATCTCGATCGGCGTCGTGCCCTCGCCGCGGTGCGAATAGCCGATCCGCGCGCCGCGGAGCAGCGTGGCGATGGTGTCGTACACCGCCTGGTGCTCGACGCCGTAGAACTCGAGGTTCTGTTCGTTGATGGAGAAGCGCAGCCGCTCCTGACGGACGCCGAAGGAATCGTCGACGTCGACCAGGAAGCCGGTCTTGTGGAACAGGCCCTTCACCTTGCGCGCGATCTCGCGCCGGATCTTGGCGGTCGGGCCGTAGATCTCCGCGATCAGGGTCGCCAGCACGGGCGGCCCCGGCGGCACCTCGACCACCTTGATCGACGTACCCTTGGGCGTCGTCAGCCCCTTGAGCCGGTGGCGGATGTCGAGCGCGATCTCGTGGCTGGTGCGGTCGCGCTCGCCCTTGGGCTTGAGGTTGATCTGCAGGTCGCCCTGCTCCGGCTGGGCGCGCAGGAAGTAGTGGCGGACCAGGCCGTTGAAGCTGAACGGCGACGCCGTGCCCGCGTAGAGCTGGATCGAGGTCAGCTCGGGCAGCTTCTCCAGCCGCTTGGCGGCGGCGGCGAGCACCCGCTCGGTCGCCTCGAGCGTGCTGCCCTCGGGCAGGTCGACCACGACCTGGACCTCGGACTTGTTGTCGAACGGCAGCAGCTTGACCGTGACGTCGCGGGTGTAGAACAGCGCCATCGACGCCAGGGTGGCGACCAGCACCGCGAGCAGGAACAGCTTGGAGCGCAGCCGGCCGGTCAGCAGCGGCCGGGCGACGCGCAGGTAGAAGCGGCCGAGCAGGCCGATTCGCTCACCGCTGTGGCCTGCGCCCTCCTGGGCGATGCGGGTGGCGTGACGCCCGGCGACCTTGAGCAGCAGCCAGGGCGTGATCATCACCGCGACGAAGAAGGAGAACACCATCGCCGCCGACGCGTTGGCGGGGATCGGGCTCATGTACGGCCCCATCAGCCCGGAGACGAACATCATCGGCAGCAGCGCGACGATGATGGTCAGCGTGGCGATGATGGTCGGGTTGCCGACCTCGGCGACGGCGTCGATCGCCGCGCGCACCGCGTCCTTCTTCCCCTGCGACCAGTGTCGGACGATGTTCTCGACCACGACGATGGCGTCGTCGACCAGGATGCCGATCGAGAAGATCAGCGCGAACAGACTGACCCGGTTGATGGTGTAGCCCATCAGCCAGGACGCGAAGAGGGTCAGCAGGATGGTGGTCGGGATCACCACCATGACCACGATGCCCTCGCGCCAGCCGAGCGCGATGGCGATCAGCACGACGATCGAGATGGTCGCCAGCGCCAGGTGGAACAGCAGCTCGTTGGCCTTGTCGTCCGCGGTCGCGCCGTAGTTGCGCGTGACGATGACGTCGATGTCCTTGGGCAGCTGCTGCTTCTTGAGCAGCGCCAGCCGCTGGAGCACCGCCTCGGCGACGTTGACCGCGTTGGCGCCCTTGCGCTTGGCCAGCGCGATGGTGACCGCGGGCCGCCGGGTATAGTGGCCCTTGGCGTCCTTGGCGAAGTGCCAGACCCGGTGCTCGGCCGGCGCGGCGCCGACGACGATCTTGGCGACGTCCTTGACGTAGACCGGGCGGCCGTCGCTGGTGGTGACGACCAGCAGGCCGACGTCGGGCGTGCCCTGCAGGGTCTGGCCGGCGACGACCGGGCGGTTCTTGCCCGCCTCGCGCAACGAGCCGACCGAGAAGGAGCGGTTGGCCGCCTTCAGCTTGGAGACGAGCTGGTTGAGGGTGACGCCGTAGAGCGACAGCAGCTGCGGGTCCGGCTCGATCCGGATCTGGCTGGCCCGGCCGCCGACCATGTAGGCGGTGCCGACGTCCTTCACCTTGATCAGCTCGTGCAGCAGCTTCTCGCTGACCACGTGCAGCGCGTTGTCGTCCCAGCGCGAGGCGGCCGAATTCTTGGGCACCACGGTCAGGGTCAGGATCGCGACGTCGTCGATGCCGCGGCCGACGATCAGCGGCTCGGGGATGCCGATCGGGATGCGGTTGATGTTGGCGCGGATCTTGTCGTGGACGCGGACGATGGCGCGGTCGAAGTCGGTGCCGACCTTGAACCGCACGGTGGTCACCACGCGGTCGTCCATCGTCTGGGTATAGACGTGCTTGACCCCGTCGATCGCCTTGACGATGTCCTCGAGCGGCTTGGTGACCAGCTCGACCGCGTCGTCGGCCTTGAGGCCGTCGGCGTTGACGAAGATGTCGACCATCGGCACGCTGATCTGCGGCTCTTCCTCGCGCGGCAGCGACGTCAGCGCGATCATGCCGACCAGCAGCGACGCGATCAGGATGAGCGGCGTCAGCGGCGACCGGATGAACGCCGCGGTGATCGACCCCGAAATGCCCCGCTTCATGGCTTGACCAGCACGTCGCCGGCGCGCAGGCCCGACAGGATCTCGATCATGTCACCCCGGCGCGGGCCGGGCTGGACGACCACTTCGGTGCCGCCCTTGAGCTTCACGAAGTCGGCGCCCATGCGGCGGTAGACGAAATCGGCCGGGACCAGGAAGGTCTCGCGTGTGCCGGTCGAGACGAAGGTCAGCACCCGCTCGCCCACGAAGAAGCCGCCGAGCCCGGCGACGTCGACGTCGGCGACCACGCGGCCCTGGTCGAGCTCCGGATAGACCTGGACGACCTTGCCCTTCGTCAGGCCCGGATCGGTCGCGGCCATGCCGCGGCGGCCGACCAGCACCTCGTCGCCGTCCTTGATGAAGCGGGCGTGCCGCTCGGGCAGCAGCAGGCGCAGCCGGTAGGCGTCGACCGTGATGGTCGCGATCTTCTCGCCCGCGAGCACGACGCTGCCGGCGGTGACGTGGACGTGGAGCACGCGGCCGTCGCGCGGCGACAGCACCTGGCCTTCCTTGAGCTGTTCGAGGATCAGCGACCGCTCGGCCTTCTGGGCGGCGAGCTGGCCTTCGACCACGCCGAGCCGGCTGACCGCCTCGTCGAGCCGCGCCTGGGTCGCCGCGCCGGTCTCGCGCAGGCGCTGGATGCGGGTCAGTTCCTGCTTGGCGAGGGTGAGCTGCGCCTCGCTGGCCCGGATCTGGGCCTCGACCGCGGCCTGGCGCAGCGGCAGCTTGGGATCGCGCACCGTGGCGATGACCTGCCCGGCCTTGACCAGGCTGCCCTCGTCGACCTTGAGCGTCTCGATCGTGCCCGCGATGCGCGAGCGCGCGACCGTGACGTCCTTGCCCTCGACGGTCGCGAACACCGCCTTGAGGTCGCGCACCGTGCCGAGCTTGACCGTGAATTCGGCCGGTTCCGCCGCCCGTGCCGGCGCCGAAAGCACCGGCCCGGCCAGCATCGCGCCGGCAAGCATGGCGAGCGCCAATCGCCCGCGCGCCGCCGCGCCTGTCCCCCACCCAAGTCTCATCGCGTCGCTCCAGTTCGCCGCCTGCCCGTGGCGAAGATACCACGGCGCGGCCGTTCGCCGGCCGCGGTATTGCCCCACGGAACACCGCCCAAATGGTATTCCGCACTTACATTAGAGAAATATAATATACCAAATCGCGATTGTAAGCCTTGAGCAAGATCAAAATGACGCAGCTGACACCGCGCTGTCAGGAGCGGCGCGGCGATGGCGCCCGGCGAGGCTGAAATCGGCCGGCCGACGCCCTATACTTCGGACATGGACCTGAAGGAAGCGCCGCTGCCCTACATCCCCGCCGCCGAGCCGCCGCTCAAGGCCGAGCGGCTGGCGATGCTGCGCGAGCGCGGCGTCGGCGGGCGGATCGAGGTGGTGTCGGACTACGCGCCCGCCGGGGACCAGCCCCAGGCGATCGCGGCGCTCAACCAGGGCGTGGTCGCGGGCGACAAGGACCAGGTGCTGCTCGGCGTCACCGGCTCGGGCAAGACCTTCACCGTGGCCCACGTCATCGCCGCGCAGCAGCGCCCGGCGCTGATCCTGGCGCCGAACAAGACGCTCGCCGCCCAGCTCTACGGGGAGATGAAGAGCTTCTTCCCCAACAACGCGGTCGAGTATTTCGTCTCCTACTACGACTACTACCAGCCCGAGGCCTACGTCGCCCGGACCGACACCTATATCGAGAAGGAATCCAACATCAACGAGCAGATCGACCGCATGCGCCACTCGGCGACCCGGTCCCTGCTCGAGCGCGAGGACGTCATCATCGTCGCCTCGGTCTCCTGCATCTACGGCATCGGCTCGATCGAGGCCTATTCGGAGATGATCTCGCGCTACCACGCCGGCGACCGGGTCGACCGCAACGCGATCCTCAAGCGCCTGGTCGAGCTGCAGTACAAGCGCAACGACACCGACTTCCACCGCGGCACCTTCCGGGCGCGCGGCGACACGGTCGAGATCTTCCCCGCCCACCTGGAGGACCGCGCCTGGCGGCTGTCGCTGTTCGGCGACGAGATCGAGAGCATCACCGAGTTCGACCCGCTGACCGGCGAGAAGGCCGACGCGCTCGACGACATCGTGGTCTTCGCCAACTCGCACTACGTCACGCCGCGGCCGACGCTCCAGCAGGCGATCATCGGCATCAAGGCCGAGCTCAAGGCGCGGCTGGAGGAGCTCAACGCCGAGGGCAAGCTGCTCGAGGCCCAGCGGCTCGAGCAGCGGACGACCTACGACCTCGAGATGCTCGCCACCTACGGCCGCTGCAACGGCATCGAGAACTATTCCCGCTACCTGACCGGCCGGCCGCCGGGCCACCCGCCGCCGACCCTGTTCGAATACCTGCCCCGGAACGCGCTGGTCTTCGTCGACGAGAGCCACATCACCGTGCCCCAGCTCGGCGGCATGGCGCGGGGCGACTACGCCCGCAAGTCGGTGCTCGCCGAGTTCGGCTTCCGCCTGCCGTCTTGCATCGACAACCGCCCGCTCCGGTTCGAGGAATGGGACGCGATGCGGCCGCAGACCGTGTTCGTCTCCGCCACCCCCGGCGACTGGGAGCTGGAGCGCACCGGCGGCGTCTTCGTCGACCAGGTGATCCGCCCGACCGGCCTGATCGACCCCGTGGTCGAGATCCGCCCGGCCGAGACCCAGGTCGACGACCTGATCCACGAGTGCAAGGAGCGCGCCAAGAAGGGCGAGCGCGCGCTGGTCACGACCCTGACCAAGCGCATGGCCGAGGACCTGACCGAGTACCTGCACGAGGCCGGCCTCAAGACCCGCTACATGCATTCCGACGTCGACACCCTGGAGCGGATCGAGATCATCCGCGATTTACGATTGGGCGTGTTCGACGTGCTGGTCGGCATCAACCTGCTGCGCGAGGGGCTCGACATCCCCGAATGCTCGCTGGTCGCCATCCTCGACGCCGACAAGGAGGGCTACCTGCGCTCGCGCACCTCGCTGGTCCAGACCATCGGCCGCGCCGCGCGCAACGTCGAGGGCAAGGCGATCCTCTACGCCGACAACGTGACCGACTCGATGGACTACGCCATCGAGGAGACCAACCGCCGGCGC
This sequence comes from uncultured Alphaproteobacteria bacterium, assembly GCA_963730305.1. Taxonomy (GTDB): domain Bacteria; phylum Pseudomonadota; class Alphaproteobacteria; order Bin65; family Bin65; genus CAMYMQ01. The sequence continues at coordinate 267,443 of CAVSRB010000008.1, forward strand.
GAGAAGCAGCAGACCTACAACGCCGAGCACGGCATCACGCCGGAGACCATCCGCAAGGAGATCACCGACATCCTCGCCAGCGTCTACGAGCGCGACCACATGACGGTCGACACCGGCGACGACGCGCACGCCCACATGATCGGCCACAACCTCCAGGGCTACATCGCCGAGCTCGAGGAGCGCATGAAGGACCACGCCGCCAACCTGGAATTCGAGGAAGCGGCGCGGCTGCGCGACGAGCTGCGGCGGCTGGAGGCGGAGGACCTGGGGCTGTCGCCGTCGGGCTCGCTGGCGCAGCGGGCGGAGCGGGCGCGGGCGCTGCTGGACCGGACCGGCGGGCGGCCGGGGGGCGAGAAGCGGACGAAGGCTCGGGGGAAGGGGCGCCGGGGGCGGTAGCGCACGGCGCGCGTCACTCCGCCGGTAGGCCGCGGGAAAAAGTTGACCTGAATGCAGCAAGCCCAAGACTTCCTCGATGAATCCCTGACCCTGGCGACCCTCTTCGACCCGCTCGACGAACCCACCCTCTCCCGCCCCACTCTCTTCAAGTCCTGGACCATCGCTGACGTCCTCGGCCACCTGCACCTGTTCAACCACGCGGCCACCCTGACCGCGACGGACGCCGGCGCCTTCGAGGATTTCCTCACCGCCTTCACCGCCGACCTCAAGGCAGGCAAGTCGATGCTCGACATCCAGAACGCCTGGCTCGACGGCCTCGCCGGGCGGGCGCTGGTCGACGCGTGGCGGGCCGGGGCGGAGGAGACGGCGCGGGTCTATGCCGGGCTCGACCCCAAGGCGCGGCTGAAATGGGCGGGGCCGGACATGAGCGCGCGCTCGTGCATCACCGCGCGGCAGATGGAGACCTGGGCGCACGGCCAGGCGGTGTTCGACGTGCTGGGCGTGGAGCGGGTCGAGACCGACCGGATCAAGAACATCGCCCACCTGGGCGTCACCACCTATGGCTGGACCTTCGCCAACCGCGGCGAGGACCCGCCCGGCCCGCCGCCCCACGTCCGGCTGACCGCGCCGTCGGGTGCGGTGTGGGAGTGGAACGAGCCCCAAGAGGACAACCGGGTCGAGGGCGCGGCGATCGAGTTCTGCCGGGTCGTCGCCCAGACCCGCAACGTCGCCGATACGGCGCTGCGCACGGTCGGCGCGGCGGCCGCGCGCTGGATGGCGATCGCCCAGTGCTTCGCCGGGCCGCCGGAAGACCCGCCCGCGCCGGGCGCGCGGCACCGGGCGGCGGCCGCATCACATCGCGCCTGAGCGATCCGGCCGCGAAGCATCCGACCGCGCGGACGGGGCCTTTTGCTTGCCGCGGCGCGAGCGCGTCACGGCGCACCGTCCGCGCATCGCAATGCGGCGCGGACCAAAGTTCCGAAAGTTCCGGGGAGGGGGAAAGCGGCGGTTGGACGCGCCGCCGGTATGGCCGGCGCGCCCTACCCCGTTTCCGTCAGATCAGCCGTTGACGTTCCGGCAGACGCGGACCGGACGGCACCGGCGCACGGTGCGGCACTTCCGCGGCCCGGCGACGCGGACGCAGCGGCGGGCGGTCTTGCAGACCCGCTTGCCGTTGACCGTGGCGCACCGGCGAACCTTGCGGCACCGGAGCCGGCTCGGCCCCCGCCTGCACACCCGGACCCGGCGGCAACGGTTGACCGTACGGCAGACCCGCTTGGCGAGCTGGGTCTGGCCGGAGACGATGTCGAGGAGAGCCGCCGCCGGGGTCGTCTCGCCCGATGCAGCCATGGCGCCCGAAGTGGCGCCGAACGTGGAGAACCCAAACGCGATCGCGACCAACATGAAGGCCTTGCGCATTCGCCCTACTCCCGAGAGACACGGTGCTTCCTACGGGGCACCGAACGGCGCATATGAAGTGAATCGAATATGCGTGGCAAGCCGCAAAATGGCGGTTGGGCCGCTGGCCTCCGACCATCCGCCGACGCCCCGCCGGCCGCGGGTTTGCGGCGGACGGGCCGGGCGCGCCCTTCGGCCGCAGCCAAGGGGGATCACGCGCCGGCCGACCCGTGCTAGACACCCCGCCGAACCACCGATATCCGATCAGGAAACAGGCCCCATGACCCACACGCCCCACGAGCTCGCCGCGGACTTCCCGGAGCACGCGCAGAAGATCCACGACCTCAAGGCCACCGACGCCCATTTCGCCAAGCTGGCCGACGAGTATCACACCATCAACCGCGCCATTCACCGCGCCGAGACGGGCGTCGAGCCGGTCGACGACCTGGCCGAGACCGAGATGCACAAGAAGCGCATGGTGCTGAAGGACGAGATCGCGGCGATCCTCGCCCGCGCCTAGAACCGCCCGGCTAGAACGGCCTACGGCCGCGGACAGGCGCCCGCGGCCGTCGCCGTTGCCTCAATCGAACACGACCGCGGTCGTTGCCGCGGGGGAGCGGGTCACCGCTCCTCCGCCGGCTTGCGCACGACCGGCGGCTTCTGCTTGGCCGGCGCCTGTTTCCGCTGCGGGGCGGTCCTGACCGCCGGCGCACGACGCGGTTGAACCTGCCGGGGCTGGGTGCGCGGTTGAACCTGCCGGGGCGTCACCTGACGCGGTGTCACCTGACGTGGTGTCACTTGGCGCGGCTGGGTGCGGGGCTGAACCCGTCTGGGCTGCGTGCGCGGCTGGACCTGACGGGGCTGCGTCTGACGGGGCGTCACCTGACGGGGCGTCACTTGGCGCGGCTGCGTCCGCGGCTGGACCTGCCGGGGCTGCGTCTGGCGCGGCGTCACCTGGCGCGGTGTCACTTGGCGAGGCGTCGTCTGGCGCGGCGTCACCTGACGGGGTGTCACCTGACGGGGCGTCGTTTGCGGGGCGTCACTTGACGGGGCGTCACTTGGCGCGGCGTCACTTGGCGCGGCGTCACCTGGCGCTGGTTGCGTGTCGGGGACGGCGTGCGACGCAGCCGTGTCGGCGGCCGGGTCACCGCGCCCCGGGTCACCCGCGGCCGATAGACGTCGACCATGTTGCCGGCCGGCGCACGGCGCACCGCGGTCGGGCTGGTGACCTGCCGGACCCGCATCGTCGGAACCGGGCGGCCGAAGCGGCGCGTGACCGACGCCGGGGCCAGGCCCTGGTTGACGATCCGCCCGTTGCGCCGGCCGTACCGGGTGGTGTCGCGGGTCGCCCGCAGCAGGCTGCGGTTGCGCGACATCGGCAAGGCGTAGCGGTTGAGCCGCCGGCCCGTGAACAGCCGGCCCGGGACGAAGATCCAGAAGGTGTCGTAGGCGTCGTCGAGCATGTCGATGCCGCCCCAGAGCAAGCCGGAGTCGTCGTCGTAACCGACGCCGGGCGGCAGCGGCGCCCAGCCGACATAGGCGTCGCCGCTGCGCCAGGCGACCCAGCCCGGTCCCCAGACCGTGCCGGGCACCCAGATCCAGCCATACTGGGAATCGTAGGCCCAGCGGCCGTAGTGATAGGTCGCCCAGCCCCAATCCTCGTCGGACTGCCAGTACCAACCGTATTCGTCGGTCCGGATCCAGCGCCCGTAGAGATAGGGCCGCCAGCCGGCGGCAACCTTGGTCGGGTACCAGACCCAGCCCCAGCGGCCGTGCTGGACCCATTCGCCGTAAGGGCTGAGCCGGTTGTAGAAATAGTCGATCGTGACCGCCTCCTGCGCCCGGGCGGCGGGCGCGGTGAGCGGAGCGCCGACGCCGATCGTGCCGGCGGCCAGCACCGCGAATGCGATGATGCGGAGCAATTTCACGTTGGACCTCGCCTTTCGTATCCGCTGCCCGACGCGCGCGCTTGGCATCCGGCGCGCGCGTACGGCCGCCGGGGGGCCACTCCTATTCGATTAACGAAGCGTTTACCCAGTTCCGTCGCCGGTGCGTTGACCTGCGTCAACGTTTGCAGCGATCCGCCCGCCGGCGGCGCAACAGACGGTGCATTCGGGATCGGCCCGGGGCGGCTACATCGCCGCTTCGATCATCTGCCGATAGTCGGCCTCGGTCGGCTTCGCCACGCTCCAGGCGTTGAAGAAGCTGGCGGTGGCGTCGTCGACCACGTCGTCGAAGTCGTCGAAGCGGTAGCCCATCGCGCGGAACCCGGACGGCAGCCCGGTGCGCGCCGCCAGGTTGGCGACCGCGTCGGCCACCGCGTCGCCGCTGCGCTGGCCCTCGGGCAGGCCCAAGGCCGCGCCGATCCGCGCCACGGCCTCGGGCTGGTGCTTGGCCTGCCAGCGCAGCACGGCGGGCATCGCCAGGGTCACCAGCATGCCGTGGTTGAAGCCCTGGTCGCCCAGCGTGTTGGCGATGGCGTGGGCGGGGCCGAGGCCCATGCCGATCGCCATGCCGCCTTCGAGCGCGGCCATCATCATCGCCTCGCGGGCGTCGAGGTCCTGGCCGTCGGCGACCGCCCGCTCGACGTTGGCGGCGACCCGGGCGATGCCGTCGAGCGCGATCGCCTCGACCGGCGGGTTGGGGTTGGTGCTGAGATAGCCCTCGACGCAATGGGTCAGGGCGTCGAGCCCGGTCGACGCGGTCAGCGACGGCGGCAAGCGTCAGGGTCAGCTCCGGATCGCACACGGCCAGGCGCGGCCGGCAATGGGGGCTGCGGAAGGCCTGGCCCCGGCTGGTCTCGTCGGGATGCACGCCGGCGCCGGGGCTGACCTCGCTGCCGGTGCCCGCCGTGGTCGGCACCGCGACGATCGGCGCGACGGCATCGCCGATGCGATCCGGCTTGCCCAGGAAATGCTCGGCCGGCTTGCCGTGGCCGAGGCAGGTGGCGGCCGCCTTGCCGGTGTCGATGACCGAGCCGCCGCCGACCGCGATGATGGCGTCGGCGTCGGCCGCGCGGGCCGCCTCGGTCGCCGCGTCGACCCCGGCCAGGGTCGGGTTCTCGGGCACCTGGTCCCACACCGCCGGCGCGTGGTTGCCGGGGAAGGCCGCCATGACCCGGTCGAGCACGCCGCAGGCGGCGAGGGTCTTGTCGGTCAGGATGATCGGCCGCTCGATGCCGAGCGCGGCCAGCCCGTCGGGCAGCCCGGCGATCGCGCCGCGGCCGAATTGCACGTTCAGTTTCAGGTCGATCGCGAACATGGCGCCCCTCCCATTGTTGGCCCGGTTGGATGGTCCGGTCGGATGGCCCGGTTGGACGGCCCGGTCGCGGGCCGCCCGTCGTTTGGTCCAACCTATAGGCCGTCAGGCGCGGCGGGAATTGCATAAAGCGCATAAAGAGGCGGCGGCCGGAGAACCGGCCGCCGCAGGCAGGGGTGTCAGCAGATCAGGATGGCGGGCGCCGCGTCGGCGCCGCCGGGGGAATGCCGGGTCCGCCTAGCGGTACCAGCGGCAATAGCGGCGATAGAGGTGGCGGTAGCGCGGGATGTGACGCCGGAAGCCGAGGTAGAACCAGCGCCGGCACCGGCGATAGGAGACGTGGTGCCCGCCGCGGCAGTAGCGGCGATAGAGGTACCGGTAGCGCCGGATCCCGCGGCGGTAGCCGAGATAGCGCCAGCGGCGGCAGACGCGGTACGAGACGTGGCGGCGGTAGTAGCGCACCTGGACGACGCCATTGGCCGGGCCGGTGGTCTTGAACTCGATCGTCTTGGCGATCGGCGCGCCGGGCGTGGCCGCGGCGGCGGGGGTGGCGCCGGCGATGCCGGCGGTGACGGCCGCGGCGGCGGCAAGGGCGAGAAGCTTGGCTTTCATCTGCCTGTTCCTTCCAATCGGGTCATGGGCTTGCGGATCGTTTTTCGTTGTTGTTGCGCGCCTTCTAGCAGGGACCGCCTGAAGCCAACCTGAGCGGACCGTTCATGCGAGGTTCAGGTTCGGCGACCGCCGGACACCCGTCGCGGCGATACGAGAAACGGCGGCCCGAGGGCCGCCGTTTCCGCGATGTGTGGGGTTGCGCCGGGCCTACCGGTACCAGCCGTAGCGGCAGTAGCGGCGATACAGGCGACGCGCGACCGGGTTGCCGAAGCGGAAGCCCTGGATGTACCAGCGGCGGCAGCGCCGGTACGACACCCGGTGGCCAAGGCAGTAGCGCCGATACAGGATGCGGGCGCGGAAGTTGCCGTAGCGCGCGGCGCGCAGCAGCCGGTAGCAGTAGGCCCGGTTGTAGCCATAGCGCACGTTGAGGATGCCGCCGAGGTTGATGTCGACGCTGACGCCGGCGGGGACGAGCGGCGAGACCGGCGCGGCGTTGGCCGGGAGCGAGGCGCCGGCGATGCCGGCGGTGATGGCGGCGGCGGCGGCGAGGGTGAGCAGCTTGGTCTTCATGGTCCTGTTCCTTTCCTGGGTCGCGTCCTTCGGACGCTTTGTTGGGGGCACGGTCGGTTTCGGTTTCACGCAACGTCGGGGAGGAGCGGGTCGGCTCTGTCTCGATGTTGTGGAGCGGGTTCTAGCAACCCGAGGCTGAAGCCAACCTGAGCGTGGCGTTCACGACGGGTTCAGCTTGCGGCCACGCGGTCGCAGCACATATTCAGGAAAGCTATAGTGAGCATTCCGGGCCGCGAGCGGCCCCAGACCTGGAGAGGCCATGCCGATCTTCCGCCAGCTATTCGACCCGCAGTCGTCGACCTATACCTACCTGCTCGCCGACCCCGGCAGCCGGGAGGCGGTGCTGATCGACCCGGTGTTCGAGCAGGTCCGCCGCGACGCCGCGCTGATCGAGGAGCTGGGCCTGACGCTGCGCTGGACGCTCGACACCCACGTCCATGCCGACCACGTCACCGGCGCGTGGCTGCTGGCGCAGAAGCTGGGCAGCAAGATCGCGCTGTCGGCACACGGCGGGGCCGAGGGCGCCGACCGCTATCTGGACGACGGCGACCGGGTGGCATTCGGCGGACGCCACCTCGACGTGATGGCGACGCCGGGCCACACCGACGGCTGCGTCACCTACGTGCTCGACGACGAGTCGATGGCCTTCACCGGCGACGCGCTGCTGATCCGCGGCTGCGGCCGGACCGACTTCCAGCAGGGCAGCCCGAACACCCTGTTCCACTCGGTCCACGACCGGATCTTCGCCCTGCCCGACGACTGCCTGCTCTACCCGGCGCACGACTATCGCGGCCTGACCGTGACCAGCGTCGCCGAGGAGAAGCGCTACAACCCGCGGCTCGGCGGCGACCTCAGCGAGAGCGACTTCGCCGGCTACATGAACAATCTGGGCCTGCCCCACCCCAAGCAGATCGACGTCGCCGTGCCCGCCAACCTGCGCTGCGGCCGGCCCGCGGACGGCGCGGCCCCGCCGGAGGAGCCGGATTGGGCGCCGCTGACCTTCACCTTCGCCGGCATCTGGGAGATCGAGCCGCACTGGGTCGAGGAGCATGCCGACGCGCTGGCGATCGTCGACGTGCGCGAGCCGGACGAGTTCACCGGCCCGATGGGCCACATCCGCGGCGCCGACCTGGTGCCGCTGGGCACCCTCGCGGAACGGGCGGACCGGCTGCCCACGGAAAAGCCCATTGTCACCGTGTGCCGCGCCGGCGGCCGCTCGGCCCAGGCCACCCAGATCCTGCGCAAGGCCGGGTTCGACCGCGTCGCCAACCTGTCCGGCGGCATGCTGCGCTGGCGCGCCGAGGACCACCCGGTCGAGGGCGGCAGCGACTGAGGCCGGAGATCGGCGATCGCCGCGCGAAGGACGTGCCGCGGAACGCCTGACGACCGCCGAGAAACCGGCACCACGGCAGCGCGTCACGCGTCCCGCGCGTCACCCGAATCGCTAGACCTTGCCCGGCGCGCCTAGGTGCTGCAGGCGGCACTGCCATTGTGTTGCACCGGCGGGCACGGAACGGTGCCGTACGAGCAGAAGACGCAGCAATCGCCCGCCCGCGGCTTGAGCACCGCCGAACAGCCGGGGCAGTCGTAGAAATACTGGCAGGCGTCGGTCGGCATCGTCTCCACCTGCCGATGCCCGCACTCGGGACAGGTGATCACCGATTCCAGGGCGACCTCCCGTTTCGCGGCGTCTGTCATCTTCCGCGCTCGCTCACCGGACGACGCTGGAACGATAGCCCGCAGACGCCGTCGCCGTCATAAGCGCCGCGGCGTTGGTCTTGGCATCGTCGAAGACGACGACCGCCGTTCGCGTCTCGAGGCTCGTCTTCACCGACTTCACGCCCGTGACGTGCTTCAGCGTGCGCGAAACGATGTAGGGGCAACTGGGGCAGCTCATACCGGGCACCTTCAGCGTCACGGTACGGTCGGCGGCCATGGCGCTGGCGCCCATGGCGATCGCGGCGGCAACGCCCAGCAAGGCAGAGAGGACCCGCATCGAATGTCTCCTAGTCTGTCGGGAGGATGTAAGGGGCAACAAGGTTGAACGCGATCGCAGCGGCCACCAGAACCACCGAAAGCCACAAGACGGATTTCACCAGTCGTCGCGACCGCGGTTGGGCACAATAGGTGCCGTCTGCGCAGGCGACCTTGGGGGTGCGGTAGACCCGCCAGAAGCCGACGCCGAGAAACAGCAGCGCAGCCGCGATGAAGTAAGGCTGATACGGCGACAGCGCGGTCAAATTGCCGATCCATGCGCCCGACACGCCCAAGCTGAACAAGGCGAGCGGCACCACGCAGCAGGACAGGCTGCCGATCGCCGCCGCCAGGCCGCCGATCGCGCCGAGGCCGACCAGCGGACCTTTCCCGGCCGGGGCTGACCCGGCGATCTGATGTTCGGTGGCCATATCGGCGCCCGGCTCAATGCAAATCGATCTCCATCCCATGGTCTAATTCCTGTACTTGGTACAGGATCAAGAGATGATCGGTCACAACGCCGAGAGCAGCCCATGACCCGCGGCCAGCTTGCCCGCATGACCGGCGCCAATGCCGAAACCGTGCGGTTCTACGAAAAGATCGGATTGATGCCGGATCCGCCCCGGTCCGCCGGGGGCCACCGCATCTACGACGACGATCACGTTCGCCGGCTGCGCTTCATCCTGCGCGGCCGCGGCCTCGGGTTCAGCGTCGAGCAGATCAAGGAACTGCTCGGGCTGGTCGATACCGGCGCGGTGACCTGTGAAGACGTCCGGGCGATGACCCTGCGCCACCTCGGGAACGTCCGTGAGAAGATCGCGGACCTGATGCGGCTCGAGCAGGTTCTCGCGGAAACGGCCGACAGGTGCACGGGCGGAGCGACGCCCGACTGTCCCGATTATCCAGGCCCTGGCGGGCGAGGACGGCGCGCCGCGGAACGAGCCCGAACCAGGCTAGCCGCCGGCGACGTAGGCGGACAGGTGCTCGACCTCGGCCTGGGCCTCTTCCAGCCGGTGCTTGACCACGTCGCCGATCGAGACCAGCCCGACCAGCCGGCCCTGGTCGATCACCGGCACGTGGCGGAAGCGTCCGTCGGTCATCAGCGCCATCACGCGGTCAACCCGTTCCTCGGGCCCGCAGGTGACGACGTGGCTGGTCATCAACTCGGAAATCGGCCGGTCGAGGCAGGTCGCGCCCGCCTCGGCAAGCGTGCGGACGATGTCGCGCTCGGACAGGATGCCGGCGATGGAGCCATCCGACAGGACCAGCACCGAGCCGATGCCCTGTCGCGCCATCAGCTGCGCCGCGTCGGCGACGGTCTGGTTGGGCGGCGCGGAGACGACCTCGCTTCCCTTACGTCGAAGGATGTCGGAGACGAGCATTCGACCCTCCCGGGGCTTGGGTGCCGCCAGGCCGGTCAAGAGGGCGCAGGCCGGAGGGCCGTCGCCGATCGAGGGGAGACGGCCGCGGCCGGCGCAGGCCGGCCCGACCTCTTGCTATCAGGATAGCACAAGCGGACGCCGCCGCGAAGCGTGCCGCTGCACCATCTTGCGCGGTACGCGTACACCGCGTCCTAGCCCATATGGGCAATCACCTCGTCGATCGACTGGACGTCGCCGAACAGCATGTAGAAGGTCGACAATGCCGCGTTGTGCTGGGCGTCGTCGAAGGCGGCCAGGGCGTCGTGGACCATGATCGTGCGGAAGCCGAGCATCATGGCGTCGCGCGCCGAGGATTCGCAGCAGATGTTGGTGGCCACGCCGGCGATCAGCACCGTGTCGACGCCGGCGGCGCGCAGCCGGGCCTCGAGGTCGGACGAGTCCTGGATGAAGGCGCTGTAGCGCAGCTTGGTCACGGTCTCGTCGCCGGGGTGGACGTCCATCTCCGGCCACAGCGCGAAGCCCTCGCTCTCGCGGTCGAGCTCCTCCAGCCGGACCGCGCCGCGGCTGCCCAGCAGCTCGTAGAGGTTGAGCCAGTCGCCCGCGTCCTGCGGCAACGCCTCGGTGACGATCCAGTAGATCTTGCCGCCCCGCTCGCGCAGCGCGTCGGCGAGCCGGTTGATGCCCGGCGCAATGCGCGGCGCCTCGTCCGACGAGGCCGGCGCGCCGGGCGCGACGAAATAGTTCTGCATGTCGACGACGACCAGCGCCGTCTTCGCCGGGTCGATCCGGTCGTGGGGATGGGCCTTGCCGAGCCGCCCCTCGACAAACGCCCTCACCGACTCAGGGATATCCAGCTTGTGCATTCGTCCTCTCCGCCGATCACCGAGCCGCCACTCTATCCGCCGCCGGCCGCGACACCAAGTGTCCGCGCAGACCGGCGCGCCCCGCGATTCCCCGCAGGCTGCACGGGTGGTCTGCGCCCCGCCCGCTGGCGCGCCTGCGCCGGCCGGGGCAATGTGTCGTCATGGCGGTGACGGAACGAATAACGATCTCGGCGAGCCCGCTGCGGGCCGGCCTGTGGATGGCGGGCGCCGCGGCGCTGTTCACCGGCATGGTCACCTGCGTCCGCCTGCTCACCGACACCATGTCGGTGTTCGAGATCAACTTCTTCCGGGCGCTGATCGGCCTGATCGCGATGGCGCCGGTGCTGATGCGCGGCGGCCTCGGCCAGATGCGCACGACCAAGATGCCGCTCTATCTGTTGCGCGTGCTGTCGGGCTACAGCGGCATGCTCTGCTTCTATTCGGCGATCGCCCACCTGGACCTGGTGTCGGCGACCACGCTCAACATCGCCGCACCGCTGTTCGGCGTCTTCTTCGCCTGGCTGATCCTGCGCGAGAAGGTCGGGCTCCGGCGCGCCGGACTGGCCGTCCTCGGCTTCGCCGGCGCGCTGATCATCGTCCGGCCCGGCGTCGCCACGCTCAACGAATGGTCGCTGGTCGCGCTCGGCTCGGCCGCGCTCTATGCGACCACGACGATGATGATCAAGCTGTTGTCGAACACCGAGCCCGCGACACGGCTGATCTTCTACATGAATCTGCTGTTCGTGCCGGTGTCGCTGCCGCTGGCGCTGGTCTACTGGACCACGCCGACCTGGGCCGACGCGCCCTATATCCTCGGCGTCGGTCTGAGCGCGACCACGGCGCACTACTGCTTCGCCCGCGCGTGCCAGGCCGCCGACGCCAGCGTCGTGGTGCCGTTCGATTTCCTCCGCCTGCCCTTCGCGGCGATCGCCGGCTTCCTGCTGTTCTCGACGATCCCCGACCTGTGGACCGTGATCGGCGCGCTGGTGATCTTCGTCTCGATCGTCCTGCTGGCCCGGACCGCGGCGCCGCGCACGATCGAGCAGGCGGTGGCCCCGCCCCCCGACCCGGTCGAGACCTCCCCCGTCGAGGATGAATTGACCGAGCGTTAGAGCGCGGCGACGAACTCGCGAATATCCGCCAGCAGCAGGTCCGGCGCCTCCATGGCCGCGAAATGGCCGCCGCGGTCCATGTCGGTCCAGCGGGCGACGTTGTAGCCGAGCTCGACGTAGCGGCGCGGCGGGAACGGCACCAGCTCGCGCGGGAAGGCGGCGACGCCGACCGGCACCTCGACCCGCTGCCCCGGCGGGAAGAACCGCGAGCCCTCGTCGAGATAGCCGCGATAGGTCCAGGCCGCCGTCGGGAAGCTGTCGGTGACGATGTAGAGCATGATGTTGGTCAGCAGCCGCTCGCGGCCGATCACCGTGTCGAGCGACGCCTCGCGGCCGTCGATCCAGGTGCGGAACTTCTCGCCGATCCAGGCGGCGACGCCGACCGGGCTGTCGAGCATGGCGTAGGACAGGGTCTCCGGCTTGGTCGCCTGGACGTGGAAATAGCCGCCGTCGGCCGCCATCCACTTCTCGGCATGGACGCGCCACGCCTTCTCCGCGTCCCCTTCGAGCGGCGGCGGGATCGGCCGCTTGCCATCCGGGCCGAGCACCGAGGGCCGGGTGCCGAACATGTTGAGGTGGACCGCCCGGCAGGCCGGCGCGTGCTCGAAGCCGAGCCAGCCGCAGACCACGCTGCCCCAGTCGCCGCCCTGGGCGACGTAGCCGTCGTAGCCGAGCGTCCCGGTCATCAGCCCGGCGACGTAGCCGGCCATCCGCCGCGGGCCGATCGGCGCGGCGGGCTTGCCCGAGAAGGCGTAGCCCGGCAGCGACGGGACCACGACATGGAAGGCCGGCGCGCCGGGCGCGCCGTGGGCGTCGGGATCGGCGAGCGGGTCGATCAGGTCGAGGAATTCGAGGAACGAGCCGGGCCAGCCGTGGACGAGGACGAGCGGGGTGGCGTCGGCGCGCGGGCTGCGCCGGTGGATGAAGTGCAGGTCGAGCCCGTCGACCGCCGCGGTGAACTGGGGCTGCGCGTTGAGCCGCGCCTCGACCGCGCGCCAGTCGTAGCCGTCGAGCCAATAGGCGCAGAAGTCGCGCAGCCAGGCGTCGTCGGGGCCGAAGCTCCAGCCGCCCTCCGCCGGCGCGGCGTGCCACGGGTGCGCGCCGACGCGCTCGCGGATCCAGTCGAGCTTCGCTTGCGGGACGGCGATGGTGAAGGGCTGAGCGGTCGAAGATCGGGAAGCGGACGACTGCGACATGGGGGCCTCGCTTGCGGCGGCGCGCGGACGAGTCAGCCCGCCGCCGGACCCGGCGTCAACCCGGCTTCTTCATCCCGCGCAGGTCGAACGCACCCGGCCGCTCGCGCGGGTCGCCACCCATCTCGGCGATCGAAGTCTTCTTCACCTTGTTGGTCGCGGTCACCGGCAGCGCGTCGAGGAACAGCACCCAGCCGGGCGCCTTGTAGTAGGCGAGCCGGTCGAGGCACCAACGGACCAGGTCGCGGGCGGTCTCCTCGTCGCGCGCGGCGCCCGGCCTGGGCACGACGCAGGCCATCACCTCCTCGTCGCGGGTCGGATCGGGCACCGCGATCACCGCGACCTGGCCGACCGCCGGGTGCTTGACCAGCACCGAATCCACCTCCAGCGCGGCGATGTTCTCGCCCGAGCGGCGGATGATGTTCTTGTCGCGGTCGACGAAGTAGAAGCGGCCGTCGGGCTGGCGGCAGACCACGTCGCCGGTATGGAACCAGCCGCCCGCCCAGGCCTCGTCGGTCGCCGCCGCATCCTTGTAGTAGCCCGAGAAGAAGCCCTTGCGGGGTTCGTCTTCGGTGTGCCGGACCAAGAGCGAGCCGGGCGTGCCGTCGGGCAGGTCGTTGCCCTCGTCGTCGACGATCCGGGCCTCGCAGGTCCGCGCCCGGCCGATGCAGCGGGTGCCCGGCTCGTGCGGCGGGTGGTTGGCGGCGATGGTGGCGCCCGCGCCGGTCTCGGTCATCGCCCAGCCCTCGATCAGCGGGAAGCCGAACCGCTCCTCGAACGCCTGATGCTGGGCGGGATCGACGTTGGCGCCGAAGCCGAAGCGGACGGCGTGCGCCGTCTCCGCCGGCACCGGGTCGAGGCTCAGCAGGATCGCCGGCATCACGCCGAGATAGTGGACGATGGTCGCGCCGGTCTCGGCGACGTCGGACCACCAGGTCGACGGGTGGAAGCGGTCGAGCTGGATCGTGGTGTTGCGGCTCAGCACCATGCCGACGAAGGAGCAGGCCATCGCGTTCATGTGGAACAGCGGCAGCGGGGTCAGCAGCCGCTCGCCGCCCGGCGTGACCGGGCACAGGCCGTCCTGCTCCGCGTACCAGCCGCCGAGCATGGCGTAATACTCGTTCGACAGCATGCAGCCCTTGGGCTTGCCGGTCGTGCCCGAGGTGTACATCAGCGCGCATTCGGTCGCCGCATCGGGCGGCCCGGACCGCGGCGCGTCGGTGGCGGCGGCCGGCGGCGGCGCATCCGGCGCGATCACCGGCAACGGCCGGTCGAGCACGGCGGCGGCGGCTTCGAGGTCGGCGATCCGGTCGGGCAGCGCGACGGCGAGCACCGAATCGCTGTGGTCGAGCAGGTATTCCAGTTCCTCCGACCGGTAGTGCGGGTTGACCGGCACCACCGACGCGCCCAGCGCGTTGAGCGCCAGCCAGTGGTCGAAGAAGTCGGGCCGGTTCTCCAAGAGCAGCGCGACCCGGTGGCCGTGGCCGTAACCCGCCGCCGCGTAGGCGCCGCGCAGCGCCTCGATCCGCGCCAGTCCCTGGGCATAGGTCAGGGTCACCCCGCCGGGCGCGTAGTCCTTCGCCGCCGACGGCGGGACGACCAGATAGTCCCGGTCGGGCGCCTCGGCCGCGGCGGCGGCGAACAGGTCGAAGACGGTACCCGACACGACCGCCGGCTACGGATACACCCGGCGCCGGGTCATGGCGAAGTGGGTGACGTTGCCGCCGAAGGGCGGGAACTGCTTGTAGTCGTCGCGCAGCTCGTGGCGGACGTCGTCCTTGAGCGAGTCGTTGAGGTCCTGCAGCGAGTCGAACACCACCTCGTTGCCGATCATCGTGTTGGCGCGCTCGATCCCGGCCGGGTCGTTCCAGTCGATCCGGAGATAGCAGAGCACGTTCCGGATCTTGGGCAGCTTGGCCAGGATCTGCGGATGGTGCGAGACGTAGAAGTCGATGAAGGCCTGCTCGTCCTCGGCCGGCGGGTAGTAGCGGACGACGTAGCTGACCGGCGCGGTGCGCGGATGGGGCGCGTCGTCGCCGCCGACCGGCCACCAGCGCACCTCCAGCGCGTCATGGGTGAGCGAGACGTTCGGCACCGGGATCTTCGACGTGTCCGCGATCTCCGAGCGGAAGGCGCCGCCGGCGATCGCGCCTTCGAGGTCGGCGACGTCGTCGAAATCGACCTGGACGATCAGCAGCGGCCCCGGCCCGTCGTTGAGATAGGGGTCTTCCGACGTCTCCGGCTCGTAGAGCTCGATCGCCCGCGCCTTGGGCAGCGCCCGCAGGGTCGCCAGCGGCGCGCCGCCGAACCAGTCGCGGAACGCCGCGGCATCGTCGTGGGGACCCTGATAGGTCAGGAAATAGGCGATCGTCATCGAAGCTCTCTGGCTGTGGTCTCGGTCGGGATCGGCGCCGCGACGCCGGACGGTTCAGTGGGACGGGTTCAGTGGGACAGGTTCAGTGGGACGGGCGCGGCCAGCCGCGGACGCTGACCCGGTTCATGATGCGGGCGTCGGCCGTATCCTCGGCCTCGTCGAGGCGCGGGCCGGTGTGCAGCAGCGCGGCGTTGTCCCACATCACCACGTCGTTGACGCGGTAGCGGTGCTCGTACTGGACCGCCGGGTCGAGCGCGTAGCGGCCGACCTCGTCGAGCAGGTCGGCGGCTTCGTCCTCGGGCATGTCCTTGATGCCGATGCAGGTGCTGGTCGCGCCATAGAGCGCCTTGCGCCCCGTGATCGGATGCTTGCGCACCAGCGGGTGGTAGACCGTCGGCATCGAGCCGTCGCGCCGGCCCTCGTAGCAGTGGGCGACCACGACATCCTCGATCGCCTCGCGCAGCGCCGCCGGCAGCCGCTCGTAGGCCGCATACTGGTCGGCGAAACCGGTTTCGCCGCCCCGGCGCGGCACGGCGACGGCGTTGAGCATGGTGAAGCTTGTCGGGTCCTCGGTGAACACCAGGTCGGTGTGCCAGTGGAAGCCGCCGTTGCGCTGCCGCTCGGGCCGGCCGTCGGCGTTGGAGAGCGTCATCACCTCGGGCACGTCCTCGACCAGGATGTCCTTTTCGACGTGGACGATCGGCGCGCCGAAACGCTTGGCGTAGTCGGCGAGCTGGCGCGGGGAGAGCTGCTGGTCGCGGATGCAGACGACCAGATGCTCGTAGAGCGCGGCGACGATCCGATCGACGGTTTCCTCGTCGAGAGGCTGGGTCAGGTCGAGGCCGACGATCTCGGCGCCGCACGCGTCCGATAGCGGATGAATGTTCATCATCGAACAATACACCTCCGGATCGTTGTCGGGTAGATGGGAATCGCCGTGGGGCGCTTGTGACGCGCGACCGGCATCGGATCGCCCCGGGAAACGCCCGCTAGCGGCCGATGCGGTGGACCGTGGCGCCCGCCCCGTCCGCCGCCGCGCCGCCCCTGTCGACGACCTCCGCGAGCGCTTCGTCGAGGATGTCGTGGAACTGGCGGATGCCGTATTCGACCCGGCCCAGCGTCATCGCCGGATTGGCGCCCGAGGCCAGGCCGATCTGGCCGAGCTCGGCCATGCGGTAGTCCTCGCCCGCGAACACCACCTTGCAGATCAGGTCGAACGACTTGGCCCAGTGGGCCTCGGCCTCCGGCGTCGCCGGCGGCTCGTCGATCCACAGCGAATTGACCACCACCGTCTCGTCGACGCTCTTCGGATAGATCGCGAGCAGGTTGACGTAGTCGGGGCTCATCACGATCAGCGTGTTCGGGAACAGGTAGAAGACGAAGGTGACCAGCTCGCGCATCCGCTCGGGCGGCGGGGTCGTGCCGTCGTAGCCCGTGCGCGCCAGCACCGAGCGGACGTGCCGCCCCTGCCGCGCGATCACCGCCTGGTTGTCGAGGAAGAAGTCGCCCAGCGATTTCTTGTGCAGGTGGTGGACGTGATAGGCCTCGAAGAAGGCGTCGAAGACCAGCTTCCAGTTCGCCGCCACCGGGGTGACGTGCTGGCCGTAATAGGTCATCCGGTCGAAGCCGAACACCGCCAGCTCCGCATCGGTCGGCCCGAGGTGGCCGGCCATGTCGATCGCGCCCTGCGGGTCGGCGACCACCCAGATCGCGCCGTGGCGTTCCTCGACCGGCAGCGGCACCAGCCCGTGGTCGGCCGGATCGACGTCGGGGAAGGCCTCGACCAGCGGGATCCGGGTGAGCGCGCCATCGAGGCCGTAGATCCATTGGTGATAGGGGCAGACCAGGGAGCTCTTGCGGCACGGCCCCTGCTCCGACACCAGCCGGGTGCCCCGGTGCCGGCAGACGTTGAGGAAGGCGTGCGCCACGCCGTCGCGGTCGCGGGTCAGCACCACCGGCACGCCGAGCTCGTCCTGGGCCAGGCAGGTCCCCGGCTTGGCCAGCAGCGCCGACGGCGCGACCGCGACCGGCTGGGTACGGATCAACGCCCGTTCCTGCGCGCAGCGGGCCGGATCGAGATAGGCCTCGACCGGGACCGTGTGCTGGCGGTCGTCCATCTCGGGCCGGTCGCCGCGCACGGCGGCGGCGAGACGCTCGAGGAGCTGTTGCTGGCTGTCGGTTAGCATCGGTGCAGTCACACTGGCCCACGGTGTCGGCGACGTCGCCGGATGCACCATCATAGCGCGTGGCGGACACCGCGGCGACAGCCTTGCGGCGAGGACGGTCAGAACACCGCCTTGCGCAACAGGTTCAGGCCGATGATGAGCAATGCGCCGTAGATGACCAGGCGGAAGCGCTCGTCGGAGATGCGCTTGCGCAGCCAGGCGCCGCCGGTCATGCCGAACGCCGCCGGCACGATCGCCGCGGCCGAGATGGCGGCGATGTGCGGGGTCAGCGCGTCCTTCTCGAACAGCGCGACCAGCCAGGGAATCCCGGAGATGAAGAAGATCATGCCGGTGGCCTGGACGAACTCGTCCTTGCCGACGCGCAGCGACTGGAGGTAGGCGGCGACGGTCGGGCCGATCGAGCCGGCGGCGCCGCAGAAGATCCCGCCGACCAGGCCGATCGCCGGCCCCGCCCAGGGCTCGGCGTCGGGCGGCAGGTGGAGGTGGAAGGCGAACAGGTTGAAGGCGACGTAGGCGCAGACCAGCAGGCCCAGGGTCGCCAGCGCGATGCGCGGGTCGAGCAGGAACAACAGCTCCGTCCCGATCACCACGCCGACGCAGGCCGACAGGCTGAGCGGCATGAAGCGGCGGATGACCCGGCCGGTATGCGGGCCGCGCAGCCATTGCCAGACGTTGAGCACGACGACCGGGATCACCGCCAGCGGGATGGCCGCGCGGATGTCGATCGTCGTGGACAGGATCGCGATCGCGACCAGCGGCAGGCCCATGCCCATCAGCCCCTTGACCCCGCCCGCGACCGTGAAGGCGAAGACCAGCGTCGCGACCTCGAGCGCGGTCACGGCGCGGGGCGATCCGTCGATGTCGGGTGCGTCACGGGCAGGTCGTCAAGCGGGTTGCGCCGGAAGATGCGATCATGCCGCCGCCTTGCGCTCCCCGTTGAGGGCGCGCCAGATCGCCAGCGGGGTCGCCGGCATGTCGATATGGTCGATCCCCGCCGCGGGCATCAGCGCGTCGACCAGGGCGTTGATGATCGCCGGCGGCGCGCCGATCGCGCCCGCCTCGCCCGCGCCCTTGATGCCCAGCGGGTTGTTCTTGCAGGGCACGTTGTGGGTGTCGAAGGCGAAGAACGGGAACTGGTCGGCCTTGGGCAGGTTGTAGTCCATGAACGAGCCGGTCACGAGCTGGCCGCTGTCCGGGTCGTACCAGGTGAACTCGTGCAGCGCCTGGCCGAGGCCCTGGACGATGCCGCCATGGACCTGGCCGGCGAGCATGATCGGGTTGATGACCTTGCCGAAATCGTCGACCACGGTGTAGCGCGCCACCTCGACGGTGCCGGTGTCGGGGTCGACCTCGACCTCGATGATGTGGCAGCCGTTGGGGAAGGTCGCGCCCTCGGGCATGTGCTGGTTCTCGTCGTCCAGCCCCGGCTCCATGCCCTCGGGCAGGTTGGCCGGGTCGCGCGCGGCCTTGGCGACCTCGAACAGGGTCATGGTCTTGTCGGTGCCGGCGACGGTGTAGGCGCCGTCGGCGAACTCGACGTCGACCGGGGCGACCTCCATGACGTGGGCGGCGACCGCCTTGCCCTTCTCCCTGATCTTGTCCGACACGCCGAGCACCGCCGAGCCGCCGACCGGGACCGAGCGCGAGCCGCCGGTCATCCCCGGGGCGTGCGGTCGGTGTCGCCCTGGACGATGTTGATGCGCTCGGCGTCGATGCCCAGCGCCTCCGACATGATCTGCTTGTAGGAGGTGGCGTGGCCCTGGCCGTTCTCCATGGTGCCGATCAGGACGGTGACGGTGTCGTCCTCCTCGAACTTGGCGATCGCGGTCTCCGGCGCGCCGCCGCCGCAGCGCTCGATATAGGTGGCCATGCCGATGCCGCGCAGCTTGCCGCGCCTGGCCGCTTCGGCGCGGCGCGCCTCGAAGCCGGCCCAGTCGGCGTTGGCCATGCCCTGGTCCATCACCGCCTCGAACTCGCCGCTGTCGTACACGTCGCCGAGGCAGGTCGTGTAGGGCATCTGCTCGGGCTTGATGAAGTTGCGCCGGCGGATCGCGTCCGGGGTCATGCCCATCTCGCGCGCGGCCTTGTCGACCAGCCGCTCGATCAGGTAGGCGGCCTCGGGCCGGCCGGCGCCGCGGTAGGCGTCGACCGGGACCGTGTTGGTGACCACGCCCTTGACGTTGATGTAGATCGCCGGCTGGTCGTAGAGGCCGACCAGCATGTCGTGGCCGCCGGTGACGACGAAGGGCGAGAAGTTGGAGAGATAGGCGCCGAGCGCGGCGTAGGTGGTGACCTTGAGGCCGAGGAAGCGGCCGTCCTCGGCCAGCGCGAGCTCGGCGAAGCTGACATGGTCGCGGCCCTGCAGGTCGGACATGAAGGCCTCGGACCGGTCGGCGGTCCACTTCACCGCCCGCTTGATCTTGCGCGACGCCCAGACCACCAGCGGCTGCTCGGCGTGGAGGAAGACCTTCATGCCGAAGCCGCCGCCGACATGGCCGGTGACGATGCGCAGCTTCTCCTTGTCGATGCCCAGGACGACGTCGGCGATCTGGCCGTAGATGACGTGCGGCCCCTGGGTCGGGGTGTAGAGCGTCGACCGGTCGGTGGCCGGGTCGTAGTCGGCGAGCGCGGCGCGCGGCTCCATCGAGTTGACCACGACCCGATTGTTGACCAGGCGCAGCTTGGTGACGTGGTGTGCCTTGGCCAGCGCCGCCTCGGCCCCGTCCTGGTCGCCCTTCTCCCAGTCGAAGGCCGTGTTGTCCGGGATGTGGTCCCACACCCGCGCGGCGCCCGGCTGGGTCGCGCCCCAGGTGTCGACCGAGGGATCGAGCTCCTCGTAGTCGACCATGATCAGCTCGGCCGCGTCGCGCGCCTGGTTGAGCGTCTCGGCGACGACCAGGGCGACCGGATCGCCGCCGTAGCGGACCTTCTCCTGGGCCAGGATCGGGTGCGGCGTGTCGGCCCGGTCGGAGCCGTCGCGGCTCTTCATCGCGATGTTGCAGGGCATGCCGCCGAGCCCGTCGGCGGCGACGTCGGCGCCGGTCAGCACGGTCAGCACGCCCGGCGCGGCCACCGCCTCGCCGGTGTCGATCGAGCGGATGCGGGCGTGCGCGTGCGGCGAGCGCAGGATGTAGGCGTAGGCCTGTCCGTCGATGTTGACGTCGTCGGTGTAGCGGCCCCCGCCGGTCACCAACGTCTGATCCTCGACCCGCTTGATCGCCTGCCCGACCCCGAATTTTGTCATGCCATCTTCCCTATCGCTGCGTGTGCCCGAACGAGGCTATGATCCGTCCCGCTACCCGGCAAGGCGCCGGCATACATCAAGTCATGCCGCCCGACGACTGCCGATTTCCCGGACCGACGGACATAGTGCGGGTCTTCGTTTACGTATTAACGAAAACAGCGCGGTCAAAACAGGGATGCCATACCGCCAATGAATGGACCGACCAAAACCCGGCGCCGGCGGTCACGGACGTGGCCGCTGCTCGTCCTGTTGCTCGTCGTCGGCGGCGGGGCGGCGGCCTATTGGTACTGGAACCAGGACGAACAGGCGGACCTGCCGCTGTGGCGGACCGCCACCATCACCCGCGGCCCCCTGGCGAGCACCGTCTCCGCCAGCGGCACGCTGCGCGCGGTGGTGACGGTCGAGGTCGGCTCGCAGATCTCGGGCCAGATCAAGGCGCTCTACGCCGACTTCAATTCCGAGGTGAAGGCCAACCAGAAGATCGCCCTGATCGACCCGGCGACCTTCCAGGCCAAGCTGCAGGAGGCGGAGGCCGACCTGGCGGTGGCCAAGGCCAGCGTCTCGGTGCAGCAGTCGCGCCTGACCGCGCTCGCCGCCGACATCCGCGCCGCCCAGGCCGCGCTGACCCAGGCCAAGGCCGACTACGACCGCAAGAAGGAGCTGATGCCCACTCGGGCGATCACCAAGTCCGATTTCGACAAGGCCGAGGCCGCCTTCAACCAGGCCAAGGCCAAGCTCGACGGCGCTGTCGCCAGCGAGGCGCAGCAGCGGGCCCAGCTCGAGGTCGCCCGCGCCCAGATCCTGCAGAAGGACGCGATCGTGCGCCAGCGCCGGCTCGACCTCGACCGCACCGTGATCCGCTCGCCGGTCGACGGCGTCGTGATCGCGCGCAACATCGACAAGGGCCAGACCGTCGCCGCCAGCCTGCAGGCGCCCGTCCTGTTCACCATCGCCAAGAACCTCCGCCACATGCAGGTCGAGGTCAGCGTCGACGAGGCCGACATCGGCCGCATCCGCGTCGGCCAGCAGGTCGAGTTCACGGTCAATTCGTTCCAGGGCCGGACCTTCCCCGGCGAGGTCAAGCAGATCCGGTTGCAGCCCAAGGAGGTCTCCAACGTCATCACCTACACGGTGATCGTCAGCGCCGAGAACGCCGACCTCCGCCTGCTGCCCGGGCATGACCGCCAACGTCACCTTCAGCGTCAGCCGTCGCGATGCCGTGCGTGTTGGTGCCGAACCGGGCGCTGCGCTTCCGCCCGCCGGGCGCCCAGGCGCAGCGCGCCACCGGGCGCCGCCGCAGCGGCCAGGGCAACGCGCTGGTGCGCCGGCTGAGCCAGCAACTCGCCCTCAACGCCAAGCAGAAGAAGGACCTGCAGGCGATCTTCGCGTCGGTGCGCACCAAGCTCCGGGACATGCGCCGCCGCGGCGCCAACCGCGAGGCGATCATGGCCGAGCTGCGCAAGATGCGGGCCCGGCTGCCGGCCCGGATCATGGATATCCTGACCCCCGATCAGCAGAAGAAGTACCGCCAGCTGTCGCGCCGGCGCGAGACCAACCCGGTGCGGCGCTCGCAGGTGTGGACGGTCGCCGCCGACGGCCAGGCCAAGGCGGTGACGATCTGGACCGGGATCAGCGACGGCCGGGTGACCGAGGTCGTCCGCGGCCCGCTCAAGCAAGGCGACAAGGTGATCACCGGCATCAGCACCGAGCGGCGGCGACGCGGTCTGCGCCTCGGGTTCTAGCGATGGACGCCCAGCCCGACACCGACCGTGCGTTGATCGAGGTCCGGGGCCTGCGCAAGGAATACCGGATGGGCGACCACGTCGTGCCGGCGCTGGTCGACCTCGACGTCGACATCCGCCAGGGCGAGTTCGTCGCCATCATGGGCCCGTCGGGCTCGGGCAAGTCGACCTGCATGCACATCCTCGGCTGCCTCGACCGGCCCACCGCCGGCACCTACGTGCTCGACGGCGAGGACGTCTCGGCGCTCGGCGCCGACGCCCTGGCCGACATTCGCAACAGCAAGGTCGGCTTCGTCTTCCAGTCGTTCAACCTGCTCGGCCGCGGCGAGCGCGCTGGCCAACGTCGAGCTGCCGATGATGTACGGCCACGCGCCGCGGCGCGAGCGGCGCGAAGCGGCCGAGGCGGCGCTGACCGCGGTCGGCCTGGGC
Organism: uncultured Alphaproteobacteria bacterium; assembly: GCA_963730305.1. Classification (GTDB taxonomy): domain Bacteria; phylum Pseudomonadota; class Alphaproteobacteria; order Bin65; family Bin65; genus CAMYMQ01. The sequence continues at coordinate 290,176 of CAVSRB010000008.1, forward strand.
GAGCGCATGCACCACCTGCCGACCCAGCTCTCCGGCGGCCAGATGCAGCGCGTCGCGATCGCGCGGGCGATCGTCAACCAGCCGGAAATGCTGCTCGCCGACGAGCCGACCGGCGCGCTCGACACCCGTACCGGGTTCGAGATCATGGCCCTGTTCCAGCAGCTCAACAAAGACGGCATCACCCTGTTGATCGTCACCCACGAGCCGGAGATCGCCGCCTTCGCCCAGCGGGTCCTGCACTTCCGCGACGGCCGGCTGGTCGGCGACGAGACGGTCGAGGAGCCGCGCAGCGCCCAGGCGCTGCTCGACGAAGGCGTCGGCGCGCGGCCCGAGGCGGAGGCCACGACATGACGGAGGCCGCGACATGACCTTGGGCGACTGCATCGCCGCCGCGAACCAGTCGCTGCGCGCCAACACGATGCGCAGCATCCTGACCTCGCTGGGCATCATCATCGGGGTCGCCGCGGTGATCGCCATGGTCGCGATCGGCGCCGGCGCGCAGCGCCAGGTCCAGAAGGTGATCAAGAACCTGGGCTCGAACATCGTCGTCGTCGTCAACGGCAGCCGCACCGGCAGCGGCGCGCGCGGGCCGCGCGGCTCGCAGATCAGCCTGACCGAACAGGACGCCGAAGCGATCCAGAAGGAGATCCCGGCGGTTCAGGTCTCGGCCCCCTCGGTGCGCGGCGCCGCCCAGGTCGTGTTCGGCAACACCAACTGGAACACCGCCATCTACGGCATCACCGAGGAATATTTCACCGCGCGGTCGTGGGAGATCGCCGACGGCCGCCGCTTCTCGCCGACCGAGCTGCGCGGCGCGGCCAAGGTCGCCATCGTCGGCCACACGCTGATCAAGGAGCTGTTCGGCGGGGCCAACCCGATCGGCCAGACTTTCCGTATCCAGCGGGTGCCGTTCCAGGTGATCGGCATCCTCAAGGCCAAGGGCGAGACGCCGTGGGGCCGCGACCAGGACGACGTCATCTTCCTGCCGCTGTCGACCGCGAAGAAGCGGGTGCTCGGCGGCCGCCGGATCAAGGGCAACCTGGTCGGCTCGATCACGGTCAAGGCGTGGACCGCGCCCCAGGTGTCGGAGGTCGTGACCGAGGTCAACGAGCTCTGCGCCAGCGCCACCGCATCCGGCCCGGCCAGCCGGACGACTTCTCGGTGCGCAACATCTCGTCCTTCATGTCGGCGCGGGCGGAGAGCTCGCGGGTGATGACCCTGCTGCTCGCCTCGGTGGCGGCGATCTCGCTGGTCGTCGGCGGCATCGGCATCATGAACATCATGCTGGTCTCGGTGACCGAGCGGACGCGCGAGATCGGCCTGCGCATGGCCGTCGGCGCGCGCCGGGCCGATATTCTCTCCCAGTTCATCATCGAGGCGATCAGCCTGTCGCTGATCGGCGGCCTGCTCGGCATCGGCCTCGGCGTCGGCGGCTCGATCCTGCTGTCGAGCACGGTCGGCTGGCCGGTGCAGATCGAGCCGGGCTCGATCCTGCTCGCGGTCGGCTTCTCCGCCGCGGTCGGCATCTTCTTCGGCTTCTACCCGGCGCGGAAGGCGAGCCGGCTCGACCCGATCGAGGCGCTGCGGCGCGAGTGACGCGCCACCGCCGACAGGCGCGACGGATTTCCCGCCGAACGGCAAATATCCGAGGACGGCCCACGCCGGGGCGGTATCATCGACCCGGCGGGCACCGACCCGCGACCGACAGGAACGGGAAGGAGCCGGAGATGGCCGAAACGAAACGAGCCGCATGCTTCTGCGGCGCTGTGCAGGTGGAGGTGACCGGCGACCCGGCCGTCCAGGGCTTCTGCCACTGCGAGGACTGCAGGAGCTGGTCCGGAACGCCGGTGACCGCGTACGCGCTGTGGCCGGCCGGCAACGTCCGCGTCGTTGCCGGCGCCGACGCCCTCGCCAGCTTCTCCAAGACCGGCAAGGCGGTGCGCCACCACTGCAAGACCTGCGGCGGCGCGGTGATGACCGAGTCGCCGGCGGTCGAGATGATCGACGTCTATCCGATGCTGATCGAGGGCTTCGCCTTCGCCCCGGCGGCGCACATCCATTACGGCGTGCGGGTTCTGGACATGCCGGACGGCCTGCCCAAGTTCCGCGACCTGCCGGGCAGCGCCGGCGGGTCGGACGAGATGATCCCCGATTGACGCCTAGCCGGCGGCGCCGAGCTTCGCCAGGTCGGGCACCGCCCGCGCGCAGGCCGGGTCCCCCGCCATCGCCAGTTCGAGGGCGTGGGCGACGCGCAGCAGGTCGACGTCGCCGTTGCGCCGGCCGACGAGCTGGAGGCCGAAGGGCAGTCCCCGGTCGTCGACCCCGCACGGGATCGAGATGCAGGGGTGGTTCAGCAGCGTGATCGAATAGGTCAGCGCGACATAGTCGTAGTAGCCCTTGACCGGGCGGCCATCGACCTCCGGCGGATAGAACAGTTCCTTCGGCCAGGGGTAGACGCCCATGGTCGGCGTGATCATCACGTCGATGTCGGCGAAATAGTCCTGGAACCGCCGATAGATGCGGGTCTGCTCGGCGAAGGCCCAGCCCGCGTCGTCGATCGAGATCTTGCGGGCGTGCTCCAGATTGCCGGTGACCAGCGGCCCGAAGCGGCCGGGTTCCTCGGCGTCGCGCTCGGCATAGGTGCCGAGGAACAGCACCCCGCGCAGGATGTCGTAGGCCCGCTCGAGCCCGTCGAAATCCGGGTCCCTCTCCCGCGCGTCGGCGAACAGCGGCGCGATCCGCTCGACCCGGTCGGCGAAGACCGCGCGCAGGGTCGGCTCGATCGGGGCGAAGCCCTGGTCGGTGGAGAAGGCCACCCGCAGCCGCGACAGGTCCGCGGGCACGAGCGGCCCGCCGAGCGCCGGGTCGAGATGTCCCGCGCACGGATCCTTCGTTGCGCGCGCGGCCGCGCCCTGGAGCAAGAGCCAGGTGTCGGCCACGTCGCGCGCCATCGGGCCGGGCACGGAGAAGGGAATGGCGCCGACCGGACGCACGCTGTTGGGCACCACTCCCGCGGTCGGGCGGAAGCCGACGACACCGTTGAACGAGCCCGGGATGCGCAGGCTGCCCGCGTTGTCGGTGCCCATCGCCAGCGGGAACATGCCGGTGGCCAGGCCGACCGCCGAGCCTCCCGACGAGCCGCCGCAGGTCAGGGCGAGGTCCCACGGGCTCGGCGTCGCCCCGAATAGCGGGTTGGACGTGTTGCCGCCGGCCGACAGCTCCGGCAGGTTGGTCTTGCCCAGGACCGTCGCGCCGGCCTGCCGGACGTTGGCGACCAACTCCTCGTCCGCCTCCGGAACGTTGTCGGCCAGCGCCTTCGAGCCCCAGGTCGTGCGGATGCCGCCGGTCGTGTAGTTGTCCTTGAAGCCGACCGGCAGCCCGTGCAGCGGGCCCAGCGCGTCGCCGGCCATGACCGCGGCCTCGGCGGCCGTTGCGGTCTTGCGTGCGCCGGCCTCGTCGATCGTCACCACGGCGTTGAGCACGCCGTTGAGTTCCCCGATCCGGGCCAGGCAGGCGTCGAGCAGCTCGACCGGCGACAGCGCCTTGGCGCCGATCAGGCGGCGCAGCTCGACGGCACTCAGGTCGACGAGATCGCTCATCGTGTCACGCCGTTTCGCGGTCGAACGCCCACTGGGCGATGTCGCGCTTGCGCGCGAACCAGACGCCGTCGTGCTGGCGGGCGTAGTCGATGCACTGGCGGATCGCCGGGATCAAGGTCGGCCGGCCCGCCATGTGGCAATGCAGGGTGATCTCGACCCAGCCCGGCCGGCCGTTCGCGCCCTCGGCGTGGAGCACGTCGAAGGTCGGCTTGAAGCCGTGCCACAGGATGTCCGGCGGATTGGTCGGGAAGATCCACTGGATCAGGTCGTTGGACGGGAAGTTGATCCGCGGCATCGACACGATCGGGCCGTGCTTGGTCTCGGTCACGAACGGCAGGTCGTCGCTGGCGTCGTCGCCGACCCAGAGATAGCCCTGGTCCTTGAGGATATCGTATGTGTTGGCCGACCCCGTGCTGCCCGGGCTGACCCAGCCGACCGGCCGGACGCCACCGGCGTCGGTCAGCGCCGCCGTCACCCGCTTGATCTCCTCGATCTCCTTCTCGATGTCGTCGTCCTGCATCAGGATGTCGTTGACCCAGCCGTGGCCGACGATCTCGTGCCCGGCGTCGGCGGCCGCCTTGACGACCTGTGGATGCTCCTCCGCCGCCCGGCCGTTGGTCGACATGCTCGCCTTGAGCCCGTACGAGTCGAGCAGGTCGAACAGCCGCCACGCCCCCGCCTTCCAGCCGTAGTCGGCGTAGGATAGCGAGAAATGGTCCTTCACCCCGGGCGTGCTGTAGTGGCTGTACTGGGACTTGAACTCGAAGGATTCGAACGCCAGCCCGATCGACATCGCCAGCCGCGCGCCGTCGGGCCAGGACCACTTTCGGGGGCTGTGCCCTGCCCGCGTTCCCGAATCGCCAGCCATGCCGCGTCCTCCCATTCGCCGTCATTGTCCCTGGCCTCGTCTTCGAGCGCCGACGCAACTCTAGGCCGCCGCCGCGCCCGCAGGAAGGACGCAGGCGCATGGCCGCGTCCCGCCCACGGGCAGTCGCCGATCCGGCTGCGGCCGGGCTTGGAACAAAACAGGAAAAAGCGTAAACTCCCCCCATGCCGCACCACCACCGCTTCGTCGCGATCGACTTCGAGACCGCCAATCCGAAACCGGAGAGCGCGTGCGCGCTGGGCGTGGTCCACTGCGAGGGCGGGCGGATCGTCGACCGGCACGTCCACCTGATCCGGCCGCCCCACCGGCATTTCACCTTCACCCACGTCCACGGCCTGACCTGGGTCAACGTCGCCGACGCGCCGGACTTCGCCACCGTCTGGGTGGAGATCGCCGAGCGCTTCGCCGGGGCCGACTTCATCGCCGCCCACAACGCCCGCTTCGACGGCGCCGTGCTCGATGCGTGCTGCCGCACCTATGGTTTGGAGCCGCCGGCCGCGCCCTTCGTCTGCACGGTGCGGATGGCGCGCGCGATGTGGTCGGTGCCCAACGCCGACCTGGCCAGCATGGCGCGGTTCCTGTGCGTGCCGCTGGACCACCACGAGCCACTGTCCGACGCCACCGCCTGCGCCGAGATCGTACTGGCGGCGGAGCTCGACGGCTGGCGCTTCGAGACGAGCGGCGCGGGCCCCAAAGCGGCTGGACAGGGGGCCGCACCGCGTGGAAGAGTCGCGGCAAGACGAGTATCGGTTTAGCGCGCGCCCGGCCGGGACGGCGCCAAGACGAACCGGGTCGATCCCGCCAGGGACAAGGGCGCGCGGCCCGCAGGGAGGGTTGCCATGAACGCCACCGCCGAGTCGGCGACGACGAACGAATATCCGTGGCTCCGGAAGTATCCCGAAGCGGTCAAGTGGGACACCAAGTTCACGCCCAAGCCGCTGTGGAGCATCCTCGACGACGCCGTCGCCAGCTTCCCCAACAGCCTGTTCATCGACTTCCTCGGCAAGCGGTCGAGCTACGCCGATATCGGCGCGCTGGTCGACCGCGCCGCCAGGGGCTTCCAGGACATCGGCGTCGGCAAGGGCGTCAAGGTCGGGCTGTTCCTGCCCAACTGCCCGCAATACGTGATTTCCTATTTCGCCATCCTCAAGGCCGGCGGCACGGTGGTGAACTACTCGCCGCTCTATTCGGAGCCCGAACTGGAGCACCAGATCGAGGATTCGCACACCGACATGATGGTGACGCTGAACCTCACCGCGCTCTATCCCAAGATGGAGCACCTGCTGCCCCGCACCCGGCTGAAGAAGCTGATCGTCGGCACCATGCCCGAGGTGCTGCCGTTCCCGAAGAGCTTCCTGTTCCCCCTGGCCAAGGGCAAGGAGATCGCCAAGGTCCCCGACGACGACCGGCACGTCTGGTTCAAGGACCTGATCGACAACGACGGCGACTACGCGCCGGCCACGGTCGACCCGGCCGAGGACATCGCCGTGCTGCAATACACCGGCGGCACCACCGGCGTGTCCAAGGGCGCGATGCTGACCCACGCCAACCTCGCCGCCAACGCCGAGCAGGCGCGGCTGATGTTCTCGACCTGCGACGAGGGCAAGGAGACGTTCATGGGCGTGCTGCCCTTCTTCCACGTCTTCGCCATGACCTCGGTGATGAACATGGCGATCAAGATGGGCGCCGGCATCATCATGCACCCGCGCTTCGAGCTGGGCGCGGTGATGAAGGACATCACCAAGAAGAAGCCGACGGTGATGGCCGGCGTGCCGACCATGTTCCTGGCCATGGCCAATCACCCGAAGATCCGGGAGTTCGACCTGGGCTCGCTGAAGGGCTGCATCTCCGGGGGCGCGCCGCTGCCGCTCGAGATCAAGCAGCAGTTCGAGAACCAGTCGGGCTGCGTCGTGGTCGAGGGCTACGGCCTGACCGAGTCCTCGCCGGTGGTGAGCTGCAACCCGATGGAGGGCGAGAACAAGCCGGGCTCGATCGGCCTGCCGGCGCCCGACACCAAGATCGTCATCGTCGACCGCGAGGACCCGCACAAGATCCTGCCGCTGGGCGAGGACGGCGAGATCTGCGTGATCGGCCCGCAGGTGATGAAGGGCTATTGGAACCGGCCCGAGGCGACCGCCGACGCGATCGTCGACGGCCGGCTGCGCACCGGCGACGTCGGCCACATGGACGAGGACGGCTACACCTTCATCATCGACCGGATGAAGGACCTGATCCTGGCCGGCGGCTACAACGTCTACCCGCGCGTCGTCGAGGAGGCGATCTACCAGCACCCCGCGGTCGAGGAGGTCACGGTGATCGGCGTGCCCGACGAGTATCGCGGCGAGGCGCCCAAGGCCTTCGTCAAGCTGCGCCCGAACGAGGACGTCACCGAGCAGGGGCTGATCGAGTTCCTGCGCGACAAGCTGGGCAAGCACGAGCTGCCCAAGGCGATCGAGTTCCGGCCGGAACTGCCCAAGACGATGATCGGCAAGCTCTCCAAGAAGGAGCTGGTCGCCGAGGAGAAGGCCCGCTACGAGGCGAGCAAGGCCGGCAAGGCGGCAGAATAGCCGCCCGCGCGGCCGTGTCGGCATCCTGAGCGTCCCGGGCGCGACGCGGCGGCGGTGAGCATGTTCGGCACCGTATCCGTCCCGGTCTGGCTGCTCGTCCTGATCGGCCTGCTCGCCGCCTGGGCGGCGCTCGACCGGCTCCTGGTGCCCAGCGTGCGCTGGTTCTTCCGCCGCCGCATCCGCGGCGCGATCGAGGACGTCCGCGCCCGGCTCGACATCGACCTGCCCGACTTCACCCTGACCAAGCGGCAGGTGCTGATCGACCGGCTGATGTTCGACGCGCAGGTGCAGGCCGCCGCCGCCGAGGAAGCGCGCGAGACCGGCGCGCCGCGCGACGTGGTGATGCAGAAGGTCTACCGCTACGCGCGGGAGATCGTGCCGGCCTTCAACGCCTATTTCTATTTCCGGCTCGGCTACCGCATCGCGCGGGGGATCAGCCGGCTGTTCTACCGGGTCCGGCTGGGCGCGGCCGACGACGACGCGCTGCGGGCGCTGGGGCCGAACACGACCCCGGTGTTCATCATCAACCACCGCTCCAACATGGACTACGTGCTGGTCGCCTTCCTGGCCGCCGAGCGCACCGCGCTGTCCTACGCGGTCGGCGAGTGGGCGCGGATCTGGCCGCTGCAGTCGCTGATCAAGATGCTCGGCGGCTTCTTCGTCCGGCGCGGCTCGGGCAACCCGCTCTATCGCAAGGTGCTCGAACGCTACGTCGCGATGGCGACCGAGGGCGGCGTGCCCCAGGCGGTGTTCGTCGAGGGCGGCCTGTCCCGCGACGGCAAGCTGCGCGAGCCCAAGGTCGGCCTGCTCGACTACATCCTGCGCGGCTTCGACCCGGCCGGCGAACGGGATGTCGCCTTCATCCCCGTGGGCATCAACTACGACCGGGTGGTCGAGGATCGCAGCCTGGTGCTCAGCCTCGACCCCGAGGCCGCGCGGCGGTCCAGGTTCTACGCCGTCGGCGTGATCTTCCGCTTCCTCGGCCGTCAGGCCTGGCTGTCGCTGCGCGGACGCTGGTACCGGTTCGGCTACGCCGTGGTCGACTTCGGCACGCCGACCCTGCTGCGCGACTGGCTGCGCCGGCGCGACATCGACCTCGCCACGATCGCGCGCGACGACCGCATCGACCAGGTCAAGATCCTCGCCCACGACCTGATGGACGAGGTCAGCCGGGTGATCCCGGTCCTGCCGGTCGCCCTGGTCGCCGAGGTGTTCCGCGAGGCCGGCGGCCCGCTCTCCGAGGACGAGGTGCAGGCGCGGGCCCGGGCCCTGATGGAACGGCTCGACGGCCACGGCGCGCTCACCTACATCCCGCGCGACGACCGCGACTATGCCGTCGCCGTCGGCATCCGCATCCTCCGGCTCCGCCACTTCGTCGAGCCGCGCGACGGCGCGCTCGCCCCGGTCGCCGCCAACAAGCCGCTGCTCGACTACTACGCCAATTCGATCGCCCACCTCGTCCGCGACCCGGTGGCGGCATGACTCCCCGATCCCCGCAACCAAGGAGATGAAACGATGGCCCTCACGCGCGAAACGATGACCGACGAACAGCGCAAATCGGTGGCGCTGGAATATCTCAAGGCCTTCGACAACGGCGGCACCACGTCGGACGGCGGCAGCATCCTCGACCTGTTCGCCGAAGACGCCCAGGTCTATTTCCCGAAATGGGGCATCGCCACCGGCAAGGAGGCGATCGGCCAGCTGTTCGGCGACGTCGGCGGCACCATCAAGTCGATCCTCCACCATTATGCCGACTTCAACTGGATCTTCTCCGGCTCCGACTTCGTCGTCTGCGAAGGCACCAGCCACGGCGAGCACCAGGACGGGCCGTGGCGGGCCGACGTGCCGGAATGGGGCGCCGGACGCTGGTGCGACGTGTTCGAGATCCGCGATTGGAAGATCCAGCGGTGCTTCATCTATCTCGATCCCGACTATGCCGGGAAGGACAAGGACCGCTATCCCTGGCTGGCCGGCAAATAGGCCGCCGGACGCGCCGCCGTCGAGCCGTCTCGCCGCCCGCTGGACGCGCCGGTGAACGCCCCGTCCGCGCGCGTCGTCCTCGTGCCGGGTCTGGGGCGAACGACGCACATGTTCGCGCCGATGGCCCGGGCGCTGGCGGCGCACGGCTTCACGCCGGTCCGCTTCGGCTACCCGGGCCGGCGGCTGAGCGCGGGCCAGGCCGTCGAACGGCTGCGCGCCTTCCTCGAAGCCCTGCCGCGGCGGGACGAGCCGGTCCATTTCGTCGGCTTCTCGCTGGGCGCGCTGATGATCCGCGGCGCGCTGGTGCCGCCGCCGCACCACGCGGTCGGCCGGGTGGTGATGATCGGCCCGCCCAATCGGGGCGTCGGCCATCTGGGCGACCGGCGGGCGCACTGGACGCCGTATCTGTTCGGGCCGGCGGTCAATGACCTTCACGTCGGCTCGGCCTTCCTGGCGGCATTGCCCGAGCCCGACGTGCCGATCGGGGTGATCGCGGGCACGCGCCGGTTCTCGCCGATCAACCCGTCGTCGTGGCTGCGGCTCGCCTCGGGCGACCGCACGCCCGGCGACGGCACGGTCGAGCTGCACAACACCAGGCTCGACCGGCCCCACGATTTCATCGCCCTGCCGGTCAACCACACCCTGATGGCGCGCGACCCGGCGGGTGATCCGGGCGACCATCCGCTTCCTGGAACACGGTGCCTTTGCACCGAACGCAGAGCCGTGAGCTTGCCACCCGCCGCGCCGCGCGCTATGGGGCCGGGATGATCTCCGATCCCTGGTTCTACGCCGCCGCGATTCCGGCGCTGCTGATCGCCGGCATCTCCAAGGGCGGCTTCGGCGGCGGGCTGGGCAGCATCGCCACGCCGCTGCTGGCGCTGTCCGTCGACCCCCGCACCGCCGCCGCGGTGCTGCTGCCGGTGCTGTGCCTGATGGACCTGATGGGGCTGTGGGCCTATTGGGGCAAGTGGCACAAGGCCAACATGCTGATCATGATCCCGGCGTCGTTCATCGGCATCCTGGTCGGCGCGCTGACCTTCCGCTATCTCCACGCCGACGCGATCCGCATCCTGATCGGCGCCATCTCGGTGACCTTCACCGTGCGCCACTGGATCGGCACGATCGGGCGCGAGCGGCCGCCGACCGGGACCAACGTCGCCAAGGGCGGATTCTGGAGCGCCGTCGCCGGCTTCACCAGCTTCGTCTCGCACTCGGGCAGCCCGCCGCTCCAGGTCTACCTGCTGCCGCAGAAGCTGCCGCGCACGACCTATCAAGGCACGACGGTGATCTTCTTCGCCGCGGTCAACTACGTGAAGCTGATCCCCTACGCCCTGCTCGGCCAGCTCTCCGAGCGCCAACCTGTCGACCTCGGGGGCACTGCTGCCGCTTGCCGTCGGCGGCATGCTGCTGGGCATCTGGCTGCACAACCGGGTGTCGGACCGGCTGTTCTACCTGGTCGCCTACCTGGCGCTGTTCCTGATTGGCGTGAAACTGCTGTACGATGGCGCGGCGGGGCTGTTGGCCTGACGCACCCGCGCCGAGCGAAGGAGACTGATATGAGCGCACCCCAAGACGCCCGCGACGCGCTGGTCCGCGACGCCGTCGCCGACATCCACGCGATCGCGGCGGCCGAGGGCGTGACCCCGGACTCGCTGGCCAAGATCAAGGACCGGCTGATCGCGCTCGCCGAGCACGGCGACATGTTCAACACCGACGTCTATCCGCGTCCGGAGGCCGATGACCCGCAGCAATCCTGCCTCTACCGGCTCGCCGAGGACGCCGACCACGGCTTCGCGCTCTATCTCAACATCGCCAAGGCGGGCACCGCCTCGCCGGTCCACGACCACACCACCTGGGCGGTGATCGTCGGCATCGAGGGCGAGGAGCTGAACCGGATGTACGAGCGCACGCCCGAGGGCGGTGTCGCGGAGACCGGCCATGCCGTGGTCAAGCGCGGCACCGGGGTCGCCTTCGGCCCCGACGACCTGCACTCGATCCACATCGACGGCGCCGAGGGCGCGGTCAACTTCCACATGTACGGCCTCGGCCTCGAGCAGCTCCACGGCCGGCGCTACTACAAGCCGTCGGAGAACGTCTGGAAGGTGTTCCCGGCGCACAGCGACATCCGCGAAGCCCGCCCCGGCCGCTGACGCCCGGGACGCCCGCCGCGCCGGGCGGCAAGACCAGGGACGCATCTGCATGAAGATATCCGTCGACGACCTCCGCGCCGCGCTGACCGACGGCGGCGAGCTGGCGCTGGCCGACGTGCGCGAGGAAGGCGTGTTCCTGACCGGCCACCTGTTCTGGGCCGCGTGCCTGCCGCTGTCCAAGCTGGAGCTGCTGGCCGTCGACCTGATCCCGCGCCGGTCGACGCGGATCGTCCTGTGCGACGGCGGCAGCGATGATGACCTGGCCGAGCGGGCGGCGGCGACGCTGGGCGCGCTCGGCTATACCGACGTCGCCGTCCTCGACGGCGGCACCGCCGCCTGGGCGGCCGCCGGCAACGAGCTGTTCTCCGGCGTCAACGTGCCGTCCAAGGCGTTCGGCGAGTTCGTCGAGCACGCCTACGACACGCCGCGGATCGCCGCCGACGCGCTCAAGCGCCGCCTCGACGCGGGCGAGGATATCGTCATCCTCGATTCGCGGCCCTGGCCCGAATACCACCGCATGAACATCCCCGGCGGCATCGACGTGCCGGGCGCGGAGCTGGTCTACCGCGTCCACGACCTCGCGCCGAACCCGGACACCACCGTCATCGTCAACTGCGCCGGGCGGACGCGCAGCATCATCGGCGCCCAGTCGCTGATCAACGCCGGCCTGCCCAACAATGTGATGGCGCTGAAGGACGGCACCATGGGCTGGGAGCTGGCCGGCTTCACCTGCGAGCGCGGCAGCGAGCGGGTCGGCGCGCCGCCCTCACCCGAAGGTCTGGCGACGGCGCAGGCGCGCGCCGCCGGCGCCGCCAAGCGTTTCGGCGTCCGCTTCGCCGATCCGGCGACGGTCGCGGGCTGGGCCGGGGAGACCGACCGCACGCTGTTCCTGATGGACGTGCGCACGCCCGAGGAGTTCGAGGCCGGCCACCTGCCCGGCGCGCGCAACGCACCCGGCGGCCAGCTCGTCCAGGCCACCGACGAGTACATGGCGACCCGCAACGCCCGGGTCGTGCTGGTCGACGGCGAGAAGGTGCGCGCGGTGATGACCGCGTCGTGGCTGATCCAGCTCGGCTGGCCCGAGGTCTACGTCTGGGACGGCGCGCTCGACGCCGCCGCGCTGGAAACGGGCGTGCCGGAGACGCCCGTGCCGACGCTGACCGAGGCGCAGACGATCGCGCCCGAGGCCCTGGCGGCGCGGCTGTCGGAAGACGGGGTTGCCGTGCTCGACCTCGCGACGAGCCTGCAGTACCGGGGCAAGCACGTGCCCGGCGCGTGGTGGGGCGTGCGCGCCCGGATGGCCGAGGCCCGCGCCAAGATCGGCGCGGTCCGGACGCTGGTGCTCAGCGCCCCGGACGACCGGCTCGCCCACCTCGCCGCGCCCGAGGCGGCGGCGCTGTGGCCCGACGCGGACGTGGTCGTGCTCGCCGGCGGCACCCGCGCCTGGGCCGCCGCGGGCCAGCCGGTCGAGGACGGCATCACCCGCCCGACCACGACGGCCGACGACATCTGGTACAAGCCCTACGACCACGAGGACGAGGGCGACCAGGAAAAGCACATGAACGCCTATCTGAGCTGGGAGACGGCCCTGGTCGACCAGATCGCCCGCGACGGCACGGTCAGCTTCCGCAAGTTCGACTAGGGCAATCGCATTGGGTCCGGCCCGCGGGACGGCACGGACGCTCGCCTTCTTATCCTTCGAGACGGCCGCTTCGCGACCTCCTCAGGATGAAGGCGTTGGCAGGCCTCAAGCAGAGCCTTCATCCTGAGGAGCCCCGTTAGGGGCGTCTCGAAGGATGGGAGAGCGATCCTGGTGACCGAGCGAGCGCCTACAGCTTGCCCGTGGCGTGCGCCGCGTCCTTGTAGAGGATGTCGCGGACCGTCGCCGTCGCGCGCTCGTGGAAGCCGATCACGTTGGGATCGAGGTCCCGCTCCACCCTGGGCGTATGGGTGAAGTGGCCGGCCGGGTCCGTGCCGCGGACCAGCGCCGCGCAGTCCCAGTCGCTCTCGGTCTGCGCCACCGACGGCGGGATGAAGTGCATCGACAGGCCGATCCGCCGGTCGTCGCCGTTGTTGGCGCCCGAGGCGTGGGCGAGCTTGATGTTGTGGAACGAGACCTCGCCCGGCTTGAGCGGCATGTAGACCACGTCCTGCTCGTCGATCGCCTCGCTGATCGCCTGGCCGCGGGTCAGCATGTTGGCCGCGTCATACTCGTCGGCATGGGCCATGTAGGCGTCGCGGCGGTGGCTGCCGGGCAGCACGCGCATGCAGCCGGCCTCGACCGAGGCGTCGGACAGCGCCAGCCACACCGTGACCAGCTTGTCTTCCGTGAGCCCCCAATAGCGCGCGTCCTGATGCCACGAGACGAAGCTGGGGCTGCCCGCCTCCTTGATCCAGAACAGCGTGTTCCAGCACAGGATGTCCGGGCCGATCAGGTCCTCGACGGCGTCGAGGATGCGGTCGTCGCGGATCAGGTCGTCGACCCACTTGAACAGGAGGTGGCTCTTGTTGCGCTGCGACGGCTCGAGCTTGCCGCCCTGGGTCGCCTCGAAGGCCTCGAGCCGGCCGCGCAGGTCGGCGACCTCGCCGGCGCTCAGGACCGGATAGGGAAAGAAGTAGCCGTCCCGGCGGTACTGCTCGACCGCCTCCGGGCTCAGCGCTTTGGTCATCGTCGCCTCCCTGGCTTTGGCGGGAGGATAGCGAGACGCGCACCGCCGCGGCAAGGCCGGTGCGGGCGCACCTTCCTCACACGAACACCAGCCCCGGCGCGTGACGCGCGGCGGCGGTGACCGAGCGCAGGATCGCCGCCTGCATCTCCGTGCCCGAGACGCCGACCGCCGGCTGCTCCTTGAGGGTCAGCAGGTGCGCGCCGTCGCGGCCGCGCGCCTCGACCTGGGCGACTGCGTGGTCGAGCGACGGGTCGGCGACGAACACGGCGCGGGTGCGGTCGAGCCCCAGCGACGCGAGCGCGCAGGTGACCATGGCGTTGACGTTGCGCGGGAACCGCGCGGCGACGTCGCGCACGGAACCGTCGTGCAGCACGGTTTCGCCGTCGATCGAGGCCGGGTCGACGCCGCTCTCGGCGAAGTCGATATTGTCCGGGTGCTTGCGGAAGGTGATCGTGACCTCGGCCCAGTTGTCGCGCTGCTCGACCAGCGCGTTGGCGCCGACCAGCGCGCCGTGGGGCACGAACAGGTGCCGCCGGTTGTTCTGCGCCGCCGACAGCAGCCGCTCGTGCAGCGCGTCGTCGGCCAGCGCGGTGACCGAGGTGAGCATGTAGTCGGCCTGGTGGAGGAACTGGTAGCCGAGCTGGCGGGTGACGTCCGGATGGGCGACCTCGACGATCAGGTCGGGGTCGGCCTCGGCGAAGTCTTCGAGCGACTTCGAGGACCAGCGCGGGCGGGATCCCGGCGCGGCGCGCCGGCGACCGGCTCCACACGAAGGCGACCTCGAGCCCGAGCGACCTGTCTTCCCGGATGCGTCGGTAGAGATGGCTGCCGATGAAGCCCATACCGACGATCCCGATGCGCTTCTCCATTTCGCCCCCCCTGCGTCGACCGGTCCCTGCCGTCGCGCCGACCAGTGTAGTCGATTTCCGCGCCGGCGGCATCCGCCCCCGCGATTGCACCGGTCGCGATCGCACCGGTCGCGATCGCACTGGTATCGGCCCGGCGATTGCTGTAGCCGAAGACGCATGACAGACGCGATCGCCCCGGCCCGCCCGGCCGCCATCATCCTGCTGCTGCGCGACGGCGAAGACGGGGACGGCCCGCTCGAAGTGCTGTGCCTGCAGCGCAGCACCGAGCTCGGCGCCTTCTCCGGCGTGCTCTCCTTCCCCGGCGGCAAGGTCTCCGAGGCCGACGCCGGCCCCGCGCTGCGCGCCCGCTGCGACGGCGCCGACGGCCTCGACGACGAGGCGTTCGGCCACGCCGTGGCTGCGATCCGCGAAGCGTTCGAGGAAGCCGGCGTGCTGTTCGCCCGGCGCGCGGGCGACGCCGCGCTGATCGCCGACAACCTGACCGGCAACAACCTGGCCGGTGACGACCTGACCGGTGACGACCTGATCGGCGACGCCTGGGCGACGTCCCACGCCGACGAGCGCCGTCGGCTCGCGAACGGGACCCTGCCGACGACCGACTTCGTGCAGGCGCACGATATCCGCCTCGCGCTCGACCGGCTGACCCTGTTCGCCCGCTGGATCACGCCCGAGTTCCAGCGCCACCGCTTCGACACCTGGTTCTTCGCCGCCCACGCGCCCGAGGGCCACACCCCCAGCCACGACGGCGGCGAGATCGTCGAGGGCCTCTGGATCGCCCCGGACGCCGCGCTGGCCGAGGCCGATGCCGGCCGCCGCTCGATCGTCTTCCCGACCCGGCTGACCCTGATGCGCCTCGCCCAATACGCCAGCGCCGAGGCCGCGATCGCCGGCGTCCGCGACTGGCCGACGGACCCGATCATGCCGATCCGGCGCGACACCGGCGACGGCATCCGCCTGTGCATCCCGCCCGAGACCGGTTACCCGGTCAGCGAGGTGCCGCTGGAGGTCGCCGCCGGCAAGGCGCCCTGGCGGCGGTAGGGCCTTTTTCGCATACCGCGATCTCGCCGCCCTGGATGATCCGACCGGGCTCGGGCTGCGTATCGACAGGAGACAGTCACATCGCTGACGGTCGATGCGCCGCCTATCGCGGGTTACGATCCAGCCAGACGTGCGACGCGAGATATCGGCAAACGGCAAACGAGGTGCGCGGGCCCGCATCGGGCGCCTCGACCGGAAGCCCTCCGCTACTGGACTTCGAGACGATGAACCGAATCCCTTCCTTGATCGCCTTCCTGTTGCTGGTCGTCGGCGGCGGCCTCGTCATCGGCTACCTGACGGCGCCGGGGCCGTGGTACGCCCAGCTGGCCAAGCCGTCGTTCAATCCGCCGAACTGGGTCTTCGGGCCGGTCTGGACCGTGCTCTACGTCCTGATCGCGGTCGCCGGGTGGCGCGTCTGGCAGCGGCGTCGCGCAAGCGCGGCCATGACGCTCTGGGCGGCGCAACTCGTGCTGAACTTCCTCTGGTCCCCGATCTTCTTCACGGCGCACAGCATCGGCGGCGCGCTGGTCGTGATCCTGCTGCTTCTGCTGACGATCCTCGCCTTCGTCTGGCGGGCGTGGCGGCTGGACCGGATCGCGGCGGGGCTGTTCGTGCCCTACCTGCTGTGGGTCGCGTTCGCCTCGGCGCTGAATGGCTCGATCCTGGCGTTGAACTAGGGCGGCGGTTCGAACGCCCCCCGGTCGACGCCCCGCAAGCCGCTCAGAACACCCAGTACCCGCCGTCGATCAACAGGCTGTCGGCCGTGTGATAGGCCGACGCGTCGCTCATCAGATAGACCGCGATGCCGCCGAAATCCTCGGGCGTGCCCCAGCGGCGGGTCGGGATGCGCGGCAGCACGGCGTCGCGGAACTTGTCCCAGTTGAAGCTGGGCGAGGTCATCTCGGTCTCGATCCAGCCGGGCAGGACCGCGTTGGCGGTGACGCCCCAGCGTGCGAACTCGACCGCCATCGCGCGGAGCATCGAGACCAGCGCCCCCTTGGTCGCGGCGTAATGCTCGTTGCGCGCCGCGCCCGACAGCGCCGCCAGGCTGGCGGTGCCGACCAGCCGGCCGCCCGGGTCGCCCGCCTCGGCCCGGGCGATCATGTGCCTGGCCGCCGCGCGCAGCGTGTAGAAGGCGCCGTCGAGGTTGACCCCCATCACCCGCCGCCACTCGGCGTCGTCGATTTCGAGCATGCTCTTGGCGCGGCCCGTCACCCCGGCGTTGGCGAAGCAGGCGTCGACCCGGCCGAAGCGGTCGACCGTCGCCGCCAGCGCGGCGTCGACCGCCGCCGAATCCGACACGTCGCAGACCATCGCCTCGGCGTCGCCGCCATGGCCCCGCACCGTGTCGAGCGCGGCGGCGTTCTTGTCGGCGTTGGTGCCCCACAGGCAGACCGACGCGCCGGCCTGGGCGACCGCCTCGGCGAAGCCGAGCCCGATGCCGCCGTTGCCGCCGGTGACCAGGGCGACCTTGCCGGTCAGATCGAATGGCTTGTACATGCGTCTCCCCCTTCGGCGGCGGGCCGGTCGCCCGCGCCCCTGTTGCGCCCACATGGCGGGCCTGCACCAGTTAGCACTTTACACCCCCGGGCCAAACGGTTTGGATTTCGGCCGTCTTGCGGGCCGGGCGTTCCGAACACCCTTGCCGTCACCCCCGCGCAGGCGGGGGTCCATGTCGGCGCCGGGCTCATGCCACGAACACTGGATTCCCGCCTTCGCGGGAATGACGCGCAGGATATCTGCGACCTGGGAGGAAACATGGCCGAGTCAGGCACGTTCGATTACCGGCCCGAATGGGTGCACATCCAGTATCCCGAGACGGCGCAGTTCACCGAGACCTACGGCTTCTCGGGCAGCCAGGGCATGGTCAACATCGAGGGCATCCGCTTCGTCCCCGAGGGCGTGCCCAACAAGACGCTGTTGCTCTACATGCACCCGGCGACGACGCTGCAGCTCCTGCCGATGCCCCGCGCAATGGCGGCCCACGGCATCCACGTGCTGTGCGCGGCCAGCCGCTACATGAAGAACGACGCGCCGCTGATCTACGAGAAGGTCGCGCTCGACCTCGGCGCCTACATCCGCCACGCCAAGGAGGTCTGGGGCTACGAAAACGTCGTGCTCGGCGGCTGGTCGGGCGGCGGCTCGCTGACCCTGTTCTACCAGGCCCAGGCCGAGAACCCGACGATCACCGCAACACCTGCCGGGGACCCCATTGACCTCAAGGCCGCCGGCCTGATCCCGGCCGACGCGCTGACCTTCCAGGCGGCGCACATCTCGCGCGCGCAGATGTATCTCGACTGCATCGACGGCTCGGTGCGCGACGAGCTCAACCCGGACGACCGCGACCCGGAGCTCGACATCTACAACCCGGCCAACCCCAACCAGCCGCCCTACACGGCCGATTTCGTCGCGGCCTACCGCAAGGCGCAGCGGGCCCGGGTCGACCGCATCCGCACCCGCGTGCTGGAGACGCTCGACATGCTGCGCAAGAAGGGCGGCGACGAGCTGGAGCGGCCCTTCGTCACCCACCGGACCCTGGCCGACCCGCGCTACATCGACCCGACGCTCGACCCCAACGACCGCCGGCCCGGCTGGTGCTGGATCGGCAAGCCGGAGACGGCCAACACCGGCCCGGTCGGCCTCGGCCGCTTCTCGACCCTGCGCTCGTGGCTGTCGCAATGGTCGATCGCGGACTCGAACGCCGACGGCATCGCCAGCGCGCGCAACGTCACCGTGCCGATGATCTCGATCGAGAACAGCGCCGACGACGCCGTGCCCCAGCCGCACACCGGCAAGATCCACGAGGCCTCGGGCAGCGCGGACAAGGAGTTCAAGATCATCAAGGGCGCGACCCACTACTACCAGCAGCAGCCCGAGCTGCTGCAGGAGGCGGTGGACACGGTGATCGGCTGGATGCGGGCGCGGGGGTTTGCCGAGTGAGCCGATCCCGAACAGGCCGTCCAACGTGGAACGATCGAATCGCTTATTGCTGACGCGCGTCACCTTCGGATGACGACGATCAGAAGGTGAGAGTCCAATGTCGACTCCCGGAAAGTGCATTCTCGCGATCGCGGCGCGCGGGCTGAGCGCTTCACGTCGTTGCGGCCTCCGGCCTCGAACGGCGAACGGGAAGGAAGGGCGACCGGCGGGATGACCGAGATGGCGGACGAGGCGATTCCGGAGACCCTGGACGTCCTGATCGTCGGGGCCGGCGCCGCGGGCCTCTATCTCCTGCACCGGCTTCGAAGCGCCGGCTTCCACGTCAAATGCGTCGAAGCGGCCGGCGGCGTCGGCGGCACCTGGTACTGGAACCGGTATCCCGGCGCCCGCTGCGACGTCGAGAGCATGCGCTACTCCTTCGGGTTCGACGAGGACCTGCAGCAGGAATGGGCGTGGACCGAACGCTACGCCGCCCAGCCGGAAATCCTCCGCTATCTCAACCATGTCGCCGACAGGTTCGACCTGCGCCGGGATATCACCTTCGATACCCGGGTCACCGCGGCCCATTTCGACGAACAAACCGCGCGCTGGAACATCGAGACCGACAAGGGGTCGTCCATCTCCACGACCTATTGCGTGATGGCGACCGGCTGCCTGTCGGCCGCGAAGGAACCGCGGATCGACGGCCTGCAGAGCTTCGCGGGAGACCTCTACTGGACCGCCCGCTGGCCGCATGAGCCGGTCGATTTCTCGGGGCGCCGGGTCGGCGTGATCGGGACCGGCTCGACCGGCATCCAGGTGATCCCGGTGATCGCCGAGCAGGCGGAGCATCTGTTCGTGTTCCAGCGCACCGCTCAATACGCGGTCCCGGCGCGGAACCGGCCGCTCGATCCGGACGAGGTACGCGAGATCAAGGCGGAATACGCGTCGCTGCGCGCGCTGTTGAAGTCGACCGCGACCGGCGACGTGTTCTCCGCCCGCGACGTCTCGGCGCTCGAGGTCCCGGAGGAGGAGCGAAACCGGGAGTTCGAGGCGCGCTGGCGGGAAGGCGGCATCGGCTTCATGGCGTCGTTCCGGGATCTGGTCGCGAACATCGACGCCAATCGCGCCGCCCAGGAATTCGTCAAGGCCAAGATCCGCGCGGCGGTCGAGGATCCCGAGGTCGCCGAGTTGCTGTGCCCGGACGACATCTTCGGCGGCCGGCGTCTGTGCCTCGACAGCGGCTATTTCGAGACCTTCAACCGCCCCAATGTGACCCTGGTGGACGTCTCGAAGACGCCCATCACAGCCGTGACCCCGGAGGGGGTCGACGTGGCCGGAAAGCTGTACGCCATCGACGCGCTCGTCCTGGCGACCGGCTTCGACGCCATGACCGGCGCGCTCAACCGGATCGACATCCGCGGACGGGACGGCAAACCGCTCAAGGACAAGTGGGCGGCCGGGCCGCGCACCTATCTCGGCCTCGCCGTCGCCGGCTTTCCCAACCTGTTCGTCGTGACCGGCCCCGGCAGTCCGTCCGTGCTCTCCAACATGATGACGTCGATCGAACAGCATGTTGAGTGGATCGCCGACTGCCTCGAACACCTGAGGTCGATCGGCGCGCGGCAGATCGAAGCCGACGCTTCGGCGGAGGATGCCTGGGTGAGCCACGTCAACGAAGTTGCCGGCCAGTCCCTGCGGCCCTCGGTCGATTCCTGGTATGTCGGCGCGAACATCCCGGGCAAGCCGCGGGTGTTCATGCCGTACCTCGGCGGCGCGCAGGTCTATCGTCGCAAATGCGACGACGTTGCCGCCGCCGGATACGCCGGTTTCACCGTCGCCTAAGGGCGGCCTGGTCGGCACCGCGGAGACCGCGTCGTCCAGACGGCCAGGGCGATTGTATTTTGGGTACAAATTCCCATATACGGGAAACGCCGCGCGGACGCCCGCGCGCCGGTCTGGTCGGGAAAGCGCCCGTCATTCCTGCCCCTGCCGTGATGAACCCGCCGAGGACCGAACCGATGAAATTGTTGCGCCAAGCCGGACCGGACAGGTCCATCTGCGCGCCCTGCACGCCGTTGGCGTCACCCTTACTTTTCCTTACCGTCCTGCAGGGCTGCCCCCCGCACCGACGGGGTGGCACGGGGCCGCATGATAACCTTTGATAACCGATGATAACCTTTTCGATAATTCCGCCGCACCGCATGGGGAGGAACGTGTGACCGAAACGAAGACCTACGACGGCATCGTCATCGGGGCGGGGCAGCACGGGCTGATCCTGGCCGCCTACCTGGCCCGCGCCGGGCTCGACATCCTGCTGGTCGAGCGGCGGCTGATGCACGGCGGCGGGCTGGCGACCACCGAGGCGACCCTGCCCGGCTTCTATCACAACAGCCACTCGATCAATCACTTCCACATCACCGAGACGCCCTGGTTCAAGGACCTCGGACTCTGACGAGACGGTTCCCTATGTCACCCCGCGCTACGAGTTCGGCCAGCCGCACCCGGACGGCAGCGCGCTGGTGTTCAGCCGCGACCTCGACGAGACGCTGGCCAACGTCGCCAAGTTCTCCAAGAAGGACGCCGAGACCTTCCGCGAGTGGAATCTCGAAGGCCGAACGGGCGACCCACGAGATCCTGCTGCCCGAGCGCTTCGCCGAGCCGCTGTCGAAGGAAGACCGCGAGGACCTGCTGTCGCGCACCGAGATCGGCCGCCAGTTCCTCGGCGTCACCAAGCGCGAGCCCTTCCCCCTGGTCGACGAGCTGTTCGAGCACGAGTGGGTCAAGCTGTTGTTCCTGTTCAAGGTATCGCTGTTCGGCACCTGGCTGGTCGACACCACCGGGCGCGAGAGCCCGCAGGGCTCGGTGATCCGCGCCTTCGACCTCGACACCGGCTACCAGCTGTGCCGGGGCGGCAGCTTCAACCTGGCGCGCGGGCTGATGGAGCGGTTCGTCGAGGCCGGCGGCCACTACCGCAACCAGACTCACGTCGCGCGGATCATCGTCGAGGGCGGCCGGGCGACCGGGATCGAGACCGCCGAGGGCGAGACCATCCGCGCGCGCCAGTTCGTCGCCAGCACCGCCGACGTCCACCAGACCTTCGAGGACTGGATCGGCCGCGACCAGTTGCCGGCCGACTATCTCAAGAAGCTCGACGACTTCAAATACACCGCCTGGACCCTGTTCGGCGTCCACTTCGCCCTCGACGAATCGCCCAACTTCACCGCGGCGGCCGACGATCCCAACCTCAACCGCGCCCAGAAGTGGAACGTCGGCGCCGAGTTCGATCGACGACCTGCTGAGCGCCCACGAGGACGTCAAGAACGGTCGGGTGCCGAGCGTCATCCAGTTCGGCTCGGGCGCGCTGTCGGTCAACGACCCGGCCCAGGCGCCGGCGGGCAAGCACACCACCTATGCCTGGCACGTCATGCCGCTCGACCCCGACATCGGCGACCGGTCGTGGGATCAGTTCGAGGGCGAGTTCACGCAGGCGATCGTCGACCGCTTCGCCAAGTACGCGCCCAACATGACGGCCAAGAACATCCTCAAGACCTATACCTACACCGCGCGCACCTACGGCCAGGAGCTGATCAACATGCGCTCGGGCTGCATCTTCATGGGGGCCTTGTCGGCCGACCAGGTGATGTACAACCACTGGGGCTACCGGTCGCCGGTCGAGGGCCTCTACATGGCCGGCTCGGCCTGCCATCCGGGCGGCGCGATCTCCGGCGGCGCGGGCTATATCAGCGCCGGCGTGATCGCCCGCGACCTCGATATCGAGCCGTGGTGGCAACCGGTCGACGCGCGCAAGGCACTGGAGACGTTGAAGGACTGAACTCGGCTGGCTTGGGTGGCTGAAGCGGCCCGGTCGACCGCGCCGTCAGCCGACGACCAGCGGTTCCAGGGCGGTCCGGGTCTCGTCCGGCACCCGCACCGGGCGGCGGGTCTCGCGATCGACGTAGACGTGGACGAAGTGGCCGGTCGCGGCGGGGTCGTCGGAGCCCTGCCTGAACAGGCCGATGCGGTACTGGACGCTCGAATTGCCCAGCCGCTCGACCCGCAGGCCGGCGTCGACGGTCTCGGGATAGGTCAGTTCCTGGTAGTAGGTGCAGCGGGTCTCGATGACCAGTCCGAAGGCCGGGCTCCGGGCGACGTCGAGCACGCCGGCCTCGATCAGGTAGCTGTTCACCACCGTGTCGAAGAAGGAGTAGTAGACCACGTTGTTGACGTGACCGTAGGCGTCGTTGTCCATCCACCGGGTCGGGATCGCCCGGAAATGCGGATAGTCGGCGCGCCGCTCGCCCGGCTTGTCCGCCGGTTCGTCCGCCCCGCTCACCCGGCGGCGCTCCCGTTCTTCTTGGCCTTGTCCTTTTCCTTGGCCCGGTCCTTCTCCTTGGTCCTCCGCGCGCCCTTGCCGGCCAGCGAGCGCACCGGCGAGGCGGCGGTCACCCTGCCCTCGCCCGAATAGGCCTCGTGGTTCGCCTCGATCGCGTCCATCCGGTAGAGGTAGTTGACCATCAGGCCGAGCGACTCGCGCAGGCCCTTGGCCGAGGTGTCGCCCAGCCAGTCGATCTGCTCGACCCGCGCGCCGTTGCTCAAGTGGAAATGGGCGACCGGATCGCGCACCCGGCCGTCGGCCCGCGTCTCGCGCAGCAGGTAGCGGGCGGCCAGCCGGACCAGCGGCTCCTTCAGCGCCTTGGCCAGGTAGGCGTTGCGGTGCCAGTGCGGGCTGCGGGTCAGCGACAGCGGGTGCTGGTCGCCGTCGCGGTTGGGCAGCGCCTTGCGCTCGGCCGCGGTCAGCAGTTCCTCGACCGAATGCTGGCCGAGCCAGTCGGCGAAGCCGGGCAGCGGCGACAGGGTGGCGAAGCGGCGGAGATTGCCGAACTCGGCCGACAGCAGCTCGACCACCCGCTTGATCAGGAAGTTGCCGAAGCTGATCCCGGCGAGCCCGCGCTGGGCGTTGGAAATCGAATAGAAGATCGCCGTGTCGGCCGCGCCGGGGTCGAGCACCGGCGCGTTGGGATCGAGCAGCGCCTGGATGTTGTCGGCGATGCCGCTGGTCAGCGCGACCTCGACGAAGATCAGCGGCTCCTCGGGCATCCGGGGGTGGAAGAAGGCGAAGCAGCGCCGGTCCGAATCGAGCCGATCCTTCAAGTCGTCCCAGCTCGCGATCTCGTGGACCGCCTCGTAGGCGATCAGCTTCTCGAGCAGGCTGGCCGGCGCGTCCCAGGTGATCCGGCGAAGCTCGAGGAAGCCGATGTCGAACCACGACCGCAAGAGCGCGGTCAGCTCGTCGAGCACCGGCGCGAACACCGCGTCCTTGCGGGCGAGGCCGAGCAGGTCGGCGCGCATGTCGACCAGGAACTTGACCCCCTCGGGCAGCGCGTTGAACTGGGTCAGCAGGCGCGTGCGGGGCGAGTTCGAGCGCGGCCCGGATCGCGCGGATCGCGGCGTCGCGGCCGGCGGGCGCGGCGTCGAGATAGCCCTGGGCCGCCGCCGCGATCCCGTCGGCCGACGGCCCGAACTCCTCGGCGAGCAGGCGCAGGAAGACGGCGCGGCCTTCGGCCGGCAGCGCCAGGTAGTCGTGGCCCAGCGCCGCCGCCCGGGCACGCGCCGTGACCTCGCCGCCGCGCGCGTCGAGGCAGGCCTGCATGTGGCTGCGCAGCGCCTTGAAGTCGCCCGCGGCGATTACCCCGTCTTCCGGCAGGCTGAGCTGGTCGGCGATGCCGCGCCACAGGTCGCGCAGGTTGCCGACCGCGCGGTCGAGCAAGCTCTGCGGCTCCGGCGTCGCGCCGCTGCGATGGGCGGGTACGAGTTCGTTCACAGGATCGTCCTCAACGCGTCCAGGGTCCGGTCCGGCTGTTCCACCATCATCATGTGGCCTGATTGCGGAATGATGTCGATTCTCGATCCGTCGATCGCGTCGGCGAGCGGGCGGGCGGCCTTGACCGGCGTCATCCGGTCGCGGTCGCCGAGCACGAACAGCACCGGGCAGCGCAGCCGGGCCGCGGCGTCCATCGCGCCCTGGTAGTCGTTCGACGCGCGCAGGTCGACGCCGACCACCGCGTCGCGGCCGCGTTCGAGCAGCCGGAGCCCGCCGCCCAACATCCAGATACCCGGCGCCCGCGCGCCGCCCAAATGGGCGTGGCGGTCGAACGCCCAGGAGGTGATCAGGTCGAGCGCGGCGTGGTCGCCCGCCTCGGCCGCGGCCAGCAGGTCGGGGTGGACCGGCATCTTCGCCGCCGTGCCGCACAGGGCGATCGCGGTGACCCGGTCGGGCCGGCGCCCCGCAGCTTCGAGCGCGACGGCGGCGCCCATCGAATGACCCACCAGCGCCGCGCGCTCGGCCCCGGCGGCGTCGAGCAGGGCGAAGACCCAGTCGGCCATCGCCTCGATCGTGGTCAGCGCCGGGCCTTCGGAGCGGCCGTGGCCGGGCATGTCGACCGCCAGCACGGCGCGGCCGTGCCAGGCGAAATAGCGGGCCTGGAGCTGCCAGACCGTGTGGTCCATGCCGCTGCCGTGCAGGAACACGACGACCGGCTGGGCCGGGTCGAAGTCGTGCCCGCCGGTGGCCGCGAAGACGTGCTTGCCGTCGACCGTGAGCTCCATCCGCCCTACTCCGCCGCCGGCCGCTTCTGGGACGGCGTGCAGCCCGCGGCCCAGGTCCTCGATCAGGTCGTCGGGGTCCTCCAGGCCGACCGACAGGCGGACCAGGTCCTCGCCGATGCCGGCGGCCTTCAGCGCCGCGGCGTCCATCTGCTGGTGGGTCGTGCTCGCCGGGTGGATCACCAGCGACTTGGCGTCGCCGACGTTGGCCAGGTGAGAGAACAGGCCGAGCGCTTCGATGAAGCTCCGCCCGGCCGCGCGCCCGCCCTTGATGCCGAAGCTGAAGATCGCGCCGCAGCCCTTGGGCAGCAGCGCCTTGGCCCGCTCGTGGTCCGGGTGGCGACGCCAGCTCCGGGTAGCTGACCCAGTCGACCGCCGGATGGTCGTCGAGGAAGGCGACCACCTTGCGCGTGTTCTCGACGTGGCGGGCCATGCGCACGTGCAGGGTCTCGACGCCCTGGAGGATGTAGAAGGCCGTCTGCGGCGACATCGCCGGGCCGAAGTCCCGCAGCCCCTCGGTGCGCGCCCGCATCAGGAAGGCGGCCGGGCCGAACTCCTCGGCGAAGTCGAGGCCGTGGTAGCCGGCGTAGGGCTCGGTCAGGGTCGGGAACTTGCCCGACGCCTCCCAGTCGAAGGTGCCGCCGTCGACCAGGGCCCCGGCGATGGCGACGCCGTGGCCGCCCAGGAACTTGGTCGCCGAGTGCATGACGATGTCGGCGCCGTGCTCGAACGGCCGGCACAGGTAGGGCGTGGCGAAGGTGTTGTCGATCATCAGCGGGATCGACGCGTCGTGGGCGATCTTGGCGATCGCCGGCAGGTCCATGATCTCCAGCCCCGGGTTGCCCAGGGTCTCGCCGAAGACCAGCCGCGTCTCCGGCCGGATCGCCTTGGCGAAGCCTTGCGTGTCGCGCGGGTCGACGAAGGTCGTCTCGATGCCGAAGCGGGGCAGCGTATGGGTGAACAGGTTGTGGCTGCCGCCGTAGATCGACGCCGACGAGACGATGTGCCCGCCCTGACCCATCAGGGTGGCGATGCCCAGGAACAGCGCCGCCTGGCCGCTCGCCGTGCAGACCGACCCGACGCCGCCCTCGAGCGCGGCCAGCCGCTCCTCCAGCACCGCGACGGTCGGGTTGGAGATGCGCGAATAGATGTGCCCGGCCCGTTCCAGGTTGAACAGCGACGCCGCCTGGTCGGTGTCTTCGAACACGTAGGAGGTGGTCTGGTAGATCGGCACCGCCCGCGCGCCGGTGGCCGGATCGGGGTGCTGCCCGGCGTGAAGGCCGAGCGTGTCGAACTTGAGCAGCTTGGGGTCGAGCATGGCGGCCTCGCGGGCGTTGAGGCGGGGAGAGTTGCCTAGGCGCCCGGCCGGGTCAAGACCACCCGCGGAAGAAGAAAGAACCGCGCCGGGGAGGGGGTGGCGCGGTTCTCTAGTTCAATACAGGGGAGTAACGACGGATGCACCCGTTGGTGGTGCGTTCCGTGAAGCAGGACCAACCCTAGGGGGCATTTCTTAACGGGAGGTTAAGGCGCCGGGCCAAATTCACCACGATTTCCTGTGGGAAATTCACGCGGAAACGCGCCCTCAGCGGCCGGCGATCACCGGGTGGTCCTCTTCGAGCCCTTCCGGGTCCTCGTGGATGATGACCTCGGCGTTGGGAAAGGCCCTGCGGATCTTCAGCTCGACGTCGTCGGCGATCTCGTGGGCGCGGATCAGGGGCATGTCCGGATCGAGCTCCAGATGGAGCTGGATGAACATGTCGGTGCCCGACCGGCGCGAGCGCAGGTCGTGGAACGAGCGCACGTCCTTGTGCGCGGTGACGATCTCCTTGATCACGGCGCGGTCTTCGTCGGGCAGCTCCCGGTCCATCAACATGTCGAGCGCGTCGGTCGCGATCTTCCAGGCGTTCCAGAGGAGGTAGCCGACCACGCCGATCGCCAGGATCGGATCGAGGTAGCGCACGCCCCAGAAATAGTGGACGACGAGCGCCAGCAGGACGCTGCCGTTGATCAGGACGTCGCCCTTGTAGTGGAGCGAATTGGCGGTGATCGCGACCGACCGGGTCTTGCGCACGACGTAGTTCTGGAACGCGACCAGGACGAGGGTGAGCGCGATGGCCAGCAGCATGACCACGACGCCGATCCACTCCTTGTGCACCGGCACCGGCTGGATCAGCCGCTTGACCGCTTCGACCAGCAGCAGACAGCCCGACCCCGCAACGAAGGCGGCCTGGCCCAGGCCCGCCAGCGCCTCGGCCTTGCCGTGGCCAAAGCGGTGCTCGCGGTCGGCGGGCTGGACCGCGTGGCGCACCGCCAGCAGGGTCAGCACCGAGGCGGCGACGTCGAGCAACGAGTCGATCAGCGTCGACAGCACCGCGACCGAGTCGGTCATCCACCAGGCGAGCAGCTTGGCGACGATCAGGATCACCGCGACCGTGGTCGACGCGTAGGTGGCGCGCGTCATCAGGCGCGCGCTGCGCGCCGGCCCGTCCATCGTCTGCTCGATCGCCCCGGTCATGCCGAAAATCTAGGCTCCCGCGCTTACGGATAAAGGACTTGAGTGGTCCAGCCGTCGGCCGTCCGCCGGTAGACCAGCCGGTCGTGGAGCCGGAATTGGCCCTCGCGCCAGAATTCGATCACCTCCGGGACGACCCGGAAGCCGGACCAGTGCGGCGGCCGCGGCACCCGGCTGACGCCGAACTTCGCCGTATAGCTGGCGACCTGCTTGAGCAGCTCGGCCTTGCCGCTGAGCGGCCGCGACTGCGCCGAGGCCCAGGCGCCGATCTGGCTGCCGCGCGCCCGGCTGGCGTAGTAGGCGTCGGCTTCGGCGTCGTCGACCAGCGACGCCTCGCCCTCGATCCGAACCTGACGGCGCAGGCTCTTCCAGTGGAAGCACAGCGCCGCATGGCTGTTGCCCAGCAGCTCGCCGCCCTTGCGGCTCTCCAGGTTGGTGTAGAAGACGAACCCCGTGTCGTCGACGCCCTTGAGCAGCACCATCCGGATCGACGGCGCGCCGTCGGCGCCGACGGTCGCCAGCGACATCGCGTTCGGGTTGTCGGGCTCGTTGCGCTCGGCCTCGTCGAACCACTGGCGAAACAGGTCGAAGGGATTGTCTGCGGGCTCGATCGACATGGTCCGACGTGAGGTTGGAAGGGAAGTTGACTGCACGCGCTGCCGGCTGGCGTCGCGCCCCGCCAGTTTTCGCCCCGGCGGCGCAGCAAATCAAGCCGCGCGCTTGTACAGGGATGCACCGTAATGGCATAGTCGTATCGTGTTTGGGAGCGGAACCGGCGGGTGAACTGCCCGCCGCGGTTTGAAAGCCAACGTCGAAATTCCATCAGGAGTGCATGGTATGCGAAGAGTCCTTATCGCCGTTGCGGTTTCGGCCGGTCTGATCACCACCGGCTGCAGCAAGACGACCGGAGGTACCGCAATCGGTGCCGTCGCTGGCGCGGCCATCGGCTCGGCGATCGGCGGTCGTACCGTCGGCGGCCGGATTGCCGGCGCCTTGATCGGCGGCGCCATCGGCGCCTTCGTCGGCCACGAGATCGGCCGCTACCTCGATGAGCGCGACCGCCTGTACGAAGCCCAGACGGCCAACACGGCGATGACCTACGGGTCGACCGGCCGGCCGCGCGCGTGGCACAACCCCAAGAGCGGCAACCGCGGCACGATCACGCCGACCACCGCCAAGTACCGTAACAACGGCCGGGTCTGCCGCAAGTTCAACGAAACCATCACGCTGGCCAACGGCAAGAGCGACACGGTCAGCGGCGAGCGTTGCCAGAAGCCGGACGGCAGCTGGGAATACAAGGGGTAGTCCAACCCCGCCGTAGTCAAGCGAACGGGCGGTGGGGGCGTCTCCACCGCCCGTTTTCTTTCCGGCGGCCGGAACATGGACCACGGAGATGACGCCGATCCGATCCTGCGCCCTGTTGCTCGTCCTCGCCGCGCCGCTCGCCACCGGCGGCTGCGGCATGGTCAATTCGGTCACCGACATGTTCTCGTCGAGCTCGACGCCGGCCCGGCGAACGGTGGCCGCGCCCCATCGCCAGAGCCGCCAGGAGCCCGAACCCGAGCCCGCCGCGGCGGAGCCCCGCGTCTCGGTGGCCGACAAGCTCAGCGATAGCGACCGCACTGCGATCGAGCGGGCCGCGGCGCGCGCGCTGGCCCGCGGCGAGACCGGCGACGCCGTCGCCTGGCGCAATCCGAAGAGCGGCAACCGCGGCTCGGTGACGCCGACCTCGCCGGCCTATCGCGCCCACGGCGGCCGGCTGTGCCGCGACTACCAGCTTACGGTCCGGCTCGGCGCCGGCGGCAGCGAAACCCTGGTCGGCACCCGTTGCCGCGGCTCGCGCGGGCGCTGGCCGCAGGTGAACTGACCGTCAGCCCGTCTTGGCGGCTGGTTCGGACCGCCGGTCGTCGGCGGACCCCGCCTCGAACAATTCGCGCAGGCTGACGCCGAGGGTGGCCCGCATCTCCCTCTCCGACGCGACCAGCAGGCGGTCGAGCCGCGCCAGCCACGGCGCGATATGCGCCGGATCGCCCAGGCCCGGCTCCAGCTTGATGCCGAAGGCGCCGGCGACCTCGTCGACGGTGAGGTCGGAGGGATCACGTGACAGCACCCAGCTGTCCTCCTGCGAACGCGCGATCATCTGCGCCTGATGCAGGGTTTCGAGCACCCGCTCGGGCGAGCCCGCCTCCTCCGACATGCCGGCGGTCAGCGCCTCGGTCTCGACCGGCTGGCCGCTCTTGGAACCCAGGTAAAGGCCATGCAGCAGGCTGAGCGCCGCGGTCAACCGCACGGTCGGCCGGGCGTCGGTGCGGCGGCCGAGCCGGCGCAGCGCGAGCCATTCCGGCAACGCCGCCGCGATCTCGGCGCCGAGCAGCACGGCGCACCAGACCAGGTAGAGCCAGACCAGCAACAGCGGGATCACCGCGACCGCGCCGTAGAGCGTCTGGTAGGACGGGAACAGGGTGAAGTAGAGGGCGAAGCCCCACTTGAGCACGTCGTAGAGCAGCGCCGCGACCACCGCGCCGAGCAGGGCGTGGCCGATCCGGATGCGGCGATAGGGGATCACGACGTAGCTGAGCGTGATCGCGCCGAGCAGCAGCAGGGTCGGCAGCCAGCCGAACAGGCCGCTGGCCGCAGCCGCGTCGGCGCCCAACGACGCCTTGCCGGTCTTGGCGAACAGATAGGTCGACAGGGCGACGCTGCCGCCGACCAGCAGCGGGGTCAGGGTCAGCACCGTCCAGTACATCAGGATGCGCTGGAGCAGCGGGCGGACCTCCGCCTCGCGCCAGATCCGGTTGAAGTAGGTGTCGACCGTGTCGAGCAGGATCACCGCGGTGACCGCCAGCGCGACGGTGCCGAGCGCGGTCAGCTCCCGGGTGTTGCGCAGGAAGCGATCGAACTGCTCGCGGATCACCTCGACGTTCTGGGGCAGGAAATTGCTGAGCACGAAGGTCTGGATGTCCGCGCGGATCTGGTCGAACACCGGAAAGGCGGTCAGGATCGCGAAGCCGATCGCGACCAGCGGAATCAGCGAGAGCAAGGTCGTGTAGCTGAGCGACGCCGACGCGCTGAAGCACTTGTCGTTCCAGAACCGCACCGCCAGGTACCAGACGAAGGACGCGAAGGCGACGGCGGCGGCGGCCAGGCGCCGGGGCAGCGTCGCGATGTCGGGAATGTTGCCGGCGTCGGAACTCATGGCGCCATCTTAGGAGAGCCGCGCGGCGGCGCAATGCCGGCGCTGCGCAGACCGTCGCCCGCCGCCGGGCGCAATTGACCGGATTCGCGGCATGTGTAGGATGCCAGCCGCCGCCCGCTCACCACGCCAGAGAGACGAAATGTCCGACCCCGCCCCGCTGATGGAGGGCAAGAAAGGCCTGATCATGGGCCTTGCCAACGATCACTCGATCGCCTGGGGGATCGCGCGCACGGTCGCGGCGCACGGCGCCGAGCTGGCCTTCACCTTCCAGGGCGAGGCGTTGGAGCGGCGCGTCCGGCCGCTGGCCGAGTCGGTCGGCTCGACCGTGATCGTGCCCTGCGACGTCACCGACGAGGCGTCGATGGACGCCGCCTTCGGCGCGATCGAGCAGGCCTGGGGCAAGCTCGACTTCGTCGTCCACGCGATCGCCTTCTCCAACAAGGAGGAGCTCAAGGGCAAGTTCCTCGACACGTCGCGGGACAACTTCACCAACACGATGCTGATCTCCTGCTACTCGCTGACCGACGTATCCCGGCGGGCGGCGGCGCTGATGAAGGACGGCGGCAGCATCATCACCCTGACCTACTACGGCGCCGAACGGGTGATGCCCCACTACAACGTGATGGGCGTGGCCAAGGCCGCGCTGGAAGCCTCGGTGCGCTACCTCGCGGTCGACCTCGGCGACGCCGGCATCCGGGTCAACGCGATCTCGGCCGGGCCGATCAAGACCTTGGCGGCGGCCGGCATCGGCGACTTCCGCACCATGCTCAAGTGGAACGAGCACAACGCGCCGCTGCGGCGCAACGTTTCGCTCGACGACGTCGGCGGCGCCGCGCTCTATCTCCTGAGCGGCCTGTCGGGCGGCGTCACGGGCGAGGTGCATCACGTCGACGCCGGCTACCACGTGGTCGGCATGAAGGCGATCGACGCACCCGACCTGCTCGCCGGCGACGGCAGCTAGAACGGAAGGCGGCGCGCTCCGTGGCCACGACACCACGACGGCGCGCCGGCGGCAGACGACATGGCCGGTAACAGCTTCGGCACCCTGTTCCGCTACACCACCTGGGGCGAGAGCCACGGCCCGGCGATCGGCTGCGTGGTCGACGGCGTGCCGCCCAACATCCCGCTCGCCGAGGCCGACATCCAGCAGTGGCTCGACCGCCGCCGGCCCGGCCAGTCGCGCTTCACCACCCAGCGCAAGGAGCCGGACCTGGTGCAGATCATGTCGGGCGTGTTCGAGGGCCACACCACCGGCACCCCGATCGGCCTGATGATCGAGAACCAGGACCAGCGCTCGAAGGACTATTCCGACATCAAGGACCTGTTCCGGCCCGGCCACGCCGACTACGCCTACTGGAAGAAATACGGCATCCGCGACTACCGCGGCGGCGGCCGCGCCTCGGCGCGGGAGACCGCGATGCGGGTCGCCGCCGGCGGCGTCGCCCGCGCCGTCCTGGCGCGCGACTTCGGCGATGCCCTGACCATCCGCGCGGCGATGATCAAGATCGGCCCGCTGCGCATCGACCCGGCCAACTGGGACTGGGACACCATCGAGGACAACCCCTTCTGGTGTCCCGACCCCAAAGCCGTGCCGCTATGGGAGCGGTTCCTGGACGCCGTGCGCAAGAACGGCTCGTCGGCCGGCGCGGTGATCGAGGTCCGCGCCGAGGGCGTGCCCGCCGGGCTGGGCGAGCCGGTCTACGACAAGATCGACGCCGACATCGCCAAGGCGCTGATGTCGATCAACGCGGTCAAGGCGGTCGAGATCGGCGACGGCTTCGCCGGCGCCGCGGTCTCCGGCGAGGACGCCCACGACGCCATGCGCATGATCGACGGCGAGGTCGTCTTCACCACCAACCGCGCCGGCGGCAGCCTGGGCGGCATCACCACCGGCCAGGACATCGTCGCCCGCTTCGCGGTCAAGCCGACCTCCTCGCTGCTCACGCCGCAGCGCACCGTGACCGTCGACGGCGAGGAGACGACGGTGGTCACCAAGGGCCGCCACGACCCCTGCGTCGGCATCCGCGCCGTGCCCGTCGCCGAGGCGATGCTCGCCTGCGTGCTGGCCGACCACTGGCTGCGCCACAAGGCGCAGTGCGAGTGACGCGGAGAGGCAGGCGGGGACGATGACCCTGACTCCGGACCAGGCCCGACGTGTTTACGACCGCATGGGGCGCTGGCTGGACACCCAGGCCTTCTACGAGGATCGCGCGAGCGCCGAGCTGATCGCCTACGGCGACTTCGAGCACGCCAAGTCGGTGTTCGAGTTCGGCTGCGGCACCGGCCGGATGGCGGCGCGGCTGTTCGCCGATCACCTGCCCGGCGACGCGCGCTATGCCGGCGTCGACGTCAGTTCCAGGATGGTCGAGATCACCCGCGCCCGCGTCGCCCGTTGGGCCGACCGCACGACGGTCGAGCAGAGCGACGGCGGCATGGCGGTGGCAGCCGCGGACGGCGCCGTCGACCGCTTCATCTCGACCTACGTGCTCGACATCCTGTCGGATCACGACATGGCCGCGCTGCTGCGCGAGGCGCACCGGGTGCTCTCGCCCGACGGGCGCCTGTGTCTGGCCAGCCTGACTTTCGGGGTCGGCCCGTTCTCGCGGCTGGTCACCGGCACGTGGCAGCGGCTGCACCGGTGGCGCGGCAGCCTGACCGGCGGCTGCCGGCCGATCCGGCTGACCGATCACATCGACCCGGCGTTCTGGGCGATCACGCACCAGCGGGTGATCGTCCAGTTCGGCGTGCCGTCCCAGGTGGTGGTCGCGACGCCTCAGCCGTCGCGGTGAATGCCGCACTCGGTCTTGGCCGAGAACGCCCAACGGCCCGCGCGGATGTCCTCGCCCGGCTTGACCGGCTCGGTGCAGGGCATGCAGCCGATCGACAGGTAGCCATAGTCGAGCAACGGGTGGTCGGGCAGGTCGCGCGCCTCGAAGGCCTCGCGGACGTCGCCATAGTCCCAACCGTGGAGCGGGTTGACCTTGATCCGGCCGTCGGCCGCCTCGATGGCTTCGAGGGTTGCGCGCGTGCCGCCCTGGAACCGCTTGCGCCCGGTCACCCAGGCGTCGAAGCCGCGCAGCGCGCGGTCGAGCGGCAGCACCTTGCGCAACGCGCAGCAGCGGTCGGGATCGCGCCGCCACAGGTCGCCGGCGTCGTCCTCGCGGGCGACCTCCTCGGCCAGCGGGGTCACCGAGCGCACGTCGGTCAGGCCGAGGGTGGTCGCCAGCCTGTCGCGGTATTCGAGCGTTTCGGGGAAATGCTTGCCGGTCTCCAGGAAGATCACCGGCAGATGCCGGTCGATCCGCGCGACCATGTCAAGGACCAGCGCAGAATCGGCGCCGAACGAAGTGACCACCGCCAGCCGGCCGGGGAACAGGTGCTTGGCTGCGACCCAGAGCAGCCGCTCGGCGGTCAGGTTGCCGAAGCGCCAGTTGAGGACGGCGGCGTCCTTCGCCGTGTAGGCGCGTGGCGCCTGCACGTGCGGAATCTGGGTGTCACTGTCGGTCAGGGGGGAATTGAGCGCGATACGAGTTCATGACCTCGTCTCCCGTGTTGCCGTTCCCGGGCCCACGAGGTCGCTCCCCGTGGCGCTTTAGCAGTTGATGACGCGGTTGCAAGCTGCCCGCTCAAATCGCCGCGGATCCGTTGATGGGGGATCAGTCCACGGAACCGAATTTATCCTGGCCCGCATAATGTCAATAATTGATGTGAAATATATTATTTCACATAAAATAATTGCCTATTATTTCCTGCCGCTCACGTAACCGTCCCGCGTCTGCGGCAGCTTGCGGCCGAGCAGGCGGGAGGCGACCAGGGTGCGCAGGATCTGGGCCGTGCCGCCGGCGATGGCGAACATGCGCGCGTCGCGGACGTAGCGCTCCATCGGATTGTCGCGGCTGTAGCCGGCCGCGCCCCAGACCTGGAGCGCGTCGTTGGTCACCTTGATCGCCATTTCCGAGGCGTGGATCTTGGCCTGGGCCGCCGCCGTCGGATCGGGGAAGCCGGTGCCGGTCGTCTCCGCGCTCGCCGCCGCCCGGTGGAGCAGCAGGCGGGCCGCGTCGATCTGGACGCTCATGTCGGCGAGCATCCAGTGCAGGCCCTGGAACTCGGCGATCGGCCGGCCGAACTGTTCGCGCTGCTGGCTGAAATCGAGCGCCCGCTCGAATGCGCCCTGGGCCAGGCCGAGCCCGACCGTGCCGGCGCCGACCCGCTGGCCGTTATAGGCGTTCATCAGGTCGGCGAAGCCGCGCTTCAATCCGCGCGGCGGCATCACCATCATCGCCGGCGCCACCTCCATGTCCTCGAACAGGATCTCGGTCTCGGGGATGCCGCGCAGGCCCATCGCCGGGATCCGCGCCCCGATCTTCAGGCCGGGCGTCTCGTCGCGCACCGCGATGAAGCCGCCGATGCCCTGCTCCTCGCCGTCCTCGAACACCCGGGCGAAGACGAGGTGCAGTCGCGACACGCCGCCGCCGGTGATCCAGTGCTTCTTGCCATTGACGATCCAGCGGTTGCCGACCTTGTCGGCCCGCGTGGTCATCTCGGTCGCCGCGCTGCCGGCGCCCGGCTCGGTGATGCAGATCGCCGGCTTGTCGCCCGCCAGCACCAGCCCGGCGGCGAGCTTCTTCTGCTCGTCCGAGCCGTAGGCCATGATCGCGCCGATCGCGCCCATGTTGGCCTCGACCACGATCCGGCCGCTGACGCCGCAGACCTTGGCGAACTCCTCGATCGCCAGGGTGACGTCGAGATAGGAGCGGCCCTGCCCGCCATGCTCCGGCGGGATGGTCATGCCGAAGAAGCCCGCCTCGCGCAGCGCCTCGACATTGTCCCAGGGATACTGCTCGCTGCGGTCGATCTCGGGCGCGCGCGCCGCGAAGTCGCCCTGCGCCAGCTCCCGCGCCCGCGCCTGCAGCGCTTCCTGGTCGGCGGTCGGTCGGAAATCCATGTGCCTGTCCACCCAATGGCCGTCGGCGCCGAGTTTAGTGCCGCGCCGCGCCGGGGGCTATCCTGATCCGGGCCATTTGGGGGGACGCACGATGCCGAAGGATTGCCGCGGGCTGGCGATGACCGCCGCAGACCAGGACGCGGTCGACCGCTTCGACGCCACGCTGCGCGGCTATCTCGCTTTCGACCGCGCGGTCGGCGACCGGCTCAAGGAGACCTTCGCGGCCGACCCGGACATGCCGATGGCGCACGTGCTGCGCGGCTATTTCATGCTGCTGTTCGCCAACCCGGCGCTCAACGCCAGGGCGGCGCAGTCGCTGGCGACCGCGCAAGAGAAAGCAGAAGCCCGCGGCGCGACCGCGCGGGAGCACGCACACGTCGCGGCGCTGGCGGCCTGGTGCGCGGGCGACATGCGCCGCGCGACCGACATCTGGGAGGACATCCTGATCGAGGCGCCGCGCGACATGCTGGCGCTCAAGCTCGGCCACTACACCCACTTCTATTTCGGCGATTCGGCCGAGCTGCGCGATTCGGTCGGGCGCGTGCTGCCGGCCTGGGACGCGGACACGCCAGACTACGGCTTCCTGATGAGCATGCGCGCCTTCGGCCTCGAAGAGACCGGCGCATACGGCGCCGCGGAGGAAGCCGGCCGGGCCGCCGTCGCCCTCAACCCGGCCGACATCTGGGGCGTCCACGCCGTCGCCCACATCATGGAGATGCAGGGGCGGCTGCGCGAGGGCATCGACTGGATCGCGTCGCTGGAGGCGGACTGGGACCCGGCCAACAACTTCCGCTACCACGTCTGGTGGCACCGGGCGCTGTTCCACCTCGAGCTCGACGACCATCCGGCCGTGCTCGCCCTCTACGACGAGCGCATCCGGGCCGACCATACCGAAGAGGTGCTCGATTTCTCCAACGGCGCGTCGATGCTGTGGCGGCTGGAGGCCGAGGGCGTCGATGTCGGCGACCGCTGGGAGGAGCTGGCCGACATCGCCGTCCGCCACGCCGACGACCAGCAGCTCGCCTTCGCCGACCTGCACTACGTGATGGCGCTGGCCGGGGCCGGCCGGCTCGACGGCGCGGAGCAGCTCGCCGCCGCGATCGGCGGGGCGATCGACGAGGGCCGGGTGACCGAGGCGCCGATCCTGCGCAAGGTCGCCGCACCGGTGGCCCAGGGGTTGATCGCGTTCCGGCGCGGCGATTTCGAGCGGGCGCTGTCGCTGATGCTGCCGGTCCGCCATGCGGTGCGGCAGGTCGGCGGCAGCCATGCCCAGCGCGACGTGTTCGCCCGCACCGTGGTCGACGCGGCGCTGGGCGCCGGGCAGCCGGCGCTCGCCCGGGCGCTGGTCGCCGAGCGCCTGGCCCAGAACCCCAACAGCCCGTGGTCCTGGCGGCGCATGGCGCGCGCCCAGGACGCGCTCGGCGACGCCAAGGCCGCCGCCCATGCCCGCAGCCAGGCCGAGGCGCTGCTCGCCGCCTGACGGTCCGGCCCCTGTTCGGTAGTCGTCCGGTGTCCGCCTGGCGGGCCGCCCGGATCAGCCCGGCGCGATGAAGTAGCGGTAGACGCCCCAGGGCCACAGCACGGCCGCGATCACCGCATCGATCAGCGGGATCTGAGGAACGAAGATCAGGAACAGCACGAGGAACAGGACGATCCCCGCGAAATAGAGCGAAATAAGAAAGCGGATCATCTGACCTCCTCGTCCGGCGATTTCCCGGCCAGCGCCAGCGTGCGGGCATCATGCCACACGGCGCTTGGGCCTGGCAGGTTTCGCCATGCTACCGTGCAGCCACGATTGCAATACAACCTCGGTTAACCAGGAGGCCCCGATGCCCCAGCCAGACCATGTGATGAAGATCGGCCTCGACATGCCCGACCCCAAAACGGTCGAGGACCCCGCGATGAAGGCCTATTTCGACAAGTGCTTCGAGAAGATCGGCTTCGTGCCCAACGTGCTCCAGGCCTATTCGGCCCGGCCGGAGCGGTGGAACGCCTTCGTCACCTCCTACCACGCGATCATGGACAAGAAGACGTCGACCCTGACCCCGCTGGAGCGGGAGATGATCGCGGTCGTCGTCTCGTCGGTGAACCGCTGCTACTACTGCCTGGTCGCCCACGGCGCGACCGTGCGGGCGCTGTCCGGCGACCCGGAGCTGGGCGAGATGCTGGTGATGAACTACCGCGTCGCCGAGCTGTCGGAACGGCACCGCGCCATGCTCGACTTCGCCTGGAAGCTGACCTCGACCCCGTGGGAGATCGACGAGCCCGACCGCCAGGCGCTGCGCGACGCCGGCTTCAGCGAGGACGAGCTGTTCGACATCGGCGAGGTCGTCGGCTTCTTCAACTTCTCGAACCGCATGGCCTACACGGTCGACATGATGCCGAACCGCGAATACCACGCCCAGGCGCGCACGGCCGCCGAGGCGACGGCCGACGCGGCGGAATAGGCCGATGAGCCCGGAATGGGGCCAACTCGTCTTCGGCCTGATCTTCCTCGGCTTCGGGATCGGCTGCTGGGCGATGATGGAGCGCGACGTGCGCCACTGGATCAAGAGTGCCGGCGCGGTGGTCGACCACGAGAAGCGCAGCTCGGTCAAGGCGTCGTCATCCGGCAGCCGGACGATGTATTATGCCGTGGTCGAGTTCGACACGCCGGACGGACAGCGCCACCGGGCGACCTCGACCTACGGCCTGCGCCAGCCGCCGCCGGTCGGCACGACCGTGCCGATCCGCTACGACCCGGCCGACCCGTCGAAAGCGACGACGGCGCCCAACTGGTTCCGCTGGGCCTTCAGCTATGGCTTCGGCGCGATCGGGGTGGGGTTCGCGGTCGCCGGTCTGGTCCAGGTCGCGGCCTGAGACGGCGGCCGGCCGTCGCCCGGTCGGAGCGCAAGCGGTCAGAAGCGGAGGACCATCCCGAACGACACCGAGCCGGCGCGGTTGGTCAGCTCGCTGCCCGGAAGCCGGCGGTAGCCGCAGCGCGCGTAGAGACGCACCGCCGGATTGTCCTCCCGCACGCTGAGGCACAGGCCGGTCCAGCGGCCGTCCGCAGCCGCCGTCTCGGCGAGGCGCGCGAGAAGGGCAGCGCCAATTCCCTGGCCGCGCCAGGGAGCCCTGACCGCCATCGCGACCTCGGGCGTGGCCTCGTCGACATGGACGAAGGGATGTTCGTCGGCCGCGAACAGGCGCGCCCAGGCTGCCGCGACCGGCCGGCCGCCGTCCTCGGCGACCACGCCGAAATCGCCGGGACGCGGGAAGCCGGCGAGATACTTCGCCACGGCCGGTATCGCCGCCGCGGCCTCGACCGACGGTTCCTGGGCCGCCATCGCCAGGCATTCCCACAGGAACGGCAGGTCCTCGGCGCCCGCTTCTCTAAAGTCGATCGTCATGGCCGCCCGTCCGCATCCCGCCGCAAGGCGCTGAGCGCGGCGCCGTCGCCGGCTTTCGTCGGCACGACGCGGATCGTCACCCGGTCGCGCTCGGCGGCGATCTTCTCCACGGTCAGCCGGACGACCTGGCTGTCGTCGCGCCACACCGCGCCGGTCAGGGCATCGAGACAGGCCTTGGCGACGTTGTCGACGTCGAACTTGCGGCGCGGGTCGACCGTCTCGATCCAGATCTCGACGGCGAACAGGTCGGTGTAGTTCTTGTTCAGCCCGCGCGCTTCCGTCCGGAAGAAATCGCGCACCGGCCGCTGGATCGACCCGCCGCGGGTGGTCACGCCGTCGATCGAGACCAGCACCGCGCCGTCGACCCGGGCCATCCGCACCGGGCCCTTGCCCAGCCAGCCCGCGCCCTCGGCCATGGCCGTCAGCCGTCGCGCTCGAACACCGCGGCCAGCTCCAGGTGCGGCGACCACAGGAACTGGTCGACCGGCTTGATCCGCGTGATCCGGTAGCCGCCGTCGACCAGCAGCCGCGCGTCGCGCGCGAAGGTCGCCGGGTTGCACGAGACGGCGACGACGCAGGGCACGCCGGACTCGGCGATCTCGGCCGCCTGGGCCTTGGCGCCGGCGCGCGGCGGGTCGAACACGATCAAGTCGCCGCCGCGCAGCTCGTCGGCGCTGACCGGCCGGCGATGGAGGTTGCGGGCCTCGACGCTCACCCCGGCCAGGCCGGCGGCGCGGGCGGCGCCCGACAGCGCCTCCAGCGGCGCCCGCACGACGTCGACGGCGTGGACCTTGGCGCCCGCCGCGGCGAGCGGCAGGGCGAAGGTGCCGATCCCGGCATAGAGGTCGGCGACCAGGCGCGCACCGCCGACGGTGGACTGCGCCGCCGACAGGACGGTCTCGCGCAAGGCTTCCTCGCCGTCGGCGGTGGCCTGGAGGAAGCCGCCCGGCGGCAGCGCCACGGTCAGATCGCCCAGCGCCAGGCGCACCGGGCGGCGCTCGACGACCAGCTCGATGCCTTCGCGGGTCGGGTGGGCGCGACTGATCCGGGCGGCGTCGAGCGTCTCGGCGAGCGCGGCCAGCCGCTCCCAGCCGGCGGCGCCGAGCCGGGCGGCGGTCGTCAACAACACGTCGAGGCCGCTGTCGCTCCACACCAGGCGGACGTCGGCCGAATCGCCGGCTTTCGTCAGGCCCGTCAGCGTCTCGCGCAGGGGCGCGATGGCGGCGACGATCTCGGGCCGGGCGACCAGACACTCGGCGAGGTCGACCACCCGGTGGCTGGCGCGGGCATTGAAGCCGAGCACCAAGTCGTCGCGCCGGCGGACGGCCGCCAGGGTGACGTGGCGGCGGCTGCCGGGCGGCGACTGGTGCAGCGGCTCGATATCGCCGGCCATCAGCGCGAAGCGCTCGAGCGCGTCGTGCAGCAGCTTGAGCTTGAAGGCGCGATAGGCCGGCGCCGCCAGCTGCTGCAGGGCGCAGCCGCCACAGCCGGCCGACGGCACGCCCGGGCGGAGCCCGAAATGCCGGCAGGGTGGCTCGACCCGGTCCGGGCTGGCGCGAAGGATCTCGGTCGTCTCGCCCAGCCAGCCGCCGCCCCGCTCCGGCTTGAGCCGTACGTTCACACGGTCGCCCGGAATGGCGAACGGCACGTACACGCGTTCGCCGTTGACGGTGGCCAGGCCGTCGCCGCGCACGCCCAGGTCGGTGATCTCGATGTCCGCGTCGAACCGTTTCATGGCTGGGCCTCGACCTGGTCCTCGACCTGGTCCTCGACCTGGGCCTCGAACCGCGCGGCGATCAGGAATTCCTTGTTGCCCTTGGGACCGGTGATCGGGCTTTCCGCAATGCCGAGAACGGTCCAACCCGGCAGGCCGGCGAGCCACGTACGGATCTCTTCGCACACCGCGTCGTGGATGGCCGGGTCGCGAACCACCCCGCCCTTGCCGACCTGGTCGCGACCGGCCTCGAACTGCGGCTTGATCAGCGCGATCAGCCATGCGCCCGGCGCGGCCAGCGCCAGCGCGGCGGGCAATACCGTGCGCAGGCCGATGAAGCTGGCGTCGCAGACGATGGCGTCGACCGGCTCGGGCACCTGTTCGACGGTCAGCGCGCGGGCGTTGGTCTTCTCCAGCACCACCACCCGCTCGTCGTTGCGCAGCTTCCAGTCGAGCTGGCCGTAGCCGACGTCGACCGCGTAGACCTTCGTCGCGCCCTTGTGCAGCAGCACGTCGGTGAAGCCGCCGGTCGACGCGCCGATGTCGAGCGCCACCCGCCCGGCCGGATCGAGACCGAACGCCTCGAGCCCGTGGGCCAGCTTGATCCCGCCGCGCGACACCCACGGGTGATCGAGCCCGCGCAGGTCGAGCGCGGTGTCGGCCGCCAAGGTGTCGCCCGGCTTGTCGACCCGCCGCTCGCCGACGAACACCCGGCCCGCGCGGATCAGCGCCTGCGCCCGCGTCCGGCTGTCGGCGAGGCCGCGGTCGACGAGGAGCTGGTCGGCGCGTTGCTTGCCCGCTCCGCTCATGCGTACCGCCTTATCGTTGGTGGACCGTGTCCGGCATGGCGGGAATATAGCCCCGCCGCATGAGCGCGCGAAGGCGCAGCACCAACAGCGTCGCCGCCGCGGCCAGCCCGAACACGAAGCCGAGCCAGATGCCCTGCGCCCCCATGTCGACCCGGAAGGCGAGGATGAGCGACGCACTCAGCCCGATCACCCAGTAGCCGACCACGCCGATGCCCATCGGCACCCCGGTATCGTTGAGCCCGCGCAGCGCCCCCGCGGCGACCGCCTGGGTGCCGTCGAACGCCTGGAACAGCGCCGCGAACAGCAACAGCTGGACCGCGATCGCGTGGACCGCCGCGCTGTCGGGCCGGGCCGGGTCGAGGAACACGCTGGCGAGCGCCCCGGGGATCAACAGGATCACCACGGTCGTCGCCGCCATGAAGGCGAGGCCCATCGCCACCGCGGTCCACCCGGCGCGGTAGGCGCCGGCCGGGTCGCGCCGGCCGACCGCCTGGCCGACCCGCACCGTCGCCGCCTGGGCCAGGCCCAGCGGCACCATGAAGGTGATATGCGGGATCTGCAGCGCGACCATGTGCGCGGCCAGCGACAGGGTGCCGATCCAGCCGATGACGAAGAAGGAGAAGATGAAGAAGCCGCCTTCGAGCATCATGATCCCGGCGATCGGCAGCCCGATCCGGAACACCTGCCGGAATACCTCCCAATCGGGCCGCCAGAACCGGCCGAGGATGGCGTAGCGCCGGAACGGCCGCCGCCGCGCCGCGATCAGCAACAGCGCGCCGAACATGCCGGCGTTGACCACCGACGTGGCGATCCCGGCGCCGAACAGCTCCAGCCGCGGCAGGCCGAAATGGCCGAAGATCAGCGCATAGTCGAGCAGCGCGTTGAGCGGGATCCCGGCGAGCATCACCCACAGGGCGACGCCGGGCCGGTTGATCGCCGACACGAAATTGCGCAGCACGATGAAGCCGGCCGCGAACGGCACGCTCCACTTCAGCGTCGACATGTAGACCGCGCCGCCGGCGACCGCGGCGGGCGGCTGGTCGAGCAGGACCAGCAGCGGCTCCGCCCAGGTCAGCAGGACCACGCCGGGCACCGAGATCAGGATGGTGACCCACAGCCCCTGGCGGATGACCCGGCGCAACAGGCGCGGCCGGTGGCCGCCGAAGGCCTGGGCGGCGAGCGGCGCCGTCGCCATCAGCAGGCCCATGGCGAACATGAAGACGGCGAAGAACAACACCAGCCCCAGCGACGCGCCGGCCAGCGCGGTCGGCCCGAGATGGCCGATGAAGGCGGCGTCGGTCGTCATCATCGCGACCTGGCCGACCTGGGTCAGCACGATCGGCAGGGCGAGCGCGATCATCGCCCGCGCTTCCGCGCGGACGGCGTCGGGCAGCCAACGCCGCCGCCGTTTGGCGACCGCATCCGCACGCATCGTCAGGGCACTCCGTCATCGAAAAAAGGGCGGCGTTTCTAGGCCATTCGCCACGCTGGCGAAACCCGCGCGGCGGCGCCAAACGAAAAAAGCCACAAGATTGCCGGAGGCGCGAACTGCCGGTTCGAAACGGCGGCGGCGACAACCGCCGGGCGCAACAATATTGCCGCCGGGAAACCGGCCGGGTCAGGCTCGGGCCGGCAGCTCCACGACCGCGCCTTCCTTGCCGATCGCGCCGAGCACGGTCTGCACGATATGCGCCGCGTTGAGACCGGCGATGTCGTACTGCTTCTCGGGCTTGTCGTGCTCGATGAACAGGTCGGCCTGGACCATCGGGCGGAACTTGAGCTGGCCGCCGTCGAGCAACCCGGCGTGGCTGACGAACTGGCTGACATGGGCGGCGAAGCCGCCGATCGAGCCTTCCTCGATGGTGACCAGCACCTCGTGCTCGCGCGCCAGCCGGCGCACCAGGTCCTGATCGAGCGGCTTGGCGAAGCGGGCGTCGGCCACGGTGGTGCTGAGCCCGCGGGCGGCCAGCTCGTCGGCCGCCTGGAGCGCCTCCTGCAGGCGCGTGCCGTAGGACAGGATCGCGACCGTCGTGCCCTCGCGCAGGATCCGGCCCTTGCCGATCTCGAGCGGCACGCCCTCCTCCGGCATATCGAGCCCGATGC
Source organism: uncultured Alphaproteobacteria bacterium (assembly GCA_963730305.1). Taxonomy (GTDB): domain Bacteria; phylum Pseudomonadota; class Alphaproteobacteria; order Bin65; family Bin65; genus CAMYMQ01. Next base: position 334,127 of record CAVSRB010000008.1, read on the forward strand.
CCTCGCCGCGCGGATAGCGCAGGGCGCTGGGCCGGTCGTCGATCTGCGCCGCCGTGGCGACCATGTTGACCAGCTCGACCTCGTCGGCGGCCGCCATCAGCACGAAGCCGGGCAGGCAGCCGAGATAGGCGATGTCGAACGAGCCGGCGTGGGTCTGGCCGTCGGCGCCGACCTGGCCGGCCCGGTCCATCGCGAAGCGCACCGGCAGGCTCTGGATCGCCACGTCGTGCACGACCTGGTCGTAGGCGCGCTGGAGGAAGGTCGAATAGATCGCGCAGAACGGCTTCATGCCGTCGGCGGCCATGCCGGCGGCGAAGGTGACGCCGTGCTGCTCGGCGATGCCGACGTCGAAGGTGCGGTCGGGGAATTCCTTGCCGAACAGGTCTATGCCCGTGCCCGACGGCATCGCCGCCGTGACCGCGACGATGCGGTCGTCCTTCTGCGCTTCCTTGATCAGCGACTGGGCGAAGACCTTGGTATAGGACGGCGCGTTCGACGGCGGCTTCTTGAGCTCGCCGGTGACGACGTCGAACTTGGTGACGCCGTGATACTTGTCGGCCGAGTTCTCCGCCGGCTCGTAGCCCTTGCCCTTCTGGGTCACGCAATGGACCAGGATCGGCCCGCCCTCGGGGTCGTCGCGGACGTTGCGCAGGACCGGGATCAGGTGGTCCATGTTGTGGCCGTCGATCGGCCCGACATAGTAGAAGCCCAGCTCCTCGAACAGGGTGCCGCCGGTGAAGAAGCCGCGGGCATATTCCTCGGCGCGCTCGGCCGCCTTGCGCAGCGGGCGCGGGAACTTCTCGGCCAGCATCTTCGACAGGTGGCGGAGCGAGCGGTAGCTCCGGGACGAGATCAGCTTGGACAGATAGGCCGACAGCGCGCCGACCGGCGGCGCGATCGACATGTCGTTGTCGTTGAGGATGACGATCAGCCGCGAATCCATCGCGCCGGCGTTGTTGAGCGCCTCGTAGGCCATGCCCGCGCTCATCGCGCCGTCGCCGATCACGGCGATGACGTTGTTGTCGCGCTTCTGCAGGTCGCGCGACACGGCGAAGCCGAGGCCGGCGGAGATCGAGGTCGAGCTGTGCGCCGCGCCGAACGGGTCGTATTCGCTCTCGGACCGCTTGGTGAAGCCGGACAGGCCGCCGCCCTGGCGCAGGGTGCGGATGCGCTCGCGCCGCTCGGTCAGGATCTTGTGCGGATAGCACTGGTGGCCGACGTCCCAGATGACGATGTCGTCGGGCGTGTCGAACAGATAGTGGAGCGCGACGGTCAGTTCGACGACGCCGAGCCCGGCGCCCAGGTGCCCGCCGGTCATCGACACCGCATCGATGGTCTCCAGCCGCAGCTCGTCTGCCACCTGGCGGAGGTCCTTGACCTCCAGCTGGCGCAAATCGGCCGGACTGTGAATCGTGTCCAGCAGCGGGGTCTTGCTATCCACACCCACGCGCACTCTCCTTTTTATGTCCGCCGCTCGACGACGAAGCGGGCGACGTCCTTCAATAGGTCCGCCTTGTGACCGAATAAATCAAGGTGTCCGGCCGCCTGGGTCGCCAGAGCGGCCGCGCGCTCCCGGGCGCCGTCGAGCCCCAAGAGCGAGATGAAAGTAGCCTTGCCGGCGTCGGCGTCCTTGCCGACCTTCTTGCCGACCTCGGCCTCGTCGCCGGTGGCGTCGAGGATGTCGTCGGCGATCTGGAAGGCGAGCCCGAGGTCGCGGGCGTAGGCGTCGAGCGCCGCGCGGGCGCCTTCGTCCGCCTGGCCCAGGATCGCGCCGGCCTGGCAGGAGAAGGCGAACAGCCGGCCGGTCTTCATCGCCTGCAGACGGGTGATCTCGTCGATGCCGTAGCCGGCGCCCTCGACCTCGGCCTGGAGGTCGAACATCTGGCCTCCGACCATGCCCTCGGCGCCGGCACCCGAAGCCAGGGCCGCGACCAGCGCGCTGCGCACCGCGCCGTCCGGGTGGGTCGCCGGGTCGGCGAGCACCTCGAACGCCAGGGTCTGAAGCGCGTCGCCGGCCAGGATCGCGGTCGCCTCGTCGAAGGCGACGTGGCAGGTCGGCTTGCCGCGGCGCAGATCGTCGTCGTCCATCGCCGGCAGGTCGTCATGGACCAGCGAGTAGCAGTGGACGAACTCGATCGCCGCCGCCGCCCGCTCGGCCCGGGCCGGGGCGACGTCGAACAGGCCGGCGCCCTGCAACACCAGGAACGGGCGCAGCCGTTTGCCGCCGTCCAGCGCGGCGTAGCGCATGGCGTCGTAGAGGCGCTTCTCGGGCCCGTCGCCGTCGGGGAGCAGGTCGGCCATGACCTGCTCCATCCGTGACGCGGCCGCGTTCAGCGCCAACGCTAATGCATCGGAATGAGTGCCGTCGGGACTCACTCTTCCCCTCCGGTCCTAGCGCCCGTGATTCGGATTAAGCTTTGTCGGCAGGTTCTGTCGCGACTTCGCCGCCGGGCGCCTGAACGATTTTCTCAACCTTCACCTGCGCATCGCGCAACTTTGCTTCGCAGTGACGTTTGAGCGCGGCCCCCCGCTCATAGGAACGGATCGCATCATCCAGCTTGGCCTGTCCGGATTCCAGGTTGCGCACGATGTCTTCGAGCTCCTTCAAGGCATCCTCGAAGCTCATTCCGTCGATCGCAGCCTGTTCGTCCTTATCGGCCATCCCGTTCCTCGGCATTGCGGCGCAATAAAACACCATGCGGCGCGGCGGAGCAAGCCGTCTGCCCACCCGCGGCAATCATGACAATCCGTACGGTCAGTCGCCCGGAAGCGTGCTGTCGGCCAGCGCCTCGACATGGGCGACGGCGCTGGCCGCAAGCGCGTCGAGGTCATAGCCGCCTTCGAGGGTCGAGACCACCCGGCCGCCGGCGAAGCCCGCGGCGACCGCGCATAGCTGCCGGGTCGCCCAGGCGTAGTCCTCCTCGACCAGGTTGAGCATCGCCAGCGGGTCGTCTCGGTGGCCGTCGAAACCGGCGCTGATGAAGAGGAAGTCGGGCCGGAACCGTTCCAGCCCCGGGATCACGCGCTCGCGGATCGCGGCGCGGAATTCGTCCGAGCCCGCCATCGGCGGCAGGATGGCGTTGACGACGTTGCGGTTGACGCCGGTCTCGGTCGGTGCGCCGGTGCCGGGATAGAGCGGCCACTGGTGGGTCGAGGCGTAGAACAGGTCCGGGTCGCCCTCGAACACCGCCTGGGTGCCGTTGCCGTGATGGACGTCGAAGTCGACCACGGCGATGCGCCCGAAGCCGATACTTCTGGCGCGCGTAGAGCCCGGCGATCGCGACGTTGTTGAACAGGCAGAAGCCCATCGCCCGGTCGGGCTCGGCGTGATGGCCCGGCGGCCGCACCGCGCAGAAGGCGTTGCCGACCTCGCCGCCGGCGACCGCGTCGACCGCGGCCACGGCCGCCCCGGCCGCGCGCAGGGCCGCCTCGCGGGAACCCGCGCTGACCCCGGTGTCGGCGTCGATCGCGCCGTAGCCGGTCTCGGGGATCGCCTTCATCACCCGCTCGATGTGCGCGGCCGGGTGGGCCAGCTCCAGCAACTCGAGCTCGATCGCGGGCGCCTCGGCGCGGTCGAAGCGCTCCGCGGGCAGCGCCGCGAAGGCCCGCTCGATCGCCACGAGGCGGTCGGGCCGCTCCGGATGGTGGAGCCCCGGATCGTGCTCGCGGCAGGCCGGATGCATGTAGAGTTGGGTGGTCACGCGCGCCTCTGACGGATGGATCGGCCCTTGGACCGATGGCTGCATCTCAGCGTATCTAAATCAGGCGGCGGCCGATCGCGCAATTGTCGTCGCAGGCGGCGGCCGGGTCGGGCATACTCTCATGGAATGTTGCTTTCGGCCGCTTTGGCTTATAGTGCGCGGTTGACGAAGCGTTACGAGACGAGCTGCGACGCGATGCGGATCGGTACGTTACTTGGGGGGTGCGTTCCGGCGGTGGCGGCGCTGGTCCTGATCGGGCCGGCGACCGGCGGCTTGTCCGCCGCGACCGCGCAGTCGAAACCGGCGACCCGCCCGGACAACGGCACCAAGACGCCCGAGGGCGGCCTCGTCCGCAAGAAGCCGCAGACCTCCGACGCCAACGCCCGGCGCCGGCGGCCCGGCCGCCGCGGCGGGCCGATGATGGTGCGGGTCGACAAGGTCGTCCGCGGCGTGCTCCAGGCCACGGAACCGGTCATCGGCCGGCTGGTCCTGCGCCAGGGCGGCGTCGTCGCCGCGCGCGCGGCCGGCGGCGTCGACGCGATCCGGGTCCACGTCGGCGACCGGGTCAAGAAGGGCGACGTCATCGCCCTCCTCGATACCGGCATCGCCCGGGCCAAGCTGGCCTACCAGAAGGCCGAGCTGCGGCTGGCGCAGCAGGAGCTGGCCCGCTTCGAGACGCTCAAGAGCGGCAACTCGATGGCCTTCGCCAAGGCCAAGTACGAGGACGCCCAGCAGCGCGTGGCCCGCGCCGAAGCGAACGTCCGCCTGGCCGAGATCGCCCTGCGCGACGCGGTGATCCGCGCGCCCTATCCGGGCATCGTCACCAAGCGGCATACCGAGGTCGGCGCCTATGTCGGCATCGGCGCGGCGGTGGTCACCCTGATCAACGTCGACAGCCTGGAGATCGAGGCCGACCTGCCCTCCGACCGGGTCGCGGCGCTCAAGCCCGGCACCAAGATCCAATTCGAGATGCGCGGCCTGCGCCGCCAGGTCGCTGCGGTGCGCGCGGTGATCCCGGAACAGAACACGCTGACCCAGACGGTCGCGGTCCGGCTGACGCCGAACTTCCGGCGCACCGGCACGCGCGGCGCGGTCAACCAGCCGGTTACCCTCCACGTGCCGACGGGGAAGCCGCGCATGGCCGTCTCCGTGCACAAGGACGCCATCGTCAACCGCGGCGGCGTCAACCTGGTCTACGTCGTGACCGGCGGCAAGGCGATCCCGCACAAGGTCGAGCTCGGCGACTCCTACGGCGCGCGCTTCGAGGTGCTGAGCGGCGTCGAGCCCGGCGACCTGGTGGTTACCCGCGGCAACGAACGGCTGCGCCCCGGCCAGCCGGTCGCCATCCGCAAGCGGTCGTAGCCCGCTGGCTCCCGGAAGGATAACCCCTTGAACCTGATCCGCGCATCGCTGGAGCGGCCGGTCGCCGTCATCGCTGCGGTCATCATGGTCATCCTGTTCGGGTTCGTCGCGCTTCAGCAGATCCCGATCCAGCTCGCCCCCGACGTCCGCAAGCCCAACCTGACGGTCGAGACGCTGTGGCCCGGCGCGGCGCCGGCCGAGGTCGAGCGCGAGATCGTCACCCGCCAGGAAGACGCGCTCAAGGGCATCGAGGGCGTCGAATCGATCGAGGGCCGGGCCGAGACCGGCCGGGCCCAGGTGCGGCTCGAATTCCGCGTCGACCAGAACATCGACAAGGCGATCCTGCTGGTCTCCAACCGGCTCGACCAGATCTCCGGCTATCCCGACGAGGTCAAGCGCCCGCAGATCAAGACACGCGGCACCGAAGACAACGCGATCGCCTATTTCGTCGTCCAGAAGCTGCCGAGCAACAAGAGCAAGCGCCCGATCTACACCTACGGCGACTTCATCGACGACCAGGTCATCGACCGGATCGAGCGCGTGCCCGGCGTCGGCGGCACCAACTTCTTCGGCGGCAGCGAGCGCGAGCTGCGCATCGTGGTCAAGCCGGAGGCGATGGCGCGCTACGGCCTGACCGTGCCCAACGTGGTCACCGCCCTGCAACGGGCCAACGTCGCGCTGTCCGCCGGCGAGATCAACGAGGGCAAGCGGCGCTACGTGGTGCGCTTCTCCGGCGACCTGACCGCGGTCCGCGCGGTGCGCAACGTGCTCGTGCGCACGGTCGAGGACAAGGCGACGGGGCGGATCGCCCGGGTGCGGATCGCCGACATCGCCAAGGTGACCTTCGGCTACAAGGAGCCGGTCGCGAGCCTGCGGGCCAGCGGCCACCCGGCGATGGTGGTCGCGGTGATGCGCGACACCGGCGCCAACGTCATGGTCGTGATGAAGGACGTCAAGGCCCGGATCGCCCAGATCAACGAGCAGGTGCTCAAGCCCGCCGGGCTGGTCATGATCCAGGTCTACGACGAGACCGACTACATCAAGTCGGCGATCGACCTGGTGACGCAGAACATCTGGGTCGGCGGCCTGTTCGCGGCGACCATCCTGCTCCTGTTCCTGCGCTCGTGGCGGGCGACGCTGGTGGTGTCGCTGGCGATCCCGGTCTCGGTGATCGGCTCCTTCGTGGCGATGGCGGCGCTGGGCCGGTCGGTCAACGTGATCTCGCTCGCCGGCATCGCCTTCGCCGTCGGCATGGTGGTCGACGCCGCGATCGTCGTGCTGGAGAACATCTTCCGGCTGAAGGAGCAGGGCAAGCCGATCTACCAGGCCGCCTACGAGGGCGCCAGCCAGGTCTGGGGCGCGGTGCTGGTCTCGGCGCTGACCACCGTGATGGTGTTCATCCCGATCCTGACCATGGACCTGGAGGTCGGCCAGCTGTTCCGCGACATCGCGGTGGCGATCTCGGTCTCGGTGCTGCTGTCGCTGATCGTCGCGGTGACGCTGATCCCGGCGCTCGCCAACTGGCTGCTGGGCGACCGGCGGTCGGCCAGGGCCGGCGCGACGGAAGCCAAGCCACCGCGGCGTCTGCGCCTGCCCGGCATCGACCAGCTGGCGATCCTGTTCCAGGCCTTCGTGCTCGGCTTCACCCGGGTCGTGGTCAGGAGCCGAATGCTCGCCGTCCTGGTCGTCGCCATCATCTGCGGCGGCGCGGCGTTCGTCACCTGGCAGCTGCTGCCCAAGCTCGAATACCTGCCGACCGGCAACCGCAACCTGGTCCTCGCCCTGGCGCTGCCGCCGCCGGGCTACAACCTCGACACGGTGACCAACATCGCCCACCGCGTCGAAGCGGACCTGCGCAAATACCTGGCCGACCCGACCGCCAAGAAGGTGTCGCACAAGAGCAGCATCATCGACGACGTGCTGGTGGCGGTGGGCCTGAAGAAGGAGGACAAGGCCGACAAGGGCCCGGTCCAGATCTCGCGCTACTTCTTCGTCGCGCGCAACGCGCTGACCATCGTCGCCGCCGCCGCGACCGACCCGACGCGGGCGGGTGAGCTGGTCCCGATCATCCAGAAGGCGGTGGCCCAGGAGCCCGGCACCTTCGCCCGCGTGTTCCAGCCGTCGCTGTTCGGCCGGTCGGTCGGCGGCGGCCGGGTCATCAACTTCGACATCTCGGGCCCCGACCTGAAGGAGAATCTCGACGTCGCGCTGCGCGCCTTCCTGCTGATCCGCAAATACATGCCGCCGCAGGAGGGCACCCAGATCCGGCCCCGACCCGGACTGACCCTGGGCGCGCCGGAGCTGAAGGTGACCCCCAACAGGGTCCGGCTCGACGAGGCCGGCGTCTCGGCGCGCGACCTGGCGATGACCATCGACGCCTTCAACGACGGCATGCGCGTCGCCGAGGTCAACGTCGGCAACAAGCGCATCGACCTGACGCTGATGGGCCCGGAGAATTCGATCAAGCGGACCCAGGGCATCCAGAACATCCCGGTGGTGACGCCGAGCGGCAAGATCGTGCCGGTGCGGTCGCTGGCCAAGGTCGAGGTGACCCGCGGCGCGATCGAGATCCGGCACCTCGAACGGCTGCGCACGGTGACCCTCCAGGTCGCGCCGGCGAAGTCGCTGCCACTGGAGGTCGCGATGGACATCCTGCGCGACAAGGTGGTCCCCGACCTGCGCAAGGCCGGCCTGCCGGCCGGCATCAAGCTGACGCTCTCGGGCGAGGCCGACCAGTTGACCAAGACCTGGGACGCGATGGTCTGGCAGCTCATCTTCGCCATCGTCATCGTCTACCTGGTGATGGCGGTGCTGTTCGAGAGCTTCGTCTATCCCTTCATCATCATCTTCTCGGTGCCGCTGGCGACCGCGGGCGGCATCCTCGGCCTGGCGCTGCTCAACACCTGGGCCTACCAGCCGCTCGACATGCTGACGCTGCTCGGCTTCATCATCCTGATCGGCACGGTGGTGAACAACGCCATCCTGCTGGTCGACCAGACGCTGTTCCACATCCGGACCGACGGCATGACGGTGGACGCCGCGATCCTGGAGGCGACGCAGAACCGGCTCCGGCCGATCTTCATGTCGACGCTGACCAGCGTGTTCGGCATGGCGCCGCTGGTGCTGTTCCCCGGCGCGGGCTCGGAGCTCTATCGCGGGCTCGGCTCGGTGGTGCTCGGCGGCCTGGCGCTGTCGGCGGTGCTGACCCTGTTGATCATCCCGCCGCTGCTGTCGCTGGTCGTGCGCGACAAACCGCGAGAGGCTCTCGCGCCCAACCCCAAGCTGCAGACGGCGCCGGCGCCCGGCGAATAGGCCGACCCATCACGAAACTGTGATCATCCGGCGGTTCGGGCGCGCTGAATCCATCTTGCGGGCGGACGCAACAACGCTATGTATCCGCGCGTGCAGGCCCCGCGTGGTGGCCCGCTTTTGGAGGCGCGCGCAATGCGGCTCCCTACCCTTCTGATTGGTGGTGCCGCTTTGGCGGCGGTCGCCGTCGGAGCCTATTACTACAACCTTCACCGGCGAGACACCGCGCGCATCAATGCGGTGCAAGCGACCGCGCAGAACCGCGCCGCGACGGCGTCGCGCCCGGCTGCGCCCAACGCCGCACGACCGAACCGCCCGGGCGCCCAGCCCGGCCGGCGCGTGCGCCCGCCCGTCCCGGTCAACACCGCGGTCGCCCGGCGGATGGACGCCCCGGTGACCCTCACCGCGATCGGCGCCGTCCAGTCCGTGTCGACGGTCTCGATCCGGGCCCAGATCGACGGCCAGATCCGCCAGGTCCACTTCACCGAGGGTCAGCGGGTCAAGAAGGGCGACCTGCTGTTCACCATCGACCCGCGCCCGTTCCAGGCGGCGCTGCGGGCCGCCGAGGCGGCGCTGGCGCGTAACCGGGCGCTGCTGCTCAAGGCCCAGTCCGACCTGCGCCGCTATCAGGAGCTGTCGGCGCGCGAGTTCGCCAGCAAGCAGAAATTCGAGGAAGCGCGCGCCAACGCCGCCGCGCTGGAAGCGTCGATCAAGGGCGACGAGGCCCAGGTCGATATCGCCCGGCTGCGGCTGGAATACACCCAGATCCGCTCGCCGATCGACGGCCGCGCCGGCAGCGTGCTGGTCACCGCCGGCAACCTGGTCAAGGCCAACGACGCCACCCTGGTCGTGGTCAACCAGACCCGGCCGATCTACGCGGCCTTCTCCGTGCCGGAGAGCCGGCTCGACGACATTCGCCGCTACCAGGCGGCCGGACCGCTGACGGTGCGCATCCTCGCGCCCGAGGGCAGCGCGCCGGTCCCCGCCGGCCGGCTGACCTTCATCAACAACGCGGTCGACCAGACCACGGGCACGATCCAGCTCAAGGCCACCTTCCCCAATCCCGACGACCGGCTGACGCCGGGCCAGTTCGTCAACGTCGAGCTGCTGCTCACCACGCTCCGCCAGGCGGTCGTGGTGCCGACGAACGCGATCCAGGTCGGCCAGCGCGAAGGCGTCACCTTCCGCTACGTGTTCGTGGTCAAGGCCGACCGGACGGTCCAGCTTCGGCGCGTCGTCCCCGGCGTGAATTTCGGCGACCACACCGTCCTGACCAGCGGCCTCAACACCGGCGAGCGGGTGGTCACCGTCGGCCAGCTCCGGCTTCGCCCCGGCGCGCGCGTGCGCCTCGACACCAACGCCCGGCGGATGCGCCCCCGGGGGGCGAAGTAAGGGCCCACCCGAAATGACCCTCCCGGAGCTGTGCATCCGCCGCCCGGTGATGACCACCTTGCTGATGGTGGCCTTTATCGTGTTCGGCGTGATCGCCTATCGCGGCCTGCCGGTCAGCGAGCTGCCCAACGTCGACTTCCCGGTGATCCAGGTCCAGGCGAAGATGCCCGGCGCCGACCCGGAGACCATGGCCGCCTCGGTGGCGACCGTCCTCGAATCGCAGTTCTCGACCATCGCCGGGCTGACCGCGATGACGTCGAGCAGCAGCAGCGGCGCCACCCGCATCACGCTGATGTTCGACCTGGACCGCAACATCGACGCCGCGGCCCAGGACGTCGCCGCCGGCATCATCGCGGCGCAGCGGCGCCTGCCGAGCGCGATGCCCTCGCCGCCGTTCATGCGCAAGGTCAACCCGGCGGACTCGCCGATCCTCTACCTGGCGATGAGTTCGCCGACGCTGCCGCTGCAGGTCGTCAACGAGTGGGCCGAGACCCAGCTCGCCCAGATGATCGCGACCGTTCCCGGCGTGGCCCAGGTGCTGGTCTACGGCTCGCAGAAGTGCGCCGTGCGCGTCCAGCGTCAACCCGGACGCGATGGCCGCCCGCGGCATCGGCATCGACGAGGTCCAGCGGGCGATCCAGCAGGCCAACTCGAACCTGCCGACCGGCGAGGTCAGCGGCCGCGACAAGGCGATGTCGATCCGCACCACCGGCCAGCTCACCCAGGTCGACAACTACCTGCGCCAGATCATCCTGGTCCGCAACGGCGCGCCGGTCCGCCTGCGCGACATCGGCACCGCGATCAACGGCGTCGAGAACGACAAGAACGCCGGCTGGTTCAACCGCAACCGGGCGATCATCCTGGCGATCCAGCGCCAGCCCGGCACCAACACCATCGAGGTGGTCGACGCGATCAAGAAGATCCTGCCGACCTTCCGCCAGCAGCTCCCCGGCGCGGTCGACCTCAACGTCCTCTACGACCGCAGCCAGTCGATCCGCGCCTCGGTGCACGAAGTCCAGTTCACGCTGGTGCTGGCCGTCGGTGCTGGTGGTCCTGGTGATCTTCCTGTTCCTGCGGAACCTGTCCGCGACGGTGATCCCGAGCCTGGCGCTGCCGATCAGCGTGATCGGCACCTTCGCGGTGATGTTCGCCTTCGGCTACAGCCTCGACAACCTGTCGCTGCTGGCGCTGACGCTCGCCGTCGGCTTCGTCGTCGACGACGCCATCGTCATGCTCGAGAACATCGTCCGCCACATCGAGCAGGGCGAGAAGCCGATGCAGGCCGCGCTCAAGGGCTCGCGCGAGATCGGCTTCACCATCATCTCGATGACCGTGTCGCTGTTCGCGGTGTTCATCCCGGTGATGTTCATGGGCGGCGTGGTCGGCCGGCTGCTGCACGAGTTCGCGGTGACGATCACCGCGGCGATCGTCGTCTCCGGCCTGGTCTCGCTGACCCTGACGCCGATGCTGTGCAGCCGGTTCGTCCGGGTCCGCCACGACCGCAAGCCGGGGGCGCTGTTCCGCGCCAGCGAGCGGGTGTTCGACGCCATGCTCGCGGGCTACGACCGGTCGCTGCGCTGGTGCCTGGCGCGCAAGCGGCTGGTGCTGGTGGTGTTCCTGGGCACCGTCGTGGGCTCGGGCTACCTGTTCACCATCGTCCCCAAGGACTTCCTGCCCAAGGAGGATACCGGCCAGCTGATCGTCTTCACCGAAGGCGCGCAGGACGCCTCCTTCGCCTCGATGGTCCGGCTGCAGAAGAAGCTCGCCGATATCGTGCTGCGCGGAGCCCGAGGTCGCAGTCGCTGATGTCGTCGGTCGGCGCCGGCGGCCCGCGGACGACGCCCAACTCCGGCCTGCTCTTCGTCCGCCTGAAGCCGCGCGAGATGCGCAAGGCGTCGGCGCGAGCAGGTGGCGGCGCGGCTGCGCCGCAAGCTGGCGGGCGTGGCCGGCGTGCGCGCCTTCGCCAACGTGCCGCCGCCGCTGCGGCTGTCCGGCATGCCGACCAAGTCGGAATACCAGTTCACGCTCAAGAGCCTGGATCTCGACGGGCTCTACGCCACCGCCCAGCGGTTCGAGGCCGCGTTGCGCCGGCAGCCCGGCTTCACCGACGTCACCACCGACCTCGACATCTCCAGCCCGACCGCGGTGGTCCGCATCGACCGCGCCAAGGCGGCCGCGCTGGGCCTGACGATGGAGCAGATCGAGAGCGCGCTGAACAGCGCCTACGGCGCCGCAGCAGATCTCGACGATCTTCACGCGCGTCGAACCAGTACAGCGTGATCCTCGAGCTCGAGCCGCGCTTCCGCCGCGGGCCGAACGCGATCAACCTGCTCTACATCCGCTCGTCGACCGGCAAGCTGGTGCCGTTGGCCGCGGTCGCCCAGGTGCGGCCGGGGGTCGGCCCGCTGACCGTCAACCACCAGGGCCAGCTCCCGTCGGTGACGATCAGCTTCAACCTGGCCCCGGGCACGCCGCTCGGCGTCGCCCTCAATCGGCTGCACGCGCTGCAGCGGGACCTCAAGATCCCGGCCGACATCTCCACCGGCCTGCAGGGCACCGCCCAGGCGTTCCAGGACGCCTCGCGCGGCCTCGGCCTGCTGCTGTTGCTGGCGATCATCGTCGTCTACATCGTCCTCGGCATCCTCTACGAGAGCTTCATCCACCCGCTGACGATCCTCTCGGGCCTGCCCTCGGCGGCGGTCGGCGCGCTGTTGGTGCTGCTGTGGTTCGACGTCAGCCTGAGCCTCTACGCCTTCGTCGGCATCATCATGCTGGTCGGCATCGTCAAGAAGAACGCGATCATGATGATCGACTTCGCGCTGACCCGGCAGCGGGCGAGCGGGATCCCGCCGGAGACCGCGATCTACGAGGCCTGCCTGGTCCGCTTCCGGCCGATCATGATGACCACCATGGCCGCCCTGCTCGGCACGCTGCCGATCGCGCTGGCGATCGGCGCCGGATCGGAATCGCGGGTGCCGCTGGGCCTGACCGTGGTCGGCGGCCTGGCCGTCTCGCAGCTCCTGACCCTGTTCCTGACGCCGGTGATCTACGTCTATATGGAGAAGCTGCAGTCCGCCCTGCGGGGGCGCCGCAAGGCAGCCCCGTCGCCGGCACCGGTTGCACCGCCCGCCGCGGCGGAGTAGACCGCCGCGCATGGACTGCGATTTCCTGATCATCGGCGCCGGCATCGCCGGGGCGTCGGCCGGATACGCGCTCGCCCCCCGCGGCCGGGTCGTCATCCTCGAGCGCGAGAGCCAGCCGGGCTACCACTCGACCGGCCGCTCGGCCGCGCTCTACACCGGCACCTACGGCAACTTCGTGATGCGCACGATCGCCAAGGCGAGCCGCGCGTTCCTCGACAACCCGCCGGACGGCTTCACGGAACATCCGCTGATGACGCCGCGGGCGACCATGCTGATCGGCCGCGCCGACCAGGCCGAGGCGCTCGAGGTCGCGCTCGAGGAAGGCCGCGCCATCGTGCCCGAGGTCCACATGCTGTCGGCCGATGCGGCACGCGAAATCTGCCCGGCGCTGAATCCCGACTATGTCGCCGGCGCGGTGCTCGACCCGACCTCGATGGACATGGACGTCCACGCCATCCACCACGGCTTCCTGCGCGGCGTCCGCGCGGCCGGCGGCCAGATCGTCACCGACGCCGAGGTCACCGGGCTCGGCCGCGACGGCGACGGCTGGACCGTCGAGACCACGGCGGGGACATGGCGCGCGCCGATGGTGCTCAACGCCGCGGGCGCCTGGGCGGATACCCTGGCCGAGCTCGCCGGGCTGCGCCCCATCGGCCTGGTGCCCAAGCGGCGCACGGCGATGACCTTCGATCCGCCGGCCGACCTGGCGATCGACGGTTGGGCCGCGGTGATCGACGTCGACGAGGCCTTCTATTTCAAGCCGGATGCCGGCAAGCTGTTGGGCTCGCCCGCCGACGAGACGCCGGTGCCGCCCCAGGACATCCAGCCCGAAGAGCTCGATATCGCCATCGCCGTCGACCGTATCGAGAAGGCGGCGCAGTTCCGGGTCGGCCGCATCGACCACCGCTGGGCCGGCCTGCGCAGCTTCGTCGACGACAAGTCGATCGTGATCGGCGAGGCGACCGACGGCCCGGGCTTCATCTGGGTCGCGGCCCAGGGCGGCTACGGCATCATGACGTCGCCCGCCGCCGGCCGGATCGCCGCCGCGATGGCACTGGGCGAGGCGTTCCCCGCCGACGTCGAGGACCTGGGAATCTCGGCCGCCGACGTGGCGCCGGCGCGGCTGGGCTAGCGCCGCCTCACGACGCTTCCGGCCGCACCGCCGAAATCATGTAGTTGACCGAGACGTCGCCGGTGACCCGCCACTCGTCATAGAACGGGTTGTAGGTGATGCCGGCGATCTCCTCGACCCGCACGCCGCCGTGCGTCAGCGCCGACGACAGCTCCGACGGGCGCAGAAACTTGCGCCAGTCGTGGGTGCCGGGCGGCAGCCAGCGCATCACGTATTCGGCGCCGACGATGGCCATGGCGAAGGCCTTGGCGGTGCGGTTCAGGGTCGCCATCACGATCAGGCCGCCGGGCCGGGCCAGGGTGCAGCAGGCCTCGACGAAGCCGGCGACGTCGGCGACGTGCTCGACCACTTCCAGGCTCAACACGACGTCGAACCGCTCGCCGGCGGCGACCAGCGCCTCGGCCGTGTCGGCGCGGTAGTCGATGTCGAGGCCGACCGCCTCGGCGTGGCTGCGGGCGACGCCGATATTCTCGGCGGCGGCGTCGATGCCGGTGACCGCCGCGCCCAGGCGCGCCATCGGCTCGCACACCAGGCCGCCGCCGCAGCCGATGTCGATCACGCGCAGCCCGTCGAGCGGCCGGTCCGCCGACGGGTCGCGGCCGAAGCGCGCGCAGGCGCGGTCGCGCACGAAGCGGACCCGCGCGGGATTGAGCTTGTGCAGCGGCCGGAACTTGCCGTCCGGATCCCACCATTCGGCGGCCATCGCGGCGAAGCGGGCGATCTCGCCGGCATCGACCGAACCCGTTGTTGCGCCTGTCTTCGCCATCGCGGTGTTCCGCCCGTGGTTTTATTGCAATGCGTAGGCCCTAACCGTATGTATACGCCGCCCCGCGCTCAACAAGAGGCGCAATATGCGCGGCCTCCCGTGCGCGGCGCGGGACGGCCACAGAAAATCAAGCGGGGATCGCGGGCTCGATGGCGCGCATCGTTCAGAAATTCGGCGGCACGTCGGTGGGTGACACCGATCGCATCAAGAATGTCGCCAACAAGGTCAAGCGCGAGGTCGACCTGGGCAACGAGGTCGCCGTCGTCGTCTCGGCGATGGCCGGCACGACCGACCAGCTGATCGGCTTCACCCGCGCGCTGTCGGACCGGCCCGACCCGAGCGAGTACGACGTCGTCGTCTCGACCGGCGAGCAGGTCACCATCGGCCTGCTGTCGATCGCGCTGCAATCGATCGGCGTGCCGGCACGGTCGTGGACGGGCTGGCAGCTCCCCGTGCGCACCGATTCGGTCCATGCCAAGGCGCGCATCGACGCCATCGACACGGAGGCGATCCTGGCCGACATGGCCCAGGGCCGGGTCGCGGTCGTGCCCGGCTTCCAGGGCGTCGGCGACGACGGCCGGGTGACCACGCTCGGCCGCGGCGGCTCGGACACCTCGGCGGTGGCGCTGGCGGCGGCGCTCAACGCCGACCGCTGCGACATCTATACCGACGTCGACGGCGTCTATACCTGCGATCCGCGCATCGTCGCCAAGGCGCGCAAGCTGGACCGGATCACCTACGAGGAAATGCTCGAGAGCGCGTCGCTGGGCGCCAAGGTGCTGCAGACGCGCGCCGTCGAGATGGGCATGAAGCACCACGTCCGCATCCAGGTTCTGTCGAGCTTCGAGGACGTGCCCGGAACCCTTGTCGTCGATGAGGATGAGATCGTGGAAAAGGAAATCGTCAGTGGCATCACCTACAGCCGGGACGAGGCCAAGATCACCCTGCTGAAGGTGCCCGACAAGCCCGGCATCGCCGCGTCGATCTTCGGCCCCCTTGCCGACGGCAACATCAATGTCGATATGATCGTACAGAATGTGTCCGAGGATGGTGCGACGACCGATCTCACCTTCACCGTTTCACGCGGCGACATGGCACGGGCGATCGAGCTTCTCGAAGCCAGCGGCAAGTCCCTGGGCTTCGAGCGGATCGCGAGCGACCCGAACGTCGTCAAGGTCTCGGTGATCGGTGTCGGCATGCGCAGCCATGCCGGCGTGGCGAAGCTGATGTTCCAGACCCTGTCGGACAAGGGCATCAACATCCAGGTGATCTCCACGTCGGAGATCAAGGTCAGCGTGCTGATCGCCGAGGACTATACTGAGTTGGCGCTGCGCGCCCTGCACACGGCTTACGGGCTCGACGCCGACTGACCGACAGGCGCCGTCCCGACGCAGGAGCGCGCTGGCCCGGGAGGAAACAGGGCAGCGGGCCCAGAGGGGATGACGAAGATTCCGAGCAAGTCTGCCGGTCTTGCTAAGGCGCCGAGCGATTCGGGCTCGCACCACCACACCGATTCGCGCCTGCTCCTCCGGCGGATGCGCGACGTCATGGCGGGGCCCGGCACCGGCCAGGAGCGCCTCAACCGGATCGTCAAGCTGATCGCGACGACGATGGTTGCGGAGGTTTGCTCGCTCTACCTGCGGCGCGCGGGCGAGGTGCTCGAGCTGTACGCCACCGAGGGCCTGAAGCAGTCCGCCGTCCACCATACCCGCCTGCGGTTCGGCGAAGGCGTCATCGGCGACATCGCCGCGCGGGCCCGGCCGCTCGCGCTGGCGGAGGCGCAGGCGCATCCGGACTTCGCCTACCGGCCGGAAACGGGCGAAGAGATCTACCATTCGATGCTCGGCGTGCCGATCCTGCGCGGCGGCAAGGTGATCGGCGTGCTCGCGGTGCAGAACCGCACCCGGCGCCACTATACCGACGAGGAGGTCGAGACCCTCCAGACCATCGCCATGGTCTCGGCCGAAATGGTCGCCGCCGAGGAGTTCGTGCACGCCAACGAGCTGCACGAGACCGACGGCAACGCCATCCTGCCGCTGCGGATGACCGGCGTGCGGCTCGCCGCCGGCGCGGCGATCGGCCAGGCCGTGCTGCACCGGCCCCGCCCCGAGGTCCGCACCCTGATCGCCGAGGACGTCAAGCTGGAGACCGAGCGGCTGTCGGCAGCGCTGCAGGGTATGTACAGCGCGCTCGACTCCATGATCGCCGACAGCCGCGCCGTGATCGGCGGCGAATCGCGCGAGATCCTCGAATCCTACCGCATGATCGCCGAGGACCAGGGCTGGATCCGGCGCATCCGCGAGGCGATCGAGGGCGGCCTGACCGCCGAAGCCGCGGTCCGGCGCGTGCAGGACGAGAACAACGCCCGCATGGCCAAGATCCAGGACGCCTATCTGCGCGAGCGGATGACCGACTTCGACGATCTCGCCAACCGGTTGCTCCAGCATCTGGCGGAGCCGGCCGGCATGCTCAACGCGCCGGTGCGGCGCGAGCTGCCGGCCGACGCGGTGGTCATCGCCGGCGCGCTGGGGCCGGCCGAGCTGCTCGACTACGACCTGCGCAGCCTGCGCGGCGTGGTGCTCGACGACGGCTCCCCCAACTCCCACGTCGCGATCATCGCCCGGGCGCTCGACATCCCGGTGGTCGGCCGCGTCCGCGGCGTGCTGGAGCGGGTCGACCCGCTGGATATGGTCATCGTCGACGGCGACAACGCCCAGGTCTTCATCCGCCCGTCCGAGGACATCCAGACCGCGTTCCAGGAGAGCGTCGCCGAGCGGACCATGAAGCGGGCCGCCTTCTCGGCGCTGCGCGACAAGCCGTCGGTCACGCTCGACGGCGTACGGGTCAAGCTCCAGCTCAACGCCGGCCTGCAGGTCGACCTGAGCCACCTGGAGACGCAGGGCGCCGAAGGCGTCGGCCTGTACCGGACCGAAATTCCGTTCATGGTCCACGCCGATTTCCCGGACGTACGTACGCAGGCGGAGCTGTACGCGGAGATCCTGGAGAAGGCCGGCGGCCGGCCGGTGGTGTTCCGGACGCTCGACATCGGCGGCGACAAGATCCTGCCCTATCTGGCCGACACCAACGACGACAACCCGGCGATGGGCTGGCGGGCACTGCGCATCGCGCTCGACCGGCCGGCGATCCTGCGCATGCAGCTCCGCGCGATGATCCGCGCCGCCAAGGGCCGGCCGCTCCGGGTCATGTTCCCGATGGTCGCGGAGATCCCCGAGTTCGAGGCCGCCCGGCGGATCTTCGACATCGAGATGGACCGCGCCCGGCGCCAGGGCGAGGCGGTGCCCGAGAGCTGCCAGGTCGGCGCGATGCTGGAGGTGCCGGCGCTGCTCTGGCAGTTGCCGGCGCTGGTCGAGCGGGTCGACTTCCTCTCGGTCGGCTCGAACGACCTGCTGCAATTCCTGTACGCCAGCGACCGTTCCAACCCGCGACTGCTGCAGCGCTACGACCCGCTGGCGCCGCCCGTGATCGCGCTGATGCGCGACATCGCCACGGCCTGCGCCGCCGCGCGCGGCGGCCAGGGGGTGCCGGTCACCCTGTGCGGCGAGATGGCGGGCGAGCCGCTGGAAGCAATGGCGGTGATCGGCGCCGGCATCACCAGCCTGTCGATGACCGCCTCGGCGATCGGCCCGGTCAAGGCGATGGTGCGCAGCCTCGACGTCGGCGCCCTGCGCAACTACCTGGGCAGCCTCCACGGCGACGTCCAACGGTCGCTGCGCGACAAGCTGACGGCCTTCGCCCGGGACCACAATATTGCCATATAGATTCGATCTGGTGCGCGGCGAACGCGTTGCTTGGGATCGTGCGGACTGGTACAAAGCGAGTCCAAATCCGGCGCGCGAACCCGGGCAGGGCGGCAGTGGGGCCGTATTCGGGACGTTCGGCGAATCGGGGTCGGAACAACTTGATCGCCCACGATTTTTGCGACGCGATGCGCGTGCCGCAGGGCATGGCAATGTGGCCCTGACACCTTGGTCATGTGGAGCCGATGGCGGACGTCAATAGAGACTATCTGATCGCGGGGGAGGACGTCGCCGTCGACAGCCTGGCGCCGGTCGAGCCCGGCGACGTCGGCACCGAACTCCGCGCCGCCCGTCAGGCGCGCCGCATCGACATCTCCAAGGTCGCCACCGATCTCAAGATCCGCGAGGACTTCCTGCTCGCGATCGAGAACGCGCGCTACGGCGACCTGCCGGGCATCCCCTACGCGATCGGCTACGTCCGCACCTACGCCACCTATCTCGGCCTCGATTCGGAGGACCTGGTCGCGCGCTTCAAGGACGAGACCCAGGGCCTGCACAACGAGCCCGACCTCGCCTTCCTGACCCCGGTCAAGGAAGGGCGGCTGGGCGGCCCGGCGCTGATCGGCCTGTCGCTGGCGCTGGCCGGCCTGGCCTACGGCGGCTGGTACTATTATTCGCACTCGGCCGACGACACGACGGTGGCCGTGACGGCCAAGCCGGGCAACCTGGCCAAGCCGGGCAACCAAGCCAAGCCGGGCGACCAGACCAAGGTCGCCGCCGTCGCGCCCAAGGCACAGGCGCCCGACACCACCCCGCGCGCGGAAAAGACCCCCGAGGCGCTGGCACCGAGTACCCGGAGCACCGAGCCCAAGGCGCCCGACGTCAAGCCGGAAGACGCCAAGACCCAGGACACCAAGACGACCGACGCCAAGCCGCCGGTGACCAAGACCGCGGCCGACACGACGGGGCGCCTGACCGCGACCCTGACCGCCGCGGCCGGGGCGAGGCTGCGCGCGCCGGCCCCGCCCAAGCCGATCGTCGTCCTGACCGGCAGCATCTCGGCCAAGGCCGCGCCGGAAGTACAGACCGCGGCGAACAATGCGGCGGCGCCCCGGCGCGCGGCGCCCAAGCCCGGCACCAGGGCGGTTCCGGCGTCAGCGCCCCAGCCGAAGATCCTGCTCAAAGCGACCGGCCTGACCTGGGTGCGCATCCAGGATCGCAGCGGCAAGATCGTGCTGTCGCGCGTGCTGCGCCGGGGCACCAGCCTCGAAGTGCCGTCGAGGGCCGGGCTGACGCTCCACGTCGGCCGCGCCAACCGGCTCGAGGTCATGGTCGGCTCGAAGGTGGTGCCCGCCATGCACCACGAGAGCCTGCCGCTCTACAACGTCTCCCTCGACCCGGAGGCCTTGCTGAAGCGGCATTAGGGTGCGGATTTTCCCGCCCGCGCGTCCGTTGCCTCGGGCCGCCGGCGCGTCTATCTATCCCCTGTACGCCGAATGCGAACCGCGCCCGCTGCGGCGCAGAGGGATGACATGAGCACTCGCCCCTACCGGGACATCTATCGCCGCAAGAGCCGCCAGATCCACGTCGGGCCGGTCGCGGTCGGCGGTGACGCGCCGATCACCGTCCAGTCGATGACCAACACGCGGACCACCGACGTCGAGGGCACGATCAGGCAGATCCGCGCGCTCGAAGTCGCCGGCGCGGACATCGTCCGGGTCTCCTGCCCCGACGAGGAGTCGAGCGCGGCGCTCAAGAAGATCATCCCCGAGGTGACCGTCCCGATCGTCGCGGACATCCATTTCCACTACAAGCGGGCGATCGAGGCGGCCGAGAACGGCGCCGCGTGCCTGCGCATCAACCCGGGCAACATCGGCTCGGCCGAGCGGGTCCGCGAGGTGATCAAGGCCGCCAAGGACCACGACTGCTCGATGCGCATCGGCGTCAATGCCGGCTCGCTGGAGCGCGACCTGCTCGAGAAATACGGCGAGCCCTGCCCCGAGGCGATGGTCGAGAGCGCGCTCGACCACATCCGCATCCTCGAGGACAACGACTTCTTCGAGTTCAAGATCAGCTGCAAGGCGTCGGACGTCTTCCTCGCCGTCGCCGCCTACCAGCGGCTCGCCGAGGCCTGCGACTATCCGCTCCACCTCGGCATCACCGAGGCCGGCGGCCTCATGTCCGGCACGATCAAGAGCTCGATCGGCATGGGCTCGCTGCTGTGGGCCGGCATCGGCGACACCATCCGGGTGTCGCTGTCGGCCGACCCGGTCGAGGAGATCAAGGTCGGCTTCGACATCCTGAAGTCGCTCAACCTGCGCCACCGCGGCGTCAACGTGATCTCCTGCCCGTCCTGCGCGCGACAGAATTTCCAGGTCATCCCGACCGTCGAGCGGCTGGAGCAGCGGCTCGCCCACATCTCGACGCCGATGACGCTGTCGGTGATCGGCTGCGTCGTCAACGGCCCCGGCGAGGCGCGCGAGACCGATATCGGCTTCACCGGCGGCGGCGGCGGCCATCAGGTCTACCTCAACGGCGAGAAGCACCACATCCTGCGCGACGGCGACATCGTCGACCACCTGGTCGAGCTGGTCGAGGCGAAGGCCGCCGAGATCGAGGCTGCCAAGGCCGAGGGCGAGGCGCCGCAACAGGCCGCGGAGTAGCGATCATTCGGAGGCCGTAGGGGCGGGTTTCAAACCCGCCCGTTGCGCCACGCGACAGATGTCTGCGGGCGGGTTATAAACCCGCCCCTACGAAAGATTGAATCCCGGTCACCATGGCCAAGTTGCAGCCGATCCGCGGCACCCACGACCTGCTTCCCGACGCGATGCGCGGCCACCGCCACGTGATCGAGACCGCGCGCGCGGTCACCGGGCGCTACGGTTACCAGGAGATGGCGACGCCGATGTTCGAGACGACCGAGGTGTTCAAGCGCACCCTGGGCGACACCTCGGACATCGTCACCAAGGAGATGTACACCTTCGAGAGCAAGGGCGGTGAGCAGATGACGCTCCGGCCCGAGAACACCGCCGGGGTGTGCCGCGCCTTCCTGTCGAACGGCCTGATCCAGAACCTGCCGCTCAAGTTCTTCTATGCCGGGCCGATGTTCCGCTACGAGCGGCCGCAGAAGGGTCGCCAGCGCCAGTTCCACCAGATCGGCATCGAGCTGATCGGCGTCGCCGAGCCGCTCGGCGACGTCGAGGTGATCGCCGCCGGCGCCGGCGTGCTCGCCGCCCTGGGCGTGCTCGACAAGACGGTGCTGGAGCTCAACACGCTGGGCGACACCGAGAGCCGCGACACCTACCGCGCCGTGCTGGTCGACTACATGCAGGCGCACACCGACAGGCTGTCGGAGGACAGCCGCCACCGGCTCGACCACAACCCGCTGCGCATCCTCGATTCCAAGGACCAGGGCGACCGCGCGGTGATCGCCGACGCGCCGGTCTTCTCGGACTACCTGACCGACGCCGCGCGCGACTATTTCGCCGCCGTGCGCGACGGGCTCGACGCGCTCGGCATCGCCTACAGCCTCAATCCCCGTCTGGTCCGCGGTCTCGACTACTACTGCCACACCGCCTTCGAGTTCACGACCGAGGAACTCGGCGCCCAGGGCGCGGTGATCGCCGGCGGCCGCTACGACGGCCTGATCGAGCAGATGGGCGGTCCCTCGACGCCGGGCATCGGCTGGGCCGGCGGCATCGAACGGCTGTCGATGCTCGCCGCCGCCGTGCCCGATCCGGTCCGGCCGATCGCCGTGGTGCCGATCGGCGACGCGGCCGAGCGCGCCGCCCTGCCGCTCGCCGACCGGCTGCGCCGCGACGGCTTCACGATCGACCTCGGCTTTGGCGGCAACCTGTCCAAGCGCATGAAGCGCGCCAACAAGATCCACGCCCGCGCCGCGATCCTGATCGGCGACGACGAGCTGCGCGACGCCGTCGCCACGGTCCGCGACCTCGACACCGGCGACCAGCAGACCGCGCCCCTCGACACGCTGGCGGCGGCGCTCGAAGCCTACCGGTAGCGCCATGACCGCGGGGTCTCCCCTTAAGCTCGCCAGCACGGCGCCGCTCACCACCTTCGTGGCCGCGGGGGTCAACCACCGCACCGGCGGCGCCCGGCTGCGCGACCAGCTCTACGTCGCCCCGGACGCCCTGCCCGGCGCACTGGCCAGCCTGCGCGAAGCGGGCCTCGACCAGGCGCTGATCGTCTCGACCTGCGACCGT
The DNA here is from genome assembly GCA_963730305.1 of uncultured Alphaproteobacteria bacterium. GTDB lineage: Bacteria > Pseudomonadota > Alphaproteobacteria > Bin65 > Bin65 > CAMYMQ01. The sequence goes on from CAVSRB010000008.1 coordinate 356,913, forward strand.
ACCGAGGTGTGGTGCGCCACCGCCACGCCGGCCGACGCCCAGCAGGCGATCGCGATCTTCCTGGGCGCCCGCGGCGGCCCGCCGGAGGAGCTGGCGGCCGGCTTCTACGCCCATGCCGGCCTCGACGCCGCGCGCCATGCCATGGCGGTCGCCGCCGCGCTGGAGAGCCAGGTGCTGGGCGAGCCGCAGGTGCTGGGGCAGATCAAGGCCGCCCACCGCGTGGCGGCCGACGCCGGCATGGTCGGCGGCGCGCTGGAAGCGCTGCTCGACGCCACCTACACCGCCGCCAAGCGGGTTCGGCGCGAGACCCGGGTCGCCGAGCGCCCGGTGACCATCGCCGCCGCGGCGATCCGCGTCGCCCGCGACGTCCACGGCCCGCTCGACGACAGCCGGACGCTGCTGATCGGCGACGGCGACATGGGCGAGGCGCTGGCCCGCCAGTTCCTCGCCGCCGGCATCGCCGGCCTGACCGTGACCGCCGAGAACGCGTCGCGCGCCGAGGCGCTGGCCGCCGTGCTCGACTGCCACCTGCTGGCCTGGGACGACCTCGACGAAGGCCTGGCCCGCGCCGACATCGTGGTCTCCGCCACCACCGGCCGCGAACTGGTGATCGGCGAGGACCGCGCCCGCGCCGCCCACCGCCGCCGGCGCCGGCGCCCGGTCTTCCTGATCGACGCCGCCGTCCCCGGCGACATCGACACCGCGGTCGACGCGATCGACGGCATGTTCCGGTTCGACCTCGGCGACCTCGAGCAGGTCGCCTTCGAGGGCCACCGCGAACGCCACGGCGAGGCCGAGCGGGCCCGCGCCATCGTCGACGAGGCGGCAATGCACTTCCTGCGCGGCCGCCAGGCGCGCGACGCCGCGGACGGCATCACCGCCTTGCGCCGCCGGTTCGAGGCCGAGCGCCTGGCCGTGCTGCAGAGCGCCGGCGCCGCCGGGGCCGACGAGGCGACCCGGCTCCTGGTCAACCGGCTGCTCCACGGGCCGTCGACCGCGCTCCGCGACCTCTCCGACGACCCGGACCAACGCGCGGCGGTCGAACAATTGCTGGCCCGCCTGTTCGGCGCGGTCGGCGCCGCGGACGAGAAGGACCCCGAGGCATGAGCTTCCAGGAAAGCCTCGACCGGGTGCTCGCCCGCCACGAAGACCTGGCGCAGCAGCTCTCGGCCGGCGCCGCCGACGACCCCAAGAAGTTCGCCCAGCTCTCGAAGGAATATTCCGACCTGGAGTCGGTCGTCGCCGGCATCCGCGAGCTGCGCGCGGCTCAGAAGGAGGCGGCCGACCTTCAGGAGCTGCTGGACGATCCCGACTCCGACGCCGAGATGCGCGAGCTGGCCGAGGGCGAGTATTACGAGCTCAAGGAGAAGCTGCCGGAGATCGAGCGGCGGGTGCAGCTCCTGTTGCTGCCCAAGGACGAGGCCGACACCAAGAACGCCATCCTGGAGGTGCGCGCCGGCACCGGCGGCGACGAGGCGGCGCTGTTCGCGGCCGAGCTGTTCCGCATGTACCAGCGCTACGCCGAGGCCAAGGGCTGGAAGTTCGAGACCATGGAGGTCAACGAGACCGGCATCGGCGGTTACAAGGAGGCGACGGCGTCGATCTCCGGCCGCGACGTGTTCGCCCGGCTCAAGTACGAATCCGGCGTGCACCGGGTCCAGCGCGTGCCCGAGACCGAATCGGGCGGCCGCATCCACACCTCGGCCGCGACCGTCGCCGTGCTGCCCGAGGCCGAGGAGGTCGACGTCGACGTCAACGAGAACGACCTGCGCATCGACGTCTACCGGTCGAGCGGGCCGGGCGGCCAGTCGGTCAACACCACCGACAGCGCGGTGCGCATCACCCACCTGCCGACCGGCATCGTGGTCGCGATCCAGGACGAGAAGTCCCAGCACAAGAACAAGGCCAAGGCGATGAAGATCCTGCGCGCCCGCCTCTACGAGGCCGAGCGCGCGGCGCGCGACGCCGAGCGGGCCCAGGCGCGCAAGAGCCAGGTCGGCTCCGGCGACCGGTCGGAACGCATCCGCACCTACAACTTCCCGCAGGGCCGGGTCACCGACCACCGCATCGGCCTGACCCTGCACAAGATCGACCAGATCATGGCCGGCGAGGCGCTCGACGAGGTCATCGACGCGCTCACCGCCCAGGACCAGGCCGACCGGCTGGCGGCGATCGAATGAGCGGCGGAACCGCCGGCGAGACCGCCACCAAGACCGCCAGCGAGACCGTCGGCCAGGCGGTGCGCGCGGCGGCCCGGCGGCTGGACGACGCCGGCCTGCCCAACGCGCGGCTCGACGCGCGGCTGCTGGTCGCCCACGCCGCCGGCCTCGACCCCGACGCGCTGCGGCTCGACCCCGACCGGCCGCTCGGCCCCGCGGCCAGCATTCGGCTGGAGGCGCTGCTCGACCGGCGGGCGGCGGCGCGGGAGCCGGTTTCCCGCATCCTTGGCTGCCGCGAGTTCTGGAGCCTGCCCTTCGCGCTCTCGTCCGCGACCCTGGACCCGCGACCGGACAGCGAAACCGTGGTCGAGGCGGTGCTGCGGCGGGTGCCCGACCGGCAGGCGCCGCTGCGCCTGCTCGACCTCGGCACCGGCACCGGCTGCCTGCTGCTGGCGCTGTTGTCGGAACTGCCCAACGCGACCGGGCTCGGCATCGACATCGCGCCGGAGGCGGTCGCCACGGCAAGCGCGAATGCGGCGGCGCTCGGCCTGACCGACCGTGCCCGTTTCGCCGCCGGCGACTGGGCTGGACGGCGTGTCGGCGCGGTTCGACTGGATCGTCGGCAATCCACCCTATATCGAGACCGGCGCGATCGAGGCGCTGGAGCCCGAAGTCGCCCGGCACGACCCTAGACTGGCGCTGGACGGCGGGGCCGACGGGCTCGACGCCTACCGACGGATCGCGCGCGAACTACGCGGTCTGCTGGAGCTGCGGGGCGGCGTCGCACTCGAGATCGGCGCCGGCCAGGACGCCGCCGTTTCGGCCCTGCTCGAAAGCCACGGCCTGACGGTCGAGGAGATCGAGCGCGACCTCGGCGGCAGGCCGCGTTGCGTGGTCGCGCACGCTTCCGTGGCCGGCAAAACGGGCGTTAAGAAAGCTGTGGCGCAGGGCGTCCTAACCTGCTAAGACAAACCAACCTCGCAATCGAAATCCCTAGGGATTTCCACGCATTGCGTTGAATTTGCGGGGTTCCGGCAGCACGGACGGAAATGGGGTTCCCCCCCTGTTCAGGGTGGGGCTGCGGGCGACGAAAGCCGCAACTGTCCGACGCCGCTTTGTGAAATCCAAGCATGTTGCACTGGATGCAGTATCGGCATTCCGAAGACTGGTGTTGAAAAGATGAGACAGGGCTCTGGGGCGCGTCGTGGCCGTGGTCGCGGCAACAACAGCAACCGCAAACCGAATCGGAATCAATCCTTCGACAGCAACGGACCGAGCGTCCGCATCAGGGGCACGGCGGCGCAGCTCCAGGAGAAGTATCTCAGCCTCGCCCGCGACGCCTCGAGCGCCGGCGACCGCGTGATGGCGGAGAACTACTTCCAGCACGCCGACCACTACTACCGCATCCTGGCTTCCCAGCAGGCGCCGCAGGACGGCCAGCCGCCGCAGCAACAGCAGCCCTACCAGCAGCAGTCCGACCGCAACGACGATGCGGACGACGACTTCGGCAACGAGAGCCAGTCCTACAGCGGCAACAGCAACGGCAATAACAACGGCGACGGCCGCGAGCCGCGCCGGGCCCAGAGCGGCCCGATCCGCGACACCGACCCGCGCGCCCGCGCCGGCAATGCCAGCGACGGACAGCCGCCGCTCGACGAAGGCCTGCACCGGATGCTCGGTGGCGACAGCCCGGCTTCGAGCGACTCCGGCGACGAAGAGCGCCCCGCCCGCAGCCGCCGGTCCGCGGCGGCCGACGGCGACGCCAGCGCCGAGGACGCCCCGGCACCGCGCCGCCGGCGCCGCAAGGCCGCGCCGGAACCCGACACCGATGGCGAAAACGAGAGCCCGGCGGTCGACGCCGCCGAATAGGCCCGCTACCGAATAAGTCCGTTCAGGCCGGCCCCACCGGGTCGCCCACGGCGGCGTCGCCACCGGCGATCACCTCCGCATAGACGCCCATCTGGGTATGGCCGAAGGCGTCAGCCAGCGTCTTGAGCACGTTGATGTCGCGTGCCGCGGTGTCCGGATTGACGTGGGTCGCCGCGCAACGGCCGATCCGCTCGGCAACGCGCAACCGGGCCGCGCCCAGCCGCACCTCCTGTCCGACCCACTCGAATTCCCGCCACGGCGCCAGCCCGTCGATCAGGACGTTGCCGCGGAAGCGCACCGGGTCGACCGGCGCGCCGACGACCCGTTCCAGGTCGGCGACGCTGGCCGCATTGATCAGCGAGACGAAAGGCGTCGGCACGTCGGTCATCCCCTGCCCCGGCGCGCTGGCGATGCGCAGCGGCCCGCGGGCGTCGTCGGCCAGGTAGGCATCGAAGAACTGCTTCAGGATCGTCCGGCCGGCCACCGACGACGGGTCGCCGCGCGCGATCGGCTTGCCCTCGCGCAGGACCGTCAGGATGCCGGCCTCGGCATCCCAAGCCGCCCCCAGCCGCGCCAGCTTCTCCGTGCGCAACAGGGTGACGAAGTCCTGCTTCGGCCGCCAGCCGGGCTCCGACGCCGACCAGTGCGACGATCCATGGGCGAGCGCGTAGGCGCGGTCGCCGGGCAGGATCTCGCCCGCGGTCAGGGCGACCGCATCGAGGTCCTCCGGGCCGAGCCCCTTGACTGGATACCGGCAGATCCGCGCTACCCGCGCTTCCATGATTGCTCCTTTCGGCCCGGCGCAACCGGCCGGCAATAGCTGCTTGCGGCCCCTCGGGACGGTTCCCATATAGGATCAGGACGCCGAAATCGGGTCCACCAGTCCTGTCCCGCCACTCGATCGGGGGACGCCAAGGGAAAGGTAGGGGAAATGGAGTTCGAAAAATATACCGAGCGCGCGCGGGGCTTCGTCCAGGCGGCGCAATCGCTGGCCCTTCGCAGCAACAACCAGCAGCTCACACCCGAACATCTCCTCAAGGTTCTGCTCGACGACGAGGAAGGCCTCGCCGCGAACCTGATCCGCGCCGCCGGCGGCGACGCCAAGCAGGCGCTGCAGGCCGTCGAGGTCGAGCTCGACAAGCTGCCCAAGGTCGAGGGCGGCTCGGGCCAGATGTATCTGCAGCCGGAGACGGCGCGCTTGTTCGACAGTGCACAGCAGATCGCCGAGAAGGCCGGCGACAGCTACGTCACCGCCGAGCGGCTGCTGCTGGCGCTGACCCTGGCCAAGGGCACCAAGGCGGCCGACATCCTCAAGGACGCCGGGGTCACCGCCCAGGAGCTCAACAGCGCGATCAACGAGATCCGCAAGGGCCGCACCGCCGACAGCCCGACCGCCGAGAGCGGCTACGACGCGCTCAACAAATACGCCCGCGATCTCACCGAAGCGGCCCGCGAGGGCAAGCTGGACCCGGTCATCGGCCGCGACGAGGAAATTCGCCGGACGATCCAGGTGCTGTCGCGCCGGACCAAGAACAACCCGATCCTGATCGGCGAACCCGGCGTCGGCAAGACCGCCATCGCCGAGGGCCTGGCCCACCGCATCGTCCAGGGCGACGTGCCCGAGAGCCTCAAGAACAAGCGGATCATGTCGCTCGACCTCGGCGCCATGGTCGCCGGCGCCAAGTTCCGCGGCGAGTTCGAGGAACGGCTGAAGGCCGTGCTCCAGGAGATCTCCGCCGCCGCCGGCGAGGTCGTCCTGTTCATCGACGAGTTGCACACCCTGATCGGCGCGGGCGCGGCCGAGGGCGCGATGGACGCGTCCAATATGCTGAAACCGGCATTGGCGCGCGGCGAGCTGCACTGCATCGGCGCGACCACGCTCGACGAGTATCGCAAGCATGTCGAGAAGGACGCGGCGCTGGCCCGCCGGTTCCAGCCGGTGTTCATCGGCGAGCCGACGGTCGAGGACACCATCTCGATCCTGCGCGGCCTCAAGGAGAAGTACGAGCTGCACCACGGCGTGCGCATCGCCGACGGCGCGCTGGTCTCCGCCGCGACCCTGTCGAACCGCTACATCACCGACCGCTTCCTGCCCGACAAGGCGATCGACCTGGTCGACGAGGCCGCCTCGCGCCTGCGCATGGAGGTCGATTCCAAGCCCGAAGAGATCGACGAGCTCGACCGGCGCATCATCCAGCTCAAGATCGAGCAGGAGGCGCTGAAGAAGGAGAGCGACACCGCGTCCAAGGACCGGCTCCAGGCCCTGGAGAAGGAGCTCGCCGACCTCGAGCAGAAGTCGGCCGAGCTGACCTCGGTCTGGCAGAAGGAGAAGGACGAGATCGCCGGGGCCCAGAAGCTCAAGGAGGAGCTGGACCACGCGCGGATCGAGCTGGAGCAGGTCCAGCGTACGGGCGACCTCGCCCGCGCCTCGGAGCTGAAATACGGCCGCATCCCCGAGCTGGAGAAGGCGCTCGCCGAGCGTGAGCACGAGGATGACGGTAAGGGTGCCGACGGCAAGGCGCCGAGCCGCGCGAAGATGCTCAACGAGGAGGTCACTGCCGAGACCATCGCCGGCGTCGTCTCCCGCTGGACCGGCATCCCCGTCGACAAGATGCTCGAAGGCGAGCGCGAGAAGCTGCTCCAGATGGAGGGCGCGCTGCACTCCCGCGTGGTCGGCCAGGACGAGGCGGTCCACGCCGTGTCCAACGCCGTCCGCCGCGCCCGCGCCGGCCTCCAGGACCCGCACCGGCCGATCGGCTCGTTCCTGTTCCTGGGCCCGACCGGCGTCGGCAAGACCGAGCTGACCAAGGCGCTGGCCGAGTTCCTGTTCGACGACGAGCAGGCCATGGTCCGCATCGACATGTCGGAATACATGGAGAAGCACGCCGTCTCGCGGCTGATCGGCGCCCCGCCGGGCTACGTCGGCTACGAGGAGGGCGGCGCGCTGACCGAGGCGGTTCGCCGCCGGCCTTACCAGGTCGTGCTGTTCGACGAGGTCGAGAAGGCGCACCCGGACGTGTTCAACGTCCTGTTGCAGGTGCTCGACGACGGCCGGCTGACCGACGGCCAGGGCCGCACGGTCGACTTCCGCAACGTCGTCATCATCATGACCTCGAACCTGGGCAGCGAGTACATCGCCCAGCTCGAGCCCGGCAAGACGGTCGAGAGCATCCGCGGCCAGGTGATGGAGGTGGTTCGCGCCAACTTCCGGCCCGAGTTCCTCAACCGGCTCGACGAGATCCTGCTGTTCAACCGCCTGTCGCGGGAGAACATGACCGGCATCGTCGATATCCAGCTCCAGCGCCTGCGCAAGCTTCTGAAGGATCGGAAGATCCGGCTGGACCTGGACGACAAGGCGATGACCTGGCTGGCCAACGCCGGTTACGACCCGGTCTACGGCGCGCGGCCGCTCAAGCGGGTGATCCAGAAGTCGCTGCAGGACCCGCTCGCCAACCAGATCCTCGAAGGCAAGGTCAAGGACGGCGACGCGGTCGAGGTGACGGTCAAGGACGGCAGCCTCGTCCTCAACGACGTGCCGGTCGACGCCAGCGACCCGGTGTTCAGCTCAGGCGGCCCGGACGAGGAAGGCGAGCGCGTGGTGCATTAGGGACCGCATCGGGTCCAGGTCGATCCACGACTATTGGAATCCCCTCCCCCCTTGAGGGGGAGGGTTAGGGAGGGGGGTCGTCCGAAGCCCCCCTTTCCGTTTGCGGGTACGCGATCCGGCATCCCCCCACCCCGTCCCTCCCCCTCAAGGGGGGAGGGGGAAGCTTTCCGGTCATAGCCCAAGGACCACTACGCCGACACGCCGTCCTTCGCGATCAGATCATCGAGCACGCGCCGGTAGGCGACCCCGCCGACGTCGACGTTGAACAGCACCGGCGGCGCGCCGCCGTCCGCCCCCAGCATCTCCATGTTGCGCTGCTGCGCCTCGATCAGCGGCCCGTCCTGGTCCTGGAAGGCGACGCGGCGCAGCTCCGCGATCTGCGCGGCGACCTCGGCGGCGATATCCGCCGGGAACGGCCGCGGGTTCTGGCGCACCGCGGTGAAGTGATAGAGCGTCGAGCTCTCGCTCTCCGGGGTCAGGAAGTGGAAGCCGAACACGCCGGTGCCCTCCTCCGCCGGCGCGCCGGGTTCGTTCACCCGGACATCGTTCATCAGGCAGCCCGGCGGGTCCCAGTGCATGTTGGCGTACATGTCGACCGGCTTGCCGTCGCGCTTGAACAGGAGGTCGAACATGGCCGGCGGCGGCACGTTCAGCATCTCGCGCTGGACCAGCACGTGGGTGCCCTCGCGGGTCAGCCTGGTCGGCGCCTCGCGGGTGTGCTCGTTGCCGAGCACGCCCTCGTGCAGGAAGGAGACGTGGCTCAGGTCGAGCAGGTTGTCGATGATCAGCCGGTAGTCGGCCTTCATCCGGATGGCGTCGCGGGAGACGGCAGGATTGTCGCTGTCCGGGTCGAGCAGGCCGAAGTCGGGGATCAGGTCCGGGTCCGCGCGGTCCGGATCGCCCATCCAGACCCAGATGATCGAGTGCCGCTCGACCGCCGGATAGGCGCGCAGGCGCGCGGGCGGGGTGCGGCCGCCGTTGGGGTTGCGCACGCACGCGCCGGTGCGGTCGAACTCCAGGCCGTGATAGGCGCAGCGGATATGGTCGCCCTCGACGACCTTGCCCATGTGCAGCGGGGCGAAGCGGTGGGGGCACGAATCCGCCATCGCCACGGGGGCGCCGTCGTCGGCCCGGTAGACCACGACCGGCTCCTTCAGCATGGTCCGGGGCGCCAGGTCGCCGACGGCGAGCTGTTCGCCCCACATCGCCATGTACCAGGCATTCCTGAGAAAGGTCATCCGCGCCGCATATCCCGGTGAGTTGCCAAGCCGCCGTCTCTCGACGGGAGTATCCGAAACATTTCACAATGGATCGATGCGCCGCATCAAGCCGCGCCCCACCGCGAAGAGGACGCCATGCCCGCCGAGCCTATCGACATGACCCGCCTTGCCCCGCCCGCCGGACAGGGACTGGTGGTGACCGGCGGCTGCGGCGGGATCGGCAGCGCGCTGGTGCGCGCGGCGCTGACCAACGGGCTGAAGGTGGCGATCCTCGACCTGCCCCGCTCGATCGGCGAGAACCCGCCACCCGACGGGGTCGCCGTGTTCGAGTGCGACGCCACCGACGAGGCCCAGGTCGCGGCGGCGATGGAAGCCGCGCGGGCCGCGCTCGGCGACATCCACCACCTGGTCAACCTGGCGGGCTTCGCCGGCGGCGTCGTTCCCGTCGATGCTCTGGACACCGGCGAATTCGCGGAGGTCCTCGACGGCAGCCTGCGCACGACGCTGTTGAGTTCGCGCGCGGCGATCCCGGCGCTGCGCGCCGCGGGCGGCGGCTCGATCGTGACCATGTCGTCGGACCTCGGCTTCATCGGCCGGTCGGGCTACGCCGCCTACGCCGCAGCCAAGGCCGCGATCGTCTCGCTGACCCGGACGCTCGCGACCGAGCTGGCGCCCACGATCCGGGTCAACGCGCTGTCGCCGGCGGCGGTCGATACGCCGTTTCTGTCGGGCGGCACCGGCCGGGGCGGGCGCCAGGGCGGGGCGGCGGCGCGGACCAACCTGGATGCGTATGTCAAAACCGTCCCGCTGGGACGGGTCGCGGTCGCCGACGACGTGGTCGCGCCGATCCTGTTCCTGATGAGCGACGCCGCGCGCTACATCACCGCCCAGGTGCTGCACGTCAACGGCGGCTGGCTGCACTGCGTCGCCGACCAGATCAACCAGCCGCACGCGGAAGCCGGCTGAATAAGGGAGCGCCCGCCATGACCCACGAACCCGCCGTCGCCGACCACTACACCCATGGCTCCCTGGTCGACGCGCTCCGCCGCGGCGTCGAGGCCGCGGGGCTGACGCTCGACACGGTCACCGCCGCCGACCTGGCGCCCGCCGACGAGTTCCACATCGGCGGCCGGCAAGCGACCCTGGCCTTCATCGAGCAGCTCGGCTTCGGCCCGGACGACCACCTGCTCGACGTCGGCTGCGGCATCGGCGGGCCGGCGCGCTGCTTCGCCGAGGCGGTCGGCTGCCGGGTCACCGGCGTCGACCTCACCGAGGAATACATCGAGGCGGCAACGGCGCTGAGCGAATGGGTCGGGCTGGCCGACCGGCTGGCCTTCCACCACGGCTCGGCGCTCGACCTGCCGCTGGAGGACGGCGCGCTCGACGGCGCCTACATGATCCACGTCGGCATGAACATCCCCGACAAGGCCAGCCTGTTCGCCGAGGTGGCGCGCGCGGTCCGGCCCGGCGGCACCTTCGGAGTCTACGACGTGATGCGGACCGGCGGCGGCGATCTGGCCTACCCGGTGCCCTGGGCGGGCACGGCGGCGACCAGCTTTCTGGACACGCCGGCGGACTACAAGGCGGCCCTGGCGGCGAGCGGCTTCGAGGTCATCGCCGAACGCGACCGCCGCGACTATGCCGAAGCCTTCTTCGGCGCGATCAAGGCCAATTCGGCCAAGGCCGGCGGTCCGCCACCGCTGGGCCTGCACATCGTCATGGGCGCCGACACCGCAACCAAGGTCGCGAACATGATCGGGAACATCGAAGCCGGCCGGATCGCCCCCATCGAGATCGTCGCCCGCCGCGTCAATTAGCACGACGGATTCCGGGCATTTTTGCGTTAGATTGAAGACAGTCCGGCAACGGACCGAGGGGTGGGCATCTGTTCCTTTCCTGTTCCTGACATTGGCTCACCTCTTCGCTTGCCCGCCCCCTCCGGGGGCGGGCTTTTTTCTGCCCGGGGGCCGGGTCGCCGGGGCCTTTTTTCTGTTTCTTGTTTGTTCTTATTTCGATAAGGCTATGGAACGGGCCCACCGGCGCCCCGCCACCCGACCCTGCGTGGAACGGAACCGACGATGACCGATACCCTCCCCCCCGGCCTCGAGCCCGGCCCCGACGGCGCCCCGCGCTGCTGGTGGTGCACCGACACGGACGATTACGTCGCCTATCACGACGACGAGTGGGGCCGGCCGGTCGCCGACGACGTCCGGCTGTACGAGAAGATCTGCCTGGAGGGGTTCCAGTCGGGCCTGTCCTGGCTGACCATCCTGCGCAAGCGCGACAATTTCCGCGCCGCCTTCGCCGGCTTCGACTTCGAGAAGGTCGCGCGCTTTGGCCCCGAGGACGTCGAGCGGCTGCTCGGCGACGCCGGCATCGTCCGCCACCGCGGCAAGATCGAGGCGGCGATCAACAACGCCCAGCGCGCCTGCGAGCTGGTCGACGAGGTCGGCTCGATCGCCGCCTTCGTCTGGCGCTACGAGCCCGACCCGGCGACCCGGCCCGCCCGGCTCGACAAGCCGGCGTTGATGGGCCTGTCCCAGTCGCCCGAATCGAAGGCGCTGGCCAAGGACCTCAAGGCCCGCGGCTGGCGCTTCTTCGGCCCGACCACCTGCTACGCCTTCATGCAGTCGATGGGCCTGGTCAACGACCACCTGGAGGGCTGCGTCCACCGCGAGGCGGTGGAGGCGGCGCGGACGGCGTTCACGCGGCCGGGGTGACTGCCGAGCAAGGTCTCAGGCCATCACCCCTGAACACCGCCCCGGCCGGAGCGCAGCGGAGAGCCGGGGACCACTGCCGATACTTGGCCCGTCGTCTCACGCCGATTGCTCGGCAGCAGAAGGCAGAGGCCGCCCGATCCCTGCCAAGCATCAGCCTTCGAACGCCGCAAACCGGCATCGGAGACGACGCCGGCGTGTCGCCGAGCCGACGGCGCCGTGGAAGGCAAGCCGCGAGGGTGGAGGCCGGCGCCGGCATGGTCCCCGGCTCTCCGCTGCGCTCCGGCCGGGGCGGCGTGAATTTTTTGAAGCTAAAGAATGGACAGAAGCGCGAGACGCCGCCCCCCTCACGCCACGAAGGTCACCTGCACCGCGCCCGCATCGCCATAGTCGCCCTTCGCGGTCTGGCCGGGCTGGCACGGGGTCATGCCGGTCATCGTGCCGGTCGTGGTGACCTGGCCCGCCTTCATGCCGATGCCGCGCTTGGACAGGTCGTTGGCGAGCCACGTGAGCGTCTGCAGGGGGTCGCCGCCGAGGATCGCGCTGCCCTGGCCCTCGGCGACCTGCTCGCCGTCGAGCGACAGGGTGACTCGGTGGGCGGCGAGGTCGCGGTCGCGCCAGTCCGGGATCGCCGGGCCGAGCACGAGGCCGCCGTTCGAGCCGTTGTCGGCGACCAGGTGGGCGACACCCAGTTCGAACCCGTTGACCCAGTAGTCGTTGATGACCTCGATCGCCGGGTAGGCCATGTCGACCGCGTCGACCACCTCGTCGTGCGAATAGTCGCCGTCGCGCGGCGGCAGGTCGCGGCCGAGGCGGAAGGCGAACTCGCATTCGACCATCAGCTTGTGCAGCGCCGAGGCCGAGACCTCGGCCGGGCTCTCCAGCAGGTAGGGGGCGAAGACGCGCCCGGCGAAGGGCGCGTCGGTCTTGAGCATCGCCATCGCCGCCTCGGAGGCGGCGCCGACCTTCCAGCCGGCGACCTCCAGGCCCCACAGCTCGGCCAGCGCGTCCTGGATCAGGTTTCCGTCGGATACCGACCGGGGCGTGCAGTCCTCGGGCAGGCGGTCGAGCTTGCGGTGATCGCCGCGCGCCTGCAGCAGGAGCTCGGCGGCGGACCGTGCGGCCTCGGGGCTCACGCGGCGTGCCCGCCGTGGCCGTCGCCGTTCTGGCGCGCCTCGACGACCTGCTCGGCCTGGCGGCCGGTGAACTCCTGCAGATGGTCGAAGGCGTACTCGAAGGTGCCGACCCCCTGGGTCAGCGAGCGCAGCTCGATGATCAAGTCCTGGATCTCCGATTCGGGCAGCTTGGCGGCGACCTCGTCCCATCCCCGCCAGCCGGGTTTCGCGTCGAAGCCCAGAATCTGCCCCCGGCGCCCGCTGATCAAGCCCTGAATGTTCGAGGTGAAGTGCGTCGGCGCCGAGATCTTGACGTCGTAGATCGGCTCGAGCAGCACCGGGTCGCACTTGGGCATGCCCTCGCGCATCGCCAGCGCGCCGGCGGTGGCGAAGGCCTGGTCGGAGCTGTCGACCGAATGGGCCGAGCCGTCGGTCAGCGTGACCGCGACGTCGACCACCGGGAAGCCGAGCGGGCCGCGCTGGAGGTATTCCTTCACCCCCTTCTCGACCGCGGGGATGTACTGCTTGGGCACCGAGCCGCCGTGGATCGTCTCCTCGAAGGCGAAGCCCGAACCGCGCGGCAGCGGCTTGATGTCGATGTGGACGTCGCCGAACTGGCCGTGGCCGCCCGACTGCTTCTTGTGCCGGGCGTGCTGGGAGACCGGCTTGCGGATGGTCTCCTTGTAGGCGACCTGGGGCCGGCGCGAGGTGACGTCGAGGTTGAACTTGCTCTTGAGCCGGTCGATCGCGACCTTGATGTGGATCTCGCCCTGGCCGGACAGCACCATCTCGTTGGTGTCCGCGTTGTGGGCGAGGTGCAGCGACGGGTCCTCCTCGATCAGCTTGTGCAGCGCGGCGGTCAGCTTGACCTCGTCCTCGCGTCGGGCCGCGTCGATCGCCAGCGAGAACAGCGGCAGCGCCGGCACCGGCCACAGCGTGCCCTTGGCCGACCCCTCGGCGGTGAGCACGTCGCCGGTATGGGTCTCCTCGAGCCGGCCGAGCGCGACCACGTCGCCGGCCTCGGCCTTGGCGATCTTCTCCTGGTCGTGCCCCTGAAGGCGATGCAAGCCGCTGACCCGGTGGCCGTCGATGGTCATGCCGTCGGTGAATTCGCCCGACCAGACCCGGGCGATCGACAGCTTGCCGGTGTGCTGCATGTAGAGCGTCTTGAACACGGTCGCGAGCGGCCCGCCGCCGGGCGTCAGCTCGTTGCGCTCCGCCGCCTTGGCCGGGCCGGCGGTCTCGTGGCGCAGCGCCTTCAACAGCCGGCGGACGCCATGGTCGTTGGTCGCCGAGCCGAGCAGCACGGGCACGATCTTGTCGGCCTGGGCGGTGTCGGTGAGATACTGGTAGACCTCGTCCTTGGCCGGGACGACCTCCTCCAAGAGCTTCTCGAGCAGCGCGTCGTCGAAGTCGGCGAGCGACTCGAGCATCTCCTGGCGCGCCGTCTCCTCGCGTGTCGGCGACCTCCGACGGGATCTTGATCAGGTCCGACGGCTCGCCCGGCTTGTAGTGGTAGGCGCGCTCGCTCGCCAGGTCGACATAGCCGGTGATCGCGTCACCGTCGCGGATCGGGAGCTGGCGCAGGACCAGCGGCCGGTCCGACGCCTCCTGCATCGCGGCGAGCAGCGTCGGCACGTCGACCTCGCTGGCGTGGTCGACCTTGTTGACGAACAGGATGTGCGGGATCTCGTGGTCGTCGAGGAACTTGAAGACCGGCGCCAGCATCATCGCCTTGTCGGGGGTTGGCTCGGCGACGACCACGGCGACGTCGCAGACCATCAGGCCATGGCGCGCGTCCTGCAGGAACTCGATCGAGCCGGGACAGTCGATGAAGGTCCAGCGGTCGCCCAGATACTCGGTCCCGGCGACGTTGAGCTCGGTCGACATGGTCCGCGCGCGCGATTCGGGCGAGGCGTCGCCGACCGCGTTGCCCTCGGTCACCGACCCCTTGCGGGGGATCGCGTCGGAACAGAAAAGCAGGCTTTCGAGAAGACTGGTCTTGCCGCTCAAATACGGCCCGACCAGGGCGGCGCATCGCGGTTCAGCAGCTCCGGCCACAGCAATTCCTCCCTTGTCAGGTCATTGCCCCCAGCGCGCGCCCGCAGCCGCCGGCGCGGCCGATTTTTGAACGACAATGGTTGCGTGTCTGTGCACGCCTGACAAGGGGGAATGACGGGGGGTGGCGCGGCGCGGGTCTCGGACGCCCGCCAACCAGGTGATATTGAAATTATTCCTATAGCCACCATATATGGTCGACAATCCCAACGGAGCGACGGCCAACGCTGGGCCCCGGATCGACCTGCGGCCGCCCGGGAGCGAAACGTCCTTTTTTATTTTTGAAGTCGTCTCCCCGGCCGAGCCCGGCTCTCCGCGGGGTCTGACGACAGATGATGAATGATGCTTGATGACATCGATCGACGCAACGACCCCTCTCCCTCGGGGAGAGGGTTGCGCAGGGTTGGCGCGGCGAAGCCAAGCCTTACCCGGAGCTGGGTGAGGGGTCACCCGTCGAGGTCGGGCCCCTCACCCTCCCGTTGCGCCGCAACGGGCCCCTCCCTCTCCCCAAGGAGAGGGGTAGGAGCCCGCCTTCGAGTCACCAAAGATAACCTTTGATAACCGATGATAACCTTCGCGATGTCTGTGCCCGGGTGGGCCCTCGGAAGAAGATGATGATGCCTGGTCCTCGCCGATACCCGGCCGCACGCCCCGCCCGACACGAGAGCGGCAATTCGCCCAACAGTGGGGCTCGGGGCGCGCCGTTTCTATTGCAGCGCCGCGCAGAACCGCTCGATCCGCTCGCACGCCGCCGTCAGCGCCTCGGTCGAGGTCGCGTAGGAGATGCGGAAGTTCGGGCCCAGGCCGAAGGCCGAGCCCTGGACCACCGCGACGCCCTCGCACTCGAGCAGCGCGGTGACGAAGTCGCCGTCGTTCTCGATCTTGGTGCCGTCGGGCGCGGTCTTGCCGATGGTGCCGGCGCAGCTCGGATAGACGTAGAAGGCGCCCTCCGGCGTCGGGCAGTGCAGGCCCTGGCACCGGTTCAGCTTCTCGACCACCAGGTCGCGCCGCGCCTTGAAGGTGGCGTTGCGCTCGACCAGGAAGTCTTCCGGCTGGGTCAGCGCGGCGAGCGCGGCGGCCTGGCTGATCGACGCCGGGTTCGACGTGCTCTGCGACTGGATCTTGGCCATCGCCTTGATCAGCTCGACCGGCCCGCCGGCGTAGCCGATGCGCCAGCCGGTCATGGCGAAGGCCTTGGACACGCCGTTGACCGTCAAGGTGCGCTCGTACAGGCGCGGCTCGACCTGGGCGATCGTGGTGAACTCGAAATCGTCGTAGACGAGCTTCTCGTACATGTCGTCGGTCATGACATGGACGTGGGGGTGGGCCATCAGCACGTCGGCGAGCGCCTTCAGCTCGTCCCGCGTATAGGCCGCGCCGGTCGGGTTCGACGGGCTGTTCAGGATCAGCCACTTGGTCTTCGGCGTGATCGCCGCGTCCAGGTCCTCCGGCAGCATCTTGAAGCCGTTGTTCTGCGGGCAGACGACCGGCACCGGCGTGCCCTCGGCGATCAGCGCCATGTCCGGATAGGACACCCAGTAGGGCGCCGGGATCACCACCTCGTCGCCGGGATCGAGCGTTGCCAAGAGCGCGTTGAACAGCACCTGCTTGCCGCCGGTGCCGACGGTGATCTGGTTGGGCGCGTAGTCGAGGCCGTTGTCGCGCTTGAACTTGGCCGCGATCGCCGCCTTCAGCTCGGGCGTGCCGTCGACCGCGGTGTACTTGGTCTTGCCCTCGCGGATCGCGGCGATCGCCGCTTCCTTGATCGGGTCGGGGGTGTCGAAGTCCGGCTCACCGGCGCCCAGGCCGATGACGTCGCGGCCCTCGGCGCGGAGGACGCGGGCGCGGTCGGTCACCGCCATCGTCGCCGACGGCTTGATCCGGTCCATGCGCGAAGCGAGCAGTCCCATCGCTCTCAAGCTCCTCGAAGCGGCCTCGCAGTGCGGCGGCGGTCAGCCGATCCGGTGCGACGCCAAGCATTGCCGTGTGTTGCGCTGCGGAAGCGACCCATAGCACAGGGCGATATCGGTTCAAGCGCTATCCTGCGGCGGACGGCGGAATTCGGAGATTTTTCGGGGTGGGCCGGTGGCGGGCTGTGGAGCGATCCAACAATTCGCCATAATTGCCCATCAAATCGCCCAATTCCCTGTCGAATTTCGTCACACCGAGAGACTTCAATTGCAAGCGTCGGGTCAGGACGCTTCCCCCGGCGTCCGACCCCAACCGTCGAATACGACGCGTTGACCCCAGACGGACCGCAGCGCTTCCCCGGGCGCTGCACCCCCTGTCCCCCGAAGCGCCGCAGAGCCTCCCCCGCTCTGCGGCGCTTCTCCTTTGTCGGCCCGGAAACGCCTGGTTTCCGCCGGTTGCCCCCGATCCAAGTTGACCTGAATCAACGACAGATCGGCCGCGTGCGTGGACGCTGGGCGACGTTGACGAACCCGTCTCGGGAGAACGCCATGACCTTC
The DNA here is from genome assembly GCA_963730305.1 of uncultured Alphaproteobacteria bacterium. Classification (GTDB taxonomy): domain Bacteria; phylum Pseudomonadota; class Alphaproteobacteria; order Bin65; family Bin65; genus CAMYMQ01. Next base: position 374,126 of record CAVSRB010000008.1, read on the forward strand.
GCGGAAGAGCCGATCCGCGACATCGCCCATCTGGGCCATGTCGAGCTCTACACGCCCAAGCCGAGCGAGAGCCTGTGGTATTTCCGCGACCTGCTCGGCATGGCGGTGGTCCACGAGGAAGGCCGCTCGGTCTATCTGCGCGGCTACGGTGACTATGCCACCAGCACGCTCAAGCTGACCGAGGCCAAGCAGGCCGGGCGTCGGCTGCATCGGCTGGCGCACCGCCAGCCCCCAGGCGCTCGAGCGCCGGGTCGCGGCGATCGAGGCGACCGGCCTGGGCAAGGGCTGGACCAACGGCGATTTCGGCCGCGGCGCCAGCTACCGCTTCAACGACCCCGACGGCCACGAGATGGAGGTCTATTGGGAGGAGGAGCGGTTCCGGGCGGAGGGCGCGCTCAAGTCGACGCTCAAGAACCTGCCGATGAAATATCCCAAGGACGGCATCGGCGTGCGCAAGACCGACCACCTGGCGGTGTGCGCCAAGGACGTCGCCGCCAACCGCAAGTTCGCCGCCGAGACGCTCGGGCTGAAGCTGCGCGAGACCGTGGTGTTCGACAACGGCAAGACCGAGATCGGCTCGTGGATGAGCAGCAACACGGTCCACCACGAGCTCGCCTACGTCACCGACGTCAAGGGCGAGCACGGCCGGCTGCACCACTTCTCGCTGTGGGTCGACGACAAGTCGGAGGTGCTGCGCGCCGCCGACATCTTCATGGAGAACGGCGTCTTCATCGAGGCCGGGCCGTCGAAGCACAACAACAGCCAGGCCTTCTACCTCTATTCCTACGAGCCGGGCGGCAACCGGATCGAGGTCTACACCAGCGGCTTCTTCGTGCTGGCGCCGGACTTCGAGCCGGTGACCTGGAACGAGGAGGAGCGCGGCACCGGCGTCTATTGGGGCGCGGCGCTGCCGGAGAGCTTCCTCAACTACGCCACCCCGGACGTCGGCGGGCCGCCGGTCCAGTCCAACGTGCCGGTGATCGACCCGCACTGACCGGCGCGAACCGCCGCGCGGTCAGACCCGGATCAGGTGATTGTCCCACGCCGGGCGGCCGGCGAGGTGGACCGGGATCTGCCGCTGTTCGCGCGTGGCCGCGTCGATCGTCCAGAGCCGGCCCCGGCCGTCGGAGGCGACGAACCGGCCCGGCTCGGGCGCCGGCGCCAGGCCGCAGGTATCGGCGATCCTGTAGGTGCCCCGGTGGCGGCCGCTGGCCGCCTCCCACACCGTGATCGCGCCGCCGCGCGGCGACGACGCGGCCACCAGGGTGCCGCCCGCGTCGAACTCGATCGCGCCGGTGTAGAGGCGCATCGCCCGGATCGGGGCGCGCGGTTCCTCGAACAGCCGCGCCTCGGCGCCGGTGCGCGCGCAGGTGCCGACCAGCGGCACCGTGTCGCCGCGCGGCCCCTCGTACTGCATCGAGAAGGCGACGGCGTTGTCCCGGTTCACCGACAGGTGCCGGATGCTGAGCATGTGCATCGACGTCGGCACCCCGACCTTGCGCAACAGGCGCCCGTCGGTCCGGTCGACGAAGGTGACCGACGGCGCCATGGTCGGGATGTTGAGCCCGACCCGCGGCGCGCTGGGATCGGTGGCGACGCCGCCGTTGGCGACCACCAGGGTGCGGCCGTCGAACAGGAGCCGCGCCTCGTGCGGCCCGACGCCGTGGGTCGGCAGCTCGCCGACCCGCCGGAAGCCGTCGGCGGCGTCGTAGACGCCGAGCACGCCGCGCCGCTTCTCGAAATCGTTCTCGGGCAGATAGAGCAGCCGGCCGTCGGCCGCGAACACGCCGTGGCCGTAATAGTGCCGGTCGTCGGGGCTGTGGAAAATGCGCACGACGGCGCGCTTGTGGAGGTCGATGACCGCCGCCCATCGGCCCGGCCGGCGCGCGACGAGCACCGCCAGCCGGCGGTTCGGGTGCAGGGCGAAGGCGTGGCCGCGCGCCGGGATCGGCAGGTCGAAACGGATCGCCCCGGCGGTGTCGAAGGCGGCGACCCGAAAGCCGTTGCCGCCGTCCGCGCGCGCGCCGAGATAGAGCGGGCCGGGCGCGCCAGTCGGCTCGAACGCCGGCTTGGCCGCCGCCTTGGCCGCCCGGGCCGGGCCGGCGAAGGCCGCCGACAGGCCGGTGCCGGCGAGCCCGGCCAGAACGGTTCTGCGGTCAGTCACCATCGAGCGCATTGAACCCCACCGTGAGATCGAGCGTCTTGGCCAGGCTGGTGGCGACGATCTGCTTGAGCGCGCGCGCCTGGAGCGTGAGCTTCTCGACGTTGTGCCGCTGCTTGGGATCGGTGACCGCGGCGGCGAGCGGCCCCTTGATGCTGCGGGCGGTCTGCGAGCGTGATCCGGAAGGCGCGGCGCAGCAGCGCGTCGAGCTTGGCGTCGCCGGCGGCCCTGGTCAGCGTGCCGAGGCCGGTGCCGGCATCGCCGACATAGAGCGCCTGCAGCGCCTCCAGGTTGACGATGATGTTGCGCAGCGCGCGGCCGCTGCGCCGCGATTCGACCAGCCGCGGCCGCGCCTTGGCGACCGTCTCGCCGACCACCGGCTTGAGCTTGATGTCGGCGATCAGGTCGAGGCCGCCATACAGGCTCTTGAAGAAGGCCAGCGTCGCGTCCTTGTGGGTCGTGTAATAGGGGTTCTTCGGCCCCGGCTTGGCGACCGTCTTGGCGAAGTCGATGGCGCCGCCGGTCCATTCGCGCACGATCGCCTGCGCCATCGCCTCGATGCCGGCGGCGATGCCTTTGAGCAGCAGGCACCGCTTGTGAGCGGCCGTCCCCGGCTTCGTCAGCCGCTCGCCGCCCTCGAACAGCAGATACTCGACCGCCGGCAGGCCCTGGGCCGCGATGCTGACCGAGCGCATCTTGTCCGGCGGAATCGGCTTGCCGGCCTCGAGCAGGGCGTCGACCGCCGGGCCGACCTTGCCGCGCGCCTGGGGCCAGAAGTAGAGGCGGAAGGAGCGCATGAACAGCTCGACCGGGCCGAAGCCGATATGCTGCACCCCCATCCAGGCGTCCAGCGCGGTGTTGTAGGCCTGGCGCGCACCGGCCAGCGCGGCGGGCGACGGCCGGTCGCACAGCGCGCCGACCGCGGCGACCAGCTTGGCGCTCTCGGCTTCGAGCTTGCGGTAGCGGGGCAGGACGTGGTCGCGCACCAGCGCCTGGTTGACCGACCCGTAGAGCTTCTCGGTGATCGCAGCGCGCGCGGGCGCGGCCGCGGTTGCGGCGGCGATCGCGATGGCCACGGCGACGGCGCCGAGGCGCCAGGCGGCGAAGCGGACGTTGAACATCACCCGACCCTCATAGCGAATCCAGGAAGGCGATCAAGGCCGCCCTCTGGTCGCGGCTCATCTTGACCACCTTCTGCTTGGCGGCCTCGGCCTCGCCGCCGTGCCACAGGATCGCCTCGAGCAGGTTGCGGGCGCGGCCGTCGTGCAGGAAGAAGGTGTGGCCGCTGACCACCTTGGTCAGGCCGATGCCCCACAGCGGCGCGGTCCGCCATTCGCGCCCGGTGGCGACGCCCTCCGGCCGGTGGTCGGCCAGCCCCTCGCCCATGTCGTGCAGCAGCAGGTCGGTATAGGGCCAGATGAGCTGGAACGCCTGCTCCGGCCGCTTCGGGTCGCGCCGGGTGACGAACTTGGGCCGGTGGCAGGCGGCGCAGCCGCTCTTGTAGAACAGCGCCTTGCCGCGCAGCACCTGGGGATCGGCGATCTTGCGCCGCGCCGGCACCGCCAGGTTGCGGGCGTAGAACACCACGCGGTCGAGCAGCTGGTCGGGGATCTCGATCGTGTTCTTGGCCGACGGCCCGCCGTTCGGCGCCGTCCGGCACGCCTTCTGCGCCGCGGTGCAGTCGCCGCCCGGCGCGGGCATCATGCGCGAGGCGATGCCGATGTCGCCGGCAAAGGCCGAGATGGTCTGCTGGTAGATGGTCGGCACGCCGGCCTTCCAGCCGAACCGGCCGAGCATCACCTTGTCGTGCTCGACGCTCCACACCCAGTTGGGCCGGCCCGAGATGCCGTCATGGTCGCGGTCGTCGGGGTCGGCGTTGGCGAGGATGTCCGCCGCGGGGATCGTCTCGAGCAGCCCCATGCCGATCATCGGCGGGGCGACCCGCGGCGACAGCATCGCCTGGGGATGGAGCGGGCCGTAATGGAGGTCCTTGATGCTGTAGGTCGGCTTGCGCAGGTGCACCACCGTGCCGTCCGCGAGCGTGACCGGAAGGTCCTTGTAGTCGATGTGCATCCGGCCTTCGGCCAGATGGCCCTGGATCGAGAAGTTCTGGAGCTGGGTGCCGTAGGTCGGCTCGGGGATGACCGACAGGCGGTGCGACGCGAGCGCCTGCCTCTGCGCTTGCGGTCTGCGGCGGAATGCTCAGCCGCAGGAACATCGACACGGCGGCCTCGCCCTTGGCGGGGGGATGGCCGCGGCCGTCCTTGAGGTGGCAGTGCTGGCACGAACGCGCATTGTATAGCGGTCCGAGCCCGTCCGACGCCGTGGTCGACGACGGCGCCGAGACCCAGATCTTGCGGAACACGGCATCGCCGACCTTGAAGTCGAGCTCGCGTTCGAACGACATGTTGGCCGACGACTGGGAAAAGGCGTTGGGATTGACGTCCTTGAAGCTGGTCGCCGCGCCGCCCGGCCGCCGCTCGTAGGGTTCCGGCTTGGAGAAGTCGGTGGTCGGCCGGGTGACCGCGGCGATGCGGGCCCGCTGGGACGCGCGGTCCGACGCGGCCGCGAGAATGAGCGCGGACGACGTCAACGCGATGACGGGAATCAATGAACCGATACTGATCTTGCGCACCTTGTCACCTGCCTGGAGGTCGAGGATCCGATGGGGTCGACCGGCCGGCCCGGTCGGGACCCACCGTTCGGCGCACCCTGCCTGCGGTCACTTGAACACGGCCTCGGGCTTGTCGAGGCTGTCCGAACCCTCGAACTGGATCGGCTTGATGCCGAGGGCCTGGACGACCTTCTCGATCGACTTGGTCTGCGCGGTCAGCGCATCGATCGCGGCTTGGACCACGGCATTGCCGGCCGTGTTGCCCTTGCCGATCATCTGGTCGTAGGCCTCGACCGTCTCGCCCCGCTTCTTGAGCGACCGTCATCTTGGCCATCGTGTGTCTCAGGCTGGCCAGCATCGCCTTGTCGGCCGCCGGCGCCTTGGCGCGCACCAGCGACGACAGCGACGGTCCGGCGACCTTGCGGCCGTCGATGCGCGTGTAGCTGCCCGTGTAGACGTTCACGATGCCCAGGGCGTCGTAATAGTGCGAGTTGTAGGTGTTGTCGGAGAAGCAGTCGTGCTCCTCCTCCGGGTCGTGGAGCATGAGGCCGAGCTTCATCCGCTGGCCGGCCATCTCGCCATAGGACAGGCTGCCCATGCCGGTCAGGATCATGGCGATGCCCTTGTCGGGATTCTTCGTCACCGCCGCGCGGGCCTTGCCGCCGGGCGCCCACTGGGCGGTCATCCACGCGAGGTCGTCGATCAGCAGCTCGGTCGCGACGCGCAGGTAGGTGGCGCGGCGGTCGCAGTTGCCGTGGGTGCACTGGGACATGCTGTAGTCGGTCCACGGCCGGTTGCCGGCGCCCGGCCCGGTGCCGTTCAGGTCCTGGCCCCACAACAGGAACTCGATCGCGTGGTAGCCGGTCGCGACGTTGGCCTCGACCTTGCCGGCCTCTTGCAGCGTGTTCTGCAACAGCGACTTGGTGATCTTGGAGACGTCGACCACCTTGCCGCCCAGCTTGATCGACTTGTGGCCGATCACGTCGGCGGTGAACAGCGGGTTCTCCTTCGACGCCTTGCCGTAGGAGGGATCGACATAGTCGATCAGCCCCTCGTCCAGAGGCCAGGAATTCACCCGCCCCTCCCAATCGTCGACGATCGAGTTGCCGAACCGGTAGGCCTCGGTCTGCATGTAGGGGACGCGCGATGCGATCCACGCCTGACGCGCCGACTTCAGGGTCGCCGGGCTCGGCTTGGCGATCAGCGCCTTGACGGCGGCGCCGAGCTTGCGGGCCAGGATCAGCGAATCCTCGTAGCCGGCATGGGCGATGTCGGCGTAGGTCGTAAGGATAGCCGCCTTCTGGTCGGCCGCCCGGGCGGCGCCCGGCGCGGTCGTGGCGGCCAGAACCAATGCGACGGTCGCGATCCACTTCTTCATTGCAGCACACCCTCTCGTTGTCATGTTCGTCGCGCGGCCGGGGCCAGGCGGCGCGGCGCCGGGCCACCCCAGGCTCCCCGCGAGCCCGCTGCGCCGGCGCACGGACCGCGCGGCGCGGCACCCATCCCAGCTGTCCCTTCCACTCATGAGGCATTCATGATATTAATAATGAGTTGCATTAGCGATATTGGGCCGCTCGCGGATTGTCAAGCGTTGTCGTCGACGCGGCGCTGACCGAAATCAATTCCATCGCAGAAGCTTCGGCCTTTTCATCAATTGCGAATAAGAGTTTCTTTCAGGACAGGCGGCTGTCGGGGCTATGGAGATCAGGCGATCGTCCGGCTGTGCTACAGTCGCCGGAGCCGCTGATTTCGCCGCCAACGGCACGGCGTCCCCGTCCGATCGAACAGCCCGACCCGTGACCGCGACCTCAGATCCAAGCCACGCGGCGGCGCCGCCGCCAGGCGCCGGCCTGCTGCTGACCGACCTCTATCAGCTCAACATGCTCCAGGCGTATCACGACGCCGGCATGACCGCGGTCGCGGTGTTCGAGTTCTTCGTCCGCAAGCTGCCCGCCACGCGCAACTTCCTGGTCGCCGCCGGGCTCGAACAGGTCGTCGCCTTCCTCGCGGACGCGCGCTTCGCCGGCGACGAACTCGCTTGGCTGCGAGGGAGCGGGCGCTTCTCCGACGCCTTCCTCGCCACGCTGGAGGCCTTCCGCTTCACCGGCGACGTCGACGCCATGCCCGAAGGCACCCCGTTCTTCGCCGACGAGCCGATCCTGCGGGTCGCCGCACCGCTGCCCGAGGCGCAGCTGGTCGAGACCCGCATCATCAACCTGCTGCACTTCCAGACCGTGATCGCGTCCAAGGCCGCGCGCATGCGGCTCGCGGCGCCGGACGCCCAGCTCATCGACTTCGGACTGCGCCGGGCGCACGGCGCCGAGGCCGGCCTGCTGGCCGCCCGCGCCGCCTATCTCGCCGGCTTCGACGGCACGGCGACCGTGCCGGCGAATGCGGCCTTCGGCGTGCCGATCTTCGGCACGATGGCCCATTCCTTCGTCCAGGCCCATGACGACGAGACCCGGGCGTTCCTCGATTTCGCCCGCGCCCGGCCGGAGGGATTGGTGCTGCTGATCGACACCTACGACACCGAGGCGGGCGCCCGGAAGGTGGTCGAGATCGCCCCGACCCTGCGCGCGGAAGGCATCGTCATCCGCGGCGTCCGGCTCGACAGCGGCGACCTCGCCGTTCACGCCCGGGCGGTGCGCGACATCCTCGACGACGGCGGGCTCGGCGGCGTCCGCATCGTCGCCAGCGGCGGCATCGACGAATACGCGCTCGACCGACTCACCGCCGACGGCGCACCGATCGACAGCTACGGCGTCGGCACCAGCCTGACCACGGCGAGCGACGCCCCCGCGCTCGATTGCGCCTACAAGCTGCAGGAATATGCCGGCACCCCGAAGCGCAAGCGGTCCGAGGGCAAGGCGACATGGCCGGGACGCAAGCAGGTGTTCCGCCGCCGCGATCCGGACGGCGCCATGACCGGCGACACCATTGCCCTGGCGGACGACCCGCAACCCGGCGCGGCGCTGCTGCAACCGGTCATGCGCGGCGGCCGGCGGGTCGGCGCGCAGGTTCCGCTGGAAGCGTCTCGTGATTACGCGTTGGCGCAGATGGCGGCGCTACCGCCCGCGCTGAGGGAAGTCGTGCCGGCGCCGACGCCTTACCCGGTGGCTATCGCGCCGGGCCTCCGGGCGCTGGCCGACCAATTGGACCGGGAACGCCGCTAGACCGGCGCGCGGTCAGCCCCAGACCGATCAGCCCCAGACCGATCAGCCCCAGACCTGGCGGGCGACCTCGACCATGTTGGCCAGCTTGCGCGCCTCGTCGTCGAGGGTGAGCCGCGCCGTCTTGAAGCCGCTGGCGAAGCCGCATTGGGGGCACAGCGCGAGCTGGTCCAGGTCGGCGTAGTGCGCGGCCTCTTCGATCCGCTTCTTCAAGAGATCGGGGTCCTCGACCTCTTTGGTCTTGGTGCTGACCAGGCCGAGCGCGATACGCAGATGCGGCGGGGCGAAGCGCAGCGGGGCGAAGTCGCCGGCCCGCTCGGTATCGTATTCGAGGAACAGGCCGTCGACATCGAGCCGGTTGAACATGCGTTCGGCGATCGGCTCGTAGCCGCCGCTGGCGATGCCCGCACCGACGTTGCCCCGGCACATGTGGACACAGACCGACACTCCGGTCGGCCGGCCGCGCACGGCGTCGTTGAGCGCGTCGATGTAGAGGTCGACCAGCGCCTCGACGTCCTCGCCGCGCGCCCGGATCAGCGCCTGGTTCTCCGGGTCGCACAGGATCGGCAGGGCGACGTCGTCGAACTGGACGTAGGTGCAGCCGAGCTCGGCCAGGGCGGCGATCTCTTCCCGGTAGATGGCGGAGACGTCGGCCATGTATGCGCGCACGTCGGGATAGACGGTGCGGTCGACCGCGACGTCGCCGCGGAAGAAATGCATCACCGACGGCGCCGGCAAAGTGACCTTGGGGGTGCGCGCGGTGTGCTCCTTGAGGAAGGCGAACTCGTCGGTGGCGATGCCGCTGCGGCGCCTGAGCTTGCCGACCACGCGCGGCACCGGCGCGGTCTTCTGGGTCTTGCCGCTGTCGAGCTTGAAGTCGAAGCTCGACTCCTCCCACTGCCTCGGCAAAGCCGTCGACGTTGAGGAAGAAGCCGTTGCGCCAGGACGAACGGCGGAATTCGCCGTCGGTGATGCTTTGGAGCCCGACCCGTTCCTGCATCGCGATCGCCTCGCGGATGCAGGTGTCCTCGACCACGCGCAGCGCCTCGGGGCCGAGCGTGCCGGCCAGGTGCCGCTCGCGCGCCTCGATCAGCGGCGGCGGGCGGAGCAGGCTGCCGACGTGATCGGCACGAAAGGGTGGTCCGTCGCCCATATGCCCGTCGCCCACGTGTCCGCCTCCCCGATGCCTAGGCCAGCTCGAAGTCGCCGTTCATGCAGCGGACGGTGAGCGAGATCGATCCCTCGTTGAGCTGCCAGCCGCGCACCTGGTTGCGCCGCAGCCCGGCCTTGTGGAACGGTTCGGACGCGGCCAGCGCTTCCGCCTCGGCCAGCGACCCGGCGCGGACGATCGCCATGCCGTCGCCGCCCCAGTTGCCGTGCTCGTCCCGGAAGGGGCCGCTGGCGAACAGCACGCCGCGCGCCTCGAGATCGGACAGCCACTCCAGGTGGTCCTTGAGCGTCGCCCCCATCGCCGCGATCGGGTCGTCCATCGGCGCCGGCGGCGTCATGAAGATCGCGTAATACTGCTTGCGCAGGAGCTTCTGGCGCAGCGCGCCGATCGGGGTGTCGCCGGCCGCGCTCATTCCGCAGCGGCCTTCGTCGCGGCGGCGGCGTGGCCGCAGACGGTGCGCCAAAGGCCGGCCGGGTCGGACGGCGCGTCGTCGCCGCGCCAGGCGACGTGGCCGTCCGGCCGCACCAGCACCAGGCGCCGCTCGTAGAGGTCCGCGATCGCCGGGTCGGACAGGTCGTGGCGCGACAGCGGCGCCCCGGCGGCCGCGGCCGCCTGTTCCAGGCCCGCCGAATCGGCGTCCGGGTCGAAGCGCAGCAGCGTGAAGCCGTTGCCGAACAGGTCGAGGGTCGACACGCCCTCGTCGATCCAGGCATGCGGCGCGCGGTGACCGGGCCGCGCCTGCTGGACGTAGACCTTGGTGTCGTGGGCCACCCGATCGCTGCCGTCGCGCACCACGATCGGCGAATCGTAATAGTCGTAGCCGAGCACCAGCCCCTCCTGCTCGAACTCGCGCTCGAAGCCGCCGCCCATCACCTCCGCCCGGATCGCGGCGCGCAGCGCGTCGCCGGCCGGCGTGTCCTCGAGCATCTCGGGCCCCCGCGGCACGTCCACCAGCCGCCGGAACGAGCTGGTCGCCTCGGCGACGTTGTGCTCGGCCACCGGCCGCCGCTCGAGGTCGTAGCTGTCGAGCAGCGCGGGATCGCCCCAGCCGTCGAGGATGGCGGCGAGCCGCCAGCTCAGCCCGTCGGCGTCGGCGAGGCCGGTGTTCATGCCGAGGCCGCCGGTCGGCGACATGGCGTGCGCCGAATTGCCGGCCAGGACGACCCGGCCCGCGACGTAGCGCTGGGCGACCATCTCGCGCCGGTCCCAGGGCAGGATCGCCTTGACCTCGAAGGGATGGTCGAAGCCCATCGCCTTGCGGATCCAGAAGCCGGGATCGAAGGACTTCAGATCGGGGTTCGAGCCCTGGGTAAAGCAGCCGAACCGCCACAGGTCGTCGCCGTTGACGCTGCCGACGCTGCCCCAGAAGCCTTCCGGCCCGTAGCACCAGTAGACCCAGGCGTCGCGCTTGGGGTGGGCGTCGCGGAGGCCGGGGCTGTGGACGAACATGCTGATGCTCGAGCTGATCCGCATCGAGCCGTCGATGCCGATGCCGGCCATCTCGCGCACGTCGCTCTCGGCGCCGTCGCAGCCGACCAGGTATTGCGCGGTGACGACCGTCTCCTCGCCGGTGTCGCGGTTGCGGACCACCGCCTCGACCCGGTCGGGGAACTGTTCGAACGATTTCAGCCGGGTGCGATAGAGCCGGGTCACGTTGGGCAGCTTGGCCGTCTCCGCCACCAGCATCGGATCGAAGTACATCTGCGAGATGCGCCGCTTGCCCTCGGGCGTGTAGGACAGTTCGCCCTGCTGGGCGTAGGACGGGTATTCGAAGGTCGCCAGCTCGTAGCCCGCGAGGCTGGTGACGAACATCGCGTTGTTCTCGAAATCCTCGGGCCAGCCGATCTCCTTGATCCGCTCGGCCAGGCCCCAGCGGCGGCAGAATTCCATGCTGCGCGCGTTGACCATGTTCATCTTGGGGACGTTGACGGTGCCGTCGCGGGCGTCGACCAGGATGATGTCCACGCCCTTCCGCCCCAGGTCGAGTGCGAGCGCGAGCCCGACCGGGCCGCCACCGACGATGAGAATGGGCGTTGATAGGCGTTTGGCCACGATATTCCTCCCGAAATCGGCTGTTTCGTCAGCCTGTTTGACGCCCCGACGCGAGCGCGGGTCGATTCCGGGTACCACTTCTGGCACAAATAATCTTATATAAAATCGCCGGCTTTCACTATAACGTCAGATCTATGGATATCAGCCTTCGCCAGCTCCAGGTGTTCCTCGCCGTCGCCGGCAAGGGCGGCTTCACCCGCGCCGCCCAGGCCCTGCGCGTCTCCCAGCCCGCGGTCACCAAGACCATCCGCGACATCGAGACATCGCTCGGCGTCACCCTGTTCCACCGCCTGCCGCGGGGCTGCCTGTTGACCGAGGCCGGCGAGGTCCTCGCACGGCGCGCCCGCAGCGTCACCGCCGAGCTGCGCCAGGCCGACAACGAGCTGGCCGCGATCGCGGGACCGGGGACGGGCGCGTTGAACATCGGCACGGCGCCGATCGGCGCGGCCGACTTCGTGCCCCGCGCCATCCTGCGGACGCTGGAAAAATTCCCCGGCCTGAACGTCTCGATCCGGGAAGCCGAATATCTCGACCTGCTGCAGATCCTGCGCGCCGGCGACCTGGATGCGGTGTTCGGCCCGATCATCGAGCAGCCGCCCGACGACCTCGGCATCGACGTCGTGCTGCACGACGGCTTCTCGATCCTCGCCCGCGCCGGCCACCCGCTGGCGGACAAGCCGACGCTCGATTTCGCCGACCTCGCCCACTGCGACTGGGTGCTGCCGCCGCGGCACGTCCGGCCGCGCCGGGTCTACGAAGCGGTGATCCGCACCGCCGGCTACGATCCGCCGCAGCACGGCATCGAGACCTTCTCGATCTCGGCGATCCGGGAACTGCTGCTCGCCAGCGATCGGGTGACCCTGCTGCCCCGCTCGGTCGTCCGGACCGATATCGAGATGGGCCATGATCGTCGAGCTGCCGATCGAGCTGCGCGGCTCGGCGCGCCCGATCGGCCTGATGTACCGCGTCGGCTCCCAACCGTCGCCCCAGGCGGAGGCCTTCGCCGCCGCGATCCGCGAGATTGCACAGGAAAGCGGCCGCTCTGCGCGAATTAAATAACCTTTATATTATGAAACTGGCACGCATTTGTATTGGACGGTTATAGAAGCCTGGACCATGATCCTTCCTGCCAATCCGCGCGCCGCCGCCAAGGCGTCGCGTCATAAGAGAATCCCGGGAGGAGACCATGATTTCACCGAGACTGACCGTGGCCTGTGCGATCGCCCTGGCCGCCACGACCGCCGTGCCCGCAGCCGCCAGCGCGGCCGATAGCTTCGTCTGGGCGACGTTCGGCACCGAGCGCAATCCGATCGTGAAGTGCGGCCCGATGCGGATCGCCAAGCGGATTTCGGAGATCACCGGGCGCAAGCAGGAGATCCACCTCGGCCAGAGCGCGTTCGCCAACCCGCGCAAGCTCTACCCCGAGGTCGCCCGCGGCATCGTCGACTTCACCTGGGGCATCCTCTCCTACTCGCCCGGCCGCTTCCCGATGACCGAGATCGTCTCGCTGCCCTTCGTGGCGCGCAACAACAAGGTCGCGGCCCGCGCCGTCAACAAGCTCGCGCCCAAGTACCTGGCCAAGGAGTTCCGCGCGGTCAAACTGCTCGCGATCGCGATGCCCGGCCTCTACCAGTTCCATCTCAAGAAGCCGGTGCCGAACATCATCACCGGCTTGAAGGGCCTGCGGCTGCGCGTCGTCGGCGCCGGCCTGACCGACCTGATCGACAAGCTGGGCGCGGACGTGGTCGCGCTGCCGATGCCGGCGTCTTACGAGAACCTGCAGAAGGGCGTCGTCGACGGCATCCTCGGCCCGGACGCGGCGCTGGTCGCGTTCAAGCTTTACGAGGTCACCACCTATCACATCCAGGCCAATATCGCCGGGTCGCTGGTCTTCGCCGCGCTCAGCAAGAAGTTCTGGCGCAGCCTGACCAAGGCGCAGCGCGCGCAGATCGAGAAGGAGCTGGCCGGACCGGACGCCGGCGTCCGCTACACCAGCTGCTGGAACAAGCCCGACGCGATCGGCATGAAGCTCGGCAAGAAGAACGGCGGCACGGTCCGCACGCTGACCGCCGCCGAGCGCGCCGCCGCCGAGAAGATGGCCGCGCCGATCATCGACGGCTATCTGGCCAAGCTGGAGAAGCGCGGCATGCCGGCGCGCGCCTTCCACAAGGCGCTGGTGGCCGAGATCGCCAAGGGCATGAAGTAACGCCCGACCGCGCGTCTATCGACCCGTCCGGCCATACCGGCTGACGCGGACCCTTTGACATGGATCCACTGCTCGTCGGGCTGATCGCCTTCGTCGGCGTGCTGTGCCTCAAGGCACTGCGCGCCCCGATCGCGATCGGCCTGATCCTCTCGGGATTCTTCGGGATCGCGGCCCTCAAGGGCTTCGACACGGCGTTCTACGTGCTCGGCTCGGCGCCGGTCGAAGCCCTGTCCCGCTTCACCCTGGCGGTGTTCCCGCTGTTCATCCTGATGGGCATCTTCGCCCTCAAGGCCGGGTTGGCCGACGGCCTCTACACCGCGGCCAACGCCTTCGTCGGCCATCACCGCGGCGGCCTGGCGATGGCCAGCATCATCGGCTGCGGCGGCTTCGCCGCGGTCAACGGGTCGAGCCTGTCGACCGCGGCGACGATGACCAAGATCGCCGTGCCGCAGATGCTCCGCTACGGTTACGACCCCAAACTCGCCGCCGGGTCGGTCGCAGCCGGCGGGTCGCTGGGCATCATGATCCCGCCGTCGCTCGGCATGATCATCTACGGCGTCATCACCGAGACCTCGATCGGCAAGCTGTTCGCCGCCGGCATCGTGCCCGGCATCCTTGCCGTCATCCTCTATATCGCGGTGATCGCGGTGTGGACGCGGCTCCAGCCCCAGATCGGGCCGGCGGCGGCGAAGGCGTCGTGGCCGGAGCGGCTCCGCGCGCTGCGCGACATCTGGCGTGTCGGCCTGCTGATCCTGGTGGTCATGGGCGGCATCTTCATCGGCCTGTTCTCGCCGACCGAAGGCGCGTCGGTCGGCGCCTTCGGCGCCTTGGTGCTCGGCGTCGCGACGCGGCGGATCGGCTGGGCCGAATTCCTCGACGGCCTGCGCGAGGCGGTCAAGCTGACCGCGATGGTGATGTTCATCCTGGTCGGCGTCTCGGTGTTCGGGTTCCTGATCACCTCGGCCCAGTTCCCGCAGCTGATGGCCGGCCTGATCCGCGGCCTCGACTTGCCGCACCCGGTGGTCATCGCCGGGATCGTCGCCTTCCTGATCGTGCTCGGCGGTTTCATGGAAGTGATCGCGATCATCTTCATCACCACCCCCTTCCTGTTCCCGATCGTCGTCGACATGGGCTACGACCCGATCTGGTGGGGCATCGTGATGATCATGGTCGGCGAGTTCGGCGTGGTCACGCCGCCGGTCGGCATGAACGTGTTCGTGGTCGCCAAGATGGTGCCGGAGATCAGCATCGCCGGGGTGTTCAAAGGTATCCTGCCGTTCCTGATCGGCGACGTGATCCGGCTGCTCCTGGTGATGACGATCCCCGGGCTGGCGCTGTGGCTGCCCACGCTGTTGTTCGACTGAGGGGCGCGGCATGAGAGAAGACTGGCTCAACTTCATCCCCCGCTGGCTGTTCCGCGCCGCCCTGTTCCTGGGCGACGTCGGCGCCACCGCCCTGTTCGCGATGATGATGCTGACCATCGCCGACATCGTCGGCCGCAACCTCGGCCTGGGCAGCATCGAGCCGATCGTCGAGCTGTCGAGCTACGGCGTGGTGATCGCGGCCAGCTTCGGGCTGGCGGTGATCACGGCCCTGGGCGACCACATCATCATCGACCTGTTCACCCGCGGCAACCGGCGGCGGACCAACCGGATCATCGACGCCTTCTGGCAGGGGGTGACCGTGATCGTGCTGGTGACGATGGCGTGGCTGGCGGTCAAGGAGGGCTTCACCCTGCACGAGACCGGCACGCGATCGGAGCTGCTCGAATGGTCTCCGCTCGTGCCCCACCTGCCCGCCGCGTTCGGCTGGCTGGTCGCGGCGACGGTCTCCGGCTGGATCGCGGTGACGGCGGTCAAGCGGATCTTCATCACCCGCGACTACGACGAGGCGGAGGACCGGCTCGACCCGGACCAAGCGCGCGAGTAGTGGGCGCGCGACTAACGCGCGCGCCGGCCCCCGAGCCCCTCAGAGCACGAAATCGTTCTGGGTGACGTCGACCTGGCCTTCCAGGGTGATCTGGAAATTGGGCGCCATCGTCGAATCGACATTGCCCTCGACGTGGGTCTGGCCCTTGGCATCGTCGTAGCGGACGCGCAGCTGGCCCGGCGCGGTGAAGTCGGCCCCCGGCGCGAGCAGAACGAAGGCCTGGTCGCCCGCCGCCGTGGTGTTGGCGTCGATCGCGGACAGGTCGAGCGTGTCCTCGCCGCTCTTGAAGTCGAGCAGCAGGTCGGAGGCGTCGAGGCTGCCGGTCTCGGCCACCGACCGGAACACGAAGACGTCCTTGCCGGCGTCGCCTTCGAGGACGTCGGCGCCGAGCCCGCCGACCAGGATGTCGTTGCCGGCGTCGCCGATCAGGACGTCGCGGCCCGCCCCGCCGTCGAGCCGGTCGTCGCCGGTGTCGCCGAACAACACGTCGGCGCCGTCGCGGCCGTACATCACGTCGTTGCCGATGCCGCCGTCGAGGTCGTCGGCGCCAAGCCCGCCGTCGAGCGTGTCGTTGCCCGCGTCGCCCCACAGCACATCGGCCCCGCCGAGGCCGGTGAGCGTGTCGTCGCCGGCGAGGCCGTCGAGATGGTCGTCCTCGGACGTGCCGGTGAGCACGTCGGCCACGGTGCCGTCGGCGCCGATCTGGTTGACGCCGACGACGTCGCTCACGCCGACCATGATGGCTTGCGTGTCGACGCCGCCGAGCCCATCGGTCGCGCCGACCGTGACGTCGTAGACATTGTCGCCGTTGGCGTCGCCAGGCGCTTCGAAATCGGGCGCGTCCTTGAAGGCCAGGGCGCCGCTCGTCGCATCCATCGCGAACAGGGCCGCGTCGTCGCCGCCGACGATCGCATAGTGGAGCTCGGCGCCGGCGTCGGGGTCGGTCGCGGCGACCGTGGTCACCGCCGTATTGCCCTCGTCGACCGCGACCGTCGCGGTATCGGCGCCGCCGTCCGAGGTGATGACCGGGTCCGAATTGGTCGCCGGGGGATCGACCGGCGGCGGATCGACTGGCGGTGGATCGACCGGCGGCGGGGCGTCCGCAGGCGCCAGGGTGACGGAGACGTCGTGCTGTCCCGGGCCGGTCAGGTCGAGCTCGAGATGGTCGCCGACCAGGCTGGCCAGCACCGCGCCGGCGACGTGGACGGTCTGCCCGGTCGGGTCCTTGAGGTCGACGACGACCCTGCCCTCGCCCACGGCCGAGAAGTTGAGGTTGGTGCCGTCGCCGGTGACCGACAGCAGCTCGGCGCGCGACGGCAGGGCGGCGATGTGGGTCACGTCCGCCTGGGCCGCGCCGAGGGTGATCGTGAACTGGCCGCCGGTCTTGGGCAGGAAGACGCTGTCATTGTCGTAGGCGTACCAGCCGTCGACCTTTTCGATGGTCTGGCCCCCGTCGACGTCGAGCGCGAACTTGCCCACGTCGCTCGAAGCGACGGTGGCGGTGATCACGTTGCCGGCGGTATCGATGGTCAGGCCGGCCTGCTCGAAGGTGGCGATCCGCTCGGCGAGATCGTCGAGGGTGACGAACTCGGCGCCCGCGTCGTGCGCCGTCGAGATGAAGCTCTCGAACATCTCGCGCGTGTAGTTCGACGGGATGCCCTCGTCGACCATCCACTGGGTCGGGCCGTAGTCGTGCCAGGGCCACAAGACGATGGGCACGTCGGCGTGGCTGGTCAGGGTGTTCCATTCCTGGGTCCAGGCCGCCGCCGCCTCGTCCGCGCTGCGGCCGAGATAGTCGACCTGGGTGAAGTCGAAGGTGACGTTCGGCGCCAGGTAGACCGTGCCGGTGTCGTCCGGCGACAGGTAGCCGAAGGCGCCCGGATAGCCCGCGCCCGCCGCCGAATAGCCGCCGCTGAGATAATCGAAATACTGGCCGATCTCGCGCGCGGTCGCGACGCTCTCTGGATCGCCGGGCACCGCCGCGCCGTCGACCTGGATGCCGAGCTGCTGCTCGATGATCTGCTTCGACTGGTTGAACTCGTACTCGATCTGCGCCGGGGTCAGCAGATCGGTGTCTTCCGGATGGGTCAGCGAGTGGGTGCCGATCTCGTTCCCGAGCGCCAGGATCTGCTGGTAGAAGGGCCCGGAAATCGACCAGTCGGTGACCTGGTCCGGCGGGTTGTCGCCGACGTTGATGTAGTAGGAGCCGACGAAGTCGTAGGTCTCCTTCCAGTCCTCGAGGATCGGCACCAGCGCGTCGTAGATACCGGGGTTGCCGTCGGGGGAGACGTCGTAGCTCTCCTGCGACTGGTCCATGTCGGTGCGCGAAGCGACGATGCTGGTGTTGCGGCTGAGCTGGAGGCCGACGGTGGGGCCGTCGCCGTTGGCCGACCACTCGACCGCCTGCCACAGCAGGTTGTTGTCGGCGAGCAGGCCCTCGGTGGAGAAATGGACGTTGCGCCCGCCCGTCTGGGTGGCCAGCACGGCGTTGAAGGTCTGGCCGCCGATGGTCTGGTCGGCGAGCACCGTGCCCGGTTGGGAGACGCCGTCGAAATAGGAGTAGCCGACGTTGGTGTCGGTGCGGATCACGTCGTCGGGCTGGTAGCCGTCCATCGCGCCGTGGGTGACGTCGTTGGCCTGGACCGTGACGTCGCCGGTGCCGCCGCCGGTGCGCGAGATGTCGAACAGCGTCTTCATGCGCGAATAGGGATCGCCCGGCAGCGCCGCGCCGGTGGCGTCGTTGGTCATGAAGTCGCCGGCGGTGATCAGGCCGACGCCGTAGTCGTAGACCGCGCTGGTCAGGTTGGCCTCGATCGCCGGGAGCTTGTCGACCGGGACGTCGCTGAAGGACGGGAAGACGATGGTCTCGTAGTTGACCAGCTTCGACAGGTCGGTCAGGTCGTCCTCGGACAGCACGTCGAACGGCACGCCGGCCATCATCGCCTGGTTCTGGACCGCCATGAACAGCTGCGAATAGGCCGTCTCGTCATAGAACTGGGCCGCCGTCGTCTCCGAGAAGACGATCGCCACGTCGACCCCGTTGTCGGTCTGCGCGGGCAGGGTCGCGGCGTCCTTCACCGTGTAGGTGTAGGCGTCGTAGTCGACCGGCAGGAAGACCTGGTCGTTGACGTCGACCAGCACGTCCACCGCCTGGGGCGCGCCGGCGAGGCTCGACGTCGGCACCGCGAACTCCACGGTCTTGCCGTCCGCGCTGTAGGCATAGGTCAGTGGCCCGGCGACCAGGGTCTGGCCGGCATCGCCGGAATAGAGGCTGGGCACGCCGGCGGCATCGAAGTTGACGTTGTATTCGGCGCCGCCCGCGAAGCCCCAGATCTGGTGGCCGGTCGACTTGTCCTGGTCGGTGTTGAGCCAGAAGGTGGTCCCTTCGCCGATCGCCGTGGTGTCGGACTTGAGCGCGAAGACGAAGGCGTCGCCGGTGACCTTGCCGTAGAGCTGGTAGCCGTCGACACCGGAGCCGGGCAGCTCCATCCGGTCCGCCTCGCTCCAATCCGCCAGGTCGCCGTCGAAGGTGACACCGCCGACCGGCGCGGGCGGCGGAGGCGGTGGCGGCGGCGGGGCATCGGCGCCGACCGTATAGGTGTAGGCCTCGTAATCGGTCGGCAGGAATACCGAATCGTTGACGTCGACCAGCACGTCCGCGCCCTGGGGCGCGCCCGCGAGCTGCGCGACCGGCACGGCGAATTCCACCGTCTTGCCGTCGGCGCTGTAGGCGTAGTCGAGCGTGTCCGCGACCAGCGTCTGGCCGGCATCGCCGGAATAGAGGATCGGCTTGCCGCTGGCGTCGAAGTTGACGTTGTACTCGGCGCCGCCCGCGAAGCCCCAGATCTGGTGGCCGGTCGACTTGTCCTGGTCGGTGTTGAGCCAGAAGGTCGTGTTCTCGCCGATCGCCGTGGTGTCGGACTTGAGCGCGAAGACGAAGGCGTCGCCGGTCTGCTTGCCGTAGAGCGCGTAGCCGTCGACCCCCGAGCCGGGCACTTCCAGCCGATCGGCCGCGGTCCAGTCGGTCAGGTTGCCGTCGACCGTGACGTCGCCATGCTGCGCGGCGAACTCGACCTGAATGGCCCGGCCGTCGACCGTGATCGTGCCGTGGTCGTCCTCGGCTTTCAGCGCCGCGAGCTCGCCGGCCGGGATCGCGCCGTCGGTCAGCAGGCGCGCGAAGATCGCGCCCTCGTCGCCCGGCGCGTCGCCGGTATTGGCGGTGGCGTCGATGTGATGGCCGATCTCCTCGAGCAGCACCCGTTCGACCGCCTTCGGGTCGCTCGCATGGGCGGCGACGAAATCGGCGTTGACGAAGATGGTCTCGCCGGCGGCGTCATAGGCCGCGGCGGCGCCGTGCAGGTCGGCGTCGGGCACTTCCCGGACCGCGGGCAGCCGGCGCCCGAAGATCATGTCGTGGAGCAGGTCCGCGATCGCGTCGTGGTCGGCCTGGTCGCCGAACGCGGTCGTCACCGTGGACGCGAAGGAGGGACTGGCCACCGCGCCGCCCAGCGACGCGAGGGCGTCGTCGAACGCGTCGTGCAGGACGGTCCCGGCTGTGGAGGGGTCTTTGGTCTGGACCATGGTCGAGCTCGCTCCCTTCGGTCAGCGGACCTCGGCGTGCCGGAGACGATCCGTCCGTCGAAACCTTTGGGAGCCGGTGGGCCGTTCGGCCGCTGATCGCGGCACAACCCGACCGTCTCTGAGTCAAACCCCCAAAAGCAGCGTCGAACAACCGGCGGCTGCCTTGCCCAGGTTCGCTTTAACGAAAGATAAACGATTAAGTCAATAAATAACTGCCTTCAAAACTTAAGATATATAGTTAAAATTTTAACTAATACTAGAAAAATAGAGTAATATCATGCGACTTATCTTGGAAAGACAATTTAGATATTATTTACTCCATTCAAGCTGACCTATCGCCAAACGCGAAGCCTTGGCCCACCTTGCGCAAGCCTTTTCGGCGCTTCGGCGCGACCGATCCTCGACCAATCTACGGTTCTCCACGGTCCGACAAAGTCGCCATTCGAGGGTGGTCGCCCGCGGCCGGCGATGTATGCTGGCGCGATCGACGGCCGGCGCCGCCCGCGCCGCCCCATTTCGTCAAGGGCGAGTCATGACAGCCAAGCTTCCCCTGCACCGCCCCGCCGGCGCCCGTCTTCTTCTCCGCGTGATCGCCGGCGCGGCGCTCGCCGTCGCCAGCGCGGTGCCGGCCGCGGCCCAGCTTCCCAAGGATACGGTGTTCGTCCCCGGCCTGCGCGTCGGCGAGATCGGGCGGGACACGACGCCCGCGGCCCTGCGCAAGGCCTATGGCGCACGCAACATCGTCTTCCGCCAGTTCGACGCCGGCGAGGGCACGAAGCGGTGGGGGGCGCTGGTCTTCCCGGGCACCACCGCGGAGATCCGGGTCTTCTGGCACCCGGGCCGCACGCGGGTCGCCTATGTCGACATCGGCCCCAACAGCCGGGCCTGGCACACGCCGTTCGGCGTCCGCGTCGGCATGTCGGCCGCCCGGGTCCAGCAGCTCAACGGCCGGCCGTTCCAGATCCAGCGCGAGAACGACAGCCACAACTGCAGCGCCGACTGGAATCCCGACAAGCTGTCGAAGCGGATGGTGCTGTGCTTCACGACCAATGCCCCGCTGACCAAGGCACAGGAGACCCGGATCACCCGGTACCAAGGCAAGCGGTCCGCCCTGCCGGTGGTGCTGCAGCGCTTCCGGGTCAGCTCGATACGGGTCTATATCGGCCGCGCCATCCCGATGAGCCCGGGCGAGCGCAACGCCGCGCGCCGCAATGCCGCCCGACACCCTGTCGCACCGAACCGACGCCGACCAGGCCCGCTGCCGCCGGTTCGGCCAAATCCGCTCGAAAGGGTCGAACGCGCGGATATCGCTGACCTTCATCAACCGCTCGGGCGCCTATCGCGGCATCGAGTGGCTCGACTTCAAGGGCAAGCCCAAGACCTACGCCAACCTCAATCCCGGCCAACGCTTCACGGTGACCACCTTCATCGGCCACTACTGGATGATCACCGACGGGCCGGGCAACTGCCTGGCCATCTACCTGCCGCGCCGCGGACAAAAGGCGATCGTGATCCGGCCGTTCCGGCGGCGCTCCGGACGGAAATAGCCGCGGGCCGCTAGCTCCGCCGCCCGAAGCCGTACTGGAACTCGTAGGTCAGCAGCACGCCCAGCGTATGCGTGCCGATGCTGGAAGCATTGGTGTGGCTGTAGCCGACCTGCACGCCGATGCCGCTGTCGAACGTGTAGCCTGCCGACAGCTGGACCAGGTGGTCCCGCGTCCAGCCGGCGCCGGGCGTGCGCGTCTGCCGCAGCGTTTGCGAGACCGACGCCTGCCAGTGGCCGTAGTCGAGCAGCAGCGCGCTGGTGAGATAGAAGCGCCGCTGGTCGGCGACGCCTTCGGCGTTCCAGAAATGCACCGCTTCGAGCAGGGGCGATACCTTGACCTTGCCGACGGTGACGCTGTGCCGGAGGGCGGCCGAGAAGCCGTCTTCGTCGCGGCCGTTCCGCACCGCCTGGTGGACGAAGGCGAAATGCGTCCGAAGCCCGTCGACGCCGAACACCTTGTTGCCGATCAGCGCGATGTTGAACGAGTTGAGTCTCTCGGTGTTGCTCGGCCCGCCATCGGTTAGCCGCGTCCGCCCCCGCCGGGTGATGATCGAATCGCTGAGCACGATCGTGTCGAGGAAGAACAGGCTGCCCTGCAGCGTCCACGCGCCAAGCCGGCTGCGATCGATGGTCAGCGCGCCGCCGAAGCCGATCCGCTCCGTCAGCTCGTAGTCCTCGGCGAAGACCGTGCCAAACACGCCGGGCGCCGCGTCGTGGGCGATGCCGAAGGCCGGGGTGAACTTGCCGCCCCAGATCCTGAACGTGGCGTCGTCCTTGGCGCTGGTCAGCCGGCCCCGATACTGCAGGTAGACATCCTGCAGATAGAGGCCGTGATCCCGGAAGTAGCGATCCTGGCCCGGCTTGGGATCGTTCAGCGTCTCCAGCACCGAATGGGCGTAGAAGGACAGGCCCCGCCAGAGATTGACCGTGATCTCGGGCTCAATCTTCGTATAGAGATGATTGTGCCGCTCGTCGGGGCTGTCCGACTTGAAGTTCCAGTCGTTCTCCACCTCGATCGGGACGACGACCTTGGCGATCGGCGTCGTGTCCTCTTCGGCATGGGCCGGCCAAGCCGACAACGAGCCCAGCGCGGCCGCCATGAACAGCGCCGCAGATTTCATTCCCCGCATTAGTCACTCCTCCTGAATCCAGGTTTCAGGCCCCTGTCGGCGTCTGCCGCCGAGGCCCTCTCCAGCCAGGGACGAGACCGTCCATCGGGCCGGTTTCGCGTGCATCGCGAGCCCGCCTGGCTGGATCGCGCTTACGCGCCTGTCTTGCTAATG
>CAVSRB010000009.1:0-203026 GCA_963730305.1 uncultured Alphaproteobacteria bacterium
CCCTTGAGGGGGAGGGACGGGGCGGGGGGTCGGCGACAAGTTCGCAATCATTTTGAAGTCGTACCTGACCTGCGGAGCGGACCGCCTGTCGGCGGCGGGCGCTCCATAGCGCCCGGCCCCCCTCCCTAACCCTCCCCCTCAAGGGGGGAGGGGACTTGACCTGTCCCAGCCCGTTTCACTCGCGGCGACGTCAGCCCCCCGCCACGGTCATGCCGTCGATCCGTATCGTCGGCGCGTTGACGCCGTGGCGGAATTCGAGGTCGTCGGCCGGGGTCAGGTTGAGGAACATGTCCTTCAGGTTGCCGGCCACGGTGACCTCGGAGACCGGGTGGGCGATCGCGCCGTTCTCGATCCAGAAGCCGCTGGCGCCGCGCGAGTAGTCGCCGGTCACCGGGTTGACGCCCATGCCCATCAGCGAGGTCACCAAGAGGCCCTTGTCGACCCCGGCGAGCATGTCGGCGGCGCTGATCGTACCGGCGGTCAGATGGACGTTGGTGGCCGACGGCGACGGCGGGCCGGAGGTGCCGCGGGCGGCGTGGCCGGTGCTGTCGAGGCCGAGCTTGCGCGCCGAGTGCAGGTCCATCATCCAGGTGGTCAGCGTGCCGCCGTCGACCAGCGACCACTGCCGGGTCGGCAGGCCCTCGCCGTCGAACGGCTTGGAGCGCAGGCCGCGCGCCCGCAGCGGGTCGTCGATCACCGACACGCCGTCGGGCAGCACCTGCTGCGCCAGCTTGTCCTTCAGGAAGCTGGTGCCGCGCGCGATCGCGCTGCCGTTGATCGCGCTGAGCAGGTGGTTGACCAGCCCGCCCGAGACCCGCTTGTCGTAGATCACCGGCACCTTGGCGGTGCCGATCCGCTTGGCGCCGAGCCGGGCGACCGCGCGCTCGCCCGCGGTCCGGCCCAGGGTCTCCGGGTCCATCAGGTCCGCGCCGAACACGGTGCTGTGCCACTCGTAGTCGCGCTCCATCCCGGTGCCCTCGCCGGCCAGCACCGAGGCCGCCAGGCTGTGCGACGAGCGGGCGTAGTGGCCGGCGAAGCCGTTGGACGCGGCGAGCCAGACGCGGGTGACGCCCCACGACGCCTCGGCGCCTTCGGAATTGGTCACGCCGGGCACCGCGCGGGCGGCGTCCTCGGCGATCCTGGCGCGCTCGATCAGGTCGTCGGCGGACGGTTCGGCCGGGTCGTGGATCTCCAGCACCGGCGGGTCGGTGGCGACCTGGCCGGGCTCGGCGATGCCGCAGAACGGGTCCTCGGGTACGGCCTTCGCCATCGACACGGCGCGCTCGACCAGGGTGTCGAAATGGCCGGTCGCGAGTTCGGTCGACGACACGCTCGCCTGGCGCTTGCCGACGAACACGCGCAGGCCGAGGTCCTGGCCCTCCGAGCGTTCGAGCTGCTCCAGCTTGCCGAGCCGCTGGGCGTGGGCGATCGAATCGCCCTCGACGTAGAGGGCGTCGGCGGCGTCGGCGCCGGCCTTGAGCGCGCGGCCGATCAGGTCGCCGAGGATGTCGAGGCGGTTCTCCGGCTTGATGGTGTCGGGCATCGGGGCTCCTTCAGAGCAGGTTCTCGCGTTTCATCCAGTCGTAGCAGTCGCGCACCATGACTTCCAATTCGGGCGAGACGTAGCCGAGCTCGCGCGCCGCCTTGTCCGAGGCGATGCGGCCGTTGGCCATCACCGTCTCGACGATCTCGGGGGTCAGGTCGGGCTCGCGGTCGCGCAGGTTGCCCCACGCGGTCTGCGCGCGCGCGACCAGCTTGAACAGCCAGGCCGGGATCGCCCGCCTGGGCACCTTCTTGCCGGTCAGCCGGCCGATGATCTGCGCGACCTCCAGGAAGCTCGCGGGCACGCCGCCGAGCAGATAGTTCTCGCCGGTGCCGCCGCGCTCGGCCGCCGCGATATGGGCCCGGGCGACGGCTTCGGCGTGGCAGAAGTTGCCGATGCCGGGCGGCACGCCGGGCAGCGAGCCCTGGTTGATCATCCGGATCATCCGGCCCCAGTTGTGGGCGTCGTAGCGGCCCATGATGTGGGCGGGGTTGAGGATCACGGCGTCGAGCCCGTTGCGGACCGCGCCCTCGACGATCAGCTCGGCGTTGTACTTGGTCTGGTCGTAGTGGACCGGCGACAGGTCGCCCTTCTTCTCGCTGTCCTCGGTCAGCGGCTCGCGGCCCGGCCAGACCCCGTAGGCGACCCAGCTCGACGTGTGGACGTAGCGTTTGGCGCCGCGCCGGTGGGCGGCGGTGACCATGTTGCGGGTGCCGTCGACGTTGGTGCGGAGTTGGCGGACGAAGTGGCGCGACCACATCGTGGTGTCGCCGGCGACGTGGAACACGGCGTCGACGTCCTCGGGCACCAGGTCGGTCAGCGCGTCGAGCTCGATCAACTGGCCCTTGGCCGGGGTCACGTCGAATTTCGCGAAGCCCGACAGGTCGGCGCCCGGCCGGTGCAGCCCGGTGACCGCCCAGCCGGCCTCGGCAAGCTGTTCGAGCAGGTTCAGGCCAAGGAAGCCCGTGCCGCCGGTGACGAAGGCGGTCTTGCGGCCGGCGACGGTCATCGAGCGGGCCGCGTCGGATAAGGTTGGCGAAGGTTATCTTTGGTTATCATCGGTTATCTTCAGGTCGGCGAACGGCGCGCACTCTAAGGGGATATGTAAGCGACCGTCATCATTCGTCATCATTTGTCAGCATAGGTCGGGGCGAAGGTTGGCGCCGCTCCACAATCGTCATCCCGAGCGCCGTCGAGGGATCTTGCCAGAGGCCGCGCGGAGCGTGGACGAGGCGGCAAGATCCCTCCACTCCACGCGCCTGACGGCGCGTTCCGGTCGGGATGACGCCTCGATCGACAAGTCTCGAAGGTCTAGGAATTATTGCATATGGGGTCGAAAGCCGTGCGCCGCAAGCGCCGGCTGCCGCGTCACCCCATCGCGTTGGGCAGCCACAGCGCGATCGGGGGCACGAACACGACCAGCGACAGCCGGATCATGTCGGCGACGAAGAAGGGCGCGATGCCGCGGAAGATCGACCACAGGGTCAGGTCGGGGACGACCGTCTTCATGACGAACACGTTCAAGCCGATCGGCGGCGTTATCAGGCTGATCTCGGTGACGATGACGACGACGATGCCGAACCAGATCAGCACCGCGTCGGGGCCGAGCCCGAGGTCGAGCGACTGGATCACCGGGTAGAAGATCGGCACGGTCAGGAGGATCATGCCGATGCCCTCGAACACGCAGCCGAGCGCGACGTAGATCAGGCAGATCAGCAGCACGATGCTCATCGGCGAGGCGTGGAGCGTCTTGATCCAGTCGACCAGCTCGTCGGCGACGCCGGCGATGTTGATGAAGTTGGACAGGATGATCGCGCCCATCGCCACCGAGAAGACCACCGCGGTGGTCCGGCCGGCCTCGACCAGCGAGGCGATGAACTCGCGCACCGACATCTTGCGCCGGACGATCGCGAACAGGAGCGCGCCGACCGCGCCGATGCCGCCGGCCTCGGTCGGCGTGAACACGCCCAGGTAGATGCCGCCGAGCACCAGCAGGAACAGCGCGACGACGCCCCACACCTTGCTGATCGAACGGATCCGCTGCGGCCAGGGCGTGCGCTCGCCCTTGGGGCCGACGTCGGGCTTGATCCAGGTGACGACGACGATGACCAGCAGGTAGAGCAGCACCGTCAGCACGCCCGGCATGACGCCGGCGATGAACAGCTTGCCGATGTCCTGCTCGGTCAGCAGGCCGTAGACCACCAGCGCGATCGACGGCGGAATCAGGATTCCGAGCGTGCCGCCCGCCGCGATCGAGCCGGCGGCGAGGCTGCGGTTGTAGCCGTATCGCTCCATCGACGGCATCGCCACCTTGGCCATCGTCGCCGCGGTGGCGACCGAGCTGCCCGAGACCGCCGAGAAGGCGCCGCAGGCGGCGACCGTGGTCAGCGCCAGGCCGCCGCGATAGTGGCCGAGGAAGGCGTAGGCGAAGTCGTATAGCTCCTGACTGAGCTCCGCCCGGTAGATGAACGTCCCCATCAGGATGAACAGCGGCAGCACCGAGAAGCCGTGGTCCATCGAGAAGTCGAGGATGAGCTGGCCGACCGTGGCCAGCGCCGGGTGGACGCCGCGGACCACCGCGAAGCCGACGAAGCCGACCGCGATCATCGAGAAGCCGAGCGGGAAGCCGAGGAAGCACAGCAACAGCAGGATGCCGAAGCCGATTGCCGCGAATTCCATGGCCTCCCCTCGTGCTTTCTATCTTTGTTCGGTTAGCGGGTGCGGGCGCCGAACAGCGGGCGCAGCATGACCCAGAGCTGGACCAGGGCGGTCAGCCCGGCGAGCACGGCGATGGCGTAGCCGATCGGCGCGTACGGCCATTCCAGGAAGCCGCTGATCTTGTCGGCGGCGGCCAACTTGCCGCCCTCGACCCACATCCGGTAGGCGATGAAGGCCAGGACCACGACGTTGAAGGAGAGGATGATCCAGTCGATCACCCGCTTGAAGGCGCCGCGGATCCAGTGCTCGAACAGGCTGGCGGTGATGTGCTCGCCGTCGCGGGTGATCAGCGGCATGGCGGTGAAGATCGCCAGCGGCATCAGGAACTGGACGATCTCGAACCCGCCCGGCAGCGGCGAATTGAAGAAATAGCGGCCCATCACGTCGACGAAGACGACCGCCATCATCGCGAACATGGTCACCACGACCATGGCGTTGAGGAGGATGTCGAGCGGGCCGCGCCGGGGCTTGGGTTCCGGCGCGGCGTCGCTCTCCATCTCGGTCACGGGTGGGCCTGCATTGGCAGGGTTGCGCTTGCGGTTACTTCTGGGCCGCGGCCTTGTTGGCCTCGGCCGTGTAGTAGGCCAGCGCGGCCTTGCCATCGACGCCGGCCTTCTTGGCGGCGGCGAGCCAGCCCGTGCGCAGGAAGGCGAGCTTCTTCTTGGCCTCGGCCATGAAGGCGGCGTTGGCGGTGTCGATGGTCGCGCCGTGGTCCTTCAGCGCCTTGAGCGCGACGTTGTTCAGCTTGTCCATGGCGGCGCCGTCCTCGGCGATCTTCTCGCCCGACGACGCCATGATCGCGGCCTGCTGGGCCTTGGGCAGGCCGTCGAACTTCTTCTGGTTCATGAACAGCGAGAAGCTGGCGCCATAGAGTCCGCCCGGCACCAGCAGGGTGTGCTTCACGTAGGGCACCATCTTGAGCGAGTAGGTGTCGCTCGGCGGGAAGAACATGGCGTCGACCACGCCCTTGGAGACGACTTCATAGGCCTTGATGCCCGGCGTCGGCACCGGCACGCCGCCCAACGCGGCCGCGGCCTTGGCGGGCACGCCGGGGCTGACGCGGATCTTCATCTCCTTGAGGTCGGCGACCGACTTGATCGGCTTGTCCATCGAGTGGATCGCGCCGGGCGGCAGGAAGAAGAAGCCGAGCAGCTTGACGCCTTTGAACTGGTGCGCCTTGGCATAATACTTGTTCTGGGTGTGCCACAGGGCGATGCCGGCGGACCGGGCGGTCGGCACCATGAACGGCAGGTAGGACATCTGGATCAGGGTCAGCCGCCGCCGTTCGAATACGTTGTACATGACGGTGACGTCGGCGATGCCGTCGGTGATCATGCCCCACTGGCGCGGCGCCGGGGCGAGCGTCTTGGCCGGAATGTGCACCTTGATCTGGCCCTTGCTCGCGGCCTCGACGCGCTTGATCCAGCCGGCGGCGATGGCGGTCCTCATTAGGTGCTTGGGCGGCACGAAGATGTTGAACAGCAGCCGGGTCTTGGCGGTCGCCGGGCCCGCTCCGGCGAGCGTGCCGACCGCGAGGGCGCCGGCGATGGCTGTCTTCATGATGGTCATGGTGAAGTCTCCCTTTGCTTCTTGTGCTGCTCGTCGTGCTGCTCGGCGCATGAGGTCCGGATGCGCCCTATGTCGCCCGGAGGCCCGGCAGGTCCGGGCCAGGGCGCAATTCTGCTTGTTGGGAAAAGCCTAGGATCGCCGCTTCGGGCGCGGCAAGCGCCTTGTCGGCGGACGCCCGCCTGTCGGAATCAGGCGCAGGGCGCGACCGGGGTCGCGGAATGGCGGCGCTTGTCGGTGCGATGGCTATGGCGATCCCTCCCAACGCGATCGGCCTGTCGTGTCGTATTATGGAAATGTTCGATTATTTCGACTATTATCACGATATGCTGAACAGCTGCAACCGATCCCAATTCCGCGCGGCGCCGGGGTGCGCGCCGTGAAGACGATCGACAAGGCGGTCGCGCTGCTCGACCGGCTGGCGGAAGCCGGCGCCCCGCAAGGCGTCACCGAGCTCGCCCGTGCGGTCGGCCTGAACAAGGCGGTGGTCCACGGCCTGCTCAAGTCGCTGGTCGAGAACGGGCTGGCCGAGCAGGTGCCCGACGGCCGCAAGTACCGGCTCGGCCACAAGATGCTGCGCTACGGCCACGTCCGGCAGGTCGACATGCCGATCATCGAGTGCGCCCGCGACCTGGTGCGGTCGCTGGGCGAGCAGTCGGGCGAATCGGCGCAGCTCTCGCTGCGGCTCGGCCGCAACGTGCAGATCGCCGTGGCCTTCGAGTGCGACCATCCCACCCGGGTCGGCTTCCGGGTCGGCCGCGAGTTGCCGCTCCACTGCACGGCGGCGGGGCTCGCCATCCTGTCGGCGCTGCCCCGGGAGCAGGTCGACGCCCTGCTGGCCGCGCCCTTGGATTTCGTGCCCGAGCGGCCCGACATGCTGATGGACCCGGTCCGCGTCCGGGCCCTGGTCGACGAAGCCCGCAGGGTGGGATACGCGGTCGCCGACCGTACCTACGCCACCGACGCCACCAGCGTCGGCGCGCCGATCTTCGACGCCGGCGGCGCGCCGGTCGCGGCGATCGTCGTCGCCGGGCCGACCCACCGCATGCCGCCCGACAAGATCCGCCAGGCCGCCGAGCTGGTCACAGGCGCGGCGCGGACGCTGTCGCGCGCGATGGGCTGCGAAGCCACGCGCGCCGACGCCGCTTAGGCGTGGCGCTTCCGACCGGGCCGTCGACGGGATCGGACGCCGGCCCCGCGCCATTGCCCGGCCGACCGATAGGCCTTAAGGGTTCGGCTCCTGCCGGTGAATTCGGGGCCAGCGCGCGAGGGGGGCGGCGGTGCAGGCGATACTGGGGCTTGTCCTGATCCTGCTGCTGGCCTTCGCGGTCAGCGAGAACCGCAAAGTTGCGCGCTCACGGGCGACGCTGCGGCTGGTCGGCGCCGGGCTCGCGGTCCACATCGCGCTGGCGTTGATCCTGCTGCAGGTGCCGTGGCTGCGTCACGCGATCCTCTCGCTCAACGTGGTGGTCGACGCCCTGTCGGAGGCGACCAAGGCGGGCACGGCCTTCGTGTTCGGCTATATCGGCGGCGGGCCGCTGCCGTTCGACGCGAAATACGCCCACCTGGTCAACATCCTCGCCTTCCGCTTCCTGCCGCTGATGCTGGTGATCAGCGCGCTGTCGGCGCTGTTGTTCCACTGGCGCATCCTGCCGGCGGTGGTCGGCGCCTTCTCCTGGGCGCTCAGGAAGACGTTGGGCGTGCGCGGGCCGCTCGGCGTCGGCGCGGCGGTCAACGTCTTCGTCGGCATGATCGAGGCGCCGCTGCTGGTCCGGCCCTACCTCGCGACCATGAGCCGGGGCGAGCTGTTCGCGCTGATGACCGTCGGCCTGGCGACCGTCGCGGGCACGGTGATGGTGCTCTACGCCACCTTCATCGCCAAGGTCGTGCCCGGCTCGCTCGGCCACATCCTGACCGCCTCGATCCTCAACGTGCCGGCGGCGCTGATGGTCGCCGCGCTGATGGTGCCCTTCGTCGAGGATTCGCGCGACGCCCCGGTCCGGCTGCCCCGCACCGACCAGAGCACGATGGACGCGCTCGTCCGCGGCACCGCGGACGGGCTGCAGCTGCTGCTCAACGTCACCGCGATGCTCTTGGTCCTGGTCGCGCTGGTCGCGCTGGTCAACATCATCCTGACGGCCGCGCCCGACGTCGCCGGCAAGCCGCTGACCCTGGAGCGGATGATGGGCTGGGTGCTCGCCCCGGTCGCCTGGCTGATCGGCATCAAGTGGGATCAGGCCGCCGACGCCGGCGCGCTGCTCGGCACCAAGGTCGTGCTCAACGAGCTCAAGGCCTATCTCGACATGGCCGGCGCCGGGGGCGCCGAGCTGTCGGCGCGGACCAAGCTGATCCTGACCTACGCGATGTGCGGCTTCGCCAACTTCGGCTCGGTCGGCATCATGATCGGCGGCATGGCCTCGATGGTGCCCGACCGCCGCGCCGAGATCGCCGGCCTGGCGATCAAGTCGCTCGGCTCCGGCCTGATGGCGACCCTGTTCACCGGCGCGATGATCGCGCTGGTCGGGGTAGGGGCGCCTCGCCGGTTGCCGCCGCGGCGGATCGGCGAGCCCCCTGCCGCGCTGGCATGGGCACCGTCGGGTTGTGGTAAGACTGATGGGACACGGGGCGATCCGCCCCATACCGTCGGACGGGTGGCCAATGCGGATCAAGCCATTCAAGCCATCGGAAATCGTTCCGCCGGGCGCGGCGTCCGCGACCCGAGAGCGCCGTCCGCGATGAAGATCCTCCTCGGCATGTGCATCATGGCGACACGCACGGGTGCCGAATGGTTCGTGCGCGACGTGGCGCTCGACCTCAACCGCCGGGGCCACAGCGTCGCCGTCTACGCGCCGATCATGGGCGACATGGTCGACGAGTTGCGGGCGGTTTCGATCGCGTGCATCACCGACCTCGAGGCCATGTCGGGGCCGCCGGACGTCATCGTCGGCAACACCCGGACCGAGACGGTCTTGTGCCTCGCCCGGTTTCCCGGTGTGCCCGCCATCTCGATCTGCCACGACCGCGGCGCGGAGCATGGCCGGCCGCCGATCTTCTCGCGCATCCGCGCCTACGTCGCCGTGGACGACAACTGCGCGGAGCGCCTGCTGCTCGAGCACGGCATCGCGCCGGAAAAGGTCGCCATCATCCAGAACGGCGTCGATCTCGACCGGTTCCGCCCGCGCCCCCCGCTGCCGGAGCGGCCGCGGCGCGCCGCAGTGTTCAGCAACTACGCGACGCCCGGCGCGCCGATCGACCTGGTGCGCCAGGCCTGCGCCGAAAAGGACATCGCGCTCGACGTCATCGGCAGTGGAACCGGCAACCTCTCGGCGGCGCCCGAGGAGATTCTTGGCGATTACGATCTGGTCTTCGCCAAGGCGCGCTGCGCGACCGAGGCGCTGGCGGTCGGCTGCGCCGTCGTCGCGCTAGACCAAAGCGCCGGCATGGCGGGGATGGTCGATTGCGCGAACGTCGCCGAATGGCGTCGCCTGAACTTCGGCAACAAGCTGTTGGCGCGGACGCCGATCACGCTCGATGGTCTCCGGTCCGCGATCGGGGACTATTCGGCAGACGAGTCGGCGCGGGTGGGCGACTATGCGCGCGCGCACTTCTCGCTGGCGGCGACGGTGGACGCGATCGAAAGCCTCGCCGCGACCATCGTCGAGAACGAGCGGGACGCCGACCCTGTCGCACCGGAGACCGAGAACCGGGAGTTCGCGCAGTTCGTTGCAAACTCCCTGCGGCCATCCGGTCAAACCCCGTTCGCCGAGCAGGTCGGCCTGCTGCAGGAGCAGATCGACGGACTGAGGTCCGTCCGCCACGAACTCGACGCCGTCTATGCGAGCCGGTCCTGGCGCGTCACGGCGCCGTTGCGGTGGCTGTCGAAAACGGTCAGACGGCTGTTCTAGAGAGCGTCCGAGACGACGGCACGCCGGGCGCGGTCATGTCCCGTCTTCCCGGGCGGATCGCTGCGGCGGGCTCACGACCCGCGCCGGGTTGCCGGCCACCCGCCTTCCGGCCGGCACGTCGCGGAACACCACGCTGCCGGCGCCGACCATGGCGTGCTCGCCGATCGTCACGCCGGGCGCGATCACGCTGCCGCCGCCGATCCTGGCGCCGCGGCAGATCCGGGGCGCGTCCAGCGGCTGCCCGGTGAGGGGGTCGTTCAGGGTGGCCACGTGCGGGCCGATGAAGACGTCGTCTTCGATCACGATGCCGCGGGTGATGTGGCACGCGGTCTGGATGGAGACGCGGTCGCCGATCGAGCCCGCGCAGATGTTGCAGTGCGAGCCGATGGTGCAGCCGGCGCCGATCGTCGCGCCGCGGTGGATCAGGGCGAAGGAGCCGACGCGGGTCCCGTCGCCGATCGTCACGTCGTCTTGGACCTCGGTCAGCGCGGGATTGTGGAAGAGGACGTTGGGGAATCGCTGTTCGAGACGATCCATGCTCATGCCCCGTAAATGCCTGTGGAATTCTATGCGCCGCGCAATCCGGTCCCAGCGCGGAGTGGATACGTCAAACGCTTCAGTCGGCCGTGTTCGGAGCCCAGCGCAGCAAGGTCATCCGCGCCGCGCCATAGCGGGTCTCGGACAGGAGCTCGAAGCCGTCCGGCGCCGCCGGCGCGGGCGACCGCGACCCGGTCTCGAGCGCGACCAGGGCCGCGGGGACGAGCCAGCCGCGCCGCGCCAGCGCGACCAACGCCGGGCCGGCGAGGTCGTCGGCATAGGGCGGGTCCATCAGCACCAGGTCGTGCGCCTGTCGTGGCGTGGGCGGGGCGGCGGCGTCGGCCTGGACGAAGCGGCACTGGGCCTCGACGCCGAGCTGCCTGGCGTTGCGCCGGGCGGCGTCGAGCGAGGCCCGCTCCAGGTCGAGGAAGGTCACCGAGGCCGCGCCCCGCGACAGCGCTTCGAGGCCGAGCGCGCCGGTGCCGCAGAAGGCGTCGAGCACGATCGCGTCGACCAGGATCGACGCGCCGCCCGGGCCGAAGCCGCCGTGGCTCAGCCGGTTGAACAGGCCTTCGCGGGCGCGGTCGCTGGTCGGGCGCAGGTCACGGCCCGGCGGCGCCTCGATCCGCCGGCCCTTAAGACGGCCGGCGACAATTCGCATCGAGGGTCTTCCGGCGGCGGGCGCTGCCCCGGCTGCGGCCCGTCGAGGCGGGCGCGCTCTCGGGCTTGCCGGCGCGCTTGCCGGAGCCCTTGTCGGTCGCGCCGTCGTCGCGGCCACGGGGGCCCGCCGGTCTGTTCGCGCCCGGACCTTTCGCACCCGGCCCCTTTGCACCCGGCCCCTTTGCACCCGGTTTGCCATGGGCCGGTCCCTTGCCCCTGGGTGGGCGAGCGGCGGGCCCGGGCGCGCCCGCCGGCTTGCCGGTGCGTTCCGTGGTCGCGTCACCATCCCGATGACGGGCCGTGGCTGTTGCGCCCGGGCCAGCCGGTTTGCTGTGGGCGGGGCCCTTACCCCTGGGTGGGCGGCCGGCCGGTGCGGGCGCGCCTCCGGGCTTGCTTGCCGGGTTTGCCGGAGCGCTGCGTCGTCGCGCCGGCGTCCTGACCACGGGCCGCGGCTGCTGCGCGGTTGCCGGCCGGCCTCCCGCGTCCGGGGCCCTTGTCCCGAAGCGGCCGGCCTGCCGGCGTCTCGGCCTCGGCGTCGCCGGTCTTCGCCCACAGGGTGCCGCCCCTGAACGGCCGTCCCTTGGCCGCCCCCTTGGCTGCGGGGCCCGGCTTGCCCTTGTTCGGGCGCTGGCCTTTCGGTCCCGGCCGCGCCTTGTCGCCGCGCGTCTGCGCCTTGTCGCCGCGCGCCTGCGGCCGGGCACCGCTCGCCTGCGGCCGGGCGTCGCCGCTGCCGAAGTCGACGTCGGGCAGGACCTTGCCGAGCTGATCGCGCAGCGCGCGTGCGGGCACGCGGGCGACCGCGCCGGGCTCCAGCTCGCCCAGCTCGAACGGGCCGTAGCCGACCCGGATCAGCCGGTTGACCGTCAGCCCCAGGTGCTCGCACACGCGCCGGATCTCGCGGTTCTTGCCCTCGCGGATGACGAAGGTCAGCCAGGCGTTGGCGCCCTGCGTGCGGTCGAGCCGCGCGGTGATCGGCCCGTAGTGGACGCCGCTGATGGTGACGCCGACGCCCAGCGCCTTGAGCGCGTCCGGGTCGACCTTGCCGTGGACGCGCACGCGATAGCGGCGGCTCCAGCCGGTCGAGGGCAGCTCGAGGTGGCGGGCGAGCGCGCCGTCGTTGGTCAGCAGCAGCAGCCCCTCGGTGGTCAGGTCGAGCCGGCCGACGGTGATCACCCGGGGCAGGCCGGCGGGCAGCGCGTCGAAGATGGTCGGCCGGCCCTGGGGGTCGCGGTTGGTGGTCACCAGCCCGGCCGGCTTGTGGTAGCGCCACAGCGCGGCCGGCTCGGCGTCGGGCAGCGGCTTGCCGTCGACCAGGATGCGGCTCGCCGCGGTCACCGTCACCGCCGGGGTGTCGAGCTTCTTGCCGTCGACCGAGACGCGCCCGGCGGCGATCCAGCGCTCGGCCTCGCGCCGCGAGCACAGTCCGGCGCGCGCCAGGCGTTTGGCGATGCGCTCGCCGCCGGGGGATTTGTCGGGGCCGTCGTCGGGGGTGGGCTTCGGTTTGGTGTCGGACATGGCGGGACAATGGGGTGGGTGGTCGGGCGATGCAATGGGGGCGGTGGTGCGCGGCCGCCCCCTACCCGTTCCGGCAGGCCGCCACGAAGGCCTCGAAGATCTTGCGGTCGCCGGCGGAGATGAAGAACTCCGGGTGCCACTGCACGCCCAGGCAGAAGCGGTAGCCGGGATGCTCGATGCCCTCGATCACCCCGTCGGGGGCGGTCGCGTTGACGACCACGCCGGCGGGCGCGTCGAGCGCCGCCTGGTGGTGCGCGCTGTTCACCTCGAGCCCGTCCACGCCCACGATGCAGTGCAGCATTGTCCCAGATGCAATGGAAACCGTGTGCCCGGGCGTATCGCGCGGGCCCGGCTGCTCGTGGGCGAGGGCGGCGGCGATCGAATCGGGGATGTGCTGGATCAACCGCCCGCCGAGCAGGACGTGCAGCAGTTGCTGCCCGCCGCAGATGCCGAGCACGGGCAGGTCGCGGTCGAGTGCGCCCCGCGTGATCGCCGCCTCGAAGGCGGTGCGCCGGTCCTTGGTCCGGACCGTGTCGTGCCGGGAATCTTCGCCGTAAAGCATTGGATCAACGTCGAAATTTCCGCCGGTGACGATCAGGCCGTCGATCGCGTCGAGATAGTCGGCGACGATCGCGTCCTCGTGGGGCAGCGCCATCGGCAATCCGCCCGCCGCCACGGTCGCGCCGCAGTAGTTCTCGCGCACGGCGTACCACGGGAAATTCGAATAGCCGCCCGGCGCTTCCGAATCGAGGGTGATCCCGATCACCGGCCGCGCTCTGCTCATTCTTTGGTCATTAATCTGATTTGCACAAAGTTTGTTGCAATGGGATCGCGATGGTGCAACTCTTGTTGCAGCGCACAATAGTGCTATCTACACTACGAGCCTTGGGGGCTCGACCCAATTACGGAAGGTATACACGAAAGATGCCCGACGGAAAGCTGATGGTACCGGGACTTGACGACTTGCAGAACTGCACCTGCTCCAACCTGCGTCAGGCTACCCGCGTGGTGACGCAGTATTTCGAGCAGGCGCTCGAGCCGGCCGGTCTCAAGATCACCCAGCTCCCCGTGCTGGTGGCGGCGACCACCAAGGGCCCGCTGCCGATGAGCAAGCTGGCCGAGGAGCTCGTCATGGATCGTACGACGCTGACGCGCAACCTGCAGCCGCTGCAGCGCGCCGGCCTGATCAAGGTCTCGCCCGGCGACGACCGCCGCGCCCGCATGGTCTCGGTCACCGAGAAGGGCGTCGACGCGCTCGAGCGGGCCGTGCCGTTGTGGCGCGAGGCCCAGACCGCGATGGTCGACCATCTCGGCCGCTTCCAGTGGGGCGTGCTGATGGACAATCTGCGCGCCACGGTCCACGCTACCCGCGACGAGGCCGCCTAGGCACGGTATTCGGCGCCGGCGACGCCAATGCGGCGCCGGCGAACCGATTGACCGGAACACCGGTCGGCCGCATCGTGCGGCCATGCACTCGACGTCGAAGCCGAACAGCTACATGACGCAGGCGCTCGCCGAGGCGCGCGCCGCCGGCGCGCGCGGCGAGGTGCCGGTCGGCGCGGTGCTGGTCGACGCCACCAACGGCGCGGTCGATCGCGCGCGCGGGCAACCGCACCGAGGGCGACGCCGACCCGACCGCCCACGCCGAGATGCTGGTGATCCGCGCCGGCGCGACCGTCACCGGCGCGCCGCGGTTGCCCGACTGCGACCTCTACGTCACGCTCGAGCCCTGCGCGATGTGCGCGGCGGCGATCTCCTTCGCCCGCATCCGCCGGCTCTACTGGGGCGCGCCCGACCCCAAGGGCGGCGCGGTCGAGCACGGCCCGCGCTTCTTCGACCAGCCGACCTGCCACCACCGGCCCGAGCTCTATGGCGGCATCGCCGAGGCCGAGGCGGGGGCGCTGTTGAAGAGCCTTCTTCGCCGCGCGGCGGTAAGCGCGGCGCCAGCGCCGTGCGTCGATCCCAACATGGCGTTTTGGAGGGGACCTGCGATGCGCTAGTCTCCGTCGTGGCGGAGCGAAAGGTGCCGGCGTGACAGGTGCGATGGAGCAGTGGCTGGATCGGATCGGGCTTCGCAAGTACGCGGAAGCGTTCGCCGCGAACGATGTCGATCTCGACGTGCTGCCCGAGATGTCGGACGCCGATCTCCAGGAGCTTGGCGTCTCCCTCGGCGATCGCAAGCGAATGCTCAAGGCGATCCGCGACGGGCAGGACAACGCCGCGCCTCAGCCCGAAATCCCGATCGTCGCGCCCCCCCACCTCAGCGCGCATGTGCTGCGCAGCCGGGCGGCGCTGGAGGGTGAGCGTAAGCAGGTGACGGTCCTGTTCGCCGACATCGTCGGGTCGACCCGGATGATCGCCGAGCTCGATGCGGAGGACGCGGCAAACCTGTTGCGGCAGGCCGTCAACGAAATGATGGCGGCGGTTCACCAGTACGAGGGCACCGTCAACAAGGTGCTGGGCGACGGCATCATGGCGATCTTCGGCGCGCCCGTGGCGCACGAGGACCATGCCATCCGCGCCTGCTACGCCGCGTTGGCGATCCAGGCGCGCATGGACAAGCTGGCCATCGAGACCCGTCAGAAGTATGGCGTCGACGTCCAGGTCCGGCAGGGCCTGAACTCCGGCGACGTCGTAGTTCGCTCGATCCACAACGACCTGACGATGGACTACGACGCGGTCGGGCCCACGGTTCACCTGGCGGGGCGCATGGAGCAGATCGCCCATTCCGGCACCTGTCGCCTGACCCACAGCACGTACCGGCTGGTCGAGGGCTACGTCGACGTTACCAGCCTCGGTGAAATCCCCGTGCGCGGGATCGAAGACCCGATCGAAGTGTTCGAACTCCACGGCGCGGTCGACGTCCGGTCCCGCTTTCTCGCCAAGCAGCGCGGCCGGTTGACCCGCTTCGTCGGGCGCGATTCGGAGATAGGTCTCCTGGAGCAGGCGTGGAAACGGGCGTGCGACGGCCACGGGCAGGCGTTGTCGGTCGTGGGTGAGGCCGGCGTGGGAAAGTCGCGTTTGTTTCACGAATTCATCCATGCCCCGGTGATGAACGAGGTTTTGGTCCTCGAAAGCGGGTCGGTCAGCCATGCCCGTGCGGCCGCTTTTAGGCCGCTGACCGACCTGCT
The DNA here is from genome assembly GCA_963730305.1 of uncultured Alphaproteobacteria bacterium. Classification (GTDB taxonomy): domain Bacteria; phylum Pseudomonadota; class Alphaproteobacteria; order Bin65; family Bin65; genus CAMYMQ01. The sequence continues at coordinate 15,576 of CAVSRB010000009.1, forward strand.
TCGCGCCTATCTGGGCATCGATTCCGGCGATGACGTCAGGCGGATCCGGGAGAAGACGATCGGCAAGCTGATGACCTTGGACGATTCCTTAAGGTCCATCGCAGCGCCGGTCCTGTCCTTGCTCGGCGCGAAGCCGGAGGACCCGGCCTGGACCGCCATGGACCCGGCCAACCGCCGCCGTGCGACCCTGGAAGCGTGCCGCACGCTGTTGTTGCGCGAGGCGCAGGTTCAGCCGCTCGTGGTCCTGTTCGAGGATCTGCATTGGATCGATGCGGAAACCCAGGCGTTCCTGGACCTCATGGTCGACAGCGTGGCCAGGGCGCCGATCTTGCTGCTGTTCAACTATCGCCCCGAATACTCCGACGCGTGGGTCGGCAAGAGTTACTACAACCATGTCCGGATCGATCCGCTGCCGCCCGCGAGCGGTGGCGAGATGATCGCCGACCTGCTCGGCGACGCGTCGGAGCTCGACGCACTGCGCCAGCTGATCATGGACCGGACGGAGGGCTATCCCTTCTACATCGAGGAGACCGTGCAGGGCCTCGTCGAAGAGGGCGTGCTCGAAGGCGAGCGCGGCGCCTACCGGCTTACCGTGCCCGTCCATCGCATCACGGTGCCGCCGACGATCCAATCGGTGATCAGCGCCCGGATCGATCGCCTGCCGGCCGACGCCAAACGGCTGCTGCAGACCGCCTCGGTGATCGGGAAGGACTTCGAACTCACGCTGCTGCGGGAGGTCGCCGACATGAACGAAGCGTCCATCCAAGGACACATGGACGAGGCGGCCATCCAGGAGCATCTGGCGACGCTCCAGCGCGGCGAGTTCGTGTTCGAGACGCAGCTGTTCCCAAATCCCGAATACACCTTCAAGCACGCCCTGACCCACCAGGTCGCCTACGAAAGCATACTGGGACAACGCCGCCGGGAGATGCATGCCGAAATCCTCAAGGCGATCGAGCGGCTCCACGCCGATCACCTCGATGAACGCCTCGAACGGCTGGTCTATCACGGCATGCTGGGCGAGGACTGGGAGGCGGTGCACCGTCACGGCATGGCCGCGGGGCACCGGGCGCTGGCAATGAACGCGCATCGCGCGGCGGTCGAGGCCTTTGACAACGTCCTGACGGCGCTCGACAAGCTGCCGGTGACGCCCGAGCGCCTGCGGGACGCGATCGACACCCGCCTCGCGCTGCGCGACGTGTTGTTCGTGATCGGCTCGACCGACCGGCTGGAACCGCTGATGGAAGAGGCGCTGGACCTGGCCTCGCAGCTGAACGACACGGAGCGGTTGTTCGAAATCCTTTTGTACCAGAGCGGTAACGAATGGCAGCTGGGTCACTACGGCCTCGCGGAAACGTTGGCGCAAAGAGCCCTCGACGTGGCCGAGCAGTCCAACAGCGAAACGCTGGCGGGACTTGCGAACTATCGCCTGACGACCGCGTTGGCGATGAAGGGGAACTATGCTCAGGCCGCCGAGACAGCGGTGGCCGGTTTCAGGCAGATGGCGCCCCAGGGATCGACACTGATGCGCTTCGGCGGCCTGGTGCAGACCTTCGTCGGCTCCTTCGGGGCCCTCAGCCTGGCCGAGCTCGGACGCTTCGATGAGGCGGAAGCGATCGGCCGCGCGGCGTTCGAGACGGCGGTGGCGGCCAACCATGCCTACAGCATCACCGTCAGCTGTTTCGGCTACGGTCACGCGCTGGCCCTGCGCGGCAAGATCGACGAAGCGACCGGCCCGCTGGAGGAGGGGCTTCGGCAGATCGAGGTTCATTCGGTCGGGGCGACGGTTCCCTGGGTCGCCGGCCGCGCCGCCTATGTGTTCGCGGAGGCCGGCCGCCTGCAGGAGATGGACGAGGCCATCGCGCAGGCGACCGGGCTGGAGCACTATACGAAAAGCATGGTCCATCCCTCCGCGCGTATCTGGATCGGGCGGGCGTGTCTCGCCGTTGAACGCGCGGATGAGGCCATCGAGTTCGTCCAGGGCATCGTTCAAGACGCTCCCGGGGACGACCAGGATTTGGCGGTGTTCGGCTGGGCGCATTATGTCCTGGCGGAAGCGGCGCGCCTCGGTGGGCGAACGGTCGACGCGGCCGATGCGCATCTCGACGCGGCGACTGCGATCGCCGAGGACAACGCAATGCGGCCGCTGTTGGCCCTCTGCCTTGCCAGTCGCGCAGGGCTCGATCGGGACGTTGATCTCGCCGGACGCGCCAAGTCCCTCGCCGACGAGATTGGCATGGTCCGATGGCCGACCCCGCTCGGCGCACTGGAAATGCTACGCCGATAGCGACGCTGGGCGTCGATCGGCGGCGGGTCCGCTAGCACCACCGCCCCGTCCGAGCCGGAGGCATTGGCCCCGCCCGCCGAATCCGGCAGACTTTGCTCATGACCGACACGTCCACGCAGCCCCTCGCCGGCAGAGCCGCCATCGTCACCGGCGGCGGGCGCGGGCTCGGCCGGGCCATGGCGCTCGGGCTGGCGCGTGCCGGCGCCGCCGTCGCCATCACCGCCGCGCGCGAGGCCGCCGAGGTCGAGCGGGTCGCCGCCGAGGCGGCCGAACTCGATCGCCGACGGGAGCAGCGCGCACCCCATCCTGCCGATCGTCGCCGACGTGACCCGCGACGCGGACTGCGCCCGGGTCGTGGCCGAGGCGATCGACCGCTTCGGCCGGCTCGACATCCTGGTCAACAACGCCGGCCGCGGCATGAAATATGTCAGCGACGCCTTCCTGACCGAGCCGACCCGCTTCTGGGAGACCGACCCGGACACCTGGCGGATGGTGATCGACACCAACGTCAACGGCCCGTTCCTGATGGCGCGCGCCGCCGTCCCGGCGATGATGGCGGGCGGCTGGGGCCGGATCGTCAACGTCTCGATGAGCCACGCGACCATGCGCCGACGCGGCTTCTCGCCCTACGGCCCGTCGAAAGCGGCGCTCGAATCGGAGACGGTGATCTGGGCGCAGGACCTCGCCGGCACCGGGGTCACGGTCAACGCGCTGCTGCCCGGCGGCGCGACCCTGACCGGGATGATCCCGGACGGCGTCGACGACACGGTGCGGGCGCGGCTGCTCGATCCGGCGATCATGGTGCCGCCGCTCCTGTGGCTCGTGTCGAACGCGGCGGACGGGGTCACCGGCAAGCGTGTCGACGCCAGCCGCTGGCGCACCGACGTCGATCCGGCCGCCGCCGCGCGGGAGGCGGCCGAGGACGCCGGCTGGGGGCCGGCCTAGCGTACGCGGAAATCGGCGCGGCGGCGCGCCGCGCCCTGCTAGGATGGGTCCGACGATCGGCAACCACGCGAAGCCCGGACCATGACCCATCGCATCGGCGCCGCGCTCTACATCCTGTGGGGCATCCTCCACATCGCGGCGGCCTGGGAGATCTACCGGCTCGCCCGGGACGTCGTCGCCGGACCAGTGCACGGGCGGGTCCTGCAGGCCGCCTTCTACCTGCTGGCCTTCTCGATCGCCGCCATCCTGGTCGCGGTCGTTCTCAACCTGAAGAACAACCGGGCCGGCTACTGGATCAACCTGGTCATGGTGTCGGTCGCCGATATCGGCTTCATCGTGTTCGTGCTGCTGCCGGGGCACGCGCCGGTCTGGCCCGGCCTGATCGGCCCGGTGCTGTGGCTGCTGGCGGCGGTCTTCAGCACCCTGGGCATCCTGCGCCACGAACCCGCGACCTGAGGCCCGCGACCGGCCGGCCGCGGATGCGTCACAACCCGCGGGTCAGCCCCGTGAAGAAGGCCCGCGCCCCGCGCCGGAGGTTGTGGACCGAATAGCCGCCCTCCTGGACCACCAATGTCGGCAGGCCCTGCCCGGCGATTCGCTCGCCGATCGCGCGCATGCCCTGGGTAGTGACCAGGAAGGTCCCGGTCGGGTCGCCGCGCATGATGTCGAAGCCCAGCGACAGCACCAGCCAGGACGGCTTGAACCGGCGGATCGCCTCCAGCGCCTCGTCGAGCGTCCGGAGATAGACGGCGTCGTCCGCGCCGGGCTTGAGCGGGAAGTTGCGGTTGAAGCCGAGGCCCGCTCCGTCGCCGCGTTCGTCGGCGAAGCCGGCGAAATAGGGATAGCAGTCGCGCGGATGGCCGTGGATCGAGACGGTCAGCACGTCGGCCCGCTCCCAGAAGATGTCCTGCGAGCCGTTGCCGTGGTGGTGGTCGATATCGAGCAGGGCGACCTTGCCGTGGGCCGACAGCCGGTGGGCGGCGATCGCCGCGTTGTTGAAGTAGCAGAAGCCGCCATAGACGGCGCGCTCGGCGTGGTGTCCCGGCGGCCGCAGCAGCGCGTAGGCGAGCCGCTCGCCGTCGCGGACCAGCTCGGCCGCGGTCAGCGCGCAGTCGACCGCGGCGCGCGCCGCCGGCCACGCGCTGGCGGTCAGCGGGGTGAAGGTGTCCATGCAGTAGTAGCCGGCGCGCATCGCCCGCTCGCGCGGCCGCCGCTCCGGATGGCGGACGGGAAAGATCTCCGGATAGATCAGGTCCTTGGGGCCGAGCTGCCGGCACACCGATTCCAGGTAGGAGACGAGGTGGCGGCTGTGGACGGCGCGGATCGCGTCGATGCCGAAGTGGCGCACCGGCCGCTGCTCGACCGGCAGCCCCTCCAGCCCGGCCTGGATCGCCCGCATCCGCACCGGCCGCTCGACATAGCCGCGGGTGCGCAGATGGTGGATCTCGTGGCGCTCGGCGACGACCAGCTTGAGCGGCCGCAGCCAGCCGGCGCCGGACCGAGCTCCCGACCGGGCCGGCGGCGGCTCGGGCTTGGCGTAGCGGGGTTCGCGCAGCCGCACCGGATCGTCGCGGAACGACCGGACCACGGCCTTCACGTGCGGGTCGTCGGGGGCCAGTCCGTACTTCCGGGTCAGGATCGCGCGCACGGCGCGGCGCGCCGTGTCCCGCCGCAGGGCCGTGTTCCGGCCGAGCCCGTCATAGACGAGGTAGAGCAGGTAGCTTTCCTTGGCCTCGGTGGTGCGCTCGTCGTAGAGGGTGCCGACGATCGGCCGCGCCCCATAGCGCTCGTAGAAGGCGAGCCGCTTGCGCTTGACCGGCAGCCAGGCCTGGTCGCCGGCCTCGGTCTTGGCCGGGTCGTCGGGCGGGACGTCGAGGAACAGCCCGCGCGCGCCGCGCCCGGCCATGGCCTCGCGGGCGGCCTCGTAGAGCGCGCCGCCGATGCCGCGCGCCGGCCGTTCCGGATCGCTCGCGATCCATTCGAGATAGCCGGCCCGCACGTCCGGGAAGTAGAGGATGTAGGCGAAGCCGAGGATGCGGCGGCGGTCGTCTTCGGCGATCAGCAGGATCGGCTCGACCTGGCCGGTGGCGGGGACGGCGAGCTGGGCGGCGATCCGCGCGCCGCCGTCGGGATCGTAGTCGAAGGCGCGCGCGAAGACCGCGGCGACGCCGTCCATGGCGCGATGGTCGGCGTCGGTCTCGACGGCGTAGAGACGGCGGATACGGAACATCGCGCATGATATCCGGATCGCGGTCCGCCCGCGCGGGGGAAATCAGGCGTCGGCCGGCGCGAACAGCAGTTCGAGAAAGGTCCGGTAGTGGCCGGTCTGCACGGCGAGCAGGCCGGGTTCCTTGAGCGTCTTCGACATGATGAAGGCGCCCTCGAAGACGACCGTGAGCATGTCGGCGAGCGCTTCGGGATCGACCGCGACGCGCGGCGGATAGCGCTCGGCGAGGGCGCGGAACTTGTCGCCCAGGCGCCGGCGCCATTCGAGCATCGTGTCGACGATGACCTGGTGGGTAACTTCGTCGAACAGGCCGCCCTCGTAGACGTAGGAGGCGAACAGGCAGCCCGGGTAGGGCTCGGTCAGGCCTTCCGCCTCCTCCTGGAACAGGCCGACGAAGACCAGCATCTGCTGCAGCGGGTCGCTGGTCAGCTTCTCGGCGCGGGCCATCTTGGCGTCGAGATGCGCGAGGTCCGCGGCGGCGAACCGTTCGACCAGGGACCGGGCCAGCGCCGCCTTGGTGTCGAAGTGATAGAAGAAGCTGCCCTTGGTGATCTCGGCCCGGTCGATGATCTTGTCCACCGAGGTTGCGGCGAAGCCCTGCTCCAGGATCAGCGCCTCGGCGCTGTCCATGATCTTCTCCCGCGTCTTCGCCCCGCTTCGCGCCATTCGATTCCCCGTTTCGGCCGTTTCCATACCATATAGTATAAATTTCTAATATGGCAACGCCTCATCGCGCTGCCGTGTAATCGATATGATTTTAATGGCAATAATTATGACCTCTTAGGAGCGTCTGGAGAATCGGGTTGACTCCAAAGGTTCCCTCATGTTTCTTATTTATACCGACTGATTGGTATAAATAAGGAGGCATGAAATGCTTGCAGTCGCGGAACAGGAACAGCCCGTCGTGGACGCGGCGGCTGCGGAACGCTTCGCCGAGCGCCTGCTCGGCATCCTCAATGACGGTACCTTCTCGCTGATGATCTCGATCGGCCACCGGACGGGGCTGTTCGACACCATGGCCGAGTTGCCGCCGGCGACGCCGGTCGGCATCGCCGAGGCCGCGGGGTTGAACGAGCGCTACGTCCGGGAATGGCTGGGCGCGATGACGGTAAGCGGGTTCGTCACCCATGACCCGGCGGCGGGCACCTACGCCCTGCCGCCGGAGCATGCGGCCTCGCTGACCCGCGCGTCGGCCGAGGGCAACATGGCGGTGTTCGCCCAGTATGTCGGCCAGCTCGGCGCGGTCGAGGACGACGTGGTCGACCGCTTCCGCAACGGCGGCGGCGTGCCCTACGACCGCTATCAACGCTTCCACGAGATCATGGCCGAGGACAGCGGCCAGACCGTGCTGCCGGCGCTGAAGGACCACATCCTGCCGCTGGTCCCCGGCCTGACCGAGCGGCTCGAGGCCGGCATTGCCGTGCTCGACGCCGGTTGCGGCCGGGGCAAGGCGGTCAACCTGATGGCCGGCTGGTTCCCCGCGAGCCGGTTCGTCGGCCTCGACCTGTCGGCGGAGGCGACCGCCTACGCCAACGACGAGGCCAGGGCCCAGGGCAACGCCAACGCGAGCTTCGCCGCCCGCGACCTGAGCAACTTCGACGAGACCGCGGAGCCGGGGGCCTACGACCTCGTCACCACCTTCGACGCGGTCCACGACCAGGCGGCGCCGCTCAAGCTGCTCAAGGGCATCCGCCGGACGCTCAAGCCCGACGGGGTCTACATCGCCCAGGACATCGGCGGGTCGAGCCACCACCACGGCAACATGGACCACCCGATGGGGCCGCTGCTCTACACCGTCTCGTGCATGCACTGCATGACCGTGTCGCTCGCCCAGGGCGGCGAGGGGCTCGGCGCGATGTGGGGCAAGGAAAAGGCGCTCGAGTATTTCGCGGCGGCGGGCTTCTCGTCGGTCGAGGTCCACACGCTCGAGCACGACCCGCAGAACTACTACTACGTCTGCCGGCCGTGAAAACCCGGCTGGCCCCTCGATACGGGCGGCATTCGCCGCCCCACTCGGGGTGAGGGCATGAATTTGTGCCAGCCAATCCCTCATCCCGAGTAGCCCCGGCGACAGTCGGGGCGTATCGAGGGACCTTCACCCCGGCACGCGACCACCCCCGGCGCTTGCCGTGCGCGGCCCTGGCGGCTAGGAACGGCTGCCAGCCCGCCGCCCCCGGAGACGCCATGAGCGCCGCCTTCGACATCATCGCGATCCTGTTCGGCCTGACGGCGCTGTTCGCCTTCGTGAACCACAAGCTGATCCGCCTGCCGATGACCATCGGCATGCTGCTGATCGGGCTGGTGTCGTCGCTGCTGATCGTCGTCTTCGACGCGGCCTATCCCGGCGTCGACGTCGCCGACACGCTGGCGCAGCTGATGCGCCAGATCGACTTCTACGAGACCCTGATGCAGGGCATGCTCGGCTTCCTGCTGTTCGCCGGCGCCCTCCACGTCGACCTCAAGGACCTGATGGCGCGGCGCTACGCGATCACGATCATGGCCACGCTCGGCGTGCTGGTCTCGACCTTCCTGGTCGGCACCGGGGCCTACTACGTCTTCCAGGCGCTGGGCGTCGCGGTGCCCTATGCGGTCTGCCTGGTGTTCGGCGCGCTGATCTCGCCGACCGACCCGGTCGCCGTGCTCGGCGTGCTCAAGAACCTGCGGATACCGGCCAACCTGCGCGCCAAGATCGCGGGCGAGTCGCTGTTCAACGACGGGGTCGGCGTCGTCGTCTTCGCCATCGTCGGCGCGATCGCCTTCCAGACGACCGGCGAGCCGGTCACCGCCGGGTCGGTCGGCATCCTGTTCCTGCGCGAGGCGGTCGGCGGCATCGTGCTCGGCCTGGTCACCGGCGGGATCGTCCATGTCGCGATGCGCCGGATCGACGAATATGTCGTCGAGATCATGATGACCATCGCCCTGGTCACGGTCACGTTCGCCGTCGCCCGGCACCTCCACGTCTCCGGCCTGATCGCCGTGGTCGTCGCCGGCCTCTTGATCGGCAATATCGGGCTCGACAAGGCGATGAGCCCGAAGACGCAGGAGCACCTGCACAATTTCTGGACCCTGATCGACGAGATCCTCAACGCGATCCTGTTCCTGCTGATCGGGCTGGAGGTGATCGTGCTCGGATTCCACGTCCCGCACCTGATCGCGGGCGCGCTCGCCATCCCGCTGGTGCTGTTCGCGCGCTGGATCAGCGTCGGCGCGTCGATCGCCCTGCTGCGGCCGTTCCGCACCTTCACCAAGGGCTCGATCGCCGTGCTGACCTGGGGCGGGCTGCGCGGCGGCATCTCGGTCGCGCTGGCCCTTTCGCTGCCGGCGACGGCGGAGAAGCCCGTGATCCTCGCCGCGACCTTCGTGGTCGTGATCTTCTCCGTGGTCGTCCAGGGCCTGACCATCGAACGCCTGATCCGCCGGGTGGTCCCGGGGGCGGGGTAGGCACGCCCGGACCGTCGCCGCCGGCATGGAGCCTGTCGTCTCACGCTGCAGGCGCGGCAGAAGAGGGCGGTCTCGCCCGACTTCTTCTTGCCGAGCATCAGCCTTCCGATGGCGTGTGCCGGCGTTGGCGACCACGCTGACTGCTTGCCTTGCTACGCCGGCTTGAACACCATCAGCCAGACGATGCCGAGCACGGCGGCGAAGGCCGGCCAGCCGAGCCAGAACCAGGCGCGCATGATCGCGAAGTAGCGCGGCGGCAGCCCGGTGCCGGCGGCGACGGCGTCGCGGGCGAGGCGGGCGGCGCGCGCCTGCAGCCACACCACCGGCAGCCAGCAGGCGCCGGTGACCAGGTAGAGCACGAGCGTCCACAGGATCCAGCCGGACAGGATCGGGTAGCCCAGGATCAGCGCCATCCAGATCCCGGTGACCGGCTGGACGATCACGGCGGGCGTGGTGAACAGGGTGTCGGCGAGGACGACGTGGCGCGCGGTCACCGCGATCGCGCGCGGGTCGCCGCTGCGGTGGGCGGTCCACATGAAGAAGGCGGTGCCCAGACCGGTGCCGAGCAGCAGGGTCGCGCTGACGATGTGGACCAGCTTGAGCCAGAGCAGCTCCATCGCAAGCCTCAGCGGTCGCGGGCGAGCGCCGCCAGCGCCAGGGTCGCGGCGAAGGCGGGCAGGTTCTTGGACAAGGGCCCGAGCGCGTGGAGCCACAGGCCGGGCTGGACCAGGGTGACGACCAGCGTGTAACCGGTGATCACGGCGAGCGACAGCAGCGCCACCGCCCGCACCCGGTAGCCGGCGACCAGCGCCAGCGCGATCGCCAGGTCAAGGGCGCAGGCGGCGTAGAGCAGGGCGCCGGCATGGTGCAGGGTCAGCCCCCACACCGCGAGGCTCGGCGCCCAGCCGGCGATCACCCCCGGTTGCAGCCCGGCCAGGCCGCTGAGCAGCCACATCAGCGCCAACGCCCAGCGTAGCACCGGCCGCAGCGCGTAGAGCCGCGCGTGCCACAGGTCCTGGCTCTGCGCCGGCATCCCGGCGAGCCCCTCGGCGAAGCTGCGGGGCACCACCCCGGTCGCCGCCGTCATCGGGCCGGGGTCGGCGGTGTTGCCCTGGGCGAGCATGCGCAGGGCGGTGGTGTTCAGCGGGCCGCCACCGGTCGGGCCGCCGGTCAGGTCGCCGATCCGCGCCGCCGCGGCGCACAGCCATACCGGCACGCGCAGGGGCCGCGCCGGCGGCAGGCCCAGCCAGGCGCGATAGCCGGCGAGCATGTCGCGGGCGGTCACCGGCGCCGGGCCGGCGACGTCGAGGGTCATGCGCTTCGGCCCGTCGGGGTCGAGGCAGCGCAGCACCACCGCGCACAAGTCGTCCATGTGGACCAGCGACAGTTGCTGGTTGCCGTCGCCGACGGTCGGGGTGACCCAGGGCAGCGCCGCGAGGGCGCGGAACAGCGCGGTGCCGCCATAGCCGCCGGCGGCGTAGACCACCGAGGGGCGGAGCACGACCCAGTCGAGGTCGAGCCCGGCCAGATGGGCGTCGCCCGCCGCCTTGGTCGCGGCGTAGGCGGTGCCGGCCTCGTCGCCCGCGCCGAGGGCGGAGATCTGGACGATGCGGCGGACGCCGGCCGCGGCGCAGGCGTCGAACAGGGCGGCGGGCGCGCGGTGGTGGACGGCGTCGAGGGTGGCGGCGCGGGCGTGGAGCAGGCCGGCGGCGTTGACCACCGCGTCGATACCGGCGAGGCGCGGGCGCCAGACCGCCGGGTCGGTGTCGCGGCGCAGGTCGCAGGCGACCGCGTCGAGCCCGGGCCACTGCCGCCGGAACCGCGCCGGGTCCCTGACCGCGGCGACGACCTCGTGGCCGGCGCGGGCCAGCGCGGCGACGACGTAGCCGCCGATGAAACCGCCGGCCCCGGTTACCAGCACGCGCATCGCCGACACCCGCTCCCGACCGTTCGCAGACGAGACCCCGAAGGCACAAAAGAGAACGCGCCCACGTCGAAGACGCGAGCGCGTTCGCTCATGACAATGATGGCCGGGTTAGGGAAGAACGACCCGGTCGATCACGTGGATGGTGCCGTTGGTGGCGTCGATGTCCGGCTTCGTCACCTTGGCGGGGCCGAAGAAGATGCCCTTGTCGGGATCGATGCCATTCACCTCGATCACGCGGCCAGCCATGGTCGAGACCGGCCGGCGCCCGTTCAGGACGTCGGCCGTGGTCAGCTTGCCCTTGAGGATGTGGTTGGCCACCAGCGCCCTGAGCTTGGCCCGGTTCTCCGGCCGCATCAGCGACTGGAAGCTGCCCTTGGGCAACCGGCTGAAGGCGCCGTCGGTCGGCGCGAACACCGCGATCGGCCCCTTGCCTTCGAGCGTGGCCATCATGCCCGTCGCCTTCGCCGCCGCGAGGAAATTCTTGAACGTGCCGATGGAGGCCAGCGTTTGCGCGACGTTGCCGCTCGGCTTCAGAACGGAGCCCTGCATGTTGGCGCACGAAGCCACGACCAGCACGATAGCGAACATGCCGGCCGCTCGCGCGACACCCCTTACCTTCTGCATATTGGTTCTCCTTGGTCCTTTATTTACAAGGCCGACGCGGATCGATCCTGCGTCCGGCACGGCCCTCCTGATTTGCGGAGGCGCCGGAGCACGGAACCGATCGCCTGAACCGTCGGCCGCCGGGCCGGGGCAGCATAGGCCAGGGACTGCCGAAAGCCAAACCCCTCCCTTACTTTCGCAGCGGGCGGCGCTTGCGTGCACGCGGGCCCATCCGGCCCGCTGCCGGTCGTTGGCCGGCGGGAGGCCATACTTTCGCGTATGTCGCGGTCGCGCGGGGCTCGGGCGGGGGCCCTGACACGGTTCTCGCGGCGGGCCGACGCTGTCATCAGGCGGCAACGGATCGCGACTAGAGTCGCGCCACCCTACTCAACCCAACCCAGCCCGCGCCAGGAGCCGATCGATAACCGATCGTCTCGACGACCCAGACCTCGACGACGATGACGACATTGCCCTGTCCGACCACCGCAACCCGCATTTCGACGACGTCGTCGCCGCACGGCTCCACCTTCGCCAACCCGTCGACCCGCTGGCCCGACTTCAAGCAAGGCACCCCGCCGCGCCCGTCGGTGGTCGCCATCACCAAGAAGGACGGCGGCCCGATCGGCGGCTGAGTTCGATTCCTGGGCAGTCGTCCCCGGCTCACGCCCGACGGCGCGCGTCACCAACCGGCGCCAGTGAAGCGTGCGCAGACGGGCGGGCCAAGGGTCGCCCGTTTCCCTTGCCCTCGCGCGGGCCTCGTCGGTCACCGCGTGAATTCCTGGATATCTACCGAATTGCGGTATAAACGCCGCGTATCATTGTTGCCCGGACCCCGTGGTTTCATGCCGCTCGACCTAGACCGCTTCTTCGATTCCGAGCTCGACGAGCACCTCGCCGTCGCCCAGGCGACGCGCGCGGCGCTGCGCGCGCCGTTCGCGCGGCTGGTCGAGGTCTGCGCCGGCGCGCTGCGCGACGGCGGCAAGCTGATGTTCTTCGGCAACGGCGGCAGCGCGGCGGACGCCCAGCACCTCGCGACCGAGCTGACCGTCCGCTACAAGACCGACCGGGCGGCGATCGCCGCGATCGCGCTGACCACCGACAGCTCGGCGCTGACCGCGATCGGCAACGACTTCGGCTTCGACCAGCTGTTCTCGCGCCAGATCGAGGCGCTGGGCGTGCCCGGCGACGTCGCCATCGGCATCTCGACCTCGGGGCGCAGCCCCAACGTCATCCGCGCGCTGGAGACGGCGCGGGGCGGCGGCCTGGTCGCGGCCGGGCTCGGCGGCAAGGACGGCGGCGAGATGGCCGAATACGCCGACCCCTTCCTGATCGTCCCGTCCGAGACCACCGCGCGCATCCAGGAGATGCACATCATGCTCGGCCAGATGCTGTGCGGCGCGCTCGAGATCGAGCTGGGGCTCGTCGAGGCCTGATGTCCGACACCACGCCCCTGGTCGACCTGGTCCGGCGCCTCGACAGCGTCCGCCTCTTGTGCGTCGGCGACATCATCCTCGACCGCTTCGTCTACGGCGAGGCCGAGCGGCTGTCGCCCGAGGCGCCGGTGCCGGTGCTCAAGGTCACCCGCGAGGAGGTGATGCTCGGCGGCGCCGGCAACGTCGCCCGCAACCTCGCCGCGCTCGACGCCGGGGTCACCTTCGTCACCGTCGTCGGCAACGACGAGATCGGCCGCGAGATCCAGACGCTGTGCGGCGCGATCAAGCGGGCGCGCTCCAACTTCGTCATCGACAGCAGCCGGCCGACCAGCCGCAAGACCCGCTACGTCGCCGGCGTCCAGCAGCTGCTGCGCGCCGACGAGGAGGACGCCACCCCGATCGCCGAGACCGTGGCGCGCAACCTGATCAACGAGGCCAGCCACGCCGTCGAGGGCTGCGACGCGGTGATCGTGTCCGACTACGGCAAGGGCGCGCTGACCCCGGCGGTGATCGAGGCCGTGATCGCGGCCGGGCGCGCCGCGGGAAAGCCGGTGCTGGTCGATCCCAAGGGCCGCGACTTCGGCCGCTACCGCGGCGCGACGATGGTCACCCCCAACCGCAAGGAGCTGGCCGAGGCGTCCGGCCTGCCGACCGGCACCGACGCCGAGGTCGAGGCCGCCGCCCGCAAGCTGCTCAAGAGCTGCGGCATCGACCAGATGCTGGCGACGCGCGGGCCGCAGGGCATGTCGCTGATCACCGCCAAGGCGGCGCACCACGTTCCCGCCGAATCGCGCGAGGTGTTCGACGTCTCCGGCGCCGGCGACACGGTGATCGCGGTCGCCGCGGCCGTGCTCGCGCTCGGCGCGCCGGCGGTCGACGCCATGCAGCTGGCCAACTTCGCCGCCGGGATCGTCGTCGGCAAGGCGGGCACCGCGGTCGCCGACCCGGCCGAGATCACCATCGCGCTCCAGCGCCAGGAGCTGATGTCGGCCGAGGCCAAGCTGGCCGACGTCGATCGCCTCGTCGACCGCGCCGCCCAGTGGCGGGCGCAGGGGCTGCGCGTCGGCTTCACCAACGGCTGCTTCGACCTGCTCCATCCCGGCCACGTCTCGCTGCTGTCCCAGGCGCGCGGCGCGTGCGACCGGCTGGTCGTCGGCCTCAACACCGATGCTTCGGTGGCGCGGCTCAAGGGGCCGGGCCGGCCGGTCCAGTCGGAGGCGGCGCGGGCCGCGGTGCTCGGCTCGCTCGCCACCGTCGATCTCGTGGTGCTGTTCGACGAGGACACGCCGATGAAGCTGATCGAGGCGCTCAAGCCCGACGTCCTGGTCAAGGGCGCCGACTACGCGCTCGACGAGGTGGTCGGCGGCGAATTCGTCCAGGGCTATGGCGGCCGGGTGATGCTGGCCAAGCTGCTCGACGGCCACAGCACGACCTCGACCCTCGAACGGATGGCGCGTTAGCGCGCCGCCGGCGGGATGGGCCCGGTCGGCGACCACCTGCTGTTCGCGGCCCTGTGGGCGAGCTTCGGCCTGGTCCATACGGTGCTCGCCGGGACGCGCGCCAAGACCGCGCTGGCGCCCCTGCTCGGCGACTACTACCGGGCGGCCTACAACGTCGTCGCCGCCGCGCACCTGGGCCTGATCTTCTGGGTCGAGTGGCGGTTCTTCCCCGACCGCACCGTGTTCCACTTCCCCGCGTGGCTGACCTGGCTGCTCTACGTCGCCCAGGCCGGCGGCTGGTTCGTGGTCGCCCTGGGCGTGTTCCAGTACGATCTCGGCCGCTTCGCCGGCCTGACGCAGGTGCGCGCGGCGGTCCGCCGGCGGGAGCTGGCACGCTCGCGCGTCGACGGCGGCGGCGTCCGCCCGCCGGCGCCGGTCGGGCCGGACGAGCCGATGCGCACCGGCGGGCCGCACCGCTATATCCGCCATCCCCTCTATGCCGGCCTGTTCATCGTGCTGTGGACCCGGGCGTTCGACGAGTTCGCGCTGGCGTCGGCCGTGTGGGGCTCGCTCTACCTGCTGATCGGCGCCCACTTCGAGGAACGCAAGCTGCTGCGTTACTATGGCGACGCCTACCGGCGATACCGGGCGGCGGTGCCCGCGTATATTCCCTGGCGAGGGCGCGCCTGGCGCGCTTGAATGGCACGCGGTCGAACGAAGCGGGAGGAGAGCGGCGCATGATCCGGTATCTGGCAGGCATGGCGGTGCTGGTCGGCTTCGCGGCCGCCGGCGCCCTGCAGAGCGGCATGGCGGCGAGCGTCCGCGACCGGACCATCGTTCCGGGCAAACGGGTCGGCGCGGTCACCGCGCGGTCGACCCTGGCCGAGCTCCGCCGCGTCTATGGCCGTCGCAACGTGCGCGCCACGAAGGTCCATGTCGGCGAGGGCCAGTACGTGCCCGGCCTGGTCCTGTTCCCCGGGACTCGCGCCGAGGTCGAGTTCCGCTACGACGACCGCGGCAAGCGGCTGGCGTTGGCGGTGATCTCCAAGCCCAAGTCGCCGTGGCGGACCCGGAGCGGCATCCGCATCGGCACCACCGGCGCCCGGCTCCAGCGGCTGAACGGCAAGCCGTTCACGCTCTATGGCTTCGAGTGGGACTATTCCGGCCGGCTGGCGAGCTGGAACGGCGGCAGGCTGCCGGAGAGCCTGATCCCCGACTTCAAGCCGACCGCGAAGCTGCCGAGCCGGCAGGCGCAGAAGGTGATGGGCGACGCCAAGTTCTCCTCGGCCAACCCGATCATGCGGCGCAGCCGGATCGTGGTCTACCGGCTCCAGATCGGGCTGAAGTAGCGGCCCGCGCGCGCCGCGCTCTCCCGACCGTCATGCCCGCGCAGGCGGGCATCCAGAATCTCGTCGGCGCTCGCTGGATTCCCGCCTGCGCGGGAATGACGCCAGAAGCCGGTGCGCCCTATCCCCCGTTCCACCGTTGCGACGGGCGCGGGTCGACGACGGCGTGCAGGCGGCTGCTGGCGGTCAGGCCGAAGCGCAGGATCTGGGTGCGCCGGCGGGTCGCGTTCATCGGCCGTTCGGCGGCCTCGCGCAGGATGGTCGCGTCCCAGGCGTCGGCGACGATCAGCCCCTCCTCCTCGGGCAGGATGTCCCGCGGGAACTCCGCCGGCACCGCGAAATAATAGGCGTCGCACCAGGGCAGGTAGTCGGGCCATTTGCCGTCGGCGCGGAAGTCGGCGACGCTGGTCTTGATCTCGACGATGACGAAGCGGCCCTCGCGGTTGAGGCCGATGACGTCGACCCGACGGCCGCGGCCGACCCGGAACTCGGTCAGCGCGCCATAGCCGAGGTCGCCCAGCCGCCGGCAGATGCCGCGGGCGAGCTGGTCGGCGAGCGCGGGCTCGGATTCGGTCCGCCGCGCGTTGGCGGCGCGTTCCAGGTTGCTCTCAAGGTTCAAGTCGTCCACGGCGTCCCCCCGGGGCCTGTTCCGGCGCGTGAAGGGCCGAGTATAGCCGGCCGGAACGCAAGCGGAACATATTTTCGTGCTTCAAGGGGCGGGCGCGGCCCGGCACCCCACGAATTCCGGCAAGAACGTAGGGATTCTCGCCGTCGCGTTGGGAAAGCGTCCGAGCGAGGACCATATCGTCGGGTATGGACACGCAACGCAGGCCACCGGCCGACCGCCGCGACGTGACCACGGCGGTCGTGGTCCAGGAGACGCTGCTGGAGCGGATCGCCAACGCCGTCACCCACGGCGCCGGCGCCGGGACTGGCGGTCGCGGGGCTGGTGCTGCTGGTGATCGCCGCGGCGTGGACGGGCAGCGTCGCCGCCATCCTCAGCGTGGTCGTCTACGGCACCTCGCTGATCTTCCTGTTCGGCAGCTCCGCGCTCTATCACAGCCTCGCCCACAATCCGCGGGTCGGCGCGCTGTTCGAGGCGTTCGACCATGTCGGCATCTTCCTGCTGATCGCCGGCACCTACACGCCCTTCACCCTGATCGCGCTGCCGGGCTGGCGTGGCTGGTTCCTGTTCGGCGCGATCTGGGCGCTGGCGATCGGCGGCATCGTCACGCGGCTGGTCTGGGTGCGCTACCTGCATCCGGTCTTCATCGTCATCTACGTGATCATGGGCTGGCTGGGCGTGGTGTTCGGCCAGCCGATCGCGGAGCACGTCGGCGCCCAGGGGATCAACCTGCTGCTGATCGGCGGGCTGTTCTACACGGTCGGGCTGGTCTTCTTCGCGTGGCGCAAGCTGCCGTTCAACCACATGGTCTGGCACCTGTTCGTGCTCGCCGGCGCGATCTTCCACTTCTTCGCGATCTTCTACTACGTGGTGCCGACGGCGGCGTTCTGAGGGGATCGTCAGCATCGGCGAATTCCTTGCGTCGTCATTCCGCGTAGGCGGGAATCCAGAGTGTCGCCTCGGGACTGGATGCCCGCCTTCGCGGGCATGACGGGATTGGATGGTGCGCCGAAGAGAAACGCCCGCCCGCCTAAACCGGCCGCCTGAGCGCCGCCTCGATCAGGCCGGGGGAGACCGCCTCAGCGATGGTGCGGAAGGATGCGACGACGGGCGACGGGTCGTCGGCGCGGCTGAGCAGCGTCACGGCGATCGACGGCCGGGTCGCGAGCGGCGCGAAGGCGACCATGTCGCGCCACGGCTGGACCACGCAGGCGGGCATCAGCGCGACGCCGTAGCCCGAGGCGATCAGCGCCAGGGCGGCCGGGGAGCTGCGACGCCTCCTGCTTGATCTGCGGACTGAAGCCGGCGGCGTGGCACAGGCCGATGACCTGGTCGTAGAAGCCGGTCGCTGGCGCTCGCGGCAGGGTGACGAAGGGCTCGCCGGCCAGCTCGGTGAGGTCGAGTGTGGGCCGGTTGGCCAGCCGGTGGCGCGGCGGCAGCGCGGCGAGCAATTCCTCCCGCCAGATCGTCTCGATCCGCACCCGGGTGCCGTTGACGTCGACCGTCTCGGCGGTCTCGGCGAGGTCGCCGAAGCCGACGTCGATATGGCCGCCCGCGACCCCGGCGAGCTGTTCGTCCGACGGCATCTGGACCAGCTCGACCCGGGCGTCGGGCAGCTGCTCGCGGAAGGTCGACAGGATCGGCGGGAACTGGTCGAGCATCGCCGCGCTCATGAAGCCGACCGCGAGCCGGCCCATCTCGCCCCGGCCGATGCGCTGGGCCTCGACCGCGGCCTGGTCGGCGGTATCGAGGATCACCCGGGCGCGTTTCAGGAAGACCTCGCCGGCCTCGGTCAGCGAGACCCGGCGGCGCGAGCGGTCGAACAGCTTGACGCCCAGCTCCGCCTCCAGATTCTGGATCTGCTGGCTGAGCGGTGGCTGCGCCATGTTGAGCGCCTCCGCCGCCCGGCCGAAATGGAGCTCGCGGGCGACGGCGGTGAAGTAGCGGAGATGGCGCAGTTCCATATCAATATTTCATACATATCAAACGTGGATAAAAAATATATTTGACATATCAGTCGTCGGCAACAGACTTGGCGGCATGCAGACCGCCTTCACCGCCGACCAGCTCTCCCGGCCGGAAATCGCCGACGCCGCCGGCATTCTGAAGGACTGCGTCCACTATGGCTTCTGTACCGCGGTCTGCCCGACCTACGTGCTGTTGCGCGACGAGAACGACGCGCCGCGCGGCCGCATCGACCTGATCCGCGAGATGCTCGAATCCGATGCGCCGCCCTCGGCGCGCACGGTCGGCTATATCGACCGCTGCCTCTCCTGCAATTCGTGCATGACGACCTGCGCGGCCAAGGTCGACTACATGCACCTGGCCGACATCGCCCGCGCCCATATCGAGACCCACTACCGCCGCCCGCTCGGCGACCGGCTGCTGCGCGCGCTGATCGCCCGGGCGGTGCCCGACGCCGGCCGGTTTCGCCTGGCCATGAAAGCGGCGCGGCTGAGCCGGCCGTTCCGGGCGCTGATGCCGGGCCGGCTCAAGGCGCTGCTCGACCTCGCGCCGACCAATCTGCCGCCTGCCAGCGAGGCGACCGCGCGCGGCGTCTATCCGGCCGAGGGGGAACGTCGGAAGCGGGTCGCGCTGCTGGCCGGCTGCGTCAGCAGGCGCTGGCGCCGCGGCTCAACGCGGCGACGATCCGGCTGCTCACCCGCCATGGCTGCGAGGTGGTAATGGCGGACAGCGGCCGACTGCTGCGGCGCCTTCACCCTGCACATGGGCAAGGAGGCGATGGCCAAGGACTCGGCGCGGGCGACGATCGACGCCTGGACCCGCGAGATAGAGGGCTCGAGGGATCATGGCGGCCTCGACGCCGTCGTCGTCAACGCCTCGGGCTGCGGCACCACGGTCAAGGACTACGGCCGCATCTTCGCCCACGACCCGACATGGCGGACAAGGCGGCGCGCATCGCTGGCCTCGGCCCGCGACGTCACCGAGCTGCTCGCCGAACTCGGGCTGAACGCGCCCGCACAGCCGGTGCCGCTGACCGTCGCTTATCACGACGCCTGCTCGCTCCAGCACGCCCAGAAGGTGGTCGAGCCGCCGCGCACGCTTGCTGCGCGCCGCCGGCTTCAAGGTGATGGACGTGCCCGAGCGCCATTTCTGCTGCGGCTCGGCCGGCGCCTACAACATGCTCCAGCCGGCGATCGCCGCGCGGCTCGGCCAGCGCAAGGCGAGCCATATCGAGAGCACCGGCGCGGCGGCGGTCGCCGCCGGCAACCTCGGCTGCATGACCCAGATCGCGCACCATTCGGACCTGCCCGTGGTCCACACGGTCGAGCTGCTCGACTGGGCGACCGGCGGGCCGATGCCGGCGGCGCTCGACGGCGTCGAGCTGCCCGGCACCCGAACCCGCGGGCGCCGGCGAGCCGGCCGCGCCATCCGGCGGCGTCGGCGTCTGGTAGCGATCGGACACGCCACGGCGGAAACAGGAAACGGGACGAAGCGGATCGCCTGAACAGACCGCGCAAATTTCGTCGCGTCGTTCCCGCGAAGGCGGGAACCCAGTCTCTCGATCGACGGTCTGGGTCCCCGCCTTCGCGGGGACGAGGGGCAGGGGCGGTTGCTCGAGTCCGGATCGACAACGGAGGACCAGAAATGACCAACGGCACTCTCGACGCCTTCCTCGCCGAGGTCGGCAGCGCGCTCGGCGGCGACAACGTCAACGTCAGCGACGACACGCTTACCCGCTACGGCGAGAACACCATGCCCGGCGGCGACCGCCGGCCGTCGGCGGTGGTCTATCCCGGCTCGACCGCCGAGGTGCAGGCGGTGGTGCGCGCGGCCAACACCCACAAGGTGCCGCTCTACCCGGTCTCGACCGGCAACAACATGGGCCTCGGCACGCGCTCGGCGCCGGCGGCCGGCATGGTCGTGGTCGACCTGGGCAAGCGGATGAACCGCATCCTCGAGGTCGACGAGACGATGGGCTACGCGGCGGTCGAGCCGGGGGTCAGCTTCCAGATGATGGCCGACGAGCTTGAAGCGCCGCGGCGGCCAGTGGATGATCTCGACCACCTCGGGCCCGCCCGAGGGCGGCATGATCGGCAACGCCCTCGACAAGGGCGCGGGCTACGGCCCCTATTTCGACCACTTCGGCTTCGCCTGCGGCATGGAGATCGTGCTCGGCAACGGCGAGATCATCCGCACCGGCGACGGCTCGATCGACCTGGGCAAGGACGAGCTGGTCAACTGGCACGTCTCGAAATACGCCTTCGGCCCGATCCTCGACGGCCTGTTCGCCCAGTCGAACTTCGGCATCGTCACGTATGGGCATCTGGATGCTGCCTCGGCCGCCGGCGATCCGCTCGTTCCACTTCGCCTTCCCCGACGACGCCGACTGGGCGAGATCGTCGAGCTGTGCCGGCCCTTGAAGCTCTCCAACTTCGTGCCGACCTGTTCCGCGTCGCCAACGACATGTATCTGATCGGCAACGAGGACACCCATCAGAGTATGCCGCGACCGGCGGCAAGGCCAGCATCACCGACGGCGCGCGCAAGGAGCTGCAGGTTAAGCACGGGGTCGGCGCCTGGACCGTCTCGGGCGCCTTCTTCGGGTCGTCGATGGAGGCGATCGAACCGCAGATCGAGCGGGTGCGCGCCCACTTCACCGGCTCGGGCAAGGCGACCTACATCGACCATCGAGGAGGCGCTGGAGCGCGTCCGCTCAAGTGCGCGATCGAATTCCTTCTCGGGCGTGCCTACCACGGCCGAGCTCGGCCTGCTCAAGTGGCGGCCGGGCGGCGGCGACGCCTGGTTCACCCCGGGCACGCCGATGGACGGCAAGATGGCGAACGAGTTCCAGCATCTTGGCCGCTCTGATCTACGAGTACAACGGCCTCGACTACACGGTCATGAACGTGTTGCGGCCCGCGCTTCGCCCGCGGCCTGCATGTCATCTAGTTCAACCGCGAGGACCCAGAGGAGGCGGCCCGCGCCGACAAGACCTATGGAATTGGAGTTTGCGCGGCGTGGCGGTTGGCCGTTCGCCGATCGACTGGTACGATTTCCACATGGGCAAGGTCATGCCCGCGTTCCGTGAAGCCTGCGACGCGATCAAGACCGCCCTCGATCCCAACGGCATCCTGGCGCCCGGCCGATACGGCATCGGCTGACGCCGATGTCCGTTGACCGTGCCAACCCTGGGGAGGGAGAGGGCCGCTGGCCCAAGGCCACCATCACGACCGCGACCACGACCACGTCGTCCGGTTCTATGACGCGCACCCGATCGCCGCGCCCCAGGTGCTGGCGAAGATCGTCGAGGCGCGCGGCACGCTCGAAGGCCTGACGCCGGAGATCCTGTTCGCGCACGACCAGGACCACTACGGCGGGCTCGCGGCCAACGACGCCCTGGCCGAGGCCGCCGGCATCGACGCCGGCCAGCTCGTGCTCGACGTCTGCTCGGGGCTCGGCGGGCCGGCGCGCTACCAGGCGTGGCGGCACGGTTGCCGCGTGATCGGGGTCGACGCCAGTCCCAGCCGGGTCGAGGGCGCGCGCGAGCTGACCGAACTGGTCCATCTCGACGACAAGGTCGCCTTCCTCTACGGCGACGCCCAGGACCTGCCGTTCACCGCCGCCAGCTTCGACGTGGTCGTGAGCCAGGAGGCCTTCCTCCACCTGGCCGACAAGAACGCGGGCGTGGCCGAGGCCTTCCGGGTGCTCCGCCCCGGCGGCCGCTTCGCCTTCACCGACTGGGTCGCGGGCCCGGCCTTCGGCCCCGCGGACCGCGGGGTGATGTGGAACGGCGTCGCCGCGCGCGGGGTGCCGGAGGTGTGGGACTATCTCGGCGTGCTCGAAGACGCCGGCTTCACCGGCGTCGCCGCCACCGACCTGTCCGCCGCCTGGGTGCCGATCCTGCGCGAGCGGCTGACCATGTACGAGGCCCTGCGCGCCGACGCCATCCGCCGCACCGGCCGGGACCCCCACCGCGACTACTGCCGCTTCTACGCGCGGTTCGTGGAATTGGCGGAGAGCGGGGCGATCGGCGGGGCTCGGTTCGTGGCGGTGAAGTAGGAAACGGCGCGACCCGAGCCCCGCCGCGAGGCGACGAGCCGCTCTCGCGTCGGACGGGTCGCGCGGCCGGGTACCTGCCCCGGATGTCGCACCAGTATCGTCTGCCTCAAAAAAACACTGCCACCCCGGCCGCAGCGTAGCGGAGAGCCGGGGACCATGCCGAAATCCGGCTCGTCATCTCGCGCTGCAGGCTTGGCAGAAAATAGTAGCTCGTGCGCCCTCATCCTGCCGAGCAACAGCCTTCGGATGGCGGGTTGCGGCCTCGGCCGCCTCGCCGGCGGCGCACCGAGGCCGGCGGTCCCGGTGCTCGTATTCGCCCAGGCATGGTCCCCGGCTCTCCGCTGCGCTGCGGCCGGGGTGGTGCGAATTGAAGTGCGGTGAGTGACCCGCTCCTTACCCCTTGAAGTGCCCCACCACCGTCCACACCCCGATGGCGATGAAGCCCAGCCCGGCGATCAGCTTGAGCGGCACCCCTTCGATAAAGCGCGCGCCCGCGGTGCCGACCACCACCGCGAGCCCGGTCGCCGCGATCAGCGCCGCCGAGGCGGCCAGGAACACCATCCACGGCGAGCGTCCGCCGGTGGCGTAGAGCAGGGTGGCGAGCTGCGTCTTGTCGCCCAGCTCGGCGAGGAAGACGGTGACGAACACGGTCAGGAAGGCGGCGGTCGGCTGGGACATGGGGGCTCCGGCGGTTCGGGAGGTCCGATGGGCGTCCGTCTTACCCCGATCCAACCGGCCGGACCAATGCGCTTGGCGCGGGCCTATTTCCCCCGCGCGATCGCCCGCCAGCCGATGTCGCGGCGGCAGAAGCCCTCCGGCCAGTCGATCCGGTCGACCGCCTGGTAGGCGCGGTTCTGGGCGTCCTCGATGGTCGCGCCGGTGGCGGTGACGCCGAGCACGCGGCCGCCGGTGGCGACCACCTTGCCGTCCTCGCAGCCGCGGTGCCGGCGTGGAAGATGGTGACGCTCGTCGAGCGCGCCGGCCGCGTCGAGGCCGCTGATCTCGGTGCCCTTGTCGTAGCTGCCGGGATAGCCGTTCGCGGCCATCACCACGCACAGCGCGGCGTCGTCGTACCAGCGCAGGTCGAAGTCCTCGAGCACGCCGTCGCGCGCGGCGATCAGGCACGGCAGCAGGTCGGACATCAGCCGCACCATCAGCGGCTGGCATTCCGGGTCGCCGAAGCGGGCGTTGAACTCCAGCACCTTGGGCACGCCGTCGGCGCCGATCATCAGCCCGGCGTAGAGCACGCCCTTGAACGGCCGGCCCTCGGCGGCCATGGCGGCGACGGTCGGCGCGATCACCGTGTCGATGACGGTCTGCTCCATCGCTTCGTCGATCACCGGCGCGGGCGAGTAGGCGCCCATGCCGCCGGTGTTGGGCCCGGTGTCGCCGTCGCCGACCGCCTTGTGGTCCTGGGCGGAGGCCAAAGGCACGAAGTTCGTGCCGTCGCAGATGGCGAGGAAGCTCGCCTCCTCGCCGTCGAGGAATTCCTCGACCACGACCTCCGCGCCGGCCTCGCCGAAGGCGCGGTCGGCCATGATCGCGTCGACCGCGTCGAGCGCTTCCTGCTCCGACTGGGCGACGATCACGCCCTTGCCGGCGGCCAGCCCGTCGGCCTTGACCACGATCGGCGCGCCGCGCTCGCGGATGAACGCCTTGGCGTCCTCGGCGTCGGTGAAGCGGCCGTAGGCGGCGGTCGGGATGCCGTACTTGGCGCACAGGTCCTTCATGAAGCCCTTGGAGCCTTCGAGGATCGCGGCGTCGGCGCTCGGCCCGAAGGCCTTGATCCCGGCATGCTCCAGCCGGTCGACCAGGCCGGCGACCAGCGGCGCCTCGGGCCCGACCACGACGAAGTCGGCCTCGTTCTCCTTGGCGAAGGCGACCAGGCCGTCGAGGTCGTCGGCGGCGATCGGCACGCACTCGGCGTCCTGCGGCGATGCCCGCGTTGCCCGGCGCGCACCACAGCTTCTCGCACAGCGGCGAGGCCGCGATGGTCCAGCACAGCGCGTGCTCGCGCCCGCCGCCACCGACCACCAGAACCTTCATGGATGCCCCCTCCCGCGACCGTCGTGATGTGCTACTCATAGAGGGATGACCGAAACCCCCGCAAGCCTCAGCGCCGCCGCGGATCCCCGATCCGGTCACAACGCGCCGGTCTTCTCCGTCTCCGAGATCTCGGGGGCGCTCAAGCGCATGGTCGAGACCGAGTTCGGCCACGTCCGGGTGCGCGGCGAGATCTCCGGCTTCAAGCGCGCCGCCTCCGGCCACCTCTACATGGCGCTCAAGGACGAGTCGGCCGTGCTCGACGCGGTGTGCTGGCGCGGGACCTCGGGCCGCCTGTCGATCGCGCCCGAGGACGGCATGGAGGTGATCGCCACCGGGCGGCTGACCACCTATCCGGGCCGGTCGAAATACCAGATCGTGATCGAATCGCTGGAGCTGGCCGGCGAGGGCGCGCTGCTCAAGCTGCTCGAGGAGCGGCGCCGGAAGCTCGCCGCCGAGGGGCTGTTCGACGAGGCGCGCAAGCGGGCGCTGCCCTATCTGCCCGAGGTGATCGGCGTGGTCACCTCGCCGACCGGCGCGGTGATCCGCGACATCCTGCATCGGCTGGCCGACCGCTTCCCGCGCCACGTGCTGCTGTGGCCGGTGCTGGTCCAGGGCGACGGCGCGGCCGAGCAGGTCGCCGCGGCGATCGAGGGCTTCAACGCGCTCGCCCCCGGTGGTCCGGTGCCGCGGCCGGACGTGCTGATCGTCGCCCGCGGCGGCGGCTCGCTCGAAGACCTGTGGGCGTTCAACGAGGAGGTCGTGGTGCGCGCCGCCGCCGCCTCGGACATCCCGCTGATCTCCGCGGTCGGCCACGAGACCGACACCACCCTGATCGACTACGCCTCGGACCGGCGCGCGCCGACCCCGACGGCGGCGGCCGAGATCGCGGTGCCGGTGCGGGCCGAGCTGATCGCCGACCTGCTCGACCGCGAGCGCCGGCTGGTCGGCTCGATGACCCGCCAGATCGACGCCCTCAAGCGCCACGTCGAGGCGACCGGCCGCGGCCTGCCCCGGCCGGAGGCGGTGATCGAGACCAAGGGCCAGCAGCTCGACGACCGGTCGGAGCGGCTCGACGTCGCCGTACGCGGCTACCTGCGCGACCGCGCCCAGCGGCTCGGCACCGCGGTGTCGGGCCTGCGCCCGGCCAACCTCGACCGGCTGACCCGCGACGCCGCCGAACGGCTGAACGGGTGGAGCGAACGGCTCAAGCCGATGATCGAGCGCCGGCTCGCCGAAGCCGGCGACCGGCTCAAGCAGGCGTCGGCATTGCTCGAACTCCTATTCCTACGAACGGGTGCTCGACCGCGGCTTCGCGCTGGTCCAGGACGGGTCGGGCGCGCCGGTGACCAGCGTCGCCCAGGCGCCGGCCGGGGCCGACCTGGCGATCCGCTTCCGCGACGGCGCGGTCGCCGCGACGGTGAAGGGGCCGGTCGGCGAGCCGGGTCCGGGCGGTGCCGCGGCCAAGCCGGCGCACAAGAAGCCGAAGCCGCCGGAGACCCCCGACGACGCCCAGGGGAGCCTGCTGTGAGTCGGCTTGGCGCGATTTGTGTTGATCCAGGGTCGAAAACGTCGACGTCCCCTCCCCCCTCGAGGGGGAGGGTTAGGGAGGGGGGGCTGCTCAAGGGCGTATACCGCCGACGGCCGAGTTCGCCCGTCGGCACACCCCCCACCCCGTCCCTCCCCCTCAAGGGGGGAGGGGGTCTGCCGCGGCGGTGCGTCGATAACATCGGATCGCGTCTTGGAAGGACGATTGGCGCCCTGGCCAGCGCGGCCGTGGTCGCGCTCTGCCTCGCCGGTCCGGCCCACGCCGCCAAGCCGCTGCCCTACCGGCTCACCGGGCCGCTGGTCCAGGGCGGGCTGGTCACCGGGTGGGCGATCCCCGGCTCGACGATCACGCTCGACGGCAAGCCGGTGCGCCAGAACGCCCGCGGCTGGTTCGCGCTGGGCTTCGGCCGCGACGCCAAGCCGACCGCCGCGCTGTCGGTGACCGTCCCCGAGGGCGGCACCTTCACGCGCACGTTGCACATCCGCCAGCGCAAGTACCGCATCCAGCGGCTCACCCTGCCGCCCAAGTATGTCGACAAGATCGACCCCAAGTCGGCGCTCTACAAACGGCTCGAACGCGAATACCTGGTGATCAAGGCGGCGCGCGAGCGGCAGAGTGCGACGGCCTTCTTCCGCCAGGGCCTGATCTGGCCGGTCAAGGGGCGCATCTCCGGCGTGTTCGGCAGCCAGCGCATCCTCAACGGCAAGCCGCGCCGGCCCCACTTCGGCGTCGACATCGCGGTGCCCCGCGGCACGCCGGTGCGCGCGGCGGCGGCGGGCACGGTCGTGGTCGCCTACGACCAGATGTACTTCTCCGGGCGGACGGTGGTGATCGACCACGGCCTGGGCGTCAACACGGTCTACATCCACCTCGCCAAGATCCTGGTCAAGGTCGGCCAGAAGGTCGACCGCGGCACGGTGATCGGCACGGTCGGCACCAGCGGCCGCTCGACCGGCCCGCACCTGCACTGGGGCCTCTCGCTCCACCTGTTGCCGCTCGACCCGGCGCTGGCGGTCAGGGCCGGCAGCGGCCGCGTCGTCCGTGGGCCGCCCGGCACGCGCCGCCACCACCACCGGCCGCGCCATCCCCGGCCGCCGCGGCGCCGGCACTAGCGCCGGCGGACTTCGCCCGGTCCCTGCGCCATGGCCGGCCATGCCCACAACGCCCGGATGCTGTGGTGGATCAAGGTGGCGCACACCGCGATCTGGGCCGTGTTCGCCGCGTCGATCCTGGCGATCCCGGTGGCGACGGCGACGGGCGATCTCCGCCTCGGCCTGTGGCTCAGCCTGCTGGTGGCGGTCGAGGTCGTGGTGCTGCTGGTCAACGGCATGCGCTGCCCGCTGACCGACCTCGCCGGGCGCTACGCCGACGAGCGGCCGGTCGGCTTCGACATCTTCCTGCCGGCCTGGCTGGCCCGGAACAACAAGCTGATCTTCGGGACCCTGTGGGTCGCGGCGGAGCTGTTCCTGGCGGGGCGCTGGCTGGCGGGCTAGACGCTTCGCTTCAAACCGCGAAAAAATGACACCACCCCGGCCGGAGCGCAGCGGAGAGCCGGGGACCATGCCGATCACCCGTCCCGTCGTTTTACGCTGAATGCTCGGCAGAAGAGGGCGGCGCGACCGGCTCCTCTTGCCGAGCAAGCCATGCGCGATGGTGTGCGCTACGGCGACAGTGGTCCCCGGCTCTCCGCTGCGCTCCGGCCGGGGTGGCAATTTTTCGAAGGGTCGCCGATGTCAGACCGCCCGCTTCCGTCTGTAGAACAGGTGCGGCAGGCCCTCGCGGCGGAAATTGGCCTCGAAGCGGTAGCCGTTCTTCTCCATCACCCGCGCCGAGGCCCGGTTGGTGGTCAGGGTGAACGCCACCGTGTCGCGCAGCTTGAAGGTCTCGTCGGCCTCGGCCAGCACGGCGGCGGCCATCTCGGTGGCCAGGCCGCGGCCCCACAGGTCGGGCATCACGGCGTAGAGCAGCTCGATCTCCGGCCGGTTGCGCACGGTCTGGCGGCGCAGGCCGCAATAGCCGGCGAAGGCGTCGCCGTCGGCGTCCTTGACGCGGAACAGCCACAGCCCGAAACCGTCGGCCGCCTGTTGCTGGTGCATCTCGTCGATCAGGCCGCGGGTGCGGGCGAGCGGCACCGGCCGCCGGTCGGTGGTCAGGGTCGCGGCGGCGCGCGGGTCGCCGTGGATGCGGCGCAGCGCGACCTCGTCGTCGCCCCGGCCGAGCAGGGCGCCGGTCAGGCGCGGCGTCTCGATCACGCGGTCGCCGCCCAACGGCCGGCCCTAGGCATCGCGGCCGCCGAAGCCGGCCACCACACGGTCGAGCAGGGCGAGGATCCGCACCGGGTCCTCCCACTCCAGCAGCACCGGCACCGGCGTGACCATCGGCCGGGCGTCGGCCGACAGGCGGACATAATCCTTCTCGGTGGTCACCGGCACCGCGTCGCGGCTGCTGGCGATCTCGCAGGCGAGCATCACGTCCTCGTCGCTGAAGCGGTGGTGGTCGGGGAAGGGCATCGCCTCGACCAGCTCGGCGCCGAGCGCGCGCAGCGTCTCGAAGAACTTGTCCGGCCGGCCGATGCCGGCGAAGGCGACGACGCGCCGGCCGCGCAGGGCCAGCGCCTCCTCAGACGGCGTCAGCCGCGCCGCCAGCCGGGGCGTCTTGCCGAGCCGCGGGCCGACCTCGGCCTCGTCGTCGCCGACCAGCACCACCGCGTCGGCGCGCGCCAGCCCGGCGGCGACCGGCTCGCGCAGCGGGCCGGCGGGGATGACCCGGCGGTTGCCGAAGCCGAAGCCGCCGTCGACCACGACCAGCGACAGGTCCTTGCGCAGCGTCGGGTTCTGGTGGCCGTCGTCCATCACGATCGCCTCGGCCCCGGCCGCGACCGCGGCGCGCGCGCCGGCGGCGCGGTCGCGCGCCACCCAGGTCGGCGCCGCGCGGGCGAGCAGCAGCGGCTCGTCGCCGACGTCGCCGGCGGTGTGGACCGCGAGGTCGACGCGCACCGGGCCGTCGAGCCGGCCGCGATAGCCGCGGCTGAGCAGGTGGGCCGCGACGCCGCGGTTGGTCAGGATCGCGGCGATCGACATGGCGACCGGGGTCTTGCCGCTGCCGCCCGCACTCAGGTTGCCGACGCAGATCACCGGCACCGGCGGGGCGTAGGCGGGCTGGCGCGCGACCCGCCGCCGCGTCGCCCAGGCGTAGACCGCCCCGGCCGGGAGCAGCAGCGCGGAGAGCACGCCGCGGCCCGACCAGAAGTCAGGCGTCCTCATGGCCCCCGGTGCCGACGAAGGCGATCAGGAAGGGTTCGATCTGCTCCATCACCCGGTTGATCACCGCGCCCTGCTCCTCGGCGACGGTGCGCGCGGCCCGGATCATCTTCTCCCGGCGCCCCGAGTTGGCGAGCAGGTCGGCCACCGTCTCGGCGAGCTCCGCGGCCGAGGCGACCGTCAGCGACCCGCCCGCCGCCGCCAGGTCGGCGTAGACGTCGGGGAAGTTGTCGACGTGGGGGCCGTTGACGATGGCGCAGTCGAGCCGCGCCGGCTCGATCGGGTTCTGGCCGCCCTTGGGCACCAGCGAGCCGCCGACGAAGGCGATCTCGACGTGGCGGTAGAACAGGCCCAGCTCGCCCAGGGTGTCGGCGACGTAGACGTCCGGCCGCTCCGCCGCGTCGGCCGCCTCCAGGCTGCGCCGGGTGGCGGACAGGCCCGTCTGGAGCATCAGGTTGGCGATCTCGGCGCCGCGGTTCGGGTGACGCGGCACGATCACCGTGGTCAGGCCCGGGAACTTGCCGACGATGGCCTTGTGGGCCTCGGCGATCATCTCTTCCTCGCCCGGATGGGTGCTCGCCGCCAGCCACATCGGCTCGGCGTCGAACCGCGCCTCGAACCGGGCCAGCGCGTCGCGGTCGTGGGGCAGCGGCGCGGCCGCGTATTTGAGGTTGCCCGGGGTCTCGATCCGGCGCGCGCCGAGGGTGCGGAAGCGGTCGGCGTAGGTCCGGTTCTGCGCCATCACCAGGTCGAACGCGCCCAGGATCGCGACGATCGTCGCCGGCAGCCGGTGCCAGTTGCGGTAGGAGCGTTCCGAGATCCGGCCGTTGACCAGGACCAGCGGCGTGCCCCGCCGGGCGGTGCAGGCGATCAGGTTGGGCCACAGCTCGGACTCCAGCCACAGCGCGAGGTCGGGCCGCCAGTAGTCGAGGAAGCGCTCGACCCAGGGCAGGCAGTCGACCGGCACGTACTGGTGGAACGCGCCCTTGGGCAGCCGCGCCGCCATTACCTCGGCCGAGGTGACCGTGCCGGTCGTGACCAGGATGTCGGGCGGGCGCTGGCGCGCGCGCAGCCGCTCGACCAGCGGCAGCACCGACACCGCCTCGCCGACGCTGGCGGCGTGCACCCAGATCAGCGGGCCCGGCGGCCGCGGCCGGCCGGCCACGCCCATTCGCTCGCCCAGCCGCTCGGCGTCCTCCTTGCCCGCGCGCAGCCGACGCTGCAGCAGGTAGCGGATGAGCGGCGCGAGGAGCTTCGAAAGGCTCCGGTATGTGGGCAGCAGCATCGGGCCGCGGTCTTCGGGTCAGGCGCGCAATTTCGGACGATCGCCACCGTCCGGGCTGGCGTCCGCACCGGCGTCCGGGCTGGCGTCCGCGCCGGGGCCGGGCACCACCTCCGCCGGCTGGTCTTCCGTCCGCATCTGGGCGGCGTAGAGCTTGGCGTAGGCGCCGCCCTTGCGCAGCAGCGCGGCGTGGGTGCCGGACTCGGCGACGCGGCCGTCTTCCAGGACGTAGATGATGTCGGCGCCGATCACCGTCGACAGCCGGTGGGCGATCACCAGCGTGGTCCGGTCCTCCATCAGCCGGGTCAGCGCCGCCTGGACCTGGCGTTCCGATTCGGTGTCGAGCGCCGAGGTCGCCTCGTCGAGCAGCAGGATCGGCGCGTTCTTGAGGATCGCGCGCGCGATCGAGATGCGCTGGCGCTGGCCGCCCGACAGCTTGACGCCGAGCCCGCCGACGTGGGTCTGGTAGCCGTCCGGCAGGGCCATGATGAAGTCGTGGGCGGCGGCGTCCCTGGCCGCGGCGACGATCTCCGCGTCGGTCGCCCCCGGCTTGCCATAGGCGATGTTGGCGTGGATCGTGTCGTCGAACAGGCTGGTCTCCTGGCTGACCAGCCCGACGCTGCCGCGCAGCGAGGCGAGCGTGACGTCGCGGACGTCGGCGCCGTCGATCGTCACCCGGCCGGCGTCGACGTCGTAGAAGCGCGGGATCAGGTTGAGCACGGTCGACTTGCCCGCGCCCGACGGGCCGACCAGGGCGGCGGTCTTGCCGGCCGGCGCCTCGATGGTCACGCCCGACAGCGCCGGCGCGCCCTTGACGTAGGCGAAGGTCACGTCGTCGAGCCGGACCGAACCCTGCTTGACCGTGAGCGCCTTGGCGCCGGGCTTGTCGTCGATGGTCGGGCGGATGTCGAGCGTGTCGAACACCCGCTCGGCGGCGGCCAGCCCTTCCTGCATGGTGGCGTTCAGCCGGGCCAGCCGGCGCACCGGCTCGTAGGCCAGCAACAGCGCGCCGATGAACTGGAAGAAGTCGCCGACCGGCGCGCCGTAATAGACCTTGTAGCCGCCGTAGAGCAGCACGGCGACGATGGCGATGCCGGCGATCACCTCGAGCAGCGGGTCGGCGATCGCCTTGACCCGGGCGGCCTTGAAGTTGAGCCGGAACAGCCGGTCGATCAGCGTGCCGGCCCGGCCCGCCTCGTAGTCCTCCATGCCGTACGCCTTGACGTGGCGGGCGCCCTGGAAGCTCTCGTCGAGCAGGGTGGTGAACTGGGCCAGCTCGGCCTGGGTGTTGGCCGACACCTTCCGCATCCGGCGGCCGAGCTGGATGATCGGGATCGCCGCGAGCGGGAACACGACCAGGCCGATGAAGGACAGGAACCAGTCCGTGTAGACCATCACCCCGATCAGCGCGACGGCGGTCACCAGGTCGCGCCCCATGCCGGTGATCGTGCCGGCGAACAGGGTGCGCATCTTGTTGGTGTCGTTGTTGAACGACGAGATCATGTGGCCCGTGGCGGTATTGTGGAAATGGGCCAGGTCGGCGTGCATCAGCCGGGAGAACATCTTGCTCTGGATGTCGGCGACGACGCGGTGGGCCACGAAGGCCATCAGCGTCTCGTTGGCGTAGCTGGCCAGCCCCTTGACCAGGAACACGAAGAAGACGCCGGCGGCGATCCAGTGCAGCGTGTCGAGCGACTTCTTCTCGACCGCGCTGTTGGTGATGTCGCCGAGCAGGAACGGCAGCGCCGAGGTGCAGGCGGAGATCACCGCCATCAGCACGACGCCGACGGCGATCTTGACCCAGTGCTTGACCAGATAGTCGCGGACGACGCGCTTGACCAGCGGCCAGGTCTGCCGGTCGATGGCGAACGCCTTGCGCTTCTTGCGCTTTTTCGGCGCGCGCGACGGGTCTGTCGTCTCGGTCACTTCGTCCGCCTTGCGGTCCCAAAGGGCCGCGGGGTCAACAGGTTGTGGGCGGCGACCATAGCACGCCCCAGGTTTACGCGAAATTGCGCCGATCCGGCGTTCCCACCGCTATTCGCGGCGCAGGATCCGGTCGACGATCCAGCGCGACAGCCAGCGGGTCTTGAATCCGGCCTTGACCGCCGCCGGGTCGTAGACGTCGCGGACCCAGTCGATGAAATCCATCGGCGTCTCGCGCGTGTCCGCGGCGTAGGTCGCGAAGAAGTGGTCGATCACCCCGGTCTTGCTATGCGGCAGGTGGCCGAAGCGCAGCGCCATCTGCTTCGTCGCCACCTCGACCGGCTGCTTCTCCCGGATCATCAGATAGAGGGCGGCCATCAGCCCGGCCCGGTCGGCGCCCGACTTGCAGTGGACCAGCGCCGGGTACTCGATGCGGTCGAACAGCTCGGGCAGGCCCAGCAGCTTGTCCTTGGGCGGCGCGTCGCGCGATTTCATCGGGTAGTCGACCAGCGCGATCCCGGCCTTGGCGCAGGCGTCGCGCTCCAGGAAATACCAGCCCGACGGGTTCTCGCCGCGCAGGTTGACGATGGTCTTGATGCCGCGCCGCGCCGCCTGGCGGACGTGCAGCGGCATCGGCTGGCCCGAGCGGTAGAAGTTGTCGGAGACACGGTGGCGGTTGACCCACAGGCAGCGGAAGATGCCGTGGTCGACGCCGAGCAGGTCCCAATAGGCGTGCAGCCGCTTGGCCCGCGTCGAGATGTCCGGGTCGGTCTTGCGCCAGGCCATGCGCAGCGCGCGGCGGCGGCGTTTCCACTTGCGCTTGACGGGAGGATTGGCGGTCAGGGTCGGAAATCCGGGCTATCGCGGTCTGTGTGCGGCGGCCGCGACCATAGCAGCGCGCCCGCCCCGCACAAGCCGTTCGGGGCGGCGTTTCCGCCGCCCCGAGGGAGCTTCCGACCGGCCGGTCACGCCGCTTCCGGCTGCCGCTGGGCGCGGATGATCCGGTTGGCGGCGCTGACGATGGCGCGCAGCGACGCCGCCACGATGTTGGGGTCGCGGCCGACGCCGAACATGACCCCGCCGCCGGGCGCCTTGACCTCGACGTAGGACACCGCCGTGGCGTCGGCGCCCTGGCCGACCGCGTGCTCGTGGTAGTTCTGGACCGAGATGTCGATCCCCATCTCCGCCTTCAGCGCGTGGATGAAGGCGTCGATCGGGCCGTTGCCGCGGCCCTGGATCTCCTTGTCGACCCCGTCGACCGTGACGTCGGCGGTGAGCCGGCGCATCTCCGACGCGTGGGCGTCGGGGACCGTGCGGTACGACTTGAACACGATCGGCCCGTCCTGGGTCAGGTACTCGCGGTCGAAGATGTCCCAGATCGCCGCGGACGGCAGCTCCTTGCCGGTGTCGTCGGTGATCCGCTGGACCACGCCCGAGAACTCGATCTGCAGCGTGCGCGGCAGCTCGAGCCCGTAGTCGGTCTTCATCACGTAGGCCAGCCCGCCCTTGCCGGACTGGCTGTTGATCCGGATCACCGCCTCGTAGCTGCGGCCGATATCCTTGGGGTCGATCGGCAGGTAGGGCACCTCCCAGATCTCCTGGTTGGCCTTGCGCAGGGCGGCGAAGCCCTTGTTGATCGCGTCCTGGTGCGAGCCCGAGAAGGCGGTGAAGACCAGCTCGCCGCCGTAGGGGTGGCGCGGGTGGACCGGCAACTGGTTGCAGTATTCCACCGTGCCGATGACGTCGTTGATGTCGTGGAAGTCGAGGCCCGGATCGACGCCCTGGGTGAACAGGTTCAGCGCCAGGGTGACGATGTCGACGTTGCCGGTGCGCTCGCCGTTGCCGAACAGCGTGCCCTCGATCCGGTCGGCGCCGGCCATCAGGCCCAGCTCCGCCGCCGCCACGCCGGTGCCGCGGTCGTTGTGCGGGTGGAGCGAGACGTTGACCGCCTCGCGGCCGTTCAGGTTGCGGCACATCCACTCGATCTGGTCGGCGTAGACGTTGGGCGTCGCCACCTCGACCGTGCCGGGCAGGTTGAGGATCATCCTGTGCTCGGGGGTCGGCTCCCACACCTCCATGACCTCCTCGGAGATCTCGCGGGCGAAGTCGAGCTCGGTCTCGGAGAAGCTCTCCGGCGAATACTGGTAGACGATCTCGGTGTCCGGAACGGTCTCGCGCAGCTCCTTGATCAGGCGCGCGCCGTCGGTGGCGATCTTGACGATCTCCGGCCGGTCGGCGCCGAACACCACCCGGCGCTGCAAGGTCGAGGTCGAGTTGTAGAGGTGGACGATCGCCTTCTTGGCGCCCTTGATCGCCTCGAAGGTCTTGCGGATCAGCGGCTCGCGCGACTGGGTCAGCACCTGGATGGCGACGCCGTCGGGGATCAGGCCGTCCTCGATCACCCGGCGGGTGAACTCGAAGTCGGTGTCGGAGGCCGCCGGGAAGCCGACCTCGATCTCCTTGAAGCCGAGCCGGACCAGCAGGTCGAACATGCGCCGCTTGCGCTCCGGCCCCATGGGCTCGATCAGCGCCTGGTTGCCGTCGCGCAGGTCGACGGAGCACCAGATCGGGGCCTTGTCGATGGTTCGGCCCGGCCATTGTCGGTCGGGCAAGGCGATCGGCTCGAAGCGCCGATACTTGTGGGTGGGCATGACTGACATCGGTCAGCTCCTCGTGTCGGTCGCGTGCGACGCGCGGAGGACGGCCGCGGCAACGGCCCGGCGGCCGGAACGGGTCCGGCCCCGATCGGGGCGGTGGCAGCGGTGGTCGCGGTCAACAGGGAATGGCATCGCACACCGTGGGATCAATCGATTACTCGATTCGGTCTTTCTGGGGTTTCGCGCTGGCGGGCGGCGGATGCGCGCGCCCTTTCCCGACGTCCTAGGACGTCGGGCGGGTAAGGAGCAGGCCGAGAAGCGCGATTCCGGTGTGCATAACGTTGCGGAAGTTAGCGACGGCAATGGGGCCGGTCAAGGCCCCGGCAGCCATCAGCATCGGACATTATGGTTAACAAATGGTTAACGCCCCGGGACCGCATCGAACGCGGCCTCCGCGGATGGCGGGGTCACAAGGTGGTCAGCGGGCGCCGTTGTCGACGCCGCCGAAGCGGAGCGAGGCGCGGTTCTCGGGCGCGTTGGGCGCCGGCGGGTTGGTGATCGGCACGCTCTTCGCCGCGGCCGGCACCTTCTTCGGGGGCGCGTTCTTGCTCGGCAGGGGGAGCTTCCAGTTCTTCGCCGCCTGGAGCGCGGTCGCGCGCACCGCCCGATGCGGGTCGTTGGTGGCGGCGATCAGCATCTTGCGCACGTAGTCGGTGCGCGGCTTGGTGTCGAGGAAGGTGTAGGCCGCCGCCCAGCGATACTTCCAGGCGTACTTGGACGGGTCCAGGAATTCGGCGACCCTGTTCTGCAGCGGCTTGCCCTGCGGCCGCAGGCAGCCGACCATTTCCAGGTAGCGGTCGTCCCACTGGCTCGACGGCTTGACCAATTCGAGGAACTTCAGGTTGACGTACTTGCCGACGAATCTGCGGTGCCGGTTGCCGACCGAGCAGACGTCGAACACCTTGTCGGCGGTCGTCGCGCCGGCGAACAGGTCGCGGATGATCTTCTCGAGATAGGCGGTGCGCTGCTCGCTCGTGATCCAGCCGACGTGGCTGGCGAAGTTGACCAGGTCGATGCGCGTGTGGGGCATGTCGACGCTGATGTTGATCATCTTGAGGACGTGGTTCTTGACCCGCGTGTTGTTCTTGATGTCGTGGTAGGCCGCGCCGTAGCGCGGCTTGTGCTCGCGGTAGAACTCCTCGACGTAGGTCAGGTAGGGCGCGAACTTGTCCTCGTGCAGCACCTGGGCGAGCACGGCGAGCTTGCCGGAGACCGAGCCGGCGTTGAAATACCGGCACAGGTTGGTCCGCACCTGGTCGCCCAGGGTGCCGGGCCTCACGCCCGCCTTCTGGATCATGCCGGTCGAGCCGATCGTGCGCAGCAGCGTCTGGTTGACGGTATCGCGTCTCACCTTGGCGAGATGCTTGCCGTAGTCGCCGATCTGGTTGAGGTAGCGCTCGACCCAGGCGCGCGCGTCCTTGCCCAGCGGCGACACCGAATTGTAGCCGTAGAGCCGCGGCACGCCGTAGAAGGCGCGCGTCGTGCGCCCGACGAAGGTGCCGCCCCAGGCGCCGTAGCGGGTCTGGACGTAATACTGCGCCAGGTCCGGCGTGTAGTAGTGGAGCAGCACCTGGTAGTACTGGCGCGGCGTCCGGATATCGCGCTGCTTGCCCGCGAGCATGTTGCAGGTGAAGAGGAAGACCTCCTTCGGGTGCTTGAGGATGCCGTCGTGGGTGCCGTTGCAGCTGGCTTCCTCGAGCTCGCTCAGGCTCAGCCGGATCTTGGTGTGATCGCCGAACAGGTCGCCCCCGAAGTGGGAGCTGATCAGCAGGATGTCGCACTGGATACCGCTGCGCCCGGCGTTGCGCCACCAGGTGTCGGCGGTGCCCATCTTGGTGAGCTCGACATACTTGAACTGGCTGTTCGGGTCCCGGGCGTGCAGCTTGTTGATGAAGGCCTTGATCTCCTCGGACGAGTTGATCGTCATGCCGCAGATGATCTTCTTCTTCTGCGTCGACTGCTTGGCCTTGGCGTCGTCCGGGTGCGACTGCAGCGGCGCGTGCCGCGACAGTGGATCGAAGTCCGACTGGTCGTAGGCAATTGCGGGCCGGGCAACCGCCAGCGCTGCCGCGAGCACTACGAAGAAGGTTTTCATCGCCAAACCCCTTGGACGATCCGGCGTCAACCCGTGCCCCCGGCGCCGGCGAATCGTACGCCTACTCTAGCGCGCCGCCGCGACCGGTCAACCGCACAAGTGTTAACGTACCCGTGAAGGCGGCACGCCCGCCGCGCGCCCCGGTTTCCGTACGTTTCTGTTATGCAACCGGGTGGAAACGGTATTCCTTGCCGCCTAGTTGTTGTCGTCCGCGCAGCGCAGGAAGGACAGCCGCCGCCCGCCGCGCCACACCTCGATGCCGTGGGTGACGGCGTGCGGCTCGCCCTGGCCGCGGGCGAGGAACAGGTTGACGTAGCGGTAGGTATAGCTGCCCCGGCGGAAGGTGATCCGCGTGGTCGCGCCGCGGGCGGCCAGGTACCAGGCGACGCGGAAGCGCGCCGCCGAGCCCCGCAGCCGCTTGGGAAAGACCAGCTCCGGGTCGCCCGGCTGGCCGTAGCGGTACTGCATGTAGGATACCGCGGGCGGCGCGCCCGGCGCGTCGGGGTCGTCGACCGGCCGGAAGTCCTGCCCCTTGGGGATGCAGAAGGCGAGATACTTGCCCGAGCGCATGACGCAGCCGCGGATCGGCGTCTCCTGCGCGGTGCACATGGCCTCCCAGGCGCGCGAGGGGGCCTGGGCGTGGGCGGTTGGGACGACGGTCGCCGACAGGAGGGCGGCGGCGATCAGCGGGCGGACGGTCGGCACGGCGGGCCTCCAGGCGGGCGGTCGGGGGCGCAGCATAGGCTCGGACCGCGCTCGGCCCAAGGCCATTCGGCCGCTCAGTCGCGCCGCAGGATGATCCAGACCGCGTGGACGATGCCGGGCAGGTAGCCGAGCAGGGTCAGGATCACGTTGATCCAGAACTGGAGCCCGAAGCCGACCTGCAGGAACACGCCCAGCGGCGGCAGCAGGATGGCGAGCAGGATGCGGAGGATGTCGCGGTTCGCCTCGGCGCGGCAATTCGTGGGCATGGTTGTCTCCTTGCGCGCATCGTTCACGCGGATCGGCCATTCGGACGCGGGTCAAAGATCGTTTTCGATCTCCCCCCACATCGCGTCCACCGCCTTCACCACGTCGTCCGTCATATCCAGCTTTCGCCCCCACTCCCGCTCCGTCTCGCCGGGCCACTTGTCGGTGGCGTCGAGGCCGATCTTGGAGCCCAGCCCGGCGACCGGGGAGGCGAAGTCGAGATAGTCGATCGGGGTGCGCTCGACCACGGTGATGTCGCGCGCCGGGTCCATCCGGGTCGAGACCGCCCACATCACGTCGTTCCAGTCGCGGGCGTTGATGTCGTCGTCGCAGACGATCACCCACTTGGTGTACATGAACTGGCGCAGGTAGCTCCACACGCCCATCATCACGCGCTTGGCGTGGCCGGCGTAGGCCTTGCGGATGGTGACCACGGCCATCCGGTAGGAGCAGGCCTCGGGCGGCAGCCAGAAGTCGACGATCTCCGGGAACTGCTGGCGCAGCAGCGGCACGAACACGTCGTTGAGCGCCTCGCCCAGCACCGAGGGCTCGTCCGGCGGCCGGCCGGTATAGGTCGACAGATAGATCGGGTCGCGGCGCATGGTGATCGCGCTGATCCTGAACACCGGGAAGCGTTCGACCGAGTTGTAGTAGCCGGTGTGGTCGCCGTAGGGGCCCTCCGCCCCGGTCTCGGTCATCGAGACGTGGCCCTCGATCACGATCTCGGCCTCGGCCGGCACCTTGAGCGGGACGGTCCTGGCCTCGACCAGCTCGACCTTCTTGCCGCGCAACAGGCCCGCGAACTGGTATTCCGACAGGGTGTCGGGCACCGGGGTGACGGCGGCGAGGATGGTCGCCGGGTCGGCCCCGATCACCGCGGCGGCGGGAATGCCTTCGGCGGGCGCGGAGCCCGCCTTGCGCCAGCGTGCGAACTGCTGCGCCCCGCCGCGGTGGGCGAGCCAGCGCATCAGCGTGGTGTCGCGCCCGGTCACCTGCATCCGGTAGATGCCGAGGTTGGGCGCGTCGGCCTTGTCGCCTTTCGGGTCCGGGCCCTGGGTCACCACCAGCGGCCAGGTGATCAGCGGCGCCGGCTCGCCGGGCCAGCAGGTCTGGATCGGCAGGCGCGCGAGGTCGATCTCGTCGCCCTGCCAGACCACCTCCTGGCACGGCGCGCGGCTCACCGTCTTCGGCTTCATCGCCAGCACCTTGCGCGCCAGCGGCACCATCTCCAGCGCCTCGCGGACCCCGCCGGGCGGCTCCGGCTGGCGCAGGAAGGCGAGCATCTCGCCGACCGCGCGCAGTTCCTCCCGCGACCGGCCCATGCCCCCGCGCGACCCGGTCGACGGTGCCGAACAGGTTGACCAGGACCGGCATGTCGTAGGTCGAGCCGTCGGGCTTGCGCGGCTTCTCGAACAGCAGCGCCGGGCCGCCCCGCGCCAGCACCCGGCGGTGGATCTCGGTCATCTCCAGCTCGGGCGAGACCGGGTGGGCGATGCGCTTGAGGTCGCCGTCGCGCTCCAGCGCCGCGATGAAGTCGCGCAGGGAGGCGAAGGCGCTCACCGGCGGAGCCGCCGACGGGATCGGGCCGACAGGGCGATGTCCGGGGAAGGGCTCATGCCGGTCACATGCGCCAATTCGCCGGCCGGGGCAAGGCGCCGACGGCCGGGGTAGGGCGGCTCTGGCCGGGGCACGGCACCTAGTTGAACCCGATATGCTGGCGAAAGGCCCGGTTGAGCCGCCGGAACAGGTCGAAATGCGCCATGAAGATGCTGCGCGTCATGCCGCCGGAGAAGGACAGGTCCATCTCGATGCGGGCGCGGGTGTACTGGCCGGTCGACGGGTCCCGATCGACATAGCCGCGGGCGTATCGCTTGGTGCGGTTCCATCGGTTCATCAGCGCCAGCGACAGCGGGTGGGCCATCTTGTAGCCGGAATAGAACTGGATGCCCTTGCAGCGGTACGGCCGGTCCTGCTTGTTGCAGGCGAACAGGTAGACCGAGAAGGTGAAGCCGTCGATGCGCGAGCGGACGTACGGGCTGCCGGACGACTTGGTGTAGGCGATCTGCGCCGGCAGGCCCCGCTCGGTCAGCAGGGTCACGATCAGCGGCGCGGTCGCGTTGGTGTAGTCCACGTCGGTCTGGGCCCGGGCGGCGCCGGTCGAGAGAAGGATCGCGGCGGCGACGCAGCCGCCGAGGGTCGAGGTCTTTGCCGTTGGGGTCTTCAGCACGGGTCGAATGCCTCCGTTGCACGCTTCCGTCCGCCGATTATAGGAAGTCGCCGGCGCCGGTCACAGGGTAAGGCGCCCCGCCGGCTGCGGGCCCGGTGCCGTCCGGATGCGATTGCTGGTAGCATCGGCGCCCGGCCGCCGCCTGAACGGCGGCCCCGCAGGAGATGCCCATGCAGATCGCCGCCCTCGTCTTCGACAAGATCACCCTGCTCGACATCGTCGGCCCGATGGAGCTGCTGACCTGGCTGCCCGACGCCGAGGTCAAGTGGGTCGGCGTGGCGAAGGGCCCGATCCGCGCCGCCGCGCCCGGCCTCGGCCTGACCGTCGACCACACCCTCGACGAGGTCACCGCGCCCGACATCCTGGTCGTGCCGGGCGGGCCGGGCGTGCGGCCGCTGACCCGGGTCCCCGCCGTGCTCGATTGGGTGCGGCAGGTCCACCAGACGACGACCTGGACCACGTCGGTCTGCACCGGCGCGCTGCTGCTCGGCGCGGCCGGGCTGCTCGAGGGGCTGGAGGCGACGACCCACTGGGCCGCGGCCCCGGCGCTCGAAGGCTTCGGCGCGACCTATACCGAGCGCCGGGTCGTGCCCCAGGGCAAGATCGTCACGTCGGCGGGGGTGTCCTCGGGCATCGACATGGCGCTGTGGCTGCTCGGCCAGGTGGTCGGCGACGAGGCCGCCCAGGCGGCCCAGCTCTGCATCGAATACGACCCCGAGCCGCCCTATCACGCGGGCGCGCCGTCGAAGGCGTCGGCGGCGGTGATGGCCCGGGCCCGCGCCGCCCTCGCCGCGGCGCTGGAGCGCGAACAGGCGGCGTGAGCGCGGCGGCCGCTCAGGCCACCACCCGGACCTCCGGCTCGATCGCGCGCAGGACGTCTCGGATCGTGTCCGCGACCTGGCGGAACTCGCGCGCGTGGGCGGACTGCTTGCGCCAGACCAGCCCGATCAGGCGCCGCGGCGGCCGGTGCTTGAGCCGGATCACGCGGACCTGGTCGTCCTTCGGCGTCTCCGACCGCACGTAGAGCGACGGCAGGAAGGCGATGCCGTCGCCCATGCCGACCATCAGGCGCAGGGTGTCGAGGCTGGTGCCCGCGAAGTCCGTGAGCAGGGTCGCGCCGTATTGCCGGCACAGCTCGGCCACCTGCTCGTGGAGGCGGTGACCCGATTCGAGCGCCAGCACCCGTTCGTCCCGCAACTGCTGACGCTCGATCTCGCCTTCGGCGGCGAGGCGGTGGTCGCTCGCCACGGCGACCATCAGCTCCTCGTAATAGAGCCGCTCGCTGGCCAGCTCGACGCCCGAGACGGGCAGGGGGATCAAGAGCGCCTCGAGCCGGCCGTCCTCCATCTGGGACAATAGGTCGTCGCGCATGCCTTCCCGCACGTAGACCTTCAGCGCCGGGTGCCGCTCGTGCAGGGTCGGCAGGAACAGCGGCAGGAGATAGGGGCCGATCGTCGGCAGCACGCCGAGCCGGAGCGTTCCGGACATCAGGTCGACGCCGTGGCGGGCGACGTCGACCAGGTCGTCGACCTCGCGCAGGATGCGGCGCGCCCGCGAGGCCACCTCGCGGCCGACCGGCGTCATCACCACGTTGTGCCGGCTGCGCTCCACCAGCTTGACGCCCAGATGCTGTTCCAGCGTCTGGAGCTGGGCGCTCAGCGTCGGCTGGCTGACGTGGCACCGCTCCGCGGCGCGCCCGAAGCTGCGCGCGTCGGCGATCGCCACGGCGTATCTGAGCTGCTTGAGGGTGAGCATCCGACCTCCCGATGGCGCGGCTCGTTTTAATATAGAAAAAATCTATCAAACTTTCACTCATTATCGATTGGATAAAGCAGCTGGGGGTCTCTAGGTGTCAGTCACCTGACGCGACATCGGGAGCAACGAGCAGCCAGGCGCTGCCCGCCGCCTCATTCGCCCCGCCGAGGATCCGTGGCGCAGCCCCGTGCGCACCGGCGTCCGACGCGACGACGGGCGATCGCACCGGCCGAGGGACCACCCCGCGGATCCTTGGTCGGTGCGCCGCCGCATCGGAGGGACTGCAAGAGTTGGAGAGTTCGACCCAGCGATGACCGTTCTGCCCGCCAAACGACCCCGCCGCCCCCGGGCGGTGTTCAGCGCCGGCTTCGTCGACAAGGAGACGGCGCCGGGGATCATCTTGCTGGTGGCGGCCGTGCTCGCCGTCGTGTTCGCCAACACCAACCTGTCCGCGCTCTACAATTCGCTGCTGTCGACGCCGGTGTCGGTGCGCATCGGCGACTTCGCGATCGACAAGGCGCTCCTGCTCTGGGTCAACGACGGCCTGATGGCCGTCTTCTTCTTCCTGGTCGGCCTCGAGATCAAACGCGAGCTGGTCGAGGGCGAGCTGTCGACCTGGCGCAGCGCGTCGCTGCCCGCGTTCGCGGCGCTGGGCGGCATGCTGGTGCCCTCGCTGATCTACCTCGCGGTCAACGCCGACAGCCCCGCGACGCTGGGCGGGTGGGCGATCCCGGCGGCGACGGACATCGCCTTCGCGCTCGGCGTGCTGGCGCTGCTCGGCAGCCGCGTCCCGGTCGCGCTCAAGATCTTCCTGCTCGCGCTGGCGATCATCGACGACCTCGGGGCGATCGTCATCATCGCGCTGTTCTATACCGCCGACCTGTCCCTCGCCTCGCTCGGGGTCGCCGGCATCGGCGCGGCCGCGCTGCTGGCGATGAACCTGCTCGGCGTCACCCGGCCGGCCTTCTTCATCCTGGTCGGCGTCGCGATCTGGGCGGCCGTGCTCAAGTCGGGCGTCCACGCGACCCTCGCCGGCGTCCTCGTCGCGCTGATGGTGCCGCTGCGCACCCGCGGCGCGAAGCCGGCCCCGCTGTTGATGCTCGAACACGGCCTCAAGCCGTGGGTCGCCTACGTCATCATGCCGGCCTTCGCCTTCGCCAACGCCGGCGTCTCCCTGGGCGGGCTCTCCGTCGACGCCCTGCTGGCGCCGGTGCCGCTCGGCATCGCGCTCGGCCTGTTCCTGGGCAAGCAGATCGGCGTCGCCGGCTTCGCCTGGCTCGGCGTCCGGCTGGGCTTCTGCCGGCTGCCCTCCGGGACGACGTGGCGGCAGATGTACGCGGTCGCCCTGCTGGCGGGCATCGGCTTCACGATGAGCCTGTTCATCGGCACGCTCGCCTTCGCCGATCCGGCGATGACCAACGGCGTCCGGCTCGGCGTGCTGACCGGGTCGATCGCCTCGGGCGTGATCGGCTTCGTGATGCTGCGGCGGGCGATCGGTGTCCGGGAGGGTGAGGCGGCGGACCGCCCGCGCGCGCGCCGCGGCGCGGAGCCGGTGATGGCCGAGGAGTTTCGGCGATGAAGCGGATCCTGGTCGCCTCCGACCTGTCGGCCCGCGCGGATCGGGCGGTCGAGCGGGCCTTCGAGCTGGCGCGGCGCGAGGCGGCGCCGGTCACCCTGCTCTATGTCCTCGACGGCGACCTGCCCCTGGCGGCGGCGGAACCGCTCAAGGCGGCGGCCTGTTCGGAGCTGGCGGCGATGATGGCCCGCCTCGACCCGGAGCAGCGGATCGCGGTCTCGGTCCGGGTCGTGGCCGGCCAGCCCGACCGCGCGATCGTCGACCAGGCCAAGGCGGAGGGCAGCGACCTGATCGTGCTCGGCACGCACCGCAACGAGGCGAGCCCGTTCCCG
Organism: uncultured Alphaproteobacteria bacterium; assembly: GCA_963730305.1. Classification (GTDB taxonomy): domain Bacteria; phylum Pseudomonadota; class Alphaproteobacteria; order Bin65; family Bin65; genus CAMYMQ01. The sequence goes on from CAVSRB010000009.1 coordinate 59,540, forward strand.
ATCGTCGGCAGCACCATGGAACGGGTCGTCGGCGAGAGCCCGCTGCCGGTGCTGGTCGCCAAGGGCCGCGTTGCGGGCCCCTACCGGACCGCCCTGGTCGCGACCGACTTCTCGGCCTTCTCGCGCGCGGCGGTCACGGCGGCGGCGGACATGGTGCCCGACGGCACGGTCCACGTGACCCACGTCTACCATCTGCCCTTCCCCGGCTTCCTGTCCTCCGCCGAGTCGGAAGAGCAGATCCGGCGGACCCATCGCCACGAACTGGAGCGACTGGTCCCCGCCGGGGCGGCGGCGGCCGGGCCCGGCGGAGCCGGGTCCGACGTCACCGTCCGCGAACGCGACCGGTTCGAGCTGCACCTCGTCGAGGGCGAGATCCGGTCCAGCCTGCGCAAGCAGGTGTCGGCGCTCGGCGCCGACCTGCTCGTGCTCGGGACCCAGGGCCGGCAGGGGGTGGCGAAGGCCTGGATGGGCAGCGTGGCCGAAGACTTCCTGGTCCGGCCGCCGTGTGACGTTCTCGTGGTCAAACGCTGGTGATGCCATGCCGATGCGGAGCGAATTCCGGCAAACCGTCCTGACCCCGACGCGGCCGCAGGGGGCGGCCCGCGGTACGGTGTGGCCGGGCGATACGACCGCGGGATGGCGGTCCCGCGGCGGCCCCGGCTGCATCATGCTCGTCGTCGACGCCAAGCGGCCGGCGTCGGCGGTGGTCGGCCAGGCCGTGCGGCTCGCCCGCACCTACGACGCGAGCCTGCTGGTCTGCACCGTCCTCGGCCTGCCGATCGAGCGGACCGTCCGCTTCGAGGCCTATCCGCGCCACGCGCGCACGGTGGCCGGCATCCGCGGGTACGAGCGCTCGAAGCTCGACCGCCTGCGGGCGCGGCTGCAGGCGCTGGGCTGCCGGACGGAGGCCAGCCTCCTGGTCGGCGTCCCCCACGACGCGATCGTCAAGACGGTGGCGGCCCGCCGCGTCGACCTCGTCGTCAAGGAGGCGATGTGCGTGCCGGAGAACCTGGTGCCCAACTGGGCCCGGTGCGACGAAACCGACCAGGCGCTGCTCGCGCGGTGCCCGGTGCCCGTGCTGATCGAACGTGGGCCCGGCCGGAGCGGCGACCGGCGTGCGCTCGCCGTCACGCACCAGGCCCGCACGCTGCGCCGCTTCGACGCGGCCGCGGAAGTGGCCGGCGCGGCGCGGATGCTGGAAGCGGCCGGCTTCGAGACCCATGCCCACGATCTCGGCGCCAATCGCCGCGACGATGCCAACGGCGGGTCGTCGGTCGCTCGCGCCCTCGGCGCGCTGACCGACTCGCTGAGCGAACACGGCTTCGTCGACGACGTCAGGCAAGCGGCCGACGCCGTCGAGGCCGACACCATCGTGGCGCCCAGCGTGCCGGCGGCGGGCCCGTGGCGGGCGCTCGGCGCCAACCCGGCGCTCCGCCTCGTCCAGTGGACCGACTATTCGGTGCTCGGCGTCAGGCCCGCCTGACGGTCCGGTCCGGGTATTGCGGTCCATGAAATAATTCCTATATGACGTAGCCGGTCCGGTTGCGGTCCATGGACCCGGTGCAAGGCCGGGGCGGGAAGCCGGGGACCACGGTCGACACCCGGCCCGCCGTCTCACGCTGCATGCTCGGCAGAAGAGGGCGGGATCGAACGGCTTGTTCCTGCCGAGCGTCGCCTTCGATGGCGGACGGCGACTCGATCGCCATGCCGGCTCTCGGTCCGAGTTCGAAGGATCCGACGACAGATGATGACATTCGCCGACGCAACGACCCCTCTCCCTCGGGGAGAGGGTTGCGCAGGGTTGGCGCGGCGAAGCCGGGCCTTACCCGGAGCTGGGTGAGGGGTCACCCGTCGAGGCCGGCCCCTCACCCTCCCATTGCTCGCGCAACGGGCCCCTCCCTCTCCCCAGGGAGAGGGGTGGGAGCCCGGTTTCGACGCCCGAAAGATAACCTTCGATAACCGATGATAACCCTCGCACCGCTCTCGACCGGACCCGGACCGCCGGGCGGCGGCGTGGCGCCGATGGCGGATTTCTGGTACCACTCGGGCCGTTGTTCAACCGCTGGTGCAAAGGGGGCAGACGATGGCGGTCGATACGCAACAGCTCTATGCGAACATCCGCGCGAATGCGGGCTGGTACTGGGGCGGCGGCATCCTGTTCATCATCATGGGCGCGGTGGCGATCCTGCTGCCGCTGGTCGCGACCCTGGCGCTGACCCTCTTGGTCGGCATCCTGTTCCTGATCGGCGGCGTCTACGAGCTGACCCGCGCCTTCCGCCTGCGCGGGGCCGGGCGGGTGTTCGGCGCCACCCTGTTCGGCATCCTGGCGCTGGCCGCCGGCATCGTGCTGATCGCCTTCCCGTTGCGGGGCGCGATCACGCTGACCCTGTTCCTCGGCATTTTCTTCCTGGTCTCCGGCGCGTTCCGGGCGCTGTCCGCGTTCGACGTGCGGCCGGCGTCGGGCTGGGGCTGGTTCCTGTTCGGCGGCCTGGTCTCGGTCATCATCGGCGTGCTTGATCCTGGCCGGGCTGCCGGGGTCGAGCCTGTGGGCGATCGGCCTCCTGGTCGGCATCGACTTCCTGTTCTTCGGCACCACCCTGATCGCGGTCGCCGTTGCGGCGGGCAAGGCCCCGACGGGCTGATTCCCCCGTTGGCCTCGCCGCACGCCACCCTATATTGCCCGGCGAACCCATCATCGCCGGTGACGGCGGCGATGGCGGCGACGGACCGGAAGAGAGACCGGTAACGAACCGGGTAGGGGCATGACCAGATACTGGGTGGTCGGCGGCGAATACCAGTCGACCAATTTCCGCGAACTCAGCCCGGGCGCGACCGAGGAGCGCCTCGGCCCGTTCGACAGCTACGAGGCGGCGCGCAAGAAGTGGGCCGAGCGCGCCATGGCGACGGTCGACAGCGCGACCGCGCGCTTCCGCATCGAGGAGGATTCCTCGGTCGAATTCTGGGTCGTCGGCGGCACCTTCGCCGACGCCCATTTCGAGGCGCTGGCGCCCGGGGCGACCGAGGAGCGCTACGGCCCGTATCCGCTCCGAGGACCTGGCCTACGCCAAGTGGCGCGAGCGCTCGATGGCGACCGAGGAGGATCCGCTCGCCCGCTACCGGATCGAGCGGATCTAGGCCCCCACCTTCGCGGGAGGATGCTGACGATGTCGATGTACGTCCCGCCGGCGGCGATGGACCCGGTCGAGCGGGCGACGACCTATCCCTACCACATCCCCGACCACGCCTTCGTCTTCGAGCACGGCCGCTGGCACGCCGCCGACAACGAACGGATCGCGGCGCTGACCCGCGGCCGCGCGCCGGTGATCGCCTGCGGCTCGAACCGCTCGCCGGAGCAGCTGGCGCGCAAGTACGCCGACTTCGAGCATGTCGTGATCCCGGTCGAGCGCGCCTGGGTCGACGACTTCGACGTCGTCTTCGCCGCCCACATCACCGGCTACGGCTCGATCGCGGCCAACCTCCAGCACGTCCCCGGCGCGCGGGTCGAGGTCTCGATCACCTGGCTGTCCGACGAGCTGATGGCGCGGATGCACGCCACCGAGGGGCGCGGCGCCGACTACGACTATGCCCGGCTCGAGGGCCTGGCCCTGCGCACCGAGCACGGCGAGACCCGCGACACCGCCTTCGCCTATGTCTACCGCCACGGCTCGCTCAACGTCGCCGGCGACCATGCCGGGCTGCACGAGATCGCGGTCGAGAACCGGCCCCATCCGTCGCTGCGCCAGCGCGAGGCGATCGCGCACGTCCAGGCGCGCATCGGCCGCGCCTGCGCGCTCGAGGACTTCATCCACGAGACCATCGCCGACGAGGACCTGCGCCACGAGCGCGAGACGCTGTTGCAGGAAGACGCGATCCCGTTCCGCTGGACGCGCTGGTCGGTGGTGGAATAGGGACGTGTGCCGGTGTCCGGCCTCACATCCTTCGAGACGCCCCTGCGGGGCTCCCCAGGAAGAAGCCTCTGATCGAGGTCGGCCAACACCTTCATCCTGAGGAGGCCGCGAAGCGGCCGTCTCGATGGATGGGATGACGGGCACTTCCGGCGTCGCCCGAGGCGGTCGGCCGGAGCCTTGAGGAAAGACGGATGCGCTTCTCGATCGAGCCGGTCCTCGACGCCTTCCCCGGCTACCGCGTCGGCGTGGTCGTCGCCGAGGACCTGAGCGTCCCCGAGGCGTCGGGGGCCGAATGGGACGCGGCGATGACCGCGATCGAGGCGGCGGTGCGGGCGCGCTGGGCCGGGGTCGAGCTGTCGCAGATCCCCGGCATCGCCGACTGGCGTGCGGCCTACAAGGCGTTCGGCATCAAGCGGACCAGCTACCGCTCCTCGGTCGAGCGGCTGGTCAAGAACATCCTCGCCGGCCGGCCGCTGCCGCGGATCAACGGGCTGGTCGACATCTACAACGCGCTGTCGGCCCAATTCGTCCTGCCTGCCGGGGCCGACGACCTGGACAGGGTCGCGGGCGACGTGTGCTTCCGGCCCGGCGGCCCCGGCGACAGCTATATCCGGCTGGGCGACGAGACCGGCGCCGAGGACCCGCCCAAGCCGGGCGAGATCGTCTACGCCGACGCGCAGAAGGTGCTGTGCCGGCGCTGGAACTGGTCGCAGGACGCGCGCAGCGCGGTGACGCCGGCGACCCGCCGGGCCGTGGTGACCTTCCAGTCGCTCGGCGCCGAGCCGCCGGAGCCCGCGGTGGACGCGCTGGTCGCCGCGCTCGCGGCCCGGTGCGGGGGGCGGTCGCGCCACTGGATCCTCGACCGCGCGACGCCGCACGCCGACATCGGCTGAGCCCACGGCGCGGCGCCCGCTTCGCCGCCGCGGCCGGGCCTCGCCGCAGGCACGATTTGTGTACCGCCGCTTGGTCATGCGTGGCATCATTTTGCCGTAATCGGCGCGGCCGCGCCGATCCGCGAGGGAGACAAAAATGAAGATCCGTATTCTGTCCCTGCTTGCCCTTTTCGCCGTCGCGTTCGCCGCACCGGTAGCGACGGCGCAACCCGCTTCCGCAGAGACCATCACCGCCGACAACGCCATGCAGGTCATCCGCCAGGAGGCCCGCTGGGTCGTTCGCCGCGTCTGCCGCCCGTATCGCCGCTGCTTCACGCGGTATCGCGTCTATCGCCGTCCGATCTATCGCACGGTCTGCCGCCGCTACCGGATGGGCAACCGCTGGCACCGCCGCTGCGTGCGCCGCGTCGTCGGCTACCGCACCTACCGCCGGCCGCACCGCGTCTGCCGCGTCTTCCGGCGCTGCTACACCCGCCGCGTCTGGGTGCGCTAGACACGCCGCTTTCGCCGGGGCCGAGGGGCGCCTGCCGCTCTTCAGTCCCGGCCGAATTCGCCGCCGCCTTCGGGCGGCGGTTTTCGTTTCACCCGGGCGCCGGTTTGGCGTATCGCTTCCGCCATGGCTAAGGACACCGGCAAGGGCCGATCGAAGGGCCGCCGTTCGCAAGGCGCCACGCTGGCCGCCGTCGAGATCCGCGACATGGCGCTCGAAGACCTGCCCGGCGTGTTCGCGCTCGGCGAGAGCGTCTTCCTGGCGACCGAAGCGCCCAACCTCTACCGCACCTGGGACGAGTACGAGCTGATCGACAACTACAGCAGCGACGGCGAGTTCTGCTTCGTCGCCGAGCTGGACGACCGGCTGGTCGGCTTCGTCATCGGCACCGTGATCGAGAAGCGCAAGAGCGCGTGGACCTACGGCTACCTGGTCTGGCTCGGGGTCGAGCCGGAACTGGAGGGCCAGGGCGTCGCGCGCCGGCTGGTCGCCCGGCTCACCGATACCTTCATCGAGGCCGGGGCGCGGATCATGATGGTCGACACCAACGCCGACAACGAGAAGGCGCTGGCCTTCTTCGAGCGCGCCGGCTTCGGCCAGCCCGAGGAGCACGTCTACCTGACCCGGAACCTGACCACGCTGCCGGAATACAAGCGCTACCGCGAGCAGGAAGCGGCGGTCGAGGAGAGCCGCAAGGCCCTGCGCCGCCGCAAGCCGCCGCGCAGCGGCGGAAGGCGATAGGCCGGCCGATGGTTTCGGCGTTCGACACGATCGACGGGGCGATCGACCCGGACCGGCTGACCGGGCTGCTCACCGCCGCGGTCGAGCAGTACAGCCCGTCCTATGCCGAGGAGCCGGCGATGGACGTGTTCGCCGAGGCGATCGGCGGGGCGGGGCTGGCCTATCTCCACCAGCCGGTTGCCGGCGCGGGGCAGAGCGAGGCGCGCGGCAACCTGATCGTCGAGCTGGGGCCGCGCCCGGCCAGCCTGATGTGGGTCGGCCACGTCGACACGGTGCCGCCGATGGAGGAGGAACAGCTCTCGCCGCGGGTCGAGGACGGCCTCCTCTACGGCCTGGGCAGCGCCGATATGAAGGGCGGCTGCGCGGCGATGGTCGAGGCGCTGCTGGCGCTCACCGCCTCCGGCGTCGAGTTGAAGCGGGGGCTCGCGGTCGCGCTGGTGGTCGGCGAGGAGGAGTATGGCGACGGCTCGGCGGCGCTGATCGAGCGGACCGGCGCGCCGCTGACCGTGATCGGCGAGCCCACCGGGCTGGTGCCCTGCCTCGACCACTACGGCTATTTCGAATACCGGCTGCGGGCGCGCGGCAACCAGGTCCACGCCGCCCTGCCGGAGCTGGGCGCCAGCGCGATCCACGCCATGCTCGGCTGGCTGACCGCCGCCTTCGAGGGCGCGCAGGCGCCGGCGCTGTTCGACCGGCTGGCGATGAACCCGCGCGAGATCCGCGGCGGCGGCGACATGTTCGTGGTCGCCGAGGCGTGCGAGGCCTTCGTCGACATCCACGGCGTGCCGGGGGTGTCGGAGGCGGACGTGGACGCCCTGATCGCGGACGCGCGCGAGCGGGCGGCGCTGGCCCACGCCGGCTGCGCACTCCAATCCGACTGCGTCTTCGCCGCGCCCGGTTACGCCGTGCCGGACGACGACGACCGGCTCGACCCGCTGCGCCGGGCCTACCGGCGGCGCGACGGCGCGGACGCGGGCTGGCGGCCGGCCGCGTTCCGGTCGCACTCCGACGGCTCGCTGTTCCACCAGGCGGGGTCGCTGCCGGTGATCTGCGGGCCGGGCCGGCTCGAGGTCGCCCACACCCGCCACGAGCACGTCGCCCTGGCCGAGGTCGAGGCGGCGGCGCGGCTCTATGCGGCGATGATCTACGAGGCCTGCGTGGCCTGAGCGGCCTCCGGGTCGATCAGGGCAGCACCCGCCACACCCGGGCGTTGCGCACGTCGGTGTCCTCGATCGCCTTGGTCGTCGGCACCGAGTACCGGGCCAGTTCTTCGAGCCCGATCTTGGGCATGAACGTCCGCATCGGGTCGCCCAGATAGACCGGCGTGCCGTCGGCGGCGAGGGTGCGCAGCCAGGCGATCATCCGCTGCGACGGCGTCTGCTCGTAGCAGATGTCGCCGGCGAAGATCACGTCCCAGCCCGGATTGGTCCGCCCGACGATGTCGTCGCACAGCAGATCGAGGGCGACGCCGTTCTCGGCCGCGTTGGCCTCGGCCGCGGCGATCGCGAAGCGGTCGATGTCGCTGGCGGTGACCCGGGCCGCCCCGGCCAGCGCGGCGGCGATGGCGACCAGCCCGCCGCCGGTGGCGAAGTCGAGCACGCGCCGGCCGCGCACCAGCGCCGGGTCGTCGAGGATGTAGCGCGCCAGCGCCTGGCCGCCGGCCCAGGCGAAGGCCCAGAAGGGCGGCGGCAGGCCCATCTCCTCCAGCGCCGCCTCGGTCGCCTCCCACAGCTCGGTGACCTCGGTCGCCTGGTAGAGCCGGATCTCGGGGATCAGCGGCGGGGCGAGCAGCTGGGTGTGCGCGCGGATGAAGGCGGCGGGATCGGCCGCCGCGGCCGTCGCCATCAGCTATGGACCAGCAGGTCGGCGAACAGCCCGCCCAGGATCAGCCAGCCATAGAGCCGGTTCGACTTGAACTTGCGCAGGCAGTCGGCCGGGTCGTCGAGGTCGATGCGAACGACTTGCCAGAGGAGTTGCAGACCGCCCAGGCCGAGCGCGGCGTAGAACAGCCAGCCGAGCCCGTCGAGCCAGCCGGCCACCCCGGTCAGCACCAGCGCCACCGCGTAGAAGCCGAACAGCCAGGGCCGGGTGTTGGCGCCGAACTTGAGCGCCGTGGACTTCACCCCGATCAGGATGTCGTCCTCCTTGTCCTGGTGGGCGTAGATCGTGTCGTAGCCGAGCGTCCAGGAGATGCCGGCGAGGTAGAGCACCACCGCCGGCCAGCCGAGGTCGCCGCGCACCGCCGCCCAGCCGAGCAGCGCGCCCCAGTTGAAGGCGAGCCCCAGCACGATCTGCGGCCAATAGGTCACCCGCTTCATCAGCGGATAGGTGAACACGACCGCCAGCGAGGCCACCCCGACCCCGACCGCGAACCAGTTGAACTGGAGCAGGATGGCCAGCCCGGCGAGCATCTGCAGGCCCATGAAGCCGAGCGCCTGGGTGACGCTGACCTGGCCGCTCGGGATCGGCCGGGTCCGGGTGCGCTCGACCTTGGCGTCGAAGTTGCGGTCGGTGACGTCGTTCCAGGTGCAGCCGGCGCCGCGCATGATCACCGCGCCCAGCCCGAACAAGAGATAGAGCCAGGCGAGCCGTCCGGCCGACTGCCAGCTCCAGGCGAGCTTCTCCGGCGCCAGCGCCAGGCTCCACCAGCATGGGAACAGCAACAGCCAGGTGCCGATCGGCCGGTCGAGCCGCATCAGACGGGCGTAGGGCCGCATCGCGCCCGGCAGCCGGTCGACCCAGCTCCGGGTCGGCATGTCGGTGCCCTCGATCAGACCGGGGCTGCTTTTTGCCGCTTGCGCCATAAGCCGGGTTCGGTTCCTCTCTCGCCACGATGGGGGCACGATCGCACGCATCCGACGCCGGCGCGGCCTCTCGACCGTCCGGCATCCGCCTGTTCGTCGACCGGCCGCTGGCCGCGGGCGTCGACGTCGCGCTCGACCGCGCGCAGGCCCATTATCTTCGCAATGTCATGCGGGTCCAAGCGGGCAGCGTGATCGCCCTGTTCAACGCGCGCGACGGCGAGTGGCGGGCGACGCTCGAAGCGGTCGGCAAGAACGAGGCCGTCTGCCGCCCGGTCGAGCAGGCGCGCGCGCCGGCGCCGGAACCCGATCTGTGGCTGGTGTTCGCGCCGGTCAAGCGCGGGCCGCTCGACCTGGTCGCCCAGAAGGCGACCGAGCTCGGCGTCTGTGCGCTCCAGCCGGTGTTCACCCGGCGCACGGCGGTCGCGCGGGTCAACGAGGACCGGCTGCGCGCGATCGCGGTCGAGGCCGCCGAGCAGTGCGAGCGGCTGTCGGTGCCCGAGATCCGCGCCCCACTGCCGCTCGACCGGCTGCTCGCGGACTGGCCGCTGGAGCGCCACATCCTGCTGTGCGACGAGACCGGGGCAGGGCCGCCGGTCGCCGCGGCGCTCGCGGCGGCGGCCGCGCCGGCGGGCGCGCCGTGGGCCGTGTTCGTCGGCCCGGAAGGCGGCTATGCACCGGAGGAGCTTGACGCGATCCGCAAACTTACCATTGTTACGCCCGCGTCGCTCGGCGACCGGATCTTGCGGGCCGATACGGCGGCGATCGCCGCCCTGGCTTGCTGGCAGGCCCTGCTCGGCGATTGGGGAAAGCGAACGTGACCTGGATTGCCCGAACCTGGCCTTCCCCGCCCACCGGCCCATCCACCCAGAAATCACCGCATGTCCATTCCGTCGGCTGAAAACAACGAGCCCATCCGCGACAAGGCGCAGCTCGTCGCCTATCTGGAGGAGGGCTCCAAGCCCGCCGCCGACTGGCGCATCGGCACCGAGCACGAGAAGTTCGCCTTCACCTGGTCGGACAAGCGCCCGCTGCCCTACGAGGGCGACGCCGGCATCCGCGCCTTCCTGGAGGGGCTGACCGCGTTCGGCTGGGAGCCCGTCCGCGAGGGCGAGACCGTGATCGGCCTGCGCAAGGACGGCGCGTCGGTCAGCCTGGAGCCGGGCGGCCAGGTCGAGCTGTCGGGCGCGCCGCTGGAGACGATCCACCAGACCTGCGACGAGGTCCACACCCACCTGGCCGAGGCGCGCCAGGTCACCGACCGGATGGGCGCCGGCCTGCTCGGCCTGGGCTTCAATCCCAAGTGGCGGCGCGAGGACATCCCGTGGATGCCCAAGGGCCGCTACAAGATCATGCGCGAATACATGCCCAAGAAGGGCACGCTCGGCCTCGACATGATGCTGCGGACCTGCACCGTGCAGGTGAACCTCGACTTCGGCAGCGAAGCCGACATGGTCAAGAAGTTCCGGGTCGGCCTCGCGCTGCAGCCGGTGGCGACCGCGCTGTTCGCCAATTCGCCCTTCACCGAGGGCAAGCCCAACGGCTTCAAGAGCTTCCGCGCCACCATCTGGGCCAACACCGATCCCGACCGCGCCGGCATGCTGCCCTTCGTGTTCGAGGACGGCATGGGCTTCGAGCGCTGGGTCGACTACGTGCTCGACGTGCCGATGTATTTCGTCTACCGCGGCGGCCAGTATATCGACGCCTCGGGCCAGTCGTTCCGCGACTTCCTGGCCGGCAAGCTGCCCGCCTATCCGGGCGAGATCCCGACCATGAGCGACTGGGCCGACCACCTGACCACGGTGTTCCCCGAGGTCCGGCTCAAGACCTTCCTCGAGATGCGCGGCGCCGACGGCGGCCCGTGGCGGAGCCTGTGCGCGCTGCCCGCCTTCTGGGTCGGCCTGCTCTACGACACCACCGCGCTCGACGCCGCCTGGGACCTGGTCAAGGACTGGACCGAGCAGGAGCGCCACGACCTCCACCAGGCCGTCGCCACCCACGGCCTGCAGGCGCCGTTCCGCGGCGGCACGGTGGCCGACGTCGCGCTCCGGGCGGTCGAGATCAGCCGGGCCGGGCTGGCCGCGCGCAAGCGGCTCGACCGCACCGGCAACGACGAGACCGGTTTCGTCAACGTGCTCCAGGAGCGCGCCTCCCGCGGCCTGACCCCCGCCGACTACCTGCTCGAGGACTTCGCCGCGAAGTGGGACGGCAACATCGACCGGCTCTACGACGACTGCGCCTACTGACCGGCCGCCGCCGCTCCGCTATCCTGCAGCCGTCGTCGAGGCGTTGAACGCGGAGGCCTGGCGTGACATCGCGCGCGGTCGAGCTGATCGGAGTGCCGACGGACATCGGCGCCGCCCACCGCGGCGCGTCCATGGGGCCCGACGCGCTGCGGGTCGCCGGCCTCGACCTGCGGCTCCGGAACATGGGCGTGGCGGTCGTCGATGCCGGCAACCTCGCCGGACCGCCCAGCCCGGAAGGCCCCGTCGTGGACGGCTACCGTCACCTGCCCGAGGCGGTGACGTGGTGCCGAGCGACGCAGGACGCGGTCTACCGCTCGCTCGCCGACGGCCGGCTGCCGGTCGTGATGGGCGGCGACCACACCATCGCCGTCGGCTCGATCGCCGCGGTCGCGCGCCATTGCGCGGAGCGGGAGCGGCCCTTCTCGGTGCTGTGGCTCGACGCCCACGCCGACTTCAACACGCCGGAGACCTCGCCGTCGGGCAACCTGCACGGCATGCCGGTCGCCATCCTGTGCGGCACCGGCCCCGCGCCACTGACCGAAATCGCCGACGCGGCGCCGATCGTCGATCCCGCCCAGGTGATCCAGGTCGGCGTGCGGTCGGTCGACCACGTCGAGAAGCGGGCGGTCGTCGACAGTGGTCTGGTCGTCTACGACATGCGCCTGATCGACGAGCGCGGCATGCGCGCGGTGATGGACGACGCGCTGGACGCGATCGCCAGCCGCGGTGGCCACCTGCATCTCAGTTTCGACGTCGATTTCCTCGATCCCGGCTTCGCGCCCGGCGTCGGCACCACCGTCATCGGCGGGCCGACCTACCGCGAGGCCCAGCTCTGCATGGAGATGATCCACGATTCGGGGCTGCTCGGGTCGCTCGACATCTGCGAGCTGAACCCGGCCCTCGACATCCGCAACCAGACGGCCGAAATCGTCGTCGAGCTCGTCGCGAGCCTGTTCGGCGAGCAGATCCTGAGCCGGACGATGTCGTCCTTCGATTGACGCGGCCGCGCAACGATTGGCACCCGAGATGAGCGACACCCCCGATCCGACCCTCTCGACGACCCTGCGCCAGATCGAAGCCGAGCTGGGCGCGCACAACTACAATCCGCTCGACGTGGTGCTGACCCGGGGCGAGGGCGTCTGGGTGTGGGACATCGACGGCAACCGCTATCTCGACTGCCTGTCGGCCTACTCGGCGGTCAACCAGGGCCACTGCCATCCCAAGATCCGCGACGCGCTGGTCGAGCAGGCCGGGCGGCTCACCCTGACCTCGCGGGCCTTCCGCAACGACCAGCTCGCGCCCTTCTACCAGGAGATCTGCGCGCTCACGAACACCAGCAAGGTGCTGCCGATGAACAGCGGCGCCGAGGCGGTCGAGAGCGCGGTCAAGGCGGTCCGCAAGTGGGGCTACGAGGTCAAGGGGGTGCCCGCCGACCGCGCCGAGATCATCGTCTGCCGCAACAACTTCCACGGCCGCACCCTGATGATCGTCGGCTTCAGCACCGACCCGTCGGCGCGCGGCGGCTTCGGGCCGTTCGCGCCCGGCTTCACGGTGATCCCGTTCGGCGACGCCGACGCGCTGGAAGCGGCGATCACGCCCAACACGGTCGGCTTCCTGGTCGAGCCGATCCAGGGCGAGGCCGGCGTCATCATCCCGCCCGACGGCTATCTCCGCGCCATCCGCGAGATCTGCACCCGCCACAACGTCATGCTGATCCTCGACGAGATCCAGACCGGCCTGGGCCGCACCGGCAAGCTGTTGGCCGAGGAGCACGAGGGGGTCGAGGCCGACCTGACCCTGGTCGGCAAGGCGCTGTCCGGCGGCTTCTACCCGGTCTCCGCGGTGCTCTCGAATTCCGAGGTCCTCGGCGTGCTCAATCCCGGCGAGCACGGCAGCACCTTCGGCGGCAACCCGCTGGCCTGCGCGGTGGCGCGCGCGGCGCTGCGCGTGCTGGTCGAGGAGGGCATGATCGAGAACGCGGCGGCGATGGGCGCCTACTTCCTCGACCGGTTGCGCGCCATCCGCAGCCCCGCGGTCAAGGAGGTGCGCGGGCGCGGCCTGCTGATCGCGGTCGAGCTGGATCCGGCGGCCGGGGGCGCCCGCCGCTATTGCGAGGCGCTCAAGGATGCCGGTCTCCTGTGCAAGGAGACCCACGTCCACACCATCCGCTTCGCGCCGCCGCTCGTCATCACCCGCGACCAGGTCGACTGGGCGATGGCGCGGATCGAGCCGGTGCTGGCGGCCGCCTAGCGCGACGGATCGGCGCACGTGATCCGTTCGATCTCCGGGACCGCGCTGGCGGGGGTTTCGGTTTCGATACCGTTCCACTCGCAATCCGCTATCCTACGCGGGTTCCGAGGCGATGGACGGCCGGAGCAAGGAGCCCAAGGATTTCCGCCACACGCCGATGAATGAACAGACCAACCGCCCGACGCCGGTCGCCGCCAAGGCACAGCGGACCTGGCGCCTGACCGTCACCCTGATCGCGACCTTCGGCACGCTGATGGTGGTCGGCATGCTGGTCGTGCTCGGGGTCAGCCTGTGGATGGCGGCGGTCAACACCTCGACCCTGCTGCGCGACAAGGCGGATTCGGTCATCAACATGCTCGAGGTCCAGGTCGCCGAGCATCTGGCGCCGGCCCCGGACGCGCTGACCTTCATGGCCAAGCAGGTCGACAGCGGCGTGCTCGACATCGACGACGCCGCGGCGGTGCGCTCGACCTTCGTCGGCGCGCTGGCGGCCGCGCCGCAGATCATGGGCATCGGCCTGGTCCGTCCGGATTTCACCGGCCTGTTCGTCGGCCGCACGCCGACCGGCCTGCGCTTCGGCACGCCCGACTTCCGCAACGATCCGCTGGTGCGCTCATCGATCCCGGCGCTCGCGAACGCGACGACGCCGAGCTGGTCGGCGCCGGTGTGGCGCGCCCTGTTCGTCGACACGCTGCTGGTCGCGCGCCTGCCGCTGCGCAAGGGCGGCAAGGTGATCGGCGGTATCGTCTCCCTGGTCCGGGTCCGCGACCTGTCGAGCTACCTCAACAAGATCGGCGAGCGCACCGGCGCGACGCCCTTCATCCTCTATGGCCGCAACCGGGTGCTGGCCCACCGCAACTTGCTCGCCGGGTTCAAGGGCTCGGTCAAGGCGCCGCTGCCGGCGCTGAACCAGATCGGCGACCCGGTGATCGCCCATATCTGGGACCCCAAGTATCGCGAGCCGTCCGCGCTGGTGTCGCGGCCGCCGGTGTCGAACCACATCGTCGACATCGACGGGGTCGGCCACCTGGTCTTCTACAAGTCGGTGACCGGCTTCGGACCGGAGCCTTGGATCATCGGCGTCCACGTCAAGGCGCGGGTGTTCGGCGACAGCCTGATCCGGCTGGCGATCGCCGGGGGCGTCGGCCTGGTCGCGGTGATCCTGGCGATCGTGATGGCCTGGCTGATCGGCCGCCGGATCGCCAGCCCCGTGCGGCGGCTGGCCGACGCGGCGCACTTGGTCGGCGACTTCCGGCTCGACTCGGTCTCCCCGCTGCCCAACAGCGGCATCCGCGAGATCAACGACCAGTCGACCGCGTTCAACTCGATGGTCAACGGCCTGCGCTGGTTCGGCGCCTACGTGCCCAAGGGACTGGTCCGCCAGTTGCTGCAGGGCGATGGCGGCGCCGCGATCGAATCGGACAGCCGCAACCTGACCGTGATGTTCACCGACATCGCCGGCTTCTCGACCTATTCGGAGGACCGGCCGGCGCACGAGGTCGCCGCCTTCCTCAACGAGCATTTCGGCATCGTCACCGACTGTATCGAGGCGGAAGGCGGCACCGTCGACAAGTTCATCGGCGACAGCGTGATGGCCTTCTGGGGCGCGCCCGACAAGCAGAAGGACCGGGCGGTGCGCGCCTGCCGCGCGGCGCTGGCGATCCGCGCCGCGATCGGGCAGGAGAACGCCAAGCGCGCCGCCGCGGGCAAGGCGCCGGTGCGGATGCGCATCGGCATCCACAGCGGCCACGCCACCGTCGGCAACATCGGCAGCCCCGACCGGCTCAACTACACCGCCATCGGCGACATGGTGAACGTCGCCCAGCGCATGGAGCAACTCGGCAAGGATCTGGTGCCCGACGGCGAGGTGACCATCCTTCTCACCGAAGCGACCCACGCCGACCTTGGCGACGGCTTCGAGGTCCGCTCGCGCGGCCGCCACGCGGTCAAGGGACGCGAGGAGGAGGTCGAGGTGTTCGAGCTGGTGGCGGGCCCGGTGACGGCGCCGCCCGCCCCCGCTACCACTTCAGCGTGAGCCGGTCGCCGTCCACCGCGTAGCCGCGGAAGCGGCGCAGCGCGCTCATGCCCAGCACCGAGATGTTCGAGGGCGCGCGCGAGACCAGCACCGGCACGTTCGAGAACTTGGCGTCGCCGATCTCCAGCTTGCCGATCGTCGTGCGCCCCGCCATCACCACGCCGTTGCCGGTGTGGACGCGGACGTCGTAGGTCAGCCGGTCGGGATAGATGCCCACCTTGCGCGCGTCGCTCTGGCGCAGCACCGTGGTCGTCGCGCCGGTGTCGACCAGCAGGTTCAGCCGCGCGCCGTCGAGCCAGGCGGTGACGTAGAAATGGCCGTCTCGGGCGCGGAACACGGTCACGCTGCGCTCGGTCCGGATCTCGTGCTTCGGATTGACCTCGCCGGCGACGCGGTGCCACATCGTCATCAGCTCGGTGCGGTAGACGTAGCCGGCGACCAGGATGAAGCCGAGCAGCCCCCAGGCGAGCAGGCTCTTGATCGCGGTCCAGATCCGGGTCCGGCCGCCGAGCAGCATGGCGCTGCTCAGCGCCACCGCCAGGATGCCGATGTAGAGCAGATAGGGGCCTTCCTGGCTCCAGGAGAAGCTCTCCTGGTATTCCGAGATCAGCCAGCCGGCCAGCCCGCCGATCGCCGCGGCGACCAGCAGGATGACCCAGAGGGCGCCGGTGCCCCGCCGGTGATCCCGACGCTCGTCGCTCAAGCCTCGGTGCCTCCGACCGTCAGCGCGCTGACCAGCATGCTCGGCTGGCCGACGCCGACCGGCACGCCCTGGCCGGCCTTGCCGCAGGTGCCGATGCCGGGGTCGAGCGCCATGTCGTTGCCGATCATGGTCACCCGGGTCAGCACGTCGGGGCCGTTGCCGATCAGGGTCGCGCCCTTGACCGGTGCGCCGACCTTGCCGTTCTCGATCTTGTAGGCCTCGGTGCAGGAGAAGGTGAACTTGCCGTTGGTGATGTCGACCTGGCCGCCGCCGAAGTTGACGGCGTAGAGCCCCCTGTCGACCGAGGCGACGATCTCCTCGGGGTCCTTGTCGCCGGCCAGCATGTAGGTGTTGGTCATGCGCGGCATCGGGCTGTGCGCGAAGCTCTCGCGGCGGCCGTTGCCGGTCGGCGCCATGCCCATCAGCCGGGCGTTCTGGCGGTCCTGCATGTAGCCCTTGAGGATGCCGTCCTCGATCAGCACCGTGCGCTCGGTCGGCGTGCCCTCGTCGTCGATGGTCAGCGAGCCGCGCCGGTCGGTGAGCGTGCCGTCGTCGACCACCGTGACGCCGGGGGCGGCGACCCGCTCGCCCATCAGCCCGGCGAAGGCGGAGGTCTTCTTGCGGTTGAAGTCGCCCTCCAAGCCGTGGCCGACCGCCTCGTGCAGCAGCACGCCGGGCCAGCCCGGGCCGAGCACGACCGGCATCTCGCCGGCCGGCGCCGGCACCGACTCGAGATTGACCAGCGCCTGGCGCAGCGCCTCGTCGACCTGGGCCTGCCATTGGTCGGGCGTGATCCAGCGGTCGTAGGCCTCGCGGCCGCCGACCCCGTGGGAGCCGGTCTCCTGGCGGCCGTCCTGCTCGACCACGACCTGGACGTTCAAGCGGACCAGCGGGCGGATGTCGGCGGCGCGCTCGCCGTCGGCGCGCAGGATCTCGACCGCCTGCCACTCGCCGGTCAGCGAGGCGCTGACCTGGCGGACGCGCGGGTCGCGGCCGCGGGCGTAGGCGTCGATGTCGGCGAGCAGCGCGACCTTGCGCTCGAACGGCAGCTCCGACAGCGGGTTGACCTCGCCGTAGAGCGTCGCGTTGGTCTTGCGCGGGCCGAGCGCCATGGTGCCGCCGTGGCCGGCGTGCACCGCCTTGACCGTCTCCGCGGCGCGCTTGATCGCGTCCTCGGACAGGTCGGCGGCGTGGGCGTAGCCCGACGCCTCGCCGGCGATCGAGCGCAGGCCGAAGCCCTGGGCCTCGTTGAAGGACGCGGTGCGGAGCCGGCCGTCGTCGAAGACGAAGCCCTCCGACTGGACGTATTCGAGGAACAGCTCGCCGTCGTCGGCGCCGGCGAGCGCGTCTCCCACGATCCGCTCGATCCGGCCGCGGTCGAGGCCGGCCTTGGTGAAGAACAGGTTTTCCACGGTGGCGATGTCGGTCACGGAACCCTCGGCTCGGTCGGCGCTGGCGGCGTTGGCAGTCGTCGCCTTCTATCTAGTTTGCCGGGCGCGTCGATCCAAGCGCTCATCGGTCCGCCGGGGCGGGCCGACCGCGGGTGCGGGCACGCCCGTCCGGGTCGCGCGCAATCGTCCCGAAATGCCCAGAATACCCGGAATTCTGGCATTTATGCGACAGTAAGTCGCATAAATCCGTCTGGTAAAGCACTGTGGTCAAAGTATCTTCGCCGTCAGGTCCAATCCGGCCCGTCCGCCCTGTGCGCGGCGGTCGGGATCGGGGGTCATCGTGACGACCGCGCCCTGCCGGGCCCGGCGACGAACTACGGGACGAAATCGGAATGTCTTTGGCCAAAGCAATCGGGACGGGGGCCGCACGCCTGCTCGGCTCAATTCTCGCCTTCTCGCTCATCGGTGCCGGAACCGCCCTGGCCGACGGCCGGCCCCACGATTGGGAGATGGGGCTCCAGAAAGCGGCGACGCCGCTGATGGACCGGGTGACGAGCTTCCACAACCTGCTGCTGATCATCATCAGCCTGATCGTGCTGTTCGTGCTCGGGCTGCTGATCTGGGTGATGATCCGCTACCGGGAGAGCCGCAACCCGACGCCGTCGAGCGTGACCCACAACACGCTGCTCGAGGTGGTGTGGACGGTGGTGCCGGTGCTGATCCTGGTGGTCATCGCGGTGCCGTCCTTCCGGCTGCTCTACTACAGCGACAAGGCGCCGGCGCTGACCCCGGCGCAGAAGAAGGCCGGCCAGAAGTTCGTGTGGATCAAGGTGACCGGCCACCAGTGGTACTGGACCTATGACTTCGACGGCCCGCAGGGCGGCCGGTTCCGGTTCGAGAGCCGGATCGCGTGCAAGACGAAGGCGGACTGCGACGCGGCGCCGAAGACGGACGGCCGCAAGCCGATCCGCCTGCTCGACACCGACAACCCGGTGGTCGTGCCGGTCGGCACCACGGTGCGGGTCCAGGTCACCTCGGCCGACGTCATCCACTCGTGGGCGATGCCGTCCGGCGGGACCAAGATCGACGCCGTGCCCGGCCGCCTGAACGAGACCTGGCTGCGCTTCCACAAGAAGGGCTGGTACTACGGCCAGTGCTCGGAGCTGTGCGGCGCGCAGCACGCGTTCATGCCGATCGCCGTGCACGTGGTCTCCGCGGCCGACTACAAGAAGTGGCTGGAGACCGCCTGGCAGAAGGCGAAGAAGGAAGACGTGGGTTGGAGCATCGTCGAGGAGCCGAAGAAGACCTCGATGCTCGAGACCAAGCCGACCAAGACGATTAAGCGCTAGCCGGCCGGGCGCGCCCCACCGGGGACGCGCCGGCAGGCACTGGGAAGAGGATCACTCATGGCTTACGCATCAGCCGCCGCTCACGGGGACCACGATCACCATCCGACCGGATGGAAGCGCTGGGTCTACTCCACCAACCACAAGGACATCGGCACGATGTACCTGATCTTCGCCATCACGGCGGGGATCATCGGCGGCGCGATCTCGATCTGGTTCCGGCTGGAACTGCAGGATCCGGGGGTCCAGTACTTCGCGAACGGCGACCAGTACAACACCATGATCACCGCCCACGGCCTGATCATGGTCTTCTTCGTGGTCATGCCCGCGATGATCGGCGGTTTCGGCAACTGGATCGTGCCGATCATGATCGGCGCGCCGGACATGGCCTTCCCGCGCATGAACAACGTCAGCTTCTGGCTGCTGATCCCGGCCTTCGGGCTGCTGCTCTTGTCGACCCTGTTCGGCAACGGCGCGGGCACCGGCTGGACGATCTATCCGCCGCTGTCGAGCACCGGCGCCAATTTCGGCTTCACCGGCCACGAGGGCCCGTCGGTCGACATGGCGATCTTCGCGCTGCACATCGCCGGCGCGTCGTCGATCCTCGGCGCGATCAACTTCATCACCACGATCTTCAACATGCGCGCGCCGGGCATGACCCTGCACAAGATGCCGCTGTTCGTGTGGTCGATCCTGGTGACGGCCTTCCTGCTGCTGCTGTCGCTGCCCGTGCTCGCCGGCGCGATCACGATGCTGCTGACCGACCGCAACTTCGGCACCGCCTTCTTCCGGCCGTCGGCCGGCGGCGATCCGCTCCTGTTCCAGCACCTGTTCTGGTTCTTCGGCCACCCCGAGGTCTACATCCTGATCCTGCCGGGCTTCGGCATGATCAGCCAGATCGTGTCGACCTTCTCGCGCAAGCCGGTGTTCGGCTATCTCGGCATGGCCTACGCCATGGTCTCGATCGGCTTCATCGGCTTCCTCGTGTGGGCCCACCACATGTACACGGTCGGCCTGAACGTGAACACGCGGGCCTACTTCGTGGCGGCGACCATGGTCATCGCGGTGCCGACGGGCATCAAGATCTTCTCCTGGATCGCGACCATGTGGGGCGGCTCGCTGCGCCTCAAGGTGCCGATGGTCTGGGCGCTCGGCTTCATCTTCCTGTTCACGATGGGCGGCGTCACCGGCGTGGTCCTGGCCAACGCCGGCGTCGACAACGTGCTGCACGACACCTACTACGTCGTCGCTCACTTCCACTACGTCCTGTCGCTCGGCGCCGTGTTCGCGATCTTCGCGGGCTTCTACTACTGGTTCCCGAAGATGACCGGCCGGATGTATTCCGAGACGCTCGGCAACATCCACTTCTGGCTGATGTTCATCGGCGCCAACCTGACCTTCTTCCCGATGCACTTCCTCGGGCTGTCGGGCATGCCGCGGCGCATCATGGACTATCCGGACGCCTTCGCCGGCTGGAACCACGTCGCCTCGATGGGCTCCTACGTCGGCGCGGCCGGCGTGGTGGTCTTCCTGATCATGATCGTCCACGCCTTCACGCGCGGCGCCAAGGCGGCCAACAACCCGTGGGGCGAGGGCGCCACGACGCTCGAGTGGACGGTGTCGTCGCCGCCGCCGTTCCACACCTTCGAGGAGCTGCCCCGGATCGAGGCCGGCGCGCACCACTGAGCGGGCCGAGAGCCGACCGGATCAAGACTGACTGGGATCGATGGCAAACAGAGCGACCAGCGGAGCAGTTGAGGTGGCCGCCGCGTTCGATGCGAACGCGGCGACCGCCAACTACGCCTCGGCGGGCGACTATCTCGCGCTGCTCAAGCCGCGGGTGATGTCGCTGGTCGTGTTCACCGGCCTGGTCGGGCTCTACCTGGCGCCGGGCAGCGTGCACCCGGTGATCGCGGCGGTCGCCGTGCTGTGCATCGCCCTCGGCGCCGGCGCCTCGGGCGCGATCAACATGTGGTACGACCGCGACATCGACTCGGTCATGACGCGCACCTGCGAGCGGCCGGTGCCGACCGGGCGGATCACGCCCGAGAACGCGCTCGCCTTCGGCGTCATCCTGTCGGTCGCCTCGGTGGCGCTGATGGCGCTGGCGGTCAACTGGGTCGCCGCCGCGCTGCTGGCGCTGACCATCGCCTTCTACGTCTTCGTCTACACCGCCTGGCTCAAGCGGCGGACGCCGCAGAACATCGTCATCGGCGGCGCCGCCGGCGCCTTCCCGCCGATGATCGGCTGGGCGGCGGTCACCGGCGACGTCAGCCTGGCCTCGGTCAGCCTGTTCCTGCTCATCTTCATGTGGACGCCGCCGCACTTCTGGTCGCTCGCGCTCTACCGCTCGGGCGACTACGAGAAGGCGGGCGTGCCGATGCTGCCGGTGGTCGCCGGCGCGCGCGAGACGCGCAAGCAGATCCTGATCTACACCGCGCTCTTGTTCCCGGTGGCGATGGGGCCGGTCGCCGCCGGCGCCGCGGGCTGGCTCTACGGCGCGCTGGCGCTGGCGCTGACCGCCTGGTTCTTCGTCGCCGCGCTGCGTATCTGGTTCCAGCGCACCGACGCCGCTGCGCGCGCCGCCTTCGGCTTCTCGATCTTCTACCTGTTCGGCCTGTTCGTCGGCCTGGTCGCCGACCGGGCCCTGGCGGGGCTGATCGCGTGACGGGTTTGGCCATGTCAGAACGACGCAAGGACGGCACCGGCAAGGGCAGCGAGTTCGAGCGCCGCCGCCGCGGACGCAACCTGGCGCTGCTCGCCCTGCTGGTCGGCTTCGTGGTCGTCGTCTACGCGGTGACGATCGTGAAGTGGGTGGCCATAGGCGGGGGCTGAGCATGGCCGATCTCCGCCGCCGCAATACCCGGACCGTCCTGTCGCTGGTCGTCGTGCTCGGCGCGATGGGCGCGCTCGTGGTCAACTCGGTCTCGCTCTACGAGCTGTTCTGCCAGGTGACCGGCTTCGGCGGGGCGACCCGCCGCGCCGACGCCGCTCCGGCCCGGGCCGCGGACCGGGTCATCACCATCCGGTTCGAAGGCAACGTCAATCCGCGCCTGGCGTGGCGGTTCTACCCGCTGGCGCGCGAGATCAAGGTTCGCGTCGGCGAACGGTCGCTGGCCCACTACGTCGCCAAGAATGTCGGCGGGCGGGCGCTCACCGGCGTCGCCAGCTTCAACGTGACGCCGGCCAAGGCGGGACCCTATTTCAACAAGATCGCCTGCTTCTGCTTCAACGAGCAGCGGCTGGCGTCGGGGCAGGTGGCGCAGATGCCGGTGTCCTTCTTCGTCGATCCGGCGATCCTGAAGGACCGCAACCTGGACGACGTCGACGTCATCACCCTGTCCTACACCTTCTTCAAGTCGGCCAAGAGTGCCGACGCCGGCCGGACCGTTCGCGGCCCGGCCTCACCGGTAATCGATTGACCGGCGCCGTCACGGGGCGTTGCCAAGGGGAAGAACCATGAGTGCAGCCGAACAGAAGCATCCGTACCATCTCGTCGATCCGAGCCCGTGGCCGTTCACCGGGTCGATCTCCGCCTTCTTCGCCTTCGGCGGCACCGCGGCGGCGCTGCACGACTATTCCTGGGGCCTGTGGGTCGCGATGATCGGCGGCGCCGGCGTCATCCTCACCATGTTCCTGTGGTGGCGCGACGTGGTCCGCGAGGCCGAGTTCCAGGGGCACCACACCAAGGTGGTCCAGCTCGGCCTGCGCTACGGCATGGCCCTGTTCATCGCCTCGGAGGTGATGTTCTTCGCCGCCTTCTTCTGGGCCTTCTTCGACGCCAGCCTGTTCGGCATCGAGCCGTTGCAGGTCGGCCGCGCGGCCGCCATCGGTCACCAGTGGCCGCCCAAGGGCATCGAGGTGTTCGACGCCTGGGACCTGCCCTTCCTCAACACCTTGATCCTGCTGACCTCGGGCGTCACCGTCACCTGGGCGCACCATGCGCTGCGCGAGGGCAACCGCAAGGGCATGCTCCAGGGACTGGCCCTGACCATCATCCTGGGCATCAGCTTCACCTGTCTGCAGGCGGTGGAGTACAGCGAGGCGCCGTTCAGCTTCGCCACCTTGCTCACCGATGGCCATGTCACCAAGGGCGGCATCTATCCCTCGGTCTTCTTCATGGCCACCGGCTTCCACGGCTTCCACGTGATCGTCGGCACCACCTTCCTGATCGTCTGCTTCTTCCGCGGGCTCGCCGGGCACTTCAAGCCCGACCAGCATTTCGGCTTCGAGGCGGCGGCCTGGTACTGGCATTTCGTCGACGTCGTGTGGATCTTCCTGTTCTTCGTGATCTACCTGTGGGGCAGCGCCGGCGCGCCGATCGCCGTCCATTGACGGCACGGCCGCATCGCGGGGGCCGGTGAGCGGCGCCGACTATCCTCCGGTCTCGCCGCTGACGGTCGGCCTGCGGGCACGGTGCCCGCGCTGCGGCAGGGGCAAGCTGTTCAAGGGCTATCTCACGGTTCGCGACACGTGTGACGTGTGCGGGCTCGAGCTCGCCCGCCACGACAGCGGCGACGGGCCGGCGGTGTTCGTCATCCTGATTCTCGGCTTCATCGTGGTCGGCCTCGCGCTGTGGGTGGAGCTGACGTTCGAGCCGCCGATGTGGGTCCACATCGTGCTGTGGACGCCGACCATCCTCGGCGGGGCCCTCTTGATGCTGCGGCCGCTCAAGGCCACGATGATCGCCCTGCACTACAAGCACCGGCGCGAGGACTACGAAGGCTCGCGCGACAACTAGACCGGGTCTCATGGCGTTTCGGATCTTCGGCTTCCGGCCGGCCCTGTGGCCGACCCTCATCATGGTGCCCGCCTTGGCGGTCACCTTCGGGCTCGGCGTGTGGCAGCTCCACCGGCTCACCTGGAAAGAGGGCCTGATCGCGCAGCGCCAGCACCGGTCGTCGATGGCGCCCCTCGACGGGCTGCCCAAGCGGTTCGACCCGGCACGCGACGCCTTCCGCCGGGTCAAGGTCACCGGCACCTTCGTCCACGACAAGGAACTGCTGCGCCCGGCGCGCTCGATGAAGGAAGGCGCGATCGGCTTCCAGGTGTTCACGCCGATGAAGCTCGCGGACGGCAGCTACGTCTTCATCGAGCGGGGCTGGGTGCCGACCCAGCGCGAACTGCCCGACGCCCGCCGCCAGGGCCAGGTCAAGGGCGAGGTCACGGTC
Organism: uncultured Alphaproteobacteria bacterium; assembly: GCA_963730305.1. Taxonomy (GTDB): domain Bacteria; phylum Pseudomonadota; class Alphaproteobacteria; order Bin65; family Bin65; genus CAMYMQ01. The sequence continues at coordinate 83,515 of CAVSRB010000009.1, forward strand.
GAGGGCCTGCTGCGCGCCCCGCCGACCCCAGGCTATTTCGTGCCCGACAACAACCCGGCCAAGAACCGCTGGTTCAGGATCAACATCGCCCAGATGGCCAAGGCGGTCGGCCTCGGTCCGTTCAAGCCCTTCTTCATCGACGCCGGCACCAAGCCCAATCCGGGCGGCTACCCGGTCGGCGGCCAGACCCGGCTGACCCTGCGCAACGCCCACCTGGAATACGCGATCACCTGGTTCGCGCTGTGTTTCATCGGCATCGTCATCTACGTGCTCTACCACCGGCGCCGCGAGAAGACCCAGGAGCAGGCGTGACCTCCGCCTACGCAGCGCTCGAGGCGCGCTTCCGCCGCGTCGCCCTGCTCGACGAGGCGGCCGGCTTCCTGCACTGGGACGCCTCGGTGATGATGCCCGAGGCCAGCGCCGCCTCGCGCGCCGAGCAGATCGCCGCGCTGGAGGTCACCGCCCACGACATGCTGTCGGCGCCCGACACCGCCGAGCTGCTCGACGCCGCGGACGGCGACGGCGCGCTCGACGACTGGTCCAAGGCCAACCTGCGCGAGATGCGGCGGCGCTGGATCCACGCCACGGCGCTCGACGCCGACCTGGTCGCGGCGCGGACCCGCGCCAACTCGGCCTGCGAGATGGCCTGGCGCCAGGCCCGGCCCAAGGCCGACTTCGCCGCGGTGCTGCCGTTCCTCGAGGAAGTCCTGCGGCTCACCGTCGAGGCCGGCCAGGCCAAGGCCGAGCGGCTGGGCACCGGGGTCTACGACGCGCTGCTCGACCAGTTCGAGCCCGACGGGCGCGCCGCCGAGATCGACCCGGTGTTCGCGGACCTCGCCGCCTTCCTGCCGGGCTTCGTCGACGCCGTGATCGAGCACCAGGCCAAGACGCCGCCGATCCCCCTCGACGGCCCGTTCCCGGTCGCCAAGCAGCGGGCGCTGGGCCTGCGCATCATGGAGACGATCGGCTTCGACTTCACCAAGGGCCGGCTCGACGAGAGCCTGCACCCGTTCAGCGGCGGCACGCCCGACGACCTGCGCATCACCACCCGCTTCGCCACCGACGAGTATCTGAGCGCGCTGATGGGGGTGATCCACGAGACCGGCCATGCGCTCTACGAATCGCAGCTCCCCGCCGCGTGGCGGCACCAACCGGTCGGCACTGCCCGCGGCATGGTCGTGCACGAGAGCCAGTCACTGCTGCTGGAGATGCAGGCCTGCCGGTCGCGCGCCTTCCTCACCTTCACCGCCCCGATCCTGCGCCAGGAATTCGGCAAGGACGGACCGGCCTGGCAGGCCGACAACCTGTTCCGGCTGTCGACCGCGGTGAAGCGCAGCTTCATCCGGGTCGACGCCGACGAGGCGACCTATCCCGCCCACGTCATCCTGCGCTACCGGCTCGAGCGCGCGATCATCGACGGCGACCTCGCGCTCGCCGACCTGCCGGGCGCGTGGAACGAGGGCATGGAGGACTTGCTGGGGGTGCGCCCGCCCGACGACCGGCTCGGCTGCCTGCAGGACATCCACTGGTACGACGGCGCCTGGGGCTATTTCCCGACCTACACGCTGGGCGCAATGGCCGCGGCCCAGATCTTCGCCGCCGCCACCGAGGCCGACCCGCGGATCGTCCCGTCGATCGGCCGCGGCGACTTCCAGCCGCTGCTCGCCTGGCTGGCGGCGAACGTCCACGGCAAGGGAAGTCTCTTGTCGACGCGGGACCTGATCGTCTCGGCGACCGGCCGCCCGCTCGACCCGGCCGTGTTCAAGGCGCACCTCGAACGGCGCTATCTGGGCGACGACGCGGGCTGATCCCCGCCGGGCCCGGCCGGGCCGCTATTCCAGCGGCTCGTCCTCCAGGTGGATCTCGTGCCACAGCGCGTTGAGGATCGCGAAGGTGCAGGCGAGGCCGAGCCCCAGAACCCAGGCGAAATACCACATCGCGTCAGCCTCCTTCGTCCGCCACCGCGCTAGTAGAGCGTGTGGTCGTTCTCCTCGACATAGCGTTCGGTGACCGGGCCCCGGACCACCCGGTAGACCCAGCTCGTGTAGGCGATGATGAGCGGCATGAAGATCGCCGTCGCCACCAGCATCACGAACAGGGTCAGGTGGCTGCTCGACGAATCCCATACCGTCAGGCTGCTCTTCGGGTTCAGGCTCGACGGCATCAGGAACGGGAACATCGCCAGCCCCGGCGTCGACACGATGCCGACGACGCCGAGCCCGGACGACACGAAGCCGACGCCCGGCCGGCGCGCCCGCCCGGCGAGCACGGCCCCGGCCATGCCCAGGAAGCCGAGCCCCGGCGCGATCCACATCCAGGGGTTGGCGCCGAAGTTGCGCAGCCAGGCGCCGGCCTCGCGCACCACCGTCTTGGCCAGCGGGTTGGACGGGCCGTCGTGCGCCATCGGCGCGCCCAGCCGGTAGCCCTCCATGCCGAACACGAAGATCCCGGCGACCGCGAACAGCACGATCGCCGCCAGTCCCGCCACGGTGCCCGCGGTGCGCGCCCGCTCGGCGACCGCGCCGTCGGTCTTGAGCTGGAGAAACTGCGCGCCGTGGGTCGCCAGCATCGCGACGCTGACCAGCCCGCACAGCAGCGCGAACGGGTTGAGCAGGCCGAGCAGCCCGCCGGCGTAGAACGGCCGCATCACGTCGTCGATCCGGAACGGCACGCCCTGCAGCAGGTTGCCGATGGCGACCCCGAAGATCAGCGCGGGCACGACGCCGCCGATGAACAGGGCGGTGTCCCACCAGCCGCGCCAGCGCCGGTTCTCGATCTTGTTGCGGTAGTCGAAGCCGACCGGGCGCAGGATCAGGGCCAACAGGATGATCAGCATCGCCAGGTAGAAGCCGGAGAAGGCGGTGGCGTAGATCATCGGCCAGGCGGCGAAGATCGCGCCGCCGCCGAGGATGAACCAGACCTGGTTGCCTTCCCAGGTCGGGCCGATCGAGTTGATCGTCACCCGCCGCTCGACGTCGGTGCGCGCAGCGTAGGGCAGCAGGGTGGCGACCCCCATGTCGAAGCCGTCCATCACCGCGAAGCCGATCAGCAGCACGCCGAGCAGCAGCCACCAGATCACCCGCAGCGTCTCGTAGTCGATCAGGTTGGTGATCGTCATCGCGGCGGCTCCGCGGTCGCCTGCGTGGAGGCGGGCGCCGGGCCGCCCGGCGGCGGCCTCTCCGCCGCCAGGCCGAGCGAGTCGACCGGCCCCTTGCGCACGTACTTGACCATCAGGAAGACGTCGGCGACCAGCAGCGCCGAGTAGAACAGGATGAAGGCGCCGAGGCTCAGCACCACCGTCGCCACCGGCACGCTCGACGCGCCCATGAAGGTGGGCAGCACGCCGTCGATCGCCCACGGCTGGCGGCCGTGCTCGGCGACGACCCAGCCCAGCTCGGCCGCGATCCAGGGCAGCGGCAGGCTGAACAGCGCGATCCGTCTGAACCATTTGCCGCCGTACCGCTGCCGGGTCGCTTCCCAGAAGGCCCAGCCGAACAGCAGGATGAAGAAGAAGCCGAGCCCGACCATGACCCGGAACGACCAGAACAGGGTCGGCACGCTGGGCACGGTGTCGTTCGCCGCCCGCTTGATCTGGGCGTCGGTCGCCTTGGTCGGATCGGCGACGTAGCGGCGCAGCAGCAGGGCGTAGCCGAGGTTCTTGCCGTGCTGCTCGAACAGCGCCTTCGCCGCCGCGTCGTTGCGGTCCGCGCGCAGCTTCTGGAGCGCGCCGTAGGCGATCATGCCGTCGCGGATGCGGCGCTCGGATTCGGCGACCAGGTCGTTGATGCCGAGGATCTTGGTGTCGAGGCTGCGGGTGCCGATCAGGCCCATCACCCAGGGGATGCGGATCGCGAAATGGGTGACGTGCTTCTCCTGGTCGGGCCAGCCGAACACGGTGAAGGAGGCGGGCGCGGGCTCGGTCTCCCACATCGCCTCGATCGCGGCCAGCTTCATCTTCTGGTTGTGCGACAGCGTGTAGCCGCTCTCGTCGCCGAGCACGACCACCGACAGCGCCGCGGCCAGGCCGAAGCTCGCGGCCACGGTGATCGAGCGCTTGGCGAAGGCGGCGTGCCGTCCCTTGATCAGGTACCAGCAACTGATCGCGAGCACGAACATCGCGCCGGTGACGTAGCCGGCGCTGACCGTGTGGACGAATTTCGCCTGGGCGACCGGGTTGAAGATGACCTCGTAGAGCGAGGTCAGCTCCATGCGCATGGTCTCGAAGTTGAAGCGGGCGCCGACCGGGTACTGCATCCAGCCGTTGGCGATCAGGATCCACAGCGCCGACAGGTTGGCGCCGATCGCGACCAGCCAGGTGCAGGTCAGGTGGCCGACCTTGGACAGCTTGTTCCAGCCGAAGAAGAACAGGCCGACGAAGGTCGATTCGAGGAAGAAGGCCATCAGGCCCTCGACCGCCAGCGGCACCCCGAACACGTCGCCGACATAGTGGGAGTAGTAGGCCCAGTTGGTGCCGAACTGGAACTCCATGGTGATGCCGGTGGCGACCCCCATGGCGAAGTTGATGCCGAACAGCTTGCCCCAGAAGCGGGTCATGTCGCGCCAGATCTGGCGCCCGGTCATGACGTAGACGCTCTCCATGATCGCCATCAGCAGCGACAGGCCGAGGGTCAGGGGCACGAACAGGAAGTGGTACATCGCCGTCAGGGCGAACTGGAGCCGGGACAGGTCGACGACCGAGAGATCAATCATAGTGGTTCCGTAGCAGCGGTCGCGCCCCGGGGGCGGCGTCGCCCACGAGGTGGCCTTCGATGTCGGCGGGGGCGATATCCGGTCGGTGCTGGGGGCCGAAGAACAGGACCCACAAGATCAGCAGCGCAACGGCCTTGAGGGCCAGCAGCACCGCAATTTCCCGTGACAGGGGCGTCGACAGGATGCGCATGCAGGAAAGATAGCCGATCGGCATTTCGAAGGCGACGGCCGAGCGGTCGCACGGACAATTTGCAGCACCCGATCGCTGTTAACGCCGCCCGGCGTTTCCGACATACTCGCGCCATGAAACTGATCGCCTACCCCACCGCCCAGGACCCGCCGCAGATCCGCACGGCCGCGGCGACCCGGCCGTGGCTCGACCGGCTGCCGGCGGCGTTCGGCTACCGCTGCCTGCCGCTCAACATCGCCAACAGCCATGGCTGGGAATTGGTCTGTCCGACCGGCTTCGAGGCGGTCTGGCGCGGCGGCACCGATCCGGCGTCGATCGAGGTCAAGACCGACGGCGACGGCCGCTGGGGCGGCACCAGCCATTTCGGCAGCGGCATCCTGACCTTCCACGCCGGCTACCTGTTCCGCACCGAGCCGGGCTGGAACATCTACGTCACCGGGCCGACCAACGCGCCGCGCGACGCCATCGCGCCGCTCACCGGCGTGGTCGAGACCGACTGGGCGCCCTACACCTTCACCATGAACTGGGCCTTCACCCGGCCCGACGTGCCGGTCCGCTTCGAGGCGGGCGAGGCCTTCTGCTTCTTCTTCCCGACCCCGCGCGAGGCGCTCGAATCGGTCGAGCCCGAGATCCGCGACATGGCCGAGGAGCCCGAGACCCAGGAGCGCTACCACACCTGGATCGGCTCTCGCGCCAAGTTCATCCGCGAGCTGCGCGACCCGGCGAGCGTCGCCGCCGCCGACAAGTGGCAGAAGAGCTACTACCGCGGCGAGTGGCCGGAGGGCGGCAAGGCGCGCGAGGACCACCGCATCAAGCTGACCCTGAAGCCCTTCGCCGACCACCGCCGCAAGCGGGACTGACCGGTTCGGGGCAGACCCCGCGCCTGTTCCTTCGGCCCCCGCGATCCCCTATATCATCCGCACCATGCGCTACATCAGCACCCGCGGCGCCGCGCCCGCGCTCGATTTCGAAGGGGTCCTGCTCGCCGGGCTGGCGAGCGACGGCGGCCTCTACGTGCCCGAGGGCTGGCCGGCCTTCGATACGGACCGCCAGCGGGGCTGGCGCGGCCTCGACTACCCGTCGCTGGCGGCGCAGGTGATGACGCCCTTCGTCGCCGGCGCGCTCGACCCGGACGAGTTCGCCGCCATGATCGCGGAGACCTGCGCGCGCTTCGACCACCCGGACGTCGCGCCCCTGGTGCCGCTCGGCGACGGCATCCACCTGATGGAGCTGTTCCACGGCCCGACCCTGGCGTTCAAGGACTACGCCCTCCAGCTGGTCGGCCGCCTGTTCGACCACGTGCTCGCCAAGCGCGGCCGGCGGGTCACCATCGTCGGCGCGACCTCGGGCGACACCGGCTCGGCGGCGATCGCCGCCTGCCGCGACCGGGCCATGCTCGACATCTTCATGCTCCACCCCAAGGGCCGGGTGTCCGACGTCCAGCGCCGCCAGATGACCACGGTCGACGCGCCCAACGTGTTCAACATCGCCGTCGACGGCACCTTCGACGACTGCCAGGACCTGGTGAAGGCGATGTTCGCGGACGCGGACCTGCGCGAGAGCCTGAGCCTGTCGGCGGTCAACTCGATCAACTGGGCGCGGGTGCTGGCGCAGACGGTCTACTATTTCTGGGCCGGCCTGAAGCTGGGCGCGCCCGACAATCCCGTGGCCTTCGCGGTGCCGACCGGCAATTTCGGCAACGTCTATGCCGGCTACGTCGCCAGGCAGGCGGGGCTGGCGGTGGCGCAGCTCATCGTCGGCTCGAACCGCAACGACATCCTGACCCGCTTCCTCGACAGCGCCCGGATGGAGATCCGGTCGGTCGAACCGAGCCTGTCGCCCAGCATGGACATCCAGGTATCGAGCAATTTCGAGCGGCTGCTGTTCGACCTCTACGACCGCGACGGCGCGGCGGTGGCGGGGATCATGCAGGACTTCCGGGCGACCGGCCTGATGGTGATGGAGCCCGCGCGCTGGCAGGCCGCGCTGGAGCTGTTCGCCGGCGCGCGCTTCAGCGACGACGAGACCCTGGCGGTGATCCGCGAGATCCACGAGGCGACCGGCATGCTGATCGACCCGCACACCGCGATCGGCATCGCCGCCGGCCGGGCCCGCCGGCGCGACCCGAACACGCCGCTGGTCGCTTTGGCGACCGCGCACCCGGCCAAGTTCCCGGACGCGGTCGAGAAGGCGACCGGCGTGGTCCCGCCCCAGCCGCCGGCGCTGGCCGCGCTCGCGGGCAAGCCCGAGAAATGCGCCGAGCTGCCCAACGACGCCGGCGCGCTGCGCGACTACATGCGCGCGCACGCCGCCGCGGGGATCGCGGCATGACCGTGCGCATCACCACCCTGGCCAACGGGCTGCGCGTCGTCACCGAGGCGATGGACCGGGTCGAGACCGTGTCGATGGGCGTGTGGGTCGGCGTCGGCGCGCGCCACGAGCAGGTCGAGGTCAACGGCGTCTCGCACCTGCTCGAGCACATGGCGTTCAAGGGCACGCGCCGCCGCTCGGCGCTGCAGATCGCGACCGAGATCGAGGACGTCGGCGGCCACATCAACGCCTGGACCTCGCGCGAGACCACCGCCTACTACGTCAAGCTCCTGTCCGAGGACACGGCGCTCGGCGTCGACCTGTTGTCCGACATCCTCCAGCATTCGGTGTTCGACGAGGACGAGCTGGCGCGCGAGCGCGAGGTGATCCTGCAGGAGATCGGCCAGGCGCAGGACACGCCCGACGACATCATCTTCGACCATTTCCAGGCCGCCGCCTTCCCCGACCAGCCGCTCGGCCGGCCGGTGCTGGGCGACCCGTCGATCGTCGCCGGGCTGCCGCGCCGGTCGCTGGTCGCCTTCATGCAGGGCAACTACCACGGCCCGCGCATGGTCTTCGCCGCGGCCGGCAAGCTCGATCACGAGCGCATCGTCGCCCAGGTCGAGGCCGCCTTCGGCGATCTCGGCCAGGCCGCCGCGACCCAGCCGGAGCCCGCGCGCTACCACGGCGGCGACTACCGCGAGAAGCGCCGGCTCGACCAGCTCCACCTGCTGATCGGCCTGCCCGGGATCGGGCTCAAGGACCCGGACTATTTCGCCGCCATGGTCCACGCCACCATCCTCGGCGGCGGCATGTCCTCGCGCCTGTTCCAGGAGGTGCGCGAGAAGCGCGGGCTGGTCTACTCGATCCACAGCTACAACGCGGCCTACGAGGACGCCGGGGTCTACGGCATCTACGCCGGCACCGGCGCCGACCGTGTGGTCGAGCTGGTGCCGGTCGTGTTCGACGAGCTGGCGCGGATGGCCGACGGCGTCTCGACCGAGGAGCTGGCGCGCGGCAAGACCCAGATGAAGTCGGCGCTGCTGATGTCGCTGGAGAGCCCCGGCTCGCGCTGCGACCAGCTCGCCCAGCAGATGCTGATCTACGGCCGGCCGCTGGAAGTGACGGAGCTGACCGAGAAGATCGAGGCGGTCGACGACGCGGCGCTGCGGGCGGTATCGCGGCGGATGCTCGACGGTGCGCTGACCACCGCGGCGATCGGCCCGATCGGCAAGCTGGAGAGCCACGACAAGATGGCCGCGCGGCTCGGCGCGACGGGCTGAGGGCGAACCGACTCTCCGTCTCTCCCAAGGGGAGAGGGGAGGTCGCGCGGGTCGCCGGATCCAATCGCGTCGCCCTTCAGACGCCTTGAATGCCGGGCGCCCTACTCTATATGGGAAATATTTCCTTGCAGTAGAGCGTGACGATTTCGCCCGGCACATGCCGAACCTGACAAAACCTGACATGCGACGGGGACCCACCACCCCCTCTCCCTCGGGAGAGGGAGGGGCCCGCCGCGTCAGCGGCGGGAGGGTGAGGGGGCGCCCTTGGCGGCCGGGCACGTCACTCGACCGACGTCACGCAAGCCGCCACGCCGCCGATCCGTCCTTCGCCGCCGGGCCCCTCACCCAGCTTCGGGTAAGGCTCGGCTGCGGCCTCGCCAACCCTGCGCAACCCTCTCCCGAGGGAGAGGGGATGGCCGGCGGCGCCGACGTGGCGCGGGCCGACCTGACAGAACCTGACATCCCGGCCCCGTCGGGCTGGGGGATCCTGACTTTTCCTTACCGTTGGAAGCCCGCCCGCCGTCCGGACCTGACGGAACCTGACAGGGGGACCCTAGCGCCCCACCGCGCGGTACCAGCCCGCGGCGACGATGCCCCAGACCGCGTTGGCGACGAAGATCAGCACGACGAAGCTGAAGGCCGCGCTCTTCCAGGCGGGATTGAAGTAGAAGATCGCCGCGAGCGAGGCGAGCACGCCGACCAGCACGCCGCGCAGCAGCCATTGGCGGGTCATCACCGGCAGCACGAACAGCAGCGCCCACAGGCCGCCCCAGACGATCCGGCTGTAGAAGAACTGGGGCATCGGGGCCGGCGGCACGTGGATGCCGAGCCTGGTCAGCGCGCCGGTTTCGCGCAGGATCACCAGGAAGATGCCCAGCCCGATCACGCCGACGGCGCCGGCGGCGAAGGCGATCGAGAGCTGGCGGAACAGGCGGGTCACGGCCGCTCAGGCCCGGCCCGAGGTCGACGACAGCATGTTGGGGTCGATGCCGATCTTGAGGATCGCCTGGCGCCACTTGTCGTCGATCGCCTCGCCGAAGACGAGGTCGTCGTCGGCGGGCACGTGCAGCCACCCGTTCTGCTGCATCTCGACCTCGAGCTGGCCCGAGCCCCAGCCGGCGTAGCCGAGCGCCAGCAGGCACTTGTCGGGACCGTCGCCGCGGGCGACCTCGCGCAGCACGTCGACCGACGCGGTCAGGCCGATGTGGTCGTCGACCGAGATGGTGCCCTCGTGGCGGTATTCGCGGGAGTGGAGGACGAAGCCGCGGCCGGTCTCGACCGGTCCGCCGTAGTGGACCGGCAGGTTGCGCGCGATGTGCGCCTCCTCGACCCCGACCTGGGTGAGCAGCTCCGAGAAGTCGAGCAAATCGACGATCCGGTTGACGATCAGCCCCATCGCGCCGTCGTCGGAATGCGCGCACATATAGATCACGGAGTGGGCGAAGCGCGGGTCGGGCATGCCCGGCATGGCGACCAGCAAGGACCCCGCCAGGAATTTGTCGGACGGTTGGGAAGCTTCGGTCATCGGTTCCTTCGCGCGTCGCGAACCGGGCCACATAAGCGCGTCCCGCCACGGCACGCAAGCGATTGTGAAGGCGTGCGAGGCCAGCGCGACCGCGTTTGCGCCTATAGTGCCGGCCATGACAGCCAAGCTTGTCCGATTTGTGGCGGCGGCCGTCCTGGCCGCGTGCGCCGCCGCCCCGGCGGCCGCGGCCGGCGGCGCGGAACGCGTGGGCGACGCCGTGGCACAAGGGCGCCCACGGCGCGGTGCGCCTGGTCGCCGCGACCACCGGCGCCGGCCGGGCGGCGCGGTTGCGCTTCGGCCTCGAATTCCGGCTCGACCCGGCCTGGAAGATCTTCTGGCGCACCCCCGGCGAGGCCGGCCTGCCGCCCCACGTGGACTGGGACGGCCTGCGCAACGTCGCCGCGGTCGCGGTGCGCTGGCCCCGGCCGGTGCGATTCAGCGAATACGGCATCACCAGCTGGGGTTACCGCCGCCACGTGGTCCTGCCGCTGGTCGTCACCCCGAAGCGGCCGGGCGCGCGGGTCGTGCTCGCCGGCCTGCTGCGCTACCAGCTGTGCAAGGAGATCTGCATCCTGGGCGAGGCGACGCTCTCCCTGACCCTGCCGGCCGGCGCCGCGGCGGCGAGCCCCGCGGCCGCGATCGTCGCGCGCTTCGCCCGGCGGGTGCCGGTGCCGCTGGCCCGCTCGCCCCTGTCGGGCCTGACGGTGCGGGCGGTGCGGCACGCCGGCAAGCCGGCGCTGCGGGTGACCGCCACCGGGCGCCGCGACCTGCCGCATGGGTTGCGGGCGATCGTCGAGGCTCCATCCGGCATCCGCGTTTCGGCGACGGCGGCGACGCGGGTCGAGACCGCGCGGTCGGTGACGCTGGTGCATCCGGTGCGGGTCCGCCCGGCCGACCGCGCGCTCGCCGGTACGCCGGTCACCGTCACCCTGCTCGGCGACGGCGTCGCGGTCGAGCACCGGACCCGGGTTGCGCCCCCCGCGGAGCGCGCGCCCCGCTGATCGCTGCGGCGGGATGTCGGAAAGCTGGATTTCGCCGCCGGCCTGACTATCTTTTTTTCGTCGCCGTTCGGCGGCACCGGATTCCAACAAAACCGCACCGCAAAGGGGGCAAGGATGTCGATCAGCGTGGGAGACAAGATTCCGGCTGTGAAGCTCAAGACCATGACGGCCGAAGGTATGGCCGAGGTCGATACGAGCGAATATTTCAAGGGCAAGAAGGTCGTGATGTTCGCCGTGCCCGGCGCCTTCACGCCGACCTGCTCGGCCAAGCACCTGCCCGGCTTCGTCGCCAAGGCGGCCGAGCTCAAGGCCAAGGGCGTCGACGAGGTCGCCTGCATCTCGGTCAACGACGCCTTCGTGATGAACGCCTGGGGCAAGGACCAGAGCGCCGACGGCAAGGTGACCATGCTCGCCGACGGCAACGGCGAGTTCGCCAAGGCGATGGGCCTGGAGATGGACGGCTCGGGCTTCGGCCTGGGCACGCGCAGCCAGCGCTACGCCCTGGTCGCCGAGGACGGCGTGGTGACCGCGCTCAACGTCGAGCAGCCCGGCGCCTTCGAGGTGTCGAGCGCCGAGGCGGTGCTCGCGGCGCTCTAGGGCGCGTCTCACCGAGTTCGGGAAAGGCGCGGCTCCGGTCGCGCCTTTTTCGTCGCGCCTACCGGAAGGGCTTCATGCCCCGGCGCGCCAACTCGTCGGCGCGTTCGTTGCCGTCGTGGCCGGCGTGGCCCTTGACCCAGATCCACTCGACATTGTGGCGTTCGATCGCGGTCTCCAGCCGCTGCCACAGGTCGACGTTCTTGACCGGCTTCTTGTCCGCGGTCTTCCAGCCGCGCGCCTTCCAGTTGTGGATCCAGGTGGTGATGCCGTTCTTGAGGTAGGTGCTGTCGGTATGCAGCCGGGCGGTGACGCCCTGGGGCAGCGACTCCAGCGCCTGGATCGCCGCCATCATCTCCATGCGGTTGTTGGTGGTCGCGGTCTCGCCGCCGCACAGCTCGGTCTCGTCGCCGCTCTCGACGATCAGCGCGCCCCAGCCGCCCGGGCCCGGATTGCCGCTGCACGCGCCGTCGGTATAGATGTCGATCAGGCCCTTCATGCTCCCCCTCGGTCCAGTCCCAGTTCGCCGGGCCGCCGCACGCTCTGGTGAAAGCGGAGCTTGCGGTAGTATTCCAGCGGGTTGTGCGGCGTCACCATCGCCCCTTCGGGGTGGAACAGCCAGTCGTGCAGTCGCGTCAGCAGGAAGCGCAGCGCGCCGCCGCGCAACAGCAGCGGCAATGCGGTGAGCTCCGCGTCGGAGAAGGGCCGGACCTTGCGATAGCCCGACAGCATGTGGCGCGCCTTGGTGACGTTGAAGCTGCCGTCCGGCTCGAAGCACCAGGCGTTGATGCAGATCGCCAGGTCGTAGGCGTAGAAGTCGTTGCAGGCGAAGTAGAAGTCGATCAGCCCGGAGACCTCGTCGCCGAGGAAGAAGACGTTGTCCGGGAACAGATCGCCGTGGATGACGCCCTCGGGCAGGCCGGACGGCCAGCCCGCCTCCAGCACCTCGAGCTCGGCTTCGATCTCGCCGGCCAGGCCGTGCTGGACCTCGTGGGCGCGCGGGGCGCACTTCTCGAACAGCGGCCGCCAGCCGCCGACGCACAGCGTGTTGGGCCGGCGCATGGCGAAGTCGTCGCCGGCCACGTGCATGCGGGCGAGCGCATCGCCCAGCGGCGCGCAGTGGCGGATGCCGATGCGCCGCGGCGACACCCCGCGCAGGAAGGTGATGATCGCCGCCGGCCGGCCGCACAGGCTGCGCAGCGCCTCGCCGTCGCGGCCGTGGATCGGCGTCGGGCACAGGATGCCGCGCGCGGCGAGATGGTCCATCAGCGCGAGGAAGAAGGGCAGGTCGCCGGGATCGACGCGTTTCTCGTAGAGCGTCAGGATGAACGCGGCCTGCTCGGTCTCGAGATAGAAGTTGCTGTTCTCCACGCCTTCGGCGATGCCCTTGTAGGAGACGAGCGCGCCGATGTCGTAGTCGGCCAGGAACGCCTCCAGCGCATCGTCGGGGACGTGGGTGTAAACCGCCATGCCGCTGGTGATAGCCGTGCGCCGACCGGCGATCAATAGCGCCGGTGTTGTCGGCCGCGCCGCCATCCCATAAGCTCGGTTCGGCCCACTAGTTTGTCCGTAGCCCGATTGGAGGAATGGTCGATGACCGATCCCGTGGTCGCCGTAAAGGAGCCGGCCAACGTCACGCTCGAAGCCGGCAAGACCTACGCCTGGTGCCGGTGCGGCCTGAGCAAGCTGCAGCCCTTCTGCGACGGCGCGCACAAGGCGACGGACCTCAAGCCGATGGTCTTCAAGCAGGAGACCACCGAAGAGGTCTGGCTGTGCCAGTGCAAGCAGACCGGCGACAAGCCGTTCTGCGACGGCACCCACAACGGGCTCTGAGGCGGCCCGCTTGACATTCCCCGGGGCGCCGCTAGGCTCGCACCCGGTTAGGCCGACGATACCAGTGGGAGAGACCGGTCCCGTTCATCCGGGCCCGGCGCCGAAGGAGCAACCGCCCCGGAAACTCTCAGGCTAATGGACCGCTGGTGGAGGCATCTCTGGAAAGCAGGCCCGAACGCGTGACGCGTTGGGTCTCACCGAAGGGGTAAGCCGGCGTCGCCGCTGTGGCGGCCGGTGAATCTCTCAGGTTCCACGACAGAGGGGGTGCGCCCGACGGAGCGAGTCCGCGGGCGTCGCTTTGCCCCGCTGTCTGTCCAGGGAACCGCCGTGCCGGACGCCGAAGCCCTCCAACACACGCCGCTCCACGACCTGCACGTCGCGCTCGGCGGCCGCATGGTGCCGTTCGCCGGCTATTCGCTGCCGGTCCAGTACCGGGCCGGGATCATCGCCGAGCACACCCACACCCGCGCGGCCGCGTCGCTGTTCGACGTCTCGCACATGGGCCAGGCGGTGCTGGTCGGCGACGGCGCGGTGGCGGCGATCGAGGCGCTGGTTCCCGGCGACATCGCCGGGCTGGACCGCGACCACATCCGCTACACCCAGCTCACCAACGACGCCGGCGGCATCATCGACGACCTGATGGTGACCCGGCTGGCCGACGGGGTCGGACTGGTCGTCAACGGGGCGCGCAAGGCGGTCGACTACGCCCATATCGAGGCCGCGGTCGCCGGCGGCGGCTGCGGGTTCGAGCCGCAGCCGGAACGGGCGCTGCTCGCCCTCCAGGGGCCGCAGGCGGTCGCCGCGCTGGCCCGCCATGCGCCGGGCTGCGACGGGCTTGCGTTCATGCAGGCGGCGGCCTTCGAGCTCGGCGGCGTCACCGTCTGGATCAGCCGGTCGGGATACACCGGCGAGGACGGCTTCGAGATCTCGGTGCCCGGCGCCGCGGCGATCGCGATCGCCGAGCGCCTGCTGGCGGAGCCGGAGGTCGAGCCGGCCGGCCTGGGCGCGCGCGATTCGCTGCGGCTCGAAGCGGGCCTGTGCCTGTGGGGCCACGACATCGACGAGACCACCACGCCGGTCGAGGCCGCGCTGACCTGGTCGGTCGGCAAGCGGCGGCGCGCCGAAGGCGGCTTTCCCGGGGACGCGGTCATCCTCGACCAGATCGACAACGGCGCCCCGCGCAAGCGGGTCGGCCTTCGGCCCGAGGGCCGCGCCCCGGCGCGCGAGGGCGTCGAGATCACCGACGCGAACGGCGCGCCGATCGGCACGGTGACCAGCGGCGGCTTCGGCCCCACCGTCGGCGCGCCGGTGGCGATGGGCTATGTCGCCGCCGGCCATACCAAGCCCGATACGCCTGTGCAGCTGATGGTCCGCGGCAAGGCCTTGGCCGGCCACGTCGCGCGCCTGCCCTTCGTCCAGCCCAACTACGTCAGGTCCTAGCGAGCGAGGAACATGAGCGACAAACGCTATACCCAAGACCACGAATGGGTCGCCGTCGACGGCGACACCGCCACCGTCGGCATCAGCACCTATGCCCAGGAACAGCTCGGCGACCTCGTTTTCGTCGAGCTGCCCGAGGTCGGCAAGGAGGTGTCCAAGGGCGGCGAGCTCGCCGTGGTCGAATCGGTCAAGGCGGCCAGCGAGGTCTACGCCCCGATCGACGGCACCGTGACCGAGGCCAACGCGGCGCTGGCCGACGCGCCGGAGACCGTCAACAGCGACGCCGAGGGCGCGGGCTGGTTCGTCAGGATGACGATCGCCGACGCCGGCCAGCTCGCCGCGCTGATGACCGCCGACAAATACCAGGAATACCTCGCCACGCTGGACTGAGCCCGGCCGCGCCAGACTCCCCGACCCGAAATCGCCCCCACCCGCATTTGCCCCGAGAAGGATCGCCCATGACCGTTGTCAGCCCCAAGGACCGTCCCGCCCTCGCGGCGCTGGAGCAGACCGGCGACTTCATCGGCCGCCACATCGGCCCCAGCGATGCCGACCTGGCGGCGATGCTCGACGTGGTCGGGGCGCCGTCGCTGGAGGCGCTGGTCGATTCGGCGGCGCCCGACGCGATCCGGCTCGACGCGCCGCTCGACCTCGGCCCGCCGCAGACCGAGCGCGAGACGGCGCGGCGGCTCGCCGCCATCGCCGCGCGCAACCGGCCGGCGACCTCGATGATCGGCATGGGCTACTACGGCACGGTCACGCCGCCGGTGATCCGACGCAACGTGTTCGAGAACCCGGGCTGGTACACCGCCTACACGCCCTACCAGCCGGAGATCTCGCAAGGGCGCCTCGAGGCGCTGCTGATCTTCCAGACCATGGTCGAGGATCTGACCGGGATGGACGTGGCCAACGCTTCGCTGCTCGACGAGGCGACCGCGGCGGCCGAGGCGATGGCGATGGCGCACCGGGTCGCGGCCAGCAAGGGCGGCACCTTCTTCGTGTCCGAGGACTGTCATCCCCAGACCATCGCGGTGGTGCGGACGCGCGCCGGCTCGCTCGGCATTGATCTCGTGATCGGCCCCGCCGGCGAAGCCGCGGGTCGCGACGACCTGTTCGGCGCGCTGGTGCAGTATCCCGACACCTGGGGCGGCGTCGGCGACCACCGGACGCTGGCCGAGGCCCTGCACGCCAAGGGTGCGCTGCTGGTCGCGGCGGCCGACCTGCTCGCGCTGACCCTGCTTACCCCGCCGGGCGAATGGGGCGCCGACATCGTCGTCGGCAGCGCCCAGCGCTTCGGCGTGCCGATGGCCTTCGGCGGCCCGCACGCGGCCTTCCTCGCCTGCGCCGACGCGCACAAGCGGTCGATGCCCGGCCGGCTGGTCGGCGTCTCGATCGACGCCCAGGGACGGCAGGCGCTGCGCCTGGCGCTGCAGACCCGTGAGCAGCATATCCGCCGCGAGCGGGCGACCAGCAACATCTGCACGGCGCAGGTCCTGCTCGCGGTGATGGCGGGGCTCTACGCCGTCTACCACGGGCCCGAGGGGCTGACGGTGATCGCGCGCCGGGTCCACCGGATGGCGGCGATCCTCGCCGCCGGGCTGGAGAAGCTGGGCTTCAAGGTCGAAACCGCCGCTTTCTTCGACACGCTGACGGTGTCCGCGCCGGGCAAGGCCGAGGCGATCGTCGCCCAGGCCGCGTCGCTCGGCCTCAACCTGCGGCCGATCGACGGCGACCGGCTCGGCCTGTCGGTCGACGAGACCACGGTGCGCGCGGACGTCGACCGGGTCTGGCGCGCCTTCGCCGGCGGCGACCACGGCCTCGACCTCGACGCGCTCGACGCCGGGGCCGCCGACCGGCTGCCCGCCGACCGCGCCCGAAGCTCGGACTTCCTGACCCACCCGGCGTTCCATTCCTACCGGTCCGAGACCGAGATGATGCGCTACCTGCGCCGCCTGCAGGGCAAGGACATCGCGCTCGACACCGCGATGATCCCGCTCGGCTCGTGCACGATGAAGCTGAACGCGGCGACCGAGATGGAGCCGGTGTCGTGGCCGAACTTCGCCGACCTCCACCCGTTCGCGCCGCGCGAGCAGACCGAGGGCTACGGCGAGCTGATCGACGAGCTCGAGGCGATGCTGTGCGCGATCACCGGCTTCGACGCCTTCAGCTTCCAGCCCAACGCCGGCTCCCAGGGCGAGTATTCGGGCCTGCTGACGATCCGCGCCTATCAGGCGAGCCAGGGGCAGGGCCAGCGCGACGTCTGCCTGATCCCGAGCTCCGCCCATGGCACCAACCCGGCGAGCGCGGTGCTGGCCGGCCTGAAGGTCGTGGTGGTCGACTGCGACGACAACGGTAACATCGATGTCGCCGACCTCCGGGCCAAGGCGGCGGAGCACAAGGACGCGCTCGCCGCGCTGATGGTCACCTATCCGTCGACCCACGGCGTGTTCGAAGAGGCCATCGTCGAGATCTGCGACATCGTCCATGGCGCCGGCGGGCAGGTCTACATGGACGGCGCCAACCTCAACGCCCTGGTCGGGGTCGGCAAGCCGGGCAAGATCGGCGCCGACGTCGCCCACCTCAACCTGCACAAGACCTTCTGCATCCCCCACGGCGGCGGCGGTCCCGGCGTCGGCCCGATCGGCGTGCGCTCGCACCTGGCGCCGTTCCTGCCCGGTCACCCGTTGCGGCCCGACTGCGGCGGCGATCGGGCGATCGGGCCGGTCTCGGCCGCGCCCTGGGGCAGCCCGGGAATCCTGCCGATCTCCTGGGCCTACATCCACCTGATGGGGGCGGAAGGTCTGATTCGCGCGACCCAGGTCGCGATCCTGTCGGCCAACTACGTCGCCACCCGGCTCGGCGAACATTTCCCGGTGCTCTACCGCGGCAAGAATGGCCGGGTCGCGCACGAGTGCATCATCGACCTGCGCGACTTGAAGAAGTTCGTGTCTGTGGACGATGTGGCCAAAAGGCTGATCGACTACGGCTTCCACGCGCCGACCATGTCCTTCCCGGTCGCCGGCACCTTGATGATCGAGCCGACCGAGAGCGAGCCGAAGGCGGAGCTCGACCGGTTCTGCGACGCGATGATCGCGATCCGTCAGGAGATCAGGGCGATCGAGACCGGCGAGGCCGACGCGCAGGACAACGTCCTCGCCAACGCCCCGCATACGGCCGAGGACGTCACCGCCGACGCCTGGTCCCATCCCTACAGCCGGGAGGCCGCGGCTTATCCGGCGCCGGCCCTGCGCGCCGGCAAATACTGGTCGCCGGTCTCGCGCATCGACCAGGTCTATGGCGACCGCCACGTGGTCTGCTCGTGCCCGCCGATGGAAGCCTACAAGGCGGCGGCGGAGTAGGGGAACGCGCACGTCTTCGCATCCTTCGAGGCCCGCCCAAAGGCGGGCACCTCAGGATGAGCACGAGAGGCGGTGGCTGAAAATCCTTTGGGCGTTCACAAGGTGCTCATCCTGAGGCGCCGCCGAAGGCGGCCTCGAAGGATGCGGATGACGGTTCCGGCGGCCGGAGCGCCGCCCGCCTCAGTGCAGCTTGTTGGGGACTTCCTTGATCGCGGCGTCGACCAGCTCGGCCGCCTTGGCCTCGTCGAGCTTCTCGGCGAGGATCTGGCGGGTGGCGGCGACGGCGATGTCGACGGCGAGGTCGCGGACCTGGGCCTGGGCGTTGGCCTCGGCGTGGGCGATGCGGTCGAGCGCCTGCTGCTCGCGGCGCTTGATCGAGGCGGCCAGGTCGGCCTCGGCGCGCTCGCGCAGGCGGCCGGCCTCGTCCTCGGCGGCGCGCAGCATGGCCTCGGCCTCTTGCACCGCGTCGCGCTGCTTGCGCTGGTAGTCGGCGAGCAGCGTCTGGGCCTCCTCGCGCAGCCGCTGGGCCTCTTCCAGCTCGGTGCGGATGCGCTCACCGCGTGAATCGAGGCCCTTGGCGATCGTCCCGCGCGCCTTCCAGAAGATCAGGGCGATGAACAGGACGAAGGCGACCAGCACCCAGAACTCGGCGCCGGTGAAGTCGAACAGCTCGTTGAACCAGCCGCTGACCGTGCCGAGCTCGACCATGTGCGGCTTGTCGGCCGCCAGGAGGATGATGCCGTCGGCGATCATGGTCTGCCCTCAGCTCCGCGCGTCGGCGGCGGCCTTCACCGCCGCGTCGGCGCTCTTCTTGTCGACCTTGAGGCCGGCCAGCCGCTCGACCGCGGCCTGGGCAACCTCGGCCGAAACCGAGCGGATGTCGGCGATGGCGGCGTCGCGGGCGCCCTCGATGCGCGCTTCCGCTTCACGGACCTCCTTCGCCAGCCGCTCGCCCAGCGCCGCGTGGTCGGCGGCCGCCTTGGCCGCCATCGCGTCGGTGGTCTGGCGGATCGCCTCCTGGGCCTTGGCCCGCCCGTTGGCGAGCGCGGCCTCGTATTCGGCCAGCGTCGCCTCGGCTTCCTGCTGCAGCGACGCCGCACGCTCCAGGTCTCCGTCGATCCGCTCGCGCCGCTGTTCCAGCACCCGCGTGATCTTGGGGATCGCGGCGTAGCGCAAGATCAGGAACAGGGCGACGAAGGTTACGACCAGCCAGAAGACCTGGGACGGGAACGTGCCGATCTGTTGGAGCTGAGGCATGACGCCGTCGGCTTTCCGGACGCTTTGCCGTTATCCGAACAGGATAACCAGCGCCACGACCAGCGCGTAGAGCGCGATCGCCTCGACCAGCGCGAAGCCGAGCATGGTCATGGTGAAGACCTCGCCGCGGGCCGCCGGGTTGCGGCCGACAGCGCTGATGAACGCGGCGAACACGTTGCCGATACCGATACCGGCGCCGATCACGCCGATGACCGCGAGGCCCGCGCCGAGCAATTTCGCAGCTTCAACTCCCATCGTACTTTCCTTTCCTCTTGGAATTTCCGGCCAGCGCCGCCCCCAGGGTTCGTGCCCTCAGTGCAGGTGCAGCGCGTCGTTGATGTACAGGCATGTCAGGATGGCGAAGACATAGGCCTGCAGGAAGGCGATCAGGATCTCCAGGCCGGTCAGCACCACGATGAAGGCCAGCGGCACCACGCCCGCCGCGCCCAGCGCGACGACGAAGCCCGCGAACACCTTGAGCAGCGTATGACCTGCCAGCATGTTGGCGAACAGACGAACCGACAGGCTGATCGGCCGCGACAGGTAGGAGATGATCTCGATCGGGATCAGCAGTGGCCACATCGCTATCGGCGTGCCCGGTGGCACGAAGAAGCTGAAGAAGTGGACGCCGTGCTTGGCGAAGCCGAGCAGGGTCACGAACACGAATACCACCAGCGCCATGGTGAAGGTGACGATGATGTGGCTGGTGAAGGCGAAGTGGCTCGGAATCATCCCCAGCAGGTTGCCGAACAGGATGAACATGAACAGCGTGAAGATGATCGGGAAATACTTGCGGCCCTCCGCGCCGACCGTCTCGCGCAACAGGGTGCCGACGAACTCGTAGCTCAATTCGGCCATCGACTGCCAGCGGCCCGGCACCAGCCGGCCGCGGCTCATCCCGAACACGAGGAAGGCGCTGATCAAGGTGATCGCCACCACCATCGCCAGCGACGAATTGGTGAACGACAGGTCGAGCCCGCCGACCTCGATGTGCAAGAGCGGCTTGATCGTAAACTGTGTGAGCGGTCCGTGGTGTTCAGCAGCCACGTCGTCCCCGTCTATCCTCGACCCTCAACCACGCTTCCTGTCCGGCGGGCCGTCGTCGCCCGATTTCCCGTCCAGGTTCGATTTGTACCCGACGCCATGGCCCATGCCGTTGATCGTCCGGTACACGTTCAGCATTCCGGCCGCCGACCCGAGCAGGAAGAACACGATCATCAGCCACGGCCGCGTGCCGAGCCAATCATCGAGCAGCCACCCGATCCCGGCGCCCACCGCCAGGCCGGCCACCAGTTCGGTGCCGATCCTGAGCGCCAACCCAATACCCTGGCTCGCCCCGGGGTCGCGCCGTTCCGCCTTGTTGCCACGCCCAGCCCGAAGATCACGCCGCGCCTGAGCCTGTTTCAGGCGCGCCCCGAGATCTTCCAGTGAGGGAGGCCGGTCTTCTTTCGACATGTGCTCCCCGACGCTAGGGCCGACGGAACCGACCGGAACCAGTGAGGCATGACAACAAAACGGCCGGATCCCCCATCCGGCCGAAGCCGGCGGCAAAATACGGAGAGGGGTCCGGTCTGTCAAGCGCGCCGGATTTTGGCTGATTTTAGCTAACTATCTGAAATAAAAAACGTTTCCGCGCTGCGACATTTAAGCCGATTCGCGCAGTGCTTCGGCTTCGCGCAGGTCGACGGAAACCAGCCGCGACACGCCGCGGTCGGCCATGGTCACGCCGTACAGCCGGTCCATCCGGGCCATGGTCATGCGGTGGTGGGTGACGACCAGGAAGCGGGTCGCGGTCGAATGGCCGAGGTCCTCGAGCAGGGTGCAGAAGCGGTCGACGTTGGCGTCGTCGAGCGGCGCGTCGACCTCGTCGAGGATGCAGATCGGCGCCGGATTGGTCATGAACACCGCGAACATCAGCGCGACCGCGGTCAGCGCCTGCTCGCCGCCCGATAGCAGCGACAGGCTCTGCAGCCGCTTGCCCGGTGGGCTCGCCATCACCTCCAGGCCGGCCTGGAGCGGGTCGTCGCCTTCGCTCAGGGTCAGGTGCGCCCGGCCGCCGCCGAACAGGCGGGTGAACAGTTCCTTGAAATGCTCGTTGACCGAGGTGAACGAGGCCAGCAGCCGCTCGCGGCCCTCCCGGTTCAATTCGGCGATCGCCTTGCGGAAGCGCTCGATCGCCCCGATCAGGTCGGCGCGCTCGGATTCGTAGGTGTCGATCTGCTCCTGCAGCTCGGCGGCTTCCTGCTCGGCGCGGTGGTTGACCGGGCCCATGCCGTCGCGCTCGCGCAACAGCCGCTCCAGCTTCTTCTCGATCTGGTCGGCGGGCGGCGGCGCGTCGTCCTCGCCGAGGCCGGCGATGCCCTGCGCCTCCTCGGGCGCGCAGCGCAGCCGCTCGCGGATACGCGCGGCGACCTCTTCCAGCGTCTGCTCGGCCTGGCTGACCGCGCCCTCGCGCCGGCCGCGCAGCTCGCGGGCGTCGGCGAGGCGGGAATCGGTTCGGCGCAACGCCGAATCGACCTCGGCCAAGGCGTTCTCGGCCTCGGCCAGGGCGTTGGCCGCAGCCTGGCGCGCGGCCGTGGCCTCGTCGATCACCCCGGCCAGGGCTTCACGCTTCTCGCCGATCGCGTCGGGCTGGGCGGCGATCTCGGCCAGCGCGGCGTCGGCCTCGGCGCGGCGCGCCTGCAACTGCTCGATATGGGCCTGGCCGCTGTCGCGTCGGCTCGACCATTGGGCGATCTCGGCGGCGACCGCCTCCTGGCGGCGGCGGCGGGTCTCGGTCTCCGATTGAAGCCGGTTGAAGCGGGATTCCGCCTCGGTCAGCGCGTCGCGTTCCTCGGCGATGGCCGCGCGCAGCCGCTCCAGCGCCGCCTCGTCGGCGTCGGGCGCGTCCGCGGCCTTCAGCGCGGCGCGCGCCTCGGTCAGCTTGGCCTGGGTCTCGGCGGCCTCGGCCGCCAGCCGCTCGCGCTGTTCGTTGAGCGCGTCGCGGCGGCTGTTGCGGACCAGCGCCTGCTCGGCGGCGGCGGCGCGGGTGTCCTTGGCGCGGGTCGCGGTGTCGAACGCGGCCTGCACCGCCTCGGCCGCGCTGCGCGCGGCGGCGGCGGCGTTCTTGGCGGCTTCCTGGGCGGCCTCGTGGTCGGTGCGGCGGGCCGCGACCTGCTTCTCGGCGCCGGTGGCCTCCCGTTCCAGGTCGCTCAACCGGTTGCGCTGCTCGAGCCGGCGCGCGGCAGCGGTCGGCGCGCCGGCGTTCATGGTCAGGCCGTCCCAGCGCCATAGCGCGCCCGAACGGCTGACCAGCCTTTGGCCCTGGACCAGGGCGCCGGCGAGGGTGGCCCCGTCGGCGTCGTCCTCGACCACGCCGATCTGGTCGAGCCGGCGGGTCAGCGCCGCGGGCGCCTCGACGAACCAGCTCAGCGGCTTGACCCCGGCGGGCAGGGGCGGGGCGTCGCCGGCCGCCTCGGTCTCCTGCCAGTGGACCGGCGCCTGGGCGTCGAGCGACGCTTCCAGGTCGTCGCCCAGCGCAGCGCCAAGCGCGGCCTCGTAGCCGGGTGTCACCCGTGTCTCGTCGACCACGGCGGTGCCGGGCTGGTCGGCAGGCTGGTCGAGCAGCGAGTGCAGCGCCTTCTGCTCGGCCTGGATCCGGCCCAGCGCCGTCTCGGCCTCCTGGAGCGCGGCGCGCGCCGCGTCGGCCGCCTCGCGGGCGGTGTCGCGGGCGCCGTCGGCCGCGGCGGCGTCGGTGCGCCGCTGGCGCAGCTCGGCTTCGGCCTTGGTGACCGCCTCCTCGGCGGCGAGCGTCTCGGCGTCGAGACCGTCCCGCGGCAGGCCCGCCAGCTCGGTCTCGGCCGCCGCGTGGCGGGCCTGGATCTGTTCCAGTCGTTCGGTCAACTCGGCCGCGCGCCGGGTCAGGCCGTCGCGCTCCGCCGCGCGGGTCGCGATCTGGCGGGTCAGCGCCGTCGCTTCGGCTTCCCGCGCCTCGACCGACGTGCGCAATTCGTCGCGCGCCTCGCGGGCGGCCTCGATCGCGGCGCTGTCGTCGTGGGCGGCGTCCAGGCGCTTCGGCCTCTTCCTGCAGGCGGGCCAGCGCCGCCGCGGCGTCCTGGTGGTGGCCCTGCTCGCGGGCCAGGTCGGCGTCGACCTGGGCGATGCGCGCCTCGAGCTCGGTGCGGCGGGTCGTCAGCCGCTCCTCCTCGACGTCGAGCGCGTCGCGCGCGACCAGGTGGCGCTGCAGCGCGGCGGCGGCGGCGACCTCGGTCTCGCGCAGCCCCGGCACCTTGGCGCCGACGTCGGCGGATTCGGCCGACAGCCGCGCCGATTCGGCGCTCAGCCCCGCGACCTCCTCGCTGACCGCGGCCAGTTGCGCCCTCGCCTCGTCGAGGGCGAGCCGGGCGGCGAGCCAGCGCAGGTGCAGCACCATCGCCTCGGTCGAGCGGATCTGTTCGCTGAGGTTGCGGTAACGGGTCGCCTGCCGCGCCTGCCGCTTCAGTCCCTGGAGCTGGCCGCCCAAGGTGGTGACGACGTCGTCGAGCCGTTCCAGGTTGGTCTCGGCCGCGCGCAGGCGCAGCTCGGCCTCGTGCCGGCGCGAGTGCAGGCCGGTGATGCCGGCGGCCTCCTCGATCAGCAGGCGCCGGCCCTCGGGCTTGGCGTTGATCAGCGCGCCGATGCGGCCCTGGCTGACGATCGCGGTCGAGCGCGCGCCGGTCGACAGGTCGGCGAACAGGAGCTGGACGTCACGGGCGCGCACGTCCTGGCCGTTGACCCGGTAGGACGAGCCGCTGTCACGCTCGATCCGGCGGACGACCTCCAGCTCCTCGAAGGCGTTGAAGGCCGACGGCGCGTCGCGCCCCGAATTGTCCAGATGGATCGCGACCTCGGCGATGTTTCGCGCCGGCCGGTCGGAGGTGCCGTTGAAGATGACGTCGTCCATCCCGCCGCCGCGCAGCTGCTTGGCGGAGCCTTCGCCCATGCACCAGCGCAACGCTTCGAGGATGTTCGACTTGCCGCAGCCGTTGGGCCCGACGATCCCGGTCAGCCCCTGCGCGATCTCGAGCTCGGTCGGATCGACGAAGGACTTGAACCCGGATAGCCGGACCTTGGCGAAATGGACCAACGGCGCGCCCTGCTACTTGGCGGAGTCGGGCATGACCGACTTGATGACCTTCTCGAACTCGGCGAACGA
This sequence comes from uncultured Alphaproteobacteria bacterium, assembly GCA_963730305.1. Taxonomy (GTDB): domain Bacteria; phylum Pseudomonadota; class Alphaproteobacteria; order Bin65; family Bin65; genus CAMYMQ01. Next base: position 108,190 of record CAVSRB010000009.1, read on the forward strand.
GGTCTCGCCCTCGATCCGCTTGGCGTCCGACGTGTCGATCGTCTTGGGCGTGCCGACGAGGAAGGTCGGCGTCGAATCGACCTTGTACTTCTCGGACGCGACCTTCTGCTCCGCCTGGATGCCCAGGATCAGCTTCTTGTCGCCGATGCACTTCTTGAAGTCCTCTTCGGTCATGCCGGCGAGGCGGGCGAATTGGCTGAGCGTCTTGAAGAAGTCGTCGCCGCCCTTGAAGCCCCACTTGTCCTGGTTCTCGAACAGCGTCTCGACCATGCCGACATAGCGTTTCGGGCCGAGGCAGCGGGCGACCACGGCGCCGTAGAAGGCCTGGCCGTTCAGCGGGAAGTCCTTGAAGACGAAGCGGACCTTGCCGGTCTCGATATACTTCTTCTTCAGCTCCTTGTAGGTGGTCTGCTGGAACCGCCGGCAGTGCGGGCAGGTCAGCGACTCGAAGGCGTAGACGACGACCGGCGCGTCCTTCTTGCCCAGGGACATTTCGCCGAGCGCAACGTCGGTCGGCACGATGTCGGCCTGGGCCGGGATCGCGACGACGGTCAACAGGAACAGACCTGCCAGGGCCGACAAGGTATTGCGGATCATTGGGTCCTCACTACAACATTTGGGATGTTAGGTCTGGGGAACGGGTGGTGCAAGCCGTTTTGGCGCAGGACGCGGTGACGCGCCACCCTGTCGCCGGTGCGGCTCAACGCCGCTTGCGGTCGTGTCCTTCGATGGCCAGCCCCAGGCGGGCGAGGGCATCGCGCAGCGAGTCGTCGGGCACCGCGGCGACGCGCGCCTCGACGGCGCTGCGGGTCTTCTCGTCGAGTGCCGCCGGCGGCGGTCGGCGGCGCCGGCGAGTCCGCGGCGGCGCCTGGATGATGTGCAGCCGGTCGACCGCGCGGTAGCCGAAATAGCCGTTGATCCGCTCGATGATCTGGGGCGCGAGGTGCTGGACCTCGGTTGCGACCGGGCCGACGGCGCGGATGTGCAGCACGCCCGGGGCGTCCCGCGCCTCGGTCTTGAGCCGCTCGGGACTGGTCGCCTGGGCCAGCAGCGGGCCGACGATCTCGGTCCAGTCGGTCACGATCCGCGCCTCCGACAGGCCGCGCTTGCGCAGCGCCGGGCTGGCGACCTTCCACATCAGGGACGCCATCGGGTGCAGGCCGCGGCGGGTCCTGGAGTCGGAGGGGGTGGCTGGTGTCGAGGGTTCCGGCATCATAGGCTCTGGTGCTTGACCTGTCGGAAGCTATTGCCGACATCGCCTGGAAGCCAGTGTCTTCGACAATAGTGACCGATTTGTGATGTGCGCCGCCGCCTCTCCTCCCGGAAATCCGCCCACCGGCGGGCTGCCGTCGGCCGTGGCGCTGCTCGACTGGTACGACCGGCACCGCCGCCGCCTCCCCTGGCGGGCCGAACCGGGGCAGCGGCCCGATCCCTACCACGTCTGGCTCAGCGAGATCATGCTGCAGCAGACCACGGTGGCCACCGTCGGCCCCTACTATGCCGATTTCCTGGCGCGCTGGCCGACCGTCGAGGCGCTCGCCGGCGCCGAGCTCGACGCCGTGCTCCACGCCTGGCAGGGGCTCGGCTACTACGCCCGCGCGCGCAACCTGCACAAATGCGCCCAGGCCGTCGCCCGCGACCATGGCGGCCGGTTCCCCGAGACCGAGGACGGCCTGCGCGCCCTGCCCGGCGTCGGCGCCTACACCGCGGCGGCGATCGCGGCGATCGCCTTCGACCGGCCCGCGACGGTGGTCGACGGCAACGTCGAGCGGGTCGTCGCCCGCCTGTTCGCGGTCGAGGAGGCGCTGCCCGGCGCCAAGGCGACGTTGCGCGACCGCGCCGCCACGCTGACCCCGGACCGGCGGCCGGGGGACTTCGCCCAGGCGATGATGGACCTGGGCGCGACCGTGTGCACGCCGCGCAACCCGCGCTGCATGCTCTGCCCGTGGCGGCAGGATTGCCGAGCCGAGGCGCTGGGCATCGCCGAGACGCTGCCGCGCCGGGCGCCGAAGCCGGTCAAGCCGACCCGCCACGGCGTCGCCTTCTGGCTGGTCGACCGCGACCGGGTGCTGCTCCGGCGACGGCCGGAGAAGGGTCTGCTCGGCGGCATGATCGAGGTGCCGTCGACGCCGTGGCGGCCCGAGGGCTGGACCTTGAAGGAGGCGCTCGCGGTGCAGCCGGTCGGCGCCCGCCTCGCGCTGCTGCCCGGCGTGGTCCGGCACACCTTCACCCACTTCAACCTCGAACTGCGGGTCGCGGCGGGCAAGGCGGGCGGATCGGCGGCGGCCGACGGCTTCTGGTGCACGGTCGACGGGCTGGCCGACCAGGCGCTGCCCACCGTGATGAAGAAGGTGGTCGCCCATGCGCTCCTCCACGCCGGGCCGGAACTCGGGTGAAGGCCTTGAAAAGGCGCGGCTTCTCCCTGTTCATGTCACGTTCAGTGAGGTTTCGGTAGAACGCGGGCCATGAACCGACGCACGACCATATTGGCCCTTGCGGCTGCGCTCGTTGCTGCCCTGACGGCGGCGGCCGCCCCCGACGGGGCGTTCGCGGCCGGCCGCTACGGCTTCCGGGCCGCGGTCCGCTTCGTGTCGCCGGTCGCCTCGGGTCGCCAGTTCGCGCAGCGGCGCTACTACCAGCGCCAGCGAAACTCCCAGCGTTTCCGCTCCACTCCCCGGCAGTTCAGCCCGCGCCGCTTCTCGCCGCGCGGCTACCGCTACCACCGCCGGCCGTCGGTCGGCGGCCGCCTGCCGATGCGCGTGGTCGCGTCGCGGGCCCTGGCGTGCCACCCGGGCCGGATCCTCGACGCGCGTTTGCAGGGATCGACCTACGTCTTTAAGATATTGACGCGGCGCGGACGTCTCGTCCGCGTTTACGGGGACGCCCGGACCGGGTCGGTGTCCTGCCGCTGACCGGCAGGCCGCCCGACACCCGACCGACGCCTGTGGAGGCCGAACATGCGCGTTCTTGTCGTCGAGGATGACCCCGACCTATTGCGGCAGCTCGACAAGGCGCTGAGCGACGCCGGCTACGTCGTCGACCAGGCGGCCGACGGCGAGGAAGGGCACTTCCTCGGCGATACGGAGCCGTATGACGTGGTCGTGCTCGACCTCGGCCTGCCCGTGCTCGACGGCGTGACCGTGCTCAAGCGCTGGCGCGAGGCCGGTCGCAAGACGCCGGTGCTGATCCTGACCGCGCGCGACCAGTGGGGCGAGAAGGTCGCCGGCTTCGACGCCGGGGCCGACGACTACGTCACCAAGCCGTTCCACATGGAGGAGGTGCTCGCCCGGGTGCGGGCGCTGATCCGCCGCTCGGCCGGCCACGCCACGCCGGAGCTGACCTGCGGCCCGCTGGTCGTCGACACCACCAGCGGCCGCGTCACCGTCGACGGCGCCCAGATCAAGCTGACCGCGCAGGAGTTCCGGCTGCTCGCCTACATGATGCACCACAAGGGCAAGGTCTGCTCGCGCACCGAGCTGACCGAGCATATCTACGACCAGGATTTCGACCTCGATTCGAACACGATCGAGGTGTTCATCGGCCGCCTGCGCAAGAAGATCGGCGTCCCCGTCATCCACACCAAGCGCGGTCTCGGGTACCAGATCGCCGACCCCGAGTAGCCGGCGCCCGCGCCGGAGGGCACAGGCAAGCGTGGCGGGCCGCCCGGCGATGTGGGGTAAGCGATCGCTCACCTTCCGGTTCATCGCCGGGGCGGCGGTGGTCATCGTCGCCGGCTTCGCGCTCGGCTCGATCGCACTGTCGGTGGTCTTCGAGCGGTCGATCTCCAAGGCGATCGACAACTACGTCATCCGGGTCGCGCTGGACGCGCTGCTGGTCGCCGCCGAGGAGGTCCGCCCCGGCCAGCTCCGCATCGACGACAGCTTCCGCGACGTCCGCTTCACCTATTCCGGCTCGAACCTCTACTGGCAGATCTCGCTGGGCGACGAGCGGGTGCTGATGTGGTCCCAGTCGCTGGGCAGCCCGGGCCAGCGGCCGGCCAGCTTCCTGCCGATCGAGGTGAGCCAGAACAAGGGCACCCGCTACCACTACTACAACGACACGATCACCACCGACCGCGAGCTGCACCTGCGGCTGGGCAGCCTGGCGGTCCAGTTCGGCGACGCCAAATCCAAACGCAAGCCCTATGTGTTCGTCGTCGCCGTCGCGCGCGACTGGATCACGCCGGCGGCGCAGGACTTCGACTGGGCGCTTCGCTTCGCGCTGGGCGTGCTCGGCGTCATCCTGCTCGGCGGCGCCGTGCTGATCGTCCATTTCGGGCTGCGGCCGCTGCGCCGCGTGCCGCCGGCGCTGGCCGCGATCCGCACCGGCAAGGCCGACCGGGTGGTCGGGCCGTTCCCGGCCGAGATCGAGCCGCTGGCCGAGGAGATCAACGCGCTGCTCGACCAGAACACCCAGGTGGTCGAACGGGCGCGGACCCATGTCGGCAACCTGGCCCACGCGCTCAAGACCCCGCTCGCGGTGCTGATGAACGAAGCGTCGCGGGACAAGTCTCCGCTCGCCCAAAAGGTCGAGGAGCAGGCCGAGATCATGAAGGAGCAGATCGAGCACCACCTGGCGCGGGCCCGCACCGCCGCCCAGGCCGGCGTGCTCGGCGCGCGGACCAGCGTGATGCCGGTGCTCGAGGGCCTGGCCCGGACCCTGGAGGCGATCCATCGCGACCGCGGCGTCAAGATCGCCGTCGAAGGGCCCCCCGACATCGCCTTCCGCGGCGAGCGCCAGGACCTCGAGGAGGTGCTCGGCAACCTGATGGACAACGCCTGCAAGTGGGCGGGGGGCAGGGTGCGGGTGACGGTCGTACCGGCCGGGAGCGAGGAGAACCGACGGCTGGAGATCCGGGTCGAGGACGACGGGCCCGGCCTGTCGACCACCGAGATGCGCACCGCGCTCAAGCGCGGCATGCGGATCGACGAGCAGATGCCGGGCAGCGGCCTGGGCCTGTCGATCGTCGCCGACATCGTCGACATGTACGGCGGCGCCATCTCGCTCGACGCGGCGCCGCTCGGCGGCTTGCTCGCGGTGATCGAGCTGCCGGCCGTGCCCTCGGAGTAGCGGGGCGTTCGTCCGGGCCGGGCTAGTGCAGCTCCGCGCGCAGCTTCTGCCGGAACCAGTCGATCGAGGTCGGCTTGCCCTTGTGCTCGACGTGCCAGAAGGCCCAGCCGTTGCAGCTCGGCGCGCCCTGGACGTGGGCGCCGACCTTGTGGATCGAGCCGGTTATCTCGGCGTGGATCAGGGTGCCGTCGGCGCGCACCTTGGCCTGGTGGCGGCGGCGCTGGTCGAACAGCATCTCGCCGGGCCGGATCAGCCCGCGCTCGACCACCCAGCCGAAGGGGATGCGCGGCTGCTCGCGGCGCGACGGCGTGGCGACGATCGCGACGTCGTCGGGCGCCGGCACCTCGGCGATCCGCGCCTCGGCGGCCTCGGCGTAGGCGGGGTCGCGCTCGATGCCGATCCAGCGCCGGCCCAGCCGCTTGGCGACCGCCCCGGTGGTGCCGGTGCCGAAGAAGGGGTCGAGGACCACCTCGCCCGGCTTCGAGGTCGCGAGGATGATGCGGTGGAGCAGGGCCTCCGGCTTCTGGGTCGGATGGACCTTTGAACCGTCCTCGCCGCGCAGCCGCTCCGGCCCGGTGCAGATCGGGAACAGCCAGTCGGAGCGCATCTGGATGCCGTCGTTGGCTTCCTTCATGGCGTTGTAGTTGAAGGTGTAGCGGGCGTCCTGGTCCTTCGCGCACCACAACAGCGTCTCGTGGGCGTTGGTGAAGCGGGTGCCGCGGAAGTTGGGCATCGGGTTGGTCTTGCGCCAGACGATGTCGTTGATGATCCAGAAGCCGAGGTCCTGGAGCGCGGCGCCGACCCGGAAGATGTTGTGGTAGCTGCCGATCACCCACAGCGAGCCGGTCGGCTTGAGCGCGCGCCGCGCCGCGGCCAGCCACGCGCGCGTGAAGCCGTCGTAGGCGTCGAAGCCGTCGAACCGGTCCCACTCGGCCTCGACCCCGTCGACCCGCGTGTTGTTGGGCCGATAGAGCTCGCCGCCGAGCTGCAAGTTGTAGGGCGGGTCGGCGAACACGAGGTCGACCGATCCCTCCGGCAATGCCTGCATCGCCTCGATGCAGTCCCCGACCAGAAGCTGGCCGTCCCGTTCATTCGTCATTGCGCATCCCCCCGGAAGCTGCGGGGGCGGAGCATGAGTCGAGCGGGATTCGGGGTCAAGAGTTTAGCGACTCAAGGCGTTAAGACATGCGTTCCAGGATTCGGGCGACCGGGGCGAACGTGCGCCGGTGATGCGGGGTCACGCCGAGCCGGCCGAGCGCGTCGAGATGGGCCTTGGAACCATAGCCCATGTTGGTTTCCCAGCCGTAGCCGGGGAAGGTCTCCGCCAGTTCCACCATCATCGCATCGCGGGCGACCTTGGCGACGATCGACGCCGCGGCGATCGACAGCGAGCGGCCGTCGCCGCCGACCACGGTGCGGACCCGGCAGGGCAGCGGCGGCGGCCGGTTGCCGTCGACCAGCGCCACGTCGGGGACCGCGTCGAGCCCGGCCAGCGCCTCGGCCATGGCGAGGAAGGTCGCCTGCAGGATGTTGACCCGGTCGATCGCCTCGACCGAGGCGAAGCCGAGCGCGGCGGGCGCGTGGGCCCGGATCGCGGCTCGCCAGATCGGTGCGGGTCGCGGGCGACAGCCGCTTCGAATCGTCGATCGCCGCGGCCAGGTCCGCCGGGAAGCCGGCCGGGATGACCACCGCGGCGGCGACCACCGGTCCCGCCAGCGGGCCGCGGCCGACCTCGTCGATGCCGGCGCAGACGCCGCCTTCCGCCGCCTCCAGCGCCAGGTCAGGCACGCTTCTTCTCCGGCGCCGCGATCCGGTCGACGGCGGTCAGGGCCGCCGGGGCATGGCGGGCGCGGGCCCGCCGCCGCATCCGGCGCCACGCCTTGAGCCGGCGCCAGCGCCGCCGGCTGCCCAGCCGCTCGCGCACCAGGCGCAGCCCCCGCAGGATGGCGGCGAAGCGGCGCGAACGGATCGCGTCGAGCGTGCCCTGGAGCGAGGTGACGCTGAGCAGGATCACCCGCAGCAGCCGCCGGGCGGTGTGCAGCCACAGGGGCGAGAACAGGAGCGACAGCGCAACCACGGCGATGACGAGCTGGGCGTTGTCGTGCCCGAGGATGCCCCGGTCCTGGGCCTGCTGGCTGAGCACCAGCGAGAACTCGCCGATCTGGGCCAGCATCACCCCGGCGATGAAGGCGTGCGGCCACGGCTCGCCGAGGAAGTGGAGGATGGCGATGTTGAGCACGGTCTTGATGACCGTCACCAGGACCAGGAACAGGACGACCAGGCCGATGTTCTGCCAGATGAAGTCGAGGTCGATCAGCAGGCCGATCGACAGGAAGAACACCGCGATCAGCACGCCCTGGATCGGCCGGGTGGCGCGCACCATGGTCGCGCGCGCCGAGCTGTTGCCGATCACCAGCCCGGCGAGGAAGGCGCCGAGCACGGGCGAGAGCTGCAGCAGGCCGGTCAACGCCGCCGCGCCGAAGCAGAAGGCGAGCGCGGCGAGCGGCTGGAGGTCGTGGGAGTCGCCGACGATCGCGCTGAACGGCAGCGATACGCGCTTGCGCCGGCTCAGGTAGTAGATGAAGGCGGCGAGCAGGCCGACCGACAGGAGGATCTTGGACACGCCGAGCACGGTGATCCCGGTCGGCCCGATCATGTCGAGCGCGAGCATCATCGGGACGACGGCCAGGTCCTGCGCGATCAGCACGCCGATGATCAGCGCGCCGACCGGCTGGCGCAGGATGTTGAGCTGCTCCAGCATCTTGACCACGACTGCCGTGCTCGACAGCGCGACGATGAAGCCGACGATCACGGCCAGGTCCGACGGCCAGCCGAAGGCTTGGCCGAGCAGCACCATCAACGCGACCGCGACGGTGATCTGCAGGAATGTCGCCCCGACCGCGACTTTCCAGATCGACCGGAAGCCGCGCAGGCTGAGCTCCATGCCGACCAGGAACAGGAGCGTCAGCACGCCCAGCTCGGCGAGGGTCTCCACGCTCGCCCGGTCGGCGATCAGGCGCAGGCCCGACGGGCCGAGGGCGACGCCGGCGACGATGTAGCCGACCACGGCCGGCTGGCGCAGACGGGCCATCAGCAGGCCCCCGGCCAGGGCGATCACGGCGACGGCCGCCAGTCCAGTCAGGTCCGCGTGCGCCTGCATGCGGGAACCATAGCACGGCCGCCGGCGGGCGGAAGCGGGGGTGTCGGTGAGACACTGGCACCAGATATCGGCAGTGGTCCCCGGCTCTCCGCTTCGCTCCGGCCGGGGCTGTGTGTCTTTGGTGCCCCCAATCAATAAACACCACCCCGGACGCGCCCGCAGGGCGCGAGCCGGGGTCCACTCTCGGCGGGCTTAAACGCCGGCTGACAGCGAACGAAGCACTAAAGCAGCACCAACTGCTCCGCCTTGGCCGCCGGCCGCCTGAAGGCGGTGATGTCGAGCGCCGTGTCGGTCCGGTTCAGGCCGAGCTTGTGGGTGGCGATGACGAAGCGGCGGCGCAACAGCTCGGCGAACGGGCCGCTGCCGCGCATCCGGCTGCCGAACTCGGGGTCGTTGAGCCGGCCGTCGCGCATGTCGCGGACCCGATTGAGCACGTGCTCGGCCTTGAGCGGTGCGTGCTCGTTCAGCCACTCGGCGACCAGCGCCTTGACCTCGTGGGGCAGGCGCAGCGGATGTAGCCGGCGGTCCCGGCGCCTGCTTCCCGCGCGGCGGCCAGGATGTCCTCGAGCTCGTGGTCGGTCAGCGCCGGGACCACCGGGGCGACCATCACTCCGGTCGGGATGCCGGCCTCGGACAGTGCCGTGATCGTCGCCAGCCGCTTGGCCGGGGTCGCCGCGCGCGGCTCCATCCGCCGGGCCAGGCCGCGGTCGAGCGTGGTCACCGACACCGCGACCCGGACCAGGTTCTTCGCCGCCATCGGGGCCAGGATGTCGATGTCGCGCGCGACCAGCGCCGACTTGGTCACCATCGTCACCGGGTGGTCGCAGGCGGCGAGCACTTCGAGGATGGAGCGCGTGATCTGCTGGGTGCGTTCGATCGGCTGGTAGGGATCGGTGTTGGTGCCCATCGCGATCGGCCGGCAGCGGTAGGTCGGCCGCGCCAGCTCCCGCTTCAGCAACTCGGCGGCGTCCGGCTTGGCGAACAGGCGCGATTCGAAGTCGAGCCCGGGCGACAGGCCGAGCCAGGCGTGGGTCGGCCGAGCGAAGCAGTAGACGCAGCCATGCTCGCAGCCGCGATAGGGATTGATCGACCGGTCGAAGCCGAGGTCGGGCGACTGGTTCCTGGCGATGATCGTGCGCGAGGTATCGCGCGACACAGTGGTGCGCAGCGGCGCCGGCCTGAAGTCGGCGTCGTCGGCCTCGGTCCAGCCGTCGTCGAACGGCGCCCGCTGGGTCTTCTCGAACCGTCCGGTGGGGTTGCTGACCGCGCCGCGGCCCTTTCGCGTGGCTTGGGGGGATGGGGGGAACGAAAGGGCCTGCTCGCTGCGGGGAGGAAACGAGCGGGCGGCGCGGCCAGCTTTCCCGGGACGGGGAGCCGCCTGATCCGCGGTCGGGGAAGGGCGGGTCAGGTGTTCCATGATGTTTTATATCGCTTCGGTGAGAATAAAACAAGAACAAAATGGCAAAATGAGAACATTGTAGAAACCGTGGAGGTTATCATCGGTTATCAAGGGTTATCTTCTCGGCCTCGAAGCCGGGCTCCCGCGCTTCTCCCTCGGGAGAGGGCGGGGCCCGTTGCGGAGCGACGGGAGGGTGAGGGGGAGCCGACCTCGAAAGGAGACCCCGCACCCAGCTCCGGGTAGGGCTTGGCTGGGCCTCGCCGACCCTGCGCAACCCTCTCCCCCAGGGAGAGGGTTTGTTGCGTCGGCCGATGTCATCATTTGTCATCATCTGTCGTCAGGAGCCGCTTTGCGCTCGGACCAAGACCCGGCGAGGCCGTCGAGGTCGCATCCCGCCATCGGAAGGCCGATGCTCGGCAGGAACGAGCCGGTCGCGTTCGTCCTGTTCTGCCGAGCAAGCAGCGCGAGACGGCGGATCGGGTGTCGGCTGCGGTCTCCGGCTTCCTGACCCGGACCCGGTCCGGGGTCTGCCGATGCCGACCCAACCGCCTCTCCATATCTAGGAAATAATTCAGGAAATGTCAACGGCCGCCGGGTCCGGTGCGCGTCCGGGTGCCCGCGCGGCGGTCGGCCGTCCTATTTCAGGGTGAGGACGATCTCCTGGAGTTTTTCGAGGTTCAGCTGCCGGACGGTCTTGGCGACGATGAACCAATCGACGATCTGCCAGATGCCGAACCCGCCCAAGGTGATCAGCTTGAGGATGCCGAGCCAGGGCTGGCCGAGGTAGAACCGGTCCGCCCCCAGCGCGCCGAGCCAGAAGCTCCAGCCCAGCGCCACCGTGCCGCTCCCGGCCTGCACGGCGATCATGCGGGCCGCCTGGTCGCGCCGCTCCTCCGGCAGGCGGGCCAGCAGGGCGGCGACGGCGACGACGTAATCCTGCTCTCTCATCGGTCTCTTCCCCCGACCTGTCGTTGGACCGGGCGCCGGCCGCATCGAGCGCGGCGTCGGCGCGTCAGGCCGGCAGGATACGGCGTCTACGCCGTTTCGACATCCCGCCCGACCCGCGCCAGGGTCTCGACCGACAGATAGTCCGCCACCGTGCGCTCGACGTGGGCGCGCACCGCTTGGGCCATGTGAGCGCCCTGCCACGCGCTTCCCGGCTCGGCCGAGAGCACGGTCCAGCGCAGCGCCCAGGTCGTCGTGCGCAGCCAGGTCAGCCGGCGCATCGGTGCGGCCCAGGCGCGGACGGCCTCGGCCAGCGGCGCGGGAGCGGCAGCGAAGTAGGCGTCGTAGAAGGCGCGGGTCGCGGCGCGGTCGAGGGCGGCGGCCACGTCCGGATCCCACATCGTCGAGGTGTAGAGGCTGGCGTGGGCGAGGTCGATCGCCGGGTTGCCGTACATCGCCTTCTCGAGGTCGAGGAAGACGGCGCTGCCGTCGGCGACGATCAAATAGTTGCCGGGGTGGGTGTCGGTGCCGACGAAGGTCAGCACCGGCGCCAGGGCGCGGGTCTCTTCGGGCAGCCTTTCGAGCCGGGCCAGCTCGGCGCGCAGCCGGTCGCGCGCGGCCGGGGCGATCGGGGCGCGGTCGAGATAGGCGGCCTGCTCGGCGATGACGGCGAGGGTCGCGGCGACGGCGTCGGCCTGGACCTGGAGCGGCGGCCGCTCGGCCTCGGCGGGCACGGGCACCTGGTGGAGGTCGGCGAGGCAGCGCGCGATCTCGGCCATGTCGCCGGGCAGGCGCGGCTTCGAGCCGTCGATCCGGTCGACGATCAGGGCGCCGAACGGCAGGTCGCCGACCGGCAGGGTCGCATGCAGCCGCGGCGTCCGCCCGGACGGCGCGGCGCGGGCGAAGCAGGCGGCCTCGTAAGCCAGCGCTTGTTCAGGTGCGAGCCCCCACTGGCTGAGCAGGGGGATACGCGCGACCACGCTCGCCCCGTCGTGCGTCATGCGGTCGAAGGCGAGGTGGAGGTGCGACACGCCGGCGCCGCCGACCGGCTCGATGTCGGCATCGGCCAGCGCGGCGACGTCCGCGGAATCGCGCAGCGCCCGGCGGAGGGCGGCGGTCAGCGTCGCTTCGAGCGTTTCGGGGTCCTGGTCGGTCTTCATGCGCGGTCTTGTAGGCCATCGTCGGGGCTGCGGGATAGGGCGGGTGGCATCCGCACCACACATCCGTCATGCCCGCGCAGGCGGGCATCCAGTCCGTTGGCGGCGTCGCGCTGGACCCCCGCCGACGCGGGGGTGACGTTTGAAAAGGCGGAAGGAAATTGCCTCCGCCAACACGACGCCCTCACGAACCGATCAACGGGATTTGGCGAGACAGGGCAGCCGGCATGTCGCACCCTAGGGCACGGCCATGAACGAGGAGCCCGCGACCGCGGCCCATGCTGAGTATCGTCATCCCGACCCTGAACGCCGAGCGGAGCCTGCCCGCGACGCTGGCCCACCTGGCCGCGACCGCCGGGACGGTCGAGCTGGTGGTCAGCGACGGCGGATCGACCGACGCGACGGTCGCGGCCGCCCGCGGATACGGCGCGCGGGTGGTGACGGGCCCGGCCGGGCGCGGCCGGCAGCTCGCGGCCGGGGCGCGGGCGTCGGCGGGCGACTGGCTGCTGTTCCTCCATGCCGACACCAAGCCCGCCGCGGGCTGGCGCGCGGCGGTCGATGCCTTCGCGGCCGATCCGGGCAACCGCCGCCGGGCCGCCTATTTCCGCTTCGCGCTCGACGACGACGACCCGGCGGCGCGCCGGATGGAGGCGGTCGTCGCCGGGCGCTGCCGCCGCTTCGGCCTGCCTTACGGCGATCAGGGGCTGTTGATCCCGCGCGGCTTCTATTTCGTGCTGGGCGGCTACCGGCCGATGGCGCTGATGGAGGACGTCGACCTGGTGCGCCGGATCGGCAAGCGGCGGCTGGTCGGGCTCGACGTCGCCGCGGTGACCTCGGCCGACCGCTATCGGCTCGGCGGCTACCGCGGCCGGCCGGCGCGCAACCTCGCGCTGCTGACGCTCTATTTCCTGGGCGCGCCGCCGGCGCTGCTGGCGCGGCTCTACGGATGACCCGGCACCTGATCCTGTTCGCCCGCGCGCCCCGGCTCGGCGCGGTCAAGTCGCGGCTGGCGCGCGACATCGGCGCGGTCGCCGCGTGGCGCTTCGCCGACCACACGACGCGGGCGATGATCCGGCGGCTCGGCCGCGACCCGCGCTGGCGGATCCGGCTGTGCCTGACCCCCGACGAGGCGGCGCGCGATCCCGGCCTGGCCCGGCGCTGGCGGCTGCCCGACGGCGTGGCGGTGACGGCGCAGGGGCGCGGCGACCTCGGCGCGCGGATGGCGCGGGCGCTGGCGGCGCCGCCGCCTGGCCCGCGCCTGCTGATGGGCAGCGACATCCCCGGGGTCGGCCCCGCCGACATCGCCGACGCCTTCGCCCGGCTCGGCGACGCCGACCTCGTGTTCGGGCCGGCCGAGGACGGCGGCTTCTGGCTGGTCGGCGCGCGCACGCCCGGCGCGGTCCACGGCCTGTTCGACGGCGTGCGCTGGTCGACGCCGCACGCGCTCGCCGACACGCTCGCCAACGTGCCGCCGCGCCGGCGCGCGGCGATGGCGGCCCGCAAGCGGGACGTCGACGATGGCGCCGCCTTCGCCGCGCTCGCCACGGTCACGGATCCGTCATGAAGCGGGGCGATCATGGCGGTAGATGAAAAGCGTGCGGGCGCCGCGTATCATCACCGTGTGCTCCGCCGACGCTCCCCGCGGACGGCACAACAGGAGGCTTCCATGCGCATGTCCGTATTCCGGCGGCTCGCCGCCGTTGCCGCGTTGCTCGTCGTATCGTTGGCCACGGCGCCGGTGGCGGCGCGGCCCGCGTCGGCGGCCGATTTCACCGGCCTGCGCGCCTGGGTCGGCAAATATCCCTCCGACAAGGTCGGCAGGTACAGCTTCTTCGCCTATCCCGGGCTCGCTGCGGCGATGAAGCGGGCGATGGGCGCGCGGGCCTACGCCGGGGTCATGGGCATCGTCGGGCCCGAGGTGCCGGTGATCGAGGTCGACGGCTACGTGGTCGCCAATCGCTGCCAGGCGCACGATTGCGGCGACAAGAACATGTCGGTGGCGGTGCATATCGCGCGCGGTCGGGTGCTGGTCTGCTGGCAGAACGCGCCGAGCCGGTCCAGCGCGCGCTGGTACGAGGCCGGCCACCGGCTGCGGGTGGATACCGCCTACGGCTGCCCCGGCGACGTCCGCGAGGCGCACGCCGCGTTTCGCCGGCTGGGCTACTGATCCGGCGCCGGCCTCACTGCTCCTGCAGCCGCGGCATCAGCTCGACGAAGTTGCACGGGCGGTAGCGGATGTCGAGCTGCCAGCGCAGGATCTCGTCCCAGCCGTCGCGGCAGGCGCCGGGCGAACCGGGCAGCGCGAACAGATAGGTGCCGCCGGCGACCCCGGCGGTCGCCCGCGACTGGATCGTCGAGGTGGCGATGGTCCGGTAGCTGATCCAGCGGAACAGTTCGCCGAAGCCCTCGATCGCCTTGTCGTAGACCGACGCGAAGGCCTCCGGCGTGACGTCGCGGCCGGTGACCCCGGTGCCGCCGGTCGAGATCACGACGTCGACCCCGGGATCGGCGATCCAGTCGCGCAACTGGGCGGTGATCGCGGCCGTGTCGTCCTTGACGATCGCCCGGGCGGCGAGCGCGTGGCCGGCGCCGGTCAGCCGCTCGACCAACGTGTCGCCCGACTTGTCGTCGGCCTCGGTCCGGGTGTCGGACACGGTCATGATCGCGATGTTGACCGGCACGAAGGTCCGGCTTTCGTCGATACCCGCCATGGGACTGCCTACGGTGTGCTTGGGGTGATCCTGGGTGCGCCGCGCTACTTGCCGTCCAGCGCCCGGTAGGTCGGCCAGCGCCCCTCGGCGAGGTCGTCGAGCGACGGTGTCTTCTGGCCCAGCCGGAGGCGGTAGGCCCACAGATTGTACATGACCCGCTCGACGTAGATGCGGGTTTCTTTGAGGTGGATCGCCTCGATGAACAGGAGCGGGTCGTCGCGCACCGACCAGCGCTGGAGGTTGCCCTCGCCGGCGTTGTAGGCGGCGAGGACGAAGAACAGGTTGTTCTTGAGCGTGTCGCGGTCGAGCAGGAACTTGAGGAACTTCTGGGCGAGGGTCAGGTTGAAGCGCGGGTCGTAGAGCTTGTCCGCCTTCTCCCGCCGCAGGCTGCGGTCGGCGCCGATGAAGGCGGCGGTCGAGGGCATGAGCTGCATCAGGCCGCGCGCGCCGGCCGGGCTGCGCGCGGTGGCGACGAAGGCCGATTCCTGCCGCATGATCGCGTAGATCAGCGCGCGGTCGACCCGGTAGCCGTCCTTCGGCTGCCACACCGGCACCGGGAACAGGGCGAGGTCGTAGCGCAGCCCGTCGCGCGCCTCCAGCCGGCTCGAGATCGAGTAGGCGAAGGCGGCGAGCCGCCCGGCCATGGCCAGCGACAGGTAGGTGTCCGCCATGGTCTCGCCGTTCTTGTAGTACTGGCGCATCAGCTCCTGGCCGGCGAGGTCGTAGCGGCCGATCTGGACCAGCGCCAGCCCGCGCTTGCCGGCGTCGCTCTGCTTGATGATCCCCAGGTGGTTGGGGTCGGCCTCGGGGAAGGTCCAGTCGAGGCCGGGCTTCATGCCCAGCTTGCGGCGCGCGAGCATGCCGTAGAAGGTGCCCGAATGGACCGCGGCGCGGCGCATCCATTTTTTGGCCTCTTCCTTGTCGCCGGCGGCGGCGTGGGCGCGCGCGGCCCAGAAGTCCCCGGCCGCGAGGAACCAGGCGTTCTCGTCGACCGCGGTCGCCACCTTCTCGAAATGGATCGCGGCGGCCTGGTATTTCTTCAGCGCCCAGGCCGACAGGCCGGCGATCCAGAAGGCGTTGGTGATGTACTTGCCCGACCGGATGGCGGCCGGTTCGGCCAGCGCGAAGGCCTTGTCGTGCTTGCCGAGCTGGAACCAGCGGCGGGCGATGCGCATGCGGTAGTCGTCGAACCGGGCGGGACCGAGCAGCTTGCCGGTGTCCTTCGCGTCGAGCAGCTTCATCGCCGTGGTCAGCCGGTCTCGGCGCAGGTCGCGGTCGAGGCGGCGACGCAGGACCCGGGCGCGGCGCCGGTCGGCCCGGCCGAGGCGCGGGCCGGGCAGCGTGGTGGTGTCGGCGGCGCCCCAATAGATCGGCCGCGGCTTGATCGGGACGGTGCGGGGCGCCTTGGGCGCGGGCGCGTCCTTGGGCCTGGCCTTCAGCGCCATCTTGTAGACCGCCGCGGCGCCGGGCTGGTCGCCGTATTTCTCCATCCACTGGCGCAGCGCGTCGTAGTCCGGCTGGTAGTCGGCGCGCATGAAGCGCTCGCGCAGCACCTGGCCGATCAGGATGTCGTTCTTGAGCTGCTTGATCTCCGAGTCGGCCTGTGGCCAGTCGCCCTTGCTCTGGGCCTTCTCGATCTTGCGGTAGAGCGCGATGTCGGCGTCGGACAGGACCTGCGGCACGTCCACCGCCATGACCACCGGGATGCCGCGCCCGCGGATGCCCTTCCAGCCATCCGGCCGGGTCGGCTCGCGCAGGTGCAGCTTGCCGAGCGCGAACCGCTTGATCGCGTCGAGGTCGGGGCCGAAGGCCGCGCCCGGGATCGGCTGGGTGTCGCTGTCGTCCCAGCAGCCGGCCAGGGCCGCGCACACCAAGGCCGAGGCGAGGATGCGCTTGACCAGGCGGCCGGTCACGGGCAGCGCCTCAGCCGGCCGGCGTGTCGGCGCCGTCCAGCCGGGCCTTGATCGCGAGCAGGTCGCGCCAGGCCTCGCGCTTGTGCTGGGGGCTGCGCAGCAGGTAGGCGGGGTGGAAGGTCGGCATCGCCGCGATCGGCGGCTCGCCGCGGGCCTGCATGCCGGCGGTCCGGTAGTCGAACCAGCGGCCGCGCAGGCGGGTGATGCCCTCGCTCTTCTGGAGCATGGTCTTGGCCGACGGCCCGCCCAGGAAGACCAGCACCCGCGGCGCGGCCAGCTCGATATGGCGCTCGACGAAGGGGCGGCAGACGGCGACCTCGGCGGTGCTCGGCTCGCGGTTGCCGGGCGGCCGCCAGAAGATGATGTTGGAGATGTAGGCGTTGTTCGCCCGCGACAGACCGATCCACTCGATCATGCGGTCGAGGAGCTGGCCGCTGGGACCGACGAAGGGCAGGCCCTGGCGGTCCTCGTCGGCGCCCGGCGCCTCGCCCAGGAACATCACGCCGCCGGACGGGTCGCCGTCGGCGAAGACGGTGTTCATCGCCGTCTTCTTGAGCGCGCAGCCGTCGAAGTCCTCGACCGCCGCCTTGAGCTCGGCCAGGGTCGCCGCGCCCTCGGCGAGCGCTTCGGCGCCGCGCACGGTGGCGTCGGTCGACCGCAGCGCGGCCGCCGGCTCGATGCGCGCCGGTGCGGCTGCCGGCGCGGGCGCCATCGCCATATCTCGCGCAGCCGCAGGGGGCGGCGCCGCGGCCTCGCGCGCCGATCTCTGTGCGGCCTTTTGGGCGGCCGCGGCGTAGCGATCGACCGGGGCGTCCAGCAGCGCCTCGTCGGCGCCGGCCTCGATCTGATACCGCAACAATTCCGTGACCGTTCCCCGATCCAGCATGGCGCGTGTCCTTCCGTTGCGCTATGTCTGTTCGCGGTTCACAACCTAATCTATATCCTTACGGGCCGATCGTCGCCATTGTTGCCACGATTGACGCTCTGATAGCGACCCAGCAACGACACGATAGCGGGAACAGGGGAGCCGATGTCGGATACCGAAGCCGCGCGCGAATCAATGGAATACGACGTCGTGATCGTCGGCGCCGGCCCGTCGGGCCTGGCTGCCGCGATCCGGCTCAAGCAGCTTGCCGCGGAGCGCGAGGCCGAGGTGTCCGTGTGCGTGCTGGAGAAGGGCTCCGAGGTCGGCAGCCACATCCTGTCGGGCGCGGTGCTCGACACGCGCGCGCTCGACGAGCTGATCCCCGACTGGAAGGAGCAGGGCGCGCCGATCAACACTCCGGTGACCGAGGACCGTTTCCTGATGCTGTCGGAGACGGGCGGCTTCAAGGTCCCCAACCTCCTGCTGCCCGGCTGCTTCAAGAACCACGGCAACTACATCATCAGCCTCGGCAACCTGTGCCGTTGGCTGGGCGAGCAGGCCGAGGCGCTGGGCGTCGAGATCTATCCCGGCTTCGCCGCCTCCGAGGTGCTCTACGACGAGGGCGGCAAGGTTTATGGCGTCGCCACCGGCGACCTCGGCGTCGGCCGCGACGGCGAGCACACGGCCAACTACCAGCGGGGCATGGAGCTCCACGCCAAATACACCTTCTTCGCCGAGGGCTGCCGCGGCAACCTGGGCAAGGCGCTGGCGGCCAAGTTCGGCCTGCGCGACGACGCCGACCCGCCCAGCTACGGCCTCGGCCTGAAGGAGCTGTGGGAGATCGACCCGGCCAGGCACAAGCCCGGCCTGGTCGTGCACAGCGCCGGCTGGCCGCTCGACCCGTCGACCTACGGCGGCTCCTTCATGTACCACTTCGAGGACAACCTGGTGTCGCTCGGCTTCGTCGTCGGGCTCGACTACCAGAACCCCTATCTCGACCCGTTCCGCGAGTTCCAGCGCTTCAAGACCCACCCCAAGGTCGCGCCCTTCTTCGAGGGCGGCAAGCGCATCGCCTACGGCGCCCGGGCGATCTACGCCGGCGGCTACCAGGCGCTGCCCAGGCTGACCTTCCCGGGCGGCTGCCTGATCGGCGACGACGCCGGCGTGCTCAACGCGCCGCGGATCAAGGGCACGCACACCTCGATGAAGTCGGGCATGATGGCCGCCGAAGCGGCGTTCGCGGCGCTCCAGAGCGAGAGTCCGGCCGACGAGCTGACCGCCTATCCGGCGGCGTTCAAGGCGAGCTGGGTCAACGACGAGCTCTACCGCGCGCGCAACTTCAAGCCACTGATGAAGAAGGGGCTGCGCCTGGGCGCGTTCCTGTTCGGGATCGACCAGAACCTGTTCCGCGGCAAGGCGCCCTGGACCCTGCACGTGACCAAGCCCGACAACGAGTCGCTCAAGCCCAAGGACCAGTTCAAGCCGATCGACTATCCGCGACCCGACGGCAAGCTGACCTTCGACCGGCTGACCGACGTTTCCTTCTCGAACACCAATCACGAAGAGAACCAGCCGGTTCACCTGGTGTTGAAGGATCCCCATATACCGGTGGACTATAATCTGGCCGAATTCGACGCACCCGAGCAACGCTACTGCCCGGCCGGCGTATATGAGATTCTGCGGGACGACGACGGGAGCAACCCGCGGCTCCAGATCAACGCCCAGAACTGCGTCCACTGCAAGACATGCGACATCAAGGATCCGAAGCAGAACATCAACTGGGTGCCACCCGAGGGCGGGGGCGGTCCCAACTACCCCAATATGTAGGCACCAACCAGGCTGGGAGCTAAGACCGAGGTGACCTCTTCGATGGACCGCGCAAGCCCGAGACACGTCGCCCGCTGGGCGGCAACCCTTGCCCTCGCCGGCGTCTTCATGGCCGCCGCCTGTTCCGAAAGCGACAGTCAGCAACCGCCCAAGACCATGGAGGTCTCGACCGCAGCGGGCGCCTACCTCGCCGGCCGCCACGCGTCGAGCATCAAGGATCCGCGGGCCGCGTCGGACTTCTACGGCCAGGCGCTCGGCCAGCGGCCGGACAGCGAGCTGGTGCTGGTGCGCGCCTTCAACGCGAACGTCCGCAGCGGCCGCGTCACCGAAGCGGCGGCACTGGCCAAGAAGATCCTGGCGGCGCATCCCGACAGCGTCACCGCGAACCTCGTCCTGATCGCCGACGCCGCACGCCGCGAGGCCTACGGCGAGATCGAACCCCGCCTGAAGGCGATGGCCCACCGGACCAGCACGGGCCTGGCCCAGCCGGTGCTCACCGCGTGGAGCATCTTCGGCACGACCAAGAACGCCGCCGACGCGCTCAAGGCGATGGCGCCGATGCAGGTCGAGCCCCAGTTCGTGACCTTCTACCTGATCTTTAGCGCGCTGATCGACGACGCGGCGGGCAACATGGCCGACGCCCGCAAGCGCTATGACGAGCTGGCCAAGCGCCAGACCCTGCCGTCGCTGCGGATGGTCCAGATGATCGCCTCGTTCCAGGCGCGCGACGGCAAGCGCGCCGCCGCCGAGAAGACGATCGAGGGCTATCTCGACACCAACCCGGATTCGGCCGCCGCGGCGGCGCTGCTCAAGCGGCTGCGCGACAAGGGCACCTTGCCGGCGGTGGTGAAGGACGCGCGCTCGGGCATCGCCGAGCTCTACATGAACGTGGCGAGCATCTTCCAGTCATCCAGCCGCTACGACCAGGCCCTGTTCTTCGCCCGGCTCGCCGCCCACATCCGGCCCAACGACCCGATGACGGTCCACCTGCTCGGCGTCATCCTCGAGGACGACGACCAGAACGCCGCGGCGGTCGCGGCGTTCGAGCGGGTGCCGCGCGATTCGATCTTCTCCTGGCCGGCGCGGATGTCCGAGGCGACCAACCTGATCTCGCTCAAGCGCGACGCCGAGGCGATCAAGCTGCTCACGGCGATGAGCACCGAACGCAAGGACCGGTGGGATTCCTACGCCCTGCTCGGCAACCTCTACCGGGCGCGCGGCAAGTTCAAGGAAGCGGTCGCCGCCTACGACAAGGCGATCGCCCGCATCAAGGTGCCGCAGAAGCGGCACTGGAACATGTTCTACGTCCGCGGCATCGCCCTCGAACGGTCCAAGCAGTGGCCGCGCGCCCAGGCGGACTTCCTCGAGGCGCTCAAGCTCAGCCCCGACCAGGCCTACGTGCTCAACTACCTGGCCTATTCCTGGGTCGAGCGCGGCGAGAAGCTGGGCGAAGCCAAGGCGATGCTGCAGAAGGCGCTGCGCCAACGCCCGCATGACGGCTACATCGTCGATTCGGTTGGCTGGGTCGACTACCGCCTGGGCAACTTCAAGGACGCCGTGGCCCATCTTGAACGGGCGACCGAGCTGCGGCCGCAGGACCCGACCATCAACGAGCATCTGGGCGACGCCTACTGGCGCATCGGCCGCAAGCACGAAGCCCGGGTCCAGTGGCGCCGGGCGCTGTCGCTCAACCCGGAGAAGGACACCATCCCGGCGATCAAGAAGAAGCTGGCCCAGGGGATGGAGCCGTTCAAGCCGATCACGCCGCAGCAGTGAGCGACGGTCCCGACCGGACCGCTCCCGATCGGGTCGTTCCTGACCAGGTGGAGCGGGCGGCGCCGGCCAAGATCAACCTCTACCTCCACGTCACCGGGCGGCGGTCCGACGGCTATCACCTGCTCGACAGCCTGATCGCCTTCGCGGCCGTTCACGACGACGTCGCGGTCGCCCGCGCCGACGATCTGTCGCTCGCGATCGAGGGCCCGTTCGCGGCCGCGCTCGCCGGCGAGGACGACAACCTAGTGCTGCGGGCGGCCCGTGCGCTGGCCGGGGCGGCCGGGGTCGAGCCGCGCGCGCGGATCACCCTGGTCAAGCGCCTGCCCGTCGCCGGCGGCATCGGTGGCGGCTCGGCCGACGCCGCGGCCGCGCTCCATGCGCTGGCGGCGTTGTGGGGCGTGCCGGAGGACCTGCCGATCGCCCCGATCGCCCTCGCGCTGGGCGCCGACGTGCCGATGTGCCTCGACGGCCGCGCGGCCTTCGCCGGCGGCATCGGCGAGGAGTTGACGCCGGTGCCGGCCCTGCCGCCGACGCCATTGCTGCTGATCAATCCCGGCGCGCCATTGTCGACGCCCCGCGTCTTCGCCGCGCGGCAGGGCGCCTTCTCCGGTCCCGGCCGGTTCACCGAGGCGCCGGCGACAGCGGCCGAGCTCGCGGCGATGCTGTCGTCCCGCCGCAACGATCTGGAGCCGCCGGCCCGCGCGTTGGCGCCGGCGGTCGGCGCGGCGCTGAACGCCCTGGCGGCTGCGCCCGGCTGCCTGCTGGCGCGAATGTCGGGCAGCGGCGCGACCTGCTTCGCGCTGTTCGCGGACGAGGCGGCCTGCGCCGCCGCGGCGCGGGCAATCGCGGTCGATCATCCGGACTGGTGGGTGGCGCCGACGCGCCTGGTCACCGACGCCGCGACGGTGGCGGCGGGCGACGGTTGACGGCCCGGCCCGGGCGGGCGGGCCGTTGTCCGATCATCGGGATCAGTTGGGCGAGAGCTTGAAGCGCTGGTTGTGCTCGCGCGCCAGCTCGTTGGCGCGGTCGCGCTCCTCGTCGGTGGTCTTGTAGGAGATGTTCTCCAGCCGCTCGGCGGCGAGCTTGTGGCCCCGCTGCGCGGCCAGGATGAACCACTTCAGCGCCTGGACCTTGTCCTTCTTGACCCCCAGGCCCTTGTCGTAGATCTGGCCGAGCGTGTACTGGGCGTTCATCTCGCCCAATTCGGCGGCGCGTTCGAGATAGGTGCGCGCCCGGGCGTAGTCCTTCTTGACGCCGCGGCCCTCGAGATGGGCGATGCCGACCTGGGTCAGCGCCAGCACGTAGCCCTGGTCGGCAGCGCGCTGGTAGAGCAGCGTCGCCTCGACCAGGCTCTTCTTCACGCCGATGCCGCGATCGTACATCACGCCCAGCGCGTACTGGGCGTCCGCGAGCTCGCCCGTCTGCGCGGCGGCGGTGAGCCAGCGCGCGGCCTCGGCCGGGTTGCGCTCGACGCCGTCGCCGCGGATGTACAGCTTGGCCAGCTCGAACTGGGCATAGGGATTGCCGGCGTCGGCCGCCCGCTTGTACCAGTCGATATTGTCCTTGACCGGGCGGGGCATGGCGTCGCGCGCCACCGTCGCCAGCGCCGCCTTCGACGGCAGCTTGATCGCCGTCTTGGCGGGCTTGGCCTTGGTGCGCCGGTCGGTGGCGTCCGCCACCGCCCTGGCGTCGTCGGCAACGCTGTTGATCGGCGGCGCCACGTTGGCGCTGCTCCGGGTCGCCGGATCGGGCAGGTAGGGCAGCGACCAGACCAGCCCGGCGATCGCGATCAGGATCATCAGCACCGCGGTCCAGAACCACGAGAAGGCCGGCCGGCTGTGCTGCGGCGTGTCCCAGTTGGGCCAGAACCGCCGCTGGGGCTGTTTGGCCGCGGGCCGGGTGGCGAGCAGCATCGGCTGGTCGGCGCTACGGCGCGTGTTGCGCGCGGTCTCGTGCCGGCGCGCGGTGACGATCCGGGCGAGGCGCTCCTGCAGCGGGTCCATCGCGTCGCCGGTGTGGCCCGGCACGGCCAGGCCCTCGGTCTCGCCGGCGGCGCGGCGGTCGTTCGCGGCGCGGGGATGGGCGTGCTGCGCCCGCGCGCTCTCCATGATCGCCTGGGTCAGCCATTCGCTGACCGACATGCCCGACTGGTCGGCCGCCGCCTTGGCGCGGCGCAGGTGCTGGGCCATCGCCTCCATGCGGGCATCCGGGCCGCGCGCAGGAGGCGGCGGGTCCGGCGATACTTCGGCGAACGTGCGGGGCGGGGCGGCGGGCGGCATCGTCGCGGCGGGCGTGTCGGCGTCGTCGGCGCCGGGTTGCGGCGTCTCCGGGGCGTCGGTGCGGGCATTCTCCAGGATCGCGCGGGTCAGCCAGTCCTCGGTGGTCAGACCGGCAGCGTTGGCCGCGTCGCGCGCGGCGGACACGGTTTCCGAGTTCAGTGCCTTGTAGGTGACCCGCCGTTCGCTGGAGGAGGCAGCTTCGATCATCTCGGGATGATACCGATCACTCGCCATTGTCGAACCGGTGTCGTGCCGGCGTTTGTAGTCCAACTTCTATTATATAGTGTATGACTTCGACTTTCGAATATTTGCCCTTTATACGCAAACATTTTATCCGGGACTACCACTGTTCAGGCGAGAAACCACGTCGCTCAGCTCTTCCCGGCTGGTGTAGTGGATCGAGATAACCCCCATATTGTGCGATTCCGAGATCGACACCTTGAGGCCGAGCAGGTGCGACAAATGGTGCTCGAGCAGCTCGGTGGTGACGACGCCCTTCTTCGCCTGCGGCGGCGCCTTCGCGGCGGGCTCGGGCGTCGCCTTAGGCTCGGGCCTCGCGGTGGGCTCGGGCTTCGGCGCCGGCGGCTCGGCCGGCGCAGCCTCGTTCGCCGGCGGCGCTTCCACGGGCGCGGCGATGGTGACCTCGACCTCGTTTATTTCGGGCGTCTCGATCAGGTCGAGCGCGTCCTCGGGGACGTCGTCGAAGACGAGGTCGGCGTCGGCCTCGTCGAAGGGCGGCGCCTCTTCGGCCGGGCCCGTCGACGACCCTGTCACGGCAGCGATCGAGGTGGCGAAACTCTCCCGGTCGAACCGGGTCTCGGGGCCGAAACCGACGTCGCCGTCGAACGCCGTGGCATCCCCCGCGACCGCCGCGTAGCCGGCCCCGGCAACACGTTCGCGCTCGCTCTCGCCCAGGTCGAGGTCGACCGCGTCGAGATCGACCTTCTCGGCCCGCTCGGCCTTGATCGTGGCGGTGCGGACGAGCTGCTCGGTCTGGTAGATGTCGAGCCGCTTGGCGATGACCTCGCGGGCCAGTCCCTCTGCATTGGGCGCGTCGAGCAGGGCCCGGGCGTGTAGCGCGGTCAGTTCGCCCCGCTCCAGCATGTCGCGGACCGACCGCGGCAGGCTGAGGACGCGGACCATGGTCGCGACGTGGGCCGGCGGCTTGCCGACCATGCGGGCGACCTGTTCGGTCGACATGCTCGCCTCGCTCATCAGCGACAGGTAGATGCCGGCCTCGGTCAGCGGCGACAGCGGCCCGCGCTTGAGCCGCGCGCTCATCGCCAGGCGGATGGCCTCCTCGTCGGAGGCCTCGTGGATCAGCACCGGCAGTTCGCGGATATGGGCGCGGCGCGCGGCGTGCCAGCGCTCGACGCCGACGATGACCTCGAACACGTTGCGCTCGTCGGGGCTGGGGCGGACCAGCAACGGCTCCAGCGTGCGGCTGTCGCGCCAGGCGTCGAACGCGCCCTGGATCGCCTCCTCGCTGGCCTGGTTGAGCGCGCTCAGCCGGCTCGGCCGCAGCGCCTCGGTCGGCATGTTCCGGCGCGGCGACACCTCGGCGGGCTGATCCGGCTCGGCCGGTTTCGCCGGCGGGGCGGGCTCCGGGATGGCAGCGGCCGGCACCGGTCGCGGCGGCTCGGGCGCGGCCGACGGGACTTCGGCCAGATGCACCCCGGCCGGCGGCACCTCGGCCAACTCGGTCTTGGCCGGCTGGGGCTCGGCGGGCCCGCCGTTGGCCGGCTCGCTCTTCGCCAGCTCGCTCTTGGCGGGCTCGCTTGGCGGGCTGGCCGCCGGGGCCGCATCGGCTGCCGCGACCGCGGGTTCCGAGGCGGCGTCCGGTGTGGCGGTATCGTCGTCCTCCGCCTTCGGCGGCGGCGACGTCACCAGCGTCTTGTCCTCGTCGGCGTCGGGCTCTTCCGCCGCGTCGGCGCGTGCCGTCGCGGTCTCGGCGGCCGGCTCGGCCTGGAATTCGACGTCGGTCCCGACCCGAGGTTCGGCCTCTGGTTCGGCGCGCGCTTCGGGCTCGGGTTCCGGCGTGGACTCGGGGATTGGCTCCGGCGCGCGCGGCTCGGCCGTCGCCGCGGCGCCATTGCCGGGCGCGGCGATCTGCATGATCGCGGTGTCGAGGGGCACGGCCTCGCGCCCCTTCAGCTCCATGGTGCTCTTGTACTTGATGAGCTGGGCCAGCCAGGTGTCGAGCTCCATGCCGGCCGCTTCGGCCGCCAGTTCGGCAGCCTGCCGCGCCTCGGGGGAGATGCCGACGAAGGCCCAGGAGGACTGGGGTTCGGTCATGCCAATTCGAGCTTGTGACTGAATAAACGAGGGTATTTCGACTGCGGAGACTTTAACATCAATTTACGAATACAGGAAATCAACGGTTTCCATTGGCGGGCCATTCGGCTGTGCCCGGCCCTTGTAACCCCCCGGGCGCGTCTTTATTTTGCCGCCAGACGGCGCCTGCTGGGGCGTGGCCAAGCGGTAAGGCATCGGGTTTTGGTCCCGTGATCGCAGGTTCGAATCCTGCCGCCCCAGCCAACCTTTCTCACGCGCGAAGCGCATTCGAAGCATGGCGCCGCTGCGAGAGTGCGGTCATCGCGACGCCCGCGCGCAGCCCGGTCCGGGCCCCTCACGAGATCCATGGCGTCCGCCCCGGCGCTCCGCTATAAGCGGGCGCTTTTCCGCGTGTCCCCCTCTCTCGTGGAACCCCCGAAATGAAGCCCGAAGAAAGTCACGACTCCATCATGGACGCCGGCGGCGGCGATGCGCTCAGGTCGAAGCGCGGCCGGCTGGTCGCGGTCTACATCTCGCTGCTCGCCGTGGTCCTGGCGGTCGGCGCGCTGGGCGGCTCGAACGCCACCAAGGACGTCATCAACAACAACATCGCGGCAACCAACCTGTTCGCCTTCTTCCAGGCCAAGAACATCCGCCAGAGCGGCTACAAGCTGGCGGTCGACAACCTGACCGCGCTGACCCGCAACAGCGCGCTGCCCGAACCGGCGCGCAAGCAGGTCGAGGGGCTGATCGCCCGCTACCGCGCCACCATCGCCCGGCTGGAGAGCGAACCGGCGACCCGCGAGGGCAAGCGCGAGCTGCTCGTCCGAGCGCGGGCGTTCGAGAAGGCGCGCGACCGCGCCCAGGCCAAGGACCCCTATTTCGACTACAGCCAGGCGCTGCTGCAGATCGCCATCGTGGTCGCCTCGGCGAGCCTGGTGGTCGGCTCGACCTACCTGCTCTGGGTCAGCGCGGGGTTGAGCTTGTTCGGCCTGGTGCTGCTGATCAACGCCTTCACCCTGGTGGCGCGGATCGGATTCCTGGAATAGCCACGGTCCTTGGAAACGCGCGCGGCGAGCGCATCGAAGGGCGCCGTCCGTCCATCAAACGAAGGTGGCGACGGCGCTGCCGAACGGGTCGAACCGCGCCTCGGCGCGCAGCGGGCGGTCGATCGTGTATTGGCGGGTGAACGACCCGGTCATCACCACCGATCCGGCCTCGACCGCGCGGTCGTAGAGGGCGAGCTTGTTGGCGAGCCAGACGATCGAGGCGAGCGGGCTCGATTCCATCACCGCCGACCCCGGCGCCTTTTCCTGGAATTCGCCGTCGACGAAGATCTCGACCGTGGCCTTGCCGAGGTCGTGGACCGCCGGGTCGAACGGCGTCTCGGCGCCGACCACGTAGGCGCGCTGCTGGCCGTTGTCGGCGGTCATCGAATAGAGGCCGTCCATGTTGTTGGGGCCGCGCGCCTCGATGATCTCCATCGCCGGCGCGACCGCGCTGACGGCGTCGCGCACGTCGTCCTCGGTGACGGTCGGGCCGCGCAGGGTCTTGCCGACGGTCAGGCACAGCTCGTTCTCCCAGCCGGGCCGGGTCAGCTCGGCGACCGGGAACTCGACGCCGCTCTGCCAGCGGCCCTGCTCGTAGAGCACGGCGAAGACCGGCTCGGGCAGGTCGAACTGCTCGCGGATGGCGCGGGCGGTCAGGCCGACCTTCCAGCCCGACTGGCGCTGTCCCTCGGCGGCGTGGCGGTCGATCAGCGCGAGGTTGATGCGATAGGCGCTGTCCTGGTCGAGCTGCGGCTCCAGGTGCAACGGGTAGGGGCCGCCGTGCCGGGCGTCCCAGAACGCCTCGACGGCGGCTTCGAAATCGAGCATGGGGGTCCTTCGCGTCCGTGAATCGAATCGACACTATCGGCGGGGCGGCCGCGCCTCAAGCGGAGTGAACGATACCCTGCTCCCGCTCCCGCGCACGGCGGACCTGTGCCGCCTCCATCTCGTCCAGGATCGCCGCGACGTGGGGATCGGTGGCGACGGCCTGCCAGTAGGCGGCGAGCCGCGGCAGCCCGGCGAACGGTTCGCCGCCCTCGAACAGGCCCGCCGAGCGCCGGACGAAGAACAAGAGCGGGACCAGCGCGGCGTCGGCGGTGCTCAGCCGGCCGCCGACCGCATGGCCGCCGCCGTCGAGATAGTGGTCGATCCAGGCGAGCGCGTCGCGCAGGGGCGGCAGCGCGCGAGCGACGGCCGCCGGGTCCGGCGTCGCCACCTTGGCCTCCTCGAACAGCGCCTTGAGCGCGTCGGACAGATAGAGGTCGGCGAGGCGGGCGAGCAGCCGCGCCCGCGCCCGGTCCTCGGCGGTGTCGGGGCGCAGCGGCGGGTCGGGGAAGCGGTCCTCGAGATATTCCATGATCACCTCGCACTCGGGGATCACGGTGCCGTCGTCGAGCTCCAGCGCCGGGACCAGGCCGACCGGCGTCAGCGCGCCATACGCGGCCGAATGCGGACCGTCCGGCGGCGGCACGCAGTCGATCGCGAGCCCCTTGGCCCGGATCGCGAGCCGCACCCGCGCGGCGAAGGGGGAATGGTCGAGGTCGTAGAGCTTCATCGGTCGGGCCTTCCTCATGGCTGCCGCGCGCGCCGGGCGCTCGACAGCGGCGGTGATTCGCAATAACCCGTTTGGCGAAGGCCGGGCAACCATCGCGGGGGATCAATGGGCAACGGGGATTCGACGCTGCGCGTGCTGTTTCCGGACGCGCCGTTCGAAACGCTGGACGTCGAGCAGGCGGCGCTCGGCGACGGCGTGACCATCGACCACTTCCGCGAGACCGACGCCGCGGCCGTGCCCGAGGAGAGCTGGGCGGCCTGCGACGCCATCATCCTTTACCACCTAATGCCGATGCCCGAGGCGGTGCTGACGCGGGCGCCGCGCTGCCGCATCCTGGTCCGCGCCGGGGTCGGCTTCGACAGCGTCGACCTGGCGGCGGCGGGCAAGCTGGGTATTCCCGTCTGCAACGTGCCCGACTACGGCACCACCGATGTCGCCGACCACGCCATCGCGCTGATGCTGGGGCTGCGCCGGGCGCTGCCTTTCCTGAGCGACCGCCTGCGCACCGACCCGGTCGGCAACTGGGACTTCGCGGCGACGCCGATGACCCAGCAACGGCTGCGCGGCCAGACGGTCGGCATCGTCGGGCTCGGCCGGATCGGGCTCGCCGCCGCGCGGCGCGCCGCGGCCTTCGACATGCCGGTCGGGTTCTACGACCCCTACCTGCCGGTGGGGCAGGATCTGGCGTCGGGCTACCGCCGCTTCGACACGCTCGACGACCTGCTCGGCTGGGCCGACGTGGTCAGCGTCCACACGCCGCTGACCGGCGAGACGCGCGGGATGTTCGACGCGGCCGCCTTCGCGGCGATGAAGCCGGGGGCGATCCTGGTCAACACGGCGCGGGGGCCGATCGTCGACATCGACGCGCTCCACGACGCCCTGCGCAGCGGCCGTCTCGGCGGCGCCGGGCTCGACGTGCTGCCGGTGGAGCCGCCCGACCCGGCCCACCCGCTGATCGCCGCCTTCGCCGCCGACGCGGACTGGCTGCGCGGCCGGCTCTATCTCACGCCCCATGCGGCCTTCGCCTGTCCCCAAAGCCTGCACGACCTGCGCCGGCTCACCGGCGTGACGGTGCGCGCGTATGTCGACCACGGCCGGCTGCGCGCCTGTGTGAACGAAGGGCTGCTGGTCAATCCGCGCTGACGTTGCGCGAAGGGCTCGAACGTCCCTCGATACGCGCGCTTTGCGCGCTACTCGGGATGAGGGGGAAACAGTTGCCAAGACCAAAACCTCATCCCGAGTAGGCCGGGCGAAGCGCGGCCGTATCGAGGGACGTTGGGCCCGGCACCACGCTCAGAACGGGATCGACATCGCGTCGTGGACGGCTTCGGCGTCGATCAGGTCGACGCGCTTGAGCCGGATGCGGAAGCCGGCACCGTCGCCATCGTCGGGGACGAGGGTGTGCTGGACCCGGCCGCGGTGGACCCGCTCGCCCGCCGGCCGCCACTCGGCCATCGTCACCGTCGAGCGCACCGCGATGGCGCCGTCGTCCGGCTGCTCCGGCGCCAGGTGGACGTTGGCGACCGTGTGAACGGTGCGCGACGGCGGGGTCTGGGCGTGGATGCGCGGGTGGCGCAGCCGGTCGATGCGCGCCTGGATGTTCTTCTTGTCGTCGAGGAACAGCGAGACCTCCGTCTTCCACTCGGTCTGGTCCGGCCGCGCCGGCACCCAGTAGAGCCCGTCCTCGGCGAACAGGTCGCGCCAGTCCTCGAAGCGCCGCTCGTCGAGCAGCCACGCCTCGCGATAGAGGAAGGTCTCGATCCGGCGCAACAGCGCCACCTCGTCGCTCATTCGGCGGCGACCCCGGCAGCGACCTCCGCCGGGGGCGGGTCCAGCATCAGGCCGCGCCACGCGGCGTACTGGTTGCGCATCGGCAGCTCGCTGGAGCCCGGCGCCTGCCAGCCGCCGCGGTTGTCGGGCCGGTCGGCGTCCGCGCCGTTGGCGAAGATGTTCCACGCGCGGCCCGGGGTGCCGAAGGATGCCTGGGTGCGGCCGTAGATCTCCAGGTCGTCGGTGAGGATCAGCGACGACGGCGCGTTGACGGTGTCGAGGAAGCGGATCGCGACCTCGAAGAACTCGTCGGGCGCCCCGACCAGGCGCATCGGATAGACGTAGATCTCGGTCCGGTCGACCGCGACCGGGTGCAGCACCTTGATCTGCTGGAAGAAGGCCTGGACCGACAGGCTCGGATAGAGGATGCCCTGGTGCCGGTTGACGGCGAGGATCTCCGCGGCGCGCGCGGGGCCGTAGGCCGCGTCCATCGCCGCGCGGTAGTCGGCCATCGCCTGGTCGCTGATCGCGCGCTCGACGGGCAGCCCGCCCATGTAGCTGTGGCCGTTGGGATAGGCCCACACCCCGGCGCGTTCCAGGAACTCGTTGCTGGCGCCGTTGGCCTTCATGATGTCGTCGGGGGTGAAGCGCTCGGCTTCGTCTTCCGGGGACGCCGCGGCGATCGAGCTCTCGTGGACGAAGGCCGGGTGAGCCAGGTCGTTGAGGTTCTCGAGCTGGAGCTTCCAGTTGCCGTGGACCACGTGCTTGTGGACGCCGCCGGCGAACTCGACCCGCCCTTCGGGCGAGCGGTCGCACAGGTCGTCGAGGATCGACGCCGCCGGCCCGAGCCAGTCCACGACCCCCGGGCCGTCCTCGGCCATCGTGGCGAAGACGAAGCCGCGGTAGGCCTCGACCCGCGCCGGCCGGGCGAGGCCGAGGTCCGGGTCCTTGAGGTCGAAGCCGGCCGGGTAGCTCTTGCCCAGCGGCACGCCGACCAGCCGGCCGTCGGCGGCATAGGTCCAGCCGTGATAGGGGCAGCGGAAGCGCGCCGCGCGGCCCCTGGCCTCGTTGCACACCCGGGTGCCGCGGTGGCTGCACCGGTTGAACAACACGTTGATCGCGCCGTCGCGGCCGCGGGCGACGATGACCGGCTCGCGGCCCATCCGGGTGGTGATGAAGTCGCCCGGCTCGGGCACCTGGCTGTCGTGGCCGACGAAGATCCAGGCGCGGCCCCACAGCCGCGTCATCTCCAGCTCGAAGATCGCGGGGTCGGTGTAGACGCGGTCGTGGACGCGGTCGTCGCGCACGAGCCGGGCGAGCTCGTGCGTCGGTACGGCCGCTTCCGAATCGGTGCTCATCACGTTCCTTTCTGCCGCGGCGGGATCGCCGCCATGTTAGGCGCGGGCCGGACCGGCCACAAGCGGCCCCCGGTGCATACGACCTTACCGCGGCGCAACAATATGTTTGATAGCGAACAGATCGGCCGATAACATCTTTCAATTAATCCGATAACGGAACAGGTAGGAGGGTCTGCAATGACGAAGGGATTTTTCTTTAAATCGTTGGCGGCCGGCGTTTGCGCGCTCGCGCTGTCGGCCGGCAGCGTCCAGGCGAAGGAAGTGACCCTGCGCGGTCTGTCCTTCCTGCCCAAGCAACTCTCCTTCACGAAGAGCTTTCTCGAGTTCATCGACATGGTCAACAAGGCCGGCAAGGGCGTCATCCAGATCAAGTATATCGGCGGCCCCGAGGTCATGAAGCAGCCGCAGATGGGCCAGGCGCTCAAGAACGGCTTCATCGACATCCTGTCGGCGCCCCCGGGCATCTACCTCAACCTGTTCCCCGAGGGTGACGCCATCTTCGGCAGCACCACGACCCCGCCGCAGGAGCGCGCCAACGGCGGCATCGCGCTGCTCAACAAGGTCATGATCCGGAAGATGAACGCGCGGATCCTGGCGCACGCCGACGGCGGCTTCGGGTTCCACCTCTTCCTCAAGGAGAAGCCGAAGATGAAGCCCGACGGCAGCCTCGATCTGTCGGGCCTCAAGCTGCGCTCGTCGCCGGCCTGGCGCGGCTTCATCAACTGGCTGGGCGCGACCGTGGTGATCATCCGGCCGCCGGAGGTCTACACCAGCCTGGAGCGCGGCGTGGTCGACGGCACCGGCTGGCCGATCAACGGTCTGCGCCAGTTCAAGTGGGACAAGTTCGTGAAGTACCGGATCGATCCGGAATTCATGAGGACCGACATCGTCGTCGCGATCAACGAGACCAAGTGGAAGTCGCTGTCGCCGAAGGCCCGGAAGATCCTCCAGGATACCGCGATCAAGTACGAGACGCTGTCCTACGAGCAGCAGAAGAAGATTACCGCGGCCGAGGACGCGGCGCTGAAGAAGGAAGGCATGAAGGTCATCACGCTCAAGGGCAAGGCGCGCGAGGAATATCTCAAGCACGCCTACAGCATCCCGTGGAAGCGGCTCGAGAGCCGGGACAAGACCAACGTCGAGGCGCTCAAGGCCAAGTTCTTCTACCCCGGCCAGACCAAGAAATAGGCCGGGTCTCGGCTTGACGGCGTCGGCCGGTTCCGGATGACGCGTCTGTTCGACCTGTCGGCGTGGGTGGGCCGGATGTTGGCGGGCTTCTGCTGCATCCTGCTCGCCCTCGTCGCGATCTCCACCGTCATCGACGTGACCATCCGCGAGCTCGGCTTCCAGTCGGTGGTCGGCCGCACCGCCTTCGCCGAGTGGTCGCTGCTCTATATCGCCACGCTCGGCTCGCCCTATCTGGTGCGGACGTCGGGGCACGTCTTCGTCGACGCGCTGCTCAAGACGTTCCCGCGGCCGGTCCGCTGGGTGATCGAGAAGCTCGTCTACCTGCTGTGCATCGCAATCTGCCTCTACCTCGCCTGGTATGCGGGGTTGATCGGCTACGAGGGCTGGCTCGCCAACGATTACGAGATCCGCAGCTTCGACATGCCGCGCTGGCTGATCCACCTGCCGATCATGGTCGGCTTCGTGCTGATGGCGGTCGAGTTCCTGCGCTACCTGATCGGCGGCGCGTCGATGTACGACCAGGCTACCGGCGAGCAGGACGCGGCCCTGTGACGGCCGGGGACGCGTAATGGCCTGGTACGAGATCCTGGCCGTGATCGTCGGCGGCGTCCTGTTCCTGATGGCGATGGGCGTGCCGGTCGCGTTCGGCTTCTTCGCCATCAACATCCTGGGCGCGTTCCTGTTCCAGAGCGGCTCGATCGCGGTACGCCAGCTGCTCGCCAACGCGGCCGAGGCGGTGTCGACCTTCTCGCTGGTGCCCGTGCCGCTGTTCATCGTGATGGGGGCGATCTTCTTCCGGTCGGGCTTGGCGGTGCGCGTCTTCGACGCGCTCGACGCCTGCTTCGGGCGGCTGCCCGGGCGGCTGTCCTACGTCACCGTCACCGGCGGCACGGTGTTCGCCGCGCTGTCCGGATCGAGCATGGCCAATACCGGCATGATGGGCACCCTGATGGTGCCGGAGATGGTCCGGCGCGGCTACAAGCGGCACATGGCGCTGGGCCCGGTGCTCGGCTCCGGCGGGCTCGCGGTGATCATCCCGCCATCGGCGCTGGGCGTGCTGCTCGGCAGCCTTGCCAACATCGACATCGGCGCGTTGTTGATCGCCGGCATCCTGCCCGGCTTCATCCTCGCCATGCTCTATTTCGGCCTGATCTACCTGCAGGTGAAGATCGACCCCAAGGCGGCGCCCCAGTACGACGTCGAGCGGGTGTCGTTCGCGCGCCAGATGCAGCTGGTCGCGGTCAACGTGCTGCCGATGGGGCTGATCATCTTCCTGGTCGTCGGGTTGATCATCCTCGGCATCGCCACCCCGTCGGAATCCGCCGCCTTCGGCATCGCCGGGGTGGTCATCCTGACCCTGCTCTACCGGGTGCTGAGCTGGGACGCGATCAAGGCGTCGCTGATGGACGCGACCAAGGTCACGGCGATGAGCCTGCTCCTGATCATGGCGTCGACGACCTTCAGCCAGATGCTCGCCTTCACCGGCGCCAGCCGGGAACTGGTCGAGTGGTCGACCAGCTTCAACCTGCAGCCGATCGCGATGCTGCTGGTCATGTTCGGGGTCCTGATCGTCCTCGGCATGTTCATGGACCAGCTCTCGATGATGCTCCTGACCCTGCCGATCTTCCTGCCGCTGTCGCAGACGCTCGGCTTCGACACGGTCTGGTTCGGCATCATCATGCTGCTGGCGCTGGAGATCAGCTTCACGACGCCGCCCTTCGGGCTGCTCCTGTTCGTGATGCTCGGCGTGGCGCCCGAGGGCACGACCCTGCCCCAGGTCGCCCTGGCGGCGCTGCCCTATATCCTGTGCGCCTTCATCCTGGTCGCGCTGCTGATCCTGTTCCCGCAGATCGCGCTCTACCTGCCCAGCCTGATGGCCAAGTAGGGAGCGATCCGTCCGCGCCGGGATTCCGGCGGCTGTACGTTCGATCGGGGAGGGGAAAATGGCGCGCCCGAGAGGATTCGAACCTCTGACCTTCGCCTCCGGAGGGCGACGCTCTATCCAGCTGAGCTACGGGCGCAACGACGGCCTGTCTTAGACGATCGGCACAGGCCGCGCAATCGCGGCTCTCCTATATGGCCTCGCTGCCGGGCGGGACAAGCCCGGCCCGGCCGGATGTCTCCGGTTCGCGCCTAGCGGGCGTGCCGGCGCAGCGCGCGCGGCCGCGGCGGGCGCTTGTGCGACAGGACCTCGAGCGGGTCGTGGCGGTCGGCGCCCGACGGCAGCGGCTTGCGCGGCGCACGGATCCAGGCGGCGACGTCGTCCTGGACGACCTGGCCTTCCTTGTCGCGCAGCAGCATGTGCCAGCCCTGGGGATAGATCGCGACCCGGGTGTGCCCGCGGGGCAAGGCCTTGATCACCGCGCGGATCGGCCGGCGCGGGATGATCTCGTCGCGCTCGCCATAGAGCAGCAGCGTCGGCACCTTGATCTTGGGCGCTGCGGCGGCGGCGGCGTCCATCAGGTTGGCGACGCCGAAGATGGCGTCGACCCGCGCGCCGCGCAGCATGTACGGGTCCTTCGACAGCTTGCGCAGCAGGGGGATGTTGTCGGTCGCCAGCCGGTCGAGGCCGCTGGGGCTGAGCTCGGCGCCGGGAATGGTGTGGGCGGCCAGGGTCAGGGCGGCGCGGTAGAGGAAGGGCATCGAGGCGCGGCTCCACACCGCCGGCGCGACCAGGATGATGCCGTCGACCTTGGGCGCGTCGGGTTTGGCCATCGCGGCCAGGACGACGCCGCCGCCCATGCTGACGCCGACGGCGTAGACCGGCGTGTGCGGATAGCGGCGGTGGACCAGCCGGACCATGGTGCCGAAGTCCTTCTCCAGCCGCTTCACCCCCGGCCAGATGCCGCGGTAGCGGGTGCGGCCGAAGCCGCGCTGGTCGTAGGCGATGGTGGCGATGCCCAGCTTGCGCCAGCGCTCGGCCGGGATCGCGAAGCCGTTGGCATAGTCGTTCATGCCGTGCAGGCCGACGATCACCGCCTTGGGCCGCCCGCGGGGCAGCCAGCTCTGGATCGGGATGCGCCAGCCGTCGGGCGTGACCATCGCCGTCGAGGCCAGTTGCGGCGGCTCGTTGGCGGTGCCGAGCGGCTGGATCTGCGGGGCGCAGCCCGCGACCGCGCCGACCGCCAGGACCGCCGCCGCGAGGCGGGGCAAGGCGTGAGCCGCGGCGGCGCGGGGCCGTGTCACGCCGCCTTGCCTTTCGGCGCCGCCGCCGGAGCCGGCGTCGCCCGGGTCAGCTCGAGGAACAGGTCCTCCAGGTCGCTCTCCTGGGTCGACAGGTCGGCGATGGTCAGGCCGCAGTCGCGTATCGTGTCGAGGATGTCGCGGATGCGGGTCTCGCTCGGCCGGTAGCTGACCACGACCCGGCGCGGCGACTGCAGCTCGGCCGCATAGGCGACGAGGGCGTCGGGCAGGGCGGTCAGGTCTTCGGCGAGCACGATGGTCAGCACCTTCCGGTCGAGCCGCTTGAGCAGGGCCTGGGTCGTGTCGCAGGCGATCACCTCACCGTGGTTGATGATCGCGATGCGGTCGCACAGCTCCTCTGCCTCTTCCAGATAATGCGTCGTCAGCAGGATGGTCGTTCCCTGCTGGTTGAGCGCGCGGACCTGGTCCCAGAGCTGCATGCGCAGTTCGACGTCGACGCCGGCGGTCGGCTCGTCGAGCACCAGCACCGGCGGGTCGTGGACCATCGCCTTGGCAACCATCAGCCGCCGGCGCATGCCGCCCGAGAGGGTGCGGGAATAGACGTCGGCCTTGTCGAGCAGGCCGACCACGCCGAGCAGCTCGTCGGTCCGCCGCTCGCGCTTGGGCACGCCATAGAGGCCGGCCTGGACGTCGAGCATCTCGCGCGGCGTGAAGAAGGCGTCGATGTTGAGCTCCTGGGGCACGATCCCGATCGCGCTGCGCGACTGGCGCGGATGCGTGGTGATGTCGATGCCCCAGATGCTGGCGGTGCCGCCGGTCTTGTTGACCATGCCGCCGAGGATGTTGATCAGGGTCGACTTGCCGGCGCCGTTGGGGCCGAGCAGGCCGAACAGCGAACCCTGCGGGATCTCCAGGTCGACGGCGTTGAGCGCCCTCTTCTCCTCGGCGTGCCGGCCGCCGCGGTAAACCTTGGTCAGACCGCGGATGTCGACGGCGATGCCGCTGGCGGGTGCGTGGGCGAGATCGAAAGGGGCCATTGTTCCTATCGTGATCGTTTCGGCGCCGAACATAGGTCTTTTTCGGCCGGGGTAAAATCCGCCCGGCGGATTCGGGGCGCGTTTGCCGGCGGTTCAGCGCAAGCGGCCGATGCGCGAATTGCGGTT
The DNA here is from genome assembly GCA_963730305.1 of uncultured Alphaproteobacteria bacterium. Classification (GTDB taxonomy): domain Bacteria; phylum Pseudomonadota; class Alphaproteobacteria; order Bin65; family Bin65; genus CAMYMQ01. The sequence goes on from CAVSRB010000009.1 coordinate 144,793, forward strand.
GCGCGCGCGGTTGGCCATGAGTATCATCCCGCACGCCTGCACCATCCATTGCGGGCAAGCTCTTCGACGTATGTGGAATCCTCATGACGGAAGGCGTTCAACCTCCCGAGATCATCGAAGTGGACACCCCGACCGTAGCCTGCGATGGCGGCGGTGCGCTGGGCCACCCCAAGGTGTATCTCAACATGGGCGACGATGACTTCGTCGAATGTCCGTATTGCGATCGGCGCTTCGTGCTCAAGGCCGGCGCCAAGGCGGCAGCCCACTAGCGTTTTCGGGCCTGCGGGCCGCCCCGACCCATCGATGGAATTCATGCCCACGGGAGACGATAGATGAAACTCGCGTCCTTCATGCTGAACGGCAAGGCGACCTATGGCGCGGCCACCGACGCTGGCCTGGTCGACATCGGCGCCAAGCTCGGCGCCAAGTATCCGGACCTCAAGGCGGCGCTCGCCGCCGACGCGCTCGACGAGGTCAAGGCCGCCGCCGACGGCGCGCCCGCAGCCGGCTCGGTCGACGACGCCCACTTCCTGCCGGTGATCGACAATCCCGACAAGATCGTGTGCATCGGCCTGAACTACAAAACGCACATCGAGGAGACCGGGCGCAGCGACAGCGACTACCCGGCCGTCTTCACCCGCTGGGCCAACACCCAGGTCGGCCACAACCAGCCGATGATCCGGCCGAAGAATTCCGACAAGTACGACTACGAGGGCGAGCTCGCCGTCGTCATCGGCAAGCGTGCGCGCCACGTCTCCGAGGCCGACGCGCTCGGCTACGTCGCCGGCTACTCCTGCTACAACGACGGCTCGATCCGCGACTGGCAGCGCCACACCCACCAGTTCATCCCGGGCAAGAACTTCCCCGGCACCGGCGGCTTCGGCCCGTGGATGGTGACCACCGACGAGATCCCGGACCCGAGCGCGCTCGAGCTGATGACCCGGCTCAACGGCGAGGAGATGCAGCGGTCGAAGACCGACCTGCTGGTCTTCGACGTGCCCTTCCTGATCCGCTACATCTCGGAGTTCACCGTGCTCGAGCCCGGCGACGTCATCGTCACCGGCACGCCGGGCGGCGTCGGCTTCAAGCGCAACCCGCCGGTGTTCATGAAGGCGGGCGACACCGTCGAGGTCGAGATCACCGGCATCGGCACGCTGGTCAACCCGATCGCCGACGAGTAGGGCGCGCGGGGGCGCGGCCGGCCGCGTGACCGATTCGTCGCCCCCCGACTCGCTCCCGGTCCAGCCTCCCGGTCCGCACCTGACCCGCTGGGGCGTCGTCTTCCTGACCCTGGGCGCGGGGATCGTCGTCGCCTTCCAGGTCGGCAAGCTGCCATCGACGATCCCGGTGCTGCGCGCCGAGCTCGGCATCTCGCTGGTCACGGCCGGCTGGGTCGTCTCGGTGATCTATGTCGCCTCGGCGGTGACCGGGCTGATCGCCGGCGCCGTCTCCGACATGATCGGCGCCCGGCGGGTGGTGATCGTCGGCGTCGTTTGCGTCGGCCTGGCCAGCTTCGGCGGCGCCTTCGCCGGCGGCGCGGCGACGCTGCTGGTCTCGCGCCTGTTCGAGGGAATCGGCGCGGCGACCGTTTTCGTCGCCGGCCCGCTGCTGGTGTTCCGCGCCACCGCGCCCAAGGACATGCGCTTCGCCTTCGGCCTGTGGGGCGCGTATATGCCCGCGGGTATCGCGATCATGCTGTTGGCGACCCCGCCGTTGCTCGAATGGGTCGGCTGGCGCGGGCTGTGGTTGATCAACGCGGGCGTTCTCGTGATCTACGCCGCGATCCTGACCGTCGGCACCCGCAGCATTCCGGACTCGAGCGGCCCGGGCAAGCGGGTCGGCATCGCCGGGCTCGCCAACGACATCCGGCTGGTGGTCCGCGGCCGCGGGCCGTGGCTGCTCGCCGTCGCCTTCGGCACCTACGCGCTCAACTACCTGTGCCTGGCGGCGTTCCTGCCGACCTATCTGATCGACCGGCGCGGCTTCGAGCCCGGCTGGGCGGCGATCCTGACCGCGCTGATCGTCGCCGCCAACGCCGTCGGCAACATCTTCGGCGGCTGGCTGCTCCAGCGCGGCGCTGCGCGCGGCCTGCTGATCGGCGCGGCGGCGGCGACCATGGGGGTGACCGCCTGGCTGGTCTACCAGCCGTGGACCGGCGACACGCTGCGGATCGGGTTGGCCTTCGCCTTCTCCTTCTTCGGCGGGATGCTGCCCTCGACGGTGATGAGCGGCGCGCCGGTTCACGCGCCGAGCCCGAACCAGATCGGCACCACCAACGGCCTGATCATGCAGGGGGTCAACGTCGGCCAGCTCGCCGGGCCGCCGGCCTTCGCGGCGATCGTCTCGGCGGCCGGCTGGTCGGTCGGACCCTTGCTGGTGGTGGTGATGGCCGCAGCCGGCATCGCCGCCGCCGCGGGCATCGCCCGGATCGAAGCGCGCCGGCGCCGGGCGGCGGTCTAGCGTCCGGTATAGCTCAGCCGGCGGCCTGCTTTTCGGCCAGCGCCGCGGCGATGCGCTCGACCAGCCCGGCATAGCCGCGCTCGCGGAAGCGCTTGCCTGCCTGGGCGAAGTCGGCCGGGGAGCCGACCAGGCCGGTGCCCTCGATCAGCCGGGTCATGAAGTTGAACAGCGCGCACACCGCCACCGTGTGCAGCACCGCCGTCTCGTCCCAGCCGGCGGCGTAGATCGCGTCGGCCTCGGCCTTGTCGGCGTCCTTGGGCGAGGTGGTCAGCCGGGCGGCGTGGCGCAGCACGGGCTTCATCCGCGGGTCGACGCTCGCGGTCTCCAGATCGGCCAGGACCTCGTCGATGACCGTGCTCTCGATGCCGAACTCTTCCGCCACCGCCCGGTGGGTGAGATAGCAGTAGTCGCAGCCGTTGAGCGCGCAGACGTAGGTCGCGATCAGCTCGCGCTCGCCGATGGTGAAGGGCGAGGGCCCGGTCATGATCGCGTCGCTCATCTCGACCAGCGGCTTGCTGATCTCGGGGTAGGCGAGGAACAGGTTGGTCAGGATCGCGTCGTCGGGCAGGGACGGCAGGAAGGGCATGGCGGTTCCGATCAGTCGCAAGGAAGGCCGGCCGGTCCGCCCGGCCGAGGTCGGCTCAGAAGATGAAGAAGCTACCCGCGACGACGGCCAACGGCCAGCGTCCGCCGGCGAACAGGCGGTATTTGGCGGCCAGGGGGTGCTCCCGCGGGGCGTCCGCGGCGGCGACCAGGGCGCGCTCGAAGGCGGCGTGGGTCGCGGCCCCGGCCATCGCCCGGTTGAGGCCGGGGTCGGCCAGGCCGAACCGCGCCGCCGCCGTGGCGGCGGGCCCGGTCACCACGGTCGACAGGCGGGACATCAGCCGGTTCAGCCGGTCGGTCGCCCGGCCCTTGCCGACGTTGGCGTCGACGGTCTCGGTCAAGGCGGCGACCGCGGCCTGCTCGGCATCGGCCCAGCCGCGGTCCCAGTCGGTGCGGCGGGCGATGTCGCGCGCCTCGGCCAGATCGGTGAGCCAGCGGGTCTCGATCCCGGCGAGAGCGAGGCCGTCGAGGTAGCATCGAACCTCCGCCGCTTCGGCGTCGGTCGGCGCCTCGCCCAGGGTCGAGAACCAGGCCTGCTGGTCGAACGACGCCTCGAGCGCGTCGAGCGCCGACAGGGCGGCGAACGGCGCGGCCGTAGCGGAAGACGGCGTCATGCTCGCGGCGCGTCCCGGCGCGGCGGGCGCAGGGTCCGGGAGTGGCTCAGGCCGGCGCCGAGACCGGGTCGTTGCCGCGCTGCTCGCGCCACAGGCCGAGCTTCGTCTGCGCCGACCGGTCGGAGAAGCTGAACAGGACCGCGTCCTCGTCCGCCTCGTGGTGGTAGCTGCACCAGCTCGGCACGACGAAGATGTCCTTCGGCCCCCACTCGAACGCCTGGCCGTTGATGTAGGTCCGGCCCGTGCCTTCGACCGGCGAGAACACCATGCCGTCGGTCGAGCGGTAGGGGGTCGAGGTGAAGTCCTTGGGCAGCAGCTGCATGAAGGTGGCGATGGTCGGCATCGCGAAGTCGCCCGTGGTCGGGTCGATATACTGGACCTTCAGGCCGTGGCAGGGATCCCACTCGTCGTACTTGCGCATCTGCTCCAGCGTCTCGCGGGTGCGCGCATACGGGTAGTTGAAGATCGGCGAGCAGTGGCCCTTCTTCTCGTAGCCGACCGGGACGACGTTGCCGCCGTAGTGGGTCGGCGAGTAGTTGACCGGCCGCGACAGCGGCTGCTCGTCGTCGGGATAGTTCTCGGCGAAGGAGGTGTCCATGGTGTTGATCAGCGGGACGTCGAGACCGTCCATCCAGATCATCGGGACGTCGCTCTCGTTGCCGTGGTCGTGCCACGTCCAGGGCGGGGTGATGACGAAGTCGCCCTGCTCCATGATCGTCTTCTCGCCGTCGACCGCGGTATAGGCGCCGCCGCCGTCGAGGATGAAGCGCAGCGCCGAGGCGGCGTGGCGGTGCGCCGGCGCGACCTCGCCCGGCATGATCAGCTGCAGGCCGGCATAGAGCGAATGGGTGATCCGCGACTCGCCGCGCAGGCCGGGATTCTCCAGCACCAGCACCCGGCGCTCGGCCTCCTTGGCGGTGATCAGCTTGCCCGCCTCCATCACGTGCGGGCGCACGTCGGCGAACTTCCAGATGTGGGGCACGGCCGGCGACACCGGCTCCTTGGTCACCAGGCCGGCGAGCACTTCCCACAGCGGGGCCATGCTCTTCTTGTCGATCGTGTTGTAGAACTTCTCGCGTTCCGGCGACTTGGTGGGTGCGTCCATTGGTGATGATCCTCCCGTTCGGGCCACTATGCGGCAGGCCGGACATAGTCCGACATCCTCCGCATGTCCTTCACGATATAATTTATCAGTATACGGAGTAAATGTCACCCGGCCGATAATCCGGGCGCCATGCCCCGGCCATGCGCGCGGCGTCGGGCTCTAGGCCGCCATCGGCTCCGGTTCCGGCAGCGACAGGCCGAGCTTGCCCTCGACCAGCTCGCGGACGCGGTTGATGTAGTCCTCGCGCATCTCCTCGTTGGTGCGCTTCTTGATGCCCCACTTGCGATAGATCTCGTTGTTCTTCGAGTTGGCCCGGCCGAAGAAGTGCGGGAAGCCCGGGAACAGGGTGTTGACCAGCTCCTGGACGGTGGCGCGGCCCTCATCGGTCTCGATCAGGTCGGTGCAGAAATCCTCGCCGAACTGGGCGTGGAACCGCTCCTCCGGCATGGTCATGCGGGCCAGGTTGCGCAGCGGGTGGAAGGTGCAGTGCAACAGGTCCTCGACCTGCAGGATCTCGGCCAGGTCGCCGATCATCTTGATGACGCAGAACTCCTCCCACCGGGTCATCTTGAAATTGAAGATGTTCAGCGGCTTCTTGGAGGTCTGGTCCGGCAGCATCGCCGTCTCCGGCACGCCCATCTCGCGCCCCAGCTCGAAGAAGCGATAGTGGTGGCCGTATTCCTCCATCGCCACGCGGCAGGTCAGCCACTTGGCGTAGGGGGTCGGCGCCAGCGCGATCGCCGGCTCGTCGTAGATCCGACAGCCGTGCAGCTCGTTGATGGCATGGCTGATAACGATCTTGCGGCACGCCTCCTGATATTCTTCAGGCTGGTGCCGCAGCTCCTCGACGGTTTCGACCTGCGGGTAGATCGGTCATGGCGGGGCTCCTCAAACGTAGGGTTCGGTGTTGAAGGCTTCGAGGTCGGTCGACAGTTCGGTGAACTTGTCGGCGAATTCGCCGGCCGCGGCCGCGGCGAGCGTCTCCGGGGTCCAGTCGGCCTGCTCGTTGACCAGCCGGGCGATCGGCCGCGGCTGCGAGAACAGGAAGACCTCGCGCCCGCGCACGCCGACGATCTGGCCGGAGATATCGGCGCCGGCGTCGGCGCACAGCCAGGTGACGGCGGTCGCCACGTGGTGGGCGTCGAGCTTCACCGCCCGCTCCTTGTACTGCCTCTGCGCCTCGTCGGCCGGCTGGATGATGTCGGTCACCCGGGTGTGGGCGAAGGGCACGACGAAGTTGGCGGTGACCTTGGAGCGCATCATCTCCAGCGCCGTGATCCGGGTCAGCGAGAACAGCCCGCCCTTGGCGGCGGCGTAGCTGGCCTGGCCGAAGTTGCCGTAGAGGCCGGCGGTCGAGCCGATGTTGACGATCCGGCCCCACGAATACTCGCCACCATTCCCCCGGCCGTCCTTGAACTGCTGGCGCAGCACCTGGGTCGCGGAATGGGTCAGGTAGTAGGCGGCGTTGAGGTTGGTCTGGATCACCGCGTCCCAGTCGCGCGGCTCGCCCTTGAACACCAGCGCGTCGCGGAGGATCGCGGCGTTGTTGACCAGGATGTCGAGCCCGCCGAATTCCTGGACCGCGCGCTCGACCAAAGCGGCGGCCGCGCCGGGGCTGGCGATGCTGTCGTCCCAGGCGACCGCGCCATTGCCGACCGCCTTCGCCGCGTCGGCCGCGACCGACGGGTCGGCGCCCTCGCCGTCGACCCCGGTGCCGCTGTCGGCGACCACGACCTTGGCGCCCTTGGCGGCGAGATCCTTGGCGATGGCGAGGCCGATGCCCCGCCCGGCGCCGGTCACGATCGCCACCCGGTCTTTCAGCAAATCGCTCACGCGTCCTCCAGCTTTGCTTTCTCGGCTTCGGTGTAGAAGGCGTCGGCGTGGCAGTCCTGCCGCCGGACGCCCAGCATCTTCAACTTCTCCGTCACGCTCTCGACCATCACCGGCGGCCCGGCCAGATAGGCCTTGGCGCCGTCGAGGTCGTCGAAATCCTCGGCGATCGCGTCGGCCAGGAAGCCGGTGCGCCGCTCGGTCGGCCCGTCCGGCTCCGACAATACCACCGTGACATGCAGGTTCGGGTGCGCCTGCGCCAATGCGGCAAAGTGCTCCTCGAGATAGACGTCGCGCTCGGCGCGGACGCCGACATAGAGGTGGATGTCCTGCTTGGCGCCGGTCGCCAGCGCCTCCTCGACGATCGACTTGACCGGGGCGAGGCCCGACCCGCCGGCCGCGGCCAGCACCGGGCCGCGATGGTTGCCGCGCCAGTGCGACGCGCCGTAGGGGCCGACCACCTTGACCGTCTCGCCGACCGCCAGCGTCTCGGCGACGTAGGGGCTGACCGTGCCGCCGGGGGTCAATCGGATGTGGAATTCCAGCTCCGGCTCGGTCGGCCGGTTGGCCATCGAATAGTCGCGCGCGGGCAGGCCGTCGAAGGCGACCTGGGCGTATTGGCCGGCGGAGAAGTCGAACGGGCCGCCGGCCTCGACCGCCAGCCTCACGACGCGGATGTCGTGGGTCGCCCGGTCCAGGCCGGTGACCCGGCAGGTCATGTGCCGGATCGGGTGGGCGACGGTGTCGTTGGGGTCGAGCCAGACCACCTCGGCGTCCGACCACGGCACCGCCCGGCAGGCCAGGATCAGCCCCTGGTCCTTTTCCGCCTTCGACAGGGCGTATTCGGAATAGGGCGACATCTCGATCTCGCCGGAGACCAGCTCCGACTTGCAGGCGCCGCAGTTGCCCGAGCGGCATCCGTGCGGATAGGGCAGGCCAGCGGCCAGCGCCGCTTCCAGGATAGTCTGGCCCATCTCGACGGTCAGCACGTCGTCGCGGCCGCGGATCTTGACGGTGAACGACATGGCGGCACCTTCCGGGAAAACCGTCAGTTAGTCAAATAATTTGTATTACAAACTATTTGTCGCCCTTCTTATCTGTGCTATGAACAATTTTATGACCGATCAGGAGCTCAATCCAGCGGACGCAGGGGCATCGGCGGCCGACGTGCGCGACGCCGGCGAGGCGGACGAGTTCGACCGCGGCCTGCTCGAGAGCCTGCTCGGCTACCACCTCCGCCGGGCGGAGGTGTTCGCCTTCCAGAGCTTCGGCGCGACCGGCCCGGGGCACGAAGGTATCAGCCCCGGCCAGCTCGGCGTGCTGCTGATGGTCCAGGCCAATCCGGGCATCAACCAGACCGGCGCGGGCCGGGCGCTCGGCATCGACCGGTCCACCCTGGTCTCGATCATCGACGCGCTCGAAGACCGCGAGCTGATCGAGCGGACGCCGTCGCCGACCGACCGCCGCTCCCACGCGCTGCTGGTCACGGCCAAGGGCGACGGCTTCCTCAAGCGGATCCGGACGCGGCTCGACGCCCACGAGGACGAGCTGGTCCGCAACCTGAGCGCCGACGAGCGCGCGGTGCTGATCGACCTGTTGCGCCGGATCGTTTCACCCTAGCGTCCCGGGATCACGGAAGGACGATGGCCAAGCTCATCGGCGAGGTGCTGGCGGAGGCGGCGGCGCGCTACCCGGACAAGGTGGCGATCGTCGAGGGCGTCCGGCGGGTGCGCTATGCCGAGCTCGACCGCGCCGCCAACCGCTTCGCCAACGCGTTGCTGGCCGCCGGCGCGGCCAAGGGCGAGGTCGTCGCCATGCTCTCGGGCAACCGGGTCGAATACCCGGTCTTCCTGTTCGGCGCCGCGCGCAGCGGCTGCATCGGCGCCCACCTCTCGGTGCGCTATACGGGCGACGACCTGCGCTATGTCATCGACCGCTGCGACATCACGACGGTGTTCGTTCACGCCGATTTCCTGGCCAACGTCGCGTCGGTGCGGGACGCACTGCCCTCGCTGAAGCGGGTGGTGGTGTTCGGCGGCCCGGCCGGCGACGGCTGCCAGAGCTGGGACGACTTCCTGGGCGATGCGGGCGACGCCCCGCCGCCGGTCGAGCTGACGGAGACCGACCCCTTCTGCCTGACCTTCACCGGCGGCACCACCGGCTTTCCCAAGGCCGTGCTGGTCGACCACCGCGCGCGGGTCAGCGCCTCCCAGGGCGCGTGGGCGAAGTTCGAGCTGACGCCCGACGACGTGCTCGCCCAGGTGACGCCGCTGTTCCACGTCGCCGGGCTGTTCTCCTGGTACCTCACCGGGGTCGTCGGCGGCTGCGGCTTCGTGTTCATGCCGGGCTGGGACGCCGCCGGCTTCATCGACCTGGTCCAGGCCGAGCAGATCACCGCCGGCTTCATGGTGCCGACCCAGGTCGGCGCGATGCTCCAGGACCCGGCCTTCGACAAGGCCAAGCTCGCCAGCCTGCGCTACATGAACTTCGGCGGCTCGGCGATGCCGGTGGCGGTGCTGCACCGGCTGCACGAGCAGTTCCCGGACATGGTCATCATCGAGCATTACGGCCAGTCGGAGGTCGGCGCCGCCTGCTTCCGGCCGCCCGAGATGGCGCTGGCCAAGCCGACCAGCGTCGGCATCCCGTTCCCCAATGTCGAGCTCGCCATCCTCGACGCCGAGGGCAAACCGCTGCCCGACGGCGAATCCGGCGAGGTCGCAGTCCGCGGACCGGCGCTGATGCGCGAATACTACCGCGACCCGGAGCAGACCGCCGCCGTGGTCACCGCAGACGGCTTCCTCAAGACCGGCGACGTCGGCTACCGCGACGAGGACGGCTACCTGGTCCTGGTCGACCGCTCCAAGGACGTGATCATCTCCGGCGGCGAGAACATCTACCCGACCGAGATCGAGAACGCGCTCTACAAGCACGAGGCGGTGCGCGAGTGCGCCGTGTTCGGCATCCCGGACGACCGCTGGGGCGAGGTTCCGGCGGCCCATATCGTGCTCAACGACGGCATGGGTCCGACCGACCAGGAGCTGATCGACTTCGTCGCCGCGCGCATCCCGCGCCACAAGCGGCCGCGGGTGGTCAAGTTCGTCGACGTCCTGCCCAAGACGGCGGTCGGCAAGATCCAGAAGAACGTGATCCGCGCGCCCTACTGGGAAGGCCGGGCCCGGGCGATCTGAAGCACGGAGTTCGTCGCCGGCAGCTCCCTCGATACGCTCGCTACGCGAGCTACTCGGGATGAGGGCATGATGAACGGTACCCTCATCCCGAGTAGGGCGCGCGGCAGCGCGGCCGTATCGAGGGGCCTGCGGGACGCTTGAAACGCTGTTCATCTTGCCCCGCGACTCGCGTCGCCGCCCGCCGATGGGGTATACCCAACGCCCCGATCCCGCCTCCCCAAACGAGGGCCCCGCCCGCCATGTCCCCCAGCGCCGGCAAGCACGTCTATCTGGTCGACGGCTCCGCCTACCTGTTCCGCGCCTTCCACGCGCTGCCGCCGATGACGCGCGCCGACGGGACGCCGGTCAACGCCGTCTACGGCTTCACCAACATGCTCTTGAAGCTGATCGACGACGCCAAGGCGGACGGCGACGCCGACTATGTCGCGATCATCTTCGACGCGGCGCGGACCACCTTCCGCAACGACATCTATCCCGACTACAAGGCCAACCGCCCGCCGCCCCCCGACGAGCTGATCCCGCAGTTCGCGCTGGTCCGCGACGCGACCCGCGCGCTGGAGCTGCCGTGCATCGAGATGGACGGCTACGAGGCCGACGACATCATCGCGACCTACGCCCGGATCGCGGTCGAGCAGGGCGCCAAGGTGACCATCGTCTCGTCGGACAAGGACCTGATGCAGCTCGTCGGCGACGGCGTCGAGATGCTCGACCCGATGAAGTCGAAGCGCATCCGCGACCCGGAGGTGCGCGAGAAGTTCGGCGTCGGCCCCGACAAGGTGATCGACGTCCAGGCGCTGGCCGGCGATTCGACCGACAACGTGCCCGGCGTCCCCGGCATCGGCGTCAAGACCGCCGCCCAGCTGATCGAGGAATATGGCGACCTCGACACGCTGCTCGCGCGTGCCGAGGAGATCAAGCAGCCCAAGCGGCGCGAGAACCTGATCGAGCACGCGGATCTGGCGCGCGTCTCGCGCGAGCTGGTCACGCTCCGCAAGGACGTGCCGGTGCCCGAGCCGATCGAGGCCTTCGAGCTCAAGGACCCGGACGCGGAGAAGCTGCTCGCCTTCCTGACCGCGCAGGAGTTCAAGTCGCTGGTCTCGCGGGTGGCGAGCCGGCTCGGCGCGGCGGGGGACGCGACCGCGGCGGCGGTGGCCGAAGGGCCGGCGACGGACGACCTCGACGCCCGGCTGGTCGACGAGGAGAAGGACCTGGAGGCCTGGATCGCGCTCGCCCGCAAGCGCGGCTGGGTCGCCTTCGACACCGAAACCACCTCGCTCGACGCGACCCAGGCGGAGCTGGTCGGCTTCTCGCTCGCGGTCGAGCCGGGCCGGGCCTGCTACGTCCCGGTCGGCCACCGTCACGCCCGGCGCGCTGGCCTTGGAGCAGGCGGTCGACAAGCCCAAGCAGATCGAGTTCAAGCGCGCCCTCGACCTGATCAAGTCGCTGCTCGAAGACCCGGCGGTGCTCAAGATCGGCCACAACATCAAGTACGACATGGTCGTGATGCGCAGCTACGGCGTCGACATCGCGCCGGTCGACGACACCATGGTGCTGTCCTACGTCTGCGACGCCGGCCGCAACAAGCACGGCCTCGACGAGCTGGCCGAGCTCCACCTGGGCCACACCAACATCAAGTATTCGGAGGTCTGCGGCAGCGGCAAGGGCCAGATCTCGTTCGCCGAGGCGCCGCTCGACAAGGCCTGCCCCTATGCCGCCGAGGACGCCGACGTCACCTTGCGCCTGCACCGGCTGTTCAAGCCGCGGCTGGTCACCGAGCACGTGACCACGGTCTACGAGATGCTGGAGCGGCCGCTGATCCCGGTGCTGGTCGATATGGAATGCCGCGGCATCAAGGCCGACGCCGACGTGCTCCGCCGGCTGTCCGGCGATTTCGAGCAGCGCATGGCCGGGCTCGAGGCCGAGATCTACGAGCTCGCCGGCGAGCAATTCAACATCGGCTCGCCCAAGCAGCTCGGCGACATCCTGTTCGACCGCATGGGGCTGGAAGGCGGCAAGAAGACCAAGACCGGCGCCTGGGGCACCGGCGCCGACGTGCTCGAGATGCTGGCGGCGCAGGGCCACGACCTGCCCGCGCGCGTGCTCGACTGGCGCCAGCTCTCCAAGCTCAAGAGCACCTATACCGACGCGCTGGTCAACCAGATCAACCCGCGCACCAGGCGGGTCCACACCAGCTATGCGATGGCGATCGCGGCGACCGGGCGGCTGTCCTCGACCGACCCCAACCTCCAGAACATCCCGGTGCGCACCGACGAGGGCCGGCGCATCCGCGAGGCCTTCGTCGCCGACAAGGGCTCGAAGCTGGTCTCGCTCGACTATTCGCAGATCGAGCTGCGCCTGCTCGCCCACGTCGCCGACATGGACGCGGCTCAAGCAAGCCTTCCGCGACGGGCTCGACATCCATGCGATGACCGCTTCCGAGGTGTTCGGCGTGCCGGTCGAGGGCATGGACCCCATGGTCCGCCGCCGCGCCAAGGCGATCAACTTCGGCATCATCTACGGCATCTCGGCCTTCGGCCTGGCCAACCAGCTCCGCATCGACCGGGGCGACGCGGCGGCCTTCATCAAGGCCTATTTCGAGCGCTTCCCGGGCATCCGCGACTACATGGAGGAGACCAAGGCCTTCGCGCGGGCCAACGGCTTCGTGGTCACCCCGTTCGGGCGCAAGATCCACGTCAAGGAGATCAACTCCAAGAACCCGTCGCTGCGCGGCTTCGCCGAGCGCCAGGCGATCAACGCGCCGTTGCAGGGCGGCGCGGCCGACATCATCAAGCGGGCGATGGTCCGGGTCCAGCCCGCGCTCGACGACCGCAAGCTGGCCGCGCGCATGCTGCTCCAGGTCCATGACGAGCTGCTGTTCGAGGTGCCCGAGGCCGAGGTCGACAAGACCGTCGACTTGCTCAAGCCGCTGATGGAGACGGCGTGCCGGCCGGCGCTCGACCTCTCGGTGCCGCTGGTCGTCGACGCGGGCGTCGGCGACAACTGGGCGGCGGCGCACTAGGCGCCGCGCCGCGCTACTCGGCGGCGATCGTGGCGGGCTCGGGGTCGCTCGCCTCCAGGTGGAAGGCCATCGCGTTCCAGAGCTCGTGGACGTCGCGGGTGATGTCGCCGAACGGGTCGCGCTCGAACACCGTCTCGCCGCGCGCCATGCACTCGGCGAACAGCGCGTGACGGCGGATCAACGACGGCGCCAACGGCGCGATCTGCCGCAGCGACCGCACCATCTCCCGGCCGGGCAGCGTCGCCAGACCGTTGATGACCTGCAGGACGGGCGTGCCGACCCGCTGGGCGACCGCCGCGGTCTTGCGCGCGGCGTCGATCCCCGTCGCCGTCGCGGTGACCGGAATCAGCACCAGGTCCGCCATCGCGCAGGCGGCGCGGTTCGAGACCAGGTGGAAGGGCGCCGTGTCGATCACCGCCAGCGCCGTGCCGCTGTGCGTCAGCTTGTCGATCAGCTCGGGCAGCCGGTCGGCGTTGGAGTGCACGCAGACCGGCGGCTGCCGGCGGCGGGTCTCGCCCCAGCGGGTGGCCGCCTCGTTGCGCGACATGTCGATCAACACGGCCGGGGCGTATTCCAGCGCCTGTGCGGCGGCGGCGATCTGGCAAGCCAGGATGCTCTTGCCGCTGCCGGCCTGACGGCTGGAGACCGCGACCGTCCGCATGGCGGTTACGTGTCCGCGAAGACGCGCCAGGCGAAATAGGCCGCGATGGCGCCGACGACGACCAGCCCTGTGGCGAGGATGCCCAGTCGCTCGAACAGGGCGAGCCAGCGCCGGTCTCCCAAGGTCGCGCGCGCGTAGGCCTGGCTGAAGTCCAGCTCGTTCGCCTGCTTCGACAGGCCGCTGATCTGCGGCATCTCGGCGAGCTCGGCCTTGAACTGGTCGGCGATCAGGTCGGGATCGAGCCCGACGAAGCGGGCATAGGACTTCACATAGGCGAGCCCATAGGAAACGCTGGGCAGTTTCCAGTATTCGCCGGCCTCGATCGCCCGCAGGTAGGCCTCCTGGAGGCCGATGGCGCGGACCGCGTCGGCGATGCTGAGCCGGCGGTCGATCCGGGCGCGCGCGATCAGCGATCCCGCCACGGTATCTTGTGGCGCGCTCAGCGTGTCCGCATGGACATCGTCGATGTCGAGGAGTGCTTCATTCCAGGAATGGGCCATGGCTGTCCACCATGCCCCCATGGAACGACGAATACAGAATATTCTATAAATAAGAAGCCGGACCGGCGCAAGTTCGTTTCGAATTGTTAACTGTTACTAATAAATATAGTTAACGGCGATTACTTGATTGCAATCCTTGCGATCACTTGAACGTCGCCTGCCAGCACCGGTTGCCGGACGGCGGAAGCGGGTGGTGCGACCCGCTGGCGCGGGAGCCCGAACTGACCTATCTTCTGCGTATTATGGCGACTCTCGAAACCCGCCCCGACGCGACGGCCGGACGGTCCCACCGGCTGATCGCCATTGTCGCGGCCGTCGTCGGGCTCGGCGGCGGGCTCGTCTTCGGCGGGCCGGTGCTGTCGCTGCTCGAAAGTCTGTGGTCCGGCTTCCTGCTGCCCGCCTATCTGGAGATCCAGCGGAGCGGCCTTCCCTTCTGCGGCTGAGCGCCGCTCCGGTCAGACTTCCCTGGTTTGGGCGTCCCGGTGAGGCGGCCCTGGTCAGGCCGCGGCGTGGATCGCCGCCTTGCGGACCGGCTCCTCGACGTAAGGCTCGTACTGCTCGAAATTCTTCTCGAACCGCTGGGCGACCTCGCGGGCAGTCTGCTCGTAGGCGCCCTTGTCCGGCCAGGTGTTCTTCGGGTTGAGCACCTCGTCGGGCACCTCGGGGCAGGCCTGCGGCACGAGCACGCCGAAGTTTGGATCGGGCGCGGTGTTCATGGTCGCCAGGGTGCCGTCGAGGATGGCGCGGACCATCGCCCGGGTGTGGGCGATCTTCATGCGCTCGCCGACACCGTAGCCGCCGCCCGACCAGCCGGTGTTGACCAGCCAGCACTTGGCGCCGTGGCGCTCGATCTTCTCGCCGAGCAGCTTGGCGTAGGCCGACGGGTGGCGCGGCATGAACGGCGCGCCGAAGCAGGTCGAGAAGGTCGCCTGCGGCTCCTTGCCGAGGCCCTTCTCGGTGCCGGCGATGCGCGAGGTGTAGCCGGACAGGAAGTGGTACATCGCCTGTTCGGGGCTGAGCTGGGAGACCGGCGGCAGCACGCCGAAGGCGTCGGCCGTCAGCATGATGATGTTGGTCGGGTGGCCGCCCGTGCCGTCCTTGGAGGCGTTGGGAATGAAGCTGATCGGGTAGGACGACCGGGTGTTCTCGGTATACGTGGCGTCGTCGAGGTCGAGCAGGCGGGTATGCTCGTCCATCACCACGTTCTCGAGCACCGTGCCGAACCGGCGCGTGGTCTCGTAGATCTCCGGCTCGGCCTGCTCCGACAGGCGGATCACCTTGGCGTAGCAGCCGCCCTCGAAGTTGAACAGGCCGTTGTCCGACCAGCCGTGCTCGTCGTCGCCGATCAGGGTGCGCGAGCTGTCGGCCGACAGCGTCGTCTTGCCGGTGCCCGAGAGACCGAAGAAGATCGCCGAATCGCCGGCCGGGCCGATGTTGGCCGAGCAGTGCATCGGCAGCACGCCGCGCGCGGGCAACAGGTAGTTGAGCAGCGAGAAGACCGACTTCTTGACCTCGCCGGCATAGATGGTGCCGCCGATCAGCACGATCCGCTTGGCGAAGTCGACCAGGATGAAGGTCTGCGACCGGGTGCCGTCGACCTCCGGATCGGCGAGCAGGGTCGGCGCCTGCATGACCGTGAACTCAGGCTCGAACTCGGCGAGCTCGCCATGCGGCGGCACGATGAACATGTTGCGTGCGAACAGGTTGTGCCAGGCGGTCTCGGTGACGACGCGAACCTTGAGCCGATAGTCGGGGTCGGCGCCGGCATAGCAGTCCTGGACGAAGACGTCGCGCTGCGACAGGTGGTCGAGCATCCGCTGGTGCAGGGCGTCGAAATTGGCCTGGGCGATCGGCTGGTTGACCTCGCCCCACCAGATCTCGTTGGTCGACGACGGCTCGTCGACGATGAACTTGTCGTTGGGCGACCGGCCGGTGTGCTCACCGGTCAGGACCACGAGCGGACCGCCGGCCGCGAGCGCGCCCTCGCCGCGGCGAACCGCTTCCTCGACCAGCGCCGACGCCGGAAAATTCCAGTATTCGGTCCTGGTGACCTTGATCCCAAGTTTGTCCAGGCCGTGTCGGCTGGTGACGGGTCCGGTCTGAGCCACGAATTCCTCCCAAAACAGTACGGCGGCGCGTCGGACGCCCCGCCTCGAACAACATCCTCATCGATCGCGCGGCCCCTGCCGGGCCGCTGCATACTCGGAACATAGCCAGCGTTGCGATTGAATTGCAACGCCTTCACGCTGCGTCAATTAGCATCCCGGTCATCCGTTTCGGCGGGCAGCCTTGACCATCGCGACCAGTGCAGCCCGCGCCGCGTCCGCGTCGTGCACGGGACGTTCGAAATCAATGCGCCGGCGATCCGGCCCGCGGCGCAGGTCGACGCCTTCGGGGTCGACCCCGGTCATCGTCCAGGTGCCGCCATTCTCCGCGCCGCCGGTCGCGCCGTCGGCGGCGGCATAGAGCTGGATCGCGTCGGCATGGTCGGCATTCATGTGGCCGACGATGTCGGTCTCGCGCGCGGCCAGATCGGCGGCGGCCGACGCGTCGAAGCGGAGGTCGGCGGCGTCGATCCAGACGATCTTGCCGAAGCCGGCGACCAGGTGGGCCCGCTCGATCGCCAGCCGCCAGAAGCCGAAGTCGGCGAAGCCGGCATAGCCCGCCGCGCCCGGATGGCGAGCCAGGAAGCGCGCGCGCACGGCGTCGTCGTCGGTCGGCTCCAGGCGCCCGACGGCCGTCACCCGCGGCCCGGTCAGCGGCTCTTCCAGCCCGGCGGTGCCGTCGAACAGGATCGAGGCGGTCGGGTCGGCCAGCGCGTTCTGGGTATGCTCGGCCAGGGTCGAGATCAGCAGCACCGGGGTCGCGTCGTACAGGCAGGCGGTCTGCACCAGCGAGCCGTAGGGCGCGCCGCTGTCGCGGTCGAGCGTCGACAGGGCCGCGGTCGCGGCCCCGCGCATGACGTGGCGGGCGGTGCGGGCGTAGTCTTCGGCGTCGGCCATCGCGCCTACCGCCGCCGCCGTCGGGGCTTCCGGACCGGCGGCTTCTTCTTCGGGTCCGAGGGCGGCTCGTCCGCCGTCGCCGCCAGGACCGGGGCGAAGACCGAGACGGCGCCGGCATTTTCGAATGTCAGGGTCAGGGTCACGGTCGTGCCCATCTGCAGCGGTCGCTTGAGCCCGACCAGCGACAGCACGGTCCTGGACGGGGCCAGGGTCACGGTCTTGCCCGGCGGGATCTCGACCGCGCTGATCCGCGACGCCTTGTTGACGCCGCCAATCGCTTCGTAGCGCTGCATCTCGACCCGCTTGGCCACGGGGCTCGAGATCGCCAGCAGCCGCTCGGGCACGGCGCCGGTGTTGCGGATGGTGAGGTAGGCCTCGGCGGTCTTGGAGGCGCTCGCCCGCGCCCAGGGCGCCGAGAGACGCAGATCCGCGCGCACGTATTCGGCCGCGGCGGCGGGGCCGGCGGCCACGGTCAGAACGATCGCGGCGGCGGCGATGCGAAGGGCGGGGATCATGCGCGCGTCATTAGGTCGGGTCGCGGTCTGACCGCAAACATTGTTTGGCGCGGCCGGCATTTCAATCGAAACCGGCGCCTCACGGGTTCAGCTGGAAGCGGACCGGGATCACGAGCCAGCCCGCGACCGCCCGGCCGCCGCGCCTGGCGGGGTCGAACCGCCATTGCCGGATCGCCCTCGCAGCGGCCCGGTCGAGAATGCCATAGCCGCTGGTGCGGTATATCCGGAGCGACGAAACCGTGCCTTTGGCGGTGACCTCGACGAACAGCAGCACGCGCCCCTGCCACCCCTCGCGCTGCGCCCGGCGCGGATAGACCGGCGGGCGGTTGCGGCCGCTGCCCCGGCCGGGGCGCGGCGGCACATAGAGCCCGGCCGGTGCGCTGGCGACCTGCTTGCGGCTGGCCTGCTTGTCGCGCGCAGGGCGCCGCACCGGCCGCTTGGTCGCGGTGCGCCGTGCCGTTCGCTCGTGGACGGGCTTGGGGCGGGCGGCGGTCCGGGGCTTCGGCTGTGTCCGGATTCGGGCCGTGCGGTGCGTCTTCTTGGGTGCGGCCTTCGGCTCGGGCTTCAGGACGGTCTGGATCGGGGCGTCGTTCGTCGGCCGCGTCGGCGCCGACTTCGGCGCGGGCGGCGCAAGCGCGGTCTCCGCCTTTGGCGGCGCCGGTTTCGGCGTCGGCGTCTTTGCCGCGGCCTTGGGCGCCGGGGGCGTGGCCTTGGGCGTGGGCGGTGCCGTCGGCGCGGACGGCGTCGCCTCGGCACGCTGTTCGAGAAGTTTGGGCTTTTCCGGGGTTGGCTCGGCCGCTTTCGGCGACGTCTTGGCCGGCGCCGGCTCCGGAGGCGTCGTCTTCGCCACTGGGTGGGTCTTCGCCGGCGTCTTCTTTACGGGCTTGGTCTCGGCCGGCGGCGGCGCGGACTTCGGCGCGGGCGGCGTCGGCTTGGTCACCGCGCCGGCGCCCGGCGCCGCCGCGAGCGCCGTCTTGACCTCGCGGGTATTCTGGCCCGGCTCGCCGCGCACGAACTCGACCGCGATGATCGGCCGCAGCGTCGGCCGCGCCGCGTCGCGCGGGAACAGGGCGGCGGCCACCGCGAGATGCAGGATCACGGACCCGCCCAGCGCCAGCGCCAGCGGCGACCGGCCGACCCGATGCGCGACCGCCGCCGGGCCGCGCACGCCGTCCGGATCGATGGTTGGGGATGCTAGTGGGCCTGTCGGCTCCGCCACGGTGACGCCTCGTCCTGCTGAACGTGAACTTCAGCAACAACGTCACCGCCGACGGCATGCCGGCCCGCTTCGTTTCCCCGCGAAACGGTAGGTGACGCGCGGTGGCAGGTCTCCTGGCTCGCGGGTCGTTACGGTCGGTCCGCCTTCCCGGGCGCGTGCCCAGTGGCATCGATGGACCGGCGCTCGCCGCTCACAGTTGCGGGGTCAGCCGCGGTTGGGCCCGGCAACGGGCCTCCGCGTTCCCTTTATCCCTTTCGGGTACCACCGCCGAAAAAACTAGGCCGGCGTTGGGGCGGCGTCAATCGACGCGGATGGTGCAAATCGGCGCCACAAACACTATATCTGGCGCAGGATTGGCGTGTTCTGGTCCCAATTCCGCCAAGAAATGCGCCTAGATGCGGCGACCGGACAGCACGTCTTTGAGGGATACAACCGCCGATGCGCAACTCGATCGCCCTGGTCGACGACGACCAGAACATCCTCACCTCGGTCTCGATCGCCCTCGAGGCGGAAGGCTTCTCGGTGCGGACCTACAAGGACGGCGCCGAAGCGCTCGAAGGCATCAATGCCCGACCCGTCGACCTCGCCATCCTCGACATCAAGATGCCGCGGATGGACGGGATGGAGCTGCTCAACCGCCTGCGCGGCCAGTCGCGCATGCCGATCATCTTCCTGACCTCGAAGGACGACGAGATCGACGAGGTGCTCGGCCTGCGCATGGGCGCCGACGACTACATCACCAAGCCCTTCTCGCAGCGCCTCCTGATCGAGCGGATTCGCGCCGTGCTGCGCCGGGCCGAGGCGAACGAGCCGGGCGCCACGCCGACCGGCAAGGACAAGATCATCCATCGCGGCGAGCTGGTGATGGACCCGGACCGCCACCTGTGCACCTGGCAGGACAAGCCGGTTTCGCTCACCGTCACCGAGTTCC
Source organism: uncultured Alphaproteobacteria bacterium (assembly GCA_963730305.1). Classification (GTDB taxonomy): domain Bacteria; phylum Pseudomonadota; class Alphaproteobacteria; order Bin65; family Bin65; genus CAMYMQ01. The sequence goes on from CAVSRB010000009.1 coordinate 164,440, forward strand.
TGATCCTGCGCTCGCTGGCGTCGCGGCCCGGCCACGTCAAGAGCCGCGACCAGTTGATGGACGCCGCCTATGGCGAGAACATCTATGTCGACGACCGCACGATCGACAGCCACATCAAGAGATTACGTAAGAAATTCAAGGCGGTTGATACGGATTTTGATAAAATCGAAACCCTCTATGGCATAGGGTATCGATACGCCGAATCGTAAGCCGGCCCGCCGACCCGCCTGACCGGAAGGAGCCATGGACGCACCGGACGATGTGAGGATGCCGTCCGCTGAGCCGGTCGACGCGCCCGCGCCCGACCGCCCGTCCGTGCGACCGCGGTCCGCGCCGTCCGGTTCCTCGGCCGCCACCGCCACCCCGACGACCCGGGTCCGCCCGCGCGACGGCCGGCGCTTCTCGCGCCTGACCCTCCGCGTCATGGCGCTCAGCATCTTCCCGGTGGCGACCATCTTCGGCGGCCTGATGTACGTGCGCGCCTACGAGCGCAGCCTGATCGAGACGGAGGTGACCGGCCTCGGCACCCAGGCGCGGATGATCGCCGGCGCGCTGGGCGAGAGCGCGGTGCCGTCGGGCCTGCCCGACGAGAAGTCGCTCAACGTCGACCTCGCCCGCAAGGTGATCCGGCGGATGGTGCGGCCGACCCGGGTGCGCGCCCGCCTGTTCGACCGCGACGGCAAGCTGGTCGCCGACAGCCGCTCGCTGCTGCGCCCCGGCGGGGGGATCCGCGAGGAGAATCTGCCGCCGCCCGCCGGCCGCAGCTGGGTGTTGCGGAAGCTCAACGGGTTCTACGACTGGTTCTTCTACCTGTTCACCAAGGCCCGCGACGAGACGCCGATCTATTACGAGAAGCCCTACGAGAGCGCCGCCGACTACCCCGAAGTCCAGCGGGCGCTCCTGGGCTACAACAAGGGCTACGTACGCCGGACCCAGGACGGCTACCTCGTGCTCAGCCACGCGGTGCCGGTGCAGCGCTACAAGACCGTGTTCGGTGCGCTGATGCTCAGTATGTCCAGCGCCGAGATCGACCAGAACGTGCGCAGCGTGCGCCAGGATATCGTCCAGGTGTTCGGCGTCGTGCTGGTCTTCACCGTGCTGATGTCGCTCTACCTGGCGCGCACCATCGCGGCGCCGATCAACAAGCTGGCGGCGACCGCCGAGGCGATGCGCCGGGGCAAGCCGCGCTCGATCGAGATCCCGATGTTCCAGGACCGCCGCGACGAGATCGGCGACCTGTCGGCCGTGCTGCACGACCTGACCAACGACCTGTGGGACCGGATGGACGCGATCGAGGGCTTCGCCGCCGACGTCGCCCACGAGATCAAGAACCCGCTGTCGTCGCTGCGCAGCGCGGTCGAGACCGCCGCCAAGGTCAAGGACCCCGAGCAGCAGCGCAAGCTGATGGCGGTGATCGAGCAGGACGTCAAACGCCTCGACCGGCTGATCACCGACATCTCCCGCGCCTCGCGGATCGACGCCGAGATGTCGCGGGTCAGCCCCGAGCCGATCGACCTGCGCAAGCTGCTCGAGACCTTCGTCGACATCCACGAGACGACCCGCGAGGCGGCCGGGAAGGCGCGGCTGAAGCTGCACCTGGCGCCGCGCGGCTCGCTCACCGTCAAGGGCCACGAGGACCGGCTGGTCCAGGTGCTGCGCAACCTGGTCACCAACGCCGAATCGTTCAGCCCGCCCGACGGCACGATCGTGATTTCGGCCGTGCCTTCGAAGGATCAGGTCCTGCTCATGATCGAGGACGAGGGGCCGGGCATTCCGGATTCCAAGCTCCAGGACATCTTCAAGCGCTTCTATACCGAGCGGCCGACGGGCGAGGCGTTCGGCCAGCATTCCGGCCTCGGCCTCAGCATCTCCAAGCAGATCATCGAGGCGCTGGGCGGCACGATCCAGGCCGAGAACGTCCACGGCCCCGACGGCACGGTCCGCGGCGCCCGGTTCCTGATCACCCTCCAGCGCGCCTGAGCCTTACCCGCCCGAGCCGTCCTCCGCCGAGCCGTCCCCCGCCGGGGCGTCAGCGCCAGGGCATCAAGGACGGATGGATCGCCACCGTCACGATGCCGGGCAGGGCGATGAAGGCGAGCAGGGTCGAGGCGACGACCACGCCGGCCACCGCCGGCGGGTCGCGCTGGTAGTATTGCGCCCAGAGATAGTTGAACACCGCCGCGGGCATCGACGCCTCGATGATGACCACCCCGCGCGCCGGGCCCTGCAGCCCCGCGATCTCGGCGATGGCGACGCCGATCACGAAGCCCATCGCGATGCGCAGCGCGGCGAAGGCGACCGAGCGGCGCACGTCGCCGACCCGCAGGTTGGCCAGCGACACCCCCAGCGCGATCAGCATCAGCGGGATGGCGAACCCGCCCAATACCTCGACCGTGTTGAGCAGCCATTTCGGGATCGGGGTGCCGGTGCCGGCGAAGGCGATCGCGACGGCGACGGCGTAGATCACCGGCGTGCGGACGAGCTGGCGGAACGAGAACCGGCCGGCGCTGATGAACATGCCCAGGGTGAACTGCGCCACCGAGTTGACCGCGAACCAGGCGATCGCCAGCGCCAGGCCGACGTCGCCGAAGGCGAACAGGCACAGCGGCAAGCCCAGGTTGCCGGTATTGGCGAAGGCCAGCGCCGGGGCGAAGGTCTGGAACGGCTGGCCGGTCAGGCGCAACACCGTGGCGGCGATCGCGAAGAAGCAGGCCATCGCGATCAGCGCCAGCCCGGCGAGCTGCCAGAACACCGAGAAGTCGATGCTCAGCCGCCCCAGGGTCCCGACGATCAGGCAGGGCGTGCCGACGTTGGTGACCAGGCCGGCGACCATGCGGGTGTCGAAGGCGCCGCCGCGCCGCTGCCAGACGAAGCCGATGGCGGCGCAGATGATCACCGGGACGATGATGCTGAAGAGCTGGGCGAACATTGGGGTCCGATCCGAGGGAGGCCCGGCTATAGCATGCCGGGTCGTGTGCGCAAACGCCGCGGCGACAAAGCGCTTTTGCCCGGTTGCGGCTTGTGCGAGGGTCCGCGCAACCATACGGAGGCGGACGTGACCGAACTGTCGCAACTGGAGCGCTTGCTGGCCGCGGTCGCCGAGGACCCGGCCAAGGCCGTGCCCTTCTACGAGGCGCTGCTCGGGTCCCTGATCTACGTGCCGACCCCGGGCGACAAGCCGCTCACCGTCGAGGACGTGCGCAACGGCGCCGAGCTCGACCTGATGGTGATCGAGGCGGAGGACGGCCGGCTCTACATGCCGGTCTTCGCCTCGGCCGAGCGCGCCCTGGCCTATGGCGCCGAGCTGCCGGCGGTCGAAACCGGCGGCAAGACCTACGCCGAGCTGCCGGCCGAGGGCCTGATCCGCATGCTCGACCCCAAGATCGCGCTGACGATCGACCTCGGCGCCGAGCACGCCCGGACGCTCGACCTCGAGGAGCTGCACCACCTGCGCAGCGAGCTCGACCGGATCGGCAAGGGCGGGCGCCAGCGCCGCCTGCGCGCTCGTGGCAGCACCCGGCTCAGCTTCCGGGCCGTCCTCGACCTGCCCGCGGCCATGGCCGCGGCGCTGGCCGAGGTCTGCGGCGAGCGGCCGTCGATCGGCGCCGTCTACCTGGTCGAGGTGCCCGATCCCGAGCGCTCGAACGGCAAGAAATTCATCGCCCTGCTCGACATCGACGACAAGACCGGCGACGCCTTCAAGGCCGCGGGCGAAGCCATCGGCCGCGTGCTGTCCGACCACTTCGCGGCCGGCACCTACTTCGAGCTGGCCAACCTCGCCGACGAGGACGCCTGGGCCGCCGCGGTGACGCAGAAGAAGGTGGCGCCGGTCTACCGCCGCGGGGCGGCCTGACCGCGGGCGCGCCGCCGTGCTGCTCCACGCCAGTTGCGTCGCGATCGGCGGCCGCGGCGTGCTGATCGAGGGGCCGTCGGCCAGCGGCAAGTCCGATCTCGCCCTGCGCCTGATCGATGGCGGCGCCCGGCTGGTCGCCGACGACCAGGTCGAGGTCGCGGCCCGCGACGGCCGGCTCCACGCCTCGGCGCCGGCCGCGCTCGCCGGCCTGATCGAGGCGCGCGGCCAGGGCCTGTTCCGGCTCGATCCCCTGCCCGAGGTTCCGCTCGACCTCGCGGTCACCCTGGCCACGCCCGCCGAGCGCCTGCCCGAGCCGGCGACCCGGACCCTGCTCGGCGTCGACCTGCCGCTGGTCGCGATCGACCCGTTCGAGGCCTCGGCCCCGGCCCGGCTGCGCCTTGTCCTGTCCCGGCCCCCGGCGCATACTGACTAGACGCCCGCGGCACCGCCCGACCCGGTTCGACCATCGCTCCGCCCCGGAACGGCCGCTACGGACGGCCCGACCAATCGACGGTGACCCGTTGACCGCACCCCGGCTCCGGCCATGACCATACATCCGCCCGGCAACCCGCCCGGCGACGCGTCCGCCGGCGCGGACCGGAACGGCGCCGACCCGGCCGGCGCCGTCTCCCTGCTGCTGGTCACCGGCCTGTCCGGCGCCGGCAAGTCGACCGCGCTGCAGGCGCTCGAGGACACCGGCTACGAGGTCGTCGACAACCTGCCCGTCTCGCTGCTCGGCGCCCTGGTCCAGCCGGGCACGCCGCTCGACCGGCCGATCGCGATCGGGGTCGACGTCCGCACCCGCGACTTCGGCGGCGCGCCCCTGTTCGAGCGGCTCAGCGCGCTGGCGGCGTCGACCGGCGTCTCGGTCCGCATCATCTATCTCGACTGCGATGACGAGGTGATCGTCCGCCGCTACTCGCAGACCCGCCGGCGCCATCCGCTCGCCGGGGCGCTGCCGGTCGCCGACGGCATCCGCGCCGAGCGCCAGCGGCTCGCCCCCTTGCGCGACCTCGCCGACCCGGTGATCGACACCTCGGACATGACGCCGGCCGACCTCCGCCGCCTGATCGTCGACCGGTTCAGCCCCGAGCGTGCGCCCGAGATGACCATCTCGATCCAGTCCTTCGCCTTCGGCCAGGGCCTGCCGCGCCAGGCCGACCTGGTGTTCGACGTGCGCTTCCTGCGCAACCCGCACTACGTCGACGGCCTGCGCCCGCAGACCGGCCGCGACGCGCCGGTCGGCGACTATATCGAGGGCGACCCGGATTTCGCCGGCTTCTACGAGCGGCTGACCGGCTTGCTCTTGCCCCTGCTGCCGCGCTATCGGGAGGAAGGCAAGAGCTACCTGACCATCGCGGTCGGCTGCACCGGCGGGCGCCATCGTTCGGTCTACGTCGCCGAGCGGCTGGCGGACGCGGTGCGCGGGGCGGGTTTCAAGGCGGCGGTGCGCCACCGCGAGCTGGGCGTCGATCAACCGCCGGCGTGACGGCTGCCGGAAGGGGGGCACCGCAAGGATGAGTGGGGAGGACGTCATGAAACGGGTCCGGGACGGGCAGGCACACCACCGCGGCAGGGCGCCGGCATGATCGGCATGGTCCTGGTCACCCACGGCCGCCTGGCCGAGGAGTTCGTCGCCGCGCTGGAGCACATCGTCGGCCCGCAGAAGGCGGTCCGCGCGGTGTGCATCGGCCCCAACGACGACATGGAGGCGCGCCGCGCCGAGATCATCGACAGCGTCAAGGCGGTCGACACGGGCACCGGCGTCGTCGTGCTCACCGACATGTTCGGCGGCACGCCCTCGAACCTCGCCATCTCCATCCTCGACCGCGCCAACGTCGAGGTCATCGCCGGGATCAACCTGCCGATGCTGATCAAGCTGGCCTCGGCGCGCGAGGCCGACGACCTCGCCGGCGCCGTCGCCCAGGCGCAGGAGGCCGGCCGCAAATACATCAACGTCGCCTCGGCCCTGCTGGGCGAGCCGGGGAAGTGACCGGGCGCGCCATGACGACCGCCGCCGACGGTGCCACCGGGGAGGCGCTCTCGCGCCGGGTCACCATCGTCAACGCAAAGGGCCTGCACGCCCGCGCCGCCGCGCGCTTCGCCAAGCTGGCCGCCGAGTTCGACGCCCGGGTCACCGTCTCGCGCGGCGGCCAGACCGTCACCGCGCTGTCGATCATGGGCCTGATGATGCTCGCCGCCGCGACCGGCTCGACCATCGACCTGCGCGCCGAGGGGCCGGACGCCGCGGCCGCGCTCGACGCGCTGGGCGCGCTGGTCGAGCGGGGCTTCGACGAGACCTGAGCCGTCGCCGGCACCGCGCCGGGCAGGCGGCAAGCGGATGTCATCATTTGTCAGCATCGGCCGCCCGCCGCGGCGGATTCGCTCGGTTCCCGCCTGTTTACATCCGCTGTGGGCCGCCGGCGCGGATGTAAACCGATGTCATCAATTGTCATCATCGGCCGGCGGCGCGGCGGAACGGCGCAAAGGTTATCATCGGTTATCAACGGTTATCTTTTGCGGCTCGAGGCTGGGTTTCCCTCTCCCTCGGGAGAGGGAGGGGCCCATTGCGCAAGCAATGGGAGGGTGCGGGGACCGGCCTTCGAGGGTGACCCCTCGCCCAGCTTCGGGTAGGGCCCGGCTCCGCCGGGCCAACCCTGCGCAACCCTCTCCCCCAGGGAGAGGGTTTGTGGCGTCGCGCACTGTCATCAAGTGTCATCATTTGTCATCAGGGTTCGACCTGAGCTCGGACCGAAAGCCGGCGAGGCGATCGAGGTCGCGGCCCGTCATCCGAGGGCTGATGCTCGGCAGGAACAAGCCTGTCGATCCCGCCGTCTTCTGCCGGGCAAGCAGCGTGAGACGACGGGCCGGGTGTCGGCAGTGGTCGCCAGTGCTCTGCCCTCGACCGCTCTTTGGTCCTCGGCCACACACCACCCCGGCCGAAGCGCAGCGGAGTGCCGGGGACCACGCGTGCGAACGTCATCGATTGCCGTCAGGTGCCGCGGCCGGACTACGGCATGGTCGAGGGGAACGGGGACCAGTATGTCGATATAGGAAAAAAATCAAGAAAGACAAGATGGGGCTGCCTCAGGTCGTCCCGCTGCGCGCGCCTCTTCCATCACCATATAAAGATATCTTTATGCTTGCTGGCCGCGCGCCGCTTTGCTATAGGCAGCGTCGAATTCGGAATCGACCGGGCTGACGGACCGGCCGGGCGCTGCGATCGGTGCCCCGGCTTGTCGTGCGCCGCCCCGACCCACGTATTCGCGAACAACCCAAGCATTCGAAAGAAGGACGACGATGGCCGACAATCAGGACTATGTGGTCAAGGACATTTCCCTGGCCGACTGGGGCAATCACGAGATCGAGCTGGCCGAGGTGGAGATGCCCGGCCTGATGGCCACGCGCGAGGAATATGGCGCGTCCAAGCCGCTCAAGGGCGCCAAGGTCGCCGGCTCGCTGCACATGACCATCCAGACCGCCGTGCTGATCCAGACGCTCGAGGCGCTGGGCGCGGACGTGCGCTGGGCCTCGTGCAACATCTACTCGACCCAGGACCACGCCGCCGCGGCGATCGCCGCCAACGGCACCCCGGTGTTCGCGGTCAAGGGCGAGTCGCTGGAGGACTACTGGGAGTACCAGCATCGCATCTTCGAGTGGTCGGACGGCGGCACGCCCAACATGATCCTCGACGACGGCGGCGACGCCACGCTGCTGGTCATCCTCGGCTCCAAGGCCGAGAAGGACGCCTCGGTCCTCGACAACCCGGAGAACGAGGAAGAGGAGGCGCTCTACGCCGCGATCAAGCAGCGGCTGAAGGACAAGCCGGGCTTCTATTCGGAGATCGCCAAGAACATCAAGGGCGTCACCGAGGAGACCACGACCGGCGTCCACCGCCTCTATCGGATGCAGAAGGACGGCGAGCTGCCGTTCCCGGCGATCAACGTCAACGACAGCGTGACCAAGTCGAAGTTCGACAACCTCTACGGCTGCCGTGAGTTGCTGGTCGACGCCATCCGCCGCGGCACCGACGTGATGATGTCGGGCAAGGTCGCGATGGTCGCGGGCTACGGCGACGTCGGCAAGGGCTCGGCCCAGTCGCTGCGCAACGCCGGCTGCCGGGTGATGGTCTCCGAAGTCGACCCGATCTGCGCGCTGCAGGCGGCGATGGAGGGCTTCGAGGTGGTGACCATGGACCAGGCCGCGCCCCAGTGCGACGTCTTCGTGACCGCCACCGGCAACCTCGACGTCATCACCGTCGACCACATGCGGGCGATGAAGGACCGGGCGATCGTCTGCAACATCGGTCACTTCGACAGCGAGATCCAGGTGGCCGCGCTGAAGAACTTCAAGTGGAAGAACGTCAAGCCGCAGGTCGACGAGATCGAGTTCCCCGACGGCAAGAAGATCATCCTTCTGTCCGAGGGCCGGCTGGTCAACCTGGGCAACGCCATGGGCCACCCCAGCTTCGTGATGTCGGCGTCGTTCACCAACCAGACGCTGGCGCAGATCGAGCTGTGGAACAACGACGGCCACTACAAGAACGAGGTCTACGTCCTGCCCAAGCATCTCGACGAGAAGGTCGCGCAGCTCCACCTGCAGAAGGTCGGTGCGACCCTGACCCAGCTCAGCGGCAAGCAGGCCGACTATATCGGCGTTCCGGCCGAGGGCCCGTTCAAGCCCGACCACTACCGCTACTAGAGGGCGTGTCGCCGCGCCGGCCCGTCACCGGGGCCGGCGCGGCCGTTCTTCGCGGCCGCACACCCGCCGGTTTCTCAACCAAACCGGCAGACGCGGCCCGGACGTTAACCATCTATTCACCAACCGCCCGCTAGGCTTGCCGCAACTTCAGGCTGGACCTAGTGTGATGCGATGAACCGAGTGGCGCAGGCGCGCTCGCGACATAGCGGCAGGGCTCCCCACGGGCCCGTCGCGCCGGGAAGGGGCCCATCCGGCATCGGCCGGTCGGGCGGCATCGCCGCCGCGATCATGGCCGGCGTCGTCCTGCTGTCGTCGCGTCCGGCGCTGGCCGCCGGGCCGGTCGCCGGCAACCTGCCGGTCCAGTGGATCGTGATGGCTTCGGCCCTCGCGCTGGCCCTGTCGGTCATCGCCTACTTCATCATCAGCCGCAGCCGGCGCAAGACGCCGCGCCAGCCCGAGCGGATTCCGCCGACCGCCGACGAGCTCGCCGCCCGCGCGCTCGCCCGCGCCGTCGCGGACGACGATGACGGCCCGCTCGATGTTGGTCCGGTCGATACCGGTCGCGGTCGATACCGGCGCGGTGCCGGCCGACGCCTTTGCTGAATTCCATACCGAGACGCCGCTCGCCGCCGCCGAACCGGTGGCCGGCGACAGCCCGGCGCCGCGCTTCGGCGGCCGGCTTCGGGCCTCGAAGAGGGACAAGACGGCCGAGAGCCGTGCGACCGCCGTCCATGCGGCGGCGGCCGAGCTCGCCGTCGCGGGCGACGCGGTCGAGGCCGCGCTGGCCGCCGGCCATGCCGGGGTGGTCACCTGGCAGGGCAACGGGCAGGGCAGTGGGCAGGGAGAGGCGCTGACCGTCTCCGCCGGCCTCGGCAACATGCTCGGTATCGCCGGCCAGGGCGGCCTCACCTTCGACGCCATCCTCGGCGCCTTCGACGATGCCGGCCGCGCCGAGATCGGCGCCGCGGTCGAGCGGCTGCGCGCCAGCGGCGAAGGCTTCAGCACGATCGCGCGCAGCCCCGACGGCAAGCGCTACTTCCAGGCGGTCGGCCGCCGCGGCGGCAGCGATGCCGCGCCGGCCGACGTGCTGTGGCTGCAGAACATCACCGACCGCGCCGCCGCGCTGGTCCACCTCGAACGCCAGACCAAGCGGCTGCGCAACCTGATCGACGCGGTGCCGCTGCCGATCTGGGCGCGCGATTCCTCGCTGCGCATCGCCGACTGCAACCGCGCCTACGTCGACGCGGTCGAGGCCGAGGCGCCCGAGGCCGTGTTCGCCGAATGCCGCGAGTTCGTCGAGGGCGACGGCGCCGAGAAGGCCCGCAACCTGGCCCGCGGCGCGCTCGACTCCGGCGCGGCGCAAGAGGGCAACCACAACATCGTCGTCAGCGGCGCGCGCCGCAATTATTTGATCCACGAGGAGCCGATCGCCGGCGGCAAGATGACCGCCGGTTTCGCCCTCGACCGCACCGAGGTCGAGGACCTGCGCGGCGAGCTCGACCGCCACCAGCGTTCGCAGGAGGACATCCTCGACCGGCTCGCGCTGGCGATCATGGTGTTCGGCGAGAACGGCCACCTGCGCTTCGTCAACAGCGCCGGCGCCAAGCTGTGGCAGCTCGACGAGACCTGGCTGGGCACCAACCCCGAGATCGGCGAGGTGCTCGACGTCCTGCGCGAGAAGCGGCTCTTCCCGGAGACCGGCGACTTCAGCGCGCTCAAGGCCGAGTGGCGCAGCTACCTGACCAAGCTGATCGAGCCGCGCGAAGAGCTGATGCACCTGCCCAACGGCACGGCGATCTGGATGGTGATCTCGCCGCACCCGACCGGCGGTCTGCTGATCACGGTCGAGGACGTCACCGACAAGCTGCGGCTGGAACGGTCCTACAACACCCTGGTCGACGTCCAGCAGGCGACCCTGAACAACCTGTCCGAGGGCGTCGCCGTGTTCGGTGAGGACGGCTGCCTGCGGCTGACCAACCCGGTCTTCCGCGAGATGTGGGGCCTCGACGACGAGTTCGTGAACCTCGGCCCGCACCTGTCCGAGGTGGTCGAGGCGTGCAAGGACCATTTCGACTACGGCGACAACTGGGAGCGGTTCAAGACCGCCTATCTCGGCCGCATCTTCGGCCGGGTCATGCGCAACGGCCGGATCAACACCACAGACGATCGCGTGCTCGCCTATTCGATCGTGCCGATGCCCGACGGCGGCGTGCTGCTCAGCTACCGCGACATCACCGATTCGACCCGGGTCGAGCGGGCGCTCAGGGAACGAAACGACGCGCTCGAGGCGGCCGACCGGCTCAAGTCCGAATTCGTCGCCAACGTCTCCTACGAGCTGCGCTCGCCGCTGACCACGATCCTCGGCTTCGCCGAGATCCTCAACAACCAGTATTTCGGCGAGCTCAACGACAAGCAGACCGAGTACCTGTCGAGCATGATCGACGCCTCGCACAAGCTGCAGAACCTGATCAACGACATCATCGATTTGTCGGTGATCGAGGCCGGCCGCATGGTGCTGGAGATCACCGAGTTCGACCTGCGCGAGCTGCTCGACGGGCTGGAGCAGCTGATCCGCGCCCGCGCCACCGAGCGCAACGTCGCGGTCGAGGTCGACTGCGAGGACGGCATCGGCACGGTCCAGGGCGACGCCCGGCGGCTGCGCCAGGTGCTCTACAACCTGCTGCTCAACGCCATCTCCTTCTCCGAACACGGCGACACGGTCCGGCTCTCGGCGCGCCGCGTCGGCGACGAGCTGGTGCTGACGGTCGAGGACAACGGCCCCGGCATCGCGCCCAGCGACCGCAACCGCGTGTTCGACCCGTTCGTGCGCGGCGTCGCCGCCGACCGCCGCTACCAGGGCGCCGGCCTCGGCCTGTCGCTGGTCAAGCGCTTCATCGAGCTGCACGGCGGCACGGTCGCGCTCGACTCCGAGCCCAGCCACGGCACCCGCGTCACCTGCACCATCCCCGCGCGCCAGCCCGAGGTCACCCTGTCCCCGGGCCCCGACGGCGAACCGCGGACGCTGACCCCGACCCGCGCCGCGGCGGAGTAGGCGGCGCCAGGCGCCGGAGGGCGGCCGCGGCCGAGCCTCCAGCATGCATTTCCATCGATATCGTCATTCCCGCGACGGCGGGAATCCATTTGTCGACGCCAGGCTTGTCAGCGGCCTGGACCCCCGCCTGCGCGGGGGTGACGGGTTGGGTTTGAGGCATAGACCTTGCGTGCCGTCCCACGCTGCCGGCTCAGCAGATCAAGGCAAGCGCGGCCAGCCTGTCGTGCCAAGCATCAGCCTTTCGATGACGGCGGCGATCTTGGCGTCCGAGCCGACCCGCACGCCCCCGTCTCTGGACACGCGCCGGGTCCTCCGTTAAGGCAGCCCGCACCCATGGACGGTGCGGCGAAGGGGCAGGTGGCTCTGGCTATCCAATCGAAGGACAGCGTTTCGGCGGGCGATCCGTGCGTCTGGGCCGAGGCCGGCGTCGACCAGCCGCGGCTGGAGGCGCTCGCCGCCGTGGCCGCCGGCGCGGCGCGGCCGGGCGACGCCTTCCTGCTCGACGGCGACCTCGGCGCCGGCAAGACCACCTTCGCCCGCGCCTTCGTCCGGGCCCGCGGCGCGCTGGCGGGGGAGACCGGTGACCGAGGTGCCCAGTCCGACCTTCACCCTGGTCCAGCACTACGAGCTCGCCGGCGGCACGGTCTGGCACTTCGACCTCTACCGCATCGACGACCCGGCGGAGCTGGTCGAGCTCGGCCTCGACGAGGCGCTGGCCGGGGGCATCGCCCTGATCGAATGGCCGGCGCGGCTGGGCGGCGCGGCTCCGGCCGAAGCGGATCGAGGTCGCGCTCGCCTTCGAGGCCGACCCCGACCGGCGCACGCTCACCGTCACCGACCGCAGCGGCGACGGCCACATCGCCGCGGCGCTGGACGGCGCACCGGCCGGGACCGGCGCATGACGTCCACGCCGGACCGCGCGGCCCTGATCGACGCCTTCCTGGCGACGACCGCCGTGGCGCGACGCCGACCCGCACCGCGCTGACCGCCGACGCCTCGTTCCGCCGCTATCACCGGCTCGTCGGCGGGCCGCGGCCGGCGCTGCTGATGGACGCGCCGCCGCCGATGGAGGACGTCCGCCCCTACCTGACCGTCGCCCGCCACCTGAAGCGGCTCGGCTTCAGCGCGCCCGAGGTCTGGGCCGAGGACGTCGCGGCCGGCCTGCTGGTGATCGAGGATTTCGGCGACGAGACCTATACCCGCCGGCTCGCCGCGGGCGGCGACGAGGCGGCGCTCTACCGCGACGCTGTCGACGTGCTGATCGCCCTGCACCGCCAGCCGGAGGCCGCCGCCGTCGACGTGCCGCGCTACGACGCCGACAAGCTGATGGAGGAGGCCGCGCTGCTGGTCGACTGGTACCTGCCGGCGGTCGCGGGCGCAGCGCCGACGCCGGCCGACCTGGCCGCCGAATACGCGGACCTGTGGCGCGGGTTGTTCCCGCTCGCCGACGCGCTGCCGCCGACGCTCGTCCTGCGCGACTACCACGTCGACAACCTGATGTGCCTCGCCGGCCGCACCGGCGCCGAGGCGGTCGGCCTGCTCGACTTCCAGGACGCGGTGATCGGCGCGCCCGCCTACGACCTGGTCTCGCTCTTGGAGGACGCCCGCCGCGACGTGCCGGCCGACCTCCGCGCGGCGATGACCGAGCGCTATCTCGCCGCCTTCCCCGGCCTCGACCGCGACGCCTTCGCCGCCGCCGCGGCGATGCTGTCGGCCCAGCGCAACGCCAAGATCATCGGCATCTTCACGCGGCTGTTGGTGCGCGACGGCAAGCCCGTCTATCTTGCCCACATCCCGCGGGTCTGGCGCTGGTTCGAGCAGGATTTGGCCCACCCGGCGCTGGCGCCGATGCGCGCCTGGGTCGACCGGGTGTTCCCGCCCGAGGCCCGGCGGATTCCGGAGAGGAAGTAGGTCTGCATTGGTGATGAATTTCTTCGTTTCTCCTTCAGGGACCGTCACCCCCGCGCAGGCGGGGGTCCATGTCGAGGCCGGCGCCCGGCGTCGACGCTGGATTCCCGCCTGCGCGGGAATGACGAGCTTGGGGCACTGCGCACGCGCCCCGGTTCCGGCCGCCTGACCGCCCCGCCATGCCCGCTACCAAACACTACCCCCACCCACGCGATGGTGCTCGCCGCCGGGCTCGGCGTGCGCATGCGGCCGATCACGGACACGTTGCCCAAGCCGCTGGTCCGGGTCGCGGGCGAGACCATGCTCGACCGCGCGCTCGACAAGCTGGCCGCCGCCGGGGTCACAGCCGCGGTGGTCAACACCCATCATCTCGCCGACCAGATCGCGGCCCACCTGAAGGGCCGCACGCAGCCCGAGATCACGGTGAGCCACGAGGCGGACGTGCTGGAGACCGGGGGCGGCGTGCTCAACGCGCTGCCCAAGCTCGGCGACGCGCCCTTCTTCGTGGTCAACAGCGATTCGATCTGGGACGACGGGCCGGTGCCCGCGCTCACGCGCCTCGCCGCCGCCTGGGACGACGCGGCGATGGACGCGCTGTTGCTGGTCCACCCGACGGTCTCGGCGGTCGGCTACAGCGGGTCGGGCGACTTCTTCCTCGACCTGGCGGGCAAGCTCTCCCGCCGCCGCGAGCAGCAGATCGCGCCCTTCCTGTTCACCGGGCTGCAGATCCTCCACCCGCGCCTGTTCGAGGGCCTGGAGCCGGGCAAGTTCTCGCTCAACCGGGTCTGGGACCGCGCGCTCGAGGCCGGCCGCCTCCATGGCCTGCGCCACGACGGCGCGTGGTACCATGTCGGCACCCCGGAGGCGCTGGACGAGGTCGAAGCGATCTTCACCGCGCCGCGGTTTTCGCTGTATGCGTGACGGCCCGATACGCATCACCTCCGTAGGGGCGGGTTTCTAACCCGCCCGCCTTCCCGGCGACGGGTTTCCGGACCGGCAGGCTGGCGGGCCGTGCTTGCCCGTGCGAGTATCCATTTCGCCGCCGCGGGCGACGGGCGGGTTGGAAACCCGCCCCTACGGAAGTGCCAAAATCGCCCCCCAATCACCGGAGGCCATCGTGAACGACGACGCCAACCTCGCCCTGTTTTGCGACTTCGAGAATATCGCGCTGGGCGTCCAGGACGCCAAATACGCCAAGTTCGACATCCAGCGGATACTCGAGCGGCTCTTGGTCAAGGGCAGCATCGTCGCCAAGAAGGCCTATTGCGACTGGGGCCGCTACAAGGACTTCAAGCGGGTCATGCACGAGGCCGCCTTCGAGCTGATCGACATCCCCCACGTCCGCCAGGCCGGCAAGAACTCGGCCGACATCCGCATGGTCGTGGACGCGCTCGACCTCTGCTACACCAAGGAGCATATCGACACCTTCGTCATCATCTCGGGCGATTCCGACTTCTCGCCGCTGGTCTCCAAGCTGCGCGAGAACGGCCGCACGGTGATCGGCATCGGCGTGCGCAACTCGACCGCCGACCTGCTGGCCAGCAACTGCGACGAGTTCATCTACTACGACGACCTGGTCGCCGAACCGGCGCCGGCGGCCAAGCCGTCGCGGGGCCGGGGCCGGGGCAAGGCATCGGCGGACAAGACGGGCGCGGCGGGCAGTGCGAAGGACAAGCCCCAGGGCAAGGAAGAGATCATGGACGATCCGGGCCAGGAGGCGATCGACCTGGTCATCGAGGTCGCCGACGCGCTCCACGCCGAGCGCGGCGACCGCGCCGACCTGTGGGGCTCGATGGTCAAGCAGACCCTCAAGCGCCGCCGCCCCGGCTTCAGCGAATCCGCCTACGGCTTTCGCTCGTTCACCGACCTCTTGGAGGAGGCCCAGGCCCGCGGCCAGCTCGAGCTGGAGCTGGACGAGAAGTCCGGCGGCTATTTGATCCGGCAGATCGACGGCAAGGGGAAGTAGGGGACGGCCGGCGAGAGCCGGCACGCCGCTCGCGGCCGTTGGCGACCTTCGCACGGCAACACCGCGGTTGTATGATCGGGTGACAGTCATCCATCCGGAGTGGAGGCAACGATGGTCGGACATTCGCCCCTTTCGCGCGCAGTCCTGGTGGCGGCCGCCCTTCTGATTGGTTCCTCGGTGCTGACCGCCGCAGCGGCGGCCGGGCGGCTGACGGTTTCCTTCGCCTGGTCGAAGCGGCACGAATGCTCGTCGACGCCGCCCGCGTTCACGATCGGCGGCATCCCGAAGGGCACCCGGTACCTGCGCTTCACGATGACCGACCTGGACGTGCCGACCTTCCACCACGGCGGCGGCACCATCGCCTACAAGGGCAGCGGCCGGATCCCGGAGGGCGCCTTCCGCTACACCGGGCCGTGCCCGCCGAGCGGCCGGCACAGCTACGAGTTCCTGGTCGAGGCGCTCGGTGCGAACAAGCACGTGCTGGCCAAGGGCACCGCGGTCCGCAAGTTCCCGCCGCGGTAAACGGCCGGCGGGCTGCCGCCGTTCCGCCAGGGTCGCGTCGGCGCAGTGACAGCGGGCCGCGGCCCTCGGCCATGCGCTCCCCGCAGCCCCGTCACCCGATCCGGCAATTGCCCATCCGCGCCGGGGCTGCCAAGGTCCTCGTTCGATAACGCGCAATCGCACGAAACGGACCGAAACCCGCCGGATGGCCGACCCTTCCGCCACCACTGACAGTGCCGGCCCCGAGCCCGCCGCGTCCTCCGACCGCCGCAAGTTCGTCGTCCTGTTCGGCTCGGTGTGGCTGCTGCTGGTCACCGCCGGCGGCATGTTCCTGATCGTGGTCTCGCTCAAGGCCATCGCGCAGGATTTCGGCTGGCCGCGGGCGGTGCCGTCGCTGGGCTATTCGTTCCAGTTCCTCGGCTCGGGCCTGGGCGGGTTGGCGATGGGCTACGTGCTCGACCGCTTCGGATTCGGCGTGCCGGCGATCGTCGGCGCGCTGATGATCGGCTTCGGGTCGATGCTGGTCAGCCAGGTCGACGCCGCGTGGCAGCTCCACCTGATCTATTTCATCATGTTCGGCCTGGCCGGGCAGGGTGCGCTGGTCGCGCCGGCGATGGCCAACATCGCGCGCTGGTTCGACAGGCGGCGCGGCATGGCCGTCGGCCTGGTCGCGGGCGGACAGAGCCTTGCCGGCATCATCTGGCCGATGGTGTTCGGCCGGCTGATCGACCAGATCGGCTGGCGCCAGCTCTATTTCTGGTTCGGCGTGTTCGCGCTGATCGTGCTGCCGCCGGTGTGCTGGCTGATCCGCCACAAGGCGCCGGCGCCCAAGGCGGCGCCGGGCGGCGCCGGGGCCGGGAGCGGCGGGAAGGGCGCCGCCCTCGCGCGGCCCGCGCTGTCGCCGCTGGCGATCCAGTGGCTGCTGTGCGCGGCGATCACGGGCTGCTGCGTGGCGATGGCGCTGCCGCTCGCGCACCTGGTCGCGTACACCACCGACCAGGGTTTCCCGATCACCGCCGGGGTGGAGATCTTCGCGCTGACCCTGGTCGCCGCCTTCATCTCGCGGACCCTGCTGCTCGGGCCGCTGTCCGATCGGGTCGGCGGCTTGCGCGCGCTGCTCATGTTCTGCTTCGTCCAGGCGGCGAGCCTCGGCGCGCTGACCGCCTCGCACCAGCTGTGGGCGCTCTACCTGACCGGGATCCTGTTCGGTCTCGGCTACGGCGGCGTCTTCCCCGCCTACGCGATCACGATCCGCGAGCAGATGCCGATCGGCGAGGTCGGCCGGCGCACCGGCTTCGTGTTCCTGTTCGGCGCGGCCGCGATGGGGCTGGGCAGCTGGATGGGCGGCTGGCTGTTCGACCTGTCGGGCTCCTACACGCTGCCCTTCCTGATCGGGGTCGGCTTCAACGTCGCCAACCTGTTCGTGATCAGCTACCTGATCTTCCGTACGGGTACGGGCGCGGGGCGGCTGCGCCCGGTGCCTGCCTAGGGCGTCCAACCGCCGTTCCCGTTCAGCTTCGGTTCACGCACGATCTGCCATCCTGGGCATGATCCGGTCGGTATGGATTGCCCCGGATTGGCCACGGCTGCGCCAAAATGCCCGGCATGCGGACATTGTAACGTGGTTGTCGCCTTCCCAAGTCATAAAGGCAGGCATCGCGACCGCTTGCCCAACCGCACACGAACCCATGAGCGAGACCAGCTTCGCAGGAATCCCGTATCCGGTCGCCAAGGAGATGAGCGACCACTTCCTCGCCGCCGCGGCGCGGGCGGGGCTGCGCGTCGACGAATACCCGCTGGCCGACGCCGAGGGCCGGCCGCTGCGCGGGGTGCGCGACGAGGTGCTGGCGACCCACGTCACCGTGATCGGCAACCCCGACGCCCGCGACACGGTCTGGGTGACCACCGCGCTGCATGGCTGCGAGGGCCCGGCCGGGACCATGCTGGCGATCTGGCTGATGAACCACCGCACCGCGATCGAGCGGGCGCTGGGGCCGGACGTGCGCATCGTCGTCGCCCACAACCTCAACCCCTGGGGCGCGTCCCACTTCACCCGGTTCGACGCCGACGGGGTCGACCCCAACCGCAATTTCCGCAAGCGCTTCCCCAAATCCGACCGCTGGTGCGCCCTGTCGCGCGACTACAGGCGGCTCGACAGCCACCTGAACCCCAAGGAATTGTCGCTGATAACCGAGGCCTGGCACCTCGGCATGCTGTGGGCCCAGTCGAAGATCATCACCACCAAGCGGATGATGAAGGTGATCGCGCTCGGCCAGCGCGCCGACCGCAACAAGCTGCTGTTCATCGGCACCGGGCCGACCCGGACCAACACGCTGGTCCGCGAGATCATCCGGCGCTACTCGAACAATCGGCCGGGCATCGACGTCCACATCGACATCCACACCGGCCTCGGCAAGCGGCTGTCCAAGTCGAAGCAGCCGCTGGTGCTGACCATCTACGACCCCGAGTCGCCCGAACACGGGCTGGCCAAGCGGATCTACGGCGACGTCGGCGAGGTCAGCTCGACCCGCGAGGCCGAGTATAGCGGCTCCGACGTCGGCACCATCGAGCAGGCCTTCTTCGAAGAGCTGCCCGCGGGCCGCACCTATCACGGCGCCTGCGTCGAGCTCGGCTCACTGTCGACCATCGCCGCCGTCGCTGCGGTGTGGCGCCACCACGCCGTGCTGCGCCGGCCCAAGCGCTATTCGGAGTGGTACGCCGACCGCTCGCGCCGGCTGATGTACGACGTGTTCTTCCCCAAGGACGACGAGTGGCGGGCCGAGGTCGTGCCCGCGCTGTACCGCGTCGTCGGCAAGGCGGTCACCGCCCTGCGCGAGGACCGAGCCTCGTTCGCCGGCGTCCGCCGGCTGAGCCCGGCGGGGCGCTAGGCGCTCTTATCTCCTGCTCACGGTTGACGTCATGCCCGCGAAGGCGGGCATCCAGCGGTCGCGCATGCCTGGCCCCCCGCCTGCGCGGTGGTGACGGTTGCAGTGAGCTGTCGGGAGTCCCCGGCTCTCCGCTTCGCTCCGGCCGGGGTGGTGTTCAGGTATGGTGGAGCGAAAGAAACACACCACCCCGGACGCGCCCGCAGGGCGTGAGCCGGGGTCCACGGCCGCCGCGCACCGATCCCGGCATGGACAAAGCCGCCGCTTTCCCTCAATCCTGAGGCATGCCCGCCAGCACCCCAGGCCCCGCCGTCTTCACCATCGCGCCGCACCGGCCGTTCGCCGACACGCTGGCGGCGGGCATCCTCGACCGCTGGGGCGGCGAGCCGGCGGCGCTGCCGCGGACGCTGGTCCTGCTGCCGACCCGGCGCGCCTGCCGGTCGCTGCGCGAGGCCTTCCTGCGGGCGGGCGGCGGCAAGCCCATGCTTCTCCCGCGGATGCGGCCGATCGGCGACGTCGACGAGGACGAGCTGACCCTGACCGCGGCCGAGGCGGCGGCCTCGCCCTTCGACCCGGACCTGCCGCCGGCGATCGGCGAGACCCGGCGGCGCCTGCTGCTCGCCCGGCTGATCCTGAGCCGGCCGGAGGAGACCCGCGCCGACCAGGCGGTGTGGCTCGCCGCCGAGCTGGCCCGGCTGCTCGACCAGGTCCAGACCGAGCGGCTCGGCTTCGACGGGCTGGCCGAGCTCGCCCCCGACGCGCTCGCCGAGCACTGGCAGGAGACGCTGACCTTCCTGCGCATCCTCACCGACAACTGGCCGGCGATCCTCGCCGAGGAGGGCGCGATCGACCCGGCCGAGCGGCGCAACCGGCTGATCGAGGCGCAGGCCGCCGCGTGGCGCGCCGACCCGCCCGCCGACCCGGTGATCGCCGCCGGGTCGACCGGCAGCATCCCGGCGACGGCGGACCTGCTGGCGGTGGTCGCCGGCCTGCCCCAGGGCGCGGTGGTGCTGCCGGGGCTCGACCAGGGGCTCGATCCGGATGGTTGGGCGGCGGTCGGTGACGACCAGACCCATCCCCAGCACGGCCTGGCGCGCCTGCTCGCCCGCTTCGGCCTCGACCGCGACGAGGTCGACGACTGGCCCGCGCCGGAGGGAGCCGACGACCGCCACGATCGCGCGCCGCCGGCCCGCGCCGTCCTGATCGGCGAGGCGCTGCGCCCGGCCAAGACGACCGACCGCTGGCGCGCCGCTCCGGTCGCGCAGGAAAAGGCCGTGGCCGCGCTCCAGGACCGGGTCGCCTACTGCGCTTGCCCCGGCCCGCGCGAGGAGGCGGGCGTGATCGCGCTGGCGATGCGCCGGGCGCTGGAGACGCCGCGGCGGACCGCGGCGCTGGTCACCCAGGACCGCGACCTGGCAAGGCGCGTGGCGGTCGAGCTCGGCCGCTGGGGCGTCGCCGTCGACGATTCGGCCGGCACGCCGCTGGGCGGCACGCCGCCGGGCAGCTTCCTCGGCCTGGTCGCGGACATGGTGCTGGGCCGGCTCGCCCCGGTGCCGCTGCTCGCGGCGCTCAAACATCCGCTCGCCGCCGCCGGGCTGGCGCCCGCGGCCTTCCGCGCCGAGACCCGCCGGGCGGAGACGCTGCTGCTGCGCGGGCCCCGCCCCGGACCGGGCGTCGAGGGGCTGCGCGCCCGGCTGGATGCGGTGGTCGCGGAGAAGCGCCGCGACGTGGCCAAGGCCGACACCGACCGCGCCGCCGCCTGGATCGACCGGCTCGACGGCTGTCTCGCGCCTTTCCTCGCCGCCGCGGCGGAGCCGCGCGTGCCGGTCGTCGCCCTGCTTGCGCGCCCACGTCGCCGCGGCCGAGGCGCTGGCGGCGACGGCCGAGGATCGCGGTCCGGCGCGGCTGTGGGCCGGCGAGGCGGGGGAGGAGGCCGCCGCCTTCGTCGACGACCTCGATGCGTCCGCCGCCGACTTCCCGGACATCCCGCCGGCCCAGTATCCCGAGCTGTTCGCCGCGCTGATGGCGGGCCGGGCGGTGCGGCCGCGCTGGGGCGCGCATCCGCGGCTGGCGATCTGGGGCCCGCTCGAAGCGCGGTTGCAGCAGGCCGACCTGACCATCCTCGGCGGCCTCAACGAGGGCAGCTGGCCGCCCGAGCCGCCGGCCGACCCGTGGATGAGCCGGCCGATGCGCAGCGAGTTCGGCCTGCCGCTGCCGGAGCGCCGCATCGGCCTGTCCGCCCACGACTTCACCCAGGGCTTCTGCGCGCCCGACGTGCTGCTGACCCGCGCCGAGCGGGTCGAGGGCACGCCGACCGTGCCGTCGCGCTGGCTGACCAAGCTGGAGGCGCTGCTCGACGGCCTCGGCATCGGCGGCGAGGACGCGGTGGTGCGGGTGCGCTGGCGCGACCGGACGTGGCTGCCCTGGTTCCGCGACCTCGACGCGGCGGACCCGCCGCCGCCGTTCCCGCGCCCGGCGCCCCGGCCGCCACTGGCGGCGCGTCCGCGCAAGCTGTCGGTGACCCAGGTCGAGACCTGGATGCACGACCCCTACGCGATCTATGCCCGCCACATCCTCGGCCTGTCGGCGCTCGACCCGCTCGACGCCGACCCCGGCGCCGCCGAGCGCGGCCAGTTCATCCACACGGCGCTCGACGTCTTCGTCGGACGGCATCCCGACGGCGATCTGCCGCCCGACGCGCTCGCCCGCCTGCTCGACTGCGGCCGCGAAGCGCTCGGCGACGCCCGCGACCGGCCCGAGGTCCAGGCGTTCTGGTGGCCGCGCTTCGAGCGGATCGCGCGCTGGTTCGTCGAGGTCGAGGCCGCGCGCCGGGGCGAGATCGACCACGCCTGGACCGAGCTGCGGGGCAGCTGGCGCTTCGCCGCGCCGGGCGGCGACTTCACCCTCATCGCGCGCGCCGACCGCATCGACCGCCGCGCCGACGGCGCCGCCGACATCATCGATTACAAGACCGGCGGCCTGCCGACCAAGACCGAGGTCAGGCAAGGCCTCGCGCCCCAGCTCCCGCTCGAGGGTGTGATCCTCGCCGAGGGCGGCTTCACCGACGTCCCGGCGATGACCCTGCACGAACTGCAGTTCTGGCGGGTGCGCGGGGCCGATCCGGCGGGCGAGACGGTCGAGATCCCGGCCGGGCCCGACCTGCTCGACGCCGCCCGCGACGGGCTCGCCCGGCTGGTCGCGCATTTCGACGACGAAGCGACCCCCTACGCCGCCACGCCGCATCCGGACCGGGCGCTGCGCTTCAACGACTACGCCCACCTCGCGCGCGAGGGCGAGTGGTCGGCGGAGGACGACGGTGGGAGCAATGGGGGCAGCGGGAACGGCAGCGGCGGCGCCGGGGGCGGCGCATGAGCCGGGTCACCACCAACGCCGACCAGCGCAAGGCCGCCGACCCGACGGCGAGTGCCTGGGTCAGCGCCTCGGCCGGCGCCGGCAAGACCACCCTGCTGGTCAGCCGGGTCGCCCGGCTGCTGCTCGCGGGCACGCCGCCGCACAAGATCCAGTGCCTGACCTACACCAAGGCGGCGGCGGCCGAGATGCGCATCCGCATCGCCCGCACCCTCGGCCGCTGGGCCACCCGGATCGACGAGGAGGTCATCGAGGAGCTCACCGACCTGACCGGCGAGAGGCCCGACGCCGAAACCGTGCGGTACGCCCGCCAGCTCTTCGCCACCGTGCTCGACGCGCCCGGCGGGCTGCGCATCGACACCATCCACGCCTTCTGCCAGTCGGTGCTCAAGCGCTTCCCGGTCGAGGCGAACCTGGCCCCGCATTTCGAGGTGATGGACGAGCGCGACGCCGGCGAGCTGATCGCCGAGGCCCAGCGCGACCTGTTGCGGGCGATCGCCCGGAACGGGCACCGACCCGGCGCTGGCCGGCGCGCTCGCGATGGTCTCCCGCTACACCAACGAGGAGGATTTCCCGGCCCTGCTCGCCGGGCTGGTCCGCGACAAGGCCAAGCTGCGGGCGTGGCTGGGCGACCGCGACGCGGCCGGGGTCGACGCCGCGGTCAAGGCCTCGCTCGGACTGCCGCCGGATACCGACCGCGCCGCCCTGCTGGCCGAGGGTTGTGCGCCCGATGCCGCCCGCGACGACGCCCTGCGCCGCGCCGCCGGGGCGATGGTCGGCGGCTCCAAGACCGACCAGAAGCATGGCGCGCTGATCCTGGCCTGGCTCGACGCGGCCGACCGGACGACCGCCTTCGACGCCTATCAGGAGGCCTTCTTCACCAAGCAGGGCGACCGCCGCAAGGACCTGATCCACAAGCAGGCGCTGGCGGTCGCGCCCGACGCCGACGACGTGCTGGCGCGGGAGGCCGACCGGCTCGCCGTCGTCCGCGACCGGCTCAACGCGCTCGGCGTCGCCGAGGCGACGGTGGCGCTGTTGCTGCTGGCGCGGGCGGTGATCGCCCGGTTCGAAACGCTCAAGGCCGAACGCGCGCTGCTCGACTACGACGACCTGATCGCGCGCACCCTCGGCCTGCTGCGCCGGGCCCAGGCGGGGGCGGTCGCCTGGGTGCTCTACAAGCTCGACGGCGGCATCGACCACCTGCTGGTCGACGAGGCCCAGGACACCAGCCCGCCGCAATGGGCGCTGATCGAGCTGCTGACCGAGGAGTTCTTCGCCGGCGAGGGCGGCGGCCGCGGCGACGCGCGCACCGTGTTCGTGGTCGGCGACGTCAAGCAGTCGATCTACAGCTTCCAGGGCGCCAGCCCGCAGAGCTTCGGGGCGATGCGCGCCGATTTCGAGGCCCGCGCCGAAGCCGTCGCCCGCGCCTTCGAACGGATCGAGCTGCACGTCTCCTACCGCTCGACCGAGACGGTGCTCGAGGCGGTCGACCTCGTGTTCGCGGACGCCGAGGCCCGCGACGGGCTCGGCGAGCCGGACGAGACGATCTCCCATACCGCCCAGCGCAAGGGGCAGGCCGGCCGGGTCGAGGTCTGGCCGCTCACCTTCCACGAGGACGCCGATCCTGACGAGCCCTGGTCGCTGCCGCGTATCCGCGCCGCGAGCGTGCACCCGCGCCTGCGCCTCGCCCGCAAGATCGCCGCGACGGTCAAGGGCTGGCTCGACGGCGAGGAGCGGCTGGCCGCGCGCGACCGGCCGATCCGGCCCGGCGACGTGATGATCCTGGTCCGCCGCCGCAACGAGCTGGTCGACGAGGTCGTCACCGCCTTGAAGCGCGCCCACGTGCCGGTCGCCGGCGTCGACCGGATGAAGCTGGGCGAGCAATTGGCGGTCAAGGACCTGGTCGCGCTCGGCCGCTTCCTGCTCTTGCCGGAGGACGACCTGACCCTGGCGGCCGTGCTCAAGGGCCCGCTGGTCGGGCTCGACGACGATGCGCTGTTCCGGCTGGCTTTCGGCCGCGAGCGGATGCCGCTGTGGCGGCGGCTGGTCGCGGGTGCGGAGACGGACGCGGTCTTCGGCGCGGCCCACGACTTCCTCGCCGGGCTGCTGGCCCAGGCCGACTTCCGGCCGCCCTACGAGCTGTTCGGCGAGGTGCTGGAGGCCCACGGCGGCCGGCACAAGATGGTCGCGCGGCTCGGCCACGAGGCCGAGGACCCGATCGACGAGTTCCTGACCCTCGCGCTCGCCTACCAGCGCCGGCACACGCCCTCGCTCGAAGGCTTCCTGCATTGGTTCGAGGCGGGAGAGACCGAGGTCAAGCGTGACCTGGAACAGGACGTCCGCGACGAGGTGCGGGTGATGACCGTCCACGGCGCCAAGGGGTTGGAGGCGCCGATCGTGTTCCTGCCCGACACCACCGTCGTCCCGTCCACGATCGACCCGGTGCTGTGGCCTGACGCGCCGGCCGACGCCGCCGACGGCCCGCCCCTGTGGGTGCCCCGCCGGGCGCTCGCCCCGGCGGCGGCCGAGCCGCGCTACGCCGCGGCGCGGGAACGGGCGGCGGCCGAATATCGGCGGTTGCTCTATGTCGCCCTGACCCGTGCCGCCGACCGGCTCTACGTCTGCGGCTGGGCCAACAAGCGGGGGCGCGACACCGGCTGCTGGTACGACCTGGTGACCCGGTCGATGCCCGACGCCGCGCAGCAGGAGATGGACTTCGGCGGCGGCTGGCAGGGCACCGGCTGGGTGATCGAGGCCGGCGGGGCAAGCGAGACGCCGGAAGCCGCGCCGGCCGCGCCGGAGAAAGAGGTCCCGCTGCCCGACTGGGCGCGCCGGCCGCCCGCGCCGGAGCCGGCGCCGCCCGACCCGCTCGCGCCGTCGCGGCCGAGCGAGGACGAGCCGCCGGTGCGCTCGCCGCTGGCGCCCGACGACACCCATCGCTTTCGGCGCGGCCTGCTGATCCACCGGCTGCTGGAGACGCTGCCCGACCTGCCCGCCGCCGCGCGCGCGGCCGCCGCCGCCCGCTTCCTCGCCAACCCGGCCCACGGCCTCTCCGATGACGAGCAGGCGGCGATCCGCGCCGAGACCCTGGCGGTGATCGACGACCCGGCCACCGGCTTCCTGTTCGGCCCCGACAGCCTGGCCGAGGTGCCGGTGTGCGGCCGGCTCGGCACGCGGGTGGTCTCGGGGCAGATCGACCGGCTCGCGGTACTGGACAGCTCGGTCTGGATCGTCGACTACAAGACCAATCGCCCGCCGCCCGAGCGGGAGGAGGGTGTGGCGCCGCTCTATTTCCGGCAGATGGCCGCCTATCGGGCGCTGATATCGGCGATTTATCCCGACAAATCAGTTGTTTGTGCGCTTCTGTGGACCGACGCGCTCCGGCTCATGCGGCTAAGCGATGGGAATCTCGACACTTATGCCCCACCCGCCGCAGATAATGCCGCAGCGTGACCGCGTTTGCTTGACCCCCCGGGGGCCGCTCCCTAAATTCGCGGGTCTGATTTGGGCGATGCCCGGATCGGCCTTATCGGCAACGCTTAGGGGGAGTTGATGACCACCACGAAAGTCACCGACGACACATTCGAAACGGACGTCCTGAACGCCGGGAAGCCCGTTCTGGTGGATTTCTGGGCGGAGTGGTGCGGGCCGTGCAAGCAGATCGCGCCGTCGCTGGAAGACATGGCGACGGACCTGGGCGAGAAGCTGACGATCGCAAAGATCAACATCGACGAGAACCCGTCGGTTCCCCAGCGCTACAACGTGCGCGGCATCCCGACCCTGATGCTGTTCAAGGACGGCGAGCTCGCGGCGACCAAGGTCGGCGCGCTGCCGAAGAGCAAGCTCTACGAGTGGGTCGAAGGCGTGCTGAGCGACAACGCCGCCTGACGCGGCGTACCGGTTTCGACATGGAACGGCCCCGCCTCGCGCGGGGCCGTTTCGTTTCGGGGGCGGCTCGTTTCGGAACCGCCGCCGCCTGACCTGGCCGCGTGACCGCCGCGCAACCGCCAGGTGCCGCGCCGGCGGCATCATCCTTGACCGCCCATGGACATAAATGTACTGTACTGTACAGTACATAAAATCAAAAGCATCGGGAGGAAATCATGGCTGTCAGCAAGCGTGGATTGCATCACCTGGCCCTGTCGACGCGGGACATGGAGGCGACGGTCAAGTTCTGGACGGAGATCCTGCAGTATCCGATCATCGTGACCCTGCACCTGCCGCCCGAGGACCCGTTCGCCCATCTGAGCCAGCTGCCGAAGACCGACCTGGGCGGCAAGAAGCACTATTTCTTCGATATCGGTAACGGTGACGCCGTCGCCTTCTTCGACTTCGGCGACGAGACGCCGCCGGTCGATGGCGGCTTCGCCCACCATGTCGCGCTGACCTGCGACACGGAAGAGGAGCTCCTTGAAACCAAGAAGCATCTCGAAGAGCATGGCGTGGACGTCTCAGAGGTCGTCGACCATTTCTTCACCAAGTCGATCTATTTCCGGGACCCCAATGGCATCTACATGGAATATTCGGTGTATTCCGGGAATTGGACCGCCGAGACCCCGTTCCTGCAGGATGCGCAGCCGGTCCCGTCGGCGCTCCGCCACCTCGGCGACAAGCAGACGGAGCGACTGCTCGATTTCGAAGCCGGCATTCCCGAAACCTATGGCAGCGCGCCCTAGTCCGGCGATCGGCCGGTCGGCCGCGCGCACGGCGGATGGGGGCCGGCATGGGCGGACCGTTGCCATACGCCTATTGCGCCGCTCCCGGGGCGGTGCCGGGATGGTGCGGACGTGACGGCTCCCGGCAGCGCCACGGCGATCGCGGCCGCGCTGGATACCGAGCCGACGACGCGCCGATCGATCCGGCGCCGCCGGATCATCGACGCGGCGACCGACCTGTTTCTCGCCAAGGGATATAGCGGCGTGTCGCTCGACGAAATCGTGGCGGTCGCCGGTGGCTCGAAATCGACCATCTATGCCGAGTTCGGCAACAAGGAGGGCCTGTTCGCCGCCGTGGTCGATTCGATCGTCGGCGAGATCGTCCGGCCGTTGCCCGATGCCCAGGACGTCTCGCTGGGATTGCGCGATGCGTTGCTCTATCTGGCGCGCGAACACGCGTCCGTGGTCCTGTCCGACCGGCACGCCGCGCTGATCCGCCTGGTCGCCGCCGAGGTGTCCCGGTTGCCGGAGATCGGCAAGATCTACTACGAGACCGGCCCCGCGCGCGGCCATACCAAGCTCGAGGCCTATCTGGCGAGCCAGGTCGCCGAGGGTCTGCTGCGGATCGACGACATACCGCGGGCGGCCGAGTTCTTCTGGGGCATGCTCTTGCACAAATGGACGCTGCGCCGCCTCTACATGGTCGCGGACCCGCCCGATGCGGCGGCCCTCGACGCGATCTGTCAGGCGACGGTCGACGCGTTCTTGGCCCAGTACGGAGCCTGAGCCGCCGACGTCGTGCGACGGCGTGCCGTTCCCGGGGCGACCCGGCCCGACACGACATCAGACAGGGGCGATCCCACGCCCCAACAACGGGAGGAAGCCATGCTGAAAGTCCATCTGGTTGGAAGCGTACCGCTGAACAGCGCGGCCGAGGTATTCGAAGCGACCGCCGCGTCGCTGGGCGCGTGCGCCCATCGCCTGCCCGACGGGGAAACCGGCGACCGCAAGAACTGGATCAACTTCCAGTACGGGGTCATGGCCGAGACCCCGCAGCTCGAGTTCGCGGGCGAACCGTTCGATCCGAAGGCGCTCGCCCAGGAGGGCGGCGGCACCGGCGGCGACTACGTCATGCCGACCCCGTTTCGCCTCAAGCCGGGGACGGACCCGGCAAGTCTGAGTTTCGGCGACCTTGGGTACGCGCGAAATGCCATCGAGTCCTATGGCGCGTTCGCGCGCCTGAAATCGGCGGGCAAGATCGCATCCGACACGCGCTTTCAGGTCTGCTTGCCGACGCCGCTGGCGCCCGTCGCCCTGTTCGTCGTGCCGGAGGATCTCGGCGCCGTGCTGCCCGCCTATGCCAAGGCCCTGGTCGGCGAGCTCGGCCAGATCCTCGCGCAGATACCCCATGACCAGCTCGCGGTCCAATGGGACGTCGCGGCCGAATTCGGCCTGTGGGAGGGGCTGTTTCCGCCGCCGCCGGGCGACTGGAAATCGATGATCCTCGACCAGCTCGCGCAGCTCGGCAGCGCCGTGCCCCCGGACGTGGAGCTCGGCTATCACCTTTGTTACGGCGATCGCGGCCACAAGCATTTCGTCGAGCCGAAGGACGCGGCGAACCTGGTCGAGGTCGCCAACGGCATCGCCGCGCGTGTCGGCCGACCGATCAATTTCATGCACCTGCCGGTGCCGCGCGACCGCACCGACCTCGCCTACTTCGAGCCGCTCGCCGGACTGACGCTCGACCCGGCGACCGAACTCTATCTCGGGTTGATCCACCACACCGACGGCCTCGACGGTACGCTCGCGCGGATCGAGGTCGCCCGCAAGGTGGTCCCGGCGTTCGGCATCGCCACCGAATGCGGGCTCGGCCGGCGCGACCCGGCGACCATCGGCGACTTGCTGAAGATCCACGCGGATGCGGCGCGGGCGGCCTAGCGGCGACGCTCAGCCGGCCAGGACAGCGCCGATCAGGTAGAGCGACCCGCAGACCAGCACGGTCGACGGCGGCCCGCCACGCGCGGCGAGGGCGTCGACCGCGGCTTCGACCGAGGCGGCGGTGGACGCCGCGATGCCGGCCTCGGCGGCGATCATCGCCAGCGCCTCGGGGGCGGCGTGGTCGTGGCCACCGACCGGCACGAAGGTCACCGACGCGGCCGCGCCCGCGAACGGGGCGATGAAGCCCGCCGGGTCCTTGGTCGACAGCAGGCCGGCGATCAGGTGGACCGGCTCGCCCCGCGCCCGCACCCAGGCGGCCATCGCCGCGGCGGCGTGCGGGTTGTGGCCGCCGTCGACCCACAGCGACCAGCCGGCGGGCAGGCGGGCGGCGAGGGGGGCGCCATCGAGCGGTTGGAGCCGGCCGGGCCAGCCTGGCGGTGCGCAGGCCCTCCCGTGCGTGGTCTTCGGTGACGCCGAAATCGTCCAGCCGCTCCAGGCAGGCCAGCGCGAGCGCGGCGTTGTCGGCCTGGTGCCGGCCGGCGAGCGCGACGTCCTCGATCGGCAGGCGCCAGCGTTCGCCCTCGAACCAGACCGTGCCGTCGATATCGGCCGTGTGCCACTCGACGCCGTGGCGGTGCAGCGGCGCGCCGACCGCTTGCGCCGCCGCCTCGATCGCGGCCAGGGCCTCGGGCGGCTGCGGGCCGATCACGGCGTCGACGTTTGCCTTGAGGATGCCGGCCTTCTCGCCGGCGATCTCGGCCAGGGTGTCGCCGAGGTAGGACTGGTGGTCGAGCGCGACCGGCGTGATCACGCTGAGCCGCGGCCGGGCGACCAGGTTGGTCGCGTCGAGCCGCCCGCCGAGCCCGGTCTCGAGCAGCAGGATGTCGGCCGGCGTGCGCGCGAAGGCGAGGAAGGCGGCGGCGGTGGTGATCTCGAAGAAGGTGATCGCGTCGCCGGCGTTGGCGTCGTGCGCTTCCTGCAGGACGGCGGCGAGCGCGTCGTCGTCGATCGGCGTTCCGGCCAGCTCGATCCGCTCGTTGAAGCGGACCAGGTGGGGCGAGGTGTAGGCGTGGACGCGCCGGCCGGCCGCGGCCAGGGCGGCGCGGCAGAAGGCCAGGGTCGAGCCCTTGCCGTTGGTGCCGGCGAGATGGATGACGGGCGGCAGCTGCCGCTCCGGGTTGCCGAGCCGGTCGAGCAGCCGCTCGATGCGGCCCAGCGACAGGTCGATCACGCGCGGGTGCAGCGCCTCGAAGCGCGCGAGCAGGGCGGCGACGGTCGCCGCGGCGTCGCGGTCGGCGGCGGGAGATTCGGTCAGCGGTCGGCGGTCAGTCGTTGGCGTCGCTCGGCGCGGGCGTCGGCGCGACCGCTTCCGGCTTGGATGCCGGCTTGGACTCCGACGTGGCGGCCGACTTGGGCACCGGCTTCGGCGCCGCCCGGTCGGTGGTCGGCAGGGTGATCACCTCGGCCGGCGGGTTGGGCCGCATCAGGTGGCTGAACAGCTTGATCAGCGTCTCGCGCAGCTGCTGGCGCGGCACGACCATGTCGAGCATGCCGTGGTCGAGCAGGTACTCGGCGGTCTGGAACTCGTCGGGCAGCTGCTCGCGGATCGTGTCCTCGATCACCCGCTTGCCGGCGAAGCCGATCTGGGCGCCCGGCTCGGCGATCTGGACGTCGCCGAGCATCGCGAAGGAGGCCGAGACGCCGCCCGTGGTCGGGTCGGTCAGCAGCACGACATAGGGCAGGCCGGCCTCCTTGACCTCGTCGATGGCGACGATCGAGCGCGGCATCTGCATCAGGGAGAGAATGCCCTCCTGCATGCGCGCGCCGCCCGAGGCGGGGATCACGATCAGCGGGGCTTCCTGCAGCACGGCGAGATGCGCGGCGGCGACCAGCGACTCGCCGACGGCGATCCCCATCGAGCCACCCATGAAGGAGAAGTCGAACACCGCGATGACCACCGGCATGCCGCCCATGTGGCCATGGGCGACGATGATCGCGTCGGACCGGCCGTCCTTGCCGCCGGCCTTGGCCTGGGCCTCGCGCAGCCGCTCGGTGTAGCGCTTGCGGTCGCGGAAGCGGAGCGGGTCGACCACCGTCTCCGGCGGCTCGATCTCGGTGAAGGCGCCGTCGTCGAACAGGGCGGCGAGCCGCTCGCGCGCGCCGATGCGCATGTGGTGGCCACAGTGGTTGCACACCTTCTGGTTCGCATCGAGCTCGCGATGGAAGATCATCTGGGCGCAGGCCGGACACTTGACCCAGAGATTTTCCGGGACGTCGCGCGACACCAGCGCGCGGATCTTGGGCCTGACGAAATTGCTGAGCCAGCTCATGGCATGGGTATATAGCGGTCGATTCGTCGCTGTCGAGGGTCGAAAGCCTAGCCGGCGAGTTCGGCGGCAATGCGGCGTGCGGCATCGGCCGGGTCGTCGGCGCCGGTGATCGGGCGGCCGATGACCAGCACGTCGGCGCCGGCCTCGGCGGCCTGGCGCGGGGTCATCACCCGCTTCTGGTCCTGGGCCGCAGCCCAGTCGGGGCGGACGCCGGGGACCACCAGGATCGCATCGGGCCCGAGCCGGGCGCGCAGCGCCGCCGCCTCGTGGGGAGAGCAGACCACGCCGTCGACGCCGCTGGCCCGGGCCAGCGCCGCCAGCCGCTCGGCCTGGGCCGCGGGGTCGGGCTGCTGGCCGACCGCGGACAGGTCGTCGGCGTCGAGGCTGGTCAGCACGGTCACCGCGACGACGCGGGGCCGCCCGGCGCCAGCCTCGGCAGCCGCCGTGGCGGCGGCTTCGAGCATCGCGGGCCCGCCGCCGGCGTGGACGGTGAGCAGGGTCGGTTTCAGGTCGAGCACCGAGCGGACCGCGCCGGCCACCGTGTTCGGGATGTCGTGCAGCTTGAGGTCGAGGAACAGAGGCAGCCCGCTCCCGCCGGCCACCGCGCGCACGCCCTCGGGCCCGTGGGCGCAGAAGAACTCCAGGCCGAGCTTGAGGCCGCCGACATGGCCGGCGAGCCGGGCGGCGAGGTCCTTGGCCCGGCCCAGGTCCGGCGTGTCGATGGCGACGAAGATGGCGGCCTTGGATCGGGTCATGCGTCGATATCCTCCCAGATGCGGATCGCCGCGGCCAGGTCCTCCAGCGCCGCGCCGACCGACTTGAACAACGTGATCTCGTCCGCCGCCTGCCGGCCCGCGGCCGCGCCGGTGGCCAGCTCGTGCAGGTCGGCGACGACGTCCGTCTCCGCGATGATGCCGCGTCGCAGCGGCTGGACCAGGTCGCCGCCCTCCTTGAGTGCGCCCGCGCGGGTGTCGACGAACAGCCGGGCGCGGGTCACGGCCTCGTCGTCGCATTCGCGCATCGCCGGGGTGAAGGCGCCGACCAGGTCGAGATGGGCGCCCGGCTTGAGCCAGGCGCCGCGGACCAGCGGTTCCGTCGCCAGGGTCGCGCAGCTCACCAGGTCGGCCTCGCGCACGGCGGCCTCCAGGTCTTCTGCGGCGGCGATCTCGACGCCGGGCAGCGACAGGCCGTCGGCGACCGCACGCGCGCGTTCCGGCCGTCGGCCCCACACCGCCACCGTGCGGATCGGCCGGGCGGCTGCGTGGGCCCGGATCAGTTGCGGCGCCAGCGCGCCGGTGCCGACCATGACCATCGTCTCGGCATCCGCCCGCGCCAGCCAGGTCGCCGCCAGCGCCGAGGCGGCCGCCGTGCGCCGGACGGTCAGCGCGGTGCCGTCGATCAGCGCGCGCGGCTCGCCGGTCGCGCCGTCCATCAGCAGGTAGCTCGCCATCACTGCGGGCAGGGCGCGGTCCGCGTTGCCGGGATAGACCGTGGCGATCTTGACGCCGAGGTGGCTGCCGGCCCGCTCCCCCGACTGCCACGCGGGCATCAACAGCAGGGTCGCGTCGGGCGCGTGCGCCTGCTCGATCGTGTGGTGGTGGCGGACGGGCGCGGTGCAGCCGTCGCGGAACATGGCGCGCAGCGCCTCGATCAGGCGTGGATAGTCGAGACGCCGGTGGACCTCCTCGGCGCCGATCGCTCGCATGTCGGACCCTAGTGGGACGGCGCCTGCCCGGGGGCGGGCAGCGATTTGCGCGTCTCGGTCAGCTCGTTGGACAGGCGGGAGACGGCGCGGCGGTGCTCCCGCGCCTTGCGCCGCGTCGGGCCCAGCGCCGCCCAGGCGACCAGCGCGCCGGCGAGCAGGCCCAGGAAGATGGCGACGAAGACGAGCAGGAAGACGGGCAGGGTGATCTGCCACGGCGCCGGCCACAGGTTGACCGTCACGCCCTGGAAGTTGTGGATCGCGAAGACGATGAAGACGAGCCCGATGATCGCCGCGAGGATCCAGAAGACGAGCCGGCCCAGGCCCATCGCACCACCGTTCCTTTCGTGCCCCCGGACTTTGGCCGGCGGCTAGTCCTGGTTCAGCTTCTCGCGAAGCTCCTTGCCCGTCTTGAAGTAGGGCACCCGCTTGGCGCCGACCTCGACCGCCGCGCCGGTGCGGGGGTTGCGTCCGACCCGCGGATCGCGGTGCTTGACCGAAAAGGCGCCGAAGCCACGCAGCTCGACCCGGTCGCCGCGCGCCAGCGCGCCGGAGATCTCGTCGAAGACGGTCGAGACGATGCGCTCGAAGACGCGCTGCTTCAGATCGGGATGGCGATCGGCGAGGCGCTGGATCAGTTCAGATTTGGTCATTCCGGCAGACCTTGGCGGCGAGATTTTGAGCGGTTTTCTTGAGGCTGGCCGGCCAGGAACGACCGTTGAGCTTCGGCAGGTTGCCAAAGGGGGGCAGGCGCGTCAAGCATAAGTATATCTTAATAAAGCTTTTTTTCGCGATACGAACACGTGCGCCCACGCCCGGCGCGGTTCGCGTCGGGAAAGGGCAGGTTCGTCGCGGGGAAGCGGGCGGCGCGGACGCCGCGGAGAGAAGGCCCTACCCCGGCGCGTCGCAAGGGCTGCGACGCGCCGGGGTAGGTGCATTTACGCCTACTCTTTCTTGGCCTCTTCGGCGGCCTCGGCGTCACCGTCGGCCTTGTCGGCCTCGGGCTCGGCGGCGGCTTCCTCAGCAGCCGCGTCGGCCTTCTCCGGCTCGGCCGCTTCGGGCTCGGCCGCAGCGGCCTCTTCGGCAGGGGCCTCCTCGGCCGGAGCCTCCTCAGCCGGAGCCTCCTCGGCGTCGGCCTTGGTCTTCTTGGCCTTGGGCGCCTCTTCCTCGGCCGGACCGTCGGTGTCGTCGCGCGCCCTCGACAGGGCGGCGCCCAGGATGTCGCCCAGCGACGCGCCCGAGTCGGAGGAGCCGTACTGCTCCATCGCCGCCTTGTCTTCCTGGATCTCACGCGCCTTGATCGACAAGCTGAGCTTGCGGTTCGACTTGTCGATGTTGGTCACCTTGGCGTCGACCTTCTCGCCGACGGCGAAGCGGTTGGGCCGCTGCTCGCCGCGCTCGCGGGAGAGGTCGACCTTCCTGATGAAGCCGCGCAGGCCCTCGCCGACCGCGACCTCGAGGCCGCCGTCGGTCACCTCGGTGATGGTGCAGGTGACGATGTCGCCCTTCTTGACGCTGTCGGCCGCGCCGGCGAAGGGGTCGTCCTCGAGCTGCTTGATGCCGAGGGAGATGCGCTCCTTCTCGGCATCGACCTCGAGCACCTTGACCTTGACCTTGTCGCCCTTCTTGTACTCCTCGATCGCCTTCTCGCCGGGCTCGGTCCACGACAGGTCCGACAGGTGGACCATGCCGTCGATCTCGCCGGGCAGGCCGACGAACAGGCCGAACTCGGTGATGTTCTTGACCTCGCCCTCGAGCTCGGTGCCCGTCGGGTGCTTCGCGGCGAAGTCCTCCCACGGGTTGGCCAGGCACTGCTTGAGGCCGAGGCTGATGCGCCGCTGCTGCGGGTCGACGTCGAGGACCATGACCTCCACCTCCTGCGAGGTGGAGACGATCTTGCCCGGATGGACGTTCTTCTTGGTCCAGCACATCTCCGAGACGTGGACCAGGCCCTCGATCCCCGGCTCCAGCTCCACGAAGGCGCCGTAGTCGGTGATGTTGGTGACGCGGCCGGTGTACTTGGCGCCGACCGGGTACTTGGCCTCGACGCCGTCCCACGGGTCGGCCTCGAGCTGCTTCATGCCCAGCGAGATGCGCTGCGTCTCCGGGTTGAAGCGGATCACCTGGACGTCGACGTTCTGGCCGATCTGGAGCACGTCGGACGGGTGGTTGACGCGCTTCCACGAGATGTCGGTGACGTGCAGCAGGCCGTCGACGCCGCCCAGGTCGACGAAGGCGCCGTAGTCGGTGATGTTCTTGACCACGCCCTGGAGCACCTGGCCTTCCTTGAGGTTGGCGATCAGCTCCGTGCGGGCCTCGGCGCGGGTCTCCTCGAGCACGGCGCGGCGCGACACGACGATATTGCCGCGCTGCCGGTCCATCTTCAGGATCTGGAACGGCTGCGGCGTGTCCAGCAGCGGGGTGACGTCGCGCACCGGGCGGATGTCGACCTGGCTGCCGGGCAGGAAGGCGACCGCACCGTTGAGGTCGACCGTGAAGCCGCCCTTGACCCGGCCGAAGATGTGGCCGGTGACGCGCTGGCCGTCCTTGAACGCCTTTTCGAGCTGGACCCAGGCTTCCTCGCGGCGCGCCTTCTCGCGGCTCAGCACGGCTTCGCCGTTCACGTTCTCCATGCGCTCGACATACACCTCGACGGTGTCGCCGGGCTGGATCTCCGCATTCTCGCCGGGGCCGGCGAATTCCTTGAGCGGCACGCGCCCTTCGGATTTCAGGCCGACGTCGATGACGGCGACGTCGCCGTCGACCGCAACGACCTTGCCGGGGACGACCCGGCCTTCGAATTCTTCCTGTTGCCCGAGCGATTCCTCGAGCAGTGCGGCAAAATCTTCGCTGGCCGCAGCAGCGGTTTGGGTTTGAGCAGTCATTATGAGTCCGATTTCCTTTCAGCCATCCGGCGCATCGGGCCGGCCTTGGCGTCACGCTTCCCCCCGGTTATCGATAACGGAGGGCCGGGCCAGGGCCGGCGTCATGGTCGACGCATCCGGCGTCGCGGGCGCGGATCAGCGATATTCGGAAATAAAACGAAGCGCCGTTTCCAGCGCGGCGTCGGCGTCGAGATCGGTGGTATCGATCACGATCGCGTCCTCCGCCGGCTTGAGCGGCGCGACTTCCCGGTCGCGGTCCCGTGCGTCGCGGTCCTGCATCTCCTGCAGGACGGCGCCGTATATAGCCTTCTCGCCCCGTTCTAGCAACTCTTTGACCCGCCGCCGGGCGCGTTCTTCCACGGACGCGGTGACGAAGAATTTGATGTCGGCGTCAGGGCAGACGACCGTGCCGATGTCGCGGCCGTCGAGCACCGCGCCGGCCTTGCCGTCCGGCGGCTCGGCGGCGAAGCGGCGCTGGAAGTCGAGCAGGGCCGCACGCACGCCCGGAATGGCGGCGACCTTGGACGCGGCGTCGGCGACCTGGTCGGTGCGCAGCGCCGGGTCGTCGACCGCGGTCGGGTCGAGCGCTTCGGCCGCCGCGATCGCCGCGTCGGGGTCGGCCGGGTCGCGACCCGCCTTCAGCACCGCCCAGCCGACGGCCCGATAAAGGGCGCCGCTGTCGAGATAGGCGAGGCCGAGGCGGTCGGCGAGCCGCCGGGCCAGCGTGCCCTTGCCGGCGGCCGCGGGGCCGTCGATGGCGACGATCATGCCGCCGCCCCGTCGGCGATCGCCGCGCCGAGCCCGCGCATCGTCTCGGCGAAGCCGGGGAAGCTGGTCTCGATGAAGCCGCCGTCGTCGATGGTGACGCCGTTCTCCGAGGCCAGCCCCAGCACCAGGAAGCTCATCGCGATGCGGTGGTCCATCTGCGTGGCGACCGCCGCGCCCGGGTCCGTCCCGCGCACCGGCGCGCCGCCGCTGCCGTCGATCTCCAGCCAGTCCTCGCCCTGCCGCGTCGTGACCCCGCAGGCCTCGAGCCCGGCGGCGATGGCGGCGAGCCGGTCGCTCTCCTTGACCCGCAGCTCGCCGACGCCCTCGAAGCGGGTGACGCCCTCGGCCAGCGCCGCGGCGGCGGCGAGGATCGGGTATTCGTCGATCATCGCCGGCGCGCGCTTGGCCGGCACGGTCACGCCGCTCAGCCGCGACGACCGCGCGCGCAGGTCGGCGACCGGCTCTCCGGCCTCGTCGCGCCGGTTCTCCAGCGCCAGGTCGGCGCCCATCTCGATCAGCGTGTCGACCAGCCCGGCGCGCAGCGGGTTGAGGCCGACCCCGGTCAGGGTCACCGCGGAGCCCGGCACGATCAGCGCGGCGACCAGCGGGAAGGCGGCCGAGGACGGGTCGGCGGGCACGGCGACCGGGCGGGCGGTCAGCTCGGGCCAGCCGCGCACGCGCGGCGACGCGCCCCTCGTCGGTGTCCTCGACCCGGACCTCGGCGCCGAAGTGGCGCAGCATCCGCTCGGTATGGTCGCGGGTCGGCGCCGGCTCGATCACCGCGGTCTCGCCCGGCGCGTTCAGCCCGGCGAGCAGGATCGCCGACTTGACCTGGGCGGAGGCGACCGGCGGGCGGTAGACGATCGGCATCGCCTCGCCGCAGCCGCGGACCATCAGCGGCAGACGGCCGCCGTCGCTGGCCTCGAACTGGGCGCCCATCCGCGTCAGCGGCTCGGTCACCCGGCCCATCGGGCGCCGGCGCAGCGAGGCGTCGCCGGTGACGAAGGCGGTCAGCTCCTGGGTCGCCAGCAGGCCGAGCAGCAGCCGCGCGGCGGTGCCGGAGTTGCCCATGTCGAGCACGTCGTCGGGCGCGCGCAGGCCGCCGACGCCGCGGCCCCGGACCCGCCAGGTCCCGCCGCGCTCGGCCGGCGGGTCGATCTCGGCGCCCAGCTGGCGCAGCGCCGCCGCGGTGGCCAGCACGTCGTCGCCGTCGAGCAATCCGTCGATCCGCGTCTCGCCCACGGCGAGCGCGCCGAACATCAGCGCCCGGTGCGAGATCGACTTGTCGCCGGGCGGCCGAAGCGTGCCGGACAGGGCGTTGGACGGGGCGGCGGTCAGCGGGGTCACGGGGCGGCTTTCGGGTGCGGCTTGAGGGCGGTCGGCGGCCGCTGCTTAACACAGCCGCCGCCGCGCCGGAATTTGCTTTTGACAGCGCCGCGGCTTCATGGCAAACGCACGCCCTATTTTTCGGGCCTCGCATCCGTTTGCCGCGCGGCCCTTCAGCCATTCCCACGGAGGCAGATTTGGTCAAACCGGAATTGGGAACCAAACGGCTTTGCCCGACCTGCGGCGGCAAGTTCTACGACCTGCACAAGTCGCCGGCGGAGTGTCCCTATTGCGACGCCGTGTTCAACCCGGACGAGCTGGTCCGCGGCCGGCGCACGACCAGCCGGCCGGCGCCCGAAGAGCCGAAGCCGGTGGAGAAGAAGGCGCCCAAGGCCGAGCCCGAAGAGGACGAGGAACTGGACGATCTGGAGGTCGCCGACGTCGACACCGAGGAGGACGATGAAG
The DNA here is from genome assembly GCA_963730305.1 of uncultured Alphaproteobacteria bacterium. GTDB lineage: Bacteria > Pseudomonadota > Alphaproteobacteria > Bin65 > Bin65 > CAMYMQ01. The sequence continues at coordinate 202,744 of CAVSRB010000009.1, forward strand.
ACGACGACGTCCTGGAGGACGCGTCGGACCTGGGCGAGGACGACGAGGACGTCGCCGAGGTCATGGAAAAGGTCGAGCGGCCGGAGGGCGGCGACTGACCAACGCATCCCGGCGCGCCGGCGGACACGAAAGCGGTTGATTTCGGTCCGCCCCGCGCCTTAATTGGGGACCGGCCGGGCACCTGATCCCAAGCCCGCCGACCCGTGGGGCCGTAGCTCAGTTGGGAGAGCGCTTGAATGGCATTCAAGAGGTCAGGGGTTCGAATTCCCCTCGGCTCCACCAT
>CAVSRB010000010.1:0-60529 GCA_963730305.1 uncultured Alphaproteobacteria bacterium
CCTGCCGCGGCCGCCGGCCTAGCCGCTCCCGATCGCTTCTGGCCATCCCGCCATCGCCCGCACCTCGGCCGGTGTCTTGCCCGCTTCCCGAAGGCTTCGCAGGGTCAGCGACCGGTCGCGCTTGGCGAAGCGCTTGCCGTCGGCGTCGGTGAGCAGCGCGTGGTGGCGCCAGCGCGGCACGGCGTAGCCGAGCAGCGCCTGCAGCAGCCGGTGGACGTGGGTGGCGGGGAACAGGTCCTCGCCGCGGGTCACCAGGGTCACGCCCTGGAGATGGTCGTCGACCGTCACCGACAGGTGATAGCTGGTCGGCGTGTCCTTGCGCGCGAGCACCACGTCGCCCAGCGACAGCGGGTCGGCGGCGATGGTGCCGCGGTCGAGGTCGATCCAGTCGAGCGGCCCGGTCGCCGCCGACCGCCTTGCCGGTGTCGAGCCGCCAGGCGTGGGCCTCGCCCTTGGCGATGCGCGCGGCGGCCCGGTCGGCCGCGATGTTCCGGCAGGTGCCGGGGTAGACCGGCCCGACCGTGTCGACGCCGGGCGGGTGGGGCGCGCCGTCGGCGCGTTCGATCTCCGCCTGGATATCGGCGCGGGTGCAGAAGCAGGGATAGACCAGGGCCATCGCCTTCAGCCGGTCGAGCGCGTCGGCATAGTCGGCGAAGTGGTCGGACTGGCGGCGGACCGGCGTCTCCCAGTCGAGGCCGAGCCAGGCCAGGTCTTCCAGGATCGCCGCCTCGAACTCCGGCCGGCAGCGCGACCGGTCGATGTCCTCGATGCGCAAGCAGGAAGCGGCCGCCGACGCCATCGTCCTCGGCCGCCCGCGCGGCGTCCCAGGCGAACAGCGCGGAATAGGCGTGGCCCAGGTGCAGCCGCCCGGTCGGGCTCGGCGCGAAGCGGGTGACCACCGGCCTGTCAGGAGCGTTCGATCGGGTCATGGTCTCCGGCACGGCTCTCCTCTAAACTTTGCCAACGTCTTCACGTCCCGGCGCGCCTGTCACCCCCGATCCCAACCGAACCTCCAATCGATGCCCCGCCTGACCGAGAAATCCCTGCGCCGCGGCCTCGACGAAGCCGCCCAGGCCGATGCCGACGTCGCCCGCGCGCTCGCGGCGGTCGGCTATCCCGAGCTGCGCCGGCGCGATCCGGGCTTCGCCACCCTGTTGCGCGCCATCGTCGGCCAGCAGCTCTCGGTCGCGTCGGCCGCGGCGATCTGGGGCCGGATCGAGGCCGGGCTCGACCCGCTGACGCCCGACGCCTTCCTCGCCGCCGATGACGCCACCCTGCGCGCGATGGGGCTGAGCGGTCAGAAGATCCGCTACGGCCGCTCGCTGTCCGGCCTGATCGCCGAGGGCAGCCTCGACCTCCACGCCCTGCACGACGTCGAGGACGACGACGCCATCGAGGCGCTCATCCAGATCAAGGGCATCGGCCGCTGGACCGCCGAGGTCTACCTCTTGTTCGCGCTCGGCCGGCCCGACGCCTTCCCGGCCGAGGACCTGGCCCTGATGATCGCCGCCCAGCGCATGAAGGGCCTGGACGAACGGCCCGACCGCAAGGGCATGATCGACCTGGCCGAGCCGTGGCGGCCGTGGCGCGGCGCGGTCGCCCACCTGCTCTGGCAGTTCTACCGCTACGCCCCCGCGGAGGATGCCGAGCCGTCGACCGCGGCGCCGGTATGAACGGATGCACATGAGGCCCCGCCGATGACCGACTCCCCTCTCGACGGCCCGCACTGGGGCCCCGCGGCCGGCGGCGCGCCGGACTCGCTGGTCGTGCTGCTGCACGGCTGGGGCGCCGACGGCTTCGACCTGATCGACCTCGCGCCGCACTGGGGCGACCGCCTGCCCGGCACCCTGTTCGTCGCGCCCAATGCGCCGGAGCCGTGCGAGATGAACCCGATGGGCCGGCAGTGGTTCTCGCTCGGCGACCTGACGCCGACCGGCGGCTTGTCGGAGGCGCAGATGCGCCCGCGCGCCGACGCGGTGCGGCCGCGGGTCGACGCCTTCGTCGACGACCAGCTCGCCCGCCACGGTTTCGCGCCCGACCGGCTGGCGCTGGTCGGCTTCTCCCAGGGCACCATGGTCGGGCTCCACGTCGCGATCCGCCGGCCCAGCGCGATCGCCGGCTTCGTCGGCTATTCCGGCCGGCTGATCGGCGCCGCCGACCTGGCCCGCGAGGCGGTGACCAGGCCGCCGATCCTGCTGGTCCACGGCGCCGACGACGACGTCGTCCCCGCGGCCTCGACCGAGCACGCCGCCCGCGACCTGGCCGCCGCCGGCTTCGCGGTCGAGGCGCATATCCGGCCCGGCCTGGGCCACGGCATCGACTTGGAGGGGCTGGCTCTCGGCGGCGATTTCCTCGCCGCCCGGCTCGGCGGCTGACCGCTCGAAACCCCACATATGCGCGCATTCTGCCCGTTGCGGGGCCGTGCGCCCCCATATATGGTTCGGGTTATCCACAAGTGTCACCATGTCGTCATGGGCCGGCGCTATGGTGGCGCCGCATTCGACGCAACGGCGGAAGAAAGGCGGTCCGGTCATGCTGGCTGCGGGTTTGGAGCGTTGTCCGGCGTTGGTGCTCAACGCGGACTTCCGGCCGCTCAGCTATTTCCCCCTGTCGCTGTGGACGTGGCAGGAGGCGGTCAAGGCCGTGTTCATGGAGCGGGTCAACGTCCTCTCCGAATACGACCGCGTCGTCCATTCGCCCTCGATCGAATTCAAGCTGCCCAGCGTCATCTCGCTCAAGGAATACGTGCCGTCGAGCCGCCGGCCGGCCTTCACCCGGTTCAACGTGTTCCTGCGCGACAAGTTCACCTGCCAGTATTGCGGCCACCCCGGCTCGGCCGAGGAGCTGACCTTCGACCACGTCGTGCCGCGCTCGCGCGGCGGCCGGACCAACTGGCAGAACGTCGTCACCGCCTGCTCGCCGTGCAACCTGCGCAAGGGCAACAGCATGCCCGGCCGCCGCGGCATGCAGCCGCGCCACCGGCCTGACGAGCCCAACAGCTTCGAGCTCCAGGAGAACGGCCGGTCCTTCCCGCCCAACTATCTCCACGAGAGCTGGCACGATTTCCTCTACTGGGACACCGAGCTGGAGACCGGCTGAGTCTCCGCGCCCTTCGTTCGCGACCGTCCCTCGATACGGCCGCGCCGGCACGCGCCCTGTTCGGGATGAGGTTCGAGTATTCGACTGAGTGATCCTCACCCTGAGTGGCGCTGCGCCAGCAGCGCGTATCGAAGGGCGTGGCGCCGGATCGTCGGCGCTCAGGGCTTGGTGATCGCCATGCCGATCCAGAAGCCCGCCGCCGTCCCGGCCACGCCCGCCGCGATCGCGATCGCCGCCATCATGGTCCAGCGCCGCCGGCCCCGGGCCGTGACCGTCGCCACCACGCCCAGCATCGCCGCCGCCAGCCCGAGCGGCAGCGGGAACACCAGCGCGCCGGCGGCGAGGACATAGGCGACGATCGAGAGCAGGGGGGAGAGCAAGGGGTGGCCGGCTCCTGTCGGCGAAGAGAACGCGCGGGTGGCAGGCACGCACGAGGGCCACAGCGTCGCGATTGGCTGCTTTGGAGGTGTTCGGGGTGCGCGCCGGGTGTCGGCGGCTGGCGGCGGGTGGGGAAGGGTCGCAGAGGTTATCATCGGTTATCAAGGGCTATCTTTTCGGGCCCACCGAAACGGCGCGCCCTCCGAAACGGCGCGCCCCGAGCCCCGCTGCGAGGCGGATAGACGCTTTCGCGTCGGACGGGGCGCGCGGCAGTGTCCCGCCGGGCGAGCCCCCTCAACGCAGCGGTCAGGAAAAGTAAGGGTCGACCCGGCCGCGGCCGGGGGGCGGGGCTCCCGGTGTCAGGTTATGTAAGGTCGCCGCGCCAAGCGGCCGGCCACCGGCGGCCTGAAGCGCGGAATTCGGGGAAGACTGCGGCGGGGGGCGGGGCTGTCATGTCAGGTTTTGTCATGTCGCTTGGATGACGAGCCGGCGTGGTCGCCGAGGTCGCCGTTCGCCATCGGAGGGCCGCTGCTCGGCAGGAACAGGCCGTCCGATCGCATCCTCTTCTGCCGAGCGAGCAGCGTGAGACGGCGGGCCATGTGTCGCCAATGGTCCCCGGCTCTCCGCGACGCTCCGGCCGGGGCGGCGCCTTGGATTTGGCGATGCCAAAAGAAGCACACCACCCCGGACGCGCCCGCAGGGCGTGAGCCGGGGACCATGGGGCGTGAGCCGGGGACCATAGGGCGTGAGCCGGGGACCACGGCGACGGACCGGTCAGGCTGTTTCGGGTATGGAATATATGCCTATTGTCGGCCCGCTATTCAAGGGCGGCTCTGGACCCCCGCCTGCGCGGGGGTGACGATAGGAGAGCGGGCTGGGGCGGGGTCGATTCGCTCACCCCGCGACGTCATGCCCGCGCAGGCGGGCATCCAGGCGGTTGGCGCCGTTTGGGTTCAGTCTTCGGCAATTGGCTGCGGGTACCTGGCCGCACGCCCCGTCCGAACTCGAAAGCGGCTGTTCACAAGGCAGCGGGGCTCGGGGCGCGCCGTTTCCGGGAGCTAGTCCACCGGAATCCAGATATCGACCTCGCCCGACATCGTCGCCGGGTCGAAGCGGTGGTCGTAGTATTCCAGGTCGTACCAGGCGCGCAGCTTGGCGCCCGTGCGCGGCACCCAGGTGCCGTAGATGTACTGGAAGGTGCGCTTGAGCTCGGCGCCGATGTCGGGGCTGGCGAGCGTGTGGGTGAACACCGCGAAGCGCCCGCCGGCGAGCGTCTTGCCGGTCAGCCCCTCGGGCACGTCGTCGAGGCGATCGACCTCGACCGCGGCGGAGTAGGCGAAGGTGCCGGTCTCCTTGTCGATCACCTCGATCACGCCGAGCGTGTGGTCGGGCAGGCGGTGGGCGATCTTCGGGATCCACGGGTGGAACCGCCGCCACACGCTCGGCCCGTCGGCGTCGTGGTCGGGCCCGATCGTATCGGTCAGGCCGACGAAGCGAATGTCGCCGTGGGTGATGAAGGTCGGTTCCATGGTGATCGTCTCCGTCAGGTGGGCGAGGGCGGCCGCGTCGATCGGCCAGCGGCAGCGCGGCAGGAAGGTCCGCCCGCTGCGCCGCACCGCGCCGGGGGTCTGGCCGAAGTGCCGCTTGAAGGCGCGGGTGAAGGCGGCCTGGCTCTCGAAGCCGCAGTCGAGCGCGAGCTCGATCAGCCGCACGTCCGAGCCGTCGGTCAGCGCCTCGGCCGCCCGGGTCAGCCGCCGCTTGCGGGCGTAGCCCATCACCGAGTCCCCGGTCAGCGCCTGGAACAGCCGGCAATAGTGATAGGGCGAATAGCCCGCGACCGCCGCCGCCTCGGCCAGCGCGAACCGCTCGCCGAGATGGTCCTCGATGAAGGCGATGGAGCGGAGGAAGCGGTCCATGGGCGGGGGTGGCGAAGCGGCGGCGGTTGAGGGTGGGGAGAGACTAGCACCGGCGGTGAGCGGATTTTTGACGGCGATTGCGGTGGCGGGCTTGGCCCTTTCCCAATCGTCATTCCGAGCGAAGCCGAGGAATCTCGCTTCCGCCGCCGGGTCGCTTGCGGTGGCGGCAAGATTTCTCCGCTCCGCCCCGTCGGGGCTCCGGTCGAAATGACGACAAGGCGTGGGCCGGCCCGCCCGTCCGGCAACGGCCACGAAAGCCTGGCGGAGATGGCCGTTGCGGAGCGGTGCGCCGACCGCTCCGGCCAGAGGCGGGCCTGGACCCCCGCCTACGCGGGGGTGACGGCAGGAGGGCCGGATGGGGCGGAGCGCGCCGAAGGATCGGGGTGATTCGCCCACCCCGCGTCGTCATGCCCGCGCAGGCGGGCATCCAGGCTGCTGCCGGCGGACGATGCGCGGCAATCCAGCCCGGCTGGTCAACGCTTTATCAAGCTTTCTGATGCAGGACGTTGTCGACGGCAACCGCGGGCATGCAATGGTGTCCTCGCCCAAAGAGTGGCGCGCGTCTCGCCGCCACGACCCCGAGGTGAAGCTCCGGCGTCTGAACCGACGCTTCCGGTCGGCTTCGCGTCGCTACGATCGGGGCTTCAAGCTCCGCCGGCTGCGGCGGAGGGTCAGGCTGGCCTGGTGGATGGTTGCCGTCCTCGTGGTTGGCTACGTCGCCCTAGAATCCTTGGGCCCTTGGCCGCTCGGCACGACCTTGCGTCATCTCGCGGCGTTCCCGAACTGCTCGGCCGCCCGCGCCGTGGGCCTCGCCCCCGCGCGGAGGGGCGAACCCGGCTACTGGCCTCGGCACGACCGGGATGGCGACGGCATCGCCTGCGAGCCCTGGCCGCGGTAGGGGGGCATCTTCGGCAGGAACGGGTGTGTCACCCGCTCCGTAACGGTTTCGGCGCCAATGCGGGAGGAACCATTGCGGAGCAGGTTACAGACCTGCTCCTGGCAAAGAGCTGAAGGAGAGCGCCTTGTTCCTAATCACGAAATGTTCCATGATAGTTCTTCGTAATCGACCGCGAATGTGACATTTGCATATCACATGGCTAGCGCCAATGAAGTGGCTTTGGAAATCACTGGACGCTTACGGTAGACGGCGAGCCAAAAAGGACATCGAAGACTATCTAGCCCGTCTGCGCACAATGGATGGCGATGAAATTGGATTTGTCCTCGCCGGCGCGACGCATTTTAGAAGACGCCTTGAGGCGGACGGAATTATTGTAATGGAGCCAGCTCTTTGCGCAGCTCAAGACCCAACGGTCTTTGTCACAATAGGGCAGACGGTACGGCATCTTCAAAAAACTGGACAATTGCAAGAAGCCGCGGCGCTCATGGTATGGGCGCACACATTGCGTGCTATGTCTCCCCTCGCTACTCATGAGCTGCGGCAATTGGGCCGCGATATGTGGCGTGAGTTATCACGCGGATTTCCATACGTCGAACAGGCCGCACTCGACATACTGCAGTCATCGGGAAAACTAATAGATGTTGAGGGCTCAAATGAATTTCCAGCAGGGCTAACGCCCGAACCAGCCTAATGTCAGAATTAATGGGCCACTTGAACTAGGCATTAATTGCGATGATGGATTTTGCGCAGCATGTCTTTTCTCAGGAGTGGGCATGTCAACCGCTCCATAACGGCTACGGTACCTTTGGTGTAAGAAGCATTGTGGAGCAGGTCAGAGACCTGCTCCTGCCGAATTCGGGAACTTAGTTGCTCCCGCTCGTTGCCCTCACGCCGCCTCCCGCGACCCCCTGATCCACGATCTCCACGATCTCGCCCATGATCGCCGTCAGGTCGTAGTCCTTCGGCGTGTAGATGCCGGCGACGCCGGCCTGCTTCAGCAGCTCGGCGTCCTTGGGCGGGATGATGCCGCCGACGACGACGGGGACGTCGCCCAGGCCGGCCTCCTTCAGCCCCGCCACGACCTCGGCGACCAGCGGCAGGTGGCTGCCCGAGAGGATCGACAGGCCGACGACGTGGACGCCTTCCTCGATCGCCGCGCCGACGATCTGGGCCGGGGTCAGGCGGATGCCCTCGTAGACCACCTCCATGCCGGCGTCGCGGGCCTTGACCGCGATCTGCTCGGCGCCGTTGGAGTGGCCGTCGAGGCCGGGCTTGCCGACCAGCATCTTGATCCGGCGGCCGAGCCGGCGGGAGACCGCCTCGACCTGGTCGCGCACGGCGTCCATCGCCTGCGCGCGCTCGGCCTTGCCGGCGCCCGCTGGCGCCGCCGACCCGGCGCCGCCGACCCCGGCGCCCGCGACGCCGGTGGGCGCGCGCCAGGCGCCGAACACGTCGCGCAGGGTCTCGCCCCATTCGCCGGTGGTGACGCCCGGCGTGGGCGCAGGCGATCGACGGCTCCATGATGTTGGCGCCCGAGCGGGCGGCCTCGGCCAGCGCGGCCAGCGCCTGGTCGACCTTGGCCTGGTCGCGCGCGGCGCGCCAGGCGTTCAGGCTCTCGATCTGGGTCGCCTCGGTGGCCGGGTCGACGGCGAGGAAGCCGCCGTCGTCGGCGTTGGCGGTCAGCGGCGAGGGCTCGGTCTCGGTCCACTTGTTGACGCCGACCACGACCTGCTCGCCCGATTCGATCGCGGCGACCCGGCGCGCGTTGGCTTCGACCAGCGCCTGCTTCATGTAGCTCGAATTCGACCGCGGCGACCGCGCCGCCCATCGCCTCGATCTTGTCCAGCTCGGCCCTGGCCTGCGCGATCAGCGTCTCGACCTCGGCCTCGATCACCGTCGAGCCCTCGAAGATGTCGCCGTACTCCAGCAGGTCGGTCTCGTAGGCGAGGATCTGCTGGAGCCGGAGCGACCACTGCTGGTCCCACGGCCGGGGCAGGCCCAGCGCCTCGTTCCAGGCCGGCAGCTGGACCGCGCGGGCGCGGGCGTCCTTCGACAGCGTGACCGCGAGGGCCTCCAGCAATATCCGATAGACATTGTTCTCCGGCTGCTGCTCGGTCAGGCCCAGCGAGTTGACCTGGACGCCGTAGCGGAAGCGGCGCAGCTTCGGGTCCTCGACGCCGTAACGGTCCCGGCAGATCTCGTCCCACAGCCGGGCGAAGGCGCGCATCTTGCAGATCTCGGTGACGAAGCGGAGACCCGCGTTGACGAAGAAGGAGATGCGCCCGACCGCCGTGGGCAGGTCCTCGGCCGGCACCGCCGCGCGCACCCGGTCGAGGATGGCGATCGCGGTGGCCAGCGCGAAGGCGAGCTCCTGGACCGGCGTCGCCCCGGCCTCCTGCAGGTGGTAGGAGCAGACGTTGACCGGGTTCCACTTGGGCAGCTCCCGGTAGGTGAAGGCGATCACGTCGGTGGTCAGCCGCATCGACGGCTCGGGCGGGAAGATGTAGGTCCCGCGCGAGAGATATTCCTTGATGATGTCGTTCTGGGTCGTGCCGGTGAGCTCGGCGCGCGTCGCGCCCTGGCGCTCGGCCGCGGCGACGTAGAGCGCCAGCAGCCACGGCGCGGTGGCGTTGATCGTCATCGAGGTGTTCATCTGGCCGAGCGGGATGCCCTCGAACAGCGCCTCCATGTCGCCGAGGTGGCCGATCGGCACGCCGACCTTGCCGACCTCGCCCTTGGCCAGCGGGTGGTCGGAATCGTAGCCGGTCTGGGTCGGCAGGTCGAAGGCGACCGACAGGCCGGTCTGCCCCTTGGCCAGGTTCGAGCGGTAGAGCGCGTTCGACGCCGTGGCCGACGAGTGGCCCGAATAGGTCCGCATGATCCAGGGCTTGTCGCGCCCAGCTTCGTCACGGTGGGGCGCGCCGGTGGCCGCCTGCTGCGCTGCGTCATTTTTTGTCATTCGTCCCTACCTCTTTGGCGGCTTTTCCGGGCGTTTGCGCACAATTATTACCTTGTGGGCCAAAGCGCGACATAAAATATTCCACTCTTGGCTATTAAGGGTAATTTTGTGTCGCCTTTCGCATTGCAAAATAAACCGGCCCCGGTTAGAACGCAACAAGGCCCGGCCGGCATCATAGTCGCCGGTGCGGCGCCGTGACCGCTGACAACAGCCCGCGAGGGCCGGAGACATGAGCCGAGCTGCGAAAGTCGTCGAATTGTCTGACCACAAGGAAGACGCCAAGGACGACGGGGATATCCTGTACCGGGCGCCCAAGAAGGACCTCTACGAGGTCGGCGAGATCCCGCCGCTGGGCCACGTGCCGAAGACCATGTACGCCTGGGCGATCCGCCGCGAGCGCCACGGCGATCCGAACACGGCGATGCAGGTCGAGGTCGTCGAGACGCCCAAGCTCGACAGCCACGACGTGCTCGTCCTCGTGATGGCCGCCGGCGTCAACTACAACGGCGTCTGGGCCGCCAAGGGCATTCCCATCTCGCCCTTCGACGTCCACGGCCAGGATTATCACATCGCCGGGTCCGACGCGGCCGGCGTGGTCTGGGCGGTCGGCGACAAGGTCAAGCGCTTCAAGGTCGGCGACGAGGTCGTGGTCCACTGCAACCAGGACGACGGCGACGACGAGGAGTGCAACGGCGGCGACCCGATGTTCTCCACCTCCCAGCGGATCTGGGGCTACGAGACGCCCGACGGCTCCTTCGCCCAGTTCGCCCGGGTCCAGGACCGGCAGCTGATGCCGCGTCCGCTGCACCTGACCTGGGAGGAGAGCGCCTGCTACACGCTCACCCTGGCGACCGCCTACCGCATGCTGTTCGGCCACCGCCCGCACATCCTGCGCCCGGGCCACAACGTGCTGGTCTGGGGCGCCTCGGGCGGGCTCGGCTCGATGGCGGTGCAGCTCTGCGCCGCCGCCGGCGCCAACGCGATCGGCGTGATCTCCGACCCCGACAAGCGCGAGTTCGTGATGTCGCTGGGCGCCAAGGGCGTCATCAACCGCAAGGACTTCGACTGCTGGGGCCAGCTGCCCACGGTCAACACCGACGAGTACAAGAAGTGGTTCTCCGAGGTGCGCAAGTTCGGCGCCGCGATCTGGGAGATCACCGGCAAGGGCAACAACGTCGACTTCGTCTTCGAGCACCCGGGCGAGGCGACCTTCCCGGTCTCGACCTTCGTGGTCAAGCGCGGCGGCATGGTCGTGTTCTGCGCCGGCACCACCGGCTACAACATCACCTTCGACGCCCGCTACGTCTGGATGCACCAGAAGCGCATCCAGGGTTCGCATTTCGCGCATCTCCAGCAGGCCTCCCAGGCCAACAAGCTGGTCATCGAACGGCGCATCGACCCGTGCATGAGCGAGGTGTTCGGCTGGGAGGACATCCCGCGCGCGCACATGAAGATGATGAACAACGAGCACAAGCCGGGGAACATGGCCGTGCTGGTCCAGGCCAAATATCCCGGCCTGCGCACGATCGAGGATGCGATCGAGGCCTGACCGCGTATTAGAAGCGGTGGTTGTGGCTCTGGACACCTGCCCCCCAATCCGCTATCGCGAGGGGGCAATGGGGTCTATCTTTCGTTGGCGAACCAGCGGTAGAGCCCGCTAGGGGAGTGGGATGAACCGGGACTTTGTTGCCTTTACGACTGGGCCGGCGCACGATCGTCAGCCGCGATGAGCGACGGACAGGCACGCGCGGCCGGCCCGCTGCCGGTGGAATCCTGCGGACGGCTGGCGCCCTCGTGGTGGCCGCCGGGCTGCTCGCCGGCTGTGGCGGGGGCGGCGACAGCGTCAGCGCCTTCCTGTTCGGCGACAGCTCCCAGCCCGCGAAGGCCGCCACGGCCACGACGGTCGTCAAGACGGCGAAGGCCGACCGGCCCGAACCGACCGTGCAGACCGCCCAGGCGGTGGTGCCGGCGGCGACCGGGCTCGACCGCAAGCCGGCCGCCGTGGTCGAGATCCCGCCGGCCAAGGAGAAGGTCGACGCCAGGACCGACGACAAGGCCGACCGGAAGCTCGCCGCCAAGACCCCCGACTATCCCGCCTGCAAGGCCGTCCGGAAGCCGGAAATGATCACCTTCGACCGCTCGGTCCACCCGGGTCAGCTCGTCACCGTCGCCGCCGTCGGCGACGTCCTGCTCCACGAACTCGGTGCAGAAATACGCCGCCCGCAAGAAGGACGGCTTCTATTCGCTGATGGCCCCGGTCGCCGACCTGATCCGCGGCGCCGACGTCGCCTTCGCCAACCTCGAGGGACCGGCCGCGGCGGGCATCACCAAGCGGGGCCGCGCCGTGCGTCCGCCCAAGCGGCTGTGGGACAAGGCCGTCTACAGCGGCTATCCGATGTTCAACTACCACCCGTCGATCGTCGCCGATCTCAAGCGCGTCGGCTTCGACGTGCTGCTGACCGCCAACAACCACGCGATGGACCGCTACGCCATCGGCGCCGACCGCACGCTCGAGGCGATCGACGCGGCCGGCCTGCGCCACACCGGCACCAAGCACCGCGGCGAGATGGACAAGCCGTGGTACGCGATCACGCCGGTGGTCAAGGACGGCAAGACCTACAACATCGCCTGGCTCGGCTGCGCCTACTCCACCAACGGCATCCCCGACCGGGCCCACCAGGTGCTGCTCTGCTACAAGCAGCGCGAGACGGTGCTGTCGACGGTGCGCAAGCTCGCCGCGCGGTCCGACATCGCGGCGGTGATCCTGGCGCCGCACTGGGGCATCGAATACCACCACAAGCCGGACAAGAAGCAGCAGGCGCTGGCGCACGACGCGCTCGACGCCGGCGCGACCGCGGTGATCGGCACCCACCCCCACGTCATCCAGCCGCTCGAGAAGTACCGCACCAAGGACGGCCGCGAGACGCTGATCGCCTATTCGCTCGGCAACTTCATCTCCAACCAGATCGGCCTGCCGCGCCGCTCGTCGGCGATCCTGCTGCTCGGCCTGACCCCGGTCGCCGGCAACAAGCTGGCGATGGCGTCGGTCGGCTGGATCCCGATCTGGATGCGCAACCGCGGCGGGATCATGCAGGTCGAGGCGATCGACCGCGCCGGCGACTACGCCGCCCGCAACCTCAAACACCTCGATCGCCTTCTCCCGCAAGAGAACGCCGTCGCGGCCCAGACCACCTACTGGGCCGGCCGCGCCTGCACCCGCCTGGCGCAAAACTGACGCCTGTCCTGGCGCTGGTGAACAACAAGGGTCTTTGATCATGGCGTCGCCCCCGCGAAGGCGGGGGCCCAGGATGGCGGCGGCAGGTCTGGGTTCCCGCCTTCGCGGGAACGACGAACGGACGACGATGCGAGCCTTCCGGTATCCAAGCAAATCGATGGAGTGAACTCTTGAGCGCTTCTGCTCCGGCGACGGCCGCCGCCGCGACCACCGACCAGACGATCCTGCCCGACCTCATCCCGCTGTGCCGCGAGGCGCTGGCCGCCGCCGAGACCTATGGCGCCGCCGCGCGCGAGGCGGTCGGCGGGCTGGTCATGACCGGCCCCAAGGTCGATCCCGCCCGGCTCGAGGCCGAGCAGTTCGCCGCCCACGGCTTCGCCTGGACCGCCGCCTACGTCGCCGCCCTGCGCGAGCTCTTGCACTGGGCCGAGCGGCTCGACGCGGCCGGCCGCCTGGGCGAGACCGAGCGCCTGATCCTCCAGATCGGCTACGGCGAGTATCTGGGCCAGCTCGCCGGCGGCGTCGCCATCAGCCAGGGCGAGATCGTCCGCCCCGACGATATGGGCGTCTCCGACGGCGCGCTCGAAGGATTGCGCTCGGCCGCGGCCGAGACGCTGATCCGCAAGGGCAACACCAACGCGGCGCGGATGCGCCTCGCCGAGCTGATCGCCCACGGCGACTTCGGCGATACGGGCCTCGACGACGAGATGCTGGTGATGATCCGCGACCAGTTCCGCCGCTTCGCCGAGGACAAGGTCGTCCCCCACGCCCACGCGTGGCACCAGCAGGACGTGCTGATCCCGATGGCGGTGATCGAGGAGCTGGCCGAGCTCGGCATCTTCGGGCTGACCATCCCGGAGGAGAATGGCGGCCTCGGCCTGGGCAAGGTGGCCATGTGCGTCGTCACCGAGGAGCTGTAGCCGAGCCTATATCGGCGTCGGCTCGCTCGGCACCCGCTCGGAGATCGCGGGCGAGCTGATCCGCCTCGGCGGCACGCCGGCGCAGAAGGAGAAGTACCTGCCCCGGATCGCCTCGGGCGAGATCCTGCCGACCGCGGTGTTCACCGAGCCCAACACCGGCTCCGACCTGGCCAGCCTGCGCACCCGCGCGCTCCGAGACGGCGAAACCTACAAGGTCACGGGCAACAAGACCTGGATCACCCACGCGGCGCGCGCCGACCTGATGACCCTGCTGGCGCGCACCAACCCGGACGAGCCCGGCTATCGCGGCCTGTCGATGCTGCTCGCCGAGAAGCCGCGCGGCACGGCGGACGATCCGTTCCCGGTCGACGGCCTGACCGGCGGCGAGATCGAGGTGCTCGGCTACCGCGGCATGAAGGAATACGAGCTCGCCTTCGACGGCTTCGAGGTGCCGGCCGACGGCCTGCTCGGCGGCGAGGAGGGCCAGGGCTTCAAGCAGCTGATGGCGACCTTCGAGAGCGCGCGCATCCAGACCGCCGCGCGCGCCGTCGGCGTCGCCCAGAACGCGATGGAGCTGGCGCTCAAATACGCCAACGACCGGGTCCAGTTCGCCAAGCCGATCTATGCCTTCCCCCGCGTCGCCGGCAAGATCGCCTGGATGGCGGTCGAGACCATGATGGCCCGCCAGCTCAGCTACTACGCCGCGCGCGAGAAGGACTCGGACCGCCGCTGCGACATCGAGGCCGGCATGGCCAAGCTGCTCGCCGCCCGCGTCGCCTGGGCCAACGCCGACAACGCGCTCCAGGTCCACGGCGGCAACGGCTACGCCCAGGAATACGAGATCAGCCGCGTGCTGTGCGACGCGCGGATCCTGAACATCTTCGAGGGCGCGGCCGAGATCCAGGCCCAGGTGATCGCGCGGGGGCTGCTGGAGCGGCGGAACTAGCTCGGCGCGGGTTCCGTCCATGGCGGTAGTTGACCTCCCCGCGAGGCCCGAGCCCCTCGCCGTCGACCCCGCGCGGGCGGCGCTCGTCGTCAACGACATGCAGAACGCCTTTTGCTCGCCCGGCGGCTACATCGACCGGATCGGCTTCGACCTGAGCGGCGCGCCGGCGGTGATCGAGCGAATCGCGGAGCTGGTATCCGCATCCCGCGCGGCCGGCATCCTCACCATCTTCATGCAGAACGGCTTCTCGCCGGACCTCCGCGAGGCCCCGGGCCCCGCCTCGCCGCTTTGGCACAAGTCGAACGCCCTGCGCTACATGCGGGCGCATCCCGAGACGGCGGGGCAGATCCTCGTCCGTGGCACCTGGGACCACGATTTCGTCGATGGCCTCCGTCCGCAGCCCGGCGACCGGGTGGTCCAGAAACCAACCGACGACGGCTTCGCCGGGACCGAGCTCGATCACCTGCTGCGGGCCGCGGACATCAACACCATCCTCGTGTGCGGCATCTCCACCAACGTCGGGGTCGAATCGACCCTGCGCGCCGGCTACCACCGGGGCTATTTCGGCGTGCTGATCGCCGACGCCTGCATGGCCGTCGGGCCGCCCTTCATGCAGCAGGCGACCGAGTTCAGCATCGAGACCTTCTTCGGTTGGGTGGCGACGGTTGAGGACGTTGTGGGCCTGCTCGGCGCCGAAGGCAGATCCGGCGGTCCGTCCGATCCGCGAGCGGGCGAGCGCGATTGACACCCGTCCCCTTGGTGGGTCGCCGGTGCCTATTCGGGGACGGGCCAACGCTCTCCCAGGCAGAAAGCCGCGACCGTGCGGTTGAAGCGGTCGGGATACTCGACGTAGGGCAGGTGCCCGCACTTCTCCCAGATTTCGAGCCGCGCGTTGGGCATCAGGCGCGACACCTCCTCGGACCGTTCCCACGACGACAGGAAGTCGTCGCGGCCGTTTATGACGAGGACCGGAAGATCGATCTCCGCGAACCGGTCGACGATACGCCAGGGGCGTACCCTGTCGGCGTCCTTCATCCCGTCCATGAGCGCGCGGTAGGCGGCCACGTTTCTCGGCTGGGCGTTCAAGTTGGCGATCATGTACAGCATCGCTTCCGGCAAGCAGCCTGGATCGTGGACGATGCGGGCGAAGCGGCGCCGACAATCGTCGATATCCAGCCCGGGTCCAAACACCCGGTCGGCGTGGGCATCGATGTCGGCCAGCATCCGCGCCTGCTGTTCCTCGGTGTTGAAGCCTGAGCCGCTGGCGACGATCACCATCCGGTCGATCAGGCCCGGCCGCGCCAGATAGAGCAGGGCGCCCGCCAGGCCGCCGTACGACCCGCCGACGACGCTCATCCGGTCGATGCCCAGGTGATCGGCCAGCGCCAACAGATGCTCGACCTCTTTCGGTTGGGACGGACCGCCCTCGAGGTCGACCGGGTCGGTCAGGCCCCGTCCCACGAGATCCGGCGCGACCACGGAGAAGGTTTCGGCGAGGGCATCGACATTGCAGAGCCACGTATCGGCGGTCGCCGCTAGGCCATGGAGCAGCAATAACGGCGGGCCGCTGCCGGCATGGTAGTAGCGGGTCTGGACGCCGCCGACGTCGGCGATCGTTACGCGCATCTTGACTCCTTACGCTGGATACGGATTCCGGGCGCTGCGCGCGGGGTCACAGCGTCATCAACCCGGGAAGCCAGAGCACCGCTCCCGGAAGGGTGAGGATCAGCGCGAGCCGGACGACGTCGGCGGCGATAAAGGGCATGACGCCGCGGAAGATCGTCGTGGCTGGGACATCCGGCGCCATCGTTTTGATCATGTAAACGTTCATTCCGATCGGCGGCGTGATCAGCCCGATCTCGGTCACGACGACGACGAGGATGCCGAACCAGACGAGGTCGAAACCCGCGTGGGCCACGATCGGATAAAAGATCGGCACCGTCAGCAGGATCATGCCAATCGTGTCGAATACGCAGCCCAGCACGAGGTAAATCGCGACGATCACCAGGATGATCGCCACCGGGGGCAGGCCGGCCTGGCCGATGGCGTCGGCAAGGCCCTGGGGCAGCCCTGCGACGTTCACGAAGTTGGAGAAGATCAAGGCGCCGATCAGGATCGCGAACATGATCGCCGACGTCCTTGCGGAGTCGAGCAGGCAGTCGAACAGTGACCGCCACGTGAGCAGGCACCGGAAGACCGCGAACAGGAAAGCACCCGCCGCACCGACCCCGGCCGCCTCTGTCGGGGTGAAAACGCCGAAATAGATACCGCCCATGACCAGGGCGAACAGGAACAATACGCCCCAGACGTCGCGCAGCGCGCGCAGCCGGATCGCCCAGCCGGCGCGAGGCGTCCTGGGCGCGACGTCCGGCCGGGCCGCAACGACGGCGAAGATTGCGGCGAGGTACAGGGCGATGCCGACAATGCCTGGCAGGATTCCCGCGGCGAAGAGCTTGCCGATGTTGGTTTCCGTCATGATTCCGTAAATCACCAGGATGACGCTCGGCGGGATCAGGATGCCCAGGGTTCCGCCCGAGGCGACAGAGCCCGCTGCCAGAGTTGGCGCGTAGCCGTGGCGCAGCATCGAGGGAATCGCCACCCGGCTCATCGTTGCCGCTGTCGCGAGGCTCGACCCGGACACGGCGCTGAAGCCGCCGCAGGCGACGATGGTCGCCATGGCCAAGCCGCCCCGCCAGTGGCCGATGAAGGCGTTTGCGGTTTCGTACAACTCCTCCGAAAGGCGCGACCGAGCGACGAAGGTCCCCATCAGGATAAACAGCGGTAGGATCGACAGGCTGTAGGTCATCACCGAGCTCACAGCCGTCTCGCCGATCATCGAAAGAGCCGGTCCGTTGCCGACGATGATCGCAAACCCGGCGAAGCCGACGATGCCCATGCCAAACGCGATTGGCACGCCCAGGAAGAGAAGCGTGAACAGCACGACGAAGCCGATCAGCGAGGCAAACATCGTCCCTCCCGTGTCACCACCGGCGCCGTACGCGAACGGCTCGACGTCACGCTCCGCGGTCTCCGCTGTCGGGGGATGGCATCGCGCTGGCGCGGCCGGCCGCGACCAGCAGGAAGCAGATGCCGGTTACGGCGGACATCGCCGCGATGAACAGGGCGAAGGGCCCGAGCGGCGCCTTCAGGAACAGCGTGTGGTCACCCTGATCGAGCTGCCGCATTCCGCAACTCAGGACTTCGTAGGCAAGGGCGAATGAGGCGGCAGCGCACAGCAGCGAGACAACGACGGCGCGGACCCGTACCGACCGGCCACGGAACAGGCCGTCCAGGAGCGAAATGGTGATGTGTCCCTGGCTGCGCGTCGCGACCGGCATCGCGCCGAAGATGGCCACCGCCATCAGCAGCTCCGTCATTTCGTAAGCAGCGGGTAGCGGTCGATCGAAGAAGAATCGCCCGGCCACGTCCGTGAAGGTCACTGCCATCATCGCGAAAAGCGTGGTGGCGACGGCGACCTGAAGAATCTTCTCGGCCGCCGCCGCCGTGGCAGCAATCCGGGTCATAATGCCGGGCCGATGTCGCCCGCTACTTCATCGACTTTTCGTATTCGGCCGCCTGGGCCCGCATGAAGGCCAGAGCCTGATCGCCATCGACGCCACGCGCCTTGGCCCCGTCGACCCATTTCTTTTCGATGAACTTCAGCTGCGCGCGGACCTTGTCGAGGAAGGCGCCCTGGGCGACGACAACTTTGGTCTTCGCCATCTTCATGACCTTCGCGCCTTTGCGCGCCATCAGGTCCCACTGTCGCCCGCCGGCTATTGCGAAGGCTTCGCCGCCCAACCGATCGATTGCCGCCTGATCCTGTTTGGATATCGCGTCCCACTTCTTTCAATTCATCGCGATGTAGAAGGTGTTGAAATAGAGCCCGCCCGGAAACCGGGTGTAATAGGTCAAGAGCTTCTCCAGCTTCCAGCTCCGGAACGCGTCGAGCGTCGAGAAGGTGCCGTCGGCGACGCCATTGGCGAGGATCTCGTATGTCTTCGGCGCCGGTGCGGTGACCGGCACCGCCCCGAACGCCCGCGCGATCGCTGCGGTTACGGTGGTCGCGACCCTCAGCTTGAGGCCGCGGAAGTCGGCGATCGACCGGATCGGGTGCTTATTGTTGTAGACGTGTCCCGGATCCGACGTCATTAGCGCCAAGAGTTTCACGCCCTTATACTCGTCGTGCTTCGCGAACATCCGCTGAGTGACCCGCCAGTAGGCGACCGAGACGGATTCAGCGCTGTTGCCGGAAAACGGCAACAGACCGATCAGGGCCAGATGGAACCTGGCCGGGGTGTAGCTGTGAACGCTGAACACGACGTCCGCGACGCCGTCGCGCACCATGTCGAACTGCGCCCGCGGCGAGCCGAGGGAGGCGGCCGTTGGCTCGATCTTGACGCGGCCGCCAGTTGCATCCGCGATCTTCTTGAACCAGGGATACATTAGCTGGCTTTGCGTGTGGTGCGACCGGGGCACCCACTGATTGTACCGAAGCTTGGTTTCCGCCCGTGCCGGGGCGGCCGCCTGGACCGCCATCAGTGCCGCGACGATCAAGAGTCCCGTTTGAACGACCATGGATGCCTCCTCCTCTTCGGTTCATCATTGAACCCGCCATTATACATATTATTGTACGGAAGACCGTACATATGGTCAAACTGATTGAGGTCGGGCATGATCGCCTCTGAACGACCCCAGCCGAGATAGGAATGCCGCGAACGAAGGGAGACATTGCGTTGGAGGCCGAACCGCAGCTCGTACAAGGCCGCGTGGTCCCGCGCTATCGCCAGATAGAGGCAATTCTTCGCGACAAGATCTGGGTCGGCGAACTGGGGTCTGGCGACCAGGTCCCGACCGAAGAGGATCTGACCAGGATGTTTTCCGTTAGCCGCGCCACCGTCCGCCAGGCGCTGCAGATCCTGGAACAGGATGGGCTCATCTATCGCGAGGTCGGCCGTGGCACTTTCGTCAACGCCATCGTCGAACAGCTGCCGCAGCGGCTGGTCGCGATCGAGCCCGACGATTTACTTAACCCCACCATATTCGACGAAATCACACTTCACCGGACCGGAACCCTGGCAGCCCGCGGCGAGATCCAGACGTCACTCGACGTCACCTACGGGACCGAGGTCTATTTCTTCGTGCGCGTGTTCTTTCTTCACGGCGACGCCGTGGGCGGCGAAAAGGTCTATGTCCGGCCCTCGTTGGGTGGTGGGCTTACGAGCGAAGCGATGGTCGAGCCGAATATCGCAGCGGCCGTGGCGCGAGCGGCTGGGCGGCGCACCGCGCGCGTCGACCGGCGGATCGGAGCCGTCGGCGCCGACGCGCGAAGCAGCGTCCTGTTTCAAACATTTTCTGGAGCGCCGCTGATCGCAATCCACCGGACGTCGTATGATAGTGCCGCAGTCCCGCTCGAGCACAGCCATATGCTGTTTCGAAGCGACCGGTGTCAGATTAACCTGGACCCCTGAACGCCGCCGGGCGGCGCGAAAGCGGAGTCCGCCTCCGGAGTCTACCAAAGCTCCAACCCATGACAGCGACCCTCCCCCCCGCCCAGACCACCGCCTTCGAGCGTAACAGCTATATCTGCCCGCTCGACGCGCTGACCGCCGCCGAGGCGCGCGGCATCCGCGACCGGTTCGAGATGATCGAGGCCAAGGCCGGGCGCGACGTCTTCCGCACCCACCTGCGCATCAAGGGGCACCTAGTCTTCCCGTGGATGGTCGAGGTGGCCAGCCATCCTGCGATCCTCGACCGGGTCGAAGCGCTAGTCGGGCCCGACATCCTCCTGTTCGCCTCGACCATGTGGATCAAGAACGGCGGCGACGGCACGTTTGTCTCCTGGCACCAGGACACGCCCTATTTTCAGCTCGACCCGCCGGGGTAGGTCGTCGCCTGGCTGGCGGTGACCGACAGCAACCCCGGCAACGGCTGCATGCGGGTGATCCCCGGGACGCAAAGTGGCCCCGCGCGGGATCACGTCGAGACCCGCGCCGCCGACAACCTGCTCACCCGCGGCCAGACCATCGAAGGGGTGGACAAGGCCGACGCGGTCAACCTCGTCCTGCGCGCCGGCCAGTTCTCGCTGCACCACGACAACATCATCCACGGCTCGGCGCCCAACCGGTCCGACGACGGGCGCATCGGCGTCGCGCTGACCTATTTCTCGACCGCCACCCGGCCGCTCCAGGGCCGGTTGTCGGCGCTGCTGGTGCGCGGCGAGGACCGCTACGGCCACTGGTCGCCCGACGTAGTGGCCCAGGAAGACTGGGACCCGGCCGCGATCACCCACATGGAACGCTGCGCTGCGATCTATCGCGGCGAGCCGGTGCCGGCCGAGTAGTCCCCCGCGCCACCGGCAGGAGCGGGCGACGCACCCGCAGCCGCGGCATCGATCTCGGCCTTGCCATCGCGCCCCGATCCTGCATTGAGTTCGGCTTCGTCCGGACAAAGGCGCCCCAACCGATGCTCAACCACGACCTCTTCGTCGCCTTCCTGCTCGCGACCACCGCGCTGATCCTCTGCCCGGGCCGATCGTGACCCTGGTGATCGCCAACTCGATCTCGCACGGCACGCGCACCGGCCTGTCCACCGTGGCCGGGTCGAGCGTCGGCAACGCCATCCTGGTCGCGGCCGGGGCGCTCGGCCTGTCGACCATCCTCACCCTGATCGCCGACCTGTTCGAATATCTGCGCTGGGCCGGCGTCGCCTACCTGATCTGGCTCGGCTTCAAGGCCTGGCGCGAGGCGCTCCGCCGCGGCGCCAACCCGGAGGACGCGGCGATGTCGCCGCCGACGCCGAGCGGCCGCAACGTCTTCGCCCAGGGCATGGTGGTCGCGATCACCAACCCGAAGACGATCTTCTTCTACGTCGCCTTCTTCCCGCAGTTCCTCGACCCGACGCTGGCGACCGGGCCGCAGCTCGCGGTGATGAGCGTCGCCATGGTCGCGATCGCGGTCACCTTCGATTCCTGTTACGCGCTGCTCGCCGGGCAGGTCCGGCCGTGGCTGGTCGGCCGCACCAAGACGCGCATCCGCCACGGCATCACCGGCACGCTGCTGATCGGCACCGGCCTCGGCCTGGCGCTGGCCCGGCGCTAGTCGATGGGGCGCACGCTCCACGGCGTGGGTGCGTCATCGGCCGGCTGATGCTCGGCAGGAACACGCCGGGCCCGGTGCGCCATCTCCTGCCGAGCAAGCAGCGACAGGCGCTTCGCCTCGTGTCGCCGTGGCCGGTGGCGGTGGTCGCGGCATTTTTCGTCACCGTGGTCGCGGTTCCGGCGCCGGCCCAGGCGCGCGGGCCGCGGGTCTGCACTACCGCCGAGCGCGCGCCGGACGCCGCGTTCCGGTCGCTGCGCCGGTTCGCCCGCACCGTCGGCCTGCGCGCGACCGTGGCGGCGGCGCGGACCTTCTGGCACGTCCACACGACCGGCCGGCTGCCCGCCTGCTACCTGACCAAGCGCGCGGCGCGGGACCGCGGCTGGCGGCCGGGGACGAACCTGTGGCGGGTCGCGCCGGGGACGGCGATCGGCGGCGACCGCTTCTCCAACCGCGAGGGCCGGCTGCCCGCCGCCTACCGCTACGTCGAGGCCGACCTCGACTACCGCGGCGGCCATCGCGGGGCCAAGCGGCTGGTCTTCGCCCGCTCGACCAAGGGGCGCTGGCGGCTGTGGGTGACGGTCGACCACTACCGCACCTTCGTGCGCGTGCCCGCGCCGCGTTGAGGCGATCCCGATGACCGCTCCGCCGGCCAAGGTCTGCCGCCTGTCGCCCGCGACCGCGCCGACCCTCGACGCGCTGTGGGCGGCGCTCGCGCGCGACCTCGGCCTGCCGGCTCATTTCGGCGCCAACCGCGACGCGCTGTGGGATGCGCTGACCGGCGACCTGGCGGGGCCGGCCGAGATCGTGGTCGAGGACGCCGCCGCGCTGCGCGCCGCGCTCGGCCCGGCCTTCGACGGCATCCTCGCCGTGCTGCGCGAGGCCGCGGCCGAGCGGGACGACCTGGTGGTGACGGTTGCTGGCTAACTCCAGACGCTCGGGTCGGACTCAGCTTCCAGTGATCGTCGTTCCCGCGCAGGCGGGAACCCAGTCGCCGCCGCAGGCTGGGCCCCCGCCTTCGCGGGGGCGACGCCCCGGGGATGGCGGAGGGGAGACTGGGACGAGCCTGGAATGCCTGGGCGCGCCCCGACAGCGCCTGCGGCATCGTGCCTCCCGTCTCCGGCGCTGGCCGCGGGGCTGAAATGAGGCTATATCCTTGGCATGCACGCAATTCTTCCGATCGTCATCTTCATCATGCTGCTCGCCGTGGTCGGCGTGTTGCTGGTCGGCGTCTTCGCGATGGCGCGCGGTGGCGAGTTCAACCGCAAATACGGCAACAAGCTGATGCAGGCGCGCGTCGCCATCCAGGCGGTCGCCGTCGGGCTCCTGTTCCTGCTCTGGCTCGCCTTCGGCAAATAGGACGCCGCTAGCGGCCGCGAGGGGGCCAAAGGGGGGCCAATGGTCAAGCTCGACCGCATCTACACCCGCGGCGGCGACACGGGGCAGACCTCGCTGGGCACCGGCGAGCGCGTCGCCAAGCACGATCTCCGGGTCACGGCCTACGGCACCGCCGACGAGGCCAACGGCATCATCGGGCTCGCCCGGCTGGTCACCGAGACCCTCGACGACGGCGGCGCGGCCGACGCCATGCTGGCGCGCATCCAGAACGACCTGTTCGACGTCGGCGCCGACCTGTGCACGCCGGAGACCCCCGACCCGAAATACCCGCCGCTGCGCATCGAGCAGGCCCAGGTCGACCGGCTCGAGGCCGAGATCGACGCCATGAACGCCGACCTCGAACCGCTCAAGTCCTTCATCCTGCCGGGCGGCACGCCGGCGTCGGCCTGGCTGCACCTGGCCCGCACGGTCGCCCGCCGGGCCGAGCGCGACATGACCGCGCTGGCCGAGCGCGAGCCGGTCAACCCGCTCGCCATCGCCTACATGAACCGGCTGTCCGACCACCTCTTCGTGATGGCGCGCAAGCTCAACGACAACGGCGCCCGCGACGTGCTCTGGGTGCCGGGACAGAACCGCTAGGGCAGGGGAGCCGCCCGTGAAGGACCGCCGATGAAGAACCGCCAGATCTGGCTGGTCGCCCAGCCCGAGGGCCCGCTCGCCGAGAGCCATTTCGCGCTGCGCGAGGCCGAGGCGCCCGCGCCGGGCGAGGGCGAGGCGCTGGTCCGCACCGTCCTGATCTCGCTCGACGCCGCCAACCGCGCCTGGATGCAGGGGCCGACCTATCGCAGCGAGATGACCGCCGGCAACGTGATGGAGGGCTTCGCCGTCGGCGAGGTGGTCGAATCGCGCGACGGTGCGCTGGCGCCGGGCGACCTGGTCGCCGGGCTGCTCGGCTGGCAGGACTATTCGGTCCATCCGGCCCGCCGCCTGCGCAAGCTGCCGCGCGACTACCGCCCGGTCAGCCACTTCCTGTCGCTGCTCGGCATCGCCGGCAAGACCGCCTATCACGGCCTGTTGCAGGTCGGCAGGCCCAAGGAAGGCGAGACCGTGCTGGTCTCCGCCGCGGCCGGCTCGGTCGGCGCCTATGTCGGCCAGATCGCCAGGATCAAGGGCTGCCGCGCCATCGGGATCGCCGGCGGGCCGGACAAGTGCCGCTGGATCGTCGACCAGCTCGGCTACGACGCGGCGATCGACTACAAGGCCGAGGACGTCGCCGCGCGGCTCGGCGAGCTGTGCCCCGACGGGGTCGACGTCTATTTCGACAATGTCGGCGGGCGCATCCTGCAGGCGGCGCTGTTCAACATGGCGCTGCGCGGGCGGGTCGTGTGCTGCGGCGCGATCTCGCAGTACGACACCACCGAGATGGAGAGCCCGCGCGGCATCCCCGGCGTCATCGTGTTCAAGCGGCTGCGCCTGGAAGGCTTCATCGTCAGCGACTTCGCGGCCCAGGACGCCGAGGCCGAGCGCGACCTGGCGGCGTGGTACGCCGACGGCAAGATCGAGGTGGTCGAGGACATCCTCGACGGGCTCGACGCCGCGCCGCGCGGCCTGATCGGCCTGCTCGCCGGCGACAACGTCGGCAAGCGCATGATCCGGGTCGGGCCCGACCCGGACTAGGTCGCAGACGAGGGCGTCCCGGTCTCTGTTCGGCGCGGATTATTCGGGCCGGCACCCGCAAAGGTGGTAGGGTCGCCCCAGACGGGCGGTTTCCCGCCCGACGGGGGCAGCACGAAGGAACCGATGATTTGACGAATAGTCTATCGACACTTGCCGCGACGACCGCGAGGTTGTTGCGGATCATGGCATTTTGCATCCCGCTGTCGATGCTGGCCCACCAGGCCGGCGCCGCCGAGCATCACGGGCCGTCGACGGGCGCCCGCGGCATGCCGGGGGCCAAGGGAACCTTCGCCTTCAAGCCGTCCGACTGGAAGGGCATGGGCGTGACCACCTGGTGGATCGATACCGACGGGGTCAACCCGGGGGTCGCCGGCTGCCATCTGGGCGTCACGGCGCAAGGCAAGCGCAACGGCCGCAGTTTCGGCGAGGCCTGCACGGCGTCCGGGCTCCTGGTCGAGTCCAATCCGGGCGCCAACGTCCTCCACAAGCATGTCAACGATATCGGGCACCCCGACCTGTTCGACTGCAACCAGTGGTGCCGCGGTCACAACAAGGCCGGCGGGGTGTGCAAGGCAGCCCCTGCGCCGCCTTGCGCGTCGTCGGCCCGCTGCGTCTGCAACTGAGCCTGCACGATGGACGGTGTGTCGCCGGACGCCTGTCGTCGCCCGTGCGGCCGGCGGCGCCGCCCATCCCATAACGGCCCGCGATCCCAGCGACACGCCGAGGGACGCCGATGAAAGCCTTCGTGGTCTTCGCCCACCCCGAACCCAAGAGCTTCAACGGCGCTCTGTTCCGCGTCGCGACCGAAACCTTGCGGGACGCCGGACACGAGGTGCGGACCAGCGACCTCTACCGGATGGGCTACAACCCGGTCTCCGACCGCCACAACTTCACCGGCGCCATGAACCCCGACTTCCTCAAGCTCCAGCTCGAGGAGAAGCACGCGACCGAGACCGGCACCTTCGCGCCCGAGGTCGAGGCCGAGATCGAGAAGCTCGAATGGTGCGACCTGATGATCTGGCAATGCCCGCTGTGGTGGTTCGGCGTGCCCGCGATCCTGAAGGGCTGGGCGGACCGCACGCTGGCGATGGGCCGCACCTACGGCGGCGACCGGCTCTACGACAACGGCGTCTTCAAGGGCCGCCGCGCGCTCTTGTCGATGACCACCGGCGGCGGCCCGGACGCCTACGTCAAGGGCGGGTTCAACGGCGACATCAACGCCATCGTCCGCCCGATCCATCGCGGCATCTTCCGGTTCCTGGGCTTCGACGTGCTCGCCCCGGCCTGGCACTGGGCGCCGGTCCGCCAGGACGACGCGACCCGCGCGACCATGCTCGACGCCTACGCGGCGCGGCTGCGGGGGCTCGAGTCCGAGACGCCGATCGAGGTCGGGGAATACTGAGCCGGGCGCCTGCCGCGGCCGGTCAATCGACGTCCGGTGTCGGGCATCTCGCTGGTCGACACCGGCCGCCAATAGGGCTCGCGCAGGTGGCCCACGGAGACGGTCGTGGTCTCGCCGTCGCTGTTGCGCAGGGTCGCGAGCGGGCCGTGCGGGTCCTTGCGGACCGCGACGATCTTCCAGTGGTCGGCGCCGGGCTCGCTGCCCGGCCGCTCGAAGACCTGTCCGATCAGGTGGTCGGGGTCGGTTTCCATCGGGCGTCGTCTCCTGCGTACGTGGCGCTTTTCCGGTCACCGGAACTCGAAATTGCCGATACCATCGCGTCGAATCCGGATGGTGGCAAGGAGGAACGAGCCATGGCCGAAGCGCCCGCCCGCGCCGAATGGTTCGAGGATTATCAGGTCGGCGACCAGTTCGAAAGCGAACCGGTCGCGTTCGACGCGGCGTCGATCGACGCCTTCGCCCGCGCCTACGATCCCCAGCCGATCCATGTCGATCCCGCCGCCGCCGCGGCCTCGCCCTACGGCGGCATCATCGCGCCCGGGCTGATGGTCAACTCGGCCTGCTGGGGGGCGATGATCCGGTCGGGCTTCCTCGCCGGCCGGGCGCTCGGCGCCGGCGGCATCGACAACCTGCGCTGGCTCAGGCCGGTGCGCGCCGGCGACACGCTGGTGCTCCGCGCTACGGTCGCCGCGGTGCGCCCGTCGGACACGCGCGCCGACCGCGGCTACGTCACCTTCGACTTCGAGGCGGTCAACCAGCGCGGCGAGCCGGTGATGACCAAGACCATCGCCCAGATCATCCCCCGGCGGCCGGCCGGGGGGTGACCCCCGCACCTGCGTCCCACTCACCGGCGTCCCCCGCACCTGCGTCCTGGGCGCAACCGCGCGGATTTCCAGCCGTCCGGGTGACGTTGACACGCCAATGTCATGAACCTATTGTGCGCTGCGAAAAAATCGGGCAACCAGCGAAAAACGCGACGGCCCGGAGGTTGGCAATATCGGAGCGTCGGCGCCCAGCGCCGGCCTTATCGTGAGTGGAAGGAGCGAGCGGGCGCATCATGAAGCTACTCGTCGCCGTCAAGCGCGTCATCGATTACAACGTCAAGATCCGCGTCAAATCCGACGGATCGGGCGTCGAAACCGCCAACGTCAAGATGTCGATGAACCCCTTCGACGAGATCGCCGTCGAAGAGGCCGTCCGGCTCAAGGAAGCGGGCAAGGCCGACGAGATCATCGCCGTCTCGATGGGCGTCCAGCAGTGCCAGGAGACGATCCGCACCGCCCTGGCGATGGGCGCCGACCGCGGCATCCACGTGCTCACCGATGACGTGCTGGAGCCGCTGGCCGTCGCCAAGCTGCTCAAGGCGATCGTCGAGAAGGAGCAGCCGGAGCTGGTCATCCTCGGCAAGCAGGCGATCGACGACGACGCCAACCAGACCGGCCAGATGCTGGCCGCGCTGCTCGGCTGGCCCCAGGCGACCTTCACCTCGAAGCTGGCCGTCGACGGCGGCCTCGAGGTCGCGCGCGAGGTCGACGGCGGCCTCGAGATGATCAAGACCAGCCTGCCGGCGGTGGTCACCACCGACCTGCGCCTCAACGAGCCGCGCTACGCCTCGCTGCCCAACATCATGAAGGCGAAGAAGAAGCCGATCGAGCAGGTCGCCCCGGCCGACCTCGGCGTCGACGTCGCCCCGCGGCTGACCACGCTCAAGGTGGTCGAGCCCGCCAAGCGCGAGGCCGGCGAGATGGTCGAAAGCGTCCAGGAACTGGTCGCCAAGCTCAAGAACGAAGCCAAAGTATTCTGAGGAAAGCGACGATGTCCGTCCTGGTCATAGCCGAACACGACAACACCGCGCTCAAGCCGAACACGCTGAGCACCATCGCCGCGGCGAAGCAGCTCGATTCCGACATCCACGTGCTGGTCGCCGGCAGCGGCTGCCAGGCCGCGGCCGACGCCGCCGCCAAGGCCGACGGGGTCACCAAGGTGCTGCTCGCCGACGCCGCGCACCTGGCCGACCCGGTCGCCGAGGACCTGGCGCCGCTGATCGTCGGCCTCGCCGACGGCTACACCCACGTCCTCGCGCCGGCCTCGACCTTCGGCAAGAACGTCATGCCCCGGGTCGCCGCGCTGCTGGACCTGCAGCAGATCTCCGACATCTCTGGCATCGAGGACGCCGACACCTTCGTCCGCCCGATCTACGCCGGCAACGCGATGGCCACGGTCAAGTCGGCCGATCCGAAGAAGATCATCACCGTGCGGCAGACCGGCTTCGATCCGGTCGCGGCCGAGGGCGGCTCGGCGAGCGTCGAGAGCATCGACGCCGGCGCCGCCGCCGGCTCGGCCGAGGTCACCGGCCACGAGCTGTCCAAGTCCGACCGGCCCGAGCTGACCTCGGCGCGGATCATCATCTCCGGCGGCCGCGGCATGCAGTCGGGCGACAACTTCCCGATGATCGAGGAGGTCGCCGACAAGCTCGGCGCCGCCGTCGGCGCGTCGCGCGCGGCGGTCGACGCGGGCTTCGTGCCCAACGACTACCAGGTCGGTCAGACCGGCAAGGTGGTCGCGCCCGAGCTCTACATCGCCGTCGGCATCTCCGGCGCGATCCAGCACCTCGCCGGCATGAAGGATTCCAAGGTGATCGTCGCGATCAACAAGGACGAGGAGGCGCCGATCTTCCAGGTCGCCGACTACGGCCTGGTCGCGGACCTGTTCAAGGCGTTACCCGAGCTCTCGGCGGAGCTCGACAAGGTCGAGATCAACAAATAGCGGACCGTATGGACGCCCCCACCCCCACAAGCGCCAGGAGCGCGACGATGGAAATCAAGTCGGTCGGCGTCATCGGCGCCGGACAGATGGGCAACGGCATTGCTCATGTTTTCGCCCTGAACGGTTTCGACGTCACGCTGAACGACGTCAATCAGGAGCAGATCGACAAAGCGCTCGGCACGATCACCCACAACATGGAGCGGCAGGTGCGCCGCGGCGTGGTCGGCGAGGACGAGATGGACGCCGCGATGAAGCGGATCCACACCACGATGGCGATCAACGACGTCAAGGACTGCGACATCGTCATCGAGGCCGCGACCGAGAACGAGGAGGTCAAGCGCGACATCCTCAAGAAGCTCTCGGACGTGCTCAAGGAAGACGCGATCATCGCGACCAACACGTCGTCGATCTCGATCACCCGGCTGGCGGCGGCGACCGACCGGCCGTCGCGCTTCATCGGCATGCACTTCATGAACCCGGTGCCGGTGATGAAGCTGGTCGAGCTGATCCGCGGCCTGGCCACCGACGACCCGACCTTCCAGCTGGTCAAGAAGATGGCCCAGACCGTCGGCAAGACGGTGGCGACCTCCGAGGACTTCCCCGCCTTCATCGTCAACCGCATCCTCCTGCCGATGATCAACGAGGCGATCTACACGCTCTACGAGGGCGTCGGCTCGGTCGAGGCGATCGACACCGCGATGAAGCTGGGCGCCAACCACCCGATGGGCCCGCTCGAGCTGGCCGACTTCATCGGCCTCGACACCTGCCTGTCGATCATGCACGTGCTCTACGACGGCCTCGCCGACTCGAAGTACCGGCCGTGTCCGCTGCTGGTGAAATACGTCGAGGCGGGCTGGGTCGGCCGCAAGGCGGGCCGCGGCTTCTACGACTATTCGGGCGACGAGCCGATCCCGACGCGATAGGCCGCGCCGGGCTATCGAAGCCGGGCTATCGAATACCAAAGGGCGGGTCTCGAACCCGCCCTTTTTCGCATCACGGCTTTCTGTTGTCCTGGTCCAGCCCCAAAGCGTTGCGGGAGGCGACCCGACCGAGCCGCCTCCCGCTTCCTGCCGGATGGGCGAACCGCCTACTTCGGCGGGTAGTAGCAGGGATAGCTGACGCGGTAGGTGCGCCCGTACAGGTGCTTCACGGTCGGCTTCATGAAGGACATGCCCTTCTTGCAGACCACGGTGAAGGTCTTGTGGCAGACATAGCTGTTGGTGCCGGCGCCCTTGATGAAGCCCGCGGCGCAGGCGATCTTGAGCACGAACTTCGGCGCGATCCGGGTGATCTTGGCCTGGCTGGCGCCGGTGATGGCGACGGTGCCGAGCAGCGCGGCGATCGCCGCGCCGATCACCGTCTTCTTCGAGATGGCGAACATGGCTGGTATCCTTGTTCCTGTTCCTGTTTGCCGTGTCCTGATGATGGACGAGACGACAATAGGGAACCGGCGCTGAGCCCACGGTGAACCGGCCGTTCAGCCGCGGTTCACCGAAACCGGCCCTGCCGCTCACAGGTCCTTCAGATACCCGTCGGGATTGTTCAGGAAGGCGCGGGTCACCGCGACGTGCTCGACGTCGTCCCAGGCGATCCGGCGGATGCCGTCGCGGTCGAGCTGGAGGATCGCCGCGCCGGGCAGCGCCATCAGGATCGGCGAGTGGGTCGCGACGACGAACTGGCAGCCCGCCTCGACCATGCGCATCAAGAGCGACAGCAGCGCCAGGACGCGGGCGGGCGAGAGCGGCGTCTCCGGCTCGTCGAGCAGGTAGAGCCCGTTCGGCTTGATCCGCTCGGTCAGCAGGTGCAGGAAGGTCTCGCCGTGCGATGCGGCGTCGGGATCGTCGCCATAGCGGCCGGCCAGGGCGGCCCGCTGGCCGCGGGCGACGCCGATGGCGAGCTTCTGGCCGCAGGAACCGTCGGGCAGCTCGGCCGTGAAGTCGTCTTCCAGCTCGCCCAGTGCGTCGAGCTCCCAGGCCACCCGCTTGGAGAAGCCGAAGGCGTCCTCGGCGCGGAAGAACATCACCCGCTTGGGCGTGCGGCGGCGGACGAAGCGCAGCGCCCCCGCCAGCGCCCGGGCGTGCCCCAGGGTCGGGTCGCGGTCGAGGTCGTAGCTGCCCACGGCGACGGCGCGCAGGCCGGCCGCGGTCGCCTCGATCACGGTCGACTTGCCGCAGCCATTCTCGCCGACCAGGAAGGTCACCGGCGCGTCGAGGACGAGGCCGTCGAGCGCCTGCACGGCGGGCAGGTCGAAGGGGAAGCCGGTGTGTTCGTCGAAGTCGGGGCGGTGTCGAATCTCGGACAGGTAAATCGTCATCCGGGGCCGTCCGCCGCCGCCCGCGCCGTCAGTATTCGGTCGCGGTGACGATCTCCTGCTCGTGGCCTTCGAGCGCCAGGGCGCTCAGCACGCCCGAGGTGAAGGCGCCGGTGTCGATGCCGATACGGTTGTGGCGGAACTCCGGCTCCCAGGTGATGGTGTGGCCGTGGACCACGATCTTGCCGAAGTCGTCGTCGGCGTTGAGGAATTCGTCGCGGATCCACAGCATGTCCTCGTCGGACTGGTTCTGCAGATCGACGCCGGGCCGGACGCCGGCGTGGACGAAGAAATAGTCGCCCTCGACGCAGGAGAATTCGAGCTCGCGATAGAAGTCGAGATGCGCGGCGGGCAGCCGCTCCAGGAAGTCACGCTGGATCTTCTCCAGGCTGGCGCGGTCGAGCTCCAGCCCGCTGCCGAGGTCGACGCCGTAGGACATCAAGGTGGCGTGGCCGCCGTTGAACAGCCAGCCGGGCCCGGCCTCGACGTCCTCCAGGAAGTCGAGAAGGAATTCCTCGTGGTTGCCCATCAGGAAGTGGGTCTCGAAGCCGTCGAGCGGACCCTCGAGCAGGCGGCTGATGACGCCCCGCGAGTCCGGACCCCGGTCGACATAGTCGCCGAGATAGATGGCGACGCGGCGCTCGCAGCGCACGTTCTCGGCGTCGCGCAAGATCTGCTCGTGCAACTTGTCGAGGAGGTGGGCGCAGCCGTGGACGTCACCCACGGCGTACACCACCGTGTCTTCCGGCACGCACGGGGCGTGCCGCGAGAGCACCAGCGGGTCTTCGTTCGGCACCATTAGCGGTCCTTTTAACGCCATTTGCATCGCCGTGCCACCGGTCGCGCCATGGAGGTGGAGTCGCACCGATCTTGCCAGCGAGGCGTTAACCGCGCGTAAACCCTGTCGATTAGGTGCTCGTTCACGATGTTCGTTGAGCGATCTCTAACCATACCGATTAGATCAGGATTAAATGCATTCGCGTAGCCTTGCGCCAACCAAAAGCCCCTTTGGCGCGAGGAGTAGTGACCATGCCTGTGGTTGGCGAGAACCGGCCGAGCCAAACCTGGAAGACGCCCCGCGCGGCAACCGCCGTGTACGGCGGCCGCCTGGCGATCCAGGCCCTGCTGGCCGCGCTGTGCGCGGTGGCCCTGGTCGCGGCGATCTCCAGGCCGGCATCGGCGACGGCGGTGCCCCCGACGCGCGATCAGACGATCAATCCGTCGGGCCTGTTCCATTCGACCGAGCGGCGGTCCTCCAAGATCGCGATCTTCACCAAGTGGAACAGCATGATGCGCCGCTATGCCCGCGACCGCCGGGTTTCGGCGGTTCGCTGCCGAACCGAAGGCGGTAGTTGGTGTACGGTCAAGCGCTGGCACGCGTTCCTGCGCACGCTGGTCGACCGCTCCCCGGCCGAGCAGATGCGCGCCGTCAACCGCTACATGAACCGGGTCCGCTATATCTCGGACCAGCGCAACTACGGCGTCATCGACTACTGGGCGACGCCGCGCGAGTTCTTTGCTCGCGGCGGCGACTGCGAGGACTTCGCGATCGCCAAGTTCATGTCGCTGCGCGCGCTGGGCTGGTCGAGCGACCGGCTGCGCATCGCCGTGGTCATCGACCGGCGCAAGCGGCAGGCGCACGCGGTGCTCGTCGCCTACTACGGCGGCCGGGCCTATATCCTGGACAACCAGAGCCAGGCGGTCCTGACCGACAATCGGGTGCCCTACTATCATCCGGTCTATTCGATCAACGAGCACTATTGGTGGTTCCACATGACGGCGCTGCCGGCCAGCCGGTAACCCATCGATACGCCCGCTGCGCGTGCTACTCGGGACGAGGGCGAGGCGGCGCGGTCAAGCGACATTCCTCGCCCTGAGTAGCCCCGGACATCGTCCGGGGCGTATCGAAGGGCCTTGTCCCTAGATTCTTGAGGCTTTCGTCAGGTTTCGCGCGGCGCGTACTTGTTCAGGATGCGCTGCAGGGTGCGCCGGTGCATGTTCAGGCGCCGCGCCGTCTCCGACACGTTCCGCCCGCACTGCTCGTAGACCCGCTGGATATGCTCCCAGCGCACGCGGTCGGCCGACATCGGGTTCTCGGGCGGCTCGGGCAGCGCGCCCTCGTTGTTGAGCAGCGAGCTCTCGATCTGGTCCGCGTCGGCGGGCTTGGGCAGGTAATCGACCGCGCCCGCTTTGACCGCCGCCACCGCCGTCGCAATGTTGCCATATCCGGTCAGCACGATGATCCGTGCCTTGGGGTTGACGTCGCGGACCGCGCCGACGACGTCGAGGCCGCTGCCGTCGGGCATGCGCAGGTCGATCACGGCGTAGTCCGGCGTCTCCGCCCGCGCCACGCGAATGCCGTCCTCGACGCTCTCGCCGGCGACGACGGTGAAGCCGCGGCGCTCCATCGCCAGGGTCAGGCGCTGGCGCAACGGCCGGTCGTCGTCGACGATCAGCAGCTTGCCTTTCGCCCCGTCGGGTTCTTGCGGGGTTGTCATATTACGCAACTACCTCTTCTTCGCCTTGCCGCTCGAACTGCCGTCGCGGCCATACGATCCGCACCGTCGCCCCCCCGCCGAGGGGATCGGTCTTCGGCCGGTTCGATATCGTCAGGTCGGCGCCGATGCGGCTCAGCAGCGTATGGGCGATGAAGATGCCCAGGCCCATGTGCTCGCGGTCGTGCGCGTCGCCCGTACGTGTTGAAACATATGGTTCGCCGAGACGATCAAGCAAGTGGGGAGAGATACCCGGCCCGTCGTCCAGAATCTCGACGATGACGTGCTCGGCGTCCCATTCGCCGTGGATCAGGACGCGGTGAGCGGCGAACTGGATCGCGTTCTGGATCAGCGTACCGACGCCGTGGATGAATTCGGGCGTGCGGTCGACCAGCGGCTCGTCGGTATCGTCCTCGTCCTCCGCCGCCGGCATCAGCTCGTACGCGACCTCGATCTTGTCGCTCAGGTGGGGCCGCGCCGCCTCCTGGAGCATGACGCCGAGCGCCAGCCGGCTGAACGGCGTGCCCCCGTCCTCGGCCTCCTGGTTGCGGCTCAGGTCGGCCAGGATCTGGCTGCAGCGCTCGGTCTGCTCCTGCAGCAGCTGGATGTCCGGGGCCAGCGGGCTGTCGGCCGGTACGTCGCGCGACATCTCCTTGGCGACCACCGCGATCGTCGACAGCGGGCTGCCCAGCTCGTGCGCCGCCGCCGCGGCCAGCGTGCCCAGCGCCGACACCCGCTGCTCGCGTTCGAGCGCGAGCTGGGTTTCGGCCAGCGCCGACGCCATGTCGCGCGCCTGTTCCGAGACGCTGCCGATGAACGCGGCGATGAACAGGATGCCGACGATCAGCGCCTGCCAGATGCCGAGGATGTAATAGTCGGGCAGGTCGAAGGCCGGCGCCTGCCACGGGAACGGCTCGTGCCAGAAGGCCAGCACCGTGATCGCCGCGGCGGCCAGCAGGCCGAGCCCGATCGTGCTGCCCCGCGACAGCACCGTCGCCGACACCGTCACCGACGCCAGGATCAGCACCGAGAACGGGTTCTGCAGCCCGCCGGTCATGTAGAGCAGGGCGCAGAGCTGGAGCATGTCGAAGCCGAGGAACAGCGCCGCGGCCCGGTCCGACAGGGTCTGGCGCAGCGGCAGCCGCAGCGAGGTCACGATATTGACGACGACCGACAGCGCGACGATGAAGAAACAGGCGACGATGGGCAGCTTGTGGCCCAATCCGAAATGGACAAGGATGAGCGTGGCAAGCTGGCCGCCGACCGCGACCCATCTTATGTAGACGAGCGTCCGCAGGCGCACCCGCGCCGGCCGTGACCGCTCTTTGTCCTGCGTCGAAACTCTGACCAACTCGGCATGAACTCCGTTGCGTCGACGACCGCACTATACCGCAATCGCGCGGCCGGCACGGCCGTCGTGAACGCCGTTGTGCGCGCGGGGCGGCGCCATGGCTGACGGGTCCGCGGGCGGGCCGGAGGCCGCGGCGCCGGCCGGCGAACCGGCCGTCGTGGTCGAGGGCCTGACCAAGCGCTACGGCTCCGTCGTCGCGATCGAGGGGGTCGATTTCACCGTTCCGGCCGGCGAGACGACCGCG
This sequence comes from uncultured Alphaproteobacteria bacterium, assembly GCA_963730305.1. Lineage (GTDB taxonomy): Bacteria > Pseudomonadota > Alphaproteobacteria > Bin65 > Bin65 > CAMYMQ01. Next base: position 35,033 of record CAVSRB010000010.1, read on the forward strand.
CTGCTCGGCGGCAACGGCGCCGGCAAGACCACCACGCTCAGCATCATCCTCGGCCTGCTCCTGCCGACCGCGGGCAGCGTACGCGTGCTGGGGGTCGACATGCTGCGCGACCGCTATCGCGTGCTGCCGCGGATGAACTTCTCGTCGCCCTATGTCGACCTGCCCAAGCGGTTGAGCGCGCGGCAGAACCTGATGGTGTACGCCCGGCTGTACGGCATGCGGAAGCCGCGCGACCGGATCGAGCAGCTCGCGCGCGAGCTCGACCTCGGCGCCTTCGTCGATCGCCCGACCGGCACCCTGTCGGCCGGCCAGCGCACCCGGGTCGCGCTCGCCAAGGCGCTGCTCAACGAGCCCGACGTGCTGCTGCTGGACGAGCCGACCGCCTCGCTCGACCCCGACACCGGCGACTGGGTGCGCAGCTATCTCGAGGCCTATCGCGAGCGGCGCCGGGCGACCATCGTGCTCGCCTCCCACAACATGGCGGAGGTCGAGCGGCTGTGCTCCGACGTGCTGATGATGCGCGCCGGGCGGATCGTCGACCGCGGCGCGCCCGAGGCGCTGCTCGACAAGTACGGCCGGCGCACGCTCGAGGACGTCTTCCTCGACATCGCCCGCGACCGCCGCGCCGCGGGGCATGCCGATGCCTGATCCCGCCGCCCCGACCGGTCCCATTCCGACCAGCCCCGTCCCGACCGGTCCCGTCCCGGTGGCGCAGGACAATCCGGCCTTCTCGCCCGGCCGGGTCGGCGCGATGGTGCTGCGCTACGTCTACCTGTTCAAGGGCTCGTGGCCGCGGGTGCTGGAGCTGACCTACTGGCCGACCATGCAGATGGTGATGTGGGGCTTCATCACCCTCTACCTGCTCAAGCTCAACACCTTCTTCGCCCAGGCGACCGGCATCCTGATCGCCGCCGTGCTGCTGTGGGACGTGCTGTTCCGCGGCCAGCTCGGCGTCGCGATCAGCTTCTTGGAGGAGATGTGGTCGCGCAACCTGGGCCACATCTTCGTCAGTCCGCTCAGGCCCGGCGAGTTCATCGCCTCGCTGATGATCATGTCGCTGATCCGCACCCTGATCGGCGTGGTGCCGGCGGCGCTGCTCGCGATCTGGCTCTACGACATCTCCGTGTTCGACATGGGGCTGCCGCTGCTCGCCTTCTTCGTGAACCTGCAGGTCATGGGCTGGTCGATCGGGCTGTTCGTGTGCGGCGTGCTGATGCGCTGGGGCCTGGGTGCGGAGAGCATCGCCTGGCTCGTCATCTTCGCGATCGCGCCGTTCAGCGGCATCTACTACCCGCTGTCGGTGATGCCCGACTGGCTGCAGGAGATCGTGCGCATCCTGCCCTCGGCCCACGTGTTCGAGGGCATGCGCGCGGTGCTGCTCCACCACACCTTCCGGTTCGACCTGCTGTTCAACGCGGTCGCGCTCAACGTCCTCTACCTCGCCGCCGGCGTCGCGTCCTTCCTCTATTTCTTCAAGCTGTCGCGCCGCCACGGCCTGATCCTCCAGATCGGCGAATGACGGCGGCTGCCGCCCGGCGCGAAATGGTCTAAACACGGGAACGATGCCTCCGCGCGACAAAGATTTCGACCAGCCGTCCGGCCCCGACGACCCGTGGACCGCCGACCATTGGGCGGCCGACCTGGCCCAGGCGGCGGCCTGGCTGACCGTGCTGCGGCGCGCCCCGGCGGGAACGACGCCGGCTGGCATGGCGCCAAGCGGGATCGTCGCGGCGGCCCGCGCCTTCCCGATCCTCGGCGTGGCGCTCGGCGTCGCGGCGGCGGCGGCCTACGGCATCGGCAACGGTCTGGGCTTCTATGGTCTTGGTTCGGCCGCACTGGCGCTGGCCCTGGTCGCCGCGCTGTCCGGCGCGCGCGGCGAGGTCGGCGCTGCGGCCTTCGTCGCCCGCCAGTTCCGCGACACGACCGGGGAGGGCGCCGCGGCCCAGGCCGGGGTCTTCCTCGTCGTCTTCGGCATCGCGCTGCGCCTGGGGCTGGTCGCGGCGGTCGGCTTCGCCGGCGCGGCGGCGGCGATCCTGGTCGCCGCGGTCGCGGTCTCGCGGGTGGCGATGCCGCTGGCGGCGGGCTGGGCGTCGTCCCGGCGGCGACGGCCGGCGGCTGTGGGTGGTCGCCCTGGTCGCCGCCCTGCTCCTGATCCTGTTCCTGGGCCTGTGGGGGGCGGTGGTCTCGGCGGTGCTGGCCGTCGCGGCCGCGGCGACGCCGGTCGCGGCGGCACGGCGCGCGGGGACCGAGCTCGACCCGCCCGCCTTGTGGGCGATCCAGCAGGCCACCGAGATCGCGATCCTGGCCGGCGCGGTGGCGACCTTGTGAGGACGAAGCGATGAGCGACGCGACGACGACGCGGTGGTGGTGGGTCCGCCACGCCCCGGTGACCACCGACGGCGGCCGCATCTACGGCCAGACCGACCTGCCGGCCGACACCTCGGACACGGTCTGCTATCCGGCGCTGGCCGAGGCGCTGCCCGAGACGGTGGTGCTGATCACCTCCCACCTGCGCCGCACCCACGAGACCGCGGCGGCGATCGCGGCGGCCGGCCGGCCCATGCCCGAGCCGATCGTCAGCCACGCCTTCGCCGAGCAGCATTTCGGCGAATGGCAGGGTCAGCCGCGTGCCGAGATTCGCGACCGCCACGGCGCCGACCACGGCCTGTGGCTCGCCCCGGCCGACGTGACGCCGCCCGGCGGCGAGAGCTTCGTCGAGATGGCCGAGCGGGTCGCCGCGGCGATCGACGAGTTCAACCGGGTCTTCGCCGGCGCCGACATCCTCGCGGTCGCCCATGGCGGCAGCATCCGGGCCGCGATCGGCCATGCGCTGGGCCTGTCGCCGGAGCGCTCGATCCGCTTCGCCATCGACAACTGCTCGCTGACCCGGCTCGACTATGTCGAGGCCGAGGGGGTGGCGCCGGGCTGGCGGGTCGATCGCGTCAATTCGACGCCCTGGCGTTGACCCCGCCGCGGCGCGGCGTCACCTCACGCGGGCGCAACCACCACGGGGGTTTGGACCATGTCACGGGGTCGCCTGCTCACCGTCATCCTGATCGGCGTCGTCTGTTTCGCGGCGGCGGCGGTGGCGGGCCGCTATTTCTGGCCCGGCACGCGGACCAGCCCGGCCAGCTCGGTGCCCATCGGCGGCGCCTTCACCCTGGTCGACCAGACCGGCAAGACCCGCACCGACAAGGATTTCCGCGGCCGGCTGATGTTGGTCTATTTCGGCTACACCTCGTGCCCCGACGTGTGCCCGACCTCGCTCCAGACCGCCAGCGAGGCGCTGGAGAAGCTGGGCAAGGACGCCGCCAAGCTGCAGGTGCTGTTCGTCTCGGTCGACCCCCAGCGCGATACGGTCGCGCGGCTCGCGCGCTACCACCAGGCGTTCGACCCGCGCATCACCATGCTGACCGGCACGCCCAAGCAGGTGGCCGTCGCCGCCAAGGCCTACCGGGTGTACTACGCCAAGCGCAAGCAGGGCGAGGCGGCCGACGACTACACCATGGACCACACCGCCATCGGCTACCTGATGGACGGCAAGGGCCGCTACCTCACCCACTTCCCCTACAACATCAAGCCCGACAAGCTGGCGGCGGCAATTCGCAAGTTTTTCTGAGGATTTCCGCCGCCTGCGGGCCGATCGGCCGGTCCGGCCGGTAGGTGCAGTTGCGCCTTGCCACCCCCCGTTCCCGGGTCTACCGTCGAGTCAATAAGACTATATTTAGGCTATACGCCGGGAACGATAACAACATCAGGGGTAGGTTGGCGGATGCTTTATACGCTTTATGACTGGCACCAGACCGCGCTGACGCCGTTCCGGCTCGCCGCGCTGGCCGGTCAGCACATCTTCTCCAATCCGGTGCTGCCGTTCGCGGACACGCGCATGGTCCGGTCGGCGGCGGCGGCGTGCGAGATGTTCGAACGGGCGACGCGGCGCTACGAGAAGCCCGCCTTCGGCCTCGACACGACGGAGATCGGCGGCAAGACCGTCGCCGTCGCCGAAGAGGTCGTCGCCCACGACAATTTCTGCCGGCTGCTCCACTTCAACCGGGACACCAAGCGCAAGGACCCCAAGGTGCTGGTGGTCGCGCCGATGTCGGGCCACTACGCGACGCTGCTGCGCGGCACCGTCCAGGCGCTGCTGCCGGAGCACGACGTCTACATCACCGACTGGGAGGACGCCGGGCAGGTGCCCCGGCTGCAGGGCCATTTCGGCCTCGACGACTATGTCGACCACGTCATCAGCTATCTGCAGTTGCTCGGCCCCGGCGCCAACGTGATCGCGGTGTGCCAGCCGTCGGTGCCGGTGATGGGCGCGATCGCGCTGATGGCGGCCGAGAACGACGCCAACCAGCCGGCGACGATGACCCTGATGGGCGGGCCCATCGACACCCGGATCAACCCGACCACGGTCAACGAGTTCGCCACGGGCCGCTCGCTGCACTGGTTCGAGACCGCGGTGGTCACCGAGGTGCCCTACGGCTATCCGGGCGTCGGCCGCAAGGTCTATCCGGGCTTCCTCCAGCTCACCGGCTTCATGTCGATGAACCTCGACCGCCACTTCGGCGCCCACATGCGGATGTTCCAGCACCTCATCAGGGGCGACGGCGACAGCGCCGAGGCGCACCGCACCTTCTACGACGAGTATCTGTCGGTGATGGACCTGACCGCGGAATTCTATCTCGAGACGGTCGACATCGTGTTCCAGCACCACCGGCTGCCCAAGGGCGAATGGGTGTCGCGCAACCGCCCGATCGAGCCCAACGCGATCGAGAAGACCGCGCTGCTCACCGTCGAGGGCGAGCTCGACGACATCTCGGCGGTCGGCCAGACCAAGGCGGCGCATGATCTCTGCACCGGCCTTCCCAAGGCCAAGCACGCGCATTATGAGCAGAAGAATGTGGGGCACTACGGCATCTTCAACGGTCGCCGCTGGCGCGAGGAGATCTATCCCCGCGTGCGCGACTTCATCCGCGCCAACGCCTGACGGGATACGAACCCGTCGTTCCCGCGCAGGCGGGAACCCAGATCTTTATCGGCGATGCTGGACCCCCGCCTGCGCGGGGGTGACGGTGGAGGGCCTCATTTTCGATCGGGCTGCAATGCCCGGCGCTGCGGCCTGAGATGGCCGATACGGCGGCGAACCGGACGATCCGCATCGGCGACGCCGAGCTCGCCGTCGAGGTCCGGCGCGCCGCCCGCGCCCGCCGCATCAGCCTGCGCCTCGACGCCGCGAGCCGCGGCGTGGTCCTGACCCTGCCGCCCGGCGTCGACCCGGCGCGCGGCTTCGCCTTCCTGCGCGACAAGGAGGTCTGGCTGCAGAACCGGCTCGCCCGGCTGCCCAAGCCGGTGCCCTTCGTCGACGGCGCGGTGATCCCCTTCTTCGGCGAGGACCACGTCATCCGCCACCGCCCCGACGCCCGCGGCGGGGTGTGGTGCGCCGACGGCGCGCTCCACGTCACCGGCGCGCCGGCCCACCTGTCGCGGCGGCTCCACGACTGGCTCAAGGCCCAGGCCCGACAGACGCTGTCGGCCCAGGCGCGGGCGCTGGCGGCGCGGGTCGACCGGCCGGTGACCCGGGTCTCGGTGCGCGACACCCGTTCGCGCTGGGGCAGCTGCACGTCGGCCGGAGCGCTCAGCTTCTCGTGGCGGCTGGTGTTCGCGCCGCGCCCGGTGTTCGACTACGTCGTCGCCCACGAGGTCGCGCACCTGGTCGAATTGAACCACGGGCCGCGCTTCTGGCGGCTGGTCGGCGAGCTGTGCGCCGACGTCGACCACGGCCGCCGCTGGCTGAAGCGCCACGGCGCCGGTTTGCACGGCTACGGGGCCGCCGAGGGGCCGGGCGGAGCCACGACAAGCTCCGGATAGAACGGGGTTGCGCGCGCGCCTAGGGTGCCGGCCATACGATATGCCAGTATGGAGCACCGAAATGACCACGATGGTGTTGGACCCCGTGATGTCGGGTAGGGACGACCGGCAAGACGACCGCATCCGGCGCGCCTGCCGCTTCATCGACGACTATGCCGAGGGCGTGCCGAGCCTGCGCGAAGTCGCCGACCATGTCGGGCTGAGCCCGACCCACTTCCAGAAGCTGTTCACCCGGATCGTCGGCATCTCGCCGCGCGACTACGCCGACAGCCGGCGGGTCGGCCGGGTCAAGGCGCTGTTGCGCAGCGGCGACGACGTCGCCGGGGCGCTCTACGAGGCGGGCTACGGCTCGTCCAGCCGGCTCTACGAGAAGTCCGACGAGCACCTGGGGATGACCCCGGCGACCTACCGCCGGGGCGGGGCGGGGGCGCGCATCGTCCATACGCTGCGGCCGTGCACGCTCGGCACGATGCTGGTCGCGGCGACCGAGCGCGGCATCTGCTTCGTCGCCTTCGGCGACGACGAGGACGCCCTGCTGGACGAGCTCGCCGGCGAGTTCCCGGCCGCCGAGATCGGCCCCGATACGGGCATCCTGTCCGGCTGGGTCGACGAGGTGGTGCGCCGGGTCGAGGGCCGGCCGCCGAGCCGCGACCTGCCGCTCGACGTCCGCGCCACGGCCTTCCAGCGCAAGGTCTGGCAGGCGCTGACCGCGATCCCGCGCGGCGAGACCCGGACCTATGCCCAGATCGCGGCCGCGCTCGGCCAGCCCACCGCCCAGCGCGCGGTCGCCCGGGCCTGCGCGACCAACCCGGCGCCGATCGTCATCCCCTGCCACCGGGCGATCCGCGCCGACGGCGGCCTGGCCGGCTACCGCTGGGGCGTCGCGCGCAAGCAGCGCCTGCTCGAGTCCGAGCGCGAGGCCGCGGAGGACTGACAGCGGGCCCGTCTTCCCGTCCTTCGAGACGCGCCTGTCGGCGCTCCTCAGGATGAAGGTCGTTGCTTGAAGTCGGGCAGGACCTTCACCCGATCCTTCGAGGCCGCCTTTGGCGGCACCTCAGGATGCGCCTGGGCGAGAATTATGCCTCCCCCCGGCTCGTCCTGAGGCGCTCGCGCAGCGAGCCTCGAAGGGCGCGATGGCGGGCTCGGCGGCGCCATACCCCGAAGACCTCGGCGCCGCGCATGCAGTTCATGCGGCTTGCGGCGTTGCGGCATTCGCGGGCGGCCTCTATATGCCGGGCACACGTTTTCGCTGAACAACGTCCGGCCCGGCCCGCATGCCCTCCGCCCGTACCGTTGCGACCGGTGGCCTGCTCGCCGGGCTCACCGCCTACAGCTCGGTCTCGACCGACCTCTACCTGCCGTCGCTGCCGTCGCTCGCCGACTATTTCCACACCGACGCGGGCACGGTCCAGCTCACGCTCAGCCTGTTCTTCGCCGGCTTCGCCGTGTCCCAGCTCGCCTACGGGCCGCTGTCCGACCGCTTCGGCCGGCTGCCGGTGCTCTACGCCGGCCTCGTCCTCTACCTGCTCGCCAGCCTCGGCTGCGCGCTGGCGACCAGCATCGACATGCTGATCGCCAGCCGCTTCGTCCAGGCGATCGGCGCCTGCGCCGGGCCGGTGCTGGCGCGGGCGATGGTCCGCGACCTCTACGGCGCCAAGCAGGCCCCGCGCGTGCTCGCCTACCTGGCGACGGTGATGGGCATCCTGCCGATCCTGATGCCGATCGCCGGCAGCGTGCTGACCGCCGAGTTCGGCTGGCGCGCCAACTTCATCGCGCTGGCGGGCTTCGCGGCGGTCACCATCGTCGCCAGCCTGGTGCTGCTGCGCGAGACCAACCAGTGGCGCGACCCCGAGGCGGCGCATCCCCGGATACTGGCGCGGACCTACCTCGGCCTGCTGCGCAACCGCCGCTACCTCGGCTACACCACATGCCTGTCCTTCATCTTCGGCGGGCTGGTCGCCTATATCGCCAACATCTCCTTCGTGCTGATCGACTATGCCGGGGTCCCGGTCGAGGCGTTCGGCCTCTATTTCGCCGCTTCGGTCTTCGCCTTCATCGGCAGCACCTTCGTCTCCGGCCGGATCACGCTGCGCGTCGGCACCGACCGGATGATCACGATCGGCGGCGTGATCTGCCTGCTCGGCGGCCTCGCGGTGATGGCGGTCGCCTTCGCCGGGGTGCGCAGCGGCTGGGCCTACGTCATCGCCATCGTGCCGTTCCTCGGCGGCCTCGGCTTCGTCTTCCCCAACGCGATGGGCGCGGCGATCGCACCGTTCCAGCGCCAGGCGGGCTCGGCCTCGGCGCTGTCGGGCTTCGTCCAGATGACCGTGGGCGGGCTGACGGTCTTCGTCACCGGCGTGCTGGCCGACGGCACGCCGCGGGTGATGGCGGTATCGGTGCTGGTGCTGGCCATGTTGTCGACCGGCAGCTTCTTCGCGCTGACCCGGGCGGCGCCTGACGCCGAGCTGGCCGCCGATCGCCCGGCCCCCTGAGCCCGGTCCCGGCCGGCTACTCCAGGTTTTCGTCGGGGTAGACGCCCCATATGTCGCGGCGGCGCAGCCAGCCGGCATAGTCGCCGACCGACAGCCGGCACCAGTCGCCCTTGCAGCGTTCCAGGTGGCCGATCACGGTGGGCTCGATCCGCGCCACCGCCGCCGCCTTGTCCGACGGCTCCGCGCGCAGCGGGTGGATGCTTCCGGTGATCAGCACGGTGCGCTTCGAGGTCAGGTTGCGCACGTGCATCCAGCCCTCGGTCCCCCACGGGTCGCGGATGTAGCGCCAGATGCCGTAGTCGCGCAGGATTTCGACCGGCAGGCCGCGGCGGTGATAGACCCAGCGGATCGGATAGCGCAGGCCCGGCCCGACCCGCATGTTGACGACGCCGTGGCGCAGCGAGGCGAAGCGCGGCACCTTCGATTTCTGTTCGGTGGCGCCGCCGGCGGTGGCCGTGGCGCAGAGCAGCACCGAGGCGACGGCCATGGAGAGGAGGGCTCGGGAAGCGAGGGATCGGCAGACGAGGACTCGCGCGACCGCGGCCCGGATCGGGCGCCGGCGCCGGTCCGACCACCGCTTCATCCTGTCGCGCGCGCTCGTCATCTGACCGCGCTATTCATACCACCGCCGGGCGACCGGCGGTCAAGGCCGCGCGGCCCGTCACGGCCATCGCAGCCCGGCCGGTCATGTCCGCTGGACATGGCCGGGTGCGCTTGCTACGCAGGGACGCCTCAACCGGTCCGAACGAGGGGACGATGCCGCAGGAAAAACCGGTCGTCGTGGTGACACGAAAGCTGCCCGACCCGATCGAGACGCGGATGATGGAGCTGTTCGACACGCGCCTCAATCGCGACGACCGGCCGTTGACGCGCGAGGACATCGTCGAGGCGTGCAAGACCGCCGACGTGCTGGTCCCCACCGTCACCGACCGCATCGACAAGGGCGTGCTCGCCCAGGCCGGGCCGCGGCTGCGCCTGATCGCGTCGTTCGGCACCGGCGTCGACCATATCGACCTGGCCACCGCGCGCGAGCGCGGCATCACCGTGACCAACACCCCCGGCGTGCTGACCGAGGACACCGCCGACATGACCATGGCGCTGATCCTCGCGGTGTCGCGCCGGCTGTCGGAGGGCGAGCGGCTGATCCGCTCGGGCAACTGGACCGGCTGGGGGCCGACCACGATGCTCGGCCACCGGATCTGGGGCAAGCGGCTCGGCATCCTCGGCATGGGCCGGATCGGCTCGGCCGTGGCGCGGCGCGCGCGCGGCTTCGGCCTGTCGGTGCACTACCACAACCGCCGCCGGGTCGACGAAGCCTTCGAGCAGGAGCTCGAGGCGACCTACTGGGAGAGCCTCGACCAGATGCTCGCCCACATGGACGTGGTCTCGGTCAACTGCCCGCACACGCCGGCGACCTACCACCTGTTGTCGGCGCGGCGGCTCAAGCTGATGAAGCCGCACGCCATCGTCGTCAACACCGCCCGCGGCGAGGTGATCGACGAGAACGCGCTGGTCCGCATGCTGGGCAAGGGCGAGCTCGCCGGCGCCGGCCTCGACGTGTTCGAGCACGAGCCCGCGGTCAATCCCAAGCTGCTCGAGCTGGAGAACGTCGTGCTCCTGCCGCACATGGGCTCGGCCACGATCGAGGGCCGCATCGACATGGGCGAGAAGGTCATCATCAACATCAAGACCTTCGTCGACGGCCACAAGCCGCCGGACCGCGTGATCGAGGCAATGTTGTGACCGGGTCCGGCCCGCGTTCCCTGCGGGCGCGCCGCCGTGCTAGGCTGTCGGCGGTCCGGGCCTTTGAAATGATGGCAGCGTGAGCACCTTCGTCCTTCTCGCCCTCGTGGGCGGTTACATTCTGTTCTGCGTCCTGATGATCGTGCCGCTGTGGCGCGTCTACCGGCGCACCGGGCTCAACCCCGCGCTGTCGATCCTGTTCGCCGTGCCGGTCGCGGGGCCGCTCGTGGTCCTGCTCCTGCTCGCCTTCAACGACTGGCCCGCCGCGCCGGGCGGTCAATCCTAGCGTCCCGGATCGCGGGCGCGGATCGCATGGATGTCGGCCTCGAGATCGCCGTTCGGCTGCTGATCGCCGCCTATGTCGGGGTCGGCGTCTGGCTCACGGTGATCGTGGTCCAGAAGGCGGGCTTCGGCTGGTGGTGGGGCATCGCGCCCTGGCTGCCCAGCATCTTCTGGATGTTCCCGGGCATCGAGATCGTCGGCGTGCTGGCCGCGCCGGTGCCCCTGATCTTCGCCTACATCTTCGCCTTCATCGCCTGGCCGCTCGACCGCTACCGCACCGCCAACCACCCCGCGATGCCGCCGCCGGGCGCGGACGCCGACGACTTCGCCCTGACCCAGAAGGGCGCCGCCGTGTCGCCGGCCGCCATGCAGAACTTCGACGACATGCAGCCGACCTCGTGGCTGCTCACCGGCTTCGACGAGGCGGGGCGGGTGGTCCGGCTGGAGCTGCCCGACGAGGACCTGTCGACCCGGCGCGACGGCTTCGTCATCGGCCGCAGCCCGCAGTCCTCGGAACTGCTGATCGCCGACGACAGCGTGTCGCGCCGCCACGCCCGGGTGTTCCTGCGCGCCGGCCGCCTGTCGATCGAGGATCTCGGTTCCGCCAACGGCACCACCGTCGGCGGCGCGGTGCTGCAGCCGCACGAGCCCAGCACGATCGACAAGGGCGACACGGTCGAGGTCGGCGCGGTGCGCCTGACCGTGTCGCGGGGATGACGCCGCCGTGACGATGGCAGCGACCGGAATCGCCGGCGGCGCCGTTACCGATACGAAATCCGGGCGCCGCGCCGCGGGGCGCGGGGCTGGGCGGGCCACCCGCCGCCGTATTACACTTGGCCGTCCCCGGGACGGCTGACGGTCACAAAGGGGTGCCGGACTTGTCCTTTTCCAGCCTGCCGCCGTGGCTCCTGCCCGCGCTGATCGTGCACGTCGCATTGTTCGCGGTGCTGCTGCTGCCGACCTGGCGCGCCTTCGCCAAGGCGGGGATCGGCGGCGCCTGGTCGCTGGTGCTGGTCCTGCCGGGTCTGGGCCTGATCGTCGTCGCCGTGCTGCTCGGCGCGCCGGTGCTGCGCCGGGCGGGCTGGTCGCCGGCCTGGGCGATCCTGGCGATCATCCCGCTGGTCAACGTCGTCTTCCTGTGGCTGTTCGCCTATGCCCGCTGGACCCGCACGCGGACCGAGCCGGTCGACGAGCCGCAGACCGCGCGCCGCGCCGAGCCCAGGATCGCCGCCGCCTCGGCGCGGGTGGCCGCGCCCGAGCCGACGCTGTCGCGGCCGACCGACGACGGCTACGAAGGCGTCGACCCGCACAACCGCGGCCTCGCCGACGAGATCGACACGCCGCCCGCGGTCGGCGAAATCGACCTGGGCAAGGCCGACCTGGGCGAGCGGCGCACCATGATCGCCGGCGGCACCGCCGCGCCCGCAGCCGAAACGGCAATGCCGGCGGCGACCAAGCCCGAAGCGGCCAAGCCCGAAGCGGCCAAGTCGGAAGCGGCCACGCCCGAACCGGTCGAGCCGACGTTCGAAAAGCCGAAGGCCGCCAAGCCGGGCGCCACGAAGCCGGAGACGCGGGAACCGGAACCGTCCAAGTCCGAAGCGCCCAAGTCGGAGCCGCCAAGTCCGAAGCGGTGCCCAAGTCCGGAGCCGCCCGAGTCGGAGCCGTCCAAGTCGGATGCGCCTCGGTCGGATGCGCTCAAGTCCGAATCGCGCCGGCCGAGCCGGCCGAGACCGAACGGCGCCGGCAGCGTCCGAGTCCGCGGCGAGCCGAGCCCGAGCCCCGGAAAGAGCCTCTCAGCGACGAGCTGGCCCTGGCTGCCGGCGTGCTCAGCGATCTCGAAGCCGCGGAGCGGCGCCGGAGCCGCCGCCGGTCGCGCGCGCCCCCGGCGACGAGGACCGCACGGTGCCGATCCGCCACGCCGCGGCCGACGGCCCGCGGGTGTGGACCCTGCGCGGCGTCAACGCCCGCTCGGCCAACATCGAGGTGACGATCCGCGAGGAGGACCTGAGCCAGTCCGACACCGGCATCCTGGTCGGCCGCTCCAACCGGGTCGACTTCATCATCGGCGACGAATTGGTGTCGCGGAACCACGCCCGCTTCGTCTACCACGACGGCGCGCTGTGCGTGGAAGACCTCGATTCGATGAACGGCACCTGGGTCGACGGCGCCCAGCTCGACTCGAACCAGCCGACCCCGGTCGCCGATCAGAGCGAGGTCGAGTTCGGCAAGATCAAGCTGCTGGTGACCGAGACGGCCGCGTAGGCGCCGCTCCCTGCGGGCCGGTTCAGGTCAGGACCGCCCCTTCTTCCCCGCGCCGGACCCGCGCTCGCCGCGAACCCGCACCGCGAGCGACGCGAGGAACGGATCGGTCGCGCCCGCCGCCCCGGCTGCGCCCGTCGCGGCGCGCACCGCCCGCTTGGTCATCTGCCGCGCCAGGGCCGGGGCTTCGAGGAGGCGTGACACCAGCGCCTCGGCCGCCTTGTGCAGGTCGCCCGCGGGCACGACGTCGCTCACCAGGTCCAGCCGGACCATCGCATCCGGGTCCAGGCTCTCGTTCAACAGCAGCAGGCGCCTGGTCCGGTCGGCGCCCAACAGCCCGGTCAGCACCGGGATGCCGTTCCAGGTCATCGGGATGCCCAGGGAGACTTCGGGAAAGGCCAGCCGTGCCGTGTCCGCGGCGATCCTGAAGTCGCTCGCCAGGCCGATGATCGCGCCGGAGCCGATCGCGGGACCGTTGAACACCGTCACCGTGATCGCGCGCAGGCGCGACCATGCTTCGACGGCTGCGCCCGTCCGTTCCTGCCAATGCAGGGTATCGTCGGCGTCCAGCGTCGCCAGCTCCTTGAGGTCGGTGCCGCCGCAGAAAGACGGTCCCTCGCCGAGCAGCACGACGATCTCGACATCGCGGTTGCGGTCCAGCGTCACGATCGCGTCCTCGAAGGCGGCGAGCATCTTCGTGTCGAAGGCGTTCCGCCGATCGGGCGCGTTGAGCACGACCCGGGCGACCGGGCCCTCGATCGTCAGGACGATGTCGTCCGCCATGTCCTCGTCCTCCACTCGTCCTCGGTGTCTTTGTAGGCGCGGATCGCGGCGTCGACGATCGCCGGCGCGGCGCCCAGATACCGGTCCGGCTCCAATAGGCGCTCGATCTCGCGGCGCGACAGATGGCGGGATATCTCGCGGTGGCGCACGAGGCAGTCGACGAAGGGCGTGCGCGAATTGTCCGCCTCGCGCACCGCCTCGGTCACCGCCCGGTGCGCCTCGGGCCGGCCCATCGCATCGGCGAGTCGGAGCATGACCGCCTCGGCGACGATCCGGCCGTCGGTCGCCGCCAGGTTGCGCGCCATCGCGTCGGGATCGACGTGGAGCCCGGCGAACACGTCGTTGAGCCGCTCGACCAGGCCGCCGGTCAGGATGAAGGATTCGGGAACGAGCCGCCACAGCACGATGCCCGTGCCCATATCGCGGTCGTCCTGGGCGACCATCGCGCCGACCGCCGCGGCCGTTTGGGCGCGCACCGTCTGCGCGGCGGCGATGATCGCTTCGCTGCGGATCGGGTTCCGCTTTTGCGGCATGGTGCTGCTGCCGACCTGATCCGCCCCCTGGTCCTCGGCGACCTCGCCGATTTCGGTCCGGCTGAGGAAGTAGACCTCGCGCGCCAGCTTTTCGGCGGTCGCCGCGACCAGGCCGAACAGCGACAGACACTCGGTGAACCGGTCCGGACTGGCGTGCCAGCTCGCGCCGGGCTCGCCCAGGCCCAGGTCTCGCATCACGGCGGCGCGCAGCTCGAATGCGCGCGGCCCATAGCCTGCCATCGTTCCCGCCGCGCCGCCGAACGAGCCGACCAGGATTCGCGGCCGCATCTCGCGCAGCCGCGCCAGGTGGCGACCGACCTCTTCCAGCCAGACGGCGGCGCGCAGGCCGAAGGTGGTCGGCAGCGCGTGTTGGCCATGGGTGCGGGCAGCCATCGGCGTCGTCTTGTACCGCCCGGCGAGCCCGCACAGCGCCTCCGCCAGGCGCACCAGGTGTTGCTCGATCACCGTCAGCCCGTCGCGGACCAGGAGCATGTAGCCGGTGTCCATGACATCCTGGGTGGTCGCACCCAGGTGGACATAGCGGCCGGCCTCTCCCGCGGCCGCGGCCAGGGCGCGGACCAGGGGAACGAGCGGATGGCCGCTCTCGGCGATCCCGGCGGCGATGGCGGAGTGGTCGAGCCGGTCGACCGTCGCCGCCGCCGCGATCGCGGTCGCCGCCTCGGCCGGGATGACGCCCAGCGCTCCCTGGCCTCGGGCCAGTGCCGCCTCGACGTCGAGCCAGGCCTGCAACAGCGCCCGCTCGCCGAACCGAGCACGCATGGCGGCGCTGCCGAAGAAGTGGTCGAGGAGCGCCGGCGCGCCGTCGACCTCGCCGATTGGACCGCCGGTCATGGCCGGCCCCCGCGCGCGGCGGCGTCTTTCAGGGCGACACGGTCGACCTTGCCATTGGCCAGCAGCGGCAGGGCGTCGCGGGTTTCGTAATGGTCGGGTCTCATGTGGCGGGGCAAGGCGTTCGCCGCGTGGGCGCGGACGGCGTCGATGTCGATCGTCTGGTCGGCTCCCGGCACCAGCACGGCATGGATCTCCTCTCCCCAATGCGACGACGGCGCGGGCACCACGCAGGCGTCGGCCACCCCCGGGGCGGCGCGCAACGCATCCTCGACCTCGTACGGCGACACGTTCTCGCCGCCGCGGATTATCAATTCCTTGAGGCGCGCTGTCACCTGCAGGCAGCCGCCGACCAGCCGGCCGAGGTCCCCGGTGCGCAGCCAGCCGTCGTGGGTGACCGCCGCCGCGGTGGCCTCGGGGTCGTCGACGTAACCGGACATCAAGGTCGGCCCCCGCACCCAGATCTCGCCGACGCCGTTGCCGTCGACGTCGCTGCCGGTCTCGGGATCGACGATGCGCACGGCGACGCCCGGCAAGGGCGGTCCGGCGGTGGTGAAGGCCAGGTCCGCCGGCTCGTCGCCGCGGGTCACGGCGATCGTCGGCGCGAACTCGGTCTGGCCGTAGACCATGCCCATATGGTCCAGCCCCATCTCGCGGACGGCGCGGGCGCACAGGTCGGGCGGCAGGAAGGCGCCGCCGGCGATGCCGACCCGCAGCGACGGCGTGGCCGTGGCGGTCGCGGCCATCCGGTCGAGCAGGTTGGCGTACATGGTCGGCACGCCCTCGATGACCGTGCAGTTGGTGTCGACGATCCGGTCGAGCACGGTGTCGGTCTGGAAGCGGTGGAAGCCGACCCAGGCCGCGTCCTGGACCAGCGACAGGATCAGCCCGGTCGAAAGGCCCTGCCGAGTGGAACAGCGGCAGCGGCGCGGCGATGCGGTCACCCCTGCGAATGCCGGCGGCGCGTGCGGTCAACGCCGCATTGGTCACCAGCGCCCGGTGGGACAGGATCACCGCCTTGGGCCGACCGGTGCTGCCCGAGGTGAACTGGATGTTGAGCGGCGCTTCCGGGCTGCCCTGGGGCGGCGGCGCCGGGGCGGCGTCGAGAAGGGCATCGAGGTCGAAACGGCCGTCGGCGCCGGGCATGACCGTCGTCCCGCGCAGGCCCGCCGCATGGCCGGCCGCCTCGGCGATCGCCGCCATCGGCACGCCGCGCGCCGAGGCGTCGGCGAACAGCCAGGCCGGTCGGGTCTGACGCAGGGCGGCGACCAGGTCGGCCTCGCCGAGGTTGGGATGGATCGCGACCAGCGCCGCGCCGCGCCAGGCCGCGGCGGCCAGCCACACCGCCCAGGCCAGCGAGGTCTGGCCCCAAACGGCAATGCGGTCGCCGGGGCCGATGTCGCGCGCAGCCAGATGGGCGGCAGCCCGGCCGGCGAGGGTCGCCGTCTCGGCCCAGTCGAACGGACGGTCGACCTCGGCCGGCGCCAGTCCGCCGGCGGCGCGTCCCGCCGCCGCCTGCTCGGCGCGGCGGAGCAGCAGGGCGTCGAGGGCGAGGGTTTCGGGCGGGGTCGGGTCGTCGGGAAGATCGCGTGCGGTCATGCTTCGGGCGCTGCGGATACGGGCCGGTTCGGCGCGGGCGGTTCGGGGATCGCCGGTGGCGGGTCGCGGACGCTCCCGCCGGCGCGGCCGGCCATCATCGGGGAGCCGCCTCCAGACCACAAGCCCGCTGAGCGGTCTGCGCCGCGTGTCGCGCAATACCTTGGCGGCAACCTTGACAAATTGACTAGACGATCGTCTACTAATCACTAGTTGGTCGACCAACTAGTCATCGGAGATCGCCGTGAGCCTGGAGACCCGAAGGCAGCTGCTCGACGTCGGGCTCGATGCGGTGCGCGCCGGCGGCTATTCGGCCGTCAGCATCCAGGACATCGTGCGCGCCGCCGGCGTGCCCAAGGGCTCGTTCCACTACTACTTCGCCTCGAAGGAGGCGTTCGCGCTCGCGCTGATGAAGCATTTCGCCGGCCGCATGGCGGCGGTCGCCGACACGTTGCGGCCGGATGGCGGCACCCCGGCGGGCGACCGGCTGCGCCGCTTCTTCCGCGCCTACGCCGCGCGCATGGAGGACGAGGACTTCCGCACCGGCTGCCTGTTCGGGGTGATGGCGCTGGAAGCGGGCGCAGTCGGCGATGCGGTGCGCGAGCGGGTCGCCGCCGGGCTCGACGCCTTCGCCGCGGCGCTGGCGCCGGCGATCCGGGAGGCGCAGGCCGAGGGCGCGATCGCCGACCAGGCCGACGCCGACACGCTCGCCGCCTTCCTGGTCGACGCCTGGCAGGGCGCGCTGCTGCGCATGCGGGTGGAGGGCAACGACGCGCCGCTGCGCCGGTTCGAGCGGGTCGTGCTTGGCGGGCTGCTCGGCGGACCGGCAAGGGAGAAAAAGCGATGAATCCGATCCGCAACTTCCTCCAGATGCGCCGCGACCTTGCCGCCGTCCGGCCGGGGATCGATATCTGGGGCGCGATCCTCAACGTGCCCCTTATCCTCGGCGGGCTGGTCTTCGTCGCCACCGTCGAGGGCGCGCTGGTCCTGGCCACGACGCTGCTGTCGCTGGTCGTCGCGCCGGCGATGCACAAGCGCCGGCCCTTGAGCCGCCTGATGGGCCTGAGCCACCTGCCCTGGCTGGCGCTGATCCCCGCGCTCGCCTGGTGGCTCGCCACCCGCGCGCACGGCGTCGTCTTCCAGGTCTGGTTGGCCTACGCCATCGTGGTGATGACGGTCAGCGTCGTGTTCGATGCGGTCGACCTGTGGCGCTACCTGGCGACCGACAACAAGACCTATGCGGACGGCCGCCGCCCGGCGTCACCGGTATCTTGAAATAATTCCTAATCTTCTTACGTAACGAAGCCCGGCTCGTTGCCCTGGCCTCCGCCGGGGACCATGCGATGCCGGGGGCGTCGTCTCACGCTGCGGGCTCGGCGAAGAGGGCGGGGCGGACGGCCTGTTCCTGCCAAGCATCAGCCTTCGGATGGCGGATCGCGGCTTCAACCACCTCGCTGGCTCTCGGTCCCGGCTCGAAGCCCGTCCCGATGACAAATGCTGACAATTGATGACATCTGATGACGGTATACAGCGCGCCGAGCCCTCTCCCTCGGGGAGAGGGTTGCGCAGGGTTGGCGCGGCGCAGCCGGGCCTTACCCGAAGCTGGGTGAGGGGTCACTCGCCGAGGCCGGTCCCCTCACCCTCCCGTTGCTCATGCAACGGGCCCCTCCCTCTCCCCAGGGAGAGGGGAAGGACCCACCGCCGCCAGAAAGATAACCCTTGATAACCGATGATAACCTTTCGCCTCCTTTTCGCTCCGCTTGTCGCGCGGGCGGCAATGCCTATACTCCGGCCGGATTCCGCCCCGGGCCTATGGAGGTTATGCGTATGACCACCCCCAAAAAGGGTGAGGTGAAGAAGGTCGTGCTCGCCTATTCGGGCGGGTTGGACACGTCCGTGATCCTGCGCTGGCTGCAGGACACCTACCATTGCGAGGTCGTCACCTTCACCGCCGACATCGGCCAGGGCGAGGAGCTCGAGCCCGCGCGCAAGAAGGCGGAGATGATGGGGGTCAAGGAGATCCACATCGACGACCTGCGCGAGGAGTTCGTGCGCGACTACGTCTTCCCGATGTTCCGGGCCAACGCGCTCTACGAGGGCACCTACCTGCTCGGCACCTCGATCGCGCGCCCGCTGATCGCCAAGCGCCAGATCGAGATCGCCGAGGCCACCGGCGCCGACGCCGTGGCCCACGGGGCGACCGGCAAGGGCAACGACCAGGTCCGGTTCGAGCTCGGCTACTACGCGCTCAAGCCCGACATCAAGATCATCGCGCCGTGGCGCGAGTGGGACCTGACCTCGCGGACCAAGCTGATCGACTTCGCCGAGAAGCACCAGATCCCGATCCCCAAGGACAAGCGCGGCGAGCCGCCGTTCAGCCAGGACGCCAACCTCTTGCACATCTCGTCCGAGGGGAAGGTGCTGGAGGACCCGTGGGAGGAGGCCGACTACGACCACATCCTCACCCGCATGGTCTCGCCCTATGCGGCGCCGGACAAGCCGACCGAGATCACCATCGATTTCGAGCAGGGCGATCCGATCGCCGTCGACGGCAACCGGCTGCCGCCGGCCGAGCTGCTCGCCAAGCTCAACGAGCTGGGCGGGGCCAACGGCGTCGGCGCCATCGACATCGTCGAGAACCGCTTCATCGGCATGAAGTCGCGCGGCGTCTACGAGACGCCCGGCGGCACCGTCCTGTTCCACGCCCGCCGGGCGATGGAGTCGCTGACCCTGGAGCGCGGCGCGGCCCACCAGAAGGACGAGCTGATGCCGCGCTACGCGGAGCTGATCTACAACGGCTTCTGGTTCGCGCCCGAGCGCGAGATGCTCCAGGCCGCGATCGACAAGGCGTCGGAGCCGGTCACCGGCACGGTGCGGCTCAAGCTCTACAAGGGCAACGTCATCATCACCGGCCGCAAGTCGCCCAACAGCCTCTACCGCGAGGACATCGTCACCTTCGAGGACGACGCCGGCGCCTACGACCAGCGCGACGCCGAGGGCTTCATCCGGCTGAATGCGCTGCGGCTGCGGCTGACCGGGCACCGGCGCACCTAGGCCGGCCCGCCGCGGGACGACTACCGGACGTCCCCGCCCAGCCGGTCCAGCCGCAGGCGGTGGCGCGCGTCGGTGATCCGCGACGCGGTCAGGTAGACGGCGGCGAGCACGCCCAGGCCGGTGCCGCCGGCGATCAGGAACATGATCATCAGCTGGTACTTGATGGCGTGTTCGGGCGAGGCGCCAGCGAGCAGCTGGCCGGTCATCATCCCCGGGATCGCGACCACGCCGGTCGCCGCCATCGAATTGATGATGGGGATCAGGCCGCTGCGCATGGCGTCGCGCAGGGTCTCGGACAGGGCGACCCACTTGGTCTCGCCCAGCGCCAGCCGCGCCTCGACGGCGTTGCGGTCGCGGGCCGCGGCGGTGGTCAGGGTGTCGACGCCGATGGCGATCCCGGTCATCGTGTTGCCGAGGATCATGCCGAGCAGCGGCAGGGCGTAGCGCGGGTCGTACCACGGGTGGGCGCCGACGATCGCGGTCAGGGCGACGACCGTGACCACCCCCGCGGCGGTCAGCATCGAGCCGGTGCCCAGGCCATAGCTCCACCAGCCGGCCAGCCGCCGCTTCTGCCGGGCGCGCGACTCCCAGCCGGCGATCAGGACCATGACCACGGCGGCGAGTCCGGTCCACAGCGGCGAGGCGAGCCGGAACAGGGTCTCGAGCACGAGGCCGAGCAGGGCGAGCTGGACCGCCATGCGGGCGCCGGCGACCAGGATCTGACGGGTGATGCCCAGCCGCAGCGCCAGCGACAGCGCCGCGTGGATGCACAGGAAGGCGGCCGCCAGGACGAGGTCGAGATAGGAGAGCGGGACCGAGCTCATGGCGCTGCGCCGGTCACGGTGTTGCCCCCGTCACGGCGCCGCCTCGACCACCGCGCCGTCCTCGATCCGCAGCCGCCGGCCGGCCAGGCGCTCGGCCTGGTCGCCGCTGTGGGTGACGATCAGCACGCTGGCGCCGGCGTCGAGCCGGGCCCGGACCAGGGCCTCGACCCGCTCGGTCGCTTCCGCGTCGAGCGCCGCGGTCGGCTCGTCGAGCAGCAGCACGTCCGGGTCGCGCCGGAGCAGCCGCGCGAAGGCGAGGCGCTGTCGCTCGCCGGTCGACAGGTTGCGCACGGTCCAGTCGAGCGCCTCGGCGGGCAGGCCGAGCGAACCCAGCAGGTCGACCAGGGGGCTTTGTGTCCGGTGGCGAAGTCCCGAAGTGATCGCCGACCCGGTCGGCCCACCAGCCCGGCTCGGCGGCGAGATAGCCGACCGAGCGCCGCCACACCGGCGCGGGCACGGCGCTGCGGCGGGTCGCGCCCGCCACCGCGTCGCCCTCGTTGGGGTCGAGGTCGGCGATGGCGCGCAACAGCACGGTCTTGCCCGACCCCGACGGGCCGGACAGGGCGACGCACTCGCCATCGCCGAAGGTCAGGTCGACCGGGGCGAGGCCGCGCGCCGAGAGGGCTTCGAGCGCGAGCACGGCCGCCCGCCGCTCAGGCGGGGAACGGGCTGACGCCGAACAGGTGGCGGTGGCCCATCAGGATGATGGCGTAGAGCGCCAGCCCGGCAAGCGGCCGCCACCAGCCGATCCCGCGCCAGTCGATCGCGGTCCGGCCCTGGACCGCGGCCAGGAAGGGCACCGCCGAGGTCCGCATGGCGTAGGGACCCCATTCGGCGCCGACGGTCTGCATCTTCTTATGATCCTGCATCGGCATGCCCAGGAAGGAGAGCACCGCCAGCCCGCCGAACAGGTAGATCGAGGCCAGGTCGCCGTTGACCAGCAGATGCGCGAGCGCCCACAGGCCGATCGCCCAGAACAGCGGGTGGCGGGTGATGGTCGTGATCCCGACCGCCGGGTCGGGCGCGGCCGCCGCGCCCTCCATCCCGGCCATCGCCGGGTTGCGGGTGGTCAGCGCGGCGACCAGCAGGATCATCGCCACCGGCACCACCAGGATCGGCACCCACGGCATCCACGGCGCGACCGGCCACACCGGCTCGAACGGCGCGTGGGCGTAGGCCCAGATCATCCAGACGAAGGACACCCCGGAGAGCAGCGAGAACAGGCCGCGGTACGGCCCCTCGCCGATCCGGGCGATCAGGGCCGGCCGCAGAGACGTGCTGCTGAGCAGGTGGATCCCGACGAACAGGATCGCCGCCCACAGGACATGCTCGCTCGAACCGACCATTTGGCTACCGCCCCCTTGCCCGGGCCTTGCTGACGCGATCGGGCCGGCGCCCTCTCCGTGCGGGGCCGATCCGGCGAGCGGGCATGGTGGCCCGAGCGCCCGCGCCGGTCAATCGCGGCCCGGACGGCTGGCCCCAGGGGGCGGCAAAGTCGCCGCTTGCGTTTGCTCCCGCGGGAAGGTGCAATAGGCCCGCGCCGGCCGCCTGTCGCGGCCGGGAGCGCGAGCGAGTTCTGGCGATGGACGAGGATACCGAGTTCCAAGTGCAGCGGCGGGCGATGCTCGAGGCGATCGACCTGCACATGCGCACGGCTGCCGAGCAGCTCGGCAGCGCGCCGCTGTCGCCCGACGTGATGGCGGTGATGGGCGACGTGCCGCGCCACGAGTTCGTCCCCGTCGAGATGCGCACCTATGCCTATCTCGACCAGCCGCTGCCGATCGGCTGCGACAAGACCATCTCGCAGCCCTTCATCGTCGCGTTGATGACCCACCTGCTCGAGGTCGGGCCCGAGCATAGCGTGCTCGAGGTCGGCACCGGCCTCGGCTACCAGGCGGCGGTGCTGTCGCGGCTGGCGAAGCAGGTCTACTCGGTCGAGATCATCGAGGAGCTGGCCAAGCGCGCCCGCGGCCGGCTCAAGCGGCTCAAGATCGACAACGTCGAGATCCGCGTCGGCGACGGCGCCCAGGGCTGGCCGGAGCACGCCCCGTTCGACCGGATCATCATGACCGCCGCGCCCCACCTGATCCCCGCCGCCCTGCTCGGCCAGCTCAAGCGGGGCGGGCGCATGGTGCTGCCCGCCGGCATCGCCGACGACCAGCGGCTGATGGTGGTCGACAAGAACGAGCAGGGCCGCATCCAGACCCGCGAGATCCTGGCGGTCCGCTTCTCCGAGCTCGAGGGCGAGGACCGGGAGCAGCCGCTGAGCTGACGGCGGGGGCGGGCGTCGTTGGTCGCCTATGCTATTCGAGGTGCACCATCAGGGCGACGGCCTCGACGCCCCCCATCGCCTTGGCGGTATGGCCTTTGCCCGAGGTGTCCTCCATCAGCAGGACATCGCCCGGCACGAGGGACATGGTCGTCCCGTCGCTCGTCGTGCCTTCGACCTCGCCGGACAAGACGACGAAGACCTGGCGGCGGGGCGAGGGATGGAAGCCGCTGTCCCAGCCGGCGGGGAAGCGGAGGAAATGGTGCCGGGTCGAGTCGACCGGGGCCGAGACCTCCAGCGGCGGGGCCGGCGGCGCGAAGTCCATCGGCACGAACGCGGCCTCGATCTCCTCCGCATGGCTCTCGCCATGCTCGTCGGCATAGAGCCTCATGTATTTCATGCGTAGCGTTCCTTCCCTCCGTTGCGGACGGTCGAGCGGACACGTTCGAGAGCGATTGTGCAAGCGCGGTGTAGGGCTTCCGCTCTGCGCCGCCGGGCGCGGGCGCCGGATCCTACCGGGTGATCGCCAAGGGACGACGACGCGCGGCTAGACTTCCGGCTCGGCGATCCCGGCAGCGTGGCAGGCGGCGGTGACCGTGTTGGCGAGCAGGCAGGCGATGGTCATCGGCCCGACCCCGCCCGGGACCGGCGTGATCGCACCGGCGACCCTGACCGCCTCGTCGAAGTCGACGTCGCCGACCAGTCGGGTCTTGCCCGGCTCGGCGCCGGGGCGGTCGTCGTCGATCCGGTTCATGCCGACGTCGATCACGGTCGCGCCCGGCTTGATCCAGTCGCCCTTGATCATGCGCGGCCGGCCGACCGCGGCGACCAGGATGTCGGCGCGGCGGCATTCCTCGTCGAGGTCCCGGGTGCGCGAATGGGCGATGGTCACGGTGCAGTTGGCGCCGAGCAGGAGCTGGGCCATCGGCTTGCCGACGATGTTGGAGCGGCCGACGACCAGCGCCCGGAGCCCGGTCAGGTCGCCGAGCCGGTCCTTGAGCATCATCAGGCAGCCCCGCGGCGTGCACGGCACCAGCCCCGCGCCGCCGGTCGACAAGAGGCCGACGTTGATCAGGTGGAAGCCGTCGACGTCCTTGGCCGGGTCGATCGCGGCCAGCACCGCGGATTCGGAGATCTGGTCGGGCAGGGGAAGCTGGACGAGGATGCCGTGGACGGCGGACGCCTCGTTGAGCTCCGCGACCAGCGTGAGCAGCGCCTCCTGCGTCGTCTCGGCGGGCAGGCGGTGCTCGAACGAGTGCATGCCGACCTCGACCGTCGCCTTGCCCTTGTTGCGGACGTAGACCTGGCTCGCCGGGTCCTCGCCGACCAGCACGACGGCGAGGCCGGGCGTCAGGTCGTGTTCGCGCTTCAGGACGTCGACCTGGCGGCCGACCCGCGCGCGCACGCCGGCCGCGAAGGCCTTGCCGTCAATGATGTCAGCGCTGCTCATCGATCCCCTCCAACCATTGCCCGAGTTGTAGCGACAGCGCGGTTGCATCGCCACGCACCGCCAGCGTCTTGCGGCGGTCCGTCGCACCGCTCGCGATCTCGATCGTGCTCTTGGGCAGGCGCCATTCCTTGGCCAGCAGCTTGATCAGCGCCGCGTTGGCCTTGCCGCCCTCGGGCACGGCCGTGACCGCGACCTTCAGCACCGACCCGCCGTCGGCCTCGGCCGCCAGGCCCTGGACCGCGTTGCGCCGGGCCTTGGGCGTCAGCCGCACCGCGACCCGGACCCCGTCGGCGGCGGCGGTGACCGGCGACGCCAAGGGTCAGCCGAAGCAGGCCGGGACGAAGGCGTATTCGCGCAACAGCATGCGCGCCAGCCACAGGCCGAGGAACAGCACCAGCGGCGACAGGTCGAGCATCCCGGTGTCCGGCAGGAAGCGGCGGATCGGCCCAAGGACGGGCTCGGTCACCCGCTGGAGGATGTCGAACACGATGTTGACGAAGCGGTTGTAGGCGTTGACCACGCCGAACGACATCAACATGCTGACGATCACGTAGACGATCAGCACCCAGGTATAGAGCTGCAAGAGGTAGTCGATCAGGGTGACGAGTGGAGCACATGGCCTGGGCGCTGGAAATGACGGGACCGCGCGACCCTAAAGGGCGGCCGTCCGGGGTTCAAGTGGCGGCGTGGAATACCATATTGTCGGACATCGGCGGTGGTTGGTGGCGAGGCTTGACACCGTGTCGGGCCCTGAACATTATCCGCCGTCCCCGGCGCCGGCATGGATCCGCTTCCCCCGCCGCCGGATAGTGTGGGGCCGTAGCTCAGCTGGGAGAGCGTCGCGTTCGCAATGCGAAGGTCAGGGGTTCGATCCCCCTCGGCTCCACCATTAAGTTCTTGTTTTTAAACGATTTTTCGCCCGTCTCTGGTATTCTGCCGACACTTCCGGGACTTAGCCGGCAGGGTGGCGCCGAACGTGTGCGTCAGAGACGGTCTCTCAGAGACGAATCGGGCGCATTTCGCGCGATGGTCTCTGTCGGCTGATTTCAGTGACCAGGATTTTGCGCGCCGAGTTGACGCATTGGCTCAGCTGAAAAGGCGTCGCTGATCGGCCCAATCGTCGGGCAGATCGGTCAGCCGCTTAAATTCGCGCGACTGACCCGCCCCCACGAACGATACCGAAGTCTGAGTTAGGGCTGCGCCGACAGGGAAGGCTTGCCGAGCGCGGCCTGGACGTGTCCTGCTAAAAACACGTGCCTGCCAGAGCGCTCTTTCCACCGGGGCCCGGCATTGACGCGCCCGAGCCGCCAAAGGCTCGCGCTATCGGGGAAAGCGGCGACTCGCCATTCTGATATCGACAAGAATAATTCTTAATACTAATCAATATTCACTCGAATTCCTTGAACGGCGAGAGGTTTGTTCGATCAGAGCAGCCTACGAAGGCCAACGCGCTTGACTCCTCCGGCGCGTTCTTAGTAATAAGAATAACTCG